>CAVXHI010000001.1:0-444345 GCA_963761655.1 uncultured Actinomycetota bacterium
TAACGACCAGACACGTTGTTGACGGCGTGGTGACTTGATCTTGGGGAGGACCTCCGGGCTGAGTGGCGGTATCTGACATCGCTTCTCATCCGGAGGTCCTCCGTGTCGCACGCTAACGCCCGTCTGAACGAGTTCGGCAGGAAGTTGATCGTCGAGCGGGTCCTGGCCGGCCATAAGCCGGGCGAGGTCGCCAAGCAGGCAGGTGTCAGCCGCCAGACGGTCTACAAGTGGGTCCGGCGGTTCAAGGCCGAGGGACTGGCGGGGCTGGCCGACCGGTCCTCGCGCCCGCACCGCAGCCCGACCCTGACCAGCCCGACTGACACAGCCCGGATCACTGCCGCGCGGGTCCAGCACTTCGCCGGCCCGGTTGTGCTCGCGGGCCTGCTGAACCTGCCGGCGAGCACGATCGGGGCGGTCCTGCGACGCGAGCAGATGCCGGCCCTGGCCCGTCTGGACCGAGTGACCGGCGAGGTCCTGAAGGGCCGTCGGCACTCCGACATCCGCTATGAGCACCGAGACCCCGGGTCGCTGCTGCACGTGGACGTGAAGAAGCTCGGGAAGATCCCGCCCGGCGGCGGCTGGCGCGCCCATGGCCGTGGCACCGCCACCCCCAGGGGCCGAGGCGCCGGCTGGGACTTCGTCCACGTCGCGGTCGATGACCGCAGCCGCGTCGCCTACGTCGAGGTGCTCAGCGACGAGAAGGGCGCGACCTGCGCCGGGTTCCTCTGCCGGGCCGCCAAATGGTTCCGCGACGAGCACGGCGTCACGATCCGCCGAGTCCTGACCGACAACGCCAAGAACTACACCGTGTCCCGGGACTGGATCGCGGTCTGCAGCGCCCTGCAGATCAAACGGCGCTACATCAAGCCGCACTGCCCCTGGACCAACGGCAAAGCCGAGCGCTTCAACCGGACCCTGCAGACCGAGTGGGCCTACAGCCGCAGCTGGACCTACAACTCCCAGCGGACCCTGGCCCTGGACAGCTTCGTCCGCCGCTACAACACTCAACGAGGCCACTCAGCACTCGCAGGCCGACCCCCCATCAGCCGCCTCGCCGCGTGAACAACCTCCCTGGTCGTTACACCTAGGACACCCAGGAGGTCACGACGAGGACGCCGAACACCCCCGCGCTGATCAGACCGACGACGACCAGCAGGCCGAGGACCAGGAGCAGCAGCACGCAGCCCGCGTCCGCGATCCGTGCGCCGAGGGTCTGCGCCGGCTCCGGGCGCTGCGGCCGGGCCCACTCGACGGGCACGCCGCACTGCGCCTCCGCGCGGGAGCGGAGAGCCCGGAGACGATCACGGGCCGTCTCCGTGGCGGCGTCGTCCTCGTCGCCGCGCCAGCCCAGGGCCTTCATCAGCTGCACGGGGCCGTCCCCGTACGCCTTCTCGAAGGCCGCTCGTGACGCCGAGCGCGAGCAGGGCCGGCACGTCCTGCCGCCGCACGGACCGCAGGGGCGGGCGGGCCACCAGCAGGAAGAACAGCCCGCCGAACGACAGCCGCAGCCAGGCCGCCCCGGCAGCGCCGACCTCCTCGATGAGCGGCACCGACAGCGCGGAACCCAGCTGCACCGCGAGGATCGCCCCGACCGCGAGCGACCACGGCGGGACGCCGACGTCGACGGGGTCACGCACGGGGACGCCCGACGTCGGGCTCGAACACGGACAGGGAGAACCGGGCCGCGGCCGTGCCCGGGTTGACGTAGGCGTGGGGCGCGTCGCCGGAGAAGGACACCGCGTCGCCCACCCCGAGCGCGTGCTGCTGCCCGTCGACCTCCACCACGACGTCGCCCTCGAGGACGTGGAGCAGCTCCCGGGTGCCCGCGACGTGGGCCTCGCTGGCGTAGCTGTCAGCGGGCCCGAGCGTCCAGTCCCAGAGCTCGACGACGTCGGGGGGCGTCGTGCTGGCGACGAGCACGGCCCGTCCGCCCTCGGCGCTGGACCACAGCACGGGGCCCGTCCCCGTCGGCGTGACGGTGACCGAGACCGTCCGGGGCTGCTCGACGAGCGCGGCGAGGGCGACCCCGAGAGCGTCGCTGAGCTTGAGCAGCGTGCCGATGCTGGGGTTCGCGGTGCCCTGCTCGACGGTCACGAGCATGCGGCGGCTCACGCCGGACGCCTCGCACAGCTGCTCCTGCGTCCACCGGCGGGCCCGCCGCTCGTGGCGCACCCGCGTACCGATCACGTCGGTCAGGTCAGGCGTCTCCACAGGTGCAGCATAGTGCGCACCCGTGTGCAGTCAGGAGGCGCCGTCGGCGACTCCCAGCTCCGTCAGCAGTGCCCGCACGCGGTCGTCGATCTCCTCCACGATGCGACGCACCGTCTCGAGGTCCTTGCCCTTGGGGTCCTCGAGCGCCCAGTCGACGACGCGCGTCCCGGGCACGGCCGGGCAGGCCTCGCCGCAGCCCATGGTGATGACGACGTCGGCAGCCCCGACCCGGTCGCGGGTCAGCAGCGAGGGCGTGTGGTCGCCGACGTCGATCCCGCGCTCGGCCAGCACCTGCGCGACCACCGGGTTCACGCCGTCGCCGGGCTCGCTGCCGGCGCTGGACACGACGACGCGGTCACCCCGTGGTGCGCGGTCAGCCGGGCGCCCGCGACCGAGCGGCCGGAGTTGTGGACGCAGCTGAACAGGACGACGGGGACGGTCACGAGGTGCTCCGGTCGAGGTGGGTCAGGTCGTCGGCCAGCTGGGAGGCGCGCGGGTAGAGCACGAGCACGGCACCGAGGCCGAGCGCCCCGCCGAGCAGCTGCATGAGGACGAACACGGGTGCGGAGCTCGGGGCGATGCCCGCGAACGTGTCCGACAGCGTCCGCCCCACCGTGATGGCGGGGTTCGCGAAGCTGGTGCTGCTGGTGAACCAGTAGGCGGCGGTGATGTAGCCGCCGACGGCGTAGGCCACCGACGACGCCCGACCGGACCGCACCACCCCGAAGACGACCACGAGCAGGCCGAACGTGGCGACGACCTCGCCCAGCCACAGCGCCCCGGTCGCCCGCTCCCTGCCCGAGACGTCGACGGCGTCGAGCGAGAACATCAGGTTGGCGACGACGACCCCGAGGCAGCACCCGGCCGTCTGCGCCGTGATGAACAGGGCGGCCTGCACGGTGGTGACCGCGCCGAGCGCGCGCTCGGCGAGGGTCACCACCGGGTTGAAGGCCGCCGAGACGGGGCCGAGCGCGAGGATCAGCGCGACGAGGACGGCGCCGGTGATGACGGCGTTCTCGAGCAGCTGCAGGCCGACGTCGTCGGGGCTGAGGGTCTGGGCCGCGATGCCCGAGCCGACGACCGTGGCGGCCAGCAGC
This sequence comes from uncultured Actinomycetota bacterium, assembly GCA_963761655.1. Classification (GTDB taxonomy): domain Bacteria; phylum Actinomycetota; class Actinomycetes; order Mycobacteriales; family SCTD01; genus RYN-122. Next base: position 3,309 of record CAVXHI010000001.1, read on the forward strand.
GCGCTGCCGATGAGCTCGGCCGCGACCTTGCGGCTGGTGTCGCTGAGGGCGCGCACGTCAGCAGCAGTCCGGGTCGAGGACCTTGACCAGCGCCTCGAGGGCGGAGGACCGGGGCCGGTACCAGGTGTTGGTGCCCTTCTTGGTCCCCTCGACCAGGCCGGCCTCCCGCAGCACGCGGAGGTGGTGGCTGACGGTGGGCTCGGACAGCCCGACCGCCGGGGCGAGGTCGCAGGTGCAGACGCCGTCGGCGGACTGCGCCAGGAGCATCGACATCAGCTGGACGCGGACCGGGTCGGCCAGCGCCTTGAGCCGCAGCGCGACGGCGAGGGCGTCGTCCGCGCCCATGACGCCGGAAGCCATCGGCGGGCAGCAGACCGGACCCGTCGTGTCGAGGACGGGGAGCGCCTTGGGCATGCCCGCAGCCTGCCACACGCTTCGACGAACGTCAGGCCTTGACGTACGTCGATGGATGGGTTCGGATCTGCGCCCCGCCCTCGTGAAGGAGTCCCGATGCCCGACCTCGACCCGACCCCCGCCCCGACCCCCGACACCGGCCGCGTGCAGCTCGCCCTGGACGTCGACGACCTCGACACGGCCATCGCCTTCTACACCCGGCTGTTCGGCACCCCGCCCGCCAAGGTCCGGCCCGGCTACGCGAACTTCGCGCTCGCCCGGCCGCCGCTGAAGCTCGTCCTGCTGGAGAACCCCGGCAGGGGCGGCAGGCTCAACCACCTCGGCGTCGAGGTCCCCGACACCGCCACGGTGCACAGCGAGATCGCCCGGCTGTCCGGCCAGGGACTGTTCACCGACGAGGAGATCGGGACGACCTGCTGCTTCGCGACGCAGGACAAGGTCTGGGTCACCGGCCCCGCGGGCGAACGCTGGGAGGTCTACACCGTCCTGGCCGACAGCCCCGTCTTCGGCACGAGCCCCGTGCCGTCGCCCTGCTGCTCGTGAACCACCGGTCGCCCTCGCGCGCCGTCCTGCGCGTTCTCGCGGTCCAGCGGGGCGAGCCGGTCGCTCCGCGCCCGGGGGACGCTCTGCACTCGAAGTACGCAGGAGCAAACGGCAAGCTAAATATGCACGCTCATGCCGATGAGCGGGTGTCGTCCAGCTAGGGCGTGTCTGCGAACTGAGGCGCGGTAGCGGCTCGATGCTTCGGTCATGTCCCGTACTCAGGTGTTGACCGATGAGATGTGGGCGCGCATCGAGCCGTTGCTGCCGCCGTTGAAGGGCCCGATGGGTCGGCCGCGGGCGCCTTACCGGCCGCTGGTCGAAGGCGCGATCTACCGCCTGCGGACGGGGGTGGCGTGGCGGGACCTGCCGCGGGAGTTCGGCCCGTGGCAGACGGTCTGGAAGCGGCACGACGCCTTCTGCCACGACGGCACTTGGGACAAGGTCCTGACGGCGTTGCAGGTCCAGGCCGACGCCCGCGGCGAGATCGACTGGCGGGTGTCGGTCGACTCCACGATCGCCCGGGTCCACCAGCACGGTGCGACGGCCCGGAGGTCGCAGAGGACGCCGCCGTCGCACACAGGGGGGCCGGTCGAACTACACGCCTCGGCGTCGTAGCGGGGACGAACCGGACGATCACGCCATTGGACGGTCCCGCGGCGGGCTGACGACCAAGACCCACGCGCTGGTCGACGGCCGGGGCCTGCCCCTGGTCCTGGCGGTCACGCCCGGGCAAGCTGGGGACTCCCCGGCGCTGAAGTTGCTGCTGGCGGAACTGCGCGTTCCGCGTCAGGGCCCGGGCCGTCCGCGCACAACGCCGGATGTGCTGCGCGGCGACAAGGCGTACTCCTCCCGCGCGACCCGGGCACTGCTTCGGGCACGAGGCGTCACCGCCGTCATCCCCGAGCCGGCCGACCAGATCGGCCACCGCAAGAACCGAGGTTCCCGCGGCGGCCGGCCCGTCAGCTTCAACGCCCAGGACTACAAGGGCCGCAACGTCATCGAACGGGCCTTCAACAAGCTCAAGGACTGGCGCGGGCTCGCCACCCGCTACGACAAGCACGCGATCACCTACCGCGGCGGGATGGTCCTGGCCTCGATCGTGCTCTGGCTCAACGCATGACTTCGCAGACGCGCCCTAGTTGTCCCAAGCTCGCTATCACTTGCCATCGCTAGCCTGACACCGTGGATCTCGCGCGCAAGGTGGAAGTGCTGGACAAGCAGGTGACGGAGGCGCGGAACGGGGCCCCTATCGACTTCGACGCTTGGCACGCGTCCACGGAGGTGGCCCTCCGGACTGTGACGGGTGACGAGTCGCCGCTTCTCGCGCGATTTCACAAGGTGCAGTACTCGCCTTCAGCCATGTATAGCGGCATGGACACGAGCGGCTATCAGCCTGCTGGCGTCAAGAAGGTCATCGCCATTCTGGAAGCCGCGAAGAGCGAACTAGGCTTGCGGGATGAGTTGGGCGCCGCGGTGAAGGGTGACGAGACCCCCGAACAGAAGGCGGCAGCCGCAGAGGCGGGCCGTGTATTCATCGTTCACGGTCACGATGACGCTCACAAGCACGAGCTCTTCCGCGTCCTAGAGTCTGTAACCGGGACCAAACCCATCATCCTCCATGAGCAGCCCAGCGGGGGTCGCAGCATCTTGGAGAAGCTCGAGGAGTACGCAGCCGCGGCTGGCTTCGCAATCGCCCTTCTGACGGCGGACGACGTCGGAAGAGCTGTGGGCGCAGAATTGGATGCGCCACGCGCAAGACAGAACGTGGTCTTCGAGGCGGGCTACTTCGCTGGTCGCCTAGGAAGGCGTCGAGTCGTACTCCTGCACGAAGCCTCAGTCGAGCTCCCCAGCGATCTGCATGGCGTCGTGTACGTGCCGCTAGATGCCAGCGGCGCTTGGAAGATGAAAGTGACTCACGAATTGGCGAGCGCTGGCCTCCCGGTCAACTGGGAGGGCCTCGCGGGTCAGTAACAGTCCCATACGGCCCGCTAGGGGGAGTCAACCCGCGCCGGCTCAACAAAGCCGCTCAGCCAACCACCGAGAGTCCGAAGCCGGGTGCGGGCCTCACCCCGATGTCGGGATGACGTCCCATGACGTGGTGTAGCTCGTCGCGTTGTGCTTCGTGTTGTTGCTGATTATGCGGTCTGCAGTGCGGGTTGGTCGATCACCTCGCCCGTGGTGTCGCGTCGGGGCTCAAGGGCGGTGGGTGCTGGCGGGTTGAGCAGGGCCATGGACTCCTCGGACAGGTAGCGGCGGTCGCTGTCTTGCCACTCGTCGTGGGCCTCGATGAGCACGCAGGCCGACAGGCGCAGCAGCGCGTCGGGGTTGGGGAAGATCCCGACGACGTCGGTGCGGCGCTTGACCTCGCGGTTGAGCCGCTCCAGCGGGTTGGTCGACCAGATCTTCTGCCAGTGCGCGTGCGGGAAGTCCGCGAATGCCGTCAGGTCGGCCTTGGCGTCGTGCAGCAGTGCCGCGACGGCGGGGAACTGCTTGGCGAGCATGTCGGCAACGACGTCGACGTGAGCGCGGGCCTCGCCGCCGGTCGGTTGGGCGAAGATCGTGCGGATCGTCGCGGCGACCATCTCGGCGTGGCCTTTGCCGACCTTGGCGAGAGCGTTGCGCATGAAGTGGACGCGGCAGCGCTGCCAGGCCGCGCCCTGCAGCACTGCGGCGATGGCGTTGGTCAGCCCGCGGTGGCTGTCGCTGATGACCAGCTGAACTCCGGTCAGGCCTCGGTCGCGCAGGCTGCGCAGGAACTCGGTCCAGAAGTCCTGGGTCTCGCTGTCGCCGACGGCGCAGCCCAGCACCTCGCGGCGGCCGTCGGCGCTGACGCCGGTGGCGATGACGACGGCCTGGGACACCACGCGGCCGCCGACGCGGACCTTGCAGTAGGTGGCGTCGCAGAAGACGTAGGGGAACGCCTGCTCGCCCAGCGGCCGGTCGCGCCAGGCCGCGACGTCGGTGTCGAGCTGCGCGCAGATCCGCGACACCTCGCTCTTGCTGATGCCGGTGCCGCCGAGTGCGACGACGAGGTCATCGACCCGTCTGGTGCTGACGCCCTCGACGTAGGCCTGCATCACGACCGCGTGCAGCGCGACGTCGATGCGCCGGCGCGGCGCAAGCAACGCCGGGAAGAACGACCCCGTCCGCACCTTCGGGATCTTCACGGTCAGGTCACCGGCGGTCGTGGTGACGGTCTTGTCGCGGGTGCCGTTGCGCTGCGTCGTGCGCGACGCGGCCCGCTCGTGCGGGCTGGCACCGATGTGCGCGGTCGCCTCAGCGTCAACGAGTTCTTGCATGATCGTGCCGAGCAGCCGGCGCATGAGCTCGCCACCATCAGCGGTGCGCATCACCTCGAGCAACTCGAGCAGGGCAGACTGGTCCAGGGCCATCGCGAGAGTCCTTTGTGAGTTCCTTGGCGGGTTCTCACGAAGCCTTCCGCGGTGGCTCCTCAACGTCCGGGACCGACACGGCCACCGACGATCAGGAGCCCGAGCTACACCACTCCAGGGGACTCACCCCGATGTCGGCGCTACGGATAGGGTCAAACCCGCTGCGAGCGCTTGGTGCGACCGGCTTCTCCAAGGGCGGGAACAGGCGGTCGAACTCAGCCTCGTAAGCCTGGTCGATCGCCTGCCGGGCCTCATTACGCAGGATCAAGTACGAGCCCACCAGGGCAGAAACGGCAGTCGCAGCATGATCGGCTGGCACGGACGCCACCGCTGCCTCGATTGCGCCCTTCAACCTCAGGAAGCGTCCAACGTCAGTCGTCACACCCGGAGCCTAGGCGCGAGGCTTGGGGCCGCTCTTGAGCGAAGCCAATGTGCCCCGCTGGCAGGCTGTAGGTCGCTGATCGTCGCTCCGTCCAAGCGAGATCCGCGGTCTTCAGAGCGACCAGCGGCATGGTCGTCCGGCTGCTCCTGCAGGTGGCTTGGATCCGGGACGTCTTCCCGGGTTCCGGCCAAGCCGCGCCCTCTAGGCTCGCCATCGTGCGCGTCACGAGCAGGCAAGTGCTGGCTGCTGGCCTGATGCTGCTTGGCTTCCTGATGGCGGTCGTTCTCGCCGTGCTCGCGGGCAGAAAGACTGAGCCGACCGTCGCGACGAGCGTGCTCTTGGTCGTATTGAGTGGCGTCTTCCAGCTTGCGGGCGCGCGCGTGCTGCAGGGGGAAGGTCAGGCTGATCCTGCCTTGGCCAGAGCCTCGCTTAGGCGGCTCCTACGTCTGCAGGCGAGAGCCAGCGCTGCCGAGATCAGCGTTCAGTCGGCCTACGAGACGCAAGACGCTCGTCAGCTGAAAGCGACCATGGGGCAGTTGAGCGTCGAGTTCAGCTGGTTGAACGAGGGTCTGATCGAGGCCGCGGAGGATTGGGCCTCGTTCCACCCAACCGTACTGTCCGAACTGCGTGAGGAGTTGAACGATGGCGGAGCGGCTGACGGCCAAGGTGGCGGAGATACTGACCGGTCAGGAACTGGTGCTTAGCAAAGGTAGCGACGACGGTGTCCAGGTGGGTATGCGCTTTGCTGTACTGAATCGCAAGGGCGCGGAGATCAAGGACCCCGATTCTGGCGAGGTGCTCGGTTCCGTAGAATTGGAGAAGACTCTGGTGAAGGTCGTTCGACTCCACCGTCGCCTCTCAGTTGCGCGGACATTCCGACAAGTCAGGAGTGGCGGCGGGGTGTTCGGCATGGGTACTCAGCTGGCACAGATATTCGACACTCCAAGGCGCGACAACGAGTCGCTCCTGACAGACGAGCGCAAACTACGCGAAGAACTGGATGAGAGGGACTCCTACGTGAAGATCGGCGACCTCGCGGTGCAGGTTGTCGGAGATGAATTCAGCAGCGGGGCGGCGTAGCAACTGCTTTGCAGCTCGTTCGTCGTGGTCGCGCGTCGGGGCTCGCCCCGTAGGCACGAGTTGGCATACGAGCGGGGGCAGCGAGGGAGTCCGTCTCGTGGCTAAGGGCGGTGCCATCGAGGCTTCCACCTCGTCGTTGTCGAACGCCCGCTTCTGCCGCGGGGCGCGTGCGGCTGAGCCATGTGGCGGCACCTACGCTCCCGCGGTCATTCCGCATCGGGTCGCTCACCTGACGGTGACTACCTCGATTGAGGACAACGAAACGAACCCTGCTGAGGGACAACTCCGGCAGGGACAGCCTGGCCGCAACATCGGGACCGCCTAAACTGAGCACTGTCCCAGGCATAGTGGCTCCCGTGACTCGCCCGCCCGGCGCGCTGCCGCCGCGCCCACTCGGTGCACCCGCGCCCCACGCCATTCGTGAGTGGCAAGACGCGGAGCACAACGCTGCTGCGTGGATGCGCTACCTCGGGCACCCGCAGGCGAAGGCGTCGCCAGGTGGTGCAGACGGAGGCGTGGACGTGCGCGCCCCTCGCGCCCTGGCACAGGTAAAGATGCGGACGGGCAAGGTAAGTCGCCCGGAGGTCCAACGCCTCGTCGGTGCGGCTGGTCGCAGCAGCGACAATGACCTGTTCTTCTTCTCCTTCGGCGGGTTCACGGCCGATGCACTTGCCTACGCCGAGCACAGCGAGATTGCAGCTTTCAAGTTCCACCTAGACGGCGACGTAGAGGCGCAGACGAAAGCTGCGCGCAAGGCTCTGGCCGCAGCCGTCGAGAAGCGCAAGCCGACGCCGGCGCCTGTCGCCTCAGCTCCCCCGGTCGCTAACGAGCCGGCCATCGATGGCGAGCTGGTGGACGGCTCCGAGCCACAGGTGCGGCAGGGCCGGGCGCGTCCTCTAGGCCCTCCGGCTCTAAGTTGGCGGAACGAGATGGAGAGGAAGCACGCAGCGCAGCGGGCTCGGGAGGACGCCCGGACGCAAGCGGCCGACACTGCCACTCGCGAGAAGGCGGCGCGCAGAGCAAAGACAGCAGGTCTGCGTAAGCAGCAGCCCAAGCAGGAACCGTCGGCGGTGTTCCATTACATCTTGGCCGGCTTGTTCCTGGGCCTTGCGGCGTGGGGTGGCTACGCCATCCTCGAAGACGTCAATAAGGGGTCCTTGGGTGCGCTGCACGTAATAAGTCTGCTTTTTCTGCTGTTCCTTGCGGGCATGGGAGCAGTTGGCATTGAGATAGGTAACAAGGCAAGGCGGGAGTGGAAGGGTAAGGAGGGGAAGCGGGACAAGCTAGAACGATTCGACTAGGGCTCGTTGCGAAGAGCGTTTTACGTTTTCGACTTTTGCCCGACTCCATGTCGCGTGCTTCCACTTCGACTAGGAACCATCAATCGCCCGACCAGCCGTAAGGGCTGGGTAGCCCTGCCAAAGGCGCCGTAAAGCTGCCGCTGGAGGGGGGTCACCAGCAACGTCCGCTCACAGCGCGGTGCGGGCTAGATCAACGTCGATTTGAGGGCCCCGGGTGCGGAGCCGTCAAGGTCGACCTTGACGATCAGCGCAAACCGACTTGGACAGAGCGCGGCCGTGAGCGCCCCCCGGCGGTCAGATGCTTAGGAGGCCGCGGCGCTCTGGTTCTCTTTCAGCGAGCGCCCGTCCGAGTCGCGCCAGACATCGCGGCCGTTCTTGTTGCCGCCCGTCATGACGGCAGCTGCCGCCGAGGGGCTGTCGAACAGGTAAGTGGCTCTTCGCAGTTGAGGGTGTAGTCGTCGGCGCGTCGCTGCGGGCTTGAGGGTCGAGGTCCCCAAAGGGTCTGAGGTTCCTACGCCTTGATCCTCGGAGACCTCGACGTGCTCGACGCTACTTTCTCGCGCCCTGACTTGGACGCGTTCTGCCGGCTGGACACGCTGGGCCTGACGGTCGTCGGGCAGCAGCTCGACGGTCAGCGTGCGGTGCTCGCTTGCCGGGTCGCTGGACCTTCTGAGCAGACCGGCGAGGACGCCTGGTGTCGCGGCCCTCAGCCTGCGTAAGCGGAGCGGTAAGGCTGTAGGACTTCAACAGGCCGGTCGACTCCGCGGTACCCGTTGCGGTGACCGAGTCCTTCGATGGCGTTGGTGCCGTCTGCAAGGGATCGAAGGCGTCCACCCGTAGGAGCGGGAGCATCACCACGACTTCGTCGAGGTAGCCCTCCATGTCGGCGACCTCCGCCTCGCTCAGCCCGCGGTACGAAGGTGCGGTGCCGTTGTCCAGAGCCACGCGACCGGCAGTCTGTGCCAAGGCGATGAGGCGGGCTTCCAGGTAGCGGATGTGCGCCTTATTCAGGGACCCGTCCTTGCTTGTTAGCACGTATCCGTTGGTCCAAAAATCCTTGGTGCGCTGGTGCTGGTCCAACCGAGTCCGGACCTCGTCGCCCTCGCCGACGTAGACGCGCTGCCGCTCGGGCTGCTCCGGGTCGGGGCCTATCAAGACGTACACCCCCGTGCCGGATAGCTCGCCCCGCTGCCGTGCCCGCGCGTAGTCCGCCCGCGAGAACGCGAGGCAGCTTCCCGTCCAGCCCGTCTTGTCCGCAACGCGTAGCCCCTGGGGCGTGCCGTCCACGAGAAAGATCCGGATCGTGGTGCCGCGCATGACCATGAGCCATCTCAGCACCAATTGCGCAGCTCACCCCGCTCCTGGCCAGGCCAACGTCCGCGCATGCCGCGGAGCGGGCTGTCCGTGAGCCACAGCGCTCGCCCCGCTGCAGGGAACGCGCAGAAGATCAGCCCGTCGCCGGCGGGTGCTCGGCGATGCAGAAGAGGTTCCCCTCCGGGTCGGTCAGCGTCGTCCACCGGACGTGCGTGTGCTCCGTCAGCACGTCCCACCGGTGCGTGGCGCCGAGCGCGACCGCCCGCGCCGCCACGGACTCCCGCTCGCCCCAAGGCACGGTGAGGTCCAGGTGCGTGACCTGCTCCGCAGCCCGCGGACCCTCGAGCTGCTGGAAGAACATGGCGAGGCCACCAGGTGCCGAAGGAGGCAGGTAGGCGCTCCCTGGCGCTCGCTCGCCCCCCAGCAGCGCGGCCCAGAAGTCGCCGAGCAGTTCGACGTCAGCCGCTCGGACGTTCACGGCGCCGAGGGTCACGGGGGCATCAGCCACGCTGCTGACGCTACGCCGCCCAGTCACGAACCCCTGGGGGTGACGCACTCGTCTGCCGCCACCTGCGCCGAGCGCGTCTCGAAGGAGGACCCTCGAGGTCACCCTTCGGGCGGCACCCGGTCGCTTCCTCACCCCGAAGGCGAGCGCAAGACGGCGGGGCGTCCAACGACGAGAAGGACCCGGGCTGGCTGCAGCGCATGCAGGGGGCCGAGCGAGCCGAGACCGTCAGGCACTTCGCTGAGCTCAGGGCGCTGATGGTGCGCGTGGACGAACTCGCGCAGCTCCCGATCTCGAGCGCCCGATGCTGACGGTCGCGGACCGCTCGAGCTTCCTCTCACGGGGAGGCGGCCCTCGACGGCGTCGTCGAGCAGCTGCTGGCGGGCTCGCGGAGGGCCCGCTCGCCGATGAGCGGCTGCTGCGCGAGGCCGTCCTGGCCGGGCCGAGGGCGCCCTGCGCCGGGAGAACCTGACGATCCGGGCCCGCGCCACAGGCCCGGATCGCCGCGAGGGCGTCGACTCCCTCGCGGCCAAGCGCGCGCCGGTTCCAGGGCGCCCTGCCCGGTGACGGGCAACCCCGGCGGCCGGACCGCCCGCGTACCGTCCGGACTGAGCGGTCCGGCCCTGGCCGTCGAGAGGGGTGCGTCATGACCGCCGTCCTGCCTGGCGATCCAGAGTCCGTCTTCACCTACGGCGCGCCGCAGATCAAGTTCGGCAGCGGCGCCTCCGACGAGATCGGCTTCGACCTCAGCCAGTACGGCGTTCGCCGCGTCCTCGTCGTCACCGACCCCGGCGTCGCGGCCACAGGGCACCCGCAGCGGGTCGCGGACCAGATGGCTGAGTTCGGCATCGAGGCCGAGGTCTGGGCGGGCGTCCGGGTCGAGCCCACCGACGTGAGCCTGCAGGAGGCGATCGACGCCGCCCGGTCCTCCGGGCCCTGGGACGCCTACGTGGCCGTCGGCGGGGGCTCCGCGATCGACACAGCCAAGGCCATCAACCTCCTCACCACGAACCCCGGCGAGCTGATGGAGTACATCAACGTGCCGGTCGGCGGCGGGAAGGCGCCGGTGAACCCGCTCCGGCCCCTGGTCGCCGTGCCGACCACCACGGGGACCGGGTCGGAGAGCACGACCATCTGCGTGATGGACGTGCTCTCCCTGAAGGTCAAGACGGGCATCAGCCACGCCCGACTGCGCCCGACGTTGGCGGTCATCGACCCCGACCTGACGCGGACGCAGCCGGCCGGTGTCACCGCCGCCTCGGGCATGGACATCCTGTGCCACGCGCTCGAGAGCTACACGGCCCGCTGGTACACCACGAACACGAAGAAGCAGGCGCAGCAGCGGGTGCCCTACTGCGGGAGCAACCCGATCTCAGACATGTGGTCGGAGAAGGCCATGTCGCTCCTCGCCGGCTCGTTCCGCCGTGCCGTGCAGAACGGGGAGGACCTGCAGGCCCGGTTGGACATGGCCCTCGCGGCCACGTTCGCCGGCATGGGCTTCGGCAACGCCGGCGTCCACATCCCCCACGCGAACGCCTACCCCATCGCAGGGCAGGTCAAGGACTTCCACCCGAGGGACTACCCGGCCCACGAGCCGATGGTGCCGCACGGCATGTCGGTCTCCCTGACCGCGCCGGAGGCCTTCCGCTTCACCTTCGACAGCAACCCCGAGCGACACGTGCGGGCGGCCGAGCTGCTCGCGCCCGGTGCCGACCGGCCGTCGGACCTCGCCGAGTTCCTCCCAGGGGTGCTCGCCGACCTGCTGCGCGACATCGACATCCCGAACGGCATCGGGGCGGTCGGGTTCGGAGAGGGCGACGTCCCGCAGCTGGTGGAGGGGACGATGAAGCAGCAGCGGTTGCTCGCGACCTGCCCGAAAGACGTCACCGAGGACGACATCGCCCGCATCTTCAACCGGTCGTTGCAGCTCTGGTGAACGCCGCGGAGGTGGTCGCGGCACGACCTCGACCGGACGCCGTGCCGGGAAGGCGGCCCGACAGCTCCGGGGTAGGAAGGGCCATGCGCATCTTCTTCACCGGTGGCAGCGGCAAGGCCGGCAGGCACGTCGCGCCGTACCTCGCCGAGCAGGGCCACCACGGTCACCAACGCCGACCTCGTCGGGTTGGGGCACCCGGCGGTCGCCGACCTCCGGGTCGACCTCACCGATGCCGGCGAGACGTACTCGGCGCTCGCGGGGCTGGCGACCTTCGACGAGCTCGACCTGCCCGAGAAGCCCACCTACGACGCGGTCGTGCACTTCGCCGCCGTGCCGCGGATCCTGCTCACGTCGGACGCCACGACGTACGCGACGAACGTGCTCAGCACCTACAACGTCCTGGAGGCCGCGACGCGGCTCGGCGTGCGCAAGATCGTGTTCGCGTCGTCGGAGACGACGTACGGGATCTGCTTCGCGCAGGGCGAGCGGCGCCCCCTGTACGTGCCGGTCGACGAGGACCACCCGACGGTGCCGGAGGACTCCTACGCCATGTCGAAGGTCGCCAACGAGGTGACGGCGCGCTCGTTCCACGCGCGGACCGGGGCAGACGTGTACGGCTTGCGGATCAACAACGTCATCGAGCCGCACGAGTACGCCGAGATGTTCCCTCCCTTCCTGGCCGACCCGTCGCTCCGGCGCCGCAACCTGTTCGCCTACATCGACGTCCGCGACCTGGGCCAGATGGTGCAGCGCTGCCTCGAGACCGACGGACTGGGCTACGAAGTCTTCAACGTCGCCAACGCCGACATGTCCGTCGCGTCGACAACCCAGGAGCTCCGAGGCCGCTTCTACGACGGGGTGGAGGTGCGTCGAGAGATGGGCCGCGACGAGACCTTCTACGCCATCGACAAGGCACGCGACCTCCTGGGGTTCGCCCCGCGCCACTCGTGGCGCGACGTGCTGGCCGACCCGGTGGCCGGGCGCGACTGACAGCAGGGCTCGAGACAGCCAGGGCGCAGGTCAGAGCGGAGGGCGTGGGATTCGAACCCACGAGGAGCTTGCACCCCTAGCGGTTTTCAAGACCGCCGCCATCGGCCTCTAGGCGAGCCCTCCCGGAGCGGTCAGCGTAGGGGCGTGCCCGCGAGCGCCGCCTCGACGTCGGCAGCGATCTGCTCCGGCGTCGTCTTGGACCGGTAGCGGCGCAGCACGGCGCCGTCGCGCCCGACGAGGAACTTCTCGAAGTTCCACCGCACCCGGCCGGCCTTGCCGTCGGCGTCGGGCGCCTGCGTCAGCTCGGCGTACAGCGGGTGCTGGCCGCGGCCGCGCACCTTGAGCTTCCCGTAGACGGGGAACGTGACGCCGTAGGTGGCGGTGCAGGTGGTGATGCTCCCGGCGTCGCCCGGCTCCTGGAACAGGAACTGGTTGCACGGGAACCCGAGCACGGAGAAGCCCTGGTCGAGGTAGGTCTCGTGCAGCTGCTCGAGCCCGGCGTACTGCGGCGTGAAGCCGCAGCGCGAGGCGACGTTGACGGCGAGCAGCACCTGCCCCGCGTGGTCCGCGAGCGTGGTCTCCGCCCCGTCGAGGGTGGGGACGGGCAGCTCGAGGAGGGTCACGCGGGACAGCGTGCCAGCGGTGTCTAGTCGGGGACGTAGTCGAAGGTCGCGGGGTCGGGACCGGTACGGCCGTCCTCGCCGCGGTCGAGCGCGGTCAGGGCCGTCATCTGCCCGTCGTGCAGGGTGAAGTCGAAGATCCCGAAGTTCTCCTGGACCCGCGACGGCGTCGTCGACTTGGGGAACACGACGTCGCCGCGCTGGACGTGCCAGCGCAGCACCACCTGCGACGGCGTCCGGCCGGTGGCCTCGGCGACCTCGAGCACCGCGGGGTCGTCGAGGACCTTGCCCTGGGCGATGGGCGACCAGGCCTCGGTGACGATGCCGTGGGCGGCGCCGTAGCCGCGGAGCCGGTCGTTGCAGAAGTACGGGTGCACCTCGATCTGGTTCACCGCGGGCAGCAGCCCGGTCTCCTCGGCCAGCCGCTCGAGGTGCTCGACGGTGAAGTTCGAGACGCCGACCGCCTTCGCCCGGCCGTCCTCGAGGAACTCGCCGAGCACCTTCCACGTGGACACGAAGTCGCCGTCGTAGAGCGTCGGCAGCGGCCAGTGGACGAGGAACAGGTCGAGGCGGTCGGTGCGCAGCTTCGTCAGCGTCTCGTCGAACGCGCGGCGGGCGTCGTCGGGGCGGTGGAAGCCGTTGTTCAGCTTGCTGGTGAGGAAGACCTGGTCGCGGCCGAAGGCCTCGACGGCCTCCCCGACCTCGGCCTCGTTCTGGTACATCTGCGCCGTGTCGATGTGCCGGTAGCCGGTGTCGAGCGCGACGGTCACCGCCTCGACGGTCTGCTCCGGCGGGATCTGGTACACGCCGAAGCCGAGCTGCGGGATGGTCGTGCCACCGGCGAGCGGGACGTCGGGGACGGTCTGGGACTGCGGGGTCACGGGTCCTCCTGGGTCGGGGTCCCCCGACCCCTGCCCCGGTCCGGCGCCGTCAGTCCTGCCGGGCGGCCCGCCGGCTGCGGTGCCACAGCAGCAGCGCCGCCACCACGATCAGGCCGGTGAGCACGGCGCTCCCGCGGCCGATGCCCTTCTCGAGCCGCTGGTAGCTGTCGCCGGCCAGGTAGCCGAGCATCGTGAAGCCGGCACCCCACACCACGCCGCCCACCGCGTTCCAGGCCAGGAAGCGCCGGTACGGCATGCGGCTCAGCCCGGCGAGCCCGGGCACGACCGCGCGCAGGAACGCGGTGAACCGCCCGAGGAACACCGCGACGCCGCCGCGTTCGCGCAGGAACGTCTGGGCACCGTCGAGCTTCGCCGCGTGCCTCTGCAGCGGTCCGGAGGCGAGCAGCCGCGGGCCGACCCGCCGGCCCACCTCGTAGCCGACGCTGTCCCCCGCGATCGCCGACACCACGACCAGCACGAGCAGCGTCGGCAGGGACAGGCGCCCGCTCCCGGCCAGCACCCCGCCCAGCACGACGGCGGTCTCGCCCGGCAGCACGAACCCGACGAACACCGCGGCCTCGCCGAACACCAGCAGGGCCACCAGCGTGTAGGCCAGGGGAGCGGGCACCGACAGCAGACCCTCGACGACGCCGCTCACCGGGCCAGCGTGCCAGGCCGCTACCGGGACAGCACCTGCCGCCCGACCACGGCGCCGACGGCGTCCAGCCCCTCGACCGCCGTCGGGACCGCCCCCGCGGGGACCTCGACGCTGAAGAACGGCAGCGCGAAGCCCCTGCCCGGCGACGTCGCGGCGACCAGCGGCCGGCCGCGGTCGAGCACCAGTCGCACGGTGGTGACCGACGACCCGGCGACGCCGGCGACCAGCTGCCGGGCGTCGACGCGCAGGGCGCCGTCGTCGGGCGGGAAGACCAGCGGGAAGGCGGAGGTGCTGGCGGCGCTGACCCCGGGGCCGCAGTGCTGCTGGTTCTTGATCCGGATGGCGGCCACGCACGGCTGGTCGTCGACGTAGTACCCGACGACGTCGGCCCCGTTGAGCTGGTCGAGGACGACCACCTCCGACGTCGCACCCCTGATGCCGTGGTCGGTGCCCTGGCCGACGAGGGTGCTCGGCGTCGGGCGGTCGGGGACGAGCAGGACCGCTCCCGCCACCGCGGCGACCCCCAGCAGGGACCCCGCCGCCGCCCGACGACGGCGCACCCCGCGGGCCCGGCCACGGACGACGTCGGCGAGGTCGGGACGTGGCTCGAGGTCCAGCGCGGACGACTGCATCGCGGCACTCAGGTCCATGCCGCCACCTCCCCCGACAGCGACTCCCGCAGCTTGGCGGTGGCCCGCGACGCCGCGCTCTTGACCGTGCCCGCCGAGCAGCCGAGGGTCCGGGCGATCTCCGCCTCGGACAGGTCCTCGTAGTAGCGCAGCACCATGACGGCGCGCTGCCGGGGCGACAGCTCCGCCAGGGCGGCCAGCAGGGCGCGCCGGGAGTCGGCGGTGCCGGTGCTGTCGGGGACGGCGACGTCGGGCAGCTCGTCGGTCGGCTGCTCCCGCCACGGCTTGCGCCGCCACCAGTCGATGTGGGCGTTGACCATGGTGCGTCGCACGTAGCCCTCCGGGTCCTCGTCGACGATGCGGTCCCACCGCAGGTAGGCGCGGGTGAGCGCCGTCTGCAGGAGGTCCTCGGCGCGGTGCCGGTCGCCGGTGAGCAGGTGGGCGGCCTGCAGCAGGTGCCGCGAGCGGGCGTCGACGAACACGCTGAACGCCTCGTCCTGCTCCCTGCGCACACCCACCTCCTCAGCACCCAGGACGACGACGACGCCCCGCCGGTTGGCACGCGTCCGCAACACGTCCATGCTGCAGCCTCAGACCCCGTCCTGGAGGTACCGCGTGCTGCTCGTCGTCGCCACCCTGCCCGCCAAGCCCGAGAAGCGGGAGGAGCTGCACGCCCTGCTGGCCGACCTCGCCAAGACCAGCCGCGACGACGCCGGCTGCCTGTCGTACGGCTTCTACGCCGACGTCGAGGACCCGACCGTCTTCGTCAGCGTCGAGACCTGGGACGCGCAGGCCTCCCTCGACGCGCACATGCAGCAGCCGCACGTGACCGAGGGCCTCGGCAAGCTCGGCGACCTGCTGGGCGGAGCGCCGTCGATCGTGGTCCACGACGTCGCGTCCTCCACGAAGACGCTCTAGGCGTAGGCCTCGCGCAGCAGGGGGCGCAGGGCGGCGACCAGACCGGCGTCGCCGCCCAGCACCTCGCCGCTCGCGGGCAGCCCGGCGAACGGCCCGTCGAGGTCCTCGACCACCCCGCCGGCCTCGCGGACGAGGAGCACCCCCGCCGCGAGGTCCCACGGGTGCAGCCCCGGTGACCAGACCGCGTCGGCCCGGCCGAGGGCGACGTCGGCGAGGGCGATCGCGGCGCTGCCCCCGCGCCGGACGTCGCGCACCCGGGGCACGAGCGTGCCGACCACGCGCCCCGACGCCGCTCGGCGCGCCCCGCGCCCGAGGCCCAGCTCGACGACGGCGAGGTCCAGCGACGGCGGGCGCCGCACCTGCAGCCGGACGCCGTCGCACCACGCGCCGCCGCCCCGGGTCGCGGTGGTCAGCCGGCCCGCGACCGGCTCCAGGACGACGCCGACGAGCGGTTCGCCGTCCTGCCACGCGGCGACGCTGACGCACCAGCCGTCCCGGCCGTAGAGGAAGTTCGTGGTGCCGTCGACGGGGTCGACGTACCAGTCGACGCCGCTGGTGCCGGAGGTGCTCCCGTCCTCCTCCCCGACGACGCCGTCGTCCGGGCGCGGCCCGCGCCAGCACCGCGCGGGCGGCGATCTCGGCCTCGCGGTCGGCCTGGCTGACGAGGTCTCCCGGACCGGTCTTGTGCTCGACGGTCAGGTCGGACAGCCGCCGCGACCACCCGAGGGCGACGTCTCCGGCAGCCCGGGCAGCAGCGACCGCGACGTCGAGCAGGTCGGCGCTCATGCGGCGGCGTACGCCTGCCGGACGGCGAGCAGGGAGAACAGCCCGGCCAGCACGCCGAGGGGCCGGACGACGCCGGTGTGCTTCGTGACCTCCGCCAGCAGGAAGGGCGTCCCGAAGCCGAGGTAGGCGCTGGCGTAGAAGCCGGAGCTCACCGTGGCGAGCCGTCCCTCCACGGCGAGCGCCGGCAGGCGGGCGAGCCCGGCCGCGAGAGCGAGGCCCCCGCCGGCGCCGAGCACGACCGCGGCCGGCAGGAGCAGCACGCGCGGCCCCGCCGCGCCGATCGTCGCGAGGGTGAAGCCGAGCCCCCCGAGACCGGCGCCCCAGACCGCGGTCAGCCGGCCGAGCCGCGCCTGCAGGGGCGCGACCAGGGTGCCGGCACCGAGGGTCGCGCCGGCCAGCAGACCGGTCGCGGCGACGGGGTCCGCCGGCAGCCCGACCAGGAGCGGGACGGCGTTGATGGCGGTGGCGGGGAAGGCGTAGACGCACACGGACAGCGGCGCGACCACGGTCAGCGCCTCCCACAGGGCGCCGGGACGGATCGGGCTCCCCGACGGCGCGGCCACCCCGCGGGCACGGCGGACCTGCGTCTCGACGACCGGGCGCACCACGAGCAGCCCGAGCACGACGACGCCCACGTGCAGCAGGTAGGGCAGCGCGGTCGGGGCCGGCCCGTACTGGCCGAGCAGCCCGCTCACGAGCGGCCCGAGCGAGAAGCCGGCCGTCATGGCGACCGCCGCCGTCCGGGCGCCGCGGCCGGGGGAGGTCTCGCTCAGCCAGGCGCTCCCCACCGAGAACACCGTCCCGCTGACGACGCCCTGCAGCAGCCGCGCGCCGAACAGCAGCGGGACGCTGTCGGCCGCGAGCACGAACAGGGCCGACACGACAGCCGCCAGGGCCGCGGCGGGCAGCGCGACCGGGCGGCGTCCCCAGCGGTCGGCGGCCGGTCCGGCGAAGACCAGGGCCGGCACGAGGCCGGCGGCGTACACACCGAACAGCGCGGTCACCGTCGAGGGCGAGAGGTCCAGCCGGTCGCGGTAGAGCAGCAGCAGCGGCGTCGGGACGTTGGTGCCGGCCGCCACCGAGAACAGCCACAGCGCGAGCCGTCGGTGGGGGCTCAGCGCGGCCCGGCGGTGCGCGGTCAGGGTGCCTCCTCGGTGACGGGCGCCACAGTACGGTCGAGGTCATGAGCACCGTGCAGACCGTCCGCGGACCCGTCGACAGCGCCGACCTCGGGCGCACCTACATGCACGAGCACGTGTTCGTCATGGACCCGCAGATCCAGGCGAACTACCCCGAGGAGTGGGGCAGCGAGGACGACCGCGTGGCCGACGCCGTCACGAAGCTGCAGGCCCTGGCCGACCAGGGCGTGCGGACGATCGTCGACCCGACCGTCATCGGCCTGGGCCGGTACGTGCCCCGGATCGAGCGGATCGCCGCGCAGGTGCCGGACCTCCACATCGTGGTCGCGACGGGTTGCTACACCTACGACGACGTCCCGTTCTTCTTCCACCACCGCGGTCCGGCGCTCAACGCGGCGCTCGGGACCGAGGTGCCGGACCCGATGGTCGACATGTTCGTCGGCGACATCCAGCAGGGCATCGCGGGGACCTCCGCGAAGGCCGGGATGCTCAAGTGCGCGATCGACCACCAGGGCATGACCAAGGGCGTCGAGCGGGTCATGAGGGCGGTCGCGCTGGCGCACGCGCAGACCGGCACGCCGATCACCGTGCACACCCACCCGACGTCGCAGTCCGGCCTCGAGGTGCAGCGGGTGCTCTGCGACGAGGGCGGCGTCGCGCCGTCGCGGATCGTCCTCGGGCACTCCGGCGACAGCACCGACGCCGACCACCTGAGCGCGCTCGCGGAGGCGGGCTTCGTGCTCGGCATGGACCGGTTCGGGATCAACCTGGAGACGACGTTCGAGGCGCGCGCCGACATCGTCGTCGAGATGTGCCGCCGCGGGTTCGCGGGGCAGATGGTGCTGTCGCAGGACGCGTCCTGCTACATCGACTGGCTCGACCCCGACGTGATGGCGTTCCTGCCGGACTGGCACTACCTGCACATCGAGGAGAAGGTCCTGCCCTACCTGCGCGAGCACGGGGTGACCGAGGAGCAGATCACCACGATGCTCGTCGACGTGCCGCGGCAGTTCTTCGAGGGCCCGACGGCCGGCTGACCGTGCGGCTGCGCCAGACCGTCCTCGACACCGAGGACGCGCGCGGGCTGGCCGAGTTCTACCGGCAGCTGCTCGGGCTGACCTACCGGATCGGGGACGAGTCGGGCGAGGCCGACTGGCTGGTCCTGCGCGACGACGCCGGACCGGTCCTGGCCTTCCAGCAGGTCCCGCACCTGCCCCGGCCGACGTGGCCGGACGGGCCGCACCCGCAGATGCTGCACCTGGACCTCACGGTGTCCTCCGTCGAGGAGCTGGAGCAGGCGCACACCCGTGCGCTCGGACTGGGTGCGCGGCTGCTGTCCGACCGGTCGGACGACCCGGAGGAGCCGCTGCGGGTCTACGCCGACCCTGCTGGGCACCCGTTCTGCGTGTTCGTCGCGTAGCCGCCCTCGGTGGGAGGGTGCCTGTGTGCTCACCCGCCGGGTCGTCGGCCTCCACCTGCCCGTGCTGATGCTCGGCGCGCTGGTCGTCCTCACGCTGCTGCGGGCCGGTCACGTGCCAGCCGAGATGGCGACCCACTTCGACGGCGCCGGCAGGGTGGACGGCACCGCGCCGCGAGCGGTGGGGCTGGCGTTCGCGCCTGTCCTCGCCGCGGCCGCCGTCGCCGTCCTCGGCGTCCTCACCCGCGGCGGCACTCGGGTCCGGGATCCCGCATGGCTCGCCGCGGCCTGCTACGGCGGCTTCGGGTTCGCCACCGGCGTCCAGCTGAGCGTGCTCCGGTCGAACGAGGGCGTCGCCCGGGCGACGGAGGCGCACCTGCGCGGGCTCGTCTGGCTCCTGCTCACCGTGCCGCTCGCGGCCCTCGGTGGCTGGGCGGGGCGGCGGGTCCGCGGGCTCCCCGTCGTCGAGCGTCCCGAGGGCGTCGACGTGGTGCTCGCGGTCGAGGGCGACACGGTCGAGCTGCGGCTGCACGGTCCCGACGCCCTGGCGGCGCTGCAGCGACGGGTCCGCCTGTCCCGCGCGCAGCTGCTCGCCGTCGAGGTGGTGGGTCGGGAGACGGTCCGGCCTCTGGGGACGAGGCTGCCCGGCACCTCGCTCCCCGGCGTCGTCACGGCCGGCTCCTTCGGCACGGGCGGCGACCGGGAGTTCTGGTCTGTGCGGTCCGGTGACCGGGTCGTCGTGCTGTCCTTCGCCGGCGGGCCCTACCGACGGGTGGTGGTGCAGCCCGCCGATGCCTCGACGGTCACCCGCCTGCTCGCGCTCTCGCCGTGACCGCTCACCCGTGCGCGGACGGCGTGACGGCCTGCGCCTGCAGCGTCACCAGCACCCGGCCGGCGGCGTCGTAGGCGGTGAGCGTGCTGCGCGACTGGTCGCCCGCGTGCAGCGGGTGCACGAGCAGCCGCCCCTCGACCCGCGCGGCCACCCGCCCGCGCACGGTGAGGACCATGCGGGCGACGCCGGGGCGGGCCAGGACGACGAGCGTCGCGCGGCCGCTGCCGTCGTCGACCCGGAAGCCCTCGACCTGCGCGACGGTGGAGAAGGCCCGCCAGAGGAAGCGGTCCGGGGTGCGGAGGGCCAGGTAGCGGTCGGTGCCCGCGGTCAGCTCGACGAGGTGGCCCACACCGGGGACGTCGGCCAGCGGCCCGGCCGCCACCTGCTCCGGCCCGCACCGCGACTGCGCCAGCAGGACGGCGTCGTCGACCAGGTCGGCGGTGACGGTCCCGACGGTCGGCCACGAGGGGGCACGCGACCGCACGGGGACGGGCACGGCGGACAGGCCGTCGGCGCACGGACCGACGCCGACGCTGTAGCCGGACGCGGTGCGCAGCGCGAGCCGCCCGACCACCCGCTCCGCGTCGCCCGGCGTGCCCCCCGTGCCGCCGTCCACAGGGAAGGGCCCGGCCAGCCCCTCGAGGAGGGACGCCGGCTCGAACCCCTGCTGCGGGCCCCGCAGGGGCCTCAGCCGCGCGTCGACGTCGTCCGCGCCCGGCGGCAGCAGCACGTACGTCTGGGGGTCGACCACCGGACCCAGGCACGAGGGGCAGGTGTGGGGTCCCGGCAGGACGAGGGCGCCGACCCGGCCGGGCAGCGGCGCGGCCCGGTCGACCTGCCACGCGACCGGGGTCGAGGCCACGTCGACGACGTCGGCCAGCCACGGGCCGCGGGCGGTCCGCGCGCGGACCAGCGCGACGCGTCCGGCCTCCACCGTCCCCACCCAGACCGGCGACACGTGCCCGCGCCGGGCCGGCAGCCGCGCGTCCGCCGCGGCCGTGTCCCAGGCCCGCTCGGCCGCCCGCAGCACGGTCGCGTCCCCGCGCAGGTCGCCGCGGGCGGGCCACGAGCCCACTCCCGACGCCGGCTCCGACGTCACCCGGTGCGGCAGCAGGACCGCCGTCCCCGCGAGCAGCAGGGCGGCCACCACGACGAGCGGCACCGCCAGCGCGCGCCGCTGCCGGCGCACCCGGGCCCGCACCCACGCCACGGGGTCGGGCGGCACGTCCGGCGCGAGCCCCCGGAGCACGTCCTGCAGGCGCGCCTCGACGTCGTCCCTGCTCATCGGACCTCCACCGTCTCGGCGTACGTGCGCAGCGACGCCAGCGCCTTGGACGCCTGGCTCTTCACGGTGCCGACGCTGGTGCCCATGCAGGCCGCGGTCGCCCGCTCGTCGAGCCCCTCGAGGTAGCGCAGGACGAGCACGGCCCGCTGCCGGGGCGGGAGCGTGCCCAGGGCGCGCCACAGCGCATCGCGGTCGTCGACGTCGCTCGTGCGGTCGGCGGACGCGGTCTCCGGCAGCACGTCGCGCACCGCCTCGCGCCGCAGCAGCCGGGTCCACCGGTTCAGGTGCGCGTTGAGGACCGCCCGTCGGACGTAGGCGTCGGGGTCGTCGCCGATGCGGCCCCAGTGCCGGTAGGCGCGGGCCAGCGCTCCCTGCACGAGGTCCTCGGCGGTCGCGTGGTCGCCGCACAGGGCGAGGGCGTAGCGCAGCAGCGCGGGCGTGCGCTCCCGCACGTACGTCTCGACGCTGTCCACGTCCTCACTCACCCCGCGGAGGCCCCGCAGGTTGCCAGGCCCGCTTGACGGACGCCTTGGGCCCGGCGACCAGCGTCTGCGCGGGCACGTCGTCGGCCACCACCGCACCGGCCGCGACGACGGCGTCGCGGCCGATCGTCACGCCGGGCAGGATCGTCGCGCCGGCCCCGATCCACACGTTCTCCCCCACGGCGATCGGCTCGCCGGTGAGGAACAGCCTGCGCTCCGCGGGGTCGACCGGGTGGCCACTGGTGATGAAGGTGACCTTCGGCCCGATCATCGTGCGGCTGCCGATCCGGATGCCGGCCTGGTCCAGGAACGTGCAGCCCTGGTTCACGAACACCTGCTCGCCGAGCTCGAGGTGCAGGCCGCAGTCGGTGAAGAAGGGCGGGTAGACGGTGAGGCCGGGCGGCAGCGGCCGTCCCAGCACCTGCTCGAGCAGGGCGGCGCGGCCCTCCTCGTCCTCGAACGGCAGCGCGTTCAGCCGGGAGGTCAACGCCGTCACCTCGAGCACGCGGGCGTGCATGGCGGTGAACTCAGGGCTGTGGATGCGCAGGAAGCGCTCACCGGACACCCGCCGACTCTGTCGCACTGGCCCGTCGGGAGGGGGCCGACTGGTCGGTCTGGACCCTCCTGCTCCCGGGAGGCCCGCCACCGGCCCCCGGCAGCCGATGCAGGGAGGACCCCCTCGAGAGGCCCCCTGTGCGCCGCACCCTGCCCGTCGTCCTGGCCTGCCTGGCCGTCCTCGCTGCGGGGGCGGGCCCGTCCGTCGCGGCCGCCCCCGCGCCCGGCTACGCGCCGGTCGGGACCTGGAAGCTGCTCGCCCTCGTCAACGACCACCGTCGCGCACTCGGGCTCAGGGCCCTCGCCGTCGACCCCGTCCTCGCCGCCCAGGCGCGCGCCTGGACCGAGCGGATGGCCGCCACCCGGACGCTGTCCCACCACGACGCGCTGTTCGTCGCCCCGCTCCGCAGCAGCCTGCGCATGAGCGTCCTGGGCGAGAACGTCGGCTGGAACCACACCGTCCAGGCGCAGCACGCCGCCCTGCTCGCCAGCCCGCACCACCGGGCGAACATCGAGGACAGGCGCTTCACCCGGGCCGGCTTCGCCGTGGTGCGCGGGGCAGACGGGCGGCTGTGGGCGACCGAGGACTTCGGGGCGCCCCGCTAGACGGAGGGCAGCAGGACCCCGGGGTTGAGCAGGCCGGCCGGGTCGAGCGCCGCCTTGACCGCGCGCATGGCCGCGACCTCCACCGGCGTCCGCGACAGCCCCAGGTACGCCGCCTTGCTGCGCCCGACGCCGTGCTCGGAGGAGATGGACCCCTGCGAGGCCGCGACCCGCTCGAGCACCACCTTGGTGACGGCGTCGTACTCGGCTTCCGCACCGAGCACGTTCACGTGCAGGTTGCCCTCGTTGAGGTGCCCGAACAGGACCGGGCGGGCGTCGGGGGCGACCGCCGCGACGACGCCGGGGAGGTCCTCGACGAACCGCGTCAGCTCACCGAGCGGCAGGCAGACGTCGAGCTTCACGGGCACGCCCGCCGCGCTGATCGACTCGGTGTGCTTCTCGCGGTAGTCCCACAGCTGCCGGCGCCCCGGGGCGTCCTTGGCCACCGTGGCGTCGAGCATCCCGTCGACCTCGGACAGCGCCTCGACGAGGGCGTCCGTCGGGTCGGTGCGCCCCGCGACCTCGACCAGCAGGTACGCCGGGTGGGGCTGGTCGAACGGCCGGCCGAGCCCGGTGTGGCCCATGACGAGGGACAGCCCGTCCTCGTAGACGACCTCGGCCGCGGCGATGTCGGGCAGGGCCGCCTTGAGCTGCTGCAGCACCAGCAGCGCCGACGCCGTGCCGTCGACGGCCACGAGGGCGACCGCCCGCTCGCGCAGCTGCGGCACGAGCTTCAGCCGCAGGCGGGTGATGACGCCGAGGGTCCCCTCGCTGCCGACGAGCAGCTGCCCGAGGTCGTAGCCGGTCTGGTCCTTGGCGAGGCCGCCGAGCCGGGAGAGCACCGACCCGTCGGCGAGCACCGCCTCGACGCCGGCGACCTGGGCGGCCATCGAGCCGTAGCGGAGCACCCGGATGCCGCCCGCGTTGGTGGCGGCCAGACCGCCGACGGTGGCGCTGTCGCGGGCCGCGAGGTCGACGCCGAAGTCGAGCCCGGCCGCCTTGGCGTGCGCCTGGAGGTCGGCCAGCGGGACGCCGGCGCCGACCGTGACCTGCTGCGCCGGGAGGTCGACGTCGCCGAGGTCGGTGAGCCGGCGCAGCGACAGCAGCACCTCGCCGCCGGCCGGGACCGCCGCCCCGACGAGGCCGGTGTTGCCGCCCTGCAGGACGACCGCCGCGCCGTGCCGCCCGCACGCCTGCACGACCGCGGCGACCTCCTCGGTCGAGGCGGGCCGGACCACGGCGAGCGACGTGCCGGTGAAGCGCCGGGTCCAGTCGGTCTCGTACGAGCCGCGGAGGTCGTCGTCGGTGAGGACGTGCTCCGGTCCGACGGCGGCGCGCAGGTCCTCGAGGAGGGCGCTCACGCGATCTGCAGGCGGAGCGTGGTCGGGAGGGCCTCGAGCGCCTTCACGGCGTCGTCGGGCAGGGGGGAGCTGATGTCGACGACGACGTAGCCGACGTCGCCCCGGGTCGAGAGCAGCTCGGCCTCGACGTTGACGCCGTGCTCGGCCAGCAGCGCGTTGACCGCACCGAGCACGCCGGGGGTGTTGGTGTGGAGCAGCAGGATCCGGCAGCAGCCCTCCTGGCGCGGCAGCGAGACCGGCGGCAGGTTGACGCTCAGGGAGGTGTCGCCCTCGGCCGCGAACGTACGGAGCTTGCCGGCCACGAAGTTGCCGATGTCCTGCTGCGCCTCCTCGGTGGAGCCGCCGACGTGCGGGGTGAGGATGACGTTGGGCAGGCCGCGGAGGTCCGAGACGAACTCCTCGTCCTTGCTCTTCGGCTCGGTCGGGAAGACGTCGATCGCGGCCCCGGCGAGGTGCCCGCTCTCGAGGTGCCGGCGCAGGGCGGCCTGGTCCAGGACGAACCCGCGGGACAGGTTGAGGAACAGCGACCCGGGGCGCATGTGCGCGAGCTGGGCCTCCCCGAAGATGAGGTTGTTCGTCGGGCGGCCGTCGACGTGCAGCGAGACGACGTCGACCGTCTCGAGCAGCTCCTCCATCGTCCCGCAGCGGCGGGCGTTGCCGAGGGCCAGCCGGTCGGCGGTGTCGTAGAAGGAGACCGACATGCCCATGGCCTCGGCCAGGACCGACAGCTGCGTGCCGATGTTGCCGTAGCCGACGATGCCGAGCTTCCGGCCGCGGACCTCGTGGCTGCCGGTCGCGGACTTGTCCCAGACGCCGGCGTGCATGGCGACGCTCTTGTCGGTGAGCCGGCGGGTCAGGGCGACGATCTCCCCGATGGCGAGCTCGACGACGCTGCGCGTGTTGGAGAACGGCGCGTTGAACACCGCGACGCCGGCCCGGGTCGCGGCGGCGAGGTCGATCTGGTTCGTGCCGATGCAGAACGCCCCGACCGCCTTGAGCCTCGGGGCGGCCGCGAGCGCCCGGGCGGTGAGCTGGGTGGTGCTGCGCAGGCCGAGCAGCTCGACGTCGGCGATCCGCTCGACCAGCTCGTCCTCACCGAGGGCGGCGGTCAGCAGCTCGACCTCGTAGCCCGCGGCCTGCAGGATCGCCACCGCGTCCGGGTGGATGTTCTCCAGGAGCAGGGCACGGGGGCGGGTCACGCTCGCCGATCCTACCGGTGGGCCCCGATCCACTCGTCCATCTCGGCCCAGGTGCGGAACAGCCAGTCGACCTGCTCCTGGCGCTCGCGCGGCACGTCCGCGGCGGCCACGAACTGCCACCGGAGGCGGACCGGCGTCGTCAGCGGGAGCGCCCGCCAGAGCGCCCGCGGGTCGTCGAGGTCGTCCAGCCCGGCGTGGGCGACGAAGACGACGTCGGCGTGCGGCGCGGCCCCGAGCGCGGCCCGCACCCCGCCCGGCCGCGGCGGGAGCACGTTGCGCAGGGCCTCGGCCCGGGTGGCGGCGTCGTGCAGGCCCTTGCGCCGCAGCCCGGCGATCGCCCGGAGGCGGCGTCCGGGGGAGAAGTTCCCGCCCTCCGGGAAAAGCAGCAGCGCGTCCTCCGTGCCCAGCCCGTGGGCGGCGTCGGCGACGAGCTGCTCGGTGTCGCCGCCCGGCGGCAGGAACGCGCTGGGCAGCCGGCCGAGGTAGAGGTCGACGAGCGGGTCGAGCCGCAGGAGGTCCTTGAGGACGATCCGGGGGCGGCGCAGGTGGTCGCGGTCGAGCAGGGTGCGCACCAGCAGCAGCGAGTCGCCCGGGCCGGCGTGCCTGCTCAGGACCAGCATCGCGTTGGTCGAGCCGGGCACGCCGTCGTCCAGCGGCGACCAGCCGAGCTCGTCGGTGACCAGCCGGAGCCCGGCGAGGAGCTCGGCGAAGCGGACGGCCTCGTCGAACAGCGCCCGCAGCACGACGTAGTGCAGGTGCTGGTCCCGACCGCGTCCGACCAGCCAGAGCGCACCCGCGAGGACGACCCCCTGCACCTCGAGCACCACGAGGACCACGGCGTAGGCGAGCACCCGCAGGCCGCGCGTCCGCACGGACGGCAGCAGGGCGGCGAGCAGCGCCAGCGGGACGGTCAGCGGCAGCGTGGAGACCACCAGCAGCGCGACGACGGCGAGCACGACGAGCTGCAGCGGCCGGCGGACGACCTTCGGCGGGAGCCTCACGACAGGTACGCGCGCGAGGCCTCGTAGGCCGCCTGCACCCGGACGCCGACCCGGGCGGTGTCGCGGTAGCGCAGGTCCTCGCGGGTGGTCGGCGGGGCGTCCCCCGTGGGCAGGACGTGCGCCACGACGCCGGCGGGCAGGGAGGCCATGTCGGCGGCGAACCGGTGCCGACGGGCGACCTCGAAGGCCACGGTCGCCACCTGCCAGGGACGGCGCGGCGCGACCAGCGGTCGCTCGATCCGGCCGACCTGCAGGACGTACACGGTGTCGGCGCCGAGCTCGACGGCCCGCCCGACCGGGATGGAGTGGACGAGCCCGCCGTCGAGGAAGTGCTCGCCGTCGACCTCGACAGGGGGGAGCAGCCCCGGCACGGCGCACGACGCGACGACGGCCGGCACGAGCGGACCGGCCGTGAACCAGTGCTCGGATGCGCGCTCGACGCACGCCGCGACGCACTGGAACGGCACCGGCAGGTCCTCGAAGGACGCGGGCAGCTCGCCGGCCAGCAGGTCGGTCAGGGGCGCCGCGCTGTGCAGGGCCGTGCCGGTGCGCCAGGCGGTCCTGGCCCGGGACAGCAGCGTCCCGCCGAAGACCTCACCGCCGGACAGCTCGCTCCACAGCCGCCCGAGCCGCTCCACGCCCTCGAGGGTCGGGTCGGCGGCGAGGGCCGCCCCGTTCACGGCGCCGACCGAGGTCCCGACGACGACGTCGGGGACCACCCCGGCCTCGAGCAGGGCGCGGAGCATCCCCACCTCGACGGCCCCCAGGACACCGCCCCCACCCAGGACGAACGCGGTCGACATGCGACCTAGCCTCCCCGTCGTGAGCCTGTTGACCCGCTACGACGCCCTGCTGCGGGGCACGGGTGCGGGGCCGGCCCTCACGGCGAGCCTGCTCGGGCGGATGTCGCTCGGCACGACCGGGCTGGCCCTGCTCCTCCTGGTGCGGGCGAGCAGCGGCTCCTACGCCGCGGCCGGGGCGGTCGCCGCCGCCTACGCGGTCGCGTTCGCCGCCTTCGCCCCCGCCCGGGCGCGCAGCGCGGACCGTCGCGGGCCGCGACCGGTGCTGGTCGCCTGCTCGCTGCTCCACCCGCTGGTGCTGGTCGGGCTCGTGCTGCTCCGGGACGCCCCCGTGCCGGTCCTGCTCCTGTCGGCCGTCGCCGCGGGCGCGACCGTCCCGCCGCTGGGCGGCGTCATGCGCGCCCTGTGGGCGACCCTCGCCGACGCCGACCCGCGGGTCGACCTCGCGACGGCGTACTCGCTCGAGTCCGTGCTCATCGAGATCTGCTTCGTCGGCGGACCGCTGCTCGTGGCCGCCCTGCAGTCCTTCGGTCCCCCCGCGGCGGTCCTCGCGGCCGCGGTCCTCGTCCTGGTCGGCGGCCTGGGGCTGGCGGCCTCTCCGGCGGTCGGCCGGGTCGTGCCCCACCCGACGGCGGTCCGGGGTCGGGGCGGACCGCTGCGGTCGCCCGGCGTCCGGGCGCTGCTCGGCACGGTCTTCGCCATGGGCGCCGGCTTCGGCTGCCTCGACGTCGCGGTGGTCGCCTTCGCCGAGGACCACAGCGGCAGCCGCTCCACCGGGGCGGTGCTGCTGGCGGTGTGGAGCGCCGGGTCGATCCTCGGCGGGCTCGTCTACGGCGCGGTGCACTCCGACCGGCCGCACGCCCGGCAGCTGCCCTGGCTGGTCGGCGCCCTCGGGGTCGGCTCCGCCCTGCCGGTGCTGGCTCCCGGGACGGTCAGCATGGGCGTCCTGCTGGTGCTCTACGGCAGCACGATCGCCCCGTACAGCGCCTGCAGCTCGGTGCTCCTCGGCCGGGCGGCCCCCGCCGGGACGCTGACGGAGGCGTTCGCCTGGAGCAGCTCGGCGATCTTCGGGGGCGCCGCACTCGGCAACGTCGTCTCCGGCTCCGTCGTCGAGCACGGCGGGGTCCGGCTGGCCCTCGCCCTGCCCGCGGTCACCGGACTGCTCGGGGTGCTGGCCACGCTGTCCGCGCGGCACGCCCTCGCGTCCCCCGCCAGGACCGTCTAGATCGTCAGTATGGCGCGGTGCGCGCTCCGGCTGTCCCCCTCGCCGTGGCCGCGCTGCTCCTGCTCGCCCCCGCCCTGCCCGCCCAGGCGGCCGGCGACAGCCTCGCCTCGCTGCGCAGGCAGGCCGACCGGGCCACCGCGCAGCTGGTCGCCGGGACCCGGCGGCTCGAGCAGGACCAGGCCCGGCTGACCGCGGTGCAGCGCCGTGCCGCGGCCGTCCGCACGGAGGCCGCGACCGCGCAGAGGGCGGTGGCGGCGAGCCGCAGGCGCCTCGGCGTCGTCGTCGCCGCGGCGTACCGGGAGGCGGGTCCGGACGACCTCACCTTCGCCCTCGTCGGCGGCGCCCCGCAGGAGCTCGCCGCCCGGGCCGACCTCGACCACGTGCGCGGCAACGAGCAGGACCTCCTGCGGAAGGCCACCGCCGACAGCGTCCAGGCCCGGCAGCTCGTCCGCAGCGCCGAGCAGCTCGCCGACGAGGCCTCCAGCCGGACCCGTGCGGTGCGTGCCGAGGTCGCCCGGCTGCAGGCCCTGGCGTCGTCGTCGTCGGGGCGGCTGCAGGCGGCGTCCGACCGGCTGGCCCGCGCCCGCGCCGCCCGCTCGGCCGCCGCGGCCCGGGCCGCCCGGTCGCGGACCGGCGACCTCCCCACCTGCGACGGCGGCTCCACCGACGGCGCACCGAACGGCTTCCTGCCGGAGTCGGCGCTGTGCCCGGTCGGCGGCGGCCACCGCCTGCGGGCCGACGCCGCCGCGGCGTTCCTGCGCATGGACGCCGCCCGCCCCCTCTGCATCACCGACTCCTACCGCAGCTACGCCGCCCAGGTGTCGGTCTACCGGCGCAAGCCCTCGCTGGCCGCCGTCCCGGGGACGAGCAACCACGGCCGCGGGGTCGCGCTCGACCTGGGCTGCGGGGCGCAGCGCTTCGGGTCCGACACCTACCGGTGGCTCAAGGAGCACGCCGGCGAGTACGGCTGGCACCACCCGTCGTGGGCGGAGCCCGGCGGCAGCAAGCCCGAGCCCTGGCACTGGGAGTTCGGGTAGGGGTGGTCCTCAGCCTGGTCGACGGGCTGGGCTACCTCGGGCTGGCCGCGGTGATGCTGCTCGAGAGCCTGTTCCCGCCGATCCCGTCGGAGCCGTTCCTGCTCGCGGCCGGGCTGTCGGCGTCGCGCGGCGGCCTGTCCGCGCCGGGTGCGGTCCTGGCCGCGACGGCGGGCACCACGCTGGGCGCGACCGTCTGGTACGCCGTGGCCCGGCGGGTCGGAGAGCAGCGGGTGCGCCGGCTGGTGCGACGGCGCGGGCGCTGGCTCGGGGTGTCCGAGCGCGACCTCGCCCGGGTGCTCGCCGCGTTCGACCGGCACCGGCTGCTCGCCGTCGTCGTCTGCCGCTTCCTGCCGGTGGGCCGGATGGCGGTCTCGCTTCCGGCGGGCACCTGTGCGATGCCGCTGCCGGAGTTCGTGGCCGGGACGGCGCTCGGCAGCGCGGTCTGGGCCGGCGCCGTCGTCGGGCTGGGGCGGCTGCTCGGCGAGGAGGCCGGCACGACGCTGCTGGCCCGCTACGACGCCGTCGTCCTCGTCCTGCTGGCCCTCACCGTCGGGGGAGCGGCCGTCGTGCTCCTGCGACGGCGCTAGCCGCGGGAGCGGCGGCGGGCGCCGGTGTCGCGCAGGGCGCGGAGCACCCGGCCGGCCCGCTCGACGCCGCGGCGCCGGGCCGGACGCGAGCGGCGGGGGCGGCCCGGCTGGTTGCGGCCGAGCACGCGCGGGCGGCCGGCGCGGAGCCGCCGGCGGCGCGGGTCGCCCTCGGACTTGCGGCCGGGACGGACCGTCCTCGCGGCCGACCCCACGGTCGGGACCTTGAGCGTGCTGCACATGAGGAAGGCGAGGACCAGGGCGCCGACGAGGGCGACGGGCTCCGGGGCCCAGAGCGTCAGCAGCATCGTGAGCCCGCCGGCGGACGGCGTCGGGAGGCCGACGAAGTGGCCCGACTCCTTGACCAGCGGGAAGCGGGCCAGCCGCCAGGCGCCCCCGAGGACGAAGGCGACGGCGACGACGCGCGCCGCGACCGGGTGGTGCGGGTCGACAGCCCGGGCCAGCACGACGGCCGGGACGACGCAGAAGCAGAGCAGGTCGGTCAGGGAGTCGAGCTGCGCGCCGAACCGGTGGTCACCGCCGCGACGGCGGGCGAGGTGGCCGTCGACGCCGTCGAGGACGCCGGCCAGGACGACCAGCCCGGTGGCGAGGGCGACCTGGTCGCGGCCGAGCAGCAGGGCCAGGACGCCGGCCGCGAGGCTGGCACTGGTGACGAGGTTCGCCGGGACGAGGTGCTCGCGCATCAGCCGGTCCTCCGCAGCCGCGCGAGGGGCGTGACCCCGCCGGTGACCCGGGTGCCGCGCGACACCAGGACGTCGACGCTGCCCGCGGGGAGCAGGACGTCGGTGCGCGAACCGAAGTGGATGACCCCGAGCTTCTGCCCGGTCGTGACGACGTCGCCGGGGCGGACCCAGTTGGTGATCGTGCGGGCCAGCGCGCCGGCCACCTGCACGACGACGAACGGCCCCGACGGCCCCTCGAACACGAGCCGGTTGCGCCGGTTGTCGACAGCGCCCTTGAACAGCGCGGGGGCGAACCCGTCGCCGAGCTGCTCGCTGCTGACGAGCTTCCCCGGGAAGGGCGCCCGGTTGACGTGCACGTCGGTCAGCGACAGGAACACGGTGATCCGGGTGCCGCGGCCGCCGGGCAGGGCGTCGTCCTCGACGTCGTCCTCGACCGCGGTGACGAAGCCGTCGGAGGCGGCGTAGACGACGTCGTCGGTGGGCGGCGTCCGGCGCGCGGGGTCGCGGAAGAACGCGACGACGGTGGCGCCGAGGCCGAGCAGGGCCCAGCCCGTGCGCCGTCCCGTGAGGGCGAGGGGCAGCCCGACCGCGAGCGGAGGCACGGCGTACCGCCGCGCGACCGGCCACGTCTGTCTGCTCACGCGGCGGGCGTCTCTCGGGGGTCGGTGCAGCCGTAGAGGAAGGCCGGCGGGACGTTCAGCACGCAGATCCGGCGGCGCAGGGTGCCGAACAGCCGGGCGAGCTCCTTCTGGATGAACGGGCTGTACTGCAGCACCAGCAGGGTGCCGCCGGGCGCGAGGACCTGGGCGGTGCGCTCGAGGATGGTGCGGCCGAGGCCCTGCGGCAGCGAGGTGAACGGCAGGGCGCTGACGACGACGTCGGGGCGCTCTCCGGCGAGCTCGGTGACGAGGTGCTCGGCACTGCCCTCGACGACCCGCAGACGGGGGTCGTCGATCCGCGCCCGCAACGACGCCGCCAGGGCGGGGTCGATCTCGAAGGCGACCAGCCGGGCGTCGGGCGCCATCCGGGCGAGCACCGGACCGGTGTGCGAGCCGGTGCCGGCGCCGAGCTCCACGACGAGCTTCGCGGGCGTGAAGTTCACGAAGTCGAGCATGTCGTTGACGGCCCGCTCGGACGTCGGCAGGACCGCACCCACCTGGCGGGGGTGGGCGAGGAAGGAGCGCAGGAACAGGACGCGCTCGGACAGGTCGGGCCGCACAGGGAATGCCTCTCGACGGTGACCGGTGACTGTATCGGTGCCCGGAACGTCCTGCAGGGGAACGTCGGACTACCGGGGGGACACCAGGAGGGACTGCGCCCCGACCGCGACCGGGCCCGAGGCGTCGGACAGCACGGACGTCGCGAGGCCCGAGCCGCCGTCGCTGACGGTCGTCTCGGCGTCCAGACAGACCCACTCCCCGACGGCCTCGCGGTGGGAGTGCACGGTCAGCTCGGGGTTGATGAAGAACCAGGAGGCGAGGTCGAGCTCGCTGCTGATGCCGTTGCCGCTGTCGGCGACGAGCAGGACGCGCTGCAGGGGGCTCAGGTCCTCGTCGGGCACCAGCGGGACGAGCGCCCGGGTCCAGGCGGCAGCCGGGCCGGGCCGGTCGAACCGGCCGCGGACGAAGCGCCACTCGACGGCCCGCAGGTAGCCGCCCTCCCAGCTGCCGGGCAGCTCCTCGGCGACGTCCGGCAGCGGCGGCGCGGTGCGGGCCCGGCTGTCGACCTGGACCCCCTCGGTCCGGCGCACCTTCCAGGCGCTCGCCCGGGCGACGTCGCGACCCGCGGCGGACAGCGCCGCCTCGACCAGCTCGACGCTGCGCCCCGGGCGGACCGTGCGGGCCCGCAGCTCGAGGTCGACCCCCACGGGGACGGCGCCGAGGATCTCGACGGTCACGCGGGCGACGCGGAGGTCGTCGCGGGGGTCGCACCGCTCGACCGCCCGGCCCAGCAGAGCGCTCGGCGGGCCGCCGTGCATCGAGCCCGGGTCCCACGGGCCGGCGGTGTGGCTCGTGCCGCACCAGCGGGTGCCGTCGTCGGACAGGGGCTCGAAGAAGCTCACCGCCGGACCCTAGGCGAGCAGGGGCAGCCGGCGGACCGCAGACTGGACGGGTGACCCGCTCCGCTGCCCTGCTCCTGCTCGCCGTGCTCCCGCTGACCGCCTGCAGCGGGGGGTCCGAGAAGATCGTGGACGCGGTGCCCTTCGCGTCGGCCTCCCCGTCCAGCGCGGCGCCGTCTGTCGCGCCGTCGGCGTCCCCGTCCCCGTCCGCGTCCGCCGGCGCCCCCGCGTCGGCCTCCACCTCGCCCGCCGCCCGACCGCAGGTCGCCGCGGCACCCCGCTCGGCCGCGCCGTCCACCGCCGCGTCCCCCGGTAGCGCGAAGGCGGCCTCGACCGTCGCCCCGACCCGGCCGGGCACCTACACCTACGACAGCAGCGGCACGGTCACCGCCGGCGGCGCCCCGCAGAGCGCGAAGGGCACCGCCACCCTCACCGTCGACCCGGCGTCCGGCAGCACCCAGAGCACCGTCCTCGAGGGCGACCAGGGCCGCACCGAGACCGACGTCGTCCTGCGCAAGGACGGCCGGTACGTCTCGCGGCTGCTGCTGACCACCCCGGCGTTCAGCAAGGAGTTCCGGCCGTCGCCCGCGGTCCTGCTGCTCCCCGAGCCGGCCGCCGTGGGGCGGACCTGGACCTGGACGGCGACCTCCACCGACGGCAAGACCCGGGTGACGGCGAAGAACCGGGTGCTCCCGGGCGGGTCCGTCGTCGTCGGGGGGAAGCGCCTGGCGACGCGGGTCGTCGAGACGACGCTCGCGCTGCGCGGGGACCTGACCTACGACGGCACCACGACCACCGACGAGGACCCCGCGACGCACCTGGCCGTGCGGACCCGGGGCAAGGGCCGGGGGACGGTCAGCGGCGTGATGTTCTCCAACGACACGACGAGCACCCTGCGCTCGACGGACCCGCGCTGATGCGGGCGGTCACGCTCCCGTCCTTCGGCGGCCCCGAGGCGCTCGTCCTCGCCGACGTCCCCGACCCCGTGGCCGGCCCGGGCGAGGTCCTGGTCGACGTCGTCGGGACGGCCGTGAACCGCGCGGACCTGCTGCAGCGCCGGGGCTTCTACGCCCCGCCGCCCGGTGCCTCGCCCTACCCCGGCCTGGAGTGCTCCGGTCGCATCAGCGCCCTCGGGGAGGGCGTCGCGGGCTGGTCGGTCGGCGACGAGGTCTGCGCCCTGCTGTCCGGCGGCGGGTACGCCGAGAAGGTCGCCGTCCCGGTGGGGCAGCTGCTCCCCGTCCCGGCCGGGGTGTCGCTGCTTCACGCGGCGGGCCTGCCCGAGGTCGCCTGCACGGTCTGGAGCAACGTCGTCGACCTCGCCCGCCTGCAGCCCGGCGAGCACCTGCTCGTCCACGGCGGCACGAGCGGCATCGGGACCATGGCGGTGCAGCTCGGCAAGCGGCTCGGCGCCCGCGTGTCGGTGACGGTCGGGTCCGCGGAGAAGGCCCAGCGGGCGCTCGCCCTGGGCGCGGACACCGCGGTGCTCTACCGCGAGCAGGACTTCGTCGCCGAGCTCGACCCGGTCGACGTCCTGCTCGACAACATGGGCGCGGCCTACCTGGCCCGCAACGTCCAGGCGCTCGCCACCGGAGGCCGGCTCGTCGTCATCGGCCTGCAGGGCGGCCTCAAGGGCGAGCTCGACCTCGGCGCGCTGCTCGGCAAGCGGGCCTCGGTGCACGCGACGTCGCTGCGGGCCCGGCCGGCGCAGGAGAAGGCGGCGATCGTCGCCGGCGTGCTGGCCGACGTCTGGCCGGCGGTCGAGCAGGGGGACGTCGTCCCGGTGGTCGACCGGGTGCTGCCGCTCGCGCAGGCCGGCGAGGCGCACCAGGTGCTGGAGGACTCGACCCACGTCGGCAAGGTCCTGCTCCAGGTCGCCTGACCCTGGCTACGGTGGGCCCGTGAAGAAGCGCTTCCTCGTGCGGGCCCCGTGCGGCCACTGCGAGCGCGAGGCGACCTTCCGGCTGCTCAGCGAGAAGGACGCCGAGCGACGGCCCGTGATGGTCTGCACCCACTGCGGGCGCCGCCAGCCGCAGAAGCCGTCTACCTGATGCCCAGGCCGCCGGCGTCGACCACGAGCGTCGACAGCGGCTTGCCGAGCTCCTGCAGCCGGGCGCAGCCGTCGTCGCCGAGCCGCGCGTAGGACTCGGCGCTGAGCCGGTCGGTCGTGTCCTCGACCCGTTGCCGGTGGGCCCGGCCCTCGTCGGTGAACGCGCCGTCGGGCGTGAGCCAGCCGCGGGCGGCCAGCCCGGCGACGGCGGCGTCCCACTCCTCGTCGCTGTAGGCGCGCGTGGTCTGCAGGCCCTTGCGCGACCAGGAGTCGGCCATGGCCACGTGCAGGACGGCGGCCTCCAGGCCGCTCACGCCCTCGCTCACCAGGGCGACCAGGTGGCCGTCCCCGCGGTGCTCGCGCAGGAGGGTCTGGGCGTGGAACAGCTGCATCAGCGGGCTGTCCGGGGCGGTCAGCCCGGCGTTGGCGGCGTACAGCGGCCGGCCGTGCGGGGTGCACCCCTGCGCGGCGGTGCGGGCGAGCTCCGCGGCCTCGGCGACCTCGGGGCCGTCCGCCGCGTCGCCGAGCATCCGGCGCAGGGCCCGCTCCGCGCCGCGCCAGCGGGCGGCCTGGACCTGCTCGGGCGAGGCGGTGTCCCAGGCGCCGGTGATGCCGAACTGGCAGGCGAACGCCGAGAAGTTGAAGAACGTCGCGTGCACGACCTGCCAGGTGACCGCCCCCATCGCGGCCGCGCGGGCCGGGAAGTAGCCGAGCGCGCGGTTGCCCTTCACGTCGAACCCGAGGGCGGCGTACTCCTCCTGCGCCTCGGGGGCGAAGTAGACCATCGCGTGGAGCGGCTCCAGGGCCCGCCAGGTCGCGCGGGCGGTGGCGGGACTGACGGTCACAGGTCCTCCATAGGTGTTCGCTCCAGCAGCTCCGGTCACGCCTGCTCCTCCGTCGCCGGGCGCCCGGCGCAGCTTCCGCTCACAGGGCCTCCAGGAGTCGGTCGACGTCGTCGTCGGTGGTGTAGCAGGCGATGCCGGCACGGACCGCGCCGTCGGGCAGGTCGAGCGCCTGCATGAGCTCGAGCGCGTAGTAGTGCCCGGCCCAGACGCAGACGCCCCGGCGGCCCAGGTCCTCGGCGACCTGCTGGGGGGTGCGCCCGGCGACGGTGAACGCGAGCGTCGGCGTCGAGCTGGCCGGGCTGCCGACCAGGGTGACGTCGTCGCGCTGCTCCAGGCCGCTCTTGAGCCGGTGCCACAGCGCGTGCTCGTGCGCGGCGATGCTGCTCACGCCGTCCGTCACCCGCTCGCGCCGGGTCGTCCCCGTGCCCCAGGTGGCGAGCCAGTCGACGGCGGCGGCGACGCCGGCCAGCTGGGCGAAGGCGGGCGTGCCGAGCTCGAACCGGTCCGGCACGTCCTCCGTGCTGGGCAGCAGCTTGTCGGGGTGCAGGGTCTCCAGGAGCGCGGGGTCCGCGACGGTCGCGCCGACGTGCGGGCCGTACCACTTGTAGGCCGACGTCGCCCAGAAGTCCGCGCCCTGCACCCGGAGGTCGACGGCGGCGTGCGGGGTGGCGTGGACGCCGTCGACGTGGACCAGCGCGCCGACCGCGTGCGCCTTCTGCGTCACCGCCCGGACGTCGGGGCGGGTGCCGGTGGCGTTGCTCGCCGCGGTCAGGGCGACGAACCGGGTGCGCTCGTTGACGAGGTGGTCGTACTGCTCGACCGGGAGCTCGGTGGTGGCGGGGTCGACCTCGGCCCAGCGCACCGTCGCCCCGGCGCGGCCAGCCGCCTGCACCCAGGGCCGGATGTTGCTGTCGTGGTCCAGCCGGCTCACCACGACCTCGTCGCCCGGCCCCCAGTGCTTGACCAGGGCGCTCGCCAGCACGTACTCGTTCGCCGTCGTGGAGGCGCCGAAGAAGACGCCCCGGGGATCGCCCCCGACGAGGTCCGCGACCGCCTCGCGGGCGGCGTCGACGTAGGCGTCCGCCCGCGCGCTGCTGGCGAACGGACCGTGGCGGTTGCTGACGGCGCTGCGGAGCGCCGCGGCCATGGCGTCGCTGACCGGGGCGGGCACCTGCGTGCCGCCGGGGCCGTCGAAGTGCGCGAGCCCCTCGGCGAGCGCCGGGAACTGGGCGCGGGCGGCGCCGACGTCGAAGGTCACGGGCCGGACGGTAGAGCACGCGGGGGGCAGGGGAGGATCGACGTCATGAGCGAGCAGCCGGGCACCCAGGTCACCGTCGTCGGACAGGACGGGCAGCCGATCGGCACCGTCGACGTGCCCGAGGCGGACGGCTCCGAGGAGCGCAGCCCGGCCGAGCTCGTCGAGCAGCCGGCGAAGGTCATGCGGATCGGCAGCATGGTCAAGCAGCTGCTCGAGGAGGTCCGGGCCGCCCCGCTCGACGACGCCGCCCGCACCCGGCTGCGCGAGATCCACGCCAGCTCCGTCCGGGAGCTCTCCGAGGGCCTGGCCCCCGAGCTGCGCGAGGAGCTCGACCGGCTGTCCCTGCCCTTCACCGGCGACGGCGTCCCGTCCGACGCGGAGCTCCGGATCGCCCAGGCGCAGCTGGTCGGCTGGCTCGAGGGCCTGTTCCACGGGATCCAGACCGCGCTGTTCGCGCAGCAGATGGCCGCCAAGATGGCCGCCGAGCGGGGCGGTCGCGAGCTGCCCGCCGCCCCCTCGATCCCGGTGCCCGGCGGCACGGGGCAGTACCTGTAGCTAGAAGAACCGCTCCAGCACCTGGGCCACGCCCTCGTCGGCGTTGGTCGCGGTGACCTCGTCGGCGATCGCGAGCACGTCGGGGTGCGCGTTGCCCATGGCGACCGCGTGGCCGGCCCAGCCGAGCATCGGCAGGTCGTTCGGCATGTCGCCGAAGGCGATGACCTCCGCGGCGTCGACGCCGTGCGAGGCGGCGAAGGCGGCCAGGCCGCTGGCCTTGCTGATGCCCGCGGCGCTGATCTCGAGCAGCCCGTCGCTGCTGCTGTGCGTCGTCTCGGCCAGGCCGCCCAGGGCGGCGCGGGCGGCCGCGAGCAGCTGGTCGCCGTCGAGCCCCTCGTGCCGCACCAGCAGCTTCGCGACGCCCTTGGCCGCGAGCTCCTCGACCGGGGCGATGCGCATGCCGTCGGTCTCCCACCGGACGACGTAGTCCGGCTCGTGGCCGAACACGGCGTCGGCGTCCTCGGTCGCGAACGCGACGCCCGGGCACCTCGCGGCGCAGCGCTGCCACCACCTCGGCGGTCGCGTCGGAGGTGAGCAGGTGCGCCTGCACGACCTGCTCGGTGTGCAGGTCGTAGACGAGCGCGCCGTTGGCGCAGACGGCCAGGCCGCGGTGGCCCGGTCTGCTCGACCACGGGCGCCATCCAGCGCGGCGGCCGGCCGGTGACCATGACGAACGGGACGCCGGCCTCCTCGACCCGGGCGAGCACCGCGAGGGTCCGCGGGCCCACCGTCAGGTCGGGACGCAGCAGGGTGCCGTCGAGGTCGGTGGCGACCAGCCGGGGCGTCCTCACGCGGGGGTGAGCTCGGTCCGGCCGCCGAGGTACGGGCGGAGGGCCGCGGGCACGTGCACCGAGCCGTCGGCCCGCTGGTGCACCTCGAGCAGGACCGCGATCGTGCGGCCGACCGCGCAGAGCGTGCCGTTCAGGGTCGCGACGGTGCCGCCGCCCTTCCTGCGGATGCCGAGCCGCCGGGCCTGGAACCCGGTGCAGTTGCTCGTCGACGTCAGCTCCAGCCAGCGCTGCTGCGACGGCAGCCAGGCCTCGCAGTCGTACTTGCGGGCGGCGCTGGTGCCGAGGTCGCCGGCCGCGACGTCGAGCACGTGGAACGGCAGCTCGAGCTTGCGTCAGGAAGTCCTTCTCGGCCTGCAGCAGGCGCTGGTGCTCGGCCTCGGCGTCCTCCAGAGCGACGTAGCTGAACATCTCGACCTTGTCGAACTGGTGCACGCGGATGATCCCGCGGGTGTCCTTGCCGTGGCTGCCGGCCTCGCGGCGGAAGCAGGAGGAGAACCCGGCGTAGCGCAGGGGCAGCTCCTCCAGCGCCTCCCCGGAGTGGAACGCGGCGAGCGGGACCTCGCTGGTGCCGACCAGGTAGAGGTCGTCCGCCTCGAGCTTGTAGACCTCCGCGGCGTGCGCGCCGAGGAAGCCGGTGCCCTCCATCGCCTCGGGCCGGACCAGCGCGGGCGCGATGACCGGCACCAGCCCGGCCTCGACCGCCTGCGCCATCGCCAGGTTGACCAGGGCGAGCTCGAGCAGGGCGCCGACGCCGGTGAGGAAGGCGAACCGCGAGCCGCTGACCTTGGCGCCCGCGCTCGGTGTCGATGGCCTTGAGCAGCGTCCCGACGTCGAGGTGGTCGCGGACCGGGAAGTCGTAGGTCGGGACCTCGCCGACCACCTCGATCTCGACGCTGTCGGCCTCGCCGCCGGGGGGCGCGCCCTCCACGACGTTCGCCACGGCGAGGTGCGCCGTCCGCAGCGCCGCCTCCGCCGCGGTCTGCTCCGCCTCGAGCTCCTTCACCTGGGCGGCCAGCGCCTTGGCCTGCTCGAGGACGGCGGGGCGCTCCTCCGGGGAGGCCTTCTTGACCGACTGCGAGACCGCCTTCTGCTCCCCGCGCAGGCTGTCCGCCCGGGACACGACGTCGCTGCGGTGCGCGTCGGCCTGCAGGAGCGCGTCGACCAGGGCGGGGTCGTCGCCACGGGCCTCCTGCGAGGCGCGCACGCGGTCGGGGTCCTCGCGCAGCAGCTTCAGGTCGATCACGACGCGAGTCTAGGGAGGGCGTGACAGGCTCGGCCCCGTGCGGAGCGACCTGTTCGGCTGGTACGCCGAGACCGAGCACGACAAGCGCGTGCGCCTGGAGAACCCCCAGCTGGTGAAGGTGCGGCTCGACGGCGAGCTGCTCGCCCGGCAGGGCGCGATGGTCGCCTACCAGGGGGCGGTCGACTTCGCCTACGAGGGCGCCGGCTTCGGGCGCTTCCTCAAGAAGGCCCTGACCGGCGAGGGCCTGCCCCTGATGCGCTGCACCGGCCGCGGCGACCTGTACCTGGCGCGCGACGCCCGCGAGCTGTTCGTCGTGCACCTCGAGGGCGACAGCCTCACCGTCAACGGCGACAACCTGCTGGCCTTCGACCCGACCCTCACCTGGGACGTCAAGCGCGTCGAGGGCGCCTCGATGCTCTCGGGCGGGCTGTTCAACACGGTGCTGACCGGCGTCGGGACGGTGGTGCTGTCGACGTCGGGCACGCCGGTGGTGCTGGACGTCGCCGAGGCGCCCACGTTCTGCGACCTGCAGTCGGCGGTCGCCTGGGACACCGCCCTCACGACGAGCGTCCGGCGGACGGCGACGGCGGCCGCGCTGATCGGCCGCGGGAGCGGCGAGGCCTTCCAGCTGGCGTTCACCGGGCAGGGCAAGGTCGTGGTCCAGGCCAGCGAGGGCCCGGTCGTGCCCTCCCACGCGCACTAGCCCGGCCCCTGCCGGGGCAGGGGGCTCCTGATGGACGCCGAGACCCTGCCCCTGCTGCTGCTCGCCCTCGGGGTCGTGGTGCTGCTCGGGGTCGCCCTGGCCCGGCGCACCGGCCTGCCCGACCCCGTGGTGCTGGTCGCCGTCGGGCTGGCCGCGAGCTTCCTGCCGACCGCCCCGCAGCTCGACCTGCCGCCCGACCTCGTCTTCCTGGTCTTCCTGCCGCCGCTGCTGTTCCGCGCCTCGTTCCTCACCGACCCGCAGACGCTCCGGCGGATCGCCACGCCCCTGGCCCTGCTGTCGGTCGGGCTCGTGCTCGCGACCGCCTTCCTGGTCGCCGGCGTGACGACGCTGCTCGTGCCCGACGTCTCCTTCGCCGAGGGCCTGGTGCTGGGCGCCGTCGTCGCCCCCACCGACCCGGTGGCGGCGTCGGGCGTCTTCCGCCGGCTGGGTGCGCCGCGCTTCGTCGTCGACCTGGTCGAGGGCGAGAGCCTCATCAACGACGCCACCGCGCTCGTGCTGTTCGCCGTCGCCGTCGAGGCCGTCACGACCGGCACCCCGACCGTCGGGCACACGGCCGCGACCCTGGGGCTGTCCGTCGGCGGGGGGATCGCCGTCGGGCTCGGCGTCGGCACGGTCGTCTACCTGTCCCGCCGCCCCCTCGACGACGTCGGGCTGCAGCTGCTGCTGTCGCTCGTGACGCCGTACGCCGCCTACGTGCTCGCCGAGGAGGTGGCGGTCTCGGGCGTGCTCGCCGTCGTCACGGCCGGGCTCGTCCTCGGGCGGCACGGGGGAGTGTTCACCTCCGCGGCCCGCCTGCAGAGCGCGGCCTTCTGGTCCCTGCTCGACCTCGCCCTCAACGCCGTCCTGTTCGTGCTGCTCGGCCTGCAGGTGCGGACCGTCCTCGGCGAGGGCCCGTCGCTCGGGCCGGGCCGGCTCCCCGTCGTCGCGGCCGCGGTCGTGCTGTCGGTCGTCGGGCTCCGCGTCCTGTGGCAGTTCGTCGTCCCCGGGCCGGTCTACAAGGTGCGGGCACTGCTCGGGCGGCCC
The DNA here is from genome assembly GCA_963761655.1 of uncultured Actinomycetota bacterium. Classification (GTDB taxonomy): domain Bacteria; phylum Actinomycetota; class Actinomycetes; order Mycobacteriales; family SCTD01; genus RYN-122. The sequence goes on from CAVXHI010000001.1 coordinate 44,427, forward strand.
CCGGCGCCCAGCAGCCGGGCCGAGCGGCTCGTCGTCGGGTGGACCGGCATGCGCGGCGCCGTCAGCCTGGCCGCCGCCCTGGCCGTGCCGCTCGCGGTCGAGGCCCGGCCGCTGGTGCTGTTCCTGACCAGCGTCGTCGTGCTCGCGACCCTCGTCGTGCAGGGCACCACGCTGCCCCTGCTGCTGCGGGCCACGCACCTGTCGGGCGACGAGGACGCCGGCGTGCACGAGCGCCGGGCCCGGCTCGCCCTGGCCGAGACCGCCCTCGCCCGGCTCGACGAGCTCGAGGCCCAGGGCGACATCACCGACGACGGCGCCCAGCCGCTGCGGGCGGTCTGGGAGCAGGCCCGCGACCGGCTGTCCGAGGGCGAGACCGACGACCCCGAGGTCGACCTGACCGAGCTGCGCCTCGAGCTGGTGCGGGTGCAGGGCGCGGAGCTCGAGCGGCTCCGGGTCGCCGACGGGCTGCCGGCGGGGGTGGTGCGCGAGCTGCGGCACGAGCTCGACCTGCAGGAGGTCCGGCTCACCGCGCCGCACGAGTCGGCCGGGTGAGAGGGTCGTCCGCATGACGAGCGAGCGCGCGGTGGTCCTCGGGGGCGGCGGGGTCGCGGGCATCGCCTGGAGCGCCGGCCTGCTCGCCGGGCTGGCCGAGCAGGGGGTCCGCCTCGACGACGCCGACCTCGTCGTCGGCACCTCCGCCGGCTCGGTCGTCGGCGCCTGGCTGGCCACCGGGGTGGAGCCCGCCGAGATGCTCGCCCGTCAGGTCGACCCCGCCCGGCAGACCCCGGAGCTGGCCGCGACCGTCGACCTCGACACCCTCGTGGCGCAGTTCGCCGAGGCCGTCGCGGGGGCCACGCCCGAGGAGGTCCGCAGGCAGGTCGGCGCGATGGCGCTGGCCGCCGAGACCGTGCCCGAGCAGGCCCGGCGGGACGTCGTGGCGGCGCGGCTCCCCGTGCACGACTGGCCGGCCGCCCTGGTCGTCACCGTCGTCGACGCCCTCACGGGCGAGCGCTCCGCGCCTGGACGCCTCGTGCGGCTCCCCCCTCGTCGACGTCGTCGCGGCGAGCTGCGCCGTCCCCGGCGTCTGGCCGCCCGTCACCCTCGGCGGCCGCCGCTACGTCGACGGCGGCGTGCACACCGCGCTCAACGCCGACCTCGCCGCCGGCGCCGCCCGCGTGCTCGTCCTCGCACCGCTGGGCGCGGCCGGGTCCGGCCCGCTCGGCGCCGGCTGGGACGACGACCGCCCCCTGCTCGGCGACCGCGTGCTGCTCGTCGAGCCCGACGACGCCTCCCGGGCCGCCTTCGGCAGCAACCCCCTCGACCCCGCGACCCGCCGTCCGGCCGGGCTCGCCGGGCAGGCGCAGGCGGCGTCCGTCGTGGAAGCGGTCGCAGCGCTGTGGAGGTAGACCCCTGCGTCTTCTGCCGCATCGTCGCGGGGGAGCTGCCGGTGCGGGTCGTCCACGAGGACGACGCCGCGATCGCCTTCCTGGACACCGCCCCGGCCGCCAAGGGCCACACCCTCGTCGTCCCGCGGGCGCACGCCGTGCAGATCTGGGACGCCGACGAGGAGGCGCTGGCCGACGTCGCCCGCACGGTGCACCGGGTGGCGCTGCGGCTGCGCGAGCGGCTGTCCCCGGACGGGCTGACCCTTCGGCAGAACAACGGGGCGGCGTCGGGGCAGAAGGTCGACCACGTGCACGTGCACCTCGTGCCGCGGTGGCACGGCGACGGCACGATCGGCTGGCCCTGGCCGCCGCCCGAGGACCTCGACCTCGACGCCGTCCTGGCCGAGCTGACCGGCTAGCCGCGCAGCCTCGCCAGCCACTCCGCGGCCGCGTCGAAGTCGGCGTCGCCGTTGCCCGGCACCACGCGCGCCGGGACGCCGTCGGCCCGGGGGTAGCTGCCGAGGAACCGGACGTCGGCACAGACCCGCTTGAGCGCCGACAGCGCCTCCCCGAGCCGCGCCTCGCTGACGTGCCCCTCGGCGTCGAGCGAGAAGCAGTACCGCCCGAGGACGCCGCCCCACGGCCGCGACTCGATCCGGGTCAGGTTCACCCCGCGGACGGCGAACTCGGTGAGCAGCGCCAGCAGGGCGCCCGGGCCGTCGTCGGTGAGGAAGGCGACGAGGGTGGTCCGGTCGGCGCCCGTGGGTGCCGGCAGCGGTCCGGGCCGGCCCGACGAGGACGAACCGCGTGACGGCGTCGAGGTTGTCGGCGACCTCGGTGGCCAGCTCGGCCAGCCCGTAGTGCTGCGCGGCGACGGGCGCGCTGACGGCGGCGTCGTACTGCCCGGCCGCCACGGCGCGGGCCGCCTCGGCGGTCGAGCTGGTCAGCACGACGGTCGCGTCCGGGACGAGGGTCGGCCAGGCTCCGACGGCACTGCGCCTCGGCGTGCGGGTGCGTCGCCACGGTGCGGACGGCCGCCCGGTCCGTCCCGGGGAGGGCCAGCAGGCTGAACTGCACCTGCAGCAGCACCTCGCGCCGGACCTGCAGCGCCGCGCCCCCGGCCAGCTCGTCGAGCGTCGTCGCGACCGAGCCCTCGATCGAGTTCTCGAGCGGCACGAGCGCGGCGTCGAGGTCCCCCTCGCGGACCGCCTGCAGCGCCGCCGCGACCGTCACGCACGGGACGAGGTCCGCCTCCCCCGCGACGTCGAGGGTGCGCAGCGCCGCCTCGCTGAAGGTGCCGGCGGGCCCCAGGTAGCCGAAGGTCGCAGGCACGCGGGCAGCCTAGGCTCGGCGGCGTGGATCGCGAGCAGGTGCGGGCGCTGCTCGAGGCCGTCGCGTCCGGCAGCACCGCCCCCGACGACGCCCTCGCCCGGCTCGCCACCGCCCCCTACGACGACCTCGCCCACTCCGTCGTCGACTCCCACCGGGCGCTGCGCACCGGCGACCCCGAGGTCGTCTACGGGGCCGGCAAGACCACGCCCCAGGTCCTCGAGGTCGTGGCGTCGCTGCTGTCGTCGTCCGACCGGGCCGTCCTCGTCACGCGCTGCACCCCCGGCACCGTCGAGGCGCTGACCGCCGCGCACGAGGTGGTCGAGATCGCGGGGACGTCCGTGGCCGTCGGGCGCCTGCCCGAGCCGCGCGGGCGGGTCGTCGTCGTCGCGGCCGGGACCTCCGACGGGCCGGTCGCCGCCGAGGCCGCGCTGACCGCCCGGGTGCACGGCGCGGGGGTGCAGCGGGTCGACGACGTCGGCGTCGCGGGGCTGCACCGGTTGCTGGCCGTCCGGCCGGTGCTCGACGGCGCGGACTGCCTCGTCGTCGTCGCCGGGATGGAGGGGGCGCTGCCGAGCGTCGTCGCCGGGCTGGTCGGCACGCCGATGGTCGCCGTCCCCACGAGCGTCGGCTACGGCGCCTCCTTCGGCGGGCTGGCCGCCCTGCTCGGGATGCTCAACTCCTGCGCGCCCGGCGTCGGCGTCGTGAACATCGACAACGGCTACGGCGCGGGCGTCCTCGCCGCCCGCATCGCGCGGCGCTGACCGTGATCGGCTGGGTCGACGGCGGTGCCGGCGCCAGCGGCGACATGCTGCTCGGGGCCCTCGTCGACGCGGGCGTCCCGCTCGAGGTCCTGCAGGACGCCGTGTCCGCGCTGCCCGTCGAGCCGGTGCGGCTGCGGGTGGAGCAGGTGCAGCGCGGGGGGCTCGGTGCGACGCGCGTCCACGTCGACTGCCCCGCCACCGACGCCGTCCGCAGCTGGCGCGACCTCCGCACGACGGTCAGCGGCCGCGCCCTCGAGGTGTTCGCCCGGCTGGCGGCCGCCGAGGCCGCGGTCCACCGGGTCGACGTCGACGACGTGCACTTCCACGAGGTCGGGGCGCTCGACGCGCTGGCCGACGTCGTCGGGGTGTGCGCGGGGTTCGCGCACCTGGGGCTGGAGCGGCTGACGGCGTCGCCGCTGTCGCTCGGCTCGGGGACCACCCGCGGGGCGCACGGCCCGCTGCCGGTGCCCGCGCCGGCGGTGCTCGCCCTGCTGCGGGGCCTGCCGGTCCAGGCCGGGCCGAGCCCGCACGAGGCGACGACCCCCACCGGCGCGGCCCTGCTCGCGGTGCTCGTCGACGACTGGGGTCCCCTGCCGCCGATGGTGCTCGACCGGGTCGGCGTCGGGGCCGGCGGGCGCGACCTGCCCGAGGTCGCGAACGCCGTGCGGCTCGTCCTCGGGGGCGTCTCCGCGGAGACGTCCGGGACCGCCGTGCTGCTCGAGACCAACGTCGACGACCTCGACCCCCGGGTGTGGCCGGGGGTGCTGCGGGCCCTGCTGGACGCCGGCGCCAGCGACGCGTGGCTGACGCCGGTGCTCATGAAGAAGGGCCGTCCGGCGCACACGCTGTCCGTGCTGTGCACCCCGGCCGGCGCCCCCGCCCTGCGCGAGGTGGTGTTCCGGACGACGACGTCGCTCGGGCTGCGCGAGAGCGTCGTCGGCAAGCACGCCCTGGACCGGCGCGAGACCGCGGTCGACGTCGGGGGGCGGCGCGTCCGGGTGAAGCTGGGCCTGCTGCACGGCGACGTCGTCAACGCGATGCCGGAGTGGGACGACGTCGAGGCGGCGGCGGCCGCGCTCGGGCGCCCGGCGCAGGACGTCCTGCTCGAGGCCCACGCACGCGTGCGGGCCCGCCTCCCCTGAGGGAGACGGGCCCGGGTGGTCCTGCTACCGGCGAGGCTCGACCGTGAGCTCGCTGTCGGTCTCGGTGCGGGTGCGGGTGCCCGTGGTGTCCTGCGTGCCGCCCGCGGGGTAGACGCCGTCGGCGTCGATCTGCTCCTTGCGGACCTCCTCCGAGACGGTGGCCTGCTCCGTGACGGTCTCGGTGTCGAGGCGCACGCGCTCGACCGGGACGGTCTCCTTGGCGACGACCGGCTCCTCGGCGGTCAGCACGACCTCGTGCTCCTCCTCCGACAGGTCCGGGCCGTCGAGCGCCTTGCCGACGTTGCCGTCCGTGATGGGCTCGCGCTCGATCCGGACCTCCTCGTGCGAGACGGGGACGGTGCGGGTCTCGGTCTCGCTGGTGATGTACTTCCGCAGCTTCGCCCGGCCCGCCTCGACCTGCTCGGTGCCGACGTGCAGGCGCTCCTCGGAGCGGGTCATGGCGTCGTCCGTCGTCGGGCCGCTGGTGTCGTGCCCGACGGTGCCGTGCGCGTTCCCGCCCGTGGCGGCGGGCGCCGTCTGGCCGCCGCCGGTGACCCCGTAGTGGCTGTAGAGGCGCTGCTCCTCGGCCGGCGAGAGCTCCGCGTCGGGGTCGATGTTCGGCGCGTCGCCGACGAGGCTCTTGGCGTAGGGCACCTGGACGCCGTCGCTGGTCAGCTCGGCGGAGGCCAGCGGCACGAAGTGGGTCTTGGTGCCGAACAGGCCGGTGTGGACGGTCGCGAAGGTGGGCTCGCCCCCGTCGCGGTCGGCGTACAGGTCGTCGATGGTGCCGAGCTTCTCGCCACCCGTGCCGTAGAGGTCCTTGCCCTGCAGGGTGCGTGCCTGGTCGATCGAGATCACGGTGGGTCCTCTCGGGGGAGCGGTCGCTGTCGAGACGACCCGTGCCCGACCCCCTCTGTTCCGTCACCGCCACACCAGCGTCACCAGGAGCGGCGGCCGGGTCGCGTTACCGCCGTGTGAACGCGGGAACTCCAGAGAGGACGCACGTGTCCTGAGGAGGACCGCACCGCCATGACCCCGCTCACCACCTCCGCGCCCACCCTCGTCTCCGACGTCGCCTTCGACGACGCCCGCACCCCGCTGTCGACCCTGCTCGACGACGCCCTCGACGTCGGGCCTGCCGCCCTGAACGGCCTGCTCGGCGCGGACCCCGTCGACCTGCGCGACCGGTTCCTCACCCTGCTGTCCGTCTACGACCTCCACACCGCGCCCCTCGACGTCGTCGGAGCCCGCGCCCGCTTCCAGGGCCACCCGGTCGTCGCGGAGATCAAGGACCGGCTCGAGACCGCCTGGCTGGAGGAGCTCGAGCGCGACTGGCAGGCCGCCGGGGCGCTGACCGAGGCGACCGACGTCGACCGCGTGGTGTCGGCCATGCGCGCCGTCGCCGCCAAGGACCGGCTGCCCCACGCCTACCGGTGGCTCGCGAAGGAGGCCAGCTGGTCCGAGCTCGTCGACTTCCTGGCCCTCGAGGGCGGCCCCGACGGCGGCTTCGACGACCTCGTCGCCGTCTGCCAGGTCGGCCTGTTCGGCAGCGCGAAGCTCGAGCTCGGCAAGAACTACTGGGACGAGATGGGCCAGGGCGACCCCGACGGCGTCCACACCGTCCTGCACCAGCGGCTGTCCGCGGCGATCCAGCTGCCGCACGTGCCGCGGTCGCAGATGCCGGTCGAGGCGCTCGAGCGGGCCGCCCTCGGCGGGCTGCTGGCGACGAACCGCTGGCTGCAGCCGGAGATGCTCGGCGCCCTCGGGCTGCTCGAGCTGCAGGCCGGCCCGCGCTGCCGCCTCGTGCTCCAGGGCTTCGACCGCCTGGGCGCGCCCGCGGACGCGTACCCGTTCTACGTCGAGCACGCCGAGGTCGACCCGGTCCACGGGCGCGACTGGATGGACAAGGCCGTCGTCCCGACCGTGACCGAGAAGCCCGCCTGGGGCCCGCGCATCGTCAAGGGCGCGTGGTGGCGGTCGACGGTCAACCTCCGCTTCTTCGAGGCCGTCCGGCGCGACCTGGTGGCGCGCACCAGCACGGCCGCCCACGACGAGGACAGCGCCGCCGCCTAGTCTCCGCGGCATGACGACGCCGGCCGCCCACGTCACCTCCGAGGTCGGCCGGCTCCGCACGGTGATGCTGCACCGGCCCGGGCCGGAGCTCTCCCGGCTGACGCCGCGCAACAGCGCCGACCTCCTGTTCGACGGCCTCCCGTGGCTGGCCCGGGCGCAGGAGGAGCACGACGGGTTCGCGGAGGCGCTGCGTGCCCGCGACGTCGAGGTGCTGTACCTGAGCGAGCTGCTGGTGCAGGTCCTCGACCTGCCGGACGCCCGCGCCGAGACCGTCCACGCGGCGGTCGCCCCCACCGTCGTCGGTCCGTCGCTCGCCGCGGTCCTGCGGAGCTGGCTGCTCGACCTGCCGTCGGACGACCTGGCCCGCGTCCTGCAGGCCGGCCTCACCCACGACGAGCTCCCGCGCACCGGCGCGGAGGGCGTCGTCGCCCGGCTGGCCGGCGCGCACGAGTTCGTCGTCCGGCCGCTGCCGAACCTGCTGTTCACCCGGGACTCGTCCGTCTGGGTCGCCGACCACGTCGCCGTCACCAGTCCCTCCATGCACGCGCGGCAGCGCGAGACGGCCCTGACCGGTGCGGTCTACCGCCACCACCCGCGCTTCGCCGGGACGCCCCTGCTCTACGGCGGCAGCAGGGAGGAGGCCTGGTTCGAGGGCGGCGACGTCCTGCTCATGGCCCCGGGCGTGGTCGCCGTCGGGGTCGGCCAGCGGACGACGCCCGCCGGCGTCGAGGCCTTCGCGCTGCGGGCCTTCGCCAGCGGCCTGGCCCACACCGTGCTCGCCGTCCCCATCGCGCAGGAGCGGGCGACGATGCACCTCGACACCATCTGCACCATGGTCGACCGGGACGCCGTCGTCATGTACCCGGTCGTGGCCGACAGCCTGCTCGCCTACCCCGTGACGCCCGACGGCGAGGACGGACTCGTCTGCGGCGACCCCGCGCCGTTCCTCGAGGCGGCGGCCGCGGCGATGGGCGTCGACCGCATCCGCACGGTCGACACCGGGCTCGACCCGGTGACGGCCGAGCGCGAGCAGTGGGACGACGGCAACAACACCCTCGCGCTGGCCCCCGGGCTGGTCGTCGCCTACGAGCGCAACACCGAGACGAACGACCGGCTGGAGAAGCACGGCATCGAGGTCGTGCGGATCGCCGGGAGCGAGCTCGGGAGCGGCCGGGGCGGACCGCGGTGCATGAGCTGCCCGGTGCTGCGCGACGAGCTGCCCGAGGTCTGAGCGCCCTGGACGCCCTGGACGCCCTGGACGCTGCCCTGGCTAGGCGGCCTGCTGCACGAGCACGCTGACGGCGTAGTGCAGGTCCAGCCGGTCGGCCAGCGGGGGCCTCAGCGTCTCCGCGGAGACGCCGGGCAAGGCGTCGGACGACGCCCAGGGAGCGGCCGGCAGGTGCGGGACCCTCACGCCGGCGGCGGTCCGGACCTCGAGCCGCCGGTCCGGGGTGAGCACCAGCACGGTCCCGTCGGCATGGACGAGCGTGTGGTGCCGGGGGCAGAGCAGCAGCAGGTTGTCGAGGTCGGTCGCTCCGCCGTCCGACCACTCCTGGACGTGGTGGGCGTGCAGGCGGCGGTGCCGGGTGCAGCCGGGGTAGCGGCAGCGCTCGCCGTCCAGCGTCCCGAGCAGGTCCCGCAGCAGCTGCGTCGGGCGGCGCCGGGCGCGGCCGCTGTCGTGACGCCGGAGGTCCGCGCGCGCCAGGGGCCGCAGGGCCCGGGGGAGGTCTGCCGCGACCGCACGCAGTGACGTCGGCGGGAGCAGCTCCCCGTCGCGGAGCCGGCCCCAGCCGCTGAGCGGGTCGACCTGGACGGTCAGCGCCGCCCGCGACCGGCGGGCGACGTCGGGGGCGGCCTGCTCGAGGACCCGGGCGGCGACAGCGAGCAGGGCGTCGGCGAGGGAGGCCTTCCGGGGCGTCTCCGCGGAGACGCCCTCGGGAAGGTCGACGGGCGCCCGGTCGAGCTCCGACCGGGCCTGCTCCAGGGCGGCGTCGACCACCACCGCCTGGTCGGCGGGCAGGCGCAGCGTGTAGACCACCGTCCCGTCCTCGTCGTAGCGCTTGCTGGCCCGCATCCGGTGGGCCGCGGCCTCCGGGTCGGCCGCGTCCTGCTCGGTCCGGCGGACCCGGCCCACCCCCCGCACCAGGCGCTCGAGCTGCCCCGCCGTCGCGTCGGCCGCGAGGTCGAGCCACAGCTGCTGGTCGTCGACCGACGCGGCCCTGGTGACCGCCCGGGCCTTGGAGTAGGACAGCCTGCCCTCACCGAGGGCCGCCCGGACCAGCGGGAGATCGCGCAGCCGCCGGGCGACCCGGACCTTCTCCCGCGCCGCTCCCGGCGAGAGCCCGACCCGCCACTGCAGCCAGTGCGCGCAGGACAGCAGCCCGGGACCGCCCCAGGCCTCGCGGCGGTCGAACTCGGCCACGAGGTCGAGCAGCCGGGCCTCGCCGGCCGCGAGGCGGCCGGACCAGGTCACGATCTGCTCGGCGAGCTCGTCGTCGGACAGGCCGGTCAGCAGCGGGATCACCGTCATGGCCGGACGCTCCCACCCGGGTCCGACAGTCCTGGTCGGCCCCGGTCCGCCCTGGTCAGCCCTACCGCAGGGTCAGCTGCCGCGACAGCAGGCCCTGCCGCGAGCGCTTCTCGTCCGACGTCAGCGCCCTGGGCGACGCGAGGGCCTCGTCCAGCCGGGCCCGCAATGCCGCGGCCGGCTCCTCGACGGCGTCCGCCTCGGTCTCGGGCAGCAGGTCCCAGACCGGCACGAGCCGGCCGTGGGCGCGGAAGCTGCCGATGTACCGGGAGTCCTCGCCGACCGACAGGCCGCCCGGCTCGGTGGCCAGACGGGCGAGCGCGTCCAGCAGCGGCTCCTCGTCCTCGGGCAGGACCCAGCGCAGGTGGGACCGCTCGCGGATGCGGCACCAGTAGGCGGACGAGACGGACGACAGCCGCGCGGTGGGGACCACCGAGGTGTTGGCCCGCTCCATCGACTCGGCGACCTCGCCCGTCGGGTCTGCGACGCCCTCGACCCAGAAGTCGAACCCGTCGTGGACCGTCACGTCGAGGGGCTCGGGGGCCAGCAGGTCCTGCAGGCGCGGACCGCTGCCCGGCAGCCCGAGAGGGGTGACGGAGTTGCCGGGGGTCGTCTCGAGCGCCTGCTCCAGGGCGGCGGCGAGGTCGCGGCTGACGTCCCCGCCGCGGGTCTGCACCTGCAGGCCGAGGAAGACGGTGCCGTCGGCGCGGACCATGGCGGGCCAGGCGAGCGGCAGGACGGTGGCCAGCACGACGGTGCGGTCCTCGTGCCCGACCACCCGCAGCGGCGCGGTCGCGGCGGGCACGACCTCGCGCAGGGCGATCCACTCGGTCTCGTCGGCCCGGCCCGCGAACGGCCGCGCGACGAAGGTGTCGAGCTCCACCTTCCCGTGGCAGGCCTTGTACCGCTTCCCCGACCCGCACGGGCACGGCTCGCGCAGCCCGACGACGGGGACCTCGCCGCCAGCACCTGGACCGGAGGGGCCGGGGACGGCGGCGGGGGTGGCGGCGGGCTTGCGGCGGCTGCTGATGGAGGGCTCCGGGGGCTGGCGGCGGGACGGGCCGAGCCTAGGTGTGGCGGGAGGTCCCCGTCGGGGGGAGGGTCGGGGCATGAGGATCTGCGTCGTCGGGGCGGGCATCGCCGGCAGCACCTGCGCCCGGGCGCTGTCCGGGGCGGGCGAGGACGTCGTCGTCCTGGACCGCGGGCGCGTGCCCGGGGGCCGGATGGCCAGCCGCCGGATCGAGGGGCGGTACGTCGACCTCGGCGCGTCCTACTTCACGGTCCGCGACGACCGGTTCCGCACGCAGGTCGACGACTGGACCTCGCGCGGTCTCGCCCGGGAGTGGACCGACACCTTCAGCGTCCTGCCGTCGGGCGAGCGCAAGACCGGGCCGACGAGGTACGGCGCCGCACAGGGGCTGCGCAGCCTGGTCGCGGACCTCGCGGGAGGCCTCGACGTCCGGCAGGAGACCACCGTGCAGCAGGTCGGCCCCGGGCCGACGGTCGACGGCACGCCCTACGACGCCGTCGTCCTCGCGATGCCCGACCCGCAGGCGCTCGCCGTCCTGGACGCCGCGATGACCCCGGAGCGGGCGGCGCTCGACGGGCGGGACTGGCAGCCGGTCCTCGCCCTCGCCGCCGTGTTCGAGGAGCGCACCTGGGAGCTGGACGGCGCCTTCGTCCACGACGACGACGTCCTCGACTGGGTCGCCGACGACGGCCGCCGGCGCGGGGACGACGCGCCGGTGCTGGTCGCCCACAGCACGCCCGCCTTCGCGGCGACCCGGCTGGCGGACCCGCCGGCGGCCGGCCCGGCCCTGGTCGAGGCCCTGACCCGGCTCCTGGACCTGCCGGCCCCGCGCACCACGCACGTCCAGCGCTGGACGCACGCCAAGCCGGTCGGGGAGCGGGAGGCCCCGTGCTTCCTCGGGGACGCCGGCGTCGGGCTGTGCGGGGACGGCTGGGGCGCCAGCAAGGTCGAGGCCGCCTACCTGTCCGGCCTCACCCTCGCGGAGCGCCTGCTCGCGCGTCGATGAGCCGGCGGGCCCGCCGCGGGTGGTTCGTGATGACGGCGTCCACCCCGATGTCGAGCAGGTGCTGGATGTCCTCCGGCTCGTCCGCCGTGAAGCAGTGCACCCGCCCGCCCCGGGCGTGGACCCGCTCGACGTAGCCGGGGTGGGCCTTGAGGATCGCCAGCGCCGTGCCGGCCGCGCCGACCTGCCGGGGCAGGTGCCCGTCGCGGTAGCGCACCGGGACCCGGTCCATCAGGTAGACGGTCGGCAGCAGGGGCGCCATCAGGTGGACGCGCCGCAGCGAGGTCGGGGCGTAGCTCATGACCGTCACCGGCGACACCGACCGCGACAGCGGCCGGGCCAGCCCGTGGCGCTCCAGGACGTCGACGAGGGACCGCTCGACCAGGCCGCCGTAGCGGGTGGGGTGCTTGGTCTCGATGTGCAGCTGGACGGGCCGCCCGGTCGGCCCCCGGCTGTCGGCCGCGAGCTCCAGCAGCCGCTCCAGGGTGAGCACGGAGCGCCGCTCCTGGTCGACGTCGGCCTCCTCCCAGGCCCCCTCCACGTGCGGGTCCTTCCACGACGCGAAGTCGAACGCCGACAGCTCCGCCAGCTCGAGCGTCGACACGACGCCCCGGCCGTCGGAGGTGCGCTCGACCCGGCGGTCGTGCACGCAGACCAGCACGCCGTCGCGGGTCAGCCGGACGTCGCACTCGAGGGCGTCCGCCCCCTCGGCGAGGGCCAGCTCGTACGCCGCCAGCGTGTGCTCGGCGACCGCGCCCGAGCTGCCCCGGTGGGCGACGACCTGCACCGGCTGCACGCGGCCCTCGGGATGCACAGCCCGATCGTGCCGCAGATCAGCCCGTCGTGAACCCGTTCTGCCGACGCGACACCCGTCCGGGGAGCCCGTTCACGACGTCGACCACCGGCTCGCCCGCCAGGACCCGCCGCAGGTTCGCCGCGGCCGCGCCCACGATCCGCATCCCGGCCTCCGACGTCGACCCGGCGGCGTGCGGCGAGAGCAGGACCGGCAGCCCCCGCAGCGGGCTGTCCAGGGGCAGGGGCTCCGCAGCGAAGACGTCGAGGGCGGCGCCCGCCGGGGTCCCCGCCTGCAGGGCCCGCACCAGGGCGGGCTCGTCGACGACGCCGCCCCGGGCCGCGTTGACCAGCAGGCTGCCGGGCTTCATCAGGCCGAGCCGCCGGGCGTCGAGCAGGCCGCGGGTCTCGGCCCCCAGGGCCACCACGAGGACGACGACGTCACTGCCGGCGAGCAGCTCGTCGAGGTCGTGGAACGTCGCGGGGGCGTCGTCCTTGGGCGTGCGCGACCAGTAGCCGACCGGGCACCCGAGCGCCTGGAACGTCGTCGCGACCCGCCGCCCGATCGGCCCCATCCCGACGACGCCGACCCGCAGCCCGGCGAGCTCGCGCCCCCCGAGGGTGGTCTGCGGCCACTCGCCCCGGCGGACGGCGGCGTCGCCCTCGACGGTCCTGCGCAGCAGGGACAGGGTCGCGGACAGCACCCACTCGGCGACGCTGACCGTGTTCGCCCCCGCGGTGTTGCTGACCGGGACGCCGGCTGCGGCACAGGCCTCGAGGTCGATGCCGTCGACCCCGACGCTCGGCTGCTGGACGAAGGCGACCCGGGGGCCGGGCGCGTGGACGGTCAGGGTCGGGGACCAGTCGCCGAGGACGAGGTCGACGTCGGGGAGCAGGGCGTCGACCGCGGCCTGGGTGCGCTCGGGCGGGACGACCAGCTCGAGGTCCGGCCCGAGGGCGGTCGCGCCGAAGAGCGCCTCGAGCAGCCCGGCGTCGAGGGGGGGCAGGGCGAGCAGCCGCCAGCTCACACGACCCGCCCGGGTGTCCCGGCGTCGGTCACGACGGGCAGGCCGGCCGTCTCCCAGGCGTCCATCCCGCCGTCGACGTTGCGGGCGTCGACCCCGTGCTGCAGCAGGAACACGGTCGCCTGCGCGCTGCGGCCGCCGTAGTGGCAGACGACGTCGACCGGGCGGTCGGTCGGCAGCTCGGCCAGCCGCGCCGGCACCTGCTGCAGGGGCACGTGCACGGCGTCGGGGGCGTGCCCGGCGTCCCACTCCTCCTGCTCCCGGACGTCGAGCAGGAGGGCGCCGGGGGTGAGGCCGGTGACGGGGACGCTGGGCAGCGGGGACGGGTGCACGACAGGATGATGCAGTGACCGACTACGACCTCGTCGTCCTGGGTGCCGGTGCGACCGGCCTGGGAGCTGCCCGTACGGCCCGACGGGCGGGACGGCGGGTCGCCCTCGTCGAGCAGCACCTGCCCGGGGGCGACTGCACGCACTACGGCTGCGTCCCGAGCAAGTCGCTGCTGGAGTCGGCCCGGCGGGTTCAGGCAGCCCGGTCCGGGCCCCGCTACGGCTTCTCGGCCGAGCCGGTGGTCGACTTCGCGGCCGTCATGGAGCGGGTGCAGGGCGTCGTGCAGGAGATCGAGCAGGACGAGTCGCCCGAGCTGCTCGCCAGCGAGGGCATCGACCTGCTGAGGGGCACGGCCACGTTCACCGGCCCGCACGCCCTCGAGGTGGACGGCCGGACGGTCACGGCGGACCGGTTCGTCGTCGCGACGGGGAGCACCGCCGTGGTGCCACCGGTCGAGGGGCTGGCTGACGTCGCGCACCTGACCAACCGGACCGTCTTCGCCCTGCGCGAGCAGCCGTCGCACCTGCTCGTGCTCGGCGGGGGGCCCATCGGCGTCGAGCTGGCCCAGGCCTTCCGGCGGCTGGGCTCGCAGGTCACCGTCGTCGAGGGGGGCGACCGGCTGCTCGGCAAGGACGAGCCGGAGGCCAGCGCGGTCGTCACCCGGGTGCTGGAGCGCGAGGGCGTCGTCGTCCGGACGGGGGTCCGGGCGGAGCGGGCGAGCAGCGGGCCGACCCTGCACCTGGACGACGGCAGCACGCTGTCCGGCTCGCACCTGCTCGTCGCCGTCGGGCGCCGGCCGGTGGTGCCGCCCGGCCTGGAGGCCACCGGTGCGCAGCTGACCGACAGCGGCCACGTCCGCACCGACGCCCGGATGCGGGCCGCCAAGACGGTCTGGGCGGCCGGCGACTGCACCACCGCCCTGAAGTTCACGCACGTCGGCGACGAGCAGGGGCGCCTCGCCGCCAAGAACGCCTTCGGGTGGGTCCCCAGCCGGTTCAGCGACCGGGTCGTGCCGTGGGTGACGTTCACCGAGCCCGAGGTCGCCCACGTCGGGCTGACCGAGGCGCAGGCGCTGGAGCGGTACGGCGACCGGGTCCGGGTCTCCGTCGTGCACGACACCGAGAGCGACCGCGCCCGCACGGTCGGGGAGACCGACGGCTTCGTGAAGCTGATCGCCCTGAACAGCCGGGTCACCGGGCCGCTCACCAGCCGCCTGGTCGGGATGACCGTCGTCGGGCCGATGGCCGGCGAGCAGATCGGCACCGGGGCGCTCGCCATGCAGGCTCGGGTGCTGCTCGCCCGGATGGGGACGACGATCGCGGCCTACCCGACCTACGACCTCTCGGTCCGGCTCGCCGCCGCCCGGTTCTTCGGCACCCACGGCGGCGAGAAGGCCCGGCGCGCTACTTCAGCAGACGGCTGAGCCTGCGGTCGGCCAGCGGCTTGCCGCCCGTCTGGCAGGTGGGGCAGTACTGCAGCGACTTCGTGCTGAACGAGACCTCGCGGACCGTGTCGCTGCAGCGGGGGCACGGCAGCCCGGTCCGGCCGTGGACGTTCAGCCCGCTCTTCTTCTCCGCCTTGAGCTTCCCCGCGGCCAGGCCGTCGGCCCGGCTCACGGCTTCAGTGAGGGTCCCGACGATCACTGCGTGCAGGCGGGCGACGTCGTCGGGCGTGAGGGAGGCGGCGGACTTGAAGGGCGACATCCGCATCTCCCACAGGACCTCGTCGCTGTAGGCGTTCCCGACGCCGGCCAGCACGGTCTGGTCGGTGAGCACGCCCTTGACCTGGCCGCGGACGCCGGCGAGCAGGCCGGCCAGGAGCTCGGGCGTGAACTCCGGCGACAGCGGGTCGATCCCGAGGCGGGCGATGCCCGGCACGGTCGCGGGGTCCTGCACGACGTAGACGGCGAGGCGCTTCTGCGTGCCGGCCTCGGTGAGGTCGAAGCCGCTGCCGTCGTCGAGGTGCACCCGCAGGGCCAGCGGCCCCTTGCCGGGGCGCGGCGGGGCGGGCGGCAGGGCGTCCTTCCACTGCAGCCAGCCGGCGCGGGCCAGGTGCACGACCAGGTGCACGCCGTCGACGTCGAGGTCCAGGAACTTGCCGTGCCGCGCGACGCCGGTGACCTGCAGGCCGGCGAGCGCCGTGGGCGGCGGGTCGTAGGTCTTCAGCGCCTGGATGCCGGCGACGTCGACCCGGGCCACGACCCGCCCGACGGCGCGGGCACGCAGGAACGCGGTGAGCGCTTCGACCTCGGGCAGCTCCGGCACGGGGCCACCCCACCAGAGCGGCGTCCGCTCAGCAAGCAGCGGGCGAGCTGCGGGCCCCCGGCAGCCGGATCTCCGCGCCGGGCAGCAGCGACCCGGACAGGGTCTGCTCGAAGGCGTCCTCCGGCACCGGCCGCGACAGCAGGAAGCCCTGCCCCTGCACCGCCCCGAACGCCTGGACCGCGGCGAGCTGGTCGGCGGTCTCGATCCCCTCCACGACGCAGGCGAGGCCGAGGTCGCGGGCCAGGTCGAGGACCGCCCGCACGACGACGGTGTCCGAGGCGGAGGCGGGCAGCCCGTCGACGAAGGACCGGTCGACCTTGAGGAAGGCGACCGGCAGGGAGCGCAGGCCGGACAGGGAGGCGTAGCCGGTGCCGAAGTCGTCGACGCCGGTGCTGACGCCGGCCGCGCGCAGCCGGTGCAGCTGCTGCACCGCCACGGGCCCGGCGTCGAGCACCACCGACTCGGTCAGCTCCAGCACCAGCGCGCCGGGGGCGACTCCCGCCGACCGGACGGCGTCGAGCACGACGTCGGCGAAGTCCGGGCGGCAGACCTGGAAGGCCGACACGTTGACCGCGACCGTCGCCAGGGACGGGTACCGCTGCTGCCAGGCCGCGAGCCGGCGGCAGGCCTCGCGCAGGACCCACGTGCCGATCTCGACGATCAGCCCGGTCTGCTCGGCGACCGGGACGAGGTCCGCGGGCGGGACCAGGACGTCGCCGTCCTGCAGCCGGACGAGGGCCTCCGCCCCGACGACGGCGCCGGTCGTGAGGTCGACCAGCGGCTGGTAGTGCAGCCGCAGGAGGTCGTCGGCGACGGCGGTCCGGAGCAGCCGCTCGAGCCGGCGGCGGTCGGCGGCCGCCTGCACGAGGGCGGGGTCCGCCGGGACGACCTCGCCGGGTGCGGCGGTGCGGGCCGCGGCCGCCGCGGCCGTGCGGAGCAGGGCCAGGTCGGCGGACCCGGTCGCGGTCCCGGCGCGCAGCTGCAGGCGGACGTCGGTGGTGCCGCCGTCCAGGTCGACGAGCCGGACGGCGGCGCTCGCCGCGGCGTGCACCCGGGCGGCGGCGGGGGGTGCGGCGAGCACGAGGACGGTGTCGCCGGACTGCGCGACGACGGCGTCCCGGCCCGCGGCCGAGGCGGCGCGCTGCAGCACGGCCGCCCGGGCCTGCTCGGCGCCCTCGAGGCCGGCGAGGGCCTCCACGTCCCCCTCGGCGGCGAGCAGGGGCAGGGGCAGGACAGCGGTGCTGCGAGGGGGGCAGGGACCAGTTCGTCCCGAAAGCGCCCTGCGTTACAGCGCGATCACGGGGTAGGTTGTCGTCATGCTGACGAGGACCCCCGGGACCAGCGTGGCGCTGCTGACCGACCGGTACGAGCTGACCATGCTGGACGCCGCCGTGCAGGAGGGCCTGGCCGACCGTCCCGCGGTCTTCGAGGTCTTCTCGCGCCGGCTCCCGGCCGGCCGGCGGTTCGGCGTCGTCGCGGGGCAGGGCCGCCTCGCCGCCCTGCTCGACGCCCTCCTGCTCGAGGACCTCGCCGGGCTCCCCTTCCTCTCGGACGCCACCCGCACCTGGCTCGCCGCGGACCGGCCCGCGCCCGTCGTCCGCGCCTACGCCGAGGGCGAGACGTACGTGCCGGGCAGCCCCGTCCTCACCGTCGAGGGCACCTTCGGGCAGGGCCTGCTGCTGGAGACGCTCGCCCTGTCGGTGCTCAACCACGACAGCGCCGTCGCCTCCGCCGCCGCCCGGATGCGGATCGCGGCGGGTGGTCGGCCCCTGCTGGAGATGGGCGGACGCCGCACCCACGAGCAGGCCGCCGTCGCGGCTGCCCGGGCGTCGTACGTCGCGGGCTTCGCCGCCACCAGCAACCTCGAGGCCGGGCGCCGGCACGGGCTGCCCACCGTCGGGACGAGCGCCCACGCCTTCACCCTCGCCCACGCCACCGAGCGGGAGGCCTTCGCCGCCCAGGTCGCGGCGCAGGGCGTCGGCACGACGCTGCTGGTCGACACCTACGACACCGAGCAGGGCATCCGCACCGCCGTCGAGGTCGCCGGGCCCGAGCTCGGGGCGGTGCGGATCGACAGCGGCGACCTGCACGAGGAGGTCCACCGGGCCCGCGCCCTGCTGGACGGCCTCGGCAACACCCGGACCCGCGTCGTCGTCACGTCCGACCTCGACGAGCACGCGATCGCCGGGCTCGCCCACACGCAGGCCGACAGCTACGGCGTCGGCACGAGCGTCGTCACCGGCTCCGGCGCCCCGACCGCCGGGTTCGTCTACAAGCTGGTCGCGGTCGAGCGCGACGGCGCCATGGTGCCGGTGGCCAAGCGCAGCTCCGGCAAGCGCAGCCTCGGTGGCCGCAAGACGGCGTACCGCACCTGCGACGCCGACGGCCGGGCCGCCGACGAGCTGCTGCTGCTCGACGGGCAGGTCCCGCCCGACGGCGCCCGCGCCCTGCAGCAGCCCCTCGCCCGCGAGGACCTGGACGCGGCCCGGGACAGGTGCACCGCCTCCCTCGCCGAGCTCCCCGACGACGCCCGCCTGCTCGGGCCCGGCACCGCCGCCTGGTCCGCCCACCTGCTGGAGGACCCCTCATGACCCGCGCGCTGCTCGTCGTCGACGTCCAGGTCGACTTCTGCGAGGACGGCAGCCTGCCCGTCCAGGGCGGCAGGCGGGTGGCCGCCGACGTCGCCGCCCTGCTGCGCACCGACCACGGGTACGACGTCGTCGTCGCGTCGCAGGACTGGCACGTCGACCCGGGCGACCACTTCAGCGCCCAGCCCGACTTCGCGACCTCCTGGCCGGCGCACTGCGTCGTCGGCACCGGGGGCGCCCGGCTGCAGGAGCCGCTGACCGAGGACCTGTTCGACGCCGTCGTCCGCAAGGGCGAGCACGCCGCCGCCTACTCCGCCTTCGAGGCGACCGGCCTGCGGGAGGCGCTGCGCGGGGTGGACAGCCTCGACGTCTGCGGCGTCGCCACCGACCACTGCGTCCGGGCCAGCGTGCTCGACGCCTGCGCGGCAGGGCTGGCCGTCCGGGTGCTGCTCCCCCTGTGCGCCGGCGTCTCCGCGGAGACGTCGGCGCGGGCCGTCGAGGAGATGGAGCGCGCGGGCGCGGTGGTGGAGCGGTGAGCGAGCGCGACTTCCTCCGCGCGTACGACCCGGGCGCCTTCCCGCCGTTCGCCGTCACCGTCGACGTCGTCCTGCTGACCGTCCGCGACGGCGACCTCACCGTGCTGCTCGTCGAGCGGGACACCCATCCCTTCCGCGGCCTGCTCGCGCTGCCCGGCGGGTTCGTGCAGCCCGACGAGGACCTCGACACCGCGGCCGTCCGCCGGCTGGAGCGCGAGACCGGCGTCCGCCGGGACGTCGCGCACGTGGAGCAGCTCGGGGCGTTCGGCGACCCCCGGCGCGACCCTCGCATGCGCGTCGTCAGCGTCGCGTACCTCGTCTTCGCCCCCGACCTGCCCGCGCCCGTCCCGGGCGACCGCGTCCGCTCGGTCCAGTGGGTGCCCGTCCGGGACGCCGCCCCCGACCGGCTCGCCTTCGACCACGGCGCGGTCCTCGCCGCCGGTGTCGAGCGGGCCCGGGCGAAGCTCGAGTACTCGCCGGTCGCGACGGCGTTCTGCGGCGAGGAGTTCACGGTCGCGGACCTGCGGCACGTCTACGAGGCGGTCTGGGGCGTGGCCCTGGACCCCCGGAACTTCCACCGCAAGACCACCGGGACGCCCGGCTTCCTCGTCCCGGTGGGCTCCCCGGCGCCCGTCGGGCGGGGCGGTGGCCGGCCGGCCGCGCTGTTCCGCCGCGGCAGCGCCGGCCTGCTGCACCCCGCGATGCTGAGACCTTCCCTGAAGGGGTAGACCCAGGACGTGCCGCCGCCTCCGACCTCCCCGCAGCCGGGGACGATCACGGTCCCGAGCGTCCCGCGCAGCGTCTCCGCCGTCCGCCGCTTCGCCGTCGAGGCCTGCGCGGACGCGTCCGAGGACGTGCGCGACACCGTCGCCCTGCTCGTCAGCGAGGTCGCGACCAACGCGCTCGTCCACGGCAGCGGCGACGTCGAGGTCGGGGTGTCCCGCCGTCCGGGCGTGCTCCGGGTCGAGGTCTGCGACGACAGCGCGACGCTCCCCCAGCCCCGGGCGGCCTCCCCCGACGCCGAGGGCGGCCGCGGGCTCGCCCTGGTCGACGCGCTCGCGAGCGCCTGGGGGGTCGAGCCGCGCGGCCGCGGCAAGGTCGTCTGGTTCGAGGTCCCGCTCTAGCTCGCCACGGTGTCGGCGGCCACGGCGCGGCGCTCGCCCAGCGGCTTCTCGGGCCCCTTGGTGGTGTCCTCCGCCGTCTGCCGCTCGGCCTCGGCGTTGACCTCGGCGCCGAACAGCACGACGTACGAGGTCAGGTACAGCCACAGCAGGAGCACGACGACGCCGGCGAGCGCGCCGTAGGTCTTGCCGTACGTGCCGAAGCCGCTGACGTAGAGCGAGAAGCCGGCGGAGCCGACGACCCACAGGACGGTCGCGACCGTGCTGCCGACGCTCGACCAGACGAACCTCGGCTCGTCGCGGTCGGGCGCGTACCGGTAGAGCACGGCCAGCCCGACGACGGCGAACACCACGAGCCCGACCCAGCGGCCGACGAACGCCACGACCGTGCCGACGACCCCGAGGCCGACGTCGTCGAGGAGCACGGGCAGGACCGCCACGAGGCCGACGGCGACGACGAGGAACACCGTCGCGCCCAGGGTCAGGACCAGCGCGGTGAGCCGGAGCCGCACGCCGCCCCGGGTCTCCTCCTCGTCGTAGGCGAGGTTGATGGCCTTCATCATGTTCTGCACCCCGCCGCTGGCGCTGAACAGCGCGCCGAGCAGGCTGACGACGAGGCCGAGCCCGAGCTTGCCGCCGTCGGTCGACGTGACCGCCCTCATCTGGTCGGTGATGAGGGTGGCCGACTCGGCCGGGAGCGCCCGGGAGACGCTGCCGATCTGGTCCTGCACGGTGGCCGGGTCCGCGACCAGGCCGTAGAGCGTGATGGCAGCGATGAGCGCGGGGAACAGGGCGAGGAACGCGTAGAAGGCGACGCCGGCCGCGAGCAGCGGCACGTTGTCGTCCTTGGTCTCCTTCCAGGCCCGCCTCACGACCTGCTTCCACCCGGCCGCCCCGACCTCGGCCGGCGTCTGCGCGTCGCGTCCGAGGCCCGGCCGCTCCTGGCCCTCCGCGGCCGGCTCCTCGCTCGGGTACGGCTCCGCCGGGGCCGCTGCGGCCGGGCGCCGCCGGCGCAGGACCGCCGCCCCGACGACGACGGGGGCGAGCAGCTTCTGTCCGACACCCATGGGGCTCTCCTCGTGCGGTCCCCCAGCAGGACCTCGCGTGCCGGGGTACCCGTCCCGGCCCGGCCGATCCCGGATGCCCTGCCTCCGCAGTTGCGAGGGGTTCGCAGGAGTGGCTAGGGTCGGCCCATGCCTCTGCCCCGGTCCGCCGCGCCGCGCCTGCTCCCCCTGGCCGCGATCGTCGCCCTGTCCCTGTCCGCCTGCAGCTCCGGCTCCGACGACGCCGCGGCCGGCCCGTCGGCGTCGGGGGCCGGGCTGGTCGTCGCGTCGACGGTCGCGCCGATCACCTCGATCATCGCGAACATCGGCGGAGACAAGATCACGCTCGGCGGGATCGTCCCCGAGGGCACGAACAGCCACACCTTCGAGCCGCCGCCGCAGACCGTGAAGCTGCTGTCCGACGCCGACGTCGTCTTCGTCAACGGCCTCAAGCTCGAGGACCCGACCTTCGAGCTCGCCGAGGCGAACAAGAAGAAGGACGCCTCGATCGTGCAGATCGGGACCGAGGTCCTGCCGGAGTCGGACTACATCTACGACTTCTCCTTCCCGAAGGAGGAGGGCAAGCCGAACCCGCACCTGTGGACCGACCCCACCTACGCCGCGAAGTACTCCGACGTGATCGTCAAGACGCTCGTCGAGAAGGACCCGGCGAACAAGGACTACTACGAGGCGAACCACACCGCCTTCGTGGCGAAGGCGACCGCGCTGAGCAACGCCCTCAAGGCCGACCAGGCGACGATCCCCGGCGGCAAGAAGGAGCTCCTGACCTACCACGACGCCTACGCCTACTTCGCGAAGACGTACGGCTGGAACGTCATCGGCGCGGTCCAGCCGTCGAACTTCGAGGACCCGCAGCCGCGCGAGGTCGCCCGGATCATCGACCAGGTCAAGGCCGAGAAGGTCCCCGTGATCTTCGGCTCCGAGGTGTTCCCGAGCAAGGTCCTCGAGCAGATCGCCAAGGAGACCGGCGCCCGCTACGAGGACACGCTGCGCGACGACGACCTGCCCGGCAAGCCCGGCGAGCCCGAGCACAGCTGGCTCGGCCTCATGCGGTTCGACTACCGCACGATGATCAAGGGGCTCGGCGGGACGACGAAGGCGCTCGACGCCCTCGACACCACCGACGTCGCGCCCGACAAGGCCGACTACCCGCAGTAGGCGGCCTCCTCGTGCCCAGGCCCGTCCGCGTCGAGGTCGTCGCCCTCGGCCTCTCCGCCGGGATCCTGCACTGGCACACCGACGCCGCGCCGCTGGCGGACGGCGAGCACGTCGACCTCGCCGCCCGCCGGATCGCCGGCCCCCTCGCCACCGACGGCGTCGTCCTGCACTCCACCTCGTGGCGCCAGGACGGCGACGACGTCGTGGTGACCTACGCCGCCTTCCCGACCGCGGTGACGGCCGCCTCCCGCCCGGTCGGGGCGCACCTGGTCACCGGTCCCGACGCGCTCACGCCGACGCCGCAGGAGGTCGGTGACGAGCACGTGGCGGCCCACGCCGTCCGCCACCTGGCCGACCTCGCCGCGGACCGGGACCCGCACGTGGTCGCCTGCGCCCGGCAGCACGCCGAGGCCTGGGCCGCCCTGCGCCGGCAGGCCGCCGCCGTGCACGTGCACGCCCCGGTGACCGTGCCGGCCGCGCGGCGGCGGTGCGCACCGTCGTCGTCGAGGGACCGCCCGGCGGGCTGTCGGCGTTCGTCGACCAGTGCACCGCCGTCGACGGGCACGCGCCGTTCGAGGAGCACACGCTGCTCACCCTCGACGGTGCCCGCCAGCTGCCGCACGCCCGGGTCGAGGCCCGGGACGACCGCGGTCTGCGGGGGTGCGCCGTGCTGTCCGAGGGGGTCGACGGCTGGTCGGTCGAGCTGGCGGTCCGGCCCGACGCCCGCGGCACCGGCGTCGGGCGGGCCCTGCTGGAGCAGGTCCACGGGCACGTGCGCAGCCACGGCGGGGGCACGCTGCGGGCCTGGGTGCACGGCAGCGCCGCACCAGCCCGTGCGCTCGCCGCTGTGGTCGGGGCCCGGCAGGAGCGGCGCCTGCTCGTCCTGCGCCGCCCCCTCGACGACCTCCCCGACGTCGCCGTCCCGCCCGGCGTGCGGCTGCGCCCCCTCGTCCTCGACGACGACGCCGACCGCGACGCCTGGCTGGCGGTGTCCAACGCCGCCTTCGCCGGCCACCCCGAGAACGGCGGCTGGTCGCGGGCCGACCTCGACTGGCGGCTGCAGACCGACTGGACCGACCCGACGCGCTTCCCGGTCGCCGAGGACGAGGCAGGCCCGGTCGCCGGCGTCTGGACCAAGGTCCCCCCGGGCAGCAGCACCGGCGAGCTGTACGTCGTCGCGGTGCACCCGCGGGCGCACGGGCAGGGCCTCGGCCGGGTCGTCGTCGCGCGGGCGCTGCACGACCTGCGGGAGGCCGGCTGCTCCGAGGCCGAGCTCTACGTCGACGCGGACAACGCCGCCGCGCTGCGCCTGTACGCCTGGGCCGGCTTCGTGCCGGGCACCGAGCACCACTGCCTCGCCGTGGACCTGCTCCCGGGCTAGCCAGCACGAGAGCCCCGGCGCAGTCGCCCCGGGGCTCTCGTCGTGCTGGTGTGCGCGAGGGGGGAGTTGAACCCCCACGTCCTTTCGGACACACGGACCTGAACCGTGCGCGTCTGCCATTCCGCCACTCGCGCGTGGTGCAGCCAGACGAGGGAGGACGCTAGCACGCACGGCACCCCCCGCCGGCCCCGCGGATACGATCACCCGCCGGAGGGAAGGGGTCGCGCGTGGGAGTCCTGCAGCGCTTCGAACGACGGCTCGAGGGCCTCGTCGAGGGCGCCTTCGCGCGTGCCTTCGGCGGCGTCGTCCAGCCCGTCGAGCTCGCCGCTGCCCTGCAGCGCGAGGCCCAGGACAAGAAGGCCATCGTCGGCCACGGGCGGGTGCTCGTGCCCAACAGCTACGTCGTGCACCTCGCCCCCTCCGACGCCGAGCGGCTCGAGGAGTTCGGCGACGCCCTCACGCGCGAACTGGCCACGGTGCTGACCGAGCACGCCGCCGAGCAGGGCTGGTCCTTCGTCGGACCGGTCGCCGTCGCCCTGACCCGGTCCGACAGCGCCGCGGCCGGCGTCGTCACCGTGACCTCCTCGGTCAAGGCGGAGCGGCAGGTCGACGCCCGCGTCCCCGCCCAGGGCGCCACCACCGCCCCCGGCCGGCCCCGCCTGGTCGTCACGGGCGGGGAGGCAGGAGCGGACGGCGCCGAGCGCACGGTCGTGCTCACCCAGCCGGTCACCGTGCTCGGCCGTGGGCAGGAGTCCGACGTGCAGGTCGCCGACACCGGCGTCTCCCGGCGGCACGCCGAGGTCCGGCTCGAGGCCGACGGCGCCGTGCTCGCCGACCTCCAGTCGACCAACGGCACCCGGGTCAACGGCCGCCGGGTCGGCACGGCCCGGCTGCGCGACGGCGACCGCGTCGACCTCGGGGCCACCTCGCTCGTCTACCGGCAGGACGGCTGATGGGCTCGGCGCTCGTCGTCGCCCTGGTGAAGTACGGGCTGCTGCTGCTCCTGTGGCTGTTCGTCATCGCCGCGGTGCGCACCGTCCGGGCCGACCTGTTCGGCGCCCGCACCGGCCGCCCCACCTCCGGCGTCCCCGTGCCCGCCGGCCCGTCCGGCCCGGCGCCCTCGCGGGCGCCGTCCGCCAAGGGGCGCAGCTCCGCCCGCAAGCTCGTCGTCACCGAGGGCGCCCTCGCCGGCACCACCCTCACGCTGACCGACGCCCCCGTGACCCTCGGCCGGGCCGACGACTCCACCCTCGTCCTCACCGACGACTACGCCTCCACCCGGCACGCCCGGCTCGTCCCCGGCGACGGCGTCTGGCTGGTCGAGGACCTCGGCTCGACGAACGGCACCTACCTGGCGGGCACCAAGGTCACCCGCCCGACGCCGGTGCCGGTCGGGCAGCAGATCCGGATCGGCAAGACCGCCCTGGAGCTGCGCCGATGAGGACGCCCCGGTGAGCCTGTCGCTGCGCTACGCCGCCCGGTCGCACACCGGGCTGATCCGCGCCGGCAACGAGGACTCCGCCTACGCCGGCCCCCGGCTGCTCGCCGTCGCCGACGGGATGGGCGGGCACGCGGCCGGCGAGGTCGCCAGCGCGGTCGCGATCGCCGCGCTCGCCCCGCTCGACGAGGACGTCCCCGGCAGCGACCTGCTCGAGGCCCTGCGCAGCTCCGCCGTCGCGGCCAACGAGCACCTGCACGACATGGTCGAGGGCGACCACGCGCTCGAGGGCATGGGCACCACGCTCGTCGCGATGCTGTTCGCGGGCGGGCGCCTCGGGCTGCTGCACGTCGGCGACTCCCGCTGCTACCTGCTGCGCGACGGCGTCCTCACCCAGATCACCCACGACCACACGCTCGTGCAGACGCTGGTCGACGAGGGGCGGATCAGCGAGGAGGACGCCAGCACGCACCCCCAGCGGTCGATCATCACGCGGGCCCTGGACGGCCGCGGCGACGTCGAGCTGGACCTGTCGGTCCGGGAGGCCCGCGCCGGCGACCGCTACCTGCTGTGCACCGACGGCCTCACCGGCCCGGTCGGCCGGCACGAGACGCTGCAGGAGTCGCTGCAGATCCCGGACCGGCAGGCCTGCGCGGACCGGCTCCTGGACCTCGCCCTGCGCGGCGGCGGCCCGGACAACATCACGATGATCGTGGCCGACGTCGTGGACGCCTCCGGGTCCGGCGACGCCGTCGTCGTGGCCGGGGCCGCGGCCGAGTCCCCGCAGAGCGCCCCGAGCGGGGACTCCGCCGCCTCGCGCGCCCGGGTCGCCGAGGGCCGCGACGTCGAGGTCCCCCGCGCCCGCCCCGTCGAGCCCGCTGCCGCGGCCGACGCCCCCCGCCACGGCCGGCGCGGCCTGCTCGTCGCCCTCGGCGTCGTCGCGCTGCTGCTGGTCGGGGCCGGCACCGGCTGGGCGTACGTCCGCTCGCAGTACTACGTCGGCGTCGACGACGGGAAGGTCGCGGTGTACCGCGGCGTCAGCGGGACGGTCGCGGGCGTGCCGCTGTCCGACGTCGCCGAGCGCACCGACCTCGAGACCGCGCAGCTGTCCGAGCTCGACGCCGACCGCCTGCGGGACGGCATCGTGGCCGAGGACCGGAGCGACGCGATGCAGATCGTCGCGCGGCTCGAGCAGGGCGCCGTCGCCCCCGCCCCCCACGCCCTCGCTCCCGCCCGTCCCCTCGCCCTCGGCCTCCGCGCCGGCCGTCCCCACGAGCGTCCCCTCGTGACGGCCGTCCCCGCCGGCACGGTCACACCCGGGCCGCGCACCCGCCGCGGCACCGAGCTGCTGCTGGTGCTCGGCGCCGTCGCGATCGCCGTGCTCGCCTACGCCGCCGTCGGGCTGGCCGTCGACGACCGGCTCCCCGAGGGCACCCTCGGCTACGGCGGCGGACTTGCCGCGCTCTTCGTCGGCGCGCACCTGGCCGTGCGCCGGCTCGCCCCGTACGCCGACCCGCTGATCCTGCCGTGCGTCGCCCTGCTCAACGGGCTCGGCCTCGTGCTCATCCGCCGGCTCGACTACGACGCCGTCGAGCGGGCGAAGGCACGCGGCCGGATGGTCCCCCGGGCCGACGCCCCGCTCCAGCTGTTCTGGACCGGCCTCGGGGTCGCGCTGTTCATCGCCCTGCTCGTCGTCGTCCGCGACCACACCCGGCTGGCCCGCTACACCTACACGAGCGCCGCCCTCGGCCTGTTCTTCCTGCTGCTGCCCGCCCTGCCCGGCATCGGCCGGACCATCAACGGCGCCCGGCTCTGGGTCCGGGTCGGGCCCCTGCAGGTGCAGCCCAGCGAGGTCGCCAAGCTGCTGCTCATCGTGTTCTTCGCGGGCTACTTCGTGCAGAAGCGCGACGTCCTCGCGCTCGCCAGCCGGCGGGTGCTCGGCCTCGACCTGCCCCGGGCCCGCGACCTCGGGCCGGTCCTGGTGGCCTGGGGCGCCTCGCTCGCGGTGCTCGTCCGCGGTCGCGACCTCGGCAGCAGCCTGCTGTTCTTCGGCATCTTCATCGTGATGCTCTACGTCGCGACCGAGCGGACGTCCTGGCTGCTCATCGGCCTCGGCCTGTTCGCCCTCGGCGCGACGGTGGCCTACCAGCTGTTCGGCCACGTGCGCCAGCGGGTCGACGTCTGGCTGCACCCGTTCCGGGACGCGAGCGGCGACGGCTACCAGCTGGTGCAGGGGCTGTTCGGCTTCGGCACCGGAGGCATCAGCGGCACCGGTCTGGGCGAGGGCAGCCCCGGCACCGTGCCGTTCGCGAAGACCGACTTCATCCTGGCCACCATCGGCGAGGAGCTCGGCCTGGTCGGCGTCATGGCGGTGCTGCTGCTGTTCGCCCTGGTCGTCGAGCGCGGTCTGCGGACGGCGCTGAGCTGCCGCGACCCCTTCGGCAAGCTGCTCGCCGTCGGGCTGTCCTTCGCCCTCGCGCTGCAGGTGTTCGTCATCGCCGGCGGTGTCACCGGGCTGGTCCCGCTGACCGGCGTCACGCTGCCGTGGCTGTCCTACGGCGGCAGCTCGATCGTCGCGAACTGGGTGCTCGTCGCCGTCCTGCTGCGCATCAGCGACGCCGCCCGGCGGCCGGCCCCCTCGCCGATCGCCCCCGACAGCGCCCGGTCCGTCCTCGAGGACGCCAAGACCTCGATCGTGCGGCGGTAGGCCGTGAACAAGCCGCTCCGCCGGGTCGCCGTCGCCTGCCTCGTCCTGTTCGGGCTCCTGCTCGTCAACGTCAACTACGTGCAGGTCGTCAAGGCCGACGACTACCGCAGCGACTCCCGCAACTCCCGGGTCCTGCTCAAGGCGTACGAGCAGCAGCGCGGCCCGATCGCCCTCGGCACCGGCCAGGGACGGCAGTCGGTCGTCCGGTCGGTCGAGACGGACGACAGCCTGAAGTACCTCCGCACCTACCCGGGGGGCCCGGTCTACGCCCACGCCACCGGCTTCTTCAGCCTGGTCTACGGCAGCACCGGCATCGAGCACACCGAGGACGACCTGCTGTCGGGGACCGGCGACGAGCTGTTCACCCGGCGGCTGTCGGACTTCGTCACCGGCCGCGAGCCCAAGGGCGCCTCCGTGGTGCTCACGCTCGACCGGGCGGCGCAGCAGGCGGCGTACGACACGCTCGGCGACCGGCGCGGGGCCGCCGTCGCCCTCGACCCGAAGACGGGCGCGATCCTCGCCCTGGTCAGCCGCCCCTCGTTCGACCCCGCCGTGCTGTCGACCCACGACCCCAAGGCGATCCGGGCGGCCTACCAGCGGCTCAGCCAGGACCCGGGGCAGCCGCTCCTGGACCGGGCCCTCGACCGCGCCTACCCGCCCGGCTCGACCTTCAAGGTCGTGACCTCCGCGGCCGCGCTGACCGAGGGCACCGTCGACTCCCCCGACACCCTCGTCGCGGCGCCCAAGGAGCTGACCCTCCCGCAGACCAGCCGCCCGCTGCGCAACTTCGGCGGGGAGACCTGCGACCCGAGCGGCCGCCAGTCCCTGACCGACGCCCTGGCGATCTCGTGCAACACCGCCTACGCCCAGCTCGGCCTCGACGTCGGCGAGGACGCCCTGCGCCGGCAGGCGAAGGCCTTCGGGTTCGGGCAGAGCGACCTCGAGGTCCCGCTCAACACCGCGACGTCGGTCTTCCCCGACGGCGGCCTCGACCCGCCGAGCCTCGGGCAGTCCGCGATCGGCCAGCGAGACGTGACGGCGACCCCGCTCCAGATGGCCATGGTCGCGGCCGGTGTCGCGAACGGCGGCGTCGTCATGACGCCGTACCTCGTGCGCGAGGTGCTCGCGCCCGACCTGTCCCGGGTCGAGGGGCCGGACCCGTCCGAGCTGAGCCGGGCGGTCAGCGGCGAGGTCGCCGGGCAGCTGACGGCGATGATGGAGGCCGTCGTCGCGCGCGGCACCGGCGGCTCGGCGCAGATCCCCGGGGTCCGGGTGGCGGGCAAGACCGGCACCGCGCAGAACGCCCTGGGCAGCGACCCGCACGCCTGGTTCATCGGCTTCGCCCCCGCCGAGGACCCGAAGGTCGCCGTCGCCGTGATCCTCGAGAACGGCGGCCAGGCCGGGTCCGAGGCGACGGGCGGCAAGGTCGCCGCGCCGGTCGCGAAGGCGATCATGCAGGCCGTGCTCGGGCGGTGACCCCCGCGTGACCGGCCCGATCGTCGCCGGGCGCTACGAGCTCCTGCAGCAGCTGGCCCGCGGCACCACCGCGGAGGTCTGGCGTGCCACCGACCTCGTGCTGGAGCGCCCGGTCGCCCTGAAGCTGCTGCACGCGGGCTCGGACGAGGAGTCCCGCGAGCGGTTCCGGGCGGAGGCCCGGCACGCCGGGGGGCTGCACCACCCGGGGATCGCCGCCGTGCACGACTTCGGGGAGAGCGCCGACGGCGTGAGCGCCTGGATCGTCATGGAGCTCGTCGACGGCGAGCCGCTGTCGGACCTGCTCGCCCGCGAGGGCCGGCTCCCGGTCGACCGCGCCCTCGACGTCGTGGCCCAGGCGGCGGACGCGCTGCAGGCCGCGCACGCCCTCGGGGTGGTGCACCGCGACGTCAAGCCGGGCAACCTCATGGTCACCCCGGACGGCACCGTCAAGGTCACCGACTTCGGGATCGCGCTGTCGACCAGCGGCGACCAGACCACCGGCGTCATCGGGACGGCCGCCTACCTGTCGCCCGAGCAGGCCGGCGGCCGCCCGGTCAGCCCGGCCTCGGACGTGTACGCCCTCGGCGTCGTCGCCTTCGAGTGCCTGGCCGGCACGCGCCCGTTCCCGGGCCCGAGCCCGGTCGAGGTCGCCCGGCAGCACCTGTCCGCCCCGCCGCCGCCCCTGCCCGACGACGTCCCGCGCGCGGTGCGGGCCCTGGTCGCGCGGTGCCTGGAGAAGGACCCCGCCGCTCGGCCGCCCGACGCCGGCACCGTCGCCCGCGAGGCCCGGGCCCTGCAGGGACGCCCTCCGGCCGCGCACCGCCCGCACCGCCGCTCGCTCCTGCTCGCCCTGCCGCTGGTGCTCGTCGTCCTGCTCGCCCTCGGGGCGCGCAGCTTCCTGGCCGGCAGCACGCGCAGCGTCCCCGTGCCCGAGGTGCGCGCGGGGGCGTCCGCCGTCGAGGCGGAGCGGCTGC
The DNA here is from genome assembly GCA_963761655.1 of uncultured Actinomycetota bacterium. GTDB lineage: Bacteria > Actinomycetota > Actinomycetes > Mycobacteriales > SCTD01 > RYN-122. Next base: position 74,534 of record CAVXHI010000001.1, read on the forward strand.
TCACCGACGCCGGGTTCACCGTCCGCTGGCGCGCCGAGGTCGACCCCCAGGTGCCCGAGGGCCGGGTGGTCCGCACCGACCCCGCCGCCGGTGCCCGCGCCCGGAGCGGCAGCGACGTCGCCGTCGTGACGAGCGGGGAGCCCCTGGTCGGGCAGCCGCTCGCGCGGGTCCGCGAGGCGCTGCTGCGCCGGGGCCTGACCTTCCGGCCCGTCGACGACGGCCGCGGCGCCCCCGCCGGTACGGTCACCAGGCTGGAGCCGGACGGGCCGCTCGTGCCGGGCGAGGAGATCGTCGTCCACGTGGTGCCCGCCGACCAGGACCGACCGAGTGAGGAGGAGCGGTGAGCGCGCCCCTCGGACCCCTCCTCGGCGGCCGGTACGCGCTCGGGCCCGTCCTCGGCGTCGGCGGCATGGCCGAGGTCCTCGCCGGCACCGACGTCCGGCTGGGCCGGGCCGTCGCCCTCAAGGTGCTCCGGCCCGAGCTGGCCCGCGACCCCTCGTTCCAGGCGCGGTTCCGCCGGGAGGCCCAGGCGGCGGCGTCCCTCGACGACCCGACCATCGTCTCGGTCTACGACACCGGGACCGACGACGGCGGCGTGCCGTTCATCGTCATGGAGCAGGTCGAAGGACGGACCCTGCGCGAGGTCCTGCAGCAGGAGGGCCGGCTGCTGCCGCAGCGCGCCCTCGAGGTCGCGGCCGACGTCTGCACCGCCCTGCAGGTCGCGCACGAGGCCGGGATCGTCCACCGCGACGTCAAGCCCGGCAACGTCATGCTGACGCCGAACGGGTCGGTCAAGGTCATGGACTTCGGGATCGCCCGGGCCCTGGCCGACTCCGCGATGACGATGACCGAGACCTCCGCCGTCGTCGGGACCGCGGCGTACCTGTCGCCGGAGCAGGCCCGCGGCGAGCACGTCGACGTCCGCAGCGACGTCTACTCCACCGGCTGCCTGCTCTACGAGCTCGTCACCGGGGCGCCGCCGTTCACCGGCGACAGCGCGGTCGCGGTCGCCTACCAGCACGTCCGCGAGGACCCCGTGCTGCCCACGGCCTACGACGCCTCGCTGTCGCCCGACGTCGACGCCGTCGTGCTCAAGGCCATGAGCAAGAACCCGGCCAACCGCTACCAGTCGGCGGCCGACATGCGCGACGACCTCCTGCGGGCGGCCGCGGGCGACCCGGTGGCGGCCACGCCCGTGCTGGTGGAAGGGGTGGCCACCACGATCGTCCCGGCCGCCGCCACCAGCCGGCGCCGGCTCGAGCCCAGCACGACCAAGCGCGCGGTCGTCTACTCGGTCTTCGGCGCGGTGCTGCTCGGGATCCTGCTGTTCACCGCGCTGGTCGTGCGCGGTCTGCTCGCCAACGACACCGGCCTGGTGCCCGCGCCCGAGCTGGTCGGCCTCAGCCAGCAGCAGGCCGTGCAGCGGCTGGCCGACGCCGGGCTCAAGGCCGGCGAGGTCACGACCCGGTTCGAGGAGAAGCCGGCCGGGACGGTCCTCGAGCAGAGCCCGAACGACGGCGTCGTCGTCCCCCGCGACGGCAGCATCGCCCTCGTGGTGAGCAAGGGGATCGACCTCACCGCGGTCCCCGTCGTCGTCGGGCTGGACCGCGACGGCGCGACCGCCCTGCTGGAGCGCTTCCGGCTCGGCGTCGGCGACGTCACCTTCCGCGACGGCAACATCCCGCCGGGCCAGGTCCTGCAGGTCCTCGGCAAGGACGCGCAGGGCCGGACCCGCGAGCTCAAGCCGGGCGCTGCCGTCCGGGCCGGGCGCACCGTCGACCTCGTGCTGGCCAGCGGCCGGGTCCCCGTGCCGGACGTCCGGGGCCGCACCGAGCAGGAGGCCGTCCAGGCGCTGCGGGCCGCCGGGCTGTCGGTCGCGGTGCAGCCCGTCGACGACCCGGGCGAGCCGGGCCGCGTCGTCGAGCAGGAGCCGAGCGGCGGGACCCTCGAGCGGTCCTCCGTGGTGCGGATCGGCGTCTCGCAGGTGCCGCCGCCCCCGCCGCCGACCCAGGCACCGCCGTCCCCCCAGCCGGTCCCGCCGACCGGGGACCCGCAGCCGTCGCCGCAGCCGTCCGCTCCGGCGTCGCCGCAGCCGTCGCCCCAGCCAGTGAGGGCGCTGAGGGGGCAGGTCAGGCGAAGGCGGCGAGGCGCTTGTCCTCGACCCGCTCGCTGAGCGCCGGCGCGAGGTCGGCCGCGGCGTCGTCGCCGCACTGCCCGAGCCAGGTCGCGAGCAGCAGGTGACCGCCCTGGGTCAGGACCGACTCGGGGTGGAACTGCACGCCCTCGACCCGGCGCGTGCGGTGGCGCACGGCCATCACGACGCCGCCGGGCGTGCGCCCGGTGACCTCCAGCTCGGCGGGCAGGGTGTCCTCCTCGACCGCGAGGGAGTGGTACCGGGTGGCGGTGAACGGGTCGGGCAGCGCGGCGAGGACGCCCTCGCGGGCGTGCACGACCTCGCTGGTCTTGCCGTGCAGCAGCTCCGGCGCCCGCGAGACCACCGCGCCGTGCGCGACCGCGATCGCCTGGTGCCCGAGGCACACCCCGAGCAGCGGCACGTCGCGCTCCTCGGCCGCGCCCACCATCGCCACGCTGCAGCCCGCCGCCTCCGGGGTGCCGGGGCCGGGGGACAGCAGGACGCCGTCGTAGCCGGCGAGGTCGTCGGGGCCGGTCTCGTCGTTGCGCTTGACGTCGACGTCGGCGCCGAGCTGCCCGAGGTACTGCACCAGGTTGAACACGAAGCTGTCGTAGTTGTCGACGACGAGGATCCGGGCCATGCCTGCGAGGCTACGGCGCCCTGCGCTTCCGGGGAGCCTTCGACGGAGCCTTCGAGGGCGCCTTCGGGACGGGGGGCTGGACCGGCTCCGCGGGCGGCCCGGTGGGGAGGTCCTCGTCGCGGAGCCGCCCGCCCGGGACCGACGACGGCCGCTCCTCCGGCTCCGGCTGCGCCCGCTCGGCCAGCACCCGGCGCAGCACCTTGCCGACGGCCGACCGGGGGAGCTCGTCGACGAGCTCGACCGACCTCGGGACCTTGTAGGCGGTGAGCTGCCCGGCGCAGTGCGCCAGCACGTCCTGCTCGGTGAGGGCGGGGTCGTCGGCGACGACGAACGCCCGGACCGTCTCGCCGCGGTGCCGGTCGGGGACGCCGACGACGGCCGCCTCGACGACGCCGGGCAGCTGCGCGAGGACGGCCTCCACCTCGGACGGGTAGACGTTGAAGCCGCCCGTGATGATCAGCTCCTTGAGCCGGTCGACGACGGTGAACCAGCCGCCCTCGTCCATCACCGCGACGTCGCCCAGGCGCAGGTAGCCGTCCGGGGTGAGCACCGGCGCGTCGTCCCGCCAGTACCCGGCGAAGACCTGGGGCCCGGCGACCGCGATCTCGCCCGGCTCCCCGACGGCGACCTCCCGGCTCGGGTCCTCGAGGTCGAGCAGGCGCACCCGGGTCGACGGCAGCGGGAGCCCGACGGTGCCGGGGCGGCCCGGGCCGACCGTGGGTCCGCAGTGCGTCGTCGGGGAGGTCTCGGTGGTGCCGTAGCCCTCGACCAGCCGGGCGCCCGTGACCTTCTCGAACCGCTCCTGGACGTCGCGCGGGAGCGCCATCGCCCCGGACAGGCACAGCCGCAGCGAGCGGAGGTCGCGGCCCCGGGTCCTGGGGCTCTCGGCCAGGGCCCGGAACAGCGGCGGCACCCCGGGGAACAGCGTGGGCCGGTGCTGCTCGACGGCGTCGAGCACGGCGTCGACGTCGAAGCGGGGGACGAGCACGAGCGTGCCGCTGAGCAGGACGGTCCCGAGCAGGCCGACGGTCAGCCCGAAGACGTGGAACAGCGGCAGCACGAGCAGGGTCGTCTCCTTGCCCGCCGTCGACTCGACGTCCCAGAGCCGGTTCAGGTAGGTGTCGGCGACCAGGTTGTGGTGGGTGATCCGGGCGCCGCGCGGGGTCCCGGTGGTGCCGCCGGTGTACTGCAGGAGGGCGAGGTCGGTCAGCGGGTCGACCGGGACCTGCCGGGCCGGCGCGGCCGCTCCCGCCACCAGCTCTCGGTAGTGCCGGACCCGGGCGCCCTTCGGCAGGTCGGCCACGAGGTCGGCCCGGCGGCGTCGGGCGGCCCGGACCGGCAGCCGGAGGCGGAGGCGTCCCGACGCCGGGAGCGCGTCGGCGAGGCTGGTCACGACGACGTGCTCCACGGCGGTGTCGGCCTGGACCGCCGCGACGGCGGGCTGCACCCGGTCGAGGCAGACGACGACGCGGGCCCCGGAGTCGGCCAGCTGGTGGCGCAGCTCGGCCTCGGTCGACAGCGGGTTGTGCTGCACGACGACGGCGCCGAGCCGCAGCACCGCGAAGAAGGCCACGACGTTCTGCGGGCAGTTCGGCAGGACCAGCGCCACCCGGTCGCCCTTGGCCACCCCGAGCCCGGCCAGGCCGCTGGCGAAGGCGTCGACCTGCGTCCGGAGCTCGCGGTAGGTGGTCGCGGCCCCGAGGAAGACCAGCGCCCGGCCGGTGGGGAAGGAGGCGGCGGCGTCGTCCAGCAGCCGGGTCACCGGGACGACGGGGGCGTCGTAGTCGGCGGGCACGCCCTCGGGGTAGGCGCTCAGCCAGGGCCGGGCGTCGTAGGGGGACGCGGCGGGGGCGGCGGGGCGGCGTCGGCGGGCGGGCGGCACGCGGGGTCCTCCGGAGGTCACGGGGCGGGCTCGACCGTCACGTCGTTGAACGGCAGCAGCGGCTCGACGGCGGGGAAGACGACGAAGAACAGCAGCACGACGACGGCGGCGAGCAGCAGCGCGGTCAGCAGCAGCCGGACGGCGAGCGGCCCGGGCAGGTGGCGCCAGATCCAGACGTACACGGCTCAGGCCCCCCCGAGCGCCGGCGGCACGACGCCCGGCCCCTTCGCCAGCGTCGACTCGAGCCGGGCCTGCAGCACGAGCCGCTGCTTCGCGGAGTACTTCGGGTTGCAGGTGGTCAGCGTGAGCAGCCGCTGCTCCGGCGCCACGCCCGGGCGGCCGGGCACGGGGTAGGTCACCTCGATCGCCGTCGGCTTGACGATCAGCGTGCCGGTGGCCCGGTAGGTGAACCAGCCGGTGCGGGTCTCGAGCACCAGGGCGTCGCCGACCCGGACCCGGTCGAGGTCCTGGAACGGGGCGCCGTAGGTGGTGCGGTGCCCGCTGACGACGACGTTGCCGACCTGCCCCGGCAGGGCCGTCCCGGGGTAGTGGCCGGGCCCGCGCTTGAGGTCCGGCACGCCGACGCCCTCCAGGACGACCTTGGACCAGTCGGTCCCGAGCCGCGGGACCCGCAGGACCGCGAGGCCCTCCCCGAGGGCGACCGGCTTCACCGTCGGGGGAGTGCCCGGCCGGACCGCCGGCCGCGGCTCCGCCCACCTGTCGCGCAGGTCGTCGGAGAGCGCCGACTGCTGCTGACCGGTGTAGATGTTGGTGATCTTCAGCTCGTAGACGCAGAACAGCAGGACGACGAGGCCCAGGGTGATGAGCACCTGCCCGAGCCCGCGGAGCAGCGTGCGGACGGCGTCACCCACCGGACGTCCGGGTGGTGGCGGGCAGCTCGAGCGGCCCGTCGTACGCCGGCAGGACGGCCTTGGCCGCGCTGGTGACGCCGTAGCGCAGGCCGAAGCGGTCGCGGTAGTCGAGGAACAGCTGCACCCCGGGCTCGACGTCGAGGGCGTCGCGCAGGCTCGCCGGGTCGCCCACCGCCGTGACGACGAACGGCGGGCTGTAGACCCGGCCGTGCAGGATCAGCGTGTTGCCGACGCAGCGCACCGCGCTGGTCGAGATGACGCGCTCGCCCATGAGCGTCATGGCCTCCGCGCCCCCGGCCCACAGGGCGTTGACGACGGCCTGGACGTCCTGCTGGTGCACGACGAGGTCGTCCGGGACGCTGCCGGCGGGGGGCGTCTCGGTGCGCAGCGCGTCGTCGAGCCGCACGGTGACCGCCGGCCCGGACACCGGGGTCAGCCCCGCGGCCGCGACCAGGGCGGCGTCGCTCCCGGCGTCGGCCGGCTCGCCCCGGCTCGCCGTGGCGTCCGCGACCTCGGCGCGCAGCTCCGCCGCGAGCGCCTCCTGCCGGTCCACCTCGGCCCGCTCCTGGCCGATCAGCTCGGTCAGCTGCAGGCGACGTCCCGCCCGCAGGTCGGTGCCCTGCGCGGTCGAGGCGCTGGTGGCGAACAGCAGGCCGGCGCCCAGGGCCACGACCGGGACGAGCACCCGCACCCGCGACACCCCCGGTCCTCCGCGCCCCGACGCGCTGTCGCCCCGACGCTACGCTGAGCGCCCGTCCGGCACGACGTCGGCGGCCCGCTGTCGTGGAGGACCGTTGCCCGAGTCGAAGAAGCGCAAGAAGCCGGTGCGCCTGCCGTCGACCTCCGGCACGACGGTCCGCAAGAAGAAGGGCCCCAGCCCCGTCTGGCTGGCGCCGCTCATGCTGGCGCTGTTCGCCGTCGGCATCCTGTGGCTCGTCGTGTTCTACCTGAGCAACGGCGAGATGCCGGTCGCCGAGGGCGTCGGCAACGGCCACCTGCTCATCGGGTTCGGCTTCATCGTCGCGGGGTTCGTGCTCAGCACGCAGTGGCGGTAGGCACGCCCGCACCCGGAACTACACCGGTGTGGTTCTCCCCAGGCGTTGTCCACACTGTGGACGGACGGCTGCTGGCTGCCCGGACGTGACTGCCCAGACTCTGGGGCCGCACACGTCCGTCGTCCGTCCCCCGGACGGGTGACGCAGGAGGCCCGGCCCCGTGCGGGACCGGGCCTCCTGCCTGCAGGACCTGGCTAGAGCAGCTCGAGGACGGTGGCGTTGGCCTGGCCGCCGCCCTCGCACATCGTCTGCAGGCCGTACTTGATGCCGTTGTCGCGCATGTGGTGCACGAGGGTGGTCATGAGCCGCGCGCCGGAGCCGCCGAGCGGGTGGCCGAGGGCGATGGCCCCGCCGTTCGGGTTGACCGTCTTGTCGTCCGCGCCGATGTCCTTGAGCCAGGCGAGGGTCACGGACGCGAAGGCCTCGTTGACCTCGTAGGCGCCGATGTCGTCCACCGACAGGCCCGACTTCGCGAAGGCCTTGAGGGTGGCGGGCATCGGGGCGTGCAGCATCGGCATCGGCGCGACGCCGGCGAGGACGCCGGTGTGGAAGCGCGCGATCGGGGTCAGCCCGAGGCTGGCCGCCTTCTCCGAGGTCATGATCAGCAGGGCGGCCGCGCCGTCGGAGATCTGCGAGGAGTTCGCCGCGGTGATCTTGCCGTCGGGGCGGAAGGCGGGCTTGAGGCCGGCCAGCTTCTCCAGCGTCCCGCCCGGGCGGATGCCCTCGTCGGCGCTGATGACGACGCCGTCGGGGTTGGTGACCGGGGCGATCTGGGCGGTGAAGCGGCCCTGCTCGGTGGCCTCGGCGGCACGCTGGTGGCTCTGGAGGGCGAACTCGTCGAGCTGGGTGCGGCTGAAGCCCCAGGTGTCGGCGATCTGCTCGGCGCCCTCGCCCTGGTTCGGGAAGTCGCTGCCGTAGCGGGCGACGTAGTCGGCGCCGAGCGGGCTGGCGGTGAAGGTCGAGCCCATCGGCGTGCGGCTCATGACCTCGACCCCCCCGGCGACGGCGACGTCGTACTGGCCGCTGATCACGCCGGCGGCCGCGAAGTGGACGGCCTGCTGGCTGCTGCCGCACTGGCGGTCGACCGTGGTGCCGGGGACCGACTCGGGCCAGCCGGCCGACAGCACCGACGTGCGGGCGATGTCGAAGGTCTGCTCGCCGACCTGGGACACGCAGCCCCAGACGACGTCGTCGACCAGCGCGGGGTCGATGCCGGTGCGCTCGGCGAGAGCGCGCAGGACGTGGGCCGACAGGTCGGCGGAGTGGATGCCGGACAGGCCGCCGTTCCGCTTGCCGGTGGGAGTGCGGACTGCCTCGACGATGACGGCATCGCGCATGGCGTGCTCCTCGGGTTGCAGGGCGACGGTGTGAACGCCCGTTAGCAGGAGGCTACGTGCCACCCTCGTCCCGTGACAGTGTGCGCTCGGCCACAGCGGGGGCTCGCCGTCGCGGTCCTGGCCCTCGCGGGAGTGCTCGCCGTCGCCGGGCTGCGGACCGACACGGTGGGCGCCCTGCTGTGCCTGCCCGCCGCGCTCGTCGCGCTCGGCGTCGGGCTGCGCGACCTGCTCCTCGTGCCGACGCTCGAGGCCGGGACCGAGGGTCTCCGGGTCCGGCCGCTGCTGCAGGTGCACGACCTCCGGTGGGACGACGTCGTCCGGCTGCGCACCGTGCAGGACCGGCGCGCGGTGCTGCTCGAGGTCGAGCTCGCCGACGACGCGGTGCTGCTGCTGTCGCGGCAGCGGCTGGGGCGCGACCCGCGGGACGTGCTGGACGAGCTCGCGGCGCTCAGGTGAGCGCGGCGGTCCGCAGCGCGACGGCGACGACGAGGACGGCGGCGAGCGCCCCGAGGCCGGCCGCCTGCAGGACGTCGCGGCGGGGGCGCGGCGCGTAGAGCAGCACCAGGGCCGCGAGCGCCCCGCCGATCAGGCCCCCGACGTGGGCCCGCTTGTCGATGAACGAGATCGAGAACGTGAGCAGCAGGTTGATCCCGAGCAGCACCGCGTACTGCGACGCCGCCCCGCTGCCGCGCTTCTTCTCGATGACGAACGCCGCCGCGAACAGCCCGAAGATCGCCCCGGAGGCGCCCGCCGAGGGCACCCCGACGTTGCCGAAGACGTACGACGCCGTCGTCCCGGAGAGCCCGGCCAGCAGGTAGAGCGCGAGGAAGCGGCTGCGGCCCAGGGCCGACTCCACCACCGGACCGAGCTGCAGCAGCGCCAGCATGTTCAGCAGGACGTGCGCGAGGCCGTAGTGCAGGAACATCGCGGTGAGCAGCCGCCAGTACTGGCCCTGCGCGATCCCGTCGACGATCCCGAGCTGCGGCTGCTCGAGGTAGCTCAGACGGGTCGGCTGGACCGCCAGGCGCGCGTACAGCGACGACGTCCCGCCGCTGAAGCCGAGGCCGCTGCCGCCCAGCGCCGTCGCGAGGAACACCGCGACGTTGGTCCCGATGAGCACCTGGGTGACCAGGGGTGGCCGCACCCGGCCGCCGGCGAGGGTGCGCCCCTCGCGGACGGACGCCGCGCCGGCCTTCGCGTCGTCGGGGCACTGGAAGCCGACCGAGGCCGAGACCATGCAGTCCGGGCAGATCGGCCGGTCGCAGCGGGTGCACCGGACGTAGGTCTCGCGGTCGGGGTGCCGGTAGCAGACCGGCACCCCGTCCCCGGCCGGTGCGCCGGCGGGCTCGGTCAGGAGCCGCCCTCGATCGTGATGCTCTCGATGACGACGTCGGTGACCGGACGGTCCATGCGGCCGGTCTTCGTCGTGGCGATGGCGTCGACGACGTCGCGGCCGGCCTGGTCGGCGACCTCGCCGAAGATGGTGTGCTTCATGTTCAGGTGCGGGGTCTTGCCGACCGTGACGAAGAACTGCGAGCCGTTGGTGCCGGGGCCCGCGTTGGCCATCGCGAGCAGGTAGGGCTTGCTGAAGGTCAGCTCGGGGTGGAACTCGTCCTTGAACCGGTAGCCCGGGCCGCCGGTGCCGGTGCCGAGCGGGTCGCCGCCCTGGATCATGAAGCCCTCGATGACCCGGTGGAAGACCGTGCCGGCGTAGAGCGCGCCCTCGCCCTTCCCGCCGGTGCGCGGGTCGGTCCACTCGCCGGTGCCGTCGGCGAGACCGACGAAGTTCTGGACCGTCTTCGGGGCGTGGTCCGGGAAGAGCTGGACGCGGATGGCGCCGAGCGAGGTGTTGAGGGTGGCGAAGAGGTCGGCCACGGGGGCTCCGTCCGGGGAGGGCGCGCGGCACAGGGCCGCGGCGGAAGGGGTGGTCGGGTGGGTCGTCAACGGGTAGCAGTCAGTCTCCCACGCAGGCCGGTCGCGCTCCTCCGGGACCGCGCCTGCGACCCTGGTGCCGCCTGCCCGCTCGCTCCCCGAGGAGAACCCGTGTCGTCGTCCGCCCGCCGCCCTGCCGCCCGACCCGTGGTCGACCGTGACGCCGCCGCCCGCGCCGCCTCGCACGCGACCGCCGCCGCCCAGGCCGCCGGCCTCGCTGCCGGTGCCGCCGCGGAGGCCCTGGGCTCGGCGGCCGGCGTGGTCGTGGACGTCGCCTCGGTGCGCGGCCGGGAGGTCGGCCGCGAGGTCGCCCGGGCGGTCCGCGACGGCGCAGAGCTGCTCCCCACGCCCGAGGTCCTGGAGGGCGTGCTCGAGGACGCCTTCGAGCGGGGCGCCGACGCCTGGGACGCCCTGCGCGGCCGCCGCCGTCCCCCCCGCCGCTGGCCCTGGGCCACCGGCAGCGCCCTGGTCGGTGCGGCGCTCGCGGTGGGGGCGACCGTCCTGGTCCGCCGCCTGGCCACCCGCGACGAGCCGGGGGCGCAGGAGCCGGAGCAGGTGCGCGCCGTCGTCGACACCACCGCGCCCGTGGACACCTCGGTCTTCGACGGCGTCCCGGTCCGGCCCGTGACCGACGCCCCCGCCCCGGCCGGACCGGTGGACGAGGACGGCGAGGCGGTCTGACCGGCTAGCGCTCCCCGGCGGGGGACGGGGTCGGGGCCGGCACCTGACCGGCGCCGTCCCGGCCGAGCCGCTGCGCGACGGCACGCCTCAGCATGGCGTCGACCTGCGCCTCGGGCGGCACCCCGGAGCTCACCGTCGTCCGGTCGCGGCCCCGGTTCTTCGAGCCGTAGAGGGCGTCGTCGGCGGCCCGCACCAGGGTGTCGGCGTCGCCGGCGTGGGCCGGGAACGTCGCCACACCCGCCGAGGCGGTGATCGGGACGACGGCCGGCGCGGCCGCGACCGCCTGGCGCAGGCGCTCGGCGATGTCGAGCGCCTCCTCGGGGCCGCAGCCGGGCAGGACCACGGCGAACTCCTCGCCGCCGTAGCGGGCGGCGGTGTCGAAGTCGCGGCACTCGCAGGACAGCGCGGCCGCGACGTTGCGCAGCACCTCGTCGCCGGCCTGGTGCCCGTTCTCGTCGTTGAGCCGCTTGAAGTGGTCGATGTCGATCATGACCAGCGACAGGTGCTCGGCCGACCGGGTGGCCCGGGCGACCTCGCGCTCCAGGGTGGCCTCGAAGGTGCGGCGGTTCGCGATCTTGGTGAGCCCGTCGGTCGCGGCGAGCCGTTGCACCTGCTCCAGCAGCCAGGCGTTGCGCAGGGCCAGCGCCGCGTACGACGCCGACCGCTCCAGCGACGCGACGACCCGGCGCTGGATCCGGCCACCCGCCCGCTGGTCGTGCTCGAGCACGAGCGCGCCGAGCGGCCGGTTCTCCGCCGACAGCGGCACGACGACGACGTTCTGGGCGCCCGGGAGCAGGCGCGTCAGCCAGGGGTCGCTCTCCGGGTCCAGGCCCACCGCCAGCTGGGTGGACCGGCTGGCGTGCGCCGCGGCGACGACGGCGCTCGTGCCGGGGCGGCCCGGCCGGCGGGCGGTCAGGTCCTCCAGCCCGAAGCTGGCCAGCAGCGGCAGCTGCCCCTCCGGTCCGGCGACGACCACGCCCCGGGTGAAGCCGAAGGTGTCGACCGCGGAGTCGAGCAGGGTCAGCGCCGCGCTCTTGGAGTCGGTGGTGCGCTCCAGGCGCAGGGCGAGGTCGGTGAGCGCCTCGAGGTCCATCCGGCGGCGGCGCAGCTCGCGCTCGTTGACCGCCGACAGCGCCGACGTCGACACCGCCACCAGCCACAGCACGACGACGAAGACGGTCAGGCGCTCGTTCTCGGTGCCGCCGATGCCGGCGAGGCCCGCCTCCGGGCCGGTCGCGGGCAGGACCCGGCCCTGGACGGCGTTGAGCGTGGCGAACAGCAGCAGGGAGTGCCACATCGCGAGCTTGAGCCCGGTCCGGTAGGACGCCAGCAGGCTCACCGCGCCGAGGTGCAGGAGCACCAGGTAGCGCAGCGGGCTCGTCGTGCCGCCGGTCAGGTAGGACACGGCGGCCAGCCACACGCCGTCGACCATGAGCAGGGCGCTGAAGACGAGCACGACCCGGTTGCGCAGCAGGCGGGCCGCGGCCTCGCCCAGCAGGACCGCGGCGACGTAGTAGCCGGTCGCCAGCAGCGTGTAGTCCAGGTACGGCGCGAGGGCGGCGGGCGCGAGCAGCGCGAACAGCAGCACGAGGCCGACGGCGGCGGCACGCAGGTACTGGGTCACCCGGAGCCGGTCCGAGACCGGGACGGCCTCGACCGGGGTCAGGGTGCTGGTGGGTCGCAGGCTCATGCGGGCAGACCTCCTGCGGTGTCGCCGGGCGGGCGCTGGCCGGGCAGGCGCAGGACCGGACCGAAGCCGAGCTCGGGCTCGGCGTCGACGGGGGCGGCCGCGAGCTTGGGGTCGCGCCGGTCGATCCGGTTCTGCACGAGCAGGAACGCCACGACCACGAGCAGGAAGGCGAGCGGCAGCCCGGGGCGGCGGGCAGCGGCGCGCGCCGTGTCGCGGACGACCCGCCCGAACGCCTCCGGGAGGTCGCCGGCGCCGGGCAGCGTGGCGCGCCCGGGGAGCAGCTTCCTGACGGCGTCGACCGCCTGCTCCACGGGGGACGGGTCCTCGCGCCGCTCCCGGCCGGGGCCGATCACGGGCGTGGTCAGGGCGACCTGCCGGACCGGTGGACCGACGGGGGTCACCAGGACCGGCGCGTCGGGACGCGTGGTGCCGAGGGGCACGGGACCGCCCGGGGTGGTCGCGGGACCGTCCGGCGTCCGGGGAGGACCGGCCACCGGGCCGGCGCCGCCCACGACCGGGTCGTCCTCGGTCACGACGCGGACCGGTCCCGACGCGGCGGCCACGGAGACCGGGCGGCTGACCGCCACCTCCGGCGCCTCGTTGCCGGCGACGTCGGTGACGGCGATCGACAGCACGTAGGTGCCCGGCAGCGGCTGCTGCAGCTGGAAGGACCGGGTGCAGGGCCTCGCCGCCGACCCCACGACCTGGCCGTCCCGCGTCGCGGTGCAGACCGCCCGGGTGTCGGCGTCCTGGGTGAACGACCAGGTCAGGCTGCGGGCCCCGGGCGCGAGGACGGGGGCGCCGGTCAGCAGTGCGGGTCGCGGCGGCACGGCGTCGTAGTGGTAGGTGCTGACCCGGGGCGCACCGACGTTGCCGGCCTGGTCGCGGGTGCGCACCTCGACGGCGTAGTCCGCCTCGGGCGAGCCCTCGAGGTCGAGCGGGCGGCTCCCGCTGCACGGCTCCCAGGACCCGTCGGCCGGACTCGCCGGTCGTCCGCCCCTGGTCACCCGGCACTGGACCAGGGCGGCGGCGTCGGGGGACTCCCAGGTCCAGGTCACGCGGTCGTCGTTCCCCGTCGTGCCGTCGAGGCCGTCGGTGAAGCGGACCCCCTCGGGCGCACGGCGGTCGAGCTCGTACGTCGCGGTCGTGGTCGGTCCGACCGTGCCGGCGGCCGACACGCCGCGCAGCTCCAGGGTGTACCGGCCGTCGGGGCGGTCGGCCAGGTGGGCGACGAAGGTGCCGGCGGGGACGGCGTTCGCCCCCCGGGACGGGGCCGTGCAGCTGCCCCAGGAGCCGGTCGCGTCCGGGCCGGACAGCCGGCACTGCGCCGTCTGCCCGGGCTCGGTCTCGAGCTGCCACGAGGGGTCGGGGTCGCGGTCGACGGCGGGCGGCAGGTCGGTGAAGCCGGCCAGCGCGGGCTGCGTGCGGTCCAGGACGTAGTCCCACTGCTTCTCGGCCGAGGTGTTGCCGGCGAGGTCGACCGCGCGGACCTGCAGGGACACGGTGCCGTCCGGGGCGTCGCCGAGGGCCGCGGTGAAGGTGTCCGGGCAGGCCGCCCAGTCGAGCAGGACGGCGCCGTCGTGCAGGGTCCGGCAGGTGCTGGTCGCGTCCGACGCCACGGTCCAGGCCCAGCGCGGGGCGGTGCTCGAGCTCGGGCTGCCCGGCAGGAGCCGGGCCCGCGGGACGTCGGGGGCGGTGGTGTCCAGCACGTAGCTCGCCTGCGCGGCCGGGCCCTGGTTGCCCGCGGCGTCCCGGGCGCGGACGGTCAGGGTGTAGCTGCCGTCCGGCTGGCCGGCCAGGGAGGGCGTGAAGGGCGAGGTGCACAGGCCGCTGACGACGGTCACCGTGCCGCGGACCAGCGTGCAGGAGGCCTTCGTCGCGTCGGCCCCCGTGAAGGTCCAGCGCGGGTCGCGGTCGCGGGACGGGCCCTTCGGACCGTCGAGCTGGCTGATGCGGACGGGGGTCTTCCGGTCGAGCTCGTAGGTCCGGCTGGTGTCCGGCCCGAGGTTGCCGGCGGCGTCGAGGGCGCGGACGGAGAAGCGGTAGACGCCGTCCGGGAACCGGCCCAGCTCGACCCGGAAGGGGCTGGTGCACGGGCCGCGGGGCGCGACGACCACCGAGCCCGACGCCGACACCAGCTCGCACAGCACGGTGGTGCCGGGCTCGGAGCTGAGGTACCAGAGGGGCGCGGTGTCGGGGCTCGGCGTCGCCGGCTCGAACACGGTGACCGGACCGGGCTCGTGCGTGTCCAGGACGTACGTCGACGGCTGCTCGGTGCCGGCGTTGCCTGCGGCGTCCGTCGTGAGCACCGCGAGCTGGTAGACGCCGTCGGGCGCCGTCGTCAGGTCGAGCGGGAACGGCGTGCCGGCCGCGGAGACCACGCACTCCTCGCGCGGCCGCAGCACGGTCGTGCCGGCGCCCGGGCTGGTGCTGTAGAGCACCCGGCACTGCGCCGTGACGCCGACCTCGGCCGACGCGAGCACCCACACCGGGCGGGTGTCGGTGCCGGGCGACTTCGGGGGGGTCACCTTCGCCGGGGCGGCCGCGGTGGTGTCGAGCACGTAGGGCGCGGTCGCGGGCAGGGCGGCGTTCCCGGCGTCGTCGCGGACGCGGGCGGCCAGCACGTACGTGCCGTCGACGGCGCTGCTGAGGTCGGCGGTGTAGCTGCCCGGGCAGGCGCGCCAGTCGGCGACGACGGTCGTGCCCCGCACGAGCCGGCACTCGACGAGCGTCCCGGCGGGGGCGGTCACGGTCCAGACGGGGGAGCGCAGCGAGGACGGGCTCGCCGGGCCCTTGAGGACGGCCGCCTCGGGCGCCGTGGCGTCCAGGACGTAGGTCCCCGACGTCGGCTCGCTGGTGTTGCCCGCCCGGTCGGTGGCGCGGACGGCGTACCGGTAGGTGCCGTCGGGCAGGCCGGTGAGGTCGGCGCTCCACGGGTTGAGGCAGTCGGTGTCGACGACGAGGACCCCGGCGGCGTCGCGCACGCGGCAGCCCAGGGTGGCGCCGTCCTCGACGGAGAAGCCGAAGAGCGGGCGCCGCGACGGGTTGGGGGAGGCCGGGACGTCGGTCGCCCGGGGCGCGAGCGGCGGCGTGGTGTCGAGCACCTGCACGGCGGTCGAGGCGGGGCCGGTGCTGCCGGCGAGGTCGGTGAACCGGACGGCGAGCGTGTAGGCGCCGTCGACCGCGGTGCTCAGGTCCAGGACCGCCGGGTTCGGGCAGCCCTTCCAGTCCTGCAGGACCGTGCTGCCGCGGGTGATCCGGCAGGCGGCGGTGTCGCCGTCGGCGAGGACGTAGGAGAAGGAGGGGGCGCGGTCGCGGCTCGGGCTCGAGGGAGCGGTCAGCACCGGGGCGAGCGGGGGGGTGGTGTCGAGCAGGTAGCTCGCCCGCCCGGCCGGGCCCGTCCCGCCGGCGGCGTCGGTCGCCCGGGCCTCGAACGTGTAGGTGCCGTCCCCGAGGACCGGCGTCGTCGCGGGGGACGTGCAGGGGGTCCAGTCGGGGACGCTGCCGACCGGGGTGGTGAGGCGGCACTCGAGGCGGGCGCCGACCTCGGCGACGACCGACCAGGTCGGCTGCAGGTCGCGGCCGGGGCTGCGCGGACCGCTGACGACGGGAGCGTCGGGGGCCCGGGTGTCCAGCACCCAGGCGGCCGAGCGGCCGAGCGCACTGCTGTTGCCCGCGGCGTCGGTGAGCCGGACCTCGACCGTCCACGTGCCGTCCGTGTCGAGGAAGGGCGCGTAGGGCGAGGTGCACGGCTCGAGGGCGGGCTCGGGGGCGCCGGCGCGCACGGCCCGGCACACCGCGGAGGAGCCGGGCTCGCGGGTGAAGCCGACGCTCGGGACGACCGTGCGCGACGGGCCGGTCGGGCCGGTGACGACGGGGACGGCGGGAGCGGTGCGGTCCAGGACGTACCGGGGCGAGACCCCGGCGGCCCCGGTGTTCTGCGCCGCGTCGGTGGAGCGGACGGCCAGCGTGTAGGCGCCGTCCGGCTGGGCCGACAGGTCGCGCGACACCGGGCTCCCGCAGCCGCTCCAGGCGGTGACCGGGACGCCGTCGCGCTGGACCTGGCACTCGGAGCTCGCGCCGGCCTCGGTCGAGAAGGCCCAGGTCGGGACGGCGTCCTGCGAGGGGCCGGTGGGGCCGTCGACGGCGGGCGCGGGCGGGGCGACCCGGTCCAGCACGTACGTGGCACTGCTCCCGACCGGGCCGGTGTTCCCGGCGGCGTCGACGAGGCGGGCCTCGAGGGCGTGGGCGCCGTCCCGGACCAGCGTCCGGACGACGAGCGGCCCGCAGGCGGCGAACGGCCCGGCGTCGGGGCCGACGAGACGGCACTCGACGCGCGCGCCGGCCTCGCCGGAGACCGACCACGCCACCGTCGCCTCGCGGGCGGTGCCGCCGGGGCCGGTGACCGTCGGGGCGGGGGGCGGCCGGCGGTCGAGCAGGTAGGGGGCGCTGGTCGAGGTGCTCCGGTTGCCCGCAGCGTCGGTGAGCTCGACCTCGAGGACCCAGCTGCCGTCGGAGGGCAGGACGGCGCCGTACCCGCCGGCGCAGAGCGACCAGGCGCCGGGCGAGCCGTCGCGCACGAGGCGGCAGCGGGCGGTGCCCTCGCCGTCGATCGACCAGGACACCGACGCCGTGTTGCCCGTCGCCGGGGGACCGCTGATCGTCGCCGGAGCGGGCGCGGTGCCGTCGTAGAGGTAGGAGCCGCTCGTGCCGGCGGGGCCGGAGTTGCCCGCGGCGTCGGTGAGGACGACCTGCAGCGCGTAGCCGCCGTCGGCGGTCAGGCTCGCGGTGAACGGCGAGGCGCAGGCGACCTCCGCGGCGCTCGGGAGCAGGCGGCAGGTGGCGGTCGCGCCGGCCTCGCCGGTCCAGGTCCAGCGGGGAGCGGCGTCGTTGCCGGTGCCGACCGGGCCGAGCACCGCAGGCGCGGCCGGGGCGGTGGTGTCGAGCCGGTAGGACGCCCGGCCGACGTCGCTCGTGTTGCCGAGCGCATCGGTGGCGGTGACCTCGAGGGTGTGGACGCCGTCGACCGCCGTGGCAAGGGAGGCGGTGTAGGGCGAGGTGCACGGCGCCTCCTGCCCGGCGCCGAGCGGCCCGACCAGGCGGCAGCGGAGGGACGCGCCGGCCTCGGCCTGCACCGCGAACTCCGGCGCCCGGCTGCGGCCTAGCGCGGGGACGGTCACGACCGGGGCGTCCGGCGCCGTGACGTCGACCTCGTAGGGGGCGCTGCTGCCGGCGTCGCCGGTGTTGCCCGCCAGGTCGGTCATCCGGACGGCGAGCACGTAGGTGCCGCTCCCCGGCAGGGTCGTCGTGAGGCTGCGTCCGGTGCAGGACACCGCCAGAGCGACGCCGTCGCGGACCAGGCTGCAGGAGGAGCTGCCCTCGCCGGTCCAGCTCCACGTCACCGTGGTCGTCGTGGAGCGGCCGGTCGGGCCGGCCACCACGGGCAGGGCCGGCGCGGTCCCGTCGAACCGGTAGGCGGCCGACGTCGTCGTGCTGGCGTTGCCGAAGCGGTCGGCGACGCGGACGCGGACGCGGTAGTCGGCGTCGGAGGGCAGGCTCGGGCGGTAGCTGCCCGACGCGCAGGGCTGGGTGACGACGTCGGTCCCGGTGACCGAGCCGTCGGGGTTCGGGTCGAGGCGGACCAGGGTGCAGTCGGCGGCGTCGGGCGTCTCGGTGGCGCTCCAGGTGAACAGCGGGGTGCGGTCGTTGCCGGTGCCCTCGGGCCCGCTGACGGTGAGGCCGGGCGGGGTGGTGTCGAGCAGGTAGCCGGTGCGGGCCGGGACGGCGGTCCGGTTGCCGGCGGCGTCGACGCTGCGGACCTCGAGCGTCCAGGTGCCGTCCGGCGTGAGGCCCAGCTGCAGGACGGTCGGGCTGGTGCACGCCGTGAAGGGGCCCGCGGTGCCGTCCGGGGCGGTCACCCGGCACTCGGCGGCGACGGCGTCGTCGGGCAGGACGAAGGCGAACGACGGCGCGGTGACCCGGCCGGCGACCGGGCGGTCGGCGGCGAGGACCGGCGCGGCCGGGGCGGCGGTGTCGAGCAGGTACGTCGCGGTCGCGGGCGCGCTGGCGTTGCCGTAGGTGTCCCGGGCGACGACCGACAGCGTGTGCGGGCCGTCCACGAGCAGGGTCGGGCGGTAGGTCGCCCCGCTCGCGCTGCCGCAGTCGACCGGACCGGCCACGACGACGGCGCCCGGCCCCTCGCCCCGCGTGACGGTGCAGCGGCCGGTGGCGCCGGCCTCCAGGGTGACGGTCCAGGACGGGGTGCGTGCTGCTGCCGGTCGCGGGCGGGCCGGCGGTGAGGACCGGGACCGCCGGCGGGTCGACGTCGAGGCGGTACGCGGGGCTGGTCCCGACGGGGCTGCTGCCGCCGGGACTGCTCAGGACGACCTCGAGCAGGTAGGTGCCGCTGACGCCGGGCAGCTCGGTGGTGAACGGCGGGGAGCAGGCGACGTCGGTGCGGGTGCTGCTGATCGGGCCGACCAGGGTGCACGCGGACGTCTGGCTGCCGACGACCGGCCAGTCCCAGCGGACCGTCCGGGCGCTGGCCGGGCCGGTCGGGCCGGTGACGACGGGTTGCGCCGGCACGGGGAGGACCAGCCGGTACGGCGGTGCGTACCCGGGGGTGCTGGTGCCCCGGACGCTGTCCAGGACGACGCCCAGCACGTAGTCGCCGTTGCGCTCGGGCAGCCGGACGCTGACGGTGCCCCGGCAGTCCCGGACGTCGACGACGCCCTCCGGGCCGGTGACCGTGCAGCGGGCGGACTCGTCGGGCGCCTGCTGCCACGACCAGGTGGCGAGGCGGCTGGCGACGTCGACGGTCGCTGCCGACACGACGGGACCGGTCGGGGTCGGCAGGGTCAGCGTGTAGCCGACCGACACCGGGGCGCTGTCGCCGCCGGGTCCGGTCCGCACGACGGTGAGGACGTAGTCCCCGTTCACCTCGGGCAGGACGACGCCGTAGCCGCCCGCACCGCAGGAGGGCGTGGTGCGCAGGCCCGGGCCGGTGAGCGTGCAGCGGGCGCCGCCGTCCTCGGCGGCCGGCCAGGTCCAGACGACCGCGCGGTCCGACCCGGCGACCGGCCCGGTCACGACGGCGGGCGACGGGGCGGGGACGGCGAGGCTGCGGGTGGCGCTCCCCGCCGGGGAGGACCCGGCGTTGCTGGTCAGGACGACGTCGAGCCGGTGCGGCCCGGGGACGTTCCGCAGCCGGGTGGTCAGCGGCGAGGTGCAGCCGGGCAGGCTCTGGACGGCGCCGTCGGGTGCGGTCAGGAGGCAGTCGGCCTCGTTGGCGGCGGGGGTGCTCCACGACCAGACGACGTCGCGGTCGTCCCCGCCCGCGGCAGGCTGGACCCCGACGACGGGGGCGCCGGGGACGGGGAGCACGGTGTAGGTCGGGCTGGTGCCGGGCGCGCCGGTCAGACCCCCCTCGGTCAGCGCGACCGTGAGGGCGTAGTCGCCGGGCACGGGGTCCAGGACGAGCGCGAGCTCACCGCCGTCGCAGGCGAGGTCACGGGTGTCGGCCGGGGTCGGGCCGACGAGCGTGCAGGAGGCGGTGGCCGTGCCCTGCTGCCAGCTCCAGCGCAGCGAGCGGGCCGCGACGACGTCGAGGTCGACGCGGGGAGCGTCCGGCGTGGTGGTGACGGTCGGGGTGGAGGACCCGCCGTCGACCACGACCTGCGCGGCCGCGGGCGCCCCGAGCAGCAGGCTGGTGGACAGCACCGCGAGCAGCGCGGCGAGCGCGGCCGGCACGAGACGGCCTCGGTCCCGGGGGGGACCGGCGCGGCGGGGCATGGAGGCTCCTGCAGGGACGAGCACGCCCCGGCGCGTCCCGGTGCCCGGGGCGTCCCCCGACCGGTGCTGGTGCGTGCCCGTCCTGTCGGCCTGCACGGACGTCCCCTTGAGGGTTTCGGGAGACCGGGTCTGACGGCTGGCGTGGGGTGGAGCCACGGGGACTCGAACCCCGAACCCCCGCCTTGCAAAGGCGGTGCTCTGCCAGTTGAGCTATGGCCCCGTGCGGGTGGTGCTGCGTGTGCGTCCGGGTGTGCGGGTCAGCGGAGGTCGGGCGCGGTGGTGGCCTCGTGCCAGAGGTCCTGCTCGGCGCTCGCTGCGGCGGACCGCCGACGCCACAGGACCGCGAGGGCACCGGCCACGAGGGCCAGGAGGGCGGGTCGGCGCACGGTGGCTCCCTCGTCGGTCGGGTCCCGGGGTGGGCCTGGGAGGACTTGAACCTCCGGCCTCATCCTTATCAGGGATGCGCTCTAACCAACTGAGCTACAGGCCCGGGCATGCCTTGCGGCACGGTCCGGCAGCGTACACGGGCAGCTGACCTAGCCGTCGTGCTCGGCCAGCGTGACCTCGAGGCCCCCGGTGAACCCGGCGCACAGGTTGTAGAGCACCGCGCCGAGCGTGGCGAGGGCGGTCACCAGCACGACGTCGACCACGGCGAGGACCAGCGCGACCTCGACGGCCCGGCCGGCCGACAGGAACGGGCTCGGCTCGGCCTCGCCCGGCTTGCGGGTCAGCTCGGCGATCGAGGTGTTGATGCTGTCCGGCACCCCGGCGGCGTCCAGGACCCCGTAGAGCACGACCACCGCGACGACGATCACCACGGCGAGGAAGGCGCTGATCACCAGCGACAGCACGAACACCGACCACGGGTCGAGGCGCTTGAGCCGGAGCCGGGCCCGGCGGTTGCGCGCCCCGGCTGCCGTGCCGGGGCGGGGGGCGCCGGAGGCGCGGGGGACGGGCCGCGGCACCGTGCTGACCGAGGGCCCGGGGTCAGGGGCGGGACGTCCCGCGGTCGCGCCCTTGGTCAGGGACGGGCCGGCGGGGCGCGGCTCGGACTGCTGCTCGGTCACTGGTCGTCCTCGTCCGTGTCGGCGGGGGTCCCCGGGTCGTCGGGCGTCTCGGGCACCGCCTCGTCAGGCGCTGTCGACGACCTCGTCGACCTCGTCCTCCGCCGCGGCCTCGCCGTTGTGGGCGATCGCGACGACCGACGTGCCGCTGTCGAGGGCCATGAGACGCACCCCCTGGGTGCCGCGCCCGAGCGGACGCAGCGGCGCGATCGCCATCCGGATGACGACGCCGGCGCTCGTGATCGCGTAGACCTCGTCCTCGTCGCGGACCACCATGGCCCCGACCAGCCGGCCGCGGGCCTCCGGGAACTTGGCCGTGAGGATGCCGCTGCCGCCGCGGCCCTGCCGGCGGTACTCGCCCAGCCGGCTGCGCTTGCCGAAGCCGCCGTCGGTGACGACGAGCAGGGTGAGCTCGTCCTCCTGGCCGGCCGGCACGACCTGCATGGCCAGGACCTGGTCGCCGTCGGCCAGGCTCATCCCGCGGACGCCGCTGGTGTCGCGGCCCATCGGGCGCAGCGCCTCGTCGTCGGCCTGGAAGCGGATCGACTGCGCGTTCGCGCTGACCAGGACGAGGTCGTCGTCGGCGCTGACCAGGGCCGCGCCGATGAGCTCGTCGTCCTCGCGGAGGCTGACCGCGATGAGCCCGTTGCTGCGGCCGTTGTCGTACTGCGTGAGGGCCGTCTTCTTGACGATGCCGCCGCGGGTCGACAGCACGAGGTACGGCGCGACGCCGTAGTCCTTGATGGTCAGGACCTGGGCGATCGACTCGTCCGGCTGGAAGGCGAGGACGTTCGCGACGTGGCTGCCGCGGCCGTCGCGGCCCGCCTCGGGCAGCTCGTGCGCCTTGGCCCGGTAGACCCGCCCCTTGTTCGTGAAGAACAGGATCCAGTGGTGGGTCGTCGTCACGAAGAAGTGCTCGACGATGTCGTCCTGCTTGAGGTTCGCCCCGCGGACGCCCCGCCCGCCGCGCCGCTGCTGGCGGTACAGCTCGGTCCTGGTGCGCTTGGCGTAGCCGCCGCGCGTGACCGTGACGACGACGTCCTCCTGCGTGATGAGGTCCTCGGCGCTCATGTCGCCCTCGAACGCCACCAGCCGGGTGCGCCGCTCGTCGCCGTAGCGCTCGACGATCTCGGCCAGCTCCTCGCCGATGATCTGCCGCTGCCGGACCGGGTCGGCCAGGATCGCCTGCAGGTCGGCGATCTCGCGCTCCTTCTCGGCGAGCTCGTCGATGAGGGCCTGGCGCTCCAGGGCGGCCAGCCGGCGCAGCTGCAGGTCCAGGATCGCCCGGGCCTGCAGGTCGTCGATGTCGAGCAGCTCCATGAGGCCCTCGCGCGCCGCGTCCGCGGAGACCGCTCCGCGGATGAGCGCGATGACGTCGTCCAGCCGGTCGAGCGCCTTGCCGTAGGCCCGCAGGATGTGGGCGCGCTCCTCGGCCTTGCGCAGCTGGTAGCGCGTGCGCCGGACGATGACCTCGACCTGGTGCGCGACGTAGTGCCGGACGAACTCGTCCAGGCGCAGCGTCTTCGGGACGCCGTCGACGATCGCCAGCATGTTCGCGCCGAACGTGTACTGCAGCTGCGTGTGCTTGTAGAGGTTGTTCAGCACGACCTTCGCGACGGCGTCGCGCTTGAGCACGATGACCAGCCGCTGGCCGGTCCGCTGGCTGCCCTCGTCGCGGACGTCGGCGATGCCGGCGATCTTCCCGTCGCGGACGAGGTCGGCGATCGCCTCGGCGAGGTTGTCCGGGTTGACCTGGTACGGCAGCTCGGTGACGACGAGGATCGTGCGGCCCTTGGCGTCCTCGTCGACCTCGATGACCGCGCGCATGCGGATCGAGCCGCGGCCGGTGCGGTAGGCGTCCCGGATGCCGTCCTTGCCGACGATGAGGGCGCCGGTGGGGAAGTCGGGGCCCTGGATGCGCTCCAGCAGCGCCTCGAGCAGGTCCTCGGCGGACGCCTCGGGGTGCTCCAGCGCCCAGTGCACGCCCGACGCGACCTCGCGCAGGTTGTGCGGCGGGATGTTGGTCGCCATCCCGACCGCGATGCCGGAGCTGCCGTTGACCAGCAGGTTCGGGATCCGGCTCGGCAGGATCGTGGGTTCCTGGTTGCGGCCGTCGTAGTTCGGCGTGAAGTCGACCGTCTCCTGGTCGATCTCGCGCAGCATCTCCATCGCGAGCGGCGCCAGGCGGCACTCGGTGTTGTGCGAGACGAAGCCGTCCGACAGGAAGGCGTGGTCGTCGCTGTCGACCCGAGGCGACCAGACCGCCTGCACGCCGGCCTCGACGACCGACGCGACCTCGGCGTAGTAGTAGCGGCCGTCGACCAGCGGCTCGACGACGCGGCGGGCCTCGTCGTCCGTGACGTGCGACCAGATCTCGTCGGCGTCGCGCTCCCACCGCTCGAGCCGGTCGACGTTGTGGCGCCGCAGCCAGTCGCGGTCGGTGAACGACGTCGCCCCCGCGCTGCGCAGGTAGGCGGCGACGAAGGGGACGTGGTCGCTCGACAGCGCGGTGCTGCGCTCCGGGATGCCGTCCAGCACCCGCTCGAGCTTGTCCTGCTTCTGACCCCAGAAGCCCACGTGCTCCGCGAACAGGCGCGCATCGCGCCGGTTGCCGACGTAGACCTTCCACTCGCCCGTGGCGTGCTCCGACAGCCGGCTCACGACGCCGAGCTCGAGCAGCAGCTGCTGGACGTCACGGGCCAGCTGAGGGCTGCGGGTGCTGTAGCTGATCTGCACCGTCGACCGGGGCAGGGCGCTCACCGACCCGTCCCCCTCGAACAGCGACTGCAGGAAGGCACGCTTGAAGGCGGGGCCGCGGGACCACACGGCCTCGGGCACGCGCTTGTCCGCGCTCTTGTCGCCCACGAGCTCCGCCAGCACAGAGTCGCGCAGGGCCGACAGGTCCTGGACGTCGAGCTCGTGGAGGAGGTTGCCGGAGGCGATGGTGCGCGAGTACACGTACCGCGGTCCGCCGACGACGGCGTCGAACGCCTCGACGACGCTGGTGAACCACTGCTCGTCGAGGTTGTTGAACCCGGCGCGCGTCTGGCTGCAGAAGCCCTCGCTGACCCAGGCGCCCAGCAGCACCGCGACGGCGGCGTCGTCCTCGGTGAGGGGGCCCTGCTCGACCGGGACCCCCCGGTGCAGGACGACCCGGTCGCCCGGCTGCACCTCCGCGAGCAGCTTCCAGAGCAGGTTCGGCACGCCGAGGACGTCCACCAGGCACAGCACCGGGTGGTTGTGCGTCCCCGTGAGCCGGTACCCCTCGCGGGTCGTCAGCCGGAGCGTCTCGTGGTCACCCGACTGGAAGAGCACGGTTGCAGCGACCGGCTCACCGGTGCGGCCGAGGAGCTTGAGGTCGACGTCGTTGTCGCTGTGCGGGGCCGCCTCGGGGACCAGCCCACCGATGCGCGGGCTGGACCCGTCAGCGAGGCGGACCCGGCTGTCGGACGCGAGGCAGTACCTCATGGCGGCGGCCGGGTCGTTGCCCGGGCTGCCGAAGTTGCCGTTGCCGTCGATCAGCGGGTAGCGCAGCGACCACGGCTGGGCGAGCCGCACGAGGGTGTCGTAGATCGCGGTGTCGCCGTGGGGGTGGTAGTTGCCCATGACGTCGCCGACGACGCGGGCGCACTTGAAGTACCCGCGGTCCGGGCGGTACCCGCCGTCGTACATGGCGTAGAGGACCCGGCGGTGGACGGGCTTGAGGCCGTCGCGGACGTCGGGCAGCGCCCGGCCCACGATGACGGACATCGCGTAGTCCAGGTAGGACCGCTGCATCTCGACCTCGATGCCGACCGGTTCGACCCGGTCGCCAGGAGGCGGAGGAGGCAGGACGTCGACCACAGGTGGCCCTTCTTGCTAGTGCGGGAGGGGTGCCGCTAGATGTCGAGGAACCGGACGTCCTTGGCGTTGCGCTGGATGAAGCTGCGCCGCGCCTCGACGTCCTCGCCCATGAGGGTCGAGAACAGCTCGTCGGCGGAGGCGGCGTCGTCGAGGGTGACCTGCAGGAGCACGCGGTTGGCCGGGTCCATGGTGGTGTCCCACAGCTCCTTGGCGTTCATCTCGCCGAGGCCCTTGAAGCGCTGCACCGCCTCGCCCGTCTTGGGCAGGCGCTTCCCGGCGGCCTGACCGGCCTCGATGAGGCCGTCGCGCTCGCGGTCGGAGTAGGCGTACATGACCTCGCCGCCGTTCCACTTGATCTTGTACAGCGGCGGCTGGGCGAGGTAGACGTAGCCGGCCTCGACCAGCGGCCGCATGAAGCGGAACAGCAGGGTCAGCAGCAGGGTGCGGATGTGCTGGCCGTCGACGTCGGCGTCGGCCATGAGGACCACCTTGTGGTACCTCAGCTTCTCGACGTCGAACTCCTCGTGGATGCCGCAGCCCAGCGCCGTGATCATGGCCTGGACCTCGGTGTTCTTGAGGACGCGGTCGATCCGGGCCTTCTCGACGTTGAGGATCTTCCCGCGGATCGGCAGGATGGCCTGGAACCTCGGGTTGCGCCCGCCCTTGGCCGAGCCGCCGGCGCTGTCGCCCTCGACGACGTAGACCTCGCACTCGGCGGGGTCCGTGCTCTGGCAGTCGGCGAGCTTGCCCGGCAGGCTCGAGGAGCCCAGCAGGCCCTTGCGGGCGAGCTTGCGGGCCTGCTGGGCGGCCAGGCGGGCGCGCGCCGCGGAGGTGGCCTTCTGGACGATCGCCTGCCCCTCCTTGGGGTTGCGGTCGAACCAGTCCTTGAGCTGCTCGTTGCAGACCTTCTGGACGAACGTCTTGGCCTCGGAGTTGCCGAGCTTGGTCTTCGTCTGGCCCTCGAACTGCGGGTTCGCCAGCTTGAGGCTGATGATCGCGGTGAGGCCCTCGCGGACGTCGGAGCCCTCGAGGTTGGGCTCCTTCTCCTTGATGAAGTTCTTGCTCCGCGCCCAGGCGTTGAACGTGCTGGTCAGCGCGCTGCGGAAGCCCTCCTCGTGGGCGCCGCCCTCGTGCGTGTTGATGGTGTTGGCGAACGTGTAGACCGACTCGGAGTAGGAGTCGTTCCACTGCATCGCGACCTCGACCTGCATCCCCTTGACCTCGTCGGAGAACCCGATGGTCGAGGGGTGGACGGGGTCCTTGGTGGCGTTGAGGTGCCGGACGAAGTCCTCGAGACCGCCGGGGTAGTCGAAGACCTCCTCGAGGGGCTCCTCGGGGCGCTCGTCGCGGAGCGTGATCGACAGGCCCTTGTTGAGGAAGGCCATCTCCTGCAGGCGCCGGTGGAGCGTCTCGTAGGAGTAGGTGGTGGTCTCGGTGAAGATCGAGGGGTCGGCCCAGAAGGTGACGGCCGTGCCGGTCTCCTCGGTGGCCGCGCCCTGCTGGAGGGGCTCGGGGACGCTGCTGACGTAGGTCTGGTTCCAGACCGAGCCGTCGCGCCGGACCTCGGCGTCGAGCCGGGTCGACAGCGCGTTGACCACCGAGATGCCGACGCCGTGCAGGCCGCCCGAGACGGCGTAGCTCTCGCCGTCGAACTTGCCGCCGGCGTGGAGCGTGGTCATGACGACCTCGATCGCCGGCCGCTTCTCCTTGGGGTGGAGGGCGACGGGGATGCCGCGGCCGTTGTCGGTGACCCGGACGCCGCCGTCGGCGAGCAGGGTGACCGTCACGGTGTCGCAGTGACCGGCCAGGGCCTCGTCCACCGCGTTGTCGACGACCTCGTAGACGAGGTGGTGCAGGCCGCGCTCGCCGGTGGAGCCGATGTACATGCCGGGACGCTTGCGGACGGCCTCGAGGCCCTCGAGGACGGTGATCGAGCCGGCGCCGTAGTCGTCGACCTTCGGCGCCGGCGTCTCGGCCTGAGCCGTGTCCTGCGGCTCGTCCCCGGTCGGGTCCGGCGTCTCGTCGGTCGGCTCGTCCACCATGCAGTCGGCTCCCTCGCCGCCGGAGCAGCTCTCGCGCGGCCCGTGTGTCAGGGCGAAGTGTAGTCCCTGCACGAGCACCTGACCGGCAAGGACGGGCCCAGGAGCCCGCGTGGCGCCGTCAGGGCCCGCGCGGGTGTCCCCCCACGGGGGCTCAGCCGTAGGTGTCGCGCGGTCCCCGGCCCTGCACGCGCCGCGGGCCCTTGCGCCAGTCGGGCTGGGCCGGTCCCCGGACGACGATCTTCTCCACGACGCCGGGACCGACCTGCTCGCGCAGGGTCTTGAGGACCTGGCCGGCGAGCAGCCGCACCTGGGTGGCCCAGGCGCTGGACTCGGCGACCAGCACCAGCTCGCCGTCCACGAGGGACGCGGGCCGGCAGTGGCTGGCGAGGTCCTCGCCGACCAGCAGGTCCCACTGCTCGAGCACCCGCGCGTTGGTCGTCGTCTCCTGCCACCCCCGCTCCTCGATCAGCCGCCGGACGGCGTCCCCGAACAGCACGGGGTCGCGGGCGTCCCGGCCGGCGCCGGAGCGCAGGTCCCGGCGCAGCGCCGGTCGCTTGCGCGGGCGGCCCGGCGACAGGCCCTTCTCGGCGGCACGAGCGCGCGCCGCGGACAGGGCCGCTCGGACCAGGTCGGCGCCCTGAGGTGTTCCACGTGGAACATCCGGAGACTCCGACTCGCCTGTTCCACGTGGAACGTCGTCGTCAGCGGACACGCGTGACCGTCCCCCCGTGCACGTCGTACCGGCCGCCCACCAGGGCTTCGGGCACGTCTGCGGCGACGGCCGCCGTCACCAGCACCTGCTCGGCCCCCGACACCAGCTCCGCCAGCCGCTCGCGCCGCCCGACGTCGAGCTCGGCGAAGACGTCGTCGAGCACGAGGACGGGCTCGGCCCCGGGCCCGTCGGCGGTGAGCAGCTGCCAGGACGCCAGCCGCAGGGCCAGCGCGAAGGACCACGACTCCCCGTGCGACGCGTACCCCCGCACGGGGAGCTCCCCGAGCGTGAGCAGCAGCTCGTCCCGGTGCGGCCCCACCAGGGACACCCCGCGCTCGACCTCCTGGGGGCGGACCCGGGCCAGCTCGCTCAGCAGGGCCGCCTCCAGCAGGTCCCGCCCGTCCGGCAGCGCGTCCGCGAGCGACGCCCGGTAGGCGAGCCCGGTCGCGCCCTGCCCGGCCGAGACCTGCTCATAGGCGACGGACACCAGCGGCCGCAGGTCCTCCACCAGGGCGAGCCGGGCCGCGAGCAGCTCGGCCCCGGCCCGGGCGAGGTGGCTGTCCCAGACGTCGAGGGTCCGCATGTCGCCCCCGCCCGACCGCCGCGCCAGGAACGCCGTCTTGAGCAGGGCGTTCCGCTGCTTGAGGACCCGCTCGTAGTCGGCCCGCACGCCGGCGAACCGCGGCGCGCGCAGGACCAGCAGGTCGTCCAGGAAGCGGCGCCGCTCACCCGGGTCGCCCCGGACCAGGGACAGGTCCTCCGGCGCGAACAGGACCGTGCGCAGCAGCCCGAGGACCTCCTTGGCCCGGGGGACCGGCCCGCGGTTCACCCGGGCCCGGTTGGCCTTGCCCGGGTTCAGCTCGAGCTCGACCAGGGTGCTGCGCCCGTCCCGCTCGACCCGGGCACGCACCACCGCACGCTCCGCCCCCGCCCGCACCAGCGGTGCGTCCGCGCTGACCCGGTGCGAGCCGAGGGTGGCGACGTAGCCGAGCGCCTCGACGAGGTTCGTCTTGCCCTGCCCGTTGCTCCCCACCAGCGCGGTGCTGCCGGGGGAGAGCTCGACGTCGGCCTGCGCCCAGGAACGGAAGTCGGTGACGGACAGGTGCGAGACGTGCACGGGCTAGGGCGTGCCGGGAGCGCCGGGCGCGGCACCCTGCTGCGGCTGGCCGACGCCGCCCGCGTCCGCCCCCGGCGCGTCCGCGCCGACGTCGGTGGAGCCCTTCGACGAGGTCACCGCATGGCCGCCGAACTGGTTGCGCAGCGCGGCGATCATCTTCATGGCCGGGCTGTCGTCCTGGCGCGAGGAGAACCGGGCGAACAGGGCCGCCGTGATGACCGGCAGCGGGACGGCGTGGTCGACGGCCGCCTCGACGGTCCAGCGGCCCTCGCCGGAGTCGGCGGCGTACCCGCGCAGCTCGGACAGGTCGTCGTCCTCGCCGAGCGCGTTGACCATGAGGTCGAGCAGCCAGGACCGGATGACGGTCCCCTTCTGCCAGCTCTTGACGACCGCCGGGACGTCGGTGACGACGTCGGTGGCCATCATGAGCTCCCAGCCCTCGGCGTAGGCCTGCATGAGGCCGTACTCGATGCCGTTGTGGACCATCTTGGCGAAGTGCCCGGCCCCGACCTTGCCGGCGTGGACGAAGCCGCTGTCGCCCTCGGGCTTGAGCGTGTCGAACACCGGCTGCACCTTGGCGACGTCCTCGTCCGTGCCGCCGCACATGAGCGCGTAGCCCTCGGTCAGGCCCCACACACCGCCGCTCACGCCGCAGTCCACGAACCCGATGCCCCTGGGCTCGAGCTCGACGGCGTGCCGCTGGTCGTCGGTGTACCGGCTGTTGCCGCCGTCGACGACGGTGTCCCCCTCGGACAGCAGCTCGGCCAGCTCCGCCACGGTGTCGTACGTCGGCTGCCCGGCAGGCACCATCACCCACACCACCCGGGGCGCCTCCAGCGCCTGCACGAGCTCCTGCAGCGACCCGACCTGCCGGCCGCTCTCGGCGCTGCGGTCGAAGCCGACGACGTCGTGCCCGCCCCGCCGCAGCCGCTCGGCCATGTTGCCGCCCATGCGGCCCAGCCCGACCATCCCGATCTGCACGTGCGCCTGCCTCTCGTCGTCCCTCGTGGATGCGTGCACCGAGCGCCTACCCCGTCCGGGCCCCCTCGGCCCGCAGCCGCAGCCCGGACAGCAGCAGCTGGGCAGCCAGCGCCGCCCCGACGCCCTCGCCGGCCCGCAGCCGGAGGTCGAGCAGCGGCTCGAGCCCGAGCCGTCCGAGGACCGCCCCGGCCGCGCGCTCGTTGCTCCGCTGCCCCGCGACCAGCGACGCCGCCACCGCCGGCTCGGTCTCGAGGGCGAGCAGCGCGCAGACGCCGGTGGCCAGGCCGTCCAGCACCACGAGCCCGCCCGCGCCCGCCACGCCGAGGACGACGCCGGTCAGCAGGGCCAGCTCCGGTCCGCCCAGCACGGCGAGGCGCTCGGCGGGGTCGGCGGAACGCTCGCGGGAGGACCAGCGGGCGAGGGCGGCCGTGACGACCTGCCGCTTGCGGTCGAGCATCGCGCTGTCCGCCCCCGACCCGAGCCCGACGACGTCGTCCGCGGTCTGCCCCAGCAGCGACGCCGCGAGGGCGGCGGCCACCGTCGTGTTGCCGGTGCCCACCTCGCCCAGCGCGACGACGCCCTCCGGAGCGAGCAGCGCCCCGAGGGCCCGGCCCTGGTCCAGCAGGGCGCGCGCGTCCGCGAGCGTGAGCGGGTCGGTCTGCTGCAGGTCGCCTGACGTCGTCCCGGCGTCGACGACGTGCAGCGCCAGCCCGGCCGCCCGCGCCGAGACCGCTCCGAGCGAGCTCCCCGCGCGGCTGGCCACCAGGACGTCCTCGGTGGCGCTCGCCGGGTAGGCGCTCACACCGTGCGCCACGACGCCGTGCCGGCCGACGGCGAGCACCAGGGAGCCCGTCCCGGACACGCCGAGGGCAAGCGCCCGGTCGACCGCCCGGTCCAGGACCCCCAGCGACGACGGCGGCGTCAGCAGGACGTCGGAGCTGTCGCGCGCCGCCACGACGGCGGGCGGCGCCGGGGCGCGCAACCGCGACACGGGCGCCGCGGGGGCGTCGTCGTCCGGCCAGCGGTCGTGCAGGACGACGTCGGACAGCGGCGCGCGGCGCGACCAGCCGGCCCGCTCGAGGCCGGGCGCGGGGTTGCGCTCGTCGGGCCAGCCGAGGCACAGCCAGCCGAGCGTGACGACCCCCTCGGGCAGGTGCAGCAGGGCGGCGAGCTCCTCGGGGTCGAACAGGGTGACCCAGCCCAGGCCCAGCCCCTCCGCCCGGGCGGTCAGCCACATGTTCTGGATGGCGCAGGCGCAGGACCAGACGTCGCTGTCGGGGAAGGTCGCCCGGCCCAGGACCCCGGCCGCGGCGGTGCGCCGGTCGCAGCACACGACGACGCCCACCGGGGCCTCGCGGATGCCCTCGAGCTGCAGGGCGAGCAGCTGCCGGGCGGCGTCGGGGTCCATGCCCCCGGCCTGGGCCAGCCGGGCCCGGTCCGCCATCACCGCAGCGCGTTCCCGCAGGTCAGGGGCGGTGACGACGACGAACCGCCACGGCTGGGAGTGCCCCACCGACGGCGCCTCGTGGCCGGACCGGAGCACCCGGTCGAGGACGTCGTCGGGGACGGGGTCGGGCCGGTACCGGCGGACGTCGCGGCGGGCACCGACCACCTCGCGCAGCGCGTCCTGCACGGCCGGCCCCAAGGACCACGCGGTCGGGTCCTGCGCCCGCTCGGCAGCGCTCGACCGGTCACCGACGAGCGGGACCGGGCGGGCGAACACGGGCGGGTGCACGGGGCTCAGCCCGACAGGCGGACGGGCATGAGCAGGTACCGGTAGGCGGCCTGCTCCTCGGTCTGCTTGCCCCCGGTCAGCACGGCCGGGCGGGACGGCGCCACGAACGACAGCGTCGTCGTCTCGCTGTCGACGGCGGACAGCCCGTCGAGCAGGTAGCCCGGGTTGAAGGCGATCGACATCGGCTCGCCCTCCCACGTGCAGTCGAGCCGCTCGGAGGCCTGGGCGTCGTCCTGTCCACCGGCCTCGAGCACGACGCCGTCGGCGCTGAACGACAGCCGCACGACCGGGGCGTTCCGGGCGGCGACGACGCTGACGAGCTGGACCCGCTTGACGGCCTCGACGAACGGGGCGGTGGCGACCTCCGCGGCCGCCGCGGACGTGTCGGGCAGCAGGGCCCGGTACTTCGGGAACTCGCCGTCGATCAGCCGCGTGGTGGTGCGCCGTCCGGCGCCCTCGAAGCCGATCATGCCCTCGCCCGCCGAGCCGGACGACAGCGCGAGCGTGACCTCGGGGCCGCCGGTGAGCGCGCGAGCGGTGTCGGCCAGCGTCTTGGCCGGGACCAGGGCCACCTGCGAGACGCCGCTGTCGGTGGGCTGCCACGGGAGCGTGCGGACGGCGAGGCGGTAGCGGTCGGTCGCGGCCAGCGTCAGCTGGTCGCCCTCGATCTCGACGCGGACACCCGTGAGCTGGGGGAGCGTGTCGACCCGCCCGGCGGCGACGGCGACCTGCGCGACGGCGGCCGCGAAGACGTCGCTCTCGAGCGAGCCCGCCGTCGTGGGCATCGCGGGCAGCGCCGGGTAGTCGTCGACCTGCAGCGTCGGGAGCGTGAACCGGGCCGGGCCGCACGTGAGGACCACCCGGCCGGCGTCGAGCTTGAGCTGCACCGGCGCGGCGGGCAGCGACCGGACGATGTCCGACAGCAGCCGACCGGGGACCAGGACCCGGCCCTCCTCGTCGACGGCGGCGTCGACGACGGTCCGCGAGCTCATCTCGTAGTCGAACCCGCTGACGGCCAGCGAGCCGCCGCCCTCGCGGGTGGCCTCGAGGAGCAGCCCGAGCAGCACCTGGACGGGAGGCCGGGCCGGCAGGGAGCGGGCGCCCCAGACGACGGCGTCGACGAGCGCGTCGCGCTCGACCCTCAGCTCCATGGGTGCGTGTCCTTCGTCGTCGTCGTGGCGGGCCTGTGAGCCTGCCAGAGCGGGAGGTCCACAGGTCGGGCGCTCCCGTACTCGTCCTTGTCGTTCGGGGAGGAGATCAGTGTCGTAGGCGTACTAGGGGGCTGCGAGGCTGTGGACCGGGACCTGTCCGTGCAGGTCAGCCGGGGTGTCGACCTGTGCGGGCCGTGTGGACGCCCACCCCCGTCGGCGGTGGACGGACGTGGACGACGAGGCGACCGTCCGGCGTCGTCCACCGGTCGAGGGCGGATCGTCCACGGCTGTCCACAGCTGCGTCCCCAGGCTGTGTGCGACGTCGGGAGCGACATCAGCCCCTCGACCGGGTCTTGATCCGGTTGGTCAGCTCGGCGACCTGGTTGTACGTCGCCCGCCTCTCGGCCATCTGCCCGCGGATCTTGCGGTCGGCGTGGATGACGGTCGTGTGGTCGCGCCCGCCGAACATCTGGCCGATCTTGGGCAGCGAGAGGTCGGTGAGCTCCCGGCACAGGTACATCGCGATCTGCCGGGCGCCGACCAGCACGCGGGACCGGGAGGAGCCGCAGAGGTCCTCCAGCGTCAGCCCGAAGTACTCCGCCGTCGCGGCCATGATCGTGGCGCCGGTGATCTCCGGGCCGCCCTCGGCCGGGATGAGGTCCTTGAGCACGATCTCGGCCAGGTTCAGGTCGACCGGCTGCCGGTTGAGGCTGGCGAACGCCGTGACCCGGATGAGCGCGCCCTCGAGCTCCCGGATGTTCGTCGAGATCTTGCTGGCGATGAACTCGAGCACGTCCGGCGGGGCGGCCAGCCGGTCCTGGGCGGCCTTCTTGCGCAGGATGGCGATGCGGGTCTCGAGGTCGGGGGGCTGGACGTCGGTGATCAGGCCCCACTCGAAGCGCGTCCGGAGCCGGTCCTCCAGCGTCGCCAGCTGCTTCGGCGGCCGGTCGGAGGTGATGACGATCTGCTTCGAGGCGTTGTGGAGCGTGTTGAAGGTGTGGAAGAACTCCTCCTGCGTCCGTTCCTTGTTCTCGAGGAACTGGATGTCGTCGACGAGCAGGACGTCGACGTCGCGGTAGCGGCGCTGGAAGGCCTGGGCCTTGTCGTCGCGCAGGCTGTTGATGAAGTCGTTCGTGAACTCCTCGGAGCTCACGTAGCGCACGCGCGCCCCCACGAAGAGGTTCTGCGCGTAGTGGCCGACGGCGTGCAGCAGGTGGGTCTTGCCGAGGCCGCTCTCGCCGTAGACGAACAGCGGGTTGTACGCCTTGGCCGGCGCCTCCGCGACCGCGACCGACGCCGCGTGGGCGAACCGGTTGCTCGCCCCGATGACGAAGGTCTCGAACGTGTACTTCGGGTTCAGCCTGGCCGGCTCGACCGGTTCCCCGCGGCTCCCGCCGCCGAACGTGTCGCCCGCGCGGTCGCGGCCGGTGCCGGGCAGCGCCCGGACCTGGGCCAGCGGGCGCTCGTCCTCGTCGTCCAGCGCCTCCACCGGCGCGACCGTGCGGCCGGCGCCGTCGCGGTCCGGGCCGGGGCCCTGCGCCTCCTCGGCCGGCTCGGCCGGCGGCTGCACCGTGACGGCGACCTGCACGGGGCGGCCGAAGGCCTCCGACAGGGCGGAGGCGATCACCGGGCGCAGCCGGCTGTCCAGGACGTCCTTGGCGAACTCGTTCGGTGCGGCGAGCAGGACGGTGTCCTCGACCAGGCCCAGCGGGCGGGTCAGCCCGACCCACGCGCGGTGCTGGGCGGACAGCGTGCCGTCGCCGAGCGCCTCGACCGTCGTCCGCCAGAGCTGCTCGAGGGGGACGGGCGTCTCGCCGGGCGGGGGCAGGTCGGTCACGCGGGTCCTCGGGCTCTCGTCGTCGTGCGTCGTCGCCGACCGGTTCTCCACACCTGCGTCCACAGTCTGTGGACAGAGGGGTGTGCCGTGCTGGCGGCGCTCGGGACGAGCCGAGGCAGGAGCCCGGACACCGGCCGGCGAAGGCCTGGCACATCGGTGGCGGCGTGCGGCCTGCTCCTGCGAGCCGGGCTCGAGGTGCGGGTCGGTCCGGCGGGCGGACGCTAACAGCAGGCAGCAGCCGACGGCAAGGACCCGGGAGTGTCCGCGGGCGACACCACGGAGCGCCTGTTTGACCCCCTCCCACCGCCCCCGTACCGTATGGCGGTCGTGCCTCCTGTGGGGCGCTGTCCGCCCCCCGTTCCCGTCCCGTGGAGTCCCCGCCGTGAGCAAGCGCACCTTCCAGCCGAACAACCGCCGCCGCGCCAAGACGCACGGCTTCCGGCTGCGCATGCGTACCCGTGCGGGCCGCGCCATCCTCGCCGCCCGTCGCCGCAAGGGCCGCGAGGAGCTCAGCGCGAAGCACAGCTGACCCGCAGCTGACCCGTCGTCCCTGAGGTCCGACCTGCCCCGGGAGGGCGCGTGCTGCCGCCCGAGCGCCGGCTCGTCCGCCGCACCGACTTCACCGAGGTCGTGCGACGCGGACGGCGTGCGGGACGACCGCTGCTGACCGTGCACCTGTCGCCCCCTCCGGAGGAGCAGGCGCCGTCCGGCCCGGCCCGGGCCGGGCTGGTGGTCAGCAAGGCCGTCGGCGGCTCGGTCGTCCGCAGCCGGGTCAGCCGCCGGCTGCGGCACCTCCTGCGCGACCGCCTCCCCGGTCTGCCGGACGGGACCCGCGTCGTCGTCCGGGCGGCCCCGCCCGCGGCCGGCGCCGACAGCGCCGCGCTCGGCCGCGACCTCGACGCCGCCCTCGCCCGGGCCGGTCGCCGGTGAGCCCGCCCGCCCGGTTCCTCCTGCTGCTGGTCACCGCCTACCGGCAGGGCGTCTCGCCGCTGCTCGGGCCGCGCTGCCGGTTCCTCCCCAGCTGCAGCGCCTACGCCGCGGAGGCGCTGCAGGTGCACGGTGCGCTGCGCGGCAGCTGGCTGAGCCTGCGCCGGCTGCTCCGTTGCCACCCGTTCCACCCGGGGGGTTCCGACCCCGTCCCGGCTCTCGACCACACGCTCGCGGCCCCGGTCGGCGACGATGTACCCGTGAGCCGCTCCGTCCGACCTGCTCCTCGACCCGGCCCTGGAGGCTGACGATGTTCGACTTCCTGGCGGGTCCCGTCGGTCTCGTGCTGCGCACGATCCACAGCCTGCTCACCTCGGCGGGCCTGCCGTCCGGCAGCGGCCTGGCGTGGGGCCTGTCGATCGTCCTGCTGACGATGACGGTGCGCTCCCTGCTGTTCCCGCTGTTCGTCAAGCAGATCAAGAGCCAGCGGCGCATGCAGGAGATCGCGCCGAAGGTCAAGGAGCTGCAGAAGCTCCACAAGGGCGACCGCGAGACGCTCAACACCGAGATGATGAAGCTGTACAAGGACCACGGCGCGAACCCGATCTCGGGGTGCCTGCCGCTGGTGCTGCAACTGCCGGTGTTCTTCGCGCTGTTCCGCGTCATGCGCGAGTTCAAGCCGGGCGCGGACGCGAAGTACTACCTGTCCGAGCGCCTGCTGACCGAGGGCGGGAAGGCCAAGATCTTCGGCGCCCCGATCAGCGCCGCCTTCAACAGCCCCGCCTCGCTGCTCGAGGACCTCGACGCCCGGGCCGCCGTCGTCCGCGTCGTGGCGGCCATCATGGTCGTGGCGATGGGCGCGTCGACCTTCTACACGCAGAAGCAGATGATGGCGCGGGCCGGGACGGTCACGGACCCGCAGCAGGTCATGGTCCAGAAGATCATGTTGTACGTGCTGCCGCTGTCGTTCGCCGTCTCGGGCGTCTTCTTCCCGATCGGCGTCCTCCTCTACTGGCTCACCACGAACCTGTGGTCGATGGGCCAGCAGGCCTGGGTCATCAAGCGGATGCCCCCGGTCGTGCCGGGCGGCGCGACGCCGAAGGCCAAGACGGTCGACCTCGGAAAGGCCTCGCCCGCCTCGAGCGGCGGCAGCGTCGCCGTGGTCGAGGCCCCGCCCAAGGCGCCGTCCGGCCCGTCCGGCAAGGCCGCCGGGAGCCGCAAGAACAAGAAGAAGCCGCGCGGCGGACGTCGCTGACCCCCGCGCCACCAGCACCCCACCCGCACCACTCGAAGGGCCCCACGTGAGCACCGAGAACACCTCTCGCAGCGCGAGCACCGACACCGACCTGCTCGTGCAGGAGGGCGACATCGCCGGCGACTACCTCGAGCGCCTGCTCGACATCGCCGACCTCGACGGCGACATCGACATGGACGTCGAGGGCGAGCGCGCTGTCGTCGCCATCGTCGGGGACACCCTCGGGGCGCTCGTCGGCCCGGGCGGCACGGTGCTCGAGGCCCTGCAGGAGCTCACCCGGCTCGCCGTCGTGCAGCAGACCGGCGTCCGCAGCCGCCTCATGCTCGACGTCGGCGGCTGGCGGGCGGGGCGCAAGACCGAGCTCACCGAGATCGGCACCCGCACGGCGGAGAAGGTCAAGAGCAGCGGGGAGCCCGCGCGGCTCGCGCCCATGACGCCGTTCGAGCGCAAGGTCGTCCACGACGCCGTCGCCGCGGTCGAGGGCGTCCACAGCGAGTCCGAGGGCGTGGAGCCCGAGCGCCGCGTCGTCGTGCTCCCGGGCGCGTGACCAGCACCGTCCAGTCCGAGGGCCTGCCCCCCGCCCCGCCCGCCGCCGCCGAGGTCTTCGGCGACCGCCTCCCCGTCCTCACCGCCTACGTCGAGCTGCTGGCGACGGCGGGGGTGGAGCGCGGCCTGCTCGGCCCGCGCGAGACCCCGCGCCTGTGGGAGCGGCACGTCCTGAACTGCGCGGGGCTGTCCGAGCTGGTGGAGGCCGGCTCGACCGTCCTCGACCTCGGCTCGGGCGCCGGGCTCCCCGGCCTGGTGCTTGCCGCCGCCCGGCCCGACGTCACCGTCGTGCTCTGCGAGCCGCTGCTGCGCCGGGCCACCTTCCTGTCCGAGGCGGTCGAGACGCTCGGGCTGTCCGGGGTCGTCGTGCGGCGCTCCCGCGCGGAGGAGCTCGCCGGCAAGGTGCTCGTCGACGTCGTCACCGCCCGCGCCGTCGCCCCGCTCGACAAGCTGGCGGGCTGGGCGCTGCCCCTGGTCGCCCCCGGCGGCCGGCTGCTCGCGCTCAAGGGCGAGCAGGCCGAGTCCGAGCTCGCCCAGGCCGGGGCCGCACTCCGGGCGGCCGGCTCCGCGGGGGCGTCCGTCGTCCAGGTCGGGTCCGAGGAGCTGTTCACCGCCGCCCGGGTCGTCGTCGTCGAGCGCGGAGAGGCCACGGCGGCGGCGTCCGCGCCGAAGAAGGGCGCCCAGCAGCAGGTCGCGCACCGCGGCCGGATCCAGCGGGGCCGGCGGTGACCGGCGTCGGCTGGCCCTCGCCCGCCTCGCCCCCGCAGGCGCCGGACAGCCCGGTGGGCTGGCCGTCCGACCCGCAGCCCGAGCAGGACGTGCCCGAGCCGGACGTGCCCGAGCCGCCCGCGGACCCGGCCGACATGGCCGACCAGGTGCGCTCCGCCCTCTCCGGCACCGACGACACCCCGATCGCCGCCGCTGCAGCCGCGGCTGTCCGGGTCCTGTCCGGTCGGGGCTTCGAGGAGTTCCCGAAGCCCCCGTCGCTGCGGGTCATCACGGTGGCGAACCAGAAGGGCGGCGTCGGCAAGACCACGAGCGCCGTCAACCTCGCGGTCGCGCTCGCCCTGCACGGCGCGGAGGTCATGCTGGTCGACCTCGACCCGCAGGGCAACGCCAGCACCGCGCTCGGGGTCGAGCACCACGTCGGCACGCCCGACGTCTACAGCGTGCTCGTCGAGGGGCGGAGCATCGCCGAGGTCGTGCAGCCGGCGGCCGGTGTCCCGCGGCTGCGCTGCGTCCCGGCCACGATCGACCTGGCCGGTGCCGAGATCGAGCTGGTCAGCATGGTCGCGCGCGAGTACCGGCTGCAGCGGGCGATCCAGGCGTACACCGCGGCCGAGGGCAAGGACCTCGACTACGTCGTCGTCGACTGCCCGCCGTCGCTGGGGCTGCTGACGGTGAACGCGATGGCGGCCACGCAGGAGGTCCTCATCCCGATCCAGTGCGAGTACTACGCGCTCGAGGGGCTGGGGCAGCTGCTCAAGACGGTCGAGCTGGTGCGGGCCAACCTCAACCCGGTCCTCGCGGTGTCGACGATCCTGCTGACCATGTACGACGGACGGACCCGGCTGGCAGACCAGGTGGCCGAGCAGGTCCGGGGTCACTTCGGCGACCTCGTGCTGACCAGCGCCGTCCCCCGCAGCGTCCGCGTGAGCGAAGCGCCGGGCTACGGCCAGTCCGTCGTCACCTACGACCCCGGCTCCCGCGGCGCGCTCGCCTACGTCGAGGCCGCCAGGGAGATCGCCGTGCGCGGGGCGTCCGCGTGAGCCGGCCCCAGGGCGGGCTCGGCCGCGGCATCAGCGCCCTCATCCCGAGCGGACCGGCCCCGGCGCCGTCCACGTCCGGTGCCCGCTTCGTCGAGCTGCCGCTCGACGCCATCACGCCCAACGCCGTCCAGCCGCGCTCGCACTTCGACGAGGAGGCCCTGGCGGAGCTCGTCCACAGCATCCGCGAGGTGGGGCTCCTGCAGCCGGTCGTGGTCCGGGAGACCACGCCTGGGGCGTACGAGCTGGTCATGGGCGAGCGCCGGTGGCGCGCCTCGCGGGAGGCCGGGCTCGAGCGGATCCCCGCCATCGTCCGTCAGACCGCCGACGACGACATGCTCCGCGACGCCCTCCTGGAGAACCTGCACCGCAGCCAGCTCAACCCGCTGGAGGAGGCCGCGGCGTACAGCCAGCTGCTGGCCGACTTCGGCGCGACGCACGAGGAGCTGGCGGCCCGGATCGGGCGCAGCCGGCCGCAGATCAGCAACACCCTGCGACTGCTCGGGCTGCCGCCCGCGGTGCAGCGCCGCGTGGCGGCCGGGGTGCTGAGCGCCGGGCACGCCCGGGCGATCCTCGGCCTGCCGACGCCGGAGGCCCAGGAGGCGATGGCCGCCCGAGTCGTCGCGGAGGGCATGAGCGTGCGGGCGGTCGAGGAGGCCGTCGCCCTCGCGGGGACCGCGCCCGACGACCCGGCTCCCCGCCGGAAGGCGCGGTCGCAGGTCCCGGTCGAGTACACGGCCGTGGCCGACCGGCTGGCGGACCGGTTCGAGACCCGGGTCAAGGTCGACGGCGCCCCGGGGCGCAAGGGCCGGATCGTGGTCGAGTTCGGGGGTCCGGAGGACCTGCAGCGGATCCTCGGCGTGCTCGAGGGACCGTCCGCGCCCTAGTCACGAGCGGTGACCTCCTGGTACCGCTGTGTGAAGAATTCTGGCCGAAACCTGTGACACCGGGTGATCCGGCTCCTAGGGTGCCCAGCACAACTCGTGTTCGGCATGCTCGAAAGGCACCCCGTGTCGGTACTGCGCTCCTCCCTGCCCCGGCGACCGCGCTCCAGCTCCTCGCGCCGCACGTCCCGGGCGCTGGTCGTCCTCACCCTGCTGCTCGCGCCGCTCGTCCCCCTCGGGGTGATCGGGGCGACCCCGGCGGAGGCGGCGGAGACCCCCTCCCTCACGACCGCGAGCGGCGGGTACGACAAGGACGTCTACGGCGACTTCCTGCTCGCCGGCAACGGTTCCATGCGCTGCCCCACGGCCAACGACCCGGCGGCGACGACGGGCGCGCCGGTGAACGGTGCCGCGGTCGGTGACTGCGCCATCGCCCAGGGACGTCCGGCCTCGGGCGCCGTCCCGGTCAACGACACCTTCGACATGCGCTGGGCCGACGTCGACACCGACACCACGACGTACAACTCCAGCCGCGCCGCGCTGACGATCCCCACGGGGTCGCGCGTCGACTACGCGCAGCTGTCCTGGGCGGGCAACACCGGCCGCATCCTCGGCAGCACCACGGTCGGCTGCTCGACCAACCAGACGAACCGCGGCGCCGCCGAGGTCCCCGCCGGGACACCGGCCGCGCAGAACGTGAAGCTGACGGTCGGGACGGCGTCGTCGTCGTACGCGCCCCGCGACTACCGCGACGACCTCGCCAGCGTCTCCGGCAACGCCGCCGAGTACTACTCCGCCACGGCGGACGTCACCGCGGCCCTGAACGCGGCGCCGCGCAACGCCAGCGTCCCGATCACCGTCGGCAACATCTGGAGCCCCCAGGGCTACAACTGCTTCGCCGGCTGGTCGCTGACCGTCGTGTTCGCCTACGACGCGCCCGACGCCACGAACGCCCCCCTCAAGCGCACCGTCCAGATCCGCAACGGACACGTCCGCCAGTTCGCGAACGACCCCGCCACCCCGATCTCGATCACCGGGCTGCGCACCGTCACGAACAGCACCAAGGTCGGCATCACCGCCTACGAGGGCGACTACGGCCTGGCCGGCGACTCGCTCACGATCAACGGGACCGTCATCCCGGACCCGGGCGGGGCCGTGCCCACCAGCCCGAACTTCTTCACCAGCGTCTCCAACGGGGCCACCGCCCCGGCCGTCGCGAACAACCTGAGCGTCGACGCGAAGTCCTTCACGACGACGGCCATCCCGTCGGGCGCCACGACGGCGAACGTCGTCCTGAGCACGACGCAGGACTCCTACATGGTCCAGAGCCTGGTGCTCTCGACGCCGGTCCCGGACATCCGGGCCACGAAGACCGCCGGGGCGAGCATCGTCCGCGCCGGCGGCACCATCTCGTTCTCGATCACCGTGTCGAACCCGACCGACTCCGACCTCACCGGCGTCCTCGTCCGGGACGCCCAGTTCCCGGCGTGCAACCGCGACTTCACGGTCCTGAAGAAGTCCGCCCCCCAGACCTACACCTGCACCACGACCGTCGGCACCAGCGACTTCGTCAACACCGCGACAGCCACCGGTACCGACTTCACCCAGACCCCGGTGACGACCACGGCCTCCAGCGGAGGCGTGTCCGTCATCCAGCCGGCGCTCGCGGCCACCAAGACCGCCGACAAGGCCAGCTACACCGCCGGCGACACGATCACCTTCACCGTCCAGGTCAAGAACACCGGCAACAGCCCGCTCACCAACGTCCGGGTCGTCGACCCGAAGGTCCCCGGAGCCGCGCCCGGCTGTGACCGCACCTTCACGACCCTCGCTGCCGGCGCCTCCATCACGCCGTACACCTGCACGACGATCGCCGGCACGGGCCTCAACGGCTCCAACACGATCAACGTCACCGGCACGGACGGCACCGGCGCCCCGGTCACCGCCCAGAGCACCGCTCCGACGCCGCTCAACGGCTCGATCAGCGGTCGCGTGCTCGCCGACCCGAACGCCGACGGCGTCCCGGACAACGCCTCCACCGGCATCACGGGCGTCACCGTCCGGCTCGTCCCCGCGCCGGGCAACACCCAGAGCTACGCCACGCCCACCGTCACCACGGTCAGCGGTGGCGCGTACGCCTTCACGAACGTCCCGCCGGGCGTCTGGCGCGTGGTCGAGGACGCGACGCCCGGGTTCCAGGACGGCGCGGACACCCCCGGGACCAACGCGACGCGCACGGCCGGCACGAACGACTCCTTCGACGTCACGATCGGCACGGACGCCCAGGGCGAGCCGACCAACAGCAGCGGCAACCTCTTCACGGAGTACCCGACCGGCAGCCTGTCCGGCACGGTCTACATCGACCGCAACGACGACGGTGTGCAGAGCGGCGCGGGCGAGACCGGGATCCAGGGCGTCACGCTCTCTCTGACCGGCGTCGACTCCCAGGGCAACGCCGTCAGCCTCACGACCCAGACGGCGGCCGACGGCAGCTACGCGTTCACCGGCCTGCGGGCCAGCGGCACCAACCCGGCGAACGGGAACACCGGCTACCGCATCCAGGAGACCCAGGCCCCCGGGTTCGTCGACGGCAAGGAGACCGCCGGGACCATCGGCGGGGCCACCGTCGGCCTGACCAACAACACCGGGACCACGGCCCCGGCCAACGACCGCATCAACGCGATCACTCTCCCCGAGGGCGGCGTCGGCACCGGCTACCGCTTCGGCGAGCTCCCCGCGAGCTCGCTCACCGGCTCGGTCCAGCTGTCCACCGGCCGCGTGCTCGGCGGCGTCACCGTGACGCTCTCCGGCACGGACGACCGCGGCGGCGCCGTCTCGGCGACCACCACCAGCGACGCCAACGGCACCTTCGTCTTCCCGTTCCTGCGCCCGAGCAACAGCGCGGGCTACACGGTCACGGAGACGCAGCCGGCCCAGTACGGCGACGGCTCCGTCTCGGCGCCGCCCGGTCTCGGCGACGTGCAGCAGCCGAACACCGTCGCGGGCATCGTCCTCGCCCGGGCCACCGACGCCAGCGGCATCGT
This sequence comes from uncultured Actinomycetota bacterium, assembly GCA_963761655.1. GTDB lineage: Bacteria > Actinomycetota > Actinomycetes > Mycobacteriales > SCTD01 > RYN-122. The sequence continues at coordinate 117,452 of CAVXHI010000001.1, forward strand.
GTTCGTCGACACGGCCGCGACCATCGACGCGGTCGTCTACTCCGACCTCGACGGCAACGGCCTGCAGGGCCTCGGTGAGCCCGGCATCCCGAGCAGCCCGGTGCTCGTGACCCGCACCGGCGGCACGCCTCTGTCCTTCACGCCCTTCACCGTGCTGTCGGACTCCACCGGCCGCGTGCTCGTGCAGGGCCTGCCCGAGGGCACGTACAGCCTGACCCAGACCGAGCAGCCCACCGGCTACCAGGACGGCCGGGAGGCCGCGACCGTCACGGCCGGGAACACCTCCGTGAACGAGACCATCTCGGGCATCGTCCTCGCCCGCGGCGGCACGGCGACCGGCTACCAGTTCGGCGAGATCCAGCTGGCCAGCCTCGAGGGCACGGTCTCGGTCACCGGCGCCGGGCCCCTGCCCGGTGTCACCGTCCGCCTGACCGGCTCCGACGACCGCGGCCCGATCACCGCCGTCACGGACGGTCACGGACGCCGCAGGCGCCTACGCCTTCACCGGTCTGCGCCCTGGCACGTACGCCGTGACCGAGGTCCAGCCCGCCGCCTACACCGGGACCGCCGCGACCGCGGGCTCCGCCGGCGGCACGCCCGGCGCCGACACCGTCACCGCCATCACCCTGAGCGGAGGCGCCAACGCCACCGGCTACGACTTCACCGACACGGGCGCCACCCTGTCCGGCTCGGTCTACGAGGACACCGACCGCGACGGCCTCCGGGGCACCGGCGAGACCGGCATCAGCGGAGCGACCGTCGTCGTGACCCGTCCGGGTGGCGCGACCACCACGGCCACCACCGACGGCACGGGCGCGTACTCCTTCACCGGCCTGCCGGCGGGGACGTACTCCCTCACCGAGACGACGCCCGCGGGGTACGCCGACGGGCGCGACAAGGCCGGCGTCGCCGGCGGCACCCTGTCCGGCACCGACACGATCGGCGCCATCACCCTGGCCGCAGGGCAGGACGCCCCCGGCTACCTGTTCGGCGAGCAGCAGTCGACCGCGGTGACCGGGCTCGTCCAGGTCCGCCCGGGCCTGCCCCTGGGGGGCGTGACGGTCCTCCTGTCCGGCACGAGCGCGACCGGCACCGCCGTCAGCCTGACCGCGGTCTCCGACGTCAACGGCGTCTTCGTCTTCCCGAGCGTCCCGCCGAGCAACGGCGCGGGCTACACGCTGAAGGAGGACCAGCCGCTCCTGTACGCCGACGGCTCCGTCGCCGTGACGGCCGGCCAGCCCGGCGTGCCCGCGCAGCCGGACACCGTCACCGGCCTGGTGCTGACCCCCGGTGACCGGGCCAGCGGCTACGTCTTCACCGACCCGGGCGCGAGCCTCGCCGGCCGCGTCTACGAGGACGTCGACGGCAGCGGCAGCCCGACCGCCGCGGACGCCCCGGTCCCGGGCGCCACGGTCCGGCTGTTCGACGGCCCGACCCTCGTGCGCACCACCGTCAGCGACGGCTCCGGCAACTACGTCTTCCGCGACCTGCCGGCCAACACCGCCTACACGATCATCGAGACGACGCCCGCCGGCTACCTCGACGGCCCGGACACCCCCGGCACCCCGCCGGCCGGTTCCTCCAACGGCGTCGACAGCATCACCGCCGTCCCCGTGGCGCGCGGCGCTGCACTCACCGGCTACGCCTTCGGTGAGGTCAAGGCGGTGTCCCTGTCGGGCACCGTCACGCTCGTCGACGGGACCGGCCTCGCCGGCGTCACCGTCGGCCTCAAGGGCCTCGACGACCGCGGCGCCGACGTCGACCTGACGACCACGACCGTCGCGGGCGGCGCGTACTCCTTCACCGGCCTGCGGCCCGGCACCTACGCCGTGACCGAGACGCAGCCGGCCGCGTACGCCGACTCCTCCACCCGGGCCGGCGACAAGGGCGGCACCGTCCCGACCGGTACCCCGAACACCGTGACCGGCATCCAGCTCCTCAGCGGCGACGTCGCCACGGGCTACGCGTTCGTCGAGCAGGCAGGGAGCCTGGCCGGCTCGGTGTACGAGGACCTCGACGGCAACGGTGTCCGCAACGGCACCGAGCCCGGCATCACCGGCGTCACGGTCGTCCTGACCGCGCCCGGCGGTGCCACGACCACCGCCACCACGGGCGCCGGTGGCGGCTACCTCTTCGGCAACCTGCCGAAGGGCGTCTACAGCCTCACCGAGCGCCAGCCCGCGGGCTACGCCGACGGCGCCGACGCTCTCGGCACGCCGGCCGCGACCCGCTCCGGCACCGACGTGCTCGGGGCGATCGACCTCGGTGCGGGTCAGGCCGGCACCGGCTACACCTTCGGCGAGCTCCGGACGACGTCGCTCTCGGGCGTCGTCCAGGTCCGCCCGGGCCTGCCCCTCGGGGGCGTCACGGTGCGCCTGCTCGGCTCGACCGACGGGGGTGCTCCGGTCGACCTGACCACGACGTCGTCCACGGTCGACGGCTCGTTCTCCTTCCCGGGCCTGACGCCCGGCACCTACGAGCTCCGCGAGACGCAGCCGGTCGGCTACGCCCCCGGCAGCGCGACGGTCGCCCAGGGCCAGTCCGGAACGGTCACCACGTCCGAGCGCATCACCGCCATCACGGTCGCGCCCGGCGTCGCCGCCACCGGCTACGTGTTCACCGACCCGGCGGGCTCCCTCGCCGGCCGGGTGTTCGACGACCTGGACAGCGACGGCGTCAGCCAGGGCACCGAGCCCGGCATCGACCAGGTGACGGTCCAGCTCGTGCGGACCGGCACCACGACCGTGGTCGCCACCACCACGACGGCCGCCGACGGCAGCTACCTGTTCGCCGACGTCGTCGGCGGCACGTACACCGTGCGTGAGGTCCAGCCGACCGGCTTCCTCGACGGCAAGGACGCGGCCGGCACGTCCGGCGGCACGGTGACCGAGCCCGACACCATCACGGGCGTCGTGCTCGACCCGGCCGTCCCCGCGACCGGCTACACGTTCGGCGAGGTGCGGTCCGGCACGGTCCGCGGCACGGTCACCCTGACCACCGGGACGCCGCTCCCGGGTGTCACCGTGCAGCTGTTCGGCCGGACCGATCGCGGCGTCGACGTCGGGCCGATCAGCACCACCACGGCTGCTGACGGCACGTACGCCTTCACGGGCGTGGCCCCCGGCACGTACAACGTGACCGAGGTCCAGCCCACCGCCTACGGGAACGGCACGGCGTCCGCCGGCAACAGCGGCGGCACGGCCGGCACGAACGCCACCACCGGGCTGCTCCTGCGCTCCGGCGGCACGGCGTCCGGCTACGACTTCACCGACGTCCCGGGCTCGCTCGCCGGCGCCGTCTACGACGACACGAACCGCAACGGCGTCCGCGACCAGGGCGAGACCGGTGTCGGCGGCGTCGAGGTGGTCCTCACCCTCCCGGGCGGCGCCACGCGCACCGTCACCACGGCCACCGACGGCACGGGCGGCTACGTCTTCCGTGACCTCGCCTCCGGCAGCTACGCGCTGACCGAGACCCAGCCGTTCGGCTACGCCGACGGGGCCGAGACGGTCGGCTCCACCGGCGGCACGCTCCAGGCGCCGGACACCATCGCGGCGATCACGCTGGACCCGGCCGAGCCGGCCACCGGCTACCTCTTCGGTGACATCCGGTCGACCGCGGTCTCCGGCACGGTCCAGAGCGCCCCGGGCGCGCCGGTCTCCGGCGTCACCGTGACCCTCACCCCCGCGACCGGCCCGGTGCTCACCGCGGTCACGGACGCGGACGGCGTCTTCGCCTTCCCGGTCGTCCCCCCGGGCACGTACACGCTGACGGAGTCGCAGCCGACCGGCTACGGCGCCGGCACGGTGACCGTCCCTGCCGGCCAGCCCGGCACGCCCAGCCAGCCCGACACCGTGACCTCCCTGGTGCTCACGCCGGGGACGATCGCCACGGGGTACGTCTTCACCGACCCGCTGGGGAGCCTTTCCGGCCGGGCCTTCGAGGACACGAACGCCGACGGCGTCTCGCAGGCCGGTGAGCCCGGTCTGGTCGGCGTCACCGTGACGCTGTTCCGCGGCACCACCCGGGTCACGAGCACGACGACCGGGGCCGGCGGCAGCTACACGTTCACGGGCCTGGTGGCCGGCGACTACACCGTCGTCGAGGACCAGCCCGCGGGCTACCTCGACGGCCAGGACGCCCCGGCCTCCGCCTCGACCGAGCCCGACCGCCTCGCGGTGACGCTCGTCGCGGGCACCGCCGTCGACGGGCTCACCTTCGGTGAGGTCCGGGCCGGCTCGGTCGCGGGCTCGGTCGTCCTCACCGACGGCACCGGCCTGCGCGGCGTCACCGTCGCCCTGAGCGGCACCGACGACCGGAACGCCCCGGTCAGGCTGACCACGACGACGGCCGCCGACGGCAGCTACGCCTTCACCGGCCTGCGTCCCGGCCTGTACGACGTCCTCGAGACGCAGCCGACCGGCTACGCCGACGTGTCCGCCTCGGCCGGCACCCCCGCCGGCACCCCCGGGACGAACCAGGTCACCGGCGTCCGGCTCGTCAGCGGCACCGACGGCACCGGCTACGTGTTCACCGAGCGCGCGGGCAGCCTGTCCGGCACCGTCTACCAGGACGCCAACAAGGACGGCGTCCGGCAGCCGCTGACCGAGCCGGCCTACACCGCCGGTCCGGTCCGCCTCGTGGTCACCTCGCCCACCGGGGCGACCCGCACGGTGACGACCGCGGCCGACGGCACGTACTCCGTCGACGGGCTCGTGGCCGGGACGAACTACACCGTCCAGGTCTTCCCGCCGGCCGGCACCTCGGCGTCCTCGCTGGCGGTGCTGCAGCGCAACGTCGTCGCGGGGCAGCCGACCACGGGGGTGGACTTCGGCCTGCGGCCCGAGTCCGCGCCGGACGCGGTCGACGACGCCCGGACCACCCGGGTCGACACCGCGGTGACCCTGGACGTGACGACCAACGACACCGACCCCGACGTCGGTGACCCGAAGAACGTCACCGTCACGGTCCAGCCGCAGAACGGCGCGGTCAGCTGCACCCTCGCGGGCTCCTGCACCTACACGCCGGCCCCCGGCTTCACCGGCACCGACACGTTCACCTACCGGCTCGACGACGGCCAGGGCGGCAGCGACACCGCCGTCGTGACCATCACGGTCCTGCCGGCGAACAACCCGCCGGTGGCGAACGCGGACAGCGCGACCACGACCGGCGGCGCCCCCGTCGACGTGAACGTGCTGGCCAACGACACCGACGCCGACAACGACGTCCTGTTCGTCGGCGTCGGCCGGACCCCGGCCAACGGGACGGTCAGCTGCACCTCGGCCGGCCTGTGCACCTACACGCCGAACGCCGGCTACGTCGGCCCCGACTCGTTCACCTACCAGGTGAGCGACGGCCAGGGCGGCACGGACACGGCGACGGTCACCATCGACGTGCAGGCCGGTCCGGCCGTCAACCGCGCGCCGGTCGCCGCTGACGACGCCGTCACGGTGGAGGCTGCGGCCAGCGCCACGGTCGACGTCCTGCGCAACGACGCCGACCCCGACGGCGACCCGCTCGCCGTCACGGTGGTGACCCAGCCGACGAAGGGCACGGTCACCTGCTCGGCCGGGGTGTGCACCTACACCGCCGCGCCGAACGCCTCGGGCACGGACACGTTCACCTACCGGATCACCGACCCGGCGGGGCTGTCCGACACCGCGACGGTCACGGTCACGATCACCGCTCCGGTGGCCGTGAACCGGGCGCCCGTCGCCCGGGACGACGCCGCGACCGTCGGCACCGGCGCGCAGGTCGTCGTGCCGGTCCTCGGCAACGACACCGACCCGGACAACGACCCGCTCACGGTCACGGGGAACAGCCAGGGCACGCGGGGCACGGTCAGCTGCACGACGACCGCCTGCACCTACACGCCCACCGGCCCGGCCGGCGGCACCGACACCTTCACCTACACGGTGTCCGACGGACGGGGTGGCTCGTCCACCGCGACCGTCACGGTGACGGTCTCGGCGACGCCCCCGGCCAACAACCCGCCGGTCGCCGCCAACGACAGCGCCACGACGCCGCAGGACACCGCGGTCCTGGTGCCGGTCCTGCGGAACGACACCGACGCCGACGGCGACCCGCTGACGGCGACCCTGCTGTCGGCACCGCTCAACGGCGCGGTCGTCTGCGGGACGGGCGGCTGCACCTACACGCCCACGGCCGGGTACTCCGGTCCGGACTCCTTCACCTACACGGTGTCCGACGGCAAGGGCGGCACGGACACGGCGCGGGTCGACCTCACGGTCACCCCGGCCAACGTCGGTCCGGTCGCGAACCCGGACTCGGCCACCACCCCGGCCGGCACCCCGGTCGTCGTGCCGGTCGTCGCCAACGACACCGACGCTGACGGCGGCACGCTCACCGCGTCCGTCGGCACGCAGCCGGCGAACGGCGTCGTCACCTGCACGGGCACCAGCTGCCGGTACGTCCCGGACAGCGGGTTCGTCGGGACCGACACGTTCACCTACACCGTGAGCGACGGTCAGGGCGGCACGGCCACCGGCACGGTCACGGTCACGGTCACCAGCGGTCCGGCCGCGAACCGCGCCCCGATCGCCAACCCGGACAGCGGCACTACGCCGCAGGGCCAGGCGGTCGTCGTCCCGGTCACGGCCAACGACACCGACGCCGACGGCGACGCGCTCACGGCCTCCGCGCCGACGACGCCTGCCAACGGCACGGCCACCTGCACCGCCACCTCGTGCACCTACACGCCGAACGCCGGCTTCGTGGGCACCGACACCTTCAGCTACACGGTGTCGGACGGGCAGGCCACCAGCACGGCCCTCGTGACCATCACGGTCACCGCGGTGAACCAGCCGGTCACCGCCGTGGACGACGTCTACACCGTCCCGGCCGGCACGGCGACGGTCCTGACCGTCGTCGGCAACGACACCGACCCGGACGGCGACGTCCTCACCGCGAGCGTGCGCACGCAGCCGGCCAACGGCGTCGTGACCTGCTCCGGCGGGGCCTGCACCTACACGCCGAACCCCGGGTACTCCGGGCCGGACTCCTTCACCTACACGGTGTCGGACGGCCGGGGCTCCACGGACGTCGGCGCGGTCAGCCTGACCGTCACCGCCGCCCCCGTGAACCAGCCGCCGGTCGTGACGGGCGAGTCGGCGACGACGACGGTCGACACGGCCGTGACGGTCGACGTCCGGCCTGGCGACAGCGACCCGGAGGGTGGCGCCCTGACGTACGGCGTCGGCAGCCAGCCGGCCCACGGCACGGTCACCTGCTCCACGGCCGGGTCCTGCGTCTACACGCCGGACAGCGGCTACGCCGGCCCGGACTCGTTCACCTACACGGTGACCGACCCGCAGGGCGCCAGCTCGACGGCGACCGTCACGGTCAGCGTCACCCGCCCGACCGCGGCCAACCTGCCGCCGGTCGTGACGGGCGAGACGGCGACGACGACGGTCGGCACGCCGGTCGACGTCACGGTGTCGGCGGGCGACAGCGACCCGGAGGGCGGTCAGCTGACCTACGTCGCCGGGCCGAAGCCCGCGAACGGCACGGTCACCTGCACGACGGCCGGGGTGTGCACCTACACGCCGGACGCCGGGTTCGCCGGGACGGACACGTTCACCTACGTCGTCTCGGACCCGCAGGGCGCCTCGGCGACCGGCACCGTGACGGTCACCGTCACCCGCCCGACGACGGCCAACCAGCCGCCGGTCGTGACGGGTGAGACGGCGACGACGACGCAGGCCACGCCGGTCACCGTCGACGTCCGCCCGGGTGACAGCGACCCGGACGGCGGCACGCTGACCTACGTCGCCGGCCCGAAGCCGGCCCACGGCACGGTCACCTGCACGGGCACCGGCTCCTGCACCTACACGCCGGACCCGGCCTACACCGGCACGGACACGTTCACCTACGTGGTCTCCGACGGCCAGGGCGGCAGCACGACCGGCACCGTCACCGTCACGATCACGAACGCCCCGCCGGTGGCCCGCGACGACCAGTTCACGGTCGCCGCAGGCAGCACCACGCAGCTGCCCGTCCTCGGGAACGACAGCGACGCCGGGGGCGGCCCGGTGCAGGTGGTCCGCAACACGGCGCCGGCCACCGGCACCGTGGACTGCACCGCGGGCACCAGCTGCACGTACACGGCACCCGCCGGTCTGACGGCACCGGTCACGGTGACGTTCGACTACACGGTCCGTGACGCCGGCGGCCTGGAGGACACGGCCACCGTGACCCTCACGGTGAGCCCGGTCGCGGCGAACCAGCCGCCGGCCTTCACGGCCGAGCCGACCAACACCGCGCAGACCGTCCCGGTCGGCGGCACCCTCACCCCGGTCGTCGCCGGCGACCCCGAGGGCGCCCCGCTGACCTACACGGTCGATCCCACGACGCTGCCACCGGGCGTCACCGGGATCGATCCCGCCACCGGCGCCTTCACCGGCACGCCGACCACCCCGGGCACCTACCCGGTCGTGGTCACCGTGACGGACCCGGCAGGCGGCACGGACACGACCACCGTCGTCGTCACGGTCACGAACCGGACCCCGGTCGCCCGGGACGACGCCGACACCACGCAGGTGGACACACCCGTCGTCGTGCAGGTCCTGGCCAACGACACCGACGGTGACGCCGGCCAGACCCTGACCGTCGTCAACGTGTCGACCCCGAGCTCGGGCAGCGTGTCCTGCACGCCGGCCGGTGCCTGCACGGTGACGCCCGCGGCGGGCTCCACCGCGCCGGTCGTGTTCACCTACACGGTGAGCGACGGCTTCGGCGGCACCGCGACCGCGACGGTCACCGTGACCGTCACGGCCGCACCGGTCAGCCCGAGCCCGACGACCCCGGCGCCGAGTCCCACGACTCCGGCTCCCAGCCCGACCACTCCGGCGCCGAGTCCGACGACTCCGGCTCCGAGCCCGACCACTCCGGCGCCGAGTCCCACGACTCCGGCTCCCAGCCCGACGACCCCGGCGCCGAGTCCCACGACTCCGGCTCCCAGCCCGACCACTCCGGCGAACCGGGCCCCGGTCGCCGGTGACGACCGGGCGACGACGCCGGCCGGCACCGCGGTCCAGATCCCCGTGCTCGGCAACGACACGGACCCGGACGGCGACCCGCTGACCGTCACCGTGGCGAGCCTCCCGGCGCACGGGACCGTGGTCTGCACGGCGAGCGGCTGCACCTACACGCCGACCGCCGGGTACAGCGGCACCGACACGTTCACCTACACGGTGGACGACGGTCGGGGCGGCACGGACACGGCGACCGTCACCGTGCTGGTCACGGCTCCCGCCGCCGCGAACCGTCCCCCGACGGCCCGCGACGACGCCGCCACCACCCCGGCCGGCACCCCGGTCAGGATCCCGGTCCTGACCAACGACACCGACCCGGACGGCGACCCGCTCGTCCCGACGGTGGCCACGCGCCCCGCGCACGGCACCGTCGTCTGCACCGCGACCGGCTGCACCTACACGCCGGCCGCCGGGTACAGCGGGACGGACACGTTCACCTACACGGTGGACGACGGCCAGGGCGGCACGGACACGGCCACCGTCACCGTGACCGTGCAGCAGGGGCCGCCCCCGGGCGGGACCGGTGACGGTGCCGGCGACGCCGACGGCGACGGGATCCCGGACAACCTGGACCCGACGCCGAACGGCCCCGGCACCACGCCCGGCGTCGGCAACGGGCCCGGCACCGGCACCGGCACCGGTACGGGCACCGGCCGCACTCCCGGCGGCAGCCTCGCCCGGACCGGCAGCGACCTGGGCCTGCTGGGTGGAGGCGGCCTGGCGCTGGTGGCGCTGGGTGGTCTGCTCCTGCTGGTGGTCCGGCCGAGCAGGCGGCGCCTGACCGCCTAGCTGGACGAGCCGGACGGCCCCTGACCCGAACGTGGGTCAGGGGCCGTCCGTGTGTCTCCGGTCACACAGCGTTACCGGTGAGTAGTCAGGTCGTTGCACTGAGTACAACCACGACAGCACGACCCGCCGCTCCGGAACCCTCCGGAGCGGCAGGGGAGCACTGATCCGGACGGACACGTCGCCTCTCGGGGCGGCAGACACGGTCGCCTAGACCGTCCGGGGAGCCAGTGGCGAGACCGACCCGTACCCGACCCGGCCAGCAGGCCACCCCCGGACACGGAGAACACCATGACCACGACACTGACCCGTCGTACCGCCCGCCTCGTCGCCGTCCTCGGTGCCGTGCCGGTCGCTCTCGCCCTCTTCGCCGGTGGCTCCGCCTCGGCCCAGAAGTCCGCCACCTTCACCACCGTGACGGCCCCCGTGGGCGCCGAGTCCATCGGCACCTCGGTCGACAACAGCCTCGCCACCGACCGCAGCTACGCCCCGCTCGTGGACGGCACCCTCAGCAACGGCGGCAAGGTCGCCGGCAGCAACATGACCCCGGCCGACACCAAGACGCCGGGCGGCCAGATGAAGACGCGCGACGTCCTGCGCGGCAAGGGCCCGGGCAACAACAACGGCTACGAGTGCGACGGCAACCACGGGATCGGCGACGGCAACCCGGCGCACTCGAACCCCTGCCCGTCGACCTCCATCTACTAGCCCTCGCGGGCGGCGGCCTGCTCCAGCAGCTCCCGGAGCAGGCCGCCGAACGACAGCGACGCCGCCTCGACCGCCATCGGCAGCAGCGACGTCTCGGTCATCCCCGGCGCGACGTTCACCTCGAGCAGGTGGCCCGCGCCGTCGGCGTCGACGATGAGGTCGACCCGGGACAGGTCCCGCAGCCCGAGTGCCGTGTGCGCCTCCACGGCGAGCCGCCCGACCGCCGCGGCGACGTCGTCGGACAGGCGGGCCGGAGCGAAGTACTCCGTCGAGCCCGCGGTGTACCGGGCGGCGTAGTCGTAGACGCCGGACAGCGGCCGGACCTCGACCGCCGGCAGGGCTCGCGGGCCGGCCCCCGTGTCGACGACGGTGACGGCGACCTCCGTGCCCTCGACGAAGCGCTCGACCAGGGCCGCTTCGCCGTAGGAGAAGCACTGCACCATCGCGGCCGGCAGCTCCTCGGCCTCGACGACCGCGGAGCACCCGAGCGCCGAGCCGCCCCGGGCGGGCTTGACCATGAGCGGCAGCCCGAGCCGCTCGACGAGCCGGCCGAGCACCGCTCCGGCGCCGAGCTCGCGGAAGGCGGCGTGCGGCAGCACGACGGACTCCGGCGTACGCAGACCGGCCCGCCGGACCAGCGTCTTCGCGGTCGGCTTGTCCCAGGCGGCCCGGCAGGCCTCGGGCGCGGAGCCGACGTAGGGCAGCCCGACCAGGTCCAGGACCTCGCGCAGGGCGCCGTCCTCCCCGGCCCCGCCGTGCAGCGCGACGACGGCGGCGTCGTAGCGCGTCTCGGCCAGGTGGGCGAGCAGCCCGGCGTCGGCGTCCCGGACGACGGCGTCGACGCCCTCGTGCTTGAGGGCATCGGCGACCCGCCGGCCGGACTTCAGCGAGACGTCCCGCTCGTGCGAGAGGCCCCCGGCGAGGACGAGGTAGCGGGCGGTGCCGGGGGAGGTCATGCCATGTCCGGGGCGGGCGTCTGGACCGCGGCGCCCGAGGAGCGGGACGTGGTCGGACCGAAGGTGGACAGCAGGTCGAGCTCGGCCTCCACGACGCCCGCCAGGCGGCGGACCCCCTCGCGGATCCGGTCGGGCTCGGGGAAGCAGTAGGACAGCCGCAGCTCGCGCTGGCCCGAGCCGTCGGCGTAGAAGCCGATGCCCGGCACGTAGGCGATCCGGGCGGTGATGGCCCGCGGCTGCATCACCTTGGCGTCCAGCCCCTCCGGCAGCGTGGTCCAGACGTAGAAGCCACCGGTGGGCCGGGTCCAGGTGGTGCCGGCCGGCATCAGCTGCTCGAGCGAGGAGAGCATCGCGTCGCGCCGCTCCCGGTAGATGCCCTTGAAGACCTCGACCTGCCCCTGCCAGTCCTGCGTGGACAGGTACTCGACGACGGCCATCTGGTTGAGCGCCGGCGGGCACAGCACGCTCGCCTCGGCGGCCAGGACCAGCTTCTCCCGTACGGCGTGCGGCGCGAGCACCCAGCCGACCCGCAGACCCGGCGCGAAGGTCTTGCTGAACGAGCCGAGGTAGACGACGTCGTCCTGGCCGCCGCGGGCACGGATGGCCCGCACCGGCGGACCGTCGAACCCGAGCAGCCCGTACGGGTTGTCCTCGAGGACGAGGATCCCGGCCTCCTGGCAGATCGCCAGCACCTCGTCGCGGCGGGCGTCGGCGAGGGAGGTCCCGGCCGGGTTGTGGAAGTTGGGGATGGTGTAGAGGAACTTCGCGCGGGGGTGCGCCGTGATCGCCTCGCGCAGGGCCTCGGGCACCAGGCCGTGCGCGTCCATGGCCACGTGCCGGACGTCGGCCTGGTAGGCCGCGAACGTGCCGAGCGCCCCGACGTAGCTGGGTGCCTCGGCCAGGACGACGTCACCGGGGTCGCAGAAGATGCGGGTGACGAGGTCGAGGGCGTGCTGGCTCCCCACCGTGACGACGACGTCGTCGGGGCTGGCGTCGACGCCCTCGAGCGCCATGACCTCGCAGATGAGCTCGCGCAGCCGCGGGTCGCCCTGGCCGGAGCCGTACTGCAGGGCGGTCGCGCCCCTGGTGGCGAGCAGGTCGGACAGCAGCTTGCCGACGGCGTCGAGGGGCAGCGCCGTCGTGTACGGCATGCCGCCGGCGAGCGACACGACCTCGGGGCGGCTGGCGACGGCGAACAGGGCCCGGATCTCGCTGGCCGTCATGCCGGCCGTCCGGGCGGCGTACCGCCCCGTGAACGCGTCGAGCGTGACACCTGCCTGCGGTCGGCTCATGCGCCGACGGTACCTGCGGGGTCACGCCCCTTCCCGTCCGACGCGTACCCTGCTCGCGAGTCCTGGACTGCGGGAGGAGCCGACGTGTCCGTGCGCCGCATGGCCGTGGGCCTGCTGCTCGGTGTGCTGGCCGGCTGGGTGGCCGGGCTGCTGCAGGCCCCGAAGGTCGGGCCGCGATGAGCCGCCGCGCCGTCAGCATCACGCTGGACAACCTCGACGACCTCCCCACGCGCTGCCGCTCGTGCGTGTTCTGGGAGCTCGACCCGGTCGCCCGCGACCGCGCGCTCGAGGCCGGGGACACCGCGTTCGAGAAGGAGTCGTGGGTCTCCGCGACGCTGCTCGAGTGGGGCTCGTGCGGCAAGGTCGTCTACGTCGACGGCGCCCCCGCCGGCTTCGTCATGTACGCCCCGCCGGCCTACGTCCCCCGCTCGGTCGCCTTCCCGACGTCGCCCGTCAGCCCCGACGCCGTCCTGCTCATGACCGGCCACGTCGTGCCGGACTTCGCCGGCGGCGGCATCGGCCGGATCCTGCTGCAGGGCGTCGCGAAGGACCTCACCCGCCGCGGCGTCCGGGCGATCGAGGCCTTCGGGGACGAGCAGTGGGACTCCCCGGCGTGCGTCCTGCCGGCCGACCACCTGCGCAGCGTCGGCTTCAAGACCGTCCGGCCGCACCACCGCTTCCCGCGGCTCCGGCTGGAGCTCAAGACCGCCGTGTCGTGGCGCGAGGACGTCGAGGTGGCGCTGGAGCGGCTGCTCGGCTCGATGAGCCCCGACCCGCTCCTGCGGCCGGTCTGATGGCGGCGGTCTGATGGCGTCCCTGTCCGACGTCGGGGAGCGGGACGGCTGGCGCTGCTGGCTGTGCGACGAGCCGGTCGACCCCGACGCCTCCGTCAACAGCGACCTCGGCCCGAGCATCGACAGCGGCGGGTGGCTCGGCGGGTCGGCCGGCAAGAAGAAGCCGCCGGTCGTCGAGCGGCTGGCCCACCGCCAGTGCAACACCAGGAAGGGCGCGGTGAAGCCGGTCGTCCCCTGGCGCGAGGACCTGTTCGTCGTCGACCCGGCCCCGATCGTCGCCGTCGTCGAACGGCTCACCCGCAAGGGCGGCCGCGAGGTCGTGGCCCGGTGCCCGGGCGCGTCCGACGCCGAGGCCGCCGCCGACTGGCTGGTCGACCGGCTGTCCCGCCTGGCGCCGGACCTCGACGTCACGACGTCGGTGGAATCGGGCGGCGGGCAGTCCCTGCTCGTCCTGCGCACCCGCTGAGCCTGCGCCTGTCGGTCGTCCGCGACCTGGACGCCGCCGCCCGAGCCGCCCGGGACGCGCTGTGGGCGGACGCGTTCGGCGACCGCCTCGACCCGCACCAGCAGGCGCACGCCGAGGGCGGCGTCCACGTCCTCGCCCACGACAGCGGCCGGCTGGTCGGGGTCGCCGCCGTCGTGCCGCGCCGGGTACGGGTGGGCGACGCCTGGCAGGAGGTCGGGTACGTGGAGGGGGTGGCCGTGGCGGCGGCGCACCGGGGACGCGGCGTCGCCCGGGCGGTCCTGGAGCGGGTGGAGCAGGAGCTGCGCCGGGAGCAGAGGCTCGGCCTGCTGACCAGCGGCCGGGCCGCAGGCCTCTACCGGCACCTCGGGTGGCAGCGGTGGCGCGGCCGCACCCTGGTCGCGCGGCCGGAGGGCGACGTCGTCGACCGCGACCACGGCGCCCTGCTCGTGCGCGCGCTGGCCGCCCAGGTCGACCTCGACGCCGACGTCGTCTGCGAGCCCCGCGCGGGCAGCGCCTGGTGAGCTACCCGGCAGCGAGCCGCTGCAGCTCGAGGGCCACGACGTCGGCGACGTCGCACGTCAGCGACACCTGCGCCTGCGTCCACGCGCGCGGCGCCGGGGAGTAGGCGCAGAGCGCACCGAGGACGGTGCCGTCGGCGAAGCGCAGCGGGACGCCCAGGTAGGACCCGACGACGCCGCTCGTCACGGGCAGGAGGTCGGCGAGCCAGGGGTGCAGCCGGGCGTCGGCCGCGACCAGGACGTCGCCCGACAGCACCGTCACGGTGCACAGGCTGTCCTCGAGCGCGGTCTGCCCGGTGGTGCAGCGGTCACCGGTGCCGTGCACGGCCAGGGACGTCTGCGCCTGCGCCAGCAGCGAGAGCTGGGCGTCGTCGGTGCCGGCGGTGCGGGCGGCCAGCCGGACCAGCCCCGCCAGCAGCGGGCTGTCCCCGACCCGGGCCGCCAGCGCGTCGACGCGGGCGGCGCGGTCGGAACCGCGCAGCGCCGCGACGTCGGGGAGCCCGGAGGCGCGGCGCACGTCCGCCGGTCGGGTCACGGGCTGCTCCTCCCATGCTGGGGGCGCCCCGGCGGGGTCGGGGTTCGACGACGGCCCCGCCGGGGGCCTGGTGCGAGGGTGATCACCGCGGCGGCGGCGGTCAAGGGACCCGCCGGACCTCCTGCAGGAGCCACCCGTTGCCGTCGGGGTCGGAGAACGGTGCGAACGTCGCGTAGCTGGCCCGCTCCGGGTGCAGCCCGGGCGCCTGCCCGCCGGCGCCGAAGTGGTGCGGCTCCTCCACCGGGACGCCCCGGGCGAGCAGCTCCTCGCGGGCGGCCGCGACGTCCTCCACGACCAGGTGCAACCCGGACACCGACCCGGCCGACGCCTCGTTGCGCATGAGGGCGATCGCGCAGGACGACCCGGGCGGGGACACCTGCACGACCCGGAAGTCGGGCCCGGCGGAGTGGTCGACGTCGACGTGCCACCCGCAGGCGTCCTCGTAGAAGGCCTTCGCCCGGTCGACGTCGCTCACGGGCAGCACGACGAGCTGGAGCTTCATGTCCACGGTCAGGCTCCTGCCTGCAGGCCGGCCCGCACGAAGGCCGGGAGGTCGGGGACGGCGCCGTCGGGCAGGGCGTCGACGGGGAACCAGCGGACGTCGTCGCTCTCGTCGCTGACCGTCGTCGCGGCGCCGTCGGGGGCGAGGACGAGGAAGCGGACGTCGAGGTGGTCGCGCTGCCCGCAGGGGGCGGGGTGGCGGTCGAGGGAGAACGGGACGCCGGTGGCGAGGCGCAGCGAGGCGACCCCCGTCTCCTCGACGGCCTCGCGCAGGGCCGCGGCCGCGAGCGACGCGTCCTCGGGCTCGAGGTGCCCACCGGGCTGCATCCACAGCCGGACCTTCTTGTGCAGCACCAGCAGGACGTTCTCGCGGGAGGCGTCCAGGACCAGGGCGGACGCCGTCAGGTGGTCGGGTCCGTCCGTCTTGGCCAGGGCGCCGGCCCGGGCCGCGGCCAGGAAGTCGTCGCGCAGCGGGGAGTCGACCTCCGCCAGCTCCTGCACGGGGTTCACCGCAGCACGGCCAGGTCGGCGAGCCGCAGGGCGCCGGTGGGCTGGTCGAGGTCGGGCGGGAGGTACAGCCGCTGGACGGCGACGAGCAGGGCCTCGGCGACGGTGTCGCGGAAGGCGGGGTCGGCGAGGCGGGCGGCGTCGTCGGGGCTGGTGAGGTGGCCGAGCTCGAGCCGGACCGCGGGCATCCGGGTCAGCCGCAGGATCTCCCAGGTCTTGCCGTGGACCCGGCAGTCGAGCAGCCCGGTCCGGGCGACGACCTCGCGCTGGACGAGCGACGCGAGCTGCTCCCCGACCGTGCTCGTGACGCCGCTGCCGGTGCCGAAGTGGTAGCTGGCCACGCCCTGCGGCCGCGCGGAGGTGGCGCGGTCGACGTGCAGGCTCACCAGCAGGTCGGCGCCGATCTCGTTGGCGAAGGCGGCCCGCTCGGCGTCGGACGGGCAGTCGTGCGCGCCCCGCGACAGGTGGGCCCGGACGCCGGACGCGGTGAGGCGCCCCTCGAGGCGCTGGGCGAGGTCGAGGGCGAGGTCGGCCTCGTCCAGCCCGTGACCGGTGGCGCCGCGGTCCGCCCCGCCGTGGCCGGGGTCGAGCACCACGGTCTTCCCGACCAGGGAGCACCCCGGACCGGTGCAGCTGCTCGGACTCGCGCAGCATCCCGGGGCGCCCGCCGGTGACGAGCCGCCCGAGCTGCTTGAGGTCGCGCAGGGTGGCCGGCCCGCAGGTGCCGTCCGCCACCAGGCCGCGCTCGCGCTGGTAGGCCCGCAGGGCCTCGGTGGTCCGGATGCCGAAGATGCCGTCGACCCGCCCGACGACGTACCCGAGCTCGGCCAGCCGCTCCTGGAGCATCGCGACGTCGTCGCCGGTGAACGGACGGCTCGCCAGGGACAGCAGCCGGTCGCCGAGCTTCCAGCGGGCGGCGTTCAGCGCCCGGTAGGTCTCGTCGCCGACGATCCCGTCGACGGACAGTCCCCGCTGCTGCTGGAACGCGCGGAGCGCGCGGTCGGTGTCGTCGCCGAAGCTGCCGGTGACGGCGTCGGCGTCGAGCAGGCCCAGCCCCGAGAGCGTGCTCTGCACCTCGAGGACCGCGGGGCCGGAGCTCCCGCGTCGGTACAGCTGCATCCGGTCACTCTAGGGCGGACAGCACGACGCCCGGCTCTCCTCGCGGGGAGCCGGGCGTGGTGGACCGGTGCTACAGGAAGGCCTCGAGGTCCTTGAGGATCGCGGCCTTCGGCTTCGCGCCGACGATCTGCTTGACGATCTTGCCGCCCTGGAACACGGCCATGGTCGGGATCGACATGATCGAGTAGTCGCGGGCGGTGCCGGGGTTCTCGTCGATGTTGAGCTTCACGATGGAGAGCTTCTCGGCGTTCTCGCCCGCGATCTCCTCGAGCACGGGGGCGACCATCTTGCACGGCCCGCACCACTCGGCCCAGAAGTCGACGAGCACGGGCTTGTCGCTCTGCAGGACGTCGGCGGTGAAGCTGGCGTCGGTGACGGTCTTGGTGTTGGCGCCCATGATCTGGTGCTCCTCGGGGTCGCGGGGTGGTACTGGGGAGAACAGGCGTCGGGAGCCTGTTATGCCATCTTCTCGGCGTCCTCCTGGGCGGCGAGCCAGCGCTCGGCGTCCAGGGCGGCCGCGCAGCCGCTGCCCGCGGCGGTGACGGCCTGGCGGTAGGTGTGGTCGACGAGGTCGCCGGCCGCGAAGACGCCGGGCAGGTTGGTGCGGGTGCTGTGGGCCTCGTGCTTGACGACGTAGCCCTCGGCGTCGAGCTCGACCTGGCCCTTGACCAGCTCGCTGCGCGGGTCGTGCCCGACGGCGACGAACAGGCCGGTCGCGGCCAGCTCGCCCTTCTCGCCGGTCTTGAGGTTCTCGATCCGGAGCTTCTCGAGCTTCGTCTCGCCGACGGCCTCGGTGACGACCGTGTCCCACAGGAAGCGCATCTTCGGGTTGGTCATCGCCCGCTCCTGCATGATCTTGCTGGCGCGCAGGGTGTCGCGGCGGTGCACGAGGGTCACGGTGTCGGCGAAGCGGGTGAGGAAGGTGGCCTCCTCGAGCGCGCTGTCACCGCCCCCGACGACGACGATGTCCTGGCCGCGGAAGAAGAACCCGTCGCAGGTGGCGCACCACGAGACGCCCCGGCCGGACAGCTCCTGCTCACCGGGGATGCCGAGGTTGCGGTAGGCGGAGCCGGTGGCCAGCACGACGGTCTTCGCCCGGTACTCGGTCGCCCCGACCGTGACGGTCTTGGGGTCCGAGGTGAGGTCGACCGAGGTGACGTCGTCGGTGACGAGCTCGGCCCCGAAGCGCTCGGCCTGCTTGCGCAGGTTGTCCATCAGCTCGGGGCCCATGACGCCGTCGGGGAAGCCGGGGAAGTTCTCGACGTCGGTGGTGTTCATGAGCGCGCCACCGGCCGTGACGGCGCCCTCGAAGACGAGCGGCGCGAGGCCGGCCCGGGCCAGGTAGATCGCGGCCGTGTAGCCCGAGGGGCCCGAGCCGATCACGATGGCGTTGCGGACGTCGGTCACGGCGTGCCCCTCGGTGGTCATGCGGGTGGAACGCTCGACAGTAGGGCCGCCTTCCCGTCGTGACAGGCTCGGGGCGTGGAGACGACCACCTGCCCGGTGCACCCCGCGCGCCCGGCCGTGGACGCCTGCCCGGTCTGCGCCCGACCCCGGTGCGGTCCCGACGCCGACACCGCTCCCGGCGGGGGCTGCGCCGCCTGCCTCGGCCGGGGCGCGGCTCCCCGGACCCGGTCGCCCGAGCCCCTGGAGCTGCTGCTGCGGGCCTGCCTCGCCGCCTACGCCGCGGCCGTCGGGATGGCCTTCGTGGTCAGCGAGTACGTCGGGGCGGGGCTGTTCGCCTACGTCACCCCGTTCCTGCTGGGTGTCCTGACGGGCGAGGCGGCGCAGCGGGCGGTCGGGACGGTGCGCCCGGACCGGGGCGTCCGCGGCCTCGCGGTCGGACTGGCTGTCGCCGGGACCGCCGTCGGCTTCCTGCTCGAGGGCAGCGCGGGGCTGGCGTCCGCCGGGGTCGTGCCGTCCTACGCCGCCGCGGCCGCCGGGGCGCTGCTGTGGACCGCCCCGCCGAAAGGTCAGGCCCGCGGCTGACGCGTGAAGAACAGCGTCTGGTCGTCCCCGGCGGTGCAGCCCGCGGCCACGACGAAGACGTCGACCTTGTCCGTCGCGACCGTCGGCAGCACGACGGCGAGGGCCGGCTGCCCCTTCCAGCGGGCGTAGTCGAGGGCCAGCGGGACGACGTCGCTGTCCGGGCCGGTGAGCTCGGCGAGACAGCCCGCCAGCTGGGCGGGGTCGCGCAGCCGGGCCAGCGGGTCGACGGCCGCGGCCGAGGGGGCAGCGGGCGCGGCCTGCGCCGCCGACCCGGCCCCGCCCGAACCGCTCCCGGCCGTCGTCCCGGCCGCGCCGTCCCCGGTCGTGGTCCCGAGCAGGAGGGGGAGCGCCCGGCCGACGCCGGCGGCGTCGGTGTAGTCGTTGCCGGAGGCCAGGACCGGCAGGTCGGCGGCCGGTGCGGAGGCGACCGCGGAGGTGGCGGCGTCCCCGGACCGGTCGGACCCGCTGCGCGTCAGGAACGCGCCGAGGCCCACCGTGACCAGGACGACCGCCGCGGCGGCCGCGAGGCCCGGTGCGTTCCGCCGGCGCGCTGCCCGGGGACGGAGCTCCGAGACGGTCCCCGGCAGCACGGTCGAGCCTGCCCCGCCGGCCCCGGGCGTCCGGGCCGGCAGCGCGGCCGACCGCAGCCGGTCCGCGAGGTCGGCCGGCGGGGGCGGCAGCGGCCGGGCCGCCTCGACGCGCAGCAGGGCCTCGACCTGGGTCGAGGCGGCGTCGAGGTCGGACAGGCGGCCGCTGCAGGCGGTGCAGGAGCCCACGTGGGCGACCGCTGCCGCGTCGCCCTCCCCGACGAGCAGGTCGGCGAGCACGTCGAGGTCGAGGTGCTGCTCGCTCATGCTGCTCCTCCCGCCGGGTCCGTCCCGGGTGTGACGCGGCCCGGGGCCGGGACGTTCCGCAGGGTGCCCAGCGTCACGGCCAGCCGGGCCCGACCGCGCGAGCAGCGGCTCTTGACGGTGCCGACCGGGACGTCGAGGACCCGTGCCGCCTCCTCCACCGGCAGGCCGTGCAGGTCGACGAGCACGAGCGCGGCCCGCTGGTCCAGGGGGAGCGTGGCGAGGGCCGCCCGGACCGTCACGGCGTCGGCCGGGTCGGGTGCGGACGCCGGGAGGTCGGCGCCGTCGGGCAGGGGGACGGTCGGGCGGGACGCGGCACGGCGGGCCCGGTCCAGGCAGGCGTTCACCACGATCCGGTGCAGCCAGGTCGTGACCTGCGCGTCCCCGCGGAACGCCGCCGCCCCCCGGTAGGCCGACAGCAGGCCGTCCTGCAGGGCGTCGGCCGCCTCCTCGCGGTCCCCGAGGGTGCGCAGCGCGACCGCCCACAGCCGGTCGCGGTGCCGCCGGACCAGCTCCCCGAACGCGTCGCCGTCGCCCTCGCCGGCCCGCCGCAGCAGGGCGCGGTCGTCGGCGGCGTCAGGCAGGTCGGGCACGAGCCGGACCCTAGGGGCATCAGCCCCGGACGAACCGCATCTCGTCGACGCCGACCCGGAACGAGCGGCCCTCCTGCGGGAGCGCGGTGACCCAGACCAGCCAGTACCGCGCCCTGGTGCCGGCCTTCGGCACGAGGCGCGGCTGCCGGCCCCCGCCGGTCGCGACGACGGGCAGCGCGGAGGCGTCGTCGCCGAGGGCGTCCGCGGCCCGGAGCTCGAACGTGGCGCCCGCGGCCGAGGCGTCGACCTCGACCCGGGCCAGCGACGTCGGCGCCTTGAGGTCGACCAGCAGCCCGACGCCGCTCTTGAGCCCGCCGAAGCTGGCGGTGCGGTAGCCCACGGTGTTCCAGGCGGTGGCGGCGTCGCCGTCGTAGGCGTTCGGGACCTCGCCGTCGGACTCGGCGCCGTCGCCCTCGGGGTCGTAGTCGTCGACGACGGCCTCCCGGCTGAGGTCCACGACGGCGGACCGGGCGGGGGCGGAGGCGCCCGGGGAGGTGTTCGTCGAGACGATCGCCTGCAGCGGGTCGTCCTCGGCCCGGAGCGTCCCCACGGAGGACCCGAGCCCGTAGAAGACGAGCCCGATGACGAGCAGCAGGGCGGCCGACAGGACGTAGGGCGTGACGACCCGGACCGGCCGGGGGACGGCGGGGAGGCGCTCGCGGAGCGTCCGGCGGGGGGCCTCGGCGGGCCGTTCGGCCGGCAGCGCGGCTCGGCACGCGTCGGCGAGGGCGCGGGGCGTCGTGAGCACCGGGGCCGCGGCCGAGGTCGAGCGCGGCGACGACCGCGAGGTCGAGGGGACGCGGCACGCCGGCGCGCACCTGCCGGGGGGACAGCGGCCGCCCGTCCGTGCGGGGGGCCGGAGGCAGGCCGCCCCCGCGGTCGACCTGGCCGGGCCAGACGCCGGTGAGCAGCGCGTAGGCCACCTCGGCGAGCGCCCGGGTGTCGGCCCGCACGCCGTCGGGGCCCTCCAGCGGCTGCTCCCCGTGCGTGACGGCCGCCAGGGCGGTGCCGGTGAGGCGCAGCCGGCCGTCAGGGGACAGCAGCAGGTTGCCGGGCGTGACCCGACCGTGGACCAGTCCGGCCTCGTGCACGGCCGTCAGCGCCTCCGCGGCCTGGTCGACGAGCGCGACCGCCTCACCGGCGGGGAGCGGACCGTCGGCCAGCACCTCGGCCAGCGGCCGCCCCTCGACCCACTCGCTGATGACGTACGCCGCCACGATCCGCAGCTCGCCGTCACGGCCGGGACGCTCCTCGAGGGCGGCGTCGTACGTGCGGGCCAGGCCCGGGGCGAGGACCGGGCCGGTGCGCGAGGCGGCGTCCAGGAAGGGCCGGGCGACGCCGGTGCGGGTCCGGGCGGCCAGGACCGTGACGGCGACCGTCCGCGCGAGCACCTCGTCGACGGCCCTCCACAGCACGGCGCTGCCGCCCGCCGCCCCCGGCAGGGCCTGCACCAGGCGGTAGCGGCCGGCCAGCAGGTCGCCCGCGCTGACCGGGCTCCGCTTCGGACCGGGGCCCGCGGCGTCGTCGTCGGGCTCGCTCACGGAGGAGGGGGTGCCCGGTGCGGACACACGACCTCCTCGAGCGACGGGACAGGAGCCCAGAGCCTAGGGCTGCGCGCTCAGACGCGTCCGACGACGTAGTCGCTCGTGAAGATCTTGCGCTTGCGGACGTGGTCGCCGCTCTTCGGGGCGTCCCAGAACTGGCCTGCCCCGGCGTAGATGCCGACGTGCGTGATGCGGCCGCCGCTGCGCGTGAAGATGAGGTCGCCCGGCTGCTTGCTGGCCTTGGCGACGTGCCGGGTCGCGCTGTACTGCTGCGTGCTGGAGTGCGGCAGCGAGCGGCCGAGGCGGCCGAAGACGTAGCGGGTGTAGCCGCTGCAGTCGAAGCGGGTCGGGCCGGTGGCGCCGTACCGGTACGGGGCGCCGGCGTGGCGCGAGGCCTCGGCGACGGCCCGCGAGCCGGTCGTGGCGGCGTCGGCGGGGGCGGTCCCGACGAGGGTGAGCGGGGCGAGCAGCGCACCGACCAGACCGGTCAGCGTGAGGGCGCGCGAGGACAGCGTGGAGCAGGGCACGGACGTTCCTTCCCGTACGCCTGCGAGGTGAGCTGTCGGGTTCGGGCTGGAAGGTGCCCGGCACTCCTGGGAGTGCTTCACCCCGAGACGGCCGGCCCGCGAGGGCGGCGCGTCGTGGAGACCTGGGTCCCCCGCTCCTGCCCCTGGAGGTCTGGCTGCCGTCCGGCAGTCGTGTGGGGCGCCCTGGTGGTCGGGGGGCAGGACTCGGCGTTCCGACCGGGCGCACGTGGGAGAGGCCCCGTCCCCGGGGGGACGCGGCGCGGTGCCACCGTAGGTGGCACGGACGGGACGTCCGGGCAGGAACGGGTGTGACGCTCCTGACGCTCAGCTGGTGGCGACGCCCGACGCCGTGGCGGTCCGGGTGGCGAAGTGCTCGAGCGGCCCGATCTTGCGCAGCACGAGGGTGTGCGCGGTCCGGGTCACCGAGAGCGTCACCCGGCCGTCGGCGGCGACCCGGAAGTCCTTCGTGCCCACCGAGTCACCGGAGTCGGCGACCTCGGCGTAGGCGGCGTCGTAGGCCTTCTGCACGTCGTGGCTGCTGCGGAACGACTCCGCCGCCGCGCGGGCGGCCGAGGTGGCGGCGTCCTCGGTCTGGAAGGTCGCCGCCACGAGGGCGACGCCGTCGAACACGACCAGCCCGAGCACCGCCAGGGTCAGGGCGAGCCTGGTCAGCCAGCCCAGCACGATGTCGCCGCGGTCCCCTGTCGTCACCGGTCAGGGATCGACCGGTCAGCCCGTCGTCTTGAGCCGGCGCAGCAGGGGGGCCACGGCGTCGGCGACCTCCGGCACCCGCAGCCGGGCGGCGCAGACCGCGTAGCCGCCGAGCAGGACCGGGCCCGCGACGGCGAGGACGAGCAGCGAGGCGAGGGCCCCCCGCCCCACGACCGCCTGCAGGCCGAGCGCCACGAGCAGGGCCGCCAGCGCCGGCAGCAGCGCGGCGACGACGCACCGGACGCCGGTGCGCAGGACCGCGGGGTCGCCCGCCCCGACCCTCCCGCGCACCACCCGGGCGCAGACCAGCAGGCCGACGAGGAACGACGACGCGTGGCCGAGGGCGAGCCCCGCGACCTTCACGTCGTCGGGGAGCAGGCCGTAGAGGAGCAGGTCGACGACGACGACCGTGACGTTGACGGCCAGGTTGACCAGGGTCGGCGTGCGGGTGTCGCTGGACGCGTAGAAGGCACGCAGCTGCAGCTGGTAGAGGCTGAACGGGACCATGCCGAGGGAGAACAGGACCAGCAGCGTCCCGATGAAGCGGGCCTGCGGGACGGTCGTCTCGCCGTGCGCGAAGGCGACGGTCGCGACCTGCCGCCCCAGCACGACGTAGCCGACGGCGGCCGGGACGAGCACCGCGACGGTGAGCCGGAGCCCCCGGTCGAGCTGGTCGCGGACCGACCGGGTGTCGCCGTCGGCCGCGGCCCGGGACATCGCGGGCATCAGCGCGGTGATCAGGCTGACCGCGACGACGGCGTGCGGGAGCTGCCACAGCACGAACGCGCTGGTGTAGGCGGCGTACCCCCGCCCGGCGGCGTTCAGGGGGCGGTCGGCGTTCGCCAGCCGGACGACGACGAAGAACGCCACCTGGTTCGCCCCGACGTAGAGCAGCGTCCAGCGGGCGAGCCCGGCGAGGCGGCGCAGGTCGAGCGCGCCGACGTCGGGGCGCAGCCGGAGCCGGAAGCCCGCCGCCCGCAGGGAGGGCAGCAGCGCGACGGTCTGGGCGACGATGCCCAGCGTCGCGCCGATCCCGAGGACGGCGGTCTGGGCGCCGGTGAGCGTGCCGGCACGGACCGGGCTGACGCCGGGCAGCAGGACGAAGACGCCGCAGGACGCGATGACGACGAGGTTGTTGAGCACCGGCGCCCACATGGGGACGGCGAACCGGCCGCGGGTGTTGAGCACCGCGCCGAGCACCGCGCCGGCGGCGTAGAAGAGCAGCTGCGGCAGGAAGAACCGGGCCAGGACCACGGCGAGCCGGTGCTCGGGCGGCGTGAGGTCGCCGCCGTAGAGGTCGACCAGCAGCGGGGCGAACACGACGAGCACGACCGTGGCGCCGCCGAGCACCAGCAGGACCAGGGTGAGCAGGCGCTGCGCGTAGGCGTCTCCCGCGGCCGGGTCCTCCTTGGCGGCCCGGACGAGCAGCGGCACGACCGTGCTGGTGAGGATCCCGCCCAGCAGCAGCTCGTAGACGATGTTGGGGGTGGTGTTGGCGAGGTTGTAGACGCCGCCGACCGACGCCGACCCGATCGCGGCCAGGATCGCGGCGGTCCGGACGAAGCCGGTGGCGCGGGAGGCGACCGTGCCGACGGCCATCCCGCGGGCCGAGCCGAGCAGGGAGGTCATCGTCCGAGGCCGCGCTTGACGAGGCGGACACCGGCGGCGACCAGCAGCACGCCGGCCGCGACCCCCGTGACCGCCAGGGCGACCGTGCCGTAGCGGGTCGACCGGATGACGAAGGTCTGCTCGGTGCCGAACGGGTCGCCGTTGCGGTCGTAGAGGCGGGCCCGGACCGGGAAGCTGCCGCTGGTCCGCGGCTCGGCCTCGAGGGTCACCGGCACGCTGTTGCGCGCCGGGACGGTCTGCACCGCGGTGTCCTGGACGGCGAGGCGGGCGGCGTTGTCCGCCTCGACCCCGACCCGGACCGTCACGGGCTGGCCGAGCTGGTTCGACACCGAGACGCTCAGCGTCCCGCGGCTGCTCGTCAGGGTGACCGGTCCGGTCAGGAGCGTGACCCGGCCGAGGAGGTCGTCGACGTCGTCCTGCAGCAGCTCCGCGAGGGTCCGGCCGCGGGAGCGCAGGTCGGGGTCGCGCCAGGCGCTGGACTCCGCCCGGAGCCCGGCCCGCAGCAGCCGCCCCCGGGTGGCGGCGGCCGCCTCCCCCCGGGCGAGGACGGAGACGGTCAGCTGGTCGACCCGGGCGCGGGCCTCGCGGACCGCCTCGACCTGCGCCTCGGACAGCGCGGGAGGGTCGGGCAGGAGCACCGGGGCGCCGCGCTCGGCGGCCGGCTGGCCCACCGGTCCGCCGAGCGGGCACTGCTCGGTCCCCGCGACGGCGTCCTCCAGGGGCACCCCGCACAGCCAGGGGAGCCGGCCGGCGTCCTGCACGGACTGCGCGACGACGGCGGGCACGAGGTCGGCGCCCTTCGGCGGGACCACGAGGAGCGTCTTGGTGGCGTAGGGGTCCTCGGCGGAGATCATCGCGGTCTCGACCAGGAAGCGCTGCTCCGCCAGGCGGGCGCCCTGCCAGCCCGGGCCGGTGGTCTCGGGGGCCAGCAGGCGCGACAGGCCGTCGTCGGCCACCAGGGCGGTCAGCTGCCCGGTGGCGGCGGGCAGGGCGTCGCGGGCGCCGGAGGTGCTGGTCTGCGCGTCCGGCCGCGGTGGCAGGACGTCCTCACCGACGAGCAGCGCCCGGGTGCGCGCCCCCGCGTAGGCGTCCAGGGCGTCGGAGGTGAGCGGTCCGGCCGGCGCCAGGGTGACGCCGTCGAGCGCCCGGGCCCAGGTCGGGAGCGCGGTCCGGCCCAGCTGCACGGCGGTGCCGACGTCGGGGACGAGGCCGCTGTCCGGGTCGGACAGGGCGACGACGTCGGGGTCGGCGAAGGGCAGGGCGAGGACGGGGGCGCCCTCCACGCCGGCCCGCAGCTGCTCGAGCCAGGCGCGGGCCGCGGCCGACCCGGCGCCCGGTCCGAGCTCGTCCTCCGACAGCCGGACCCGGTACCCGTCCGCCATGCCCTGGACGGTCTCGAGCAGGTCGGCGTCGACGGCGTAGGTGACCGGGACCGGCTCGGCCCGGCAGGTGACCGGGGCGGGGTCGCCGTCGGCCTGCTGGTCGCACACCGGGCGCGCCTGGGCCCCGCGGGCGCCCCGCAGGGCGTCGGACAGGGCGCCGTCGGGGGCGAGGGAGGCGGCCAGGGTGTCGTCGAGCAGCGTGCTGCCGGCGTCGGTGCGGCGCGGGGCCTGCACCGGGGCGGAGGTCAGCGGCAGCACGAAGGCGAGCCGGGTGGTGCCCGTGGGCGGCGTGCGGAACCAGGGCAGGAAGGTCGCGGCGAGCCCGACCTGGTCCGAGCGGCTCCCGCCGGGGAGCAGCCCGCGGACCTCGACCTCGAGCGGGTAGGCGCCGTCGCCGTCGAGCCCGAGGGCGTCGACCTCGGTGCTGACCGTGAAGCGGCGGGTGGCCCCGGGGGCGAGCGGCACGGTGTCGGCGACCACCGACCCGCTGACGCGACGGGTGGCGGCGCCGTCCTCGTCGGTCACCGCGAGCTGGCTGCGGGTGATCAGCTTGTCGCCGACCTTGAGGGCCACCCGGAGGTCCTGGACGGTCTCGGCGCCGTCGTTCGTGAGCGTGCCGGACACCTCGAGCCGGCGGCCGGCGACGGGGGCCTTCGGCTTCAGCGTGGTGACGAGGACGGTCACGGGGGTCTCGTCCGTCGAGCGGGTCGACGGGGTCGGGGGGGCCTCCTGCGCGGAGGCGGCCCCGGGGGCCAGGACCAGCAGCCCGAGGGCGAGCGCGGCCGCGGCCCCCCTCACGCGCTGTCGGCCAGGACGTCCGGCACGCGGTCGAGCAGGCGGCGCTCGTCGGCGTAGGCCAGCCGGGCGGCGACCTCCTCCAGGGGCACCCAGGCGACCTCGGACACCTCGACGTCCTCGTCGGACAGCACCAGGCCGTGCACGGGGTCGGCGGCCAGCAGGAGGTAGTGGTGGACCGTCTTGTGGACCCGGCGCCCCTCGGCGACGAACCAGAAGTCGATGGTGCCGAGCTTGCCGACCACCACCCCGCGGATCCCCGTCTCCTCGGCGACCTCGCGGACGGCGGTCTCCGGCTCGGTCTCGCCGGCCTCGACGTGCCCCTTGGGCAGCGACCACAGCAGGCGGCCGCGCCGGTCCAGCCGGCCGATCAGGGCGCCGCTGGCACCCGGACCGAGGCGGTCCAGGACCAGGCCTCCGGCGCTCGTCTCGTCGACCCGCCGCAGCGGCCGCCGGCCGGGGGAGGAGTCGGGACGGGCGCCATCCGCCCAGCGTACGACCGGTGGGGGACGCGGGCAGGGCGGCGCTCAGGCGGTGTCGAGCCGGTCCGCGGCCCGCGTGGCGTCCAGGTCGATGACGCCGCTCCAGCCGGTCCGGACCTGCGGTCGGGGGGACAGCGTCGTCGTCCGGGCGCCGGTGTGGACGAGCAGGTCGCGGACGTGGATGCCGAGCGCGACGCCGCCCTCCGCGGCCGCCGTGTAGACGACGTCGGCGGCCCCGAGGGCGCTGTCGGCCAGCAGGGCGACGTCGGCGGGCAGGCCGACCGGGCTGACCAGCCCGGCCGCGCAGTCGGTGGCGGCGTTGACCTCCCCGGCCGTGGCCGGGCGGGCCGACCGGACGCCGAGGGCGTCGAGCAGCGCCACCGGGTCGGGGACCTGGCCGGCCTGCATGAGCACGGCCACGGTGCGGCCGTCCGCGACGTAGCAGCGCACCGCGACGCACTCCTGCGCGGGCAGCCCGAGCGCGGCGGGCAGGTCGTCGGCCGACAGGACGGAGCGGCGCAGGCGGACCACCTCGTGCGGGACACCGGCGTCGAGCAGGACCCGGTGCACGTCCAGCGCCCCCATCACGCGGCTGATCATGCTCCGCGTCGCGGCCGACCTGACCAGCCCTAGACTCGGGCAGCGTGCCCACCCTGACCGTCGCGCAGGAGAACGCCGTGCGTGAGCTGTTCCGGGTCAGCCCGTGGCGGTCGACCTCGGGGAGCGGTTCGCGGCTGCCGGGCACGCCCTGCACCTCGTCGGCGGCTCCGTGCGCGACGCCCTGCTCGGGCGGCTCGGCGACGACCTCGACCTCACCACCGACGCCCCCCCGACCCGCGTGCTGGAGCTCGTCGACGGCTGGGCGGAGGCCGTCTGGGAGACCGGCATCGCCTTCGGGACGGTCGGCGTCTCCCGCGGCGGCTTCAAGCTGGAGATCACCACCTACCGCAGCGAGGCCTACGAGCCCGGCTCGCGCAACCCGGTCGTGCAGTACGGCGACTCCCTCGTCGACGACCTCGTCCGCCGCGACCTCACCGTCAACGCCATGGCGGTCGCCCTGCCGGACTGGAAGGCGCCGGACGCCTTCGTCGACCCGCACGGCGGCCTCGACGACCTCGCGAAGAGCCTCCTGCGCACCCCCGGCCGCCCCGAGGACTCCTTCGCCGACGACCCCCTGCGCATGCTGCGGGTCGCCCGGTTCGCCAGCCAGCTCGGCTTCACGGTCGACCCCGGCGTCGTCGCGGCCATGAGCGCGATGAGCGACCGGCTGGCGATCATCACCCGGGAGCGGGTCAAGGAGGAGCTCTCGAAGCTGCTCGTCGGGGCCTCGCCCCGCGCCGGGCTGGAGCTCCTGGTCGACACCGGCCTGTGCGCCCACGTCCTGCCCGAGCTCCCCGCCCTGCGGCTCGAGATCGACGAGCACCACCAGCACAAGGACGTCTACGACCACACCCTGCAGGTCCTCGAGCGGGCCGTCCGGCTCGAGGAGGACGGCCCGGACCTGGTGCTGCGCCTCGCCGCGCTCCTGCACGACGTCGGCAAGCCCCGGACCCGCCGGCACGAGAGCGGCGGCGGCGTCTCGTTCCACCACCACGAGGTGGTCGGCGCGAAGATGGCCAAGAAGCGGCTGCGCGAGCTGACCTTCGGCAAGGACGTCGTCGAGGCCGTCGGCCTGCTGACCGAGCTCCACCTGCGCTTCCACGGCTACGGCGGGTCCGCCTGGACCGACAGCGCGGTCCGCCGCTACGTCACCGACGCCGGCCCGCAGCTGGCCCGGCTGCACAAGCTCGTGCGGAGCGACTGCACCACCCGCAACCGCCGTCGTGCCGCCGCCCTCGCCGCCGCCTACGACGACCTCGAGCGCCGCATCGCCGTCCTCGCCGAGAAGGAGGAGCTGGGCCGCATCCGGCCCGACCTCACCGGCGACGACGTCATGGCGCTGCTCGGCGTCCCGCCGGGCCCGGTGGTGGGGCGGGCCTACAAGCACCTGCTCGCCGTGCGCATGGAGCAGGGCCCGCTGCCGCGGGAGCAGGCCGAGGCCGAGCTGTTCGCCTGGGCCGCCGCGCAGGGCCTGACGGCGCAGCCCGAGTAGTCCTTTCGGGCCATGGTCCGAGATGTCCGCATCGTCGATGATCTGTCCGTGGATCCCGACCGCTCCCTCGTGCCCGCGCCCCGGCTCGTCGCCGGCGTCGCGACCCTGGCCGCGGTCGTCCTGGTCACCGGCGTGGTCGTGTCGGCCCGCGGGGTCGACGCCGCCGACCAGGCGACCACCGTCTCGGCCGGCGCCCTGGTCGTCACGGCGTCGGGCCGCCACGTCGCGAAGGACGGCGAGACCGTGCCGCGGGGCGCCGAGGTCCGCACCGCCGACGGCGCCACGCTGGTGACGGGGGGCCGCGAGGTCGCCCTGGCCCCGGGGACGGCCGTCACGGTCCTCGACGGCGTCCGCCAGCGGGTGACGGAGGGCTCGGTCCTCGTCACGACCCCGGTCGACGGGCCGCGCCTGACCCTCTCCTCCCCGGCCGCGACCCTGCGCGTCCCCGGCCGGAGGGCCGCCGTGCGGCTCGACCTCGGGTCGCAGCTGCGGGCCACCAGCTACGAGGGCACCGCCGTGCTCAGCGTCCCGGGCCGCAAGGTCACCAGGACGGTCGGCCGGCTCCACGCCCTGCAGGTCGCCCAGGGCTCGGCCCCGGGGGCGGCCGCCCCGCTGCACCTGCGCGACGGCGACCCCTGGGAGCGGTCGGTCCTCCCGGCCGTCGTGGCCAACGACCTCGACCTGCAGGGACTCGTCCGCGACTTCGCCCGGCCGGGCTCGCCGGTCGCCGCCACGCTGCCCGCCGCCGAGCGCCCGGTCGACTCCCGCGACGCGGACGTGGTCACCGCCGAGCGCACGCTCGCCTACGCGCTCGCCTCGGGCCGCACCGACGCCACCTACCGGGAGGCGCTCGCCCTCCGGCAGGCGGGCGGCTCGTGGGGCGTCGTCGCCGCGCTGGTCGAGGCGGAGAGCAGCAACGTCGCCCGGTACGTGAACGCGCTGTCCGGCCCGGACACCAGCACCGTCCTCGCCGACCCCGCCCTCGACGCCGCGGCCGTGCTGCCCGGCCTCGACGCGCCCGGCGTGCCTCCCGGTCCGTCGGCGGCCCCGCCCGCGGCGAGGCCCACGCCCACCACCGGGCCCGGCCCGCGGCCGCGTCCCACTCCCGCCCCGTCCGCGCCGCCGGCCGTCGTCCCCGTGCCCGAGCCGGTCGCGACACTGCTCGCGCCCGTGCTCGACCTGCTGCCCGTCGAGGTGCCGCTGCTGCCGAGGCCGTCGACGCCCCGCCCTCAGGTGCCGGTGGTCGGCCCGCTGGTCGACCGCGTGGTCACACCACCACGCTGACCGGGTCCCGGGAGCTGAGCAGCCCGTAGACCAGGGCGGTGACGGCGTAGCCGCCCGCGATGAGGCCGAGGGCGAGGTAGGACTTGCCGTCGCTCGGCAGCAGGGCGGCCGCCGCCGCCGCGGCCGCGACGAAGCTGACGTTGAACAGCGTGTCGTAGAAGGAGAAGACCCGGCCGCGGTAGTCGTCGGTGACGGTCTCCTGCAGCAGCGTGTCGACGCAGATCTTGCTGGCCTGCGCGGCGAACCCGAGGAACAGCGCGGCCACCAGGAACGCCAGGTGCGTGTAGGGCAGCCCGAAGGCGATCTCCACGACGGCCGCGGCGGCGAACACCACGACGACCCACCGCTGGGTCCCGAGCCGCCGGGTCGCCCGCGGGGTCACCACCGCGGCCGCGACGCCCCCGACGACGGCCGCCGTCCCCACGGCACCGAGCCCCGTGAACCCCAGGCCGATGGCGCCCTGCGGCGTGTAGAGCAGCAGGGTCGCGACCGTGGACAGGCCGTAGAAGAAGCGGTGCGCGGTGATGGCGCCCAGACCGCGGGCGGCCGGGCCGCGCTCGCGGACGTGCTGAGCACCCTGCACCACCCCGCGGGCGACCGCGCCGAGGGCGTCGCGCAGCCGCCGGACCGCGGGCTCCTCGGTCGGGCCCAGCCGGTCCCTGCCGAGGCGGGAGGCCAGGCCCGAGGCCGCGGCGTAGACGAGCACCGCGACGACGCTCGTGCGGGCCGCGCCGTCGGCGTCGTCGCCGAAGAACGCGCGGAGCAGCAGCGCCGCCCCGCCGCCGACCGCGGCCGCCGCGGCCCCGAGGGTGGTGGTGGTCGAGTTGGCCGTGACCAGCCGCGGTGCGTCGACGACGTGCGGCAGGGCGGCCGACAGCGCGGACAGCACGAAGCGGTTCACCGACACGACGAGCAGGGCCAGGCCGACCACCGGGACGCTGGTGGCACTCGTGGACGCCAGGGCGACGGCGAACAGGACGACCAGCACCGCCCGGACGAGGTTCGCGTCGCGGAGCACCCGCTGCCGCCGCCACCGGTCGAGGAACACCCCCGCGAACGGGCCGACCAGGCTGTAGGGCAGCAGCAGGGTGGTGAAGGCGGCCGCGGCCTGCCCCGCGCTGGTGGCCTTGGTGGGGTCGAAGAAGACGGCGGCGAACAGGGCGCCCTGGAACAGCCCGTCGCCGAACTGGCCGGCCATGCGCACCCGCAGGAGGCGGCGGAAGTCGAGGCCCTCGACCAGGGCCCGCGCGCTCGCGGTCACGGCGGGGAGGGCCACCCGCAGGAGCCTAGGCGGGACCTCAGGTCCGGGACCGCCCGTGCCGAAGCACCGGTACCGCCCTGCCGAGGAGTCCCCGTGAGCCGTCCGTCCCGTCCCGCCCTGACCGCTGCCCGGACGGCCGTCGTCGGCGCCGTGTCGGCCCTGCTCCTCGGCGGCCTCGTCCCTGCGGTGTCCGCGCTCGAGCCGGTCCCCGGTCCGACGCCGGCCACGGGCACCGCGAGCACCGACACGACCCCGCCCACGGGGACGCTGTCCGGGGGCCTCGTCACGACGTCGCCGTTCGTGCTGCGCTTCTCCGAGCCGGTGCGGGGCGTGGACGCCTCCACCGTGTCGGTCACCCCCGCCGACGGCGCCGCCCTCGTCGTCGCCGCCGACGGCCGGTCCGCCACGGTCCGGCCCGTCTCCACCTGGTACGTCGGACAGCGCTACGTCTTCCGCGTGACGGACGGCGTCACCGACCTCGCCGGCAACCCGTTGCCCGCCGGAGCGGTGACCGTGCGGGTGGCCACCACCGTCGACGACGGCGACCGGGCCATGGCCTACGGCGGCGCCTGGGGGGTGCGGCGCTCCAGTGACGCGCTCGGGGGCAGCTTCCGCACCAGCAGGCCGACCCCCCGGTCGCAGACCGCCGTGACCGTCCGCGTGGCGGGCTCGACCGTGGTGGTGGGCGGCTGCGTCGGCCCGGCGAACGGCCTGGTCGACGTGTGGGTGGACGGCACCCGCCGCGGACGCTTCGACACCTACCGCTCCTACAGCGGCTGCGGCGTGCGGCTGGCCAGGCTGCAGCTCCCGGCCGGCCGGCACCGCGTGCAGGTGCGCGGCATCGGCCAGAGGTCCCCGGACAGCCGCGGCACTGCGGTCTCGGTCGACGGGATCGCCGTCAGCTGACCCCGCGCCCCGGTCCTCGTGCCCGGGCTCCGTGCGGTGGGCTGCCCGCCGTCGCCCTCCGGGCAGGGGTCCCTGGGTCGGAGCCGCCGGGCCGGGGTGCCTCCTGGGTCGGAGCCCTCGGGCCGGGGTCTGTCCCTGAGCCTGGGTGCCCACAGGGTCCGCGCTCCGCGGGGGGCCCTCGCGAGGGGGGCCTCGCGTCGGGGTCCTCCCGGCCCGTCCTCGTGTCGCGTCCGGCCCCTCGGTGGCCCGTGCTGAGGGGCGCACCGCGACACGAAGGCACGGGCGGCGGGTCACGGCGGGGCGCGCCGCGACACGAGGGGGCATCCGCGGGCGTCCGGCCCCTGGAGGGCGGGTCCCGCGGGCGCGGCGCCCCCGTGACCAGGCCAGCTCGGCCGTCGTTCTGCCGCCCGCCGTCGTCCCCGCGGCGGGGTCTCGTGTCGCGTCCGGCCCCTCGACGGCGGGTCGTGCGGGGCACAGCGCGACAGGGAGCCGGCGCTCGGGGGCGAGCTGCGGGGGATCGGGACTCACGTCGCGGTACGCCCCCGAGGAGGCCTCGCGGCCGGGCGCAGCGCGACACGAGAGGCACCAGCGGCAGCCGGACGCGCCGGAGCCCGGCCCCTGCGAGAGGGACCGGGCTCCGGGTCGTGCTTCGGGGACTAGCTGGTGGCGTCGGCGATCTCGTCGGCGACGACGTCCTCGACGGCCGAGCCCTTGATCCAGGCCTCGAGGATGTCGCGGCCGAGCTCGTCCCGGACCTGCTTCGGCGGGCTCTTCATGAAGTACGTGCTGGCGGGGTCGCACGGGCCGCCCTCGCCGCGGTCGAGCGCGACCTTGGCGCAGCGCAGCGCGTCGATGATGACGCCGGCCGAGTTGGGGGAGTCCCAGACCTCGAGCTTGTACTCGAGGTTCAGCGGGACGTCGCCGAACGCGCGGCCCTCGAGGCGGACGTAGGCCCACTTGCGGTCGTCGAGCCACTGGACGTAGTCGGACGGGCCGATGTGGACGTTGCGCGCGCCCATGTCGTGCTCCATGTTGGAGGTCACGGCCTGGGTCTTGGAGATCTTCTTGCTCTCGAGGCGGTCCCGCTCGAGCATGTTCTTGAAGTCCATGTTGCCGCCGACGTTCAGCTGGTACGTGCGGTCCAGGATGACGCCGCGGTCCTCGAACAGCTTCGCCATGACGCGGTGCGTGATGGTGGCGCCGACCTGGCTCTTGATGTCGTCGCCGACGATCGGGACACCGGCCGCGCGGAACTTCTCGGCCCACTCGGGGGTGCCGGCGATGAACACCGGGAGCGCGTTGACGAAGGCGACGTGCGCGTCGATGGCGCACTGCGCGTAGAACTTCGCGGCCGCCTCGGACCCGACGGGCAGGTAGCAGATGAGGACGTCGACCTTCGCGTCCTTGAGCGCCTTGACGACGTCGACGGGCTCGGCGTCGGACTCGGAGATCGTCTCGCGGTAGTACTTGCCGAGGCCGTCGAGGGTGTGGCCGCGCTGCACCGGGACGTCCATCGGCGGGACGTCGGCGATCTTGATGGTGTTGTTCTCGGAGGCCAGGATCGCCTCGGAGAGGTCCATCCCGACCTTCTTGGCGTCCACGTCGAACGCGGCGACGAACTCGATGTCGCGGACGTGGTAGCCGCCGAGCTCGACGTGCATGAGGCCCGGGACGCGGGCGGACGGGTCGGCGTCGCGGTAGTACTCGACGCCCTGGACGAGCGACGCGGCGCAGTTGCCGACGCCGACGATGGCCACGCGGATCGGCGTGCGGGGGGTGGTCATGCGCTGGGCTCCTCGGTAGGACGGGTGGGGGTGTTGCGTCGCTCGGTCTCGAGCAGCTCGGTGAGCCACCGGACCTCGCGCTCCACGGCCTCGAGGCCGTGCTCCTGCAGCTGCAGGGTGTAGCTGTCGAGCCGCTCGCGGGTGCGGGCGAGGGACGTGTGCACGCCCTCGCGACGCTCCTCGAGCCGTGAGCGCCGTCCCTCGAGGATGCGCACGCGCACCGCGGGGTCGGTCTTGGCGAAGAAGGCGAAGTGGACGCCGAACGTCTCGTCCTCCCAGGCGGAAGGACCCCCCTCGGACAGCAGCGACGCGAGCCGCTCCTTGCCCTCGGCGGTGAGCTTGTAGACGACCTTGCCCCTCCGCCCCGTCATCACGGGCGCACCCGCGACGACGTCGGCGTCGCCCTCGTCCTCGGTGATCCACCCGGCGTCACGCATGCGGCGCAGCGTCGGGTAGAGCGAGCCGTAGGAGAAGGCACGGAAGGCCCCGAGCGTGGCCTTGAGCCGCTGACGCAGCTCGTAGCCGTGCAGGGGAGCCTCCGACAGCAGGCCGAGGACGGCGAGCTCGAGCACGTCGTCCTCCGTCCTGCCGGTCCGATGTATCGCAGCGATACATCGGGGTGACACTACGTCGAGGTGAACGCCGCGGCAACAGCAGCGGCACCAGCCCCCAGCCCGACCGCGGCCGGGGCCGCGCCGTCTCCCGGCGCCGAGGGCGGCACGACGTCCACCGGTGGGGACGGCGGCGGGATCTGACCGGCACACGGGGGCCACACCGCACGCCTGCCACCATGGAGCGGTGAGCAGACCCTCCTGGAAGAAGCTCGTCCTCGGCACGGTCGGCGGCGGCGTGCTCGGGCTGGTCGCCCTCGGCGGCGTCGGGTACGCGCTGACGACCGTGCCGAAGCCGTCGGCGAAGTCGACCCAGCAGGCGACGATCATCACCTACTCCGACAACAGCGAGCTCGGCCGGGTCGGGTCGCTGAACCGCAAGAACGTCCCGCTCACGGCCGTCTCGGACGCCGGGCAGAAGGCGATCCTCGCGGCCGAGGACCGGGGCTTCTACAGCGAGCCGGGCATCAGCCCCCGGGGCATCGCGCGGGCGCTGTTCACCAACGTGCGCGGCGGCGGCGACATCCAGCAGGGCGGCTCGACGATCACCCAGCAGTACGCCAAGAACGCCTTCCTCACCAGCGAGCGCACCTACACGCGCAAGGTGAAGGAGGTGTTCCTCGCGCTGAAGATGAGCCAGACGCGGAGCAAGCCGCAGATCCTGCAGGACTACCTCAACACCATCTACTTCGGCCGCGGGGCGTACGGCATCGAGGCCGCCACCGAGACCTACTTCGGCGGCAAGGCGCTCGACCTCTCGCCGTCGCAGGCCGCCGTGCTGGCGTCGTCGGTGCGCTCACCCGCCGCCTACGACCCCCAGCGCCACCCGGAGGCGGCCAAGGGCCGCTGGGCCTACGTGCTCGACGGCATGGTGAAGCAGGGCTGGCTGACCCCGGAGCAGCGCGCCGCCGCGAAGTACCCCTTCGTGCGCAGCGCCGACGCCGTGAAGCAGCAGGACCGCAAGGGGCCCAAGGGCTACGTCATCGACCAGGTCGAGGAGGAGCTGGTGCGCCTCGGCGGCTTCTCCGAGGCCCGGCTGGCCCAGGGCGGCCTCGTCGTCCGGACGACGCTGCGCAAGCAGGCCCAGACCTCCGCCGAGTCCGCCATGGAGCAGATCCCCGCCCAGACGGCGACCCCCGACCCTGCCTGCACCGCGTCGAAGGAGGACTGCCTGGCGCAGGCGCAGAACGCCCTCATCCAGGGGGCCCTCGTCGCGGTCAAGCCGGGCACCGGCGAGGTCTACGCCTACTACGGCGGCCGCACCGGCAACGGCGGCTTCGACTTCGCCAGCCACGAGCACCCGCAGGACCCCGGCTCGACGATGAAGCCGTACGTGCTGGCGACCGCGCTCGACCAGGGCATCAGCCTGCGCACGCGCTTCAGCGGCAACAGCCCGAAGGAGTTCGACGGCTACCCGGTGCCGGTCAGCAACTTCGGCGACCAGGACTTCGGCCGCATCGACCTCGTCACCGCCACCGAGAACAGCGTCAACACCGTCTACACCGCGCTCGCCCAGCAGGTGGGGCCGAAGAAGGTCGCCGAGATGGCGCACCGGGCCGGCATCGGCAGCGACGTCCGCCTGGCCGACGCCGACGGCAACACCGCGCTCGGCATCGCGCTCGGCATCTACGGCGTCCCGGTCATCGACCAGGCCAGCGGCTTCTCCACCTTCGCGGCCGGCGGCGTCACCGCCAAGCCGTTCTTCGTCAAGAGCGTGCGCGAGCAGGGCGAGAAGGACCCCGTCTACGAGGGCAAGCTCGACAAGGGCCGGGCCTTCAGCGAGGACGTCGCCGCCGACGCCGACTACGCGATGCAGCAGGTGGTCCGCAGCGGCACGGCCAGCACGAACGGCCGGCTCGCCGACGGCCGGCCCGCGGCCGGCAAGACCGGCACCACCCAGGAGAGCAACGACGCCTGGATGGTCGGCTTCACCCCGCAGCTGTCGACCGCCGTCTGGATCGGACGGGGCAAC
Source organism: uncultured Actinomycetota bacterium (assembly GCA_963761655.1). Classification (GTDB taxonomy): domain Bacteria; phylum Actinomycetota; class Actinomycetes; order Mycobacteriales; family SCTD01; genus RYN-122. Next base: position 155,100 of record CAVXHI010000001.1, read on the forward strand.
AACGAGCCGATCGTCGGCGAGCTCGGCAGCCCGCGCGGTCTCACCGGCGGCTCGGCCCCGGCGCGCATCTGGAAGGCCTTCATGGACGGCGCGCTCGCCGGTACGCCGCAGGAGGAGTTCCCGCCGCGGGCCGACGTCGGCCGCTCCGCTGCCGTGTCCGACGGCGGCGACGACGGCGACGGCGACACCACCGTGCGGACCCGCCGGCCCCGGACCCGCCGGACCTTCGACCCCGGCACGACGCAGACGGAGGCGCCGTCGCCCGAGGTCGTCGCGCCGACCGCCGAGCCCACGCGCGCCCGGCCGTCGCGCTCGCCACGGCCGGCCGTCACGCAGCAGCCCCCGCCCGAGCCGACCCGGCCGCCCCAGGAGAGCGCTCCCCCGGCGGAGAGCCCGGCGCCCGCGCCCTCGATCTGACGGGCCTCCCGGTCCGCCGTCCCGTGGCAGCATGACCGGGTGAGCAGCAGCCTGGAGGAGCGCCCCGCGGTCCGGCCGGGCCTGGCCCTGCCGTCGTCGGAGGACCCGGTCGTCGCGGGGCTGACCGAGGCGGTCGGCGGGCGGCCCGGGCTGCACGCCCGGCTGACCGACCGCCGCTTCCTGTCGCCGGTGCGCTGGCTGGTGCTGATCACGCTGTTCACCAGCCTGCTGGGCTTCTGGCAGAAGGCGCCCTGCCGGGTGCACCCGTGGGCGGAGGAGTACCAGTACACCCGCGCCTGCTACACTGACGTCTTCGCGCTGTACGGCGCCGAGGGCCTCAGCGAGGGCAAGACGCCGTACGTCCAGCACCCGGTCGAGTACCCCGTCGTCATCGGCGCGGTGATGAAGGTGTCGGCCGACGCCGCCCGGCTGTTCCCCGCCGAGGAGCGCAACCGGCGCTTCTACGACATCACCTGGGCGCTGCTCACGCTGTGCGCCGTCGTCGTGACGGTGACGACGGTCCGGCTGACCGGCCGACGTCGTGTGTGGGACGCCGCCCTGTTCGCGGCCGCCCCCGCCCTGGTGCTGCACGGCACGACCAACTGGGACCTCGTCGCCACCGCGCTGGCCGGGGTCGGCATGGTCGCCTGGTCGCGCAAGCAGCCGCTCTGGGCCGGGGTGGCCCTCGGTGCGGCGACCGCGACCAAGCTCTACCCGGCGTTCTTCCTCGTGCCGCTGGCCGTCCTGGCCTACCGCGCCCGGGCGCTCGGCAGCTGGGCGGTCGCCGCCACCGCCGCCGTCGTCACCGCCGTCCTCATGGTCGTGCCCGTGTACCTCGTGGCGCCGTCGTTCGCGCAGGTCGGGAACGACCAGGTGAAGGTGGCGGAGAGCCCGCTGGACCGGTTCGGCGCGGAGGGCCTGGGGGCGCTGGCGCCGCACACCCCGGCGGTGGCCCCGGACGGCAGCGCCGTGGAGGGTGTCAACGCCGTCTACCGCTTCGTGGAGCTCAACAACACCCGCGGTGCCGACTGGGACTCGCTCTACTTCGCCCTGTCCAAGCTCAAGACCCCGCAGGACTCGTTCCGCAACGACGTCCTCGGGCTCGTGCTCGACCCCGCGCAGCAGCCGGGCGAGCCGCCGCACGTGCTGAACCGGGCGGTCGAGGTCGGGTTCCTGCTGTGCGTCGCCCTGGTCCTGCTGCTCGCCCTGCGGGCGCCCCGCCGCCCCCGCTGGCCCCAGCTGCTGTTCCTCCTGCTCGTCGGCTTCTTCCTCACCAACAAGGTCTTCAGCCCGCAGTACGTCGTCTGGCTGCTGCCGGTGGCCGTGCTGGCCCGGCCGCGGTGGCGCCCGTTCCTCGCCTGGCAGGCGACCGAGGTCGCGGTCCTGTTCACCCGGTTCTACTTCTTCATCCGCAACGACGACGACGCCGGGCAGCAGGGGCTGCCGTACGACTGGTTCCTCGGCGCGGTCCTGCTCCGCGACGCCGCCCTCGTCGTGCTGGCGGCGTACGTGGTGCGCGACGTCCTGCGGCCCGAGCACGACGTCGTCCGCACCGACCCCCTGACCGGCCTGCCCACCGGCGAGGACGACCCGACGGGCGGCGTCCTCGACGGCGCCCCCGACGCCCGGCGCCCCGGGGTGCCTCGGTCGGAGGCGGCGTTCGAGCCCGACGTGTCCGCGGTCGCGAGGTGACGGAGGGGCTGCTCCCGGCCGAGCGGGCCGACGGCCGTGACAGTCCCCGCCCTCGTGTCGACCCCGCGGTCTCCGGGGCCCTGTCCGTCTGGTTCGGCAGTCGGCTCGCCGTCGTCGTCCTCGCGGTCGTCGCGGCCTGGCTCGTCCGGGACACCGGTGGACGGGACGTCGGCGGGTTCGTCGAGCTCTGGAACCGCTGGGACGTCGACCAGTTCCGCAAGGTCGCCGAGTTCGGCTACTTCTCGCCCCAGTACCAGGACCGGACCGAGGCGTTCTTCCCCGGCATGCCGGCCGCCCTCCGCCTGGTGCACCTGGTCGTGCCCGACCTGTACGCCTGTGGCCTGCTCGTGTCCTTCGTCGCCGGCGGCTTCGCGAGCGTGGGTCTCTGGCGGCTGGCCGAGGCCGAGTCCGGCCCCGTCGCCGGGCGGCGCGCCGTCGTCTACCTGGCGCTGTTCCCGTACGCCGTCTTCCTGTTCGCGGGGTACTCCGAAGCCCTGTTCCTCGCCTTCGCCGTCAACGCCTGGCACGCCGCGCGCAACGACCGCTGGTGGCTTGCCGGTGTCCTGGGTGCGGGCGCTGCCGCGACCCGCATCACCGGCGTCGTCCTGGGCGCAGGTCTGGCTGTCCTGTACGTCGAGCAGGCGCTGCGGCGCCGACCGGCGGGCACCGGCGTGCTGCGTGCAGCGCTGAGGCCGCAGCTCGGGTGGCTGGCCCTGCCGGCCCTGCCGGTCGTCGCCTACTTCGGCTACCTGCACCGCCGGACCGGGCACTGGGACGCCTACGCGATCGCGCTGAAGGAGGGCTGGGGGCGCGACACCGTGAGCCCGCTGCGAGCGTTGCAGACGACGCTCGCCTCGGCCCGTGACCTCGACCAGGGCGCCGCCTACGTGTGGTCCTGGCGGGCCGAGCTGTTGAGCATGGCGGTCGGCGTCGTGCTGACGCTCGTCCTCCTGCGACGGCAGCGCTTCGGCGAGGCCACGTACGTCGGGCTCAACGTCGCTCTGCTGTCGACGTCGACGTACTACGCCTCGACGGTGCGGGCGCTGATGGTCTGGTTCCCGCTCTACCTGCTGCTGGCTCGGACGACGGTCCGGCGTGACTGGCTGCACGACCTGCTCGTGTGGGTGAGCGCGCCGCTCGCCGCCGGGATCACGATCGCCTTCGTCAAGGGGGCGTGGCTCGGGTGACGTCCTCCTCGACGCGGTAGAGCGGACGGCGCTTCACCTCGTCGTAGACACGCCCGACGTACTCGCCGAGCACGCCGAGGCACAGCAGCTGCACCGCGCCGAGGAACAGCACAGGCAGCGTGATCGAGGTCCATCCCGGGACGGCGTTGCCGGTCAGGCGCACCCCCAGCGCCCAGACTCCGAGCAGGAGAGCCAGCAGCGCGGAACCGGTGCCGACACCGGTCGCCACGCGGAGCGGCGTGCTGCTGAAGGAGACCACGCTGTCGGACGCGAGGAGCACCATCTTGCGCAGGGTGTACTTGCCGACGCCGGCCGCCCGCTCCTCACGACGGTGCTGCACAGTGGTGCTCGGGAAGCCGAGCAGCGGGATGAGGAGCCGGTAGACCTTGCGCTGCTCGGGCAGCGCCCTCAGCGCGGAGACCACCCTCCCGGACAGCAGGCGGAAGTCACCGGCGTGGCGCGGCAGCTCGACGCCCGTGAGCCGGCGCACTCCTCGGTAGTACGCGTCCGCGCTACGGCGCTTGACCCAGGTGTCGGCGGTCCGGTCCGGGCGCTGGGCGTAGACGACGTCGGCCCCTGCGGCCTGCGCAGCAGCCAGCATCTCCGGCACCATCTCGGGCGGGTCCTGGAGGTCGGCGTCCATGGTGACCACCCACTCGCCCCGGGCACGGTCGAGCCCGGCGGTCAGGGCCACCTGATGACCCGCGTTGCGCGCCAGCGGGACGACGACGACCTCGGGCCAGGCGAGAGCGATCGCGCGCAGGACCTCGCGAGTGCGGTCGGCGCTGCCGTCGTCGACGAACAGGACCTCGTACGCGTCGTCGCGCTCCTGCCGGAGAGCGTCGAGCACGGGTCGCAGCCGAGCGACGAGGAGCGGCAGCACGTCCTGCTCCTCGAAGACAGGCACGACGACGCTGAGCACCGGCCGAGGCTACGGGAGCGCCGGCGGGGGCACAGGCCGGACGTGCGACGCAGGGGAAGGGCCAGAGCGTGGTGGCAGGACACCGCGGACCGCGAGGCGCTGACGGTGTGGGTGCTGTCGCGTCTGGCCCTGGTGGTGCTCACCCTGGTCGGTGCGTCCGCCCTGTCCGGCGCGCGCACCGGGCAGGTCCCGCCCCTGCTGTTCCGGTGGCAGCGGTGGGACGCGGACCTCTTCCGCAAGGTGGCCGAGTTCGGCTACCGGTCGGACGCCTACCCCGACGGGGCACCGAGGCCTTCTTCCCCGGGTTCCCGCTGGTGCTGCGGGCGGTCCGCGCCGTCGTGCCGCTCTGGTCGCTCTCCGGCCTCCTCATCAGCCTGGTCGCGGGCGCGTGGCGGTCGTGGCGCTGTCGGCGGCTGGCGGAGCTGGAAGGCGTCTCGGGCCGCACGCGGTCGCTCTGCTGGTGTCCTCGCCCTACGCGCTGTTCCTGTTGCGCCGGGTACTCCGAGTCGCTCTTCCTGGCCCTCGCCGTCCCGGCGTGGCTCGCGGCGCGTCGGACCGGTGGGCGCTCGCGGGCCTGCTCGCCGCGGGAGCGAGCACGGTCCGGGTGAACGGGCTGTTCCTCGGTTGCCCTCGCCGTGCTGTACGCGACCCGACGGCGCGCGCTCCGCCGCGAGGCCGCCTGGCTGCTGTTGCCGCTGCTGCCGCTGGTCGGCTACAGCCGCTTACCTCACCGCTCACCGGGGACTGGCTGCGCTGGACTGACGCCCAGCGCGAGGGCTGGGGTCGCCGCCTGACGCGGCCCTGGGACGCCCTGGTGCACACGCTCCCGGCTCGCGACCGACCCTCGGCTGGGGGCGGAGTACGCGCTGTCGCTACAGCGAGCGAGATCGTGTGGTGCTGATCGGGCTCGTCATGACCGTGCTGCTGGTCGCGCGTGCGCTGTGGGGGGAGGCGGACTACGTCGGCCTGTCGGTAGGACCGCGCTGGCGACCTCCACGTTCTACCTCTCGGTGTCCCGCGCGACGCTGCTCTGGTTCCCGCTCTGGCTGCTGCTCGCCGGTGCCGCGGCGAGGCGTTCCTGGGTGCGCCCGCTCTGGTGCGCGACGGCAGTCCGCGCCGCTCATGGCGATGCTCGCGCTGACGTGGCATGTCGGGCCGCCTGGGTCGGCTGACCGACGTCGGCGTCGTCGTCGAGGGCCGACCGCGAGCGCAGGAAGACGACGAACAGCAGCACCAGCATGACGGCGCGGCCCCACACGCCGATGACGACCATCTGCTTGGGGATCCCGAAGTCCTCGCCCTGCCCCAGCCCGTAGAACCAGCGGAACAGCCCGACGTAGAGGACGGCGTCGAACGTGAGGTAGGCGGCGACCCAGCCCCAGCGGAGCCTCAGCAGCGCGAAGAAGGGCAGCAGCCACAGCGCGAACTGCGGGCTGTGGGCCTTGTTCAGGAGCATGAACGCGCACAGCAGGGAGCCGGACACCTGCACGAACGGGTAGCGGCCCGGGCGGGTCCAGCCGTACGCGAGGGCCGCGGCGAAGGCGGCGAGCAGCAGCACGGGGACGAGGCGGTTCAGCTGGTCGGTGGTCAGCCGCTCCCCGGCCCAGAACCAGATGCTGTTGCTCGTGACGTCCGCACCTCGGCGCCCCTGGAAGGCGTACGGGGCCCACCAGCCGTCCCGGTTGACCAGCGCGAAGGGGGCGTTGAGCAGGGCGAAGGCGCCGGCGGCAGCGCCCACCACGAGGGCCGCGCCCCGGCGGTCGCCCGCCTTCCAGCGCTCGAGGGCGAGCGGCAGGACGAAGAAGCCGGGCCACGTCTTGAGGCTCGCCCCGACGGCGAGCAGCACGGCCGCGCGCACGGTGTGGCCGCGCCACCACGCGTGGAAGGCGGCCACGGCCGCGCACACGACGAGCAGGTCCCAGTTGTGGAACGAGTACCAGACGAGCGGTGGCGCGAGGGCGTACACGAGTGCCCGCCAGCGGACCATCTGCACGAGGAGGAAGGCGGTGAGCAGCGAGAAGGGCGTCAGCAGGACGGCCGTGCTCGTGAGGTAGCCGCCGTCGGACGACACCGGCAGAGCCGCCACCCACGCGAACAGCCCGGTGAGCACCGGGTACTCGATGACCCCCCCGGACAGGTTCCCGGCCTCGTCGAGCCGCCCCTCGACGTAGGGGAAGCGCTTCTCGCCCAGGCCGCGGTTCGTGTAGAGCACCTGCACGTCGTTGCTGCAGAGCAGGCGGTCCCGGTCGGCGTTGTAGTCCTCGATGCACTGCGCCTTGAGGGCGTAGCCGAGGACCGTCAGGACGCTCGTGACCAGGAGCACCAGGGCCAGCGTCCTGCGGTGCGACGCGGTCGCGCCGAGGGCGGGGCGGGCAGCTGGCTGCGGCGGCGCGGTCACGCGGGCAAGGCTAGGGGCGTCAGCCGGTCGGGGCGGTGACCCGGATCGTCCCCGAGCGGCGCGACGCCGGGTGGACGCCGTCGTCGGCGACGACGGTCCAGGTGTACGTGCCCGGCGGGGCCGGCAGGACGGCGGGCTGACCCTCGGCGAGCGGCACGAGGCCGAGCCAGGTCAGCGACGGCGCCGTCCCGACGCCGTCCGCGTTCGCGACGACGAGCCCGGCGCGGTCGCGCAGGGCCACCCGCCAGGGCGACTCCGCGGAGAGCGTGCCGGTGATGGTGGCGGGGGCGGCGACGCCGGGGACGGGCTGCACGACGTCGACCGAGACGACCCGGGGGGCCGGGCCGAGCAGCGTCAGGGCGTCGGTGCGGAGCTCGGAGAGGTGGTCCATGAGGACGCCGGGGCAGGCCGTCGTGCCGGTCTCCTTGTGCCCGAACACCCGCTTGAGCGTGACGCTCTGCCCGCTGCGGTACTTGGGCGAGCCGCCGCTGCGCAGGGTGACGCTGCTGGTGGGGTCGAAGCTCCAGGTGGAGGCGGCGAAGGCGGTCACCCGGGTGAGGGCGGCGAGCGCCGCGGGGGTCGGGTCGGCGCGGGTCATGTCGCCGATGAGCGAGACCCCGAGGGTGCCGGTGTTGAAGCCCTGGGCGTGCGCGCCGATGACCGCGCGGCCGATGCCCCCGGCCCGGCCCTCCCAGACGCCGCCGTACTTGTCGACGACGAGGTTGTAGCCGAGGTCGCTCCAGCCGCGGCTCTTCACGTGGTACGCGTAGTCGGCCCGGAGGATCCGCGGGACCTCGGCGCGGGTGTAGTCGTTCCCGTTCGCCGTGTGGTGGACGGTGACGGCCTTGACGGTGGACGCGTAGTCGGGGCTGCCGGAGCGGGCCGACTCGTCGGCGCCCCAGTCCGCCCGGCTGCCGACGGAGCCGAGCACCCCGTAGGACGACGCCGCCTCGGCCCGGCCGCCGGTCAGCCCGCGCACCGTGCGGGCCACGCCGTCGGTGACCCGGACGAGCTGCAGGCCCTTCGCGGTGCCCTTCACGTCGAGCTGCACGCGGTCGGCGCCGGTGGGCCGCCACAGCGGGTCGGTGCCGGGCCGGGTGTGCACGCGCTCGGTCGGCTCCGGCTCGAGGCTGTCGTCCTCGACGGCGCTCCAGGCGGTCCACCCGCGGGCCGTGTGCCAGCGGGCCCTCACCCGGGTCGTGCCCGAGGTCCAGGTGAGGCCGACCAGCCGCTCGTCAGTGAGCGACGCCGTCGTCGTGCCGAGCGCGACGTCGACCGTGCGCAGCAGCGGGGTGACGACCGGGACCGACGGCGCGGCCAGCGAGGGCAGCGCCGGGGCGAGGAGCACCGCGGCCACCAGGGCCGCGACTCGGGTGGTGCGCACGCGCGGGCCTTCCGACAGGACGTCCGGCCGGATCAGGCCTTCTCGGGGCAGACTGCCTCACAGCGGGGTGTGCGACAACCCACACGCGGGTACTGCTCCGTGTCACGCTGGCGGCTCGCCCGTCCCGCCGTGCTGTGGAGCCCCCGTGCCTGCTCGTCCCCGTCCTGCCCGCCTCGTCGGGTCCGCGCTGTGCGCCGTGCTGGGGCTGGCCGCCGTCGCTGCCGCTCCCGCGCTCGCTGCGACGCCGCCGACCGCCGCGGAGCGGGCCGCCGCCCCCGACGCCGGCGCCGTGCTGAACATCCTCCCGCCCGGCAGCAACGGCACGACGACGGCCGCGCAGGCGGCGGCCTTCCAGGCCGGCGGCCAGCGGCCGGACAACAGCGTCGACCAGCTCGAGATGTACGACGCCCTCAACAAGCTCGGCACCGGGATGCTGAAGGAGGCCGACCTCACGAAGTACTTCAAGGACGGCTCGCTCGGCGTCGACCCGGCCGACGTCGTGCGGACCTACGCGCCCCGCGACGGCGTGACCGTCCTGCGCGACAGGTTCGGCGTCCCCCACGTCTACGGCACCACCTACGACGACACCGCCTTCGGCGCCGGCTACGTCGGGACCGAGGACCGGATGTTCCTCACCGACGTCCTGCGGCACACCGGCGCGGCCCGGATGGCGGAGTTCCTCGGCCCCTCCCCGGCCAACATCGCCATGGACGTCAGCCAGCTCAGGGCGGCGGCGTACACGCGCGAGGAGGCCGCCGCGCAGGTGGCCGCCCTGCCGAAGCGCTACGGCGCGGAGGGCCAGAAGCTGGTCGACGCCCTGTCCGCCTTCGTCGCCGGCATCAACGCCGCCCAGGACGCGCTCTGCCCGGTGCTCGTCGCCCCGACCTGCCCGGTCGAGTACGCCGCCCTGCAGCAGATGCCCACCCCCTACGAGCCGGCCGACGTCGTGTTCATCGCCTCGCTCGTCGGCGGCATCTTCGGCCGCGGCGGCGGCGGGGAGGCCGACAACGCCGCCTTCCTGCAGAAGCTCGTGGCGAAGTACGGCGTCACCGGGGGCCGCCAGCGGTTCGACGACCTGCGCGAGCGCGACGACCCCGAGGCGCCGATCACCGTCCCCACGCGCTTCCCCTACGACGTCCCCGGCAAGGTCGACCCGGCCGCCGTCGGGCTGCCCCGGCTCGGCGCCCCGACGGCGTCCGGCACCGGCGACGTCGAGGGCGCGTCGTCGTCCTCGTCGCCGTCCGCGACCCCGCTGTCCGCCCCGACCGCGGTCGACGGCCCGCTGGGCAAGATCGACCTCGGCCCCGCCCTGCACAAGAGCGGCATGAGCAACGCCCTGCTGGTCGACGCGAAGCACTCGGCCGCCGGCCACCCGACCGTCGTGTTCGGCCCGCAGACCGGCTACTTCGCCCCGCAGCTGCTCACCGAGGTCGACCTGCACGGGCCCGGGGTGGCCGCGCGCGGCGTCTCCTTCGCCGGGACGCAGCTGATCGTCGAGCTCGGTCACGGGGTCGACTACGCGTGGTCCGCGACGTCGTCCGGCAGCGACAACGTCGACGTCGTCCTGGACCGCCTGTGCAACGCCGACGGCTCGAAGGCCACGATCCAGAGCACCGGCTACCTCGTCGGCACGGCCTGCACGCCCCTCGACGCCTACACGCACAGCCAGACCGCCAAGCCCTCCGCGGGGGGCACCGGCCTGCCGCAGCAGATCGACCTGCAGGTCCTGCGCACCCGCCACGGCATCGTCCAGTCCCGCACGACCACCACCACCGGGGTGCCGGTCGCCGTCGTCGTCCAGCGCTCCACCTACGGCGCCGAGTTCGACTCCGCCATCGGCTTCGCCCGCGTGAACGACCCCGGCTACGTCAAGAGCGCCAAGGACTTCCAGCGCGCCTTCGCCGGCGTCGACTACACGTTCAACTGGTTCTACGCCGACAGCAAGGACATCGCGTTCTTCTCCTCCGGCCGCCTGCCGCTGCGGGCCCGCGGCGTCGACCCGTCGTTCCCGCGCTACGGCGACCCCAAGTGGGACTGGAAGGGCTTCCTCGCCGACGCCGGCCACCCGCAGGCCGTCAACCCGCCCGCGGGCTACATGGTCAACTGGAACAACCGGACCGCCCCCGGCTTCTCGGGCAACGACCAGCAGTACGGGTACGGCTCGGTCTACCGGTCGCTGTCGCTGCAGGAGCGGGTGCTCTACCGGATGCGCGGCGGCAAGAAGGTCACGAAGACCGGGCTGGTCGACGCCATGCTCGACGCCGCCACGGTCGACGTCCGGGGTCAGCAGCTGCTGCCCGAGCTGCTCGCCGTCCTGGGCGACGACCCCGCGCTCAAGCCCGCGACCGACCTGCTGCGCACCTGGAACCGGCTCGGGTCGCACCGCGAGGACCGCGAGCGCGACGGCGCCTACACGCTGCAGGCCGCCGTCGCGCTGATGGACGCCTGGTACCCCGCGATGGCCAAGGACGTCCTGCGCGGCGGCCTCGGCAGCCTCGTCGACGCCGTCCCCGGCAAGCTCGACGACTCCCCGCGCCTCGGGCTCGGCTCCGCCTACAACGACGTCGGCTGGTACGGCTACGTCGACAAGGACCTGCGCCAGGTGCTCGGCCGGCCCGTCAAGGGCCGCTACTCACGCACCTACTGCGGCGGCGGGACGCTCGCCGGCTGCCGGAAGGTCCTGCGGGCCTCGCTGGCGAAGGCGGTCCAGGCCGAGGTCGCGCGGCAGGGCGTCACCTCGGTGACGGCGCTGACCTACGACAAGCACCTCGACGACATCCGCTCGACGACGGCCGGCGTCGTCGGGGTGCCGGACATCGACTGGCAGAACCGGCCGACGTTCCAGCAGGTCGTGCTGTTCACCCGGCGACGGTGATCAGGGACTGCTGAGCCTGTCCCTGAGGAAGGCGATGTCGGCGGCCTGACCCTCGGCGCCGCCCGGCGTCTCGCAGACGACGGGCGCGCCGGCGGCCTCGACGACCGCCACCAGGGCGTCCGGGTCGATCTCGCCGTTGCCGAAGTTGGCGTGCCGGTCGGCGCCCGAGCCGAAGGCGTCGCGGGAGTCGTTGGCGTGGACGAGGTCGATCCGGCCGGTGATGGCCTTCACCCGGTCGACCAGGCCGACCAGCTCCTCGCCGCCGGCGTGCGCGTGGCAGGTGTCCAGGCAGAAGCCCACGCCCTCGAAGCCCCCGACGGCGTCCCACAGCCGGTCGATGGCGTCGAGCCGGCGAGCCATCGCGAGGTCCCCGCCCGCGGTGTTCTCGATGAGGACCGGCAGCGGGCACTCCATCCGCTGGAACGTCTTCACCCAGTTGTCGATCCCGGTCGCGGGGTCGTCGCCCTTGACCACGTGCCCCCCGTGCACGACGAGCCCCTTGGCACCGAGGGCGGCGGCCGCGGTGGCGTGCTGCAGCAGGATCTTGCGGCTCGGCACCCGGACCTTGTTGTTCGACGTCGCGACGTTCACGATGTACGGCGCGTGCACGTACAGGTCGACGCCGGTGTCCGCCCGGACGTCGGGCACCACCGGCGCCTTCCAGCCCTGCGGGTCGCCGAGGAAGAACTGCACGAGGTCGGCCCCTCGCGCGGCGGCCTCCGCCAGGGGGTCGGTCTGGTCGACGTGGGCACCGATCTTCATGCGTCGACCCTAGGCGGGGCCCCGGGTGCGACGATGGTGCTCATGCGTGTCCGCTCCGTCCTGCTCGTGCCCGTGCTGTCCCTGCTCGCCGTCCTCGGGGCGGTCACGCCCGCGCACGCCGCCGTCGTCGACGTCCAGCTCACCCAGGACGGCCCGCAGCCGCAGCAGCTCAGGGTGCAGCCGGGCGACTCCGTCCGGTTCGTCAACACCGACACGTTCGTGCACCGCGTCATGAGCGACAGCAGCGGCTGGGCGTTCGGCCCCGAGACCGTCGTCCCGGGGGAGTCCTACACGGTGGAGCCGGCGCTGACGAAGCCCGGCACCTACGCCTACCGGGGCGCCGGCCTGGACCTGTTCCGCGGCACGGTCGTGGTCCCCGGGGCGACCGCCTCGGCCTCCCCGTCCCGGTCCGCCTCGCCCGCGCCCGCGCCCGCTCCCAGCGCCACGGTGTCCGCGTCCCCCGGCGCCTCCGCGTCGCCGAGCGGCACGGCCACCCCCGGCCCGGCGTCCACCGGCGGCACCGGCAGCGTCCAGGGCCCCCCGCCCCTGGCCGGCGGCAGCTTCCAGGACCTCTCGCCCGCTCCGCTCGCCGGCGGGCCGGCGCCCCAGGTCGCCCCCGGGGAGGGCCCGCTGACCGGGACGGCCGCCGACCCGCTGGCCGGACAGCTGCTCACCCCCGGACCCTCGACCGGGGCCGACGGACCCGGGCCCGACGTCGCCGCCCCAGACGGGCAGACCGCGCAGGCCGCGCCCGGCAGTCTCGCCAGCCCGGTCGAGGCCCGGCGCTACGGGCTCCCCCTGGCGCTGGCCGGCGTGCTGCTCACCGGCGTCGTCTCGCTGCTGGTCCGGCTGCTGCTGGCCGAGGCGCCGTCGGCGGCCGTTCCTGTCGGGGGCCCGGCCTAGCGTCCGACGGGTGCACCCGCTCCCGCTTCCCGCCCCGGTCGACGCGCCGGGGGACGCGTCCTCCACTGGTAGCGTGCGCAGGTTTGCTGACGCGAACACCCTCCTGCCACGGACCGTCCGTGGCCGCTGAGTCCACAGGAGGAGGTGGGTCACTTGCGTCACTACGAGCTCATGGTCATCCTCGACCCCGATCTGGAGGAGCGGACCATCGCTCCCTCGCTCGACACGTTCCTCAACGTCGTCCGCAACGGCGGCGGCAGCGTGGAGAAGGTCGACGTGTGGGGGCGGCGACGCCTCTCGTTCGAGATCGACAAGAAGTCCGAGGGCATCTACGCCGTCGTCGACCTCACCGCAGAGCCGGCCACGTTGAAGGAGCTGGACCGCCAGCTCAACCTCAACGAGTCGATCCTGCGCACCAAGGTCATGCGTCCGGAGATGCGGGCCAGCAAGCGGGCGGGCCGGGCTGCTGCGGCGGTCAAGTCCCCGGCTGCTGCGCCGAGCACGCCTGCGGCTCCGGCTGCTCCGTCCGGCCCGGCGGCTGTCGCCGTGGCGTCGGCGGCTCCGGCCGCTCCCTCGTCCACCCCGGACGAGGCGGCTCCCGCTCCGACGACCGCCAGCTAGCCGCTCCCGGACCAGCTGCACACCGCACCGCCCGCACCACCGCACAGCACCACCACCACGAGCACCACCGCACCGCCCCTTCCCCTGCTCCACCTGTGCGCGACCGACTGCGCACGCACCCACACCGACTCACTCCCGCTGACCGCGGGAAGGTCAACCAGGAGGACCTGTCATGGCAGGCGAGACCGTCATCACCGTCGTCGGCAACCTGACGAACGACCCCGAGCTCCGCTTCACCCCCAGTGGTGCAGCGGTCGCGAGCTTCACCATCGCTTCCACCCCGCGGACGCTGGACAAGGCGACCAACGAGTGGAAGGACGGCGAGGCCCTGTTCCTGCGCTGCAGCATCTGGCGCCAGGCAGCGGAGAACGTCGCGGAGTCCCTGACCCGCGGCGCCCGGGTCGTCGTCACCGGCCGGCTCAAGCAGCGCTCCTTCGAGACGAAGGAGGGCGAGAAGCGCACGGTGATCGAGCTCGACGTCGAAGAGGTCGGCCCCAGCCTGAAGTACGCCACCGCGAAGGTCACCAAGGCCTCCCGCGGCGGCGGAGGCGGCGGCGACTTCGGCGGCGGATCCTCCAGCGGTGGTGGTGCCTCCCGTGGTGGTGGCGGTTACGGCGGCGGCGCTCCTGCCGACGACCCCTGGGCCTCCGCGCCCGCGGGCGGCGGCGGTGGCGGCGGCGGTTGGTCCGACGAGCCCCCCTTCTAGATCCCCTGGCCCCTCGGGGCCGTCCCTGACCAGGAGAGACGACGATGGCCAAGCCACCGCCCCGCAAGCCCAAGAAGAAGGTCTGCCAGTTCTGCAAGGACAAGGTGACCTACGTCGACTACAAGGACACCGGCACCCTGCGCAAGTACATCTCCGACCGCGGCAAGATCCGTGCGTCGCGCGTCAGCGGCAACTGCCGTCAGCACCAGCGCGACGTCGCCATGGCCGTGAAGAACAGCCGTGAGATGGCCCTGCTGCCCTACACCTCGACGGCGAGGTAGAGCACCGTGAAGCTCATCCTCAACCAGGAGGTCCCGAACCTCGGGGGCCCCGGCGACGTCGTCGAGGTCAAGGACGGCTACGGCCGCAACTACCTCGTGCCGCGCGGCTACGCGCAGCTGTGGACCAAGGGCGCCGACAAGCAGATCGCCACGATCCGCCGGGCCCGCGAGGTCCGCGAGGTCCGCGACCTCGGGCAGGCCCAGGCCATGAAGGCCCAGCTCGCCGGCCTCAAGGTCACCCTGCCGGCCCGCTCCGGCGACGGCGGCCGTCTGTTCGGCTCCGTCACCTCGGCGGACCTCGTCGCGGCCGTCACGAAGGCCGGCGGCCCGAAGCTCGACAAGCGCCTGCTCCAGGTGCAGCCCATCAAGGCCCTCGGCAGCCACACCGTCACTGTCAAGGTGCACCCCGAGGTCGAGGCCACGCTCACGGTGGACGTCGTCGCCGCGAAGTAGTCCTGCACGGTCCACGAGGCCCGCTCCCTGACCGGGGAGCGGGCCTCGTGGCGTGTCCGGCGCCGGGCCCCCCGCCCCTGCCGCCGGGCCCCCCGCATCCCCGACTTCTCGTCGTCCACAGCGGTGGACAGACCTGTGGGCAAGTCACCGGGCGTGCCGCCCTGGAGCCTCTCCCGTCGTGCACACCCGTCCCCACGGCCGTCCACAGGGACGCGCCCGGTCGTCCCCACCCCGTCCCCAACCCCGTCCACAGGCAGGCCGGGCGAGGCGCTCGTGACGCGCCGAGAGTGTCGGACCGGACCGGTAGACACGGGGCCCAGGCCCTCCCGGACGTCGTCCGGCGGGCACGAGCAGGAGAGGACCCTGGTGAGCGAGCGCGTCGTCGAGCTGCCGAGCCAGAACCGTCCCGGAGCGGTGTCGGCCGAGTTCGAGCGCACCCCGCCGCAGGACGTCGCCGCCGAGCAGTCGGTGCTGGGCGGCATGCTGCTGAGCAAGGACGCCATCGCCGACGTCGTCGAGGTCCTCAAGGCGGGCGACTTCTACCGGCCGGCCCACACCACCATCTTCGAGACCGTCCTCGACCTCTACGGCCGGGGCGAGCCCGCCGACGCCATCACGGTCAGCGCGGAGCTGCAGAAGGCCGGCGACCTCGGCCGGGTCGGCGGCGCGCCGTACCTGCACACGCTGCTGTCCGGTGTCCCCACGGCGGCCAACGCCGGCTACTACGCCAAGATCGTCGCCGAGCAGGCGATCCTGCGCCGTCTCGTCGAGGCCGGCACGCGCATCGTGCAGCTCGGCTACGGCGGTCAGGGAGCCGAGGTCGACGACATCGTCGACCGCGCCCAGCAGGCCGTCTACGACGTCACGGAGCGCCGCAGCAGCGAGGACTACACGCTGCTCGAGGAGCTCATGCAGCCGACGATGGACGAGCTCGAGGCGATCGGCAGCCGTGGCGGCGGCATGAGCGGCGTCCCCACCGGCTTCAAGGACCTCGACGACCTCACCAACGGCCTGCACCCGGGCCAGATGATCGTCCTGGCCGGGAGGCCGGGCTCGGGCAAGTCCACCGCCGGGCTCGACATCGCCCGGTCCTGCTCGATCAAGCACGGCCTCACCAGCGCCATCTTCTCCCTCGAGATGAGCAAGACCGAGATCACCATGCGCCTGCTGTCCGCCGAGGCGCGCGTGCCCCTGCACCACATGCGCAGCGGCATGATGAACGACGACGACTGGGCCCGGCTGGCCCGCCGGATGGGCGAGGTCGCCGAGGCGCCGCTGTTCATCGACGACAGCCCCAACCTGACGATGATGGAGATCCGGGCGAAGGCCCGCCGGCTCAAGCAGCGCCACGACCTCAAGCTCGTCGTCATCGACTACCTGCAGCTCATGAGCGGCAACAAGAAGTCCGAGAGCCGCCAGCAGGAGGTCTCCGAGCTCTCCCGCAACCTCAAGCTCCTCGCCAAGGAGCTCGAGGTGCCGGTCATCGCGATGAGCCAGCTCAACCGTGGTCCCGAGCAGCGCACCGACAAGAAGCCCCAGCTGTCCGACCTCCGCGAGAGCGGCTGCCTACCCGCGTCGACGCGGGTGATCCGCGCTGACGACGGTCGCGAGGTCACTCTGGGGGAGCTCTACGAGCAGGGGGCGCGTGACGTCCCGGTCTGGTCGCTCGACGACAGCCTGCGCTACGTCCGCAGGCACCTGACCCACGTCTTCTCCACGGGGGTGAAGCCGGTGTTCCGCGTGACGCTGCGGTCGGGCAAGCAGATCCGTGCCACGGCGAACCACCCGTTCCTGACGATCGAGGGGTGGCGACCGCTCGAGACCCTGGCGCAGGGCAGCAGACTCGCGGCGCCACGCCACGTGCCCGCGCCGGACGCCGAGAGCTCCTGGCCGGACACGCACGTCGTGCTGCTGGCGCACCTGCTCGGCGACGGTTCCTTCGTCAAGGGCCAGCCGCTGCGGTACGCCAGCGTCGACGAGGCCAACCTCGTGGCGGTCGAGGAGGCGGCCCGGGCGTTCGGCGTGACCGCTGTCCGTGACGCGCACGCCGCCGCGCGGTGCACGAGCCTCCGGCTCCGGTCCCCGCACCACCTCACCCACGGGGTCCGCAACCCGGTGGCCGCCTGGCTCGACGAGCTCGGCCTCTTCGGCCTGCGGAGTCACGAGAAGGTCGTCCCTCCCGAGGTCTTCAGCCTGCCGAAGCGGCAGGTCCGGCTGTTCCTCAAGCACCTGTGGGCCACCGACGGCTCGGTGACGCTCACCAGGGGCACCAACGGCGGGCGCGTCTACTACAGCTCCACCAGCCGGCGGCTGTGCGAGGACGTGAGCCGCCTGCTGCTCCGCTTCGGGTTGTGCACCCGGCTGCGGGCCGTGCCGGTCGCCGAGGGCGTCCGGCCGCAGTACACGCTCGACGTCTCCGGGGCCGACGACCAGCTCCGCTTCCTCCGGGAGATCGGCGTCCACGGCGCGCGCGGCGAGCGGGTCACTGCGTTGCTCGCGAGGTTGACCGGCGTCAAGGCGAACACGAACGTCGACACCGTGCCGGTCGAGGTCTGGGACCGGGTCAAGGACGTGCTCCTGGAGCGCGGCATGACCCAGCGCGAGTACTGCGCCGCGATGGGCACGAGCTTCGGCGGGACGTCGACCTGGAGGCACGCCCCGAGCCGGGAGCGGATCGGCCGCGTCGCGGCGCTGCTCGAGGACACGCAGCTCGAGCTGCTGGCGACGAACGACGTCTTCTGGGACGAGGTCGCGTCGATCGAGCCCGACGGCGAGGAGGAGGTGTTCGACGCGACGGTCGTCGGGACCCACAACTTCATCGCGGACGGCATCGCGGTCCACAACTCGATCGAGCAGGACGCGGACATGGTGGTGCTGCTGCACCGCGAGGACATGTACGAGAAGGAGAGCCCCCGGGCCGGCGAGGCCGACCTCATCGTGGCCAAGCACCGGAACGGCCCCACGGCCACGATCGTGGTGGCGTTCCAGGGCCACTACAGCCGGTTCGTCGACATGAGTGCCGGCTGAGCCGGTCCGACGTGCTTCTGCCGCTGAAGCCTTGTTCTGCGAATTGGGGCGTCGAACTGCGAAAGTTTGAACCGCCCCGGCTTCAGTGGAGGCTGGCGATTGCCGGTTGGTCCTCGTTGAGGCCGGCTGCTTGACGGTAGTAGTCGTTCTCGAACTCGACGGGTGGGACGTCGCCGCAGTAGCTGTGGAGGCGGCGGTGGTTGAACCAGTCGACGTACTCCAGCGTCGCGAGTTCGACGTCGTCCAGGCCCCGCCAGGGGCCGCGCTTGCGGATGAGCTCGGTCTTGTAGAGCCCGTTCAAACTCTCGGCAGCGGCGTTGTCGTAGCTGTCGCCCTTGCTCCCGACCGACCGCAGGACCCCGGCCTCGTCGAGGCGTTCGGTGTAGCGGACCGACAGGTATTGGACGCCGCGATCGCTGTGGTGCACGAGCCCGCGGACCTCATGGCCGTCGCGGGCGCGCTGCCACAAGCCCTGCTCCAGGGCATCTGAAGCCAGGTCCGTCCTCAGGCTGGTCGAGCAACGCCACCCGACGATGCGGCGGGAGAACACATCCATGACGAACGCGACGTAGACGAACCCCGACCACGTCGCGACGTATGTCAGGTCTGCGACCCACAGCATGTTCGGCGCTGGCGCCCGGAACTGCCGCTCGACCAGGTCGCCGGGTCGGGCGGCGACCTCGGCCGCGATGGTCGTGCGCTTGGTCTTGCCGCGGACCGCACCGAACAGGCCGCGCTCGCGCATCAGGCGCTCGACCTGACAGCGCGGGACCTGGTGGCCCTCGCGGCGCAGCTGCCGCCAGACCTTGCGAACGCCGTAGACCCCGAGGTTGGCGTCGAAGACGCGCTGCACCTCGGCCTTGAGCGCCTCGTCTCGCACCGCCCGAGCCGAGGGCGGCCGCGCCTTGGCGGCGTAGTAGGTGCTCGGGGCGATCTGCACGCCTGCGTGCTGCAGGACCTTGCAGACCGGCTCGACCCCGAACTCCTGTCGGTGCTGGTCGACGAACGCGATCAGCGTGTCTGTGGCCGGTCGAGCTCGGCCGCGAAGAAAGCCGACGCGCTCTTCAGGATCGAGTTCGCGCGGCGCAGCTCGAACACCTCGCGCTCGAGTTCGGCGATCCGCTGCCGGTCCTCTGTCGAGGTCCCGGGCCTTCGGCCGGCGTCGACCTCGGCCTGCTTCACCCAGTTGCGCAACGTCTCGGGGTTGACGCCGAGCTGCTGCGCGACCCGGGTCAGCGGCCCGCGCTTCTCACCCGTCCGCTCGCGGGTCTCGAACACCATCCGCACGGCCCGGTCACGCAGCTCGTCGGGGTACTTCCTCGGTGCTGGCACTGGCCCACTCTCCCGTGGCTTCAGTGCCTCCATCAATCCCGGGGCGGTTCAGTTCGCGAACGGAGCTTGCCTGCCGCCGCCCCCGACGGGCTCGGCCGCCTGCGGCCCTCCGCGTCGGACTCTCTGGTCCGGACCTGGGTCGAGGGTCAGGAGGGCGCACGTGGCCTCGTACCGGCCCTCATGGCCGAGGCCACTATGGGAAGGAGGCAGCGCTTGCGCTCGCCACTAGGTCCAGCCCATCAGCAACGTCCGCTACTGCCGAGGAGCGGGCTAGTTGCCACGGTTGCGTGTTATTCGCGTCAGCGCTTGTTGCACGATTCAGACCGCTGCTGCGCTTGCTGGGCGGCGGCGCGCCGACAAGGAGCGACGCCGTTGACTACGGCTTTCACGCACCGACCGGGTCTTGTTCGTAGGGGCGGCAAGGGGTCCGGCGCTTGCAACGGGGGGTTGCCCACAGCGCGGATTGCGCAGAGAGGGCGGGAGGAGCCGCTCCCTACACCCGACCCCAACGCGTCTCGCTGCGAGCCGGAAGCGCGTCGGTCGAGAGGGTCTGTAGCGCGTGTTGAGATGATGAATGCCTACGCGCGCTGACCCTCCCTTGGGCCGCGACGGAAGGAGCTTGTGATGAGCAAGGGCGCTTCGTCGCTGTTCGGTGGGCCGGAGGTAGAGCGTCCGGAGATCGTCGTAGGGCTGGTGGGGGCTCTCGGGACCGACTTGGAAGCCGTGGACCGGGCGGTAAAGGACGCGCTCGTCGGCGTCGGCTACCGGTCGGAGACCGTGCGGGCGAGCGCGCTCATACACGAGCTGGCGGCAAACAGCGGCATCGTCTTCCCCGAGCCGGTGACGAAGATCGACGGGCTTATGGATTTGGGTGACGCCCTTCGGCAGGCGGTCGACCATGGGGCTGCGGCTGCTGCTCTGGCGGTCTTGCGTGTCTCCAGCCTGCGGGAGGGTGAGGTCCGGGCGGAGTCGGGGGAGGTGGAGTCGCACGCGACGGTGGTGCGGCAGCTCAAGCACCCGGACGAGGTCCGGCTGCTGCGATCGGTGTACGGGCCGAGGTTCGTGCTGGTGGGCGCTTGGGCGCCGCGGGCGGAGCGGGAGAAGGCGGTGGCGGACCGCCTGCGGCGGCACCACCCCGGACGGAGGGACGCCTGGTACTCCGAGCAGGTGAGCCGATTGCTCGAACGGGATGAGAAGGACGGCAAAGACCGACTCGGCCAGCGTGTCCGGGACACGTTCCAGATGGCGGACGCGTATGTCGCCTTGCTTCCGGGGCGCGAGATTTCGCCACAACTCACGAGACTGGTGCGGTTGCTCTTCGGCGCGCCGTTCGAGACGCCGACGGCGTTCGAGCAGGCGATGTTCCAGGCGGCTGGGGCGCGGCTGCGGTCGGCGGACGCGGGCCGGCAGGTCGGCGCGGTGGTCGTCGACGGCGACGGAGAGCTACTTGTAACAGGAACGAACGAGGTCCCAAAGGCGGGGGGCGGGCAGTACTGGGCTGACGATGACGTCGATCATCGGGACTTCCGATACGGCTACGACGGTAACGAGCGGCAGAAGCTGGCCCTGATCACGGAGGTGCTCCAGCGCTTGAAGGACTCGCCGGGCTGGCTGGCCGAGGATCGAGCGGCGGGCGACGTCGAGGAGATGGCGTTGGAGGCGCTGAACGGCAGCGGGCCGCTTCGGGACAGCCGTATTGGTGATCTGCTGGAGTTCGGACGGGTCGCTCACGCGGAGATGGCGGCCATCTGCACGGCGGCGCGGCGTGGCACGGCGCTCGGCGGTATGACGATGCTGAGTACGACGTATCCGTGCCACGAGTGCGCCCGCCTGATCATCGCCTCCGGGATAAGCCGAGTGGTCTACGTCGATCCATACCCAAAGTCGCAGGTGCCGCAGATGTACCGGCACGAGATCGTCGACGGGCCGTTGGATGACGATCGGCGGGTCGTGTTCGAGCCGTTCCAGGGGATCGCGCCCAGGCTCTACAGGTCCGTGTTCGCGATGCCTCTGCGGGCCCGCGACGAGGTGACGGGGGACTACCTCGACTGGGACCCCGCCCAATCCCGACCGAGGCTGGTTGCGGAGGCTGAGATCAGCTCGTCTGTCGGTCCGCTGGAAGACAGCGTGATCAACAGCCTCGAGGCGGCATTGCGGGAGGCTCTGTGGCTGGCCAAGGTGAAGCTGGACGAGTGATACTCGAACGTGTGTTCGAAACTGTCGTACCCTCGTGGGACGGTTGCCCGTACCAAGCTGCGGCGGGTCGCGACGTGACTGCGGGCGGCCGTGCACAATGAAGCCGTCGCGTCGGCGCGGGACGCACAGGAGGCAATGATCATGGCGGACAACTGGATGGCACGAGAGTTCGCCAGGGCGAGCGAGAGGTCAAGCAACCTCCCGCCGCACGCCCGCCCGGTCGTGACAAGACCTGTTGTTTCCGGGCGGGCGAAGGGGCGCACCGCGCCTGGCCCCTCCGACGCTGAGGCGGCTGGCTCTTCGCGAAGCCAGTGACGGGCGCGCGCGCCGATCGTTCCGACGAGTCGGCGGCGACGGTGCCCTGGCAACGGTGGGCCCTGCCCTTGCTGGTCTGCTCCCCCGATCCGGGTGCGAGCGACGGCGAACATCCGCTGGACCGCGTCAGGATGCAGAAGGCCGTCTTCCTGCTCATCCAACGCGGCCCCGCGACCTGGCGAAGTTGTTACGTGTACGCCCCATACAACTGGGGGCCCTATTGCCGCGACCTCAACGACGATCTTCGGCGGCTCGCCGATGCTCGCTTGGTGCGATTGTCCACCGCCGATGGCAATCGATACGGGCGATTTGAACTGACGTCCGATGGCGAGAAGATCGCGGCCGAGTTGCGCCGCCAACTCGCGCCGACTGAGCGTGAGTTCGTCTCGACGGTCCGGGCTTACGTCACGTCCAGAAACTTCAACGATCTTCTCCGCGAGGTCTACGCCGCCTACCCCGACTACGCATCCAAGTCGAAGTGGAGCGGTAGACGATGACGATCGCGTTGGGGCTGGTCTGTAGCGACGGTGTTCTCGTCGCTAGCGACAGCATGGGGCACTCCGGCCCGATTGCGACGCGGGTCGAGAAGGCACGAGCGCTCACCGGCAGCCCCGTGGTCTGGGCCGTGTCGGGGTCGACGTTCACGACTCAGCGCATCGAGGAGTCGATCAGTAAGAACGATCGCAAGCGCTCGCTCAAGGTGACGCCCGCGAAGCTCGCAGACCGACTTCGACCGGTTGTGCAGGAGGCGTACACCGTTCCGTCGCCACCACCAGGTGTTGACCTTGACAACAGCGCTGTGCACGCCGCCGAGGCGCTGTTGCTGGGCTGGTGTGAGGGCGAGCCATCGTTCGTGCATCTCCCCGCCGACCTCGCGCCCGTCGACTGCTGCGGCCGGAGCTTTGTGGCCATCGGCTCGGGGCACGAGTTCGCCGCCGTCGTCCACGCCACGCTGAGGCACCAAGCAGGGCCGGCACTCACCCTCGAGCAGGGGATGTTGCTGGCGTACCGCATCGTCTCGACCGTCTGCGAGGTCTCGTCGTGGGGCGTCGCCCTCCCGGTGCAGATAGCTGTCGCGGACGCCGCCGGCGCGCGGGTCCTTGGGAGTCGAGACCTCGAAGACATCGATACCGGTGTCCAGCGGTGGCTCGCCAGCGAGACGGCCGGTTTCCTGGGCGGCGACGGCGACGGCGACGACCGCGCGCCGCTGTCGCTACCGTCGCTGGTGCAGGGCCGCTCACAAGAAGCGGGCTGATTGAGGCTGGCGGCGACCTGTAGGGGACCGGCGCTCGAGTCGCAGCGAAGTTGGGGCGGGTGCGGTGCGCCCTGGGTGGCCGTCACTCTCGTGCATGGGCGCCCTACCTCCAGCGCGTCGTAGGCCCCAAGAGGCGCCGACCAGCACGGCGACACCCGTTGACCAAGCCGCATCTGGCAGGACCGGGACCTACCACGGACGCCTTCCTTGCTGGCCTTGTGCGCTCCCGCTGCAACTTGGGTCGCCAGCCGGGGCTGCGCTCTGCCGTGCGTGCTGCAGCAACGTCCGCTCATGCCGCTGGTCGAGCCCAGTAAGGCGCGCGGCGACTGGCGCGGGTCGACGGTGCCCCCTACCTCGCCTCAAGGCGTCCCGTTCAACACATCGCTCCGCTAGGTCGTTCTCGTGACTGCCGCGAGCACCGGCCGTGCCCTCGGCCTTGCTGATGGCTGGGCGCCGACGGGCCCCTTCTACCTCTGGCGTCGGTACTTGAAGGGACAGGTTCCTAGCGCAATTAGGACATCTGGCGCAGCGCGGCTTGATCTTTGTCGAATCTTCGGGCGGGTTAGCCCGATCGGCAGACAGGGCTAGTCCTTCTGGGCCAGTGTCTCGGCCCTGACGGCGAGGGCAGTGGCTCTCGCGCTCTCCTGACCCTGGGGCATGCCGTGCGCCGCTCTTTCGTCGTTGTCGTTTCCGCTGCTCTGCTTGCGGCGGGTGCTCCTACGCTGCCTGCGCTGGCCGCGCCGCCCTCGCCTGCCGCAGTCGCCGGCGCGGGTGCGCCGTCGGGTGCGGATGCGCGACGCTCGTCAGTGGGGGTGGCTGGCGGGGTCGGCAAGTCGCCTGACCCTCGGTCGGACACCGGGTCCTACGAGGCTCCGGAGCGCGCGTCGGCTGCGCCGATCCAGTCGGGGCCCGCAAGTTCACAGTCGTCGACGCACGCGCCGGCTGAGCCGGGCGTCAAGGCTGGGGACGAGACGGTGTCGCCGTTCGCGAGGCAGGTGCGGCAGGCGGACGGGTCGGTGCAGGCGACGTTCTTCGACCAGCCGGCGTTTGGCAAGGGCTCGGACGGCAAGCGGCGTCAGAGCGACAACGGCCTTGCCGAGACACCCGACAGCACGCAGGACGCGGCGGTCGCGGACCGGGCGTTCAAGCCGTTGAGGTTCGGCCGGTCGGCGAGCAAGCTGGTCGAGCTCGGGTTGGACGAGGGCCCTGTCCGGCTCGGCTCGAAGGACCTCAAGCTCGGCAAGCCGGAGCGCAGCGTCGACGGCGCTCTGCTTTACCGGGACGTCGCGCGGGACACCGACCTCAAGCTCGCGCCGGCTGGTGCGGGTGTGCGGACCGAGCTGGTGCTGAAGTCCGCGAGCGCCCCGACGAGCTTCACGTTCGACCTGTCCGACCCGAAGGGACAGCTCGGGGACGGCAGCTACACCGCCTCGGGCGGTTACCGCTTCACCAGTCCGGTCGACGACGGCGTCCAGCTCGAGCTTGGCACTCCCTTCGCCTACAGCGTCGACGTCGCGCACCCGGGCTACATCGCCGGTGGCGAGGCCGGAAGCGCACTGCTCGACGTCCAACAGATCAAGAACGGCTTCACGATCACCAAGACGGTCAACCCGGCGTGGCTGAAGGGCAAGAACTTCCCGGTCGTGCTGGACCCGGCCGTGACCTACTCGGCCGCGACCGCCCCCGTCGTCGACTGCACCATCATCAACAACGAGCTGGTCAACACGAACTTGTGCGGCACGACGAACCTGGAGATCGGCTACGGCTCCGGGACCGGCACCGCAGGGGCTCTGCGCCGGATGCTGTTCTTCTTCGGCGGCAACAACGACGGCAAGACGATCACCCCCGGAAGCACCATCGACAGCGCCAGCCTCCAGCTGACGATGCTGAAGAACTACCAGCCGGCCAACCCGGTGAAGACGGTCCTGTCGGCCTACCAGCAGGCAGCGTCGTGGTTCGACACCGCGACCTGGAACAGCAGCCGGGTGGTCACGAACGCCACGACCGGCGCAAAGACCTTGACGCCCTGGGCCAACGGAGCCGGAGCCGGCAGCACGCCAGCCGCTGCGGGGACCAAGCAGCCGTCCGGCGCCGCCCTCCCGACAGCTGACAACAGCCCCTACAACCTGGACGTGACGGCGGCAGCCAAGAGCTGGGCCTCGGGCGCGACCTACATGGGTCTGCAGGTGCGCATGGACGACGAGAACACCGCGTCGACCCGCGTCTTCGCGTTCGGCAGCCGCCTCGGCGCCTCAAGCACCTTCCCGAAGTACGTCGTGAACTACACGCCCCCGACCACGCCCGTCATCAGCAAGACCAGTGCGCCTGCGGTGACCGCGGCGGACTACGCCACCCCCGCACTTGCGGGGCTGGGCTTGGGCTCAGACCCGGCGGGCACGGCGCCCAAGGTGTACGGCCGCGGCCAGGCCGTCGTCTACACGGTCAAGGTCACCAACCCGGCGTCCGTAGCCCAGAGCGGCATCAAGGTCAATGACCCGCTCGATCCGGCGCTGAAGATCCTGCCCGGGAGCTTGTCCGGTTGCCCGTCGACGGCCGTGTGCCAGCTGAACCAGGCCGGACCGGGGCTGCAGGTCAACAACCTGACGCTCGGCCCGGGCGGCGTCGCCACGCTGACCTACACCGCGGTTGCCGACAACACGGTGGACCGGGCGTGCACGGCGGTGAACAACACAGCGACCGTCACCACGATCGACAACACCACGAACAGCGCCACCAGCCAGCTCCTGGTGTGCGACCAGGCACTCGGGCTGGAGCCCTGGTGGTCCTACGCCGCGCCAACGACGCTGGGGCCGCAGGCGAGCGCACAGGTCAACGTCGCGACCGGCAACCTGGTCGCGCAGCAGGTCGACAGCACCCCGACACAGGCCCACGGCAAGCTCTCGATGGTCCTGCGCCGGACCTACAACAGCCAGGACACGACCGTCGCGGCGCTCCCCGGCTCCGTCGGCGTCGGTTGGCAGCTCAACTTCGGCGAGGCCGGCGACGCCGTCGCCGACGGTCTCAGCCCGACCGCACTGTCCGTGCCGCGGCTGTCGACGGTCGCGAACCCCCTGCCGGTCGTGCTGGTCGACCGCGACGGCACCCGACACACATACACCAACCGCACCATCACCACCACGACCAGCACGCCTGCGCCGGTGCTGATGATGAGCAAGGACAGCAGCGGCAAGCTCGTCGCTGCCGCGAACGCTCCGGCGGCACTGCTGCCGCAACTGCTCGGCAGCGCGCTCGACCTGGCGAAGTTCACCTCGGTCTGCGTCGACAGCACCTACAGCCCGCCGCCCGGGGTGCACGCCGCGATGTGGCGCTACATCGGCGTCAACAGCGGTGCGACCGCCGGCTGCGCCAGCGCCAGCGGCTCGACGGGCCTGGTCAACCTCGGCTACGTGCTCATGCGGCCCGACCGGCTGCGCAGCGAGTTCAGCTGGGACGGCCGCCTGCTCGCCATGATTGACCCGTCGGGAGTGCAGCTGCGCTACAAGTACGCCGGCACCAACCTCCAGCCGCTGCCGCTCGCGGGGGTGGAGGTCGGGCCGCTCGAGGCGATCTATGAGTACCGAGCCAGCAACTGCACCACCCCGGTCACGACCAGTGGCGTCGCCCCGGCGCTGTCGAGTGCCTGCCGCGCCTACCGGTTCAGCTACGCCACCCTGCCCGCCACCACCGTCGGTGGCGTCCCCACGCCGGCAAGGTCGACGACGAGCATCGTCGACCCGGCCGGGCGGACCACCACATACACGATGGACGCCGCGACCCGGCACCTGATCGGCGTCACGAACCCCACGGGCGGCGGGAGCTGGGGCTACAGCTACTCGGGCATCGAAGGCGGCAGCTGCGGCCAAGCCTCGCTCGGTCAGCTGTGCTCGGTCACCGACCCGCGCGGCACCACCACCAGCTTCACCTACACGCCCGCCCCGGCCTCCCAGGGCGGCCCCGCCCGGATCGCGAGCGTCACCGACCGGCGCGGCACCACGACCACGCTGGCCTACCCCAGCCCGACCGCGGTGACCGCGACCCGGGCCGGCAACCGGATCACGTCCTTCAGCAGCATTGACAGCACCGGGCGGGCCGGCCGGCTCGAGCATGCCGACACCGCCGGGACGCTCTACGACCGGACTGTGTTCGGCTGGGACGGCGCGGGCGGTCTGTGCCGCCAGCCCGACCTCGCCGTGGACAACAACCTGTGCACCGTCATCCGCCGCTCGACCTTCAGCGGGACCGACGCCGCCGACACCGGCGCGCAGATCACCCGCAGCACCTTCAACGACCAGGGCCAGCCGGTCCAGATCGACCGGACCAACCCCGCCGGCGGCGTCGACCGGACCAGCTACGGCTACAGCCTGCAGGCCGTCGCCCCGAGCGGCAGCAGCGCCGTGCTGACGGACGAGATCCGCGCCGATGGGCACGTCCAGTCCGCCGCCCGGCCCGCCGCCACCTCACTGCTCTACACGGTCTCCGACCCGGTCGCGGTGCTCCCGCCGCGTGGGGCAGCGACCGGCGGGCCCGCGGGCAGCGCCTGCGTCAACACCCAGCCGTGCGCCAGCTACCTGACCGTCACCCTGCCGGACAACAACGCCGCCAAGGCACCGAACGCCAGCGACCCGAACGCGCTGCCGTGCAGCAACGGCGGTGGAGCGACGGCCAACACCGGTTTGGTGTGCGCGGTCCTCGCGCCCTCCTACGACGGCAGCACCACCGCGCCGGCGGGCAGCATCGCCCGGTCGGTCACCAAGTACGCGTACAACACCGACGGCCAGCGGACCCGGATGACCACCCCGCTCGCGGTCGCGACCGCCGGGACAGGTACGCCCGCCTCCTACAGCTACGGCTACTACGGCGATGGCGACACCGACCTGTCCGGCACGGCCCGGGCCAGCGGCTGGCTCAAGACCGTCACCGACCCCTACGCCAAGTTCATCGCCTACGGCTACGACAGCGCCGGCAACACCGTCCGCACCTGGGACCGCGCCGCCACTGACAAGGCGGGCTCGCCCGCGGCTGCTTACCCAGCGTCGGCTCCGGTATCAGCCGCGTATGCCCAGACGTTGTACGGCGAGGGCGACCCGAGCGACCTGGCCAACGGGCCGCTCGCGAAGCCGTGGCGCTACGTCCGGTCGGTCCGCGACCCGGTCGGCAACACCAGCAACACCTGCGTCGACCTGAACGGCAACCCGAACCTGAGCCGCTCCGCCCGCGGCAGCAACGGCAGTCCGATCCTCAGCTGCGCCGCCGCCCTCGCCGCCCCCGGCGCCTACGACACCCTCTACGACACGACCAGCCCCGCAGGCGCAGCGCCGGACGACCGGCCGCTGAGCGTCCTCAAGCCCGAGGAAGCCGCCCGCAACGGCGCCGCCGCCGACACCGCGGCCCGCACCGGCTACAACGCCTACGGCGAGGTCGCGAGCACCACCGACCCGGCCGGCGCTGTCACGACGTACGCCTACGACGGCGCTGGCCGCCAGACCGGCAAGGCCTGGACCCGAGGAGCGAGCCCCAGCAACTCCGACGGAACCCCCACGGGCGCCTCGGCGCAGTGCAACCCCGGCACCCCGACCACCGCTGCGGACGCGCCGCTGCCCACCGGCCGGATCAAGTGCACCAGCACCACCACCTACGACACGTTCGCCCAGCCCACCAGCAGCACCGACGCTGCCGGCGCCACGACGCTGATGAGCTACGACCGGCTCGGGCGGATGACCCAGAAGCTCGCGCCCCGCAGCTTCACCGGCGCCCCGACGCTCACAACCGTCATGACCTACGACGCCGACGGCCACACCCTCGACGTCTGCTCCCCCCGACAGTTCACCGAGGGTGACGGCACCTGCACCTCCACCAGCCCGTACGCCACCCACACCAGTTACGACCCCGCCGGACGCCCCGCGACCAGCACCACCTACCGGACCGTGGGCAGCCCGCTGGCAGCCACCATGCGCTATGACGCCGACGGCAACATGACCGCCAGCACCGACCCGCGCGGCACCGTCCCAGTCAAGGCCGCGAACGGCACCACCAGCCCGGTCAGCGTCACCGTCACCACCAGCTACGACCTGCTCGACCGCAAGACCAGCAGCAGCACCGCACGAGACACCAGCACCACCCTGACGACACGCTGGGTCTACAACGCCTCCGGCGACCTGCTCGCACAAGCCGCCCCAGGCGAGGCCGGCGACAACCCGGGCGGCCCCGCTGCCCGCATCACCGGCTACAGCTACGACCCGGACCACCGGGCGCTCGATACCGTCACCGCGCTGCAAGCAGCAGCCCTGGACCCGGGGACCATCAGCGGCGCGGTAGCGGGCAACCTCTCGGACGCGGCAGGGCAGAAGAACCTGCGCAGCCGGGTGCACTACGACGCGGACGGCAACATCGACGCCCGCTACAGCCCCCGCGCGTTCACCAGCACCAGCAACAGCGGCACCGCCGCGCTGCTCGCCGCCCCGGACGACCGGTTCAAGCTCATCGTCGCGTTCGACCGCGACGCCCGGCCCAGCCGGCAGGACGTCCCCCGCGGCGACAGCGGCGACAGCCTGCTCAACGACCCGCTCACCAACCCGAGCAGCGACCCGCAAGCGCTGCAGTGCGCCCCCGGCCGCCCCGGCTACAGCGCCACCACCCAGGCCTGCCGCACCTCGCTGCGCTACGACACCGTCGGCCGGGTCAGCCAGGTGCTGCTGCCGACCGGCACCGGCGACAGCGACACCAGCCGCTCGCTGAGCTACCGCTACACCGACGACAGCCTCCGCGCCGCCAGCACCGCCCCCAGCCCCACCGGCAGCGGCACCGTCACCACCGCCGCCGTCACCTACGACGGCGCCGGCCGCCCCGTCGCCACCACGAACGCCAACGGGCACACCGACACCGCCCGCTACAGCGCCGACGGGCTGGTCCTGCAGACCGAGACCGCCGCCGGCAGCGGCTACAAGCACACCACCGTCAGCAGCTACAACGCCAACGGCCAGCCCGTCCGCGTCGCCACCCCCCGCGGGCAGGACACGCCCGTCGCCGTCACCAGCTACACCGCCGACGGCCTCGCCGCGACCAGCAGCACCGGTCAAACGATCGTGCTGCCCGACCCGGCCGGCGACCCCGCCGCGCTGGACGCCGCTCTCGCCACCGGCCCGCTCATCGGGACCGTCGGCGGCACAGGCCCGATCAGCGAACTGCGGACGGGCTACACCTACGACAACGCCGGCCAGGCCGTCGAGGTCTACAGCCCCGCCGCGAGCGCCCGCCAGGCACCGAACACCAGCGGCACCCCGGTCCGCAACAGCTACACCCCCGACCGGCTGCTCGCGAGCACCGCAACCCCCAGCTCTGAAAGCGCCGGACAACTCACCGACACCCGCACCGCCAGCTACAGCTACGACAGCGCCGGCCGCAAGACCAGCGCCAACAGCAGCAGCACCGCGAAGGGCGACGGCGGCACCCAGACGTTCAGCTACTACCCGAGCGACCTGCTCCGCGGCCAGACCGGCCGGCCCGTCAGCCCCGGCACCGCAGGCAGCTCCGGCGGCACCAGCCAGACCGGCACGATCAGCCACCTCTACGACGCTGCAGGCAACACGCTGAGCGTCAGCGACAGCACCAGCGGCGTTACGGTCAGCGGCACCTACTACGCCGACGGCCAGCCCCGCGACACGGTCACCCGCGGCGGCTCGGGCAGCAAGGCCGTCGCCCGGCGCGCGGCCTGGTCCTACGACGGCGCCGGCCAGGTCATCGCCCGCGGCGCAGGCAACGCGACCGACACGGACGCGACGCTGGCCGCCAGCGCCACCCGCTACACCCGCAACGACGCCGGCGTCGCCACCAAGATGACCGAGACCACCGGGCAGCTCACCAGCACGCTCGCCTACAATCCGCTCGGCCAGCTCACGCAGCAGGACCGGCCGCACGGCACCACCCAGAAGTGGCTGTACCGAGCCGATGACCTGCTCGGCACCACCTCGGTCACCAGCGACAGCGCGACCGCCTCCGGGACAGCAGTGGCAGCGTGGAACTACGACTACGACGCCCTGGGCCGCAAGCTCACCCAGACCTACACCGGCCGCGGGGCCTTCGCCATGCCGCAGGGAAGCGGCAGCGGACCGCGCGGCAGCGAGGGCGACGCCTTCGGCGTCGCCTACCGCACCACCTACGACACCGCCGGGCGGCTGTCCCAGTTCGCCGACGCTCGCAGCACCCGGACCGTCAGCTACGACCCGGACGGCAACCGCACCGCCTACGGCGACACGAGCTGGACCTACAACCCCGACGACACCATGAGCAGCAGCAGCACCGGCGGCAGCACCGTCCGGTTCGGCTACGACGCCGTCGGCCGCAACACCCTCGACAGCTGCGCCAGCATCACCGGCACCAGCAACCAGACCGGCACGACCTGCGCACGCCGTGACAGCTACGACGGCTTCGACCGACTCATCAGCCAGACCAGCGACAACACCAACACCAGCCCCGCCAGCTACACCTACGACGGGCTGGACCGCCAGGCCAGCATGACCACGGACAGCACAGCCGGCACCATCGCGCTTGGCGGCCTGCTCACCGGAACCACCGTCTACAGCTACGACGGCTGGACCCAGACCGTGGAGCACCAGACCAACACCCCCGCCGACAACTCCCCCGGCGTCGGCACCAGCGAACTCACCAACACCATCACCAACGCCGGCGCAATCGCAACCACCCGCAAGACGACCGCCGGCGTCGCGACCGCGCCCGAGTACCTCTCCGAGGACGGCACCGGCAGCACCGGCCTGGTCACCACCGGTGCCCTGGTCGGCGCCACCGACCCTGCCGGCCCGCTCATCCGCTGCGTCGCCCGCTACGACGCCTTCGGCAACCCCGACGGCAACACCGCCACGGCTCCCACCGGCAGCTGCGCCAGCGGCAGCAGCAACACCGACACCTTCTACCGCGGCAACCGCAAAGACACCGTCACCGGCAACTACCAGCTCGGCAGCCGCACCTACGACCCCGCCAAGGCAGCCTTCCTCACCCCCGACGACTACCGAACCGGAGGCAGCACCGCCAACACCGGCATCGGCACCGACCCGCTCACCCGCAACACATACACCTACGTCAACGGCGACCCCATCAACGGCATCGACCCAAGTGGGCACTATCGGTGCGACGCAGACGACAAGCGGCACGGTTGCCTTGAGGCTGGCCAAGTAGGCAACAAGCAGGCGGAGGCCAGTGCAGCTCACCTCGCCGCGCAGACGGAGCAGCGGGAGGCCCGCACTGCCGCGGCGAAGAGGCTAGAAGCAGCCTTCCTTGACGAACGGACCACTAACGCCGCTTACAAGGGAATCCCCGCGACGACGACCCGCGTTACTGTCCCCATCATCCCTGGTGGAGGTGTAGTGCGGGGTTGCTACGCCATCGCAGCGAAGGCTGTAGGCGCGCCCGGGGCCCGATTCCGGGGCGACGGCAGCTTGCCTGCGAACGCGTCGTTCCAGGCCGATTCCTGCCGAGTCGCAGTCTTCATCGATCTGGATCGCGGTGAGGCCGTCTTCCGCCAGAGCCCAAGTTGCACCACCGATGGCATCTGCAAGAGAGGCAGCGCCCCTGAGGTCGGCGTCAGCCGAAGTGGTTCGGGGTTCACGCTTCAGGTCGAGGCCTTCGACCCCCTCGAGCCCGCCGTGGCGGTCGAGAACGTGAGGATCCAGGAGTTCCTTCAATTCCGGCAGAATGAGGATGGTGGCTTGGCAGTCGCAGGCATGGGGCGACGCTTCCCGTCCAAAGCTTTATTCCGCAACGAAGAGCGCATCTACCAGTTCAACGAAGGACGGTTCCTCGGCCTTGGTTTCACCAACCTTAGCGGGCTCTTCCCCTCGATGTATACGGGCTTCGGTGACTACCAGCCGGTACCACAGCCCGGTGTTGCACCCAGCCCGCCGAGCCCAAATTGAGCCTTTTATCAATCGTTGCCCTGCTCCTGCTGCCCCTAGAACTACTCGGCATCTCGAAAGAGCCTGGCTGGAGCGCATCGACACTACAAACGATCGGCCTCTTCGCGGTGTCGCCACTGCTGGCCGTGCTAATGCACCGAGTGCGCACACGAACCTGCCGGGTGCTTGCCGCTTTGCTCGCTGGGCTAAATGCCGCAGTGGTGATTCTTTATGTATTGGCTTTCGGGTTCGGGGCGTACTTCCTGCCAACGGCGGTTCTATTGTTGGCCAGCTTTGCTGCTGACCAAGGAGCGCGACACGATCGGGCACATTGACCCGAGCGTTGCTCACAAGGTGTCGTTGCCTACCTGCTGGTTCGTGTAAGAGGAGAAAGGTTGGACTCGGCGGCGCTGCCGACCTTCAAGGGCGGTCGCCCCGCCGCGCACATCCCGAGGGCGGATCAAGGCGGAAGTGAGTGACACGATCAGTTCAAGTCGCTAGCTGCGCCGCACGATCAGCGGGGCTAGTTGTACTGCCCAGGGACGCTCGTCGAGCGAGTGCGACGACACGCACTGACGACCTGGTGAACGACGAGGACCTCCTGACGTGAGGTGGAGCTGCTGAAGGCGACCATTACACGACCCAGGAGGTCCTCGTCGTGCAAGCTAACGCCGCCCTGACACCCAAGGCCCGACTCCGTCTCGCGCAACTGATCGTCGATCGCGAGTGGCCGGTCGCTCAGGCCGCCGAGCGGTTCCAGAGGTCTCATGGCAGACCGTGAAGCGCTGGGAGCTGCGCTACCGCGAGCTCGGCGAGGCCGGGATGCAGGACCGCTCCTCCCGGCCACACCGGCAGCCCGCCAAGACACCGCAGCCGATGGTCCGCAAGATCGTTCACCTGCGGTGGAAGCGGCGACTTGGACCTGTCGGCATCGCCGGCGTGCTCGATATCCCCGCCAGCACGGTCCACGCAGTGCTGCAGCGGTGCGGGATCAGCCGACTGAATCAGTGGACCGGGCGACCGGCGAGCCCGTGCGCCGCTACGAGCACCCCCGGCCGGGCGACATGCTCCACCAAGACATCAAGAAGCTCGGACAAGTCCCCGACGGCGGCGGGAACGCATGGTCGGCCGGCAGCAGGGCCGAGCGAACCGCGCGCTGACTCCGGACGAGAAGCGCAACGTTCACGGCAACAAGAAGATGGGCTGACGGTTGATTCCAGCAGTTGCTGGAGGAAGCGAGATGATCTCGAGCATGGCTCGCAAGACTACACCGACGAGTTCCGGCGTCAGGCCGTGGACCTGTACGAGCAGACCGAGGGCGCGACGCTGTCGGGCATCGCCGGGGACCTGGGCATGGCCCGGGGCACCCTGGCCGCCTGGCTCACCACGTTCGGCAGCGGCACCGCGGGCACCGACGACGACACGCTGCCGGGGTCGCCGCCGGCGGCGGCCAGGGGCCGCTCGCCAGGAGGTGACGCGGGACCGGCCGGGCGGAGTCGCAGGCGGTGAAGCTCGCGCGGCTCGAGGCCCGGGTCCGGGAGCTGGAGGCCGAGACGACCAAGCTCACGACCGAGCGGGAGATCTTGCGGTCGGCGGCGAAGTATTTCGCCGGCGAGACGATCTGGTGAGCCGCTTCCAGTTCGTTGCCGACCACCGGGACGCCTTCGAGGTGAAGCGGCTGTGCCAGAGCGTCGAGGTCTCCCGCTCGTCGTACTACGCCTGGGAGCACGCCGCCCCCGGGCGGGCGGAGCGGGCCGCGCGCGACGCCGCGCTCGCCGCGCAGATCAAGGCCGTGCAGGACCCCAAGCAGGGCGGGGACCGGGCCTACGGCGCGCCGCGGGTCACCGCCGAGCTCAACGACGGCGTCGCGCCCGAGGAGCGGGTGAACCACAAGCGCGTCGCCCGGGTCATGCGCGCCCACCACCTGCCCGGCCTGCGGCTACGCCGCCGGGTCCGCACGACCGTCCCGGAGCCCGCGGACGCCAAGGTCCCGGACCTGGTGAAGCGGGACTTCACCGCCCCCGCCCCGAACCTCAAGTACGTCGGGGACATCACCTACCTGCCGCTCGCCTGCGGCCGCAACCTCTACCTCGCGACCGTCATCGACTGCTACAGCCGGCGGCTGGTGGGCTGGGCCGTCGCCGACCACATGCGCACCGACCTCATCGCCGACGCCCTGCAGGACGCCGCCGCGACCCGCGGGAGCCTGGCCGGCGCGGTCTTCCACGCCGACCACGGAGCCCAGTACACCTCCCGGGCCTACGCCGAGCTCTGCACCAGCCCTCGGGCGTCGTCCAGTCGATGGGCGCGGTCGGGCAGCAGCGCCGACAACGCCCTCGCCGAGTCCTTCAACGCCACCCTCAAGCGCGAGCTCCTGGAGGGCGCCGCGGCGTTCAGCGACGAGCTGTCCTGCCGCCGCGAGGTCTTCCGCTGGGCCACCCGCTACAACACCCGCCGACGCCACTCCTGGTGCGGCCAGCAGGCCCCGAACACCTACGAGGCCCTGTCCGCCGCTACCGTCCAGCAAGCCGCCTAACCACCAAGTGCGTGTCCAAGATCAAGGGTCAAGGCCCGACGGGCCACACCTACGTCCACACCGTCGTCGACGACCACAGCCGCGTCGCCTACGCCGAGATCCATGCCGACGAGACGCATGTACGGCACTCGGTCACGCAGGTATCGAGCTTGCTGACGATGCTCGTCCACTTGTCTGCGCAGCTGTCCATCCTTTGTCTGTGCCCCGAGCCGCGCGTTTAAGATCGGCTGTGGCAGCCAGACCGGGCACCCGGGAACGTCCGCTCATGCCGCGGGTCGCTCCGGCTTGCTGTCTACCTGCTCGACCGCGTGGGCAGCGGTGCTTGAAGCGTGCTGTGCTTGACGGCATGCGCGTCATGCTGATGGCTCACGGACCTAACGGCGTCACTGACGCCCTGACTTGGAGCGGCGAGGTTGACTGGCCTGGGGTGCCGGCCGTTGGCGTCGGCGTTCGCGTGCCTACGGCCTCGATCGGGAGCGAGGTGCTGGAAGTCGCTCAGGTCATTTACGAGCCCGACGGCAGCGTCTACCTGATCATGCAGCCGGTCGGCGACGCGCTGAGTCAGCAGTTGCGCTTCAAGTACGGCTGGACAATGCCTGGCAGTTGAGCGCCAGTGCCGTTGAACCGCCCCGGCTTCAGTGGAGGCTGGCGATTGCCGGTTGGTCCTCGTTGAGGCCGGCTGCTTGACGGTAGTAGTCGTTCTCGAACTCGACGGGTGGGACGTCGCCGCAGTAGCTGTGGAGGCGGCGGTGGTTGAACCAGTCGACGTACTCCAGCGTCGCGAGTTCGACGTCGTCCAGGCCCCGCCAGGGGCCGCGCTTGCGGATGAGCTCGGTCTTGTAGAGCCCGTTCAAACTCTCGGCAGCGGCGTTGTCGTAGCTGTCGCCCTTGCTCCCGACCGACCGCAGGACCCCGGCCTCGTCGAGGCGTTCGGTGTAGCGGACCGACAGGTATTGGACGCCGCGATCGCTGTGGTGCACGAGCCCGCGGACCTCATGGCCGTCGCGGGCGCGCTGCCACAAGCCCTGCTCCAGGGCATCTGAAGCCAGGTCCGTCCTCAGGCTGGTCGAGCAACGCCACCCGACGATGCGGCGGGAGAACACATCCATGACGAACGCGACGTAGACGAACCCCGACCACGTCGCGACGTATGTCAGGTCTGCGACCCACAGCATGTTCGGCGCTGGCGCCCGGAACTGCCGCTCGACCAGGTCGCCGGGTCGGGCGGCGACCTCGGCCGCGATGGTCGTGCGCTTGGTCTTGCCGCGGACCGCACCGAACAGGCCGCGCTCGCGCATCAGGCGCTCGACCTGACAGCGCGGGACCTGGTGGCCCTCGCGGCGCAGCTGCCGCCAGACCTTGCGAACGCCGTAGACCCCGAGGTTGGCGTCGAAGACGCGCTGCACCTCGGCCTTGAGCGCCTCGTCTCGCACCGCCCGAGCCGAGGGCGGCCGCGCCTTGGCGGCGTAGTAGGTGCTCGGGGCGATCTGCACGCCTGCGTGCTGCAGGACCTTGCAGACCGGCTCGACCCCGAACTCCTGTCGGTGCTGGTCGACGAACGCGATCAGCGTGTCTGTGGCCGGTCGAGCTCGGCCGCGAAGAAAGCCGACGCGCTCTTCAGGATCGAGTTCGCGCGGCGCAGCTCGAACACCTCGCGCTCGAGTTCGGCGATCCGCTGCCGGTCCTCTGTCGAGGTCCCGGGCCTTCGGCCGGCGTCGACCTCGGCCTGCTTCACCCAGTTGCGCAACGTCTCGGGGTTGACGCCGAGCTGCTGCGCGACCCGGGTCAGCGGCCCGCGCTTCTCACCCGTCCGCTCGCGGGTCTCGAACACCATCCGCACGGCCCGGTCACGCAGCTCGTCGGGGTACTTCCTCGGTGCTGGCACTGGCCCACTCTCCCGTGGCTTCAGTGCCTCCATCAATCCCGGGGCGGTTCACGTGTCCCACCCCTGCCGCGGGCGGGCCTGGCCTGGGCCTGCAACTCTTGGCTGTCCGTCACCGGCGGCAAGTCCGCTTATGCCGCCGTGCGCTTCTGACTCGTCTGTTGGCACGCAGGCCCGCGCACGCGCTGGCAGGCTCTGATGGTGGATGAGTCTTCGACCGCGGTTCTTGCTGCGGCAGTTGCGCTGGTGGTCGCCCTTCTGGCTCAGCGCTCCACCGCCAGGATCGCAGCGGACGATCGCATTTGGGGCCGCCGCGCTGATCTGTACATGGAGGTGGTGCGCTGGCTTGAACAGGATGTCGCAGCGCTGCGTACGCGGGAACCGTACATGGCGTCAGCGATGAAGGAGGAGACACGGCTGGGGCTGTACGGGCTAGGAGACTCCTGAACAACTGCGTGTCGTCCCGGTCCCGCGGAGCGGGGCCGGGACGATGTGTTGGTGCAGGGACGGGCGAGGGATCAGCGGGATCTGCTGGACGCCGAGTCGGTGGTCGGGCATCTGGTGAAGCCCGGGAGCGTGTTCGCGTTCCTGGCTGAGCATCGCAAGGAGTTGTTCCCGGACGAGATGTTCGCGGACCTGTTCCCCTCGCCGCGGGGCCGCCCCTCGGTGCCGGCGGACACGATCGCCGCGGTGCTCGTGCTCCAGACGTTGAACGGCCTGTCGGACTCGGAGACGACGGACGCATTGACGTTCGACCTGCGGTGGAAGGCCGCGGTCGGGTGGCCGTTGACGCAGCCGGCGTTCCACGACACGACGCTGACGGTCTGGCGCAAGAGGCTGCTGCTGAGCGCCGACCCGAACCGGGTCTTCACCGCGGTCGGTGCGCTGGTCGAGCAGACCGGCGCACTCAAGGGCAAGACCCGGCGGGCTTTGGACTCGACCGTGCTGGACGACGCGGTCGCGACTCAGGACACTGTGACGCAGCTGATCGCGGCGGTCCGCCGGGTCCGCCGGCTCGTCCCCGACGCCGCGCAGGTCATCGCGAGGGTGACGTCGGCGCACGACTACGACGACCCGGGCAAACCCAAGATCGCCTGGGACGACCAGGGCGCCCGCGACGCGCTCGTCGACGCGCTGGTCCGCGACGCCCTCGCCGTCCTCGGGGCGCTGCCCGAGCAGCCCGACGGGCCAGCCGCCGACGCCGTCGGGCTGCTCGCGCTGATCTCCGGGCAGGACGTCGAGCTCGTCGAGCCCGACCGCGAGGACGGCGAGGACGGCGGGCAGGGTGGCGGGACGCCGCGGTGGCGGATCGCCCGCAAGGTCGCGCCCGACCGGGTCATCAGCGTCGTCGACCCCGACGCACGGCACGCCCACAAGACCGTCTCGCGCCGGCAGGACGGGTTCAAGGCGCACCTGGCGATCGAGCCCGACACAGGGCTGGTCACGGCCTGCGCGCTGTCGAAGGCATCGGGCGCGAGCAGCTCCGACGCGACCGTCGGGATCGACCTGCTGACCGCAGAGACCGACCAGCTCGTGGTCCTCGGTGACGGGGCCTACGGCAGCGGCGAGGCCCGCGCGACGTTGGCCGAAGCCGGGCACACCGCGTTGATCAAGCCGATGCCGCTGCGCCCGCCGGTCCCGGGCGGGTTCACCGCCGACGACTTCACCGTCGACCATGACGCCCGGACCGCCACCTGCCCCCGCGGGCTGACCCGCCCGATCAGCCCGAGCGGCGCAGCGACGTTCGGCGCGGCCTGCCGCGACTGCCCGCTCCGGGCCCAGTGCACCACTGCCCGCGACGGCCGGACCCTGAAGCTCCACGAACACGAGGCGCTGCTGCGCGCCGCCCGACGGCACGCCGAGACCCCGGAGTTCACCGAGCCCTACCGGCAGCACCGCCCGATGGTCGAACGGTCCATCGCCTGGCTCGTTCGGGGCGGCAACCGCAAGGTCCGCTACCGCGGCGTCGCCAAGAACGACCAGTGGCTCCACCACCGCCTCGCCGGGCTCAACCTGCGCCGACTGCTCAACCTCGGCCTTGTTCAGCAGCACGGAGCCTGGGTCCTGGCCTGACAGCCCCACGGCGATACCTCGAGGACCCCCCGCCACAAGCACTCAGGACCCTCTTGACCCGGCCGAGCCGCTTCTCAAGAAATCGACAGCGGCGGGGCGACCTCTGGTCGACCACGGTCAGACCGCTCGGAGCACGACTGCCACGAGGCGCCCCGCCCCACAAGCCCGTAGTTCAGGAGTCTCCTAGGCAGCGATCAGCTTGAGCGGCGCCTGCAGAGGTACCGGAAGGCACGCGATCGAGTTGTCGGGGATCTGGAAGACCCGCGAAGAGTAGCCGGGCTGCTCCTGGCTATGCGACTTGTTCAATTGCAGATTCGTGCCGAGCTCGGTTCGCCGTTGGGGCTGACGGACCGACTTGCCTTTGCCGCTGTTGGCTCCCCCGTTGTGGCCTTCGCACTGGCCGTACTCATGTCATGCGTTGTTCGGAAGCGCTGGACAGATCAAGTGCTTCTGCCGCCACCGGATCTGTCGTCGGGATAACGGCATCGTCGGCAGCCGCTGGCTCGTACTGCTCCAGCGACAGGCGCACAACGCGGCGATGGAGTCGTTCAACTGGCTGCTGCAGAAGAACGTCCTGGACCGCCGGCGCTGGCGGACCCGCGAGGAGCTCCACAACGCCTTCGTTCGTTCACTGGGTCAAGCACACCTACAACAACCGGCGACGCCAGCGCGCCCTCGGCAAGCTCACCTCGGTCGAGTACGAACTCGCCTTCACCTCGCAGGCCGCACTCGCGGAATGATCTAACTCAAGCAGTGTCAACAAGACCTGCAGCAGACCCTGACAATCCCATCAGCTCGCGCGGTGATGATCGCTTTCGGAGCTGGCTGAGTGTTGAGATGGCTGAGCACGGGCCGCGTTAGGTGCCTGCGCTGAGGCAGGGGGGAAGCGCATCGGCGGGACCAGCCCCTGGACGTCACGGTCCCGCAGCCGAGCCTGGCCCCTTGGGCCGCCTTATGCACCTGCGGGAGCGCCGACCGCCTGAGTTGCCGCGGGGGCCGGGTGCGCCCGAACCGTTCCCCCGCAGGCCACAATTCCCGCGGTGCAACGCCTAGCCCGGCTCGGCGTGCACGACGGACTCCTCGGGCGCGCGTGCGGGCCGGGTACTCGGCCCGGCCGCACTCGTGTGTGACCTGCCGTCAGCGCTTCGGACCGTCGCGCTCGGGCTACGGTCGAGGAGTCGGAGCGGCCTCGAGGGCGGGGAGTCGACTCGTCGCGGGACGGCGTCCCCGGACGCACGGCTTCAGCGGATGATGGCGTATGAGCAGGGCAGGGCAGGCCGACGCCGTAGGCGGGGCGTTCCGCGTGACGACCGCGACGTTCCTCGCGATTCACGGGTTGCGCGGCCAACCCGTCGCGGCTCTGGAGTTGCCGGGCGACGTGCACACGGTTCAGCTGGACTTCGAGACCGACGATCCGACCGACGACATAGTCGCAACAATGTCGGACGGAAGGCGCTGCTACATCTCGGCCAAGCGCAGCGTTGGCAACGACCGGCACCTGGCATCGACCGTCGACGGCTGGCACCGACAGATGGACGACGTCCGGGACGGGGACCTGCTTGTGCTCGCCGTCGAGCACCTCAAGGGGGTCGTCGTCGACCTCGCCGAGGCGCTTCGCCGTCGCCGGGACGGACGTGACCCGTTCGGTAAGCAACGCAGCGCGCTTGCTGCGGTGACCCAGCACGTCCCAAGCGGGGACGCGGACGCCCTGCTCGACCGAGTTCGGGTATTGCATATTCCGTCAGCGACCAACAGTGCCGGCTTGACCCGGGCTCTGCTCGAGTCACTGGCCAGCTACCTCGTCGCGGACGGGGACGGCGCCGCGCTCGTCAGCGTTCTGTCCGATTCGTTTCTGACGCAGTCCGGCGCTGCCTCGTCGAGCAACGCGCAGGACTGGGTGCTCGAACTGCGGAGGGCGTCCCGGCCCGTCATTGAGGACGCGGCTGGCCCCGTCGGGATGCGCCTCGCCGCCGGCCTCGCCGCCGTCGAGGCGTACCGAGCGGCGCTCACGGCCGACCGCGGACGCGTCGACCTAACGCTGCTCGCGGATGACCTGCCCCCGGTTGCCGCCGATGGGCTGCTCGACGGCCTCAGGGTTCGGGTCAACGGCGAAGACCGCGCAGGGGACCAGCCGCTCACACGCGTGGTCCGGCGGTGGCGACGCCTGCTGCTCGTGGGGCAGCCCGGCGCGGGCAAGTCCGTTGCTCTGCGGGAGCTCGCCGCCGACTGCGCAGCGACGCCGCACGCGCCGACACCCCTGCACGTGCACCTCGCGGAGGTCGCACGGGCACACCCGCTGGGCTTCAGCGCGGACGACCTTGTGACGGCCGCCGCAAGACGACTCGCCGCTCCGGGTCTACGCGAGCCCCTGATGTTGCGGCTGCGGGAGGAGCTCCGCGGCGGGACGGCGGTCTTGCTGTGCGACGGGCTCGATGAGTGCGGCCCCAGGGCCGCATGGGCGGCGCAACAGCTCGCGGACGCAGTCGAGAAGTTGCACCCCGACACCGGGGTTGTTGTCGCGACCCGCCATAGCGCCGCAGCCGCCGCGGAGCGGCTCGCACTGCCCCGAGCGGACCTGCTCGCACCGTTGGACCTAGACGACACGGTCCGCGACGTCCTCCGCGCGTGCGCCAGAGCGCGGCTAAGCGAGGCGTCACGGCCTGAATGGCTCGCGGTCCGCGACCGGTGGATGACGGGCGCGAAAGCGCAGCACCCGGAGCTCTTCAACGTGCCGCTCCTTGCAGTCCTGCTCGCGCTGATCTGCGCCGGGACGGACGAGGCCGACCTCCCCATGGGGCGGGCCCTGGTCCTTCACACCGCGGTCGAGCAGTCCGTCGACCGGTGGGAGAGCCAGC
Source organism: uncultured Actinomycetota bacterium (assembly GCA_963761655.1). Classification (GTDB taxonomy): domain Bacteria; phylum Actinomycetota; class Actinomycetes; order Mycobacteriales; family SCTD01; genus RYN-122. The sequence continues at coordinate 197,077 of CAVXHI010000001.1, forward strand.
GGGCAGGCGCGGCTGCGCGGCCATGGGCGCGCGACCTCACGCGCGGCATGCTCCTCGACGGCTACGTTGCGCTCGGCCGCCGGCTCGACGCGGGAGCGTCGCCGACCCGCACAGAGGCGCTCGACACACTCTCAGCCGTACTGCGCAACCCGGACCGCTGGGGGCTGGCGCCCGCGGCCGCCGCCGAAGTCGCAGCGGACATCCTGCGGTTCTGGGATGAGCACGTCGCCGTGTTTGTCATCGGCGCGTCGGATCGGCTTAGCAGTCGGAGCAAAGTCTTCTCGGAGATAGCCACGGCAATGTGGACCCGCGACGTCATTGACCGCGACATCGCGGGGTGGCTCGCCCAAGCGCTGCCCCACACCGACTCCGACGGCGCGATCGCGCTCGCGGCCGGCCTCAACGGCAAGGTCGTCGAGCAGATGCTCGACCTGGCCGCCGGCCCCATCGACCAAGCGGCCGTCCTGCTCGGCGAGTTCGAACGGCGCGGGTTAGTCGAGCTCGGCCAGGACCAGATTGGGCGGCTGCTGCGGCGGCTCGAGGACGTAGCCCGTCGCGCCGACTCCGGTCAGGCGCCGGCCGAGCGTGGCCCCCGTCACCCAGGCCGACTCGGGGCACGCCTCCGCCGCCACGGCGACCGGTCCCAGCCGGGCTGGACGGCCGTCGAGCTCGCCTGCAGCCTGCCGTTGTCGCCCGGCCTGCGAGCGGCCCGCAGCCGGGTCATCGGCGCTACAGCCCTGACGCCGGAGAACGCTGGGACTGCCCGCGCGCTGTGCGCGCTGGCCGATGCCGTCCTGGAGGAGCGGGCTCTCGACGAAAAGGGCCTGGCGGCCGTGAGGGCGGTCGTCCAGCGGCCCCTGCCACCGAGCGCCAAGCTCGTCAAGGAGTCGCGCCGACGCTCCACTTTCCTGGGCGGAGCCGACCTCGGCCCAGGCGTCGGGCGCGTCGCGCTGCTAGCCGTGCCGCACCTCGCCCAGCTGCCGGACTCGGCGGCGCGGTGGGCCTTTGACGTCAGCATGCAGGCGACCCACGGCCTCGGCGAAGAGATCCGGGCGGCGCTCTCGGCCGCCGACGTTGACACGAGGGACTGGTGGGCAGCGGTGAGCCCGTTTAGGCACTTCATGACGTGGCTCGACGAGCACGGCGACTACGAGAGCGCGCTGCTGGAGGACGTCGCGTCGCTCGCCCAGGGCCGTTGCGCGCCGGAGCGGACCCCACCTCGCGACGAGATGTGGTCGCTTGCCGACGCCGCGGATCTGCTCGCCGCCACCGGCTACGACCGCGTGAGCGTGCCGGACTTCGCCGTCGCGTTCCGGCACGACCCAGCCGCGACGCGTCGGGGCTGGCTCGACGCGCTCGCCGACGCCCACCGCATCGATAAGGACGGCGCTGCCCGCCAGGCCGCGTGGATGCTGCGGCAGCGAGCCGAGAAGCTGGCCCGGCAGGACAAGGGCCTCGATCTGAACTGGTACGTAGCGACGATGCCCCCCGCAGTCGAGTATGCGCTGCGCGCGGATGTCGGCCCGCTGGATGCCGGGCAGCAGTCCGCGCTCGTTGCAGCGCTGACCGCGGCGTCCGGATGGCTCGCCTGGTCCGCCGCGGCCGTCCTTGTCGAGACCGGTGCCCCTGCGTGGGATACCGAAGGGCTGTTCAACCGGGACCTAAGCGGCTTGCCCGTCGACCGAGCGGCGCTCGCCTACGCAGTCGCCATTCAGGCCTCAGGCGGCTCTCGCGAACGGCTGCTCGACAGGGCCGCGGCGTCCTCGCGCGTCGACTACCGTGCCGGGGCCCGGTTGGCGGTCACGTTGGACCCGGCACTCGACTTCGAAGGCGTGGTCCTGCAGAAGCTGCGCAGCGATCCCGACCTGACGGTTCGGGATCGCGACGACCGGAAGCATCAGCCCGCAGCGACCCGTTGGACCTGCCCCCTGTGCCGGGCCACGAACGAGATGCAGGTCGAGGACTGCCCCGGCTGCGACCGCGGGAGTAGGCCCGACTGAGACCCGCCCCCGCTTCCTTGAGAACTAGACCGGCCGACGCGGCATGTCGCCGGGCATGACGACCACTTGCCCACCAAGCCCGAACAGACCCCGGGCTGCGACCCAGCGAGTTCAGTCGCCAGCATGGGGCGTCGTGGCTACCTGGCGGCGCAGCATAAGCGGCCCCTCCTGGTCTTGGGCAGCCGGCATGCGCTCGCCCGACTTCACCGCAGCCGGGCGCCGGTCTCGACCGTCGGCCGCTAACACACGCTGAGCACCCGGGGCACGCGCCGGGCCCGGGGCGCCTGGCGCACGCCCTGATGCGGCATGGAGAGGTGGCCCTTCGGGTCGGCTCGCAACTATCGCTCGTACCGCGAGTGGCGCCTCGTAGCGGCACGTACGGTTGCCGGCCCTCGAGCTATCGCCTGCGACGGCGCCCGCCACCGTCCGAGTCCAGCAGTCCTAGTTGTGCCGCAACCACTAGCAGGAAGGTGAGCACCGGTGTCAATGGCCAAGGTGAGGTCCCCGCTGGTGGCCAGCGAAAGTCTCCACCCCGCGCGCAGGGTCAGGGGGTCGAGGGGCGGCTCCTGGCGGGCGTGAGGGTGTGGGTGCGGGCGTCGCGCATGCGGTAGCTCTCGCCGTCGGTCGCGACGATGGTGTTGTGGTGCAGGAGCCGGTCGAGCAGGCTGGCGGCGGTGGTGTGTTCGGGCAGGAAGCGGCCCCACTGCTCGAAGGGCCAGTGGCTGGCGATGGCGAGGCTGCGCCGTTCGTAGGCGGCGGCGACGAGCCGGAACAGCAGTTGGGTGCCGTTGTCGTCCAGCGGCGCGAACCCGACCTCGTCGATGATGATGAGGTCGTTGCGTAGGAGCGCGTCGATCTGCCGGCCGACGCTGTTGTCCGCGAGCCCGCGGTAGAGGTTCTCCACCAGGTCGACGGCGGTGAAGTAGCGGACCTTGTGTCCGGTGTGGACTGCGGCGTGCCCGAGGGCGAGCAGGGTGTGGCTCTTGCCGGTTCCGGCCGGTCCGACGAGCGTGACGTTCTCCTTGGCTCGGATCCACTCCAGCGACGTGAGGTAGGCCCAGGTCGGCGCGCTGATGCTGCTGGCGGTGAGGTCGAACTGCTCGATCGTCTTGACCATCGGGAAGCCTGCTTGCTTCGCGCGCAGCCGGGTGTTGCTGGCGTCGCGTGCGTCGATCTCGGTCTCGATGAGCGCGCGCAGCAGTTCCTCGGGCGCCCACCGTTGGGTCTTGGCCGTCACGAGCAGCTCAGGGGCGATCCGACGCATCGACGCGAGCTTGAGCCGCCGCAGGCCGCTCTCGAGGTCGGCCGGCAGCGGCGGCGCGGCCGGGGCGCTCACCGAAACTCCCCAGCCAGCGCAGTCCCGGCAAGCGCGCGCATCGAGTACTGCTCGAGCGGCCTTGAGGCGGTCGCGGGCAGGTCGATGACCAGGGCGTCGCCGGGTGGTTGGGGCTGCGTGACACCGCTGCCGGCGTCCAGGATCGAGCGGATGTCGGCGGCCCGCCAGCGGCCGAACGCGACCGCCCGCCGCAGGGCCGCGCGCAGCGCGTCGGGGCCGTGCGCGGCAGCGAGGTCGGCGAGCTGTTCGAGCTCGGGACCGAGGCGGGTGTTGCCGGCGGCGGCGGCGCTCTTGAGCCACTGCTCCGCGACGGGCCCGAGCGCGCAGAACGCCTTCTCCGCCGCGGTCCGCGGCGTCACCTTGCGCGCCGGCGCCGCCGGGCGGCTGCTGCCGTAGTGCTCGTCCAGCACGCTGCTGCCGCCGGGAGCGACAAGCGCGTGGACGGCCAGCACCTCACCGGTCACGGGAGCCAGGACCGTCAGGGTGGTGGCGTCGGCTTGCAGCTGGACCTGCTGGCCGAGCATGCGGTTCGGGACCGAGTAGCGCGCGGAGGCGAACCGGACGCACGACAGCTTGTCGACCTTGCGCGTCTCCCTGCGGCCGATCGTCGGGCGCAAGGACGGCAGCGCCGCGAGCAGCGGCGCCTCGACCTGCGCGAGGCGGTGCGCCGGGACCGCGCAGGTCTCACTGTGCTGCTGCGCGTTGACCTCGCCGCACCACGCCGCCGCGGCCTCGTTCGCCGCGGTCAACGACATGACCGGCGACAGCGGCTCGTCGCTGCTCTGGCCACCGACGCCCTCGCCGTGGCGCAGGGCTTGCAGCGGGACCATGAGGTCGCGCTTGGCGTAGCCGACGAGGTTCTCCACGATGCCCTTGCTCTCGGGGTCGCGGGCGTGACAGAAGTCCGGCCGGAACCGGTAGTGGGCGGCGAAGCGGACGTAGTCCGGGGTCGGGACGACGACGTCGGCGACGACCCCGCCCTTCAGGCAGCCCATCCGGTCGGCGAGCACGACCTGCGGGACCCCGCCGAGCTGCTCGAAGCACTCCGCCAGCAGGCCGAGCGTCGTGTCGGCGCGCTCGTTGTCGGCGAACCTGACGAACCTGACGCGGGAGAACGCCAGGACGGCGCAGAACACGTGCAGCCCGGCCAGCACGCCCCAGTCGATGACCAGGTGCTCCCCAGCCGTCCAGACCGCCGGCCGGCGGCGGGACTGCGCCGCGTGGGTGCTGCGCCACGCCTGCTTCTCCTGCGCAACCAGCCGCCTGAAGTTCCGGGCCGACCCGCAGTAGCCAGCGGCGACCGCCAAAGGCAGCAGCCGCTTCGCGCTGATCCTGGCGCGCGAGACCTTGACCTTGTCGGCGACGAGCGCGCGAACGCCCTCGTAGTTGTTGCTCCCGCTGCGCGCGCGGGTCGTGCTGATCGTGCCGTCAACGGCGTTCGTGGCGGCGGTGCGCTCGACGACCCGCTTCACGGTCTTGGGGGTGACGCCGCAGAGCTCTGCGGCGCCTCGGTAGGTGCCGACCTCTCGGTAGGCGGACAGAACGTCCAACTGCTTCCTCGCAGACAACAATGAGGCCCCCTGGGCGGTGTTCGGTGCACGGCTTCGACACCGCCACCGTCACCGCCCAGGGCCTCGATCTCGGGCAGGCACGACGCGCGCGAGGTGGGGACTTTCGCTGGCCACCACCGGGGACCTCCGCTGGCCACCAGCGGGGACTTTCACATGGCCACGGACACACCGGGAGGCCACGAGAGGTGGCCTCGCCCTCGACGCTCGGCCGTACTTTGTCCGTTGATCAACAGGTCGAAGGTCGGGAAGGCGCTAGGCGACGGGCTCGCGCCTGAGGACGCGGTGGTCAGTGTGGCACCGTAGGAACAGGGTCCGACAGAGTTCTCGAGGACTGCGGTTGTCGAGGTCATCGCGAAGCACCTATATGCCACCGTCCGCCTTGCGAGACAAGGACGGCAGCTTGGATGAGGTCGCGTCGAGCTCGGCTGCTACTTGCTTGCGGCCTCGTATGCCTCGAGGACCTGTGCGGAGACGCGGCCGCGCTCGCTGACCTCGTAGCCGTTGGCCCGCGCCCACCCGCGGACCTCCGACACCTTGCTGGCGCCCTCGTCGTGCGACTTCGCGCTGCCGCTGCCCTTGCGTGAACCTTTGCTGCCGCCGCTGGCGCGACGGGCGGCGCCCACATAGCTTGCTAGGTCGTCGCGGAGCTCGGCTGCGTGCTGCGAGCAAAGGTCTATCTCATACGACGACCCGTCCAGCCCGAAAGCGACGCTTTCGCCACCCTCCGTCTCGTCGTCGTGCAGATCGCACACGAGCAACACCCGAACCTTCTGCGCCACTACCCACTCCGATGTCCGTCATGAATCGCCTTTGACCTCCAGCCAAGCGCATGTTGCGGTCGAAAGACAAATTGCGTCCGGGTCGCGGCGGCTGTCGGTCGTTGCGGGCTTCTACCGGACCTGCGTGATTGAGGGGGTGCCCGGGCACTCTCAAGCCAAGTACGTCCGCCAGCCCAGGGTGCCGTCGGAGTCCCCCGCGCTGAGACTGACGCACCTGCAGTTCGAATCGATGCTCAGCGCCGCACGCCAGTCCGACAGCCCGTTCGACTTCGCGCTGGTCTGCCGGCTCGGGCTGCTGCGACCTGATCGCCAACTACGGGTGAATGGTCTATCTGCAATCGTTGAGAGTTCGCGCGGAGTGCAGGCTGGAGTTGGAGGGCTACTCTGCGCCGACCGTCCGGACCTTCCCAGGCCCGGGGTGAGGGACGTCCTGGAGCAGGGGGCGTCCGTAGGAGAGCTCGATGACGTGCATCGTCTCGGTGGTGACCCTGTCCAAGTCGGGAAGGCCGTTATCGGCGAGCAGGATCTGAGCATCCGGGTAGGCCTGCGCCAGCAGGCTCAATCGGTAGTAGATGCGCACGCCAGCGGCCGTGTCCTCGCGCGTGTTGCCGAGGTTCTTGCGCGGACTGTCGATGAGGAGGAGGTCCGGGATCGCGATCTCGCGGGAGGCGAGCGTGTAGCCCAGCAGGGACATGTAGTAGCCGACGTTCGCAAGGGTCTTTTTGGCCCCGCCGACGCTGAGCTTGTCGAAGGGGTCGCCGTTGATCACCGGCAGGTAGCTGTTGGGGTCGATCCAGGCCTTCTCGTACCCGGCGAACGCGAGCTCGCGGATCTCCTCGTCGAAGACCTCACCGAACTCGTCGATGCGGCGCCGGTTCGCGGCGAGGAGCGCTTCCTGCAGCGCCTGCTCGGCGGCGTTCTGGGACGCCTGGTCGTCGATGTGGCCCAACCGTTCCGTCCTGGTCCGATAGCCGTCCCAGAGGTCGCGGAATCGTTCTGTCTCCCGGAGGAGGCCCCTGGCGGCTTCGCGTTCGGCGGCTGCCGCGGCGACCGCGTCCAAGGCTGGAGCGGCGGGACGGTCCCCGACCTCTTCGAGGTCGGCAGCGGCCACGTCAAGAGCGAGCCGGGACTCCCGAACCCGGACGTCGGCGGCGGCGGCGGCGTCCCGGTCCTGGGCAAGGAGCTGCCGCGCCTCCGCGGCCTGCTCGGCATGCCGGTGGGCGGCTGGCAGCGCCTGGCCCGCCGGCGCGGGCTGCGGCAACATGCAGAGCCTGCAGTGGCCGGGCTCCGGGTCCCGGCCGCGCAGGTCCTGCAGGCAGCGGGGGCAACTCGTGAACTCGAGGCCGCTCAAGGTCCGGGTCGCCTCGGCGGAGCGGGCGTCCCGCTGCGCGTCGAGTTCGAGCTGCGCGACGACAGCCGTGTCACGAGTGACGGCGGCGTGGGCGGCGTCCGCGTCGGCCTGCGCGTCCGCGGCGATCCTGCGCAGGGCGCGGACCTTGTCCCGAAGCGCGTCGAGGGCCGCGTCGCCGCCGCTGCCGGCGCTCGCATCGGCCTGCAGGCCGCGGAGCACGGCGTCGGCCTTCGCGAGGCGGCTACGGGCGTCGGCTTCGGCGCCGTCAAGGTCCTGAGGCCCGGGCGCGCCAGTCTGGACGATGAATCGTCGGACGGTCTCCGCCTCGGTCAGGGCCTGGCCGCGCTGCTGGTCGAGCTCGGACGCCTCGATTCGGAGCTCGCGGAGGCGATCATCGGTGAGGCCGAACGCCATCTCGAACACGGCCTTGCGCTTGCGGTCCACGAAGGCGTCTCGGTGGCCGGCCACGGACCTGTCGATATCGTTCTGCTGCAGGTAGCAATAGCGGTACAAGTCGAAAAACGATAACGGCTCGCTGGTGGCGCCGGAGGTCGAACGGCGGCTGAGCCGCGCCGCTGGCACGCCCAGGTACTCGAGAAGGGCCGCGCTCGCGGGCGCGCTGCCGCCTCTGGTGGTCCATGTTCCCACCAGCGTGCCTGTGTGCGCCTCGGTCACGGCGACCCTGTTCCTGCCGTTCGACCGCACGAGCCTGAGCCTCGACGTCCCCACGGTCGCCTCGAGCTCGACCTCGGCGAGGTTGTCCGCGATGGCGGGCATGATCTCGGCGCTGCCGCCGAGCCCGTACTTGATCAGCTCGAACAGGCTGCTCTTGCCCGTCCCGTAACTCCCGACCACGGCGTTGAGGCCGGTGCGGAAGTCGTAGCGGCTCTCACCTCCTCCGCGCGTCCGCAGGACGACGTGGTGCAGTCTGAAGTGAAGGGTCATGCGGAGGGGCCCCAATGCAGCGGCATGGCGGGGGCGGCCGATGCCGCCGGGGTGTCTGGCGGGGTCGGACCTGGTCCGATCCGCTGTCGCAGCGGCCGGTCGACGGCATCCGGCAGGACGCGGTAGATCAACTCCTTCAGCCGGCTGCCGGTCTCCGCCCCCAGCTCAGCGGCGATAAGATCGCCACGGGCTGCCACCGTCGACCACTCCGGCGTCCGGGCTAGAGCGTCAGCCACGGACCGCCCCTGCTCCGTCAGAGAGATTGCGATCCTGCCGCGCCCCGCCCTGGTCCGGACCAGCCCGGTCCCGATGAGCGTCCCCAGGATCGGGTAGTAGCGATCGTCCCAGGGCCCGTACTTGTACCGGACCATCGTGCTCTCGACGGCGACGGTCTCGGCAGGGCTGGGGGCGGCATTGCGCGGCAGGGCCAGGCCCCGATCCGCCAGAACACGCCCGAGCATGTTGGGGTACCGGAGCAGGAAGTCGAGCTTCGCGATCTTCGTCAGCCCATCCGCGGTCTCGCCGAGCGCGGCAACAAGGAGCAGGACGCGGGCGACGTGGTAGTCGAGCTCTGCCGCCCGGCCGGGGACAGCAGACGGCGGCGCGGTCACCGAGCACCCCCGGCGACAGTCCAAGGCGCCTCCGCGGACGGGTCGAACTCGTCAGACCACCAGATTTCACATTCAGCGGTGAGCATGTACGCGCAGCCGAGGAGCTCCGGCACCCCGACGGCGCGCAGGGGCGCCTCGACCGTCCCGAGCCGGCGCTCGAGCTCGAGCCACATCGGCGGGCCGTAGGACCCGCCGGGCCCGCGGACAGCCGTCTCCGCGGCGCCAGCCTGCGCGTGCACGGCCGCCCGGACGGCCCTGACCGGGTCGGACGGTGCCGACGGCAACCCAGTTCGAAAGGTGCACTCGATCTCGTACCAGCGCTGCCGCAGCCTGGGAGCGGCGGTCAGAACCGACGGGCCAAGCCCTCCGGCGCGGAGCTTGCGGCCGAGTACGGTCTCGCCGCCCAGGCGCGCGGTGGGCATGTCCGGCTCGAGTACGGGAACCCCCGCCTCGGCGAACGCGGCCTCGAGCTCCTCCCAGCCGATCGTCCTGCGGGCGCGGGCGGCGGCTGCGGCGGCGTCGCCGAACAGCCACTGCGACGGCGGCGTCGTCCGGTGGCAGCCCACGACAGCCCGTTGGACCGCGCCGACGGCGGCGTCGTAAGCCGCGCGGGCGAAGGACCGGTCGTGACCGGACGCGCCAAGGACGTCTCGCGCGTACTCCACCCCGCGGGCCGCCATCGCGTACCCGTCCGCGCCCTCGGTGACGAAGCGCAACGAGGCGAGGAAGTCCGCCGCGACTGCAGGAGCGACCCCAAGCCGAGCGGCGCAGGCCTCCGCGTAGGCGGCGACGCCGGGGTCGTCCGGCGACAGTCCAGCCTCGAGCAGCCGGGACAGGGCACGCGCCTCCCCCGCTCCTGTCGCGAGCCCGGCGTTCGTGACGAAGCGAGTCGTGACGTCCCGGCCCGCCGCGTCCCATCTGGCAAGGAGGGTCCCCAGGCCGCCCGCGGCGAGCAGGTCGGCCAACCGCCAGGCTCCGCGGTCCAGCGCCCTGTGCTTCACCGAGACCAGGACGGGCGGTCCGGCTCCGCCGACGACGTAGTCGGTGTGCCACTCGCAGAGGACCCATCCGCCCGGTTGCCCGATGAGCCGCAGAACCTCTGTGGCGGTGCAGGCGTACTGGAATCCGAACCACACGGCTGTCTCATGACCACGGTCCTCGACCGGGGGCCCGTCGAGGCCGTCCCCGACCGGGCCGACAGAAGGTCCGGCGGTCATGGCCTCACCCTAAGCACGGGGCGAGCCGCGCAAGCGCCTCATGCTCAAACTGCATAGAAGCCGGCCGCCGACTGGGTGCGCTGGCGTCCGGGTGCTCGATTGAGCCGATGGCTTCCTCGTGGACGCCAATGACGTGAACGACGAAGTTGACCCGACCGTGGTGCCCTGCGACTCGTGCTGGCCGTTGGTCGAAGCTGCGGTTGGAAGGACGATCCGGGCGGAGGCCAGGAGCCGAGCCGCCGCCGCCGACGCAGAGGCCGCAATGGCCCGGCTACGCGAGCGGGACCTGTCGCTGGAGCGGCTGCGGGCGGAGCTGGCGCGCAACCGGGCCTCCTCCCGGCGCTGAGCGGCCAGGCCGGTTCTAACGCAGCCGTCGCCCGTGCGGCCAGATACTCGCGCGCCTCAGTGGAACGCGGACGACGTGGAGTTCGCCGGCGCCACCGACAGACGGCCTCGCTGAAGCCTGCGGCACCGATACTTTCACTTGCAGCCCCAGCGACGCCTCGCCTCGAAGTCCTCAAGGCTCGAAGTGCAAGCCAACCTTTCGTGCAGTCCGCTGCCAGCGTCTCCCCGGTGTGGTCCGCAATGGGAGGACGCCGCCGAACTCACCGACTCCCAGACTGACCCTCATGCACTCCTGGAGTCGTGCTATTGAGTCGTGGCAATCAGCGTGACTGCAAGTGGCGCTTGCGTAGTCCCGCAACGCTCGGTTCAGGGCGTACGCCTCACGCCTTGTATCGAGATCCGCGACTAAACTCAGTGGTTGCCGGCGCAAGTCGAGCGTCTCGAGAGCAGTCTTGACCTCGGGGGCGACAGCTACAAGGTGGGCGCACTGCCCCTGCCGTTCGAACGCTTCGCCCGACTCGTCGACGAGGCTCAATACTTGCCGTGCGTGCACCAGGTACTCGACGTAGACGCTCCGCCGCTGGTCCTGAAGCCGTTCGACTCGTGCGGCCTCTGCCGCGAGGCCAGCCCTGTGGTCTGCTCGCCGCTCGGTCAAGTAGCCGAGGACACCTGTGAGGCCTACGCCCGAAAGGGCGCTCGCAGCGCCGAGCACCCCCGGATCGATAGCCACACTCGAGTATGTGGTCATGCCTGCCGGACTTGGCAAGGGAGGGCCTGCATAAATGCGACGCGCATATGCCGCGCAGCGTGCGCGCGGCGACTTGGCCACCGCCTCACTCTTGGCTGGCGTCCCACGGGTTGCGTCTTGTGGTGGCTCGCATCTGCGTGAGGCAGGCCGCGTTGCGGCAGCCTCGGCACCTGGCCTCTGCCCTCCAGTGCGAGGCTGTGTGCACAGCCCTTGCCATGAGGGACGGCTGCGCTAACTGGCCGACCGGGACGACTGGGGAGCTCACGTATATGGACACACATTCGCCCAATGACAGCGCGCGCGCCTCCGCACCTGGACCCGTCAGCACCTGGCAACTCGGCTCCGACCTCTGGGCCTTCGTGGCCGAGGGCTTCGTCGCAGCCTTGCTCCGCGAGTGTGACGAGGAGGCTCTGTGGTTCGGTGGCAACAGGCGAGGCGCTGACGTATACGCGTGCTTCCAAAACTGGAGGCCGCGCGCCAAGACCCCCGTCCGAGAAACGGCGAGATTGAAAATAGACGCGAAGCGGGCCTTCCTCAAGCAGGCCGATCTCGGCAGCGGGCGCCGGGAGCACTTGGGCTTCATGGGATCAGGCCGTGCGCTCGAAGCGCGCTCTGATGCAGTGACTCACTACGCACTCGTGCTCTTCGATGAGACCCAGACAGACGGAGAACTACTCGTGGCTGGGCCAGAGGCGCGAGTTGCCGTCGCGTACCGGGTTGAGAAGGTATTCCTGGTACCGACCGCGCAGGTGAACAGCGAATTCCACACTGGCCGCAACGCAGCGGGACTCTCTAGTGGGCTGAACTTGTTCGCGGACGTGAAGGCCCTGAAAGACTTTGAGATCTTTCCGCGGCGGCTCATCGACCCGTGCGGTGCTTGTCCGAGCGGTTCAGCTTCTTCGGTCTGAGGCGGATGCGATGGAGGCTTGAACCCTGCCAGGAGGTGGCGCGTGGTCGGCAAGACTGGTCGAGCGATACGTGGGGCCTTGAACAGATGAGGAGGTGCCGATCACGCGGCGGCCTCGCTGATCGTCCGGTGGACGAGCTCGGGCAGGACGACGAGCGCCTCGGCGAGCAGGTGCTCAAGCGCGACGGCGTCGCCGCTGCTGTCGGGCGAGACTGCTTGTGACCAGCGGCGGGGCTCGTAGCGGGCGAGCATGGACAGGGCGTGGGTGACGGCCCACCAGATCATGAGCGGGTGCTGCGGCGGGTCGCCCCGGCGCAGCGACGGGAACACCATCCGCTCGCCCCGCACCTCGACAGTCCTGCGCAGCAGGGCGTCATCCGGCCCGCCGGCCCCGTGCGGCGGCGGCGGAAGGACGAGGGGGGCGCGGACGCCGCCGGCCGCGGCGGGCATGAACCCGATGGGGTTCCCGTCGGGGGAGGCGGGTCGCAAGCCTGACAGGCCGGGGTAGTTGAGCAGGTGCTCCGCCAGGGCGTGCCGTTCCGCGGGCCAGTCCCGGTCGCCGGCGCTCCAGGCGGTCTCGCCCGAAACGGGCGGGGCGGCGAGCGACGCGGGCAGCGGCCCGACCTCGACGCGCGACGTGTCGCCCGTGAAGACGGGCGGCTCGGCCGTGACGACGAGCGGGGCGAGGCCGGACGCGCCGGGAAGGGGGAAGCGCGCGGCATCGGGGATGAGCGTCCAAAGTCGGGCCAACGGCACCGGGTCTGGAAGCGAGCCTGCGCTGAGGAGCCGACAGAGCGTCGTGAACGCCCCGCCCGTGCCGCCGTCGTCGCGGACGGTCACGCCGCCGATGGGGCGCTGCCCGCCTTGGAGCCCCTCCGTGCGGATCCCGTGTCCGGTGAGCCGCCACTCGTCCTTCGCCGCCGTGGTGCTGGCCGCGGCGATTGCCCGGCCGGCCTGGGACAGGCCATAGAAGACGAGGAGGGGGCGGGCCTGGACGCCAACCTGGCCCGCGGCGACGAACAGCTGCTCGGCCTGTTCTAGCGCGGCGCCGAACGTCTCCCGACGCTCGCCCTTGGCGGCGCGTCCCGGCGGCACGGCACGGAGTGATCGGAGCAGGCGCCAGGAGACCGGCGGGGGCGTCGCCGCCATGTCGGCCCAGGTGATCCCGTAGGCGGTCACGACGGCGGCGTCGCGGGCAACGGCGCCGACGCCGACAGGAGCAGCGCACTCAGGGTCGGGAGCCCGTGGCCGCCAGCGAGCAGACCGGCGACGGCGGCGCGGGCGACGGCTCTGTTTCTGGTCGTGCCGCCGGGCAACCCGAGGGCCTGGGCGTCGTCGCCGAAGGCGGCCGCGACTGCGTCGGTGCCGGCCTCGGTCTGCAGGACGGCGTGGAGGTCGGCGTGCAGCGTCCTGCTGTTGCCCTGCGTGCCCGGCTCGGGGTCGCGAGCCCCGCCGCCGAGGGCGGTCAGTTGGATCCGAGGTCTACCTGTAGCCGTGCCAGTCGCAGGGGCGCCGCATGCAGCGGCGCGGACAATCCTCATCGTGCTCCTCCTCGACGCGCTCCTGGAACCATCCGCGACCCCCGCACCCATGGCAATCAGCAGCCCCGTCCATGCCGGAGACCTTGCCGAACGGCTCGTCATGTCCGCGCTGCACATCAGCGACGCGCCCGCCCTGCCCGGCCACCGCTGACGCGGCAGCGACCCCGGCGCGTTCGGCAGCGTCCTGGTCGGTGACCATGCACACGATGCGGATCTCGTAGGCGTGCTCCACACCGCGGAGTCTCTACCCGCTGGCGGCGGGGTCGTCGTCCGAAGCAGACTCGGCGGTCAAGGACAGGTAGACGTGTGGCCTCTTGAGAGCCAGTCGCAACAGGGCAGCGACCTCTGTACGAGGCCACTGGGTCACGATCTCCTGACAGGCCTGTCGCACGTCGTCACTACTGCCGCGATGGGCTGTGCCCGGCTCGTGCGCCTGGGCAGGGCGAAGCAGGGCTAGGTGCTTCTCGATGCGCCGCTTGGCGTGGCGGACGTGCTGCAGGCGCTCCCGGCCCGGCACGTGCCAGAGCAGCGAGTCGTGCCGCTCGCCCTCGCTGTCGAGAACGTCAAGCAGCTCGGTCAGGCGCTTGACCTCCTGCGCGGCTCTGACCCGATGGCTGGGGCTGCAGTAGTTGGCTGTCGAGGTCTCCACGGGGCGGTCGCAGGGTGGCCAACGACAGGTCAACGGCGTTAGTCCCAGGTACCCGAACGAGCCAGCCACAGCTTAGGACCTTAACGCAGTCACCGTTAACGCACGCCTAGGGCGGGCGCCGGGCCTGTTAGCGCACCTGCGTTGACCTACGGCCACGAGACCGGCAACACTGACCTAGCGCCCAGACCTCATGGGGCTTCGACCGCCCGGGATACAGACCCCGGAACGAGTGGAGCCCCACCTGCGCCAACAGGTGAGGCTCCGAGCGCGGCCATACCTTGAGACGGAGGACCGCGCGTGAAGATTGTCGTGCCTGCAGCCTTGCCGAGCAAGGGGCGGGCTGCCCCAGCAGCGTCGCAGGAGTCGCTGCGGCCCCTGCTGGTGGGAGAGCCCGTCCTACTGGATCCCATCACCCTGGACGTCGTCGAGGGTGAACCGTGGCCAGAGGACTGCTGTTGCGACTGCACTCGCTGCCGCGCCGCTCACCCGGATGAGTAGTCGGGGCGCTCTGCCCGATGGATCGACAGCGGTTCGCGTTCCGGTGTACCGGGGCATGAAGCGCAACGATCCCGCGCTCATGGCAGCTTTGCCCCGTCCGCTGGGGCGCCGGCTGGCGACTCTGGTCATGGACGTCGACCGCGACCAGATGGCAGCTGAGGCTCAAGTGCTGGCCAAGATCGACGGCAAGGTCGTCCATACCCCGCTCGCCCGGATGACGGCTGAGCTTCTGCGGTCCACGGCAGCCGTGCGGCGTTTGGGGAGCTACGACAGGGCCCGCAGCAACCTCGCCCTTCACCCCGTCGAGCGGGACGGCTTCCATACGCACGTCTGGGCGGAGTCGCAGCTCGAGCTGGCGCACCTGCGCCAGCTCGACCGCGAGCGCCACTTCGCCTGGTACGACACTCAGCGACTGATCGTCTACTGGCCGCAGAAGCGGAACCGCTGCGTGTGGCATGTGCCGGACATCGCCGCTGTGGACGCCGACAACCAGCCGTGGCTGCTGGACGTCAAGAACGCGGACGCCCTCGCCAACAGCGCCCACGCCCGCGCCCAGCTGATGCTGACGGCGGCGACGTGCGCCCACCTGGGTTGGGGCTATCGGGTCCTGAGCGACGTGACCCAGCAGCGCCGGGACAACCTGTCCGTGCTGCGCACCTTCTTCCGCATTGCTCCGGAACTCGATGAGCACGTGCGGGCCGCGCTGCGCGTCCGGAGCCTGCTCCTGGGCGACGTCATCGATGACGCCGGGGGTAGGCCCGAAGGCCACGTCGTCGCTCTGCACCTGTTGGCGCAGGGCTTGCTCGATGTGGATCTGGACCGGCCCCTGGCGGACTCGTTGCCTGTCCTGTGGCCGGGGTGGTAGGGGTGATCGCCAGCAAGGTGCTCGAAGTGCGGCCCGGCGACAGTTGGCTGCGTCGCGCACGCCTCGAGCGGCTCGACGGCTTCGACCTCGCCGCACCGCAGGACACCTTCGTGGTGACGGGAGCCGGTGCGGTGACGTCGCGTCCCGGCGGCGCCATCCTGCGCGACATCGCGATGGCTACCGCTCTCGAGGACCCGCGGACGCTGCTGCACGCCGCCGATCAGGATGCCTGGGAGCTGCTGCCCGAGCAGGCGCAGCAGGTTGCGGCGGCAAGGGCGGGCCACCTGAACGAGGTGAGGACGGGCAGCAAGTACGGGCTGCTCGCGCCGGGGGACGCGAGAGACCCGCGCTACGACCCGGCGGTCGGCGAGACCCAGCGGATGAAGCACAAGGCCGAGGAGCTGGGCGTCCACCTCGCGACGCTCTACCGACAGCGCGAGGCCTACCTGGCTCGTGGCCTGATGGGCCTGGTCCACGGAAACTTCGACCCGCTGCGGGACCCGCGCGAAGCCTTCACGGCCGCAGAGCTGGACGCGGCCGCAACATTCGTGGAGCAGAACCTCACTGAGGCGCGTCGCGACCTGAACAAGCTCAGGCCGTTGTTCAACGTGTACCTGCAGGACCAGGGCGTGATCATCACGGTCCGCGGCCGGCGCAACGCCCTGCTCGCCCTTGCGGCGGCCGGGAAGGCGATCCAGGGCAGCGCGACGACCAAGAACAGTCAGGCGAACCGGCCCAAGAAGGGCTCCTGGCGCCGCCGGGGGCAGTTGCCCGGTGAAGTGATCCAGATCGACAGCACGCCGCTGAACGTGGCGCTGTGGTCACCCGACGAGGACGGGCCGGACACCATCCGGTGCGACGTCGTCGCCGCTGTCGACGTCGGCCCTGGTCGCGCCCACGGGCGCCTCGCCGTCGGCAAGGCAACAGCCCGCGACGCCTGCCTGCTCATCCACGACATCATGAACCCCATACCGGCAAGCGACCGTGTCGACGACGACCAGCTGTGGGCCCGCTGGATGGGCGTGCCCCAGGCGCTCGAGGTCGGCGCCAACCTGGCCGTCGACCTCGGCACAGTGATCACCGATCACGGCCGGGAGTTCGTGAACCGGATGCTCATAGGCCTGCTGGCGAGCCTTGGCGTCACCGTGTTGTTCGCGGGAGTACGTGACCCGACCTTCAAGGCCTTCGTCGAGTCGCTCATGCGCAGCCTCGCCGGTGCCCAGCAGTTGATGCCGGGCTACTTCGGCAACAGCGTCGCCAACCGCGCCAAGAAGATGCCGCCGAGGAGCGAACGGCTCATGCACGACGAGACGGAGCGGGCGCTCCAGAACTGGATGCACCTGGAGTACAACGAGACGCCGTTGGAGCGCCACGGCGTCTTGAACCATCCCCGCCGCGCACTGTCGCCCAACGAGGTGCGCCGCCTGGACCTGGCTCACGGCGCGCCGCTGCGGCTGCCACGCACTCCCGACCTCGTCTACGCCTTCCTGCCCCGGCTACTGCTCACACCGGCATCTGACGGACTCCACTCCCAGCACGTGCGCTACTGGGCGCCGGTCCTCGACCAACTCCAGCACCACCAGGGCGACAAGGACAAGCCCGGCCAGCCGATCGTCGTGCGCTACGACCCCTACGACATGAGCCGCGTGTTCTGGCACGAGCCGGAGACCTACCGGTGGCACACGCTCCACGCCCTCGGGGTCGACAGCGGCGCGTTGCCCGGCTTCAGCGAGGCCCTGCTTCCGCTGCTCAAAGCCCAGGCCATCCGTGAGCTCCCGACCGAGAACTTCAAGGACGTGCGGAGCGAGAACTTCGCCCGCTACACCCGCGCAATACGGGACGAGGGCAAGAGCAAGCGCGCGGAACTGGCGGCGGACTTCCTGCGGCTCGAGCGCGCGGTGCCAGCCGTCCCCTGGGACCCAGCGGACGCGCCTCCGCTCGCCGCGACCGGGGCCAAGACCAAGAGCGAGCCCCTGCTGCACCTCATCGACGAGCCCGGGCCCCGCATGGGTTCGCCAGAGACCGGCCGCTACGCGATCGACGACAACTACGACCTGTCCGCCCACTTCAAGGAGCGGGAGTGACCAGCACCAGCACCAGCGCCGGCACCAACGACGGCGCCGCACTGTGCATGACCCTGCCCGCCGACTGGCCCAAGATCCTGCGGATGCGCACCGCCGAGCCGCCGAGCGGCGGCGATGCAGCCGCATGGAGCGGATGGCTGTCCGACACCTACATCCCCACCCACAACGGCAAGCTGTTCCGTGAGCAGGTCGAGCGGACCGCAGCCACCTGCAGAGGCATCCGGCGCCGATGGGTCGGCGTCGACGCCCCCGCGGGGTTCGGCAAGACCGAGGTCGTCAGCCAGTGGGCCTTGCGATTGCCGCCGGCCGAGCCGGTCAACAGTGAGTACACGCCCGTCCGGGTCATCTGGATTGAGGCGGACGGCAAGATGCAAGGCGCGGGACTGTTCGCGTCCATCCTGCGCTTTCTCGGTTTTGACGTCTCGTCCAGCAGCACCGAGAGCGCCCTGCGCGATCAGCTCATCGGCCTGCTTCCGCAGCTCGGCACCCGCTACCTGGTCATCGACGACGCGCACATGCTGCGCCAGGCCAAATCCAGACTCATGGCCGACACCTGCCGTTCCATCCTGCGACTCCCCGTCACCACCATCTTCGTCGGAACCGACTTCGACAACAGCGCCCTGCTCGGAAAAGCCGCCGGTACGGGCGCGCAGGCCTCCGACCAGATGCGCCGGCGCCACGACAAGGCACTGCTGACACCGCTGCAGCCCGGCGACCCGGCCCAAGAGCGTGCCTTCACCGACCTCGTCGCCGACTTTCGTCGGCTCTACTTGACGGCACCCGGCGCCAGCGCGCCCGTCCTGGGCGACGCCCGCCTCGTGGGCGACCTTCACCTCGCCTGTGGCGGACACGCGGGCCCGCTGTTCGAGTGCCTCAAGCGCGCGGCGGCCCAAGCGCTGCTGCGCGACAGCAACCTCACGGCGGCCGACGTGCGGACCTACTGGCCCGACATCAAGGTTGCGGCCTGATGGTCGTTGCCCCGCGCGGAGGCGGTACGGGGGCCCGGGGTGTGCTCGCGCGCGCTCTGCCGATCCGCGTTGAACCGCTCGACGACGAGGCGTTCGACGGCTACCTCGAGCACGTTGCGCATCGGCTGTGCACCGACCCGCGGGACCTGCTGAGCCAACTGCGCTTGCCGGAACGGGACGAGACGCCGTACCGGCTGGTCCGCTCCTTCGACACGGCGGACACCAAGATGATCTGCCGCACCTTCAACCTCGAGCCGGACGAGCTGCTGAGGATGACGCTGGCCCGGTGGAGCCACCTCGGTCTTACGCCGCCCCGGACCGAACGCCGCGGGAACTTCTCCGGCGCCTGGCCACGAGGTGCGGGCGCCAGGTACTGCCCGCTCTGCCTGCACGAGCGCGACTACCGGGTACGGCTCACCGACCGCCTCCAGCACGTCTACGTCTGTGGGGTTCATCAGGTCTGGCTTGAGACGCTCTGTCCCGTCTGCCAGCGTCCACCGCGTTCGCGGGCGCGCTTCTACTCGCGCACGCCGCCGGCGCGCGCCGGCACGCTGTCCTGCCCGGTTGGGTGCGCCTCGAGCGTGCTGTCGCAGGTCACCCCCGAGCCCGTCATGAGCGGCCCCTACGTCGAGGACCACGCCTTCGTTCTTCGGCTGCTCGAGGGGCAGCGCATCGACGTATGGGACGGACGACTGCCCGCCGACGTCGCGCTCCTCGACCTTGCTTACCTCGCGCGCCTGGCACTGGCCGCTCACGGACGTCAACAAGTCACGACCGACCTGCGATCTACGGGTTTGACCACCAGTGACGACGTCCGGCTGGCCCTCCAGGGCTTGCCGGACGGGGACGGTTCCCCGCGGCTTGCGCGCGCGGTCGAGGACGTTCGCGTTGGCGCTCACGCACTGTCCGTCGCCCTGCACGTCCTGAGAGCACGCGACGAGATGCAGGCCACGGAACGGCTGGCGTGGGCGACAGGCGCAGGAACTTGGCGGCCGAGTCGGGCGGCCAGCCCGGTGTCCTTCCAGTTGACCCGCGTCCTGCAGGAAAGCATTCCTGCACGCAGTACGCCGCGACGCGTCTTCCTCGGGCTCCTGCGCTCGACGTCCGAGGTGTCTGGTGGCACCCAGCGGGTCTTGGACGCCTCCATGCTGCCCGCCACGCTGTGGCCGCAGGCCCTCAGCGCCCTCCCGGAGTCGCTACGAGTGCACCCCTGGTACGGGGACGCGCTGCTGTCCGTGTTCCTCCTCGGAACTGGGCGGAAGCGTCGCTGGTCCGAGATCGCGACCGAGCTCGACCTCTCGCTCATTGCGCAGTTGTCCACGAACTACGTCCTCACGCACTTCAAGCAGATCACGCGGCAGCCGGCGTCAGCAGAGCTGCTCTCGCTGTTCCGCCTCTTGGCCGATCACCGACCTCCCATCGACTATGCCCGTCGTCGAGCCCTGTTCTCCAAGCGGCTCGACATCGGCCGCAACCACCTGAAGCGGATCGCTCGAGCCAACGACGAGCCGGTCACCGACATGCTTCAAGCACGCTGCACCTGGTACTTGCACGAGTGCCTCACCGGCGGCGACGCGACCCTCGGCACCCTCGCCCGTGACGCCTACGGGCCCCGGCGACGCCTTTTCGCAAGGTGGAAGCTCAATCTCCGAAAGGAGGCACAGCAGGGATTCGCGCTCCTCGCCGAAGGCCACCTCAAGCGCAACCGGCTGCCCGAACCGGTGACCTGGAGCCCCATTCATCAAGCGGGGGAATGGGTCGCACCCGAGCCCGATCTGCACCGCAACCTGTCCGGTTGGAGCAAGGTGCCGCTCCGGGCCAGCAGCCGATCGACGCTTCCGGACACCCCGACCCCGGAAGCAGTGGCCGTTCAGGCTGCGTCCGGATCGGAGGCTCTTCTGCGGGTGCGCCTCGAGCGCTTCCTGCTGTTGCTGCCAGCCGGCTACAACGTGACACGTGCCGCGACGCTGGGCGGCTTCGACCAGGCGACCTTCAGCGCGCAGTTGCAGCGCCTGGAGCGGCAACTGGGTGGCGCACTGCTCGAGCGGGCGGAGCGGCAGCGGCCTGGCCGGCTCACAGACCTCGGCCACCAGCTCGAGAAGGCGTTGAAGGATCAGGGACTTCGACCGGCCTTGCCTCGACGCGCGATGCTCAGGACGTGAACGCCGGCGAGCCAGGGTCCGTACCCCAGCACATCGCGTCCGCGCTCGCGGCGGAGCGCTGGCCGGGCGACTACGCGCTCGCCGTTGACGGAGGTCAGCTGTCGCTGGGCGGCCGTGACTGGGTCGTGATCGCGACTGCGATCGCTGCCGCCGTCGAAGCTGGAGATGACCTCGCAGCCCCCCTGCTGGCGCGGATCCTGCTTCAGCCGCATCAGGTCGGCACGCTCTCAGACCCTCGGCACCCGGACTGGTCGCCCGATCGGCTAGGCGTCGCTCCGCAGTAGTACGAGGTGCCGGGGTGAGTGAGCCCCGATGGCGTCGCCTGACCACGAGTGAGGCGGCACCTTGTGAGATCACCTCGGGCGCCCTGCTGCGGTGGCTACCGCTGTCAGGAGAGCGAGCAGGCTGACGCTGACCGTCACCTGCCTGGCACGCCGACGGCGCGCACGGCGCTGAACCTCTTGCCAGGTCCCGGGCGGGATGGGCTGGATGTCCAGATGCAGGCAGCCGTTCATGTCGTCATTCTGATGCCTCGGACACAGGCCACGAGCCCGGTAGCGACGCCCTGACCGCCGCCGGCGGCGAACAGGGGCAGATCAGTCGATCTCCTCGAGGAGGACGCTCGCCCTGACGCCGAGTGCGTCAGCTAGGACGAACAGGCGATCGACAGCAGGCCCGTGGGTCGCCGTCTCGATGCGCACGACCCACTTGCGGTCGTAGCCGGTCCGCTCGGCCAGCTGCTCCTGCGTGAGGCCCTTGGCCACGCGGAGCTCCCGCACGCGGCGCCCCAGCAGGGTGCGGCGCCGAAGGCGCAGCTCCTCGGCATGCTGCGGCTCGGGCACGGGGGCCGAGTCTCAGGGGCCTCACCAGTCCAGTCCGTACCAGCGCTGGTACAACTAGAGCACTGGTCGAAGTTGAGGTTGGTCTGAGAGGTCCATGCGGGCTCGACATGCATGTACCCGCGCTGGTACTCGTCGTGCCACTCTTCCTGCGGGGGGGTGATCACCTTGCAGCAGGAGCAGGGGTGCCGGCGGGAGGGGGTGCAGGCGCCGTGATGTACGACATCAGGCAGTCTCGCCCCTCGAAGCGGCAGGCGACGGCGCTCCTCGCCCTAGGCGGACGCGCGCAGGCTGGCGGCGAGGTCACCAGCGCGCTGGGCTGCATCCAGAACACGACGGGCCAGGGGCAGGAACTGTCGGCCGGCGTCGGTAAGCTGTACGCCGCGCGACGACCGGACGAGCAGTTGCAGTCGCAGGTCGCGTTCGAGCTGCTGCACGTGCCGGGTCACCGTGGACTGGACAAAGCGCAGCTCGCGCGCCGCGCCGGTGTAGCTCCCGCACTTGACCACCGCCACAAAGGCCTGGAGCTCGCGCAGTTCGGTCAAGGGTGCCTTCGGTGCCTCACGCTGCTCCACAGCCCTAGAACGCGGCCAGACGCCTCATGTGCTTACGTGGTCGGCGAGGAAGTTGTCGCGCAACAACGTCTGACCGTCGGCCGTCGTGAGCCTCGGCTTCCGCAGCGCAGGACGAGCAGGCGGAGGGCGGTGTCGGGCGGGCTGTGGCAGGGCCGTCGTTCGAGCAGTTTGTGCAGGCGCGATGGGGCGCCCTCGTCAAGTTCGCCTACATGCTGACGGGCGACATGGGTCTGGCGCAGGACCTCACGCAGGACGTCCTTGCCGACGTGCACAGGACCTGGGGGCGTGTCGGCGACATGCAGTACCCGGAGGCGTACGTCAAGCAGGCCGTCACGCGTAGGTACGTGAGTTGGCGCCGGCGACGGTCGAACAGCGAGATGCCGTCCGAGATGCAGCCCGACGGCGAAGGGCAGGAGTCGTCGGCCTTGGAGCGTATCGAGCTGCGCTCAGCGCTCTGGCCGCGGCTCAGCGCCCTGCCGAGCAAGCAGCGGGCCGTGATGGTCCTGCGGTACTTCGAGGACATGTCGGATCAGGCCATCGCGGAGGTGCTCGGGTGCAAGGCCAGCACCGTCCGCGTGCACTCGGCGCGTGCGCTCAAGGCCCTCCGGCAAGGTCTGCCACTGCTCGAGTGGGAGGGTCAGCCGTGACGGACCCGCTCGGCGACGCTGTACGCGAGACCTTCCGAGAGCGGCTGACTGAGCCCGTCCCGCCACTCGATCTGCCGTCAATCCTGCGCGTGAGTCGACGTCGCAGCACCCGTCGGCGGACGGTAGCGGCCTTGGCTGCAGCCGCCAGCCTTGCCATGGTGGGCGGCATAGGGGCCGAGGTCGTGCATCGCGATCGTCAGCAGTTGGCTGAGGAGTCGCTCGACGCCCGCTCGCTGAGTCAGAAGGTTCTCGACGCCATCGGCCCCGGAGCGAGCGAGGTAGCGCCCCCGGTTCCCCTTGCAAGCGGCCCACTCCCCGGAGCTGAGTACGGCTCGCTGGCGATGGGGCGTTCGCGGCTTGAGGGCGCCGTTGTCGACCTGCGCGAGGTTCGGCCCGACGGGACGGTCTGGATCCTGCTTCTCACCGTGCAGACGCTCGAGCCGCACCTCGACCAGCAGTCGCTGCGGCAGTTCGGCGGTCTGTCGGAGACGCAGTCAGGGCTTCGCGACGTCGACGGCTCGTCCGGCTCACTCACGGTGGTCGCGACAGATCGAGGGGTTGACGGCGTGGGCTCGCTGAGCGGTGGGAGGGTCATGACCGTCAACATCACGTCAGGGTCAGGTAGCACCCCGCAGCGCGAGGCGATGGCCGACAGAGCAGTCGCCCTTTTCCGGGCCCTTGAGCCTTAGCCGTTGTGCCACGACAAGGACGCGTATGTGTTCCCGTCGCCGCAGCGTGTCGCCGAGCCGCAGTCGAGCGCTCCCGCGCCTCCCTGGCCGCCGTCCCGGTACAGGACCATCCGGTTGCAGTTCAGTGCCCCCACACCGGCCGCCAGATTGTCGGCGTAGCGGAACGAACTGACGTTGTTCCGGTAGTAGTCGTTGCTCGGGTAGGCGTGCGTGCAGTTTGCGCCCGTGGGTGACCACCACGTATCGCTTGAGCCCGTACAACTTGAGAGAGCGCAGGTGCGTCCCACCACGGGGGCTCCGGACGTGGACGCGCTGGTACCGCCGAAGCCTGCCGGCTCGACGGTGGTGCTTGTGCCTGCCTTGTGGGACTTGGCACGGACGTAGTCCTGCGCGTCCTCGACGCTCGGGAAGCAGGCCGACGGATATGTGTCCGTGAGGTCGATCGTGCAGTTGTCGTGTCCGGTGCCGTGCGAGGGCTGCGGGACCGGGAGGGCGAGGCTCGCGGCGCGCGCCTGCGGATTGCCGAACGATCCCACCTCCTCCGCCTGCACGAGCCTGAGCTGGGAAGCCGCTGGCTGCACCGCGAGGATCAGGGCGGTCAGGAGCGTGGCGGGCAGGAGGGCGGTGGCAGGGCGGGTGCGCGTGGGGCGGTGCAAGGGGCTCTACCTCTGCAATCGAGGCCGGGCTTGGTGCCCGACGGCGAGTGCGGAATGTGCGGAAGGCCCGGTGCGACCGTCGATAGCCCAGTTGGACTACGCGGCATCTCGGCTGAGCGTGCGTAGGCGTAGGAGGACATGCGCCATTTGCATGCCTGGAGTGGACGGGCTTCTCCCGCCTCGGCCCGCTTCAGGGCGCCGGGCCGAGGAGAGTGGCAGAACAGGCCGGTGAGCAAGTAGCCGGACAGCGCGCCACCGCGCTTCGGCCCAGAACTACGACGCCGCCGGCCCGCATCAAAGCCGTTGCACGTGGCGAGGGCCACCCCCTCGGCACCGCCCGTCGCGAGCACTTGCCCGAGATCGCTGCTCCGCTCCGCAGGAGGGCCGCATCGAGTGCGCCGGGGCGTCGGCGGGTTGCCCGATCTCTTGAGCTCCCAAGCATGCGGGCTCGGCATACACGGCCCATGAGGGGCCGCCCTGGGTCCAGAGTGCGTCCCCTCCCGCTCCAGCAGACACACCACTGCTGGAGGACCACAGGTGCTCGCGACAGCGGGCTGACTCTGGAGTTCCCGTGCGCCGTGCCCTCGCGCCTGTCCTGTCCGGCTTGCTCCTGCTCAGCGGCCTGCCGCTGCTGGCCACCCCCGCGCAGGCTGATCTGCTTCCTGCTCTGACGCAGAACAAGCCCGCTACGCCGCCGGGGCCGCTCACCCTCCCGACCGTCAAGCCGGTCCCGTTCGTGGCGCCTGTCGTTGGCCAGCAGCAGCTGCCGCTCCGCAGCGGCAGCGCACTACCGAGCCTGCCCGCCGAGCTGCCGGCTGAGCTCTTCACGCCGACCACCCGAACCACCTTTCAATCGGACGGCTCACGCACGACTCAGGTCTATGCCGCGCCGACCTTCAAGCGAGTCGGTGCCGGGTGGGGACGCGTCGACCTCGCCGTGACGCCCCAGCTCGACGCGGCTTATCCGCTCGCGGCTCCGGGCGCGTACCTGCCGGTCAAGTTCGGTGTGACACCTGGGTCACTGGCCCAGGTCGCGCTTCCCAAGGGTCCGGTCACCCTGTCAGGCGACCAGCTGGCCATCGCGGCTCCCCTGCAGGCCGGCTTGGGTGCGGTGAAGCACCTGTCGGTGTTCAAGGACACTGACCTCAAGCTCCAGCTGTCCGGCGACGGTCTCGGCACGGCACTGACGCTGAGCAGCCCGGCGTCACCGACGTCCTACCGGTTCCACCTCGCCGACCCCAAGGGACAGCTCGGCACCCCGACCAGGACTGCCGATGGCGGCTGGGTCTTCTCCGGTGACGTCGGTGACGGCCTGCATCTGGTCGTGCCGCCGGCGTACGCGTACAAGCCCGACCTCGCGCACCCGGAGTACCTGCCCAGCCCGGCGCCGGACGTCGCGAGCGTGCAGATCACCAAGGCTGGCGACGGGTTCGACTTGCTCGAGAGTGTCGACCCGGCATGGGTCAAGACACAGGGCTTCCCGCTCGTGCTCGACCCGACGCTCACGTTCGTGTCGCCGACGGCCGCGACCCTCGACTGCACCTTGATCAACGGCGCGGTCGCGGCGAACAGCTACTGCGCGGCAACGCGGATGGAGCTCGGCTACGGCTCGGGGGCAGGCACGTCGGGCTCGCTGCGGAGGGGCCTGCTCTTCTTCGGCAGCACGAGCCTCGGCGCCATCCCCGCAGGCAGCAGGGTCAGCAGCGCACAGCTCGAGATGACGCTGCTCGACAACTTTCACGGCGTGAACCTTCCGATTTCGGCTTACGAGCAGCCCACCAGCTGGAACGAGAGCGCCACCTGGAACAGCAGCGGCACCGGTGCCGCGTGGAACGGCGCCGCAACCGTGGGCCCGCTGCTGTCCACCACGACGGTCGGCACCACGCTCGGCATCTACCGGTGGGACGTCGGCTCCTACGCACAGCGCAACGTCAACGGGCAGGGCGCTGTCGGGGGCCTGCAGCTGCGGATGCAGACCGAGACCGGCACGACCAGTCGCGTGCTGTCGTTCGGCAACAAGAAGGTCGGCACTCCCGGCCAGTACCCGCGCCTGATCGTCAACTACGACCCACCGACGCCGGTCGTCGACAAGAAGGTCGCGCTCGTCAGCACCAACAGCGCCTCGCCCGGCACCGCCCTGCCCGGTACCACCAGCACCGGCCCGTACGCCGCCAGCCAGACCGCGGGCCGAGGGCAGACCGTCGCCTACCGCGTCCGAGTCAGCATCCCGACCGCGACGACCGCACAGACCGTCACCGTCACCGACCCCCTCGCGACCGGGCTCGGCGACCCCACCGCCCTGCTCATCGATGGCCAGACGTGCGCCCAGCTTTCGTTGACGTGCACGGTCACTCCGCTGTCCGCGGTCGGGACTCGCGGCATCCGCATCGCGAACCTGCCCGTCGCGGTCGGCCAGACCCGCGAGATCACGTACGCCAGCCCAGCGCAGGGCGTGTCCGATCGCGCCTGCTCGCTCGTCGGCAACGCCGCACCGCCGTCAACAGCAGCACTCCCGCGGCCGGCAGCGGCGTCGGCACCGCCTCGCTGACCGTGTGTGACACAGGGCTCGGCCTCGAGCCCTGGCGCTCCTACGCCGGCACCACCACCACCGGCCCCCAGGGCACCGCACAGGTCGACGTCGCCGACGGCAACCTCGTCGTCCAGCAGGTCGACGGCGCCCCCGTCCAGGGCCACGGCCGTCTCGGCTACGTGCTTCGGCGGACCTACAACAGCCAGGACAGCACCCTGCTCACGCTGCGCGGCAGTCTCGGGGCGGGCTGGATCCTCAACCTCGGCGAAGCCGGCGACGGGATCGGTGACGGCATCGGTGCCACCGCCCTCAGCGTCCCGCCGCTCACGAGCGTCACCAACCCGTTGTCGGTGACCATGCTCGACCGCGACGGCACCCGGCACCTGTTCCAGCTCAAGACCCCTGGCCTCAGCGACGTCACCAAGGCCCTGCCCGTGCTGGGTCTTGGAGCGAAGCCGAACCTCGGCGCCCTCGTCCCGTCGGTCCTGTCGCTCGCGACCGGTTACAGCACGATGTGCCTGGAGGCTCCGTACCAGTCGCCCGCCGGCGTCCACCTCGGCCTGTGGCGGTACGTGCAGGTGGCAGGCAGCACGGCAGCCGCGCCGTGCACCCCGGGTGCCGGCGCCGCGGCACCGGTCGTCGCCGGGTTCGCGTCCGTGCGACCTGACCGGTTCCGCAGCGAGTACGCCGCCGATGGCAAGCTCCTGACCCAGTACGACGGCGCCGGCAACACGCTCACCTACGACTACGAGGGCGGCAAGCCCGCCGTCGGCATCGCCTTGGGCCGCCTCACCGGCATCTCCGAGAAGCAGGTCTGCCCGAACGGCACCGCGTCCGTACTCACCCCGTGCCGCCGCGCGATCCGCCTGGCCTACGACGATGCGAACAACAAGGTCGTCGTTACCGACCCGGCGGGGCGCGTCACCATTTACCAGCTGGACTCCGCCGCGAACACCGCCCAGCCAGGGCGTCAGCACCTGCTGTCGGTGACCAACGCCGACGGCACCGCGATCAACTACACCTACAGCGGCGTGAACTACCGGGCCGCCGATGGCTCCGCCACCTGCGGTCAGGCATCGGTCGGCCAGCTCTGCACCGTCAGCGACCTGCGCTTCGGCACCACGAGCTTCCGCTACGGCCCTGCGCCGGCAGGCGCCGGCCCGCCGCGGGTCAGCACCGTCACCGACCGTCGTGGCACGCCCACCGCCCTCGACTACACCGACGGTGTCACCACCAACGCCACGACCACCACGCCCGGCAGCCCCAGCCGACAGAAGATCTACACCAAGATCGATCCTGCGGGCCGTGTCGGAGAGCTCTACGACGCGTCCACCGCCGACAGCCCCGGCGGCGCGGTCCTGCTGCACGCGACGTTCTCCACCTGGGACCGCGACGAGACCCGAAACCCCGACGGCACCATCGCCAGCCCGGCGGTGCGCTGCTCGCAGCCCGCGACCACCCGCACCGACAACCTCCTGTGCGAAGTCGTCCGCAAGAACAGCACCGGCACCAGTCCGCGCCTGCGCAGCCGCAGCACCTACAACCCCGACGGCTACCCGATCATCACCCGTCGGGCCAACAGCCCCACCGACACCGACGACCCCACCGGCAGCGACACCACCACCGACGGGTACCGCGCCACCTACTACTTGGCCGACGGCACCGCCGCGGTCTACACCGACACGATCAACGGCGGCAGCCAGGTCACGTCCACCGCGCCGACCACGGGCAGCCGCAACAGCGCCACTGCGCTCTACTCCGTTGAAGACCACCTCAACGTCCTGAGCCCCCGGGGCAACGCCGCTACGCCCGCTACGGCGAGCGCCTGCGAGACCACCGACTGCGCGAACTGGCTCACCAGCTGGGTGGTCGACAGCCCCGCCGAAGCCACTGGTGCCGCCAACACGCCGCCGAACACGACCTTGGGCTCGCGGCCGTGCACCGGTCCCGCCGGCTCGACCAGCAATACCGGCCTCGTCTGCTCGATGACCGGTCCCGTGTACGACGGCGCCAACCGCCCCGTCACGCTCTACACCTACGACAGCAACGGCCAGCGGGCGACGATGAAGACCCCCAAGGCCGTCACCGAGATTGGCACCGGGACCGACAGCAGCTACCAGTACACCTACTTCCCCGACAGCGCCTCCGACCTGTCCGGAACCGTGTCTGCGGGCGGCTGGCTCAAGGCCGTCACCGACCCCGCCGGTGCGTTCGTCGCCTACGCCTACGACCGGGCCGGGCACACCACCCGTACTTGGGACCGCAACGCCACCGCCGGCAAGGCCATCGGCCAGTTCGACGGCTCGATGAACGCGACGGGTGATCCCACCGGCGGTCGCTACGCCGAGACGTTGTACGCGCCCGGCGCTCCGTCCACCGCCCTGAAGGCCGTGCCCGGCCGGTACGCCCTGTCGACCCGCGACCCGCTCGGCAACATCGTCGCGACCTGCGTCGACGAGCACGGCAACGCCCTCATCAGCCGGCCCGCCCGCGGCACCCGCGGCGCCTACCCCGACTGCAGCGCCGGCGGACTGCTCAAGACCGAGACCGGTCCGGGCGGCCGAACCAGGGTCGCCGTGGACGTCACCAAGCTGGGGCCCTTCGACACCGTCAACGGCACCTACACCGATGACGACAAGGCGACCAGCGTCCTCACCCCCGAAGAGGCCGGCCGCAACCGGCAGGCCGCGCAGGGCGACCGTCCGGCGGACCCGACCGACCACCCCGTCACCTTCCGCTACAACGGCTACGGCGAGCTGACCGCCGCGACCGACCCGCGTGGCAACAGCAAGGTCACCAGCTACGACGCGGTCGGCCGCCAGGTCAACGTCAGCTGGACTCGCGGCGCCCCCAACACGCTGCCCGCTGCCACCCAGGAGTGCTACTTCGGCACCCTCAACGCCGACGGCTCCGCCAGCACCAGCACCGGCGTGGTCAGCGACACCGACGACCCCCTGCTGCCGCGCGGCCGGGTCAAGTGCTCGAGCCTGAGCTCCTACAACGCGCTGGACCAGGTCACCGCCACCACCGACGCCGCCGGGTCCGTCACGCTCGCGACCTACGACGCCCTCGGACGCAAGACCGCCGTCGAGCAGTCCCGGACCGGCAGCGTCTCGACCAAGACCGGCTGGCTGTTCGACGCCAACGGCAACGTCACCGACACCTGCCCCGCCCGCGAGTACACCGAAGGCACTGGCCGCTGCACCCCTCTGGACCCCCCGGCCAGCCGGCGCTTCTCGACCCGCACCACCTACGACCGCGCCGACCAGCCGACCCTCACCACCGGCTACCGCGAGCGCTCGCTCACCTCCGGGCAGGCCGCGACCGCCACCGACACCGGCGCCGTCCTGCTCGACACCGTCGCCCAGCGCACCCGCTACGACGCCGACGGCAACCCGATCGCCACCGCCGGCCCCAACGCGCTCGCGCCGGCCGGCAACGGTCAACTGCCCGGCACCTCGAGTAGCAGTGCCCAGCCGCCCCTGACCGTCCCGCGCTACGAGTCGACCACCACCTACGACCTGCTCGACCGCCCGACGGCCAGCACCACACCCCGAGATGCGACGACCAGCTACACCAGCAGAGCCGACTACAACCCGCTCGGACAGGTCACCGCCACCCGGCGCCAGACCAGCTCCACCAGCACGACGTACAGCGTCACCTCCTACGACACGAACAACCGGCCGCTCGACACCGTCACCGGCGCCAGCGACCCCGACATAACCCGTACCGGCCTCTACGACCCCGCGACCGGCCGCGACTCCCGCAGCCGCGTCTACTACGACGCCGACGGCAACACCGTCGCCGTTCTGCCGCCCCGCGCGTTCAGCAACAGCGGCGGCAGCGCCGCCACCAGCGTCGACAAGCCCGACCTGCGTTTCCTCACTCGCACCACCTACGACCGCGACGGCCGCAAGCTCGCCGGCTACAAGCCCCGCAGCGACAACGCCGAACTCTCCGGCTTCGGGCTCGACAGCACCCAGAGCGCCCAGTGCCCGACCGGCAACCGGCCCACCCCGGTCGACACCGGCGCCGAGGACGTCCCCGCGACCATGCCTGCGATCCCGGACTGGCCCGCGGCCGTCGGCGTCTGCTCCGCCCGCATGAGCTACGACCTCGCCGGCAACATCGCCGTCGAGCGGATGGCGACCGCCACCGGCCAGGCCGCAGGCAACGAGCGGTACGCCGCGCTCGGCTACACCGACGACGACCTGCTCGCCCGCATCGACAAGCCCAGCCCCACTGGCACCGGCCGAGCCACCACCACCGTCCGCTACGACGGCGGCGGCCGCACCACCGCCACCCGCGACCCGCTCGGCAACCGCGAGGAGACCGTCTACAACCTCGATGGCACCAAGGCCAGCGCCCAGGGCACGCCCAGTCAGGGCATCGACCCGAGCACGGGCCAGCCCGTCACCTACCAGCACGTCACCAGCTGGACCCTCGACGCCGCCGGCCAGGCCACCGCCACCACCAACGGCATCAACCAGACCGCCCGTACCAGCTATTACGCAGACGGCTCGACCGCCGAGTCCGGCGACACCGGCGGCAACACCACCCGCTACCGCTACGACGCCGACGGACAGCCCGTCGAGGTCCTCAGCCCCAGCGGCGCCGCGAAGGACGCCACCAACCCCGGCGGAGTGCCGACCCGGAGCACCTACACCCGCGACCAGCTCCTGCAGACGCAGTACGACCCGCTCACCAGCATCGCAGCGGGCGCCACCCGCGTCCGGCGCACCGACTACGACTACGACCTCGCCGGACGCAAGACCGCGACTGCCGCCGAGACGATCAACGTCACCCCCGGCGCGCCCTACCCGGCAGCGCCCACCGCCGCAGAGGACGCCACCCGGCAGCGCTTCGCCTACGACGACAACGACCGGCTCGTCCGTCAGGCTGGCCGCGGCAATGCCGATCCCAACGGCGGCGAGGCCATCACCACCCGCTACCTCGCCGACGGGCTCGTCGACCAGACCCGCACCAGCGGCACCCCCGTCAACACCGGCAACGCCGGGAGCGGCAGCGCAGGCAGCCCCGAGAACACGATCACCATGAACTACTACGCCGACGGGCTGCTCCGCAGCACCACCGACGGCAGCAGCGCGGCGGACCAGGCGACCCGCTACGAGTACGACGCCGTCGGCATGCGGACCGCACGGAGCACCGCCAGCGCCACCGCAGACGTCACCGGCGGGCCGACCACCGGCAGCACCCGCTACGCCTACACCGATGCGAGCACCCTTCGCTCGGTCTCCGACACCGGGCAGATCACGTTCGACTACGACAGCGCCGGGCGGGTCCTGCGCCGCACCAACCCGAACAACACCGTCGTCACGTACGCGCACAACCCCGACGACACGCTCGCCTCCTCCACCCTCACCGGCCCTGACCCCGCCGACACGACCCGCACCACCGACCTCGCGAAGTACGCCTACGACTACGACGGCCTAGCCCGCGTCTTCCGCCAGACCCTCACCGGGCAGCCCGCCCGGCTCGCCGGTGCGGCGAATCAGCCCACCATCACACTCCCGGCCGCAACGACCGAGCAGGCGACGAAGCAGCCCGGCGCCCTGCCGACCGGCGGCTACACCTACCGCTACGACACCGCCGGCAGGCTCAGCAGCTTCCAGGCCGGCGCCACCATGCCCAGCACGCTGACGCACGACGCCGACGGCAACCGCACGACGTACGGCAGCCTGAGGTTCAGCTACAACGCCGACGACAGCCTGAGCAGCCAGAGCAGCGCGACTGACCCGACCGCTGCGCGCAACTACCGGCAGACGCCCTGGGGCGGTCAGGCCAGCGATGAGTGCACGGCCAACACCTACGACGGGTTCGACCGGCTCACCGGCAGCGTCACCGGCGCGAACACCAACCCCGCCGGCCTCGCCACGACCGGCCTGGTGACGGTGGCGTGCGCCGCCGGCACGAACACCAGCACGTTCACCTACGACGCCCTGGACCGCCAGACCGGTCACAGCAGCACCAAGGCGACCAGCCGCGTGCCTGCTGGCGCGAACACGCGGGTGCACTACGACGCGGACGGTCAGAGCCTCGCGAGCGAGGACATCGCAGGCGCCGCGCCGCAGACCCTGCGGTACCTGCTTGACGACACCGGCGGCGCTCTCGCGCTCAGCACCACGACCGGTGCGGCGACACAGCCGCTGGAGCAGCTGACGACCGACGGCGTCGGCAACATCACGACCAGCACCAGCAGTGCCGGTGGACTGAGCTGCACGGCCCGGTTCGACCCGTACGGCAGCCCCGTCAACACGATCACGACCGACAGCACCTGCAACACCGGAGACACCGGCAACGAGATCTGGTTCCACGGCGGCCGCAGGGACGGCAGCACCGGCAGCTACCAGTTCGGGAGCCGGACCTACCAGCCCGGCAACGCCAACTGGCTCACCCCCGACAGCGACCGCACTGGCGGAAGCGGCAGCAACCAGGCCCTCGCGGTCGACCCGCTGACCCGCAACAGCTACGCGTACGTCAACGGCGACCCCGTCAACAGCACCGACCTGTCCGGTCACATGACCGATGACCCGCGCAACACCACCGCCTGGCGGGGGCAGCGGACCACCAACACCGTCAACACGTGCGACGCCGCGTGCAAGAAGGTCCAGGCCGAGCAGCGCGCTCAGGCCGAGCTCGACGCCGCGCAGGCCAAGCAGGCCCGGCTGCGCGCCGACCGCGACCGCCTAGAGGCGACCGCGAACAAGGACTGCGGCTGGAGCGTCGGCAAGTGCCGCGCCACCCAGCTCGCCGCCAAGGCCGAGCTGTTCCGGCTCGACCACGACCTCATGGACCTGGTCCACACCGCACTGGACCTCGCCAGCTTCCTCCCACCCCCCGCCGGCACCGTCGCCGCCGTCGCCCAGGCCGCGACCTACCTGGCTGAGGGGAACGCGACCCAGGCAGCGCTCGCCGCAACCGCCCTTGTCCCCGGCGGCAAGCTCCTTGGCAAAGCCGGCGAGCTAGCCCGGGGCGGCGAGAAGTTCGTCGAACACGCCGACGAAGCCGTCGACGCGGTCCACCTCGTGCAAAAGGGTGAACGAGCCGCTGGCACCGCCGCCAAGGCAGAAGCGGAAGTTGCCCACGCCGGCAAGATGGGCAAGGCCGCCGAGGCAGGCACCGCCAAGACCGAGAAGGCAGTCACCAGTGCCAAGGAACAGGCTCGGAGTGCGGACGGGAAGTTCGCCAGGAAGGACGGCACCGAGGGTCGACCGGGCAGTGTTGCTGAGGACAAGGTGCATGCAGACCTGGTGTCGCGACACGGAGCCGAGAATGTTCGACGCGAGGTCACCGTTCGGGCAGAGAAGGGCGGGCAGGGCCGTCGCTTCGACTCCGTCTACCGTGAAGACAAAGACGGGCCATGGGTCGGTGTAGAGGTCAAGAGTGGAGGGGCTCGACCTACGTCTCGGCAGGCATCCTTCGACTCTTGGCTGAACACCGAGGGCAACTCGGCATTCGGCGTCGGTGGTAACACAGACATAATCATTTCCCGTTCACGCAACATCAATGTTCCTTGAAAGGTGCGGTCATGACCCTCACCAGCCGCAACAACCTGGCGGACTTGTTGTGTGCGTATGACGAGCGGGAAGTCGCCGTGTGGGCGCTGGGTGCCAGTGACGACGAGATGCTCCGCGTAGATGGGGTCTCGGACTGGTTGCTGCAGCACGGCCCAAGGACTAAGAGTGGGCAGCCGATGATGTACAAGCAAGCCCTTGCACAGGCCGCTGTCTTCGTCGCCGAGGGAACTGCACGTCCACTTCGGAGGCGTGCGCAGTTGCCGAAGGCCAAAGTCGAACTCGTAGGCGGTCAGAGGCCGGCTAATGGAGACGAGACCGTCTGGCCTTCCAGCAGAGACACGCGCCAGTATTACGGTGTCGACGAGAGCTTCCGGAACGCGTGGGGTATGGCTTAAGGAGCCATTGCCAGAAGTCGCTTGAGCGACGCTGCATGTCCCGACGGCTCGTGCTCCCCCCGGTACTGCTAAGCGACGCTGCCTGGTCCCAACCGCCATACCTCCGGGTATTCCTGCGACAGCGCCGGGCGGGTCCTACGCCGCAACAACCCGAACAACACGGTCGTCACGTACGCGCACAACCCCGACGACACGCTCGCGTCCTCCACGCTGACCGACCCCGGCCCCGGCCCCGGCCCCGACCCCGACCCCGACCCCGCCGACACGACCCGCACCGCAGAACTCGCGACGTACGCCTACGACTGCGACGGCCTGGCCCGCGTCTTCCGGCAGACCCTCACCGGGCAGCTCGCCCGGCTCGCCGGTGCGGCCAACCAGCGCACCGTCACGCTCCCGGCCGCAACGACCGAGCAGGTGACGAAGCACCCGGGCGCCCTGCCGACCGGCGGCTACAACTACCGCTACGACACCGCCAGCAGACGCCGTGGGGCGGTCAGGCCAGTGACGAGTGCACGGCGAACACCTACGACGCGCTGGACCGCCAGACCGGTCACAGCAGCACCAAGTCGACCAGCCGTGTCCCTGGTAGCGCGAACACCCGAGTGCACTACGACGGGGACGGTCAGAGCCTCGCGAGCGAGGACATCGCAGGCGCCACGCCTCACACCCTGCGGTACCTGCTTGACGACACGGGCGGGCCAACACAGAGATGACGAGCACGGGCTCCGCTCGAGGTTGCCGCGGTATCAAACCGCGTGCACGTCAACTCGAGGCTCGGGGCTCAAGCCCGGGCACGCACAGAGAAGGCAGCGGACGAGGTCGCTATGAGCGAGCTGCCGCTCATGAGCCGGCACGTCGTGAAGGCCGTGGTTGAGCCGATACGGTCGACGCTGGTGTAGGCCTTCATGAGGTCGCCGAGGCGCGCAGCGCTTAGGAACTGGACGCTCATGGACTGGGTGAGGAGTTCATGCTCTGGGCTGGCGCGCAGCGCCGAGTATCCCTGGGCCATGTCAGCAAGGGCCGAGAGGACACCTCCGTGCGCCGCACCGCGACTATTGAGGTGTCGGCGGTCGACTTGGAGAGCGAAGACGGGGGCCTCAGGGCTGCGCTCGTCGACCCAGAGCACGCCGAGGAGTTCCAGGAAGGGACTGCTGCGCTGCCACACCTCGAACCCTTCAGGCGCCATTGTGCTGCTCAAGGCGCCGACAACCCGCGGCTCGTGTGCAGGCTTGCTTGTGCCGCGCGGTGTCGTGCGGCCGCGCACCAGGTTGCCGTCGGCTGCCGCACGTGGCCCAAGTCGTGGACGGTCAGGTGTGTCACCGTGCGAGCGTGCCCGTTCGGCGAGCCAGTTGCGGGGAGCCAATCTCGCCACAGGCGGCTGTCTGAGGCTCCGGCCCATGCCGGGGGCCGCGTCAAGGTCGTCGCAAGTCATGTCGGGATGACGCACGCCTGCTCCGTACCCCGGACCCCTTAGGCCGTCGTCCTGCAACGGAATGGACCGATCTGCTCGAAGTCGGCCCTTCCAGCGAGTCACCTTGAGCGTCAGGCTGCAGGCGTGAGCACCAGCAACTGGCAGGTAGCGGTCCTGGAAACCCAAGGCGGCAAGCGCACGGGGGCAGGCGCTAGTGATCCGACTCCGACTCCGGCTACGAGCGGTCCACAACCTGTGTACGTCGCCCACCGCCCGTCCCGAACCCGTCCGGGGCTGGTCGGGCCGGGTCTACGCGGCAGGGAGGCTCATCAGTGACAACACCGATCGCCAGGACGATGTGGGCGCTGTTCGAGCCGTTACATGCGGTGACCTACTTCGCGCCTCAAGCACGCAAAGCCGCTGACGACGCTGGCTACCGCGGCTTCTGGATGAGCTACTACGCGATGAGAATCGCGCCTCTGGGAGCAGTAGGGGCCGAGGTCGCGACCAGCGCCTTCTACGGCTTCTCGCCCACCCGCGGGCAGCAGGCGCTGCCCGACGCATGGCGGCACGCTTCACCAGAGCAGGCGCTCGAGGCTCGGCTCCGGGGGGCAGAGGCAGCCCTGCGGACTGCGTGGGCGGCGGGCCATGTACATGACGGGCATCTCGAGGAGGTAGCCCACCTCCTCGAGGACGCAGCGGGGGCCGTGGATACGAGCGGTCGAGTTCTCACGGCCGCGAACACTGCTCTGCCTCAGCCTGTCGGTCCGCACCGCCGCCTTTGGCAGGCGGCGACGGTGCTGCGCGAGCACCGCGGCGATGGTCACAACGCAGCGCTGGTCGCCGCAGGCATCGGCCCCGTGCACGCCCACCTGCTCAAGGAGGCGAGCGGGGAGACCGAGGGCGACGTCCTCCGGACGGGTCGCGACTGGCCGCAGCAGACGTGGAAGCGAGCGGAGGCCGACCTGGTCGAGCGCACCTGGCTCACCGAGGCTGGCCAGCTCACTGCCCTCGGCAAGCAGGTTCGGGGCGATGTTGAAGAGCGCACAGACGCCGCGGCGGCAGCCCCTTGGCAAGCCTGGGGTTCGGAGAGGACGCAGCGGCTCGCCGAGCTGCTCCTTCCGCTAGCGCAGGCTGTGCTCCAAGCGGGCTTCTACCGCGTGCCGAGCCCTATCGGCGCGCCGATGCCAGGCTGGCAGGGCTGAGTCGCTCGTCTACTGGGAGGCCGTATGGGTCCGGCGCCTGCAGGCACCACTCCGGTTGAGCGAGGCGAACCGGATCAGGCTTGTAGCTGTTCGCCTCAAACAACGGCCGTGAGCAGGCTGGCAACGAAGGACGTCCACCTGCGCCCTGATCGGCCCTATGACGTGTCGAAGGAGGGTCATAGCGTCAGTGCGGGCAGCGACGGGAGGGGTGCGCATGACGCCGGAGACGGTGGGACGCACGGAGCTGCTGGCTCTGCTCGGGGACTGGGCCAAGAACGAGGCGAGTCTGTACGTCGCGCTCGCTGATGCGCTCATCGCGTGTGTGGACCGTGGCGACCTTCCGGTGGGGACGCGCCTACCGGCTGAGCGGGATCTCGCACAGGGGCTGACCGTGAGTCGGGGAACGGTGATGGCTGCCTACGATCGGCTCCGCCAGGCCGGGTACGCCGTGAGTCGGGGAGGCAGTGGCACGCGGATCCGGCGTGATGTCCGGCGGCCGCTGGTCGCGGTCGGCTCGGCCCAAGGGGAGGCGGCTCGCTACCGGGGCTTGACCGGTCGGCTTCTCAATCCGAGCGAGGACGTGGTGGACCTTGCCTTGGCGCTTCCCCGACACCCGGACGATCTGCCGCCGGACTTCTACGAGGTCCCGGGCGAGCTGGTCCGCGAGGTCGCTGGGCAGGCGGGCATGGCCCCGCAGGGCGGGGCGGCGCTGCGGCAGGCGCTTGCTGACAGGTACAGCGCGAGCGGGGTGCCGACCTCGACGGAGCAGGTGGTCATCACCGGCGGGGGCCAGCAGGGCATCGACCTGTGCGCCGGCCTGGTGCTGCGCCCAGGCGACACGGTGCTGGTCGAGGAAGCGACTTATCCGGGGGCGCTGGCCGTGTTCGCCCGGCACGGAGCGCGCATCCGGACGGTGCCTGTCCAGGGTTCATGGGGGGACCCGCGTTCGCTGGTCGAGGCGGTGGAACGTCACCATCCCCGTCTGCTCTACCTGATGCCCTCGATGCACAACCCGACCGGACGGGCGGCGAGCGTCGGGTGGCGCAGGCAGCTCGCGGACCTCGTGGACTCCCATGAGCTGTACCTGGTGGAGGACGACAGCGTCGCTGACATCGTCTTCGACGGCCCGGCTATGCCCCCGGTGGCTGCCTACAGCAAGACCGGCCGCGTCCTCACGATCGGCTCGCTCAGCAAGTCGGTGTGGGGCGGTCTGCGCACCGGTTGGATCCGGTCGGACCCGTCCTGCGCGGAGCAGTTCGGGCAGCTCAAGGCCGCCAAGGACCTCGGGCTCAGCGCCTTCGGGCAGGCTGCTGCACTGCACGTCTTCCCTCACCTTGACGAGGTGATCGCGGCCAGGACATCGCGTCTGGCCGGTCATGCCGAGGTGCTGCTGGACCTGCTCGCGCAGCACCTCCCGATGTGGTCGGCGACTTTCCCCGACGGCGGGCTCACCCTGTGGGTCCAAGTGCCCGATGCCACCGCTGAGGACCTGGCCCAGCGTGCCCTCCGCTTCGGGGTCGCGGTGTCGCCGGGGGCGGCGCACTGCGCAGGTAGTGACCGGACCGACCGCGTCCGCCTGTCGTTCGCACACGAGCCGGATGTGCTGGCTGAAGGGGTGCAGCGACTCGCCCGGGCCTGGCATGCCACCAGGAGCAGCGAGCGCGCCGCACGTGCTTGACAGGACGGTCCTTAGGTCGGTGGCCGCGTCCGAGTCCGCGGAGTCTCAGCAGGACACCTCGAACTACGTCCCGCTGCACCGCCAGGGACCGCTCGACCCCGGCTGGCTCACGGGCTTGGCGTCCCTGGCCGAGGACGGTCCAGTTCACGCTCGGCATGTCGCCAACAGCCGGATCGCGGCCGCGGTGCTCGGCATCGGTGGCGAGGATTGGGCGCTGGCCCGTCCCGCGACCCGTCCGGCTCGAAGGTTGGCGGAGCCGCAGGCTCGAGCTGATGGGCTCGCAGCCGCCGTCCGTCCTGCCGGCGACGTAGGCACACTGCTGCTCGACGTCGACGGCGGACTCGCGCGCCTCGATACGCCTCCCGTGACCAGGAGGAGCGAACAAGGTGACGTGTGGGTCTTCGACTACAGCGCGGAGTCCCTCGAGGGCTTGCCGGCGAGGGGCAGTCACGGGGAGCTTCTGACCTGGCTTCGGGCGGCAGACGACGCCGTCGCGGTCGGACTCATGCGTGCAGCGTGCGTGGCAGCAGCGCGAGAAGTGACAAAGCAACGGGACGGGGGCTGGCCTGATCAGCTCCGCGAGACCATCGCTGCGGATCTGTGCCTCGAGCACGCGTCTGCTGTCGCGCTCGCCATGGGCAGCGCGACCGCGTGTGTCCCGCTGAC
The DNA here is from genome assembly GCA_963761655.1 of uncultured Actinomycetota bacterium. Classification (GTDB taxonomy): domain Bacteria; phylum Actinomycetota; class Actinomycetes; order Mycobacteriales; family SCTD01; genus RYN-122. The sequence goes on from CAVXHI010000001.1 coordinate 236,483, forward strand.
GACGCCTGCCCGCGAGTTCGTGAGCGCGCTGAGCCGGTACTGGACGGCCAGGAGCGCCCGTCGCATCGCCGCTCACCGGGCTAGCAGCAGTGTCGCGTCGTGGCCGGAGCTGGACCCGACGGCGGTGGACCTGCTGCGGCACGCTGTGACGTGCTCGGTGTCCGGGGGGTCGTCCGATCAGGTGCTGGCCGACGTCGACAGGGCGTTGTCCTGCTCCCCGTCCATCTTGGATGAGCTGTTCATTCTGGTGCAGGGGACCATCCGGCAGGACCGGCTTCTCGACGCCCACGTCCGCCGTCTGCGCCGTCACCTCCTGAGAGCGTCCGGGACGATGCAGGCCAGCCCACACGTCGTGCGGGAGATCGCCCTGCTGCTGCAGGCTGCCTTTGTCGTGCAGAGCTGCCCCACGAACGTGGCTGAGGCGTTCCTGCGCACCCGGCTCGGACCGGAGCCCCTGCCGCACCTGGCGCAAGGACTCGACAAGTCCCTGCAGGAGATCCTGCTGGCACGCCTCTGATGTGAGACAGCCGATCAGCGCCGCACCGGTCCTGGAGGCCGCCGACGAACGAAGCGACGCTGCTCGACAACGCACATGGGGAGGCACGATGACGAGCTGGGTTGAGGGGCCGACAGCATGGCGTGTCGAGGCTGTCGTCCTCGCGTACGGACGGGTCCGGCTCGAGCCATGGCGCAGTGAGCACGACGCACCGCTGCTGAAGGCTGCACAGGACGACGACGTGTGGCGCTGGCTTCCTGTGCGGCGACCCCGGACGGTGCACGAGATGGGCGAGTTCCGGCAATCGCTCGCGGGGCTCTCCTGGGCCGTGTTCGTCGACGGCGTGCCGGCTGGATGCACCTCGTACCTGAACATCGACCCGGAAGTCCGCGGTCTCGAGGTCGGCGCCACCTGGTACCGGCGCGACCTGTGGTCGACGGAGATCAACCCGACCTGCAAGTACTTGCTGCTGCGGCATGCGTTCGAACATCTGGAGGCCCAGCGGATCACTTTGCGGACAGACGCGCGCAACCTGCGTTCGCAGGCGGCGATCCGCAAGCTCGGGGCACAGTTCGACGGGACCTTGCGTCACGACCGCCGGCGGGCGGACGGGTCGGTGCGCGACAGCGTCCTGTTCAGCGTCCTGGCCACCGAATGGCCACAGGTTCGCGCCGGCCTAGAAGGCCGTGTCGCCGGCAGCCAGGATCGCGGCCAGCCGTAGCCAGTGCGCACTTGCTCCTTCGAGCGCCGTGGAGCAGCAGCCGCTCTGCTGCGCATCGGACCTGTTCAGGAGTCCAGCCGGACAGTGGGGTGTGGCTGGTGAAGCCGAACCACCTCAAGGACATCCGCCATCTCCGTTCCGCCAAGGCCTTCAACGAGGCCGGAGGCGAGTTCTTACCGGGACTGTTGGGGATCGAGGTGACCGACTGGTCCGAGGGACAGCTGACTGGTCGGCTGCCCTTGCGGGCGGAGCTGTTCGCTCCGCACGGGTACGTCCACGGCGGCACGCAGGTGGCCCTGGCAGACAGCATGTGCGGCTACGGGACGGTCAGCAGTCTCCCGGACGGAGCCGACAGCTTCACCACCGTCGAGATGAAGGCGAACCTCACCGGCACTGCGAGCGCCGGCTCGTTGCACTGCCAGGCCCTTCGGGTCCATCGAGGCCGCTCGACACAGGTCTGGGACGCCAGGGTCACCGACGACGTCGGCCGCACCACCTGCCTGTTTCGCTGCACCCAGCTGATCTTGTGGCCACGGTGAGCCGGGGCGATCAGGCTCTACGCGACGGGGCCGACACCAGCCCCGTGGGCTTCCTCGGCTTGGGGGTCATGGGCGCTCCCATGGCCCGCAACCTGCTTGTCGCCGGGACCGACCTCGTGGTCTGGAACCGGTCTCCGGGGCCGGCTGAGGTTCTGGGGGAACTGGGCGCCCGCATTGCGGGCTCCTGCGCGGAGGTGTTCCGCACCTGCCAGACGGTGGTGATGATGCTCGCCAACGAGCAGGTGACCGACCTAGTGCTCGGCCGCGACGGGACGACGTTCGCCGTCGAGCTGGACGGCCGGACGCTGGTGAACACCGGGACGGTCAGCCCCACGTGGTCGGTCGCCCTCGCCGCCGACGTCGTCAGCGCTGGGGGCGCCTATGTCGAAGCGCCCGTCTCGGGCTCGCGAGGTCCGGCGGAGGACGCATCACTCGTCATGATGCTCGCGGGCGAATCGGCCGTCCTAGCGAGAGTCGAAGCACTCCTTGCACACCTGTGCGCCCGACAGGTGCGGTGCGGCCCGGTACCGCGGGCCCTGGAGACGAAGCTGGCGGTCAACGTCCACCTCGTGACGATGGTGACGGGCCTGGTCGAGGCGTTCCACCTTGCGCGGATCCTAGACCTGGACCTCGACGTGCTCGTTGACGTCCTCGAGACGGGCCCGATGTCCAGCGTGGTGTCTCGGATGAAAGCCGCCAAGCTCCTCACTGGGGACACCCGCCCGCAGACCTATGTCTCCGATGTTCTCTACAACTGCCGCCTCATCACAGAGCAGGCGCGGCGGGCTAGTACTGCCACGCCGCTGATGGACGTGTGTCAGGAGCTGTACGGCAGGACCGAACGGCTCGGGCACGGACTGGAGGACATGATCGCGGTGCTTCACGCGCTGCAGACGCAGCACGACACCGCGGACAGGACGAGATGAGCCGAGCGCCCGGCCTGCCGGAGGACGCGGACGCCCTGCTTTGCACTGCTTGGAACGCACTCGGTGGCCAGCACGAGGAGCTCGACCGACTCGATGTCACCGGCAGGACCACAGGGCACCTGCCCTCAGCAGTCCCGTCCTACCAGGCCATGCTGGCCGCAGTCGCCAGCGCGACCGTGGCCGTGTCGACGCTCGACGCGGCTCGACAGCGAGCCACTCCCGCGCCGGTCGCCGTCGACGGAGACCACGTTGCCGTCGCCGCGCACAGCGAACGCCACGCCTGCCGCTCCGGCCTGAAGACGCCACCGTCGTTCGCGCCGCTGTCCCGCTTCTGGCGGACCCGCGACGGCCAGGTCCGGACGCACGCGAACTACCCCTGGCACCGTGACCGGGCCCTGGCCGTCCTCGGCTGCACCGCCGACCCCGCACAGGTCGAACGAGCCATGCTCGAGCGCACGACCGTCGAACTCGAGAACTCCTTCGCCGACGCTGGCGCGCTCGCCGTCGGGATCCGCAGCCCGGAGCAGTGGTGGCAGCAGCACCCTCAAGGCCGGGCCGTAGGCGCGCTCCCACTGCTGACCCGGACCCGCCAGGGCAAGGCACGACCCCTTCCGCCCGGGAGAGCGCTCGCCGGGATTCGGGTGCTCGACCTGACGCGGGTCATCGCCGGCCCCGTCGCAACTCGCACCCTCGCGGCCTGGGGCGCGGACGTGCTGCGCATCGACAGCCCGCACCTGCCCGAGAACGAGGACCAGTGCCTGGACACCCTCGTCGGCAAGCGCAGCGCCCTGCTCGACATCAGCACTGCAGCAGGTCGAGCACGACTGGAGACGCTTCTGTCGCAGGCGGACGTCCTCGTCCAGGGCTACCGGCCAGGCGCCCTCGCCCGCTACGGGCTCGGTTCGCAAGATCTCGCTGTCACGCACCCGCACCTCACCGTCGTCACCCTCTCCGCTTGGGGCGAGGTCGGGCCGTGGGCGGGACGCCGAGGGTTCGACAGCCTCGTGCAGGCAGCGTCGGGGCTAGCGGTGCTCGAGTCGCAGGCGCCCGGGCAGCCGGGCGTGCTGCCGGCGCAGGTGCTCGATCACGCCACCGGCTACCTCGCGGCGGCCGCCGCCACCCTGTCACTCGCCGACGTCACTCAAGGCCTGCCACCCGTCCACACGACCCTGTCCCTCGCACAGACCAGCGCCTGGCTCACCTCTGTCACGCCGACATCGGAGGCCGGTAGGGGCGACATGACCCCGGCGGACCCTTGGCTCGCAACCGTTCCCGGACTGGAAGGGTCGGTGACGGTCGTCGCCCCGCCCGGCGCCCTCGCTGGCAGGCGACCGCAGTGGAGCAGGACGACCCGGTTCGGTGCAGACGCACCGGCGTTCCTGTGGGCTGGTCAGCCCGACCTACGCCCTCGCCCGTGAGCCGGCCTGTCTGTCTCGTCACCGGCGGAGGACGGGGGATAGGCGCAGCTACGGCGGTGCGGCTCGCACGGGACGGCTGGGACCTGTGCCTGACCTGGGTCGCCGACGAGGCCGCCGCGAGGCGGACAGCAGCCCGATGCGAAGAGCTCGGCGCGCAAGTCGCCCTCTCCAGAACAGACGTCAGCCGCGAGGACGACGTCCTGGCAGCCTTCGAACGTGCGCGCGCTCTCGGCCCGATCAGCGGGCTGGTGAACAACGCCGGGATCCTCGGCAGGCAGAGCAGTGTCGCGGATCTGAGTGCCGAACGTGTCTTGCGGACCCTTCGGGTCAACGTCGTTGGAGCATTCCTGTGTTGCCGGCAGGCGGTGCACGACATGAGGGGGGACGCAGACGGCGGACGTCCGTGCGCGATCGTGAACGTCTCCTCGCGAGCGGCCGTCCTCGGCGCCGCCCACGAGTACGTGGACTACGCCGCGTCCAAGGCCGCGCTCGACGCCCTGACCGTCGGCCTTTCCAAGGAGGTCGCCCCCCTCGGCATCCGGGTCAACGGAGTGCGCCCAGCCCTCATCGACACCGACATACATGCCAGCGGAGGGGAACCGCACCGCGTTGCACGCCTCGCACCCCAGGTGCCGCTCGGCCGCAGCGGTCGGCCGGACGAGGTCGCCTCCGTCATCTCCTGGCTCCTGTCCGAAGACAGCTCCTACGTCACTGGCTCCATCGTGGATGTCGGCGGGGGTCTCTAGCCCATCGATGGGCGCCAGCCGATGGAGCTGAGACCGGTACTGGTCCAAGCGCTTCGGCCTATCGATGCTCGGCGCATGACGACCAGCCTCAGCACCCTTGACGAGTCCTTCGCCCGCAGCTTCGCGAAGGATTGGATCGACGCCTGGAACGCGCACGACCTCGAGCGCATCCTCGAGCACTACGACGAAGACGTGGCCTTCACCTCTCCGTTTGTCGTCGCCGTGACGGGACGCACTGACGGCACGCTGATCCGCAAGCAGCCGCTCAGGGAGTACTTCCAGGCCGCCCTCGATCGTTACGACGACCTGCACTTCACAGACCTGATCGTGCACGTCGGCATGGACTCCGCGACGCTGGTCTACACGTGCCACGTCGGAGGGACCGACCGACGAGCCGCCGAGACGATGCTCCTGCGACAGGGCCGAGCGGTGCGCGTCCTCTGCCACTACAGCGACGCACCGTGATGGTCGAACGTGGACGGCGCACGTCCATCCGTGCATGCGCAATGGAACTCGTGACGCCGCCAACTTGGCGGCGAGACCCCAAGGTTCGGCGCCTCGCCGCGACTGCGGTCCTGGCTGGCAGCCCCACGCGCGACCTGATGTACCTCGCCGCGACCGGAGACGAGGTCCGTTACGACCCAGGCACCACGTTCGGTACTGACGAGCTCGCCCCCGCGTTTGCTTACCTCGTGCTGCAGGGGCGCCTAGCACCGGCGGCGGGTCAGATCCCACAGCCGCGCTTCCCCTCGATGCAGGCGACGAATGAGTTGCGCAACGCCCCGGTTCTGCTCGCAGTTGACGAACTGTCTGTTCTCGTGATTCCAACGCGCTTGCTCTACGGAGTCCTTCGCCGGCTGCCCTGGCTGGACGGTCACCTGGTGCGGGCCCAGCCCCGACCAGCCTTGAACGCGGTGCTTCATGCGCCGGTAGCGGGACAGGCCTAGCGACGTCGCGCCTAACACCCAGAGAGGATCCTCCAGCGTGGCGGCACGGCGGCTGTCGCAGGTCAGTCAACGGGCCGCCACCGGCTTCCGCCCCGCTCGGCCGCCTCAACCCCAGCCAGCCGTCACAGCGGCACCAGCCACCTCGTTGGACCAACCACCAGGGGAAGCAGCGCGATGCGGTAACTGCATGCGGCTTGGTGCACCGCCCCACAGACTGTCGGATGTAGGACATGGATCTTCTAGACGTGGTGCGGGGTTCCGCTCGTAAGCTGAACACTGTCGTCTTGACGGCTCGCGAGAGCGACGGCTCTGTCGAGACCCGAGAAGTAGAGCCTTACAGTCTTCGACCGGGAGCCGCTGGAAAGGCGCCTCGGCTCATGGCTTTCTGCTTGACCCGACAGGAAATCCGGGGCTGGAACATCACGAACATCTTGGACGCTGTCCCCACTGGCAAGACCTTCTCACCGCGCTGGCCGATCGAACTCTGACCGACCCCGTGGCCGCCGCCTCGTCCGAGGACTCGGGGCATGGAGCAGCAGGCAAATTGCGGTCTGTTGCAGGGCGTAGGCGTCTAGGCAGCTGGCTGAAGCTTGAAGGAGACCGGGCCAGTCTTCGGTCGGGGACTAACGGCAACCTCTCGACGCGCAACTCTCGACGCCTGCATCAGTGTTCTCTTGCCGCTTCGTCGCGGCGGTCGGGCGCCTAGATATTGGTGGTCAGCGGACAGCGATGACCTTGACCCGGCCGGGGCTGTCTGCAGCGAGGCGTTCGGCAAGCGGCTGTTCGTAGGTGGTCAGGAGAACCTGTCGTAGTGGCGCCGAACTGCCGGCGCCGGCGAGCAGGCTCGCGACTTGGCGACGGGCATCAGGGTCAAGGTGCTCGAGCGGCTCGTCAAACCAGCAGAAGGAGGCCTTCGTTGTCATCTGAACGACGAGAAGGCGGAGAAGGACCAGCGCTAAGGTCCGCTCTCCACCACTGAATGAGTCGAAGGCCAGGTCCTCACCTTCGAGTGGCCGGGTCAGCGCTCCCGCGCCAGTGACGTGAAGCCCACCGCGGCCGGGCAGTACTGCGGACCAGCGCGGTGCGAGCTCGTCAGCGATGGGACGGACGGTGCGGTCGACGAACGCGGCCGCTGTCGCGTTGATCGTGGCCCGAGCACTGAGCAGCACCGCTTCCTTTGCGAAGAGCTCGACCAGGGCTGAGTGGGCGGTCTCATCGTCGGTGGCGGCGGCCAGCGCGTGCTGCGCGTTGTCAGAGGCTGCGGTCGCGGCCACAAGTCCGCTCAACGCTGCCGACTCGATCTGCCGCGCTGTGTCAAGGTCGGGCACGTCCACCGTCCCGTGCACCGGCGTCTCGGGGCGCGGACCAGGCTTGGGCAGGGCGGCTGCAGCGCCGCTGACTTCCGCTAGCGCTTCAATACGCCGAGCCGCGATCCGCTCTTCGCTCATGAGCGCGGTGCGCTCTCGTCGTAGCCGCTCGAGGTCGCGGTCCTGAGCTTGGTGAGCTGCGGCGGCCGTCTGGTCGTCCAGGGGTCGCCGGCAGACTGGGCAGTCGTCATCTGCTGCGATGAGCCCGGCCGCTGCGGCCTCGATCGCGGTCTGCTGCGCCTCGTTCGCGCCGATAGCGCGCGCTGCAACGCCTAGTTCCTCACGCGCAGCGACAACAGCTGCGGCCAGGGCACCTTGAAGTCGTTCGGGAAGGACCTCTGTCTCGAGCAGGTCGGAGGCTCGCTTTGCCGCCTGGGCAAGTGCTTCGCCGTACACGCGCGCGGACTCCTCCCAGGCCAGGAGGGCAGCCTGCGCACGTTCCTCCGCCTCAGCGGACGCAAGTTCTAGACGGGCCTTGTCATGGTTCGCTTTAGCAGCCGCTGCCCGGTCGGCGGCCTCGGCTGCGGCTGCCGTCAGGTGGGACAGCCTCGACTGGTCGACCTTGGCGCCCTGCTTCGCTGCGCGGATGAGGCGACTTTGCGCCTTGACTCGCATGTCGGCCTCGCCGGCCGCCGCGAGCAAGCTCTCGACCCCGAACAGTCGGCACAGATGCGCGGTGAGCCCGCCCCCATCCAGGTGCGACGGCTGCGTGTGCGGCCGTGGCATCGCGACGCGTGCCAGGAACGCAGGGTCGGCACCCAACTGGTCCTGCAGGAGTTGCGGCAAGGACTCCGAGGCAGCAGGCGCCCCGTCGACCAGTACAACAGGCTCGGGTGCCCGCCGGGGGAGCTTGCTGGCGCGGTGGCGTGTCACGTTGAGGACGCGCTGGTCCGGCAGTTCCACCTCGATCTGCACCGTTGCGCTGTCAGCTCCGGCCCGGATCGGCCTGTCAGCGGGTGGCGCGTACTCGCCGAACAGTGCCCAGGCTGCCGCCTCGACAAGTGAGGTCTTCCCGACCCCGTTGGGCGCCACGACGAAGGTGGTCCCGGGGCCGAATTCGATGTCCAGCGCGTCGTAGGCCCGCCAGTTCTCCAGTCGCAGCCGCCGGATCACGTTCCGTCCTGCTTCCTGGTGAGCGCGTCGAGCACGGTCGCGGGCTCCTCGCCTGCGACGAGCCGGGCGACAGCGTCGGCAAGGGCGTCTGCGGTGCCGTCAGGTATCGCGGTCCAGGCCTCCTTCTTCGCCGGCGTGGCGGCCCGGCGGCCCTGTGCGGCGATGTCTGCGACCGCGGCGTCCGCCGCGTCACGGGCCGTCGCGCGCAGGTCGGTCGCGGTGACGACGATCTCGCCTCCGACGTCCTCCCAGGCCGGGTCGCGCTGCTCAAGGAACTTGGCCAGCGCATCCACGACCTGCAGCGGCTCCAGGTTGTTGAGCGGCGGTGCCAGGTAGCCGGTCGGCGGCTCGTAGGCCTGCCGCATGGCCCGCGTATCGACGACCACCGTCAAGTAGTCGGGACCTGCGCCGCAGACAGCCACGGCGGCAGTTCCCGGCTCCTGGCCGACGAGGTGCCGGCATGCCACCGCGAGGTCGTCGGGCGCCTGAGAAGACCAGTCAGGAAGGGTGGCCAGTAGCAGGCTCGTGTCTGCGTAGCCGATACGCGCGACGGCGGAGAGCAGTGCGCGGCTGGGCAGCGCAGAGACGACGCGCAAGCTCGTGTGGACGGTGCATCGGTTGTGCCGAAGAACGAGCTGCTCCTCCACGAGCAGGTACAGGTTCGGGTCGGCTGTGGTCTCGGCGGCCTTCCACTTCTGCCGGCGTGCCCACGCGGCTGGACCGAGGTCGGCGAGGACGTCCGCCACCGTCCTCTGATACTCGATGCGCTGATCATCAGCGTCCCAGACGGGTGCACCGACAACTACCCCCTCGGGCGGCCGCCCGTTTCGGGCCGCGGTCATGACCTCGTCGATGTCCGCCGCGGCCTGGCCGCCGAGGTCGTGCACGCGGGAGAGGAAGGCGTCGGGGGCTACGTGCGCCCGCAGGGAGGTGATGATCGCCAGGTCGAGTCCGAGCGGTGTGGTGGAGGCCGGCAGCAGCAGCGTGTGCTCGTCAGCGAGGTCGACGTCGAGCACAACGGGGAGGACGTCAACGGCGCCGTCGAGCAGTCGCCGGACCCAGACGAGCAGCGCTTCGTCACCGCCGATCCGCCAGAGCTCGCCGGGGTTGGGTGACGCCGCCACAACAGCGGGCCGGCTCGCGTGAGCGATCTCGGGGCTCAAGAGCGTCTGTGAGGCGGTGATCCTGGCGAGCGCAGACCCGGTTGCGGGAGGGAGCCCCTCTGCCTTGGCGAGCCGGGCCACCCTGACTCGACACTCGACGCAGGCAGCAAGGTGAACTGCTTCTTTCGCGGATGGGCCAGATCGCTGTACGTGCTCGAGCTCAAGCGCGCCGAGGTGCATAGTTGCCGCGCTCATCAGCTGCTCCCTTCTGTAGCGCGATACTGCCCTGAGACGTCGCACCGCCCGGTCATGTCCGGCCTTCAGTCCACCCGAGGCAGAGTTCTCGCACGGACTGCACGACGAGAGAGCCCAGCTCGTCACCCCCGTGGATGCCGCCGCCTTCGTCGACGACGACATCGAGTTCGGCCTGCAGTCGCCTGACAACGCGCTGACGAAGCAGCATCACGGTGCTGCGCTTGAGTGCGAGCCGGTCGGCAACGCCTTCCCACGGCTCGCCGTAACTAGCGATGACGATGCGTTCCCGGTCATCCAGCGCCTCGAAGAGGCGTCGAGCCTCGGCGGACACCGCCGCGGCGACTGCCGGGTCTGCGGGCTCGGCCAGGCGCTCGAGGACACCGACTTCGACGGTCAGCGGCGTCCGCCGGACGTCGATGCGAGCGGCAACGGCGTGGGCGGCCTCCACGGCCGTGATGGTGCCGTCCGCAGCATGCAGGATCCGTAGCAGGATGCGGACTATGGAAGGCCGGTCAGCGATCGGTGCGTCGCGCCGCTCGCTCTTCCAGGCAGGAACGGCAACGTCGGCTTCGAGTCCCGCCGAGCGCGCGAGCGCCGCGGGGCCGGCTCCGCTCACCGAGTCCGGGCCGTCCGCGAGCCCAAATCGGGCTGGGGCGCCCAAGTGCTCGGTGAACTGCTCCTCCTCGCGAAGGATCTCCGTCACCCGGCGCACGACCTTGCCGAAGTCCGTCTGGCGGGCGAGGTCGCGGAGGAAGTTGACCGTCGCGCCCTCGATCTGTCGCGCGAAGGAGTCCTCATCTGTGGAACGCAGCAGCGCGTCCGCGAGCCTCTTCGCGCCCCGCTCCCCGTCGATTAGGGCGTGAGCTGTGTCTGCGACGGCCGTCTGGTCCCAGGCCGTGCTCCCCTCCGGGGGCGGGAACCGACGGGAGACTCCGACCACGGCGACCGTGCGGTAGAGCAGCTCCGCCAGGCTCGCCCCGATGCGGCCGGTCTCCTCAAGCTCCTCCCGCGGGCCCGTCACCCGAACCGGTCCAGGACGTCGGCGAGGTACGGCGCGGGAAGTATGCCGAGCAGCTTCACGTCTCCCGGTCGCCAGGACGAGGAGAGCACGACGCGAGGCTCAGAGAAGACGCCATCGACGTCGCAGCCGATGCTCAGATCAGCGGGGTGGCGCACGCCGGCGACGGTCGTCTTGGAAGTCCTTGTCGCGATGCGGACGTAGGTGAGCGGACCGGGTGCCGACGGGCTGCCGACCACGACTGCACGTCGCTTGTCTGCAGGGTCATCCGACTGATACAGCAACGTCCTCACCAGGTACAGCCCTCCGACGGTAGGCAGGGTGGGCGGGCCGTAGGGGCCGAGGTCCGGCCCGAAGAGGGAGTGCCGCTGCTGCTGTCTGTTCGTCATGCCGAGCGCCTCCTCCCCGTACGCGTGCGCTCGCCCCAGACGTCGCACCGGACTCGTGCGTCCGGCCCGGACGTGCCGCCACGGTGCGACGTCCGTCGAGGGGCGAGGCGAGAGGAGGTGAGAGCATGGGCAAGGGCAAGGTGACCGGGAAGGCAGCGGCCGCTGCGGCGAGCAAGGTCCTGCGGGACGGGCGCACCGGCAAGGCGTCGAAGACGGCGGCCGGCAGCGCGTTGGCGCAGCGTCCGAAGAAGTAGCGCCACTAAGGCCCCGCCCGGCCGGCCGTCGAGCAGCAGCTGCGGCCGCCGGGCGGGACCGCTCGTTCGGCGCTTCACGGCCCAAGTCGACGCGCCGCTGATGATCATCATCGCGGCGGTACCCAGGACAGCCACCGCTATGGCAGGGATGCACATCCCGCATGCCCAGCGCCCGGGCGACCGGACGAATCCCGGAGGTGCGACGTCGAGGGCGGGGCAAGAGGCCCGCTCCCGCGGCCCGACGACACGAAGGGTCAGACCATGAGTACCGACAAGTCCCTGACGATCATCGTTAATGCGAGGCCGAGGGAGGTCTCGGCGAAGACGCTGACCTTCGAGGAGGTCGTCGCTCTCGCCTTCGACGCCCCGCCGACCGGCGAGAACGTCATGTTCACCATCACGTTCCGCCGTGGCGACGGCGCGAAGCCCGAGGGGTCCCTCGTCGTCGGCGAGAGCGTCAAGGTGAAGGAGGGCATGATCTTCAATGTCACCGCCACTGACAAGTCCTAGCGACGCGCTGGAACGACTGCGCGCCGACGGCTACTGCGTCGAGATCCGGGACAACCACCTGCTGGTCCACGACATCCCGTACGTCACGCAGGACCGGAAAGTCGCCAGCGGGACACTGGTCTCGACGCTCGAGTTGGCGGCCGACCTGCCGGTGCCCAACCCGTATCACGTCGCGATGTTCACCGGTCAGCAGCCGTGCGCGGCTGACGGTCAGCCCCTGCACCAGATCCTCCACCAGGCTGGTCGACAGGAACTCACCCGCAACGTCGTCATCGACTTCAGCTTCTCGCACAAGCCGGTCGGCAGGCCGGCCTACGAGGACTACTACGAGAAGATGACGACCTACGCGAACATCCTCAGCGCGCCCGCCCAGCAGCTGGACGCCTCCGTCACTGCCAGGACCTACCGAGTCGTCGCATCGGCAAGTGACGACAGCCCGTTCCTCTACATGGACACGGCCTACTACCGCGGCGGCGCGGCCCGCGCGAACGACTCACTCAAAGGCGCCCGTGTGGCCGTCGTGGGCGTCGGAGGGACGGGCAGCTACATCCTTGACCTGCTCGGCAAGGCCCACGTCGCCGAGATCCACCTGTACGACGACGACCGGTACCTGCAGCACAACGCCTTCCGCGCACCCGGGCCCACGTCAGTCCCCGAGCTGCAGGGGGGACCGTTCAAGGTCGTCCTGTACGAGCGCCGCTGGGCAGGTATGCGGACAGGCGTGGTCGCCCATCCCTATCGAGTCGATGAGACGAACGTGGCGGAGCTCGACGGGATGGACTGCGTCTTCCTCTGCGTCGACTCCGACCGTGCCCGGGCACTGCTCGCCCGACTTCTCGAGGAGCGCGGACTGACGTTCATCGACAGTGGCATGGGCCTGATCACTGTCGGGGACGGCGACCAGGTGCAGGGACAGCTTCGAACGACGACCAGCACGCCGACGACCCGTGACGCCGCCCGTCGGCACCTGCCACGGGGAGCCGCCGCCGACGAGCAGCCCGATGACGCCTACCGGACGAACATCCAGATGGTCGAGCTGAACGCCCTCAACGCCGCCCTCGCCGTCGTGCGCTGGAAGAAGCTCCGGGGCTTCTACGCGGACAGCGAGTCCGAGGCCACGAGCATCTACGCGGTCGACGGGAACGCACTCCTGAACGACGGGCAGGAGCACCCGTGACCAAGCGGCTTCATCACGAGTTCGTCGACACCGTGCCGGATGTGCTGGAGCCTGACTTGATCTACGTCAGCCTCGCCTACGCAACAGCCGTGCACCTCTGTGCTTGCGGCTGTGGAGGCGAGGTGGTCACACCGCTCTCACCGACGGACTGGCAGATCGCGTACGACGGAGAGACGCTGTCGCTACTGGGCGGGGACGACGCGGTCAGTAGGGCGGGGTCCATCGGGAACTGGAGTTTCCCGTGCAGGTCCCACTATGTGGTCAGGCGCGGGCAAGTGCACTGGTGCAAGCCTTGGACGAACGAAGTCGTGGCCGCTGGACGGGCTGCTGACGGGCGGGTCAAGCAGGAGCGGCTGGGCAGCGCGCGAGCGACGGGCTGCCTCGAGCCCCGCCCCCGGCGGCCAGTCTGGTTGAGGTGGCTCCGCCTTCGACGAGCCGGCTCGCGGTATGGCCGGTGATGTCGAGCTTCCTCGTCGCAGCGCTACACGGATCAACTCAAGTTCGCGCTGGTCGCGAGCCCACACGCTTAGTACGAGTCGTAGGCTGCAACGAGCCCGTCCCTATCAGCGACGACGCTGAGCCGCGCACCCCGCGAGTTCAACAGTACGAGCGCGGTGGATGTCAGAGCGATCAGCAGCCCGGCAGCAAGGTAAGGGGTGGCTAGTGCGCCCAGCTCTACTGGCTTTTCACCGCTCAGTCCCACGGCCCAGACCCAGGCACTTAGCAGGGCGACGCTGATCGTGAGCGCGGTCGCACAGCCGATCTCAAGTAGGGCGGCCACAGTGACCTGCCTGCGATCCGCTCCAAGAATTTGCAAGTAGTTATTGCCGGCTTGTCGGTCCAGAAGCAGGGCGGCGAGTGCAATCATGACGGCAAGCAGCGACACGACGACTGCATAACTTGCGCCGTAGCGGAACACGTCCAAGATCGATTGCAATTCGCTAGCGCCGGATACGTCTGCCCCCCCTGCCAGGCGCACATTCACGGCGGGGTCGACCCCTATCAGGCGGTCGAAGAGAGTGTCAGCCTCTGAGACTGGTAACGGCACGAGGATGACGTCGTCTGCGGCTTCGATGGGCTTGTCTTCATAGCGGACGACGAGCCCCGCAAGTAGAGACGCTCGCGGCCCTTGCATCTTGGTGGGTCTGACACCCGCGCTCAGTGCGGGCAGCGGCTGGCCGTCGTAAGCAATGCCGTAGACAGCGGAGGGCGAGCAATCGACACTGCCGCCCACGGCTCGCTGCAACGTCGCGCAAGCGCCAACAAGAGTGCCCGAAACAGCTGGATCATCGCTTGCAGCAGTGCCGGTCAGGACGCGGTAGGGAGCAAGCATTCGCCGGATTTCCGCACTTGGGCGCCTGACCTCCAACACGGTCGACCCGTCGACGGTGTACGCCTGCTGAACCGTGGCAGGGTCATCGCCCAAGTACGACACGGTCGCAGCGCCAGCGGACAGTAGAAAAAGTCCCGAAGCAAGCGCTCCCAATGCACGTGTCAGCTGCCCGGCGGGGCGCCGCAGCCGAGCGCCGACTACTGCTGCTACAGCCCAGTCGCATCTGCTGAGCGAGGTGCCCAGGTTCGCGCACAACGGCGGGACAATGAGTAGGAGTCCCAGAAAGGTGGTCAAGCGACCGCCGAACACGAGCGGCCAGGCGCCATCACTGTGCCATCGTGCTGAGGCCAGCCCGCTGACAAGTCCAACAGCGAGCAGCGCCACTCGAAGGTGCGTGCGCGCGCGGAAGGCCAGTTGGCCGCGCCTCATGGGGCTGCCACTCGTGATGCTCTGAAGGCCGCTGTGGCAGTCATGAGCACCACTGCCAACAGAACGAACGGCAGGCTTGCAGGGCGAGGTTCCAGAGAGCCGGGGTAGGCCGTCCAACTCGCGAAAGTCGGAGTCAGAGGGTGCAGCACACTCCGAGCCGCCAGCAGACCAACGATCGCGCCGAGGCCCACGGTGACGACCGCTTCGAGGGCGAGAGCACCGCGTAGAGCTGACCGCGCCACTCCCATGATCAGAAGAATGGCAAGCTGGCGCTCGCGGGTCCGGGCATTCAATCGTGTGCAGACCCCAACCAGGTACATACTCGGAAGGAGGACAAAAAATCCACCAATCACCAGAAAGGTAACTCGGCTGAACCGGAGGTAGTTCGCCAAGTAGTCCACGTCGGAGCCGAAAGTGTCGAAGGCGGTCACGCCCAGCGGAAGTGGACCCGACACTGGCTCGACGCCGACTAGGGCAAGGAGTTCGGTCGACCCCGTGAGGCCAGACCTAGCTATGACCCCGTTTACTCGTGGGAAGCGAGTCAGGATCCTGCTGTCACTCTCCCTCAGGCTGAGCAGAGCGGGAGACAAGTAGGTCTCCCCGGGGCGAGGCAAGGAATCCAAACCAGGGGGTGCGGGAGTGTGGCTGCAAGCGGCGGCGAGCAGCAGGCGCGTGTACTGCTTCAACCCCACGGGGTCGTATCGGTAGGAAGCCTGGATGCACCCTTCCGGACGGTATGGTCCGAAGTCCCGCGCCTGCCCGTGCTGCGCGACTTCTCCAAGGAAGCCAGCGACGCCGACCACGCTGGTGAGAGCAAGGGCAACGGCGGTCCCAGTAAGTAGGCCCAGGAACTTCGTAGCGCCCCTTCCGCGTCGAAAGAACGTCATTCCGACGATGGTTGCGGCCCGGCCTGGACTAGTCCGCATGAGGATAGCCAGGCAGGTTCAGGCAATCGTCAGCCATAGCAATCACAGTCGGATCATGAGTTGCGCAAATGACAGCAGCCCCGGCGAGCGCCACCTCGTGCAGTAGCCCGATAACGACCTCTCTGCTCCTCGCGTCTAACGAGGCAGTGGGCTCGTCCGCGAACACGATGGACGGCGCATGTACGAGGGCCCTCGCAACCGAAGCTCTTTGAGCCTGTCCTCCGGATATCTCGCTCGGTGAGCGCGACGCGCACCCTCCTATGCCTAACCTGGTCAGGGATGCGGCGGCAGCCGTCAGCGAGGCTGCGCGGGCGATGCCGCTGAGTTGCAGTGGCAGCGCCACGTTCTCAAGTACGGTGAGCTCTGGCAGTAATTCCCCCCTCTGGAAGATGAATCCGCAGTGACGTAGCCGGACAGCCGCGCGACCAGCGGCGGATGTCGGCAACTGCTCGCCGAGCAGGCTCACTTCACCCGCCGCTGGTCGAAGGACGCCCGCTAGGCAGTACAGAAGCGTCGACTTTCCAACGCCCGACGCGCCAGTCAGGCATAAGAAGCGGCGCCTGTCCGACTTGATGTCGAGGCCGTCGAACAGCCTGTCGCCACTGGGGTACGCGAAGGTGAGCCCTTTCGCTTCTACTGCCGGACTCACGTTCGCGACCCTCGTTTTCTGGGGGTTAGGGGTTGACGTAGCTCGAGCAGTTGTCTGGGTTGAAACTGCCCTGGTCGCGGCAGGCCCGGAAGTTGTTGAGGACTGAGGGCGTCACCGTAGCGGTCGAACCGTTTCCTCCGCTGGTCGTGACCCGGTTGGCTCCGCTGCTGTTCCAGTTGGAATAGGCATTGTCGCCATCGGCCAGCGTGTCCTTAATCGTCAACGTCCTGCCGACGTTGGACGCGTACGCCCCCGTGGTGGGCACGCCAGCGGCTGCCGCGACGCCCCCAGCCATGGCCGCGAACACCACGCTCATTGCAAGGGTCCGCCCAACGGTTCGCTTGCGGTCTGCAGTCATGCGCTCTCCTTGGCTTGGGATAACCTCTGTAGCAAAGGCTCAGAGGGCACTCCACCGCACTGCCACTATCTGGCTCAACGTCCGGTGGGAGCTGGACGAGAAGGTTCCAGTGAGTAAGCGGCAGGTCAACGGAACCTGTCCGCTTTGCCCGGGTTCCTCCGCATGTTGAATCCGCATATGTTCGAGGTGCCCTGATCCGATATCTAGGGCTTAGGGTGCGGTACCTCTCGTGAAGTCGGTCGTCGGAGAACTCCTGCGTGCATCTTCCGGCATTCGTGTTTCCAGACGTGCCAGGCTGCTTTCGAGGCGCACCAGCCTGAGCCGTACAAGGCTCACCGCTGCGCGCAGGGTCACGTCAAGGCTGGGGACCGTCCCAGCCGCAGGCAACACCAAGCCAGGCGGGGAGCGCATCGTCACGGGGTCCGACGGTTCATTCTGGTACTCCCCGGACCACTACCAGACGTTCCTGCCATGGCCGTAAAGCCCGGCGCGATCCTTTCTCGCCGCCGCCCGTGGGTACACCACCTGGCGCAGGCGCAGGCCGATGCCGTGATCCTTGAGGCCACGGCCATGGATGCGCTTGTCGTGAGACTCGATGGTCGACGTATGCGTACGGTCAATGACCTCTTTAAGGAGTACGTGCGCGAGTTCCAATTCCCGGAGTATTTTGGCTGGAACTGGGACGCGTTCGACGAATGCATGTCCGAGCTGGAGTCCGTGCCAGCTCGCGTATATCTGACTGTGATCCAGCACGCGGACGAGGTTCTCGCGGAAGCGCCTGAAGCCTTGCCCGTACTCCTGCGTCAACTTGAAAACTTTGGTGCGCATTGGGGGAATGCGTTCGCCCTGGATGCTGCGTGGGGCGGCGGCGAGGTTCCCTTCAACACCATCATGGTTGTGAGCCACCCGTTGTCTTCCTGACCCAAGGCTCGACGCGCTTCGGGGCCACTGGCGGAAGCGCCGAACATCAGCCAGGTCGGCCCGGGTACCGAGAGGCTTGGCCGGAGCGGAGCCCCGCCTGACAAGTGTTGGTGACAGCCTCCGGGCAAACCGTACGTACCTACACGCGGAAAACGTCACGTCCAGTCCACCCGCGCAGCGACCGGCCGACCGACCGACCGACGAACCGTCGCTGTCCGAGCGAGGCACGAACGCCGCTAGTCCGGGCGTGCAGACCCCTGCAGCGACGGCCTGCGGGGTCGCGACGCGCCAACCGTCATTGCGTATGCCGCATGAAGGGTCGGTGCAACCGGCTCGTCCTGCAGACTGCGTGCTCGCTCTGCCGCAGTGCGCCGTGCGGTGTACTCGCCTCACGCGCCGAGGCAGCGCCTGTCCCTTCTGCCGGGACAGATCGGCATGGCACGCCTGACGCATCAGACGAACACTTCCGCCGCCGGGGCTCAAACACGCCCCAATGCCTCCGACAACAGCGACGAGACAGGAGGTCCGACATCCCCGCACACTCGAACGCGGACACGCCGCCCTGGCCGCCGCGCGTGGCAGGCCCAGGGGCCCGCCCTCGACTACGGCCGCGCCGCGCCGCCACGGCGGCTCAGCGGGAGGGCCGCCGCTTGCTAGCGTTCACCCGTTGTCCTTCCGTCCCCGTCGACGACCGGAGCTCGGCTTGACCCGCGCGCGCAGCGCCTCCGCCGCCCACGGGCGCCGGCACGCTGCCCGGATGAGCCGGTGATGGCCCCCGTCGACGCCCCGACTGACGCCGGCCCCCGGGCCGTCTCGCCGGACCCCCGGGCAGCGACGGACAGCGCGCTCCACGCCATACGCGACCCCGCGGTCCGCCGCCAGCTGCTCGGGCTCATCGAGGGGGCCCACGATGCGCTCGACACCGAGCGCGTCGACGTAGTGCTCCTGGCCGCCCGCCGCATGGCGTGCGTCTACGGTCTGCTCCGCGAGAACGGCCTGCCCGCGCCCACCCGCGGGACGGTCGTATCGGATCGGTTCCTGGCTCTTCACCCGCCGCAGGACTGGGACGGCAAGCGCGTGCTCGTCCTCGACGACACCCGGGTTACCGGCGCGACTCTCGACGCGCGGCTCGTCGAGGCCCGTGCGCTCGTTGGCCCTGACGGGGAGGTCCTCGCCTCGGTTGCGCTCGACTTCGGCCCTGATGCCCCGCCGTCGGTCTCGCTGTTCGGCGTCGAGCCAATGCGCGTCTACCAGGTTCGGCACAAGGACGGGCTCCATAACCAGTTCGCCCGGGCCTTCGGCGACAACCTCCTGCCCTACTTCACCGACTTTCCCATGACGACGTCGCTGCGGGCCACGGCCGAGCAGTTCGACCGGCTCTTGACCGCCCCGGAGTGGCTCACGGTAGACGTCACCAACAGCGCCGCCGCCGGCTCCGGCGCGAGGGCCTACTCGCTGTTCCCCACCGGCGACGGGCTCGCGGCCGTCCGGGACGCCCTCAGGCCGTGCGCGGAACTGCTCGAGATCGTCAAGCTCCGAGTCTTCTCCGCCGACGACGGCTCGACGGTCAATGTGCGGCTCGTCCCGCTCGTCCTGACCGGTGGGCTCGACGCGGAGAGCCTGCGGGCGTGCTTCGACGCGCTCGGCCACCCGCTCTCCGACGATGACAGGGCGACCGGCCAGGCCGCCGCGGCCCTGTCATTCCTGCTTTCCCGAGCGCTGCTGGACGCCCTCCGGCCGCTCCTGGCCAAGACCCTCGACCAGGACATCGCCGAGGACGACACGTTCGGGCAGTTCACGTTCGGCCCGGCGCTACATGCCCGGCTGGCTGAGTGGTCGCGCCACGGCGCCGGCGGGCCCCTTGAACTGGTCCGGCCTGTGGAGGGCGACCGACCCTGGCAGGCCGACGGCCCCGACTTCGGCTGGGATCACGCCCCTGCGCCCTACGGGCCGTTCCTGGTCCTGGGTGACGACGCCGTGTTCCCGTCCTTCGAGCGGCTCCGCGCGTCTGTGCGGGCCGCCGGCGGCGTGCCCGGCTGGCCCTCGCACGCCAGCGCCCTGGGCGCGCTCGCCGATGCTAGCGGTGGGAATAGGCCGGCGGCGTCGTTGGCCGTGGACGTCCTCAACGACCTCGGATACGCCGTACCGGGCTACTACTGCTCCGACGGCGCCGTCCGTCGCGGCTACCGCCAGGGCGAGGCGCACATGCCGGACGACCTGACCGACCTCGCGCCCGGGCGGCTCGGCGGCCAGCTTGCCTCGGTTCCCGAGACTCTCGACGTCCCCGTCGCAGACGACCCGGACGCGGAGCTGGCGCCCCGCCCCGTCGCCCGCCGCACGCAATAGGTGCGCCCGCTCCCCGCCCAAGCCCAAGCGCTTTCCGCCCGGGTGCAGGCTGCCGTCGCCGCCCTCGCGGAGCAGCTTGAGGCCGGCGACGCCCCGAGCCTGGTCGTGCTCGAGCAGCGCATGCAGGACCTGCTCAAGGAGTACCGCGCTCTCCTGGCCGAGACCGGCCTGGGCGACCGCACCGGACCGCCCACCGGCGTCGCAAAGGACGACTACAACGCCTTCGTCCGCAGCGTCGTCGCGCTGGCTTCGATGACCGCGCTCGTGGCTGGCAAAGTCGGTGGCAGCGCCGGCATCGCGTGGGGCCACCACCTGTTCGGTGAGCATGACCTTGGGCCGGTTCGCCATGACGCGCTTGAGCTCGCCCTGCCGGAGCGGGCCGTCAAGCGGATTCTGGTCGACCAGGCGGGAGACCTCCTCGGGGCCTTCACCGAGCTCGCCGAACTCCTCCCCGGCCGCCCGCACGGCCGAATCAGCGCCGTCGAACGCAGCCTCGAGCGGATCTGCCGCGCCCTGGACTGCCGCGGCTCGGTGCGCCGCAGCCTCGGGTTCACCCTCTGGGACGCTGCGTCGTTCGCCTCCGAGCTCGGCATCAACGAGGACGAGGCGGTCCGCCGCGCGGAGGCCCGCGAGGTCGTCGCGGTCAAGTCGTGGACCGGCCAATGGCAGTTCCCGGACTACCAGACGGTACGCGGCGCCCTGCGCGACGAGGTCGCGCTCGTCTGCGCTGACGCAGACCCCGGCTTCAAGGGTTGGCCTCTGGCGATCTGGCTGGGCGGCAACCTTGGACAAACTCCCGCCTACTACGAGCAGCTCCTCGGCGGCCGCGGCCTCTGGCGGCCTCACTGGGGAGATGCGGCCACGGGGGCTTTCAACGGCATCATCAGACCCGCCCAAGCCCCGCCTCCGACCGAGCTCTGGCGCAACATCAAGCGCGGCTACGGCCCCTTCTTTTTCAGCAGCGCAAAGCCGTCGGCGCCCGGCGCCCCGGCGCCGCCGGCCGGCCGGTTCGACCTGCCCGCCCACACTGACCGCGGCTCGCTCTACACCGCCGCAACCCCCGCTGGCGCTTGCGCCGAGGTCTTGGACCGTGAGCCCGTCGTCACGCTCAGGCACCTACTTCACCGGGTCCTCTGGCGGCTGGCGCCGAACGAGCAGCTCAAGCTCGCGGACCTATCAAGTGCCGCCGCGCTGCTCGCGGCGACGACCAACCGCAACGACACCCAGGAGCTCGCCGAGCGGCTGTCCGCGACCTGGCAGGGCATGCAGGTGCCGCTCCGGACCGGCGGGTCAGACCCCGGGGCCGTCCTGTTCGGCCCCGTCGGGGCGGTCCTGCCTGCCGCCGCCGGCCTCGGCTTGTGGTCCGCCGAGCCGGAGCCCCTGATCCAGTCCGACCACGTCTGGGACTATCTCGACCAGCGCGAGGCCCTCACCGACGGCTTCCCGATCGTCCTGCGGCGCTTCCCCGAGGAGATCGACTACTAGGGCGCGTCTCCGTAGTCATCGGAGCTAGAGGCTGATCCAGGCGAGGACAACGCCGCCTTGATGGGCAGGCCACGCCCGTTCTTGAGCCGGTTGAACGCTCATTCCACGACGTTGCGGTGCTTGTAGTCACGGGCGTTGAACCGAGGTGGACGGCCGCCGTTGCTGCCCCGGTTCTTGCGGTGCTGGATCTGGTCGGCGGGCTGCGGGGTGACCGCGCGGATTCGCGCCTGCGAAGCAGCGCAAGGGTGCCGCATGAGGAGTACGCCTTGTCGGCCCGCAGCGTCGTCGTCATTCGGGGCCGCCGGAGCCGTCGCTCAGAGCGTGGGCGTGTGCTGCAGGTCTGGTCGCCACTGCTTGATGAATCAAGCCGCAGGGGTGCGAACGGCACCAGTGCCGCCAGGCCACGCAGCTCGTCGGGGCACCTCCTCGGTGCTCGCCTCAGGTAGCACCCCGTAGCTCCTCTCGCGCCCTCCATCGAATTCGGGGTGGTCCACCAGCCCATAGGACCGAGGGACGCCATGCGCAAAGGGCATATGCGGACCGTTGTCGCCCGCGGACGTGCGTTGATGCCTAGGCGCCAAAAATGCGCGGTCGCCGGTGATGCAGGAAAAGTGCACGAACGTAGTAATCGTCTCGCTGTTGGTCTTGTCCTGACCCTGCTAGGTGCGGCGTGCGCGGGCGTCGGAACGTCCGCTGCCGCTGCTCCGTCGGCTCAGAGCGACCAGGACCGCGACTTCGACAGAGCGCGGGTCGAGTCCACGGACGTGGTGTGTGAAGCGGTCACCACGTGATCCGGTGGGTGCAGGTTAGGCGGTGAGGGCGGCTGCTGTCAGCGGCTCGCTGTTGACCTCCTTCGTGGTCGTGTCGGTGCTGCTGGTGGCGGCGAGGGTGATGCGGCTGCGGGCCAGGACGTCGAGGCCGAGGTAGCGGCGGCCTTCGGTCCATTCGTCGTGCTGCTCGGCCAGGACGGCGCCGACGAGGCGGACGAGCGCGTTGCGGTCGGGGAAGATCCCGACGACGTCGGTGCGCCGGCGGATCTCGCGGTTGAGGCGTTCTTGGGGGTTGTTGCTCCAGATCTGCCGCCAGAGCTCCTTGGGGAACGCGGTGAACGCGAGCACGTCGGGGCGGGCGGCCTCGAGGTGATCGACGACGGCGGGGAGCTTCTCGGCCAGGGCGTCCAGGACCCGGTCGTACTGCTCGTTGACGGACTTGGCGTCGGGCTGGTCGTAGACGCTGTGCAGCAGCGTCTTGACCCACGGCCAGGATGCTCTTGGGGGTGGCGCTCATGAGGTTCGCGGCGTAGTGCGTGCGGCACCGCTGCCAGCTGGCGCCGGGCAGCGTCGCGCCGATCGCGGCGACGAGGCCGGCGTGCGCGTCGCTGGTGACGAGCTTGACGCCGGTCAGGCCGCGGGCGGTGAGGTCGCGGAAGAAGGCGAGCCAGCCGGCGCCGTCCTCGCTGCTGGTGACCTGCAGCCCGAGGATCTCGCGGTGCCCGTCGGCGTTGACGCCGCAGGCCAGCAGCGCGTGGACGTTCACGACCCGGCCGCCTTCGCGGACCTTCATGACCAGCGCGTCGGCCGCGACGAACGTGTACGGCCCGGCGTCCAGCGGCCGGGTCCGGAAGGACTCGACGTGCTCGTCGAGCTCCTTCGCCATCACGCTGACCTGGCTCTTGCACAGGCTGGTGATCCCGAGGGTCTCGACGAGCTTCTCCATCCGCGGGTGCTGACCCCGAGCAGGTAGCAGGTCGCGACGACCGTCGTCAGGGCCCGTTCGGCGCGCTTGCGGCGCTCGAGCAGCCAGTCCGGGAAGTAGCTCCCGGACCGGAGCTTGGGGATCGCGAGGTCGATCGTGCCGGCGCGGGTGTCCCAGTCGCGGGGCCGGTAGCCGTTGCGGCTGTTGGTCCGCTCGTCGCTGCGCGCGCCGTAGGGCGCGCCGCACAGCGCGTCGGCCTCGGCACCCATCAGCGCCTGCACGAACATCTTCAGCAGGTGCCGGACCAGGTCGGGGTCGGCGCGGTCGATCTGCGCGTCCCACGGCAGGGCAGGGTCAATAATCGGGGCGGCGGTCATCGTTGTGGTTCTCCTTCAGGGCGACTGTGAGAGGTCTTCTGAAGGATCACGCGGTGGCCGTCTTCTACGTCCTCACGACACGCAGCATCATCCGCGTCGTCGTCGAGGTCGTACACCACGTCCGTGGACTCAACTAGAGCGCGACAGGTCAGGGCCGCCTTCGGCCTCGACAACAGCCAAGCGCGTACGAGGGAAGTCGGGACTCGGGACGCAGACTGGCCGGGTGGGAGGTCGGTGCGTATGCGCACTGGCCCAACACCCGGAGGTCCTCGTCGCACGCCAACGGCCGTCTGAGCGAGCACGCTCGCGATCTGACTGTCGAGCGACGCCTCGCCGGTCACAAGGTCCGCGACGACGCCGGGCAGTCCGGGTTCAGCGCACGACGGTCTACAGGCGGATCGTTCGCTACGTAGCCCAGAGCCCGGCGGGGCTGTCGGACCCCGTGGCGCAGCAGGCGTTCGCACGGGTTCGCAAAGCAGAACCGCATCGCGTTCGCATTTCGCTCGCGCCGAGCAGGGGAGGTTCGCAGTTCGACCCGCCAGCGGCAGCTTCGTCGCGGGTGGGCGCTGGGGCCTCGCCCCGAGGTGTCCTGGTGAGCGCCGCGCGCCGTCGGCAGCCGCGGCTCGGGGACGTCTTCGCGGTCCCGCTCCCGAACGGGCGGTTCGCGCACGCGCGGTACTACGCCGACGCGACGCTCGGGGTCTACGCGGGCCAGCGGGCGCGTGAGGTGGACCTGCCCGCGGGGAGGCGAGAGGTCGTGCTGTTCCTCAGCGTGCACCTGGACAACCTGCTCGACGGGGACTGGCCGCTCGTCGGCGTCGACCCGTTCGAGGAGGGCGAGGAGACCTGGCCGCCGCCGCGGTACATCCAGGACTTCCTCACGGGCGAGCCCCGGATCTACGAGCGGGGCACGATGCGGCCGGCGGAGGGCGACGCGTGGCGGGGGCTGGAGGAGGCCGCGGTCTGGGAGGGCGCGGCCGCCCGGCAGAAGATCGCCGAGGCGACCGCAGCGGACGGTGCAGCGGGGGCCGGCCGCGGCCCGTGAGGCTGCCTGGCTACACCGCGACGGGCTACCGACAGATGGTCCCGACGGGCCCTCCCTGAGGACGCGTCGTCGTCGATGGAGCACGGACAGCTCTTCCCTCCGTCGAACGGCCCCTCCGCATGAGCGCCTCCAGCCCCGCCCAGTGGCTCCGCGACCGCAAGGTCAACAGCAAGCTGATGGTCCTGGTCGGGGTGCTCCTGACCGCGGCCGTCAGCGTCGGCGCCGCCGGACTGGCGGGCCTGTCCAGCGTCCACGGCAAGGCGGAGAGCATCTACTCGGCGGGCGCCGTGCCGCTGCAGCAGCTGTCCGACGCCCGGGACGCGAACGGCAGCATGCGCCAGCGCGTGCTCCTGCACCTGGTCGCGACGCCCGCCGACAAGGCCGTCCGCGAGCAGCAGATCACGCAGTTCGACGCCGCCTTCGACGACGACGTCGCGAAGCTCGCCGAGGAGGGCGTCGACCCGGAGGGGCTGGCCGCCTACGTCGACGCGACGAAGGCCTACCGCGCCTTCCGCGACGGCACGATCCTGCCCGCCAGCAACCGCGGCGTGAAGGACATCCAGCCGATCCTCAAGAAGTGCGACGAGCTGTTCGCCGTCGTCGTCAAGGCCGGTGCGGACCTCGGCACCTCGCAGGTCGCCGTCGTGAAGACCACCGCCGCCGAGGCGACGCGGGCCGCCGACAGGGGTCGCACGCTCGTCCTCGTGATCCTCGTGGTCGGTGCCGCGCTCGGCCTGGTCCTGGCCCGCCTGGTGAGCCGTTCCATCACCGGTCCGCTCCGCAGCGTCAGCGGCGTCCTCAAGGCCATGGCCGACGGCGACCTGACGCACACGGTCGAGGTCACCAGCAAGGACGAGCTCGGCCAGATGGCGACCGACCTGAGCACCGCGATCGACGCGGTCCGCACGACCGTCCGCACCATGGGCGAGAGCGCCGGTGCCCTCGGCCTCAGCGCCGACGAGCTGATGACGGTGTCGGGCGCCATCGCCTCCTCGGCGGACCAGACCTCGGCGCAGGCCAACGTCGTCAGCGCGGCCGCCGAGCAGGTGAGCCGCAACGTCCAGACCGTCGCCACGGGCGCGGAGGAGATGGGCGCGAGCATCCGGGAGATCGCCCAGAACGCCAACGAGGCCGCCCGGGTGGCGAGCTCCGCGGTCGAGGTGGCGCACCAGACGAACGAGACCGTGACGAAGCTCGGGCAGAGCAGCCTGGAGATCGGCGCCGTCGTCAAGGTGATCACGGGCATCGCGGAGCAGACCAACCTGCTGGC
Source organism: uncultured Actinomycetota bacterium (assembly GCA_963761655.1). Taxonomy (GTDB): domain Bacteria; phylum Actinomycetota; class Actinomycetes; order Mycobacteriales; family SCTD01; genus RYN-122. The sequence continues at coordinate 262,296 of CAVXHI010000001.1, forward strand.
CCTGAACGCCACGATCGAGGCGGCCCGGGCGGGCGAGGCCGGCAAGGGCTTCGCCGTCGTGGCCAACGAGGTCAAGGACCTGGCGCAGGAGACGGCCAAGGCGACCAAGGACATCTCGGCCCGGATCGAGGCCATCCAGGCCGACACCGCGGGCGCCGTCGACGCGATCGCGCAGATCAGCCTGGTCATCGGGCAGATCAGCGACTACCAGACGACGATCGCCAGCGCGGTCGAGGAGCAGACGGCGACGACGAACGAGATGTCGCGGTCGGTCGCCGAGGCCGCCACCGGCTCGACCCAGATCGCCGGCACCATCACGGGTGTCGCGGAGGCCGCGGCCAGCACGACGGCGGGCGTCAACCAGAGCCAGCGGGCCGCCGAGCAGCTGGCGCAGATGAGCGCCGAGCTCAACCAGCTGGTCGGCACCTTCCGCACCTGAGTCTCCGCACGACGACGGCCGCTCCCGGACCCCCGGGGGCGGCCGTCGCCGTGTCAGGCCGTCTCAGGCGGTGTCAGGCAGCGGGCAGCCCGTACCGGTCCCGCGCGTCGGCCGGCACGAGCTCCAGGTCCTCCGGGTGCCGCAGCAGGTGGGCCCGCACGAACGAGCACTGCGGCAGCAGGCCCTCCCCGGCGTCCCGCGCGACGGCGACGACCGCCCGCACGAGGGCGCTGCCGACGCCGCGCCCCTCGAAGGCCGGGTCGACCACGGTGTGGGTCGCGGTGAGCCGGCCGTCGGCCCGCTCGTAGGTCGCGAAGCCCGCCTCCTGCCCGTCGAGCGTGGCGGTGAGACGGGCGCCGTCGTCCTGGATGTCCGGCTGCACGGGGTCGGTCATCCGTCAGGTCTACCTCCAGGGTCACCCCCTGGGGTCATGCAGGGTCCCGGGAGTCCGGCCGATGGGGTGCGTATGGACGTCCCGGGGGGTGCACGCAGCGGCACGCCCGTGCCCACGGGCCTGACCAGCTCGGTCCGTCCCCTGCTCGAGGTCGCCGTCCGTCAGGCCGGCCTGGACGGCGCGTTCCTCGTCCGGCGGCAGGGTGAGCGCTGGGTCGTCCTCGAGAGCTCCTCACCGCACGCCGTCCTCCCGGTCGGCACCTCGCTGTCGTGGGAGACCACGCTCTGCGCGGTCGTCACCGCGGGCCGGGCGGCCACGGTCACGGTCGACGTCGCCGCCGTCCCCGCCCTGCAGGTGGTCGTCGACCGGCTCGGGCTCGCGGTCGGGGGCTACGTCAGCCTCCCCCTGCACGACGCCGCGGGCCGCCTGCTCGGCACCGTCTGCGGCTGGTCGTCGGCGCCGCTGTCGCCCGAGGTCGTGCTGCAGGAGCCGCTGCTGCGTGCCCTCGCCGACGCCTGCACCGGCCTGCTGGTCGCCGAGCTCGCTCTGACCGCCAGTCGGGCCCGCGCCGACCTGCTCGCGCCCGACGCCGACCTCGGCCACCACACCGGACTGCTGACGTCCGCGTCCTGGTCGGTCCAGCTGAGCCACCACGACGAGCGCTGCGCCACCCTCGGCGCGACCGCCTCGGTGCTGCTCGTCGAGCTGCGCGACACCGCCAGCTCCCCCGACGTCCTGCTCGCGCTGCTGTCCGGGCTGCGCGAGGGCGACGCCCTGACCCGGCTCGGGAACGGCGTCCTGGCCCTCCTGCTCGTCGACGCCGGCGGCACGGAGACGCAGCGGCGTGCCCTCCAGCTGGGTGCGGCCCTGCAGCGCTCGGGCGTCGCGCACCGCACCGCCGCCTCGACCGCGGCCCCCGGCACCCGGCTCCGACTGGCGCTGCGGCAGGCCGAGGCCCGGCTCGCGGGCGCCGCCTGGCGCTCCCCGGACGCCGCCGTCCCGCTCGACGCCTCCGCGCGCCTGCGCGACCTGCTCGACCAGGTCCGGCGCCAGCTCGGCCAGGACGTCGCCTTCCTGTCCCAGATCACGGGCGGGCAGCAGGTGTTCCGCGAGGTCGTGGCGCCGGCCGGCTCCGCCCTCGCGGCCGGCGACAGCCGGCCCCTGACCGACACGCTCTGCCAGCGGGTCCTCGCCGGCGACCTGCCCGCCGTCATGAGCGACGTGCGGCAGCACCCTGCCGCCCTCGAGGTCCCCGACGTGCAGGACGGCGGGATCGGCGGCTACCTCGCGGCGCCGGTCCGGCTGTCCGACGGGCGCCTCTACGGGACGCTCTGCTGCCTGACCGAGCAGCCGCTGCCCGGCCTGTCGAGCCGAGACCTCGTCGTCCTGCAGGTCGTCGCCGACGCGCTCGGGGAGGTCGTCGAGGCCGAGTTCGAGGCCACCAGCGAGTCGCGCCTCGTCGACGTCGCCCTGGCCAACCTCATGGCCGTCGGCGGACCTGTCCCGGTGTACCAGCCGGTGGTCGCGACCGGTGGCCTGGAGGTCGTCGGCGCCGAGGCCCTGACCCGGTTCCCCGACGGCCGCAGCCCGCTGACCTGGTTCGCCGAGGCCGCCCGGCACGGACGGGGCGTCGAGCTCGAGCTCGTCGCCTGCCGCGCGGCGCTGCCGATCCTGCCCGAGCTGGCTGCCGCCGGCCGCTTCCTCGCCGTGAACCTCTCGCCGGCCGCCCTGGCCGACGCCGGCCTGGAGGAGCTGCTCGACGGCGTCCGCGAGCAGGGCCTGCTGGGCGCGCTGGTCGTCGAGATCACCGAGCACGACGCCGTCGACGACTACGACGCCCTCAACCGGCTGCTCGGCCCCTGGCGCCAGGACGGCCTGCGCATCGCCATCGACGACACCGGTGCCGGCCACGCCAGCCTGCGGCACGTCCTGCTGCTCGAGCCGGACATCATCAAGCTCGACCGCGAGCTCGTCACGTCGATCGAGAGCGACCCTGCCCGGGCCGACCTCGTCGCCTCGCTGGTGGCCTTCGCCGACCGCGGCGGCCGCCAGATCGTCGCCGAAGGGGTGGAGACCAGCTCCGAGCTCGCCTGCCTCACCGGCCTCGGCGTGCACCTGGTGCAGGGCTACTACCTCGCGCGGCCGCTGCCCGAGCTGGTCACCGAGATCGACCTGCCCGTGCTGCGCGCGCTCCGGCTGCCCGCGCCGCGCAGCGGGCAGGCCGTGAGCGCCTGAGCGCAGCTGCCCCGAGGCAGCCTCCGACGGGTCCTACTCGTCGCAGCCGCAGACGCCGGACGGCGACCGGACCTGGAAGCAGGACGGGCAGGTGGCCGACTTGATGGCGGCGGAGTTCACGGCGGCCTCGGCGGCGAGGGTCGCGGCGCGGGTGGCGGCGGCCCGGGCGGAGCGCTGCTTGGCCTTCTGCGCGGCGGCGTCCTTCTCCGCGGTCACGATGGCGGCAGCGGCGATGGTGTCGGCGTGCTCGGCCTCGAACATGCGCTGACGGACGGTGTCGGGCACGAAGTCCATGGCCTGCACGCACAGGGCGACCGCGACGTCGACCGAGCTCTGCTCCAGCGCGACGACCTCGACGACGTCGCCGTGGACCAGCTCGGAGTCGGCGGCGCACCGGCGCTCGACCTCGGCGACGGCGGCGTCGACGCCGGCCTGCACCTCGGGGGACAGCTCGTCGACCGTCTCCTCGGCGGTGTCGGCCGCGGTGTCGAGGGTCGTGTCGAGGGGAGTGTCGGCGTCGCTCAGGGTGTCGCTCATGGGTCGGGCCTCTCGTGCGGAGCGGGGCCGTGGAGCGGACCCGTCGCCGACCAGTCTCGCAGCAGGAGCGCCCGGGCGTGCCCGGACCGCACGACGAGGGCAGGGTGGAGGGCGTGACACGCGACGGCGACGGCTGGACCGACTGCGCGCTGGGCCACCGGCACTGGGGCACGGCAGGGGCGGCCGGGCTGCTGCTGACCGCGCCCGACGGCGCCGGCCGCACCCGCGTGCTGGTCCAGCACCGGGCGGCCTACAGCCACCACGGGGACACCTGGGGCGTGCCCGGCGGGGCGCGGGGCCGCGCTGAGGACGCCACGGCAGCGGCGCTGCGGGAGGCCGCCGAGGAGACCGGGCTCGCGCCCGCGGAGGTCACGGTCCTGGACGCCTTCGAAGACGACCACGGCGGCTGGAGCTACACCACCGTCCTCGCGACGGCGCCCCGGCTGCTCGAGGTCCACGCGGAGGACCGGGAGTCGACGGCCGTCGCGTGGGTCCCGCTCGAGGAGGTCGACCGTCTGGTGCTGCACCCCGGCTTCGCGGCCACCTGGCCGCAGGTGCGGGACCTGGTGGCTCAGCTGTCGCGGCCCTGCTAGCTGTTGCGGCCCTGCTAGCTGTTGCGGAACAGCGCGAACAGCTCGCCCGGGCCGTAGGTCAGGCAGACCCCTCCGGTGGCGGCCGAGGTCATCAGCACGATCAGCACCCAGGCCGCGACCTTGCGCCACCCGTGCTGCTGCCCGGCGACGGCGGCCGGCAGGTACGACGTCGGGAGGCTGCTCGACCGGCCGAGCGCGGCGAAGTGCGGGTCGACCTCGACGGCGTCGCGGCCGTCGGGCACGGCGGCGTACTCGGGACGGGTCACAGGACTCCTAGCGGAACAGCTGCGTGAGCAGGAAGACGTTCAGGACGCTGATCAGCCCGGCCACGACGCCGCCCGCGACGGTGGTCAGGCGGCGGTTGACGAACTCGCCCATGACGGCGCGCCGGCCGGTCAGCAGCACGAGCGGCACGAGGGCGAACGGGATGCCGAAGCTCAGGACGACCTGGCTCAGGACGAGCGCCCGGGTCGGGTCGACGCCGACGGCGAGCACCACCAGGGCCGGCGCGAGCGTGACGCCGCGCCGCAGCGGCAGGGGCACCTGCCGGCGCAGGAACCCCTTCATGACGACCTGCCCGCTGTAGGTCCCGACGGAGCTGGCCGCCAGTCCGGACGCGAGCAGGGCGAGGGCGAAGCCGAGCGCGGCGCCGCTCCCGAGCTGGTCGCGCAGCCCGGCGTGCGCCTCCTCGATCGTGTCGACGTCGGACCCCTGGAACAGGGTCGCGGCCAGCACGAGCATCGACAGGTTGACCGCTCCGGCCAGGACCATCGCGACCGGGATGTCGACCTTCTGCGCGGCCAGCAGCGACCGGCGTCCGGCGGCGTCGAGCGGGCGGGCGCGCAGGCCGGTGAGGGAGGCGTGCAGGTAGATGACGTGCGGCATGACCGTCGCGCCGAGGATCCCGCAGGCCAGCAGCACGGTGTCGGTGCCCTGCAGGCGCGGGACCAGGCCGGCCGCGACGTCGGAGGCGTCCGGCCCGCTGCGCACGAGGTCGAGGAAGAAGCCGAGCAGGATGACGGCGAGCATCCCGACGACGACCTGCTCGTAGGGCCGGTGCCCGCGGCCGGTCAGGGCGAGCATCCCGAACGCGACGACGCCGGTGACGACGCCGCCGGCGAGCAGCGGCAGCCCGAACAGCAGGTTCAGCGCGAGCGCCCCGCCGAGGACCTCGGCGAGGTCGGTGGCCATCGCGACCAGCTCCGCCTGCGCCCACAGGCCGTGGGTGACCGACCGGGGCAGGTGGTCGCGGCAGTTGCGGGCCAGGCCCCAGCCGGTGGCGATGCCGAGCTTCGCCGACAGGTACTGCACGAGGACGGCGAGCAGGTTGGACAGGACGATGACCCAGACGAGCAGGGTCCCGTACTGCGCCCCTGCAGTGATGTTCGTGGCGAAGTTGCCGGGGTCGACGTAGGCGACGGCGGCCACGAAGGCGGGGCCGAGCAGGGGCAGGACGCGCCGGAGCGGTCCTCCGGTCGGGCGCGGCAGCGGGTGCCGCACCACCTCCTCGTCCTGCAGCACGGCCCCAGCCTGCCCGACGCGGGCCGGTCCGGTCACCCCAGGAGCAGGTAGAGGCCGGTCACGGTGAACAGGACCATCACCAGCAGCAGCGGGTACTGCGACGTCCGGGCCTTCAGGCCGTGCGTCATGCGGACGGCGCGGTCGTGGGCCAGGACGACGCCGAGGACGTGCCCGACGACGATCGCCCCGACCTGCACCCCGGCGATCACGCCGGGAGAGACCGCGCCGTAGTCGATGGCGTTGCCCCGGGTCCCGAACAGGTCCAGCCCGGTGTCGAACGGGTCGCTGGCGAGGATCCAGGTCAGCTGCCCGTCCAGCAGCAGCAGCGAGAAGTAGTGCGCGACGGCGTACCCGACGGCGATCGGGACGACCGAGTGGGCGTACTGCGGGGGACCGTCGCCGCTGCCCGAGATCCGGCCGGCGAGCGCGGTGGACCCGGCGTAGAGGCCCCCGACGGCGAGCACCGACAGGACCAGCCCGAGGGTCGCCGGGAGGGCGGCGGTGTCGCCGGCGATGCCCGGTCCGGTCTGCCACCACTGCGTCCGCGTCACGCCGTCGAACGCGGTGCTTCCGACCAGGGCGACGACGACGCCGGACAGTCCGGCCAGGACCGGCGTGCCGTCGACGCCGTCCAGGGGGTTCCGCACGACCAGCCGGCCGTCGTTCCGGCGCCCGAACGGGGAGAGCCGACCGATGAGCGTGCTGTAGACCTCGAAGGCGTCCCCGCGCTCGAACCACCGCTCGCCGAACCACAGGGCGGCGACCAGCTGGACCACGCCGTAGACGACGAGGAACAGGCCGACCGTCGTCGGGCGGGAGCGCTCCGGGTAGGCGAGCTCGAGCCAGGCGAACACGAGCAGGGAGCCGGCTGCGGGCCACATCCCCAGCCGGTCCAGGGCGCGCTCGGCGGGGGGCGGCCCGGCCAGCGGCTGCAGGACGGCGTGCAGGGTGCGGAGCGGGTTCACCCGGCGCCAGACCGGCCCGAGCAGCAGGCTGACGGGCACCAGACCGACCCAGAACGTCACGTAGAAGGCGTAGACGCCGAGGTTCTCCGGCGGCTGGACCGGACCGGTGAGCGCCACCACGACGACCAGCGCCGTCAGGGCGAGCACGAGCAGGCGCAGCAGCCAGGTCAGGACCGGGCTGTCGACGAGGCGCTGGACGACGTCGGGCAGGGGGCGTCCGGCGTCGTCGCCGCGCAGGCGGGACGTCGGCCAGAGCAGGCCGAGCGCCGCGAAGCTGACGAGGACGGCCAGGGCCGCGCCGACCAGCGCCAGGCCGAGCGGGACGGGGAGGTCGGAGCGGGTGCCGACGCCGTGCGCGAGGACCGGGTAGGCGTGGGGGGTCACGCCACCTGCAGGCGCGTCAGCGGCAGCCCGGCGTCCTCGAGCTCGACCTCGAACACGCCCGGGCGGTCGGCCACGAACTCGATCGCCACCGGCTGCCCGACGGTCGTGTCCTGCATGAGGTCGTAGCCGTGGACGTGGACCTCGTCGGCGACGTCGGCGAGGACGGTCACCCGCACGCGGGCGCCCCTCTTCACGGCCACCCGGCCCGTGTCGCCCGTGACCCGCCCGCCCGCCACGGTGAGCGTCACGACCTGCGCGGACTCGGGGTCCTGCGCCTGGCCGGGCGCCGAGGGGCTCGCGCTGCCGGTGGACGCAGCGGCGCTCGGGACCGCGGCGCTGCTGGGGGCGGTGCTCGGCCCCGCCACGGTGGACGGGTCGTCGCTGCAGCCGGCCAGGGCGAGCGGCACGAGCAGGGCGACGGCGGCGGCGGACAGGCGCACGCGGGAGGTCATCACGGCGCCGATCGTGGCACGCGGCCCGTGAGGGGGACGTGTGGCCGCTACGGTCCGCCCGTGACGGAGACGGGTGCGGTGCAGGGGTCGGTCCAGGGGTCGACGGAGGTCGCGGCGACGCCGGAGGCGGTGTGGGCGCTCGTCAGCGACCTGCCGGGCATGGGGCGGCTCAGCCCCGAGGCGACCGGCGGCCGGTGGGTGCGCGGAGGCGGGCCCGTGGTCGGGGCGGTCTTCCGGGGCAGCAACGCCGCCGGGAAGCGGCGCTGGAGCACCACGTCGACGGTGGTCGAGGCCGAGCCGGGGCGGAGCTTCGTGTTCGACGTGACGTCGTTCGGGCTCGGCGTCGCCCGGTGGTCCTACCGGCTCGAGCCGGTGGAGGGCGGCTGCCGGGTCACCGAGACCTGGGAGGACCGCCGCGGGCGCCTGATCGAGGCCGCCGGCGGGCTCGTCACCGGCACGAAGGACCGGCGCGGGTTCACCCGGACGTCCATCGAGCACACGCTCGCGCAGGTCAAGGCGCGCCTCGAGGACTAGCACGCAGCGTGTCCGGATCGCCACGGTCCGTGTCAAGATGGACACGTGGGGAACGGCGGGAGGACGGGACGGGCGGAGCTCCGCGCTGCCCGCCTCCTCGCGGTCGCCACGGCCGGCCTCGTCGTGGTCGGGAGCGCCGCCGCCGCGCTGCTGGTCGAGGGCGCGACCCGCACCACCGTGGCGGTACCGGGCGCGTCGACCGCGCTCCGCGACGACACCGGACGGACCCTGGACCCGCTGGTCGTCCCGGGGTCGGCGCTGTTCGGCGGACGGGTCGCCCCGGTGCCCGGCCCCGGCCGTCAGCTCACGCTCGGACCGCGCGTCGACAGCCTGGACGTGCTGGGCGTCGCCCCGGCCGCCGCTCCGCTGACCGCTGCCCGGCGTGGACCGGCCGGCCCACTGGTCCTCGCGGTCGGCCCGTCGCTCCCGGGCCCGCTCCCGCCGCTGGCTGCGGCCCTGCCCCGACCGGGTGCGCTCCCGGTCGCCGTGCCTCCCGTGCTGCCGGCGCTCCCGGTGCCCGGTGGCGACGGTCCCGCCGGTGGTGGCGGTGCCGGTCGCGGTCGCCGGGCCGGCGCTGCCCGGTGTCGCGGGGCCGGTCGCCGGTCCCGGTCCCCGGCCGTCGCCGTCGGGCGGTGGCGCTGCCCCCGTGCCGGACGCTCGAGGGAGCGGCCGCGCCGACGACGCCGCCGAAGAGCACCGGGACGAAGGCGCGTCGGCCGAGCGGATCGACCGCCGTGAAGGGCAGCGACGCGGGCCCCGTGGTCACGAAGAAGGCGGGCCCGGCGAAAGGCGGTCACCGCGGAGAAGGCGGCCCCCGCGAAGGCGGTCACCGCGGAGAAGGCGGACGCGGTGAAGCGGGCGGTCACCGCGAGGCAGCAGGTCCCGGCGAAGCAGGCGGGCGCGGCGGAGAAGGCGGTCCCCGCGAAGAAGGCCGTCGCCCCCACGGCCGTCGACGCTGTCGAGACGGCCGCGCCGGAGCAGCCGACGAAGGCGCACCGGCAGGCGGCCGGTCACCACGAGACGGAGCCGCGCGAGGCGGCTGACGAGGACCGCCGGGGCCCGCGCCGCCGGTAGGCACCCGCCCGCCGGGAGACGCAGGTCACACGGTCTGCCACGATGGGCCCGACGGCCCGTCCGGGACGTCGACGTCCTGCCCGGACCCTGCGCTGCCCGCCCACCCGGCGGGCGCGGGAGGCCGGTCCGTCCCTGCCGGTGACCCCGGGAGGGACCGAGCACGAGGAGCACGCCCCATGACTCTGGACGCGGTCGTCGAGACCACCCCGGTGGCGACGAGCACCAGCGCGGGCCCCGAGCTGGTCCAGCTGCTGACCCCCGAGGGCGAGCGGGTCAGCCACCCCGACTACGACATCGACCTGACCGACGCCGAGTACCGCGACCTGTACCGCGACCTCGTGCTCGTGCGGCGGATCGACGTGGAGGCGACCGCCCTGCAGCGCCAGGGCGAGCTGGGCATCTGGGCGGCGCTGCTCGGGCAGGAGGCCGCGCAGGTCGGGTCCGGGCGGGCGCTCCGGCCGCAGGACTTCGCCTTCCCGACCTACCGCGAGCACGGCGTCGCGTGGTGCAAGGGCGTCGACCCGCTGAAGCTCCTCGGGCTGTTCCGCGGCGCGAGCAACGGCGGCTGGGACCCGCAGGAGAAGCGGTTCAACCTCTACACGATCGTCATCGGGTCGCAGACCCTGCACGCCACCGGCTACGCCATGGGCATCCAGAAGGACGGCGCCGTCGGCGACGCCGAGACCGGCGAGGCCGCGATCGCGTACTTCGGCGACGGCGCGAGCAGCCAGGGCGACGTCAACGAGGCGTTCGTCTGGGCGGCCGCCTACAACACCCCGCTGGTCTTCTTCTGCCAGAACAACCAGTGGGGCATCAGCACCCCGACGGCGACCCAGAGCCGCATCCCGATCTACCAGCGGGCCCGCGGCTTCGGCTTCCCCGGTGTCCGGGTCGACGGCAACGACGTCCTCGCCACCTACGCCGTCACCCGCAGGGCCCTCGACGACGCCCGCACCGGCCAGGGCCCGACCCTCGTGGAGGCCTTCACCTACCGGATGGGCGCGCACACGACGTCGGACGACCCCACCCGCTACCGCCTCGCGGGCGACCTCGAGGCGTGGAAGCTCAAGGACCCGCTCGAGCGGATGAAGGCGTTCCTGTTCAAGCAGCAGATCGTCGACAGCGCGTACTTCGAGGGGCTCGAGCAGGAGGCCGACGCCCTGGCCGCCCGCATCAGGAAGGGGTGCCTGGAGATGCCCGACCCGGACCCGGTGTCCATGTTCGACAAGGTCTTCGCGGAGGAGACCGCGCTGCTGACGCAGCAGCGCGAGGAGTTCACGGCGTACCAGGCCGGCTTCAGCGGGGCGCACGCATGACCACGCTGACGCTCGCGAAGGCGGTCAACGAGGGCCTGCGGGCGGCGATGGAGCGCGACCCGAAGGTCCTGCTCATGGGCGAGGACATCGGCAAGCTGGGCGGCGTCTTCCGCGTCACCGACGGCCTGCAGAAGGACTTCGGGGAGGACCGCGTCTTCGACACCCCGCTGGCCGAGAGCGGGATCATCGGCACGGCGGTCGGCCTGGCGATGCGCGGCTACCGGCCGGTCTGCGAGATCCAGTTCGACGGGTTCATCTACCCGGCCTACGACCAGATCGTCAGCCAGCTGGCGAAGATGCACGCCCGCAGCCGCGGGCAGACGCAGGTGCCGGTGGTCATCCGGGTGCCGTTCGGCGGGGGCATCGGCGCGGTCGAGCACCACAGCGAGAGCCCCGAGGCCTACTTCGCCCACACGGCGGGCCTCAAGGTCGTCGCGGTGTCGAACCCCGAGGACGCCTACTGGGGCATCCAGGAGGCGATCGCGAGCCCCGACCCCGTGATGTTCTTCGAGCCGAAGCGCCGCTACTGGGAGAAGGCCGAGGTCGACACCAGCGCCGCGGCGCCCGGCACGGTGTTCTCGGCCAGGGTCGCCCGGCCGGGTCGCGACGTCACCCTGCTCTGCTACGGCCCGATGGTGAAGACGTGCCTGCAGGCGGCCGAGGCCGCGGCCGAGGAGGGCCGGGAGATCGAGGTCGTCGACCTGCGCGGCCTGTCGCCGATCGACATGACGGTGGTGCTCGACAGCGTGCGCCGCACGAAGCGGGCCGTCGTCGTCCACGAGGCCCAGACGACGCTCGGCCTCGGGTCCGAGCTCGCCGCCCGGCTCCAGGAGGAGCTCTACTACGAGATGGAGGCCCCCGTGCTCCGGGTCGGCGGGTACGACACGCCCTACCCGCCGTCGCGGCTGGAGGAGGAGTACCTCCCCGACCTCGACCGCGTGCTGTTCCACGTCGACCGCTCGCTGGGCTACTGATGAGCCGGCTGCGCGACTTCAAGCTCCCCGACCTGGGCGAGGGCCTCACCGAGGGCGAGATCCTGTCCTGGTCGGTGCAGGTGGGCGACACCGTCACGCTCAACCAGGTCATCGTCGAGGTCGAGACCGCGAAGGCCGCCGTCGAGGTGCCGTCGCCGTACGCCGGGGTCGTGACCCAGATCCACCACGAGGCCGGGTCCACGGTCGACGTCGGCTCGCCGATCATCACCTTCGACACCGACCCGTCGGCCGGGCCGCTCGAGCAGGCCGCGGGCAACGTCGCGGCGGGTGCGGCGGCGAACCCGGTCGAGAGCGCCGCGGTGCGTCAGGTCTCGGCGACCGGTGACCACCCCGAGGTGGGCGACATGGTGCCGTCGCTGCGCGAGCCCGGTCAGGAGGAGGGCGCGCTCATCGGCGAGGTCGGCAAGGACGGCCGCACCGCCACCCTCGTCGGCCCCGGGCCGAAGCAGACCGTGGCCAAGCGGCGGGCCCGGGCAGGTGCGGCGGCGCCCGTCCAGGCGGCCCCCCCGGAGCCGGCGCGGATCGCCGCCGGTCAGGTCGGCGCGGCAGCCGAGAAGCGGGTCGGCGGGGTGGCCGTGCTGGCCAAGCCGCCGGTGCGCAAGCTGGCGAAGGAGCTCGGCGTCGACCTGTCGGCGCTGCAGGGCTCGGGCCCCGGCGGGACGATCACCCGCGACGACGTCCAGGCCGCCGCCGCCCCCGCTGCTGCTCCGACCCCCGTCGTCGACCCCGGCACGCGCGAGCGCCGCATCCCGGTCAAGGGCGTCCGGCGGCTCACGGCCGAGGCCATGGTCGGCAGCGCGTTCTCCGCCCCGCACGTCACCGAGTTCCTGACCCTCGACATCACGCCGACGATGGAGCTGGTCGCGAAGGTCCGGGCCCTGCGCGAGTTCGCGGGCGTGAAGGTGACGCCGCTGCTGTTCGTCGCGAAGGCGCTCCTGCTCGCCGTCCGGCGGAACCCGGAGATCAACAGCACCTTCGCGGGCGACGAGATCGTGGTGAAGGACTACGTGAACCTCGGCATCGCCGCGGCGACCCCGCGCGGCCTGCTGGTCCCGAACGTCAAGGACGCCGACGCGCTCGACCTGCTGGGCCTCGCGAAGGCGCTGCAGCAGCTGACCGAGACCGCCCGCGAAGGACGGACGACGCCGGCCGACATGCAGGGCGGCACCATCACGATCACCAACGTCGGGACGTTCGGCGTCGACAACGGCACCCCGATCCTCAACCCCGGGGAGTCGGCGATCCTGTGCTTCGGCGCGGTCCGGCCCACCCCGTGGGTGCACGAGGGGGAGATCGTCGTCCGGCAGGTGACGCAGCTGGCGCTGTCGTTCGACCACCGCAACGTCGACGGGCAGCTCGGCTCGCAGTTCCTCGCCGACGTCGGGCGGGTCCTCGCCGACCCGACCACCGCGCTGCTCTGGTGAGCCTGTGACCTGAGAGACGGACGGAGGTCACGCTCATCGACGACATCGGCCGCCCAGCAGGGTCGTTGTACGGGGTGTCGCACCCACGAGGAGACCCACGATGAGCCTGTTCCGTCGCAGCCGCAGCACCCGTCCCGCCGCCGGCAGCCGCCGGACCCGCACCCGCAGCGCCGTCCGCGGCGCGCTCGCCGCCGCGCCCACGGTGGAGAGCCGCCACGAGCTGCTGGCGCAGAGCACCCGCCTGTAGCCCGTCCCGCCAGCCCTCGCCGCTCCTGCGGCGGGGGCTGTCGGCGTGTCCGGGTCCGGACGGTCCGACTGAGCCGGAGATCACCCCGGGAGCGGGCAGGGGCGGAGCGCCGGTGCTGTTGAGACGGACGAGGGGCCGCACCGGTCCCGCGCCACGCACCGCCTGAAGGGTTCCACCATGTTCGTCCTCCGCCGCACCAAGAGCACCAGCCGCACCACCACGTCGACCGCGCGTGGCCGCCGGGCCCTCGCCCGTGCGCTCGTGCAGGCGCCCACGCAGGCGTCGTACGCCGAGCTGCTCGCGATCTCCTCGCGCTTCTAGCAGCCCCCCGAGCCCCCGACCTGCACGAGCGGTCGGGGGCTCCGTCGTGCCCGGGGGAACCTCCCGGGGGTCCTCGGGCATCGGAGCAGGTGTGCAGTCAGCGGCGGACGCCTTCCTCACGGGCCAGCAGGGCGCGTGGCTGCGGGCCGCCTACCTGCTGACCGGGGACCGCTCGTCGGCCCAGGACCTGGCGCAGGAGACCGCGGTGCGGGTCCTGCTCGCGTGGTCGAAGGTCGAGCGCTCCGCCGAGCCGGCCGCCTACGCCCGCAAGGTGCTGCTGAACGTCTTCCTCGCCGGACGCCGTCGCCGGTGGTCCGCGGAGGTCGCCACGGGAGCGCTGCCCGAGCACCCGGCCGCCGACCCGTACGCCGCCGCCGACGACCGCGAGGTCCTGCAGCGGGCCCTGCAGGCGCTCCCCGCCCGGCAGCGTGCAGCGGTGGTCCTGCGCCGGCTGGAGGACCTCAGCGAGCAGGAGACCGCGCGGGTCCTGGACTGCTCGGTCGGCACCGTCAAGAGCCTCACCAGCCGCGGCACCGCTGCGCTGCGGGCCCAGCTCGAGGGTCAGGAGACCGCACGATGACCGACGACCTCGACACCCGGCTGCGGGCCCTCGCCGCCGACGCCCCGACGGCGCTGGACCTCGCGCAGGTGCACAGCACGGCCGGACGGCGCCGACGTCGCCGACAGGCCGGGGCCGTCGCGCTGACCGTCGTCGCCGTCGGGCTGGTCGGCGTCGGGGCGACCAGCGTCGGCGGGCCCCGCCCCGACGTGCAGCCCGCCGTCGCGCCCTCGCCGTCCGCACCCGACGACGGCACCACCCCCCGGGTGTTCGCCCAGCGGGAGCCGCTGCCGTCGTGCGGGTCCTACCGGCTGCCGCAGGGCGCGAGCGGCCCGCCCGCCGCCGCCACGGCCTGCCTCGAGCGGGGCAGCCGGGACGGCCGCGGCGCCGAGCTCGTCGTCAGCCGTCCGACCGTCGAGGGCCGGCCGATCGTCACGCACACCCGCGCCCTGCCGGACGGCGGCAGCGAGGTCTACACCGACAGCACGGCCGACGCGCAGTACGGAGACCCGGTCTGGACCCTCGCCCGGTGCGAGGGCCTGCGGACGGGGTGCGGACCGGCGCAGGTGCTGCTGGTCGCCCGGGCGGCCGCGGGGGACTGCCCGGACGGCGACACGTCGCTGGCCGACTACGTCGACTTCCTGCAGGTCGGCGGGGAGCAGTACACCGGCGGGGGCGAGGCGCCGCCCGGGACGCGGCTGGGGGAGACCGTCCTCGAGGTGGCCTGCGAGCTGTCGGAGGGGGCGCGCGGGGGGCAGCCGCGCAGCGGCGACAGCGCCTTCGTGCCGCAGGGCACCCCGGTCCGGCAGGTCCTCGGCTTCGACCCGCGGTTCCGGCTCGCCGCCCAGGTCGACGGGCGCACCCTGCTGTTCCAGGTCTTCCGCCCCGAGGCGGCCCGGCCCTTCCCCGGCGTCCGCGAGCACCTGCGCCGGGTGGTGCTGCGGTCGCAGCAGGACGGCACGACCGAGGTCGGCCGCCTCGACGACCCGGCCGCCGTCCAGCGGATCGCCGACGACCTCGCCTACGCCCCCTACGACCCGCACAGCCCCGCCACCTACGACCTGCGCCTCGAGCTCGTCCTGGACGACGGGTCGGTCGTCGACCAGGCCTACGACACCCGCCGCGGACGGCTGCACCCCGGCGTCCGGCTGAGCGCGGAGTCGCGGGCGGCGGTCGAGGCCGCCCGGCGCTGACGCTCCGGCAGGATGGAGGCGTGGACAGCCCGAAGCGCCAGGCCCGTGTACGCGCCCCGGAGCTCCGTGGAGCCGGCGGCTGGATCGGCACCGGCGGACAGGATCTGACCCTCGCCGGGCTGCGCGGCAAGGTGGTCCTGCTCGACTTCTGGACCTTCTGCTGCGTGAACTGCCTGCACGTCCTCGACGAGCTGCGGCCGCTCGAGGAGCGCTTCGCCGACGTCCTCGTCGTGGTCGGGGTGCACTCGCCGAAGTTCGCGCACGAGGCCGACCACGAGGCCGTCGTCGCCGCGGTGGAGCGCTACGACGTGCACCACCCGGTGCTCGACGACCCGGAGCTCTCGACGTGGTCGCAGTACGCCGTCCGGGCCTGGCCGACCCTGTGCGTCGTCGACCCGGAGGGCTACCTCGTCCACGTCGCCAGCGGTGAGGGGCACGGCGAGGGGCTGGGCCGCCTCGTCGAGGAGCTGGTCGCCGAGCACGAGGCGAAGGGGACGCTGCACCGCGGGGACGGGCCCTACGTGCCGCCCCCCGCCCCGACGTCGGAGCTGCTGTTCCCCGGCAAGGTCGTGCTTCTCCCGGACGGCGACCTGCTGGTCAGCGACACCGCGCACCACAGCCTCGTGCGGGTGCGCGACGAGCAGGTGGTGCGCCGGTACGGCAGCGGCGAGCGGGGACTGGTCGACGGCGACGCCCCGCAGTTCGCCGAGCCGCAGGGGCTGGCCGTGCTGGAGGACGGCTCGGTCCTGGTCGCCGACAGCGTGAACCACGCGCTGCGCCGGCTGGACGTCGAGACCGGCGTCGTCACCACCGTCGCGGGGACCGGTGAGCAGTGGCGCCCCGGGGACACCCTCGACGGCGACCCGACGTCGGTGCGGCTGTCGACGCCGTGGGACGTCTGCGTGCACGCGGGGCAGGTCGTCATCGCCATGGCCGGGACGCACCAGCTGTGGACGCTGCGCAACGGGATGCTCGACGTCCTGGCCGGCACCACGGGCGAGGGCCTGCGCGACGGCGACGCGAAGAAGGCCTACCTCGCCCAGCCGAGCGGGCTGGCGTCCGACGGCGAGCGGGTCTGGTTCGTCGACAGCGAGACGAGCAGCCTGCGCTGGTACGCCGAGGTCGAGGGCCGCGGCCGGGTCGGCACCGCCGTCGGCACCGGCCTGTTCGACTTCGGCTTCCGGGACGGCCCGGCCGCAGACGCCCTGTTCCAGCACCCCCTCGGCGTGACCGTCCTGCCCGACGGCAGCCTCGCGGTCTGCGACACCTACAACGACGCCGTCCGCCGGTACGACCCCGCCACCGGCGAGGTCACCACGCTGGCGACCGGGGTGCGGGAGCCCAGCGACGCCGTGCTCGTCGACGGGCAGCTCGTCGTCGTCGCCTCGGCCGCCCACCGGCTGGAGCGCCCGGTCGCGCCCGGGCTGGTGCAGCGGGTCCGGGGGCAGGCGCAGCGCACGCAGCGGCCGGTGCAGGAGGTCGCGCCGGGGGAGGTCGTGCTGGAGGTGGTCTTCGTGCCGCCGCCGGGGCAGCAGGCCGACGACCGGTACGGACCGAGCACGCGACTGGTCGTGAGCGGCGACGTCGTGCGCGAGGGTGCGGGCTCCGGCACCGACCTGGTGCGCACCCTCGTGCTGGCCCCGGGCGAGGGCGTGCTGCACGTAGCCGCCACGGCGGCCTCCTGCGACGAGGGGGTCGAGCACCCCGCCTGCCACGTCAGCCAGCAGGACTGGGGCATCCCGGTGCGGGTGGTCGAGGGTGCCCCGGCCCGGGTGTCGCTGGTGCTGAACGGCCTCTAGGGCTGCACGCAACAGGCCCGGCCCCCGAGAGGGGACCGGGCCTGTGGGTGCGGCAGGTCTAGTAGACGTCGCGGTTGACGACCCGCTCCTCGGTGACGACGCCGGTGCGCGCCGTGCCCCGGTTCAGGGCGAGCATGGTGAGCAGCAGGCCGAGGGCGCCGCAGACCATGAGGATCACGCCGATGACGTTGATGTCGAGGCCGCTGACGGTCGCGTCCACGGCGAAGGCCAGGATCGCGCCGAGTGCGAGCAGGAAGATGCTGACGCCGATGCCCATGGTGTCCTCCGGAGGTCTGTTGACGTCGGGGTGCCCGACGCGTCTGGACCAGGGGTTACCCCCGGGGACGACGGGCACACGCCCGGCCGTCAGGTGCTGTCACAGACGGTGAGGAACCGGGCACGGGCAGGCACGCGCGTGCACGGGCACGACCTCCGGGCACGGCAGCGCCCCGCCCGCACGAGGCGGACGGGGCGCTGCGGGGCCACGCGGGGCGACGGGGACTAGAAGGCGGCCTCGTCGATCTGCATCAGCGACAGGTCGGTCGCCTCGGCGATGGCGCGGGCCGAGGTGAGGGTGGGGAAGACGGCCGACGCGAACCACTTCGCGGCGGCGACCTTGCCCTCGTAGAACGCCGTGTCGCGGGCGCTCGCGGTCGGCAGCGCGTCGAGGGCGACGGCGGCCTGGCGCAGCAGCAGCCAGCCGACGACGAGGTCGCCCAGGGCCATCAGCACGCGCGTGGTGTTGAGGCCGACCTTGTAGATGTTCTCGGTCTCCTCAGCCGAGCTCATCAGGTCGTTCACCATGTGGGTGACGATGCCGGAGCAGTCGTCGAGGGCGGTCCCGAGGAGCTCGCGCTCCCGGGTGAGGGTGCCGTTGCCGCGGTCGCCCTTGGCGAACTCCTGGATCTGCGCCGTCAGGCCCCCGAGCGCCTGGCCCTGGTCGCGCACGATCTTGCGGAAGAAGAAGTCCATGCCCTGGATCGTCGTGGTGCCCTCGTACAGCGTGTCGATCTTGGCGTCGCGGATGTACTGCTCGATCGGGTAGTCCTGGGTGAAGCCGGACCCGCCGAACACCTGCAGCGACGTCGCGAGCAGCTCGTAGGCCTTCTCCGAGCCGTAGCCCTTGACGATCGGCAGCAGCAGGTCGTTGAGGCGCACGGCGTCCTTGTCGACCTCGCCGGCGGCCTTGGACAGCTCGACCTTGTCCTGGACGCTGGCGGTGTAGAGCACCAGGGCGCGCATGCCCTCGGCCCAGGCCTTCTGGCGCATGAGCATGAGGCGGACGTCGGGGTGCTTGATGATCTCGACGCGGGGCGCGGCCTTGTCGGTCATCTTCGCGAGGTCCGGGCCCTGCTGGCGCTGCTTGGCGTACTCGAGGGCGTTGAGGTAGCCCGTCGACAGCGTGGAGATGGCCTTCGTCCCGACCATCATGCGGGCGTACTCGATGACCTGGAACATCTGCGCGATGCCGTCGTGGACGTCGCCCACGAGGGTGCCGACCGCCGGCTGCTTCTCGCCGAAGGTGACCTCGCAGGTGGTGGAGACCTTGAGGCCCATCTTCTTCTCGACGCCGGTGACGTAGGCGCCGTTGCGCTCGCCCAGCTCGCCGGTCTCGAGGTCGACCTGGAACTTCGGGACGAGGAACAGCGACAGGCCCTTCGTGCCCGGGCCGCCCTTGCCCTCGACGCCGACGGGACGGGCGAGGACGAGGTGGAAGATGTTCTCCGGCCAGTCCCACTCGGCCGAGGTGATGAAGCGCTTGACGCCCTCGAGGTGCCAGGTGCCGTCGGGCTGCTGGCGGGCGGTCGCCCGGCCGGCGCCGACGTCGGACCCGGCGTCCGGCTCGGTGAGGACCATCGTGGCGCCCCAGCCGCGCTCGATCGCGAGCTCCGCGAAGCGCTTCTGGTCGGCGGTGCCGTTGGCGTGCAGGATCTGCGCGAAGGCCGGGCCGGCCGCGAACATGTAGATCGCGGGGTTGGCGCCGAGGACCATCTCGGAGAACGCCCAGATCAGCGAGGGCGGGGCGCCCATGCCGCCGAGCTCGGCCTCGAGCGGGAACTTGTCCCAGCCGCCGTCGTGGTACGCCTGGTAGCTCTTGAGGAAGCTCGCGGGCATCGTCACGGTGCCGGCGTCCTTGTCGAACACGGGCGGGTTGCGGTCGCTGTCGGTGAACGACGCGGCGAGGTCGTTGCTGGCGAGGCGCTCGGCCTCGCGCAGGACGTCCTTCGCGCTGTCGACGTCGAGCTCGGCGAACGGCCCCTGCCCGAGGGCCCGGTCCGCCCCGAAGACCTCGAAGAGGTTGAACTCGATGTCGCGCAGGTTGCTCTTGTAGTGGGACATGTGCCTGGAGCTCCCGTTCGGGACGGTGTGGGGGAGCACGGGTGTACTCGCCGGTAACATCGAGGGTATTACCCGCCAGTAACAAGGGCAAGGCCGCCGGACCGGTGGGATGCTGGCCAGGACCAGCAGGGGCAGGCCGGGCGGACCGGCAGGGCGGGGCGCCGGAGGCTCCCGTGCCCGTGTCGCTCCCCCGCCCCGAGACCCGCCGCGTCCGGCGCAGCGTCCGCTGGGCCCTGCGCCGGGACCGTTGCCGCACGTGGCTGACCTGGACGGTCGCCCTGGCCGTCGCGGTCGGCCTGCCGCTGCTCCTCGTCGACGACGCCGAGTACCAGCTCGCCGTGCAGCAGGCCGGGCCGGTCGTCGTCGCTGCCGTGGTCGAGGTCGAGCAGACGAGGGGCGGACCGCTGGTCGACGTCCGCACCGGAGGGCGCCGCGCCGAGGTCTACGACACGCAGGGCACCGAGCCCCGGGTGGGCGCCCTGCTCCGCGTCGTCGTGGACCCGGACGACCCGACGACGGTGGTCCTGGCCGACGTGCGGCCCGACCCGCACCGCGCGCTGGTCGAGGGCCTCGTCGGCGGCGCGGCCGCGGCCCTGCTGCTGCTGGCCGCCGGGCTCGCGGTCGGCCGTGCCCCGCGTCCCGCCGTGCGGGCGGTGCGGACCGCGCTGCGCGGCAGCGGCGTCGTCGTGCGGCGCGGCTCGGTCGTGCACGCCCGGCAGGACGCACACCGGCGAGGGCGCGGGTACGCCCTGGTCCACGCCGGCCAGGGGGAGCGCTTCGTGGAGGCCGTCGTCGCGCTCGAGGACGGGGACACGGTCCCGGGCTGGTGGCGGGCCGTCGACGACGAGCTGCGCCCCGGCCGACCGGTCCTCGTGGTGGGCGACCCGGAGAGCGGGTGGGTGCTGCTGTCCACGACGACGTGCGGTCCGTGCTGGCCGCACGCGCCGCTCGCCCCCTCGGCCGCCGTCTGAGGGTCCGACGTGAGGACCGCCACGCCGCCCGTGCGCCCGTGTCCTCCTGCGCGTCGCCGGCCGTTCACCTGGCTCACCGACCGTGGGCCCAGCCCGGGTGCCGCCCGGGCGCGGCAGCAGGAGGACGACGTGGCCACGGACGACGACGCGCGCGGGAGCGTGCTCGACCGGCGCAGCCTGATCAAGAGCGGGCTGGCCCTCGCCGGGGCCGGGACCCTGGCCGCCCTCACGCCGTCGGCGGCGCGGGCCGAGGAGCTGGCCCGGGCGACCGCGGCCACGAAGGCCGGCGTCTTCGGCTTCGGCGTCGCGAGCGGCGACCCCACCGGCACCGCGGTCGTGCTCTGGACGCGGGTGACGCCCAGCCCCGACGCCGTCCCGGGCAGCGGCCGCGGCGCCGCGACCACGGTCACCTGGGAGCTGGCCGCCGACGCCGCCTTCCGCAGGGTGCTGAGGACCGGCACGGTGCGCACCGACGCCGCCCGCGACCACACCGTCCACGTCGACGTCACGGGCCTGTCGCCCTACACGCGCTACTGGTACCGCTTCCGCGCGCTCGGCGCGACCAGCCCCGTCGGACGCACCCAGACCGCTCCCGACGACGGCCGCGTCCACGCGCTGCGCTTCGGGGCGGCCAGCTGCGCCAACTTCACCGGCGGCTACTTCGCGGCCTACCGCCACCTCGCCCAGCGCGACGACCTCGACTTCGTGCTGTTCCTCGGCGACTACCTCTACGAGTACGGCAACGGCGCGGACCGCTACGGCCCGGAGGAGCTCGCCGGCACCCGCGACCACGTGCCGGCCGGCGAGATCGAGTCCCTCGCCGACTACCGGATGCGCTACGGCTGCTACCGGGCCGACCCCGACCTGCAGGCCGCCCACGCCCGCCACCCCTGGATCCTCATCTTCGACGACCACGAGGTCGCCGACAACAGCTGGTCGGACGGCGCGGTCAACCACACCGCCTCCGCCGAGGGGTCGTACGCGGCGCGGCGCAGGCGGGCCTACCAGGCCTACCTCGAGTGGATCCCGGTGCGGCTCCCCGACCAGAGCGTCCCCCACGTCGGGACCCGGTTCTGGCGCCGCTTCACCTACGGGCCGCTCGCCGACCTGTCCTGCGTCGAGTCCCGCCAGGCCCGCGACCAGCAGGTCAGCGCCACCGGCCCGCAGAGCGCCGCGCAGCTGGCCGACCCCGACCGTCACCTGCTCGACCCGCACGCCCTGACCTGGCTGCGGGACGGGATCGCGAGCACGCAGCAGGCCTGGCACCTCGTGGCGAACGCCGTCGTCCTCGCGCCCGTCCGGCTCCCCGCCCTGCCGACGGCCCCCGAGGCCCTGGCGATGCTCGGCACGACGGTCGTCACGGACGGCGGGGTCGTGTTCAACAGCGACCAGTGGGACGGCTACCAGGCCGACCAGGAGGCGCTCATGGGCTCGCTCGCGACCTCCGGTGGCGACGTCGTCGTCCTGACCGGCGACATCCACAGCTCCTGGGCCAACGACCTCCCGCGCGACGCCGGCACCTACGCCCCGGCCGGCCCGCTCAACAACAGCGTCGGTGTCGAGTTCGTGACGCCGTCGGTGACCAGCGACGGGTTCGCCGAGATCCTGGGCGGCCCGCAGCCCGCCCAGGCCGCGACGACGGCGTTCCAGGCCGCGAACCGGCACATCCGCTACCTCGACGGCGTCGGCCACGGGTACCTCGTCGTGGACGTGACGCCGCAGCGCGTGCAGACCGACTTCTGGCACCTGTCCGACCGCGTCGACCCGCGCGCGACCCAGCGCCTGGCGGCGTCCTGGCAGACGGTGCGCGGGAGCCGGCAGCTGTCCGAGGCCTCGGCCCCGATCGGCCGGCGCTCCGACTCCCCGCGGACGCTCGCCGTCGGGGCCGCCCCGACCCGCAGCCCCGCCCCGGCCCCGGCGCCCGCGAGCGCGCCCTCGACCGGCCAGCTGCCGTCGACGGGAGGCGGCCCGGCGCTCCCGGTCGCGGCCGCTGCCCTGCTCGCCGCCGCGGTCTTCCGCCGCAGGACGGCCGGAGAGGGCAGGATCCCCTCGTGAACCGCACCCCTGACCTCGGCGAGATCCCGAACGTCGGCGTGCCCGCGCAGGTCATGGCCGGCGCGAGCATCGCCGAGCAGCAGGACTGGGTGGCCGGCTACCTGCGCCGGCACCCGGTCAGCCGCCGCTCCGCCCTCAAGGGTGCCGGCGCCCTCGTCGCCGCCCTCGCCGTGAGCACCGACCCGTGGGCGCGCTCGCTGTCCCGGGCCTACGCCGCCGACGGCGTGACCGTCGTCGGGCGACGGCTGTCCTACGGCAACGACCCCCGCACCCAGATGCGGGTCGCGGGCGAGCTGACCGGCACGCCCCCCACCGGCAAGGTCCTGCTCGACCTCGGCCGCGACACCCGCTACGGCACGGCCGTCCCCGTCGAGGTCCGCCGACTGCTCTCGCAGGTCCCGTCGGCGGGGCCCGCCGTGCTCGGCGCGGAGCAGTCCTTCGTGCACGCCGCCCTCGACGGCCTCGCCCCCGGCACGACGTACCACTACCGGTTCCGCCTGCCCGACGGCACGGTCACGAAGGACGCCGTCCTCACGACCGCCCCGGCCAGGGGCGGTGTCGCGGCGCCGTTCACGTTCACGGCGCTCGGCGACCACGGCACCGACGTCCGGGACCCCCGCTCCGGCAGGGACGTCCGCAACTCCTACGACGCCGACGACACCCGCCGGGCCGCGATGCCGGCCACCGCGCTGGTCGGGCGCATCGCCGCCGAGGCACCGGCGTTCCACCTGCTGGCCGGCGACATCTGCTACGCCGACGCCCAGGGCCTCGGCGCGCCCGAGACGTACAGCACGGGCCTGGCGCAGACCAACGACTACGACCCGTTCGCCTGGTCGTCGTACTTCGCCATGATCGAGCGCAGCGCGGCCAGCACCCCGTGGATGTTCACGACCGGCAACCACGACATGGAGGCGCTCTACGGGACCCCGCAGAACACGCCGCCTCGGGTCGACACCGCCCACGGCTACGGCGGCCACGTCCAGCGCCTCGACCTGCCGACCAACGGCCCGAGCGCCTGCCCGTCGGTCTACTCGTTCGTCCACGCGAACGTCGCGGTGCTCAGCCTGGACGCCAACGACCTGTCTGCGGAGATCCCCGCCAACTCCGGCTACAGCGGCGGGACGCAGCTCACCTGGATCGAGCAGCGGCTGGCGGCCTTCCGGGCCGACCCCGCGGTGGACTTCATCGTCTGCTTCTTCCACCACTGCGCGTTCTCGACCAGCAAGACGCACGCCTCCGACGGCGGCGTCCGCGACGCGCTGGCCCCCCTGTTCGACCGCTTCTCGGTCGACCTCGTGGTGCAGGCGCACAACCACCAGTACGAGCGCACCAACCCGATCCGCGGCGGGACGTCGACCCGCCAGGCCCCGGACCGCTCCACCGTCCGCCCGGCCACCGACGGCACCACGTACGTGCTCGTGGGCTCGGGCGGCCGCCCGCGGTACTCCTTCCAGGACGGCAGCACCGAGCGCTACCGCGGCGACGGCGTGACCGACACGAGCGCCGGCGCCGGCCCGCAGGTGACGAACAGCTACGTCTGGCGGGGCCCCGGCGCCGACACCTCCCCCCTGCGCAACCCGCTCGTGCAGGAGCCCGAGAGCGTCGACTGGTCGCAGGTCCGCTACGCCGACTACGCCGTCCTGGCCGTCGACGTCGTGCCGGCCGGGCCGGGGCAGCTCACGACCATGACGCTGCGGGCCGTGACCGACCGCGGCACGGAGATCGACCGGCTGGTGCTCGAGCGGCGCGTCCGCGCCCGCGCAGCCGCCGCACCCGGCCCGTCCCGGCCGGCCTCCCCGTCGCCCGCCCCGACGCCGGACCGCGGGCGCCTGCCGGCGACCGGCGTGGACCGCGAGGTGCTCGTCGTCGGGCTCGGCGTGGGGGCGGCAGCCGCCGCGGCCGCCCTCGCCGCCCGCAGCGACGGGACCGGCTGACCCCCGACCCGCCCCGACACGCGCCGAGGGCGGCGTCCCCGGCTGGGGACGCCGCCCTCGAGCGGTCGGGACGGGGCTGCCGCTAGGGCAGGACCAGGCGCTGCGCACCGCGGCCGTAGGACGCGGCGACGAGCTCCTTGGGGTTGCGCGGGCTCAGGTTGAGCCGGAACACCGGCGCGGCCGGCAGGCCGACGCCCAGGACCGTCCAGGTCCTCGTGCCGTTCTTCAGGTACGCCACGCCGAGGTCGTTGGCGACGACGAGCCCGCCCTGGAACGGGAAGGCGTCGTTCGCGCCGACGTCCGGGAGGTTGAACGAGACGTCGGTGAAGGTCTCGCCGGCGTCGGTGCTCTTGAAGACGTGGCCGGTGCCGACCTTGCTGACGTCGTCGCCGAGGGAGCCCGGCGGGATCCAGCGCCGGCCGTACCCGCCGAGCGTGACGTAGACCGTGCGGGCGTTCGCCGGGTCGATGCGCACCGAGTTGATGTAGCGCTTCGGCAGGCCCTTGGCCTTGGCGACGTGCCAGCCGTCGGTGCTGCCGGCCTTGCCCGGCTTGCTGCCGCCGACGTTCGTCGCGATGCCCGAGGAGAACGGGACGCCGCCGGTGACGATGTCGCAGTAGCCGCAGAACGCCGCGTAGCTGGCGTTCCCCCGGGTGTCGACCGCGGACGGGGAGTTGTCCGGGTCGCCGTCCCCGGCCGTGGCGCCGGCGACGCCGGGCTGGGTGCGGGTGCCGAGGTCGTAGACCTGGGCCCAGTCGACCCGGTTCGGGGAGTACAGCTGCTCGTCGACCGGGCCGACGCCGGTGGGGCTGTTCGGCACCACGCCCGTGGTGGTCTCCGCGAGGAAGCGGCCGCCGGCGATCAGGTGCTTCGCGTCGGTCGGGTCCATGCGGAACGGCGCGGAGAACAGCGCTGCGGTGACGTCGTCGGGCGCCGCGCTGCTCCAGCTCTTGCCGCCGTCGGTGGTGACGTTGATGTCGCCGTTCGTGTACTCCTCGTACCAGGTCTTGCTGTTGTCCGGGTCGATGGCGACGAAGAAGCCGTCACCGCCGTAGGCCATGATCTGCTTGCCGGCGGGGGTGATGACCGCGGAGCCGTTGTCCTGCAGGCCCATGACCGCGGTGCCGTCCTTGGCCATCGCGACGTCGTAGGGCAGCAGCGTGGTGAAGCCGTCGTTGTTGCCCTTGCCCCACTTGTCGTTGTCGAGCTCCTCGCCGGCGGCGAGCGTCTGCTTGTAGACGCCGCCGTCGTTGCCGGCGAGCAGGGTGACGCCGGCGCCACCCCGGGTCGGGGCCCACAGACCGGCGTGCTGGTCGGGGTGGGTGGTGTCGCCGAGGGGCTCGGTGGGCTTGTTCGACAGCGGGCAGACCGGCGCGCCGGTGCTCAGGCCGCCGCAGGCGTCCTCGGAGAAGTACCGGCCGACGACGCTGTACTGCCCGGTGTTCGGGACCGCCGGGAGCGCTCCGCTCCCGCTCCAGACCTCCTCGAGGCCGAAGGCCAGCCGGGTCGGGGCGCCGTCGGCGTCCGCGCTCGACGGGTCGGGCGTGATCCAGCTGTTGTACCAGGACTGGATGCCCGGGGCGTAGGTCGCGCCCTGGGCGCCCTGCAGCGCGCTGCCGCCGGCCGGGGTGGCCAGCTGGGTGGCGTCGGCGAGCCTGGTCCAGCTCTCGCCGAAGTCCTTGGAGCCGTAGAGGCCGTCCAGGACGGTGTTGTTCGGGGCGCCCGGGTTCGGCAGGCCGAGGGCGAAGGTGTCGCCGTTGAACTTGGACTGGTCCTGCACGAGCGCGTAGACGTAGCCGTGGTCCTGCTTCGGGCCGAGCGCGGCGCCGAGCGAGGTGCGCCCGACGACGTCGTCGGCGGCGAAGCCGGGGGCGTTGCTCTTGAAGGCGAAGCTGCCGGGCAGGCCGGTGGCCGAGCTGTACAGGCCGTTGCGGGGGGACTGGGGCTTGCCGAGCGCGTTCGGCTTGAGGCCCGCGCGCCAGCCGACGGCCGCGAGGACGGCGCCGCCGCCCTTGCCCGCCGCGTCGCTCTGCCGCACGGCGACGTCGGTGACGATGTTGGCGAAGAAGCAGGTGGGCTTCGTGGTGTCGGTGCACGTGGTCGGCAGCACGACGTTGCGGAAGCTCTTGCCGGAGTCGGCCGAGCGGTAGAGGCCCTTGCTGGTCGCCGCGTAGACGACGGTCGGGTGCTTGGCGTCGTAGGCGAAGGAGAAGGTCAGGGTGCCGGCGGGGACGCCGGTGGCCTTGATCCAGTGCTTGCCGCCGTCGACCGTGCGGAAGACGCCCTGGCCGGAGTACGACGTGCCGCCGAAGGCGGGGTCGCCGGTGCCGGCGAGCAGGGTGCGGGTCGTGCCCGAGATCAGGTAGGCCACGGCGCCGGTGACCTGGGTCGGGAGCTTGTCCCCGATCGAGCGCCAGTTCCCGCCGCCGTCCGAGGTCGACCAGATGCCCCCGTTGGCGACCGCGGCGAAGTAGTGCCCGTTGACCGCGGGGTCGTAGGCGAGGTCCTCGACCCGGCCGGCGAGGTCGTTCAGCCCGAGACCGTTGACCTGGTCGTAGCCCTCGACGTTCGAGTCCAGCGGGCCCTTGCCCAGCGGGTTCCAGCGCGAGCCGGAGCCGGTGACGGCGAGCGAGCGCTGCGCGGCGGTCGCCGCCTCGAGGGCGCCGTCGCGGTACTGGTAGCCGCCGCCGGAGCGACGGGCGGCCAGTGCCGCGTTCATCGCCATGACCTCGGCGGGCGGCTCGGGAGCGAGGGCGGGGCGGCAGACCGCGGGCAGGGCGCCGGCGGCGGCCCGGGCCAGCGGGTCGCTGGTCGTCGCGCCGCGCTCGAGGATCGTGCCGGCAGGGCAGGCCGGGCGGGGCGCGGCCGACGAGACGGCGGCGCTCCCCGGCAGGCCGACCACGCCGACGGTCAGTGCTGCTGCCGCCGCCAGGGCGACGGGCAGTGCGGTGCGCTTGCGCACGCGTCCTCCGGAGGGGGTGGGGTCCCGGCGCGGAGAGCGCGCGGGTCGTCGTCCAGTACGCCACGGGAAGCGCCTCCGCGACACCGGGACCGGGAACTGTCACGGACCTCACACCCGGCCGGTCACCCTGACGGGGCCTGGACACGTGCGGGACGCTCCACCAGGCTTCGAGGAGGGGGTGGACCGCCGTGACCGGCGACGAGGCGCGGGTGCGGGGTCCGGCGCTCCCCGCTGCCCTGCGACCGACCTCCGAGGGCGCGCCCCTGCTCGGCCAGGAGCTCCTCGTCGAGGCGCTCGCCGGGGCAGCGGCCACGACCGACGTCGCCTCGGCCGTGCTGGACCCGCTGCTGCGCGTCGCCGGCGTCCGGGCCGCCCTGGTGGCGGCCGCGCCCCGCGCCGGGGCGGACCCGGTGGTCCTCGCCAGCGCCGGCTACGACTGCACCACGATGTCGGCCGGAGCGGTCCTGCCGCTCGCCGCGGGCCTGCCCGTCACCGAGTGCGTGCGGACCGGGGAGGTGCGCGTCGTCGGGCGCGGTCCGTCCTGGGCGGCCGTCCCTGCCGGGCGCGGGGCCGCGCTCCTCGTCAGCCTGGTCGGGCCGCCGCCCGAGGGCGACGCGCTGGCCGTCCTCGCCCGGCTCGGCCGCCTGCTCGAGGCTCCGCTCGCTCGCGCCCGGGCGCACGACGACGACCGGGACCGGCTCGCGGTCCTGGAGCACGGCCTCGGTGCCCCGGCCCCCGCGGCGCCCGGGCTCGCGCTCCGGGCGGTGCCCTTCAGCGGCGCCCTGTCCGGCGACGTCGTGGAGGTCGTGACCGAGGACCCGGCCGGGACGGTCCGCTGGCTGCTGCTCGCCGACGTCTGCGGTCGGGGAGCCGCCGCGGCGGTGGGCGCCGACCGCCTGCGGGCCGCCTTCCGCGCCTGCGCTCCCGGCTCGCCCGGCCCGGCCGCCGTGCTGGCCCGGCTCGACCGGGTGCTCGACGGCGGCGACGAGGCCTTCGCGACGGCCCTCGTCGTGCGCACCGCGCCCGGCACCGTGCACCTGGCCAGCGCAGGTCATCCCGCCCCCGTGCTCAGCCCGGGCGGCCCGGTCGTCCTGGTGCCCGGGCCGCCGCTGGGGCTCGGACTGGCCGACAGCGGGCCGCCGCCGACGGACGTCGTGCTGCGACCCGACCGGGTCGTGCTGCTCGTTGCCGCGACGGACGGGGTCACCGACCGGGGCCGGGAGGTCGACCTCGACGCGGTCGTCGCCGGCCTCCCGCCGGGACTCGACGTCGAGGCCGCCGCCGACCGCGTGCTGGCGGCCTGCTGCGCCGAGGGCCCGGCGCAGGACGACGCGACCCTGCTCGTGGCCCGGCTCGAGCCTGGCTCCGGGAGCTAGCCGACCCGGCCGACGACGTAGTCGCGGCCCGCGAAGGACTGCCGGCGCACGTGGTCCCCGGTCTGGACGGGCGACCACACGTCGCTGCCGCCGGCGTAGACGCCGACGTGGGTGATCCGGCCGTCGCGCTTGGTGAACACCAGGTCGCCGACGCGCTTGTCCGTGCGGGCGACGTGGCGGACGGCGCCGTACTGGGCGGAGCTGTTGTGCGGGAGGTCCTTCCCGAGCCGCCGGAAGACGTAGCGGGTGAAGCCGCTGCAGTCGAACCTCGTCGGGCCCTCGGCGCCGTAGGCGTACGGCTTGCCGATCAGCTTCCGGGCCTCGGCGTCGGCACGCTGGCCGACCGTGCCGGTGGCGGCCGAGGCGGGGGTGGCGGCCGCGACCGGCGCGGCCAGGGTGAGCACGAGGGCGAACAGGACGGACTTCACGGCAGGGCTCTCTCCCGCACGCCTGCGAGGTGAGCTGTCGGGTTCGGGCGGGGAGTGCCCGGCCCTCTCGTGGAGAGGGCTTCACCCCGAGGAGCTCCTGACGGAGGAGCCCCGTGGAGATCGGGTCCCCCGCTCCTGCCCGGACGCGGTGGTGGCCGGCTCTCCGGGGAGAGCCGGTCGGGGACGGCCCGCGCGGGCAGGACTCGGCGTTGCGCAGGACGACGGCTGCCGGTCGGCAGGTCCGGTCAGGCTAGCGGCCCGCGGCGTCCGGCGCAGCCGTGCCCGTCGTCGGGCGGGCCCTGCGACGGAGCGCCCAGGACGCTCGAGCGGCCCTTCAGGACGGGAACGCCGCTCAGGAGGGCTCCGACGTGGAAGGCTGGTCCCGTGGATCCGGCGATCGAGGGAGCGGCGACCGGTCGCCTCGACCTCGAGGCGACCCTGGTCCTGGTGGCCGACACCATCGTCGAGTCCCTGGGCTTCGACGTCGCCGTCGTCAACATCCTCGAGGGCGCCCAGACGATGCTCGTGGCCGCGGTCACCGGCCCGCAGGAGGTCCGTGACGCCCTGCTCCACAAGCGCCAGGGCGTCGAGGGCTGGCGGCTGCTCATGGAGGAGAGCGAGGCCTGGGGGTCGCTGCGCTTCCTCGACCACGCCAAGTCGGTCGCCGACCCCGCGGACATCTTCACCTGGGTGCCCGACGTCGACCCGGTCGAGGGGCCCGACGGCTGGCACCCCGAGGACGCCCTGTTCGCCCCGCTGATCGCCTCCGACGGCGGCATGCTCGGCATGCTCTCGGTCGACCTCCCCCGCAGCGGACGCCGCCCCGACCTCGCCACCCGGCACGCCCTCGAGGCGCTCGCCGTCACCGCCGCCCTGGCCATCGAGCACGCCCGGGTGGGCGAGGAGAACCGGCGGACGTCCCGGCGGTTCCAGGCCGTCTTCGACAGCAGCCCGGTGGCGATCGGCCTGATCGGCAAGGAACGCGTCTGGACCGCCGTCAACGACGCGTTCTGCACCTTCCTCGGGCGCTCCCGCGACGAGCTCGTCGGCTGCAGCCCGCTCGAGTTCACCCACCCCGACGACGTCGGCCTCACGGCGGCCGCCTCGGACGCGGTGCGCTCCGCGGACCCCGACGTCGCCGGGTCGGTGCGGCCGGTGGAGAAGAGGTACCTGCGGCCGGACGGCTCGACCGTCTGGGGCCGCCTGCACCTCGCGCCGCTCGACACCGAGGGCGGCCAGGGCGACATCATCGCCCAGGTCGAGGACATCACCGGCCGGAAGCTGGCCGAGCAGCGGCTGGTGCGGCAGGCCCGGACCGACACGCTCACCTCCCTGCCGAACCGGGCGGAGCTCATGCGCCGCCTGCAGGGCGCCCTCCCGCAGGACACCGCCCAGGGCCTGCTGACCGTCGTGTTCTTCTGCGACCTCGACAAGCTCAAGACGGTCAACGACCTGCACGGCCACGCGGCCGGGGACGCCTACCTGCGCGGGGTCGCCGAGCGGCTCTCGGCGTCGATGCGGGCCGGCGACGTCGTCGGGCGGATCGGCGGCGACGAGTTCGTGGCGGTGCTGTCCGGGATCGAGACGCCCACCGAGGCGGTAGGGCTGGCCGGCCGCCTGCTGGAGCGGGTGCGCGAGCCGCTCGAGGTCGAGGGCGCCGTCCTGCACCCGTCCGTGTCGCTGGGCATCAGCATGAGCAGCTCGCCGAGGACCGACGCCGACGCGCTGCTGGCACAGGCCGACACCGCGATGTACCGGGCGAAGAGCGAGGAGCCCGGCAGCTGGCGGGTCTACGACCCCGGCATGCGCAACACCAGCGCCGGCCAGCTCGCCCTGCGCGCCGACCTGCCCGAGGCCCTCGCCCAGGGCCAGTTCCTCCTGCACTACCAGCCGGTCGTGCGCCTGTCGGACGGCGCGACGCTGCTCCACGAGGCGCTCCTGCGCTGGCAGCACCCCCGGCGCGGCCTGCTCGAGCCGGACGACTTCCTGCCCGTGGTGCTCGGCAGCCAGCACGAGTCCGCCGTGACCGAGCTGGTCCTCCTGCAGGCCTGCCGCGACGCCGCCGCCCGCCCCGAGGGCGCCCGCCGGACGTCGGTGAACGTCAGCTCCACCCAGGTCGGCCGCCGGGACCTGCCCGACGTCGTCCGCCGCGTGCTCGCCACCACCGGGCTGGCCGCCGCGGACCTCCTCCTCGAGATCACCGACGACCGGCTGCTCACCCGCGACGACGGCCCGGTCCGGCTCGCCGAGCTGCACGCCCTCGGCGTCGGGCTCGCCCTCGACGACTACGGCACCGGCAGCTCCGGCCCCGGCTACCTCCTGCGCTTCCGCACGCTGAGCCTGCTCAAGCTCGCCCCCGCCTTCGCCGCCGCGCTCGGGGAGGACGCCGTCGCGGCGCACCTCGTCGCCTCGACGCTCTCGCTGGCCCGCGCCTGCGGGATGGACCTCGTGGTCGAGGGCGTCGAGACGCAGGAGCAGGCCGACGCGCTGCGCGACCTCGGGGTCGAGCAGGTGCAGGGCCACCTGTTCGGGGAGCCCGCCCCGCTGTAGCGGCGCCCTACCGGGTCTGCAGGGCGTCGGTCAGCAGCCCGACCAGGGCCTCGAGCTGGACGTCCGCGGACGAGCCGGCCTCCTCGTCCGAGCCGTCCAGGGCCCGCGCCGCGAGGCCGGCCTTGCTGTCCAGCAGCTCGGCGATCCGCGCGTCCAGCGTGCCGGCCGCGATGATCCGCCACGCCGTCACCGGCTGGTCCTGCCCGATGCGGTGCACCCGGTCGATCGCCTGGGTCTGCTCGGCGTCGGTCCAGGACAGCTCGGCCAGGACGACGTCGGACGCCACCTGCAGGTTCAGCCCGACCCCGGCCGCGGTGAGCGAGCAGACGGCCACCGCGACGTCGGGGTCCTTGACGAAGGCGTCGATGCTGCGCTGGCGCACGGTGCTGCTCTGGTTGCCGCGGATCGAGGTGTGGCCGATGCCGCGCTGCGTGAACAGCTCCTCGCAGGCGTCCATGACGTCGACGTGCTTGGCGAACAGCACCACCTTGCCGACGTTGCGGGCCAGCTGCGCGGTGTAGTCGGCCGCGAGCACCGCCTTCGCCTGGCCGATCCGCCGCAGCATGCTGAACACGTTCTCGCCGCTGCTCTCGCCGTCGCCCTGCGAGTCCTGGCGCTCCCAGCCGGCGACCTTGCGCACGAGCTCCGCGTCGATCCCGGTGTGGACGACGCCCGGCTCGCGGGCCTCGAGCGCGCTGTCGTAGCGCTTGACCAGCTTGCGGGCGAGCGCCCGCTCGGCCTCGCGGATGGACCGGCCGAGGGCGCCGTCGAGCTCGACGGGCAGGTCGGCGATCCGGCGGGCCGGGATGTCCTTGGCGACCTCGACCTTGCGGCGCCGGACGATGCCCATGTCGATGACGGCGGCCCGGGCGGCCGGGTAGAAGTCGGGGTCGCTCGGGACCAGCTCGCTCTTCTCCAGCCGCGCCACCAGCTCGAGCGAGGGGTCGTCGTCGTCGACCCAGCCGAGGAACTCCCAGATGGCCAGGAAGTCCTCGACGTCGTTGATCAGCGGCGTGCCGGTGAGCGCCATCATCAGCGGCCGGACCGTCCGCGAGCGGATCCGGTCGGCGAGCTCCAGCACCAGGCGGGACCGCTGCGAGGTCTTGTTCTTGATGAAGTGCGCCTCGTCGACGATCATCCCGCGGAACCCGAAGGTGGCCAGCCAGCCGGCGTGCCGGTCCAGGACGTCGTAGTTGACGACGACGACGTCGGCGAAGGCGTCGAGGTCGTGACCGTCCCCGTGCACGACCGCGGCCGGGTGGTGGGGCGTCCAACGGGCGGTCTCCCGGGCCCAGTTGGTCTTGACGACGTTCGGGACGACGACGAGCAGCGGGTAGGCCTCGGCGGCCTGCGCGGCGAGCAGCGCCTGGGCGGTCTTGCCCAGGCCCGGCTCGTCGGCGAGCAGGAACGTCCGGTGCCCGTCCTCCGCGGCGGCCACGACCTGCGCCTGGTGCGGCATCAGCAGCACGCCCGACGCCGACCGCGTGGTCGGGGCGGGGAGGTCCATGCAGGAGACGGCGCCGCCGGAGGCCTCCGCGAACGACCGCAGCAGCGGCTGCAGCAGCTCCCACCCGGCCAGCAGGCGGGGCCGCTGCGGGGGCGGCGCGGCCGAGTAGTCCGGCGCGAGGAACGGGTTCGCCAGCTGCCGGGCCACCACCGAGCGCGGCACCACCGGCGGGTCCTTCTTCGCGGTCGTGCCGGAGAACAGGGCGGTCGTCGCCCGGGCCGGTGCGGGCGGCTCCCACGGCTCGGCCACGCCCGCGGCCCGCTGCAGCTCGGCCACCACCGAGCGCGTCTCGGGCTGCAGCTCGGCGTCGTCGGTGAGCAGGGTCAGCAGGGTGCCGTCGCGGGCGGCGGTGCGGGCGAGGACGGTGGCGACGGCGTCGAGGCCCTTGAGCTGGTCGCCCCGGCGGCTCTCGGAGACGTCGGCAGCCTGGATGCGGGCCCGCTCCTGGCGGACCAGCAGGGCGAGGGCCTGGAAGGTGCTGCGCGTGGTGGACCGGCGGCGCCCGGACTGGACGGCCTGGTCGACCTCGCGGACCGCGCGCTCGAGCACGGGCAGGAGCCCGCGCGGCGCGGGCCGGCGCTTCTGGGTCGCGGTGGACCGCGGACCTGGGGCCATGCGTGGACCTCTCCCGTCGGGACCCAGCAGGGCCGTCCTCCCGGGAGCGCACCGCGACGAGGCGGGCGGGGGGCGGCGGCGCACACGTGTGCGGCTGCTGTGGAGCGGGCGACGAGAATCGAACTCGCGTGTCTTGCTTGGGAAGCAAGCGCACTACCATTGTGCTACGCCCGCGTGCTGGTCGTGCCGGGTCGAGCCTAGGTGCTGATCCTAGGGCACTAGCGTGGCGCCGTGCTGCTCTCCGACCGCGACCTCAAGGCCGCCCTCGCCTCCGGGCGCCTGGGACTGGCGCCGTACGACGAGGCGATGGTCCAGCCGAGCAGCATCGACGTCCGCCTGGACCGGTGGTTCCGGGTGTTCGCCAACCACCGGTACACCCACATCGACCCGGCCGTCGCGCAGGACGACCTCACCGAGCTGGTCGAGGCCGTGGGCGACGAGCCGTTCGTGCTGCACCCGGGCGAGTTCGTGCTGGGCAGCACCCTCGAGGTGATCAGCCTCGGCGACGACCTCGCCGCAAGACTAGAAGGAAAATCAAGTCTGGGGCGCCTCGGGCTGCTCACGCACTCCACGGCGGGCTTCATCGACCCGGGCTTCTCCGGGCACGTGACCCTCGAGCTGTCCAACGTCGCGAACCTGCCGATCAAGCTCTACCCCGGGATGAAGATCGGCCAGGTCTGCGTCCTGCCGCTGAGCTCCCCGGCGGAGAGCCCGTACGGCAGCGAGCGCTACGGCAGCCGGTACCAGGGCCAGCGCGGCCCGACGGCGAGCAAGTCGCACCTGCGCTTCAACGTGGCGTCGACGCGAGACCCTCAGGAGTCCTGAACCCCCGCACCCCGGGCACCCGCAGCACCGACAGCGGCAGGGCGACCGCGAGCACCGTGGCGGCGGCCAGCACCGGTCCGCGTCCGGCGGCCCGCACCAGGGGTCCCGTCAGGGCGAGGCCCAGCGGGTAGAGCGCGAACGTCATCATCCAGTCGAGGGACACGACCCGGGCGAGGAGCGCCCGCGGGACGTCGGTCTGCAGCGAGCTCTCCCACACGACGACGAACAGCCCGATCCCGCCCGAGGCCAGCGCCCACGCCGCGCACAGCACGGGCAGCGGAGCCTCGAGCAGGAGCGCCAGCGGCTGGACGGCGCAGAGGGCGGTCGTGAGCACGGCCCAGCGGCCCTTCGAGGCGGGACCCAGCCGGGTGGCCGCCGCCGCACCGAGCAGGCCGCCGAGGGCGCCGACGGCCAGGACGATCCCGTACGTCGCCGTCTCGCCCGTGGTGTCGCGGACCGTGACGGGCAGCAGCACCTGCACGGGCGCCCCCACCAGCAGCATGTAGAGGCTGAACATGCCGAGGCAGGACGCGATCCAGGCGCGCTCCCGGACGGCCCGGACCCCGGCCGCGACCTCGCCGAGGACGCGCTGGCGCGGAGCGGGGACGTGCGGCTCCTCGTGCACCCGCAGCAGGGTCGCGGCGCTCGTGGCGAAGGTGGCGGCGTCGAACAGGAACCCCGCCCGCACGCCGGCCGCGGCCACCAGCAGCCCGGCGAGGCCCGGCCCGACCACCTGGGCGAGCTGCTGCGTGCTCGAGGCGAGGGCGTTGCCCGCGGGCAGGAGCGGACCGGGCAGGACCGACGGCAGCAGCGCCCCGAAGGCGGGCCGGAAGAACGCCTCCCCGGCGCCGACGACGAAGACCAGGGCGGCGAGCACGGGCACGCTGGCGGTCCCGGCGACGACGAGCCCCAGCACGGCCACGAGGCGGAGCAGGTCGGCCGACACCATGACCCGACGGCGCGGCAGCCGGTCGGCCCACACCCCGCCGAGCAGGCTGAACAGGACGAGCGCGGCGAAGCGGGCGGCGAGCACGAGGCCCAGCTCGCCGGCGGAGCCCCCGGAGTCCAGGACCAGGACGGCGACCGTCACGGGGAAGACCTGGTCGCCGACGGCGCTGACCGCCTGGCCCGCGTACAGCCACCGGAAGGCCGGCACCTGCAGGGCGGCCTTCACGCGGGCGCCCCGACGCCGACGTGGCGCCGCGTCCTCGGGGTCCGCCGTGCGCGGGAGCGGCGCTCCTGCCCGTCGCGGTGCTGCACCGCCCACCCCCCGCGAGTCGTCGGGGAGCCTAGGCGCCCCGGCCTGGAGCACCGCCCGCACGACGACGCCCCGCCCTCCGACGGGGGGAGGACGGGGCGTCGAGGAGGGCGACTAGCTGTGCGGGCGCTCCGGGCCGCCGGCGGTGCCGGCGCTGCCGCCCTCGCTCGCGCCGCCGGGCGCGTCACCCGCGACGCTGCCGGTCGGGGCCGCGGTGACGTCCGGGCCGTGGCCCTCCGCCGTCCGGGCCGGGGCCTGGTCGCCCTGCCCGGCGTCGGAGGCCTGCGTCGTGATGCCGGGGCCGGTGGTCGCCGGAGCAGTGACGCCCGACGTCGCGGTGTCCTGCGTCGGCTGCGAGCCGCCGTCGCCGCCGCCCGCGCCCGACGTGCCGTGGGTCTGGGCGAGCTGCGGGTAGTCCGCGACCTCGGTCTTGGCCGGGTCGGGGTCGACCGGCTTGGGGGCCTCGACGGTGACGTCCTCGGTGACGACGTTCTCGCCGGCCTGCGCGGGGGCACCCGCACCGACCAGGGCGGGGGCGCCGACGAGCGACTTCGCCAGGATCTGGCTGACGTCGAGGACCTGCACGCCGTCCTTGGCCTCGCCGGACTGCTGCTTGGCGGTGACGGCGTCGGACAGCATGACCATGCAGAACGGGCAGGCCGTGGAGATGAGGTCGGGGTCGACGCCCAGGGCCTCGTCGGTGCGCTCCACGTTGATGTGCTTGCCGATCTTCTCCTCCATCCACATGCGGGCGCCGCCGGCGCCGCAGCAGAAGCCGCGCTCCTTGCAGCGGGGCATCTCCTGGCTGGTGAGGCCGGGGATGCTGGCGAGGACCTCGCGCGGCGGGCTGTAGATGCGGTTGTGCCGGCCCAGGTAGCAGGGGTCGTGGTAGGTGACCTTCTCGTCGACCGGGGTGATCGGCACGAGCCGGCCCGTCTCGACGAGGTGCCCCAGCAGCTGGGTGTGGTGGACGACCTCGTAGTTCCCGCCGAGCTGGCTGTACTCGTTCGCCAGCGTGTTGAAGCAGTGCGGGCAGGTCGCGACGATCTTCATGCCGGGCCGGTCCGCCCCGACGCCGTTGAGGACCTCGACGTTCTGCTGCGCGAGCGCCTGGAAGACGAACTCGTTGCCGAGGCGGCGGGCCGGGTCACCGGTGCACGCCTCGTTGGACCCGAGGACGGCGAACGTCACGTCGGCGGTGTGGAGCAGCTCGGCGAACGCCCGCGTGACCTTCTTGCTGCGGTCCTCGAGGGCGCCGGCGCAGCCGACCCAGAACAGGTACTCGGTCCCCTCGGGGATCGCGTCCTCGACGACCGTGACCTCGAACGGGAGGTTCGCGTACCACTCGTCGCGCATCGTCTCCTTGAGGCCCCAGGGGTTGCCGTTCTTCTCGAGGTTGCGCAGCATCACGCCGGCCTCGCTCGGGAACGCGCTCTCGATCAGCACCTGGTAGCGGCGCATGTCGAGGATGTGGTCGACGTGCTCGATGTCGACGGGGCACTGCTCGACGCAGGCGCCGCAGGTGGTGCAGCTCCACAGGACGTCGGGGTCGATGACCCCGCCCTCCTCGGCGGTGCCGACGAGCGGGCGCACGGCCTGGTCGGGGGTGGTGCCCTCGACGCGGGCGTAGCCGTCCTCCGGGACGTGGTTGCCCGTGTGGGTCCCGGCGTCGTGGAAGTTCGGGACGTGGTCCTCGGGGTGGTCCTTGTCGCCGAGGATGTACGGCGCCTTGGCGAACAGGTGGTCGCGCAGGTTCATGATCAGCAGCTTGGGGCTGAGCGGCTTGCCCGTGTTCCACGCCGGGCACTGGCTCTGGCAGCGGCCGCACTCGGTGCAGGTGGCCATGTCGAGCATCGCGGTCCACTTGAAGTCCTCGACCTTGGCGACGCCGAAGGTGTCGACCTCGGGGTCGGCCTCCTCGAAGTCGAGGACCTTGCCGCCGCTCATCATCGGCATCAGCGGGCCGAGCGCGGTGCGCTCCGGGTAGCGCTTCGTGAGGACGTTCAGCGGTGCGGTGAAGATGTGCAGGTGCTTGGAGTAGGTCACCAGCACGAGGAAGCCCATGATCACGCCGACCTGCCCGAGGACCATGACGTCCTCGATGACCTCGTTGGCGCGCACGCCGAGCGGGTCGATGGCCTTGGCGATGAGGTTGGAGAAGAAGACCGCGCCGGGCACGTCCTGCCAGGGGCTGACGCCGTTGTTGAGCTGCGCGGCGCGGATCCCGAACATCGTGAACAGCACGAAGAAGATCAGCGTCAGGACGACCCAGGCGGCACCCGTGTGCGAGCCGTAGAAGCGGCTGTCGCGCTGCTGGCGGGTCGGGTCCTGGCGCAGGCGCAGGAACGCGAAGGTCAGGATGCCGAGGAGCACGGCGACGCCGAAGAAGTCCTCCAGGAACCCGAACCAGCCGAACCGGCCGACGAACGGGATCGCGAAGTTCTCGTCGAACATGGCGCCGAAGGCCTCGAGGACGGTGAAGCCCAGGACGATGAAGCCCCAGAACGTCATGAAGTGGGCGACGCCGGGGACGCTCCACTTCAGCAGGCGCCGCTGCCCGAAGACCTCGACGACCTGGGCGACGGCGCGCTTCTGCCAGTCGTCCAGCCGCCCCGGGGAGGCCTGGCCGGAGGCCACCATCCGGTAGAGGAAGAACACACGGCGCGCGGCGATGGCGCCGGCGATGAGGGTGATCGTCAGACCGACGACCAGGCGCACGATCATGTGCGTTTCCACGGGTCCTCCAGGTACAGGGCGGAACAGCGTCCGCACGCGCGCGCAGAGCGTACGTCGCGCCCGGGTCAAGGGCTACCGGCGAGTAACTTCCGGACGACGCACTCCTGCTGCCGCCATCGTCCCGCGCAGCCTCCCGCGCCCGCACGCCGGGGGTCGGTCCGCGGCCGCCACAGGTCCTGTGTCGCGCTGCGCCCCTCCTGCGGAGCCCGGGCCGGGGCGCACCGCGACACGAGGCCGGGCGGGAGCCTCCGACGGCCGGCCTACAGGGCCAGGCGCACGGCCGCGGCCGCCCCTCGGAACATCGCCACCGTCAGCGGTCCGGCGAGCAGCAGCGCGACCACGAGGGCGAGCACCCGGACGAGCAGGCTCGGTCCACCGGAGGGGCCACGCAGGGAGCTGAGCACGCGACGAGGGTGGCACAGCCGCCGGGTGCAGCAGGAGGAGCAGGAG
The DNA here is from genome assembly GCA_963761655.1 of uncultured Actinomycetota bacterium. Taxonomy (GTDB): domain Bacteria; phylum Actinomycetota; class Actinomycetes; order Mycobacteriales; family SCTD01; genus RYN-122. The sequence continues at coordinate 301,285 of CAVXHI010000001.1, forward strand.
ACCTGAGCCGGGAACACTCAGGTCGACTCGACAGTTGTCCGGGGCGTGCCTAGGGTGAGTCCCAGGCAGTCAACTACTGAAGGAGCACCACCGTGGCACGCGCTGTCGGCATCGACCTCGGCACCACCAACTCCTGCGTCGCCGTCCTCGAGGGCGGCGAGCCCACCGTGATCGCCAACGCGGAGGGCGCCCGCACCACCCCGTCGATCGTGGCCTTCGCCAAGAACGGCGAGGTCCTCGTCGGCGAGGTGGCCAAGCGCCAGGCGGTCACCAACGTCGAGCGCACCATCCGCTCGGTCAAGCGCCACATGGGCACCGACTGGAAGCAGTCGCTCGACGGCAAGGACTTCACGCCGCAGCAGATCAGCGCGTTCGTCCTGCAGAAGCTCAAGCGCGACGCCGAGAGCTACCTCGGGGACACCGTCACCGACGCCGTCATCACGGTGCCGGCGTACTTCTCCGACGCCGAGCGCCAGGCCACCAAGGAGGCCGGCGAGGTCGCGGGCCTGAACGTCCTGCGGATCGTCAACGAGCCCACCGCGGCCGCCCTGGCCTACGGCCTCGACAAGGGCGACAAGGAGCAGACGATCCTCGTCTTCGACCTCGGCGGCGGCACGTTCGACGTGTCCCTGCTCGAGATCGGCGACGGCGTCATCGAGGTCAAGGCGACCTCGGGCGACAACAAGCTCGGCGGCGACGACTGGGACCAGCGGGTCGTCGAGCACCTCGTCAAGCAGTTCGCCCTGTCCAACAACGGCCACGACCTGTCCAAGGACAAGATGGCCCTGCAGCGCCTGCGCGAGGCGGCCGAGAAGGCCAAGATCGAGCTCTCGGCGTCGCAGCAGACCAGCATCAACCTGCCGTACATCACCGCGAGCCCCGAGGGCCCGCTGCACCTCGACGTCTCCATGACGCGGGCCGAGTTCCAGCGGCTCACCCAGGACCTGCTCGACCGGTGCAAGAAGCCGTTCAACCAGGCCGTCAAGGACGCCGGCATCTCCGTCGGCGCGATCGACCACGTGGTGCTCGTCGGCGGTTCCACCCGCATGCCGGCCGTGTCCGACCTGGTCCGCGAGCTCACCGGCGGCAAGGAGCCCAACAAGGGCGTCAACCCCGACGAGGTCGTCGCCATCGGCGCGGCCCTGCAGGCCGGCGTCCTCAAGGGCGAGGTCAAGGACGTCCTGCTGCTCGACGTCACCCCGCTGTCCCTCGGCATCGAGACCAAGGGCGGGATCATGACCAAGCTCATCGAGCGCAACACCACGATCCCGACCAAGCGCTCCGAGGTCTTCACGACGGCGGACGACAACCAGCCGTCGGTGCAGATCCAGGTGTTCCAGGGCGAGCGCGAGATGGCCGCCTACAACAAGAAGCTCGGCATGTTCGAGCTCACCGGTCTGCCGCCCGCCCCCCGCGGCGTCCCGCAGATCGAGGTCGTCTTCGACATCGACGCCAACGGCATCGTGCACGTCTCCGCCAAGGACCTCGGCACCGGCAAGGAGCAGCGCATGACCATCTCCGGCGGCAGCGCGCTGCCCAAGGACGAGGTCGAGCGGATGATGAAGGAGGCCGAGCAGTACGCCGAGGAGGACGCCAAGCGCAAGGAGGAGGCGGAGACCCGCAACTCCGCCGAGGCGCTCGTCTTCCAGACCGAGAAGTTCCTCGGCGAGAACGGCGACAAGGTCCCTGCCGAGGGCAAGGCCGAGGTCGAGGAGGCGCTCTCCACGCTGAAGAGCGCCCTGGGCGGCAGCGACACCGCGGCCGTCAAGACCGCCGCCGAGGACCTCTCGCAGAAGAGCTCCGCGCTGGGCGGTGCGCTCTACGCCCAGCAGGCCGAGGCCGGTGACGGCGGGTCCGCGTCGCCCGAGGACGACGGCGTCGTCGACGCCGAGATCGTCGACGAGGACAAGTAGTCGATGACCGGTCCTGACACGGAGTTCGACCCGGACCGGGTCGTGGTGCGCGACAAGCGCCGCCTCGACCCGGAGACGGGCGAGGTCAAGGCGCCCGAGGTCCTGGAGCAGGAGCCGGCGGCGGACGAGCCGCCGGCCCCGGACCCCCTCGCCGAGCTCACCGAGACCCTCCAGCGGGTCCAGGCGGAGTACGCCAACTACCGCAAGCGGGTCGAGCGCGACCGCGTCGCCATGGTCGAGCAGGCCACCGGCACGCTGCTCGCGCAGCTGCTGCCCCTGCTCGACGACGTCAGCCGCGCGCGGCAGCACGACGACCTCACCGGCGCGTTCAAGACGGTCGGCGAGGGCCTCGAGCAGGTCGCCCAGCGGCTGGGCCTCGAGACCTACGGCCAGCCCGGCGAGCCGTTCGACCCGCAGGTGCACGAGGCCGTCATGCAGGCCGAGCCCGACCCGGCGTTCAGCGTGGCGACCTGCGCGCAGGTCTTCCGCCCGGGCTTCCGGGTCGGCGGGCGGGTCCTGCGTCCGGCCCAGGTCGCGGTGGCCGAGCCCGGGGCCGACGCCGCGGCTCCGGCCACCGACACGAAGCTCTAGGGAGGAGGGGACGCCGTGAGTGCACGTGACGTGGAGAAGGACTACTACGCCGCTCTCGGCGTCCCCGCGGACGCCCCGACGGCGGACATCAAGAAGGCCTACCGCAAGCTCGCGACCGAGCTGCACCCGGACAAGAACCCGGGCGACACGAAGGCCGAGGAGCGCTTCAAGAGCGTCTCGGAGGCCTACGACGTCCTGTCCGACGACGCCAAGCGCCGCGAGTACGACGAGCAGCGCCGGTACTTCGGCAGCGGCGGCCGCGCCGGTGGCGGCGGCTTCTCCTTCGACGTCAACGACCTGTTCGGGCAGGGCGGCGCGGGCGGTCTCGGCGACGTCTTCAGCGGCCTGTTCGGCCAGGGCGGCGGACGGCGCGGGCCGGGGCAGCGGCAGCCCCGCAAGGGCGCCGACGTCGAGACGACCGTGACGCTGTCGTTCGTCGACGCGCTCCGCGGCTGCACGGTCCCGCTGCGGCTCTCGACCAGGGGCACGTGCGAGACCTGCCGGGGCGACGGCGCGGCTCCCGGCACGTCGCCGCGGGCCTGCGGCGTGTGCGGCGGACAGGGCGTCGTCAGCCGCAACCAGGGCGGGTTCGCGTTCGCCGAGCCGTGCACCGCCTGCCGCGGCTCGGGCCGCGTGGTCGAGACGCCCTGCCCGACCTGCCGCGGCACGGGCGAGACCTCGAGCGAGCGCACCCTGCAGGTGCGGGTGCCGACCGGGATCGAGGACGGGCAGCGCATCCGGCTGGCCGGTCGTGGGGGCGCCGGCGAGCGGGGAGGGACAGCGGGCGACCTCCTGGTCACGGTCGTCGTCACGCCCCACCCGGTCTTCTCGCGCCGCGGCACCGACCTCGTCCTCACCCTCCCGGTCACCTACCCGGAGGCGGCGCTCGGGGCGCAGGTCTCCGTCCCGACGACGGAGGGCCCCGTCACCCTCAAGGTCCCGCCCGGCACCACCACCGGCCGGACGTTCCGGGTGCGCGGCCGCGGGGTGAAGAAGAAGGACGGCAGCTCCGGCGACCTCCTCGTCACCGTGGAGGTCGCGGTCCCCAAGGACATGACGCCCGAGGCCCGGGAGGCGCTGGAGCGGTACGCCGTCGCCGCGCCCCAGGACCCGCGGGCCCACCTGCGGGAGGTGCAGCTGTGAGCATCAACGACGACGCCCCGGTCTTCGTCATCTCGGTCGCGGCCGAGCTGTCCGGCATGCACCCCCAGACGCTCCGCCAGTACGACCGCCTCGGGCTCGTCACGCCCGGGCGCTCCGGCGGCGGGGGGCGCCGGTACTCCGCCCGCGACGTCGGCAAGCTCCGCGAGGTGCAGCGCCTCTCCCAGGAGGAGGGGGTCAACCTCGCCGGCGTGAAGCGGATCATCGAGCTGGAGAACCAGGTCGAGGCCCTGCAGGCGCGGCTGCTCGAGGTGGCCGCCGAGCTGGACCAGGCGGTGCGGGCGGCGGCGTCCGCACAGCAGACCGCGGCGGCGAGCCTGCGCCGCGACCTCGTGCCCCTGCGCGACAGCGCCCTGGTGGTGTGGAAGCCCCGCCGGTGATGCTGTGCACGTGCACAGTCCGGCAGCGTGACACCGGTCACCAGTCCGATTGACCGGAAAGGCGGCTTGTCGGACTCTGGACCGGTACGCCCGACCTGTCCGTGCCGTCACTGCGGGAGCCCCCGCGGGAACGGCCGGTCGCGTGCCCCGAGGAGTCCGCGTGAGCAGCCCGACGATCCCTGCCCCGACCGACAGCCTGCCCGAGGACGGCAGCGGCACCAGCCGGCGCCGCTTCCTGGCCTACCTCGTGGCCGCCCCCACGCTCGCCGTGGCCGTCAGCTACGTCGGCCTGCCGGCCGGTGTCGCCAACGCGCTCCCCGGCACACCGGAGATGGCCGACGCCGAGGACCTCGGTGACTTCCTCATCCAGGTGCAGAAGCCGACCGAGAGCCAGCTCATCCTGCTCGAGTCGCACACCGACGGCAGCGTCTCGTGCGCCCTCCCCCGGATGGAGGTCGGGCAGGGCCTCACGACGTCGGTGGCCATGCTCATCGCCGACGAGCTCGCGCTGCCGCTCAGCAAGGTGAAGGTCACCCTCGCCGACGCCCGGCCCGAGCTCCTGTTCGCGCAGATCACCGGCGGGTCCAACACCATCCGCTCGGTCTACGACCCCATCAAGGCCGCCGGGGCGGCGTTCCGCGGCCAGATGGCGGCTGCGGCGGCCGCGCAGCTGGGGGTCCCGGTCGACCGCCTCCGCATCCAGGACGGCGGGGTGCTCGCCCCCGACGGCCGCTCGCTGAGCTACGGCGAGCTCGCCGTGAAGGCCGCCGACCGTCGCCTGGTCGCCCCGTCCGACACCGCACTGGCCACCGGCGCGAAGCTCGTCGGGACGGAGCAGCGCCGCGTCGACGCCCTGGCCATGGTCACCGGCGCGTTCAAGTACACCAACGACCTCGACCCCGTGCCGGGCGCGCTGCGCTCGATGGTCCGCCGGGCGCCGTACATCCGCGGGTCGGTCAAGAGCATCGACAACCTCGCCGCGGTCAAGGCCATGCCGGGTGTCGTCGACGTGTTCGAGGTCGAGCTCAGCCGCATCGCCTACGACCAGGAGGACGTGGTCGAGACCGGCGTCGCCGTCGTCGCGGCGACCTTCGGTCAGGCGCTCGACGGCAAGGAGGCCCTCCAGGTCACCTGGAACCCGGGCCCGCTGGCCGGCAAGGACGACGACGACATCAAGGCCGGCCTGCGGGGCATCAACCCGGGCCTCCCCGCCGCCGCGCTGCCCGCCCTGCCGGGGTCCCCGGTCAAGGTGGTCGAGGGCGAGTTCGACTTCGCCTTCGTCAGCCACGCCCCGCTCGAGAGCAACACCGCCATCGCCCACGTCCGCGACGGCAAGTGCGACGTGTGGTCGGGCATGAAGATCCCGATCGTCGCCGCCCAGACCATCGCCGACGAGCTCGGCCTGGACGCCGGGAACGTCAAGGCGCACGTCGTGCAGGGCGGTGGCTCGTTCGGCCGCCGGCTGTTCTTCGACGGCGCCCTCGAGGCCGCCCGCATCTCGCAGAAGGCCGGCAAGCCGGTCAAGCACATGTTCACCCGCATCGACGACATGCGGCACGGCCGGGCCCGCTCGGCGTCGCACCACCGGGTCCGCCTGGTCGCCGTCGGCAAGGAGGTCACGGCGCTGCAGCACAACGCCGCGTTCGTCGAGACCGACTGGCGCCACGGGCTCGGCGAGATCTTCTCGGCGTACAGCGTCCAGCTGAACGCCCCGCAGCTGCTCCCCGCGTCGGTCGGCGGCAACCTGACCTTCTCGGAGTCGGTCTTCTACACGACGGTCAAGTCCCCCTACGACTTCGGCGCCACCGTCCAGTCGATCCAGGAGCTCGCGCTCCCGTTCAACACCGCCGCCTGGCGCTCGGTCTACTCGCCCAACACCCGCGGCGCCGAGGAGGTCCTGGTCGACGAGCTGGCCGCCGCGCTCGGCGAGGACGCCGGCCAGTTCCGGCTCGACCGCCTGCCGACCGCCCGGCAGAAGGCGGTGCTGCAGAAGGCCCTGGACATGTCGCAGTACGGCAAGAAGACGCTGCCGAAGGGGGTCGCGATGGGCATCGGCTTCCACGACGAGTACAAGTCGCTGGCCGCGACCGTCGTGCAGATCGACGCCCGCGACCCGCAGAAGCCCCGGGTCACGCACGCCTGGACCGCCGCGGACTACGGCGTGCCGGTCAACCCGCTGGGCCTGAAGTCCCAGCTGCTCGGCGGCCTGACCGACGGCATCGCCACCACGCTGCGGGCCGGCCTGCACCTGCGCGACGGCCTGTTCCTCGAGGGCAGCTACTCGCAGTTCCACTTCCCGCGGGTGCGCGACATCCCGAGCCAGGTCGAGATCCACATCTTCCCGGCGACCACCGACGTGCCCGGCGGTGCCGGCGAGCTCGGCGTCACGCCCGCCGTCGGCGCCGTGGCCAACGCCTACGCCCGGGCCACCGGGACGAAGGTGCGCAGCTTCCCGTTGATCTTCCCGGTCGACTTCGAGCCCATCACCAAGGGCACCGGGACGACCCGCCGCCCCAGCAACCTGCCCTCGAAGAAGTAGGAGACCGTCGTGCCGATCCACACGTTCGAGCTCAACGGCAAGAAGGTCTCCGTCGACGCGCCGGACGACCTGTCCGTGCTCTGGACGCTGCGCGACAAGCTCGGCGTCACGGGACCGAAGTACGGCTGCGGCATCAACGTCTGCAAGGCGTGCACCAGCCACGTCGACGACGCCCAGCCGTTCAACCCGTGCGTCACCGACCTGTCCCAGATCGACGGTCGCAAGATCACGACCATCGAGGGCCTCGCCAAGGACGGGAAGCTCACCCCGGTGCAGCGGGCCTGGCTCGAGGAGGACGTCGCCCAGTGCGGCTACTGCCAGCCGGGCCAGATCATGTACGCGACGTCGCTGCTGAAGACCACGCGGACGCCCACCGACGCCGACATCGACACCCTCGACAACGTCTGCCGCTGCGGCTCGTACTTCCGCATCCGCCAGGCCATCAAGCGAGCGGTGCAGATCATGGACGACGAGGGCGTCGACGCGCTCGGCGTCCCGGTCCGCGGCGGGAAGGGCACCCGCCCGGCCGCCACCACGACGACGACGGCCGCCGCCGCGCCCCCTGCCGGGACGGCTGGCGTGGCCACCGGGAGCCTGCCCACCACCGGCGTCTCCTCGAGCGTGGCGGCCGGCGCAGGCGTCCTCGTCGCCGGCGCGGCCGCGGCCGCCAAGGCCGCGCAGTCCCCCGAGACCGTCTAGGCGCGAGCACGCTCGACCCGTCGGGCGGTCCTGGGGCACGACCCCGGGGCCGCCCGTCGTCGTGTCCGGGCCGCGCTGTCCCGACGCGCGCGCTGTCCCGACGCGCGTGGTCCCGACGCGCTTGATCAACGGAGTCTGAGACAGCGTCCGGCCCGGCGGGGGCTGTCTCAGACTCCGTTGATCAAAGAGGCGGCGCCGTGCAGAGTTGAGCGGAACACTGTCAACTCCTGCGGCGTTCTGGGGTGCAGACTCCGCACTCCCGCACGAGAGGAACACCCGTGGACGCCGACCGCCTCACCACCAGGAGCCAGGAGGCCGTCTCGACGGCCGTGCGCCGGGCCAGCACCGAGGGGCACCCCGAGGTCGCGCCCGTGCACCTGCTGCTCGCCCTGCTCGACCAGGACGACGGGATCGCCGCCCCGCTGCTGACCGCCGTCGGCGCCGCCCCGGCGTCGGTCCGCACCCGGGCGCTCGCCCTGCTCGAGCGGCTGCCGAAGGCCCAGGGCGCCAACGTCGCCGCCCCGGGCCTGTCCCGGTCCCTGATGGCCGTCCTGTCGGTCGCCCAGCACAAGGCCACCGAGGTCGGCGACGACTACGTGTCCACCGAGCACCTGCTGGTGGGGCTGGCCGACTCGGGCGGCGACGTCGCCGAGCTGCTCAAGGGTGAGCGCGCTCTGCCCAAGACGCTCATGGACGCCTTCTCCAAGGTCCGCGGCGCGGCCCGCCGCGTCACCACGCAGGACCCCGAGTCGACCTACAAGGCGCTCGAGAAGTACGGCGTCGACCTGACCGACCGGGCCCGGCGCGGCGAGCTCGACCCCGTGATCGGGCGGGACACCGAGATCCGCCGGGTCGTGCAGGTGCTGTCGCGCCGCACCAAGAACAACCCGGTGCTGATCGGCGAGCCCGGCGTCGGCAAGACCGCCGTCGTCGAGGGGCTCGCGCAGCGCGTCGTCGACGGCGACGTCCCGGAGAGCCTGCGCGGCAAGCGCATCGTCGTCGCTGGACATGGCCGCCCTGGTCGCCGGCGCGCAGTACCGCGGGCAGTTCGAGGAGCGGCTCAAGGCGGTCCTGCAGGAGATCACGGAGTCCGACGGCGAGGTCATCACGTTCGTCGACGAGCTGCACACCGTCGTCGGCGCGGGCAAGGCCGAGGGCAGCATGGACGCCGGCAACATGCTCAAGCCGATGCTGGCCCGAGGCCAGCTGCGGATGGTCGGCGCGACGACGCTCGACGAGTACCGCCAGCACGTCGAGAAGGACCCCGCGCTCGAGCGGCGGTTCCAGCAGGTGCTGGTCGGGGAGCCGTCCGTCGAGGACACCATCGCCATCCTGCGCGGCCTCAAGGGCCGCTACGAGAGCCACCACAAGGTCGACATCAGCGACAGCGCCCTCGTCGCCGCGGCCTCCCTGTCCGACCGCTACATCACCTCGCGCTTCCTGCCCGACAAGGCGATCGACCTCGTCGACGAGGCGGCGTCGCGGCTGCGCATGGAGATCGACAGCCGGCCGGTCGAGATCGACGAGCTGCAGCGTGCCGTCGACCGCGCCCGGATGGAGATGCTCGCGCTCGAGCGCGAGACCGACGCCGCCTCGCAGGAGCGCCTCGCGACCCTGCGGCGCGACACCGCCGACCGCGAGGAGCAGCTGCAGGCGCTGCTCGCCCGGTGGGAGCGCGAGAAGGGCGGCCTGAACCGGGTCGGCGAGCTCAAGCAGCAGCTCGACGAGCTGCAGACCCAGATGGAGCGCGCCCAGCGCGAGGGCGACCTCGAGACGGCGTCCCGGCTGCGCTACGCCGACGTCCCTGCCGTCGAGAAGGAGCTGGCCGGGCTGGCCGGCTCGACCGGGGCCCGGATGGTCGAGGAGCAGGTCGGGGCCGACGACGTCGCCGAGGTCGTCAGCGCCTGGACCGGCATCCCGGCCGGCCGCATGCTCGAGGGCGAGACGAGCAAGCTGCTGCGCATGGAGGCCTCCCTCGGGGAGCGACTCGTCGGGCAGCGGACCGCCGTCGAGGCCGTGTCCGACGCCGTCCGCCGCGCCCGCGCCGGGATCTCCGACCCCGACCGCCCCACCGGCTCGTTCCTGTTCCTCGGGCCGACCGGTGTCGGCAAGACCGAGCTGGCCAAGGCGCTGGCCGCGTTCCTGTTCGACGACGAGCGCGCCATGACCCGCATCGACATGAGCGAGTACGGCGAGAAGCACTCGGTGGCCCGCCTGGTCGGGGCGCCTCCCGGCTACGTCGGCTACGAGAGCGGCGGCCAGCTGACCGAGGCCGTCCGGCGCCGGCCCTACAACGTCGTGCTGCTCGACGAGGTCGAGAAGGCCCACCCCGACGTGTTCGACGTGCTCCTGCAGGTGCTGGACGACGGCCGCCTCACCGACGGCCAGGGCCGCACGGTCGACTTCCGCAACACGATCCTGGTGCTGACCAGCAACCTCGGCAGCCAGTACGTCAGCGACCCGCTGCTCGACCCCGAGCAGCGGCGCGACAAGGTCCTGCAGGTCGTGCAGGGGGCGTTCAAGCCCGAGTTCCTCAACCGGCTCGACGACGTCGTCGTGTTCGACGCCCTGTCCACCGAGGACCTCGCCCGGATCGTCGACCTGCAGGTCACCGCCCTCGCGGAGCGGCTGCGGGAGCGGCGCCTCACCCTCGAGGTCACCGCTGCCGCCCGCGACTGGCTCACGCTCACCGGCTACGACCCGGCGTACGGCGCGCGGCCGCTGCGGCGCCTGGTGCAGAAGGCCGTGGGCGACACGCTGGCCCGGTCCCTGCTGTCCGGGGCGGTCCGGGACGGCGACGAGGTCGTGGTGGACGTCAAGGACGACCGGAGCGGCCTGACGGTGGCGCCGGCGGTGTCGCTCGCGAAGCAGGTCTAGCGGCACGCCACGGCCTACGGTGACCGCATGAGCCGCCCCGTCGCCCTCGTCACCGGCGCGACCGCGGGGATCGGGGCCGAGTTCGCCCGCCAGCTCGCCGCCCGCGGGCACGACCTGGTGCTCGTCGCCCGCGACACCGGGCGCCTCGAGGCGATGGCGCGGGAGCTGCGGGACGTCCACGTCGAGCTGCTCGCCGCCGACCTCGCCACCGACGACGGCTGCGCCCGCGTCGAGTGGCGGCTCGGTGAGGGCGTCGACCTGCTGGTGAACAACGCCGGGCTCGGCAACCCCGGGGCGTTCCACGAGGTCACGCGCGACTCCGAGGAGCACATGCTCCGGGTCAACGTCCGGGCGGTGCTGCGGCTGACGCACGCCGCCCTGCCGCCGATGGTCGCCCGCGGCAGCGGCCGGGTCCTGAACGTCAGCAGCGTGGCGGGGTTCGCCCCGGGCGCCCGCGGCGCGACGTACAGCGCCAGCAAGGCCTGGGTGACGAACTTCAGCGAGTCGCTGCACCTGCAGTACGCGCCCCGGGGCGTCACGGTGACGGCGCTCTGCCCCGGCTTCACGCGCACGGAGTTCCACAGCCGGGCCGAGATGGACGTCAGCGGGGTCCCCGGCGCCCTGTGGCTGTCGGCCCGCCGGGTGGTCCGGGACGCCCTGGACGACCTCGACGCCGGCAAGCCCCTGTCCGTGCCGGGCCTGCAGTACAAGGCGATCGTCGGGATCAGCCGCGTCATCCCGAGCGGGCTGCGGTCGGGTGTGCTGAAGCGGATCGGCGGCCGGATGCCAGGGAAGCGGTAGGAGTTCCCGCATGAGGCTGCTGGTGCTGGGCGGGACGCGGTTCGTCGGGCGGGCCCTCGTCGCCGAGGCACTGTCCAGGAACCACGACGTCGTGGCGCTGAACCGCGGGACGACGCCGCTGCCGGACGGCGCGCGGCTGCTGCAGGCCGACCGCACCGACGTCGGGCAGCTGGAGCAGGTGCTGGCGGGGGAGCAGTTCGACGCCGTCGTCGACACCTGGGCCGGTGCGCCGAGCGTCGCCCGGGACGCCGCTCGCCTGGTGCGGGCCGACCGGAAGGCGTACGTGTCGAGCGTGTCGGTCTACGCGTGGGGCCAGCACGCCGACGAGTGCAGCCCGCTCACGACGGACGCCGACGGGTACGCCGCCGACAAGCTCGGCGGCGAGCGAGCCTGGGGCGACGACGCCGTGCACCTGCGGGCGGGGATGGTCCTCGGACCGCACGAGGACGTCGGCCGGCTGCCGTGGTGGCTGGACCGGTGCAGCCGCGGGGGACGCGTCGTCGCGCCGGGGCGCCCGGACCGGCCCCTGCAGTACGTCGACGCCCGCGACCTCGCCGCGTTCGGCCTGGACCTCCTCGAGCGCGACGCCCGGGGCCCGGTCGACGTCGTCTCCAGGAGCGGCCACGCCACCACGCGCACCCTGCTCGAGGCCTGCGTCCAGGTCACGGGCGGCGGGGCGCAGCTGGTCTGGGTCGGCGAGGAGGCGCTGGGGGAGGCGCAGCCGTGGACGCAGCTGCCGTGCTGGGTGCCCGAGGCCGGCGAGCACGCCGGGTTCATGGAGAGCGACGTCTCCCGGGCCCTCGAGCTCGGGCTGGTGTGCCGCCCGGTGGAGGAGACCGTCGCCGACACCTGGGCCTGGCTGCAGCGCGAGGGCGTGCCGCCGCAGCGTCCGGACCGGCCCGCGCACGGCCTGCCCGAGGAGCTGGAGCGGGCCCTACTGTCGGGCGCATGACCGACCGCGAGCAGCTGCTGTCCCTCGTCCGCGACCTCGCGGTCGTCCACGGGAAGGTCACCCTCAGCTCCGGCCGGGAGGCCGACTACTACGTCGACCTGCGCCGCATCACGCTCCACGGCGTGGCCGCCCCGCTGGTCGGCCGGATCATGCTCGAGCTGACGAAGGATCTCGCGTTCGACGCCGTCGGGGGGCTGACCATGGGCGCCGACCCGGTGGCCGCCGCGATGCTGCACGCCGCCCACGGCCAGGGCGACCGCCTGGACGCCTTCGTCGTCCGCAAGGCGGCCAAGGCCCACGGGCTGCAGCGCCGGGTCGAGGGTCCGGACATCGCGGGCCGGCGGGTGCTGGTCGTCGAGGACACCTCCACCACCGGGGGCTCACCGCTCGAGGCGCTCGCCGCCGTGCGCGAGGCCGGCGCGATCCCGGTCGGCGTCGCGACGATCGCCGACCGCGACACGGGCGCCGGCGCGAAGATCGAGGCCGAGGGCGTGCCCTACCTGTACGCGTACTCGCTCGACGACCTCGGCCTGCGCTAGCCCGTGGAGGGGCCGCTGCTGGTCTTCGCCGCAGGCATGGCCGGCGTCGTCGCCCTGGGCGGCTTCTCGGTCCGGGCGCAGCGCCGCCGCACCGCCCGGCTGCTCGCCTTCGCCGCGCAGCAGGGCTGGACGCTGACCCGCCGCGACGACGTCTGGGCGCGCACGCTCGAGGGCGAGCCGTTCGGGCACGGGACGGGTCGGCGCTGCGAGACCGTGCTGACCGGCCGCCACCGTGACCGCGACGTCGTCGCCTTCGACTACAGCTACCGCACGACGACGACGGACAGCAACGGCCAGGCGCAGCAGCAGGTCCACCGGTACGCCGTCGCGGTGCTGCCCCTGCCCGCGCCGGTGCCCCGGGTCGAGCTGCGGCCGGCGGGACTGCTGTCGTTCGGGGGCCTGCAGTTCGAGAGCGAGGCGTTCAACGACCGCTACCGGGTCCGTGCCGACGACCCCCGCCTCGCCTACGACGTCCTGCCCGCGCGCAGCCTGCAGCTGCTCCTGGACCGGCCGGACGTGTCGGTGCGCCTGCTGGGAGGCTGCGCCGTGACCTGGCGCCGCGGACAGCTCGACCCGCCCGAGCTGCTCGAGCGGCTGGGCACCGTCTGCGACCTGCTCGACGGCGTCCCCTCCTTCGTGTGGACGGACCGGGCATGACGGTCGCGCTGCTGCTCCTGCTGGCCGCCCTGGTCGCGGTCTACGCCGTCGTCGCGAGCAACCGGTTCGTGCGCCAGCGGCACCTGGTCGAGGAGTCGGCCCGGCAGGTCGAGGTCGAGCTCAGGCGCCGGCAGGACCTCGTCCCGGCCCTGGTCGAGACGGTCCGGGCGTACGAGCAGCACGAGAGCGGCCTGCTGCGCGAGCTGGTCAGCGCCCGGGACGAGGCGGTCGCGGCCAGCGGCCCGGACGTCGGTCCGGCGGAGGAGCGGCTGACCCGGGCCCTGCACGCCCTGCCGCCGCTGCAGACCGGGCCGGTGCAGCAGCTGCAGGCGCAGCTGGCCGAGACCGAGGACCGGATCGCCGCGGCCCGGCGCTTCCACACCGCGAACGTCCGGGCGCTCGACGTCCGGCTCGACACGTTCCCCAGCTCGGCCGTCGCCCGGCTCACCGGCGTGGAGCGGCCGGACACCGACGAGCTCACCGAGCTCGAGCGCGCGTCGCTCGAGCAGTACCCGGAGGTCTGAGATGCGTGCCCTGGTGGCCGACCTGTCCGACCTGCGCGCGGTCTCGACCGTCGTCCGGGGCCGCTTCCAGCCTGATGCCGCCTGGCGCCGGACGGGGGTGCTCCGGATGCGGGACGTCCCGACCCCGCAGGTCCGCCCGGGCTTCGTCCGCGTCCGCCCGACGTCGTCCGGCATCTGCGGCAGCGACCTCAAGCTGCTGCACGTGACCGGCCTGTCACCGGTGCTGACGGCCTACAGCCCGGCCCGCCGGGCGGTGCTCGGGCACGAGGTCACCGGGGTGGTCGAGGCCGTGGGGGCGGGGGTGACCCGGGTGCGCGAGGGCGACGCCGTCCTCGTCGAGCCCACCCTGCGCTGCCTGCACAAGGGGCTGCCGGACTGCCGCCGGTGCGCGGCCGGGGAGGGGCACCTGTGCGAGCGGCTCGACGTCGCGGGCGACCTCTGCGTGGGGCAGGGCGTGGGCTTCAGCGACGTCGTCGGGGGCGGCTGGAGCGAAGGGCTGCTCGCCCACGAGACGATGCTGCAGAGCGCGGCGGGCCTCGCGCCGGACCGCGCCGTGCTGGCCGAGCCGGCCGCCGTCGCCCTGCACGCGGTGCTGCGGTGGCAGCGCTCCGGCGACCGGGTCGTCGTCGTCGGGCCGGGGACGATCGGGCTGCTGGTCACGGCGACGCTGCGGGCGCTGCACCCCGACCTGGACATCACCGTCGTCTGCGCGGGCACCGGTGCGGACCGTGCGCTGGCTGCCGGAGCCGACCGGACGGTGCAGCAGCCGAGCGCCGGCGTCCTCGAGCAGGTGGCCGCCCAGCTGGGGGCCCGCCTGCTCAGGCCCCGCCTCGGCGCGCTGCCCGTGCTCGACACGGGGGTGGACGCGGTCTTCGACTGCGTGGCGAACTCCGCCACCATCGACCTCGGGCTGCGACTGCTCCGGGCCCGCGGCAGCTACGTCATGGTCGGGACGGCGGGCAAGGCCGCCGTCGACTGGTCGCTCGTGTGGTTCCGCGAGCTCACCCTGCTGGGCACCGTGGTCTACGGCGAGCAGGACGGCGTCCGCGACTTCGCCCGAGTCCGCGACCTGCTGGCCGACGACGCCTACCGGGTCGACGGCCTCGTGACCCACCGGTTCGGGCTGGGCGACTACGCCGAGGCCCTGACGACGGCGTCCCGCGGACCGGCCGCCGGGGCGGTCAAGGTGGTCCTTCAGCCCTGACGGGCGGCCTTGCGGGCCTTCAGCAGCTCGAAGGCGATCGGCAGGACGCTGATCCCGATGATGATCAGCGCGAACAGCTCGAGGTTCTTGCCGATGACCTCGACGTCGCCCAGGAAGTAGCCGAGCAGGGGCACGCCGACGCCCCACAGCACCGCCCCGACGGCGTTCCAGGTGACGAAGGTGCGGGTCGTCATGTCGGTGGCGCCGGCGATCGGGTTGAGGAAGGTGCGGACGATCGGGATGAAGCGGGCCAGCACGATCGCCTTGGCCTCGCCGTAGCGCTCGATCACCTCGTCGGCCTGCGTGACGTACTTCTTCTTGAACAGCCGGGAGTCGTCGCGGTCGAACAGGGCGGGGCCGGCCGTGCGGCCGATGAGGAAGCCGCACTGCGCACCGAGGAAGGCGACCAGCGGGACGAGGACGAGCACCAGGCCGAGCGACGGCTGCACGCCCGGGAGGCCGCCCGCGGCCGCGAACCCGGCGGCGAACAGCAGGCTGTCGCCCGGGAGGAAGAAGCCGACCAGCAGGCCGGTCTCGGCGAAGATGACCAGCAGCATGCCGGCCAGCCCGAACGTCTCGATCAGGTGCTGTCCGTCGAGGATCGCGGGCAGGGCCACCGTCGTCACCTGTGCAGACACCGCCCCAGGCTACGGTCCGCCGGTGACTGAGCGGCTGGTCGTCATCGGCGGTGATGCCGCCGGGATGAGCGCGGCCAGCCAGGCGCGGAAGCGCCGCGGGTCCGACGACCTGTCGATCGTGGCCTTCGAGAAGGGTCGCGCGACCTCCTACAGCGCCTGCGGGATCCCGTACTGGATCGGCGGTGCCGTCGACAGCGAGCAGGACCTCGTGGCCCGCACGCCGGACCAGCACCGGGCGGCCGGCATCGACCTCCGCACCTGCACGGAGGTCACCGCCATCGACCTCGCGGCCCGGACCGTCCACTGGCGCGGACCCGACGGCGAGGGCGACGAGCCGTTCGACTCCCTCGTCTACGCGACCGGCAGCGTGCCCATGCGCCCACCGGTCCCGGGCATCGACGCCGAGGGCGTCCACGGCGTGCAGACGCTCGACGACGGCGTCGACCTGCGGGCCGAGCTCGACAGCGGGCGGGTCCGGCGGGTGGTCGTCGTCGGGGGCGGCTACATCGGGCTCGAGATCGCCGAGGCCTGCCAGGTGCGCGGGTTCGACGTCACCGTCGTCGACCGGTCCGCCACGCCGGTGGGCACGTTCGACCCCGACATCGGGGAGTTCATCGCCGACGCCGTCCGGCGCATGGGCATCGCCCTCGTCATGTCCGACGGCGTCGCATCGATCGAGACCGGTCCGGACGGGCGGGTGCGGGCCGTCGTCACGGCGTCCGGGCGGGAGCTGCCGGCCGACCTCGTCGTCCTCGGGCTCGGCGTGCGGCCGAACGTGCGCCTGGCGCAGGAGGCCGGGATCCCGCTCGGCGTCAGCGGGGGGATCGCGGTCGACCGCAGGATGCGTACCGAGGTGGACGGGGTCTGGGCGGCCGGCGACTGCGTCGAGAGCGTGCACCGGCTGTCGGGCCAGCGGCTCGTCGTCGCCCTGGGCACCCACGCGAACAAGCAGGGGCGCGTCGCGGGGGTGAACCTCGGCGGCGGCTACGCGACCTTCCCCGGCGTCATCGGCACGGCGATCACCAAGGTGTGCGACCTCGAGGCGGCCCGCACCGGGCTGTCGAGCGTCGAGGCCGAGGCCGCCGGCTACGACTTCGTGACGGCGAGCGTCGACTCCACGACCAAGGCCGGCTACTTCCCGGGGGCGAAGCCGATCCGGGTCAAGATGATCGCCGAGCGCCGGAGCGGCCGGCTGCTGGGGGCGCAGGTCGTGGGGCGCGAGGCGGCGGCCAAGCGGATCGACGCGCTGGCGATCGCGGTCTGGAACGAGATGAGCGTCGACGAGGTGCTCTCGCTCGACCTGTCCTACGCCCCGCCGTTCTCGCCCGTGTGGGACCCCGTGCTGATCGCCGCCAGGAAGGCCTTCGAGGCCGTGGAGGCGGACGCTCGCTAGGGTCCGGGCACCGCCCGTACGAGCCAGGAGCCCACCGTGCCGATCGCCACCCCCGACAGCTACGCCGCGATGCTCGACCGCGCGAAGGAGGGGCGGTTCGCCTACCCGGCGATCAACGTCACGAGCAGCTCGACCCTGGTCGCGGCCCTGCGCGGGTTCGCCGAGGCCGAGAGCGACGGCATCGTGCAGGTCAGCACCGGCGGTGCGGAGTTCCTGTCCGGCAGCACCGTCAAGGACATGGTCCTCGGGGCGACCGCGCTGGCCGAGTACGCCCACCACGTCGCCAAGGCCTACGACGTCACGATCGCCCTGCACACCGACCACTGCCCGAAGGACAAGCTCGACGGGTACATGCGCCCGCTCATCGCGCTCAGCCAGGAGCGCGTCGACGCCGGCCGCGACCCGCTGTTCCAGTCGCACATGTGGGACGGCTCGGCGGTCGAGCTCGACGAGAACCTGCAGATCGCCCAGGAGCTGCTCGAGAAGTGCGGCAACGCCAAGATCGTCATGGAGATGGAGATCGGCGTCGTCGGCGGCGAGGAGGACGGCGTCGAGAACGCCATCAACGAGAAGCTCTACACGACGACCGAGGACGCCCTCAGGACCGCCGAGGCGCTCGGCACCACGAACGGCCGCTACCTGCTGGCCGCCACGTTCGGGAACGTCCACGGCGTCTACAAGCCGGGCAACGTCAAGCTCAAGCCGACCATCCTCAAGGAGATCCAGGACGCCGTCGGCGCGAAGACCGGCGTCGACCGGCCCTTCGACCTCGTCTTCCACGGCGGCAGCGGCTCGCTGCTCGAGGAGATCCGCGAGACCCTCGACTACGGCGTCGTGAAGATGAACGTCGACACCGACACGCAGTACGCCTACTCCCGCCCGGTCGTCGACCACATGTTCAGCAACTACGCCGGCGTGCTCAAGGTCGACGGCGAGGTCGGCAACAAGAAGCAGTACGACCCGCGTGCGTGGGGCAAGGCCGCCGAGGCCGGGATGGCCGCCCGCGTCGTCCAGGCCTGCGAGGACCTGCGCAGCACCGGCACCCGCCTGCGGTAGGCCTCCTGCAGACAGGTCGTGACCTGTCCGTTACTCTCCCTGCGACCACACACCTCCACCGGCCCGCGGGCCGGTGGTCTTCGCGCTCGCCCGCCGAGTCCCGTCCCCGGGCGCGAAGAAGACCTCTCCCGGGACGGGAGCGGGGGACCCACACGTCCCACCGGCCGGTCGCGTCCAGCGTCGGGCCTCGGGGTGAAGCGCTGCTGCCGCAGAGCGCCGGGCGACCTCCTCGTCCGAACCCGACAGCTCACCCCGCAGGCGTCAGGGAAGGACCCGCTGTGCCCCTGTTCCGTCCTGCCGGCAAGCACGCCAAGCCCAGCGCGGCTGCTCCCGCCGCGATCGCCGGCGGCATGACCGCCGCGTTCCTCCTCGGCGACGGCACCGCGGCGCACGCCTCGGCGGCGAACTCCCAGTGGGACCGGCTCGCGCAGTGCGAGTCCGGGGGCAACTGGTCGATCAACACCGGCAACGGCTACTACGGCGGCCTGCAGTTCGACGTCAGCACCTGGCGCGCCTACGGCGGCAGCGGCCGGCCCGACCAGAACAGCCGCGGCGAGCAGATCCGCGTCGCGAACAACCTGCACGACGCCCGCGGCTGGTCGCCCTGGCCGTCCTGCTCCCGCAAGCTCGGGCTGCGCGGCGGCTCGCCCCGCGAGGCCGTGCAGGAGACCGCGCCGGTCGCGAAGGCCGAGACGGTCCAGGCGGCGCCCCGCCGCGAGGTGCAGCGCGCCAGCCGCACCCGCCGCGCGGTGCTGCCGCCCAAGCCCGCCGTGCCGATGCTCGGCAAGTACCAGGCCAGCGCCCGCAGGAGCGTCGTCGTCGGCCTGGCGACGGTGAAGGCCCCGAACTTCGACGGTCGCGTCATGACCGCCGCCGACCGCGACGTCTACCGCCTCGCGACCAAGCAGTGGCAGCGCCGGATGGCGGCCCGCGGCTGGGACGTCGTCGTCGACGGCAAGTTCGGCCCGCAGTCGGCCTCGGTCGCGAAGCGCTTCGCCACGCAGAAGGGCCTGGAGCCCGCGGTCGCCGGCACGGTCGACGCCCCCGTCTGGGCCGCCGCCTGGACGACCGCCGTCAGCTGACGGGCGCCTTCACCGCCAGCAGCAGCAGGTAGCTCAGCGCGCCGTCCCGGACGGCCCGCTCACAGGCCCGGGCCGTGCGGGCGTGCCGCGGGCTGACGAAGGTCAGCACCCGGCGCACACGTCGCAGCAGGGCGCGGGCGTCGTCGGCGCGGTCCTCGGAGGCCGTCACGACGAAGCCGGCCCGCGCGAGCAGCGCCCGGTAGCCGTCGGCCGTCCAGGCCGAGGTCAGCGCGTCGACGGCCGCCACCACCTCGGGCTGCGCGGTGTCGCGGTCGAGCACGACGTCGGTCAGGACCAGGACGCCGTCCGGCCGGAGCACCCGGGCCGCCTCGGCGAGGGCCTGCAGGGGGTCGTCGAAGGTCGACAGCGCGCACTCGAGCAGGACGCCGTCGAGCACGCCGTCGGGCAGGGGGAGCGCCTGCGCGTCCGCCACCACGGCCCGCCCCGCGCACCGCTCCACCGCCCGCGGCTCGACGTCGACCCCGAGGGCGGTCGCGCCCCGGTCCTGCAGGACCCGCAGCGTCGCGCCGTCCCCGCAGGCGACGTCCAGGATCCGGTCGCCCCCGCCGAGGCCGGCGAGCACCAGGGCGTGCACGGTGAGGTCGGTGCCCCCGGGGTGCGCCGTGGCCCCGAGCAGGGCCCGGGCGGTGCGCGTCGCGTAGTCCACGGCCCCATCATGGTCGGGTGACCGCTGTGCTCGTCCTCGACCGCGTCGACGTGGCCGTCGGGGAGGCGCTGCTCCTGCAGAGACGTCAGTGCGGAGATCGCCTCCGGCCGGTGCACGGCCCTCGTCGGCCCGAGCGGGGCCGGCAAGAGCACGCTGCTGCGACTGCTCGACCGGCTGGAGGAGCCGACGTCGGGGCAGGTGCTGTTCCACGGGCGGGCGCTGGCGTCCTACGACGTCCGTGACCTCCGCCGCCGGGTGGGGCTGGTCCAGCAGGCCCCGGTGCTGCTGGGCGCGACCGTGCTCGAGGACCTGCGCACGGGCGAGCCGGTCTCCGAGCCGGAGGCGGCGTCGCTGCTGGAACGGGCCGGCCTGCCCGGGATGCCGCTGGACCGGACGACGTCGGGACTGTCCGGCGGCGAGGCGCAGCGGCTGTGCCTGGCCCGGGCGCTCGCCGTCCGGCCGGAGGTCCTGCTGCTCGACGAGCCGACGAGCGCCCTCGACGGCGCAGCCACCACGGCGGTCGAGCGGGTGGTGCGGGCCCTGGTGGCCGACGGGCTGACGGCGGTGCTGGTCACGCACGACCTCGCGCAGGCAGCCCGGCTCGCCGACGACGTCGTCGTGCTCGAACGCGGTCGCGTCGTCGAGACCGGCCCGGCGTCGCGCAGCACCCACCTGGCGCGCGCATGAGCCAGCAGGTCCCCTCCTGGCTGGGCGTCCTGACCAGTGCGCTGCTCGTCGGGCTCTGCCTGGCGCTCGTCGTCCGGGAGCAGCTCGGGCTCGGGCGGGACGTCGTCGTCGCGGCCGTCCGGGCGGCGGTGCAGCTGGTCGCCGTCGGGGCGGTCCTCGGAGTGCTGTTCGACCGGGCCGGGTCGCCGGGCTCGGTGCTGTGGGTCACGGGGATGGTGCTGGTGGCCGGCCGGGTCTCGGGCGGACGGGTCCCCGGGCTGGCCCACGCCCAGCGCACGGCCACCACGGCCGTGGCGTCCGGGGTCGTCGTGACGCTGGGGCTGCTCGTGGTGGCGCGGGTGGTCGACGTCGAGCCGCGGGTGGTCGTCCCGATCGGCGGGATGGTGGTGTCGGCGGCCCTGCGCGGGACGACCGTGGTGCTGCGGCGGCTGCAGGAGGAGGCCGTCAGCGGCCGTGCCCAGGTGGACGCCCGGCTGGCCCTCGGGCTGTCGACCACGGAGGCGTTCGCGCCGCACCGGCGGCTCGCCCTGCGGACCGCCCTGGTCACCGACATCGACGCCGTCCGGACGGTCGGGCTGATCAGCCTCCCGGGCGCGATGACCGGCCTGCTCCTGGCGGGGGTCCCACCGCTCACGGCGATCCGCTTCCAGGTCGTCGTCATGTTCATGCTGCTCGGAGCGGTGTCGGTGGCGGCTGTGGTCGCGGCCCGGCTGGCCGAGCGCGAGCTGTTCACCTCGCACGGCTCGCTGGCCCGGGTGCCGTGACGACGGGTGGGAGACTGACGGCATGAGCCTCGCTGGCAAGGACCTCCTCGGCGGACCGCCGCCCACCCTGCTCCCCGACGAGCCCGGCGCCGCCCTGGTCGCCTCCGGGACGGACCCCGTCCTGGTGGCGGCGCAGCACCCGACGTCGTCCGCCGCCTGGGCCGCCCTCGCCGACGCCGCCTTCGCCCGGGACGCCGTCGTCGAGTCCTACGCCTACGCCCGCACCGGCTACCACCGCGGGCTCGACAGCCTGCGCCGGGCCGGCTGGAAGGGCTACGGCCCGGTGCCGTGGGCGCACGAGGCCAACCGCGGGTTCCTCCGCGCCCTGCACGCCCTGGGCCGGGCCGCCGGGGCCATCGAGGAGACCGAGGAGGCCGACCGCATCCGGCAGTTCCTCGACGACAGCGACCCGGCCGCCCGCGAGGCCCTGGCCTAGTCCCTGCGGGGCTCCATCACGATGGCCGGGCGGGCCGGGGGCTGCGGACGGCGTCGCCCGAGCAGCCCGACGCCGGGCAGCCCGTCCATGAGCCCCATCAGGCGCTCGACCTGGTCGTGCGTGTCGGCCACGGTCCGCAGCACCGGCAGGACGTCGGTCTGCACCGTGCGCAGGGTCGTGGGCAGGTCGCTCACGACGTCGTCGTCGAGCACCACCGCGAGCTTGCGCAGACCGGGGGCGAGCTCGCGCAGCGGCTCCTCGAGCTCGGCGACGATGCTGTCCATCCGGGCGGTCAGCCGCTGCACCGACGCGAGGGTCTCGCGGGCCTGCGACACGGTCTCGCCGAGCCCGCGGACCGCCCTGGTGAGGCTGCTGACGACGTCGGGCAGCTGGGCGAGCGCCTCGGTCTGCGCCTGCAGCAGCGCGTAGGCGGTGTCGAGACCGGGGAGGCGAGCCACCTCGCGAGGGTACGGCGGTCGCGCTGGTGTCCCCTAGGGGCGGACCAGGCTCCAGGCACCCGGCTCGACCGTCCAGGTGCGTCGGGTCGCCTCGGGACCGAGCTCGCCGTCGGCGTTCACGCCGACCGGCTCGCCGCTGACCGTGACCGACCGGCCGCGGGCCCACCGGACGTCGCGGTCGCGCAGGTGCGTCCCCGCCGTGAGCGCCCGGCCGTAGCGGGCCCGCGCCCAGGGCCCGGTCGCGTAGGAGACGAGGACGTCGAGCAGGCCGTCGTCGGGGGAGGCCGTGGGCATGACCGGTGTGCCGCCGCCGATGCCGCGCCCGTTGCCCACCGCGACCATCAGCGAGCGCCGGTGCCCGTCCGCGACCACCCGCCCGTCGACCTCCACCCACAGCCGCCAGCCCGTGCTCCGCAGCCCGGCGGCGACGGCGCCCACCGGGTACGCCAGCGGGCCCAGACGCGGCTTGAGCCGGCCTGCCGCCGCGGCCGCCTCCGCCCCGACGCCGACGTGCACGGCGTTCACGACGACGTCGCCCTCGGCGTCGACCAGCAGGTCCAGCGGCCGGGGCGGGAAGGACTGCACGACGTGCGCGGCCTCGACCGGGTCGAGGGGGAGGCCGAGGGCACGGGCGAGGTCGTTGCCGGTGCCGAGCGGGACGAGGGCGAGCGGGAGCTCCAGGCCGAGCGCCCGGAGCCGGGCGACCGCGAGGTGCAGCGAGCCGTCGCCGCCGGCCAGCACGACCTGGCGCCCGTCGGCGGCGTGCAGGGCGGCGTCCAGCTCGTCGACCGTCCCGGTGCGGACGAGCTCGGCTCCCAGGACCTCCTGGGCCGCGTGGACGGCGTCGTCGTCGGTGCTGCCGGCGTGCGCGCTGGCGACGAGCAGGAACCCGGACGTGATGGCGGTAACCTCTTCCTGTCCCCGGGCGGAGCGCCTGGGGCATCCGCCTGTCTGGAGTCGAGCATGCCCGCACTCGTCCTGGTCGGCGCCCAGTGGGGCGACGAGGGCAAGGGCAAGGCCACCGACCAGCTCGGCGGCTCCGTCGACTACGTCGTGAAGTTCAACGGCGGCAACAACGCCGGCCACACCGTCGTCATCGGCGACGACACCTACGCGCTGCACCTGCTCCCCAGCGGGATCCTGTCCCCGGGCTGCACGCCGGTCATCGGCAACGGCGTCGTCGTCGACCTCGCGGTGCTGTTCGAGGAGATCGACGCCCTGGAGGCCCGCGGCGTCTCGTGCGCGAAGCTCGTGCTGTCGGCCGACGCGCACCTGATCCCGTCGTACAACTCGACGCTGGACCGCGTGGCCGAGCGCTTCCTCGGCAAGAAGAAGATCGGCACCACGGGCCGCGGCATCGGCCCGACGTACGCCGACAAGATGAACCGCACCGGCATCCGCGTGCAGGACCTGTTCGACGAGGGGATCCTGCGCCAGAAGGTCGAGGGCGCCCTCGTCACCAAGAACCAGGTGCTGACGAAGGTCTACAACCGCAAGGCCGCCGACGTCGACGAGGTCGTGGCCGAGCTGCTGGCCTACGTCGACCGCGTCCGGCCGATGGTCGCCGACACCTCCCTGCTGCTCAACCAGGCCCTCGACCGCGGCGAGACCGTCCTGCTCGAGGGCGGCCAGGCCACGCTGCTCGACGTCGACCACGGCACCTACCCGTTCGTGACGTCGTCGTCGGCGACGGCCGGCGGGGCGTGCACGGGCAGCGGCATCGGCCCGCGCCGGGTCGACAAGGTCATCGCCGTCGTGAAGGCCTACACGACCCGGGTCGGCGAGGGCCCGTTCCCGACCGAGCTGCTCGACGACGACGGCGAGAAGCTGCGCAGCGTCGGCCACGAGTTCGGCACCACCACGGGGCGCCCGCGCCGGTGCGGCTGGTACGACGCCGTCATCGCCCGGTACGCCGCCCGCGTCAACGGCGTCACCGACTTCGTGCTGACCAAGCTCGACGTGCTGACCGGCTGGGAGAAGATCCCGGTCTGCGTCGCCTACGAGGTCGACGGGAAGCGCTTCGACGAGATGCCGATGAGCCAGACCGACTTCCACCACGCCACGCCGGTCTACGAGCTCCTCGACGGCTGGACCGAGGACATCTCCTCGGCCCGCACCTTCGAGGACCTGCCGAAGAACGCCCAGCTCTACGTGCGGGCGCTCGAGCAGATGAGCGGTGCGCCGTTCAGCAGCATCGGCGTGGGGCCGGACCGCGAGCAGACCCTCGAGCTCAGGTCCCTGCTCCCCTAGTCCCTGCCGGGCATCGCCGCGATCGCCCCGACCATCAGCACCGCGACGACGGCGACGCCGACGAAGACCGCGTGCGAGGCGTCGGCGAGGGCGGGGCCCTGCGGGTCGCGGCCGTCGAGGACCGCGTTGGCGACCGCCCCGAAGGCCGCGACGGCCAGCGCGCTGCCCATCGACCGGGCGAACAGGTTGTTGCCCGTGACGACGCCCCGCTCCGCCCACTCGACGCTGCTCTGTGCCGCGATGAGGGTGGGGCTGGCGATCAGGCCGAGACCGGCCCCGACGACGAAGCAGGCGCCCGCCAGCGGGACCAGCCCGCGCTCGGCGACCAGGGCGACGAGCGCCGTCCCGGCGACGACGAGCACGACCCCGACCAGCGCGGTCGCCCGGAAGCCGATCCGCAGGTAGAGCCGGCCGGACAGCGCGGCCGCGATCGGCCAGCCGACGGTGAGCGTGGCGAGGGTGAAGCCCGCAGCGATGGGGCCGGCGCCGAGGGTGCCCTGCGCGAAGGTCGGGACGTAGGACGTCAGGCCGAGGACGACCGCCCCGACGGCGACGGCGACCAGGGAGCTGGCGAGCAGGACCCGGCGGGTGAACACCCAGAGCGGGAGCACGGGGGCGGCCACCCGGCGCTCGACCGCGACGAAGCCCGCCACCAGCGCGGCACCGCCGAGCAGGGTGACGAACGACGGCAGGGACCCCCACGCCCACGCCTCGCCGCCCTCGAGCAGCCCGAGGATGAGCAGCGTGCAGCCGCCGCTGAGCAGCCCGGCGCCGGTGTAGTCGATGACGCCCCGGGACGCCGGCGGCTGCTCGGTGAACCGCCTCCGCAGGACGAGCAGGGCGACGGCGCCGAGCGGGAGGTTGACCCAGAAGATCCACCGCCAGGACACGTACTCCGAGAACACGCCGCCGAGGGTCGGCCCGACGACGGCGCTGATGCCCCAGACGCTCGCCAGGTAGCCCTGCACCTTCGCGCGCTCGGCCAGGCTGTAGACGTCGCCGGCGATGGTGTTGCTCATGGGCAGGACCGCGCCGGCGCCGAGACCCTGCACGGCGCGGAACACGATGAGGGCCGGCATCGACCAGGCGACCGCGCAGAGCACCGACCCGACGAGGAACAGCGAGATGCCGGCGAGCATCACCGGCTTGCGCCCGAGGACGTCGGCCAGCCGGCCGTAGACGGGGGTGCTCACGGCCTGCGCGAGCAGGTAGACCGAGAACAGCCACGGGAACTGCGCGAACCCGCCGAGGTCGTCGACGACGGACGGCACCGCGGTCGCGATGATCGTCGAGTCCAGGGCGACCAGCGCCGTCGAGAGCATGAGCGCCAGCAGCAGTGGGCCGCGTTCGCTCCGCAGGCCGACGGAGGCGCGGGTCGGGGCGGCGGTGGTGGTCATCGGCTGGTGACAACCGGGCCCGGCCCCCTAGGCTTCCCGTGTGATCTTCAAGCGGGTGGCCGACGGGCGCCCGTACCCCGAGCACGACACCGCGACCAGGCAGTGGCTGGCGCTGCCGCCGTCGCAGGTCTCGCTCAAGGACCTCGTCACCACCAAGGCGGTGCTGCGCCTCGACGTCCTGCTCGACGACGACTCCACCTACTACGGCGACATGTTCGCCCACGTCGTCGAGTGGCAGGGGGAGCTCTACCTCGAGGACGGCCTGCACCGGGCGCTGCGGGCCGCGCTGCACCAGCGGCACGTGCTGCACGCGCGGGTGCTCCGCCTCCCGTGATCGCCGTCGTCGGGGCCGGTGCCGGCGGCCTCGCGCTCGCCTGCCGGCTCGCCGCCCAGGGCACGCCCGACGTCGTCCTCGTCTCCTCCCCGACGCCGCCCGCCCCCCGCACCTGGTGCTCCTGGCAGAGCGGAGCCACGTGGTGGGACGACGCCGTCTCGCACGCCTGGGACCGGATCGCCCTCTCCGGTCCGGACGGGGTGCGGCAGGTGCACGCGCTCGCCCCGCTGCGGTACGTCGTCGTCCGGTCTCCCGACTACGAGGCCCTCGCCGACCGGCTGCTCGAGGGCCGGGTCGCACGGGTCACGGCCGACGTCGTCTCCGTCGAGGGCGGGCACGTCGTCGGCGACGGCGTGGACCTGCGGGCCGACCTCGTGTTCGACACCCGGCCCGTGCCGGTCCCGCCAGGACTGCTGCAGCACTTCCGCGGCTGGTACGTCCGGACGGCCGCACCCCGCTTCGACCCCGGGGTGGCCGGGTTCATGGACTTCGGCGTGCCGCAGCCGCCCCGGGGCGTGGCCTTCACCTACGTGCTCCCGACCTCGCCCACCGAGGCCCTCGTCGAGCACACCCTGTTCTCCCGGGACGTCTGGACGACCGGGCAGTACGACGACGCCCTGCGGGAGACCTGCGCGGGGCTCGGCGCCTACGAGGTGGTCGACGTCGAGCAGGGCGTCATCCCCATGACGTCCACGCCGTTCGTGCGTCGGGTGTCGGAGCGGGTCTACCGGCTCGGTGC
Source organism: uncultured Actinomycetota bacterium (assembly GCA_963761655.1). Taxonomy (GTDB): domain Bacteria; phylum Actinomycetota; class Actinomycetes; order Mycobacteriales; family SCTD01; genus RYN-122. The sequence goes on from CAVXHI010000001.1 coordinate 328,023, forward strand.
GGCCGGGGGCGCGACCCGGCCGTCCACCGGCTACACGTTCTCCGGCGCCCAGCGCCAGGCCGACGCCGTCGCGCGCGCCGTGCTCGAGGGACGGGACCCCACCCCGCCGCTGCCCTACCCGCGACGGCACCTCGCGATGGACGCCCTGCTGCTGCGGGCGCTCGAGGGCGGCCACGTCGACGGTGCCCGCTTCTTCAGCGACCTGTTCGCGCAGCAGCCGGCCGAGCGGGTCCTCCGGTTCCTGGACGGTGCGACGACGCCGCGCGAGGACCTGGCCATCATGCGTGCGGCTCCGGCCCTGTCGATGGTCCGGGCAGCGCTACCGTCCCGCGCGTGAAGGTCCTCGTCCTCGGCTCCGGTGCCCGCGAGCACGCCCTCGTCCTGGCGCTCACCCGCGACCCGTCCGTCACCTCGGTCGTCTGCGCGCCCGGCAACGCCGGCACCTCCGACCGTGTCGCCGTCGACGTGCTGGACGCCGACGCCGTGGTCGCCCTCGCGCAGGGCTTCGACCTCGTCGTCGTCGGGCCGGAGGGGCCGCTGGTGGCCGGGGTCGCCGACGCGGTCCGCGCGTCCGGGGTCGCCTGCTTCGGGCCGTCCGCCGCGGCCGCGGAGCTCGAGGGCAGCAAGGCCTTCGCCAAGCAGGTCATGGCCGACGCCGGTGTCCCGACGGCGGCCGCGCAGGTGTTCGAGGACGCCGACCTCGCTGCCGAGCACCTCGCCTCGACCGCCCCGCCGTACGTGGTCAAGGCCGACGGGCTCGCTGCCGGCAAGGGCGTCCACGTCGGGAGCGACCTCGCCGTCGCCCAGGAGTTCGCCCGCGACGCGCTGGCCGACCTCGGTGGCCGCCTCGTCGTCGAGGACTACCTCGACGGACCCGAGGTGTCGCTGTTCGCGGTCACCGACGGCACCACCGTCGTCCCGCTGCTGCCCGCGCAGGACCACAAGCGGGTCGGCGACGACGACGAGGGCCCGAACACGGGGGGCATGGGGGCGTACGCGCCGCTGCCGTGGCTGCCGTCGTCGGCCGTGCCCCTCATCGAGCGCACCGTGCTGCAGCCGGTCGTCGACACGATGCGCCAGCGCGGGACGCCGTTCGCCGGGCTGCTGTACGCCGGCCTCGCCATGACCTCGCGCGGCCCGCAGGTCGTGGAGTTCAACTGCCGGTTCGGCGACCCCGAGACGCAGGCAGTGCTCGCCCTGCTCGAGACGCCGCTGGCCGGACTGCTGCACGCGGCCGCCACCGGCACCCTCGCCGACCTGCCGCCGCTGCAGTGGCGGGACGGCGCAGCCGTGACCGTCGTGGTCGCCGCCGAGGGCTACCCGGCGTCCCCCGCCACCGGGGACCCGGTCACCGTCGGCGCCCTCCCCGACGCCGTCACCGTCCTGCACGCCGGCACCCGCGACGACGGCGACCGCGTGGTCAGCAGCGGCGGCCGCGTCCTGTCGGTGACGGCCGTCGGACCGGACCTCGAGCAGGCACGCGCCGCGGCGTACGTCGGGGTGGCGGCGGTGACGCTGCGCGGCTCGCACTGGCGCACCGACATCGGGCAGAAGGCCTCCCGCGGCGAGATCGCGGTGCCCGCGGCCTCGACCTGAAGCGCCCGCACCTGTCAGCGGCGCTGCAGTGCAGCCCGCGCCAGCAGGCGGCGCGCGTCGTCCGGGCGTCGCCGCACCCCCACGACGTCCAGCGCCTCGACGACGTCGGCGGCCGCGTGCCGGACCGCCCAGGGGTCGACGGGTCCGCCGCCGCGGGTGCCCCAGCCGGCCGCGGTGAGCAGCGAGGCGCTCAGCTGGTGGTCCCGTCGACCCGCTGCAGCAGTGACCAGCGCCAGTACCTGGGCCGTGCGCTGGACCGTCGAGCCGCGCCGTGCGCCCAGTCGCTGCACGACGTGGGACCAGAGGAGCTGCGGCTCCTGCCTGCCCGCCTGCCCGGCCTTCGTGACAGACAGCCTGCCCTTGGCGACGCGCAGCAGCCCGAGCCGCACGGCGGACGCGCGCAGGGCCCGGACGGGCTCGGTCAGGTCCTCCCGGTTGCCCTTGCCGATCCAGTGGTCGTCCGACCAGAGCGCCTCCATCGCCGCCGTCACCACGGCCGGGGGCAGCCACCCGGCCTGCGTGAGCGTCAGGCCGTCGCCCACCCGGTCGAGCAGCCAGGTGTAGCGCCGCAGGGCGTCCGAGGCGGTCAGGTCGTCGACCACCACCGGCTCCCCGAGCGCGGCAGCGTCGAGCAGCGCCCGGAGCTGGACCTCCTGCGGCGACCGGGCGACGTGCTGCAGCAGCTGCGCCAGCTCAGGCGGAAGCCCTGCCTCGGCGGACCAGGCGGTCAGCGCCTCCTGGGCCTCGGCGAGGTCGAAGGGCAGGGCCTGCCCCGCGTCCCCGTCGTGCACGCCCCCGCTGTCCTCCGGCGGGGCCGCCCCGCCGCCGTCGACCACCCGCACGTCCCCGCCGGCGCCGACCTCCTCGACGACCATCCGGTGGTCCCACTGGTCGCCGTAGTCGTAGGTGTAGAGCAGGGCGTCCCCGACGTCGCGGAGGACCTCGTCGAGCCGGACGTCGCTCGCGGGCACGCCGTCGTCGTCGCCCTCCTCGACGTCGTACGGGCAGAGGAAGTGCTCCTCGTCGTCGAAGGCGCTGTCACCCAGGGAGAAGCGGTGCAGGTGGCTGTCGGTCCAGCCGAACACGGCCTGCAGGACGCCGTGCAGCTGGTCGAGCTGCAACGTCGAGGGCAGGACCAGCCGGCGCCACACCGCAGGTCGGGCGTCGACGAGGTCGACCCGCACGGTGACGGCGTACGCGTTGCGGCTGCGGGCACGGCGTCGTCGCGTGGGAACGGGGGCGAGCCGGCGTCGGGCCCGCTCGCCGGCGAGGTCCAGCACCTGGGCCGTGGCAGCACGCAGCTCCTCGACGGTCGCTCCCGCCAGGAACTCGTCCAGGCCGGGTGGCAGGTCGACGGGCGGACGGGGCGGCGGTCGGCGCGGCACGAGCTCGAACCTACGACGCGACGGCCCTCGTCCCGCCCGAGTGGTGATGACCCCGCTGACTCACGCCCATCAGGCTCCTGCCGGTCGCTTCTGATCGTGAACTGCGGCGTGGAAACGCCTCTCTCACCACTCCGGGCGGGACGAGCGACGGCGTGTGGACGACGGCGCCTGCTGTGGAGGACGCTGATCGGGCACCCTCGGCACACCTACCGTCCCCCGCGTGGCAGGAGCAGCGATGACGACGATCGTCCGCGGGCCCCGCCCGCCGGAGCTCGAGCAGCTGCTCGCGCGCCGCAAGCGCTCCGGTGCGGACCGGTTCGACGAGGTGTGGGAGGGGCGGTACGTCGTGGCACCCGACCCGCACAGCCGGCACGGCGTGGTGCAGATCGAGCTGGGGGTCCTGCTCAAGCCGGTGGCCCGCAGGCTGGGCGCCCGCGCGGCCCTGACCTTCAACCTGGGGACGCCGAGCGACTTCCGCATCCCGGACGCCGGGCTCATCAGCGGCCCGCACGCCGTGTGGCACGCCACCGCGCTGCTCGTCGTCGAGGTGCTGTCCCCCGACGACGCCACCTTCGAGAAGCTCGACTTCTACACCGCCCACGGCGTGCGGGAGCTCCTCGTCGTCGACCCGGAGGAGCGGACCGTCCGGTGCTTCGCCCTGCAGGACGGCCAGGCCGAGCGCGACCGCTCCGAGCTGCTCGACATGACGACGACCGAGGTGACCGGGGCCATCGACTGGCCCGACCTCGACGAGTGACCCGTCTGGGAGGATGGCGGCTCCGCTGACGAAGGAGCACCGCTGTGATCGAGCGCTACACCCTGCCCGAGATGGGGCGGGTCTGGAGCGAGGCCCACAAGTACGAGCTGTGGTGCCAGGTCGAGGTGCTCGTGCTCGAGGCCCATGCGGAGGCCGGTGTCGTGCCCGCCGACTGCGTCGAGCCCGTCCGGAGGGCCACACCGCCCACGCCGGAGGCGGTCGCCGAGATCGAGGCCGTGACGCAGCACGACGTCATCGCGTTCCTGTCGGCGTGGGCCGACAACACCGAGCCGCGCGAGGCCGCCGCGTTCGTTCACTTCGGGATGACCAGCAGCGACCTGCTCGACACCGCGCTCGCGCTGCAGCTCGTGGACGCCACCGACATCCTGCTGGCCAAGTGCGACACCCTCGTCGCGGCCATGCGCGACCTCGGCATGACGCACAAGGACACGGTCAAGGTCGGGCGCACGCACGGCATCCACGCCGAGCCCACGACGTTCGGGCACCGCATGGCCGACCTCGCCTTCGCGATGGCCCGCAGCCGCGACCGGCTGCGCCGGGCCCGCGAGGCGGTCGCCGTCGCCAAGATCAGCGGCGCCGTCGGGACGTACTCGAACATCGACCCCGCCGTCGAGCAGGCGCTCGCGGCCAAGCTGGGCCTCACCGCGGCGCCGGCAGCGACGCAGGTCGTCATCCGCGACGGCATCAGCGAGTGGGTCAGCGCGCTGGCCGTCATCGCGACGGTCTGCGAGGCGTTCGCCCTCGAGGTCCGGCACGGGCAGCGCACCGAGGTCCGCGAGCTCTGGGAGCCGTTCGGCAAGGGCCAGAAGGGCTCGTCGGCGATGCCCCACAAGAAGAACCCGATCGCCAGCGAGCGCATCGCCGGGATGGCCCGCATCGTGCGTGCGCAGGTCGTCCCCGTCATGGAGGGCATCCCGCTCTGGCACGAGCGCGACATCAGCCACAGCAGCACCGAGCGGGTCGCCCTGCCCGACGCGTCCATCGCCACGGACTACCTGCTGCACCTCACCACCCGCCTGGTCACCGGCCTCGTCGTCGACGCCGACCGCATGCGCGTGAACCTGGAGAGCAGCGGCGGCCTCATCTACACGAGCACCGTCCTGCTCGAGCTGGTCGAGTCGGGGCTCAGCAGGGAGGACGCGTACGCCTTCGTGCAGGCGGCCGCGATGGAGACCTGGGAGACCGGGACGCCGTTCCGCCAGACCCTCACCGCGCAGGCGGCGGCCAAGGGGCAGACCCTCGACGAGGCGCGGCTGGACGAGGTGTGCCGGCCCGAGCGGTACCTCGAGCGGCTCGCTCCGGTCTTCGAGCGGCTGGCCGCACTCAGGTAGTCCTGCTCAGGCCCCGTGGCCCGTCCGGCGACAGCCTGGCCGCATGACCTCCTGGCGCACTCCGCTCGTCCTGCTCGTCGCGGCGCTCTCCGTCCCCTGCGCCGCCGTCGCGGCGCTGGTCGGCACCGTGGAGTGGAGCGGCTGCTTCCTGTCCTGCGACGCCGAGCCGCACCACCTGTCCGGCGGCCTGCTGTGGCTGCTCGCCGTCGTGCTGCTGGCCGTCGGCCCGGCGCCTCGGCTGGCGGCTGCTGCGCGGTGCGGGCGTCGCGGCGGCGATGCTGGGTGCGGGCTTCGGCGTGCTGGGGCTGCTGATCGTGTTCGGCAGCCGCTGACAGACTGTCCGCATGACCGACCTCGACCTGCCCCTGCTCGCGCGTGGCAAGGTCCGCGACGTCTACGAGGTCGACGCCGGCACCCTGCTGCTCGTCGCCAGCGACCGGCTCTCCGCCTACGACGTCGTCCTGCCGTCGGTCGTGCCCGACAAGGGCGCCGTCCTCACCGGGCTGTCGCACTGGTGGTTCGCCCAGCTCGAGGACGTCGTCCCGAACCACCTCGTCGCCGGACCGCTGCCCGCCGGTGCGGACCCGGCGCGGTCGATGCTCGTCGCGCGCCTGACGATGGTGCAGGTCGAGTGCGTGGCCCGCGGCTACCTCACCGGCTCCGGCCTCACGGACTACGCGGAGACCCGGAGCGTCTGCGGGGTGGAGCTGCCGCCCGGCCTGGTCGACGGCAGCCGCCTGCCCGAGCCGGTCTTCACCCCGACGACGAAGGCCGCCGTCGGGGACCACGACCTCCCCATGACGTACGCCGAGGTCGTCGAGCAGGTCGGGGCGGAGCTGGCCGCCGAGCTCCGCGACACCACCCTGCGGATCTACCGGCGAGGCGTCGAGGTGGCCGAGCGGGCCGGCATCCTGCTGGCCGACACCAAGGTGGAGCTGGGCCACGACGCCGCCGGCGTCCTGACCCTCGGCGACGAGGTCCTCACCCCCGACAGCAGCCGCTACTGGCCGGCCGACACCTGGCAGCCCGGCCGGGCACAGCCGAGCTTCGACAAGCAGTTCGTCCGCGACTGGCTGACGAGCTCGGGCTGGGACAGGCAGGCGCCGGGTCCCGAGCTGCCCGAGGAGGTCGTCGAGCGGACGCGGGCGAAGTACGTCGAGGCCTACGAGCGCATCACCGGGTCCTCCTTCGACAGCTGGCTGCGCCGGTAGCCTTCGCCGCGTGCCCGTCCACAAGGTGATCGTCGACGTCCTGCTCAAGCCCGAGATCCTCGACCCGCAGGGGCAGGCGGTGGCCAACGCGCTGCCCTCGCTCGGCTTCCCCGCGCCGGTGAGCGTCCGGATCGGGAAGCACGTCGAGGTCGAGGTCGACACCGCGACGCCGGACGAGGCCCTGGAGCAGGTCGGGGGGATGGCCGAGGTCCTGCTCGCCAACCCCGTGATCGAGGACTTCCGGGTGCGCCTCGCCTGACCGGGTAGGGCACCCCGCGTGGAGATCAAGCTGACGCTGGCGCTGCCCCGCGACGCCCTCAGCGTGCCGGTCGTGCGGCGGGTCCTGCGCGGGGCGATGGAGACCCTCGGCGTCGTCGAGGACGTCATCGCCTCGATCGAGCTGGCCCTCACCGAGGCCGCCACCAACGTCCTCGACCACGCCCTCGAGAGCGACCAGTACGAGGTCTCGGCCGGGATCGACGGCGACCTGTGCGTCATCGAGGTCGTCGACCGCGAGGCGGTGCTGTTCGACGGGGACGAGATGGGCCTGGCGGACGCGGCGGACGCCGCCGAGGAGGGTCGCGGCATCCAGCTCATGCGTGCCCTCGTCGACCGGGTCGAGTTCACCAGCCGCCCCCAGACCGGCACCGTCGTCCACCTCGAGAAGGCCATCGAGTGGGTCGACGGCGCCCCCGGTCGCAGCCTGGCCGAGCTCATGCCGGACGAGCGCCACGGCCCGTGGTCCGACGACGAGAACCTCGAGGACGCCCCCGACCCCCGGTAGCGTCGACCCCATGCGCATCGGCGTCGTGACCTTCCCGGGCAGCCTCGACGACCGCGACGCGCAGCGTGCCGTCCGCCTCGCGGGGGGCGAGGCCGTCGCGCTCTGGCACGGCGACGCCGACCTGCAGGGCGTCGACGCCGTCGTCCTGCCCGGGGGCTTCTCCTACGGCGACCACCTGCGTGCCGGCGCCATCGCCCGCTTCGCGCCGGCCATGGGCGCCGTCGTCGACGCGGCGAACGGCGGCATGCCGGTCCTCGGGATCTGCAACGGGTTCCAGGTGCTGTGCGAGTCCCACCTGCTGCCCGGGGCCCTGACGCGCAACCAGCACCTGCACTTCGTCAACCGCGACCAGCGCCTGCGCGTCGCGCAGAAGCAGACCGCGTGGACCGCCGACCTCGCCGACGAGATCGTCGTCCCGGTCAAGAACGGCGAGGGCTCCTACGTCGCCGACGAGCGCACCCTCGACGCGCTCGAGGCCGAGGGCCGCGTGGTGGCGTACTACGCGGGCGGCAACCCGAACGGCTCGCTGCGGGACATCGCCGGGATCACGAACGAGCGCGGCAACGTCGTCGGCGTCATGCCGCACCCCGAGCACGCGGTCGAGCACCTCACGGGCCCGGGGACCGACGGGCTCGGCTTCTTCACCAGCGTGCTGAAGGCCGTCCTCTCCACAGCCTGACGGCTGCTCCTGGCGCCTACCCCCGAGGGACGCCACCGTCGTGACATGCCGAGCACGAGGGAGCACCATGAGCGCTGTGACGACCCTGCCGTTCCGCCGGCTCGACGGCTGGACCGTCGATGACCTCGACGAGCTCTCCGACGAGGACTGCCAGGACCTCGAGCTGGTCGACGGGGCGCTGCTCATGACCCCGCCTCCCGTCCTTCAGCACTCGTACGCCTCGGGCCAGCTCCTCGCGCTGATGTCTCCCGTGGTGCCGGCCGGTCACGTCGCCCTGCTCGAGGGCGGCGTGCAGTTCGACGTCAGGAACTGGCGCAAGCCCGACGTCGTCGTGATCCGCCGTGCCGCGCTCGTGCAGAAGTACGCGACCCCCGCAGACGTCCTGCTCGCCGTCGAGGTGATGAGCCCCGGCACCGTCAGCACCGACCGGGTCGCCAAGCCGGCGCAGTACGCCGCCGCCGGCATCCCCGCCTTCTGGCGGCTCGAGCTCGACGACCGCGTGCTGGTCACCCACGTCCTCGACGGCGACGCCTACCGCGAGACCGGCCGCCACACCGGTGTCGCCGTCGTCGAGGAGCCGTTCCGGGTGGAGCTGGACGTCCGCGATCTGCTCGTCTGACCCCCGGTAGCCTCGCGGCCGTGAGCGCCGACGAGACGAACCTGGGCACGAGCAGCCTCGACACGGTCGCGAGGGCGGCCGGGTCGGCCGAGCAGGAGATGCCGTTCGCCGAGCTCGGGCTCAAGGACGACGAGTACGCGCGGATCGTCGAGGTCCTCGGCCGGCGCCCCACCGGCACCGAGCTCGCCATGTACTCGATCATGTGGAGCGAGCACTGCTCGTACAAGAGCAGCAAGGTCCACCTCCGGCAGTTCGGCCAGATCCCCGCCGGCGACCGGATGCTCGTCGGGATGGGCGAGAACGCGGGCGTCGTCGACGTCGGGGAGGGCCTCGCCGTCACGTTCAAGGTGGAGAGCCACAACCACCCCAGCTACGTCGAGCCGTACCAGGGCGCGGCCACCGGCATCGGCGGCATCGTGCGCGACATCCTCACCATGGGCGCCCGCCCGGTCCTCGTCATGGACCCGCTCCGCTTCGGCGACGCCGACCACCCCGACACCAAGCGCGTGCTGCCCGGCATCGTCGCGGGCATCGGCGGCTACGGGAACTGCCTCGGCCTGCCCAACGTCGGCGGCGAGGTCGTGTTCGACCCCAGCTACAACGGCAACCCGCTGGTGAACGCGCTCTGCCTCGGTGTGCTCAAGAAGGACCGCATCCAGCTGTCCGCGGCCCGCGGCGTCGGGAACGTCGTCGTGCTGCTCGGCGCGAAGACCGGCCGCGACGGCATCGGCGGCGTCAGCGTCCTCGCCAGCGCCTCCTTCGACGACGACGGCCCCGCCCGGCGGCCGAGCGTGCAGGTCGGCGACCCGTTCACCGAGAAGCTGCTCATCGAGGCGTGCCTGGAGATGTTCGACGCCGACCTCGTGGCCGGCATCCAGGACCTCGGCGGCGCCGGCCTCACCTGCGCGCTGACCGAGACCGCCGCGGCCGGACGCTCCGGCATGCGTGCGCACCTGGACCGCGTGCCGCTCCGCGAGGCGTCGATGGAGCCGCACGAGGTGCTGGCCAGCGAGTCGCAGGAGCGCATGCTCGCGATCGTCGAGCCGGGGAAGCTGCAGGCCGTGCTCGACCTCGCGGCCAAGTGGGGCGTGCTGGCCACCGCGATCGGCGAGGTCGTCGAGGGCGACCGGCTCGAGGTGCTCTGGCACGGCGAGACCGTCGTCGACGTGCCGCCCGCGTCGCTCGCCGACGAGGGCCCGGTCTACGAGCGGCCGATGAGCCGGCCCGCCGACCTCGACGCGCTCCGGGACCTCCCGCTGCCGGCGTACCCGACGGTCGACAAGGACCTCCTGCTCGACATGGCCTCGAGCCCGAACCTCTGCAGCCGGCGCTGGGTGGTCGAGCAGTACGACCGCATCGTGCTCGGCAACAGCGTGCTGGCCTGGCCGGAGGACGCGGGCGTCGTGCGGCTGTCGGAGGAGACCGGCCTCGGGGTCGCCCTGGCCACCGACGGCAACGGCCGCTACACCCGCCTCGACCCGTACGCCGGGGCGCAGCTGGCGCTGGCCGAGGCGTACCGGAACGTCGTCGCCACCGGCGCCGTGCCGATCGCCGTCACGAACTGCCTGAACTTCGGCAGCCCCGAGGACCCCGAGGTGATGTGGCAGTTCGCCGAGGCGACCCGCGGTCTCGCCGACGCCTGCACCGCACTCGGCATCCCGGTCACGGGCGGCAACGTCAGCTTCTACAACCAGACCGGCAGCACGGCCATCAACCCGACGCCGGTCGTCGGCGTGCTCGGACTGTTCGACGACGTCGCCCGGCGCGTGCCCATGGGCCTGGTCGAGCCCGGCGACAGCCTGCTGCTGCTCGGCGACACGAAGGACGAGCTCGGCGGCAGCGAGTGGGCCTGGGCCCTGCACCGGCACCTCGGCGGCACGCCCCCGCAGGTCGACCTCGACCGCGAGCGGCTGCTCGGTGAGGTCCTCGTCGCGGGCAGCCGCGACGGCATGCTCAACAGCGCCCACGACCTCTCCGACGGCGGCCTCGCGCAGGCGCTCGTCGAGATGACGCTCGCCAAGGGCTTCGGCGCGCGCGTGGTCCTGCCCGCCGGTCTCGAGCCGTTCGTGCAGCTCTACAGCGAGTCGGCCGGGCGGGCCGTCGTCGCGGTCCCGCGCTCGGAGGAGCTCCGCTTCACCGAGATGTGCAGCGCCCGGGGCCTCCCCGTCGTCCGGATCGGCGTCGTGGACGGCACGTCGCTGGACGTGCAGGACGTCGTGACGGTCGAGCTCGACGAGCTGCGCGAGGCCTACGAGGCGACGCTCCCCGCGCTGTTCGGCCCGCTCGCCGGCGGCACTGCGGCGCAGCCGCACGGCCCGGCTCTGTAGTGCGTGGGCTGGTCGCCGCCCAGGGCGAGCTCGTCGTCCGGGCGCTGGCCCTGGCCGACCCGGCCGCCCCGACGCGGTGCGCCGGCTGGACCGTCGCGGACCTCGACCGGCACCTGGGGCACGCGCTCGCCAGCCTGACCCGGCTGCTGCCCGGCGCCCCGGGGGAGCCGGACGCCGGGCTCGCGGGCTGGGGCGACGCCCTGCCCGCGCTCGCGGGGTCGATCGACGAGGCCGCGCAGTCGTCCGGCCGGGGCCTCGCCGCGGAGCTGCCCGACCTGCTCGGGGCGCTGTCGTCGGCCGACCCGGGGCACGTCGTCCAGCAGCGGACCGGCCGGCACACCGTCGCCGACGCCGCCCTGTTCCGGCTGGTCGAGCTGGTGGTCCACGGCCGCGACCTGCCGACGCCGGTCGAGCCCGACGGGCACGCCCTCGGGGCCGTGGTGCTCGCCGTCGTCGCGGCGCTGCCGCCCGGCCTGTCGGTGCCGCCGTACGTCGACGGCAACGGTCCGCAGCTGGACCCGCTGGACCTGCTCGACCTCGCCGCCGGCCGCGTGCCGGTGCCGCCGGGGCTGGGGACGTACGGCGACGCCCTGCCGCTGCTCGGCTGAGCCGGGCGCCGGCGTCAGAGCAACGGGCCCGGCCCGCCCACGCCGAAGACGACGGAGTCGGTCTCCGTCACGTCGGCCGTCGGTCGTGCAGGCACCGGAGGGCAGGTCGCAGACCGCGATCACGCCGGTGGTCCGGTCGGGCCCGAGCGGACGGGGCTCGGGCTGTCCGGCCCGGGCCAGGACGGCGTAGCTGTCGTCGTCGACCCAGCCTCCGAACCGCACGTCGGGTGCCGGGTAGCGAGGGGTGACCGAGGCCGAGGTGCGGCAGTCCTCGACGGGCAGCGTCCCCCGCTCCCCGACCGTGACGCACCAGTGCCCGTCCGGCGAGACGATGCCCGAGACGCCGCCGCCGGTCCTCCCGCGGCCGATGAGCAGGTCGTACGGCGTGCCTGCACGCTGCTCGCTGCGTCCGGGTCGTCGCGCCGAAGGACCGCCGTCCGCGGTCGGGAGCTCCGCCCGACGCTGCAGGGCCCTCCCCTTCACCACTCTCCAGTACGCGGCGGTGTCGTCGAAGCCGAGGAACGTGGGCTCGCCGTCCTCGTACAGGTCCGCCAGGTCGTCCGACTCGTCCCCCATCCCGTCGTCGTCGCGGAGCACCGCGGCGCCGGTCCGCAGGTCGACGACGACGGCGGCGGCGAGGCGGTCCGCCCGGCTGCGCTCCGGCCCGTCGTCGATCCAGCCGGCGAAGCGCCCGTCGGGCGAGACGTGGACCGTGCGCTGCTCGCCGGGCAGCGGCGTCGACTGCTGCCCGTCGAAGAGGACCACGGGGCCGGCGCCGAGCTGCAGCAGGAAGCCGTAGGGAGTGGGCCAGACCCTCTGCACCTGGCCCGGCACCTCGAAGGTCTCGCTCCCGGCGTGCAGCGTCGTCCCCTGCGCCCACACGACCTCGCGCCCGAAGACGGCGGGCCGGTCGAGCAGCGGCGCCGACGGCGTCCCGCACGCGGCCAGCAGGCAGGCGCCGAGCAGGAGCGGCAGGCGCGTCACCGCCCGAGCGTAGGGCCGTCCTAGCCTGCTGGTCGTGCCGCGCAAGCCCCGAGACTCCGCAGAGGTCGACGCCGCCGTCCGGTCCGTCCTGGCCGGTGAGCGCGCCCGGACGGCGGTCGCCCTCGCGGTCCGCGGCCTGGCCGAGCGGCTGGCCGAGCTCGCCCCCGGCCACCACGTCGAGCTCCGGGTGCCGCCGTACGCCGCGGTGCAGTGCGTCGAGGGGCCGCGGCACACGCGGGGGACGCCGCCCAACGTCGTCGAGGTCGAGCCGCTGGCGTGGGTGCAGCTCTGCATGGGGGAGCTGAGCTGGGCCGAGGCCGCGGCGGACGGCCGGGTGCGCACCTGGGGCGACCGTGCGGACCTGTCTGCCTGGCTGCCCCTGCCCTAGGACCCGTCGACGGGCAGCAGCATCGCCACCTGCGCGTCGTCGGAGTCGATCCGCCGGGCGATGTCCTTCGCCGCCTCCTGCCGGACGATCTGCTCGACCCCCGCCACCTTGGACAGCAGCCGCGCCTGCAGCCCACGCGGCCGCAGCACGACGTCCATGTCGTCCGGCCGCGGCGGCGTGACCGCGGTGCGCACCGCCTCCGGTGTCGCACCGACCGCCGTGACGCGCAGGGGGACGAGCAGCTCGAGGTCGAACCCGTGCTTCCCTCCGGCGACGACCTCGAGGTCGAGCGCCAGGTCCAGCAGCGTCAGGTAGGACACGAGCCCGTCGACGTCGTCCCGCTCCGCCGTGCACGCCCGGATCGGACCCCGGATGGTGGCGCGGGCCGTACCTCCGGGACCCGTCGCGAGCGGTCCGAGGACGACGGGGTCGCCGGCGACCCGGCGGACGGCGGCGGCGACCCGCGGCCCGGTCACCGTGCGGGCGACCTCGTCGACGGTGAGCGCGCCGTACGGGTGGGTCATCCGCCGGCCCTGCGGGTGGCGGGCGCGGTGAGCCGGGCGTACGACGCGCCGAGCAGGCGGGGCAGAGCGGCCAGCGCGTAGGCGTCCGGCCCGACCAGGATCCGGGCCTTGTCGCGCTCCAGGCCGCGCAGCACCGCCCGCGCCGCGCCGGCCGGCGTCGTCCGGGCGATCCGCTCGAACACCCCGGCCAGCTGCTGCCCGTCCTCCGACGCCGTCGTGCGTGCGTTGCGGGCGATGGCGGTGCGCACGCCGCCCGGGTGGATGCAGCTCACCGACACGGGGACGCCGTCGTTGAGGCACTCCTGGCGCAGCGCCTCCGTCCAGCCGCGCACCGCGAACTTGCTCGCGTTGTAGATCGCCTGCTTCGGCACGGCGATCAGCCCGAACAGGCTCGACACGTTGGCCAGCTGCCCGTCGCCCGAGGCCGCGAGGTGCGGCAGGAACGCCTGCGTCCCGTGCACCACGCCCCAGAAGTTGACGTCCATCAGCCAGGTCATGTCGGCGGCCGACAGCTCCCGGACCGGGCCGTGCACCGCGACCCCCGCGTTGTTGACCACGAGGTGCACGGCGCCGCACGTGGTCGCCACGTGCTCGGCGTGCGCGAAGACCGCCTCGCGGTCGCGGACGTCGAGCACGACGCCCTCCGCGGCCGCGCCGAGCGCCCGGCACTGCGCGGCGGTGTCGGCGACGGCCGCCCCGTCGACGTCGGACAGCGCGAGCACCGCCCCGCGGGCCGCGAGGTCGAGCGCCAGCGCCCGGCCGATGCCGGAACCGGCCCCGGTGACGACGGCGGTCTTCCCGCGGTAGGTGCGTGGTGCGGCGCGGCGGCTCATGACGGCGCATCCTGCACCAGCCCCTAGGGTCCTGCGTGTGACCCAGCACACAGGAGGACGTCCGTGAAGGAGCTCGTCTACACCCGGCAGCTGCTGCCCGCCGTCGGCCGGCACGCCACCGCGCCGTTCCTCACCGACACGGGCACGGGGACGACGACGACGTACGGCGAGCACGGGGCCCGCGTCCTGCGGCTGGCCAGTGCGCTCCGGACCGAGCTGGGGGTGCAGCCCGGGGACCGGGTCGCGGTGATGATGCTCAACGGGGCCGCCTACGAGGAGCTGTACCACGCGGGGCTGCTCGGAGCGGCGGTCCTCAACCCGCTGAACCTGCGCTTCGCCGCCCGCGAGCTGACCCACGTGCTGGCCGACTCCGCGACGAAGGTGGTCTTCGTCGACGCCTGGTTCGCCGGCGTCGTCGACCAGGTCCGCGAGGCCACCGGGGTCACCACGGTGGTGCTCGTCGGCGAGGGGGACGCGCCCCACGACGTCCGCTACGAGGACCTGCTCGCGGCCGGTGAGGAGGTCGTGCCGGCCGAGCCGGAGGAGGACGACGCCGCCCTGCTGATGTACACGGGCGGGACCACGGGGCTGCCCAAGGGCGTGCTCCTGACCCAGCGCAACCTCGTGCTCACGGCGTACCACATCGGGCTCACCGTCCGGGTGGAGCAGGACGACCGCTACCTCGTGCAGGTGCCGATGTTCCACGCCGCGTCCATGGGCGCGATCATCGCGATGCCGACCACGGGCGGGCAGCTGGTGACCGTGCCGGTCTTCGACGCCGGCGCCGTCATGACCGCCTGCGAGACGCACGCCTGCACCAACACGATCATGGTCCCGACGATGCTGGCGATGACGTTCGCCCACGCCGACTACGCGCCGGCCCGGCTCGGGAGCCTGACCCGCCTGACCTACGGCGCCTCCCCGATGCCGCGCCCGGTGCTGGAGCGGCTGCGCAAGGACCTCCCCGACCTGCAGCTCTTCCAGGGCTACGGCATGACCGAGAGCGCGGCGCTGGTCAGCTGCCTGCTGCCCGAGGACCACGCCCGCGAGGAGAAGCTGGCGTCCGCGGGGCGGCCGGTGCAGGGGACGGTGGTCAGCGTCCGGGACGCCGCCGACGTCGAGGTTGCCGTCGGCGAGGTCGGCGAGGTCTGCGTCCAGGGCGGGCAGTTCATGCGCGAGTACTGGCGGCGCCCGGAGGAGACCGCCGAGGCGTTCCGGGGCGGCTGGTACCGCACGGGCGACGCCGGCCGGGTCGACGACGAGGGCTACCTCTACCTCGTCGACCGCACCAAGGACATGATCGTCACGGGCGGCGAGAACGTGTACTCGACCGAGGTCGAGCAGGCCCTGGCCGCGCACCCCGCCGTCGCGCAGGTCGCCGTCATCGGCGTCCCGGACGACGTCTACGGCGAGGCGGTCCACGCCGTCGTCGTGCTCCTGCCCGGAGCGGCCGCGACCGAGGCCGAGCTGATCACGCACGCGAAGGGGCTGATCGCCGGCTACAAGGCGCCGCGGTCGGTGTCGTTCCGGGACGAGCCGCTGCCGCTGTCGGGCGCCATGAAGGTGCTCAAGCGCGAGCTGCGGGCCCCGTTCTGGGAGGGCCGCGAGCGCTCGGTCAACTGAGCGCCTCGGTAGGCTCAGGCCGCCTTCCCCCCGCATCGTCTCGAGGAGTCCCCGCGTGCCCGTCCCCGACGGACCGAGCGACCACCTGCGGAGCACGAGCCGCACCCCGGACGAGGACGAGAGGGCGGTCGGCGAGGAGTGCGGCGTCTTCGGCGTCTGGGCGCCGGGCGAGGACGTCGCCAAGCTGACGTACTACGGCCTCTACGCCCTGCAGCACCGCGGGCAGGAGGCGGCCGGCATGGCGGTCTCCGACGGCAGCGGCATGCTCGTCTACAAGGAGCTCGGCCTCGTGCCGCAGGTCTTCGACGAGCCGACCCTGGCCGGCCTCAAGGGCCATCTCGCGATCGGCCACTGCCGGTACTCCACCACCGGCTCGTGCACCTGGGAGAACGCCCAGCCCAGCTTCCGCACGCTGCCGGGCGGCGGCAGCCTCGCGCTCGGCCACAACGGCAACCTCACGAACACCAGCGACCTCGCCCGGCGGGTCGCCGCGATCGAGCCGAAGATCGAGTCGTACGGGTCGACGACCGACAGCGACCTCGTCACCGCCCTGCTCGCGAGCGCCGACACGAGCCCCGACGCCGCCGCGATGCAGCTGCTCCCGACCCTGCAGGGCGCGTTCTCGCTGGTCTTCATGGACGAGCACACCCTGTACGCCGCCCGCGACCCCCACGGCGTCCGCCCGCTGGTGCTCGGCCGGCTGGAGCGCGGCTGGGTCGTGGCGTCCGAGACGGCGGCGCTGGACATCGTCGGCGCCGCCTTCGTCCGCGAGGTCGAGCCGGGCGAGCTGCTGTCCATCGACGAGCACGGCGTCCGCAGCCAGCGCTTCGCGGAGGCCACCCCCAAGGGCTGCCTGTTCGAGTACGTCTACCTGGCCCGCCCGGACACCACGATCGCCGGCCGCTCGGTGCACGAGACCCGGGTGCAGATCGGCCGCGTGCTCGCCGCCGAGGCCCCGGCCGACGCCGACCTCGTCATCCCGGTGCCCGAGTCCGGCACGCCCGCGGCCATCGGGTACGCCGAGGCCAGCGGCATCCCGTACGGGCAGGGGCTGGTGAAGAACGCCTACGTCGGGCGCACCTTCATCCAGCCCTCCCAGACGATCCGCCAGCTCGGGATCCGGCTCAAGCTCAACCCGCTGCGCGAGGTCATCAAGGGCAAGCGCCTCGTGGTCGTCGACGACTCCATCGTCCGCGGCAACACGCAGCGCGCGCTCGTGCGGATGCTCCGCGAGTACGGCGCGGCCGAGATCCACGTCCGGATCTCCAGCCCGCCCGTGGCCTGGCCGTGCTTCTACGGGATCGACTTCGCCAGCCGCTCCGAGCTGGTCGCGAGCAGCCTGGGGGTGGAGGAGATCCGGCGCAACATCGGCGCGGACTCGCTGTCCTACGTCTCCCTCGAGGGCCTCACCGGCGCCTCGATGCAGCCCGCCGAGAGCCTGTGCCGGGCCTGCTTCACGGGCGACTACCCGATCGAGATCCCCGAGGCCGACCTCATCGGCAAGCACGTCCTCGAGGGCATCAGCAACAGGGTGAGCCGCGCGCTCGAGGCGCCGGTCGACCACGGCCACACCCCGGAGGGCGTCACCGTCGTGCACAACGGCCAGCAGAGCGTCGACTCCTTCGACGCCGTCCTCCCCGGGGCGGACGCGTGAGCTCCTACGCCGCCGCGGGCGTCGACATCGAGGCGGGCGACCGCGCGGTCGAGCTGATGAAGAGCAAGGTCGCCCGGGCCAGCCGCCCGGAGGTCGTCGGGGGGCTCGGCGGGTTCGCCGGGCTGTTCCGCCTGGACCTCAAGAAGTACCGCGACCCCCTGCTGGCCAGCAGCACCGACGGCGTCGGCACCAAGCTCGCCATCGCGCAGGCCATGGACCGCCACGACACCGTGGGGATCGACCTCGTCGGCATGGTCGTCGACGACCTCGTCGTCTGCGGCGCCGAGCCCCTGTTCATGCAGGACTACGTCGCCGTCGGCCGGGTCGTGCCGGAGCGGGTCGCCGAGATCGTCGGCGGCATCGCGGCGGGCTGCGAGCTGGCCGGGTGCGCCCTCGTCGGCGGCGAGACCGCCGAGCACCCCGGCGTCATGCCCGACGACCACTACGACATCGCGGGCACCGGCGTCGGCGTGGTCGAGGCCGACGCGCTCCTCGGCGCCGAGCGGATCGAGGCGGGCGACGTCGTCGTCGCGATGGGCAGCTCGGGCGTGCACTCCAACGGGTTCAGCCTCGTCCGCCACGTGCTGCTCAGCGGCGCCCGGATGCGCCTGGACGGCGTCGTCGACGAGCTCGGGAAGCCGCTCGGCGAGGAGCTGCTCACCCCCACCCGGATCTACGCCAAGGACTGCCTCGCCGTCATCGAGGAGACCGGCGTGCACGCCTTCGCCCACATCACCGGTGGCGGGCTCGCCGCGAACCTCGCCCGGGTGCTGCCCGACCACCTGTCGGCCGTGCTCGAGCGCTCCTCGTGGAGTCCGGCGCCGGTCTTCGGGCTCGTGCAGGCCAAGGGCAAGGTCGAGCAGGCCGAGATGGAGCGCACCTTCAACATGGGGGTCGGCATGGTCGCCGTCGTCCCGGCCGCCGACGTCGACCGGACGCTCGCGCTGCTGACCGCGCGGCACGTCCCCGCGTGGGTCCTCGGTGAGGTCCGCGAGGGCGACGGCCACGCCGAGCTCGTCGGGACGCACAGCGCCTGACCCCGCGGACACGACGGAGGGCCGGCCCCCGTGGGGACCGGCCCTCCGTCATGCCGGGCTAGCGCTCGTCGTCGTCCGGGAGCGCGTAGGGGTCGTCCTCGTCCTCGTCGTCCTCCGCGACCGCGGGGCTGAACGGCGAGGGCGTGATGCCCGCCAGCTCGGCCTTCAGCCGCTCGGGGTCGAGGCTGCCGCCGCTGTACTTCAGCTCGCGAGCGACCTTCGTCTGCTTTGCCTTTGCACGGCCGCGCCCCATGGCTCGACCCCCTCATGCGACGGGGCCGACGGCGAGGCGTCGGCCCGGAGACTGGTGACAGCGCGTGCACGTGACGGAGCCGCAGCCGCTCTGTCATGGCCGGTGCTCCTGGCCACACGGTACAGGGTCCCCGCGCTCCCCACACGGCGTCGGGCAGGCTGCACCCGGACGGGTCAGCAGGTGAGGGCGCCGACGTGTCGAAGACAGGTCGGGACGACGACAGGACGGGGGGCACGTGAAGGTCGCAGGCACGGTGGTGCTGCTCGCGGTGGGAGCGGCGAGCACGCTGGGCGCGGTCGTCCCGGCCGGAGCGGCGCAGGCGGCCCCGCGGGTCACGAAGGGCGCGTGGACGACCACGGCGACGGTGCCCGACCCGACCACGGGAGGCGCCCCCTCCGACACGTGCGAGGGCCTGGCCTCGGCCCGGTACCGGCGCGCGCTGGCCCTTCCCGGGCCCGGCGTCCTGCGCCTCACCCTCACCAGCACCGGCGACTGGGGGCTCGCGGTCCGGGACGCCCGCGGCCGCGCGCTCGGACGCGCCGACAGCCAGGTCTCCCAGCCCGAGCGGCTCGCCCTGCGCGTCCGCGCCGCCAGCAGGGTGCTGGTCGACGCGTGCAACTTCGCCGGCGCCCCGACCGCCCGGGTGTCCTGGACGTTCACCCGGACCTGAGCGGCCGGACGACCGCGGGCACCCGCACCTGAGCGGCCGGACGTCCGCGGGCACCCGCACCTGAGCGGCCAGCCCGACCGCGGGCACCCGGACCTGACCGTCCGGGCACCCGCGCCGCGCTGCGAGCCCGTGCCCCGCTACAGCCCTCGCGCCGCCGCCATGCGGCGCTCGCCGAGCCGGTCGGCCGCGACCGCCGGCGGCACGCCCTCGGACTCCGCCAGCGCGAACACCTCGAGCGTCGTGTCGAAGATCCTCGACGCCCCCTGCTTCGCCCGGTCGAAGGAGAACCCGCCCTCGCCGATCGCCTCGTCGCCGACCTGCACGACGCCGCCCGCGTTGGCGACGTAGTCCGGGGCGTAGAGGACCCCGGCGTCGGCGAGCAGCTTCTCCACCCCGGGGTGGGCGAGCTGGTTGTTGGCCGCTCCGCACACCACCCGGGCCTGCAGCCGCGGGACGACCTCGTCGGTGAGCGAGCCGCCCAGCGCGCAGGGCGCGTAGACGTCGAGGGCGAGCCCCGGCAGCTCCTGCACCGTCGAGGCCTCGGCGCCGAGCGCGGTCGCCCGGGCCACGGCGGCGTCCGCGACGTCGCTCACGACCACGGACGCGCCGTCCTGCAGGAGGTGCTCGACGAGGTGCAGGCCGACCTTGCCGACCCCCTCGACGCCCACCCGCCTGCCGGCCAGGGTCGGCTCGCCCCAGACCTGCTGCGCCGCCGCCCGCATCGCCTGGAACACGCCGTACGCCGTGAGGACGGCGCTGTCGCCGGCGCCGCCGCGCTCGGGCGAGCGCCCGGTCACGAAGCGGCTGGTCTCGGAGACGACGTCCATGTCGGGGACGAAGGTGCCGACGTCGCACGCCGTGTAGTAGCGGCCGCCGAGGGCCTCGACCATGCGCCCGTAGGCGCGCAGGAGGTCGTCGGTCTTGTCGCGGGCGGGGTCGCCGAGGATCACGGCCTTGCCGCCACCGAGGGCGAGGCCGGCGCAGGCCGCCTTGTAGGCCATCGCGCGGGACAGCGCCAGGACGTCGGTGAGGGCGGCGTCCTCGGAGGCGTACGGGTAGAACCGCGTGCCGCCGAGGGCCGGCCCGAGGGCGGTGCTGTAGACGGCGATGATCGCCTTGAGGCCCGAGGCGCGGTCCTGGCAGAAGACCACCTGCTCGTGGCCGGCGTCCTGCAGGTGGTCGGTGCGGTCGAAGACGCCCACGGCGTGCTCCTTCATCAGTGCCGGGGCCCACGCACGTGATCGACGCTGCGGGCCGTGCGGCGGACGGCGGGGGAGGTGTGCCCCAGATCACGGCCGAGCCTAGCGACGGCCTCCCCCGTGCCACGATCTGACCCATGACCGCTCCGGCGCAGCTGCGCGTCTACGAGCCGCTCGCGGCCTTCCCGGACGGCGAGCGGGAGCACTGGAGCGCCTACGCCGCGGAGGGCCGGGCGCCGGAGCGTGCCCGCAGCGCCGTCCTGGAGCGGGCCGCCGTCGTCCGGGCCCTGGCCGGGCTGCCCCCCGGGCTGGTCGACGAGCCGGGGCAGGCCCTCGTCACCGACCTCGACGGCGTCACGCTGGTCTGCCCGCTCCGCACCCGGGTCCGGGCCGCCGAGGCGCTGGTCGAGTGGCGCGGGACCCTGCACGAGGACCTCGTGGACGCCTTCCTGCCGCGGGCCGTCGCCGACGCCGCCGTCGAGGAGCTGCACGCCTGGCAGGAGGCCCACCCCGACCTCCGCACCGCGGTCCTGACCAGCACCTGGTCGGTGCCGCTGACCTGGTTCGTCCTGGTCGACGCCGACGAGCGGACCGTCAGCCTGGGTGAGGGCAGCGTGCGCACGGGCCGGGAGCTCGTCTACCGGACGGCGATGTCGCGGGCCCGGCGGCGGACCGCCCGCACCCTGTCGGTGCTCCGCCGGACGCTCGGCGACGAGGGCGTCGTCGGGCAGGTGGAGGACCTCGGCCGCTGGCTGGAGGAGTTCCACCCGCGGTCGCTCGTCGAGCTCGACTACGGCGGTCTGGTGCACCTGCTGGGCGACGACGAGCTGGTCGCCGACGAGAGCGCCCGCGACGTCGCCGAGGCGGTCACGGCCCTCGGCGAGGCCGACGGCGACCGGGCCGGGGCGGCGTACGCGCGGGTGGTCGAGCGCATGAAGGCGCTGCAGGCCGTGGAGAGCGCGAACTAGGGCGCTCTAGTCCCGAGATGGCTCCAACGGGCCATACCGCCGAAGGCGGACATCGCGCACGATCGGCGTCCGGGACAGGCGAGCGCCCGTCCCGCACCCGAGAGGACCCGACATGAGCACCCGCACCCACGAGGCCGAGGCCCTGCTGACCCCTGCCGAGGTCGCGTCGATGTTCCGCGTGGACCCCAAGACGGTCACCCGCTGGGCGAAGTCGGGCAAGCTCACCAGCATCCGCACCCTCGGCGGCCACCGCCGCTACCGCGAGGCCGAGGTCAAGGGCCTGCTCGCCGGCATCCCCGCGCCGCGCGCCGAGGGCTGACCCTCCCGCACCTGCTCGTCCCGACGGCGCCGCTCCCCACCGGGGACCGGCGCCGCCGGCGTGTCTGGGAGACTCGCGGCGTGGGCGTGTTCTGCGTGGACCGCGCGGGGGTGCAGGTCTTCGGCACGTCCCACCGCCTGTGGGGGCTGCTCGGGGACGTGCTGGCCGCGCTGCAGGCCGAGCAGGTGGCCGCGGCCTGGACCTTCGACGGGTACGTCCCGTCCTGGCTGGCGCGGTCCTGGGGCGACCTGCTGTTCCGCGACCTCGGTGAGGTCGTGCTCGTGTGCCGGCCCCTCCCCGGGCACAGCAGCGAGCTCCAGCCGGTCGGGACCTACCGCCGCGGGAGCCCGGCGGCTGCTGCCCTGACCCGGGCGGGCGAGCACCTCAGCGTCTACGACACGCCGGTCGCCACCGCACTGCTCGCCTTCGCCCAGACCTGCACGGCCACGGCCGGCTTCAGCGTCACCACCCTGCGGCCGCCCGCGCCCGGCAGCCCCCGCAGCGAGGTCGCCGTCCGCCGTCTGCTGGCGCGGAGCGGCATGCTGGGGGTGACCGGGCGCGGTTCGGGCAGGCTGGTCGGAGCTCCCCGCCGACGACGATGAAGGACGACGCATGCTGATCCGCAACTTCGGGTGGGCCGCGGCCCTGACGGTGGCCGCGGTCGTCGTCGCCGCCGTCACGGGCGGGATCGGCACCGCGCTGATCGTGCTGCTGCTCGGCGTCCTCGAGATCTCGCTGTCGTTCGACAACGCGGTGGTCAACGCCAAGGTGCTCGAGCGCATGCACCCGGTCTGGCAGCGGCTGTTCCTGACCGTCGGCATCCTCATCGCCGTCTTCGGGATGCGCCTGGTGCTGCCGATCCTCATCGTCTCGATCACCGCGGGCCTCGGGTTCGGCGAGGTCATCGACCTGGCGCTCAACGACTCCCAGCGGTACGGCGAGGAGCTGGCCGCCTCCGAGGCGCTCATCTACGCCTTCGGCGGGACCTTCCTGCTCATGATCTTCCTGGACTTCGTGCTCGACCCCGAGCGCGAGATCCTGTGGCTGACGCCGGTCGAGAAGGCGCTGCAGAAGATCGGCAAGCTCGACCAGCTCTCGGTGCTGCTCGCCCTCGGCGGGATCTACCTCATGTCGCGGCTCGCGCCCGAGGACGAGGTCACGAAGGTCCTGCTCGCCGGCATCGCCGGCCTGGTCACCTACCTCGCGGTCAACGGCCTGGACGCCCTGTTCGAGGAGTCCATGGAGAACCGCGAGGGCGAGGACACCGGCCCGGCCGGCGGCAAGATGACGATGGCCGTCTTCAAGGCGGGCGTCTTCTCCTTCCTCTACCTCGAGGTCCTCGACGCGTCGTTCTCCTTCGACGGCGTCATCGGCGCGTTCGCCATCTCCGACGAGGTCCTCGTCATCGCCCTCGGCCTCGGCATCGGCGCCTTCTGGATCCGCTCGCTGACCATCTACCTGGTCCGGGCCGGGACGCTGTCGGAGTACGTGTACCTCGAGCACGGCGCCCACTGGGCGATCGGCGTGCTCGCCGGCATCATGCTGTTCTCGGTGAAGTACCACATCAGCGAGGTCGTCACGGGCCTCACCGGCGTCGCGTTCATCCTGCTGTCGCTGTACAGCTCGGTGCGCGAGCGTCGGGAGCGCGACGTCGACGTGCAGGACAGCGAGAAGGTCCTCGGCACGACGCAGCGGTAGGGGTCAGCTCCCGGCCCGGCCCAGGGAGGCGAGCAGCGCGCCGAAGCCGTCCGCAGCCCGGGGCTGGCGCCGGGAGGACGTGACGACGGGGTGCGCCGCGACCCGGGCGACCCGCAGGCCGTGGAGCTCCAGGGCGGCGACGAGGGCGTGGTCCTCCGCGAGGGCCAGCGGCGGGAACCCGCCGACCCGGGCGTAGGCGGCGGCGGACAGGCTCAGGTTCGCCCCGTGCACGTGCGGGTGGTCCGGCCCGGTCCAGGCGTAGCGCTCGGCGAAGCGCCGGACGACGGCGTCGTCGTGCCCGGACCAGTCGGCGACGGCGACCGTCCCCGCGACGGCGTCCCACCCGTCGGCCCGCCAGCGCAGCTGGTCCGCCAGCCAGGAGGCCGGGACGCGGCTGTCGGCGTCGGTGGTGGCGAGCCAGAGCTGGTCCAGGGGCACGCCGGACTCCTCGACGACGCGACCGAGGCCGAGCCGGCGGGCCGCCCCCGCGTTGCGCAGGTCGACCTCCAGGACCTCGGCGCCGGCGGCGCGGGCGACGTCCGCGGTGGCGTCCCCGCAGCGGTCGGCCACCACCACGAGCCGCACGGGAGGCACCCCCGGGTGCTGGGCGGCCAGGTGCAGCGAAGCCAGGCACGCCGGCAGCAGCTCCTGCTCGTCGTGCGCGGGGACGACGACGGCGACGGCCAGCGGGAGGGGGACGCTCAGCACAGGCCCTCCCGGGCGGCCACCGACACGTGCCCGCCCTCGCCCGGCCGGGGCCGGACGTGGACGGACAGGGCGAGGTCGGCCTCGACGTGGTGCACCGTCCGGACCAGCTCTCCGGCGGCCGCCTCCGCCACGGCGTCCTGGACGGCGTCGCCGGTCTGCGGGTAGTCCGCGACCGGGTGCCGCCAGTGGACGGACAGCAGCGTGCCGCCGGGCTCGACCGCCGCGACGGCCGCGGCCGCGACGGCGACCAGGTCGGCGTCGCCGAGGTAGTAGAGGAGCTCGGACAGCACGACGAGGTCGAACGTCCCCGCCGGCCAGCCCGCGGGGAGGGCGGCCTGCGCGAGCCGGACGTGCGGCGCTCCGGCCAGCCGGGCCGCGGCCCGGGACAGCGCCTCCGACGAGACGTCGGTGGCGAGCAGGGTGTCGCAGCGGCCGGCCAGGTCCAGGGTCAGGACGCCGAGGGAGCAGCCCGGCTCGAAGCCGCTGCGGTAGCGGCGCTGCGGCAGGGCGGCGAGCGTGAGGGCCCGCTTGCGCTCCTCGTACCAGCGGTCGACGAACCCCCAGGGGTCGTCCGCGCCGGCGTAGACCCCGGTGAAGTACTCCTCGGGCAGCGTCATGCCAGCAGCACCTCCTCGGGACGCTGGAAGTGCGCCAGGACCGCGGGAGGGACGACGGCGGCGTCCTCGGGCGCCGGGCCGAGGGGCGCCGTCTGGCTCGGGTAGCAGGCGAGGGCGGCCTGCTTCCGCGCGAGGGCACCCGCGGGCAGCGGCAGGCGCACGGCGCGGTCCCACGGGACGCGCGGGTCGCCGGGCGAGGCCCAGTGCCAGGCCCAGAGCGGGTAGGACACCAGCCGCGCCCCCGTGAGGGCGCAGGCCGACGCGGCGGCCCGCCCCGCGGCGTCGTGGTCGGGATGGCCGTCGGCCTCGAACGGGGCGACGCACCAGTCGTGCGGCCCCAGCAGCGGTGCCAGGGCCTCGGCGAGAGGCTGCTCGCCCGCGGTCAGGCCGCCGTCCGGCAGGTGCAGCCGGAGGTGCTCCGGTCCGCCGAGGGCCTCGAGGGCCGCGTGGGTCTCCGCGGTCCGCAGCGCGCGCAGCTGGTCGGGCGTCGCCGCCGTGCTGCCCGGGTGGGACGCCTCGCCGTCGGTGGCGGCCACCAGGACGACCTCCGCTGCCGGCGTCGAGGAGCAGGGCCATCAGGCCCCCGACCGCGAGCGTCTCGTCGTCGGGGTGGGGGGCGACGACGACGGCGCGACGGCAGGCGGTGACGTCCAGCACCGGCAGCTGCGCGAGCACGGGCCAGGCCCGCCAGAGCTGCTCGTCCGTGCCCTCGCCCGGCACGAAGGTCACCACCCCGGGTCCTGCAGGAGCGCGAGCTCGCCGAGCTGGGCGAGGTCGGTCTCGGCGTGGCTCTGCCGCAGGTAGACCGGGAGGTCGGCGGCCAGGGCCGCGTGCTGGGCGTCGCGGCACAGCGGCCCGGCGCCGAGGGCCCGTCCGACCCGGTCGAGCACCTCGGTGGCGGCCCGCTCGGTCTGGGCGCGCACCCGGGCGGCCCGCCGGTGCTGGTCGGCCTGCGGGTCGGCGTCGACCGCGGCGGCGGCCTCCTGCAGGGCGACGGCGACGGCCGACAGCGCAGCGTCGACCGCGCCGAGGTGGGCCAGCGCGTGCGGGCCCCGACGGGCGGCCGACGTCCGCAGCGCCCGCCCGAGCCCGACCGCCCCGCCGTGCCAGCAGGCGGCGACGGCCACCGCGCCGTGCCAGAAGCCGGGCCGGTCGAGGTAGCTGCCCGGGCCCCCGACGGCGACGGCCGGGGTGTCGGGGAAGACGACGTCGAGGCTGTCGCTGCCGGCCATGCCCACGGCGGGCCAGGTGCCGGGCACGGCGCGGGTGCCGGCGAGGTCGACGGCGAACAGCCGGTACCCGTCCGGCGCGTCGGCGGTGACGAGGGCGTGGGTGAGGGCGCGGGCCCCGGAGCACCAGGGCTTCGTGCCGGACAGCCGCCAGCCGTCCGGGACGGGGCGGGCGGTGAGGGCGGGCTCCGGCGGGTGCGCCGCCCAGACCCCCCAGCGGGACCCCGCGGGGGCCGGCGGACCGGCCAGCTCGGCCAGGACCGCGAGCGCGTCGAGGTGCGCCTCGGCCAGCCGGGCGACGCAGAGGTCGACGGCGGCGAGCTCCACCAGGGCCCGCCAGCGCTGCAGGGTGCCCCCGCTGCCGGGCAGCGGCAGGTCCAGCCGTCCCTCGTCGACGCAGGCCCGGAAGGCGGCGGTCACGGCGGCGACCCGGGGCGGCAGGTCCTCGGGCGGCACCCCCGGACCCTACGGGCGCCCGCTCAGCCGTGCCCGACGGTGGCCCCGCCGCAGGTCGCCAGCCAGCCCGCGACGTGCAGCAGCAGCGGCCCGAGCGGGTCGTCCATGACACCGGTCCGCTCGGCCAGCGGCGGCAGGCCGGCCCACGGGTCGGGGGCGGTCCGGCGTCGTCCGCGCTGCAGGCTGACCGGCGCGGCCACCAGCCCCCGGGGGCGCAGCTGGGCGCGGCGGTCGTCCCAGACCGACACCAGGACGAGGTCGGGCAGGTGGTCGAACAGGGCCTGCGACCAGGCCGCGCAGACCTGGCTCGGGACGTACGCCGCCGGAGCGAGCAGGTCGCGGTCGGGCGCCTCGCAGGCGAGGAACGCCGAGGCGAGCAGCTGCACCTGCAGGGTCGACAGCCGGAGCGCGTCGATCCGGGCACGACCCACCAGCTGGACGCTCACCCCGCCAGTCTGCCGCCGAGCCACCCCAGCAGCTCCTCGCCGGCCCGGGCGCCCGACGCCGTGGTGACGTGCAGCCCCGGCGGCGCCCACCCGAGGTCGTGCAGCTCGCCGTGCGCGGGCCGGACCGCTCCGCCCGAGGCCAGGCCCAGCTCGAGCAGGGGGGCGTCGAGCAGGGAGTCGCCCGCGGCCAGCACCGGGTCCGCGCCGGCGAGCCGGGCGACGGCCGCCCCCTTGGTCAGCCCGGCGGGGACGGCGTAGGCCTTGCGGCCCTGCACGGAGACCGACCAGCCGCGGGGCTCGAGGGCGGCGCCCAGCTCCTCGAGCCAGCCCGGGGGGAACGCCTCCCGCGACTGCGCGACCAGGTAGACGAACAGGTCCTCCGCGGTCCGGACCAGCCGGACCCAGTCCTGCCCCTCCCAGGTCCCGAGCAGGGCGCGGACCTCCTCGACGGGCGCCGCCCCGGCCAGCAGGCCCTGCACCCAGGTGTCCCAGGCGGGGTCGCGGGCGCCGTCGACGAGCAGGACGCCGCCGTTGGCGCAGACGGCCTGGCGGCGCGGGCACGGGCAGGGCGATCCGGGAGTACTGGGCGACCGTCCGGGTGGTCACCGGGACGACCCGGGCGCGGGCCGCCAGGGACCGGTAGGCCTGCACCGCGCCGACGGTCATCGACGACAGCGGGGCACCGTCGAGGTGCTCGACGACGACGGAGGGGCCGGCCGCGCCGGCGGAGCGCTCGCTGAAGACGACGGTCTGGTCCAGGTCGAGGGCGACGAGCGCCGTCACAGGGGCCTGATCAGGCCGATGCACGAGTACGCGAGGTCCTCGACCTCCACCACGGGCACCCCGCGGGCCGCGGCGAGCAGCCGGACGTGCTCGAGCTCGCCCGCCCGGTCCGGCCGCACCAGCACCTGCCACGGCACCCGGCGCAGCAGCACCCGGGTGGTCTCGCCGACGCCGGGCTTCACGAGGTTCACGTCCCCGATCCCGTACCGCTCCGCGACGTCGACGACGGACGCCCAGCCCGACCACGTCGGCGTCCGGTCGGAGGCGAGCAGCGGGGCGACGTCGACCGGGGCGAAGGCGGCGCTGACGGCGTCGAGGAAGACGCCGGAGACGTCGACGGGGGCGAGCTCCGGGTAGGCCTTGGCGCCGTGGAACATGCCGGGACCGATGAGGTCGTCGCGCAGGACGGTCCGGGAGACGAGGCCGGAGACGGTCGAGTTGAGGCAGGCGCTCGGGATGAGGAAGTCGTCGCGGGTGCCGTACAGGTCGGTGCAGGAGCCGGGGTCGGCCAGGACGGCGAGCCGGGGGTCGAGGCCGTCGTAGGCCCGGACCGCTGCGGCCAGCTCCCGGGCGATCGCGCCCTTGCCGGTCCAGCCGTCGACGAACCGCACCTGCTCCGCGGCGTGCCGGGACAGGACGTGCCGGACGGCGACGTCGTCGATGCCCTTCCCGCGCACGATGCTGACGGCGTAGTGCGGGACGTCCAGGCCGTGCGCCCAGGCGAACCACCGGCGCAGCAGGATCGCGACCGGGGTGCCGGCCCGGGCGAGCGACACCAGGACGGGCGCCTGCCCGTGCTCGGCCAGCAGCAGCTCCCCGACCAGCCCGACCGCCTGGGCGAGGCGCCCCGCCGACTCCGCCAGCGACCGGTGGAACAGCGCCGTGTAGGCCTCGTCGGGCTGGAACTCGACGGGGAGCATCTCGGCGTAGTGCCGCCCGCCCTGGATGAGCTCCTCGCGGTCCTCGGTCGGGACCTCGAGGGCGACGTCGGACAGGTCGGTGAGCAGCCAGGTCACCTCGGCCGGGTCGTAGGAACCGAAGCTCACGGGAGCTCCACCACCGTGACGTCGCCCCACGGGGTGAGGGCCTCGGCCAGCGGCTGCCAGTGCGGGGCGTCGACCACGAGGACGACGTCGTCGTAGGGGGTGTCGGGCAGGCCGTGCAGGCGGGAGCCGCGCGAGGGCTCGTCGGGGGCGGGGAAGTGCAGCACCCGGCGGACCGCGTAGCCGTCGACGTCGGCCGGCAGGACCGGGCTGCGCGTGGTCGTGCAGACCTCGGCGCCGAGCAGGGCGGCCAGCCGGACGGGCACCCGCATCAGCTCCTCGGTCCCGACCACGAGGGTGCGTCCCGACGTCCGGACCCCGAGGGCCTCGACGGCCGCGTCCTGGGCCCGGCGCTCGTCGGGGGACAGGCCGGTGCGGCCGGTGGCCGGCCCGTGCCACGCGACCGGGTGCACGCGGACCGAGCCCCGGCCGGCCGGGACCGGTGCGGGGGGCGCGAGGGCGAGCCGTCCGCGCAGGACCGCGGCACGCTCCTGCACGTCGTCGGGCACGACCAGCTCGCCGGACACCGGCGCGACCACCGGCACCTGCAGCCGGGCGCGGGCGGCGTCGGAGCGGAGGTCGAGCAGGGTCGCGACGACGACGACGTCGTGCGGCGGGAGGGCGGCGAGGGTGTTGCGGACGGTCGTGCCGGTGGTGAGCTCGTCGTCGACGAGGACCAGCGGGCGGGTGCGGTCGAGCAGGGGGCCGCGGTCGCGGGGCTGCAGGACGTGGGAGGTCGCGTGGCTGTGCTCCTCCTCGAAGCCGCCGAGGGCCGGGACGGACGGGTCGGGGCGGCGTGTGGTGTGGACGGAGTGCGCGCCCGGCAGGACCTCGGCGACGAGCTGCCCGAGCGACGTCGCCGTCTCGCAGTACCCCAGGACGACCGGCGGCGGGCCGTCCCCGAGCAGGGCGGCGACCCGGCGGCCGAGGTCGTGACCGGCCTGCTCGGCGACGGCGCCGAGGACGGGAAGGTGCTTGGCCAGGACGCGGCTGACCACGAGCTGCGCGCGGCGGGGGTTGTCGCGCAGGGCGAGACCGGCGAGGTCCTCGACGGGCCCGGACACCCGCCACTGCAGGCCGAGCCCCTGCTCGACCACGGAGGACAGCGTCACGCGCGCGCGGTCGCCGTCCCGCTGGTGGACGCGTAGGCGGTCTGCGCGGCCCGCCACCCGGCGTCGAGCAGCTCGACGACGCCGTCGCCCTCGGCCAGCACCCCGAAGACCGAGGCGCGGGCCGCGACCTGCTCGGCCCACAGCGCGTGCGGCCCGATCTCGTTCATCTTCCCGCCGGCCGGGCTCCGGACGACGCCGCCGGACTCGCGGGCGGCCAGCACGGACAGGGCGTCGTCGTACTCCTCGCGGGTGACGGCGTGCAGCGCGTTGACCACGCTGACGTGCGTGGGGTGGATGACCGTCTTGCCGGTGAAGCCGTTGGCGCGGTCGGCCACCACCTCGCGGAGCAGCTCGTCGACGTCGTCGCGGACCAGCTTGTCGCGCATCCGCTCGACCCGGTGGCGCTCCCAGGGGGTGCTGCGCAGGCGGCTGCGGAACAGCCGCTCAGGGCTCGCGAAGTGCTCCCACACCGGCCCGCTGACGAGGTGGTCGCCGCGGCGGGCGAACACGTTGAGGACGTCGGCGAGCATGTCGCGGACGACCGCGACCTCCCAGATCGTGGTGTCGCTGTCGCGGCGCAGACCGAACAGGCCGCACAGGTCGGTGCCCCCGACCCGGACGGCCAGGACGGCGTCGCGGTGGGCGTCGAGCAGCGCCCGGACGCCGGCCAGGTGCGCGCCCCGGGTCTCGGACCAGGCGAGGTCCTCGTGCTCGAGGACCGGCATGCCGTAGACCTGCTGTCCGGCGAGGCCGGTGGCGTCGTCGAGGGCCTGCATCCAGGCCTCGCCCCGCGGGCCCGGGGTGAACTTCGGCAGGACGAACCCGGTCAGCCGCTCGACGGCGGGGCCGGCGTCGCGCACGACCTCGAGCAGCTGCTCGGGGGTGCGCACCCGGACGAACACCAGCGGCGCGCCGTCGTCGAGCACGGCCAGCTGGGCGACGACGTTGGCCTGGGCGGCCGGGACGTCCGCGTGGGCGATGGCGTCCTCGAGGCACCAGACGGTGCTGGTGGCGCCGATGGAGGCGGCCCGCCGGGCGTCCGCGGCGAGGCCGGGGCGGGTGCCCGGGCTGTAGAGCGTGGCGCCGAGGGCGAGGGCCAGGACGTCGCGGCCGGAGGCGCGGCTGAACGGCTGCGGCGGGACGGCGAACAGGCGCTCGCGCTGCTCGTCGGACAGGTGCGCGAAGTGGATCACCCGAGCAGACCCTTCGTCCGGGCCGTGGACAGCCAGGCCGGGTACTCCTGCATGAGGCGGTCGAACAGGGCGTCGTCGGGCAGCGGGCTGCGGCCGAGCAGCTCGTCCTCGGAGACGGCGAAGAAGTCGGCGTTGTCGACGTGCCGGCCCGTGAGGTCGTCGAGCTTCTCCAGGAACGGGAAGCGCCTCCCGATGCCCATGAACTGCCAGAACAGCGGCTCGAAGGCGGCCTCGCGGACCTGCGCCTCGGCGTCCTTGCGGTCGTTCGGCTCGCCGTCGGTGAGGAACATGACGTAGACCGGGAGGGCCTCGCGCAGCGGTGCGCGCCGGGGGGCGGCCTCGCCGAAGTAGTGCTCGCGCACCAGGCGCATCGCCTTGCCGTAGAACGTCGC
The DNA here is from genome assembly GCA_963761655.1 of uncultured Actinomycetota bacterium. GTDB lineage: Bacteria > Actinomycetota > Actinomycetes > Mycobacteriales > SCTD01 > RYN-122. The sequence goes on from CAVXHI010000001.1 coordinate 359,470, forward strand.
GCCCTCGAGCGGGTAGGCCTTGAGCGCCCGCTCGAGGAAGGTCGGGCTGTTCTCGAGGGTCATCGCGGGAGCGGCGTAGGACTCCTTGCCGAACAGGAACACGTCGACCGCGCCGTCGTCGTCGAAGCGCAGGGCCAGGGCGAGCACCCGCTCGGCCAGCTTCTGCACGGCGCCGCGCCGGTAGAGGCTGCTCATGGACGCGGAGATGTCCAGGCACAGGGCGACGCGGGCGGTGTGCTCGCCGAGGCCGCGCTTGCTCAGTGAGACGCCGGCGGTCTTGACCAGGCTGAGCATCGCGGGCGCCTGGGTGGTCAGCTTCTTCTCGAGGTCGACCAGGCGCTTCTTCTCCAGGCTGACCGGAGCCGCGGCGGCGGGCTCGTCGTCGACGGTGACCCCGAAGTCGGTGGCGAGGCCGCCGAGGCCGGTGTCGTAGCCCTGCCCGACGGCGCGGACCTTCCACTGCCCGCCGCGCAGGTACAGCTCGACGAACACCAGGGCGGTCTCGGTGGTGGCGTCGCGGATGTCGTAGCGGACGAGCTCCGTGCCGCCGTCGGACACGGTGACGCTCAGCGCGCCCAGCTGCCCGAAGGTGCCGCCGTCGGCCGACGCCGCGACGACGACGCGGTCGACGTCGGCGGGCAGGCGGTCCGTGTCGACCTGCACGCGGTCGGTGGTGGTGGCGCCGGCCGTCTTGCCCAGGTGCTGCACGCCGGGGCCGGTGGGCTGGTTGTAGAACACGAGGTCGTCGTCGCTGCGGACCTTGCCGGTGGCGGCGGCCAGCAGCAGGGCGGACAGGTCGGCGTCGAGGCCGGGGCGGCCCTGCCAGGACAGCGTGACGACGACGCTGCGCGCCGAGAGCGGGGCGTTGGCACCCTTGGTCAGGGTCGTGGACACGAGGGCACCTCCGGGTGGGGCAGGTCAGGCTCGCCGTCGCGGGTGGACGGGAGGTGGCGGGCTACTTGCGGCCCGGTGTCCAGTCCATGCCCCAGCCGTACGCCTGGTCGAGCTTGTCCTGGGCGCCGTCGATGTAGCGGACCTCGCGGGAGACCGTGAGCGAGCCGCCCTCGTTGGTCAGCAGCGCGAGGGCGCACATGCGGCTGCCGCCGTGCTCGTCGAGCCGGATCTCGAGCGGGGCGCCGCCCTGGGGGAACAGGGTGACGACGCCGTCGGCCTTGTCCCAGCTGGGGACGCCGTCGTAGATGAAGGCGAACAGCAGGACGCGCCGGATCTCGCCGAGCTTGTCGAGGTTGACCGTGAGGTTCTCGCCGCCCCCGCCGGAGCGGTCGTCGCCGTCGAGCAGCACGTAGGGCGGGCGGTCCAGGGCGCCGAACGCCCCGCCGAGGGCCTGCACGACGCCCTTCGTGCCGTCGCGCAGCTCGAACAGGGCGCCGAGGTCGAGGTCGATGCCGCGGTCCCCGCCGGTGAGCTTCTTGAGGAAGCCGCCTCCTCCGGTCGACGCCGGCTTGGCGTTCCACGCGAGGTTGACCCGCATGCGCCCGCCCGCGCCCTTGGCGAGCGACACCGAGGGCGCGCTCTTGGTCAGGGTCACCTTGGACAGGGAGACCGGCCCGGCAGCCGGGCCGGCAGCAGGGGCGGCGGGCTCGGGCTTGGGGCGCTTCGTGTAGTCGACCATCGGGTGCACCTCTCGAGGGGGGGACGGGAGCGGCGGGGCCCTGCCTGTCAGGACGACAGACAGGGCCCCGCCGCGACGAGCAGGTGCTTCCTAGCCGACGTTGACGCCGAAGTCCTGCGCGATGCCGCGCAGACCGGCGGCGTAGCCCTGGCCGACCGCGCGGAACTTCCAGTCGGCGCCGTTGCGGTACAGCTCGCCGAAGACCATGGCGGTCTCGGTGGAGGCGTCCTCGGCGAGGTCGTAGCGGGAGAGCTCCGCGCCACCGGCCTGGTTGATGATCCGGATGAAGGCGTTGCGGACCTGGCCGAAGCTCTGGCTGCGGGCCTCGGCGTCGTAGATCGAGACCGGGAAGACGATCTTGTCGACCTCGGCGGGGACCGTCGCGAGGTCGACCTTGATCTGCTCGTCGTCGCCGTCGCCCTCACCCGTGAGGTTGTCGCCGGTGTGCTCGACGCTGCCCTCGGGGCTCTTCTGGTTGTTGAAGAAGACGAAGTGGCTGTCGCTGACGACCTTGCCCGAGGCGTTGCAGAGGATCGCCGAGGCGTCGAGGTCGAACTCCGTGCCGGTGGTCGAGCGTGCGTCCCAGCCCAGGCCGACGACGACCGCGGTGAGGCCCGGGGCCTCCTTGGTCAGCGAGACGTTGCCACCCTTGCTCAGCGAGACACCCATGAGGGACCTTCCGTAGCAGTGACGGGCTCGGCGTGTGCGGCCCGCCGCCGGGCACGCCCGGCGGGACAGGTGTACCCGTTCCGGCCGACGCACGCAGCATCCGGACCGACGATCGGTGCGTCGCTGCGGTTCCGCGGGGCGGGCGCGTCCTCAGCCGCGGCGCGGCAGGACCGCGAGCCGCTCGAGCGCGTCCCGGGGGGCGGGGACGGGCCCCTGCTGCCGCTGCCACAGGTCGTCGAGCGCGTACCGGTCCATCGGGCGGTGGTGCAGGAAGCCCTGCCGGCGGGTGCACCCGAGCCGGACGCAGGCGAGGTCCTGCTCGCGGGTCTCGACCCCCTCGGCGACGACCTGCATGCCGTAGGCCCGAGCCATCGCGACGACGCCGGCCACGATGGCGGCGCTCCCGTCGTCGTCCGGCAGCCCGCGGACGAACGACCGGTCGATCTTGAGGTCCTGGACGGGCAGCCGGGCGAGGTAGGTCAGCGAGGCGTGCCCCACCCCGAAGTCGTCGATCGCCAGGCGGACGCCGAGCGCCCGGATCTCGCGCAGCCGGGCGACCAGGCCGTCCAGGTCGTCCTGGACCGCCGTCTCGGTGAGCTCGAGGCACAGGCGGGACGGGTCCGACCGGGTCTCGACGAGCAGCGCGCCGACGGCGGCCGCGAACCCCTCGTCCAGCTGGTGGGCGCTGACGTTCACGTGCAGGCGGACCGACGCCGGCCAGCCGGCGCTGTCCAGCAGGGCCCGGTGCAGCACCTGCAGCCCCAGGTCGGCGACGAGCCCGCTGTGCTCCGCCACCGCGACCACCTCGGCGGGGTCGGCCGGCTCCCCCTTGAACGAGAAGCGCAGCAGCGCCTCGGCGGCGACGACCCGGCCCGCGTCGTCGACCACGGGCTGGTAGGCGACCCCGAGCCCGCCGTCGCGGAGGGTGTCGCGCAGCGCGCTCTCCAGCTCCTGGCGGCGCACGACCTCGCGGCGGAGCTGGTCGCTGAACACCACGGCCCGGTCGCCGCCGGCCGACTTCGCGGCGTACATGGCGGTGTCGGCGTCCCGGACGACGCTGCCGACCGTCGCGCCGGGGGTCGCCAGCGCGACGCCGACGCTGCCGGTGGCGCTGAGCAGGCCGTCGTCGCTCACGTACGGCGGCCGCAGGGCCAGCAGCGCGCGGGAGGCGACGGCACCGGCGTCGACGTCGGGCGTCCCGACCGGCGTGCTGCACAGGATGACGAACTCGTCGCCGCCGAGCCGCGCCACGAGGTCCCCGGGCCGCACGCAGGCCTGCAGGCGCTGGCTCGCCACGAGCAGGAGCCGGTCGCCCGCGGCGTGCCCCAGGGAGTCGTTGACGAGCTTGAACCGGTCGAGGTCGACGAACACGACGGCCGCGGGGCGCCCCTCGGCGAGCACCTCCGCCAGCCGCTCGTGCAGGACGCGCTGGTTCGGGAGCCCGGTCAGGGAGTCGTGCGTGGCCTCGAAGGACAGCCTGTCCTGCAGCTCCCGGCGCTCGGAGACGTCCTCGGCCTGCAGGAGCACCCGCTGCACCCGGCCGTCCCGGCAGATGGCGGAGGCGACGACGCTGGCCCAGCGCGAGGTCCCGCCCGCGCCGTGCAGCCCGACGTCGAACCGCGAGGCCGGCCGCTGCGGGGACAGCAGCGCCAGGGCCGCCGCGAAGGCCGCGGGGTCGTCGGTGTGGTCCTGCAGGGGGACGCCGGTGAGGTCCGGGACGCCGAGCAGGGCGTGCAGGGCGGGGTTGGCCCGCAGGATGTGCCCGTCGCTGCCGAGCAGCGCCATGCCGCTGCCGGCGTCGTCGAAGGCCGTGCGGAACAGCTCCTCGGCACCGGCCAGGCGCATGCTGCCGCGCCGGACGACGCCGGAGACCGCGGCCGCCGGGACGGCGAACACGGCGACGAGCAGCCAGACCTGCCAGGCGCTCGTGGTGTGCCCGACGGCGTCGTGCTGCGGCCACAGGCTGGCGACCACGCCGACGGGGACACCGGTCACCAGCAGTCCGCGCCAGCCGAACAGCAGCGGCCCGGCGAGCAGGACGAGGACGGGCGCCGCCGAGCCGGCGCCGGGCACGGAGCTGAAGAGCACGCTGTAGACGCCGTAGGCGAGGACGTCCGTGGCGACGAGCAGCCAGGCCGCCCGCCTCCTCGTCGTGTCGTCCGCGGCCACGACGGCCAGCGCGACCGGCAGCGCGGTGAGCACGAACGCGACGTGCGCCAGCAGCGGGACGGTCAGCGCCGCGTCGGCGTCGGGACCCGCCGCGATCCGGAGGCTGATGAGGGCGAGCAGCGCGACGGCGACCCGGCCGAGGACGTAGGTGACGGCGGCGCGGGACCTCGGGTCGAGCCGGTCGTCCGCGGCGTCGCGGCGCCAGGCCCGCGGGAGACGCGGGAGCGACCTGGTGGTCATGGGAGGGGCCCTTCGGACGGCTCAGGCCACGGTAGGGAGGCCGGGGGAGACCGTCACTGGCCCGTTGTGACCAGGTCTGCACCACCTGGGGCGGTACGCCGGTCCGGGACACCGTGGTCGGGACGCCTGGTCCGGGGCCACGGGAGGGAGGTGGTCAGGGACGGGATCGAACCGCCGACCCTGCGATTTTCAGTCGCATGCTCTACCAGCTGAGCTACCTGACCGTGCTGCTGCTCTGACTGAGCAGCCGTGCTGCGACCCCGACGGGACTCGAACCCGCGACCTCCGCCGTGACAGGGCGGCGCGCTAACCAACTGCGCTACGGGGCCTGGGATGGTGCTCCAGACCTTGGTGCAACCTACTGTGCTGCCGTGCCCCCAACGGGATTCGAACCCGCGTAGCCACCTTGAAAGGGTGGAGTCCTGGGCCGCTGGACGATGAGGACCCACCCCGGAGTACCGCGGCGTGCCTGCGGCGACCAGCCGTCGGGGACCGCAGAAGCATAGCGGACGCCCGGGGCGGGACGTCTAGGACGGCGAGGGCGCGGGAGCGGGCCGCGGCGAGGGCGCCGTCGTCGGGGAGGGGGAGCCGGCGGACGGGGTCGGGGACGGGGTCGCGGAAGGCGTCGGGGACGGGCGCACCGTCGTGCGGGAGATGCTCGCCGAGGTGAGGCCGAGCCCGCCGAGGGTGACGGCGTCGTAGGCCTGCAGCCGGTGGGTGGTGCGGTCCAGGTAGAGGACGGTCGCCTCGATCGGCGTGGGGTCCTCGCCCTCGAGGCCGCGCAGCCCGGCGCCGCCCGTGGAGCCCTCGACCATCAGGGTCGTGCCCCCTTCGCTGCGGACGCTCCGGCGGTGCAGGTGCCCCGAGAGCACCAGGGGCGTCCGGCCGAGCAGGGGCTCGGCCGCGACCGGCTCGTGCACGAGGACGACGTCGGGCTCGAGGGGGGCGAGCGCGATCGAGTCGGCGAGCAGCCGGCCCTGGGCGAGCAGGACCTCGGGCGGGGCGTCGTCGTCGCGGGTGGACTTGTCGGGGGTGAAGCGCGGGTCGCCGGACCCGAGGAAGCGCAGGCCGGCGACCTCGACGACCCGTGAGCCGTCGAGCACGGTGCCGCCCCGGTTGCGGACGCCCTGCTCGGTGCGGGTGCTGTCGTGGTTGCCGCGGACGTAGACGTAGGGGACACCGAGGCGCCGGATGCCGTCGAGGTAGCGGCTCTCGGGCTCGCTGCCGAAGTCGGTGAGGTCGCCGGTGTCGACGACGGCGTCGACGTCGAACTGCTTCACCAGCGAGGCGATGATCCCGTAGGCGGACGGGCTCAGGTGCAGGTCGCTCACGTGGAGCAGCCGGATGGTGTCGTCGCCCGGGGTGAAGGTCGGCAGGCCGCTGGTGACGGCGTAGAGCTCGCTGACGTTGTTGGTGAGCTTGCCGAGCTGCTGGGAGTACTGGCCGAGGCGCCCGGCGAGGGTGCGGACGTCGCCGATGGCGCTGGGCGCACCGGCGAGCAGGCCGGTGTAGCGGGGCTCGTCGAGGGCGCCGGCGTCGAAGGTGACGGCGGTCCAGCCGGAGGCGACCAGGACGGCGGCGGCGCCCGCGGCCCCGGCGACGGCGGTGCGGCCGGGCCGCCGGAACACCAGCAGCCCGAGCAGGGTCGCCCCGAGGACGGTGACGCCGCCGGCCTGCAGGAGCAGCCGCACGAGGGCTCTGCGCAGGTCGCGCTGGACCTCCTCGCCGAGGCCGGTCAGGCGGTCGGGGTCGGCGACGATCTGCCGGGCCTCGGTCTCGCGCAGCCGCAGCAGCTCGACGTCGAGGCGGACCGGCCCGCCGTGCGTGTCCAGCGTCAGGGTGCCGAGCGGCGGGATGGTGACCACGGTGCTGCCCCCGAGGCCGGGCCGCAGCGACAGCGACGCCGTGAAGGGGCCGAGCCCGGTCGTGCGGCTGCCGGCGACGAGCAGGCCGAGGAGGGCACCGAGGAGCCCGACCGCGACGACCTCCGCCACGAGCAGCGTGCTACGTCGCCAGGTCACGTCGTCCTTGCTACCCGCCCGTAGCGTCGGCGCATGACCACCGCGGCGGCCTTCTTCGACCTCGACCGCACGCTCATCCGCGGGTCGGCCACCTTCCCGCTGGCCGTCGCCGCGTTCCGGGCCGGCTGGGTCCCGCCGAAGGCACTGCTCGCCGACGCCGTCTCCGCGGTCGGCTTCATCACCCACGGGTCCACCGACGAGACCTCGGTGGCCCTGCGGGAGCGGATCCTCAAGGCGGTCGCCGGGCACCTGCAGACCGACGTCGTCGCGCTGGGGGACGGCTTCATCCCGAAGCTCGCGGCGAGCGTGCTGCCGGAGGCGCGGCTGCTGCTCGAGGAGCACCGGGGGCGCGGCGAGGCGTGCTTCGTCGTGTCGGCGTCGCCGGTGGAGATCGTGTCGCGGCTCGCCGACGCCGTGGGGATGGACGGCGGCATCGGCACCCGGTCGGAGGTCGACGCCGGCGGCCGCTACACGGGCCGGCTCGAGGGGCCGTTCTGCTACCGGGAGGGCAAGGTCGCCGAGCTGGAGCGGATCGCGGCGGAGCGCGGGTTCGACCTCGCGGCCTGCTACGCCTACAGCGACTCGATCAGCGACCTCCCGTTCATGACCGCCGTGGGGCACCCGGTCGCGGTGAACCCGGACCGGGAGCTGCGGGAGCACGCCCTGGCGCAGGGGTGGCGGGTCGTGGAGGTCGCGCAGGCGCGGCACTTCGCGCTGCTGCACCGCCTCACGGGACGCTAGAGCTCGCGCAGGACCCGGCTCATGTCGCGGACGGCGCGGAGCGTGCCGCGGACCGTCCCGGTGACCTTGGAGCGGCCGGTCCGGGGCAGGTAGTCGACGTCGACCTCGACGACGGTCCAGCCCGCCCGGGCCGCCCGGACGACCATCTCGAGCGGCCACCCGAACCGCCGGTCCTCGATACCGAGGGCCAGCAGCGGCTCGCGCCGGGCCGCCCGCATGGGGCCGATGTCGTGGACGGACACGCCCGTCCGCTTCCGCAGCCGCCGGGCGACCTCGATGATTGCCGAGGCGGGCGTGCGGGGGCATCGAGCCGGGGGCGAGCCGGCGCCGTCCGAGCACGAGGTCGGCACCCTCGAGCAGCGGCGCGACGACGCGGGGGAGCTGCTGCGGGTCGAGGCTGCCGTCGGCGTCGAGGAAGCAGACGACGTCGTCGGTGCAGGCCACCAGCCCGGCGTACGCGGCTGCGCCGAAGCCCTTCGGCGTCGCATGGACGACGGTCGCCCCCAGCCCGGCCGCGACGAGGGGGGAGCCGTCGGTGGAGCCGTTGTCCGCGACGACCGCGCGGTAGCCCTCGGGCAGCCGGCCGAGGACCCAGGGCAGCGCCGCGGCCTCGTCCAGGCAGGGCAGGACGACGTCAGGCACGGACACGTGCCCGCAGGGCCTTGCGGTCGGTCTTGCCGACGCTCGTCAGGGGGACCTCGTCCAGGACGTGCAGCTCTCGCGGGCGCTTGGTCGCCGACAGGTGCGCCGCGCAGTGGTCGAGCAGCTCCTGCTCGGTCGCCGGCCCGGACAGCGACACGAACGCGACGACCTCCTCGCCGTAGAGCTCGTCCGGACGCCCGACGACGGCCGCCGTCGCCACCGCCGGGTGGGCGAGCAGGACGTCCTCGACGTCGCGCGGGTACACGTTGAAGCCGCCGCGGATGATGAGGTCCTTGAGCCGGTCGACGACGTAGAGGTAGCCGTCGTCGTCGAGGTGGCCGACGTCGCCGGTGTGCAGCCAGCCGTCGCGCAGGACCTGCGCGGTGCCGGCCGGGTCCCCCCAGTACCCGAGCATGACGCCCGGGCTCTGGACGCAGACCTCGCCGTCGACCCCGGCGGGCAGGCTCTGCCCGTCGTCGCCGACGACCTTCAGCGACGTCCGGGGGATCGCCTTCCCCACCGAGCCGAGCCGGCGGGCCGTGGGCGGGTTCATCGTCGCGGTGGAGGTCACCTCGGTGCAGCCGTAGCCGTCGCAGACGACGACGCCGGGCACCCGCCGCTCGAACTCCTCGACGACGGCGACCGCCAGCGGGGCCCCCCCGATCGACAGGTACCGCAGCGAGGACAGGTCGGCGTCCTCGAGGTCCTCGCGCAGGAGCAGCTGCAGCATCGACGGCACCAGCGCCCCCGACTCGACCCGGTGCTCGGCCACGAGGCGCAGCCAGTCGGCGGCGTCGAACCGGCGCTGCAGCAGCAGGAGGCCGGGGTCCTCCAGGTGCAGCCGGGAGACCGTCGTCATGAGGCCGAAGACGTGCGACAGCGGCAGGGGGACGAGGGCGCCCCGGGTGCCGCTGGTCTGCAGGACCTCGGCCCGGGCCCGGCTCTGCTCGACGAGCCCCCGCTGCCCGAGCATCACGCCCTTGGCCCGGCCGGTGGTGCCGCCGGTGTAGAGGAGCGCGGCGAGGTCGTCGTCCCCGACCTCGACCCGCGGGAGCGGCTCGGCGGCCTCGGCCTCCTGCCACTGCGGGCTCCCGACGACGAGGACCCGCACCGGCAGCCCCGCGCTGGCCGCCGTCGCGAGGTCGACCCGGTCGGGCGAGACCACGAGCAGGACCGCGCCGCTGTCGACGAGCACGTGGCGGAGCTCGTCCGGGGTCACCGCGGCGATGAGCGGGCTGACCGCGGCGCCGGCCCGCCAGGCCGCGAGGTAGGACAGCACCACCTCGGGCCGGTTGGTCATGACGACGACCACCCGCTCGCCGCGCTGCAGGCGCAGGCCGCGGGCCAGCCGGGACGACCGCTCGAGGACGTCGGACCCCTTCAGCACCTCGTCGTCGAGGCCGATGCAGGGGGCGTCCGCGGTGCGGGTGAGGGCCGACTCGGCGAGCCCGGCGAGGTCCACGGCGGCACGCTAGCCCTCGTGCTGCGCCGGGGTGAGACCTCCGTCATGTCCCACCTGTCACTCTCGTCCCGGGTTACCGTCGCCCGGGCTTCCCCGGCCTCTCCCCCCGCTAGCAAGAGGTGCTCGTCCGTGCGCTCCCGACGTCCCGGTCCCCGCGGAGCCGGCCTCGTGCTGTCCGCCCTCGTCCTGCCGGTGGTCCTGGTGGCCCCCGTCGTCACGCTGCCGGGGACCTCCCTGCCCGACCCCGTCCCCGCGTCGCTGCACACGCTCGCCCTCCCGACGCCGTCCGGCGGTGCCCGCGCCGTCGCGACCCACGTCGGCCTGCCCGCAGCGACGACGGCGCCCTTCTCGACCCTCGGCGTGACCTGGCCCGCCTCCCGGGGCGCGTTCGAGGACCTCGAGGTCCAGGTCCGCACCCGGACCGACGGCGCCTGGACCGGCTGGGTCGACCTGCACGGACCCACCGACGACGAGCCCGACGGCGGCACCGCCGACACGGCCGGCAGCGACGTCCGGTCCGGCACCCGGCCGCTGTGGGTCGGCCCGTCCGACGGCGTCGAGGTGCAGGTCGACAGCCCGGGGGGCCTGCCGACGGGTCTGCGGGTCGACCTCGTCGACCCCGGCACCTCCCCGGCCGACGGACGCCGCCACCTGCCGCTGTCGGTGGCCGGCGCGTCCGAGCCGCAGCCGTTCATCGTGTCCCGCGCCGAGTGGGGCGCCGACGAGTCGATGAAGACCTGCGGCCCGCAGTACACCGGCACCCCGCGGGTGGCGTTCGTGCACCACACCGACTCCTCGAACGACTACACGCCCGAGCAGGCGCCGGCCGCCGTCCGGAGCTTCTACGCGTACCACGTGAAGAGCCGCGGCTGGTGCGACATCGCCTACAACTTCCTCGTCGACCGCTACGGCGTCGTCTACGAGGGCCGCTTCGGCGGGATCGAGAAGGCCGTCCTCGGCGCCCACACCGGCGGCTTCAACACCAACAGCTTCGGCACGGCCATGATCGGCACCTTCACGACGGCGTCGGTGCCGCAGGTGCTGCAGACCAGCCTGACCCGGCTGCTGGCCTGGAAGCTCGGCCGCTCCTACACCGACCCGCTCGGCAAGGCCTCGCTGACCGCGGGCAGCGGCTCGCGCTTCGCGTCCGGGACGAGCCACACCTTCGACGTCATCAGCGGCCACCGCGACGCCGTCGACACCACCTGCCCCGGCGACCTCGGCTACGCCATCCTCGGCCGGCTCCGCCAGGACGTCCGCACCGAGGCCGGCTCCGGCTTCGTCGCCCCCACGGCGTCCCCGACGACGACCTCCACCGGCCCGGTCGTGGTCGGCGCCGGGACCCTCACCCCGATGGACTGGCGCCTGGAGGTCACGTCCGTGACCACCGGCGAGGTCGTCCGCAGCCTCACCGGCACGGCCACGAGCCGCCTCGACACCGCCTGGGACCTCCGCGACACCGCGGGGCTCCCCGTGCCGCCCGGCACCTACCGGGCCACCCTCTACGGCGGCCCGGAGGCGGACCCGGCCCTGCCCTGGTCCACGGCGGTGACCGTGCCGCCGCCGCCCGGGTCCACGCCGTCGCCGTCCCCGTCGGTCTCGGCGTCGGTCTCCCCGTCGTCCTCGCCGTCGGTCTCGCCGTCGTCCTCGGCCCCGGCCGCCCCCACGCCCACCGCCTCGCCGAAGCCCAGCCTCTCCCCGAAGCCCACCGTGTCCCCGAAGCCCACCGTGTCCCCGTCGCCGTCGCGCCCCGCCGCCCCCCGCGGGGCCGCCTTCGTGCCGCTCAGCCCGGTGCGGGTGCTCGACACCCGGGACGGCACCGGCGGGCGCAGGGCCCCTGCGGGCGCGGCCGAGACCCTCGAGGTCGTGCTGGCCGGTCGGTCGGGCGTGCCCGCCGACGCCACCGCCGTCGCGCTGAACCTCACCGGCACGCACGCCACGAAGGGCACGCACCTCACCGTCTGGCCGTCCGGGGCCGCCCGGCCCGAGACCGCCGTGCTGAACCTCCGCCCGGGCACGACCGCGGCCTCGCTCGTGGTCGCCGGTCTCGGCACGGGCGGGGCGACCTCGGTGCGGAACCTCGACGGGACGGTCGACCTCGTGGCCGACGTCGTCGGGTACTGGACGAAGACCGCCGGCGCGCTCTACCGCCCGGTCGCGCCCGCCCGGCTCCTGGACACCCGCACGACCGGAGGACGGCTGCCCGACCAGGCGACCCGGTCCCTCGACGTCCGCGGTGCCGGGGGCGTCCCCGCCTCGGCGACCGCCGTCGCGCTGAACGTCACCGCCGTCGGCCCGACCCGGTCCGGCTACGTCACGGTCACGCCCGGCGGTGTCCGCGGCACGACCTCGAGCGTGAACTACGCCGCCGGCGAGACCGTCGCGAACCGGGTCGTCACCGGGCTCGGCCCGGACGGCTCGATCGACCTGTTCGCGGCCGGCAGCACCCACGTGCTGGTGGACGTCGTCGGCTGGTACGGCCCGTCGTCGGTCGCGGGCGGCAGCGGCTACACCGCCCTGACGCCGGTCCGCCTGGTCGACAGCCGGTACGGCACCGGCACCCCCCGCGGGGCGTTCGGCCCGAAGACCACCCGGGACGTCCAGGCCACCGGCGTCGCGGGCGTCCCCGCCGGGGCGACCGCCGTCGTGGTGTCCCTGACCGGCACCGGCCCTTCGGCGACGCAGACGTTCCTGACGGCCTTCCCCGACGGCACCGTCCTGCCGGGGACCTCGGACCTGAACCTCGTGAAGGGGCAGACCCGCAGCAACCTGGCGATCGTGCCGCTGTCGTCCGCGGGGAGGCTGTCGCTCTACAACGAGGGCGGGACGACGCACGTCATCGCGGACGTGCTCGGCTACTACGCCGCGGGTTAGGCTCGACCCGCTAGGGCCTCTAGCTCAATGGCAGAGCTGCGGACTTCACGTCAATAGGAGCGCCCGGCCGGAAACGACCGGGATGACACCACTCAAAGTCGGGGAACCCTTCGCCGGAACGTCGGCATGGCGATCCCGAGCCAAGCCGGGGGCGACCCCGGAAGGTGTAGAGACTGGACGGGTGGCACCTACAGCGCGCGAGCGTCAGGGTGAAGGGACAGTCCAGACCACGAACGCCCGAACGTGGGCGGCGTCGAAAGACGAAGTGGGATCGTTAATCCGTTGGTTGCCGGTTCGAGCCCGGCGGGGCCCACAAGAATGTCGTACCCGGGCGCGAGAATGTTCCGTGGACGTCGTGAAGACCTGCGTCACCTGCCATGAAGCTCAGGCGCGGAGCGAGTTCAACAAGCGGGCGGCGGCCGCAGACGGGCTGCAGTCCCGCTGTCGCACGTGCTGCCGCGTCTGGTACGAGCGCAACCGGACCGAGCACGTGGCGAACGTGCTGCAGCGCAACAGGCGGGTGCGCGAGGAGTACCAGCGCAGGCTGTTCGAGTTCCTCGCGCGGCACCCGTGCGTCGACTGCGGGGAGCGCGACGCCGTCGTCCTGGAGTTCGACCACCGGGAGGGGGTCGAGAAGCTCGGAGACGTGACGCGGATGGTGAACATCCTCGCGTCCTGGAAGACGGTGGAGGCCGAGATGGCGAAGTGCGAGGTCTGCTGCGCGAACTGCCACCGCCGTAGGACTGCCCGGCGCGCGAACCAGCGGCGGCACCGGTTCCAGCTCGCGCTGGAGGCGCAGGAGCGGCGGGTGCTCGCGGACGCATGGGCAGAGGCCTGGCAGGACTCGTGATCGACTGCGGTCCGTGACCGCCGTCCTGCTCGCCCTGCTCACGGCGCTCTGCTACGGCCTGGCCAACTACCTCGGCCCCGTCCTCACCCGCTCCCACCCGCTCGGCGCGGTGCTGCTGGTCGGTCAGGTCGTCGGCGTCGTCGGGGCGGCCGTGCTGGTGCTGGTCACCGGCGACCCGCACCCCGGCCGCAGCGCCCTGCTCCACGGCGTCGCGGCGGGGGTCTGCAACGGCCTCGCCCTGGCCAGCCTCTACACGGCGGCCGCCGCCGGGCCGCTGTCCATCGTGCTGCCGATCGGCGCGACCGGGTCGATCGTCCCGGTCGCGGTGGCCCTCCTGACGGGCGAGCGGCCCAGCGCCCTGCAGCTGCTCGGCATCCCGCTCGCCGTCGTCGGCGTCGTGCCTCGCGGCGGCTCGGGACGCAGGCGCCCCGCAGCAGGCGACCGGCCGCACGATCGTCCTGGCACTGGCCAGCGCCGTCGCCTTCGGGGGCTTCCTGACCCTGTTCGGGCGCGCCTCGGGCGACGGCCTGTCCTGGGCCGTGTTCAGCAGCCGGGCCGCCCTGGTCGTCTGCACGGCCGGGGTCCTGCTCGCCCGCCGGCGCAGCATCCGGGTCCCCGCCGGGGTCGTGCCGGCGCTCGCGGTGCCCGGTGTGCTGCTGCTCGTCGGCACGGTGTCCTACGGCGAGGCGACCACGCAGGGGCTGGTCAGCGTCGTCGCCGTCCTCGCGACCCTGGCCCCGGTCGTGACGGTGACGATGGCCGTCGTCCTGCTCGGGGAGCGGCTGGCCCGGCGGCAGCAGGTCGGCGTCGTCACCGCGCTGCTCGGCGTGGTCCTGCTCGCGGCAGGATGACCGCATGACCGTCCGCGAGCTCCTCGCCCTGCCCACCGCCGGCCTGCCGCTCGACGTCACCACGTACGACACCCGCGCCACCCCCGGCTTCGACGGCGACAAGGCGCAGGCCCGCGAGGAGGTCGCCGACCTCGCGCCGCGACTGGCGGAGCTGCAGGAGCGGCTCTACGCCGAGGGGAAGGCGGGCGGGCGGCGTCGGGTGGTCCTCGTGCTGCAGGCGATGGACAGCGGGGGCAAGGACGGGGCGGTCAAGCACGTCGTCGGGCTGGTGAACCCGGCCGGCGTGAAGATCACCGCGTTCGGGCCGCCGACGGAGGAGGAGCGCTCGCACGACTTCCTGTGGCGGGTCGAGAAGGCCGTCCCGGAGGCGGGTCTGGTCGGGGTGTTCAACCGGAGCCACTACGAGGACGTCCTGATCGTCCGGGTGCACGACCTCGTGCCGCCGGCCGAGTGGGAGACCCGGTACGACCGGATCAACGCCTGGGAGGCGTCGCTCGCGGGAGAGGGCGTCGTGTTCGTCAAGGTGTTCCTGCACATCAGCCGCGACGAGCAGAAGGAGCGCCTGCTCGCGCGCCTCGACGACGAGACCAAGCACTGGAAGGTCAACCCCGGGGACCTCACGGAGCGCGAGAGCTGGGACGCCTACCAGGAGGCGTTCTCGGTCGCGCTGCAGCGCTGCTCCACCGACGTCGCCCCCTGGTACCTGCTCCCGGCCGACCGCAAGTGGTACCGCGACTGGGCGCTGACCCACCTGCTCGTCGAGGTGCTCGAGGGCCTGGACCCGCAGTGGCCGACGCCCGAGGGCCTGGACCTCGAGGGCATGCGGAAGGCCCTGCGGGAGAGCTAGAGCCCGCGGGCGACCATGTCGAGCGTCCGCTCCACGACGCGCTCCCGCTCCGTCGCGGGCAGCCGCCCGAGCGGCCCCTCGGTGAGCAGCACGGAGAGGCCGTGCACCGCGGACCACGCAGCCGCCGACGCCCACGGACGCCGTTCCGCGGGCAGGACGCCGGCGTGCACGAGGTCGTCCAGGCACGCCTCGAGCAGGGCGAGCGGGTCGGCCGCGTCCGGTCCCGACGGCGCGTGCCGGCAGGCGACCTGGAACAGCCCGGGCTGCTCGGTCACGTACTCCACGTAGGCACGACCGGACGCCCGGAAGCGGTCCACGGCGTCGGCGCCCGCCTCGGAGGTGCGGGCCGTGATCCGGTCCGCGAGCCCCGCCCGCCCGACGTCGCCCACCGCCTGCAGGAGGGCCGGCAGCCCGTCCGGGAAGTGCCGGTACGCAGCCGACGCCGACACCCCGAGCCCCGCGGCGAGCTGGTTCAGGCGGACCGCCGGCTCCCCGCCCCGACGGGCCGCGTCCACGCCGGCCTGCACGAGCGCGGCCTGGAGGTCGCCGTGGTGGTAGCGCTCCCGGGCCGGCACCGGACCAGTGTGCCGCAGGTGTTGACAGCGTTCACATCAGAGGCCATGTTGGCACCGTTCACATGAGGGGAGAGCCCGTGATCGTCACCTGGACCGCCCTGCGGTCGACCACCCCGTCCGACGTCTGCCCGTGGTCGCCCGAGGGGGCGGACTTCGCGCAGGCCGGGCAGTCCGGGGCCGGCCGCGCCGAGGTCCCGTCGTTCGACGGCACCTGGTGGTCGGTGCTCGCCACCTGGCCCTCGGAGGCCGCCGCCCGCGCCGCCGCGCCCGACGTCGAGAGCGCCTGGCACGTCGTCCTGGAGGCAGCCGCCTTCCGCGGCGACGCCGTCCTGTCGGGCGGCGCCCGCCCCTTCGCCTCCCTGCCGACGGCGGGCAGGACCGCCGGGGCGTCCGCCGTCGTCACGCTGGCGGGGCTCGGCCCGGACCAGGCCCGCGGCGAGGAGTTCTTCGCCCGGTTCGTCGACCTCGGCCAGGACGTCGAGCAGGCCCCCGGGCACGTCGCGGCCCTGGTGCAGGCGCCCGACGACGGCGCCGTCCTGACGTTCTCGGCCTGGGACAGCCTGCGGTCGGCCGTCACCTGGGCCTACCACCGCCCGCGCCACGCGGCGACGGTCGAGCGCCAGGAGGAGCACGCCCTGGTGGCCACCTCCGGCTTCCTGCGCTGCGCCGTCCTGGCCAGCTCCGGCCGCCTCGGCGACCGCCCCGACCCCCTCGCCGGCCTGACCGGCACCGTGACGAGGAGAGTCAGCGCATGAACACGGTCGACGGCATCGGCGCGTACGGCGACGCCTGGCTCTGCGAGGACCCCGCCGAGCGGGCCCGCCTGCTCGAGCGGTGCTGGGCCCCCGGCGCCGTCTACTGCGACCCGCTGGCGTTCGTGGTCGGCGCGGAGGCGCTGTCGGAGCACATCGCCGGGACGCAGGCGTCCCTCGCGGGCGGACGCGTCCAGGTGACTGCCGAGGCGGTGCGGCACCACGACAGCGCGCACTTCCCCTGGTCGATCACCGACGCCGCAGGCGCCACGGTCATGACCGGGTTCGACGTCGTCCAGCTCGACGACACCGGGCGGATCACCCGGCTGACCGGGTTCTTCGACTGACGGCCCTCGATCAACGGAAGCTGAGGTGCTGTCCAGCGCGCTGAACGCTGTCTCAGGTGCCGTCGATCACGGAGTGGGAGGGGGAGCGGGCGGTGCCAGCCGGGCCAGCAGGTCGGGCAGAGGCAGGTCGTCGAGGTCGCCCAGCCGGGTCTGCATCGCCAGCCCGAGGCCGGCCATGCAGATGGTGCTGTCGATGAACGCCTCGAGGTCGGACGGCCACGGGAACGACGGCGTGGCGATCAGCAGCGACGCGACGCCGTGCGCGGCGGCCCACAGCCGCAGCCCCAGGTCGACGGGCTCCCCGACCAGGACGCCGTCGTCGAGGCAGGCCTGCACCGAGTCGACGAGGTGCCCGAACGCCCCGCTGGCCACGGTGAGGTCGTCGGTGCGGCGCTGCATCAGCACGATCCGGTAGTGCTCGGGGTTCGCCAGGGCGAAGTGCACGTAGGCGTTGCCCTGGGCGCGCAGCGCCTCGAACGCGTGGGGGGCGCCGTCGGAAGCGGACCGCATGACGACGTGCAGGGCGTCGAACACCCGGGCGCAGACGGCGTCGAGCAGGGCCTGCTTGTCGGCGAAGTGCAGGTAGATGCTCGGCACGCTGACGCCCACCCGGGCCGCGACCGCCCGCAGCGAGACGGCGTCCTCGTCGTCGGTCTCGGCGAGCAGGTCCATGGCGGCCTGCAGCACCTCGCCGCGCAGCTCCGCGCCCTGCCCGCGCGGGGCCCGGCGCCGGGCCTCAGGCATCCACGAGCTCCTCGCGCAGCCCCACCCGCTCGTGCACCTTCCGCAGCGGCGCGGGCGCCCACCAGTTCAGGTCACCGGCCAGCCGCATGAACGCCGGCACCAGGATGCCGCGCACGAGCGACGCGTCGACCAGGACGGCGAGCGCGGTGCCGAGCCCGAGCAGCTTGATGAAGGCGATGTCCGACGAGACGAACGACAGGAACACCAGGGCCAGCAGGCCCGCTGCGGCCGTGACCAGCCCGCCGGTGCGCTCGAGCCCGAGGGCGACCGCCCGGGTGTTGTCGCCGGTCAGGTCGTACTCCTCCTTGATCCGGGACAGCAGGAACACCTCGTAGTCCATCGACAGCCCGAACAGCACGCAGAACATGAGGATCGGGATGGTGGTGTCGAGGGTGCCCGTGACGATCGGGTCGCCGATCAGCCCGGTCAGGTGCCCCTCCTGGAACACCCACACCATGGCCCCGAACGTCGCGGTCAGCGACAGCAGGTTGAGCACCACGGCCTTGACCGGCACGACGACGCTCCCGGTGAACAGGAACAGCAGGACGAAGGTCGCCAGCCCGATGAGGCCGAGGGCGAGCGGCAGCTTCCCGCCCAACGACGCCTTGGTGTCGACCAGCGCGGCCGCCTGCCCGCCGACGAGGGCCTCCCCGGTCGGCGACGGCACGGCCCGCAGGTCCCGCACGAGCTGCTCGGCGGCCCGCCCGTAGCCGTCGCCCGCGGGGACGACGCTGAGCCAGCTGCCCGGGCCCGCGCCGAAGCGCACGCTCGCCGGCGTCGGCGCGGCGACCCGCAGGCCGCCCGCGTAGGAGCCGGACAGCGCGTCGACGCGGTCGACGTCGGGCAGGGCGGACAGGCGGGAGGCGAACCGGGCGAGCGCGAGGTCGGGGGCCGAGCCGGGCGTCACGACGCTCAGCGCCAGCGGCTCGTTGCTCGGGAAGGCGGTGCGGAGCGTCTCGGCGACGGTGTGCCCGGAGGCCTCGCGCGGCAGCACGCGGTCGTCCGGCAGCCCGAACCGGACGTCGAGGAACGGGGCGCCGGCGACCAGCAGCAGCACGACGACGGCGGTCCCGAAGCCGACCGGACGGCGCATGACCCGCAGGGCGAGGCCGTGCCAGAAGCCGCCCGAGCCCCGCGGGATCCGCAGGGCCTTGCGCAGGTCGTAGCGGTCGAGCCGGTCGCCGAGGGCGGCCACCGCGGCGGGCAGGACGAGCAGGGCCCCCAGCAGCGCGAACAGCACCGCCCCGATGCCGGCGTAGGCGAACGAGCGCAGGAAGTACAGGGGGAAGACCAGCAGGGCCGAGAGGCTGAGCAGCACGGTGAGGGCGCTGAACAGGACGGTCCGGCCCGCGGTCCGCAGCATGGTGACGACGGCCTCGCCGCGGTCGACGCCGCCGGCGACCTCCTCGCGGTACCGCGTCAGCAGGAACAGGCTGTAGTCGATGCCGAGGCCGAGGCCGAGCGACACCGCGAGGTTGACCGCGTAGACGCTGACCGGCGTCGCCTGGGCGAGCAGGTGCAGGAACAGGAACGTGCCGAGGATCGACAGGACGCCGACGAGCAGGGGCAGCACCGCGGCGACGGCGCTGCCGAACACGAGGACCAGCAGGACCGCGGTGACCGGGACGGCGACCGACTCCGCCCGGGCGAGGTCGTGCTCGATGGTGTCGCCGACCTGGCGGAACACCTCCGTCTCCCCGCCGACCTCGACCGTGAGCGGCCCGGCCGTCCCCCGGTACCGCGGCCCGAGGGCCTCGACCCGGTCGATCTGCGCGTCCTCGCCCCCGGTGAGCCGGGCCAGGACGACCGTCCGGGTGAGGTCGCGGCTCAGCAGCGGTGCGGGCCGGCCGCTCGTCCACCAGGAGGTGACGGCCGTGACCCCGGGCTCGGCTGCCAGCCGGGCCACGAGGGCCTCCCCGGCCGCGACGGCGGCGACGCTGCCGACCCCGCCGGGTGCCGTGACCAGGAGGGCGAGGTTCGGGGCGCCGGCCCCGAACTCGCGCTCGAGCAGGGCGCTCGCCCGGGACGACTCGGACGCCGCGTCGTCGAAGCCGCCGGCGGACAGCTCCTGCGCCACGCCGCCCCCGACCGCGCCGGCGAGCACGAGGAACAGCAGCGCGAGGACGAGCACCCGGCGTCGCGAGCGGACGAGGACGGGGGCGAGACGAGCGAGCACGAGGGCCTCCAGACGAGTTAGCGTCGCTAACCTAGCTCCGCTAAGTCGAATGGAGGAGGGTCGAGGCGGCAGGGGTGCGGCACGTGCGTCCGCTCCCCTCTGACACGCTGCCGACGGACCAACACCCGAGCCTGAGGAGCACCCCATGAGCAGCAGCGACGGGCGCGTCGTCGCCATCACCGGCGCCGGCGCGGGCATCGGCCGGGCCGAGGCCCTGCTGTTCGCGCAGGAGGGCGCCCGCGTCGTCGTCAACGACGTCAGCGCGGACGGGGCGAACGCCGTCGTCGAGGAGATCACGGCGGCGGGCGGCGAGGCCGTCGTGAACACCGATGACATCAGCGACTGGGACGGCGCCGGGCGCTTCGTCCAGCAGGCCATCGACACCTTCGGCAGCATCGACACGCTGGTCAACAACGCCGGCATCCTGCGCGACAAGATGTTCGTGAACATGAGCGTGGACGACTGGGACGCCGTCATGAAGGTGCACCTGCGCGGCACGTTCTGCCCGAGCAAGCACGCCGTCGCCTACTGGCGCGAGCAGTCCAAGGCGGGCACCCAGAAGATCGCCCGGATCGTCAACACGAGCAGCCCGTCGGGCATCTACGGCAACATCGGCCAGGCCAACTACGGCGCGGCCAAGGCCGGCATCGCCGCCTTCACGCAGATCCTCGGCGAGGAGCTGTGGCGCTACGGCGTGCTCACCAACGCCATCGCCCCGAGCGCCCTGACCGCCATGACCGAGGGCCTCACCGGCTACGTCGACCGGCTCAAGGAGATCGAGGAGCGCACCGGCTGGAAGAACCCGGGCGGCCCCGAGAACATCGTGCCGCTCGTCGTCTGGCTCGGGTCACCGCTGTGCACCAGCAACGGCAAGGTCTACGACGTCCGCGCCGGCCACGTCGACGTCGCCCGCGGCTGGGAGCCCGGACCGGCGTACACCAAGGAGGGCCCGTTCGAGGTCGCCGAGCTGGACGAGGTGCTGCCGGGCCTGCTCGCCGACAGCCCCACGCAGGTCGACATGCACGGGAGCGCCAAGAACTACGGCGTCTAGCGCCGCTGCACCAGCGACAGGAACTCGGCGCGGGTGCGGGCGTCGTCACGGAGGGCTCCCCGAGGGAGCTGGTGATGGTGCTCGTGCCCGCGGCCCGGGCGCCCCGCAGCCGCATGCACATGTGCTCGGCCTCGAGCACGACCCCGACCCCCTTGGGGGACAGCTCCCGCGGTCAGCCAGTCGGCGACCTGCTGGGTCATCCGCTCCTGCACCTGCAGCCGCCGGGCGTGCAGCTCGACCACGCGGGCCAGCTTGGACAGCCCGAGGATGCGCCGGCCCGGCAGGTACGCGACGTGGGCGACGCCGACGAACGGCAGCAGGTGGTGCTCGCACAGCGACGAGAAGGCGATGTCGCGGACGACGACCAGCTCGTCGTAGCCCTCGTCGTTCGGGAACGTCGTGAGGTCGAACGGCCGCGGGGAGAGCATCTCCTCGTACGCGCGGGCGACCCGGGCCGGCGTCGCGGACAGGTGCGGGGCTGTCGACGTCCTCGCCCAGCGCGAGCAGCAGCGCGCGGACGGCGGAGGTGGCGCTCGCGTCGACGGTCGATCAGGGCTGCAGCCCTCCGCCGTGCGGGCGCAGGGCGGCGTCGAGCCGCTCTCGGAAGACCGCCGCGGTCGGTCGCCCCGACCACCCGGGTGCCCTCGTAGGGCCGGTGCTCGAAGCTCACCTCCAGACCGGAGAGCGCGGTGCGGACGTCGGACAGGGCGACGTCGCAGACGGTCACGTCGGCGGGGCCGTGCTCGGTGCACATGACCAGCAGTCTGCCGTGCGGCAGGTGGTCGGCCTCATCGGGTGGGAGGATGGGGTGTGCGCCGAACCCTGCCTGCCCTCGCCCTCACCGCCGCCCTCGCGGCCTCGCTGACCGGCTGCGGCGGCAGCAGCGGCAGCGGTGGCAGCTCCGCGAAGGGGGTGGACAAGGCGGTGGACAAGGCCGACGGGACGCTCGCGGTCCGGGCCGCCTCCACGGGGTCCACCAAGACCGGGTCCTCGCGGTACGCCCTCACCAGCCTGACCACGGTGCAGGGCACCCCGATCACCATCAAGGGCGACGGCGTCTTCGACTACGCCGGCAAGAAGGGGAGCCTCACCCTCACGCTGCCCACGGGCAAGGTCGAGGAGCGGATCGTCGACGGCACGGTCTACCTCGCGCTGTCGCAGCAGCCCGGCAGCTTCTACGCCCTCAAGAGCGCCGACCTCGTCGGCACGAGCCTCGGCACCAGCACCGACCCCGGCGCCTCCTTCGCCGTGCTCGGCGCGGCCAAGGACGGCGTGACCGTCGTCGGCGAGGAGAAGGTGCGCGACGCCGACACCACGCACTACCGCGGGCAGCTCGACATCAAGAGCGCCCTGGCCTCCAGCGGCGGCGTCCTCAAGCAGATGGTCGCGTCGACGCTCGGTCGGTCCGGCGTCGACGCCGTCCCGTTCGACGCCTGGATCGACGACCAGGACCGCGTCCGCAAGTACCAGACGGTGTTCGACGTCCCGGCCAGCGCCAAGACCGGTGGTCAGCCCGTCCACACCGACACCACGATCGAGCTCTACGACTACGGCACGCCGGTCAGCGTGACCGCGCCGCCTGCCTCCGCGGTCAAGGACGGCGCCCCGCTGCTCGCCGCGCTCAAGCGCGCCACCGGCTGACGCGTCAAGCACCTCCGCGCGGGGGAGGGGCGACAGGACACCCTGCCTTCGGAGGAGACCCTGTGAGCCCCAGCCGCCTGCTCGCCCGCCCCCTGCTCGCCGCGATCTTCGTGTCGTCCGGCGTGAACACCCTGCGCGACCCCGGCTACGCCGCCCACGTCGCCCGCGAGGCCGGGCTGAACGAGCCCGAGAAGCTGGCGAAGGTCCACGGCGCCACCAACCTCCTCGGCGGCCTCGCGCTCGCCACCGGACGCTTCCCCCGGGTGGCCGCCCTCGGCCTCGCCGCCGGGATGGTGCCGACCACGCTGCTCGGCCACGCCTTCTGGTCCGCCCCCGCGGAGGAGAAGCAGATGCAGCAGATCAACTTCCTGAAGAACCTCGGCCTCATCGGCGGGCTGCTCGTCGCTGCCGCCGACACGGGCGGCCGCGAGTCGCTGCCCCACGCCGTCGGCCGGGTCAGCCGGCGCACGACGAAGAAGGCTGCCAAGGCGGCCAAGAAGGCCTCGAAGAAGGCGCCCTCGCTCGGCCTGTCGGCCTGAGGACGTCGCCCCCGGGCGTGGCGCACCGGGCTGCCTGGCAGCTCCTGCGCCCGGGGCGGTCCGGCCTCGGCTGCCGACCCTAGGGCCGGGTGTGCAGGAGCTCCCGGCGGACCTGACGCTGGGCGAGCACCGGCACGAACGTGCGGATGGGCGCGCCCTCGAACGCCCCGACGATCGCCGCGAACCGGGCGTCGACGACCACGGACGGGACGCGGCCGGCGAACTCCTCCACCAGCGCCCGCCGGACCGTGTCGAGCTGTCGCGTCTCGTCGTCCAGGCTCATGCGGTCTCCTCGGGCTCCGGGGGGTGCGGCTCCATCAGACAGCCTCCGAGGGCGCACGTCGAGGAGTTCCGCGGACGGGCCCCGTGGGCTGCGTCACCGGGCTCCGGCACCCGTCCCCGCCGCCCGTCCGGGGTCAGCCGAAGCGGCCGGTGATGTAGTCCTCGGTCCGCTTCTCCCCCGGGTTGGTGAAGATCTTCTGCGTCTCGTCGATCTCGACGAGCCGTCCCGGCTGGCCGGTGGCCTCGAGGGAGAAGAAGCCGGTCCGGTCGCTCACCCGGGCGGCCTGCTGCATGTTGTGCGTGACGATCACGATGGTGAAGCTGTCCTTGAGCTCCGTCATCAGGTCCTCGATCGCGAGGGTGCTGATCGGGTCGAGGGCGCTGCACGGCTCGTCCATGAGCAGGACCTGCGGCTCCACGGCGATGGCGCGCGCGATGCACAGCCGCTGCTGCTGCCCGCCGGACAGGCCGGCTCCGGGCTTGCCCAGCCGGTCCTTGACCTCGTTCCAGAGGTTCGCCCCCTTGAGCGAGCGCTCTGCCGCGACGTCGAGGTCGGCCTTCTTCTTCACCCCGTTGAGGCGCAGGCCGGCGACGACGTTGTCGTAGATCGACATGGTCGGGAACGGGTTCGGGCGCTGGAAGACCATCCCGATGGTGCGCCGGACCGTGGTGGCGTCGACGCCGGGGCCGTAGACGTCCTGGTCGTCGAGCAGCAGCTGCCCCTCGACCCGGGCGCCCGGCACGACCTCGTGCATCCGGTTGATGCTGCGCAGGAACGTCGACTTGCCGCAGCCCGACGGACCGATGAGCGCCGTCACCGACTTCGGCTCGATCGTCAACGTGACGCCCTCGATCGCCTTGAAGGCGCCGTAGTAGGCGTCCAGGCTGACCGCCTCGATGCGCTTGGCCATGAGCTGTCCTACCTCGAGATCGTGCTGCGACGGGTGACGAGCCGGGCGAGCAGGTTGAGCACCATGATGACCAGGATCAGGGTGAGCGCTGCGGTCCAGGCGCGGTCGACGGCGGTCTGCTGAGCGTCCCCCGCCTGCTGGTACACGTACAGGGGCAGGGACGACTGCGGCTGCGAGAACGGGTTCGGGTTGATCGACGCCGTCCCGAAGGCCGTGAGCAGCACCGGCGCCGTCTCACCCATGACCCGCGCGACGGCGAGCATGACGCCGGTGACGATGCCCGGCAGCGCCGTCGGCAGGACGATCCGCAGGATGGTCTTCCACCGCGGGACGCCGAGGGCCAGGGACGCCTCGCGCAGGCTGGGCGGGACGAGGCGGAGCATCTCCTCGGCGCTGCGGACGATGATCGGCAGCATGAGGACGGTCAGCGCCAGCGAGGCGGCGAAGCCGGAGAACCCGAACCCGAGCCCCAGGATCCAGAAGCTCAGGACGAACAGGCCGGCCACGATGCTCGGGATGCCGGTCATGACGTCGACGAAGAACCGGATCGTGGAGGCCAGCCGGCCGCGCCCGTACTCGACGACGTACACCGCGACCAGCAGCCCGAAGGGCACCGAGATGAGCGTGGCCAGCCCCACCTGCTCGAGCGTGCCGAGGATCGCGTGGTAGGCGCCGCCGCCGGCGTCGCGGGCCCCGATGCTGCGCAGCGAGCGCTGGAAGAACTCGAGGTCGAAGCGGGTCGCGCCCTGGGTGATCGTGTAGCTGAACACCGAGTAGAGCGGCAGCAGGGCGAGCCCGAAGGCGCTGGCCACGGCCGCCGTCACGACCCGGTCGGTGGCCTGCCGGCGTCCTTCGACCGCGTAGGACAGGGCGGCGAGCAGCACGAGGAACAGCAGCAGCAGGACGACGACGCCGGCGACCTTGCCGGACAGCGACGTCGCCGCGAGCAGCACGGCGGTGAGGCCCAGCGCGACGAGCAGCACGCCCCAGGCGGTGAACCGGGGCAGGCCGGCGCTGCGCAGGCCGGGGCGCGCGTCGGCCACGGTGGCGCTCACAGGGTCCCCCCGACGAAGTCCTTGCGGCGGTAGATGACGGCGCGGGCGGCGACGTTGACGAGCAGGGTGATGACGAACAGCACCAGGCCGGAGGCGATGAGCGCGCCGCGCCCGGTCGAGCTGGCCTCGGCGAACGACGTCGCGATGTTGGCGGCGATGGTCGTGCCCTTGCCCGGCTGCAGGATCGCGAGGCTGACGACGAAGGCCTGCGAGAGCACGATCGCGACGGCGATGGTCTCGCCCAGCGCGCGCCCGAGGCCGAGCATCGTCGCGCCGATGACGCCGGGCCGGGCGAACGGCAGGAC
This sequence comes from uncultured Actinomycetota bacterium, assembly GCA_963761655.1. Lineage (GTDB taxonomy): Bacteria > Actinomycetota > Actinomycetes > Mycobacteriales > SCTD01 > RYN-122. The sequence goes on from CAVXHI010000001.1 coordinate 384,847, forward strand.
CGCCGTGCGGACCATCTCCCAGCGGGTGGCGCCGAGCGCCAGGGCCGCCTCCTGGTTCATGGCCGGGACCTGCAGGAACACCTCGCGCGACAGGCTCGCGATGATCGGCAGGATCATGATGGCCAGCACGACGGAGGCGAGCAGGACCGAGCGGCTGTAGATGCCGTCGCCGGCCGCGAACAGCGGCAGGAAGCCCAGGTGGTCGGCCAGCACCCCGGCGACCGTCCCGAGCGGGGCGTTCAGGTAGAAGAGCCCCCACAGGCCGAAGACGACGCTGGGGACGGCGGCCAGCAGGTCGACGACGTACCCGAGGACCCCGGCCAGCCGTCGCGGCGCGTAGTGGCTGATGAACAGGGCCACCCCGAGGGCGACCGGGAGCGCCATGACCAGGGCCAGCAGGCTCGACAGGACGGTCCCGAAGGCGAGGGCGACGATCCCGAAGCGGGGCGGGCTGGCGTTCGGGTCCCAGCCGAGGCTTCCCAGGAAGGAGGACTCGTTGGCGCGGAGCGCCGGGACCGCCCGCACGACGAGGAACGCGGCGATCGCCAGGATGACCAGCAGCAGGGCGATGCCCGCGCCGAGCGACAGGCCGCGGAAGACACGGTCGCCGAGCGGCTCGGACGTGCGGCCGGCGGTGGCGGGCAGGGCGGCCTGCGGACCGTCTCCGGCGCCGGGACGACGGTCCGCGGGGTCGGTCGGCACGGGCGGCAGTGCGCCGAGGCTCATGGTGCGGGCTCCCGCGGGTCGTCGGGCGTGCGCGAGGGATCGGGTCCGGACGAGCGTACGGGCGCCCGACCTCGTGGTCGGGCGCCCGTACGGGTCGGACTAGCCCAGGGCCGCGACGGCGGCCTGGACCTTCGTGAGGATCGAGGCGGGCAGCGGCGCGTAGCCGGCTGCCTCGAGGACGCCCTGGCCGGCCTCGCTGGACGTGTAGGTCAGGAAGCTCTTGACCAGCGGCAGCGCGTCGGCGGGGGTGCCCTTCTCGCAGGCGATCTCGTAGGTGACGAGCACGAGCGGGTAGGCGCCCTCGGCCTTCGTCGCGTAGTCGAGCTTGAGCGCGAGGTCGTTGCCCGTGCCGGTGACCGTGGCGGCCTCGACGGCCTTGGCCGCCGACGCGCTGGTGAGCTCCACCGGGGCGGACGCGCCCGTGGCGATCTTCGCGACGCCCAGGGCGGCGTTCTCGGCGAAGGACTGCTCGGTGTAGGTGATGGTGTTCGCCGTCGTCTTGACGGCCTGCGTCACGCCGTCCGAGCCCTTGGCGCTCTGGCCGCCCGCGCCCGTGAACTTCTTGCCGGCGCCGGTGGTCCAGTCGCTCGGGGCGGCGGCCGTCAGGTACTTCTGGAAGTTGTCGGTGGTGCCCGACTCGTCGTTGCGGTGGAACGCCTGGATCGCGGCGCTCGGGAGCTTCGCGTCCGGGTTGAGCGCCTTGATCGCGGCGTCGTCCCACGTCTTGACGGCGCCGCTGAAGATCTTGGCGATGGTCGGCGCGTCCAGGACGAGGCCGTCGACGCCCTCGAGGTTGTAGGCGACCGCGATCGGGCCGACCACCATCGGCAGGTCGAGCGCGTTGCCGGTGGCGCAGCGCTTGGCGGCGCCGGTCACCTCCTCGGGCTTCAGCGCGGAGTCCGAGCCGGCGAAGGCGACGCTGCCGGCGATGAACTGCTGGATGCCGGCGCCCGAGCCGACGGCCTGGTAGTTGACGGTCGAGCCGGTGCAGGCCGACTGGTAGGCCTTGACCCACTCGTCCATGGCGTTCTTCTGGGCGCTGGAGCCGGCCGCGGTGATGCTGCCCTTCTCGCAGGCGATCGACGAGGCGGAGGCGCCGCCGCTGGCCTGGGGGCTGGCAGGGCCGGCCTGCTCGTCGGTGCCGCAGGCGGTCAGGGCCAGGGCGCCGGTCAGCACGAGGCCGAGGGTGGTCGCGGAGCGCGTCTTCACAGGGAGTCCTCTCACGGGGGGAGGGGCAGCGGTGTGCGCGCCCCAGCAGGTCGTGAGAGGACGGTAGGCAGGGCAGGTGGACGGGCCGGGCGCCCAGGGTGAACGGTCGGTGAACGAGCGGGCTGCTCTAGGTGTCCGCGTGGGGGACCTGTGACGTACGGCTCGTGAACGCGCTCGAGAAGCAGACGTCGGTGGCGTGCCGCCGGAACCCCAGGCGCTCGTAGACGCGGACGGCGTTGGTGTTGTCCTCGTCGACGTACAGCATGACCTCGGGCAGGCCGCGGGCCTGCAGGTGCTCCAGCCCGAGCAGGGTCAACGCGGGTCCGAGACCGCGCCCCTGCTCGGACGGGTCGACGCCGACGACGTAGACCTCCCCCACGGGCTCGTGCGAGTGCGAGCCGTCGTCGCGCCCGCCGTGCACCTTCGTCCAGTGGAAGCCGACGAGGGCGTCGTCCCGCTCGGCCAGGAAGAAGCCCTCGGGGTCGAACCACGGCTCGGCCTCCCGCAGCCGGACCTCCTCGCCCGACCAGCTGCCCTGGTCCGGGTGGTCGGCGAAGGCCCGGGCGTTCAACGCCGTCCAGGTGTCCTCGTCGCGCCCGACCTCGAACGTCCGCACGACGACGCCGGACGGCAGGACCGGCTCAGGCAGGACGACGCCCGCCAGGGGCATCCGCATCTGCCACAGCGCCCGGCTGCGGGACAGGCCGGCCTGCAGGGCCAGCCGGGCCGCGGCCGGGTGCTCGCCGTGCGCCCACAGCCGGAGCCGCGCGTCCGGGGCGAGCCCGATCAGGGCCTGGGCCAGGGCGCGACCGTGACCGAGGCGGCGGGCGTCCGGCCGGACGGCCAGCTCGCCGCTGCTGCCCTGGACGGGGTCGGTGACGTCGAGGTGCGCGTACCCGACGAGGGCCCCGCCGTCGGCCGGGTCCGAGGAGCGGACGAGCAGGTGGCGGACGTCGGCGTCGCCGCCGTGGGGCAGGTGGAGCAGCACGTGCTCCGACAGGGGAGGGGCTCCGTCGGCCTCCTCGACGGCCTCGACCAGCGCCCGCACCTCGTCGACCTCGGAGGGGGACAACCGGGTCGCGATCGTGGGGGCAGTCACGACCCGACGCTAGTGCGGGCGGGTCGACCGCCCCCGGCCCGGCTGCCCGCGCGGCGTCGGCCGGCCGACGGGGCCGGCCCGGGAGCGTCAGTCCAGAGCGTGACCCGTGGTGCTGTCGACGTGGTCGGGCAGGTCGACGGCGTCGCCGGTCGTGAGCGTGCCCGACGGCTCGAGCATGAGGATCGACGCGCCGTCCGGCGACGACGGCCGGTGCCGCTGACCGCGCGGGACGACGTAGACGCTCCCCGTCGGGAGGACGACGGTCCGCACCCCGGCCGGCTCCTCGAGGTCGATCCGCAGCTCCCCGTCCAGGACGAGGAAGAACTCGTCGGTGTCGTCGTGCGCGTGCCAGACGTGCTCCCCCGCGACCTTCGCGACCCGGACGTCGTGGTCGTTGACCCGCGTCACGATGCGCGGGCTCCACAGGACGTCGAACTGCGCGAGGGCGTCGGTCAGCGCGACGGGGTCCGTGCTCACGGGAGCACGAAGTGCGGGTTGTGGATCAGCCCGAGCACCGTGCCGTCCGGCGTGCGCACCGTCGCCGTCACGATGCCCTCGCCGACGTCGGCCACGGGCTGGTGCGCGACCGCTCCCGCCTCGAGCAGCTCGGCGACGGCGCCGGGCACGTCGTCGACGCCCCAGTAGGTCAGGACGCCGTCCGCCCGGTCGGTGTCGGGCAGCAGCCCCAGCTCGTAGCCGGCGACGGAGAAGCCGACGTAGAACGGCTGGTCGAAGTACGGCTCCACGCCGAGCTGCGCCGTCCACCACGCCTTGGCGGCACCGAGGTCGGCCACCGGGTGGATCGAGGTCCGCAGGCCCTGGAGCGACAGCGCCACGTCAGACGCTCGCACCGGCGGACGGGACCAGTCCGGGACGCATGCCGCTGGCGAGCGGCTCGACGTAGCGGCGGATCGCGAGCGCGGCCGACGCCCCCTCCCCGGACGCGCTGGCGGCCTGCTTCGTCGAGCCGCTGCGGACGTCGCCGGCGACGAAGACGCCCGGCACGCTGGTCTGCATGCCCAGGTCGGCGACGACGAAGCCGGCGGCGTCGAGCTCGACGAGGTCGGCGACGAGGTCGTTGTTCGGCGACAGCCCGATGAACACGAACGCGCCGTCGGCGGGCACCTGCTCGGTGGCGCCGTCGCGCTGCACCTCGAGGGCGACGAGCTTGCCGGCGTCGTCGGTGACGAAGCCCGTGGGCGTCGCGCTGGTCAGCACGGTGATGCGCGGGTCCTCGGTCAGCTTCTGCACGACGACCTTGCTGGCCGACATCGCGGCGTCGCGTGTGACGACGGTGACCGAGCGGGCGAACTTCGTGAGGAAGACGCTCTCCTCGCCGGCGCTGTTGCCGCCGCCGATCACCACGACGTCCTTGCCGCGGTAGAAGGGACCGTCGCAGGTGGCGCAGAAGTGGACGCCCGCGCCGATCAGGTCGTCCTCGCCGGGGATGCCGAGCCGTCGGTAGGTCGAGCCCATGGTCAGCAGGACGGCGAAGGAGGTGACGCTGCGGCCGTCGCCCGTCTCGACCATCCGGTAGGCGCCCTCGGCCGTGACGGCCGTGACCTCCTGCGCCGGCAGGACCTCGACGCCGAACCGCTCGGCCTGGGCGCGCAGCCGGTCGGCGAGCTCCGAGCCGGTGACGCCCTCGGGGAAGCCCGGGAAGTTGTCCAGCCGCTCGGTGACGCCGGCCTGCCCGCCGACCCCGCCCCGCTCGATCACCAGCACGGCCATGCCCTCGCGCGCGGCGTAGAGGGCGGCGGTGAGCCCGGCCGGCCCGGAGCCGACGACGACGAGGTCGTAGAAGGCGTTCTTCGCGGCCGTCTGCAGACCGAGCTTCGCGGCGAGCTCGGCGTTGCTCGGCTCGACCAGCACGCTGCCGTCGTCGAAGACGATCGTCGGGATGATGTCCTTGCCGTCGTTGTGGCCCTGCACCACGGCGCGACCTGCTCGGCCGGACTCGGTGTCCGCGTCGACGTCGACGTAGTCGTAGTGCACGCGCTGCTCGCCGAGGAACTGCTTGCTGCGCTTGCAGTCGGAGCACCAGCCGGTGCCGTACAGGGTGATGGTCATGCGGGGCATGGTGCCCTGCGCGCGTGACATCCGGGCGACGCCTCGGCAGACTCCGCCCGGGCAGCGGCCGACGAGCGGGTGCGGCAGGACAGGAGTCGACGGTGGGCATCGACCTGTCCGGCTTCACCGTCTCGGTCGAACAGGTCGTCCCCGCACCGGCGGAGGCGGTCTGGGCGGTGGTCGGCGACCTGCCCGGCATGGCCGCGCGGAGTCCGGAGGTCGCGTCGCTCGCCTGGGACGACGAGGCGCAGACGACCTTCACCGCGACGAACGCCCGCGGCGGGGCCGCGTCCACCGGCCCGCCTCCGCCGCAGGTCCTCCGTGGCGACGCGCAAGCGCGTCAGTCGTCGTCGCCGCCGGGGGCCACGGTGAGCCCGTCGCGGAGCGGTCGGCAGGCGCACGGCTCGCCCTTCGCCCAGGCCGTCAGTGCCTCCTCGCGGATGCCCCCGCGGCTGCGGAGCGCTTCGAGCAGCGGGGCCGGGACGGGCTCGCCCGGCCGGGTCGCCTCCCACACCTGGGCCTCGAGCACGGGCCCGGCGACGTCGAACCGGGACAGGTCCAGCGGCACCGAGGAGGCCGTCCCGGCGGCAGCGGGCGGGTTCACGGCGTCGAGCGGGTAGGTCGGGGTGACCGCCGTGTAGGTCCGGAGGTCGGGCGTGCTCCGGAAGAGCTCGTACGGCACCGCGGCGTACTGCGTGTACGACGAGATCGGGTCGAGGCCGAGGACCAGCTCGATGGTCCTCAGCACGGACGCCTGGTCGAGGTGGACCTTGCTCAGGACGCCCTTCCTCACGTACGGCCCGGCGGCCAGCAGGACGTTGCGGTGGCCGTCGCGGTGGTCCAGCCCGTCCTGGCTGTCGTCCTCGACGACGAGCACGAGCGTGCTTCTCCAGACGCTGCTGTGCGACAGGAAGTCGACGAGCTTCCCGACGGCGAGGTCGTTCGTGGCGACGTGCGCCTGCGGGGTCTTGTCGCCTGCCCTGGTGCCGTCGGTGTGGTCGTTGCCGAGGACGGCGTACGTCAGCTGCGGCATCTGCCCGGCAGCGATGAGCGGCGTGAGGGTCCGCTCGATGTCGGCCTCCTTGTCGGTGTCGGCCACCGACGTGAGGGTCAGGTTCGCGCCCAGGTTCGGTGAGAAGCCTGCGACGGAGGCGGCGTCGTACAGGCCCCCCGGCGTCTGGCAGGTGGAGCCGGGCGCCGGCGTGGCTGTGGGCGCCTGGGCGGTCTGCAGCCCGGTGAGCTCGCCGAAGTTGCGGAACGTCACGCCCTGCCGGGCGGCCTGCTGGAACTGCGCTCCGCACCGCGGGTACCCGATCGCGAAGGTCGGGTCGTACGGGTGCTGGCGCTCCGAGTAGTAGTGCAGGTAGCTCTTCTCGGTGTAGTCCGTGCTGACGCCCTCGGCGGTCCAGTGGTGGCCCTGGATGCTCGCCTCGCCGTCGCTGTAGAAGTTCTGCGACAGTCCGAACTGGCGGGCCAGCGCGTGCGCGTTCGGGGTCACCGTGCGGCCCCTGCTGTCCTTCTCGCCGAACTGCGTGTACGCGGGCTCGACGTCCGCCCCACCGGTCAGGTCGCCGAACACCTGGTCGAACGTCCGGTTCTCCCGCACCACGAGGACCACGTGCTCGATCGGGCTGTCTCCGCGGTGCGCGACCGTGGGGATCGGGGAGTCGGCGGGCCGCGACCGGTTCGAGCGCGTCGGCCAGGTCAGGTAGGCGCGCGCGTCCGCGGTGTACTGCGCCAGCCGCTTGCCGGTCGGTCGCGGGAGCGACTGCAGCAGCCCCGAGCGCTTGTTGACGATGTACTGCTTGTCGCTGGTGATGGGCGCGCCCCCGAGCCCCTTCGCGGAGGCGACCAGCAGGGTGCCGTCCTTGCGCGTCGCCACCGCCGTCGGGTACGCGCCGGTGGGCACCGCGCCGACGTACCGCAGCCTCGCGGCGTCGTAGCGGGTCGGGCCCGGGGTTCCGGTGTCGAAGACGGCGACGGCGTCGTCGCCGGCCATGCTCACGTAGACCCGGCCGTGCCGGTCGTCGACCGTGACCGCGTTCGGGGTGCTCCCGTTCGCCTCGCCCGCGATCAGGTGCGTCGAGAGCCGGCCCACCGACGTCGGGACCGGGCCGCTGACGTCGAGGACCGAGAGGCTGTCGTCGTTGGCGTTGGCGACCAGGAGGTCCGACCCCCCACCGGTGAGCGCGAGAGCGACGGGGTGGTCACCGACGGGCGTGGTCGCGACGACGGCCCCGGTCGTCGTGTCCAGGCTGACGACCTGGTTGAGCCCGAGCAGGGCGACGTAAGCCGTCTGGCCGCCGGGACGCACGACGACGGCGCCGGGGTAGGCGCTGCCGGCCGGGCCGAAGCCGCCCAGGGGCGTCTCCCACAGCAGGGAGCCGTCGACCGTGGACAGGGCAGCGACGGTGGAGCCCTGCTCGTTCGTCACGATGACGGCCGACCCGTCCGGGAGAGCCGCCACGCCCTTGCTGTAGCTGGCGACGTCGCCGACCATCGGGGCGCTGCCGGGGATGCCGCCGTTGGCCGAGCCCGGCACCGTCGGGGCGCCGGCACGCAGCGAGCTCTTGAGTCGGCGGACCAGCCGCAGCCGGCGGGTGGCTCCTGCGCCGGTCACGGCGTAGTCGTAGACCTGGTTGTTGCCGCCACCGGTCGCGTACAGGTGCTTGCCGTCGCGGCTGAAGGCGACGCCGCCCTCGTAGAACGTCGGCGCGGGCGCCTCGCGGTCGCGGACGGTCTGCACGACCCGGCCGCTGTCCAGGTCGACGACCTGCAGCGACTCGTCGCTCTGCTCCTCGGCCCCGGAGCCCTGCCCGCTGTTGGCGAGCACCCCGGTCTTCCCGTCCGGGCTGAGCACCAGGGCCACCGGGAAGTCACCGGTCGTGGTCCGTCGTCCGACGGGCTTCACCAGCCGGCCGTTCGGCAGGGACGTGCCCTCGGCGTACGTGCCCGTGGGGCTCGTGGGGGTCAGCCGGGGCAGGGGTGTGGCGCCTGCGGTGAGGACGAGCCCGGCGAGGCCGGCGGTGACGGCGGAGCCGAGCGACAGGCGGCGGACGGTGGAGCGCTGCACGGGAGTCCCTGGTGGCGTGGAGGCGGAGGAGGGCCAGCACAGCCGCTGCAGGTGAACAGCGGGCGACGACGGCCTGTCAGACGGTGCGGGACGGGAGTGACCTTGTCCACGGAGGTCGGGGTGGGCTGCCCGACGCCTACTCGTTGACGAGGACCGGCACGGACAGGACGGCGCTCGCGACCCGGGCCGACCAGGCCCGGTCTGCGGGCACGACGAGGTCGAGCGGCTGCCCGGGCGTGCCGTGCATCTCCTCGTCGCTGTGCTCGGCCCGGCCGCTGCCGAGCAGGCGGCCGGCGCCGTCGTAGAAGTCCGCCACCAGCTCCAGCGCGAGGACGTCGCTGACGTCGGACGTGACGTCGACCCGGGTGTGCACGCCGTCCGCGGCGAGCGTGGTGCCGGTCAGGCCGAAGCGGTCGTCGAACGGTCCGGCCTTCCGGGCGACCGTCCCGCGGGGGACCGGGGAGGCCAGCGCCGTCGGGGCGGGGGGTGCTCCGGGACCGGGGGCGAGAGTGGCTGCGGCGGGCGCTCGCGGCGGCGGGGGCGGCGTCGTCGGAGCAGGCCGTCAGGGGGAGCAGGAGCAGCAGGAGCAGCGCGGCGCGGCGCACGGGAGGGCCTTTCGGAGGAGGAGGGGGTGGGCCGCCCGGGGTCAGGGGGCGGCCCACGACGGAGACCTAGCCGGCGTAGCCGGTGAGCGGCGGGCTGGTCGTCTCGGCGCTGACGCCGTCGACCGGGCTGACGCGCACCGTGAAGGTCGGGGCGGTGCCCTTCTTGAACACGAAGGTCGCGGGCGTCACGGTGGTGCGGCCGCTGCCGTCGAGCTTCAGGCGCCGGACGAACCGGTACGTCCCCTTGTCGAGGAAGAACACGTCGACCCGGGCGCCCGGCTGGGCGGCGTCGACGTCGTTGAGGGCGACGACGACCTTGCCGTTCCCGCGGCCCTGGACGATGGTCCGGAACGCGAGCTGCTTCTTCGGGGTCGGCGTGGGGGAGGCGACCGGGTCCTTCGCGCCGAGCGCGCGCAGGCTGTCGTGCATCTTGCGGTACAGGTCGGTGTTGTCCTGCGAGGCGGCGTACTGGGCCGCACCCGGGCCGGTCGCGAAGATGTTCACGTCCGCGCCGGTGTGGTTGCCCGACAGGTAGGTCAGCCAGAGGCTGTCGCGCGGGTCGCCGTCGGGGAGGTCGGCGGGGTCGTCCGCGGTGCGGAAGTAGGCGGGCGCGAAGTTGCCGGCGGCCGAGCCGGGGGCGTTGTTCGCGCCGGTGCTGCGGGCCGGGTCACGGGTCTGGCTGCCGCTGCGGACGGGGACGCTGTCGTTGGCGCGGTTGCCGCTGTCGACGTTGCCGGTGCCGGGGAAGTTGCGGGCCTCGGCGTTGGTGAAGGACCCCTTCTCGACGATGTTGAAGCCCGCGCACTCGTGGTCCGCCGTCGTCAGGACGAGGGTGTGGCCGTCCTGCCGCGCGAAGTCCATGGCGACCTTCACGGCGTCGTCGAAGGCCTTGATCTCGCCGAGGGTCTGCGTCGCGTCGTTCGCGTGCGAGCGCTTGTCGATCAGCGCGCCCTCGACCTGCAGCAGGAAGCCCTTCGGGTCCTTGGTGTCGAGCAGGCTGATGGCCTTGGCGGTCATCTCGGCCAGCGTCGGCTCCTGCTGGGTCGCGACGGTGGCGGTCGCGGTGGAGGCCTTCGTCGTCTCGACGGTCATGTTGCCGCGGTTGAACAGGCCGATCACCTTGCCCGAGGTGACGCCGGCGAGCTCGCCCTTCGTGGCGACCCGCTGGGTCGCGGCCGTCTGCTGGCCCGCAGCCAGGGCGGGGTCGCCGTAGCTGCCGAGCACCGTGTAGCCCTGGGCCTGCAGGGCCTGGGCGTCGTCGGGCTCGAAGCGGGCCAGGCCGCCGCCCAGGACGACGTCGGCAGCGCCGTTGCGGGCGATCTGCTCGGCGACGGGGGTGATGAGCGTCGTGTCGGCGGGCACCGGGCGGGGCTTGCCGTCGGGGCCCGTGCCGAGGCAGGTGGCGTCGGAGTAGACAGGGCCCTGGCAGCCGCGCAGCAGCACGTGGCTGACCATGCCGGCCGGGGTCGCGTCGGTGATCTCGGCCGTGGAGACGTCGCCGGTGCGCATGCCCGCGCCCTTGGCCTGCTCCATGAGGGTCGGGACGCGCTTGCCGAAGGCGTCGACGCCGAGAGCGGCGTTGTAGGTCTTCACGCCCGAGCTCCAGGCGGTGGCCGACGACGCCGAGTCGGTGACGAGGGCGGGCTGGTTCGTCCCCTCCTCGACCGCGTACGTCGAGACCTTGCCGACGGCGTCGGACCTCTCCATGTTGAGCTTGCCGGCGGCGCCGTAGAAGCGCTCGCGCCCGGCCGTGATGTGGGTGACGCCCATGCCGTCGCCGAGCATGTAGATGATGTTGGTGACGGCGACGGGCTGGGCGGTCTGGGCCAGGGCGGCCGGCGCGACGGCGCCGACCAGGGTGGCGCAGGCGGCGGTCAGGACCGCGGCGCGCAGGGGAGTTCGCAAGATGTCCTCCGGGTCGGCCCGGGAGTGCCCCGGGGGAGCCGGACGCTAGGGACGGGCGCCCTCCGGCCGCCGTCGGCCAGGTGAACGGCAGGCCAACGCTGGCCCACCACCTGCCGACGGCGACCGTCGTGCGCTCCGCTAGCTGCCGTCGCGGGCCTGCCGGGCGAGGTCGGGCTGGTCGGAGAAGATCCCGTCGATGCCGGTGCCGAGCAGGTCGCGGAGCTCGGAGAGGACGTCGCCGTAGGCGTTCGGGTCGGTGCCCCGCCGGTACTGCGCGGGCAGGAACTGGTTCTCGGCCCGGACGGTGTACGGCACGACCAGCAGGCCGGCCGCATGGGCGTCGCGGACGACGCTGCTCGGCGCACCCGAGGGACCGCCCGGGCTGGTGCGCGGGAAGACCTGCGCCTTGTCCGGGCCGAGGACGTCGGCGTAGGTGGCGATCCTGCGCAGGCCGGCCGGGGTCTGCATCTGGGCGTAGGTCGTCCCGCCGCTGACGACGTGGTCGTACGGGCTGCCGGTCGTGCTGGTCAGCTGCACGAGGGGGACCTCCACGCCGGCGGCGTGCAGCTCGCGCAGGTTCCGCTCCTCGAACGACTGCAGGTAGACCGGGCTCTTCGCCTTGTCCAGGCCGGCGGCGTGCAGGTCGGCGAGCAGCGGCTCCTCGAGGCTGAGGCCGATCCCGTCGAAGTAGGTCGGGTGCTTCGTCTCGGGCGCCACGCCGATCGTGCGTCCGTACTTCCTGCTCGCGGCCTGCGCGTAGGCGAGGACCTCGCGGAAGGTCGGCACCTGGTAGCGCCCGTCGAAGACCGTGTTCTCCTGCCGGACCAGCGGCAGCCGCTCCTTGGCCCGCAGCCTCCTCAGCTCGGCCAGCGTGAAGTCCTCGGTGAAGTAGCCGCCCTTGATCACGGTGCCGTCGACCGTCCTGGTGGCCGACCTCGACGGGAAGACGGTCGCGACGTCGGTCGTCCCGCTGATCTCGTTCTCGTGCCGGGCCACGAGGACGTGGTCCTTGGTCGACACGAGGTCGGGCTCGATGACGTCGGCGCCGAGGCGGACGGCGAGGTCGTAGGAGGCGAGCGTGTGCTCGGGGCGGTAGCCCGACGCGCCACGGTGGCCGAACACCAGCGGCGACGCCGTGGCCTTGGCGGAGGCACCGGTCGACAGGGCGGGCACGGCGAGGGCGGACGCGGCGAGCAGGGGCAGGACGAGCAGGGCGCGCAGGCGCACGAGGAGCTCCTGAGGTCGGGGAGCTCGACCTCACCGCCTGCAGGTGACCGGGACGCGTCCGGGACGGGGACGGGACGTGTCGGTCAGGAGCGCTGGCCCGCGGAGATCTGCGCGGCGGTGTCGCCGGACCCGAGCCGGCGGGCGATCCCCGCCACGAGGTCGGGGGCCAGGCCGTTGAGCTTCGCGGTCAGCCGGACCAGGGCGGGAGCGACGTCGACGTCGCCGAGGTCCTCGACGACGGCTCGGACGACGGCGGTCGCGACCTCCTCCGGCGAGCTCGTGCCGATGCCCTTCGGCGGTGTGGCGCCGGAGTCGGCGAACATCCCGGCGTCGCGGACGAAGCCCGGGTTGACCACGCTGAAGCCGATCCCGGTCCCGTGCATCTCGTCGCGCAGGCCCTGGGCGAACCCGCGCAGGCCGAACTTGGTGGCCGAGTAGACCGAGGAGTGGGTGGTGGCGATCTTCCCGGAGATGGAGCCGACGTAGACGGCGTGGCCGCGGCCCCTGGCGGACCACCCGGGCAGCAGCGCGTGGGTCAGGACCACGGGCGCGCGGAGGTTGACGTCGAGCGCGGCGTCGATCCCGGCGACGTCGAACCCGTCGAGCCGTCCCGACGCCGGCAGCGCGGCGTTCGCGACGAGGACGTCGACGTCGGCGCACTCGACGGACAGCCGGGCGACGTCGGCGGCGTCGCCGAGGTCGCAGACGACGACGCGGCCGCCGACCTCCTCGGCGAGCGGCTCGAGCACCTCGCGACGGCGCCCGGTGAGCACCAGCTGCACCTGCTCGCGGTGCAGGGCGCGCGCGATGGCGGCGCCGATGCCGCCGGTCGCACCGGTGACGAGGACGGTCGTGCCGGCGATCTCCATGGGCGGAGGCTAAGGGCTGACCAGGTCGGGAGGTCCTCCCAGCGGGTGGTCGCGACTGGTCCGTTGCCCGCGGATCTGCGCCGGAGGTCGTGCTCGGCCCCGGGTCGGCCGATGAGCGAGTGCACCCTCCACCCCTCAGGAGCCGTCATGAGCATGCCCAGCATCACGATCGACATGAGCTTCGAGCAGGCTGCCGCGGAGGCGCTGCGCTACCTGCGCGAGGAGGTGCCGATGGCCTTCTGGTCGGTCACCCGGGTGGAGAACGGCCGGCAGACCTACCAGTACCTCGACGACAACGCGTACGGGCTCGTGGCGGGACAGTCGCACCCGTGGGAGGACAGCTTCTGCATCCACATGGCCGCGGGCACCGCCCCGACGGTCGCCCCGGACGCCCAGGCCGTCCCCCTCTACGCCGCCGCCGCCGTCAACGCCCTGGCCCCGATCGGCGCCTACGCCGGCTCGGCCATCCGTGAGGCCGACGGGCGCCTGTTCGGCGCGGTCTGCGGGCTCAGCCCGGAGGCCAGCGACGACCCGCGGCTCGCCGCAGCGGCGCCCGTCCTGCAGCTGCTCGGTCAGCTCCTCACGATGGTCCTCGCGGTCGACCGGCAGCGCGACGAGGCCGCCCTGCGGCTCGCGGCCGCCGAGGTCGCGGCCGAGACCGACGTCCTCACCGACCTCTACAACCGGCGGGCGTGGGAGCGGCTGCTGGCCGAGCAGGAGGAGCGCTTCCACCGCCTCGGCGACCCGACCGTCCTCGCCATGCTCGACCTCGACATGCTCAAGGTCGTCAACGACACCCAGGGCCACGCGGCGGGCGACGCGTACATCCGTCGGGCCGCGCAGGCCCTGCGTGCGGTGGTCCCGGCTGGTGACGTGTGCGCCCGCCTCGGCGGCGACGAGTTCGGGGTCCTCATGGTCGGCTGCACCGAGGCGGAGGCCGCCCTGCGCGTCGACGCGCTCTACGACGCCCTCGAGCGGGCCGGCGTCGCCGGGTCGGTCGGCTGGGCGCCGATCACGGTGCTGCGCGGGCTGCCGGCGGCACTGGCCGAGGCGGACGAGGCGATGTACGCGGCGAAGCGCCGGCGTCGCGCGCTGCGCGCAGGGGGTGACAGGGCGCTGCGCGCCCTCCCGGAGCCCCGGGCTCAGGACGTGCGGTCGGCCAGCACCCGGTAGAGGTCGCCGAAGACGGCGTCGCGGTCGACGTCGTACGCCTCGCGGACCGGGTGCCGGCCGGCCGGGTGCTGCCAGCGCAGGTCCTCGCCGAGCACGGGGCTGTCGACGAGGTCGCTCGACAGCCAGCTCGGCTCGACGACGTACGCCACGTCGATGAGGTCCCAGATCACCTTGCTGAAGGCGGGGGAGGTCGACGCCGTCGTCCAGTGGCTGCCGAAGACGTCCCAGAGGTAGTCGCCGACGGCGCCCCTGCCGCGGACGTTCGCCTCGAGCTCGAGGTACCCGACCCGCAGCTCCTCCCCGACGTAGTACCCCGGCAGGTAGACGAGCGGGACGCCGGAGTCGAACAGCACGCGGCTGGCGTGCAGGTCGCCCGAGAGGTTGTACGACGCCTCCGGCCGCGGCCACCAGCTCGGGTGCGCCGACGTCCAGACCACCTGGACGCGCTCCTTGACGGTGGGGTCGAGCAGGACGGCGCTGGCGAGGTTGGTCGCCGCCCCCATGCCGAGGACGTAGAGCGGGCCCTCGCGGTCGGCGTGCGCCAGCTCGATCAGCGCCTCGACGCCGTCGCTGCGGACCGGGGCGTCCGGGGCGGTCATGAACGACGACGCCCCCTTCCACACCGGGACGTCCGTGCCGACGACCTCGTTGATCCGGTGCAGCTCCGCCACGGACATGTCGATGGCGTCGCCCACCGCGATGTCGCGGACCAGCCGGTCCTGGATCCGCTGGTGGTCGATCTCGGGGTCGACCCTCCGGTAGTGCGCGGCGGTGGCCTCCCACGGGCAGGCCAGCAGCCCGAGGACGTTCAGCCGGTCCGGGCGCAGCAGGGCCCAGACGAGGGCGAACTGGTCGTCGACCTCGTTCACCACGTCGGTGTCGATGACGACGTCGACGACGCGGTCGGTGGGCGGCAGGTCGAGGGTCACGGGTCCTCCAGGACCGTCAGGGCGGGGGCCGAGACCGTGGTGTGCTCCCCGACCTCGCCCCCGCGGACGTGCGCGGTGAGGACGGTGCCGTCCTGCAGGGCGAGCTCGAGGGCGGTGTGCGTGCCGAGGTAGCGGGCCGACCGCAGGGTCGCCTCCGCGCCGCCCGCCCCGACGACCAGCGCCTCCGGCCGGACGACGCCGACCGCGGGCCCGTCGACCGATGTCGGGAAGCCGCCGAGGGCGCACCGGAACACCCCGCCCGACGCCGACCCGCGCACCTCGTTGCGGCCGCCGAAGAAGCGGGCCACGCGCAACGACGACGGCGCCTCGTAGAACGCCCGGGGCGGCCCGCGTCTGCTCGACCCGGCCGTCCAGGACGAGGGCGACGGAGTCGGCGAGGCTGACCGCCTCCTCCTGGTCGTGGGTGACGAACAGGGTGGTGACGCCCAGCTGCTGCTGGAGCTCCCGCACCAGGTCGCGGACCTCGACGCGCAGGGCGGCGTCGAGCTGGCTGAACGGCTCGTCGAGCAGGAGCACCTGGGGCTCGGTCACCAGGGCGCGGGCGAGCGCGACCCGCTGCTCCTGGCCGCCGGAGACCTCACCCACCCGGCGGTCGGCGAGGTCGCCCAGGCGGACGAGGTCGAGCATCGCCTGGACCCGGGCGCGTGCCTCGCGGCGGGGCACCTTGCGCATGCGCAGCCCGAAGCCGACGTTCTCCCCGACGGTGAGGTGCGGGAACAGCAGCGCCTTCTGGAAGACCATGGCCACCGGGCGCTTCTCCGGCTTCAGGTGCAGGACCGAGGTGCCGTCGAACAGCACGTCGCCGGCGTCGGCCTCGAGCAGGCCCGCGACCACCTTGAGCGTCGTCGTCTTGCCGCAGCCGGACGGGCCGAGCAGGGCGGTGAGGGTGCCGGGCGCGACGTCGAGGTCGAGCCCGTCCACCACCGGGGAGGAGCCGTACGCCTTGGTCAGCCCCGTCACCTGCACGCTGGTGCTCACAGCCGGCCGAACCCGACCGCGGCCGAGGAGCTCCCGGTGAGGAAGCGCGACGTGAGCAGCACCAGCAGGAACGGCGGCGTGACGAACAGCAGCGCGAGGGCGGCCGCCTGGGTGAGGTCGTTCCCGCCGATGTAGGCGAACAGCAGCAGCGGCAGCGTCTTCACGGTGCCGCCACCGATGAGCAGGGTGAGCACGTACTCGCTCCAGGAGATGAGGAAGGCGAAGAACCCGGCGACCACGAGGGCGGGACGCACGACCGGCAGGGTGACGTGCCAGAAGGTGCGGACCGGGCCGGCGCCGAGCATCCGGGCGCTGTCCTCGTAGCCGGTCTCGAAGTTCGCGAACGCGCTGCCGAGGACCAGCGTCACGTACGGCACGGTCGGCACGAGCTGGACCAGGACGACGCCGGGGACGGTGCCCGCGAGGCCGTACCGCAGGAAGTACACCTGGATCCCGAGGGTCACGGCGAGGCCCGGGACGATGGCGGGGGCGAGCAGCAGGAACTGCACGAGCCGCTTGCCGCGGAAGGCGTACAGCCCGAGCGCCCGGCCGGCCGACAGCCCGAGCAGGCAGGCGAGGAACGCCACCGTGACGCCGAGGACCAGCGAGGTCAGCAGACCCTGCAGCACCTCCGACGCCGGGTCGACCAGCAGGCGGACCCCCCGGGCGGAGCGCTGCTGCGGCACGAGCGCCGGGTAGCGCCACTGGCCCGCGCCCGCCCACACGAGCAGCGGCAGGAACGGCAGCAGCAGCCCCACGACCAGCAGGGTGCGCGGCACCGAGCGCATCACGCGGTGCGCCGCAGGAAGCGCTCGGACGCCGCCATGTACACGGCCACGAGCGCCCCGACCAGCAGGGCGATCACGACGGCGATCGCCATGGCGACGGGCCGGGCGTTCAGGTCGGTGTCGGAGGCGTACTGGTAGGCCACCACCGGCAGGGTCGCGGGGTAGGGCCGCCCGAGCAGGACCGGCACCTCGTAGGACCCGAACGAGAACGCGAACACCAGCACCGACGTCGCCAGCACGCCGGGGGTGATGACCGGCACGACGACGTGGCGCAGCCGGGCCCACCGGCCGGCGCCGAGCGTGCGGGCGGCGTCCTCCAGCTCGGCCACGCCCGCGTTGAGCGCCGACAGGACGACGACGCCGATGAAGGGCGCCTCCTTCCAGACGTACTCCGCGAGCAGCCCCCACCCGAAGGCGTCGTTGGTGAGCTCGGGGAAGTCGGCGGTGCCGTCGGTGAGCCCGAGGGCGTGGGAGACGCGCGAGAGCGTCCCGCCCTGGCTGAGCAGCAGCAGCATGGCCAGCGCCCCGACCAGGTGCGGCACCGGCAGGGTGCTCTGGAACACGGCCGACAGCACCCGCTTGCCGCGCCGGGTCGACCGCACCAGCAGGGCCCCGCCGGTGCCGAGGACGACGGCGAGCAGGGTGGCGAGGAACGCCGTCCGGAAGGTCAGGACGAACGACGCCCGCACCGCCGGGTCGGCGGCCATCGAGGTGTACGCGTCGGTGCTCCAGTGCCAGTCGGACAGGAACGGCAGGTACCCGAAGCTCTGCAGGACGCCCTGCACCAGGCCCCCGAGGAACAGCACCCCGACGACGGTCAGGGCCGGGGCGAGGAGCAGGGCGATCCGCAGGGACCGGTTCACTTCTGCAGGACGTTCGTCTTCCAGTCCTTCTCGATCCGCGTGACGTAGGTGCTGGTCAGCTCGGGCTGGGCGTCCCTGCTCAGGTCGGCGAGCGGGAGGACGGCGGGGCTGGTGGAGACGGCCTGGAACGCGGCCTGCGTGGCGGGGTCGGTCTTGCGCAGGTCGATGCCCGGGAACGAGCCCGACACCTTGTAGAGCTCGAGCTGCGTCTGCGGGTCGAGCAGGGTGTCCTGCAGGACCTGCGCGCCGGCCTTGTCCGGGCTGTTGAACGGGATCGCCAGGAAGTTGTAGTTGCTGATGTTGCCGCCCTCGAAGACCGCCTCGCGGGTGGTGGCGGGGAAGGTCCCCTTCTTCACGGCCTCGCCGACGGCGCCCGGCGCGTAGGTCAGGAAGGCGCTGATCTCGCCGTTGGCGTACAGCTTCTCGACGTCGGACCCGCTCGCCGGGTAGGTCTTGCCCTGCTTGTACAGCGACGGCTCGATCTCGTTCAGGCGCTGCCAGAGCTTCGTGGCGGCAGGTCCGTACGTCGCCTCGTCGAAGGTGCCGGAGAAGCCCTCGGGCCCGCCGTTCTCCTCGTAGAAGAAGGTCCGCACGGCCATCGAGCCCGTGAAGTCCGGCGGGGCCGGCGTAGGTGAAGCGGCCCGGGTTCTCCTTCGCCCAGTCGAACAGGCTGCCGGCGCTCTTGACGTCGTCGGCGGTCAGCTTGCTGCTGTCGTAGACGAGCGCCGAGTTGGCCTGCATCCACACCGACTCGCAGCCCTCGACCGGAAGGCCGAAGTCGTTCTTCACGGCGGGCTGCTCGAGGTCGACGTACTTCGCGTTGCCGAGCTTCTCGGCGTAGCCGCAGTACCAGAGGTCGGCCTGCTTGCCGGTGGCGAAGTTCTCGCCGTTGATCCAGATCGCGTCGACCGAGCCGTCGTCGGTCCTGCCGGCCTGCTTCTCGGCCAGCACCTTGTTCACCGCGGTGACGGTGTCGGTGATCTTGACCTGGTTCAGCGTGACGCCGCGGGCGGCGAGCTTGGTCTTCAGGTAGCCGTTGACGAAGGTGTTGAGGACGTCGTCGCCGCCGTACATGTACCAGTCGACGGTCTGCCCCTTCGCCTGCGCCTCGACGTCGGCGAACGACGCGACCGGGTCGCCCGCGGCCGTGTCGACGGGGGAGTCCGAGCCGCCGCAGGCGGCAGCAGCAGCGGCGCGGCGAGCAGGGCGAGGGCGAGGGCGGAGGTACGTCGTCTGGTCACCCGCAGAGCCTGTCATGCACCCGCGTTGATACGCGAGCCGGGTTCACGTGCGGTTCATGAGCCGTCCGTACGGTCGGCCTCGTGACCCCCGCCGTCGACGCCGTCGACCTCGTGAAGACGTACGGCGGCGTCCGGGCCGTCGACGGTCTGACGCTGCGGGTCGAGCAGGGCGAGGTCTACGGCGTCCTCGGCCCGAACGGCGCCGGCAAGACGACGTTCCTGCGGATGCTCTTCGGCCTCGTCACCCCCGACAGCGGCACCCTCGAGGTGCAGGGCCGCAGCTGGCCCCGCGACGGCGTCCGCACCCTCGAGGGCGTCGCCGGGTTCCTCGAGAGCCCGAGGTTCTACCCGGGCCTGACCGGCCGCCGGAACCTCCAGCTGCTCGCCGGCCTGGACGGCGGCAGCTCCTCCACGCGCGTCGACGAGGTGCTCGACCTCGTCGACCTGACCGGCCGCGACCGCGACGAGGTCAAGGGGTACTCCTTCGGGATGCGGCAGCGGCTCGGCGTCGCCGCCAGCCTCCTGCGCGACCCGCGGCTCCTGGTCCTCGACGAGCCCGCGAACGGCCTCGACCCCGCCGGCATCCGCGACATGCGCGCCCTCGTCGGACGGCTCGCCGGCAGCGGCCTCACCGTCCTGCTGAGCAGCCACGACATGGCCGAGGTCGAGCAGGTCTGCCACGACGTCACCATCCTGCGGACCGGCCGGGTGGTCTTCCACGGCTCGATCGCCACCCTCCGCGAGCGCGCCCCCGAGCAGGCCCACCGCCTGGTCACCACCGACGACGGCCGCACCGCCGACCTCGCCCGGGCCCGCGGCCTCGAGGTCGACGTCGTCGACGACGCGCTGGCCGTCCGCGGCCCGCAGGACCGGGTCGACGCCCTGGTGGCCGAGGTCGTCGCCGCCGGCATCGCGCTGCGCAGCCTGCGCCAGGACGAGGCCCCGCTCGAGGCGCTGTTCTTCTCCCTGACCGAAGGCGCCGCGTGAGCCGCCCCGGCACCCTCACCGCCCTGCGGTGGGAGCTGGTCAAGCTCGCCGCCCAGGCCCGCTGCCGCTACGCGCTGCTCGGCTGCGTGCTCGCCCCCGTGCTGGTCGTCCTGGTGCTCGACGGCCAGACGAAGCCCCCCAAGGACACCCTGTTCGGCCGGCACGTCCACGACAGCGGGTACGCCGTCCCGCTGCTCGTCCTGGGCTTCGCCGCCCAGTGGCTGTTCCCCCTGCTGTGCTCCCTCGTGGGCGGGGACGTCTTCGCCTCAGAGGACCAGCACGGCACCTGGAAGACCCTGCTCACCCGCTCGGTCAGCCGCACCCAGGTCTTCTGGGCCAAGGCGCTGACCGCCGTCGGGTTCACCGTGGTCGCGCTGCTGCTGCTCACCGCCAGCACGGTCGTGAGCAGCCTCGTCGTCGTCGGGACGCAGCCGCTGCCCGGGCTCAGCGGCCAGCTGATCGCGCCGTCGTCGGCGCTGCCGCTGGTGCTCCTGGCCTGGGCCAGCGTCCTGCCGCCCCTGCTCGGGTTCACCGCGCTCGCGGTCCTGCTCTCGGTGACCACCCGCAACCCGGCCGTCGGGGTCGTCGGACCCGTCGTCGCCGGCCTCGTCATGGGCCTCGGCGGGACGCTCGGCGGGTTCGACGGCCCCCGGCGGCTCCTGCTCACGACGCCGCTCGAGGCGTGGCACGGCCTGCTCACCGTCGACCGGTTCTCGGGTCCGCTGGTGGAGGGCGCCGTCGTGAGCGCGGTCTGGACCGCCGTCTGCCTGACCGCCGCGCTCGTCGTGCTCCGCCGCCGCGACGTGATCGGGTGAAGCGCCTCCTCGTGCTCGCCCTGTGCGTGCTGGCCCTGTCGGGCTGTGCGCAGGACGTCACCGCCCCCCGCCTCGAGCGCAGCCTCGGCCCGACCTTCGCCCGGCTCTACGCCCAGCGCTCCGAGCTGCTCGGGACCACCACCGTCACGCCGGCCACCGTCCGGCCCGTCACCACCTGCGACCGCGGCGGCCCGACGGTCGAGGACGTCGGCCCGGGTGCCGACTGGATCTGCACGGTCGCCTTCACCGACGACGCCGGGAAGCGGCAGGACGGGACGTTCGAGCTGCAGGTCCGGGCGGGCAGCACCTGGACGGCCAGCGGGCCCAGCCGGCTCGTGGGCCTGGCCACGATCACCGACGCCACCACGGGCCAGCAGGTGCCGAACCCGGCGTTCGAGTTCGACGGCGCCTTCGACCCGCGCGGGTAGCTACTGCTCGATCTTGTAGCGGACCTCGAGCAGGCCCTCGCACAGCGGCGACACCTTGAGGGTGCCCTCGTTCGTGCCGGCGAGCTGGGCCTCGGCCTCGTACCCGGGCTCCTGGTCGGTGCCCTCGACGGTGTAGCCCGCGGCCTTCAGGTCGGTCAGGACCTTGTCCCGGACGGTGACGATGTCGTCGCGCCCGCCGTCGAGCTTCACGAAGGCGACCGTGGTCTTGCCCTGCGTGTCGACGTTCAGCAGCGTCGACCCGGCCGTCGTCGGCAGGCCGAGGGGGAGCGTCGCGGGGACGCCCGCGACCGGCTGCTCGCGGCCGTCGCAGACGCGCTCGCTCTTGGCGACCAGCCCGCCGCGCTCGTGCCGCTCGAACAGGGCGAAGCCGACCCCGCCGGCGGCGGCGAGGGCGAGGACGGTGACCAGGGCGACGACCGGCTTGCGCATGCGACGGGACCCTAGACGGAGACGGGGTCCTCGGAGAGGGCGGTGAGCGAGGGCGTCACGAACTTGTAACCGACGTGCCGCACCGTCCCGATCAGGGACTCGTGCTCCGTGCCGAGCTTCGCGCGGAGCCGCCGGACGTGGACGTCGACCGTGCGGGTGCCCCCGAAGTAGTCGTAGCCCCAGACCTCCTGCAGCAGCTGCGCCCGGGTGTAGACCCGGCCCGGGTGCTGCGCGAGGTGCTTGAGCAGCTCGAACTCCTTGAAGGTGAGGTCGAGCGTGCGGCCCTTGAGGCGGCACGTGTACGTCGTCTCGTCGATCGTCAGCTCGCCGGCCCGGACGACGCCGGCCTCCTCGGCGGGCCCGACGGCGGCCTCGACCTTGCCGGTGGCCAGGCGCAGCCGGGCGTCGACCTCGGCGGGGCCGGACGTGGCGAGCAGGACGTCGTCGACGCCCCACTCCGCGGTCAGCGCGACCAGGCCGCCCTCGGTGAGGACGGCGAGCAGCGGGACGGCCAGGCCGGTGGTGCGCAGCAGCCGGCACAGCGACCGGGCGCGGGCGAGGTCCCGGCGGGCGTCGACGAGGACGACGTCGCAGGCCGGGGCGTCGAGCAGGGCGCTCGCCTCGGCCGGACCGACGCGGACGGTGTGGCCGAGCAGGCCGAGCGCGGGGAGCACCTCGGAGCTGGGCGTGACGTCGTCCGTGAGGAGCAGGAGCGCGGACACGGTGCCTCCCGGGGTCGTACGGGTCGGTCTGCCAGGCGCCGTTGCCTGGGCGGAGTGTACGGCGCGTGTCGCCCCCGTGAACGGGTGCTGCGTCACACGGCACACTGCGTCCATGAGCACCGTCCGCTACTTCGCCGCCGCCAAGGACGCCGCCGGCACGGGCAGCGACGACGTCGACGCCGCCACCCTCGCCGAGGCCCTGGCGGCCCTGCGCGGACGCCACGACGACCGCTTCACCACGGTGCTCGCCCGCTGCAGCTACGTCGTCGACGGCGCCCCGGTGGGCGGCCGCGAGCACGCCGCCGTCGTCCTGGCGCCGGGATCCGTCGTCGACGTGCTGCCTCCGTTCGCCGGCGGCTGACCGGGGGTGCACTCTCAGGGGGTGGGTCCCCGCCGTCTCGTCCTCGCGCTGCTGCTCGCGGTGCTCGGCGGCCTGCTGGCGGTCCCGGCCGGAGCGGCCGACCGCGTCGTGACCGGGACGATCCTCGGCAGCGACGGCCGGGCGGTGAGCGCGCTGCTGGGGTTCGACCTGCGCGACAGCCGCGGCCGTCGTCTCGGCGCGAGCGGCTGCGTGGCCTCGCCCTCGTGCCCGGTCGACGGCTACGCGCTCACCCGCCGGATCAACTTCGAGCTCGGCCCCGACGGCGGCCGCAAGCAGGACTGGGTCACGACCTGGGCGGTCGCGCTGCCGGAGCAGGCGGTCCGGGTCTACGTCGAGGCCTACCCCCAGGGCGCCCGGTACGCCGGCACGGACATGCGCCGCTACGCCGCCAGCTTCCGCCGCAACCTGCCCGTCCCGTACGGACGCCGGGTGAACGTCCGGCTGCCGCGGGTCTGCGCGGACGGCGCGACCGGCACGGGAGCGGTCCGCGGCCTCGCCGTCGACGGCCCGCGCCGGGTGCGGCTGGCCCGGGTCACCGCCTTCTCCCTCGAGCCCGACGACAACGGGCCGACGCCGGTGCTCGGCACGGCGGTGGGCACCACGGGGTCGGACGGGTCGTACACCGTGCCGAACCTGGCCAGCGGCGTCGGGCGCGGGCAGCGGGGCGGTCAGCGCTACCAGCTGGTGGCGACGGCGGTCGACGGCCGGGTGCAGCGGGTCTACGACGTCCGGGTGACGGGCTGCCACCTCACGACGCGGACGCTGGACTTCTCCGCCCCCGCTCCCTGACAGCGGACGCGCGGTCTGGCACTCTTCCCGCTCACCCCCGTCCGAAACACGGAGCCTCCTCGTGCCCGCTCGCACTGCCGCGCTGCTGGGCCTGCTGCTCGCCCTCGTCGGCTCCGTCCTCGTGACCGCGCAGCCCGCCGGCGCCGTCCGGCTGGTCCCGCACACGCTGAGCGGGACGCTCCTCGGCAGCGACGGCCGCGCCGTCGACGCCCTGATCGGCATCGACCTGCACGACGCCCAGGGCCGGCAGATCAACCGGGACGGCTGCGTCGAGAGCGAGGCCTGCCCGGTGCCGGGCTACGCGATGAGCATGCGGGTGAACCCGGACCTCAGCGCCGAGGGCTCCACCGACCTGCGCCGCTGGGCCACCCGCTGGTCGGTCAAGGTCCCGGCCAACACGGCGTCGGTCTACCTCGAGGTCTACCCGCAGGCGGCGAAGCTGGCCGGCACCGACGAGCGCCGCTACGGCTCGACCATGCGGCACGACGTCGCCATCCCGACGGCGGGACCGGTGCACCTGCGGCTGCCGCTGGACCGCTGCGACCTCGGCGGCACCACCGGGACGATCGAGGGCACGACGACGAAGGCCGGCAAGCGCGTCTCGGTCCGGCGGGTCGTGGCGTGGTCGCTCGCGGCCGACAACAACATCGCCAAGCCGATCATCGGCTGGAACATCGAGAAGCCCGGGCCCAACGGGACGTACCGGATCCCGAACCTCGCCTCCGGGCAGAAGTACCAGGTCTGGGTCACCACGACGGCGGGCGTGCGCAAGACCTTCGGCGTGCCGGTCGAGCCCTGCCGGACGACGCGCCTGGACCTCCGCTACTGAGCCCGTTCCGGCGCCCCGGGTCTGACAGGATCGTCGGGTGACCGCGCCGACCGCCCCCGACCCGGGCCCCCGGGTCGCCGGTCCGGCCGCCCGCCCCCCGCTGGCCCTGCTGGGCCTCGGTGGCGGGGTCGTCGCCGGCGTCCTCGCGCTCGCCGCGCTGACCGGCGCCGGGCTGCTCGTCGTCGCCGTCCTCGCCCTGCAGCTGGTCCTCGTGCTCGGCACCCTCGCGCTGCTGGACGCCCCGGCGGCCGGCGGGGCCTTCGTCATCGCGGCCGCGGGCGCCGTGGTCGGGGACGTCGCTGGTCGTCCGGCAGGACGGCGACGTCGGGGCGCTCGCGGGCGTCGTCGCGCTGTCGCTGGTCGCCGCCCTGCTGCACCAGCTGTCCCGCAAGGGCCGTGACCGGGTGACCGAGGCCCTCGCCGACACCCTGCTCGTCGTCGTCCTCGTCGCCTGCGCCGCCTGCCTGCCCGCCCTCCGGGCCCTCGAGGGCGGCCGCGACGTCGCCCTCGCCGCCCTCGTCGGCGCGGGCGCCGCCCTGGTCGCCGGCCGGCTCGGCGACCGGGTCCTCCCGCGTCCCGCCCTCGCCCTCGGCGCCGTCCGCGGCTGGCCCGGGCTGCTGCTCGGCCTCGGCGCCGGCGTCGCGGGCGCGGTCCTGGTGGCCGGCGGGGAGGGGCAGCTGGCCGGACCGCGGGCCGCCCTCGTGGGGCTCGCGGCCGCCGCGGTGGCCAGTGCCGCCGACCTCGCCGTCGACCTCGCCGGTGCCGAGCTGCGGTCCGGCTGGCGCGACTCCCGCCGGGTCGCCGCCCTGCGCCCGGTCGGGCTGCTGCTGCCCTGGGCGGCGCTCGGCCCGGTGGCCCTGGTGGCGGGCCGACTGGTCCTGGCGTGAAGGGGCTGCTGGTCGGCCTCGTGCTGCTGCTCGGCGTCGCCGTCGTCGGGGACCGCGTGGCGGTGGGGATCGCGGAGGGGCAGGTCGCCCGGCAGGCGCAGTCCTCCGGCGGCCTGACGCCAGGAGCCCGACGTCACCATCGGCGGCTTCCCCTTCCTCACCCAGGCGCTGCGCGGCCGCTACGACGACGTCCGGCTGAGGGCCTCGGGCGGGGTCCGGGGCGCCGACGTCCAGGTCGCCGGCCTGGACGTCACCCTGCGCGGCGTGCGCCTCCCGCTGCGGGACGCCCTGTCCGGCGACGTCGCGCAGGTGCCGGTCGACAGCCTGGCCGGGGACGTCGTGCTGTCCTACGCCGAGCTGTCGAGGCGGCCCCGGACGGCGTGACGGTGTCGGCGGTGGGCGACCGGCTGCGGGTGCGCGGCACGGTGCGGGTCCTCGGGCAGGACGTCTCGGCGGCCGCCACCAGCCGGGTCCGGCTCGACGGCGACCGTGTGGTCGTCACCGCCCAGAGCGTGCAGACCGGCGCCGGCGTCGTCGACGACGCCCTGACCGCGGCCCTCGGGGACCGGTTCGACTTCCGGGTCCGGCTGCCGGCGCTGCCGTACGGGCTGCGCCTGACCGGGCTGCGGGTGACGGCGCAGGGCGTGGTGCTGAGTGCGCGGAGCGGGCCGACCGTCCTGTCCCGCTGACGGTGCGGGGGCTGCTGGGCGCCGGCGTGCCCCCGGGGTTGCTCGTGTCGCGGTACGCCCCGCAGGGCGCCCCCCGGCGGGGCGGAACGCGACACGAACCGCCACCGGGCCGCTCCATGCTGAGCCCCTGCCTCCCGGGGAGGGCTGCTCGTGTCGCAGTACGCCCTATGGAGCGCCACGGGGAGGGGCCGGACGCGACACGAACCGTTCGGGGCCGCTCCACGCTGAGCCTGCCTCCCGGGGAGGGCTGCTCGTGTCGCGGTACGCCCTACGAAACCGTCGCCGGCGGGGCGGAACGCGACACGAACCGCCACCGGGCCGTTCCATGCTGAGCCTGCCTCCCGGGGAGGCCTGCTCGTGTCGCGGTACGCCCTGCGAAGCCGTCCCCGGCGGGGTCGGACGCGACACGAACCGCCACCGGGCCGTTCCATGCTGAGCCTGCCTCCCGAGGAGGCCTGCTCGTGTCGCGGTACGCCTTATGGAGAGCCACGGGGAGGGGCCGGACGCGACACGAACCGTCCTGAAGCAGCGTCGCCCTCAGCCTGCTCCCCCGGACGGCTGTTCCTGTCGCGGTACGCCCTGCGTGGCGCCCTCCGGCGGGGCGAGACGCGACACGAGCCGCCCCGAGCCTCCCCGGGCCCGCTCCGCCCTGGAGCTGGCTGACACCCGCGCCCGGAATGACGACCCCGCGGGTCGGGTTCTCCCTGACATGACCGTGCTGCTCGCCGTCCTCGCCGCGTCTGCGGCCGTGGGACTGCTGCACCGGTACCGGACGGGGAGGGTGCGCAGCATGGAGGCCTCCGACCGCACGACCGTCCTGGCGCGGCTCGGCGAGGAGCCCGGCAGCCGGGCCACCCTGCTGCAGTTCTCCAGCGCCTTCTGCGCCCCCTGCCGCGCCACCCGACGGGTGCTGTCCGACGTCGCCGCCCAGGTCGACGGCGTGCGCCACGTCGAGGTCGACGCCGAGAGCCACCTCGAACTCGTCCGCGAGCTCGGCATCCTCAAGACCCCGACCACCCTCGTGCTCGACGGCACCGGCCGGGAGGCCTTCCGGGCCAGCGGTCAGCCCCAGAAGGCGGCCGTGCTGGCCGCGGTAGGCTCGCCCGCGTGACGGCCCCCCTGGTGAAGCGACGCGTCGTCGACTTCTGCCGGCTGTCCGCCGCGCTCTGTCCGGCCTCCTGACCCCCGTCCGGAGACCCCTCAGAGAGGCACCACCCGTGATCGACCCCCGTGGACCGCGTACCGCCGCGTGGATCACCACCGTCGTGCTCGCCGTCGTGCTGCTCACGCACAGCGGTGTGCTGCTCGCCCTCCAGGCCGTCGTGTTCGCCCTCGGGGCGCGCGGCCTGTCGCCGTACGGCCTGTTCTTCCGCCGCGTGGTCCGTCCCCGCCTCGGCCCGCCGGCCGAGCTGGAGGCCGAGGCCCCGACCCGGTTCGCCCAGGTCGTGGGCCTGGCGTTCGCCGTCGTCGGCGCCGTCGCGTTCCTGGCCGGCGCCGAGACCGTGGGCGTCGTCGCCACGGCCGGCGCCCTGTCCGCTGCCTTCCTCAACGCCGCCTTCGGCTTCTGCCTCGGCTGCGAGATCCACCTGTTCATCCACCGCTTCACCAACAAGGGAGTCCCCGCATGAGCCGCGCAGACGTGCTCGTCGACGCCGACTGGGTCGAGAGCCACCTGGACGACCCGAAGGTCGTCCTCGTCGAGGTGGACGAGGACGTGTCCGCCTACGACGGCGGTCACATCAAGGGCGCCGTCCGCCTGGACTGGACCCAGGAGCTCCAGCAGGCCGAGGCCCGCGACCTGATCTCCTCCGAGGACTTCGGGAAGCTGCTCTCCGCCAAGGGCATCGCGACGGACGACACCGTCGTGCTGTACGGCGGCAACAACAACTGGTTCGCCGCCTACGCCTACTGGCAGTTCAAGCTGTACGGCCACGCCGACGTCAAGCTGCTCGACGGCGGGCGCAAGAAGTGGGAGCTCGACGGCCGCGAGCTGACCAAGGACGTCGCCGACCGCCCGGCCACGCAGTACACGGCCAAGGAGGCCGACACCTCCATCCGCGCCTTCCGCGACGAGGTCGTCGCCGCGATCGGCACCAAGAACCTCGTCGACGTCCGCAGCCCCGACGAGTTCAGCGGCAAGATCAAGGCCCCGGCGCACCTGCCGCAGGAGCAGGCCCAGAAGGCCGGCCACGTGCCGTCCGCCATCAACATCCCGTGGAGCAAGGCCGCCGCCGACGACGGCACGTTCCGCAGCGACGACGAGCTCATCAAGCTCTACGGCGCCGAGGGCTACGACGACGGCAAGAGCACCATCGCCTACTGCCGGATCGGCGAGCGCAGCAGCCACACCTGGTTCGTGCTCCACGAGATCCTCGGCAAGGGCGACGTCAAGAACTACGACGGCTCCTGGATGGAGTACGGCTCCCTCGTCGGCGTCCCGGTCGAGAACCCGTCCAAGGCTGCCGTCTGATGTGCAGCGCCCCTGACCAGGACACCCTCGAGCCGGTCGTCGCCGGCAAGGAGGCCGTCGTCCAGGGCCGCGTCGTCCGGGGAGGCTCGCCCGTCGGCGGTGCCTACGTCCGGCTGCTCGACGGCACCGGCGAGTTCACGGCGGAGGTCCAGGCCAGCGCCACCGGCCAGTTCCGCTTCTTCGCCGCCCCCGGCGAGTGGACGCTCCGCACGCTCGCGCCCGGCACCAGCCCGGTCGACACCACGGTGACGGCCGCGCAGGGCGTCGTCGCCGAGGTCTCGGTGGAGATCCCGGCCTAGGTCGTAGGCCGCGCAGAGCCCGGTGTCTCTCGAGGGGCGCCGGGCTCTCGCGCGTCATGCGCCCGGTACCCCTTGATCAACGGAGCCTCAGACAGCGTCCGAGCCCCCAGGCGCTGTATCGGACTCCGTTGATCAAGGGATCGGGGGCAGGCAGAGCAGCGCGTCAGGCAGCGGACGCGGCGGGTGCCGCAGCCGACGTCGCCGCAGCAGCCCGACGACGGCGCCGGGCCACCACGACGACCCCCACCCCCGCGGCCAGCAGCACCGCCGCCGCGACCAGCGCCAGCAGCAACGGCACAGGCACCGTCCGGGCCGGGTCGAGGTAGACCAGCGTCGCGGCCCGCGTGACCACGCTGCCGTTCCGCACCTCGACGACGACGGCCGCGTACTGCCGCTCGTCGATCTTCCCGGCCAGCCGGAAGCTACGGCGCTCGAACGCCTTGGCGCGGAGGGTGACCTGCTCCTCCGCGAGCCGGACGTGCGGGGAGCTGCCCGGACCCCCGACCGCGTAGGTGCCGTCCGCCGCGCGCGTGGCGGACGCCGCGTAGAGCGTCGCCGTGCGCGGGTTCGCCGGTGAGGTTGCGCAGCGCGAAGGGCACCTCGCTGGTGCCGGAGCGGGGCATCCGCACGTGGAACGCCGTGACCTGCTTGCCGTCGACGATGCCGGGGAGGGGCGTGACCTCGACGCCACCCGTGCCGGCGGCACCGGCGGGGACGGCGAGCAGGAGCAGGAACGCCACGACCGCCGCCCGCACGAGGCGGCCGGCGGTCGTGGTCATGCGAGCGAGCGTAGAGCGGCTACTGCTGCACGAAGGTCAGGGTGAGCGTGCCGTCGTAGGTGCCGGCCACCGGCGCGCTGCGGTCTGCGCTGAGGGCGGGTGCGGCGTAGTAGCTGCTGGTCAGGTCCTTCACCGTCGCCAGGGTCGGGTCGAGCACGGTCTTCGGCAGCGTGTTGAGCAGCGCGGCCTGCTGGGCGGTGGTCAGGGCTGAGATGAGACCGCGCGTCGTCGAGCTGGTGACGGTGTCCAGGGCCCGGGCCACCGTCGTCACGGCGCCGGTGTCGGTGGCGCTCACGAGGTCGGAGCTGCCGAGCTTGCTCACGACGGCGGACTTCAGGGCCGCGACCAGCTGGGACGGGAGAGCGGTGGCGGCGGCGCCCCGCATGACGTCGACCGAGGTCGCCGTCGGAGCGTTCGTGGCGTCCGGGTCCGTGGCGGCGACGGCGTCGCGGCTGTAGTCGGCGCGGTCGAAGCTGCGGCCCGCCGTGTTCGTGAGGGCGTTGGGCAGCTTCGTGACGTCGCTGACCGTCGTCGTGACCTGCTGGACGAGGCCGTCGACCGTGCCGGAGACGGGCGCGCCGACCGTGCTGAGCGCCGTGCAGAGGAGGCCGACCGGGGTCGTGAGCTTGCCGACCAGGAGCGTCGTCAGGTCGGTGACGCCGGGGGCGAGGCCGAGCGAGGTCTTGACCTCGTCCGGCAGCGAGGTGCAGCCGGCCAGCGTGCCGGTGACGCTGAGCCTGGGCAGCACCGAGGCGGCCAGCTGGTCGGCACTGAGCGGCCCCTGGCTGATCGACAGCTGCGAGCTCGGGATCTTCGTCGCGACCTCGTGGGTGCCGTTGCCGCGGCGCAGGTACATGTTGCTCATGCTCGCGCTCACGGAGTAGCTCGAGCCCAGCGCCTGGAAGCTCGTGTCCTTGACGCGGGTGCGGAAGGCCTGGGTGCCGGTGGACCCCAGCGCGAGCGCCGTCAGGGCGACGTCGCTGCCGGGCTGGAGGACGTCGAACTGGCGGGTCCCGCCGCTGGCGACGAGGGAGACGCCGACGTCGCTGGCGCTGCCGGCCGCGAGCGCAGGGCCGGCGACGGCGGTGAGCGCACAGGTGGTGAGCGCGGCGAGAGCGGTGCGACGACGGGTCATGACGTTCCCTCGGGTCGGAGGCGGGAGCGGGCGGCGACCACGAGTGCGGCACCGGCGAGGACGAGCAGGAGAGCGAGCAGGACCACCGGGAGGAGCTCGAACCCGGTGCGGGGCAGGTGCGGCTGCGTCACGGGAGTGCGGGGCACCGCGACGACGCCGGACGCAGGCACGTCCAACGAGACGCGGACCCCTTCGCCAGTCACCACAGGACAGGTGTCGGCGCAGGACCGCCTCGCTGTGATGGCCCGTTGTGACTAGCTAGTAGACGAGCGCCCGCACGTCGTCCTGCAGCACCTCGTCGAGGAAGGCAGCCGCTCCGGCCAGCCGCACCCCGGGCAGGACGTCGTCGGGGCCGATCCTCCTCCGCACGGCGCACTGGGTGCAGAGCGTGACCGTGCCGCCGAGCAGGACGGCGTCGCGCAGGTCGGTCAGCGGCGCGGAGTGGGCCAGCTCGACGGTGTGGCCGGCCACGGCGAACCAGGCCGCCTCGCCCGTGAGCCACAACGACGTCGTCACCCCGCTGGCGACCGCCGTGGCCGCGACGGTGAGGGCCTGGGCGCACCGCTCGGGGGCGTCCGCCCCGGAGGTCGCCTTGACGACGAGGCGGGACGCGGGCACGGGCGGAGCCTAGGTGGGCGGCCGTACCCTCCGCCCGTGCGCCGTGTCCTCCTGCTGCTCCTGCTCGCCCTGTGCGTCCCCGGGGTCGCCCTCGCCCAGCCCGGTCCCCAGGGGGTCGGCGTCGTCCCGGCGCCCGACGACCCGCACCGGAGCGGGAGCGGGACGTTCCTGGAGATCGGGACGGTGAAGAAGGGCGTCCCGGTGGTCGGGACCGTCGTCGTCCGCAACCAGGGCACGAGCCCGCGGCTGGTCCTGCTGTACGCCAGTGACGCCATCCCCTCGCGCGGGGGCGGCTTCGCGTTCACCGACCGCCTCGCCGACGACGACGAGGTGGGCAGCTGGATGCGGCTCGCCGCGGATCGCGTCACCGTGCCCGCCTCGAGCGAGGTGCGGGTGGGCTACCGCCTCGTGGTGCCCGAGGGCGCGCAGGGCGGCGAGTACGTCGGGGGCGTCGTGTCCGAGCCGCCGCCGCCTCCCGGCGCCAGCGGTGTGCAGACGGCCACCCGGGTGGCCATGGCGGTGTACCTGACCGTCCCGGGCGGCGCCCCGGGCGCCACGCCGAACCGGGGGCGGCCCGACGGCCGGCTCGCGCTCGACGACGTCCGGCAGGTGGAGAGGGGCGGCAGGACGTGCCCGGCCGTCCGCTACACGAACGACACGCAGAAGGTCCTCGACCCGTCCGTACGGGTCAGCGTCGACGGGCCGCTGGGCGGCACGTCCTACAAGCGGACACGGACGGGCGCGGTGCTCCCCGGCTCGTCCGCCACCGTGCAGCTGGCCTGCCTGGAGCGACCGATCGGTCCGAGCACGCTGCGCGTCGAGCTGACCACCCCGCAGGGGACCGTGAGGGACCAGTCCAAGGGCTTCTACCTGCCCTGGCCCGTGGTCGTGGCCCTGTTCCTGCTCCTCCTGCTGCTGGCTGCCGTGATCGCCACCGGCGTCCGCGGCCTGCTCAGGAAGCGGGAGACGGGGCCGTCTGCCGAGGCGGGTAGTCACTCGTGACTACTCCAGAGATGGTCCCGACTGCTCATCAGAACGGGGGTGCTGCAGGGCGACAACTCTTGTGACACAGAGTGACCAACCCGGTCGCTCACTCACCCTGGAGCTCCTGATGCGCCTCGCCCTCGTCCCCGTCGCGGCCCTGTCCCTCGTCGCCGCCGGCGGCCGGCCCTGCGCTCGCCGTGCCCGGCACGCCGGGCACAGGGTCCGCGGTCGGCGACGGTCACGGCACCACCGTCGCCGGCACGCTGAGCATCGCCGGCGGCGGGGTCGCGGCCGCCGTCTCCGGCGCTCCCGGCTCGGACGGCCGCTGGCGCCCGGCGCGACCGCCCTCGCGGTCGCCGACCTGACCGGCACCAACAACGGCTGGGCGTCACGGCGACCTACTCCGCCCTCCCCGTCCCCGGGGCGACCAAGGACATCAGCGGCGCGAACGTCGCAGGTCAAGATCGACAGCGTCCTGCCCGACGCCTGGGCGGCGTCGCGTCGTCCTCGGTCAAGACGCAGGCCTTCCAGTCGCCCTCGGCGACCCCCGTCACGGTGGCCACCACCGACATCGATCAGCGGCGCCGGCATCACCGCCCTCACGGCCGGCTACAAGCTCACGCTGCCGGTGACCGCGAAGATCGGCAACGTCTTCGGCGGCAAGGTCACCTACACCGTCGCGAGCGTCCGCTAGTCGACTCGGTACGCTGGCCTCTCCCCTGACCCGAGAGGTGCTCCCGGTGCTCGAGCTCGTCTACACGCTGCTGCTCGTGGCGTCGTTCGCCTTCATCGCCTGGTTCTCCGTGTACGTCGTCTACAAGCTGTACCAGGGCCAGCGCTGACCTCAGGCCCCGCCTGACGCGAGTGACGGAGCCGCTGCGACGCGGCCCTCGCTGCCCCGGAGGTCCGGTGCTGGGGCCTCACGCCCCCGTGGTCAGGCGACCGGGTGCTCCGGCACACCTGCTCGTCGCGGTCCGTGCCCGACCTGCCGTTGCGCCCCCGCACCCAAGCCGTGTCAACTGACCTCGTCACCATATGGTGAACCTGCGTTAACGTCCCTCCGTGGACTTCAGCATCACGCCCGAGCAGCAGGCCCTCTACGCGTCGATGAAGCGCCTCGCCGCCGACGTCGTCGCCCCCGGCGCCACCGAGCGCGACCGCGACGGCACCTGGGACCCGGACGTCTGGAAGCAGCTGGCCGCGGCCGGGGTCGCCGGCATGCCGATCCCGGAGGAGCACGGCGGCAGCGGCGGCTCGATCATCGACTGCTGCCTGGTCAACGAGGCGCTCGCCGAGGGCGGCCACGACGGCGGCCTCGGGCTCAGCCTGGGCGCCCACTGGGTGATCGGCACGGTCCCGATCTGGCTGCACGGCACCCCCGAGCAGCAGAAGCGGTGGCTGCCGGGGCTGTGCGACGGCTCGCTGATCGGCTCCTGGGCCTCGACCGAGCCCGAGGCCGGCTCCGACGCCGGCGCCATCCGCACGACCGCCACGCCCGACGGCGACGGCTGGCTCCTCAACGGCACGAAGATGTTCATCACCAACGGCCCCATCGCGGACGTCTGCACCGTCCTCGCGCTGGCCCCCGAGGGTCCGACGGCCTTCATCGTCGACACCACCAACCCCGGGTTCACCGTCGGGCGCGAGCTCGACAAGATGGGCTGCCGGTCCTCCCCGACCGCCGAGATCGTGCTGCGCGACTGCCGGGTCGAGGCCTCCGACGTCCTCGGCAAGCGCGGCGAGGCGCTCTGGAGCATCGCCTTCGAGTGCTTCGACTGGGAGCGCACGGTGATGATCGCCGGCTGCGTCGGCGGGATGCGGGCCACCCTCGACGACGCGATCGCCTACGCCAAGCAGCGCCAGCAGTTCGGCAAGCCGATCTCGCACTTCCAGGCGGTCGCGCACAAGCTCGCCGACATGGAGATCAACTACCAGGTGGTCCGCAACGCGGTCTACAAGGCGGCGTGGCTCAAGGAGAACGGCCAGCCGCACATGCTCGAGGCCTCGATCGCCAAGGCCCTGGCCGGCAAGCTCAGCGTCGAGAACGCCCTCGAGGCGATCCAGGTCCACGGTGGGTACGGCTACACGCGGGACTTCCGGGCCGAGCGGGCGCTGCGGGACAGCAAGCTGACGAGCATCGGCGGCGGGACGACCGAGATCCAGAAGCTGATCATCAGCCGGACGATCCTGGCCTGACGGCTACTTCAGCAGGTCACCCGGGATGCGGGCCGCGGCATCGGGGCTGAGCTCGGCCGCGCGGCGCAGCTGCGCCTGACCGTCGGCCTTCTTGCCCTGGTCGAGGAGCAGGAAGCCGAGGTTGAGGTGCGTGTTGGCGTCGGTGTCGTCGGCCGCGAGCGCTCGGCGGTAGAGGGACTCCGCGACCGGCTTGTTGTTGTTGCCGGTCTCGACGATGGCGAGGTTGAACAGGGCAGGCACGTACGCCGGGTCCGCCTGCAGGGCCTGCTCGTACTTCGCCTTGGCCTCGGCCACGTCGCCCTTGTTCTGCGCGATGAGCCCCAGGTTGTAGGCGGCGACCTTGTTCCGCGGGTCCTTGGCGAGCAGGGCCTGGTAGGCGGCCGCCGCCTGGTCTGTCTTCCCGGCGACCTGGTCCTTGAGCGCCGCCTCGAGGCTGCCGGTGGCAGGGGCCTTCGTCTCCGACCCGCTGCAGGCAGACAGGCCGAGCGTCGTCGCGAGCAGCACGGCGACGGCGGCGGCTCGACCTCGACGTGTACGCGTGTTCATGGTGGTCGCTCCAGGTAGCAGGGGATTCCGAGGCTAGGGGCTCCACTGGGGCAGCGCGTCAGCCAGGGGGGAGCCCGCGGCCGATGGAGAAGGCGCTGATGGCCCCCGCCTCGTCGCCGGTCGCTCGACGTGCGTCGCCTAGTGCGACCCAGACAGCTCGTCGAGCCTGGACGCGGGCGGCCGGTCCGAGCCGTGCGAGTCCCTCCTCGAGCAGCGTCGCGGCAGCCGCTGGACGGCCTGCCTGCACGCCTGCGCGTGCCGTAGCGACGAGGACAGCGTCGTCCAGCGGCGCCAGGCGCAGCGCTGAGCGGTAGGTGCGGAACGCCTCCTCCGCTCTGCCCTGCTCGAGCGACGACTCGGCGGCCAGGACCAGCGGCCGAGGGTCGTACGGGTCGAGCGAGGCCGCTGCGAGTGCCGCTGAGCGGGCTCGCTCGGGTTGCCCGGTCTCGGCGAACACCTGCGCGCGGCGGAGGACGGGGTCCTGCGCACCCGGGAGCAGGCGCCCGGCGTCCGCGTAGGCCGTGAGCGCACGGCGGTCGTCGCCCGCCGCGAGGAGGTCGTCCCCTCGGTGCACCGCGCGGTCGCTCCTCAGCGGGAGCGTCCCCGCGACGCCGACGGCCGGCAGGCCCAGGACGAGCACGAGCGCGACAGCGGCGCGCCGAGCCGACGACGGCGGGTCTGTCGCGGCCGCAGTGGCGCGGGACCCTGCCCCCGCAGCGACCAGGACAGACCCGGCGAGCGCCGCGTGCAGGACCAGGAGCGGGACCTGGTCGATGCTCACGAAGGACTGCACCTGGTAGGCAGCCCACCCACCACCTGCGGCTGCCAGGGCGGGGGTGGCGAGGCCCGGCCCGTGCGCAGCACGCCAGAGCTTGGCACCGACCACGGCCACGAGGGCTGCGTAGGCGAGTCCGAGCGGGAGACCGCCTCCGGACAGGAGCTGCAGCGGGACGCTGTGCGCGGCGTTCACATACCGGTCGGCGCCCAGGTCGAGCACGGACTGCGGTGACCGGGCGGTCCGCCAGTGCTCCCCGTACTGGTCGAGCCCGACGCCGGTGGCCGGGGAGCCGCGGAACATGGTCAAGGCTGCTCCCCAGTAGTGCCGGCGGGCCGTGAAGCTCGGCTGGCTGAACAGGAGTGACAGCGGTCCGGTCCCGGCCAGGGCCAGGCACAGCAGGACGCCGCCTCCTCCGGCGAGTGCCAGAAGCACGCGTCGGGTCCACCGCGCAGCCCGGACCGGCGCGGAGCTGCTACGTACGAGGACGACGACCCAGACCCCTGCCGCGGCGGCGGCGGGACCCTGTGCAGCGTCCGAGAGCGCAGCGACGGCGAGGCAGAGCCCGGAGGCCGCGCCGCCAGCGGCGCGTGTCCACGCAGGCGCGCGCCGCTCCAGGGCGACGGCGACGCCGATCGGCACGGCGACGCCGAGGTAGGCGGAGCAGAAGTTCGGGTTGCCGAGGAGGCCGATGGCCGGGTTGAACGGGTTGTCCCACGGGAGCGGATCCCGGCCGAGGAGCTGCGCGGCGCCGTACGCCGCGTTCGCCGTCGCCGTGACCAGCACGACGGCGAGCAGCGTCGGGACGTGACGCGGCTCGAAGGAGCTCACGACCGCTGCCAGGACCATCAGTGCCGACGCGTAGGAGACCAGCCCCGAGCCACGTCCGAAGGCCCCGAGCAGCGAACCCGTGGTGTCGGGCGACGCCAGCGTCGCGAGGACCAGGGCCGCGAGCAGGGTCAGGACAGCGAGCCGGGCCGCACCCTTCGGGAGCCGTCGACCGCGGCCGAGCGTTCGACGCCCGAGTGACACGAGCGCGAGGACACCGCCGCCGCAGGCGAGAGCGGCGGCCTTGGGCGGGCCGACCGGCTCCTGCGCGGAGAAGTCGACCAGCAGGCCGGTCGACAGCACCACCAGGAGCACGACAAGGCGGTCCGTACGCGGGCCCAGGAGCACACACGAGCCTCGCACGCGAGCAGGGCCGGCGCGGGACTCGGCTCCTGTCGTCGAAGTCGCTGCGGGGCCGGCGGGCCGCGTGTATTTTTCCTCCCGGCCCTCGTCGCGCGACGGCCCCGACCTCTGGAGCAAGAGTGCGCAAGACTGCTGTTTCCCTCTGCGGCATCGCGATCTTCGCGGGCCTCGCCGGCCCTGCTGCCGCACAGAGCACGCCGACGCTGAGCCTGAACGCCTCGCCAGCCACGCTGGTCACAGGCAACCTCGCGGAGTTCTCGGGCCGTCTGGTCTCGAACAAGAACGTCAACCAGGTCATCGTGCTGGAGCGGCGTGGGCAGAACGACGCCGTCTTCTCGGCGAGCAAGCGCCTGTCCACCGACTTCCGTGGTGCGTTCGACACGACCCTCGCTCCGCCGGTGACGAGCGACTTCCGGGCGCGCTATGCGAACGGCGTGCTGAGCCGCGTCCTTCGCATCACGGTGACGGACGGCGCCACGGGCCCGCAGGGACCGCAGGGACCGCAGGGCCCGGCTGGTGCCACCGGAGCCACAGGCGCGACCGGAGCGACGGGCAGCGCTGGCTCGAAGGGCGACACGGGTGCTGTCGGCGCGACCGGTGCAGCAGGCGCAGCAGGAGGTACGGGTGCAACCGGCGCTGTCGGCGCCACGGGTGCGACTGGGCCCATGGGTCCGCAGGGCGCCACCGGAGCGACGGGTGCCAAGGGCGACACCGGCGCGGCTGGTGCGACGGGCGCTGCCGGTGCCCGGGGTGCGACCGGTCCGATGGGTCCGCAGGGCGCGACCGGTGCGACGGGCGCGAAGGGCGACACCGGCGCGGCTGGTGCGACGGGTGCTGCCGGTGCCGCAGGTGCGACCGGCCCCATGGGGCCGATGGGTCCGCAGGGGGCGACCGGCGCGACCGGGGCCAAGGGCGACACGGGGACGGCCGGAGCCACGGGAGCCACGGGAGATGTCGGGCCGATCGGCCCGATGGGTCCTGCTGGCGCCACCGGCGCGACGGGCGCTACCGGCGCCAAGGGCGACACCGGTCCGCGCCGGCGCGACGGGCGCGACGGGCGCGGGCGCCACGGGCCCGATCGGGGAGACCTATAGCGTGATCGGGGCGGCGGGCAACCCGTCCATTGCCAGATGCAACACCGGCGATGAGCTGGTCGGTAGCGGTTTCGCTGGCGGTGTGTCATCAGTCGTTCCGAACGCGGCCACCGAGCAGGTGGAGGCTCTTGCATCGGCCTCGGCCCCGGTGATCGCCATAGCCGTCTGCTTGCCGGTCCCCGCGACAGTCGGCATCCCGACCGCTCCCTGAGCCGCGGCGACGACCCGGCCGCTGGTCGCGGCCGGGCGTCGCCCGCTCGCGTCGTGAACAGGCGGCGTCAGAGCTGCTCGAGCGCCCACCGGATGTTCGCCTGCAGTCGCTCGACGTCGGGGTTCCCGGCGTCGAGCGACCGCTGCGTCATGTCGATGCCCTCCTGCAGCCGCCCGGTGTTGATCAGGCAGACGCCGAGGTGGTCGGTCGCACGCCAGGTGTAGTCGGTCGGCGTCACGAAGCCGTCCGGCGGCGGGGTGAGCGTGCTGGCCGCCGCGTAGAACGGCAGGGCCTGCGCCCACTCGGCGGCGTCGAAGTGACGGCGGCCGAGGGCGAGGAAGGCGTCGGCGCGCGTCGGGTCGAGAGCCAGCGCAGCCAGCAGGTCATCCTGCGCCTCCCGCTGTCGGGCGACGCGGCCGAGGCAGTCGGCCCGGGCGACCAGCGCTGCGTAGCGCTCCCACACCACGGTGTCGTGCTGCAGGTAGCGGCGGTACGTCGCGGCCGCCTCGGTCCAGCGGCGGGCGTCCTGCAGCTCCCGCGCGTAGTAGTAGAGGGTCCGCGCGGACTGGTCTCCGTCGCGCACGGCCGCCTCGAGGATCGCGAGGTTGCGCCGGCTCTTGTCCCCGCGACGGCTCGGGTCGGGCCGGTGCTCGACGTAGAGGTCCTCGCGGTGCGCCACCTGCCCGCGTCCGTGCACCAGCACCTCGTGCACCCGGCCCTCCCACCGCAGGCCCGGGACCCGCCGGACCAGCCGCTCCCGGTGCAGGGAGTAGATGCAGTCCCCGGTCTCGGCCGAGAAGGCGTAGCGGTACGGCGTCGTGACGGCGTCGAGCGCGTCCGACAGCAGGGTGGCCTTGGCCTCGCGCAGGGCCGCCTGCACCTGCTCGGGGACGACGTCGTCGGCGTCGAGCCACAGGACCCAGTCACCGGTGCAGGCCGCGAGAGAGGCGTTGCGCGCGGCGGCGAAGTCGTCCGTCCACGGCACGTGCACGACCCTCGCCCCGGACGACTCCGCGACCTGCACGGTGGCGTCGGACGAGCCGGTGTCGGCGACGACGAGCTCGTCGCAGAAGCTCGAGGCCTGGGCGAGCACGCGTCCGAGCGTGGCCTCCTCGTCCTTGACGATCATGCTCAGGGAGAGCGTGGTCATGTCGAGACGCCTCCAGGGCGCGGGTCGCTCGCGGCCAGCGCGGGCAGCGGTCCGGGTGGAGCGAGGGGGGCCCGGCGGATCGAGGACCGGAAGATCATGGCAAGGACTCCTGGAGGACGGGCTGCGCGGCCGGGCGACGCTATCGAGCCTGAGCCGCAGTGCCCTCGGGCCCGGGGGCCGCACGCGCAGCAGCGGGAGCACGCTGGACCGACCCGGGACCGAGACCCAGTTGGTCATCAGCCGGACGATCCTGGCCTGACCCGGTCCCTGACGCTGACCCTGTCTCCAGCGACAGAGCGCCCCTACCCTTCGCGCGTCGATAGTCTTCTGGAGCCCGACCTGCCTGGTCAGGCGCGTCCCGGCTGTGGTCCCTTGTCGTCAACTGTCTCCTCGCCGCCTCCTGCGGACGGAGCTGGCCGCATGCTGCACCCGGTCCGCACGGGCTCGACACGACAGGGGCGAGGTGGACGATGACGACCTTCGAGCTGGCGCCCACCACCGCCCGTCCCACGGCCTCGGGCGAGATCGGCCCCGTGGTGCAGGAGCCCGTCGACGCCGGGACCACCGAGCCGGCTTGGCGCACGGCCTACGCGCGGTCGCTCCTGGCCGCCGACGCGGGGGTCCTGCTGCTCGCGAACGTGCTGGCCCTGCTGGTCCACCCGGGTCCGGTGCTGCTCGACGCCTGGACCCTGGTGTCCGTCCTGCTCGCCGTGCCGGTCTGGATGGCGGTGCTGGCGCTGGGACGCTGCTACGAGCACCGCTTCCTGGGTCAGAGCGCGGAGGAGTCGAGCCGGGTGCTGCGGG
The DNA here is from genome assembly GCA_963761655.1 of uncultured Actinomycetota bacterium. Lineage (GTDB taxonomy): Bacteria > Actinomycetota > Actinomycetes > Mycobacteriales > SCTD01 > RYN-122. Next base: position 424,853 of record CAVXHI010000001.1, read on the forward strand.
CGTCCGCACGGCTCGGCCTGTTCGTCGGCGCAGCGTGCTTCGCCCTGCAGATCCCGCTCTCGCGGGGCTACCTGCTCGTCCTGCTCCCGCTGGGCACGGCCGCCCTGCTCGGCGTCCGGGTCGTCGCGCACCGGGCGCTGCGGGCTCGACGGGCTGTCGGCCGCTCCCGCACGCGGGTGGTCCTGGCCGGCGACCAGAGCGCCGTGGGCCTGCTGGCCACGCGCCTGCAGGGCGTGGACGAGTACGACGTCGTGGGGGTGTGCCTGCCCGGCGGCCGGCCGGCCGCCGGTCTCGACGTGCCGGTGCTCGGCGGACTGACCTCGCTGCTGCAGGGCATCCGGGACAGCGGCGCGGACGCCGTCGCCCTGGCCGCCGGCCCGGCGCTGAGCAACGCCGCGATGCTCCGGCTGTCGGTCGAGCTGGAGGGCAGCGGGGTGGAGCTGCTCGTGGCGTCCGCCCTGCCCGGTCTCGGCTCCCGGGTCTCGGTGCGCCAGGTCGCGGGCGAGCCGCTCATGCACCTCGACGCGCCTGAGCTCGTGGGAGCCCGCCGGGTGGTCAAGGAGGTCTTCGACCGCACGGTCGCCGCCGTGCTGCTGGCGCTGCTCCTGCCCGTGCTGCTGGCCCTGGCGCTGGCCGTGCGGCTCAGCAGTCGCGGCCCGGCGCTGTTCCGGCAGGAGCGGGTGGGGCGGGGCGGCCGGACGTTCTCGCTCTACAAGTTCCGGACCATGCACGAGGACGCCGAGCAGCGGCTCGCGGAGCTCGCCGCGGACAACGAGACCGACGGCCGGCTGTTCAAGATGCGCCAGGACCCCAGGATCACGCGGCTCGGACGGCCGTTGCGGCGGTACTCGCTGGACGAGCTCCCGCAGCTGGTCAACGTCCTGCTCGGCCAGATGTCGCTCGTCGGACCCCGCCCGCCGCTGCCCGAGGAGGTCGCCGGCTATGCCCGGGCCGAGCGGCGTCGCCTGCTGGTCAAGCCGGGGATGACCGGCCTGTGGCAGGTCAGCGGACGCTCTGACCTGTCCTGGGCCGACACCGTCCGCCTCGACGTCCAGTACGTCGAGACGTGGTCGCTCGCCCTCGACCTGGCGCTGCTGGCCCGCACCGTCGGCACCGTGCTGCGCGGACGGGGTGCGTACTGACCAGCCCTAGCCTGACCGGCATGGACCTGCACCCCGCCCTGGAGCACCTCGGCTTCCTCGTGGGCTCGTGGACCGGTGTCGGCGTCGTCGGGTACCCGACCGTCGACGGCCGCAACTACGAGCAGGAGCTGGTGTTCGACCACGACGGGCGGCCCTTCCTGTCCTACAGCAGCCGCACGTGGCTCCTCGACGACGCCGGGGCCCGCACCCGGCCCGGTGCCTCGGAGACCGGCTGGTGGCGTCCGGGCGCAGAGCCCCGCGACGTCGAGGTCCTGCTCGCGCACCCGACGGGCATCGTCGAGGTCTACGTCGGCAACGTCGCCTTCTCCCGCGTCGAGCTGGTCACCGACGTGCTGGCCCGCACCCGAGACCGCCAAGGAGGTCACCGCCATGAAGCGCCTGTACGGCCTCGTCGACCCGACGACGCCCGGCGGACCCCGCGACCTCGCGTACGCCGTCGACATGGCGGCCGTCGGGCAGCCGCTGCAGAGCCACCTGTCCGCCCGGCTGCAGAAGGTGGAGGCATGAAGCGCCGTCTGCTGCTCGCCGCGCTGCTGCTCCTCCCTGCGTGCACTGGAGGGGGAGGCGACGACGTCGCGCCGCTGCCGACGATCCAGACCCTGCCGCCCGAGGCCTCCCCGACGCCGCTGGTGCCCACCCGGACCGACCAGATCCCGGCCCAGGTCCTGCCGTCGTCCCCTCCTGGGGTGGTGGAGGTCAGCAACAACGACGACGCCACGCTGACAGGCGGGACAGCGTCGGTCACCGTGCCGGCCGGCCAGCGGCTGCAGGTCATCGCCGTCTGCCAGGGCGCGCGCACCCTCGAGATCCGGACCGAGCCGGACAGCGTGGTCGAGGCGAACGTCGAGTGCGAGCCGTCCGAGCCGGGGCAACTGACCGTGCGGCAGCCCCGGCCCCTCGAGGTGACCACGACCTACCGCATCGTCGTGCGGGCGCCCGCGCCGCTCCGCTACGTGGTGGGCGCCGCCGCTGTGCCCGTAGCGAGCGACCCGGTGGGCTCCGGCGACGGCGCCCTCGTGCCGTCGCCATGAGATCGTCACTCCCAGGCAACGCAAGATCCTGTACGGTCCTGTCGACTCCCTGTCTCCGCCACCTCTGAGGACTCCTATGAACAAGCGCTTCGGGGCCGTCGCCCTGGTGGCGGCGAGCCTCCCGCTCCTCGCCCTGTCCACGCCGGCTTCGGCCCAGACCGCCGGCAACTCCGGCGGCCCGCCGTGTGGCAACAGCTACAACAACGGCCAGCCCTTCCGCTTCGCCATCGGCAAGGAGGGCCCGCGCACGGCGTCCTCGATCGTGCGTCGCGGCGCGGAGATCGACTTCACGGTCACCGTGGTCCGCAACAACACGAACACCCGGCGCGCCGAGAAGTGCGCGAACCGTCGCGTCTCCTTCTCCCCCACCGGCACCAGCTACAGCACGCGCCTGCGTGGCCCGAGTCGCCAGTGAGGCTGCGCTCGGCGTCAAGAGCGACGCCGACGGGGCGTCTGGTCGACAAGCAGGGCACCTACGTCTTCGCGGGTCAGACTGTCGACAGCAGGGGCATCGCCCGTGGGATCTCGCAGCGCAAGGCGCGGGACTTCCCGACGGCCACGCGCGGCTCGGACGTCAACGGCGTCGCGGTGTACTCCTTCGACACGACCTTCAACAGCAACGACACCGAGGTCGCCTGGGTCGCCCGCCTCGAGCCGACGGCGCGTCGATCAAGGGCAGCAACGTGCGGATCGCCCGTCCCCTCCCGTAACTGATCGCCTGACGCCTCGGGCCCCCCTCCACGCTAGGAGGGGGGCCCGAGGCGTTCCCGTCCGGAGCCCCGCCCGTGAGAGTCCGTACCTCCCTGTTCCTCCTGCTCGGCGTCCTGGTCCTGCTCGGTGCATGGCTCGGCGTCCGGGGCGTCCTCGCACAACAGGCGCTCACGCAGGCGCGAGCCGACCTGCAGGTGGCCCGGGACGCGGCGACGGCGCAGCAGCTGGACGGCCGTCGCAGCACCGGTCGCTCGCGCCGACGCCGAGGCGCAGCGGCGCCCAGCCGGTTCACCTCCGACCCGGCCTGGCGAGCCGTGGCCGGCGCTGCCGTGGGTCGGGCAACCCGTTGCGCACCTCTGCTGCGCTGGCGCAGGCCGCGGCACCGTCACCTCCAGGGTGCTGCCGGGTGCCGTGCAGAGCCTGCAGGTGCTCGATCCGGAGAAGCTGCGTCGGCCGGACGGGCAGCATCGACCTCGCGGCCGTCCAGCCGCGTCACGCCCGGCCCTGATCGAGCAGCAGGGCGGCGACCGACGCGCTGCGGCGTCTCCGGGCGTCGCCGAGCACGTCTGCTGCCGCGCCCGTCGCGCCGGCGCGCCGTGAGCTCGACACGCAGCTCGGCGACCTGACGTCGGCGCGGTCTGGCGGCCGCCGCGGACGGTGCCGAGGTCGCGCCCGCGCTGCTGGGGCAGGACCGGCTGCGCCGGTATCTCGTGCTCGTCCAGCAGACGGGCGAGAGCCGCGGGACGGGCGGCCTCATCGGCGGCTACGCGGTGCTGGAGGCACGTGACGGCCTCGTTCGGAGCGTCGAGCAGGGCACGCGTGGGCCCCGGCTGGACGGTCCCATCACGCCGCCGAAGGGGACGCCAGCAGACTTCGTCGCGCGGTACGAGCCGTTCGGCGGCCTCTACTTCGGCGTGAACGTCAACCTCAGCCCGGACCTGCCCGAGGTGGCGAGGCTGGTCGAGGCTCGCTGGACGCGATACGGCGGCGCCCCGCTCGACGGAGTCGTGATGCTAGACGCCAAGGCCCTCGCCCTGCTGCTGCAGGGCGGACCGCCGGTGCCGGTCGGAGGCGGCAAGACGCGTTGCGCCCGCCGAGCTCGAGCAGTACCTGGCCGTCGGGCAGTACGTCGGCGTGCCGCTGTCGGACCAGTCGGGCCGCAAGGAGCGGCTGTCGGCTGCGGCCGCCGCAGGGGCACAACGACTCAGCCAAGGTGGTCAGACCGCACTGGAGGGCATCGCGCGCGCGGTGCGGTCCGGTCACCTGCACCTGGCGAGCGCGGACCCGCAGTTGGCCCCTACCCTCGCGCGCACCGGGCTGGACGGTGCCCTGCCGCGCGGGAAGGCGCCCGTGGCGTACGCGGTCGTCCGCAACACGACGGCGGGCAAGCTCGACACGTTCCTCCACCGCAAGGTCACCTATCTCGCGGAAGGGTGCGGCCACAGGCGGCGGCGCAGCATCATCGAGGTGGCACTGCGCAGCGACCCGCCTGCGGGTCTGCCGCCGTACCTGACCATCGACACGGAGGCGCCGGGAGGCCAGTCGAGGACGAACAGCCTGCTCTTGTCCGTCTACGCCACGCGCGGCGCCACCCTCAAGTTGGCGACCCTCGACCGACGGGTGCTGGTGGTGGACCGTGATGCGCCGGGTCAGGCGCTGCGGCCGGGGGCAGAGGCCGGGCTGCCGGTGTGGGACCTGCTGCTCGACCTCCCGCCGGGCGAGGAGCAGCATCCTGCGCCTCGAGCTCGAGGAGCCCACTACCGAGGGCGCGGCTCGAGTGCCCGAGCAGCCTCTGGCGGCGCCGTTGGAGAAGACGATTGGGGTGCCCCGCTGCGGGTGAGCCGAAGGGCCGAGGCGGCGTCCAAGGCCTGCTCAGGCGCGCCCCGTCGCGGCGGCCTCGTGCACGACCTCGCGAAGCCGGCCGATGAACCGCTGTCGGCTGTAGGTTTCAGCGTGCCGCAGCACGGCGCCCCGGTCGAAGGTCCTCTCTCGGGCGGCGCGGACGGTGGCGACGACCGCGTTCGTGGACAGCTCCTCGACGTACAAGCCCGTGACGCCTTCGTCGAGGGTGTCGAGGAAGCCGCCGGCGCGCAGCACCAGCGCCGGCCGGCCGAAGCTGTTGCCCTCCAGCGGGGTGAGCCCGAAGTCCTCGTGCGCCGTGGCGAGGACCGCGGCGCAGTTCTCGTAGAGCCAGCGCAGCTGGGCGTCGCTGACGCCGGTCAGGCCGACGAGTTGCGCCGGCCACGTCGCCGTCCGGGCAGGCCGCCCACGACGACCAGGCGCTCGTCGGGCAGAGCGGCGAAGGCCTCGCAGCAGACGTCGACGTTCTTGTAGCCGCGGGCGCGCGGCCGACCACGAGGTGGAAGCCGGGCTGCGAGGCCGGCGACCGGCTCGCGCGGGCCCTCGGGGTCGAGGCCGATCGGGCGGCGGGAGGAGCTCGGCCTCGATGCCGTAGCGTCCGCTCATGCGCTCCTGCACGACCGGTGAGTTGACGTCAGGTAGCGCGTGGCCGTCGCGGCGGCCCGCCGGTCCCAGCGCTGCAGGCGGGCGCGAAGCGCCTGCACAGCACCGGCGGACCGGAAGCCGGCTGCGGGGCGACGTAGTCGTCGGGCTGGTAGAGCCAGCGCGCCGGGTTGTGGCAGTAGACGAGCTTAGGTGCCGTCGTCGGGACGCCGTGGGCCCAGCCGGAGCTGCTGCACAGGACGACGTCGACGTCGTCGACGGCGATGCCGGGCGAACGCCGTCGGCAGCAGCGGCAGCGCCGCGCGCGGGTCCCGGCGGAAGGCCGGCACCCGCTGCAGCCAGCGGTGGTCTCCACGTCGTAGCGGCGCGAACTCCGGGAAGGTCCGCTCAGGCGTCGTAGACGGAGGTGATGAGCCGGGCGCCCGGGAACGCCTCCATCATCGACAGCACCACCCGCTCGGCGCCGCCCCGCTGCGTGAGGTAGTCGTGGACGACCGCGACCCGGAGCTCTGTCAAGGGTGGGCGGGGTGCGGCGCTCAGGTGCGGGCGACAGGCAGGGCGTCCGCGTCGTGCTTGGCGACAGCAGCCGTGCTCTCCCGATCCGCGGTGTCAGGGCCTGACGTGGAGCGGGCCGGCATGAGATCCGGCGCAGGACCGTCGAGGACCGGGACGTCCTTGCGAGCGGTGTACCCGTAGCCGTACCCGTAGCCGTACCCGTAGCCGCCGCTCCCCTTGGGAGCGACGAAGTTCAGGGCGATCCCGACCGCGGTGGCATTGACGGCCGAGAGCGCGGTGAGCGCCCGCTGAACCTGCGCGCGCGTGGTCTTGTCGGTCCTTACGACCAGCAGCGCTCCAGTGGTGTGCGCGGCCAGCACAGCAGCATCGGTCACGGGCAGGAGGGGTGGCGTGTCGAAGATGACGACGTCGGCGCGTCCCTCGAGCGTGCGACACAGGTCGTGCATGGCCTGGCTGCCGAGGATCTCGCTCGGGTTGGGCGGGACGGGTCCCGACGCCAAGATTGACATATTGGGCACGGCCCCGAACTCCTGAAGCACGTCGTCGAGCGGGACGCGGCCGACGAGGACGTCCGTCAGCCCGACGGCCCGCTCGAAGCCCATGTACTCGGCCAGCGACGGCCGTCGGAGGTCGGCCTCGACCAGGATGACCCGCTGTCCCGTCTGTGCGATCGCGATGGCGAGGTTGGCGCTGACCGTCGACTTGCCCTCGTTGGGCAGGGCGCTGGTGACGACGAATGAGCGCAGCTGGCTGTCGATCTTGGCGAACTGCACGTTGGTCCGCAGCACACGAAAGGCCTCCGCCCCGGGCGAGCGTGGGTGGCTCACAGTGACAACGTGGTTCTTCGCGTTGTCGCTGTCGAAGAAGACGGCGCCGAGGAGCGGAACCCCGGGAGCGGCACGCTCGAGGTCCTCCGGTCCCTTGATGCTGGTGTCGAGGGTCTCTCGCAGCAGCGCGAAGCCGCCGCCGATCAACAGGCCGATGACTAGGCCGAGCAGCGTGTTGAGCTTCGGCTTGGGCGAGACGGGCGTCGGCGGCGTGAATGCGGGCTGGCTGACCGTGGCCTGGATCGGGCTAGGTGCTCCGCTGGCCGGTTGTTCAGGTGCGCTCGATGACCTCGGGCACGACGGTGCCGAAGCCGTTCGCGATGGCGGCGGCGCGCACCGCGTCGCTGTCCTTGACGGTGACGACGAGGATCAGCGTGGTGTCGAGCGGGGCGGCGGAGACGGAGGCACCGCCGCGGGGGATCTTCAGGCGCTTGAACACCTCGTCCACGACGGGTGTCGATGTCACGAGGTCCGCGTAGGAGGCGATGCGCTGCTGCGACAGGATGCCTGTGGTGTACGCGGATGAAGCATCACCGGCAGGTTGGCCAGCGACGTAAAGCTTCGTCGACGCCTGGTACACCGGGGTCGCGCGGAGCGTCGAGGCCACTGCTGCGGCCGTCCCGAGCAGCGCACAGAGGAGGATGAGCCACCACCCCTTGCGCAGCACGCGCAGGTAGAAGAGCAGGTCCACGGTCTCCCTCGATCACTCGTGACGCGCTCCGCGACGGCCACCCACTGTCACTCCATGTTCGCACGCTGCACCGGCGGCGCCCTTTCGGACGCTGTGCGCGCTCTCAGAGGCCGTGCTGTTCCAGCCACGAGCCGAGCACCGCGAGGGCGTAGAGCGGCCGCCAGTCGAGCTGGCCCGCATCGAACGCGACCTGAGCGGCGTGCACGCCGGACCGGGAGAACCCCAGCGGAGAGGCGACCAGCGACGCGAGCGAGGCGGCCGTCCAGGGCCGCAGCTCACCGCGCATCCACCGGGCGAACGGCAGGGTGAAGGTGGACTTCGGCCGTCGCGCGGCAACAGCGACAGCAGGCCCGGCGGCCGCGGCAAGAAGGGCCTTGCCGTACAGCCCCTCCGGGCTGGGGCGCAGAGCGAGCGCCGCGTCGACGACGCGGTCGTCCAGCAGCGGGACGCGCACCTCGAGCGAGTGAGCCATCGACATCACGTCAGTGTCGCGCAGCAGCTGGTACCGGAGGTAGTTGTCCACCTCGAGGGCAGCGACAGCGTCGCCAGCCTCCCTCACCTCGAGCAGGGCTGTGTCGCGCAGCCCGGTCAGCGCGTCCTGCCCTCCCGGCCACAGACGCGCCAGCTCGGACCAGGGGTACAGGCCGCGGACCGCCGCGTACGCCGCCGAAGCTCCGCCGTGCCCGGCTGCCTCCCCGGCACGCCGGGCACGCCCGTAGCGGAGGCGGGGGACGCCACCCGTCACTCGCGCGGCCACCCTGAGCGCCGGACGGGGGAGCCGGTCGCCGACCTGCGCGATCTGGGGCACCCGCCGGAAGGTCGAGTAGCCGGAGAAGAGCTCGTCTCCCCCGAGACCCGACAGCGCCACGGTGATCCCGGCCTGCCGTACGGCCGCGGAGATGGCCCAGGAGTTCGCGCCGTCCACGGTCGGCTGGTCCATGTCCGCGACGATCTGCGGCATCGCCGCGCTCATGGAGGCGCCGGTCAACCGGACCACCTCGTGCCGGGCCCCGATCTGGTCGGCGAACTCACGCGCTGGTACGGCCTCATCGGGGGCGTCGTCGAAGGCGACGGTGTAGGTGTGGAGCTCGTGATCCTGCTCTGCCGCGACCCCCGCGACCGCCGTGGAGTCGAGGCCCGCCGAGAGGAAGACCCCCACCGGTACGTCCGCGACGAGGTGGCGGGCGACGCTGTCCCGCAGGGCTCGCCCCAGCGCATCGACGTCGGCCTGCTCGTCGCGCCACTCGGCGCGCCAGTACTGACGCGTCACCGTCCTGCCCGCCTCGTGCACGAGCACGTGTCCGGGCGGCAGCTCGCGGACACCCTCCTGGATCGTGGCACCTGCGCCGACCCACCCGAGGCGCAGGAAAGACGCGACCGCGTGCCGGTCGACGGCGCCGGTGGCGGACAGCGCGTGGGCCTCGCTGGCGAAGCGCAGGCCGCCGTCGGCCTCGTCGGACAGGTACAGCGGCTTAATCCCCAGGCGGTCGCGAGCCAGCAGGAGACGCCGCTTCTGCGCGTCCCAGACGGCGAAGGCGAACATGCCCCGGAGCCGCAGGACGACGTCGTCCCCCCACTGCTCGTAGCCGCGGACGATCACCTCTGTGTCGGTGTGCGACCGGAAGACGTGGCCCTGCTGCTCGAGCTCGCGCCGCAGCTCGACGTGGTTGTACAGCTCGCCGTTGTAGACGAGCGCCGCCCCGTCTCGGCCGTACATCGGCTGGTCGCCCAGCGCGCTGAGGTCGATGACCCGGAGGCGACGCATCCCGAGGCCGGCGTTGCCGTCCGTCATGACGCCACCCGCGTCCGGCCCCCGGTGCGTCAGGGCCTTGACCATCGTCTCGACCTGAGGTCCGCTCCTGGACGACACGCGCCCGGCTATCCCGCACATCTCACGACCTCCGTGTCACGCCTCCGCGCGAGGTCGTAGGGCTGCAAGGTAGATCGCAAAGACCTGCTGAGCGACCCGTTCGGGTGAATATGTCTGCGCTGTGTCGCGCGCGTTCACGCCGAGTTCGCGTCGTAGCGGGGCATTGTTCGCCAATTCCCGGAGCGTGTCGGCGAGGGCCGCGACGTCGCCCAGCGGGGTCAGGAGGCCGTCCTGACCGTGGGTCACGACCTCGCGCGGCCCGCCGGCGTCGCTGGCGACGACGGCCAGACCGGCCGCCATCCCCTCGACGACGACGTTGCCGAACGGCTCGGGGATCGTCGAGCTGTGAACCAGCACGTCCGCCGCCTGCAGCTCCGCGCCGACGTCGTCGACGTGGCCCGTAAAGACGACGCGGCCGGTCAGGCCGTGCTCGGCGACGCGCCGCTCGAGCGAGGCGGCGTAGTCGTCCTCGCCGAACAGCGCGCTGCCGACGATGCGCAGCTGCTCCTGTCCGGTCGGGAACGCGCGGGCGAACGCGTCGATCGCGACGTGCTGCCCCTTCCACGGCGCGAGCCGGCCGACGGCGACGACGACGAGAGGGCCGCCCGCGCGCTCGCCCCGTTGCGGCGCCTCGGACACGGGGCTCGGGACGACGTGCGCCATGCGCCCGGGCGGCAGGTGCAGCGAGGCGAGGGTGGCCGCGGAGTTGGCCAGGACGACGTCGGGGAGCCGGGCGGCGACGGCCCGGACCACCGGCACCAGCCGGGGCGGCAGGTAGTCGGGCTCGACCCGGTCGCGCGCGTGCCAGACGACCGGGATCCCGGCCGCACGGGCCGCGGGCGGGCCGTAGAGGTTCGCCTTGAGCGTGTTGCAGTGCACGAGGTCGGGGTGGAGCTGCCGCAGCCGGTGGGTCAGCCTGAGGACGTAGGCGGTGGCGGCCGCTGCCGCACCGACGCCGACGCCTGCCCGCGACGACACGTCCCGCGGCGCTCAGCGGCAGGACCTCGTGGTCGATGCCCTTGCTGGCCAGGAGGCCGGCGAGCGGCCCGTCCTCGGCGAGGACGACATGCGGTGCGACCCCGTCGAGGGCCTCGATGAGCCGCACGAGGGCGAGCTCGCCGCCCGAGAGCTGCGCCGAGTGCACCAGGTAGACGACGCGGAGTGGCCGCTCCGGTGGCCTTGCGCGCGCAAGCGCGAAGACGTCGAGCACTTCCTCGGCAACGGCCGGCCAGGCGAAGCGCTCAGCGAAGCCCCGGCACGCCTCGGGGCTCGGAAGGCTGCCCGGCTCGATTAATGGCTCTTCGGAGCCGGGCGGCGAGGCCGTCGACATCGCCGGGCGGGACCAGCAGGTCGTCCTGCAGGTCGGGGAGCACCTCGGCCATGCCGCCGGTGTCGGAGGCGATGACGGGCGTCCCGGAGGCGAGCGACTCGAGCACGATCAGGCCGAAGCCCTCGAGCGCAAGGCTCGGGACGACGGTGAGGTCGACGGCAGCGTAGAGGTCGGCGAGGACGCCGTCCGGCTGGCGGCCGAGGAAGCGCACCCGGTCCTCGCCCAGGCCCAGCCGCTGCGCGAGGGCTTCGAGTCGCTCTCGTTCGTGGCCGCTGCCTGCGAGTAGCAGCAGGCCGCGGTCGAGGCGGGCCCAGGCTTCGAGGAGGACGTCGAGCCCCATCCGGGCGGCGAGCCGGCGCACGGCCAGGACGACAGGGCTGGCCGGCAGGCTCAGCCGCTCCCGGGCCCGCTCGGCCCGCCGCGGTGAGAACCGATCGAGGTCCACGCCCGGCCGCACCACATGCACGCGACTGGGCAGGACGCCGTAGCCGGAGGTCAGCTCGTCCCTGAACGTCGAGGACAGCACGATGAACTCGTCGGCCCGGCGGTACTCCGAGCGCTCGATGGCCCGCCGCCCTCGAAAGGCGGCGCCACCGCCCTGGCCCTCGACGCGCGACTCACTGGCCCAGGGCCCCTGGAAGTTGACGACACGGGGCAGGCGTTTAAGGGCCGGGAGAGTGCGCAACACGGTGGCGTAGAGCGCGAAGTGGCTGTTCACGACATCCACGGGACGCGCCTGCCCGAGCTCGCGCCGCAGCCGGGCTAGGCGGAGCGGCAGCGTTGTCGCCGGGGACGCGGCGCCGGTCACGCCCTCCGCCAGCACACCGCCCTCCGCGACCACGAACGCATGGACGGGCGCGCGGTGCGAGAGTGCCACCTGCAGGTCGGCGAAGTAGCGGTTGAGCCCTCCGGGCTCGGTCGCAAACCAACCCATGCCCAGCATGAGGCTGCGAGGCGGGTCCAACGCACCCGTCACTGAGCTGTCCCCGGGAAGAGCAGGGCCTCGTAGGCCGGCCCCAGGCTGGAGACGTCGAAGCGCCGCGCCGCGGAGCGCGCCGCCTGTCCGAGCCCGGCCCGGTACTCCCCGTTCGCGAGGACCCGCGCTGCAGCCATCGACAGGGCCACCTCGTCGCCGTTGGGGACGAGGACACCTCCGCCCTCGCGCAGCACCTCGTCGGGCCCCTCGGAGGCGTAGGCGATCACTGGAGTGCCGAGAGTCATCGCCTCGACGAGCACGAGGCCGAAAGTCTCCCGGTCGGCCGGATGGACGAGTGCGCACGACCGGGCGACGAGGGCAGCAAGGTCGTCGCCGCTGACGTACCCGGCGAGAGCCACGCGCCCCTCGAGACCCGCCCCGCGGATCGCGTCCTGGAGCTCCTGCCGCAGTCCGGGTTCGCCTGCGGCGTCGGGGCCGATGAGGAGCGAACGGCTGGACGGATCGCGGGCGGCTACCTCGGCGGCGAGCCGGAGGAAGGCGTGAGGACCCTTGAACGTCTGCAACCGGGCCACCATTACTAGGTCCAGCCGGCCGGGCACTAGGCCGGCGACGGCCATCGCGCCGTCCGCGTCGCCGCGGACCGCGCGTTCTGCGACTGCGGCGAGGTCGACCGCTGGGCGGACGACGGCGACGCCGTCAGTGGTCTGGCTGGGGTGGCGCCGGACGACGGCGTCATAGACGTCCGCGGTGTGCTGGCTGATGGCCACGCGGCGGACCGGTAGGCGAGCGCTCAGCCTGTCGATGCGGTTGTCCGAGACGGCGGCGTCGTACACCTGCAGCAGTGAGGTGCGGCCCAGCATCGCGCCGGAGGCCAGCGCCAGCAGGTGCGCTTTCGGGTGACTGAGCAGCAGGGCTGCCCCCGGCCGCACTGCGCCGGCCGCGCGCAGTGCGAGCGCGCATCGGGCGACGACGGCCGGGGCACCGAGCTTGAGCGGGGCAAGACGACTGTCGCGATGCCTCGTCGTGCAGCGAGGGCTGACAGCGGCCCGTCGCCCGCAACGGCAAGCGCGGTGTCGTGCCCGCGCCGCTCGAGTTGCCGGAGCACGTCGAGCACGAAGTTCTCCGCCCCTCCTGCTTCACCGACGGGGCTCAGCGCTAGCACATCGCTCATGGCTTCAGGGTCATGCGCAGGGGTCTGAGGCGGGCGTCGCGCACGGCCTCGAGCACCGCCCGGGCAGTGGCCCGGCCGTGGCCGACGAGGTCGTGCTCACTTCGAACCCGCGCGGCCAGGTTGCGAGCGAGACCGACCGTTGCACGGTCGCCGTAGAGCAGGCAGTAAGCGAGTCGCGCCGAGGCCCGTCCGGGCAGCAGGCTCGCCAACACGTAAGTCTCGTTGTACGCGCCGTCCGTGATGGCCTCAAGCGCGCGCTTCTCCCCGACCCGTACGCGGGCATCGGCCTCGTAACGCCGACCTGGGTAGTGGTCGACCAGGGCTTCCGGGTCGTAGACGACCACGTGACCACCCGCGTGCACAGCCAAGCTCGACGCCATGTCGGCCGCGACGATGCCGCGACCGCGCAGCCCTGCCGGGAATCGCAGGAGGTGCCGTCGGTAGGAAGAGTTCACGCCCTTCAGAAAGTGCACCGGGCGGGCCTTGCCGCTGCCAAGGTGGTGTCGGCCGACCATGCGTCCGTAGGGCGTGACAACGCCGACGGGCCCCGAGACCGTGCTCTCGATGCCCCACTCGTGGTGGACCACGTCGCGACCCCCGACGGCACCCACGGATGCGTCCTCGTAGTGCGCCGCGAGTCGGGCGAGCCAATCGCGACGGCCCCGGGCGTCGTCGTCCGTGATGACCACGACGTCGCTCTCGGCAGCAGCGGCACCTGCGGCAAGGGCCTTGACCAGGCCCGGCTCCACCACCGGCACGACCTGACACTCCGGGAAGTCCTGCGCGACTGCCCGACTCTCGTGGTCGTCCGGGCGGCAGACCACGACGATCTGGTCCGGCTTCCGATCCTGCTCGCGCAGCGCCTGCAGGCAGCCGGGCAGGACGTCTTCGCGTCGGTAGGTCGGCACGAGGACGCTCACAGACGGTGGCACTGGATGGCCTCGCTTCTCAGAAGTTCAGTGGAGTTCCGCGAGAGCGACCCGAAGCCCGCGCGCCACGGTGCTGCGACGGTACGTCTCGGCCAAGAGCCGCGCGGTGGTGCTCCAGCCTTCTGGCACGCCGAGTCGGACCGCGTCGAGGACGCCATGAGCTGGGTCGACATCCGCGGTGTACGTGCACTCGTGCGGGAGCACCGACGACGCCTCGCCCACACGGGATGCGATGAGCCTCCGCCCGGTCGCCAGGGCCAGCGGTAGTTTGCCCGTGGTGCGCACCCAGCCGGCGCGATCGTCAGACTGGTGCGACGTGATAAAGGCTGCTTCGGAGATCACACGCACAAGTTCATCGAGCGGTAGCGCGTCGTGGATCCGCAGCCGGTCCAGGACGCCGAGCGCTCCTGCAAGTGTGGACAGGACCGCGACCCCGGGGCCTCGAGCGACGAGGATCCCCTGGAGATCCGGTGCGAGCGCGAGAAGCTCGACCAGCTCCTGTCCGTACACACGGGCGCCGGGTCGTCTCGGCCTACCGGTGCTACCGAAGGTGGCGACGACCTTGGGGTCGCCCTCAGCCAAGGGGGCGTCGAAGAGCCAGTCTGGTGCCGTGTCAGGCGCCCAGTGCACCGGCGACGCGCTCCGCCGCGCGAGTTGAGCCTGATGGAACCGACCACGACAGACGACGAGCGAGGCGCTGCGCACCATCAGGTTGTCGACCACACCGCGTGCCTCTGCAGAGCTGCGGCCCCCACCCATGGCGCGCTGGAGAGCACGAGGGTCATCGCCGGTATCGAGGACGAACGGCACGCGTCGCTTGCGGAGGTGCAGTGCGAGCCGGGCCGTGGCCGCGTTCACGTCCAGCAGGTAGGGGATGCAGCCTTGCTCGACCAGGCCGAGGACGACGTGCTTGTCGACTCGCGTACTCACCTCGACGACCGTCGTGGGAGCCGTCTCGGCAAGAAGAGCGAGCCGCTCGCTCAGAGCAGGCCTCGCCGCGCTGTCCACACAAGCGACGAGTCTCATCTGCGGCGTCGGTGCTTTGCCAGCGCCGTCTCGTAGAGCTCCTCGTAGCCCTGAGCGACGGCCTCCGGGCGGTATCGGAGTGCAGCCTGCCGCCCCGTGCGTGCGTAGTCCTGCCGCGCAGTCCTGTTCTGCAGGAGCGCGAGGAGACGTGTAGCGAGCTCGTCGTCCCTTGAGACGACGCCGAGTCGGCCCTGGTCCAGGACCTCGAGGGCACCCGGGTTCGTCGTCGTGACGACCGGGACGCCCGCAGCGAGCGCTTCGGCGTAGGGCACGCCGAAGCCCTCGTACGAGCTGGCCGAGCAGAGCACAGACGCGGCACCGTACTCACGCGCGAGTTCATCTTCGGTGAGGTTCGGGAGCCAGTCAATGAAGTCCTCAGTGCTCGGTTCCGGGCAGACCAGCCGGAGGCGGAGGTCGGGTATCTGCTCGCGGGCCTGACGCACGGCCTCGATGACGAGTTGGCCGCGCTTGCGTCCACCGAGCGTTCCAGCCACGTAGAGGACCCGTGGGCTCAGGAGCTGACTTGGCTCAGGCACGTCGAAGAACGGCGCGGGTACTGCGCAAGGGATGACTCGTTGGACGAACGGGAGCTGGTCTCGGGTGGTCTCAGAGATCGTCGTGGTGATGTCGGCGCGCAGCCCGGACAACCACTCCGTGCCATAAGCGAAAGTCTGACCAGCGCGACGGCGAAAGCGCTGTGCACTGCGCGCTTCCTGCCAGGCCGAGCCGTAGAAGGTGCGGACGCGCGGTATACGCGAGTCGACGAGCCAGTCGTCGCCGTGCCCGTGCAGTACGTCGGCGGTGCTTGACCGCGTCGCCTGTCTGAAGGCGGCTGCGACACCAGCCACGCGGGACAGTTTCGAGCCACGGCTCGAGACCTGTTGCACTGCGTAGCGAGAGGCTCCGGTGGCACGGCTCGTGCTGTAGACCAGTACGTCGTGGCCTCGGGAGGTCAGGGTGGAGGCGAGTAGATCGACCTGCCGCGCCACTCCACCGACGGAGTACGGCGGTAGGTCCACGTGCAACATCTCGATTCGCACTGAGCTGTCACAGCCTCGGGCGGAGCAGGGCGGGCTGGACTGCGACGCAGTCCATCTCGACAACACTCAGGTCGGGCCGGTTCGCAACCGGAAACAAGCCGCTAATCAAAAAGCCAGCGTCGCGGACCGCCTGCAGGGACTCGTCGAAGGTCGGGCTCTCGATGTACAGCGGCTGCAGCGCGACTTCGGTCTGTAAAGCAGCAACAGTTCGAAGAAACGCTGAGCCTCCAGACAACACCTGCAGGTCGTACCCCTGCGTGTCCAGCTTCAGGTAGACGCGACGCTTTTGTAGGTCGGGGTTGTCCCTGAGCAGGCCATCCAGCGTCCGTACCTCGACATCCTCGCGTCCGACGGTCTGGGCGCCCTTGAACTGCTCGTCCTGCCGCGTCTCGTCGGAGGCGGTGTAGAAACTGCTGAAGTGCGAGGTCTGACTCACGTTGATCTCGGCACGGCCTTCGTCGGCGCCCAGCGCGACGTTGAACACACGCCAGCCGCTGTCGGCAGAGGAGGCCTTCCGAAGCTGCTGGAAGTTTTCACTGACGGGCTCGAACGACCAGATCTCGCCCACATAGCCGTTTCGGCGGAGCCAGTCGCCGTATTCCCCTACCCGTGCCCCGACATCCAGCACGAGGTCGATGTTGTACAGGTCGAACAACTGCAGCAGGTGTCCCCCGAGGCTCTGCCCGTCGCGGAGCCGGACAACATCAAAGCCACGCTGCCGAGCTGCGTTCCTGAGATAATAACGAATGGTCATCGTGGTTCGCGAAAGGTCGATCTCGAACTCCTTATGAGATGGAGGAGCGCACTGACTCCGGTTTTTGGAGGCTGACGGTCAGAAGCGCAAGCCGTGCAAGCGCTGCGAAGGTGCTGGTGATTGCTGCTCCCGCGATCCCAAGGAACGGGAGCAGAACCGCGAGGAGAGCGAGGGTAACGGCTGCACCAAGCGCTGATGCAGCGCTTGTCGCTGCTGGCCGCCCAGCAGCCGTCAGCCTTGCCGACTGCAGACCGGCGGCGTCGAGGAACACCTGCCCTGGCAGCAGGATGATGAGTGGCAATAGCGCACCTTCGAAGTCGCGCCCAAAAACGACCGGGAGTAGGAATCTTGCCGCGACCGCAACCGCGACCGCAACGGCGAAGCTCGAAGCCACTGTGTAGCGAAGCGTGAGCCGTGCCAGCCGTTTGGCATCCGCGTCAGAGCCTCGCAGCAGCCGACCGAACACCGCGAGAGAGAAGGAAGACGCCAGGGGAGTACTCGCCGAGGCCAAGGTGACAGCGAGCGCGTAGCGCCCCAACTCCGCCGAGGGCACCAGACTGATCAGGACTAGCTGGTCGAGGCGCGAGGTCACGAGGTCGGCGGCGGAACCCAAGGAGGCTCTCGTGGCGAAGGCCATCACCTGGCCTAGCACTGCACGACTGAAAGCGCCCGCGCGCAACGCGGCCACCGGTGCCGTCGACTTTAGAGTCAGCAGAATTAGAAGGACGGACCCAGCGGCATTTGCTGCGAGGGCAGACCCGAGACGCAATCTTCCGGCGAGGAAAAGCAGACCGACAAGAAGGGCGGTGATGACGGTGGGGATGCTTCGTAGGACGTTCCATCTCAGGTCGGCTGCCTCTGCACGTCGAATCTCGAGCGCGACCATCGATAGGACGGACAGGGGAAGGAGGCAAGCCCCGATGCGTACCCAAGTCACGGCTAGATGATCATGCCTAGCCAAGTAGTCGGGTGCGGTGAACCACAGCACAGCGCTGACTACTAAACAGGTTGGGATCGTCAACGAGAAGGACGTTAGAAGGGTAGTAGCAGACCCCCCGTTCTTGGCTGAGACATAGCCGGCGGCAGTGGGTATCCCCAGGAGGCGAGAAAGGCACCAAGTTGCAACGTCGCGAGGACCGCGGCTAAGTCGCCGCGGCCGCTTGCACCAAGCGACCTCGCCAGTAGGGGGCTCGTGATGAAGGCCAGACCGTATAGGGACACGCTCGTGGCGGACGTCCCGAGCAGATGGCGGCGCAAGGACCCGGGCGCCCCAGCGAGAGCCACGGGTGACCGCACGGGAGGGGGAAGCCTCACCGACAGCCCCGCATCGACCAGTAGTGCGTCAAGTGGCGACCGCCTGCCTCGCAGCGCGCACATCGGTCAGCATGCGCTCGACGTCGTCGGCGCGACTGGCCCATGAGTGACGGCTCCGAACAAGTCCTCTCCCGGCCGCCCCCATCGACCTGGCCAGCAAACGCGAGTCAAGCAGGTCTTCGAGCTTCTGACACATGTCCGCCAGATCATCTGTCTCGCGATAGTGCACGCCGTCTTGACCGCCGACACCTTCGAGCCCGGCACGAGTGGACACTGAGGGAGCCCCGTATCGAGTAGAACGAGCGTCTTCAGCCGTAAACCTCCACCGGCCCAAACCGGCACTACCCCAGCCCCAGCGCGATCAAGGACTGTCCCAAGATCTTCGACGAAGCCGAGCATCTCCACGTCTAGTCCTGCGGCTGCCTGCTGGATGTACAGCGGAGGCTGGCGACCCACCAGCGTCAACGGCAAAGGCCGGGCACCGTCCCGAGCTCGCTGCCGAAGATGCTCGAAGAGACGGATCAAGCCCTCAGCATTCGGCTTGCTGTCCGCCGTGCCCAGCCAGAGCACGCGCTGCCCAACCGGATCGACCGGGTGCGCACGTGAATTGATGGCGGACGGTATGACGTGCGTAGCCTCCTTCCCGGCATACTGCTTCAGGCGCTTCGCTTCGAGGTCGGAATGACCACGAACGCGTCGACCGAGGACGCAGCGCGACGCTCCTCCGAGGCAGCGAGCCAACGAACGACCTCCTCACGACCACGCGCTAGGAACCCGGACGCTTTGGCTTGTCGTGCCCCAGGAGCGGCGTGAATGCGGTGACGGTCCGCTACGAGTCCGGTCCTAGGAGCAGCACGCCTGTTGACGCTCGTTAGGTACTGCGAGGCGAAGTCATCCATGCCAATCACGAAATCGTGCGTGCTCGCGCGGTGCTTGACAGCGTCGGCCATCGTCGGCTGCCACTGCTCGACGAACCAAGGAGGCGTCCGCGCGCGGAGACTCGCCAGGGTACGCCGGCTTGCCGGTAGAAGGGCAGGGGCTGGCGGCGCCTTGTAGGGAGCGAAGTCCAGGGCACATCCCAGGCCCTGAGCGAGCGCCTTCTTATCCGCCGGAGTGAGCCACGGAAAATCGGTCGCGAGCACTTCAAGTTGCGTGATCGCGCTGAGTAGCCCGAGCAGGCCGAGTATGCGCTCGGCGGATCCGTTGTCGACCGGGTAGGGGAACGCGTGCAGGACGGCTAGGGCTCGTGGTCGCATCAGTTTTCCTGTCGGGCGGGGACGTGCGCTGTCTCCCGATTTGCTAGACGAACAAGGAACCGAGACGAGGGGAGTGACCGCGTAAAGGCCACCCACGAACCAGTTTCGAAGAGTACGGCAACAACAGTCAGTGCGAAGCGTAGTTCAGTCGTTGCGTCGACTGCGAACAGAATCCACAGTTGGGTCAAGATTGTGCCCGTCAGCAGTAGGTACAAGCCGTACCCGATGACGCCTAGTGCGACCAGCACGTCGACGACGTCGCTCTCGCCAGAGAGCCGAGCACCGTGAAATACAGCGGCAGCCTCGTTGATCGAGCCTGGTCCGTAACCAACGGGTCAACTAAGACCAGCCTAGAGAGCGTCGCCGAGGACGTCTTGATGGACGTTGACGGTGCTGACGTCGCGGTCGAAGGGGTGCGCAATTCCAGTGATAGTGCGCTTAGCAATTTGGCTGACGGCACCATC
>CAVXHI010000002.1:0-1204567 GCA_963761655.1 uncultured Actinomycetota bacterium
ACGGGAGCAAGGTCAGCTTCTCGGGGAAGTGGTTCAACGCCGTCCACTACGGCGTGGCGAAGGACACCGAGGACATCGACTACGACCAGATGAGGGACCTGGCGCGCGAGCACCGGCCGAAGATGATCATCGCCGGCGGCTCCGCCATCCCGCGCACGATCGACTTCGCCGCCTTCCGCGCCGTCGCTGACGAGGTCGGGGCGGTCTTCATGGTCGACGCCGCCCACTTCATCGGCCTGGTCGCCGGCCAGGCGATCCCGAGCCCGGTGCCGCACGCCGACGTCGTCACCTTCACCACCCACAAGGTGCTGCGCGGCCCGCGCGGCGGCGCCCTGGTCTGCAAGGCCGAGCACGCCGCCAAGCTCGACAAGGCAGTCTTCCCGATGATGCAGGGCGGCCCGCTCATGCAGGCCGTGGCCGCGAAGGCGGTCAACTTCAAGGAGTGCCTGCAGCCGGAGTACCGCGCGTACGCCCGCCAGGTCGTCGCCAACGCGCAGGCGCTCACCGACGCCCTCGCCGGCCGAGGGGATGCGCCCGGTCACCGGCGGCACCGACACCCACCTCGCGCTGCTCGACCTGCAGGGCCTCGGCGTCTCGGCAAGGACGCCGAGGAGCGCTGCGGCCGCGGCCGGGATCGTGCTCAACAAGAACGCCATCCCGTACGACCCGCAGCCGCCGTCCGTCGCGTCCGGGATCCGCGTCGGCACCCCGAGCGTCACGACGCAGGGCATGACCGAGGGCGACATGAAGGAGGTCGCCTCGCTGATCGGGCGCGCGGTCCGCGACGAGGACGGCAGCGCCGCCGACGAGGTCCGCCGCGGCGTCGAGGCGCTGGTCCAGGCCCACCCCGCGTACCCGGCGCCGCGCCGCCCAGGCCTAGGGGCCGTGCGGGAGTACCTGCTCGTCCTGCTGGTCGCCGCCGCCGTCACCTACCTGCTGACGCCGGTCGCGCGACGGTTCGCGCTCGGCCGTCGGCGCGATGACCGAGGTGCGCGACCGCGACGTCCACGACACCCCGACGCCGCGCCTCGGCGGGCTCGCGATGTACGGCGGGATCGTCGCCGCCTTCCTCGTCGCCACGCCGCTGCCGGCGCTGCAGGGGGTGTTCGCCTACTCCGACGTCAAGGCCGTGGTCGTCGCGGGCGGCGTGCTCGTGGTGGTGGGGTTCGTCGACGACGTGTGGGGGCTGGACGCGCTGTCCAAGCTCGCCGGGCAGGTGGTGTCGGCCGGCGTCATGGTGCTGCTGGGGCTGCAGCTGCTCACCGCTGTCGCTGCCGTTCCTGGGGGCGACCTCGCTGGGCCCCGAGAGCGTGCCGCTGACCGATCCTGCTGGCCCTGCTCACCATCAACGCGATCAACTTCGTCGACGGGCTCGACGGGCTGGCGGCCGGCGTCGGAGCGATCGCGGCGCTGGCGTTCTTCGCCTTCTCCTACGCGCTGTCCTCCGGCTCGGTCACCGCGGACGTCGCCCAGGCCCGGATCACCGCGCCCACGCTCATCGCCGCGGTGCTGGCGGGCGCCTGCCTGGGCTTCCTGCCGCACAACTTCAACCCGGCCCGCATCTTCATGGGCGACACCGGCGCGATGCTCATCGGGCTGGTGCTCGCGGCGTCGGTCGTCAGCCTCACCGGGCAGGTCAACTACGCGAACCTGCCGCCCGAGGCGTCTTTCCCGGTGCTGCTGCCGCTGCTGCTGCCCTTCGCGGTGCTGGCCGTGCCGCTGGTCGACCTGCTGCTCGCCGTCGTCCGCCGCACCCGGGCGGGCCGGTCGCCCTGTCGCGCCGGACAAGCCCACCTGCACCACCGCCTGCTCGAGATCGGCCACAGCCACCCCCGGGCCGTGCTGATCCTCTACTTCTGGACGGCGCTGCTCGCCTTCGGCGCCGTCACGGCCTCGCTCTCCGACGGCCCGCTGCCGGTGCTGGCGAGCGTGGCCGGGCTCGCGGTCGTCGCGCTGCTCGCGTCCGGCGTGCCCCGGCTGCGGGCCGCCCGCGACCGGCGCGGCTGAGCGGCGTGGCCCCCGGCCCCCGCCTCACCGGCCTGCGCGCGGCGCCCCGTCACCACCCTGGCGGGCGGCGCTCGTCTGCGCGGCGGTGCGCGGCGCTGCACGGTCGGGGGAGCGGGGCGCCGGTGTCCGCGGCCCTCGGCGCCGGCGTCGTCGCTGCTGTTCTTCTGGTCCGGCCTGGTGCCGCTGCTGCTCAGCCGCGGGCAGGAGGACCGCGCGGCGCTCGGGCCTCGCCGTCCTGCTCGTCAACTACACGCTGCGGCTCGCGCTGGCGCTGCTCCTGCTGCGCGGCCGCCGACCGCGCCGACCTCGTGCACCCGCGGGCCTCGGGCTCACGGTCATCGTCGCCACCGTCTTGTGGACCGGCACGCAGGTGGCCCTGCTCGGCCGGGTGCCCACCGTCGACGACGACCACCGCGTGTAGTCTCCGGCGCGCATGTCGCCAGCCGGGCCCGAGCGGGCTCCCGGCGATCGGAGCGCCGCCCGCAGGGGCGAGGCCGACGCGTGGGGGGCCTTCGGCCTCGTCGTCTCGGGCGGTGCTGCGGTCTGGGGTGGTGTGGGCTGGTTCGTCAGCGAGCGCCTCGACAACCGGCTGCCCGTCGCTGACCGGGCTGCTCGTCGGCATGGCGGCCGGCCTGTACCTGGTCTGGTTCCGCTACGGTAGGGCCTGAGACCGGCGCTCGACGCGCCTGCTGCACGCCGCACGCCTGTCCGCCGCACCCGGCACGGCCTGCACCGCCGGACCCGGCCGCGCCTGCCGGGCTCCCGAGACGCCCCGAGAACCGCCGCTCGAACCGCCCGCCACCGCACGTCCCGAACGGAAGGACGTCGTGAACACCAGCGTGCTCGCCGAGGGCTTCGTCAGCCCTGGACCGGCGACTTCGACGTACCCGCCCCTGTTCGGGGACGGGACGTTCTTCACCAAGCCGATGCTCATCATCGTGCTGGGGTCGCTCGCTCGTCGCCGCTGTTCTTCTCCCTCGCCACCCGCCGGGCCAGCGCGTGCCGGGCAAGCTGCAGTTCGCCGGGGAGTCGCGTACGGCTTCGTCCGCAACTCGATCGCGCTCGACTCGATCGGCAAGGAGGGGATGCGCTACGTCCCCTACCTGGCCACGCTGTTCTTCTTCATCGCGGTCCTGAACATCGCGGGCATCATCCCGGTGCTGCAGTTCCCGGCGACCTCGCGCATCGCGATCCCGCTGTTCCTCGCGGTGATCAGCTGCGTGATCTTCAACTCCATCGGCATCAAGCGCGCAGGGCTTCGGCGGCTACTTCAAGGCGATGATGTTCCCGGCCGGCATCCCGTGGCCGGTCTACATCCTGCTGGCGCCGATCGAGTTCTTCTCGACCGTGATCGTCCGCCCGGTCACGCTCTGCCTGCGACTCACGTTCAACATGTTCGCCGGCCACCTCGTGCTGCTGCTGTTCATCCTCGGCGGCGAGTACCTGCTGCGCGACTACGGCGGCCCGGTCGGGGTGGTCGCCGGCTCGGTGTCGCTCCTCGGTAGCATCGTGCTGACCTTCTTCGAAGGCTTCGTGCAGCTGCTCCAGGCCTACGTCTTCACGCTGCTGTCCGCCCTGTACATCGGCGGCGCCCTGCTCGACGAGCACTAGGCCGCGCCCGGTCCCGGCCGGCCCGCTCTCCCGCACGCCCCGCTCACCGGCACGACCACCGCACCGCGCAGCACATCCCAGACGCACGCTCCTCGAGAGGAACAACAATGGACGGCAATGTCAACATGGTCGGGTACGGCCTCGCGGCCATCGGCCCGGGCATCGGCATCGGCCTGATCTTCGCCGCGTACATCAGCGGCGTGGCGCGCCAGCCCGAGGCGCGCGGCGTGCTGCAGAGCATCGCCATCCTCGGCTTCGCCCTCGCGGAGGCCCTTGCCATCATCGGCATCGGTCTCGCCTTCGCGCTCTGACGACCGTGGTCCACCTGTCGAGCCTCGTGCTCGCCGCCGCCAGGGGCGGTGGCGGAGGGCCCAGCCCGCTGCTGCCGCACGCGTCCGAGCTCATCGTCGGGCTCGTCGCGTTCGCGCTGCTGTTCCTGTTCCTGCGCGCGAAGGTGCTTCCCGGTCTTCGAGAAGACCTTCGCCGACCGCACGGAGTCGATCGAGGGCGAGCTCGCCCGCGCCGCCTCCGAGCGGGCCGAGGCGCAGCGGCTGCTGGCCCAGTACCAGCAGCAGCTCGCCGAGGCGCGCGAGGAGGCCGGGCCGCATCCGCACCGAGGCCCAGGCGCCAGCGTGCGGCGATCGTCGAGGAGGCCCGCGGTCGAGGCCCGCGAGGAGGCGCCCGCATCACCACGGCCGCCACCGCGCAGATCGCGTCCGAGCGCCAGCAGGCCCTCGCCGAGCTGCGCCGCGAGGTCGGGCACGCTCGCCGTCGACCTCGCCTCCCGCATCGTCGGGGAGTCCCTCGAGGACGACGCCCGTCAGCGCGGCACCGTCGACCGGTTCCTCGCCGACCTCGAGGCGGCGCCCGCGGCCGACACCAAGGTCGGGGCCAGCTAGTGGAGGGCGTCAGCCGCGCCTCGCTCCGGGAGGCGCTCGCGCGCTTCGAGGAGCAGGTCGGCGGCCTGCCGGCCGGCGCCGGCTCCGGCGAGGTGAGCGAGGGCCTCTACGCCGTCGCCGGCCTGCTGGACCGCGAGCCGTCGCTGCGCCGGGCCTTCACCGACCCGGCCTCCAGCCCGTCCTCGCGCCGCGCGCTCGTGCAGAACCTGCTCGGCGGCCAGCTCTCCGCGCTGCCGCTGCAGGCGCTGACCGACCTCGTCGCCTCGCCGTGGGACGGCCCCGCCGACCTGCGCGAGGCCGTCGAGACGGTCGCCGCCAACGCCGCGCTCCGGGCTGCGGAGGGCGACGGCGTGCTCGACGACGTCGAGGACGAGCTGTTCCGCTTCGCCCGGCTGCTCGAGCGGGAGCCGGCGCTGCGCGCCGCGCTGACCGACCCGGGCCTGCCGGACGCCAACAAGACCGGCCTCGTGCGCTCGCTGCTCGGCGGCCAGGCCACCGCGGCCACGGTGCGGCTGGTCGAGGTCGTCGTGACCCGGCCTCGCGGCCGTTCGGTCGAGACGGCCCTCGAGGAGCTGTCGCGGCTCGCCGCGGCCCGCCGCCAGCGCCTGGTCGCCCGGGTCCGCGTGGCCCGGCCGCTCGACGCGCAGCAGACCGAGCGCCTGTCGGCCGCCTGGCCCGCACGTACGGCCGCGAGGTCGCGCTGCAGGTCGACGTCGACCCGTCGGTGATCGGCGGCGTCGAGGTCCGCGTCGGCGACTCCGTCCTCGACGGCACGGTCGCCCGCGGCCTGCAGCAAGGCCCGCCGCCAGCTCGTCCGCTAGACCGCACCCCCACCCGCACGACCCGGTGCCCGCACCGGCAGCACGGACAGACACGGGCCTCCACCGGGGGCCCACCCCGGCAGACCCCGCGGGCGCAGCGGGGCTGGAGACAGCCCCGCCGACAGCCCAAGACCAGCAGAGAGCAGGCACCAGATGACGGAGCTCAGCATCCGGCCGGAGGACGTCCGGTCGGCCATCGAGCAGTACGTCACGTCGTACACCTCGGAGACCACCCGCGAGGAGGTGGGCACCGTCACCGAGGTCGGCGACGGCATCGCCCGCGTCGAGGGCCTCTACTCCACGATGACCAACGAGCTGCTCGAGTTCGAGGGCGGCGCCGCTCGGCCTCGCCCTCAACCTCGACAGCCGCGAGATCGGCTGCGTCGTCCTCGGCGACCCGAGCGCCATCGAGGAGGGCCAGTCGGTCCGCCGCACCGGCGAGGTGCTGTCCGTGCCGGTCGGCGACGGCTTCCTCGGCCGCGTCGTCGACGCGCTCGGCAACCCGATCGACGGCAAGGGCGAGATCGTCGCCGAGGGCCGCCGCATCCTGGAGCTGCAGGCGCCGACCGTCGTCCAGCGCCAGCCCGTCGGCGAGCCGCTGCAGACCGGCATCAAGGCCGTCGACGCCATGACCGCCATCGGCCGCGGCCAGCGCCAGCTGATCATCGGCGACCGCCAGACCGGCAAGACCGCGGTGGCGCTCGACGCGATCATCAACCAGCGCGACAACTGGAAGAGCGGCGACCCGAAGAAGCAGGTCAAGTGCATCTACGTCGCGATCGGCCAGAAGGGCTCGACGATCGCCGAGCTCGTCGGTCGCCTCGAGGAGTCCGGCGCGATGGAGTACACGACCGTCGTCGCCGCTCCCGCCAGCAACCCGGCCGGTGAGAAGTACCTCGCGCCGTACACCGGCAGCAGCATCGGCCAGCACTGGATGTACCAGGGCCAGCACGTGCTCATCGTCTTCGACGACCTGTCCAAGCAGGCCGACGCGTACCGCGCCATCTCGCTGCTGCTCCGCCGCCCGCCGGGCCGCGAGGCCTACCCCGGCGACGTCTTCTACCTGCACAGCCGCCTGCTCGAGCGCTGCGCGAAGCTCTCCGACGAGCTCGGCGGCGGGTCCATGACCGGCCTGCCGATCGTCGAGACCAAGGGCAACGACGTCTCGGCGTTCATCCCGACCAACGTCATCTCGATCACGGACGGTCAGATCTTCCTCGAGACCGACCTGTTCAACTCCGGTGTCCGTCCGGCCATCAACGTCGGCATCTCGGTGTCCCGCGTCGGTGGCTCGGCGCAGATCAAGGCCATGAAGGCGGTCTCCGGCCGACTGCGTCTCGACCTCGCCCAGTACCGCGAGCTGGAGGCCTTCGCCGCGTTCGGCTCCGACCTCGACAAGGCCTCCAAGGCCCAGCTCGACCGCGGTGCCCGCCTCGTCGAGCTGCTCAAGCAGGGGCAGTACTCGCCCTACGGCGTCGAGCGCCAGGTCGTCAGCATCTGGGCCGGCACCAACGGCCACCTCGACGCGATCCCGGTCAAGGACGTCCGCCGCTTCGAGACCGAGTTCCTCGACTTCGTGGGCCGCAGCGCCAGCGGGATCTACGAGTCCATCCTCGGCACCGGCAAGCTCGGCGACGACGTCGTCGGCCAGCTCGAGAAGGCCGTCAAGGACTTCACCGCGCAGTTCCGCACGAGCGACGGCAGCGGCGCCGGCACCGAGGCCGCCGCGAAGCCCCTCGAGGGCGAGGGCCAGGAGACCATCACCAAGTACAACCAGGGCGGCAGCGCCCCGGCCGGCGCCGAGCCCGGTCGCAACTCCGCCGCTCCGGCCTAGCCGTGGGCGCCCAGCTCAGGGTCTACCGCCGCCGCATCCGGTCGGTGCGGTCGACCAAGAAGATCACCCGCGCGATGGAGCTCATCGCGGCCTCGCGCATCGTCAAGGCGCAGCAGGCGGTCAACGCGGCCCAGCCGTACGCCCGCCAGCTGACCCGGGTCATCTCCGCGCTCGCGTCGCAGAGCTCGATCGACCACCCGCTGGTCACCGAGAAGCCGGACAACAAGCGGGCAGCCGTCCTGGTCGTCTCCAGCGACCGCGGCCTGGCCGGCGGCTACAACGCCAACGCGCTCAAGCAGGCGGCGTCGCTCGAGGCGACCCTGCGGTCCGAGGGCAAGGAGCCCGTCTCCTTCCTCATCGGCCGCAAGGCGGTCAGCTTCTACAAGTTCCGCAACCGCCCGGTCGAGCAGTCCTGGACCGGCTTCTCGGAGCAGCCGAAGTACAGCGACGCCAAGGAGGTCGCGGACGCGCTCATCGCCGCGTTCCTGCTGCCCACCGAGGAGGGCGGGGTCGACGAGATCCACGTCGTCCACACCGAGTACGTCTCGGCCCTCACCCAGCGGCCGGTCGCCAACCGCGTCCTGCCGCTGGTCGTCGAGGAGACCGACGAGGCGCCGGCCGACGGGCCGCTGCCGCTGTACGAGTTCGAGCCGAGCCCCGAGGCGCTGCTCGACACCCTGCTGCCGCGGTACGTCACCACCCGCGTCTACGCCGCCCTGCTCGAGTCGGCGGCGTCGGAGTCGGCATCCCGCCGCCGCGCCATGAAGGCCGCGACGGACAACGCGGACGAGCTCATCAAGTCGCTCACCCGAGCAGCGAACTCGGCCCGACAGGCCGAGATCACCCAGGAGATCAGCGAGATCGTGGGCGGCGCCGCAGCGCTGGCCGACGCCTAGGAGAAGGACTCCCTCATGACCGTCACCACGCAGAACCCCAGCGGCCGGGCGTCCACAGGCGGCACCGGGCGCGTCGCCCGGGTCATCGGCCCCGTCGTCGACGTCGAGTTCCCGCCGGACGAGATGCCGGAGATCTACAACGCGCTCCACGTCGACCGCGTCCTCGGCGGCGAGACCGCGACCCTGACCCTCGAGGCCGCGCTCCACATCGGCGACAACATGGTGCGCGCCATCGCCATGCAGCCGACCGACGGCCTGACCCGCGGCTCCGCGGTGCGCGACACCGGGGCGGCCATCTCGGTCCCCGTCGGCGACGCCACCAAGGGCCACGTGTTCAACGCCCTCGGCCAGCCGATGGACGTCGCGAGCGTCGACGCCGACACCTACTGGCCGATCCACCGGCCGAGCCCGGCCTTCGACCAGCTCGAGAGCAAGACCGAGATCTTCCCGACCGGCATCAAGGTCATCGACCTGCTCGCGCCCTACGTCGCCGGCGGCAAGATCGGCCTGTTCGGCGGTGCCGGCGTCGGCAAGACGGTGCTCATCCAGGAGATGATCTACCGCGTCGCCAAGGAGTTCTCCGGCGTGTCGGTGTTCGCCGGCGTCGGCGAGCGCACCCGCGAGGGCAACGACCTCTTCGGTGAGATGACCGAGTCCGGCGTCATCAACGACACCGCGCTCGTCTTCGGCCAGATGGACGAGCCGCCGGGCACCCGCCTGCGCGTCGCCCTGTCCGCGCTGACGATGGCGGAGTACTTCCGCGACGTGCAGAAGCAGGACGTGCTGCTGTTCATCGACAACATCTTCCGCTTCACGCAGGCCGGCTCCGAGGTCTCCACCCTGCTCGGCCGCATGCCGAGCGCCGTCGGCTACCAGCCGACCCTCGCCGACGAGATGGGCGTGCTCCAGGAGCGCATCACCTCGACGCGAGGCCACTCGATCACCTCGCTGCAGGCGATCTACGTGCCCGCCGACGACATCACCGACCCGGCGCCGCACACCACCTTCACCCACCTCGACGCGACGACGAACCTCTCGCGCGCCATCTCCGAGCTGGGCATCTACCCCGCCGTCGACCCGCTCGACAGCACCAGCCGCATCCTCGACCCGCGCTACGTCGGCCAGGAGCACTACGACGTCGCCCGCGAGGTGCAGCGCATCCTGCAGCGCTACAAGGACCTGCAGGACATCATCGCCATCCTCGGCATCGACGAGCTCGGTGAGGACGACAAGGTCCTCGTCAACCGGGCCCGCCGCATCCAGCGCTTCCTGTCCCAGCCGTTCTTCGTCGCGGAGGCCTTCACCGGTCAGCCCGGCAAGTTCGTGCCGATCGAGGAGACGATCTCCTCGTTCAAGAAGCTCACCGAGGGCGAGTACGACCACATCCCCGAGCAGGCGTTCTTCCTGTGCGGCGGCATCGAGGACGTCGAGGCCAACGCCAAGAAGCTCAACGCCTAGCAGCACCGGCACGACCCGGCGGGCCGGCTCTGCGGAGCCGGCCCGCCGGTGCACCACCCCGTAGACCACCTGAGAGAGGAACCCCTGTGTCGGAGCTCCACGTCGCGCTGGTCTCGGTCGAGCGCGAGGTCTGGTCCGGCGAGGCCACGCAGGTCATCGCCCGGACCACCGAGGGCGACATCGGGATCCTGCCCGGGCACGCCCCGCTGCTCGGCCAGCTGGCCGACGGCGGCACGCTGCGGATCCTGCAGGGCGGCGGCGAGGTGGTCGCGGCCGTCTCCGGCGGGTTCCTGTCGGTGACCGACCAGGGGGTCACGGTCCTGGCCGAGGTCGCCGAGCTGGCGGCCGACATCGACGCGAACCGGGCCCGCGCGGCTGCCGACAAGGCCCGCGCCGAGGGCGACGAGTCGGCCCTGCGCCGTGCCGAGGGCCGCCTGCGCGCGGCCGGCCAGTAGCCCTCCGGTCGACGACGGCGGCACACCGGGCCCGTGCTCGCCGCTGAGGTCGTCGTGGGGCTGGTGCTCCTCGCCGTCCTCCCGCTGGTCGCCATCGCCGTCCGGCGCCGCGTCCTGCAGCGTCGCTACGGGACGATCGACCTGTCCCTGCGGCCGAGCAGCCGTCGCGACGGCAGGGGCTGGGTGCTCGGGGTCGGGCGCTTCGAGGGCGACGACCTGCAGTGGTACCGGGTCTTCTCGCTCGCCCCGCGGCCCCGCCGCACGCTGACCCGCCGGACGCTGCTCGTCGACGGGCGCCGCACGCCGCGGGGGCCCGAGACGCTCGCGCTCCTGTCGGGTGCGGTGGTGATGGAGTGCCGCACCCCGGAGGGCCAGGTCGAGCTGGCCATGGAGGCGGGCGCCGTCACCGGTTTCCTGGCCTGGCTCGAGGCCCGACCCCCCGGGGCGACGCTCCCGCCGCGGTGAGCTAGCCCGTGCGTCCTGCCTCCCGCGTCGGGCGGCAGGCCCTGTTGCAGGACGTCGGGGGCAGTCCCCAGGACTAGCGCGCGCCGCCCGGCGTCCACATGACGTCGCCGCCGGGGTTGGCGACCCGCGACAGGATGAACAGCAGGTCCGACAGCCGGTTCAGGTAGAGCACCGGCTCCTTGTTCGTCGTGTCGGGCTGGTCCTGCAGGAGGGCCCAGACCGAGCGCTCGGCCCGGCGGACCACCGTGCGCGCGACGTGCAGCAGGGCCGCCCCCGGGGTGCCGCCCGGGAGGATGAAGCTGGAGAGCTTCTCCAGCGTCCCGTTCCAGCGGTCGCACGCCTCCTCGAGCCGCTCGGTGTACTCGGCCGTGACGCGCAGCGGCGGGTACTCGGGGTCCGCGACGACCGGGGTGCACAGGTCGGCGCCGAGGTCGAACAGCTCGTTCTGCACACGCAGCAGGAGGCCGGCCAGCTCGGGGTCGAGCTGACCCAGCGCCAGGGCCACACCGATCGCGCTGTTGGCCTCGTCGACGTCGGCGTAGGCGGCCAGGCGGGGGTCGGTCTTGCTGACCCGGCTCATGTCGCCGAGGGCGGTGGTCCCGTCGTCGCCGGTCTTCGTGTAGATGCGGGTCAGGTGGACAGCCATGCCCGGCAGCCTAGGGACTGCCGGGCAGGGGCGCCGGGTGGGGAGAGCCCGCTCCGGTCTCCACGGGACCCGGCAGGTCCGGACTCCACCTCACGGACGGCCCGGCTCGCACCCGCCGGGTGCATGCGTGCGCGAGCTGGTGGCAGCCCGGGTGGAGTCCGGACCTGCCGCGGGTGTGCCCTCAGCCGCAGGAGGTCTTGCCGCACAGCAGCGAGGCCACCGGGTAGCTGCGGCTCGAGCCGTCGGCGAACGAGACCGTGAGGGTGTCCTCGGGTGCCCCGGGCCGCTCGGCCTCGAGAGGGCGGTAGAGGGTCGTCACGGACTGCGGGTCGCGGACCTCCTGCCGCTCGGGCGTACTGGTGCTGCTCTGCCGGTAGGCCACCGCGACGACGCCGGGCCGCGTCGCGACGACCAGTCGCGAGCCGCCCTGGCCGTCGCCGGTCAGCACCATGACCGCGAGGTCGGCCTCGGGCTGCAGGACGGTCTTGAGCTGCGGCTCGATGCTGTCCCCCCCGCGGACCACGATGCCGAAGGTGTCCGCCGTCGTGTCGCCCTCGAGCCAGAACTGCCCGAGCAGGTGGGCGCGTCCGCCGTCTAGGCCGTCCTCGCCCGTCACGAGGACCTTCTGCCGGACCTGCTCGAGCGTGGCGCGACGGGTGTCGGCGTAGGAGCGCCGGGCGTCGAGGAGCGTCTGCGGGGTGACCGTGCCGCGGGTCGGCCAGTCGAGGACGTTCGCCGGGGCATCCGGTGCCACGGCGGCCTGGTCGGGGACCTCGACGTAGGTGTCAGTCCCGGGGAGCCGGACCATCACGTCGTCGCGGTCACGGTCGCCGGGATAGGTAAGCATGCCCACGCCGTCCGCGAGCCGGGCGAGAGGCCGGCCCCGGTCGGCCCCGCTCGCCGCGGTCCCGTCCCGGTAGGCCAGGTCAGTGGCGCCAGGGGCAGCGACGACGAGCAGTCGAGGGGTCCCGTCGCCTGGCAGGGGAGCGACAAGGGCGACCTGGTCGGTCCCGAGGAGGTCGTGCGCGTAGGCGACCTCCCAACCTCCAGTCGCGTTCCCCGTCAGGACGCCCCAGCTCGTGCCGGTGGCGCTCCGGGCGACGACGACGACCTCCGGCTGGCCTGAAGCGCCGTACCGGTGCCCGAACAGGAGGTCCACCGACGTCGTGCCCGGATGACGGGCCTCCCACGACCCGATAGCGGAGACCGCGACGGATGCAAGGGGGAGGTCGCCGCGATAGGGCCACGGGTTGGCCGGGTCGAGCCCCTGGGACGCCCGCCGCTCGGTGGGGGCCGCGACGTCGGACGGCCCGGCCGCCCGGTCCGGGGTCAGCAGCGTGCCCGCCCCCACGACGGCCAGCACCGCGAGGGCGCTGCCCGCCACGGCCGCGGCGGCCCGGCGTCGTCGCATCCCTCGCGCCCTGCGCGCGACCCCCGCGAACGGGTCCGCCAGCGGGGGGAGGGCGTCGGCGCGGGAGCGGAGCGCGAGGCGCAGCTCGTCGTCCAGCGGGTTCGGGGTGAGGGTCATGCGTGGGCTCCGATCGAGAGGCGCGGGTCGTCGCGCAGGGAGGAGTCGTCGCGGAGCTTCGCGAGGGCCTTGGAGGTGGTGCTCTTGACCGTGCCGGTGCTGACGCCCATCACCCGGGCGGTCTCGGCCTCGGACAGGTCCTCGTAGTAGCGCAGGACGACGGCGGCGCGCTGGCGGCGGGGGAGCCGGGCGAGCGCCGACCAGAGGGCGTCGTGCAGGTCGAGGTCGGCGGTCTGGTCCCGGCCGCCCCGCTCGGGCAGCTGGTCGGTCGGTCGCTCGTCGACCTTGCGGCGCCGCCACACCGACGTCTGGGTGTTGACCATGACCCGTCGGGCGTAGCCGTCGAGGGCCTCGCGCTCCCGGACGCGGCCCCACGCCAGGTACGTCTTGGCGAGGGTGGTCTGCAGCAGGTCCTCGGCGTCGGGGCGGCTGCCGGTCAGCAGGTACGCCGTGCGCAGCAGCGACGCCGAGCGCCCGGTCACCCAGGCGCGGAACTCCTCGTCCTTCACACCCGGTCCAGACGCCCACGGGGGAGCGGAGGTTGCCTCACCTGCGGACGTCGGCCGGACCGCGGTGCAGGGGGAGCCCCGCCGCCGCCCACGCCTCGACCCCGCCGACGACGTCGGTCGCCTCGACGCCGACCGCCCGCAGCGACGCCGCCGCGAGGCTGCTGCTGTACCCCTGCCGGCACAGGACGGCGACCCGCACCCCCGGCGCCGCCTCCGGGACCCGCCAGGGCGACGTCGGGTCGAGCCGCCACTCCAGGACGGTGCGGTCGATGACGAGCGCGCCCGGCAGCTCGCCCTGCTCGGCCCGCTGCTCGGACGTCCGGGTGTCGATGAGCAGGAGGCCGCCCTCGACGGCCTCCTGCGGGGTCAGGCGGACCAGTCCCGCCCGGGCCTGCTGCAGCAGCTCGTCCACGCCCATGTCCCGAACCTAGACTCGGCTCCGTGGAGCGCTTCGTGGTGCAGGGCGGTGCCCGGCTCGCCGGCGAGGTGCAGGTGACCGGCGCGAAGAACAGCGTCCTCAAGCTCATGGCGGCCGCCCTGCTGGCCGAGGGGACGACGACGCTCACCCGGGTCCCGGACATCCTCGACGTGACGATCATGAGCGAGGTGCTGCGGCGGCTCGGCTGCACGGTCGAGCGGGCACCCGGCACGGTCAGCATCACGGTGCCCGCTGTCCCGCGGCACGAGGCCGACTACGACCTGGTCAAGCAGATGCGCGCCTCCATCGCCGTCCTCGGGCCGCTGGTGGCCCGGTGCGGGGAGGCCAAGGTGGCGCTGCCCGGCGGCGACGCCATCGGCAGCCGCGGCCTCGACTTCCACATCCGCGGGCTGGAGAAGCTGGGCGCCACCGTCGTCAACGAGCACGGCTACCTGATCGCCCGCGCCCCCCGGCTGACCGGCGCCCCCGTCTGGCTGGACTTCCCGAGCGTCGGCGCCACCGAGAACCTGCTCATGGCGAGCGTCCTGGCCGAGGGCACCACCACCGTCGACAACGCCGCGCGCGAGCCCGAGATCGTCGACCTCTGCGAGTTCCTCGTCGAGATGGGTGCGCAGATCGACGGGATCGGGACCTCCACGCTCGTCGTCGAGGGGGTCGACCGGCTCCACCCCGTCGCCAGCCACGCCACCGTCTGCGACCGGATCGTCTCCGGCACCTACGCGGTCGCCGCGGTGATGACCCGGGGCGACGTCCTGGTCCGCGGCGGGCAGGCGGCGCACCTCGAGATCGCCCTCGACAAGCTGGTGCAGTCGGGGGCGACCGTCGACGACGGGCCGGACGGGTTCCGCGTGCGGATGGAGCGCCGGCCCAAGGCGGTCGACGTCGTGACGTTGCCCTACCCGGGCTTCCCGACCGACCTGCAGCCGATGGTGCTGGCGCTCAACGCCGTCGCCGAGGGCACCGCGATGATCACCGAGAACGTGTTCGAGGCGCGGTGGATGTTCGTCAACGAGCTCAGCCGGCTGGGGGCGGAGGTCCGCACGGACGGCCACCACGCCGTCGTGCGCGGGCGGGAGCGGCTCTCGGGGGCGCCGGTGTCGGCGCACGACATCCGGGCCGGCGCCGCGCTGGTGCTCGCCGGGCTGGTGGCCGAGGGGACGACGGAGGTCCACGACGTGCACCACGTCGACCGCGGCTACGAGGGGTTCCTGCCGTCGCTGACCGCGCTCGGGGCGGACGTGCGGCGCGAGCGGGTCCCGGACCTGCCCGCCTTCTAGCTAGGAGGAGACGAGGTCCTTCGCCCGCAGGGCGTCGGCGCGGAAGACCAGGACGGACAGCCCGCCCTCGGGAGCGGTGGCGACGGTGCCCCTGATGCCGGCGTCGCGGAGCACGCCGCGCAGCAGCTCGGCGTCCTCGCGGACGCGCACGGTGGCCACGGGGACCAGCAGGCCGTAGTCGCCCGCGCTCATCGCCTTCTGCGTGCGGCGCGCCGTGCGGTCCTCGCGGTGGTCGGTGGAGAACACCCAGCGCATCATCAGCACGATCAGCCCGAGCGCCGCGACGGCCACGACGGGGCCGAGCAGGTAGTGGTAGCTGTTGACGATCACGGAGGGCCTTCCGGTGCGCAGCAGGAGCCCTGCGAGTGTGCCCCGCGGCGCGCCTCCCCGCGAACCGGGGCGTCCTGTGGCGCCATCGAGGCAACCGGGCGGCGCTTCCCCACGTCCGAGCCGGTGTGGAGGCTCTCGTGTCCGTCCTGGAGATCGTCGTCCCCGGCCGCCTGGTGGCGCTCGTCGGGCGGCTCGACGTCAGCGCTGCCGCCGACGCCCGCCTGGTCCTGGCCGACCAGGTCGACCGGTGGACGGGCGAGCTCGTGCTCGACCTGACCCGGATCGCCGCGGTCGACGCCACCGGCCTCGGCGTGCTCGTCGGGGCGCACCGGCGGGCCGGCCGGGCCGGCCGCGTGCTGGTGCTGCAGGACGTGCCGGCGCCGGTGGCCCGGCTGCTGGCGCGGACCCGCCTCGACCGGGTCCTGCACTCCCGCCGCAGCTCCGCCGCCGCCTGAGACCCTCCAGGTCAGCCGCCCGGACGCCGATCCTCCCCGTCGTGGAGCCGTACGCCGTCACCGTCGCTGCGGCGGCGCCCCGGGCGGCCCCCCGTCGCGTCCCGCGCCTGCTCGTGCTGACGGTGTCCGGCGTCGTCCTGGTCGCCACCGCCGTCGCCGTGCGCGCGCAGCTGCCGGAGCCGCCACCGGCCCTCACGGCGGACGACGTCCCGGCCTCGACCGCCGACGGCTGGGGACCGGTCTACCGCGACACCGCCGGGAGGCCCGCCCGGTGGGACCCCTGCACGCCGGTGCACTACGTCGTCGGGGCGCGCTGGGCACCCGCGGGCGGGCGGCGCGACCTCGCCGACGCGCTGGCCCGGATCACCGCCGTCAGCGGGCTGCGCTTCGTCGACGACGGCGACACCGACGAGCTGCCCACGAGCGACCGCCGCGCCTACCAGCCGGACCGCTACCCCGGCCGCTGGGCGCCGCTGCTCGTGGCCTGGGTGCCGCCCGCCGAGACCGACCTGGGGCTGCAGGGCCAGGTCCAGGGCGTGACCGTCAGCACCGCCCTGCCCGGGGTGCGCGGCGGCTCGATCGTCAGCGCCCAGGTCGCCCTCGACGCCGGCGCTCCGCTCCCCGACGGGTTCGGCCCCGGCACCACCGACGGCGAGGTGCTGCTGCACGAGCTCGGGCACGCCGTCGGGCTGCGCCACGTGGACGACCCGACCCAGGTGATGTGGCCGCAGACGACCAACGCGGTGTCGCAGTTCGGGGCGGGCGACCGGGCCGGGCTGCGGGCGCTCGGCGCGGAGGCCGGCTGCCTGCCCGCACCCCGCCCGCGGGAGGTGCGCACCTCGGGCAGCGGAGTGCCCTCCTCGTGAACGACGTCCTCGCCGCGGCCGGGTGGGGGCTGCTCGCCGGAGGAGCGCTCCTGGTCGGCGCGGCCGTGGCCTGGTTCCTCCCGGTGCCGAAGAAGCTCGTCGCGCTGGTCATGGCGTTCGGTGCGGGGGTGCTGGTGTCGGCGCTCGCCTTCGAGCTCGTGGCCGAGGCCGCGGACAGCGCGGGCCTCCCGGAGGTCGTGGCGGGGTTCGCGGCCGGCGCGCTGGTCTACACCGGCGCGAACGTGGCCCTGGCCCGGTACGGGGCCCGGCACCGCAAGCGCTCGGGCGGGCAGCAGAGCGAGGGTTCGGGCACGGCGCTGGCGGTCGGGGCGCTGCTCGACGGCGTGCCGGAGTCGGCCGTCATCGGCGTCAGCCTGCTGGGCGGCGGGGGCGTCAGCATCGCCACGGTCGTCGCCATCTTCCTGTCGAACCTGCCCGAGGGGCTCTCCAGCGCCGCCGGGATGCGCGAGGCCGGCCACACCGCCCGCTACGTCTTCGGCCTCTGGGCCGGCATCGCCGTCGCCTCCGGTGTGGCCGCGGCCGGCGGCCTGCTCGCGGGGGACGCGCTCGGGGTGAGCGGCGTCGCGGTGGTGACGGCCTTCGCCGCCGGAGCGATCCTGGCGATGCTCAGCGACACGATGCTCCCCGAGGCGGTCGAGGGTGCGCCGGAGGCCACCGGACTGCTGGCGGCGGCGGGCTTCCTCGCGGCCTTCGCCCTGCACCGGGCCGCGGGCTAGGCGGGAGCTCCCCGTCGTCCTCGCCGGCCGCCAAGGCGGGCGACCGTGCGGGTTGCGGACGTCACGTCGGGCGTGCGTGTCCGCGCCGTTACGCTCCGGGCAGGCGTCCCCCGACGCCGCCAGGACGCACGTGGAGGACCGCATGACCGAGACGACGCCCTCGATCGGTGCCGAGGTCCCCGGGGCCGACCAGGCGCCCGCCCCGGCTGCCGAGAAGCCGACGCGGGACAAGCCGTGGGTCATGCGCACCTACGCCGGCCACTCGAGCGCGACCGCCTCCAACGAGCTGTACCGGACGAACCTGTCCAAGGGCCAGACCGGCCTGTCGGTGGCCTTCGACCTGCCGACCCAGACCGGCTACGACCCCGACGACGAGCTGGCCCGCGGTGAGGTCGGCAAGGTCGGCGTGCCCGTGTCGCACATCGGCGACATGCGGCAGCTGTTCGACCAGATCCCGCTCGAGACCATGAACACCTCGATGACGATCAACGCCACCGCCATGTGGCTGCTCGCGCTCTACCAGGCGGTGGCCGAGGAGCAGGGCGCCCCGGCGTCGGCGCTGAGCGGCACCACCCAGAACGACATCGTCAAGGAGTACCTCTCGCGCGGGACGTACGTCTTCCCGCCCGGCCCGTCGCTGCGGCTGATCACCGACATGGTGGCCTACACGGTCACCGAGGTCCCCAAGTGGAACCCGATCAACATCTGCAGCTACCACCTGCAG
Source organism: uncultured Actinomycetota bacterium (assembly GCA_963761655.1). Taxonomy (GTDB): domain Bacteria; phylum Actinomycetota; class Actinomycetes; order Mycobacteriales; family SCTD01; genus RYN-122. The sequence continues at coordinate 17,958 of CAVXHI010000002.1, forward strand.
GAGGCCGGCGCGACGCCCGTGCAGGAGGTCGCGTACGCCCTGTGCACCGCGATCGCCGTCCTCGACGCCGTGAAGGCCGCCGGCCAGGTGCCGGACGAGCGCTTCGGCGAGGTCTGCGCCCGCATCTCCTTCTTCGTCAACGCGGGTGTCCGCTTCGTCGAGGAGATGTGCAAGATGCGGGCCTTCACGCAGCTGTGGGACGAGCTGCTGCAGGAGCGCTACGGCGTGCAGGACCCCAAGCACCGGCGCTTCCGCTACGGCGTCCAGGTCAACTCGCTCGGCCTCACCGAGGCGCAGCCCGAGAACAACGTGCAGCGGATCGTCCTCGAGATGCTCGCCGTGACGCTGTCCAAGGACGCCCGCGCCCGCGCCGTGCAGCTGCCCGCGTGGAACGAGGCGCTCGGCTTGCCCCGCCCGTGGGACCAGCAGTGGTCGCTGCGCCTGCAGCAGGTGCTCGCCTTCGAGACCGACCTGCTCGAGCACGACGACCTCTTCGAGGGGTCCGTCGTGGTCGAGGCCAAGGTCGCGGCGCTCAAGGAGCAGGTCCGCGCCGAGGTCGACAAGGTCCAGGCCATGGGCGGCGCCGTCGAGGCCGTCGAGTACATGAAGACCGCCCTGGTCGGCTCGCACGCCGAGCGCCGACGCCGGATCGAGGCCGGCGAGGACGTCGTCGTCGGGGTCAACCGGTTCACGACCACCGAGCCCAACCCGCTGCTGTCCGACCTCGACGGCGCGATCATGACCGTCGAGCCCGAGGTCGAGCAGCGGGCGATCGACGCCGTCCGCGCCTGGAAGGCCGACCGCGACGCGACCGCCGTCGACGACGCCTTGCGCGGCTTGCGCGACGCCGCCAAGACCGACGTGAACCTCATGGCCGCGACCGTGCAGTGCGCCCGGGTCGGGGTCACGACGGGCGAGTGGGCGAGCGCCCTGCGCGAGGTGTTCGGCGAGTACCGGGCGCCCACCGGCGTCTCCGGCGCGATGGCCTCCGGCGAGGCGGGCAGTGACATCGCCGCCGTCCGGGAGCTGGTCAAGAGGACCGGTGAGGAGATCGGCTCGCGGCTGCGCTTCCTGGTCGGCAAGCCCGGCCTCGACGGACACAGCAACGGTGCCGAGCAGATCGCCGTCCGGGCCCGCGACTGCGGGTTCGAGGTCGTCTACCAGGGCATCCGCCTGACTTCGGCGCAGATCGTCGCCGCCGCGGTCGAGGAGGACGTGCACGTGGTCGGGCTGTCGATCCTGTCCGGCTCGCACATGGAGGCCGTCCCCTCTGTCCTCAGGGGCCTGCAGGAGGCCGGCGCGGGCGACATCCCGGTGATCGTCGGGGGGATCATCCCGGACGCCGACGGCAGGCGGCTGCGCGAGCAGGGCGTCGCCGCGGTCTTCACGCCCAAGGACTTCTCGCTGACCCAGATCATGCGCGAGATCGTCGGCGTGATCCGCAGCGCGAACGACCTGCCGCCCCTCTAGCCCGCGCGCGTGACCCCGGTCGAGGGCTTCCGCGCTCTGGCGCGGTCGTCCCCGGAGCGGTGGACCTCGGTGTCCTTCGCGTCGACCTCGAGCTGGCGGGCGCCCGTCACCGCCACCGTCCGGCGGCCGGACCGCCTGCACGTCGTCGACGCCGCCGGGACGGTGCTGGCCAGCGGCGCCGTCGCGCTGCAGCGCGGGGGCTGGCGGCCGACCCCGGAGCCGGGCGCCCCGCGGCGGGCCGACCAGGACCTCGACACCGTGCCGGTCTGGCGCGACTACCACTGGATCGCGGTGCTCGACCCGGCGGAGCTCGCCGACGGCGTCGACGGTGAGCCCGGGACCGAGGTGCACGAGCTGCGTCAGGTCGAGCACCACGGGCGGCCGGCGCTGGAGGCCCTGCTCGTGCCGACCGGGGCGTACGCGCCCCGCTGCACCTGCTGCCCGCTGCTGCCGTGCGCCCTGTGCGACCGCCTCGAGGGACTGCCGGAGCACGAGCGGCCCGACGCGCACCGGGTGCGGCTCGACCTGGAGACGGCGGTCTGCGTCCAGACCGTCGAGGTCGGCGGGCCGGCCCCGGGGGTCACCCACGACCTGCGGATCACCGCCGTGCGCCGGCCGGCCGGCTGAGGCAGGCTCGACGGGTGACCGAGCCCTACGAGTGCTGGCTGCACGTCGAGCAGGTCCCGGCGTTCCTCACGGGCCTGTCCGAGCACCTGCCCTTCGACGTCGACGCCGTCCTCGACGCGCTGCTCGACACGCACTACGCCCGGGGCCGCTGGCTGGTGCTGCCCGCCCCCGGGCCGGTGACGGTCGAGCTCGCCGCCGAGCCCGGGACGGGCGTGGTCGAGGTGCGGGCGCGGCCCACCGGCCCGGGCGCCGACGAGGTCCTGGCAGCCCTGCGGCCCCTGGGCGCGGTCTACAGCCGGTAGCCGCGACGCCGGGTCTGCGGACCCCGCAGGACGCTGCCGCCCCGCCCGACGACGCGCCCGGCCCGGCCGGGGAGCCGGACGCCGACGGCCTCGAGCACCCGGCCGACGAGCGGCAGGACGACGACGAGCAGGACCCAGCGGCGGAGCCGGGCGGACAGGAAGGCGAGGATCACCCCGCCCTCCTGCCCGGGCTACCGCAGGCTCATCCGCAGCGCTCCGGCCGCGTCGGCCGTCCGCGAGACGCCCTCGAGCACGACGACCGCCCCGGGACGCAGGCCGCTGAGGGCGAGCGTCGTCGGACCGTCGGTGGTGACCGACAGGGCGACCCTGCGGGCGGAGGACAGGCCGGCCCGGGCGGCGTCGACGCGGAGCGTCCGCACCCCGGTCAGGGCGAGGCTCAGCGCGGGGCTCTGCGGCTTCAGGGCGCCCCGCTGCCAGGTCTGGTCGGTGACCATGGCCGGCGACGGGTCGCCCGGGACGACCGTGGTCTGGGCCTTGTGCACCGTGATGACGTGGTCGGGCAGGGCCGCGCTCCTGGCCACGACGTGCGCGAGGGTGCCGGGCGTGGTGGTGCGGGCGGACAGGTCGCGCACCCAGTAGGCGCCGGTCGGGCCGATGCCGAGGTCGGACCGCGTGAGGTGCGGGTACCAGGTGTAGTCGACCGTGGCGGGCGCCTTCGTGCGGATCGTCCGGCCCAGCTGCGACGTCGGGGAGGCGAACGCGTCCTGGGCGGCGTAGTCGAGGTGGCCCTCGGCCGGGTAGAGCTCGAAGTGGTAGCGGTACCCGAGGGAGTCGAACTGCTGGACCTGCTCGAGGACGCTGGTCACCGGGACGAGCTCGTCGACGGCGCCGTCGGCCAGGACGTACTGCAGCTCCCGGGCGTTGCGCACGAGCGGCTTCGTGTCGCCGTCGTCGGTGCAGCGGCCGGCACCCGCGGGGGAGCGGACGTCGCCGGTCACGCGGACGCCGCAGGTCGGCGGGCCGGCGAGCGGCATGGCCTTGGCGAACAGGTCGGGGTAGGCGAGCCCGAGCTTGTAGGAGGCGTAGCCGCCCATCGAGTAGCCCGACATCACGGTGCGCTCGGGGTCGAGCGTGTACGCGTGGGCGACCCGGTTCCAGACCTCCCAGACGTCGACCTCGGCCTCGTCGAAGTACCACATGTCCGGCCCGCGGCCGAGGGTCGTCGCGCAGATCGAGCGCCTGTCCTCGCAGGTCTGCTGGACCTGGTTCGGGTCCAGGGCGCCGTACTGGTTGTGGTTGACCCCGAGGCTGTGGAGCATCCAGGTCAGCGGCGTCGGGGTGCCGGGGCGGTACGTCGTCGGGACGTAGACGGCGTAGGGCTGGACGCGGCCGAGGAAGTTCGGGCGGAGGTCGCCGGTGCCGTTGCCGCCGCTGTTGGCGACGACGCCCTGGCCGAGGTCGAGGCGGCTGACCAGCCAGCGGTTGCTGTAGCCGGTCACGAGCGGCTCGGGGGTCGCCTTGCGGGCACCGAGGTCCGACCAGCGCAGGTCGAGGCCGAAGGGGGCGACGTCCTTCTGCGACAGCGCCTCGGCCTGGTGGTCCTCCATCCAGTAGTTGCCGAGGTCGGTGGCGCGGAGCGTGGCGCTCGTCCCGACGGTGTTGCTGAACGTGCCGTGCTTGTACTGCTGCGGCTCCTGGCGGACCGTGCGGTAGCTGACGTTGTAGACGGCGGTGCCGCCCGGGGCCGCGCCGCCGGCCGCGGGCGCCATGCCGTCGCCGGCCTCGTTCGCGAGCCCGGCGGCCAGGCGCACCCGCCAGGTGCCGCTGACGGGCAGGACCGCACGGGGCACCCGGACGACGAACGAGCGTGCCCTGCGGTCGACCGTCAGGCCGGAGGAGACGTCCTTGCGGGTCCCGGTGCGGGCGTCGACCAGCCAGGCGCCCGCGCCGCTGACCACCAGGGCGCGGTCGAGGCCGGGGGAGCTGACGCCGGCGCCGGCCGGCCAGGCGCGGACGCCGTCCTGGGTGGAGGCGTTCGTGTCCAGGCCCCAGACCGCGACGGGCACGGACGGGTCCTGCAGGGTGTTCCAGTCGACCCGCCAGTACGACGCCCCCGCGTCCAGGCCCACCGCGTTGCGGAAGACGTCGGCGCCGTTCATCGCGGCCGGGCCGTCCGGGTAGGTGTAGCTGCCGTCGGTGGGCGCGAGGTTCGCGATCGCCCCGGTCGGCTGGGGGACGGTGGCCGCGCCGTGGTCGTCGTAGAGGAAGTCGCTCCAGTACGACGCCCCGCCGCCGAGGCGCTCGGTGCCGCTGGTGTGCGGGAAGGACTCGGCGAACGGCCAGCCCTTCGGGGTCGGGAGCGCGGCCTCGGGCCGGCGGGCGGCGGCGGGGACGCCCGACGGCAGGCCGGACACGGTCTCGAGGCTGCCCACGCCGGCCCGCTGCGGGGCGGCCGCGGAGGCGGCGCCGGCGGCCAGCAGGGCGGCGCCGACGGTCAGGGCGGTGAGGCGGCGCAGGGGGACGAGGCGGGAACGGGTCACCCGGAGTGCTTCGACGCGTCGGGTGCCGGTTCCTGCCGAGTGCGTCACACGCGGTGCGCCCGCGGGGCACCTGCCTGCTCAGGCGCTCCGCAGGGCGAGCAGCACGACGTCGTCGTGCCCGTCCTCGTCGGCGGCCTCGACGAGACCGTCGAGCAGCTCGGGCAGCGGGCGGCCGACCAGGGCGCCGGCGCTGCGGGCCATCACGTCCAGGCTGACGTCGAGGTCGGCGCCCCGGCGCTCGACGAGGCCGTCGGTGAACAGCAGCAGGGTCTCGCCGTCGGCCAGGACGTCGGAGGTGTCGTGCCGGCCCTGCTCGACGTCGACCCCCAGCAGCAGGTCGTGCGGACCCGGCAGCCAGCGCGGGCTGCCGTCGGCCCGCAGGACGAGTCCGGGCGGGTGGCCGGCGTTGCTCCAGGTCAGGTGCCGCTCGCCGCGGTCCCCCCTCGGGCCGACCCGGACGACGACGACGGAGGCCATGACGCTGACGCCGAGGGCCTCGGCAGCACGCTCCACCCGGGTCAGCAGGGCGGCGGGCGCCTCCGGCAGGACGTGGGCGACGCTGCGCAGCAGGGCCCGGAGCTGCCCCATCGCGGCCGCGGCCGCGGCGTCGTGCCCGACGACGTCTCCGACCACCACGAGGGTGCTGCCGTCCGCCTCGACGAGGGCGTCGTACCAGTCGCCCCCGACCTCTGCGCCGCGGGCTCCGGGCAGGTACCGCACCTCGAGGTCCAGGCCGGGGACGTCCGGCGGCGACGTCAGCAGCGCCCGCTGCAGGGCGACGGCCGTCTCGTGCTCCCGGACGAGCTCCCGCTCGCGGGCCTCGCTCGCCGCGCGCTGGTCGGTGTCGTCGGTGAACGCCACGACGGTGCCGACGACGACGCCGTCCCGCAGCAGCGGTGCGCCCGTCCAGGCCACCGGGAGCGGGGTGCCGTCGCGCCGCCAGAACAGGTCCTGGCCCTGTCGCGGAGCGCCGTCCTCGGCGACGGCGAGCAGCGCGCACGCCTCGACCGGCAGGAGGCTGCCGTCGGCGCGGCTGTGGTGGACCAGCGCGTGCACGGACGCGCCGAGCATCTCCTCCATCTCGTAGCCGAGCAGGGCCGCGCACTGCGGGTTGACGGCCAGCAGGCGGCCGCCGCGGCCGCTGACGTGGTCCGTCGCGTAGACCCCGGCCGCGAGGCAGGTGAACAACGCGTCCAGGACCTGGGCGTGGGGGACGCCGGGCAGGGCGTCCGGGAGGTCACCGAGCACGCCGCAGGATCGCACGGCCGGCAGGCCCGGGCACGGCATCCGGCAGGAATGGTTGTCCCTGCAACGGCTTCGCCGGAGGTCGTCCGGGTAGGAGGAGGCGGACCGCACCCTGCCCCTGCGCCCGGTCGCCCGCTGACCGGCCCGCCGACCGCTGGAGGACCGACATGTCCCACCACCTCGACACCCCCGAGGCCGCTGAGCGCGGCCAGCTGCTCATCGACGACCTCTACGTCTTCGACGGCGAGGGCAGCACCGTGCTCGTCCTCGACGTCAACACCACGGTGACGGGTGAGCACGCCAGCCCGGACTGGTGGCCCGGCGCCCGCTACGAGCTCAAGCTGCACCGCGACGGCTCCCCGCGCGAGGACGTCACGTTCCGGGTCGTCTTCGGCGAGCCCGACGAGGCCGGCGGCCAGGACCTGCAGCTGTCCGTCCTGCAGGGCGCCCAGGCGAGCGACGACGGCGCTGCCGGTGAGCTGGTCCTCGAGGGCCGGACCGGACAGCCCGCGGACGGGGGCGGTGTCCGCCTCTTCGCCGGCCGCGCGGCCGACCCGTTCTACTTCGACCTCTCCGTGCTGGAGCCGATCAGCGCCTCCGTCACGGGCGGCACGGCCCTGGACCTGTCCTCCTGGGACCCGGCGGAGGCGGAGAACACCTTCGGCGGGAAGACCGTCGCCTCCCTCGTGCTCGAGGTGCCGCACGGCTACGCCGACCTGGCGCCCGGCACGAAGGTCGACGTCTGGGCCGCCACGAAGCTGTCCGACGGTGCCGGCGGCTTCCGCCAGGTCAACCGCGGTGGCCTGCCCATGATGTGGCCGATCTTCTGGCCGGACGACACGGACTTCTCGAACCCGGCCAACAGCCGGCACCCGTCCGAGGACGTCGCGGCCGACGCTGACGCCTTCGCGCAGATGATCGGGGCCGCCGCAGCCGCGTCGGGCTCCACGGCCGACCCCCAGGCGCACGGCCGCGCGGTCGCGGGGGAGCTGTTCCCCGACGTCCTCCCCTACGAGATCGGGACCCCCGCGGTGTTCGCCGCGGACCGGCGCAACGGCCGCGCGCTCGCCGACAACGCGCCGCAGGTGATGCTCTCCCTGGTCACCGGCACGCCGATCGCCGTGGGCCTCACCGCGGCCGCGGCCGAGCAGTGCCGCACCGCCTCGTTCCCGTACGTCGTCCCCGCCTGACGCGTCGCGCACGGACCGGGGCCGCCCCCGGTCCGTGCGCCGCCCCGCACCCGCCTGCCCCGGCCTAGCCTGGCGGCGTGCGCCTCGTCATCGCGACCTGCTCCGTCGACTACGTCGGCCGCCTCACCGCGCACCTCCCGCTCGCCACCCGGTTGCTCATGGTCAAGGCCGACGGCAGCGTCCTCGTCCACTCCGACACCGGCGGCTACAAGCCGCTCATGTGGATGACGCCGCCCTGCACGCTCGCCGTCGAGGACGACGTCTGGACGGTCACCAACAAGGGCGGCGAGCAGCTCGTCATCAGCGTCGAGGAGGTGCTGTCCGACGTCGGGCACGAGCTCGGGCTGGACCCCGGGCTGGTCAAGGACGGCGTCGAGAAGCAGCTGCAGGCCCTGCTCGCCGACCAGTGCCACGTGCTGGGGGAGGGCTTCACCCTGGTGCAGCGCGAGTACGCCACCGACATCGGACCGGTCGACCTGCTGTGCCGCGACGCCGACGGCGCCCACGTGATCGTCGAGGTCAAGCGGCACGCCGAGATCGACGGCGTCGAGCAGCTGACCCGGTACCTGCAGCGGGTCTCGACCGTGCTCGGCGACGTCAAGGGCGTCCTGGCCGCCCAGAGCTTCAAGCCGCAGGCCAAGGTGCTGGCGGCCGACCGCGGGATCGTCTGCGTCCAGGTCGACTACGACGCGCTGCGAGGCCTGGAACCCGGCGTCCCGACGCTGTTCTGACCCTGCTCTACTGATCGGTAACCGTCTCAGGAGGAACAGTGGCTCGCCAGTTCAGCAAGGTCGGCATCGTCGGGCTCGGCACGATGGGGTCCGGCATCGCCGAGGTCCTGGCCCGGTCCGGCATCGACGTCGTCGGCTACGAGCCGTCGCAGGACGGCGTCGACCGGGCGCGCACCCGGCTCGAGGGCTCCACCAGCCGGGCCGTCGCCAAGGGCAAGCTCGAGCAGGACGCCGCCACCGCGATCCTCGGCCGGATCAGCACCGGCACCGACCTGTCGGCCCTCAAGGACTGCGACCTCGTCGTGGAGGCCGTCCCGGAGGACCTCGAGGGCAAGAAGGCCCTGTTCGCCGAGCTCGACGCCCTGCTCGCCGACGACGCCGTGCTCGCCACGAACACCAGCGCCCTGTCGGTCACCGACCTCGCGACCTCGACCAGCCGCCCCTCGCGGGTGGTCGGGCTGCACTGGTTCAACCCGGCGCCCGTGATGGACCTCGTCGAGGTCGTGCAGACGGTCGTCACCGACCCGTCCGTGGTCGAGGACGTCGAGGCGCTGGTCGCCGCCGTCGGCAAGAGCGACGTCACCGTCGGCGACCGCGCCGGCTTCATCGCCAACGCCCTGCTGTTCGGCTACCTCAACAACGCCCTGCGGATGTACGAGGCCAAGTACGCCTCCCGCGAGGACATCGACGCCGCGATGCGCTTCGGCTGCGGCCACCCGATGGGCCCGCTGGCGCTGCTCGACCTCATCGGCCTGGACTCCGCGCTCGCCATCCTGAACACGATGTACCAGCAGTCCCGCGACCACCGGCACGCACCGTCGCCGCTGCTCAAGCAGTACGTCAGCGCCGGGCTGCTCGGCCGCAAGTCCGGCCGCGGCATCTACACCTACGCCTCCGCGGGCTCGCCCGAGGTCGTGGCCGACGCCGAGACCCCGTCGTCGGCCGGTGCCGCCACCGGTCGCCCCGTGCAGAAGGTCGCCGTCATCGGCACCGGCACCATGGCCACCGGCATCATCGAGGTCTGCGCCAAGAGCGGCTACGACGTCGTCTTCCGGGCGCGCGGCGAGGACAAGGTCGCCGCCGTGCGGTCGTCGGTGGAGAAGAGCCTGGCCAAGCAGGTCCAGCGCGGCAAGACCACCGAGTCCGAGAGGGATGCCGTCCTCGGCCGCATCACGGGCACGACCGAGCTCGACGACCTCGCCGACTGCGACCTCGTCATCGAGGCCGTCGTCGAGGACCTCGCCATCAAGAAGGCGCTGTTCTCGGCGCTCGACGACGTCATGAAGCCCGGCGCCGTGCTCGCCACCACGACGTCGTCGCTGCCGGTCATCGAGTGCGCGACGGCCACCGACCGGCCGCAGGACGTCGTCGGGATGCACTGGTTCAACCCGGCCACGCTGATGAAGCTGGTCGAGGTCGTCCCCACGGTCACCACGGCCCCCGACGTCGTCGCCACCGTGCTCGACGTCTGTGCCAGGACGAAGAAGCACGCCGTGCTCTGCGGCGACCGCGCCGGCTTCATCGTCAACGCCCTGCTGTTCCCCTACCTCAACGACGCCGTGAAGATGCTCGAGGCGCACTACGCCACCATCGAGGACATCGACACCGCGATGAAGAAGGGCTGCGGGCACCCGATGGGCCCGTTCGCGCTCATGGACGTCGTGGGGCTCGACGTCACCCTGGCGATCCAGCGGACGCTCTACCTCGAGTTCCGCGAGCCGGGCGACTCCCCGGCCCCGATGCTGGAGCACCTCGTGCGGGCGGGGTACCTCGGCCGCAAGACCGGCCGCGGGTTCCTCGACTACAGCGTCCGGAAGTAGGCCGTGGCGGGCGGTTCGCGTCGCGCCGCGATGCGGGCCGCCGCCCGGGACCGGTTGCGGGCCGGCGACTCCTCCGACGAGGCGCCGCACGTCCCCGCCGGACAGGCCGTCGAGGACGGCTTCGTCGTGCGACGGGTCGCCGGGAACGCCCCCGGGCGGGCCTACCGCTGCCCGGGCTGCGACCAGGAGCTCGACGGCGGGACGCCGCACGTCGTCGCCTGGCCGGACGGCGACAGCGACGACCGCCGGCACTGGCACACCGCCTGCTGGGGCGCCCGGAGCCGGCGCGGCGTGAAGGTGCACCGGAGCAAGAACGCCCCCCGCTACGGCTGAGGGTCCACCGCGCACGCCCGGCCTCGGGGCGGGGTCCCGCTAGCGTCGTGGCCCGTGGACATCCGCGCCAACACCGTCCTGCCGGCCGACCGCCGCGACGTCGTCCTGCACACCGCCGACGGCCTCCGGCTGGTCGGGGAGCTGGCCGTCCCGGTCGACCGCCCGCCCGTGGCGACCCTGCTGTGCCTGCACCCCCTGCCCACGCAGGGCGGGATGATGGACAGCCACCTGCTGCGCAAGGCGGCCTGGCGGTTGCCGGCCCTCGCAGGGGTCGCCGTCCTGCGGTTCAACACCCGCGGCACGACCAGCGAGCGGGGCACCAGCGAGGGCGAGTTCGACGCCGGCCGGGCCGAGCGGTACGACGTCGCGGCTGCGCTGGACCTGTGCGAGGCCGAGGACCTGCCGGCCATCTGGCTGCTCGGGTGGAGCTTCGGGACCGACCTCGCGATCAAGCACGGGTGCGACCCCAGCATCGCGGGCGCCCTGCTCATCAGCCCGCCGCTGCGCTTCTCGACGCCGGAGGAGCTCAGCGCGTGGGCCGACACGGGCAAGCCGCTCGTGGCCCTCGTCCCCGAGCACGACGACTACCTGCAGCCGCCCGAGGCGCGGGAGCGGTTCGGGGTCGTGCCCCAGGCCGAGGTGGTGGCCTTCCCCGGCGCCAAGCACCTGTTCGTCGGGCACGCGGAGGAGCTGCTCGACGAGGTGGTCCGGCGGGTGGCGCCCGGGTCGTGGCCGCTGCCGACGACGTACGACGAGCCCGAGGAGCCCTAGGAGCCCTGCGCGGCCCTGCGCCGGCCGGCGACGACCGTGGTGCGGTCAGGCGGCGTCCTGGCGCGGCGCCACGACCTCCTGCAGGACCAGCTGCACCGCGGCCGCGATCGGGATGGCCAGCAGGGCGCCCAGGACGCCGAGCAGCCCGCCGCCGATGAGCACGGCGACGACGGTGGCAGCCGGCGAGACGTCGACCGAGCGCCTCATGACCCGCGGGTAGAGGAGGTAGTTCTCCACCTGCTGGTAGACGAGGTAGAAGACGGCGCAGACCACGCCCGCGGTCACCGAGGTGAAGAAGGCGACCAGGACGACGAGCGCCGCCCCGATCGTGGCGCCGATGAGCGGCACCAGCCCCGTGACCGCGACGACCACCGACAGCGCCACCGGGTACGGCACGCCGAGGACCGTGAGCAGCACGAAGGTGCTGGCGCCGGCGGTCGCGGCGATGGCCAGGGCCCCGGCGACGTAGCCGCCGACCCGGTCGAGGATCTCGTCGGTGAGCAGCCCCACCCTCGACCTGCGGCTGCGCGGCACGAGCCGGTAGGCGTTCGCCTTCATGGTCGGCAGCGACGACAGGAAGTACAGGGTCAGGATCAGCACGGTCAGCGCGCTGAAGAAGGCGCTGAAGACCACTTTGCCGACGCCGACGACGCCGCCGACGGCCTTCGACCCGAGCTCCTGCGGACGCGCCACGTACTCCTGCGCCCGGTCGAGCAGCCCGTAGCGGGCGTCGAGCTCGGCCACGCGGTCGTTCTCCTGCAGGTCGCTCAGGTAGCGCGGCACCTCGCTGACGAACTGCGTCCCCTGGTCGAGCACGGGCGGGATCACGGCGAAGCCGATCCCCACGAAGACGAGCAGCACCCCGGCGAGCACCACGCCGACGGCGCGGCCGCGGCGCAGCCCCCGGCGCTCGAGGACGCGGACGACGGGGTCCAGGCCGATGGCCAGGAAGGCCGCGACGAGCAGCAGGGTGAGGACCGAGCGGACGTCGAGGACGGCCTGGACGAGGCCGTACGCGACCGCGACGCCGAGCGAGGCGGTGAAGGCCGTGCGGAACGGCCCGCGCCGGCTCAGCGGCCTCCCGGGCTTGCCGTAGGGCTGCTCGGGCGAGACCTGGGCCTCCAGGCGCCGGACCGCGGTGTCGAGCAGCGGGTCGTCCGGGGCGACCACCCGGGCCGCCCGGACGGCGGCGGTCCCGGCCTCTCGTGCGCCCTGCTGGGCCTGCTCCGCCGACGCCTCCGCCTGGGCCGCGCCGGCCTCGGCCCGCTCGGCCCGGACCTCGGCCTGCTGCGCCGCGGTGACGGCCTCCCCGGCGACGTCGTCGAGCCGCGAGCTCAGGTCCTGCTCGACCCGCTGCTCGACCCGCTCGGCGAGCGCGTCCTCGCTGCCCCCCGCGCCCTGGTCCTGTCCGCCCCCCGCGCCCTCGTCCCCGGCCGGGTCAGCGGCCATCAGACCGGGTCCGCGCCTGTCCGCACCGAGCCGGCGCCGCCCTGACCGGGCTGGCCGGCCGGGTAGGTCGACCCGCCGAGCGGGGCGACAGCGCCGGAGAGCGTGTCGCGCAGCGACTGCAGCTGGGCGGCGATGCTGTCGCGCTGGGCCGACAGCTCCTGCACCTGGCGGCGGGCCTCCTGCGTCATCGCGGCCGCCTCGGTGCGGGCCTGGTCGTGCACGACCCGCACGTCCTCCTCGGCCTGGGCGCGCTGCTGGGTCGCGGTCTGCTGGGCCTGCTCGACGGTCTGCGAGGCCTCGCGGCGGGCCCGCTCGAGGACGGCGTCGGCGTCGCGCTGGGCTGCGCTGCGGACCGTCTCGGCGTCGCGCTGGGCCTCCAGGCGCATCCGGTCGGCCTCCTCGCCGGCGCCGGCGATCTCCCGCTCCCGCGCCTCGAGCGCCGTGGTGCGCGCCTGGCTCTCGGCCTCGATCTGCGCCCGGCCCTGGCTGACGATCGCGTCGGCCTCGGCCTGCGCCGCACCCCGGATCTGCGCGGCCTCCTGTTCGGCCAGGGCGAGCATCTGCGCGAGGCGCTCACCGACCCGGGTCGCGGTCTCGGGAAGGCCCGCGGCGCGTGCCTCGGCCTCGGCCAGCCGCTCCTGGAGGCTGTTGTACTGCTTCTCGCCGGCCTGCAGGCGGGAGACGTCGTCGGCGTGGCGGGCGTCGGCCTCGCCGAGCGCGACCTCGACGCGCTCGACGTAGTCCTCGACCTGCCGGCGGTCGTAGCCGCGGCCGAAGACGACGTCGAAGCCGGCGGGCTGCGCGTCGTCGCCGGGGCCGACCAGGTTGTCCAGGGAAGCGTCGGGTCCGGTCATGGGCCTGTCCTACCACCCCGCTCGCGCCTCACTCCGGAGGCGCGAGCGGGGTGCCCGTCACACGTCGCGGAAGCGGTTGATCGCCTCGAGGTGCTGGGCCCGGAAGTCCTGCGCCTCCGGGCTGACGCCGAGGCCCTCCTCGGGCGCGAGGCACAGCACGCCGACCTTGCCCTGGTGGGCGTTGCGGTGGACGTCGAGCGCTGCCTGCCCGGTGTTCTCGAGCGTGTAGGTCTTGGACAGCGTCGGGTGGATCCTGCCCTTGGCGATGAGGCGGTTGGCCTCCCAGCTCTCGCGGTAGTTCGCGAAGTGCGAGCTGACGATGCGCTTGAGGTTCATCCACAGGTAGCGGTTGTCGTACTGGTGCATGTAGCCGCTGGTGGACGCGCAGGTCGTGATGACGCCGCCCTTGCGCGTGACGTAGACCGAGGCGCCGAAGGTCTCGCGACCGGGGTGCTCGAAGACGATGTCGATGTCCTCGCCGCCGGTGAGCGAGCGGATCTTCTTGCCGAAGCGCTGCCACTCCTTCGGGTCCTGGTTGTTCTCGTCCTTCCAGAACCTGTAGTCCTCGGCGCTGCGGTCGATGACCAGCTCGGCGCCCATCTTGCGGCAGATCTCGGCCTTCTCCGGGCTGCTGACGACGCAGACCGGGGTGCCGCCGCCGTTGAGCACGTACTGCGTGGCGTAGGACCCGAGACCACCCGAGGCGCCCCAGATCAGGACGTTGTCGCCCTGCTTCATCTGGCCGGCGTTCTTGCTCACCAGCTGGCGGTAGGCGGTCGAGTTCACGAGGCCGGGGGCCGCCGCCTCCTCCCAGGTGAGGTGGGCGGGCTTCGGCATCAGCTGGTTGGCCTTGACGAGGGCCAGCTCGGCGAGGCCGCCGAAGTTGGTCTCGAAGCCCCAGATGCGCTGCTGCGGGTCCATCATCGCGTCGTCGTGGCCCTGGTGGTCCTCGAGCTCGACCGACAGGCAGTGCGCGACGACGACGTCGCCGGCCTTCCACTTGGTGACGCCGGGGCCGACCTTGAGCACGACGCCGGACAGGTCGCTGCCGACGACGTGGTAGGGCAGGTCGTGGCGCTTGGTGAGCTCGGACAGGCGGCCGTAGCGCTCGAGGAAGCCGAAGGTGCTGACCGGCTCGAAGATCGACGTCCACACGGTGTTGAAGTTCACCGACGACGCCATGACGGCGACGATCGCCTCGCCCGGGCCGAGCTCGGGGGTCGGGACGTCCTGCACGTGCAGGCTCTTGCGGGGGTCCTTGTCGCGGGTCGCGACCCCCTCGAACATGTTGACGTCCTCCTTGCGGACGACGACACCCCGGTAGCTCTCCGGGACGGACAGGCCCTGCACGGCTGAGTAGTTGCCGGACGTGATGGCCTGGAGGATCTCCTGCACGGTGCTGCCTCCGATGAGTCTCAAGCGCGGTCGGGGGAGCCTACTGAGCGGTAACCCGGCTCACGCCCGGCGGCCCCCCTGCTACCGGGCCAGCTCCGGGAAGGTCGCCGTCGCCGTGCGGTGCATGAGGTCGTGGTCGGCCGGCGTCGCGGCAGCGCCGGCGCGGCACAGCCGGCGGACGACGGCGGAGAAGCTGTCGACCACGCGGGCCTTGGCCATCCAGGACGCGTCGGTCTGCGCCACGGTCGGGACGGGGGCCTTCTCGTCGAAGCGCAGGATGTCGATGCCGGAGTGGTAGTCGACGGTCCAGACGACGGTGGTGCCCTTCTTCGTCGGCATGAGGAAGGCCTCCGACGCCGAGCCGCGGACCGGCTGGAAGAACCCGACCTGCCGGATCTTGCCCGTGCGGGGGTCGACCTTCAGGAAGCGCGTGCCGTGCTCGTACCAGGCGGCGGCCACGAGGAGCGAGCCGTCGAGGGCGTCCTTCTGCGTGAACCAGTGGCCGGAGCAGCCCAGGCCGTCGACCGCAGGGTCGCCGTTCGCGTAGGTGCCGCTCACCGGGCGCAGGACGTCGATCTGCGTCAGCGGCGCACCCTTGTCGAACCCGACCATGCTCCACGTCGAGAACGCCCCGGCGTCGCCGGCGCAGGTGCCGGTGAAGTTGCTCTCGCCGTTGCCGAGCAGGAGCTCTCCGTCCTTGAGGGCCCTGCTCCTGTCCCCGGCTCTGCGCGACGTGTACTTCTCGGCCCGCGGCCGGACGTTGTTGTGCTGGTAGTTCGTGTTCTTGGTGACCGTGCCCTCGCTGACCCGGACCAGGCGCAGGGGGTTCCCGCCCACCTGCTTGAACACCACCAGCGGGCTGGCGTCGGCGATCCAGTAGCCGGCGGCGTCGCGGTGCACGTTGTGACCGCTGACCCGCTTGCCGGTGCCCTTGACCAGCTCGCCCCACGACTGCGCGACGGGCAGCTCCTTCGGGTTCGCCCGGTCGCGGATGTCGTAGGTCTGGCCCTCGGAGCCGTAGAGGTAGCCGCAGGCGGGGTCGGCGCAGGTGACCGTGTGGGCGCCGCCCGGGACGAGCGAGCCGGTGATGCGGGGGAGCGTCGGGTCGCTGACGTCGACGACGTGCAGGTAGACGGTGCCCTCGAACTCCGTCAGCACGGCCGTCTTCCCGTCCTGGCTGACGGCGATGTCCTCGTTCTCCCAGTTGTACATCGGGAGGTGGCCGAGCAGCTGCGGCCTGGTGGGGTCGGTGGCGTCGTAGATGGACAGGCCGCCGGCGCCGCTGACGAACGCACGCGTCTGCTTCCCGACCTGCCGGACCTCCATGGACACGCCCGCGCCCTCGAGCGGGATCGTCCCGACGTGGGTGACGTTCGCGCTCGAGAACGGGTCGGTCAGCGGCGTCGACGGCACCAGCGGCGCGGGGACGGCGTAGGCGGTGCCGGCGGTGAGCAGGCCGGCGGTGACGGCGAGGGCGAGGAGGGGACGGCGCATGCGGGCTGTCTTCGCCGTCCGCGGGCGCGTTCCTGCCCGGGCTAGTGGCCCATCCCGTCGGGGCCGGGCTCGACCAGCTCGACGAGGACGCCGCCCGAGCTCTTCGGGTGGACGAAGTTGACCCGGCTCCCGGCCGTGCCCTTCTTGGGGGCGTCGTACAGCAGGCGCATGCCCTGGGCGCGCAGGTGCTCGCTGACCTCGTCGATGTCGTCCACCCGGTAGGCCATCTGCTGGATGCCCGGACCGTTCTTGTCGAGGAACTTGCCGATCGTGCTGTCGGGGCTCAGCGGGGACAGCAGCTGGAGGAACGAGCCGGAGTCGCCGACGGCCATCATCGCCTCGCGGACGCCCTGCTCCTCGTTGACCTCGGTGTGCACGCAGGTCATGCCGAAGCTCGTCGTGTAGAGCTCGATGGCGGCGTCGAGGTCGGCGACGGCGATGCCGACGTGGTCGATGTGCGTGACCTTCATCATGTACTCCCTCAGTCGTGTTGCTCGTACTCTCGCAGGACACCAACCCCTGCCTGGAGGTCCCCCCGTGACCACGTCCGTCATCGTCGCCGGCGCGCGCACCCCGATCGGCAAGCTCCAGGGGGCCCTCAAGGGCTTCACCGCCATGGACCTCGGCGGGTTCGCCATCGCCGGGGCGCTCGAGCGGGCCGGCATCACCGGCGAGCAGGTCGACAAGGTGATCATGGGCCACGTGATCCAGGCCGGTCAGGGCCAGATCACCGCCCGCCAGGCCGCGGTCAAGGGTGGCATCCCCATGACCGTCCCGTCCGTGACCGTGAACAGCGTCTGCCTGTCGGGCCTCGAGGCGATCGCCCTCGCCGACCAGGCGATCCGGGCCGGGGACGCCGAGATCGTCGTCGCCGGTGGCATGGAGTCCATGACCAACGCCCCGCACGTGCTGCCCGGCAGCCGCGCCGGCATCAAGTACGGCTCGGCCACGCTGCTCGACTCGATGGCCCACGACGCCCTGTTCTGCGCCTTCGACAACGTCGCCATGGGCGAGAGCACCGAGTCCTACGGCAAGAAGCTCGGCATCAGCCGCGAGGAGCAGGACGAGTTCTCGGCCCGCAGCCACGAGCTCGCCGCCGCGGCCATGAAGGAGGGGCGCTTCGAGCAGGAGATCGTCCCGGTGTCGATCACGCAGCGCAAGGGCGACCCGATCGTCGTCAGCGAGGACGAGGGCGTGCGCCCCGGCACCACCGCCGAGACGCTCGCGAAGCTCCGGCCGGCCTTCGCCGCCGACGGCACCATCAGCGCCGGCTCCGCCTCGCAGATCTCCGACGGCGCCTGCGCCCTGGTCGTCATGAGCAAGGAGAAGGCCGAGTCCCTCGGCCTCGAGGTCCTCGCCGAGATCGGTGCCAGCGGCAACGTCGCGGGCCCGGACGCCTCGCTGCAGAGCCAGCCCGCGCACGCCATCAGGAAGGCGCTCGCGAAGGAGGGCCTCACGCCCGCCGACCTCGACCTCGTCGAGCTCAACGAGGCCTTCGCCCAGGTCGGCATCCAGTCGGCCAAGGAGCTCGAGATCAGCCAGGACAAGGTCAACGTCGACGGTGGCGCGATCAGCCTCGGCCACCCGGTCGGCATGTCCGGCGCCCGCATCGCCCTGCACCTCGCCCTCGAGCTCAAGCGCCGCGGCGGCGGCACCGGCGCGGCCGCGCTCTGCGGCGGTGGCGGCCAGGGCTTCGCGCTGATCCTCAAGGTCCCCGCGACCGCCGATGACCACGGCGCGGTCACGCCGCGCCCTGGACGTCCCCCTCCTCGTCGAGCAGGCGCGCGACGGCTCCCCGCGGGCCGTCGCGCGCCTGATCTCGCTCGTCGAGGACGCGTCCCCGGCGCTGCGCGAGGTCATGGCCCTGCTCGCGCCGCACGCCGGGCACGCCCGGGTCGTGGGCCTCACCGGCAGCCCCGGCGTCGGGAAGTCCACGTCGACCAGCGCCCTCGTCGCGGCGTACCGGCGTCGGGGCATGAAGGTGGGCGTCCTGGCCGTCGACCCCTCGTCGCCGTTCTCGGGCGGCGCGCTGCTGGGCGACCGCGTCCGCATGCAGGACCACGCCACCGACGACGGCGTCTTCATCCGCTCGATGGCCAGCCGTGGCCACCTCGGCGGCCTGTCCTGGGCGACGCCGCAGGCGCTACGGGTGCTGTCGGCGGCCGGCTGCGACGTCGTCCTCGTGGAGACGGTCGGCGTCGGCCAGTCCGAGCTCGAGGTCGCCTCGCTCGCCGACACCACGCTCGTGCTCGTCGCCCCCGGCATGGGCGACGGCATCCAGGCCGCGAAGGCGGGCATCCTCGAGGTCGCCGACGTCTTCGTGGTGAACAAGGCCGACCGCGACGGCGCGGACACCGTCGTCCGCGACCTCCGGTACATGCAGAGCCTCGGCGACCAGGCCCCGTCGCAGGCACGGGTCGAGGGCCGGTGGGTCGCGCCGATCGTCAAGACGGTCGCCGCCCGCGGCGAGGGCGCCGACGACGTCGTCGACCGCATCGAGCAGCACGGGCAGTGGCTCGCGGACACCGGGCAGCTCGAGGTGCGCCGGGCGAAGCGCGCGGCTGACGAGGTGGAGGCCATCGCGCTCACCGTGCTGCGGGCGCGCATGGGGGACCTGCGCGGGGGCGACGCGCTCGAGACCCTGGCGTCCCGCGTGGTCGCGGGCGAGCTCGACCCCTACGCGGCCGCCGACGAGCTGGTGGGCCAGCTGTGAGCGGGACGTGCGGGTGGGACAAGGCGAGGCAGGAGCGGGCCTCCCGCGAGCTCGTGGAGCGAGCCTCCGGAGCGCCGCAGTGACGCCGGAGCGGCTGGGCCTGGCCCCGCACCCCGAGGGCGGCTGGTACCGCGAGACCTGGCGGGTGCCCGGTGCGGTCCCGACGCCGTACGGCGACCGCAGCCCGGCCACCTGCATCTCGTTCCTGCTGCAGCCCGGCGAGAGCTCCCGCTGGCACCGGGTCCGCTCCGGGGAGATGTGGCTGTGGCAGGCCGGCGGCCCGCTGGTGCTGCGCCTCGGCGGGACCGGTGCCGCGCCGGCGCAGGCGTCCGTGGTCGAGCTCGGGCCGGGCGACGCGCACCTGGTCGAGCCGGGGGAGTGGCAGGCGGCCGAGCCGGGCCGCGACCAGGCGGTCCTCGTGGCCTGCGTCGTGAGTCCGGGGTTCGCCTTCGAGGACCTGGAGCTCGCGTGATCGAGGAGCCGCGGCTGCCGTTCCTGGTGCGGGCGCTGCGGAAGGTCGCGGCCTACGAGGCGATCAGCTTCGTGCTGCTCATGATCGGTGCAGCCATGAAGCGCACCAGCAGCCTCGACCCGCAGCCGGTCCTCGGCGCCGTGCACGGGACCCTGTTCCTGCTTCTCGTCGCGCTCGTCCTGCTGACCTGGCGCTGGCACCGCTGGAGGCTCTGGTTCGTCGTCGCCGTGTGCACCGTGCTGTCCCCGGGAGCGCACTTCCCGGTCCAGGCGACCGCCGCGCAGAAGACGGCCCGGCACGTCGCCTGACCTGCTGTTGCCCTGGGTACGACGCCGTGACACTGTCGCGGTGTGGCCCGGATCACACCGGGTCGAGCAGCGTCGTCCGGCCTGGCCTGAGGCGTCGCGCGGGAATCCTGACCCGTCCCCGGTCCTCCCCGCGCCCCGTCCTCCGGGCCGTCGGCCTGCCGCGGTGCGCCGCACGGCGTCCCGCCCGGCACGTGGTGGAGGAGAGCTCGTGGCTCAGGTCAGCCAGGTCAGCATGAAGGTGGACGGCGTCGTCTACGAGGACCACGTCGAACCGAGGACGCTGCTCGTCCACCACCTGCGCGAGAAGCTCGGCCGGGTCGGGACCCCGATCGGCTGCGACACCAGCAACTGCGGGGCCTGCATCCTGCACGTCGACGGCGAGAGCGTGAAGAGCTGCTCCGTCCTCGCGGTCCAGGCGGACGGGACAGAGATCACGACGATCCAGGGCCTGGCGGACGGACCGGAGCTGCACCCCGTGCAGAAGGCGTTCCGCGAGCACCACGGCCTGCAGTGCGGCTACTGCACGCCCGGCATGGTGATGGCCGCGGTCGACCTGCTGAAGCACAACCCCTCGCCGAGCGAGGACGAGGTGCGGCACGGCCTCGAGGGCAACCTCTGCCGCTGCACCGGCTACCAGAACATCGTCAAGGCCGTCCTGTCGGCGGCGTCGGAGATGCGCGGTGACGGCGCGATCCCCGGCTCGTTCCAGGACGCACCCGTGGGGGCGAGCGCATGACCGAGCAGCTGGACGCCGGGCTGGTGGCCGGGCAGATCTCCGAGGACGACCTCAGCAAGCCGTACGCCGGCGGTGAGCTCGGTCGCGGACGCCGCCGCAAGGAGGACCCGAAGCTCCTCACCGGCCAGACCACCTGGACCGACAACATCACCCTGCCGGGCCTGCTGCACATGAGCGTCCTGCGCAGCCCGATGGCCCACGCCAAGATCCTGTCGGTCGACGTCGCGCCGGCGCTCGAGATGCCCGGCGTCATCGCGGCCTACAGCGGCGCTGACCTCGCCGACGTCCAGGGCGCGCTGCCCTGCGCGTGGCCGGTCACCCCGGACATGGTCCACCCCGACCACCACCCGCTCGCCACCGACGAGGTGCGCTACGTCGGGGACGGCGTCGCCGTCGTCATCGCCCGCGACCGGTACACCGCGGCCGACGCCCTCGAGGCGATCGTCGTCGAGTACGAGCAGCTGCCGGCCGTCGTCGACATGGACGAGGCCATCAAGGACGGCTCGCCCCTGGTCCACAGCGACAAGGGCACCAACACGTCGTTCGTGTGGCCGTTCGCCAGCGGCGACGACTACGCCGAGACGCTGGCCGCGAACCCGGACGCCGTCGTGGTGCGTCGGCGCTTCAAGCAGCAGCGCCTCATGGGCTCGCCGATGGAGCCGCGCGCCGTGGTGGTCGCCCCGATCGCCGCGGCCGACGAGTACACGGTCTACAGCTCGACCCAGATCCCGCACATCCTGCGGGTCATGCTCGCCCTGGTCACCGGTATCGGCGAGCACAAGATCCGGGTCATCGCCCCCGACGTCGGCGGCGGGTTCGGCCTCAAGCTCAACGTCTACGCCGAGGAGGTGCTCTGCCTCGTCGTCGCCAAGAAGCTCGGACGTCCGATCAAGTGGACCGAGTCGCGCAGCGAGCACTACCAGGCGACCGTGCACGGCCGCGACCAGCTGCAGGACATCGAGATCGCCGCGAAGCCCGACGGCACGCTGCTCGGCCTCAAGGTCGGCCTGCTCGCCGACATGGGCGCCTACCTGCAGCTGGTGACGCCCGGCGTCCCGATCCTCGGCGCGTTCATGTTCCCGGCCATCTACAAGATGAAGGCCTACGACTTCACCTGCCGGGGCGTGTTCACGAACAAGACCCCGACCGACGCCTACCGCGGCGCGGGCCGTCCCGAGGCGACGTACGCCATCGAGCGGATCATGGACGAGCTCGCCGCCGAGCTCGACCGCGACCCGATGGACCTGCGCAAGCAGAACTGGATCACGCACGAGGAGTTCCCGTACGAGATGGTCGCGGGCCTGACCTACGACTCAGGGAACTACGAGGCGGCCACCGAGAAGGCCGAGCAGATGTTCGGCATGGAGGCGCTGCGTGCCGAGCAGAAGGCGCGCCGGGAGTCGAAGGACCCGGTGCAGCTGGGCATCGGCATCTCGACGTTCACCGAGATGTGCGGCCTCGCGCCGTCCCGCGTCCTCGGCTCGCTGTCCTACGGCGCCGGCGGCTGGGAGGCCGCGCAGATCCGGATGCTCCCCACCGGCAAGGTCGAGGTCACCAGCGGCGCGACGCCGCACGGCCAGGGCCACCACACCGCGTGGAGCCAGATCGTCGCCGACGCGCTCGGCGTGCCGTTCGACGACGTCGAGGTGATCACCGGGGACACCGACTCCTCGCCCAAGGGCATGGACACCTACGGCTCGCGCTCGCTCGTGGTCGGCGGCGTCGCGATCCACAAGGCCACCGGCAAGGTGCTCGAGAAGGCCAAGCGGATCGCCGCGCACCTGCTCGAGGCGTCCGAGGCCGACGTCGAGTTCAACGGCGGCACGTTCAGCGTCGCGGGCTCGCCCGAGGCGTCGCTGACCATCCAGGAGATCGCGCTGGCCACCTTCGCGGCGCACAACCTCCCGGACGGCATGGAGCCGACCCTGGACAGCGACTACGTCTACGACCCCGAGAACTTCAGCTACCCGCACGGCACCCACCTGTGCGCGGTCGAGATCGACACCGAGACCGGCTTCACGACGATCCGCAAGTACGTCTGCGTCGACGACATCGGCAAGATCGTCAACCCGGTCATCGTCGAGGGGCAGGTGCACGGCGGGCTCGCGCAGGGCATCGCCCAGGCGCTCTACGAGGAGGCCGTCCACGACGCCGAGGGCAACCTCGTCACCGGCACGATGGTCGACTACCTCATCCCGAGCGCTGCCGACCTGCCGCACTTCGACGTCGGCCGCACCGAGACCCCGGCCACGAGCAACCCGCTCGGCGTCAAGGGCGTCGGCGAGGCCGGCACCATCGCCTCGACCCCGGCCGTCATGAACGCCGTCGTCGACGCGCTCCGTCCCTGGGGCGTGACGGACGTCGACATGCCGGCCACCCCCGAACGGGTCTGGCGGGCGATCCACGCGGACGGCACCCTCCGCGTCCCCGAGGGCACCGTCTCCTACGGCGGCGCGTCCACCGCTGCGACTTCCGGGAGTGGCTCGTGATCCCCGCCTCGTTCGACTACACCGCCCCCACCTCGGTCGCCGACGCGATCCGGGCCCTCGGCGACGCCGGCGAGGACGCCAAGCTGCTCGCCGGCGGGCAGTCGCTGCTGCCGGTGCTGCGGCTGCGGCTGGCGTTCCCGACCGTGCTCGTCGACCTCGCCAAGGTCGGCGAGATGCGCGGCGTCCGCGACGACGGCGACGCCCTCGTCATCGGCGCCATGACCCGGCACGCGGACGTCATGACCGACCCGCTCGTGCTCGAGCACGCCGGCCTGGTCGCCAGGGCCACCGCCACCGTGGCCGACCCGGCGGTCCGCCACCGCGGCACGTTCGGCGGCGCCCTGGCCCACGCCGACCCGGCCGGCGACCTCGCCGCCGTCGCGGTCGCCCTCGACGCGCAGCTGGTCGTCGAGGGCCCGGGCGGACGGCGCACCATCGCGGCGTCGGAGTACTTCGTGGACTACCTCGAGACGTCGATGACGCCGGACGAGCTGCTGGTCGAGGTCCGGGTGCCGAAGCTGTCCGGCCAGTGGGGGTTCCACTACGAGAAGTTCAACCGGGTCGCGCAGGCGTGGTCGATCGTCGGTGTCGCTGCGGCGGTCCGGCGGGTGGACGGGTCGATCGCGGAGGCCCGGATCGGGCTGACCAACATGGGCTCCACCCCGGTCCGGGCGAGCAGCACCGAGCAGGCGCTGGCGGGTGCCGACGCCTCGCAGGAGGCGGTCAGGGAGGCGGCGTCGCACGCGGCCGACGGTACGAACGCGCCGTCGGACCTCAACGGTGCGGCCGACTACCGCGAGCACCTGGCACGGGTCCTCACGGCCCGGGCGGTCTCCACGGCAGCGGGGCTCTGAAGCCTTGACGGCGCGGCGGGGTCTGCTGCCCGAGGGGGTGGCCGACCCCGCCGCGCTCGCGTCCCGGCTGGAGGCGGCCGGGTACCTGCCCGACACCGGCACGGCCACGGCCGCCTTCCTCGCGCTGGCCCTGCCGCGCCCCCTGTTCCTCGAGGGGGAGGCCGGCGTGGGGAAGACCTCGCTGGCCGTCGCCCTCGCGGCGCTGCTGGACGTGCCGCTGCTGCGGCTGCAGTGCTACGAGGGCATCGACGCCAGCCAGGCGCTCTACGACTGGGACTTCCCGCGGCAGCTGCTCCACCTGCGGGCCGCGGAGGCGGCCGGGGCCGCGGCCGGGACCGAGCAGCTGGAGGCCCAGGTCTACGACCGCCGCTTCCTGCTGGCCCGTCCGCTGCTGGCCGCCCTGGAGACCTCGCCGGCGGTGCTGCTCGTCGACGAGGTCGACCGCGCCGACGACGAGTTCGAGGCCTTCCTGCTCGAGGTGCTGTCCGACTTCTCGGTGACCGTCCCCGAGCTCGGCACCATCCGGGCCGAGGTCCCGCCGGTCGTCGTCGTCACGAGCAACCGCACCCGCGAGGTGCACGACGCCCTCAAGCGCCGGTGCCTCTACCACTGGGTCGAGCACCCGGAGTTCGAGCGCGAGGTCGCCGTCGTCAGGCTGCGCGTCCCGGAGGCGTCCGAGGCGCTCGCCCGGGACGTCGCCCGGGCGGTCGGCGCCCTGCGGCAGGAGGACCTGCTCAAGCCGCCGGGGGTCGCCGAGTCGATCGACTGGACGCAGGCCCTGCTCGCCCTCGGGGCGGAGCGGCTCGACGCCGACCTCGCCACGGCCACCCTCGGCGCGGTGCTCAAGTACCGCGAGGACCAGGAGCGGGCCAAGCTCGACGTCGGGTCGATGCTCGACCGCGCGTTCACGGTGTGACCACCTACGACGTCACCGACAGCCTGGTCGGTCTCGGCCGCACGCTCCGGCACGCCGGCGTCGCTGCGTCCGCCGACCGGGTGCAGGCCGCGGTCCGGGCGGTCGAGGTGCTCGACCGCACGCAGCGCGCCGACGTCTACTGGGCCTGCCGCCTGGCCCTCTGCGGCGGGCCGGAGGACCTGCCGAGGTTCGACCGCGTCTTCGAGGCCTGGTTCGGCGACCGCCCCCGGCAGGTCGCCCGGCGGCAGCGGGTCCAGGTGCAGAAGGTCCAGGCGCTGAGCGAGGCGGGGGGCGAGGGCGCGGTGGGGGAGCCGGGCGCGGCCGGGGACGTCCCGGCGGCCAGCACCGTCGAGCAGCTCCGCACGCGCGACGTCGGCACCCTGACGCCCGCCGAGCGCGAGCAGCTCCGCCGCCTGCTGGCCCGGCTGCGGCTGCCCGGGGAGCCACGGCGTTCCCGCCGTCGGACGCCGTCCGGCCGCGGCGACGTCGACCCGTCACGGAGCCTGCGGGCCGTGCTCCGCGCCGGCGGTGAGCCCGCCCGGCTGCGCCACCGCCGCACCGTCGTCCGCCCGCGCCGGGTCGTGCTGCTCGTCGACGTGAGCGGCTCGATGGACGTCTACGCCGACGCCCTGCTCCGGTTCGCCCACGCCGCCTCCCGGCGCGGCGCCCCCACCGAGGTGTTCGCCCTGGGCACCCGCCTCACCCGGCTGACCCGCGAGCTGTCCCACCGCGAGCCCGACGCCGCGATGCGTGCGGTCGCCGACGCCCTGCCCGACGCCGGAGGAGGCACCCGGCTGGGGGAGCTGCTCAAGCAGTTCCTGGACCGGTGGGGCCAGCGCGGGACCGCCCGGGGCGCCGTCGTCGTCGTGCTGTCGGACGGGTGGGAGCGCGGCGACGCGACCCTGCTGGGGGAGCAGATGCAGCGGCTGCACCGGCTGGCGCACCGCGTCGTCTGGGCCAACCCGCGCAAGGCCGCGCCCGGGTACGCCCCGGTCGCGCAGGGGATGGCGGCGGCTCTCCCGTCGGTCGACGACTTCGTCGAGGGCCACAGCCTGGCCGCCTACGAGCACCTGGCCGACGTCGTCCTCGGGCGGGCAGTGCTAGGCAGGGCACGTGCGTGACATCGCAGCGGAGCTGCAGGAGTGGGTGCGGGCGGGCACCCCGTTCGGGCTGGCCACCGTCATCGGCACGTCCGGCAGCTCGCCCCGTCCCGCCGGTGCGGCGATGGCGGTGGGCGCGGACGGAGCCGCCGTCGGGAGCATCTCGGGCGGCTGCGTCGAGGGCGCCGTCTACGAGACCGCCACCGACGTCCTGTCCTCCGGCGAGGCCGAGCGCCAGCGCTACGGCTTCAGCGACGACGACGCCTTCGCCGTCGGGCTGACCTGCGGAGGCGTCCTGGACGTCCTCGTCCAGCCCGCCGACCTCGCCCTGCTGCAGCCGCTGCTCGAGGCCGTCCTCGCCGACGCGCCCGTCGCGCTGGCCACCGTCGTCGGCGGGCCGGCGCCGCTCGGTGCGCAGCTGGTGGTGCTCCCGGACGGCGTCCACGGCAGCCTCGGCGACCCGGGGCTCGACCACGCGGTGCTCGCCGACGCCCGCGGGATGCTCGGGGGCGGTCAGACCGGGACGCGCCACTACGGGCCGCACGGCGAGCGCCGGGTCGACGACGTCAGCGTGTTCGTGTCCTCCTTCGTGCCGCCGCCGCGGATGCTCGTGTTCGGCGCGACCGACTTCGCGGGGGCCGTGAGCCGGATCGGGGTGTTCCTCGGCTACCGCGTGACGGTCTGCGACGCCCGGCCGGTGTTCGCGACGCCTCGCCGCTTCCCGGATGCCCACGAGGTGGTCTGCGCCTGGCCGCACGCGTACCTGCGGGACACCGTGGTCGACGAGCGCACGGCCGTCTGCGTCCTCACGCACGACCCCAAGTTCGACGTCCCCCTGCTCGAGATCGCCCTGCGCACGCCGGCCGCCTACGTCGGGGTCATGGGCAGCCGCCGCACCCACGACGACCGCGTGGCCCGGCTGCGCGAGGCCGGGCTGACCGAGCAGGAGATCGGGCGGATGCACTCGCCGGTGGGGCTCGACATCGGGGCGCGCACCGCGGAGGAGACCGCGGTGTCGATCGCCGCGGAGCTGGTGCAGTCGCGGTGGGGCGGCTCCGGGCAGCCGCTCGCGGCGACCGCGGGCCCCATCCAGCGTGGGCGCATGACCGTCTGCGGGCTGGTGCTCGCCGCTGGTGCGGGCCGCCGGATGGGGCGGCCGAAGGCGCTCGTCGAGGTCGACGGCGAGCCGCTGGTCCTGCGCGCGGTGCGCCTGCTGCAGGCCGGCGGCTGCGACGACGTCGTCGTCGTCGTCGGCGCGCAGGCCGAGCAGGTCGCAGCGCTGCTGTCGGACGCTCGAGACGGTGCGGTGCGAGGGCTGGGCCGAGGGCATGGGCGCCTCGCTCCGGGCCGGGCTCGCCGCGCTGGAGCACGGCTCGCACGACGCCTGCGTCGTCGCCCTCGTCGACCAGCCGCTGCTCGGCCCGGGGTCGGTCGCCCGGCTGCTCGCGGCCGAGGGCGCCGGCCGGGTCGCGACCTACGACGGCGGCCCCGCAACCCGGTCCTGCTCGGCCCGCGAGGTCTGGGAGGACGTCGCCGCCGTCGGCGACCGGCGACACCGGTGCCCGCGTCTGGCTCGCGGCCCACCCCGACGTCGTCGTCGCCGTCCCGTGCGACGGCACCGGCAGCCCTGTGGACGTCGACACCCCCGAAGACCTGGGACTGGAGACCCTCGCATGAAGCTCGAGAACTCGTTCACCGTCCCGGTCCCGCGTGCCGAGGCCTGGAAGGTCCTCATGGACGTCGAGCGGATCGCACCGTGCATGCCGGGAGCGACGCTGACCTCCCGCGACGGCGACTCGTTCACCGGGACGGTCAAGGTCAAGGTCGGCCCGATCAACCTCACCTACGGCGGGCAGGCGACGTTCGTGTCGCTCGACGAGGCGGGCGGGGTCGCCGTGATCGAGGGCTCCGGCAAGGAGACCCGGGGGACCGGCACCGCCAAGGCGCTCATCACCTGCACGCTGGTCGACCAGGGCGCGTCCACGGACGTGCAGGTCGAGACCGACCTCAACGTGACGGGCAAGCCGGCGCAGTTCGGCCGCGGGGTCCTCGCCGACGTCAGCGCCAAGCTGGTCGACCGGTTCGCGGCCTGCCTGTCGGAGGAGATCACCGCAGGCACGCCCGAGCCGGCCTCGAGCGAGGCCGAGCCGACGCCACCGGTGGGGGTGGGTGCGGGCCCGGCCTTCTCCGTGGGGGACGGGGCCGGCCCGGCCGAGACGGTGACCCCGGCTCCGGCGCCCCCGGCTCCGGCACCCCCGCGCCCGGTCCGCGAGGCCGAGGCGATCGACCTCATGGAGACCGCCGGCCTCCCCGTGCTCAAGCGGGCCGCGCCCGTCGCGGGCGGCCTCGTCGTGCTGCTGCTCGCCTACCTGCTCGGCTGGCGCAGGGGCGCCACCGCGGTCAGCAGGGCCGCGCGCTAGCCCAGCCGGTCGGCGACGGCCCTCGTGCTGTCGAAGGCCAGCTCCGGGAGGACGTCGAGGGCGAAGAAGGCCGCCTCGTCGGCGTCGTCGCCGGCCTGCAGGGTCCCACCCGTGACGACGGCGCGGAAGGCCAGGAAGAACGAGGCGCGCCCCCCGCCGCCGGCCCACACGTCGACGACGTCGCCGACCTCGACCACCAGGCCGGTCTCCTCGAGGGCCTCGCGGGCAGCGGCCGCCCGGGGGTCCTCGTCGGCGTCGACGAACCCGGCGGGCAGCGACCACAGCCCCTTCGCCGGCGGGACGCCGCGCTTCACGAGCAGCAGGCGTCCGGCGTCGTCCAGCACGACCGCGCCGACGCCGACCTTCGGGTCGCGGTAGGCCGTGCGGCCGCAGCCGGCGCAGACCCGGAGGGCGTCCAGCCGGCCGCCGCAGGAGGAGCAGAAGGGCTGCGGAGGCTCACCCACCGAGGAACGACATCTCCGGCTTCGGGGCGGAAGGCTGCTGGCCCCGGACCTCGCTGTAGTTGTCGTCGCGGACGCGCCACCTGCCGGCGACCGCCGCGTAGAGGGCGTCGTCGTCCGCGCCGCTGCGCAGGACCGCCCGCAGGTCGGTGCCGGTGGAGGCGAACAGGCAGGTGTAGAGCTCGCCGACGGCCGACAGCCGGGCCCGGGTGCAGTCGCCGCAGAACGGCTTGGTGACGCTGGTGATGAGCCCGAACTCGCCGGAGCCGTCGAGGAAGCGCCACCGCTCGGCCACCTCGCCGCGCTCGCTGCGGCCGACCGGCTCCATCGGGTGGACGGCCTGCACCCGGGCCAGCACCTCGGCCGCGGGCACGACCTCGTCGGGCAGCCAGCCGTTGGTCTCGCCGACGTCCATGAACTCGATGACCCGCAGCCGGTGGCCGCCCTCGCGGGCGAAGGCGACGAGGTCGAGCAGGCCGTCGTCGTTCACTCCACGGCGCAGGACGGTGTTGAGCTTGACCGGCCCGAGCCCGGCGTCGCGGGCGGCGGCGATGCCCTCCAGGACGGCGTCGAGGCGGATCTTCGTGTCGGCCATGGCCTGGAAGACGTCCGGGTCCAGGCTGTCCAGGCTGACCGTCACCCGGCCCAGCCCGGCCGCCGCGAGGGACTCGGCCTGTCCGGCCAGCAGCGAGCCGTTGGTCGTGAGGGCGACGTCGGCCACGCCCTCGGTGCCCGCGACGATCCCCACGAGGACCGACAGGTCGCGGCGCAGCAGCGGCTCGCCCCCGGTCAGGCGGACCTTGGTGACCCCCGCCGTGGCGAAGGCCCGGACGACCCGGCCGATCTCGTCGTAGGACAGCAGCTCGGTCCGCGGCAGGAAGGCGTGGTCGGGGCCGAACAGCTCGCGCGGCATGCAGTACGGGCAGCGGAAGTTGCACCGGTCAGTGACCGAGATGCGCAGGTCGCGCAGGGGCCGGCCCCGCGTGTCGCGCACCTGGTCTGCCATGTCCTGACTGTAGGCGCGGACCCCCGACGACGCCGTGCCGGGACGTTCCTCGGAGACAGCGCGCGAGGTTCGGCGTGCTGGTCCGTTGAACCTGTGACCGGCGCTCCTGCCGGGCCCCTCAGAAGGAGATCACCGTGAAGCGTCTCGTCCTCGCCATCGCCGTCCTCGGCACCGCCGGCTTCCTCGCTGCTGCCCCCGCCAACGCCTCGGCCTGCGCCACGGTCGACGGCTCGGTCAACGGCACGGCCCTGCCCGTGAACGGCACCTACTGCGCCCCCGAGCTCCCCGCGCTGCCGACCGGCAGGTAGCCCCGCCCCGGAGCCGCCGTCCCCGGGAGGGGCGGCGGCTCCGTGCTGTCCGGGGCGGGAAGCCCGGGAGCGCGACTGCTGTTGGATGAGCACATGCAGCGGCGCCCCACGGACCTGAACATCGCCGGCGCGGTCGACCTCTCGTCGCTCCGCGTCCCGGCCCCCGCACCCGCCCCGGTCGGCGGCGCTGCCCCGGCCGGCCCCGGTGCGCACGTCCTGGACGTCACCGAGGCCACCTTCCAGACCGAGGTCCTCGAGCGGTCCCTGCAGGTGCCGGTGCTGGTCGACTTCTGGGCCGACTGGTGCGGGCCGTGCAAGCAGCTCTCGCCGGTGCTGGAGCGGCTCGCGGCCGCCGACGGCGGGGCGTGGGTCCTCGCCAAGATCGACGTCGACGCGAACCAGGCGCTGGCGGGCCAGCTGCAGATCCAGAGCATCCCCACGGTCCTGCTCGCACTCGGCGGCCGGCTGATCCAGGGCTTCACCGGCGCGCTCCCCGAGCGCGACGTCCGCTCCTTCCTGGACCAGGTCCTCGCGGCGGCCCAGCAGGCCGGCCTGCCCGGACCCGGCGTACCGGGAGAGGAGGGCCCGCAGGGACCCGCCCCGGAGCCGGAGCTGCTCGCCGCCGAGGACGCCCTCGCGAACGACGACCTCGACGCCGCCCAGGCCGCCTATGACGCGCTGCTCGCCCGCAAGCCCGGTGACCCCGTCGCCGTCGGCGGTCGCGCCTGGGTCGACCTCATCCGCCGCACCGAGGGCCTCGACCCGCAGACCGTCCTCGGCGCGGCCACGGCCGACCCGTCCGACGTCGACGCCAACCTGTCCGCCGCGGACCTCGAGGTCCTCGCCGACCGGGTCGAGCAGGCCGTGGCCCGGCTCGTCGGCCTGGTCCGGGTCACGGCCGGTGACGACCGCGAGCGGGTGCGGACGCACCTGCTCGGGCTGTTCAGCGTCCTCGACCCCGAGGACCCCCGCGTCGTGCAGGGGCGCCGTCAGCTGGCCAGCGCCCTGTTCTAGTCGACCAGCGCGCTGTAGACCAGCTGCCGCAGCTGGCCCCTGATCGGGTACGTGCTCGACGGCATCAGCTGGGTGTAGAAGTGCGCGGTGATGCCCTCGGCGGCGTCGACCCAGAAGGCGGTGCTGGCGAGCCCGCCCCAGGTGATCTCCCCGCGCGAGGCGTGCACCTTGAGGGCCACCGGGTCCTCCAGCACGCCGAAGCCCAGCCCGAAGCCGATGCCGTCGTAGGCGGTCTCGGCGAACTGGCCGCGGCCCAGGGTCGACAGCAGGCCGCCGCCGGGCAGGTGGTTGCGGCTCATGTACGCCAGGGTGCGGGTGCCGAGGAGGCGGACGCCGTCGAGCTCGCCACCGCGCACGAGCATCCGGGTGAAGCGCTCGTAGTCGGCGGCGGTGCTGACCAGTCCGCCGCCGCCGGAGAGCATCTTCGGCGGGTGCAGGGCGCCCTTGCCGAAGGCGTCGTACCGGACCGCACGGCCGCCGTCGCCGGGGTTCGGGACGTAGAGGGCGGCGAGCCGGGACTGCTGCTCGGGCTCGACCCACCAGGTGGTGTCGCTCATGCCGAGCGGCCCGAGCACGCGCTCGGCGAACGCCTGGTCCAGCGTCTGACCGGTGACGACCTCGATGAGCCGGCCGAGCACGTCGGTCGCGACCGAGTAGCCCCAGGCGGTGCCCGGCTCGAACTGCAGGGGGAGCGAGGCCCACAGGGCGCACGCCTCCTGCAGCGACATCGGGGGGTTGAACTCGGCGCCCGCGTTCCGGTACATCTCGTCGACCGGACCGGAGTGCAGGAAGCCGTAGGTCAGGCCCGAGGTGTGGCTCAGCAGGTGCCAGACCCGGATCGGCTCGGCGGCGTGGACGGTCTGGGGCTGCGCCGGGGTCCCGCCCCGGAAGACCCGCATGTCCTCGAACTCCGGCAGCCAGCGGCTGACCGGGTCGTTCAGGGCGAGGGCGCCCTCCTCGAACAGCTGCATCGCGACGACGCTCGTGATCGGCTTGGTCATCGAGTAGATGCGCCAGAGGGTGTCCTGCTCGACCGGGAGGCCGGCCTCGAGGTCGCGCTGCCCGCGCACGCTGCTGTGCACGACCTGCCCGTGCCGGGTGACGAGGGCCTGCCAGCCGGCCAGCCGCCCGTCGTCGACGTAGCGCCCGAGGACGTCGTCGATGCGGGCGAGGCGGGCGGCGTCGAAGCCGACCTCGGCAGGATCGGTCTGGACCACGGGCACAGCGGACCTCCTCGGACGTGCGACGAGCCCCGACCCTAGGCAGGGGCGGGGCTCGTCGTCAGCAGGGGGTGCCTAGGCCGGGCCGTCGCTCGCCAGCCAGACGGTGCCGAGCGGGGGCAGGCGCAGCAGGGCGCTGGCCGGCTGGCCGTGCCAGCCGTCCCCGCTGGCCTCGACGCTGCCGCTGTTGCCGACGCCGCTGCCGTAGTAGCCCTCGGCGTCGCTGTTGACGACCTCGCGCCAGGTGCCGCCCCAGGGCAGACCGAGCCGGTAGCCCTCGTGCGGCTGGCCCGCGAAGTTGCTGATGCAGGCCAGGGCGGAGCCGTCGGTGCCGTAGCGCAGGAACGAGAAGACGTTGCCGGCGGAGTCGTTCGCGTCGATCCAGGCGAAGCCGGCGGCTTCGTGGTCGAGCGTCCAGAGCGCGGGCGTGGCCTTGTAGACCGCGTTGAGCTCCTTCACGAGCAGGGCGACGCCGCGGTGGTCGGGCAGGTCCAGCAGCCACCAGTCGAGGCTGCGCTCCTCGCTCCACTCCGACTCCTGGGCGAACTCCTGGCCCTGGAACAGCAGCTGCTTGCCGGGGTGCGCCCACATGAACGCGAGGTACGCGCGGACGTTCGCCAGCTGCTGCCAGCGGTCGCCTGGCATCTTGCGCAGCAGGCTGCCCTTGCCGTGCACGACCTCGTCGTGGCTGATCGGCAGCGTGTAGTTCTCGGAGTAGGCGTAGACCATCGAGAACGTCATCTGGTGGTGGTGGTAGCCGCGGTGCACGGGCTCACGGGCGACGTAGTCCAGCGAGTCGTGCATCCAGCCCATGTTCCACTTGAAGCCGAACCCGAGGCCGCCGAGGTGGACCGGACGGCTGACGCCCGGCCACGCGGTCGACTCCTCGGCGATCGTCGTGATGCCGGGGACCCGCTCGTAGACGACCTTGTTCATCTCCTGCAGGAACGCCACGGCGTCGAGGTTCTCGCGGCCGCCGTACTGGTTCGGCAGCCACTCGCCCTCCTTGCGGGAGTAGTCGAGGTAGAGCATCGAGGCCACGGCGTCGACCCGCAGGCCGTCGATGTGCAGCTCCTCGAGCCAGTAGAGGGCGTTGGCGACGAGGAAGTTGCGGACCTCGTTGCGGCCGAAGTCGAAGACGTAGGTGCCCCAGTCCATCTGCTCGCCGCGGCGCGGGTCCGCGTGCTCGTAGAGGGGGGTGCCGTCGAAGCGGGCGAGGGCGAACTCGTCCTTGGGGAAGTGGGCCGGGACCCAGTCGACGATGACGCCGATGCCGGCCTGGTGGAGCTTGTCGACGAGGAACCGGAACTCGTCCGGCGTCCCGAAGCGCGAGGTCGGGGCGAAGTAGCCGGTGACCTGGTAGCCCCACGAGCCGCCGAACGGGTGCTCGGCCACGGGCAGGAACTCGACGTGGGTGTAGCCGAGCCAGGTCAGGTACTCGACCAGCTGGTCGGCGAGCTCGACGTAGGACAGGCCCTGGCGCCACGAGCCGAGGTGGCACTCGTAGACGCTCATGGGCGCGGAGTGCGCGGGGGTGGCCGCGCGGCGCTCCAGCCAGGCCGCGTCCTGCCAGACGTACTCGCTCTCGTCGACGATGCTCGCCGTCAGCGGCGGCACCTCGGTGCGGCGGGCCAGCGGGTCGGCCTTGTCGCGCCACACGGAGTCGGCACCGAGGACGGCGAACTTGTAGTGCGTGCCGACGCCGATGTCCGGGACGAACAGCTCCCAGACGCCGCTGCTGCCCAGCGAGCGCATCGCGTGGCCGCGGCCGTCCCAGCCGTTGAAGTCACCGACGACCCGGACGCCCCGGGCGTTGGGGGCCCAGACGGCGAACGAGACACCGGTGGTGCCGCTCTCGTACCGGCGGACGTGCGCACCGAGCACCTTCCAGAGGTTCTCGTGGCGGCCCTCGCCGATGAGGTGCAGGTCGACCTCGCCGAGCGTCGGGAGGTAGCGGTACGGGTCGTCGCCCACGTGCTCCTGGCCGTGGTAGGTCACGGCAAGGCGGTAGTCGGGGACGCTGTCGCGGCGCAGCCGGACCTCCCAGACCCCGTCGACGACGTGCGACAGCGAGACCCGCTCGGCCGTCTCGCCGACGAGCGCGACGACGGCCTCGGCGTCGGGGCGCAGGGCACGCAGCACGACGCCCCCGGGGACCGGGTGCGCGCCGAGCAGGGCGTGGGGGTCGTGGTGCGCCCCGCCGGCGACGCGCTGCAGCTCCTCCGTGGGAGGGCCGGCCAGGGTGAGGCCGGTCGCCCCCGCAGGAGCGGCGGCCTGGGCGGTCAGGCCCTTCGAGGCGGCGCTCGGCGTGCCGTGCACGGTGTCGGGCTGGCTGTCGCCCTCCGTGGTGCCCGAGCCTTCGACGGGGCTCGCGGCGGCCTTCTTCGACGGGCGCTTCTTGGCGGCCGTCGTGGCGACCGCAGCCGCACCGACGGCGGCAGCCGCTCCGGCCGGGCTCTCCACGGCGTCGACCACCTTCCTGGCCGCCCGCTTGGCCGCCTTCTTGACGGCCGTCACCGCGGTGTCGCCGCCCGGGGTCTCGAGGTCGTCCGGGGCGACGACGGGGGCGACCGCCTCGGCCGCCACCGCGGGGTCGACCGGCGTACCGGCCTGCTCCCCGACCGGCGGGACCACCACGGGCGCCGTGGCCTCGGCGGCGACGGCGGGGTCGACGGCCTTCTTGCGCGGCGCCCGCTTCTTCGGTGCGGTGTTGTCGGGGGTGCTCATGCGGCTCCTCCTGCAGGGGCGGCGAGCCGCTCGATCGAGGAAAGGGGGATGGGCAGCCAGGTCGGCCGGTTGCGGGCCTCGTACACGACCTCGTAGACGGCCTTGTCGAGCTCGAAGGCCTTCAGCAGGACGGTCTCCTCCCGCGGGTCGCGCCCACCCGCAGCGGCGTAGCCGTCGCAGAAGGCGGACCGGTTGCGCTCTGCCCACTCGTTCGCCCGGTACGCCAGGTGCGGCTCGGCGCCGGCGCCGGTGCTGCCGCGCTCGGCGAGCAGGTGGCGGGCGGCGTAGTCGAAGGAGCGGAGCATGCCCGCGACGTCGCGCAGCGGGCTCATGAGGGCGGTGCGCTCGGCGAGCGGACGCGCCGGCTCGCCCTCGAAGTCGAGGAGCACCCAGCCGTCCTGCGTCCGCAGGACCTGACCGAGGTGGTAGTCGCCGTGCACGCGCTGCACGGGGACCGGGTCGGTGAGGGCACCGACGGCGTCGTAGGCCGCGCGGAGGGCGTCCGCGTGGGGGGCGAGCTCGGGGACGACCGCCAGCGCCGCCTCGAGCCGCTCGTGCAGCTGGCGGGCCGTCGCCTGCGACTCCTCCGCACCCG
This sequence comes from uncultured Actinomycetota bacterium, assembly GCA_963761655.1. Taxonomy (GTDB): domain Bacteria; phylum Actinomycetota; class Actinomycetes; order Mycobacteriales; family SCTD01; genus RYN-122. Next base: position 53,479 of record CAVXHI010000002.1, read on the forward strand.
CGGTCCGGCTCTCGAGGACCTCGGCGAGCAGGGCGTGCACCTCGGCGGTGGCCGCCCCCAGCCGCTCGGCCTCGCCCGCGAAGTCGCCGCCGACCTCGTCGGCGTGCAGGTCGGCCTCGGCGAACAGGTCGCGCACGCTCGCCGTCGCCGTGGCCCAGCCGTCGCTCGCACCACGCAGGAAGCACTGCATCATCGCCAGCGTCGTCCGCTCGCCGGCGACGTCGCCCTCGATCCACCCGAGGGGCGCGGCGACGTGCGGGCTGCCGCCCTCCGCGAGGGCCCGCGAGAGCTCGAGGTCGGGGTTGGTGCCCGGCTGCACCCGCCGGAACAGCTTGAGGATGTACTCCTCGCCGTACACCAGCGAGGTGTTGCTCTGCTCGGCGCCGAGCACCCGGCTGGGCTTGTCGGTGTCGAGCTCCCCGCTGCGGTGGAACTGCAGGTCGCCCTGGCTGCTCGACTCGGCCATCCGGTGCAGCAGCGTCGACGCCGCCTCCGGGTCGTGCACGGCGTCGTAGACGGTCACGCCGTCGATCTCGCCGATGACGCCCTTCTCGACGCGCGGCGGGACGTCACCGGTCACTGCGCCGAGGAGCAGCTGGTAGCGGTCGGTCGTGCCCGACTCCGACGTGACGGACAGCTGCAGGTACGCGACGTCGCCGGCATCGGTCTGGAGCGCCACCTCGTCGTCGACGACGACCGACGCGACCGCCGTGCCCTTGCCGGCGAACCAGCGCTGCTCGGGGAGCCAGGCGGCGAGCAGCTGCTCGACGCCCTCGGGACGCGCGGTCACAGGGTCTCGTCCGGCCGCACGGAGAACCACAGGAAGCCGTGGCCGGGCAGGGTCAGCACGTAGGGGTCCTCGGTGACGGCGGGGAAGCGGACCAGGCCCGTCAGCTCGACCGGGACACTGCCGGCGAAGCGCTGCAGGTCGATCTCCACGGGCTGCGGGAAGCGCGACAGGTTGTTGACGCAGAACACCTTGTCGTCGCCGAACTCGCGCAGGAAGGCGAGCACGCTCGGGTTGTTCGCCCCCAGCTCCTCGTAGGTGCCCATGCCGAACACGGGGTGCTGGCGGCGGACCATGAGCATCTTGCGGGTCCAGTTGAGCAGCGAGCTGCTCGAGCGCATCTGCGCCTCGACGTTGATCGCCTGGTAGCCGTACTCGGGGTCCAGGATCGTCGGCAGGTACAGCGCGTGCGGGTCGCCCGTGGAGAACCCGGCGTTGCGGTCGGCGTTCCACTGCATCGGCGTCCGGACACCGTCGCGGTCACCGAGGTAGATGTTGTCGCCCATGCCGATCTCGTCGCCGTAGTACAGGACCGGCGACCCCGGCAGCGACAGCAGCAGACCGGTGAACAGCTCGATCTGGTCGCGACTGTTCTCGAGCAGGGGAGCGAGGCGGCGGGCGATGCCGACGTTGCTCTTCATGCGCGGGTCCTTGGCGTACTCCGCGTACATGTAGTCGCGCTCCTCGTCGCTGACCATCTCGAGGGTGAGCTCGTCGTGGTTGCGCAGGAAGATGCCCCACTGGCAGTTCTTCGGGATGGCCGGCGTCTGCGCCAGGATCTCGGTGATCGGGTAGCGCGACTCGCGGCGCACCGCCATGAACAGGCGAGGCATCAGCGGGAAGTGGAACGCCATCTGGCACTCGTCGCCCGTCTCGGGGTCGCCGAAGTACTCGACGACGTCCTCCGGCCACTGGTTCGCCTCGCACAGCAGCACGCGGTCGGGGTAGAGCTCGTCGACCTCCTTGCGCACGCGCTTGAGGTACTCGTGGGTCTTGGGGTGGTTCTCGCCGTTGTGGCCGAGCTCCTCGAACAGGTAGGGCACGGCGTCCAGGCGGAAGCCGTCGATGCCCATGTCCAGCCAGAACTTGAGGACCTCGATCATCGCGTCCTGCACGGCCGGGTTCTCGAAGTTGAGGTCGGGCTGGTGGGAGAAGAACCGGTGCCAGTAGTACTGCTTGCGCACCGGGTCCCAGGTCCAGTTCGATGTCTCGGTGTCGACGAAGATGATGCGCGCCTCGGAGTACGGCTCGTCCGTGTCGTTCCAGACGTAGTAGTCGCCGTACGGGCCCTCGGGGTCGTTGCGCGAGGCCTGGAACCAGGGGTGCTGGTCGCTGCTGTGGTTCATGACGAGGTCGGCGATGATGCGCATGCCGCGCTTGTGCGCCTCGTCGACGAGCTGCACGAAGTCGCCCAGGTCGCCGAACTCCGGCAGCACCTTCATGAAGTCGGAGATGTCGTAGCCGCCGTCGCGCAGCGGCGACTCGTAGATCGGCAGCAGCCAGACGCAGTCGACGCCGAGCCACTGCAGGTAGTCCAGCTTCTCGGTCAGCCCCCGGATGTCGCCGGTGCCGTCGCCGTTGCTGTCCTTGAAGCCCCGGATGAGGACCTCGTAGAAGACGGCCCGCTTGAACCACAGCGGGTCCCGGGACTGCTCGAGGTCGACGAGCTCTCCGTGCTCGTAGTCGGCGGTCACGCGGTGCTCCCTGAGTGGTGGGTGACGGTGAAGACGTGCGCCGGCTCGGAGAACGGGTCGAGCCGGACGTAGTTGGCGGTGCCCCACGTGTACTCGGCGCCCGTGACCTCGTCGCGGACCTGGACGGTCCGGTCCCAGTCCGAGCCGAGCGCGGGCAGGTCCAGGTGCACGGTGGCCTCGCGGGCGCCGTGCGGGTCGAGGTTGACGACCACGAGGACGACGTCGTCGCCGGTCCGCTTGGACCAGCACAGGACGTCGGGGGAGTCGACCTCGTGGAAGACGATGTTGCGCATCCAGTGCGTCGCGGGGTGCTCCCGCCGGAACCGGTTGAGCATCGTGAGGTACGGCGCGAGGGTGTTCTGCGGCTGGCTCCAGTCGCGGGGCCGGTAGGAGTACTTCTCCGAGTCCGCGTACTCCTCGCTGCCGGGCTTGACGGCGACGTGCTCGTACAGCTCGAACCCGGCGTACACGCCGTACGTGGGCGCGAGCAGGGCCGCCAGCACCGCCCGGACCTTGAACACGGGAGGGCCGCCGTACTGCAGCGACGCGTGCAGGATGTCCGGCGTGTTCACGAAGAAGTTCGGGCGCATGTGGTCGCTGGCCTCGGCGAGCTCGAGCGCGTACTCCTGCAGCTCGGTCTTGCCGGTCCGCCAGGTGAAGTACGTGTAGCTCTGCGTGAAGCCGATCTTCGCCAGCTCGTGCATCATCGCCGGCCGCGTGAACGCCTCGGCCAGCCACAGCACGTCCGGGTCGGTCGTCTTGACCTCGGCGATGAGGCGCTGCCAGAAGGCCAGCGGCTTGGTGTGGGGGTTGTCGACGCGGAAGATCCGGACGCCGTGCGAGGTCCAGTGCCGCACGACCCGCAGGACCTCGGCGTAGATCCCCTCGGGGTCGTTGTCGAAGTTGATCGGGTAGATGTCCTGGTACTTCTTCGGCGGGTTCTCGGCGTAGGCGATCGTGCCGTCGGCGCGCGTCGTGAACCACTCCGGGTGGTCCTTCGCCCAGGGGTGGTCGGGCGCGGCCTGCAGGGCGAGGTCGAGCGCGACCTCCATGCCGAGCTCCGTGGTGCGCGCGACGAAGGCGTCGAAGTCCTCGAGGGTGCCGAGGTCGGGGTGGACGGCGTCGTGGCCGCCCTCGTCCGAGCCGATGGCCCAGGGGGAGCCGGGGTCGTGCGGGCCGATGTCGGTGGGCCTGCCACCGGGGAACTCCGCCGTGTTCGGGCCCTTGCGGTTGACCTTGCCGATGGGGTGGACCGGGGGGAGGTAGACGACGTCGAAGCCCATCTCGGCGACGGCGGGCAGGCGCTCCATCGCCGTGCGGAACGTGCCGGAGCGCACCACGCCGTCGGCGTCGGGCGCGGCGCCCTCGCTGCGCGGGAAGAACTCGTACCAGGCGCCGTACAGGGCGCGCTGCCGGTCGACCCAGACCTCGCGGCGCGGGCCCTCGCTGACGAGGCGCCGGAGCGGCTGCTCGTGGCACAGCCGCTGGACCTCGGCCGTGGTGGCCTCGCCCAGCCGCTCGAGCGGGTCGCGTGTGCCGTCGCGCAGCGCCTTCGCCAGGCGCTTGCCCGCCTTGTCGGCCAGCTGCTCGAACAGCCGGGCGCCCTCCTCGAGCATGACGTCGACGTCGACGCCCGCCTCGATCTTGAGGGGTGCGTCGTGGAGCCAGGTGCCGAGCGGGTCGTCCCAGCCGCGGACGACGAAGGACCACAGGCCCACGGCGTCGAGCAGCAGGGGAGCGCTCCACTCGTCGGTCCCGGTCTCGCCCGGCGCCATGCGCACGGGCGGCCGGGCGGCGCCGTCGGGACCGGTGACGACGACGTCGCACCCGACCGCGTCGTGCCCCTCCCGGAAGACCCGCGCCCTCACCGTGAGTTCCTCGCCCGTGACGGCGCGTGCGGGGTAGTCCCCGCACGAGACCGTGGGCCTGACAGCTGTGACTGCGATGCGTCCGATCATCGAGCGGGCCCCTACCCCTGAGTCGGTGCCCCACACAGCGCGGTCTGGGCCCTAGGGTCCGTCCTCGTGAGAGCACTCCGCCGGTTCACCGTCCGCCTCGCGCTGCCCGCGCCGCTCGCCCCCCTCGGGGAGCTCGTGCTCAACCTGCGCTGGTCGTGGCACAGCCCGTCGATCGACCTGTTCGCCTCGGTCGACCCCGCGACCTGGGAGGCCGTCGACAAGGACCCGGTCCGCCTGCTGGGCGAGGTCGCTCCCGAGCGGCTCGCCGAGCTCGCGGCGGACAAGGGCTTCCTGGCCCGGCTGGCCGACGCCCACGCCGACCTGCAGCAGTACCTCACCGAGGACAAGTGGTACCAGGGCCTTCCCGACGCCCCGGCCTCGATCGCCTACTTCTCGCCCGAGTTCGGGATCACCGAGGTGCTGCCGCAGTACTCCGGCGGCCTGGGCATCCTCGCCGGCGACCACCTCAAGGCGGCGTCCGACCTCGGCGTCCCGATCCTCGGCGTCGGTCTGCTCTACCGGGCCGGCTACTTCAAGCAGAGCCTCAACGCCGAGGGCTGGCAGCAGGAGCGCTACCCCCCGCTCGACCCCTACGGCCTGCCGCTGTCGCAGGTCGTCGACGGCGACGGCGCCCCGCTCGTCATCGGCATCGGCATGCCGGAGGGCCGCACCCTGCACGCGCAGGTCTGGAAGGCGCAGGTCGGCCGGGTGCCGCTGCTGCTGCTGGACTCCGACGTCGAGCAGAACGACCCGGGCATGCGCGAGGTCACCGACCGCCTCTACGGCGGCGGCACCGACCACCGCCTGCACCAGGAGATGCTGCTGGGCATCGGCGGCGTCCGGGCCATCCGCGCCTACACCGCGCTCACCGGCGACCCGGCGCCCGAGGTGTTCCACACCAACGAGGGCCACGCCGGCTTCCTCGGCCTGGAGCGCGTCCGCGAGCTGGTCGAGACCGGACTGTCCTACGACGAGGCGAAGGAGGCGGTCCGCGCCGGCACCGTCTTCACCACCCACACGCCCGTCCCGGCCGGCATCGACCGCTTCCCGCGCGACCTCATCGCCAAGTACTTCGGCGGCGACAACGCCGTGCCGGGGGTGCCGGTCGACAGCATCCTCGCGCTCGGCGCCGAGGAGGACCCGGGCGTGTTCAACATGGCCCACATGGGCCTGCGCATGGCCCAGCGCCGCAACGGCGTCGCGAAGCTGCACGGCGTCGTCAGCCGCGGGATGTTCAGCGACCTGTGGCCCGGCTTCGACAGCAGCGAGGTGCCGATCAGCTCGGTCACCAACGGCGTCCACGCCCCCACCTGGGTGCAGCGCGAGGTGTTCGCGCTCGGCGAGAAGACCGTCGGCAAGGGCCTCACCGAGGAGGCGCAGGGCTGGGAGGCCATCGCCTCGGTGCCGGGCAAGGACGTCTGGGACGTCCGCCGCGTCCTGCGCGAGCGCCTCGTCCACGAGGTCCGTCGCCGGCTGCGCGCCTCCTGGCAGCAGCGCGGGGCGACGTCGGCCGAGCTCGCCTGGACCGACGGCGTCTTCGACCCCGACGTGCTGACCATCGGCTTCGCCCGCCGGGTGCCGAGCTACAAGCGGCTCACGCTGATGATGCGCGACCCGGAGCGGCTGCGGTCGATCCTGCTGCACCCCGAGCAGCCCGTGCAGTTCGTCATCGCCGGCAAGGCCCACCCCGCCGACGACGGCGGCAAGCAGCTCGTGCAGGAGATCGTCCGCTACGCCGACGCCGCCGACGTCCGGCACCGGATCGTGTTCCTGCCCGACTACGACATCGGCATGGCGCGCTACCTCTACGGCGGCTGCGACGTCTGGCTGAACAACCCGCTGCGCCCGCTCGAGGCCTGCGGCACCTCCGGCATGAAGGCCGCCCTGAACGGCGGCCTGAACCTGTCGATCCTGGACGGGTGGTGGGACGAGATGTACGACGGCGAGAACGGCTGGGCCATCCCCACCGCCGACGGCGTCGAGGACCCGCACCGCCGCGACGACCTCGAGGCGTCCGCGCTGTACGACCTCATCGAGGGCCAGGTCCGCACCCGCTTCTACGACCGGGGCGAGGACGGCGTCCCGGCCCGCTGGGTCGACATGGTCCGGCACACCCTGCAGTCGCTCGGGCCGAAGGTCCTCGCCAGCCGCATGGTCCGCGACTACGTGCACGAGCTGTACGCGCCGTCCGCCGTGGCCTCCCGGGGCCTGGCGGCGAGCTCGTTCGGTCCGGCGAAGGAGCTGGCCGGCTGGCGCACGCAGGTCGCCCAGGCGTGGCCGCAGGTGCGGGTCGCGCACGTCGAGGCCGTCGGTGTCGGTGACGCACCGGAGGTCGGTGCCGTCCTGACCGTCCGCGCCAGCGTCGACCTCGCGGGCATCGACCCCGCCTCGGTGCAGGTGTCGGTCGCCTACGGACGCGTCGACGAGGCCGACGAGCTCAAGGCCCCCAAGGTGCTGCCGCTGGCGCCCACGGGCCCTGGCGACGACGGCCTGCCGCGCTTCGAGGGGCAGGTGCCGCTGGAGCGTGCCGGCTCCTTCGGGTACACCGTCCGCGTGCTGCCGCACCACGCGCTGCTGCCCGCCGACGCCGACCTCGGGCTGGTCACGACTGCCTGACGTCGCGGCCCTGCAGCTCCTGCTGCCCGGCGCCGAGCCGCTCCTGGACGCCGTCCGGGGGAGGGACGGCGTCGGGCTGCTCGAGCCGGCGCACGTGTCGCTGGGCTACCCGTGGCGGCCGGCCGCCGAGGCCGACCCGGACCTGGTGCGGCTCGCCGCCGCGGTGGTGCCGGCCTTCGCGGTGCGCTTCGCGCGGCTGTCGCGGTTCGCGCCCGACCTGCGCGGCCGCGTGCTGCTGCACGTCGTGCCCGACGACGACGCCCCCGTCCGGCGCCTGGCCGGACTGCTCGGTGGCGACCTCCGCGCCACGCACCTGTCCGTGGCCCGGGTGCTCGCAGGCACCGACGTGGACGAGGTCGCCGCGCGGGTCGAGCCGCTCCTGCCGCTCGTGTGCCGGGTCGAGGAGCTGGAGCTGACGGTCCAGCAGGACGGCGCCTGGCTGCCCGGGACCAGGTTCCCGCTCAGGTCGTGAGCGTCACAGCGCCCTGAGCAGCACGACCGAGCGTCCGGTCAGGGGCAGCGTGCTCCCGGCCGGGTGCTCGTTCCCGGCGGCCGGCCGCTCGGTCGTGGTGTCGAGCAGCACCCGGTAGGCGTGCGCCCACGGGCGCGAGGGCAGCCGGAACCCGACGTCGTCGGGGCCGGCGTGCAGCAGCAGCAGGAACGAGTCGTCGACGACGTCCTCGCCCCGGGGGCCGCGCGTGCGGATGCCGCGCCCGTCCAGGTGCATGCCGAGGGTCGGGGCCCCACCGGCGAACCACTGCTCGTCGGTGACCTGCGTGCCCGCCGGGGAGAACCAGGCGAGGTCCTTCACGACGTCGTCGCGGACGGTCCGGCCCTCGAAGAACGCGGTCTGCCGGAACACGGGGTGCGCCCGGCGCAGCTGCAGCAGGGCGGTGGTCCAGGCGAGCAGGTCCGCGGCGTCGGCGTCGTGCTCCCACGGCATCCACGACAGCGGACCGTCCTGGCAGTAGGCGTTGTTGTTGCCGTCCTGCGTGCGCCGGACCTCGTCGCCCATGGACAGCATCGGGACGCCGGTCGACAGCAGCAGGGTCGCGAGCATGTTCCGTGCCTGCCGCCGGCGCAGGGCGCCCACGGCCGGGTCGTCGGTCTCGCCCTCGACCCCGCAGTTCCAGCCGCGGTTGTGCGACTCGCCGTCGCGGTTGCCCTCGCCGTTGGCCTCGTTGCGCTTGGTCTCGTACGTCGTGAGGTCGCGGAGGGTGAAGCCGTCGTGGGCCGTGACGAAGTTGATCGAGGCGTAGGGGCGGCGTCCGTCGTCCTGGTAGAGGTCGCTGCTCCCGGACAGCCGGTAGGCGAGCTCGCGGACGCCCTGCTCCTCACCGGACCAGACGCTGCGCACCGTGTCGCGGTACTTGCCGTTCCACTCGGTCCACAGCGGCGGGAACTCGCCGACCTGGTAGCCGCCCTCGCCGACGTCCCACGGCTCGGCCACGAGCTTCACCTGGTTGACCACCGGGTCCTGGTGGATCACGTCGAAGAACGCCGACAGCTTGTCGACGTCGTGGAAGGAACGGGCCAGGGCGGAGGCGAGGTCGAAGCGGAAGCCGTCGACGTGCATCTCGGTGACCCAGTAGCGCAACGAGTCCATGAGCAGCTGCAGGACGTGCGGGTTGCGGGCGTCGAGGGTGTTGCCGCAGCCGGTGTAGTCGCGGTAGCGGGAGCGGTCCTGCTCGAGGCGGTAGTAGCTCGGGTTGTCGATGCCGCGGAAGGCCAGGGTGGGACCGGTCTCGTCGCCCTCGGCCGTGTGGTTGTAGACGACGTCGAGCAGCACCTCGATGCCGGCCGCGTGCAGGCTGCGGACCATCGCCTTGAACTCGCGCACCTGCTCGCCGCGGCTGCCGCTGGCGGAGAACCCGGCGTGGGGGGCGAAGTAGCCGAGGGTGTTGTAGCCCCAGTGGTTCGTGAGGCCGGCCTTGAGCAGGTGCGGCTCGGACACGAAGTGGTGCACCGGCAGCAGCTCGACGGCGGTGACGCCGAGGCGCTGCAGGTGCTCGATCGCGGCGGGGTGGCCGAGGCCGGCGTACGTGCCGCGCAGGGCGGCCGGGACGTCGGGGTTCCGCGCGGTGAAGCCCTTCACGTGCAGCTCGTAGACGACGGTGTCGGACCACGCGGTGGCCGGCCGGCGGTCGTCGCCCCACGGGAAGGCGTCGTGCACGACGACCGAGCGCGGCACGTGCGGCGCGCTGTCGACCCCGACCGTGGACGACAGCACCGACGGGTCGAGCCGGAACTCGCCCTCGACGGCCCGGGCGTACGGGTCGACGAGCAGCTTGCTGCGGTCGAACCGCAGGCCGTGGGCGGGGTCGTGCGGCCCGTCGACGCGGAACCCGTAGCGCTGCCCCGGACCGACCTGGGGCAGGTACCCGTGCCAGACGTGGTGGGTCGACTCCTCGAGCGGCACGCGCGTCTCGCGGCCCTGCTCGTCGAAGAGGCAGACGTCGACCGCCCGTCCGAGGGGGGAGAACAGGGCGACGTTCGTCCCCTCGCCGTCCCAGGTCGCGCCGAGGGGCGAGGGGCGTCCGGGCCAGGGGCGGGTCATCCCAGCAGTCTCCGCTACGCGCGTGCCCGCCCCCGGCGCTCGTGCGGGAGCAGGTCCGCGAGCGAGGTCCCCGGGGGCAGGACGACCGCCGTGCCGCGGCGTCGTCGTTCGAGCATCGCGTGCACGACCAGCGCGTTGCGCAGGAGCGTCGCGAACTCCTCGGGCTCCGACAGCAGCCAGCCGTGGTGACCGCGCACGACCTCCGCGGGCAGGCTGCTGGCGACGTCGGCCAGGGCCCCGGGGGCGATCACGCGGTCGTCGTCGCCCCACACGAACAGCACGGGCAGGCCGCGGGCCACCAGCGCCTCCGCCTCCTTCGCGAGCGACGCCGTGAGCGCGAGCCGACCGGTCAGCGCGAGGGTGAGCGGCTTGCGCAGCACGTTGGGCAGGAAGTCGCGCAGCATGGCGGGCGCCGTCCGGAGCAGCTCACCGGGCTGGAGCTCGCCGACCGTGCCGGCGGCCCAGCGCAGCCACGAGGCGTCGACCATGCCGCGGCGGACGCCGGGTGCGCCGCCGACGGAGTTCACGAGGGTGAGCGAGCGGACGAGGTCGGGCCGGTCGGTGGCCAGCCGCAGGGCGACCCCGCCGCCGAACGAGTGCCCGACGACGAACGGCGGGTGCTCGAGCCCGAGGACGTCGACCAGGCGGCCGATCCGCTCGGCGAAGGCCGACAGGTGGACCCCGGTGAGGGGCGGGCCGTCGCTGCCGCCGAACCCGGGCAGGCAGGGCGCGATGACCCGCACGCCGGCGTCCGTCAGGCGCAGGACGCCGTCGGCGTAGCTGCGGGGGGTGAGCCCCCAGCCGTGCAGGAACAGCAGCGGCTCGCCCTCGCCGGCCTCCATGAGGCGGACCCGGGCGCCGTCGACCTCGACGTCGCGCCAGACGGGTGTGCTCACGGGCCTCCTGTCGGCAGTCGGGGGCGGCGGTGCAGTGCGCGGGGCAGTGACAGTCTGCTGGTGTGCCGGTGGTCGTGACGGGCGGGGACGAGCCGCTCGGGCGCCGTCTGGTCGAGGCCCTGCTCGGGCTCGGCGGTGAGGTGCGGGCGGTCGTGGCGAGCCGGGCCGCCCAGCGCGAGCTGGTCCCGCTCGGCGTCCGGACGGCGTGCCTGCCCCTCGACGACGCCGACCTGCTCGCCGCCGTCCTCGTGGGGGCGCACACGTGCGTGCACGCGGCCGGGGAGGAGCCGGCCGCGACCCTCGACGTCGTCGCGGAGGCGTGCGCCCTGGCCGGCGTCCCGCGGCTGCTGGTCGTCACCGCGCGGGACGTGCCGGGGGCGGTGCCTCCCGGCCCGGACGTCGTCGCTCAGGTGCTCGCGGCCGACGCGCGGGCGTGACCCGGTCCGGTGCCCGCGTGCAGGGCGGCGTGGGCGTCGGCGAGCGACTCGTGGGTGTCGGGCTCGGGGGCCGCCTCGTGGGCGAGGACGAGGTGGCCGAGCAGCTTCTCGTGGTCGGCCAGCAGGTCGGCCCACTGCCCGGCGAGCGCGGCCGCCGCGACGAGGGCCTCGAGCCGGACCCGCAGGGGGAGCAGCAGCAGCTCGCGCTCGAGCAGCGACACGAGGTCCTCGCCCAGGGCGGCACGAGGGTCGTCGGGGTCCGTCGGGGAGTGCGGGTCGACGAAGGGGAGCGCGGCGAGCTCGGCGTCCAGGTCGCCCGGCTCGTCGTCGTCCTCGTCGTCGTCGTACGCCTCCTCGTAGAGGTCGTACGGGTCGGCCTCGTAGCCCGCCTCGACCTCGGCCAGCGACAGTCCGGCCTCGGCGGCCCAGCGGGCCTCCTCCTCGAGGTCGAGCTCGTCGGGCAGCGCGGCGAAGAACGCGTCCTGCCAGCGCTCGAGCAGCTCGCCCGCCGCCTCGCAGCGCTCGAGCGCGCCACCCAGGTCGCTCGCCACCGGGCGCAGCAGGGCGTCCTGCAGGGCGCGGGCGGCGTCGGTCGGCAGGTCGTCGAGCGGGTCGGCGGCGGAGACCGTGTGCACCACCCCGCGGGAGTCCCGGAACATGGGCGGAACACTAGGGTCGCGGGACTGATCCCTGATGCGAGGAGCACTCCCGTGGGCGAGTTCGTACGGCTCGAGGTCGACGGCGCGGTCGCGACGATCCGGCTGGACCGGCCGAAGATGAACGCCCTGAACGGGCAGGTGGGCGACGAGCTGCGCGAGGCGGCGCTCGAGTGCACCGCACGCGACGACGTCCGCGCCGTCGTGCTCTACGGCGGGGAGCGCGTGTTCGCGGCCGGCGCCGACATCAAGGAGATGTCGGGCCTCACCTACGCGGGGATGCTCGCGTGGGGCACCCGCTTCCAGGAGCAGCTCAAGACGGTGGCCCGGATCCCCAAGCCCGTCGTCGCGGCCATCACGGGCTACGCGCTCGGCGGCGGCTTCGAGCTCGCCCTCACCGCGGACTTCCGCGTCGTGGGGGAGCGGGCCAAGGTCGGCGTGCCCGAGATCCAGCTCGGCGTCATCCCCGGCGGCGGCGGCACCCAGCGCCTCACCCGCCTCGTCGGGCCCGCCAAGGCCAAGGGCATGGTCTTCACCGGCCGCCACGTCGGTGCCGAGGAGGCCCTCGCCCTCGGCATCGCCGACGCCGTGGTGCCCGACGCCGACGTGTACGCGGCCGCCGTCGAGATGGCGTCGCAGTACGCGAACGGGCCCCGGGTCGCCCTGGCGTCCGCCAAGCAGGCGGTCGACGACGGCCTCGAGCTCGACCTCGACGCCGCGCTGCGCCTCGAGACCGCGCTGTTCGCCGGTGTGTTCGCCACGGAGGACCAGAAGACCGGCATGGCGTCGTTCCTGGAGAACGGTCCGGGGAAGGCCGTCTTCAGCGGTCGCTGAGCGGGCGGAGTGTGGCGCTCACCACGGTCGCGCGCTCGGTACCCGCCGGTAACATCGAGATCACGAGGGTGGTGGCGGGCTTCGAGTTGCCCCGCACTACGGTGACCGTCACCCTCGACCCAAGAGCGCGCAGGGCCCTCCTGCGCCCGAGGCTGACGGAGGTCGGCGCCCGGCATGAACATCGTCGTACTGGTGAAGCAGGTGCCTGACACCTGGGCCGAGCGCAAGCTCGACGCCACGGACAAGACGCTCGACCGTGCCTCGGTCGACGTCGTCATGAACGAGATCGACGAGTACGCCGTCGAGGAGGCGCTCCGGATCACGGAGGCGCAGGGCGGTGAGGTCACCATCGTGTCGATGGCCCCCGACCGCGGCGTCGAGACGATCCGCAAGGCGCTGTCGATGGGTGCGCACAAGGCCGTGCACCTGTCCGACGACGCCCTCAAGGGCTCGGACGCGATCCAGACGTCCTACGCCCTGTCGAAGGTGCTCGGCACCCTCGAGTACGACCTCGTGATCTCCGGCTCGGAGGCCACCGACAGCCGCATGGCGATCATGGCGCCGCTCCTGTCGGAGCGCCTCGGCCAGCCGCAGCTGTCCGGTGCCCGCAAGGTCACCGTCGAGGGCAGCACGGTGCGGATCGAGCGCCAGACCGAGAACGGCTACGACGTCGTCGAGGCGCCCACGCCCGCGATCGTCAGCGTCGTCGAGAAGATCAACGAGCCGCGCTACCCGTCCTTCAAGGGGATCATGGCGGCCAAGAAGAAGCCGCTCACGACCCTGACGCTGGCCGACGCCGGCATCGAGGCGGGCCAGGTCGGTCTCGCCTCCTCGCCGTCGCAGGTCGTGGAGTTCGCGAACAAGCCGCCGCGCCAGGCGGGTCAGGTCGTCAAGGACGAGGGTGACGGCGGCACGAAGATCGCCGAGTACCTCGCGTCGCAGAAGCTCGTCTGAGAGGTATCGACAACATGGCTGAGATCCTGGTCCTCATCGACCACGTCGAGGGTGCTCCCAAGAAGGTCTCCTTCGAGCTGCTGACCCTCGCCCGTTCGCTCGGGACGCCGTCCGCGGTCGTCCTGGGCAAGGGCGCGTCCGCCGCGGCCGAGAAGGTCGCCGCGTACGGCGCCGAGAAGGTCTACGTCAGCGAGGCCGAGGAGCTCGACGGGTTCCTCGTCGCCCCGAAGGCCGCCGTCCTCGCCCAGCTCATCACGCAGACGTCCCCCGCGGCCGTCCTCGTGCCGAGCAACGCCGAGGGCAAGGAGGTCGCGGCGCGGGCCGCGATCAAGACCGGCAGCGGCATCGTCACGGACGCCGTCGGCGTGACCCCCGAGCTCGTCGCGGAGCAGCCGATCTTCGGTGGCTCCGTCGCGGTGCAGAGCAAGGTCGCCACGGGCGTCCCGATCATCACCGTCCGCGCCAACTCGACGGCGCCCGTCGAGCAGGCCGGTGCCGGCACGGTCGAGCAGGTCACCGCGACCTTCTCGGCGTCCGACACGCAGGCCAAGGTCGTCGACCGTGTCATCGAGAGCAAGGGCGGCCGGCCGGCGCTCGGCGACGCCGCCGTCGTCGTGTCCGGTGGCCGTGGCGTCGGTGCGGCGGAGGGCTTCGGCGTCGTCGAGGCGCTCGCCGACTCCCTCGGCGCGGCTGTCGGCGCCTCCCGCGCGGCGACCGACGCGGGCTGGTACCCGCACCAGAACCAGGTCGGCCAGACCGGCCAGACCGTGTCGCCGCAGCTCTACATCGCGGTCGGCATCTCGGGCGCGATCCAGCACCGCGCCGGCATGCAGACCAGCAAGACGATCGTGGCCATCAACAAGGACGCCGAGGCCCCGATCTTCGAGCTGGCCGACTTCGGCCTGGTGGGCGACCTGTTCAACGTCGTCCCGCAGCTGACCGACGAGATCAGCAAGCGCAAGGGCTAGCCCCTGCAGCACGCCTTGTCGGCCCGGTGCCCCCGCGAGGGGGTGCCGGGCCGACGCGCGTCCGGGGTCTGGTCGCTCCGGTGTCGCGCTGCGCCCCGGCCGGCGCTCTCCGACCGGGGCGTCCCGCGACACGAGCGCACCGGGACGCACCCGGGACCCCCCAGCGTCCTGCACGCGCGGGCAGGGAGGGGCGTCAGCCGGTGAGCGCCTCGTAGCGGACCCCGGTCAGGTCCTCGCTGCGGTCCCAGAGCAGGTGCGCGGCCGCGCCGTCCTGCGCGTGCGTCGTCCGGCCGACCTTCTTCGGGTGCCCGCGCAGCTCGCCCGGCCCGCCAGGTCCGTAGTAGTCGTCGCCCTCGACGTCGGGCATCGTCGCGGCGTAGAGCTGCGGCCAGGCGCCCTTGCTCTCCGGCTGGCCGATGACGAGGTTGCCGACCTTCATGAGGGTCTCGAGCACGAACGAGCCCTGGCCGCTCTGCAGGTTCGTGGCGGCGTAGCCGGGGTGCGCGCTGGCCACCAGCAGGGGCAGCCCGGCAGCGGTCGCCCGGCGCTGCAGCTCGCGGGCGAACAGCAGGTTCGCCAGCTTGCTCTGCCCGTAGGCGCCCCAGCGCGTGTACTTCCGCTCGCCCATGAGGTCGTCGAACTCGATCTTCCCGGCCTTGTGCGCCGTGCTCGAGACGACCACGACGCGGGGCGCCGCCGCCTCGAGCAGGGTCGGCAGCAGCAGTCCGGTCAGCGCGAAGTGGCCGAGGTGGTTGGTGCCGAGCTGCTTCTCGAACCCGTCCTCGGTGAGCTGCCGGTCGATCGCCATGACGCCGGCGTTGTCGACGAGCAGGTCCAGCGAGGGCACCCGCTCCGACACCTGTGACGCCGCGTCCCGGACGCTGGCCAGCGACGCGAGGTCCAGCGGCACGAGCTCCACCTGCGCGTCGGGCACCTCCCCGCGCAGCCGGGCCAGGGCGGCCTCGCCGCGGCGGCTGTCGCGGCAGGCCAGCAGCACGCGGGCGCCCTTGCGGGCCAGGGCCAGCGACGTCGCGAAGCCGAGGCCCGAGTTCGCGCCGGTCACGAGCGCGGTGCGCCCTCGCTGGTCGGGGATGAGCTCGTCGGTCCAACGGGGCACGGTCATGGGGTCAGCCTGCCGCACCCGCGGGCGGCCGTGCACCACGCCCTAGGCTCGCCGACCATGGCCTCCTGGGACCGCCGTACCCCCGCGCAGCAGAGCTCCGCCCGTGACACCGCCCTGCGGACCCAGGTGGTCGACGCCGTGGGACCGTTCTCGCCCTGGTGGCGCGACCGGTTCTCGGCCCTCGGCCGCACGCCCGCGTCCGTGGCCACGGTCGACGGCCTGGCGGGCCTCCCCGCCGCCGGCGAGCGCGACCTCTGCCCCGACGGCGACCCGAAGGGCGCGGCTGCCCTCGTGCTCCAGGCGGGGGAGCGCGGCTACGCCCTGCACGCCTCCGGGCCGGCCCTGCGCCGGGCCCTCCTGCAGCGCCTCGTGGCCCCCGGCCGGTACCGGGCGACGGTCGAGGCCGACACCCGGCCGACGTCGTTCGTCACCGACGGCCTGGCGGTCCGCTTCCCGGTCGCGAGCACCCGCGGCGACCTCGACGTGCTCGCCCGGGCGGGCGCGAGGCTGTGGCAGGTCCTCGGGCTGACCGGGGCCGACGTCCTGGTGGCGGGGCTCCCGACGGCGCCGTCGCCCGCGCTCCAGGCCCTGCAGCTGGCCGCCCTCGGTGCGGGCGCCCCGGCCGCCTTCCCCGGCGACGACCCCGACGTCCTGGTCGAGACCCTGCGCCTGCTCCCCGCGACGGTCCTCGCCCTGCCCACCGACAGCGCCGTCACCGTCCTCGAGGAGCTCGCCGCGGCGGGCGCCCCGCTGGAGACCCTGGCGCTGCTCCTGCTCGTGGGTGCGCCGACCGACGCGGAGCGGTCCGCCGCGCAGGACGCGGTGCGGGAGGCCGGAGCGGCCCGGGCCCAGGTCCTGGCCGTCCACGCGGCCAGCGGCCACCGGCTGCTCTGGGCCGAGTGCCGGCAGAGCGCCGGGCGCCCCGTCGGGCTGCACACCTCGCCGGACCTCGAGCTGGTCCAGCTCGTCGACCCCGAGACCGGCCTGGCCGCGCGTGGAGGGGGGGCGGGGGAGACCGCCGTGACGCAGCTCGGGCTCCGCGGGAGCGCCCTGCTGCGCTGGCGCACCGGGGACGTCGCCGACGCCGTCCAGGAGGGCGCCTGCCCCGCGTGCGGCCGGACCGTCCCGCGCGTGGTGGGGCTGCGCCGTCGCGCCCTCGTCCCCGTCCTCACCCTGCGCGAGGGACGGCGCGCGGTCGACCTGCGGACCGTCGCGGCCGCCCTCGCCGGCCGCCCCGACGTCGACGACTTCCGCGTCGTCCTGACCCGCAGCCGGCGCAGCGGCGCCGACCAGGTGCTCGTCCACGTCGTCGTCCCGGCGAGCACCGACCCCTCGGACGCCGTCGTGGCGGTCGCGGCCGACGTGCGCCGGGCCTGCGGCCTGCTGCCGAGCCAGGTGGTCCTGGGGCTCCCGACGTCGGGCACGCCCCTGTCGCGCCGGCTGCTGGTGCAGGGGGACCTCGCCAGGCCCTAGACCGTCCCGAGGGCTAGGCTCGGCGGGTGGCCTACCTCGACCACGCGGCGTCGACCCCCCTGCTGCCGGAGTCGCTGGCCGCGGTGACCGCTGCGCTCGCCGTCGGGGGCAACGCGTCGTCGCTGCACGCCTCCGGCCGCGCCGCCCGCCGGATGGTCGAGGAGTCCCGGGAGCAGCTGGCCGAGGCGCTCGGCGCCCGGCCCTCCGAGGTCGTCTTCACCGGCGGCGGCACCGAGAGCGACAACCTCGCCGTCAAGGGCCTGTTCTGGGCCCGCCGCGCCGCCGACCCGCGCCGCACCCGCGTGCTCGCCTCGGCCGTCGAGCACCACGCCGTCCTCGACGCCGTCGCCTGGCTGGTCGCGCACGAGGGCGCCCAGGTCACCTGGCTCGAGGTCGACGACGAGGGCCGCGTCCACCCCGACGTCCTCGAGGCCGCCCTCGGCGACGGCACGGACGTCGCCCTGGTCACCGTCATGTGGGCCAACAACGAGGTCGGCACCGTCCAACCCGTGCGCGCCCTCGCCGACGTCGCCCACGCCGTCGGGGTGCCCCTGCACAGCGACGCCGTGCAGGCCGTCGGGCAGCTCCCGGTCGACTTCGCCTCCTGCGGCGTCGACGCCCTCACCGTCACCGCGCACAAGCTCGGCGGCCCCATCGGCACGGGCGCCCTCCTGCTCGGCCGCGACCTCGCCTGCACGCCGCTGCTGCACGGCGGCGGGCAGGAGCGCGACGTCCGGTCCGGCACCTTCGACGTCGCCGGCGCGGCCGGGTTCGCGGCGGCCGCCTCGCTCGCCGTGGCCCGGCAGCCCCGCAGCGCCGTCCGGCTGGCCGCCCTGCGCGACGACCTCGTCGCCCGCGTGCGTGCCGCCGTCCCCGACGCCGTCCTCAACGGCTCCGTCGGCGACCGTCTCCCCGGCAACGCGCACTTCTCGTTCCCCGGCTGCGAGGGCGACAGCCTGCTGCTGCTCCTGGACGCACGCGGGGTCGAGGTGTCGACCGGGTCGGCCTGCTCCGCCGGCGTGGCCCGTCCCTCGCACGTGCTCACCGCGATGGGCGCCGGCGACGACGTCGCCCGCGGCTCGCTGCGCTTCTCGCTCGGCCACACCTCGAGCGCCGCGGACGTCGACGCGCTGCTGGACGTGCTGCCCGGCGTCGTGGACCGGGCCCGGAGGGTCCCGCGCCGGTGAAGCTGCTCGCCGCCATGTCCGGCGGCGTGGACTCCGCCGTCGCGGCCGCCCTGGCGGTCGAGGCCGGTCACGAGGTCACCGGGGTCCACCTCGCCCTGTCCGAGGCGCCCGCCGCCTTCCGCACCGGCTCCCGGGGGTGCTGCTCGCGCGAGGACAGCCACGACGCCCGGCGGGCCGCCGACGTCCTCGGCATCCCCTTCTACGTCTGGGACCTCGCCGCGCGCTTCCGCGAGGACGTCGTCGAGGACTTCGTGGCCGAGTACGCCGCCGGCCGTACGCCGAACCCGTGCCTGCGCTGCAACGAGAAGATCAAGTTCGAGGCCGTCCTGGACCGGGCGCTGGCCCTCGGGTTCGACGCCGTCGTCACCGGCCACCACGCGCGGCTCGCGGACGGCGTGCTGTCGCGGTCGGTCGACGCCGACAAGGACCAGTCCTACGTGCTCGCCGTCCTCACGCCGGAGCAGCTGGCCGGGACGGTCCTGCCGCTCGGTCACCTGACCAAGCAGCGCGTCCGGGAGATCGCCGCCGAGCGGGGCCTCGGGGTCGCCGACAAGCCCGACTCGCACGACGTCTGCTTCATCGCCGACGGCGACACCGCGGGGTTCCTGCGCGACCGCCTCGGGTCGCAGCCGGGTCCGGTCGTCGACGCGCTCACTGGAGCGGTCGTCGGGCAGCACGACGGGGCCTACGCCTACACCGTCGGGCAGCGCCGCGGCCTGTCCCTCACGGTGCCGGCCGCCGACGGCCGCCCCCGCTACGTGCTCTCCCTGTCGCCGGTCGACCGCACCGTCCGGGTCGGACCGGTCGAGGCCCTCGACGTCCACGTCCTCACCGCGGCACGCCCCGTCTGGACCTCCCCGCAGAGCCTCCCGCTGCGGTGCGCCGTGCAGGTGCGGGCCCACGGCGAGGCCGTCCCGTGCACGGTCGAGGCCGACGGCGACGGCTGGCGCGTGCTGCTCGACCGGCCGCTGCGCGGCATCGCCGCCGGGCAGGCCGCCGTGCTCTACGACGACGACGACGTCGTCCTCGGCAGCGCCACGCTGGCGGCCGCTGGCTAGGGTCGGCACATGGCAGCCGACGACGTCTCCCTCACCGAGCTCGAGGTGATCGCGCAGTTCAGCCTGGCGGTCCGGTCGGCGACGGCGCCCCGGGAGCTGGTGGTCGCGGCGCTCGAGGCCGACCTGCGGGCGCTCACCGGCCAGCGGACACCCCGCACGCCGTCCCCCGCCCCGCGGGCGGCGGCGTCGGACCCCGCGCCGGCTGCACGCACGGCCGAGGTCGTGGCGGAGCCGACCGCGGCAGCCGGGAAGCGCGCTCCGCGGACGGCCGCTCTCGCGACGACCACCCGGGCGAAGAAGGACGCAGCGGCGAGGACGACCGCCGAAGCGAAGACCGACGTCGAGCCCACCGTGACAGCTGCGCCCGCAGGGGCGGCGAAGAAGGCAGCACCGAAGGCCGGGGCCGACAAGGCTGCACCCGCGGGGTCGGCACCTGCGAAGGCGGCACCTGCGGGGGCGGCACCTGCGAAGGCGGCGCCCCGGAAGGGCGCCGCCAAGGCCACCGGTGTGGACGGCACAGCGGCAGACGCCCCCTCGGCGGCTCCCGGTCGGGACGCGCCGGTGAAGGCCGCCGCGAAGAAGAAGGCGCCGGCGGCGCCGTGACCTGCGCCCCGTGACGGCCGACGCGCCACCGCCCGTGGCTCCTGGCCTGGGGCTGCCCCCTGGCACGGCCACCGGCGTCGGGAGCCTGCCCGGCACCGACCCCGCCGAGGCGGTCCGCGCCGTGCTCGGGCTGCTGCCCGGGCTGCCCTTCCTGCCCGAGCTGCCCGCCCGCGGTCCGTACGGCGACCTCGCCGGCCGGACCGCCGCCCTGCTGGCCGGCATCCCGGTCGACCTGCAGCCCAGCGGCTGGCGCCTGACCGAGCGGGGCTCCCGCGACGGCACCCGCGCGCGCGACCTGCTCGCCCGCGACCTCGACGCCCTCGAGGACGCCGTGGGGGAGTCGGGCCTGGTCCGGCTCAAGGTCCAGGCGGCCGGGCCGTGGACCCTCGCGGCGACGCTGGAGCTGCAGCGCGGGGAGCGCGTGCTCGCCGACCAGGGGGCGTTGCGCGACCTGCACGCCAGCCTCGCCGAGGGGCTCGCCCTGCACGTCGCCGAGCTCGAGCGCCGCTTCCCCGGCGTCGAGGTCCTGCTGCAGCTCGACGAGCCCGCGCTGCCGTCGGTGCTGCTCGGTCGGGTGCCCACGCCGAGCGGCTTCGGCTCCTACCGGGTGCCCGAGCCGCGCCTGGTCAGCGACCGCCTCGAGGCCGTCCTCGACGTCGCGCCGCGCACCGTCGTCCACTGCTGCGCTCCGGGCGTCCCCGTGCGGCTGCTCCGCGGAGCCGGCGCCGTGGGGGTCGGCCTGGACCTCGCCCTGCCGCAGGACGAGCAGGAGCTCGGTGAGGCCGCCGAGGCCGGGACCGTCCTGTTCCTCGGCGTCGCGCCGTCGTCGGGGGAGCGGCCGCCCTCCACGGACGCCGTCCTCGCGCCGGTGCGGGCGCTCTGGCGGCGGCTCGGCGTCGACCCCGAGCTGCTGCCGCAGGCCGTCGTGCTCACGCCGTCGTGCGGGCTGGCGGGGGCCACGCCGGGGTACGCCCGTGCCGTCCTGGAGCGCCTGGTCGAGGCCGGCGCCGCCCTCGCAGAGGAGCCGCTGTGACCGAGCCCCTGTCCGCCGCCCCGGAGGACGCCCGCGCCCGGCACGCGGAGCTGTCCCGGCAGCTCGACGAGAACGCGTTCCGCTACTACGTGCTCGACGCCCCGACGGTCAGCGACGCCGTCTACGACCGGACGATGGCTGAGCTGCGGACCCTCGAGGACGCCCACCCGGACCTGCGGACGCCGGACAGCCCGACCCAGAAGGTCATGGGCACGTACTCCACCGACTTCGCGCCGGTCGAGCACCTCGAGCGCCTGATGAGCCTCGGCAACGTGTTCGACGCCGAGGAGCTGCACGCCTGGGCGGCCCGGGCGCAGAAGGAGGCCCCGGCCGCGCGCTGGCTGTGCGAGCTCAAGATCGACGGGCTGGCCGTGGCGCTGGTCTACCGGGACGGCCGGCTGGTCCGGGCCGCGACCCGCGGGGACGGCCGCACCGGCGAGGACATCACGCCGAACGTCCGGACGCTGAGGAGCGTCCCGGAGCAGCTGACCGGCGAGGGCGTGCCGTCCCTGCTCGAGGTCCGCGGCGAGGTCTTCATCGCCAGCGCCGACTTCACCCGGCTGAACGAGCAGCTCGTCGCCGACGGCCGCGCGCCCTTCGCGAACCCCCGCAACGCCGCCGCGGGGAGCCTGCGGCAGAAGGACCCGCGCACCACGGCGGGCCGCCCCCTCAGCCTGACCCTGCACGGCATCGGGGCACGTGAGGACTGGGAGCCCGCCAGCCAGAGCGAGGCCTACGCGCAGCTCGCGCAGTGGGGGCTGCCGGTCAGCAGCCGCTTCGAGGTGTTCGACGACCTCGAGGGCGCCCTGCGGTACATCGCGCACTGGGGCGAGCACCGGCACGACGTCGAGCACGAGATCGACGGCGTCGTCGTCAAGGTCGACCAGGTGCCCCTGCAGCGGCGCCTCGGTGCGACGAGCGCGGCACCCCGCTGGGCCATCGCGCACAAGTACCCGCCGGAGGAGGCCACGACGAAGCTCCTCGACATCCAGGTGAACGTCGGGCGCACCGGCCGTGTGACGCCGTTCGCGTACATGGAGCCGGTCCAGGTCGGCGGCGTGATGGTCAAGCTCGCCACCCTGCACAACGCCGGGGAGGTCGAGCGCAAGGGCGTGCTGATCGGTGACACGGTCGTCGTGCGCCGGGCCGGCGACGTCATCCCCGAGGTCGTCGGGCCGGTGGCCGCCCTCCGGGACGGCAGCGAGCGGGCGTTCGTCATGCCGACGCACTGCCGGGAGTGCGGCAGTGAGCTGCGGCAGGCCCGCGAGGGCGACAAGGACCTCCGCTGCCCGAACAACCGGTCCTGCCCGGCGCAGCTGCGCGAGCGCGTGTTCTCCCTGGCCGGACGGGCCGCCCTCGACATCGAGGGGCTCGGCTACGAGGCCGCCCGCAGCCTCACCGAGCAGGGCGTCGTGCAGGACGAGGGCGACGTCCTGCTGCTCACCGAGGAGCAGCTGCTCGCCAGCGACTTCTACACGACCAAGAGCGGGAAGCTGTCGGCTGCGGGTCGGCAGCTGCTGCAGAGCCTCGAGGTCGTCAAGGGACGGCCGCTGTACCGGTGGCTGGTCGGCCTGTCGATCCGGCACGTCGGCGCCCCGACCGCCCGCGACCTCGCCCGGCACTTCCGGTCGATGGACCGGATCGTCGACGCGTCGGTCGAGGAGGTCGCAGCGGTCGACGGCGTCGGCCCCGTGGTCGCCCAGACGGTGCACGACTTCTTCGCCGTCGACTGGCACCGCGGCATCGTCGAGAAGTGGGAGCAAGCCGGTGCGGTCCTCGCCGACGACGCCGAGCAGGAGGGCCCCCGGCCGCTCGAGGGCGTCAGCGTCGTCGTCACCGGCACGCTGCCGAGCTACAGCCGCGACGGCGCCACCGAGGCGGTGCAGGAGCGCGGCGGCAAGGTCTCGAGCAGCGTGAGCGGGAAGACCAGCTTCGTCGTCGTCGGCAGCGACCCGGGCGCGAGCAAGTACGACAAGGCCGTGAAGCTCCAGCTGCCCCTGCTCGACGACGCCGGCTTCACGGTGCTGCTGGAGCAGGGTCCCGAGGCCGCGCGCGAGGTCGCGACGGTCCCCGAGCCGCCGGAGCCCACGCCGAAGAAGGAGCCGAAGCCGCGCAAGAAGAAGGGCGAGGAGCCCGCTACCGACTGAGACCGCTACCGGCTGGGCCCGCTACGGGCTCAGCACGGTGGCGGTGATGCCGGCCAGGTGGGCCAGCCGGGCGAGCTCGCCGTCGCGCCACCGCGGGCCGCCGGTGCGCCCGACCAGCACCGCGAGCCCCGGGTCGCCGACCGGCGCCGCGGCCAGCTCCGTGCCGAGGTCGTGCCACCGCTCGGGCACCCACGCCGCCGACGTCGGCAGCCGCTGCGCCCGGGCCAGCGGCAGCCACGGCAGGTCCAGCCCGTCGGTCTCGGGGGCGCCGGTGCTGGTCCCGACGACGCCCCGCCCGTGCTGCACGAGCGCCGACCACGACGCCCGGAAGACCCCGGGGAGGCTCTGCACGAGCAGCGCCTTCGCCTCCTCCGGCGCCGCCGCCATCTCGTCGACGAGCTCGAGGTCGCGGTGGAGGTCGTCCGCCCCGAGGTAGGGGCGCAGCGACTCGACGACGACGCCGGGCACCGACTGGGCGCTGGTGATGAGGACGTCGGCCAGGCCGCCGGGGGGGAGCTGCACGAGCAGGTCGTCGACGGCGCCGTCCGGACCGCGCTCGACGACGTCGAGGCTGACGATGTCGGCGCCGACGGTGCCGATGGCGGTCGCGACGGCGCCGAGCATGCCGGGACGGTCGGGCAGCACGACGCGCAGCAGGTAGGGCACGGCAGGGAGCCTGCCGCACGCCGGTGTCGTGGTCGTTGCCCCGGTGTTGCGGCGCGCCGCCCCGACTAGGGTCGGGGCGTGGACTGGACAGACGCATGAGCGGCATCACCCGGGAGCAGGTCGCCCACCTCGCGAAGCTCTCGCGCCTGGCCCTCGAGGACAGCGAGCTCGACAGCCTCGCCTCGCAGCTCGACGTCATCCTCGACGCCGTCGCGACCATCTCCGAGGTGACCGACGCCGCCGACGTGCGGCCGACGACGCACGCCGTGCCGCTCGAGAACGTGACCCGGCCCGACGTCGTCCGGCCGTCGCTGCCGCCCGAGAAGGTGCTCGCGGGTGCGCCCGTGGCCGAGGACGGGCGCTTCCGCGTGCCGCGCATCCTGGACGAGGAGTGACCGTGTCCGACCTGACCCGGCTGACCGCGGTCGAGACCCGCAGCGCGATCGCGTCGGGCGAGGCGTCCGCCGTCGAGGTGACGCAGGCGCACCTGGACCGGATCGCCGCCGTCGACGCCGACGTCCACGCCTTCCTGCACGTCGATGCCGAGGGAGCCCTCGCGCAGGCGGCCCGGGTCGACGCGGGGGAGGTCACCGGCCCGCTGGCCGGCGTGCCCCTCGCGCTCAAGGACGTGCTCTGCCAGGAGGGGGTCCCGACCACGGTCGGCTCGAAGATCCTCGAGGGCTGGCGCCCGCCCTACGACGCCACCGTCACCGCGCGGCTCAAGGCCGCCGGTGTGGTCATCCTCGGCAAGACGAACATGGACGAGTTCGCCATGGGGTCCTCGACCGAGCACTCCGCCTACGGCCCGACGCACAACCCCTGGGACCTCGACCGCATCCCGGGCGGGTCCGGCGGAGGGTCCGCGGCCGCGGTCGCCGCCTACGAGGCGCCGCTGGCCATCGGCACCGACACCGGCGGGTCCATCCGCCAGCCGGCCGCCGTCACCGGGACGGTCGGCGTCAAGCCCACCTACGGCGGCGTCTCCCGCTACGGGCTCGTCGCCTTCAGCAGCAGCCTCGACCAGGCCGGCCCGTGCGCCCGCACGGTCATGGACGCCGCCCTCCTGCACGAGGTCATCGCCGGGCACGACCCCGCCGACTCCACGTCCATCCCGCAGCCCGTCCCGCCCGTCGTCGAGGCGGCGCGGCAGGCCGACGTGCGGGGCCTGCGGATCGGCGTCGTGAAGGAGCTGTCCGGCGAGGGCTACGAGGCCGGGGTGCAGGAGCGGTTCGACGAGGCCGTCGAGCTGCTGACGTCCCTCGGTGCGACCGTGGTCGAGGTCAGCTGCCCGCACTTCGTCTACGCGCTGCCCGCCTACTACCTGATCGCCCCCAGTGAGGCGTCCTCGAACCTGGCCCGCTTCGACAGCGTCCGGTTCGGCCTGCGCACCGGCGACGACGGTGTGGCCGGCCTCGAGGAGGTCATGTCGCTCACCCGCGCGAAGGGGTTCGGCCCGGAGGTCAAGCGGCGGATCGTGCTCGGCACGTACGCGCTCTCCAGCGGCTACTACGACGCCTACTACGGGCAAGCGCAGAAGGTCCGGACGCTCATCACGCAGGACTTCACGGCGGCGTTCGCCTCGGCCGACGTCCTCGTGTCGCCGGCCGCCCCGACGGTGGCGTTCCGGCTCGGCGCGAAGCTCGAGGACCCGCTGGCGATGTACCGCCAGGACCTCGCCACCATCCCGTCCAACCTCTATGGAGGCCCCGCGATGTCGTTGCCCTGCGGCCTGTCCGAGGGCCTGCCGGTCGGGTTCCAGGTCATGGCGCCGACCCTGCAGGACGACCGGCTGTACCGGGTCGGGGCGGCGCTCGAGGCGGCGCTGCACGACCGGTGGGGCGGCCCGCTGCTCGCGCAGGCGCCCGAGCTGGTGACGGCGTGAAGGTCAGCGTCGAGCGGGTCGTCCACGCGTCGCCCGAGGCGGTGTTCGCCCTGGTCGCGGACCCGTCCCGGCACCGCGACATCGACGGCAGCGGCACCGTCCGCGACGCCGTCGAGGGCTCGCGCCGGCTGCAGCTGGGCGACGTCTTCGGCATGGACATGAAGGCCGGTGCCGGCTACCGGATGGCCAACACGGTCGTGGAGTTCGAGCAGGACCGGCGCATCGCCTGGCAGGCCCGGCCGGTCGAGCAGCCGGGCTTCGTCGTCCGGCACGTCGGCGGGCGCATCTGGCGCTACGAGCTCGAGCCGGTCGACGGCGGCACCCGGGTCCGCGAGACCTGGGACACCGACGACGAGCAGCACCCGCTGCTGGTCGCTCCGCTGGCGCCGCTCACGAGGATCAGCATGAAGCGCACGCTGGACCGCATCCAGAGGCTGGTGGAGCAGTGACCTCGCCCGTCCCGTACGAGCAGGCCCTGGCGGAGTTCGAGCCGGTCATCGGCCTCGAGACCCACGTCGAGCTCGGCACGAACAGCAAGATGTTCTGCGGCTGCGCCACGGAGTTCGGCGCGGAGCCCAACACCCAGACCTGCCCGGTCTGCCTGGGCCTGCCCGGGGCCCTGCCGGTGGTCAACGAGAAGGCGATCGCGTCGACGGTCCGGATCGGCCTGGCGCTGCACTGCAGCATCGCGACCTGGTGCCGCTTCGCCCGCAAGAACTACTTCTACCCCGACATGCCGAAGAACTTCCAGACGTCGCAGTACGACGAGCCGCTGTGCGTCGAGGGCTACCTGGACGTCGAGGTCGACGGCGAGACCGTCCGGGTCGAGATCGAGCGGGTGCACCTCGAGGAGGACACCGGCAAGACCCTGCACGTCGGCGGGGCGACCGGCCGGATCACCGGCGCCTCGCACTCGCTGGTCGACTACAACCGGGCCGGCATCCCGCTGGTCGAGATCGTCACGAAGCCCGTCACGGGGACGGGCCTGTCCGCGGCCGCCGTCGCGAAGGCCTACGTGACGGAGCTGCGGGACGTCCTGCGCGGGCTGGACGTCAGCGACGTCCGGATGGAGCAGGGCTCGATGCGCTGCGACGTCAACACCTCGCTGAACCGGCCGGGCGAGGAGTGGGGCACCCGCACCGAGACCAAGAACGTCAACAGCCTGCGCTCGGTCGAGCGGGCGGTCCGCAGCGAGGTCGAGCGCCAGGCCGCGCTGCTGCGCGAGGGCACCCGGATCGTGCAGGAGACCCGGCACTTCTCGGAGGCGACCGGCCGCACCTCGCCGGGACGCTCGAAGGAGGAGGCGACCGACTACCGGTACTTCCCCGAGCCCGACCTCGTCCCGGTCGCGCCCGACCCCGCCTGGGTCGAGCAGCTGAAGGCGGCGCTCCCGGAGGCGCCGTCGGTGCGTCGTCGTCAGCTGGTCGAGCAGCTGGGCCTGTCGGTCCTCGACAGCGAGGCCATGGTCAACGCCGGCGTCCTCGACCTCGTCCTGGCCACGGTCGACGCCGGTGCGCCCGCCGCCGAGGCGCGCAACTGGTGGCTCGGCCACCTCGCCCAGGCGGCCAACACCGCGGGCACCGCCCCGGACGAGCTGGCCGTCACGCCGGCCCAGGTCGCCCGGGTCATCGCCCTCGTCGCCTCCGGTGAGCTCACGTCCGGCCTCGCCCGCCAGGTCGTCGACGGCGTCCTCGCGGGGGAGGGCGAGCCCGACGCCGTCGTCGCGGCCCGTGGCCTGGCCGTCGTGTCGGACGAGGGCGCCCTGACGACGGCCGTCGACGCCGCGATCGCCGAGAACGCGGGCATCGCCGACAAGGTCAGGTCCGGCAAGGTGGCTGCGGCCGGCGCTCTCGTGGGCGCCGTCATGAAGGCGACCAGGGGCCGGGCCGACGCCGCGAAGGTCCGCGAGCTCGTGCTGGCGCGCCTCGGCGTCGAGGGCTAGCTGCGGCGCACGCGCAGGGCGGCGACCGGGGCGTCCTGCCGGTCCGGGACGGGCACGGCGGCGGGGACGCCGGCCGCTGCCGCCTCGCGCGGTGAGGCGGCGTCGGCGGCCTCCTGCTCGCGGGACGGCGCCGGGTGCCCGGGGCCGCTGGCCTCGTGCGCCTCACGGTGCCGCCGGCGGGCCTGGAGGATCGCGTTCAGCTCGCCGCCGATGAGCAGGGCGGCGCACAGCAGGTAGAACCAGGTCATGAGGATGAGGCCGCCACCGAGCGCGCCGAGGATCGGCGACCGGGTCACCACGACCTTCAGGTAGACGTTCAGGCCGGCCGACGCCAGCAGCCACAGCAGGGCTGCGAGCACCGCTCCGGGCAGTTCCCGGCTCCACCGGCCGCGCAGGGGCGGAGCCAGGTGGTACAGCGTCATGGCCCACAGGACGAGGGCGAGGAAGGCGACCGGCCAGCGGGCGTAGTCCCAGACCTCGGCGTACTCCGAGCCGAGCCCCACGCCGGCGACGACGTCGAGCCCGGCCCCGAACAGCGGCCCGACCACGAGCAGGGTCACCGCCACCGCCCCGGTGATGATGGTCCCGGTGCCGAGCAGCAGACCGAGCCAGCGGCGGCGCCACCAGCCGCGCGTCTCCGGGACGTCGTAGGTGATGGTGACCGTGTTGATCATGGTCGAGAAGGCGGTCGACACCGAGACCAGGGCGAGCAGCGTCGCGACCGTGAGGGCGTTGCCGCTGCTGTCGAACAGGCCGCGCACGGTGTCGACGACGCCGTCGGCCGAGGCCGTCAGCAGCCGGTCCAGGAAGTCCAGGACGGCCTCCTCGACCGTGCTGGCCGTGCCCCGCCCGACGAAGCTGGCCAGCGAGCCGAGGACGGCCGTGGCGGCCAGCAGTGCGGGGAACAGGGTGAGGACCGCGAAGAAGGCCGTCTCGGCCGACAGCGCCAGCAGCCGGTCGCGGTCGGCCTTGCGGACGACGTCGGCCACGGTGCGGGCGAACCAGCGGAGGGGGCCGCGGACGGGCGGCCGGGCGGCCTCGGCCTGCGTCGCGGCGGCGCGGACCCGGGTGGCCCGCTGACTGACGCCCTCCCAGGCCGGGGTGTCGTCGGGGGCGGTCACCTGCCCAGTGTGCCCGTCAGAGGGCGATCCGCAGGACGCGGTCGTCGGTGTCGTCCGGGTCGCCCCGGCCGTCGCGGTTGGAGGTCATGACCCAGAGGGCGCCGTCGGGGGCCAGGGCGACGGTCCGCAGCCGGCCGTAGTCGCCCTGCAGCATCGCCACGGGCTCGCCCGCCCCACCCTTCCCGTCGAGCGGGACGCGCCACAGCCGCTGGCCGCGCAGTGCCGCGACGTAGAGGTCGTCCCCGGCCACGGCCGCGCCGCTCGGGGAGGACTGGTCGGTGGTCCACACGACCTCGGGGGCCGCGAACCGCCCGCCGCCGGTGCCGCGGCCCTCGACCTCCGGCCAGCCGCCGTTCTCGCCCTCGACCACCTGGTTGACCTCGTCGAACCGGTCCTGGCCGAACTCGGTCGCCCACAGCCGTCCGGCGTCGTCGAAGGCCAGGCCCTGCACGTTGCGGTGGCCCGCGGAGAACACCGTGGCCTGCCCGGTCGTGGTGTCGAGCCGCAGGACCTTGCCGCCGAGGCTGCCGGCGTCCTGGGCGAGCGCCCTGTCGCCGGTGTCGCCCGTGCCGACGTACAGCTTCCGGTCCGGCCCGAAGGCGAGCCGCCCGCCGTTGTGCACCACGCCCTTGGGGATGCCGGTGAGGACCGGCTGCACCGGGCCGCTGCCGTCGACGGCGAACCGCACGACCCGGTTGTCCTGCGCGGTCGTCACGTAGGCGTAGGCGGAGGCGGGCGACGCCGGGTCGACGGCGAGGCCCAGCAGCCCGCCCTCGCCGCGCGGCGCGGCGACGGCGACGGTGCGCACGACCTGCGGCTCCCCGCCCGCGGCCGGCACCCGCAGGACCTTCGCGCTGTCGCGCTCGCTCACCAGGGCGTCGCCGCCGGGCAGGAACGCCAGCCCCCAGGGCACCTCGAGGTCGTCCGCGACGACGGTGGTCGCGCCTGCACCCGCACTCGCACCCGCAGCCGGTGAGCCGGCGGGCGAGGCCGCCGAGGCCGCCGGGGACGGCGCGGCGACCGGGGAGGGGTCGGCCGCGCAGCCGGTGAGGGCGAGCGCGAGGACCAGGCAGGGGGTCAGGCTGCGGGCACGGGTCATGCCCGTCCCAACGTCCGGCTCAGCCCGGTTGTGCCGCGACGTCGGGCAGGAGGTCCAGGGCCAGCAGGGCGAGCGACCACTCCACGAGGTGGTCCACCCGCTCGAGCGACCGGCCCGTGAGCGCCTCGACGCGGCGGAGCCGGTTCAGCACGGTGTTGCGGTGGCAGTAGAGCCGGCTCGCGGTCAGGCCGGCGGAGCCGCCCGTGTCGAGCCAGGTCGAGAGCGTGCCCAGGAGCAGCGAGCGCTCGGCCTCGTCGAGCTCGAGCAGGCCGCCGAGGGCCCGGCGCAGCAGGCGCCCGGCGAGGTCGGGCGCGGTCACGAGCAGGGCCCCCGGCAGCAGGGCGTCGAGCTCCACGACCTCGTCCCGGCCGGGGCACAGGGCCCGCAGGGCGGTCGACGCGAGGGCCTGCCCGACGTCGACCTCCGCCAGCCCGTCGACCACCGGTGACACGCCGGCCCGGGCGCCCGGCACGACCTTGAGGGCGTCGACGACGTCGGTAGGAGTGGCCGGCCCGAGGCTGACCAGGCCGACGTCGCGGTCGGACCGGGCACGCCACGCGGCCCGGAAGCCCCGGACGGCGAGGGCGTCCGCGACCGACCGCCCCCCGCCCTCCCCGCCGACCACGAGGACGGCGTAGGGACCGTGCTCGGGCAGGTCCAGGGTGGCGGCGGCGTCCGCGACGACCGCCCGGTCGGCGCCCCGGCCCTCGAGCAGCGCGTCGACGGCGGCGTCGCGCCGGGTGGCGGCGCGACGGGCCATGACGGCCTCGCTGCGCCGGTAGCTGTCGGCCACCGCCGCCGAGTAGATGTCGATGATCTCCCAGATGACGCTGGCGGCGTCGACCAGGGCGTCGACGAGCTCGCGGCCGGCCTGGCCCTCGGCGCGAGCCTGCGCGACGAGGCCCTCCCAGATCGTCCGGTAGCCCAGGCGGTAGGCGTGCAGCACCGACTCGAGCGGCATCCCCTGCTCGGCCCGGCGGCTCCCGGTCGCCCGCGGCGCGTCCAGCGCGTCGAGCGTCTCGAGCTCGCCGGTCATGGCCAGCAGCAGGCTGCGCAGGTTGTCGTGGCAGGACGCGCGCAGGTCCTCGGTGGGGGTGCGGGTGCGGTCGGCGTAGGTCGGGTCCTCGCCGAGGATGGCGGCGACCAGCCGCTCGGTGAGGGTGTCGAGGTCGTCGAGCAGCCGGCGCACGAGGCCGGCGACCTCGGCGGGTGTCCGGGGGAGGGGGGCGGACGGCGTCGTCACGAGGGCACCGGCACGCGGGCGACGAGCGCGTCGAGCGCCTCCTGCACGGCCGCCGGGTGCTCGAGCGGCAGGAAGTGGCTCCCCGGCAGCACCACGACCTCGGCGCCGGGCAGCCGGGCGCCGGCCTCGCGCACCGCCTCGACGGAGGTCAGCACGTCGGACCGGCCGGCGACCAGGGTGACCGGGCAGCGGACGAACGAGGTGTCCATGGGCGCGTGGTCCCGCGCTCCCAGGGCGAGGGTCATGTACCAGCCCCAGTCCTGCTGCAGGAACTCGCGCAGCATCGGCACGAGGTCCTCGGCGCGGGCGCCCGGCAGCATGAAGCCCGAGTGCGACAGCACCCGCGCCAGCGGCGTGCCGACGGGGACGTGCGGCGTCAGGCGGTCGAGCACGGGCGACGCCGCCCGGACGGCGCGCGCGGTGGCCGTCGCCAGGGGGACGCGCAGCCGGGTCGGCACGCGCAGCGGGGCGCCCATGGTCGAGAACGTGCCGCCCGGGACGCCGGCCACGCCGAGCAGCGCGGTGACCCGGTCCGGTGCCCGCCGGGCGGCCTCGAAGGCGACGTTCACGCCGATCGACCAGGCGGCCACGACGACCCGGTCCAGGCCGGCGGCGTCCAGGACGGCGAACAGGTCGTCGACGTGGTCCTCCACCCGCACCCGCGACGGGTCGCCCGGCCGGTCCGTCCCGACCGAGCCGCGGTGGTACCAGGTCACGGCGCGGTAGCCGCAGTCGGGCGACAGCAGGGCCGGCCACGCCCCGGGCACCGAGCCGAGGCCGTTGGAGACCAGGAGCGGGACGCCGTCGGCGTCGTTCGTCCAGCACCGCAGGCGGGTGCCGTCCGCGCTGATGGCGTCGAACAGCCGGCCGGACGGGGGAGCGGGAGCCACGGGCGGACGGTATCGGTACGGCCGCCCTACGCTCGGGGCACTGCCCTGCCGCACCGATCCGGACGGGGCCCAGAGCAGACAGGCCCCCCGTGAGCAGCAAGCCCCGCAGCGACGACGTCACCCTCGGCGACCGCCGCGCCCCCGCCCGAGCGATGCTCCGCGCCGTCGGCCTCACCGACGACGACATCGACAAGCCCCAGATCGGCGTCGCGTCGAGCTGGAACGAGATCACGCCGTGCAACCTGTCGCTCAAGCGGCTGGCCGAGGCCGCGAAGCAGGGCGTGAACGACGGCGGCGGCTTCGCCATGCAGTTCGGCACCATCTCGGTCTCGGACGGCATCTCGATGGGCCACGAGGGCATGCGGGCGTCCCTGGTGTCGCGCGAGGTCATCGCCGACTCCGTGGAGACGGTCGTGTTCGCCGAGCGCCTCGACGGCACGGTCACCCTCGCCGGCTGCGACAAGTCGCTGCCCGGGATGCTCATGGCGGCGGCCCGGCTCGACCTCGCCAGCGTCTTCGTCTACGCCGGCTCGACGCTGCCCGGGAAGCTCAAGGGGCTCGACGGCGAGGACCGCGACCTCACGATCATCGACGTGTTCGAGGCCGTCGGCGCCTGCGCACGCGGTCTCATCAGCAAGGCCGAGCTGACCGCCATCGAGAAGGCCGCCTGCCCCGGCGAGGGCGCCTGCGGCGGCATGTACACGGCCAACACGATGGCCGCGGCCGCCGAGGCCCTCGGCATGGCGCTGCCCGGCTCGGCCGCCCCGCCCGCCGTCGACAAGCGCCGCGACGAGATCGCGCACCGGTCCGGCCAGGCGGTCGTGCAGCTCGTGGCCCGCGGCATCACGGCGCGGCAGATCCTCACCAAGGAGGCCTTCGAGAACGCCATCACCGTGCTGATGGCGCTCGGCGGGTCGACCAACGCGGTGCTGCACCTGCTCGCGATCGCGCACGAGGCGAAGGTCGACCTCACCTACGACGACTTCGTCCGGATCGGCGACCGCGTGCCGCACCTCGCGGACGTGAAGCCGTTCGGGAAGTACGTCATGACCGACATCGACCGGATCGGCGGCATCCCGGTCGTCATGAAGGCGCTGCTCGACGCCGGCCTCCTGCACGGCGACGTCCTCACCTGCACCGGCCGCACCATGCGCGAGAACCTCGAGGACATGGACATCGCGCCGCTCGACGGCGACGTCATCAGGGCGCTGAACGACCCGATCCACGCCACCGGCGGCATCACCATCCTGCGCGGCTCGCTCGCGCCCGACGGCGCCGTCGTCAAGAGCGCCGGCTTCGACGGCGACGTGTTCGAGGGTCCCGCGCGGGTGTTCGACGGCGAGCAGGGCGTCATGGACGCGATCGAGGGCGGGACCCTGGAGAAGGGCTGCGTCGTCGTCATCCGCTACGAGGGGCCGCGCGGCGGGCCGGGCATGCGCGAGATGCTCATGGTCACGGGCGCGATCAAGGGCGCCGGGCTCGGCAAGGACGTCCTGCTGCTGACCGACGGCCGCTTCTCAGGCGGCACGACCGGGCTGTGCGTCGGCCACATCGCGCCCGAGGCCACCGACGGCGGGCCGATCGCCCTGGTCCAGGACGGCGACACCGTCCGGCTGGACCTCGGCGCGCGGACCCTGGACGTGCTCGTCGACGCGTCGGTGCTCGAGGAGCGGCGGGCCGGCTGGAAGCCGCTCGAGCCGCGCTACACCAGCGGCGTCCTCGGCAAGTACGCGAAGCTGGTGGGCTCGGCGGCACAGGGCGCGATCACCTGCTGAGTCCCAGATGCTGGGACGACCGTCCCACTCTGTTTGACACGGGG
Organism: uncultured Actinomycetota bacterium; assembly: GCA_963761655.1. Classification (GTDB taxonomy): domain Bacteria; phylum Actinomycetota; class Actinomycetes; order Mycobacteriales; family SCTD01; genus RYN-122. Next base: position 87,122 of record CAVXHI010000002.1, read on the forward strand.
GAGGAGGTGGCGCAGGCTGTCGCTGTGCGTCACCTCCTCGTAGTCCGCCAGCGCGCCAGCCGCTGCTGATCCAGCACCCGCTGTCGCGCTGACCCCTCCGTGCCCCGTCGCACGAGGGGTCTTCGTGTGTCCGGGGGTGTTCGTGACCCCACCTGAACCGCTGAGCAGAGAGCCTCGCTGATGTCCGACACCGCCTCCGGCACCCCCGTCACCGGAGCCGAGTCCCTGGTCCGCTCGCTCGAGAGCGTCGGTGCAGAGGTCGTCTTCGGCATCCCCGGCGGGGCCATCCTCCCGGCGTACGACCCGCTGTTCGACTCCAAGACCGTGCGCCACATCCTCGTCCGGCACGAGCAGGGCGGCGGCCACGCGGCCGAGGGCTACGCGCAGGCGACCGGCAAGGTCGGCGTCTGCATGGCCACCTCCGGGCCCGGCGCGACCAACCTCGTGACGCCGATCGCCGACGCCTACATGGACAGCGTCCCGATCGTCGCCATCACCGGGCAGGTCCCGAGCGCGGCCATCGGCACGGACGCGTTCCAGGAGGCCGACATCGTCGGCATCACGATGCCGATCACCAAGCACAACTTCCTGGTGCAGCACGTCGACGACATCCCGCGCACGATCGCCGAGGCGTTCCACCTGGCCTCGACCGGCCGTCCCGGGCCGGTCCTCGTCGACATCCCCAAGGACGTCCTGCAGGCGGCCGGCAGCTTCTCCTGGCCGCCCGTGCTCGACCTCCCCGGCTACCACCCCACGACCCGCCCCCACGCCAAGCAGGTGCGCGAGGCGGCCCGGCTCATCGCGTCCGCCAGGCGCCCGGTGCTGTACGTCGGCGGCGGCGTCCTCAAGGCCCGGGCCGCGGCCGAGCTGCGGATCCTCGCCGAGCTGACCGGCATCCCCGTCGTCACCACGCTGATGGCCCGCGGCGCCTTCCCCGACAGCCACCCGCAGCACCTCGGCATGCCCGGCATGCACGGCACGGTCGCCGCGGTCACCGCCCTGCAGAAGAGCGACCTGCTGATCTGCCTGGGTGCCCGGTTCGACGACCGCGTCACCGGCAAGCTCGACTCCTTCGCTCCCGGTGCCGCCGTCATCCACGCCGACATCGACCCGGCCGAGATCGGCAAGAACCGCACCGCCGACGTCCCGATCGTGGGTGACTGCCGGGAGACGATCGCCGACCTCGTCGTCGCCGTGCAGGAGGCCTACGCGCAGGGCACCCGCGCCGACCTCACCGGCTGGTGGCGCGAGTGCGACAGCTGGCGCACCACCTACCCGCTCGGCTACGAGGAGCCCGCCGACGGCGCGCTCGCCCCGCAGTACGTCATCGAGCGGATCGGGAAGCTCGCCGGCCCCGAGGCGATCATCGCCAGCGGCGTCGGGCAGCACCAGATGTGGGCCGCGCAGTTCATCTCCTACGAGAACCCCTACACCTGGCTCAACTCCGGCGGCGCCGGGACCATGGGCTACTCGGTCCCGGCCGCCATGGGCGCGAAGGTCGGTCGGCCCGACGCCACGGTGTGGGCGATCGACGGCGACGGCTGCTTCCAGATGACCAACCAGGAGCTCGTCACCTGCGCCGTCGAGGGCATCCCGATCAAGGTCGCCGTCATCAACAACGGCAACCTCGGCATGGTGCGGCAGTGGCAGACCCTGTTCTACGAGGGCCGCTACTCCAACACCGGCCTCGGCACCCACGAGACGACCGAGAAGCGCCGCATCCCGGACTTCGTCAAGCTCGCCGACGCCATGGGCTGCGTCGGCCTGCGGGTCGAGACCAGGGACGAGGTCGACGCCGCCATCGAGAAGGCCATGGGCATCGACGACATGCCCGTCGTCATCGACTTCGTCGTCGGGGCCGACGCGATGGTCTGGCCGATGGTCCCCGCCGGCACGAGCAACGACGAGATCCTGGCCGCCCGCGACACCCGCCCCGTCTGGGGAGAGGACGACGTCTGATGACCACCCGCCACACGCTCAGCGTCCTCGTCGAGGACAAGCCCGGTGTGCTCGCCCGCGTCGCCGCCCTGTTCAGCCGCCGCGGCTTCAACATCGAGAGCCTCGCCGTCGGCCCGACCGAGCACCCCGCGGTCAGCCGCATGACCATCGTCGTCGCCGTCGACGACCTGCCGCTCGAGCAGGTCACCAAGCAGCTCAACAAGCTGATCAACGTGCTGAAGATCGTCGAGCTCGACCCCGACTCCAGCGTCCAGCGCGAGCTGCTGCTCATCAAGGTCAAGGCCGACCTCACCAGCCGCAGCCACGTCCTCGAGACCGTGCAGCTGTTCCGCGCGAAGGTCGTCGACGTCGCCGCCGACGCCGTCACGGTCGAGGCCACCGGCACCCGCGACAAGCTCGCCGCGCTGGTGCGGGTGCTCGAGCCGTTCGGCATCCGCGAGATGGTGCAGTCCGGCATGGTCGCCGTCGGCCGCGGCCCCCGCTCCATGACCGGCTCCGAACCCCGCCTGCGCGCCGTCAGCGCGTAGGACCCTCCTCCGAGAAAGGGCCCCTCTCCTGTGGCCGAGATCTTCTACGACGACGACGCCGACCTCAGCCTGATCCAGGCCAAGAAGGTCGCCGTCCTCGGCTACGGCAGCCAGGGCCACGCCCACGCGCTGTCGCTCCGGGACAGCGGCGTCGACGTCCGCATCGGCCTGCCCGAGGGCTGCAAGAGCCGCGCCAAGGCCGAGGCCGAGGGCCTGCGCGTCCTCACCCCCGCCGAGGCCACCGCCGAGGCCGACGTCGTCATGATCCTCGCGCCCGACACGGTGCAGCGGAAGCTCTACGAGACCGACGTCGCCCCCAACCTCAAGGACGGCGCGGCGCTGTTCTTCGGCCACGGCCTCAACATCCGCTTCGGCCTCATCACGCCGCCGGCCGGCGTCGACGTCGCCATGGTCGCCCCCAAGGGCCCGGGCCACCTCGTGCGCCGCCAGTACCTCGAGGGTCGCGGCGTGCCGTGCCTCATCGCCGTCGAGCAGGACGCGTCCGGGCAGGCGCAGGCCCTCGCGCTGTCCTGGGCCAAGGGCATCGGCGGCACCAAGGCCGGCGTCCTCAAGACCACGTTCAAGGAGGAGACCGAGACCGACCTGTTCGGCGAGCAGGCCGTCCTCTGCGGCGGTGCGGCCGCGCTGGTGCAGACCGGCTTCGAGGTCCTCATCGAGGCGGGCTACCAGCCCGAGGTCGCCTACTTCGAGTGCCTCCACGAGCTCAAGCTCATCGTCGACCTCATGTACGAGGGCGGCATCGGCAAGATGCGCTGGAGCATCAGCGACACCGCCGAGTTCGGCGACTACGTGACCGGCCCCCGGGTCATCACCGCCGACACGAAGAAGGCCATGGAGCAGGTGCTCAAGGAGATCCAGGACGGCACCTTCACCAAGGCGCTCATCGACGACGACGACAACGGCGGGCCGCGCATGAAGGCGTACCGCGAGCAGGGTCAGTCCCACCCGATCGAGGTGACGGGCGCCAAGCTGCGCCCGATGATGGCGTGGATCGACGACGCGGGGGAGTGATCCGCCTCTGAGGCTGGTGGTCCCTCCGGCGCTGCTCCTTCGTCGCTCGATGCGCCTTCCGGGACCACCAGCCTCGCCGGCTCCTGCCGCTGTCCACGCCCTCACGAGCGGCGGTGGCTGGCAGGGCTAGGGACCGAACCAGCCGGCGAGGTCGACGGCGAGGGCGGTGGCTCCGGACTGGTTGCGGAGGCGGACCGCTCCGCCTGCGCCGGTGGCGACGACGACGGCCGCCGCACTGGTCTGCCCGGGGGCGAGGTTGAGGTTGCTGACGGTCGGCACGATCGGCAGCGCGCCCGGGACCGGCGTCGGGTAGGCGCGCAGGTCGGTGGCGGTGGTCGGGGCGACGCCGGTCAGGGTGAGGACCGCGGCCAGGGCGCTCGCGGGGACGCCGCCGCGGCCGGTGAGCGGGACGTCGCGGGTGCCGCCCGGGCCGATCCGGACTCCCGACGTCAGCCGGGTGTCGAAGACCCGCTGCGGGGCGACGGGGCGGAAGCCGAGGCCGCCCGTGCCCGACGGGTCGAACCAGCCGGCGAGGTCGACGAGGACGGCGGCGTACCCGGCGGCGTTGCGCAGCCGCACCCGGCCGTCGGCGCCCACCCGGACCACCGTCAGACCCGCCACGGGCGGGCCCGGCCGCAGGTTGAGGGTGCTGACCTCGGGGACGCCGGCGCCCGACGACGGCGTCGGGTAGACGCGCACGTCCGAGCTGCGGGTGGCCCCGAGCCCGGTCACGCCGAGGACGACGGCCCGGGCCGACGCCGGGACGCTCCCGATGCCCGCGACCTGCAGGTCGAGCACCTCGCCCGGTCCGAGGACCCTGGAGGCGGTGGTCCGGGTGTCGAGCAGCCGCGCGGGTGCGGCCGGGTGGAACAGCGCCTCACCGCTGGGCCCGAACCAGCCCTGCAGGTCGGCCACGACGCTGACCGACCCGGCCGCGTTCCGGACGCGCACCTTCCCGTCGCGGCCGGGGGAGACGGTCACGGTGCTGGCGCGCGTCGTGCCGCGCGACAGGTTGAGGCTGCTCACCTGCGGGACGGTCTCGGGCGTGCGCGGGCTCGGGTAGACGCGCAGGTCGGTGCTCGCCGTGGGGGCGACGCCGGTGACCCCCAGCACGACCGCGACCGCCTCGAGCGGGACCCCGGTGGTGCCGCCGGCGACCTGCAGGTCGAGCACGCCGCCCGGACCGAGCAGGCGGCGGACGCCGCCCTGGCCGAGGCCGGTGCGGGTGTCGAGCAGACGCACGGGCGTCATGGGCGTGTACCGCGCGCCGGGCAGCGACGGGACGGCCCAGCCGACGTCGGCCAGCAGGCCGAGGGCGACCGGCCCGAGGGTGCGGACGGTCTCGCCGGGCGAGAGCGCGGGGGCGAGCACGCGGTCGGGACTGCCGACAGGTGCCGCCGCCGCGGTCAGCCGGACGGCGCCGGGCCGGTCGGTCGGCAGGGTGCCGTCGAGCTGCGGCCGGGCGCCGGCGGAGGCGGACCGCGCTGCGCGTCCGTCCCAGGACAGCGGGGAGGCCAGTGCAGCAGCGAGCTCCCTGCTGCCGTTGCCCCGGGACAGCAGCGGCGCGGCCCGCTCGGCGGACGGGTCGGCCGCGGTGACGAGCAGGCGGTCGCCGACGAGCGGGGTGAGGCGGCTGGCGGGGTCGCCGGGCAGGCCCCACCGGCCGACGTCGCCCTGCACCCGGAGCGTCGTCGCGAGCCCCAGGGCAGGCAGCAGCTCGCGCAGGACGGCCGTGGTCAGGTCGGTCCGGCCGTCCGGGGACGGACCTCCTCCCGTCCAGGCGTCCGTGGTGCTGCTCACGGTCAGCACGACGTCGGCGCCCCCCGGGTCGACGTCCTGGCCCGCGAGGGCGTTGGCCAGGGCGACCGGGTACAGCGTGTCGGTGGGGTCGTAGGCGCCGTTCCGGTCACGGACGGCGTACGTCCCGGGCGCGGCCGACGCGACGACCCCCTCGGGCAGCGGAACCGCGTCGACCCGCACGGCGATCGGCACGAAGCTGTCCAGCGCGCCCGCGAGCACGGCGGTCGCCCGCTCCACGGCCGCCTGCGCTGCAGGGTCGACCCCGGTGTACGTCGCGACGAAGGCCGACGGCGTGGTGGCCCGGGCGCGGGCGACCGCGTGCGGGGCGTCGGGGCCGACGACCCTCCAGCCGTTCGCGGCTGCGGGGGCGAGGGGCAGCGTCGCGCCCGCGAGCGCGACGAGCAGGCCGACGGCGAGGGTGCGCGGCACGAGGACGTGGCGGGTGCCCGGGACGCGGCGGACGGACAGGCGGCGGACGGACAGGGGGCGGGGGCGACGACGCACGGGAGAGGGCTCCAGCTCGAGGGGCGGGGTCCGAGCGTCCCAGAGACGACGCCGTCCCGACTGCTCCTCCCGGGCGGTCACGCCCGTGCGTACGCTCCGCCCGACCTGCCGGACGACCCCGAGGACGCGCACCCATGACGACCGCCCTGCCCGTCGTCCTCATCGCGGAGGAGCTCGCGCCGTCCGTCCTGTCGGCTCTCGGGGACGCCGTCGAGGTGCGCCACGTCGACGGCACCGACCGCCCCGCTCTGCTGTCCGCCCTCGCCGACGCCGCCGCGGTGCTGGTCCGCAGCGCGACGCAGGTCGACGAGGAGGCGCTCGCCGCGGCCCCGCGGCTGCAGGTGGTCGCCCGGGCGGGCATCGGGCTGGACAACGTCGACGTCCGTGCCGCGACGGTCCGCGGGGTCATGGTGGTGAACGCGCCGCTGTCGAACGTCGTGAGCGCGGCCGAGCAGGCGGTCGCCCTGCTGCTCGCCTGCGCCCGGAACACCGCCCCGGCGAGCGCGGCCCTCAAGGCCGGCCGCTGGGAGCGCAGCCGCTGGACCGGCGTCGAGGTGGCCGACAAGACGGTCGGCGTCGTCGGGCTCGGACGCATCGGGGTGCTGTTCGCCCAGCGGATGGCGGCCTTCGGCGTCCGGCTGCTGGCGTACGACCCCTACGTCACGAGCGCCCGCGCGGACGCCCTCGGGGTGCAGCTGGTCGACCTCGAGACGCTCATGCGCGAGAGCGACTTCGTGTCGGTCCACCTGCCGCGCACGCCCGAGACGGTCGGGCTCATCGGCGACCACGAGCTGACCGTCTGCAAGCCGACGCTCCGCCTCGTCAACGCCGCGCGCGGCGGCCTCGTCGACGAGGACGCCCTGGTCCGCGCGCTGCAGGAGGGGCGCGTCGCCGGCGCTGGCCTCGACGTGTTCGTCACCGAGCCGTGCACGGACAGCCCGCTGTTCGCCTTCGACTCCGTCGTCGTCGCGCCGCACCTCGGGGCCAGCACCGTCGAGGCCCAGGACAAGGCGGGCGTCGCGGTCGCGAGGAGCGTCCGGCTGGCGCTGCAGGGCGACTTCGTCCCCGACGCCGTGAACGTCAGCGGGGGAGGACCGGTGCCGGAGCAGCTGCGCCCGGCGCTGCCCCTGGCGGAGAAGCTCGGCCGCGTGTTCACGGGGCTGGCCGGTCAGGTCGCCAGCAGCGTGACGGTCGAGGTGCGCGGGGAGATCGCCGCGCTCGACGTGCAGGTCCTGCAGCTGGCCGCGCTCAAGGGCGTGTTCGCCGACGTCGTCGAGGACCAGGTCACCTTCGTCAACGCCCCCGCCCTCGCCGCCGAGCGGGGCGTCGAGGTCGCGCTGACCACCGACCCCGAGAGCCCCGACCACCGCAACCTCGTCACCGTGCGGGGCGTCCTGCCCGACGGCGCGTCGGTCTCCGTCTCCGGGACGCTGGTCGGGACGCGGCAGGCCGAACGGCTGGTCGAGGCGCAGGGCTTCGACGTCGAGGTGCCCGCCGCCGGGTCGCTGGTGTTCCTCGCCTACGCCGACCGCCCCGGGGTCGTCGGCACGGTCGGCCACGCGTTCGGCGAGGCCGGGCTCAACATCGCCGGCGCCCAGGTCGCGCGCCAGGAGCAGGGCGGTCAAGCGCTGATGGTGCTGACCGTCGACAGCCCCGTGCCCCCCGACGTCCTCGCCCAGGTCGGCGCGGCGATCGGCGCGGCCTCGGTGCGGGCAGTGACGCTGTCATGAGCACCTTCGCCTCCCACGACGGCACGACCCTCGCCTACACGAGCGAGGGCAGCGGACCGCCCCTGCTGTGCCTGCCCGGCGGTCCCGGCCGGGCCGGCGCCTACCTCGAGGACCTCGGCGGGCTGACCGCCACCCGCACCGTCGTCGTGCTCGACGCCCGGGCCACCGGCCGGTCCGAGGTCCCGACCGACCCGTCGTCGCTGCGCTTCGACCGGTTGGCCGACGACGTCGAGGCGCTGCGCGGGCACCTCGGCCTGGAGACCGCGGACGTGCTCGGGCACTCCGCCGGCTGCGTCGTCGCGCAGGCCTGGGCGAGCGCGCACCCCGAGCGCGTCCGCTCGCTCGTGCTCGTCACGCCGGCGGCCGCGCTGCAGGGCGGCGGCCGGTCGGACGTCCCCACGATCCGCGCCTCCCGGTCCGCCGAGCCCTGGTACGCCGACGCCGCGGAGGCGCAGCAGGCCCTCGACGACGGCGCCCCGCCCGCGCAGCAGCAGGCGCTGGTGCGCGCGACCCGCCCCTTCTTCTACGGCCGCTGGGACGAGCGCACGCAGGCGCACGCCGCGACGGCCGATCGGCAGAGCAGCAAGCGCGCCGAGCTCGGGTTCCGGGCCGGCGGTGATGGGCTCGACGTCGCCGGGCTGGTGGCGGGGCTGCGGCAGGTGACGGCACCGGTGCTCGTGGTCGGCGGCGGCCGCGACGCGCTCACCGGCGTCGACGCGGTGCACCTGGTCGCGGGCTGCTTCCCGTCAGGCGAGACCGTCGTGCTGCCGGAGAGCGGGCACTTCCCGTGGGTCGACAGCGGTCAGGAGTTCGTCGCGGTCGTCGGGGAGTGGCTGAGTAGGGTGACCGGATGAGCTCCTCGTCCCTGCTGTCTCTCGGCGTGCTTAGACGCCGCGACGGGGTCTGAGCCCAGGCCGGCTCCCCGTCGCGGTGCCCCTCCCGCGCTGGCCGCCGACCCCTCTCCGCTCAGGAGCCCCGCATGACCGCTCAGACCCCCAGCTCGATGCCGTTCTCCCGCTACACCCCCTTCCCGCCGGTCGACCTCCCCGACCGCGCCTGGCCCTCCGCGGTCACCACGAAGGCCCCCGTCTGGTGCTCGGTCGACCTGCGCGACGGCAACCAGGCGCTCATCGACCCGATGGACGCCGAGCGCAAGCTGCGGCTGTTCCGCCTGCTCGTCGCGATGGGCTACAAGGAGATCGAGGTCGGCTTCCCGGCCGCCTCCTCCACGGACTTCGACTTCGTCCGGACCCTCGTCGAGGACGGTCACGTCCCCGCCGACGTCACCATCCAGGTGCTGACCCAGGCGCGTGAGGAGCTCATCGAGCGGACCGTGCAGTCGCTCGTCGGCTTCACCGGCACCGCCCTGGTCCACCTCTACAACTCGACGTCGACCCTGCAGCGCCGGGTCGTGTTCGGCCTCGACCGCGACGGCGTCAAGGACATCGCCGTGCAGGGCGCGGAGTGGTGCCAGAAGCACGTCTTGCAGCACCTCGCCGGCCAGGACGTCCGCTGGCAGTACAGCCCCGAGAGCTTCACCGGCACGGAGCTCGACTACGCGCTCGAGGTCTGCACCGCGGTCATGGACGTGTGGCAGCCGACGCCCGAGCGGCCCGTCGTGCTGAACCTGCCGGCCACCGTCGAGATGGCCGTGCCCAGCACCTACGCCGACCAGGTCGAGTGGTTCTGCCGCGAGCTCGGCGACCGGCGCAGCAGCGTCGTGCTCTCGCTGCACCCGCACAACGACCGCGGCACGGCCGTCGCGGCCGCCGAGCTCGGTGTCATGGCCGGGGCGGACCGCGTCGAGGGGTGCCTGTTCGGCAACGGCGAGCGCACCGGCAACGTCTGCCTGGTGACCCTCGCCCTGAACCTGTTCAGCCAGGGCGTCGACCCGGAGATCGATCTCAGCGACATCGACGAGGTCCGCCGCACGGCGGAGCACGCCACGCAGCTGCCGGTGCACCCGCGCCACCCCTACGCCGGCGACCTCGTCTACACGGCCTTCTCCGGCTCGCACCAGGACGCCATCAAGAAGGGCTTCGAGGCGCTCGAGCGCGACGCGGAGGCGGCCGGCCACGACGTCCGGCAGCACACCTGGGGCGTCCCGTACCTGCCGATCGACCCGCTCGACGTCGGCCGCTCCTACGAGGCCGTCATCCGGGTGAACAGCCAGTCGGGCAAGGGCGGCGTCGCCTACGTGCTCAAGAACGAGCACCACCTCGACCTGCCCCGCCGCATGCAGATCGAGTTCTCCCGCGTCGTGCAGGAGGTCGCCGACGGTGAGGGCGGCGAGATCAGCCCGGCCCGCATCTGGTCGCTCTACGGCGAGACCTACCTCGAGCCCGAGGGCCCGCTCCGCCTGGTGTCGCACCGGACGTCGTCCGACGCCGATGGCCGCGACACGATCGAGGCGGTCGTCGAGCACGAGGGCGCGACCCGGACCATCTCGGGCACGGGCAACGGCCCGATCGCGGCCTTCGTCAACGCCCTGTCCGGCCTCGGCATCGACGCCCGGGTCCTCGACTACGCCGAGCACGCGACCGGCGCCGGCGAGGACTCGCAGGCGGCGTCCTACCTCGAGGTCGCTGTCGCCGGGAAGGTGCTGTGGGGCTGCGGCGTGCACCCGAGCATCGTCACGAGCTCGCTGCGCGCCCTCGTCAGCGCCGTGGACCGGGGCCTGTCCGCCTGACGCCGGGCCGCCGGACCGCCAGCGTCAGGGCGCCGGCGGCCACCAGCGCCACCACGTTCACCCCGAGCTGCGCGGTCGCGCCCAGGCACTCCGCCAGCCGCCCGGCCGACGCCGCCACCCCGATGTCGGCAGCCGCGGGCACCGTCGTCACCGACACCGCGACGCCCACCAGGGCAGCGCTCTTCGCGGAGGTCAGGGCGACGGTGCCCGCCACCCCGGCGAGCAGTGCGACGAGCACCGCGTAGCCGTCCGGGCGGCTGACGAAGGCGGTCAGCGGCCCGGGCGCGCCGGCGTACGCGTCCGGGTAGCCGGAGGTGGCCCGCACCAGCAGGCCGAGCACGAGCGCTGCGAGAGAGGCGAGCGGGAAGCCGACGACGAGCGCCAGCAGGGAGCGCCGGGCGAGCGCCCAGCGGCGCTCCACGACGGCGACGGTCAGCCCCGCGACCGGGCCGAACTCCGGCCCGACCACCATGGCGCCCACGATGAGGACCGGGCTGTCCAGGAGCAGCCCCACGGCGGCGATCAACGTCGCGGCCAGGAGCAGCAGCAGGAAGGTCACCGACAGGGTGGCCTCCTCGCCGCTGCGCGCCTCGACCTCCTCCCACACGACGGCGTCGACCCCGAGGCCCGGCGCGGCCTCCTCGGCGGCGTCGGCGTGCTCCGACATCGTGGTGTCGACCGTCTCGAGCGTGATGGCGCACTGCCCGACCTCCTGCAGGGCGGCGACGACGTCGCTGACCGCCTCGCGGGCGAGGTCGGCGAGCAGCAGGTCGCCTGCGGGCTCGACCGCGGCCCCCGGCAGCAGGACGACGTGCGTGGCACCCGGCTGCACGCGCAGCACCTCGAGCAGGCGGGGGGTCAGGGGCGGCGGGGCGATGAGACGGAGGGCGAGCACCGGCCCATGCTCGCAGTCGCATCAGCTGGGACGGCCGTCCCAGATAGGCTCGATCGCATGAGCACACGGCTGGCGGTCATCGGCGGGGACGGCATCGGGCCGGAGGTCACCGAGGTGGCGCTCGACGTGCTGCACGCCGTCCTGCCCGGCGTCGAGACCACCGACTACGACCTCGGCGGCCGGTCCTACCGGCGCACCGGCGAGGTGCTGCCCGACTCCGTGCTCGAGGAGCTGCGCGGGCACGACGCCGTCCTGCTGGGGGCCGTCGGCGACCCGACCATCCCGCCGGGCGTCATCGAGCGCGGCCTCCTGCTGCGCCTGCGCTTCTCGCTCGACCACCACGTGAACCTGCGCCCCGTGCGTCTGTTCGACGGTGTCGACAGCCCCCTCGGCAGCACGACGTTCGACATGGTCGTCGTCCGGGAGGGCACCGAGGGGCCGTACGTCGGCAACGGCGGCAGCATGCGCACGGGAACCCCGCACGAGGTCGCCACCGAGGTCAGCCTCAACACCGCGTACGGCGTCGAGCGGGTGGTCCGGGACGCCTTCGCCCGGGCGTCTGTCCGGCGCAGGCACGTCACGCTGGTGCACAAGACGAACGTCCTCGTGCACGCCGGCGGGCTCTGGAAGCGGGTCTTCGACCAGGTCGCCGCGGAGTTCCCCGACGTCGAGACGGCGTACCAGCACGTCGACGCCGCCTCGATGTTCTTCGTGACCGATCCGGGCCGGTTCGACGTCGTCGTCACCGACAACCTGTTCGGCGACATCCTCACCGACATCGGCGCGGCCATCGGCGGCGGGATCGGGCTGGCGGCGTCGGGGAACCTGGACGTCAGCCGCACGAACCCGAGCATGTTCGAGCCGGTGCACGGCAGCGCCCCGGACATCGCCGGGCAGGGCGTCGCCGACCCCACCGCCGCCGTGCTGTCCGTCGCGCTGCTGCTCGAACACCTCGGGCACCCGGAGCAGGCGCAGCGCGTGGAGGCAGCCGTCGCCGCCGACCTCGCCGGCCGCCCGGGCGCGCGCACCACCGCGCAGGTGCGTGAGGCGCTCCTCGCCCGCCTCTAGCGCTACCGTCGGCGTCCTACCGAGGAGGGCACGTGGAGTTCCAGCTGCAGCCGACGGGGACGCCGGTCGACGCCGAGGCGCGGGCCGCCGTGCTGGCCGACCCCGCCTTCGGGCGCGTCTTCACCGACCACATGGTGAGCATCGGCTGGAGCGCCGCGCAGGGCTGGCACGACGCCGCCCTGCTGCCCTACGGCCCGCTCCAGGTCGACCCCGCGAACGTCGTCCTGCACTACGCGCAGGAGGTCTTCGAGGGTCTCAAGGCCTACCGCCAGCCGGGCGGTGGCGTCGCCCTGTTCCGCCCCGACCTCAACGCCGCCAGGCTGGTCCGGTCGTGCCAGCGGCTCGCCCTGCCGGTGCTGCCTCCCGAGGACTTCGTCGCCGCCGTCGAGCTGCTCGTCCGGACCGACGCCGCCTGGGTGCCCGACGGCGAGGGCGCCTCGCTCTACCTGCGTCCGTTCATGTTCGCCGACGAGGTCGGCCTCGGTGTCCGCCCGAGCGAGTCGGCCCGCTTCCTCGTGATCGCCAGCCCCGCCGGCAACTACTTCTCGGGGCCGCTGCGTCCGGTGTCCCTGTGGCTGTCGCAGGACTACACCCGGGCGGCCCCCGGAGGCATGGGCGCGGCCAAGACCGGGGGCAACTACGCCGCCTCGCTGGTCGCCCAGCAGGAGGCCATCGCGCACGGCTGCGACCAGGTGGTGTTCCTCGACGCCGTCGAGAAGCGCTGGGTCGAGGAGCTCGGCGGGATGAACATGTTCTTCGTCCTCGACGACGGCACGATCGTGACGCCCGAGCTGACCGGGACGATCCTCGAGGGCGTCACCCGCGACTCGGTCATCACGCTGGCCCGGGAGGCCGGGCACACCGTCGAGGAGCGCCGGTTCGACGTCGACGAGTGGCGCAAGGGCGCGCAGGACGGACGCGTCGTCGAGGTGTTCGCCTGCGGCACCGCCGCCGTCATCACGCCCGTCGGGGCACTGCGCTGGCCCGGCGGCGAGGCGGTCGCGGGCGACGGCCAGCCCGGCCCGGTGACGACGAGGCTGCGCACCGCTCTGCTCGACCTGCAGTACGGCCGCACCCCCGACCCCCACGGCTGGCGGCGCACGGTCGTCTGAGCCCTTCCCACGCGGCACCCGACGGGTCTACGGTCGCCTCCCGACCTCGGAGGTGCCCCGTGCTGGTCCGCGACGCGATGACCTCGGCCGTGCTCACGGTGGGGCCGGCGCACACGCTGCGCCAGGCCGCGACCCTGATGGCCGAGCGGAAGGTCGGGGCCGCCCTGGTGCTCGACGCCGACGCCGACGGCCCGGGCATCCTCACCGAGCGCGACGTGCTGCTCGCCGTCGCCCAGGGGCAGGACCCCGAGGTCGAGCTGGTCGGCGACCACCTGACGCCCGACGCCGTCAGCGCCGAGCCGTCCTGGGCGCTGGAGCAGGCGGCGGCCACGATGGTGCGCGGCGGCTTCCGCCACCTGGTGGTCTGCGACGGGCCCGACGTCGTCGGCGTGCTGTCGGTCCGGGACGTCCTGCGGGTCTGGAGCAGCGCGCCCGTCGGGTAGTCCGCGGCGTCGTGGGGCAGGGTCGTGCACGACCCTCCTCGCCCCGACCCTCCAGGAGCTCCTCGTGATCCTCGTGACCGGCGCCACCGGCAACGTCGGCGGCGCGCTCGTCGCCCAGCTGTCCCGGGCCGGTGTGCCCGCCCGGGCGCTCGTCCGCAGCCCCTCGCGCGGCGACGACCTCCGCGGCTACGACGTCGACCTCGCGGTCGGCAGCCACGAGGACCCGGCCTCGCTCGGCACCGCCCTGGACGGGGTGGACCGTGTGTTCCTGGTCAGCCCCGGCAGCCCGACCATGGCCGAGCAGGAGCTGGCCGTCGTCGCGGCCGTGCAGGCGCACGCCCCCGAGGCGCACGTCGTGAAGCTCGCCGCCGCCGGTGTGGACGCTCCGGGGGAGACCGGCGTGCGGTTCCTGCAGCTGCACCGCCAGGTCGTGCAGGGGCTCGCCGACAGCGGCCTCGCGCACACCGTCCTCGCGCCGGGCTCGTTCATGCAGAACCTGCTGGGTCAGGCCGGCAGCGTGCAGGAGCAGGGTGTCCTGCGTGCCGCGGTCGGGGACGGCGCCGTCAGCCACGTCGACGTCCGCGACGTCGCCGCGGTCGCGGCGCACGTGCTGACCAGCGACGGGCACGAGGGGGCGACCTACACGATCACCGGGCCGGAGGCGCTCACGTACGCGCACGTCGCCGAGACGCTGTCGCGCGTGCTCGGCCGCGAGGTGCGCTTCGAGGACGTGGAGCCGGCGCAGTACCGCGCCGGCCTGGTGTCCGCCGGCGTCCCCGACTGGACGGTCGACGGGCTGCTCGAGCTCGGCGAGGTCTACCGCTCCGGCGGTGCCGCCGGCACCACCGACGAGGTGCAGAAGGCCACGGGCTCACCGGCCCGGTCGCTGGAGCAGTTCCTCACCGAGCACCGCGCCGCCTTCGCGTAGGGCGCGTCGGTAGCCTCGGCTGCGCCCGCCCGTCCCGCGCTCCGGAAGGCCCCCACGCGTGCGCATCGCCCGCTTCGCCCTCGCGGGCGAGATCTCCTACGGCCTCGTGCACGGCGACGGCGAGGACCCGGCCGACCTGACGGTCGCCACCCTCGTCGGCCACCCGCTGTTCGACCCGACGCCCACCGGCGACGTCCTGCCCCTGTCGTCGGTGCGGCTGCTCGCCCCCGTCCAGCCGATCAACGTGGTCTGCATCGGCAAGAACTACGCCGACCACGTCGCCGAGATGGGCGGCGTGCTGCCCGGCGCGAGCAGCGCCGACCCGGTCGTCTTCCTCAAGCCGGCGACCTCGGTGGTCGGCCCCGGCGACCCGGTGCGGCTGCCCCGCGACAGCGTCCGGGTCGACCACGAGGCCGAGCTCGCCGTCGTGATCGGCCGGCCCGCCCGTGACCTCACGCCCCTCACGGCGCTCGACCACGTGTGGGGCTACACCTGCGCGAACGACGTCACGGCCCGAGACCACCAGAAGAGCGACGGGCAGTGGACGCGGGGCAAGGGCCACGACACGTTCTGCCCGCTGGGCCCGTGGCTGGAGACCGACCTGGACGTCGCCGACGCCGGCGTGCAGTGCAGCGTCGACGGCGAGCTGCGCCAGGACGGGAACACCCGCGACCTCATCCACGGCGTGTCGGAGGTGCTGGCCTTCATCACGTCGTTCATGACGCTGCTGCCCGGCGACGTCGTGCTGACCGGGACGCCGGCCGGCGTCGGGCCGCTGTCGTCGGGCTCGAGCGTGTCGGTGCGCGTGCAGGGTGTCGGCACGCTCACGAACCCGGTCGTCTCGCGATGACGGTGCGCGTCCGGGTCGCTCCCAGCCCGACCGGCGACCCGCACGTCGGGACGGCGTACATGTCGCTGTTCAACCTGGCCTTCGCACGCCAGCAGGGTGGCCAGTTCCTGCTCCGCGTCGAGGACACCGACCGCGCCCGGTTCCAGGCCGACAGCGAGCAGCAGGTCTACGACACCCTCAGCTGGCTGGGCCTGGACTGGGACGAGGGCCCGGACAAGGGCGGCCCGTCCGGCCCGTACCGGCAGAGCGAGCGCCTGGACACCTACCGCCCCTTCGTCGACCAGCTGCTCGCGCAGGGCGACGCCTACCTGTGCTGGTGCAGCGGTGAGCGCCTCACGCAGATGCGGGAGGAGCAGCAGAAGGCCAAGCAGCCGACCGGCTACGACCGGCTCTGCGTCGGCAAGACCGCCGCCGAGCGCGCGGAGCTGCCCGGGTACCAGGAGACGCCGGTCGTGCGCCTGCTCGTCCCCGACGACGCCCCGCTGACCTTCGTCGACGTCATCCGCGGCGAGGTGTCGGCGCCCCGGCCGGACGACCAGGTGCTCCTCAAGGGCGACGGCTTCCCGACCTACCACCTCGCCGTCGTCGTCGACGACCACCTCATGGGCGTCACCCACGTGGTGCGCGGCGAGGAGTGGATCAGCTCGACCCCGAAGCACCTGCTGCTGTTCGACAAGCTCGGCTGGGAACGCCCGCAGTTCGCGCACATGCCCCTGCTGCGCAACGTCGACAAGAGCAAGATCAGCAAGCGCAAGAACCCGGCCGCCCGGCTCACCTGGTTCCAGGAGCAGGGCTACCTGCCCGAGGCGCTGCTGAACTTCCTCGGCCTGCTCGGCTACAGCCAGCCGGACGGCTCCGAGGTGTTCACCTTCGCCGACATGAGCCGCGACTTCGACTGGGCCCGGGTCAACACGGTCGGTCCGGTCTTCGACCTCGACAAGCTGCTCTGGTTGCAGGGCCACTACCTGCGCGCCCTCGACCCCGAGGACCTCGTCCAGCGGATGCTGCCGTTCCTGCGGGGCGCCGGCCTCGTGGCCGACCCGGTCACGCCGGAGCAGCTGGACGACGTCCGGCGCCTCGTGCCGCTCGTGCAGACCCGGTTCGCCCTGCTGTCCGAGGCACCGCCGCTGTGCCGCTTCCTGCTGGTCGACGAGGACGCCTACACGGTCGACGACGACGCCCGGGCGAAGAACCTGGGGGAGGGGTCTTCGGCGGTGCTCACCGCTGCGGCGGACGCCCTCGAGGGCGTGCAGGACTGGACGACGGAGGCCGTGCAGGGGGCCCTCGACGCCGCCCTCGTCGAGGGCCTCGGGCTCAAGCGCGGGAAGGCCTACGCGCCGGTCCGGGCCGCGGTGCTGGGGGCGCTCGCCACCCCGCCGCTGCCGGAGTCCATGGAGCTCCTCGGCAAGGAGCGCACGCTCAGGCGCTTGCGTGCCGCGGCCATCCGCTAGTCTTCTCGACGCCCCGCCGCTCTCCGGAGACACAGGGGTCCCATGGGGTATGGGGTAATTGGCAGCCCGACGGTTTCTGGTTCCGTTAGTCTTGGTTCGAGTCCAGGTACCCCAGCAAGGCCTGCTCCGGCAGACCGGTACGGTGATCACGCACTGCAGCACGTCCAGGAAGTTCTGGGGCCCCGTCGTCTAGCGGCCTAGGACGCCGCCCTCTCACGGCGGTAGCGTGGGTTCGAATCCCATCGGGGCTACGTCGTTCCACCCTGAGAGGCCGGAGTCCGATCGTGGACGCCGGCCTCTGGTGTGTCAGGACGGGGGCTGCCGTCTACGTCGAGGTCGAGGCCCAGGGCTGCGCGACCCTCCTCGTCGTACCGCGCGATCAACTCGTAGGCCCAGGTGAGCTTGTCCTCGACGCGCTGGCCCTTCGGCTGAGCTGTCGACCACAGCTCCAGGTTCTGGGGCCGGTTGTCGAGCCGGTCGCCGTTCCTGTGGTGCACGGTCTCGTCGTCGTGCAGCGCCCTGCCGAGCATCTGAGCCATGACCAGCCTGTGTTCGAACTCCTTCGTCCGTCCCGGGGGCACCAGGTGGCGGAGTGCCTCAGGCACCTGCATGGCCCAGTAGCCGTGGCTCAGGGTCCCGCCCTGAGGAGTGCGCATCCTGCGCGGCCGCCCAGCGAGGGGGTCCCCGTACTGCCGCATGCGCCGCGTGTGGGCGCGACAGAGCCCCTCCGGCGGCGCGCTGTCGGTGCAGCCTTCGACGGGGCAGTCCGCGCGTACGGGAAGGCCCAAGGGAACCTCGGCCTGCACGTCCCCGGTCCGGGACCACCGGAGGTAGTGCCCGTGACACCAGCCCCGCGTGACGGCACGCCGACCGCAGCCCGGGACCGCACAGTCCGAGGGCGCGTGCTCGGGCAGCAGCTCGCCCCTGCGCAGCAGCTGCCGGTAGTGGCGGCTGCAGTGGTCGCGGGCGTACACGGGCCGGTCGCAGGCGAGGCAGCTCTCCACGACCGGACGGTGCCACCCGGGTCCGACAGGACGGTCTAGTGCGGCGGCTGGTCGAACAGCTTCGACAGCACGATCTGCGTCCGCATGCGTTCGACGTTCGGATGGCCCCGGATGCGCTCCAGCACGCGCTCGAGGTGCGCGGTGTCGGTCGCGGCCAGGTGCAGCAGGGCGTCGGCGTCGCCGGTCACCGTGTAGCAGGCGAGCACCTCGGGGTGACCGGCCACGGTGGCGGCGATGTCCTTCACCGCCGTCCGCGAGCCGCAGAACATCTCGACGAACGCCTCCGTCGACCACGTCCGCCCGGCCGGGCCCAGGCGTGCGGTCCAGCCCGCGACCACGCCGTCGCGCACGAGCCGGTCCACCCGGCGGGCCACGGCGGGAGCGGACAGGGAGACGCGGGCGCCGACGTCGCTCCAGCTGCGCCGGGCGTCCTCGACGAGCAGCGCAACGATCTGCCGGTCGACGTCGTCCACACGCACGATCCTGCCACTCAGACGCAACCCGAAGCGGCCGATGAGGGGGTGTCCGCTCCCTACGCTGAAGGACGTGACCCCCGTGACCGTCCCCGCCCAGCGGGCGCCCCTGCGCCGTGCGAGCCCGCTGCACGTCCTCATGTGCCCGCCGGTCCACTTCTCGCTGGCCTACGCCATCAACCCGTGGATGACGCTCGGCGGTGCCGTCGACGCCGCCCTGGCCCTCGCGCAGTGGGAGGGCGTCCGGGACGCGTACCTCGCCCTGGGACACCGGGTGGACCTGCTCGACCCCGTGCCGGGCCTGCCCGACCAGGTCTTCGCCGCCAACGGCGCCGTCGTCGTCGGGGGCCGGGGCTACGGCGCGAAGTTCCGGCACGCCGAGCGGACCGGGGAGGAGCAGCCGTTCGCGGACACCCTCGTGCGGCTCGGCCTGCAGGACCTGCGCCGCCCCGAGCACGTGAACGAGGGGGAGGGCGACTTCCTCTACCTGACCGACGACCTCGTCCTGGCCGGGCACGGCTTCCGCACGAGCGTCGAGGCGCACGCGGAGGCGGCCTCGGCGCTCGGCGTCGAGGTGCTGTCGCTCGAGCTGGTCGACCCGCGCTTCTACCACCTGGACGTCGCCCTCATGACGCTCACCGACGACGTCGTCGCGGTCTACCCGCCCGCGTTCACCGAGGCGGGCCTGGCTGCGCTCCGGAGCCGGGTGCGCACGGTCGTCGAGGTCGCCGAGCAGGACGCCGTCGTCCTCGGGCTCAACGGCGTCAGCGACGGCCTGCACGTCGTCCTCGAGGAGGAGGCCGTCGGCTTCCAGGCGCAGCTGCGGGCGCTCGGCTTCGTCCCGGTCCCGGTGCCCACGAGCGAGCTGCGGAAGTCCGGCGGCTCCGTGAAGTGCTGCACGCAGGAGCTGCGCGGGCTGTGACCGGGGGGCCGAGGCTCGCGGCGGTGACGCTCGACTGCGTCGACGTCGAGCGGGTGGCCGGCTTCTGGTCGGCCCTGCTCGAGCGCGAGCTGCGGGAGCCGCTGCCCGGGTGGCGACGGCTGGGGCCGCTCACCGAGGGCGGGCCGGTCCTGACGTTCCAGCCGGTCCCCGAGCCGACGTCGGGCAAGGTGCGGCTGCACCTCGACCTGGAGGTCGCCGACGTCGACGGGGCGGTGGGCAGGGTCGTGGCGCTCGGCGGGAGCGAGACCGGCGAGCGGCACACGTACGACGAGGGGACCGTCGTGGTCGTCGCCGACCCGGAGGGGCACCAGCTGTGCCTGGTGCAGTACGCACGCGGTGCGCGGGCGGTCTAGACGGACGCGAGCCCCCGCCGGGCCCTGCTGCGGGCCAGGTCCCGGCAGCACGTGTCGCACGAGCAGCGGCCGGCGGAGGCCAGGAGGAGGGCGGCCGGCACCCAGGCGGTGCCGTCGGCCCCGGTCCGCCACGGCGTCTCCCCGGCGCGCGGGACCGGCACGACGAGCGGCAGGTCGTCCGCGTCGGGCGGGACGGGGGCGACGAGGCGCAGAGCAGGCACGGGGACCTCCAGAGGGGGGCGGGACCTGCCCAGCGTGCGCCGAGGACGCCGGACCCGCCATGACCGGTCCGGGTGGTCCTGTCCTGGTCCGTCCGGTCCCGTCCAGGTTCTGTCCGGTCCCGTCCGGTCCCGTCTCAATCCGTCCGGAGAGCCCGGTCAGGCCCTGCTCAGCTCCCCGGCGGCCGCGACGACGGCCTCCGCGTGCAGCCGCCCCGGCGTCCTCGTCAGGCGCTCCAGCGGCCCGCTCACGCTCACCGCCGCGACGACCACGCCGTCCCGGCCGCGCACCGGGGCCGACACCGAGGCGACGCCCTGCTCCCGCTCGGCGACCGACGCCGCCCAGCCCCGACGGCGGACCTCGGCCAGCACGCGCGGGCTGAAGGCGGCGGCGTCGAGCAGGGGGTCGGCGGAGCGCCAGGCGAGCAGCACCTGCGCGGCGGACCCGGCGGTCATCGGCAGGGTGGTCCCGACCGGGACGGTGTCGCGCAGTCCGCTGCCGCGCTCGGAGGCGGCGACGCAGACCCGGCCTTCCCCGGCGCGGCGGTAGAGCTGAGCGCTCTCGCCCGTCGTGTCGCGCAGGCGCTGCAAGACGGCGGGGGCGCGCTCGAGGAGGGGGTCGGCGGCGGGACCGGCGAGCTCGCCGAGCCGGGGGCCGGGGCGCCAGCGGCCGTCGCGGTCCCGGGCCAGCAGCCGGTGCGACTCGAGGGCGACCGCGAGGCGGTGCGTCGTCGCCCGGGACAGCCCGGTGGCCTCGGTGAGGGAGGCCAGGCTGCCGGCCCCGGCCTGCACGGCGTCGAGGACGAGGACGGCCTTGTCGAGGACGCCCACTCCGCTACTGTGTTCCACGTACTGACACTAGAATCCCACATGCTGAGAAGGCAACTCATGGCGAAGACGCTGGCGGAGAAGGTCTGGGACGCGCACGTCGTCCGCCGGGCCGAGGGCGAGCCCGACCTGCTGTTCATCGACCTCCACCTCGTGCACGAGGTGACCAGTCCGCAGGCCTTCGACGGCCTCCGCCTGGCCGGCCGCCCGCTCCGCCGTCCCGACCTCCACCTGGCCACCGAGGACCACAACGTCCCCACCGACCTCGTGCAGGGCGCCGGGACGCAGGACATCGCCGACCCGGTCAGCCGCGTGCAGGTCGAGACGCTGCGCCGCAACTGCGAGGAGTTCGGCGTCCGGCTGCTGCCCATGGGCGACGCCGGGCAGGGGATCGTCCACGTCATCGGCCCGCAGCTCGGGGTCACCCAGCCCGGCACGACCATCGTCTGCGGCGACAGCCACACGAGCACCCACGGCGCCTTCGGCGCACTGGCGTTCGGCATCGGCACGTCCGAGGTCGAGCACGTCATGGCCACGCAGACCCTGCCGCTGGTGCGTCCCAGGACCATGGCCGTCACGGTCGAGGGGTCGCTGCCGGCCGGCACGACGCCGAAGGACCTCGTCCTCGCGCTGATCGCCCAGGTGGGGACCGGCGGGGGCCAGGGCCACGTCGTGGAGTACCGCGGCCAGGCCTTCGAGGAGATGTCCATGGAGGGCCGCATGACGGTCTGCAACATGAGCATCGAGTGGGGTGCCCGGGCCGGCATGGTCGCCCCCGACGACACCACCTTCGCCTACCTCGAGGGCCGCCCGTCCGCTCCGCAGGGCGACGACTGGGACGCCGCCGTCGCGCACTGGCGCACCCTGCGCACCGACGACGACGCCGTCTTCGACAAGGAGGTCGTGCTCGACGCGACCACCGTCACGCCGTTCGTCACGTGGGGCACCAACCCGGCGCAGGGCGTGCCCCTGGGCGACGTCGTGCCGGACCCCCAGGCGCTCCCGGCCGGCGGGGAGCGCGACGCCGCCGAGCGGGCGCTGGCCTACATGGGCCTCACCGCCGGCACGCCCCTGCGCGAGGTCGCCGTCGACACCGTGTTCCTCGGGTCCTGCACCAACGCCCGCACGGAGGACCTCCGGGCCGCCGCCGACGTCCTGCGCGGACGCAAGGTCGCCGACGGCGTCCGGGCGCTCGTCGTCCCCGGGTCGATGCTCGTGAAGCTGCAGGCCGAGCAGGAGGGCCTGGACCGGGTCTTCACCGACGCCGGCTTCGAGTGGCGCAACGCCGGCTGCTCGATGTGCCTGGGCATGAACCCCGACACCCTGCAGCCCGGCGAGCGCAGCGCGTCGACCAGCAACCGCAACTTCGAGGGCCGGCAGGGCCGGGGCGCCCGCACCCACCTGGTGAGCCCGCCGGTCGCCGCCGCGACCGCCGTCCTCGGCCGCCTGGCCGCCCCGTCCGACCTCCCCGCCCTGGAGGGCTGATGGACGCCTTCACCACCCACACCGGCACCGCCGCAGCCCTGCGCCGCAGCGACGTCGACACCGACCAGATCATCCCGAGCGACTGGCTCAAGCGCGTCGAGCGGACCGGCTTCGGCCAGGGCCTGTTCAGCGAGTGGCGCCAGGACCCGTCGTTCGTCCTGAACCGGGTCCAGGGCGCGAGCGTCCTGCTCGCGGGCGAGAACTTCGGGACCGGCAGCTCTCGCGAGCACGCCGTCTGGGCCCTGCAGGACTTCGGGTTCCGCGCGGTCATCAGCCCCCGGTTCGGCGACATCTTCCGCAGCAACAGCCTCAAGGGCGGGCTGCTCCCCGTGCAGCTGCCCGCCGACGTCGTCGTCGCCCTCATGGACCTCGTCGACGCCGACCCGACGGCGCACGTCACGGTCGACCTGGAGCGGCGCGAGGTCCGGGCCGACGGCGTGCAGCAGGGGTTCGAGCTCGACGACTTCACCCGCTGGCGGCTGATGGAGGGCCTCGACGACATCGGCCTGACCCTGCGGCACGAGGCCGAGATCACCGCCTTCGAGGCCACCCGCCCGTCGTTCCTGCCGTCCGTGTGACGCCGGAGGAGCAGGCCGCGTCCCTCGCCGACCGGCTGCTGGAGGCCCACCGCCTGCTCCGCGAGGCGGACCTCGCGCAGGAGGCGAAGGGCCGGGCGGCGCGACGGCTGATCGCCATCAGCGACGCGAGCAAGCACGACGTCGGGCGGGCGGCGGCCCGGCTGGACGTGTTCCTGGCCGACCTCGAGGCGGCGCGGCTGCTGGCAGACGGAGGCGAACGGGCCTAGGTTCCGCGCGGGGCAGGGCGCCTCGCAGGAGGACCGTCGGAGGTCGAACGTTGAACCGTGCCGAGCTGATCGAGGCCGTGACCGAGCGCATCGGTGACAAGCGCACCGCCGGCGCCGCCGTGGAGGCCGTGCTCGACGTCATCACCCGTGCCGTCGCCGCGGGCGAGAAGGTGACCCTCACCGGGTTCGGCATCTTCGAGAAGGTCGAGCGGGCTGCCCGCACCGCCCGCAACCCCTCGACCGGCGAGAGCATCGACCTGGCCGAGACCTCCGTGCCGAAGTTCCGCGCCGGGTCGGCCTTCAAGCAGGTCGTCGCCGATCCGCGGACCCTGCCCGCCGTCGCCTACGACGCCGCTGCTGCCGTGCAGTCGCAGTCCCGGGCCGGCGTCGGCACCGTGCTGAAGGCCGGCGCGGCGGCGCTGGCTGCCGGTGCCGCCGTCGCCGGTGCTGCCACCAAGGCGGCACGCCCCGAGAAGGAGGCGGCGGCGTCGGGCACCACCGCCGGTGCCGCGGTGAAGGCGCCGGCACCGGTCGCGAAGAAGGCCGCGGCACCGGCCAAGGTCGGCGCGACGGGCACGGACGCCGTCCCCGCGAAGACGCCCGCGGCCAAGAAGGCCCCCGCGGCGAAGAAGGCCCCGGTCGCGAAGAAGGCTCCCGCCGCCAAGAAGGGCCCGGCGACGAAGAGCTAGCTCTCGGGCCGGCCGGAGCTCGACCGCAGCAGCTCTGCCTGCAGGTCGACCGCGGCCTCGTCCGGCCCCGGGCAGCGCACCCACGTGCCGTCCGCACGCAGTTCCCACCGCAGGACGTCGGGAGCGAAGGCGCGGTCGAGCAGGCCCACCAGCTGGGCCTGCACGGCCGCGTCCTGCACGCGGACGAGGGTCTCGACCCGACGGTCGAGGTTGCGGTGCATGAGGTCGGGGCTGCCCAGCCACACCTCGCGGCGGTCGCCCTCCCCGAAGACCATCACGCGGCTGTGCTCGAGGAACCGCCCGAGCACGCTGCGCACCCGGACGCCCTCGGACAGCCCCGGCACCTCCGGGCGCAGGGTGCAGATGCCCCGGACGAGCAGCTCGACCGGGACCCCGGCCCGCCCGGCCCGGTAGAGGGCGTCGACGGTCTGCTCGTCGACGATGCTGTTCGCCTTGATCCGCACCCGGGCCGGACGGCCTGCCCGGGCGTGGTCGGCCTCGGCCTCGATCCGGGCGACCAGGCCGTCGCGGACGCCGTGCGGGGCGACCATGAGGCGCCGGTAGTCGCGCTGCCGGCTGTACCCGGTCAGGGTGTTGAACAGGTCCGTCAGGTCGGCCCCGACCTCGGCGTCGGCCGTCAGCAGGCCGAGGTCCTCGTAGGTGCGCGCGGTCTTCGGGTTGTAGTTGCCGGTGCCGAGGTGGGCGTAGCGGCGGAGCTGGCCCTTCTCCTGCCGCACGACCAGGCAGGTCTTGCAGTGCGTCTTGAGCCCCACCAGCCCGTAGACGACGTGGCAGCCGGCCTTCTCCAGCGCCCTCGCCCAGGTGATGTTCGCCTGCTCGTCGAACCGGGCGGTGATCTCCACGAGGACGACGACCTGCTTGCCGGCCTCGGCGGCGTCGATGAGGGCGTCGACGATGGGGGAGTCGCCGGAGGTCCGGTAGAGCGTCATCTTGATGGCCAGCACGTGCGGGTCACGGGCGGCCTGCTCGACGAACCGCTGCACTGACGTCGCGAACGAGTCGTACGGGTGGTGCACGAGGACGTCGCCCTCGCGCAGGGCGGCGAACACGTCGGCCGCCTGCTCGCCCTCGGCCAGCCGGGGGTGCGTGCCCGGGACGAACGGCGGGTCCTTGAGCTCCGGCCGGTCGACGGCGTACAGCTGCCACAGCGAGGCGAGGTCGAGCAGGCCGGGCACGGTGACGACGTCGGCCGGGGTGATCTCGAGCTCGCGGACGAGCAGGTCCAGGACCTCCTCGTCCATGTCCTCCCCGACCTCGAGCCGGACGGCGGGGCCGAAGCGGCGTCGGGCGAGCTCGCGCTCGAGGGCCTGCAGGAGGTCGGCGTCGCGGTCCTCCTCGACCTCGAGGTCGGCGTTGCGGGTGACCCGGAAGGCGTGGTGGCCGGTGACCTCCAGCCCGGGGAACAGGGCGTGCAGGTTCGCCCCGATCAGCTCCTCCAGGGGGAGCCACCGCACGGTGCCGTCGTGCTCGTCGACCGCCACGAAGCGCGGCACGTTGTTCGGGACCTTGACCCTGGCGAAGTGCTGCGTGCGCGTCACCGTGTCGCACACCAGCACGGCGAGGTTCAGCGACAGTCCGCTGATGTACGGGAACGGGTGGCCGGGGTCGACCGCCAGGGGCGTGAGGACGGGGAAGACCTGGCGGCGGAAGTAGTCGTGCAGCCGCGGCTGCTGCTCGGCCGTGAGGTCCTTCCACAGGACGATGCGGATGCCGGCCTCGGCGAGCGCGGGGGCGACGTCGTCGCGGAAGCAGCGGGCGTGCCGGTTCGCCAGCTCGCCCGCGTGCTCGGCGATGAGGGCCAGCTGCTCGCGGGTCCCGAGGCCGTCGGTGCTGCGCATGCCGAGACCGGTGCTCTGACGGCGCATGAGGCCGGCGACGCGGACCATGAAGAACTCGTCCAGGTTGCTGGCGAAGATGGCCAGGAACTTCGCCCGCTCGAGCAGGGGCGCCCCGGTGTCCTCGGCCAGCTCGAGCACGCGGCGGTTGAAGTCGAGCCAGGACACCTCGCGGTTGAGGAAGCGGCCCTCCGGCAGGACGTCGTCGTCCCGGACGGGGGTCGCCTGCAGGTCGCTGCTCATGCCCCCGAGTCTGCCCCGGCCAGGTGAACAGCAGCCACGACGTCGTCCCGGGACACGACCCGCACCCGCTGCCCGGGACGCAGCAGCTGCACTGCAGGGTCGAGCGCCGGGCCGTCGAAGCGCAGCGGGGTGCCGTCGTCGCGCACCAGCGTGCCGGACCGGGTGGCGGCGTCGTAGCTGGCGACGGTCGCCGCGGTCACGGCAGCCCGGCGGCGACGGCGGCCGTCCGCGGGCCGACCCCGAGGCGGAGCGCGGCGGCGAGGTCCTCGGGGGTGTCGACGTCGCGGCGCAGGCCCGTCGACGCCGTCAGGGGCACGGCCCCGCCGGCGACGTGCCGGGCGAAGGACCCCGGGCCGTAGGCCGGGGCGAGGTCCAGGCCCGTGGGGGCGGCCAGCAGCGACGTCCCGGTGCCGGGGGCGTCCGCGACCACGCCGCACCGGTCGGCGGGGACCTGCTGCAGCGCGGCGGCGAGGTCCGCGGACAGCAGGGCGGGCAGGTCGGCGGCGAGCGCGGCCACGGACAGCCGGGGGTCGTCCGCCCGCAGCACGCGTGCCCCGTGCCGCAGCGCCGCGTCGAGCCCGTCCTCCGGCTCGTCCGCGACGACGTCGGCGCCGAGCCGCACGAGCGCCTTCTCGACGTCGGGGTCGCTGCAGACCGCCAGCACCCGGACGACACCGGCCGCGGCCCGGGCGGCGACGACGACGTCCTCCGCCATCGCGAGGGCCAGCGCCAGCCGGACGCCGTCGTCGTAGGGCCGCAGCCGCGTCTTCGCGAGCGCGAGCCGCTTGACGGGGACGACGAGCCCCCACCTGACCTGCACCCGGCGAGTCTGCCAGCGGGGCTCCTCGACACGGTCCCCGTCGGGGCACGACACTGCGGACGCACCGGGCGACCTCCGCCCGGAGCGGGAGGGAGACGGGTGCGGCGCGAGCGCGGACCAGGACGTGACCGGGTGACGCTGAGGGAGCTCGGCCCGTACTACGCGGTGGCCGCCGGCATCCTCAAGCCGCTGTGCCGGCTGTCCACCCGCCCGCGGTGGCGGGGGCTCGAGCACGTGCCCGCGCAGGGCGGCGTCATCCTGGCGGCCAACCACATCTCGCACGCCGACCCGATCGTGCTCGCCGACTTCGTCCTGTTCGGGGCCCGCCGCATCGCCCGGTTCCTCGCCAAGGACACCCTGTTCCGGGGACGCGGCCTGGTCGCCCGGATCATGGCCGGCGCCGACCAGATCCCGGTCCACCGCGGCACCGCCGACGCCGCGCTCGCGCTCGAGGCGGCCGTCGCGGCGCTGCAGGCGGGGGAGTGCGTCGTCGTCTACCCGGAGGGCACCGTGACGCGCGACCCGGGCAAGTGGCCGATGGTGGCCAAGACCGGCGTCGCGCGGCTCGCCCTGCTGTCCGGCGCTCCCGTCGTGCCGATCGGGCAGTGGGGCGCCGAGCGGCTGCTCGACACCTACCGCGGCAACGGGGTCCACGTGCCCGCGCGGGTCGACGTCGTCGCCGGCCCGCCGGTGGACCTGGCCCGCTTCCAGGGGCGGGAGCACACCTCGGAGCTGCTCCACGAGGTCACCGACGAGGTCATGCGCGCCATCACCGGGATCGTCGAGGACCTCCGCGGGGAGAAGGCCCCGGCGGTGGTCCACGTGCACCAGTCGCGGCGCCGCGACCGGAAGCCCGCGTGACCCGGGCCGCGGTCCTCGGGACGGGCTCCTGGGGCACGGCCTACGGCAAGGTGCTGGCCGACGCCGGCACCGACGTCGTCCTGTGGTCGCGCCGCCCCGAGCTCGCCGACGCCGTCAACCGCACCCACGAGAACCCGGACTACCTGCCGGGGCTCGTGCTGCCGGCGAACCTGAGCGCGACCTCGGACGCGCAGGAGGCCGTCGCCGGGGCGGACTTCGTCGTGCTGGCCGTCCCGTCGCAGAGCCTGCGCGAGAACCTCGCCGCGGTCGCGGGCGCGCTCGCCCCCGGGGCGGTCCTGGTCAGCCTGATGAAGGGCGTGGAGCTCGGGACGCTCAAGCGCATGAGCGAGGTCATCGCGGAGGTCGCCGGGGTGGCCGCGGACCAGGTCGCGGTCGTGAGCGGTCCGAACCTGGCGAAGGAGATCGCTGCCGGGCAGCCGGCCGCGACCGTCGTCGCCTGCACGGACGGCTCGGCCGCGGAGCGCCTGCAGGCGGCGTCCACCACGCGGTACTTCCGGCCGTACACGCACACCGACGTCGTCGGCTGCGAGCTCGGCGGCGCGGTGAAGAACGTCATCGCGCTGGCCACCGGCATGGCCGAGGGCATGGGCTTCGGCGACAACACCAAGGCCTCCCTCATGACCCGCGGCCTGGCCGAGACCGCCCGCCTCGGCGCGGCCCTCGGCGCCGACCCCATGACCTTCTCGGGCCTCGCCGGGCTCGGCGACCTCATCGCCACGTGCAGCTCCCCGCTGTCGCGCAACCGGACCTTCGGCGAGCGGCTGGGCCGCGGGGAGACGCTCGCGGACATCCTCGCCCAGAAGCTGCAGACCGCCGAGGGCGTCAAGAGCTGCCGCTCGATCCTCGACCTCGCCCGGCGCCACGACGTCGACATGCCGATCACCGAGCAGGTCGTCGCGGTCTGCCACGAGGGGCTGCAGCCGCGCGAGGTGATCCGCCGGCTCATGAGCCGCGAGACGCGCAGCGAGCAGTGACGCCCGGAGAGGGCACCCGCGCGGTCCACCCGCCCGCGCCGCCCGTCCTGACCACCACGCCGCTGGCCCCGCCCGTGTACCGGACGGCGACCTTCGTCTTCGACACCGCCCAGCAGATGGCCGACGTCTTCGCCGGCGCCCCGGGCCACTCGTACAGCCGCACCGACAACCCGTCCGCGCAGGCCTTCGCCGACGCCGTGGCCGACCTCGAGGGCGCTCCGGCGGGCCAGGCGTTCTCCTCCGGCACGGCCGCCGCGACCGGCGTCCTGATGGCCCTGACGCACGCCGGGGCGCACGTGGTCGCCCCCCGCGAGGTCTACGGCGGGACGTGGTCGCTGCTGACCGCCCAGCTGTCCCGGTTCGGCGTCGAGACCACGTTCGTCGACGGCTCCGACCCGGAGGCGGTCCGCGCGGCGCTCCGCCCGAGCACGACGGTCGTCTGGGCCGAGGTGCTGTCGAACCCGGTCATGGGGGTCGCCGACCTGCCGGCTCTCGCCCAGGTCGCCCACGCCGCCGGGCTGCCCCTGGTCGTCGACAGCACCTTCGCCTCGCCCGTCGTCTGCCGGCCGCTCGAGCACGGGGCCGACCTCGTCGTGCACTCCGCGACGAAGTACCTCGGCGGGCACAGCGACGTCACGGGCGGCGTGGTCGTCGGGGACGCCGCGCTCGTCGCCCGGGTCCGGGCGGTCCGCGTCGCGACCGGCGCCGCGCTCTCGCCCGACGACGCCGTCCTGCTGCAGCGCGGCCTGCACACCCTCCCGCTGCGCGTGCGCCGGCAGTGCGCCACGGCGCTGGAGCTCGCCCGGGCCCTGGAGGCGCACCCCGCGGTCGTCAGGGTCGACCACCCCGGCCTCGCCAGCCACCGCGACCACGCCGTCGCGCAGCGCGTCCTGCAGCCCGGGCTGTCCGGGGCCGTCCTGACCGTCACGCCCCGCGGCGGCCGGGCGGCCGGGCTCGCCCTCGTCGACGGCCTGCGGCTGGTGGCCCGGGCGACGTCGCTCGGCGGCACGGTCTCCAAGGCGGTCCACATCGCCAGCACGACCCACCAGGCGCTCCCGCCGGAGGCCCTGGCGGCCGGCGGGATCGGCGAGAGCGCGGTCCGGCTGAGCGTCGGCCTCGAGGACGCCGCCGACCTGCTGGCGGACCTGCAGCAGGCCCTGGACCGGCTCTGACGCTCGCCCTGGTCGCGACCACCCTGCTCGCGCACTACGGCGAGGAGCCCTGGTGGTGGCCGACCCTGCTGCCGGCCCTGCCCCGCCCGGACGAGCTCCTGCTCGGGGCGGTCCTGTGCCAGCAGAGCCGGTGGGAGCGGGTCGAGCAGGCCCTGCTCCGCCTCGACGCCGCTGGGCTGGTCACCTGGGAGGCGCTCGCCGCCGCCGACCCCGCCGTCCTGCAGCCGCTGCTCGTGGGCGTGGCCTACCCGCCGACCCGGGCGCGGCTGCTGCCCCGCCTCGCCGCGGCCGTCCTGGACGCCGGCGGCCTCGACGTCGTGCTGGCCGCCGAGGACGCCCGGGCGCGTCTGCTCGCCCTGCCCCAGGTCGGCCCCGAGACGGCCGACACCCTGCTGGCCTTCGCCGCGGCCAAGCACGTCCCGGTCGTCGACGCCTACCTGCGCCGCGTCCTCGGCCGCCTCGGCCTGGTCGACCCGGACGCCTCCTACGCCACGATCCGCGCGTCCCTGGCGGAACAGGACACCGGCGGCGTCTCCTGGGAGGTCCTGCACGCCCTCGTCGTCGAGCACGGCATCCACCACTGCCTGACCCGCACCCCGCTGTGCCGCGGCCGCGGGCACCCGAGGCGCGACTACGCCGAGCCCCGCAAGTGCGTCGAGCACTGCAGGGCCTGCACCGCCTGCCCGCTCCTCGACGTGTGTCCCGTGGGGGCGGCTGGGCAGGTCTGAGCCGTGGAGACCTTCGACGTCGTCGTGCTCGGGGCCGGTTCTGCCGGCGAGAACGTGGCCAGCGCCCTGGCCGAGGCCGGCCGGTCGGTGGCGCTCGTCGAGGGCTTCCGCGTGGGTGGGGAGTGCCCCTACGTCGCGTGCATGCCCAGCAAGGCCGTCCTGCGCAGCGCCGAGGCCCGGCACGACGCCCGGCAGCTGACCGGCCTCGGCGGTGCGTCCACCGACCCGTCGCTCGACGACGACGACACCGCCTTCCGCTCGGCCGTGCAGCGGCGTGACGACGTCGCCGAGCACCTCGACGACGCCGAGGCCGCGCAGCAGCTCGAGCAGGCCGGCGTCGTCGTGGTCCGC
Source organism: uncultured Actinomycetota bacterium (assembly GCA_963761655.1). Classification (GTDB taxonomy): domain Bacteria; phylum Actinomycetota; class Actinomycetes; order Mycobacteriales; family SCTD01; genus RYN-122. The sequence continues at coordinate 117,934 of CAVXHI010000002.1, forward strand.
GGCCGGGGGACGGTCGTGTGCGAGGGCGTCATCGCCGTCGACGGCCGCGAGCTCGGCTACACCGACCTGGTGCTCGCGACCGGCAGCACGGCCGTCGTCCCCGACCTCCCCGGCCTGGCCGACGTCCCCACGTGGACCAGCGACGAGGCCCTCACCACGCACGAGCGGCCGGCGTCGCTGCTCGTGCTCGGCGGGGGCGCGGTCGGCGTCGAGCAGGCGCAGTCGTTCGCCCGCTTCGGCACGCGGGTGACCCTGGTCGACCCGGGCGAGCACCTGCTCGGCAAGGAGGAGCCGTCGGTCGCCGGCCTGCTGGCGGACGCCCTGCGCGCCGACGGGGTCGACGTGCGTCTGGGCCTGCGGGCGGAGCGCTTCGAGGCCGGGACGACCGTGCACCTGTCGGACGGCAGCACCCTCGAGGTCGACCGCGTCCTGACCGCCATCGGGCGCAAGCCCACCACCGAGGGCCTCGGCCTGGAGGTGCTGGGCATCGAGCCGGACGACGAGGGCGCCCTCGAGACCGACGACCACTGCCGCGTCGTCGGACAGCAGCACGTGTGGGCCGCCGGCGACGTCACCGGCACCGCGCCGTACACCCACACCGCGAACTACCAGGCCCGGGTCGTCACCGAGAACCTGCTGGGCGGCGACCGCACCGCTGACTACTCGGCCATCCCGCGGGCGGTCTACACCTCGCCCGCCGTCGCCAGCGTGGGCCGCGACGAGGCCACCGCGCGGGAGGACGGCGTCGACGCGATCACCGCCGTCATGGACCTGGGCGAGGTGGCCCGGTCCGCGACGGAGGGCGCGGGCGGCGGCCGCCTGGTCCTCACCGCCGACCGGGCGAAGGGCGTGCTCATCGGCGCCTCCGCGATCGGCCCGCGCGCCGACGAGTGGCTCTCGGAGGCGACGCTCGCCGTCCGCGCCCAGGTGCCGCTGAGCGTCCTCACCGACGTCGTGCACGCGTTCCCGACGTTCGGGGAGGCCTTCGAGCCGCCGCTGCGGGAGCTGGCCGAGAAGGCTCGCTAGCCTGCGGCGCATGTCGAGGACCCGTGTCGCCGTCCTGTTCGGCGGGCGCAGCACCGAGCACGCGATCTCCTGCGTCTCCGCCGGCAGCGTGCTCGCCGCCCTCGACCGCGACCGCTACGACGTCGTCGCCGTCGGCATCACCCCCGAGGGTCGCTGGGTGCTCGCCCCGGACGACCCCTCCCGGCTGGTCGTCTCCGGCCGCGAGCTGCCGTCGGTCGAGGACGGCGTCGCCGTGGCGCTCCCCGGCGACCCGACCGTCGGGCTGGTCCCGCTCGAGGACGGCGCGGCCGTGCTCGGCCGGGTCGACGTCGTCTTCCCCGTGCTGCACGGGCCCTACGGCGAGGACGGCACCGTGCAGGGGCTGCTGGAGCTGGCCGGGGTCCCGTACGTCGGGAGCGGGGTCCTGGCCAGCGCCGCGGCCATGGACAAGGCGGTGGCCAAGGTGCTGCTGCGCTCCGAGGGCCTCGCCGTCGCGCCGTCCGTGCTGGTGCGTCAGGGGGAGCCGGTCGACCGGGAGGCCGTCGTCGCGCTCGGGCTCCCGGTGTTCGTCAAGCCGGCCCGGGGCGGGTCGAGCATCGGCATCACCCGTGTGACCGACCTCGGCCGGCTGGACGAGGCGCTCGAGGCCGCGTTCGCCTCCGACCCGAAGGTGCTCGTCGAGGCCGCCGTCGCCGGGCGGGAGGTCGAGTGCGGGGTGCTGGACACCGCCGAGGGCCCACGGCCGAGCGTCCCCGCCGAGGTGCGCCTGGTCGGCGACCACGCCTTCTACGACTTCGAGGCCAAGTACCTCGACGCCGCCACCGAGCTGACCGTCCCCGCCGAGCTCCCCGACGGCGTCACGGAGCGGCTGCAGGAGGCCGCGCTGCTGGCCTACCGGGCGCTCGGCTGCGAGGGGCTGGCCCGGGTGGACTTCTTCGTCGGGGCGGACGGCGCCCTCACCGTCAACGAGGTGAACACCATGCCGGGGTTCACCAGCACCTCGATGTTCCCCCGCATGTGGGCGGCGACCGGCCTCACCTACCCCGAGCTCGTCGACGCCCTGGTGCAGAGCGCCCTGCGCCGCCGGCCCGGTCTGCTGCGCTGAGGCCTGCTGCTAGCTGCCGGGCGCGGGGCTCGGCAGCGGCAGGGCCCGCAGGGGACCGGTCAGCTGCACGAGCACCTGGCTGTCGTACTGGTCGGGCACGGTCACCGCGACGGTCACCGCGCTCGCGCTCGTCGTGAAGCGGGTCGCCGCCCCGACGTCGCGTGTGGTGAAGGCGACCAGCGGGCCGTCGTCGTTCGGGCCCAGCTCGACGGGCGGCTCGTCCCGGGTGGGGCGCGGGACCCCGCACTCGAGGGTCACGGCGGGCTCGCCCCAGGCGGCCGTCCGCAGCGGGTCACCGGTGACGGCCCGCCGCTCGAGCCCGTCGCCGAGCTCCTCCGGCACGGCCCGCAGCAGGGCGCTGCACACCCTGACGACGACGGGGTCGACCGAGGTCGGCACCGGCACGGGCACGGGGCCCGTCGGCTTCGGCGACGGCGCGGGCCGGGGCGTGCTGCTGGAGGACGTGCAGCCGGGGAGGAGGAGCAGCGCGAGCGCGACGGCCCCCGCGGGCAGCAGCCTCAGAGGTGGACGACGGGGCACGTGAGGGTGCGGGTGATGCCGTCGACGCCCTGGACCCGGGCGACCACGAGGCGGCCCAGCTCGTCCATGGACGACGCCTCGGCGCGCACGATGACGTCGTACGGACCGGTGACGTCCTCGGACTGCGCGACGCCCTCCAGCCCGCTGATGGCGGCGGCGACGGCCGCGGCCTTGCCGACCTCGGTCTGGATGAGGATGTAGGCCTGGACCACGAGAGCCGGGTCCCCTTTCGGAGCATCAGGAGCAGGGTGTCGGACGTTACCGCAGGCCCGACGGCCGCCGACGTCGGCGAGGACGCCCTGGTCGCGCGGGTGCTCAGCCTGCTCCCGTCCGGCGCCGGTGTCCTGCTCGGTCCCGGCGACGACGCCGCGGTGGTGGCCGCACCGGACGGCCGGGTCGTCGCGACCACCGACCTGGCGGTCGAGGGCGTGCACTTCCGGCGCGACTGGAGCAGCGCCTACGACGTCGGGCGCAAGACCGCGGCCGCGAACCTCGCTGACGTCATGGCCATGGGCGGCACCGCGACGGCGCTGCTGGTGGGCCTGGTCGCCCCGCCGGACCTCCCCGAGGCCTGGGCGCTCGGGCTCGCGGAGGGGCTGCGCGACGAGGCCGCCCTGGTGGGCGCGTCGGTCGTCGGTGGCGACACCGTCCGCGGGCCGCACCTGTCGGTCGCGGTGACCGCGCTCGGTGACCTGGGGGGCCGGCGGCCGGTGACCCGGTCCGGGGCCCGCCCCGGGGACGTCGTCGTCGTGTCGGGGGAGCTCGGCGGCTCCGCGGCCGGGCTGCGGCTGCTGCAGGAGGGCCGGCGCACCGGTCCGCTCGTCGACCGGCACCGCCGCCCCGCGCCGCCGTACGCCCTGGGCCCCGCGCTCGCCGACCTCGGGGCGACCGCGATGTGCGACGTGTCGGACGGCCTCGTGGTCGACCTCGGGCGGCTGTGCCGGGCGAGCGGGGTCGGCGCCGTGCTCGACGCCGCCGCCGTCCCGCGGCCCGACGGCGCCACCGGGGCCGACGCCCTGCACGGCGGGGAGGACCACGGCGTCCTCGCGACCGTCCCCCTCGGGCTGCTGGCCGCGGCCGAGGAGCTGGGGCTGACCGGTGTCGGTCGGGTCCGCGACACCCCCGGCGTCGTCGACCTCGACGGGCGGGAGATCACCCCGGCCGGCTGGACCCACTTCGGGGCGGGAGCGCGATGACGTCGAGGTCGGACGCGACCACGACGTCGGGGTGCTCCTCGGCGGCCTCGCGCAGGTGGCCCTCGCGCGACGGGTAGCGCTGCGACAGGTGCACCAGCACGACGCGGCGCACCCCGGCCTCGCGGGCCAGCCGGGCGGCCTGCCGGGCGGTGAGGTGCCGGTGGGCCTCCGCGAGGTGCTCCTCGGCGTCGAGGTAGGTGGCCTCCACGACCAGCAGGTCGACGTCCTGCGCGAGCTCCCGGGCGCCGTCGCACAGCGCGGTGTCCATGACGACGGCGACCTTCTGCCCGGGCCGCGCCTCGCTGACGTCCTCGAGCCGGACGCCGGCGACGGTCTCGCCCTGCTGCAGCCGCCGGACCGCGGGCCCGTGCAGCCCGGCCTCCTGGAGCCGCTGGGGCAGCAGCCGGCGGCCGTCGTCCTCGACCAGCCGGTAGCCGACGGTCGGGACCCGGTGCGCCAGCGGAGCGGTCTCGAGCCGCCAGCCCTCGCCCCGGAGCGCCACGCCCGGGGCCGTCCTCCGGAGCGGGCCGCCACTGCAGGTCGAAGCCCGACCCGCCCGCCAGCGCGAAGTCGGTCAGCAGCCGCAGCCGCGGCACCGACGACGACGGGCAGGCCAGCGGGACCGGCGCCGACCTGCCGTCCAGGACCATCCGGGCGAGCACCCCGTGCAGGCCCATGCAGTGGTCGCCGTGGGCGTGCGTGACCGCGACGGCGTCGATGCCGCTGCTGGCGACGCCGGCGTGCACCATCTGCCGCTGCGTGCCCTCGCCGCAGTCGACGAGCAGCCCGAGCCGACCCCAGGGCCCGTCGAGCCGCACGAGCACCGACACGTGGTTGCGCGTGCGGGTCGGCGCCTGGCTGGCGGTGCCGAGGACGACGACGTCGCTCAGCGGCGTCCCCAGTCGTCGTCGGCCGCGTCCTCGGCGTCCCGGGCCGCGGTCTTCTCGCGGGCCGCGGCGAGCGCGCCGGCCGCCTCCTGCTCGGTCGTGTACGGGCCGAGCCGCTCGGCGTGGGCGCAGCCCTGCTCGTCCTCGACCCGCATGTGCTTCAGGCACCACCAGTACGTCATGGGTGCACGCTGCCAGACGACCGGCCGTCGCGGTACGGCTCGTCCTCGGGCCGGTGCCCGACGGCGCCCTCGGCGGGCTCCCGCGCCGGACCGAACCCGTCGGCCGCGCTGCGCAGCCGCAGCACCTTGGCCAGCAGGACGCCGTACAGGACCTTGCTCCCGACGTCGGCGACGGTGAACAGCAGCTGCTTCGCGACGGCGGTCGTGGCGCTGACGTCGACCACCGGCAGCAGGTACGCGACCGGGTAGAGGCCCCAGAAGAACAGGAAGACGTACCGCAGGTTGCCGAGCGTGCGCCCGGCCTCCGCCGGGAGGTACGTCTGCGCGCGGCGTCAGCTGCTGCAACAGCACGACCAGCAGGACGACGAAGGGGACCGTGCCGACAGCGTGCCGAAGGTCAGCTGCCAGGCGTCGTCGGTGCCCTCGCGGAACTGGCCGACCCAGCCGAGCAGCACCATCGCGACGCCGCTGCCGACGAGCACGGCACGCAGGCGGAGGACCTGCGGGCGGGCGAGGTCGAGGGCGAAGAGCACCTGCACGAGCAGGACCGGCACGGTGACCAGCCAGTTGACGTACCGCAGGCCGCCGTCGAAGCGGTTGCCGGTGGGGACCATCCGGCGCCCGCGCTGCACGAACGCGAGGTCCCACGACTGGCCCGAGCCGGTAGAACAGCAGGCCGCTGGCGAGCATGACCCCGAGGCTCAGGACGGTCGCGACGCGGTAGCGCGGGGCGATCCGGTCCCGGGCGGACAGGAAGTAGACGAGGCCGACGAGGTGCGCGCCGAGGGCAGCCGCGAAGGCGCCCGCGACGACCGCGTGCTGGGTCGGCGTGAAGAGGAGGTCGTTCTCCATCGGTCGGGCTCCAGGGGCAGGGGCTGCAGGGCGTGCCCCGCACGGCTGCGACGATGCACGCTCCCGCACCCGGAGGTCCCGTGCCCGTCTACGCCCTGGGGGACCGCGTCCCCGTCGTCCACCCCGACGCCTACGTCCACCCCGAGGCCGTCGTCATCGGCGACGTCACGATCGGGGCCGGCGCCTCGGTCTGGCCCGGCGCCGTCCTGCGCGGCGACTACGGGCGATCGTCGTCGGGGAGCGGACAGCGATCCAGGACGGCACGGTCGTCCACGCCACCCACGACAAGGACACCCTCATCGGGGCGGACTGCGTGGTCGGCCACATCGCCCACCTCGAGGGCTGCACCGTCGAGGACGGCTGTCTCATCGGCAACGGCAGCAACGTCCTGCACGACGTCGTCGTCCGGACGCGGCGCGCTCGTCGGTGCCGGCGCCGTGGTGTCCAACGGCACCGAGGTCCCGTCCCGGGCCATGGCGCTCGGCATCCCCGCCCGGATGCGCCTCGACGCCGTGCCCGACGGCGTCATCGCCCTGGCGGCGGCGGTGTACGTCGAGAACGGCCGGCGCTACAAGACCGACCTGCGGCGCCTGGACGGCTGAGACACGCGGGAGCCCGGCCGCTCGCAAGCGGCCGGGCCTCCGGGACGTGCGGCGGACAGGACTAGACGGGGCGCACCGCGTCGGCCTGCGGGCCCTTCTGGCCCTGCGTGATCTCGAACTCGACGCGCTGACCCTCGTCGAGGCTGCGGTAGCCGTCGGACTGGATCGCGCTGTAGTGGACGAAGACGTCCGCGCCGCCGCCGTCGACGGCGATGAAGCCGAAGCCCTTCTCGGCGTTGAACCACTTCACTGCGCCCTGTGCCATGTGCGTGTCTCTCTCTCTCGCGGACGGTCGCCGCGCTGCGCGGGACCGAGTCGTGCCGGTCCGTGCGGATCGTGCGACTGCGCGGGAGGGTACACACGGCGCCAGGAACGGCACAGCCGCCTGGACAGGGCCTCCAGGGAGGCCGGACCAGACGGCTGAGCGGGGAGTGCGGGGAGGCCGGGAGGCTAGGCCCGGACGACCTTGCCGGCCTTGAGGCAGGAGGTGCAGACGCCGAGCTTCTTCGGCGTCTTGCCGGCCTTGCCGACCATGGCGCGCACGGTCTGGATGTTCGGGTTCCAGCGCCGGCGGGTGCGGACGTGGGAGTGGCTCACGGACATGCCGAAGCCGGGGCCCTTGCCGCAGACGTCGCAAGTGGCAGCCACGGTGTATCTCCAGTGCAGTCGGGGAGCGCGCGGCGAGTGCGCCTGCGACGGGACGAGACTAGCAGCGCTCGGGTGTCGGGCCCGCGGGCTAGCCTTCGGCCCGGTGTGACCCGGCCCACGCGGGCCCGAGGACGAGGAGCGGCGTGCTGCAGGTGCTCGACGCCCCCGCCGTCCGCCGCTGGTGCACCCAGGGCCTCGCCGCGCTCCGGGCCGCCCGCGCGGAGGTCGACGCCCTCAACGTCTACCCCGTGCCCGACGGCGACACCGGCACCAACATGGTCATGACGATGCAGGCGGTGGAGGAGGCGGTCGCGGCGGCCGCGCCGGACATGGCCGCCACCGCCCGGGCGGTCAGCCGCGGCGGGCTCATGGGGGCGCGCGGCAACTCGGGCGTCATCCTCAGCCAGCTCCTGCGGGGCTTCTGCGAAGGCGTCCCCGAGGACGGAGCCGGGCCCGCCGAGCTCGCCGCCTGCCTGCGTCGCGCGGCCGACCTCGCCTACGCCGCCGTCGCCACGCCCGTCGAGGGGACGGTCCTCACCGTCGCCCGGGCCGCGGCCGACGGCGCCGTCGGCCGCGACCTCGCCGAGGTGGTCCGCGGCGCCCGGGCCGCCGCGGCCGCCGCGCTGGCCCGCACCCCCGACCAGCTGCAGGCGCTGCGGGACGCCGGGGTGGTCGACGCCGGCGGCCGCGGGCTCTGCGTCCTGCTGGAGGCGCTCGAGCAGGTGGTCACCGGCGAGGCCGCGGAGGCTCCGCCGGCCGCGCTCGTGCCCCGTTCCCGCACCGGGACGGCGGTGCGGGAGTGCGGCGCCGCCGACCTCGCCTACGAGGTGCAGTTCCTCCTGCGCGACAGCGACCAGGCCCGGGTCGACGCGCTCAAGGGCTCCCTGTCGGCCCTCGGGGACTCCCTCGTCGTCGTGGGGCTCGACGACCTCTGGAACGTCCACGTGCACGTCGACGACGTCGGGGCGGCGCTCGAGGCCGCCGTCGAGGCGGGCCGGCCCTTCCGGATCACCGTCACCCGGTTCGCCGACGAGGCCGCGCCGGTCGTCCCGTCGTCGCCGTCCGGGACGGTCCGCGCGGTGGTGGCCGTCGCTCCCGGGCCGGGGCTCGCCGCGCTGTTCCGCCGGTCGGGCGCCACCGCCGTCGACGGCGGACCGACGGCGAACCCCTCCACGGCGGAGGTCGTCGCGGCGGTGCACGCGACCGGGGCCCGCGAGGTGCTCGTCCTGCCCAACGACGGCAACGTCCTGGCCGTCGCCCGGGCCGCCGCGGCCGCGTGCACCGAGGACGGGCTGTCGGTCGAGGTCGTCCCCACGCGCAGCGTCGTGCAGGGCCTCGCCGCCCTGGCCGTGACGGACGACGCCCTGCCCCTCGCGGAGTGCGCCCGCACCATGGCCGACGCCGCGGCCGCCACCCGCTGGGCGGAGGTCACGACAGCGGTCCGCGACGCGACGACGCCGGCCGGGCCGTGCCGCGCGGGCGACGCGCTCGGCCTGCTCGAGGGCGAGGTCGTCGAGGTCGGGCCGGACCTGCTGGGCGTCGCGGAGCTCCTGCTGGCCCGGCTGCTCGCTCCCGGCGCGGAGCTGGTCACCGTCCTCGTGGGAGCGGCGGCCCCGGACGGCGCGGGGGAGCGGCTGACCGTGCAGGCCGAGCAGGCGGGGGCCGAGGTCGCGGTGTACGACGGCGGGCAGCCGCACTACCCGCTGCTGCTCGGGGCGGAGTAGGCGTGGGGCCCGACACCCCGCTGGTCAAGGCGCTCGGCGACCGCACCGCCAAGGCCCTCGCGACCCACCTGGGCCTGCACACGGTCGGGGACCTGCTGCACCACTACCCCCGGCGGTACGCCGAGCGCGGGAAGCTCACCGGCTTCGACGAGCTCGAGGTGGGCGAGCACGCCACCGTGTTCGCCGAGGTGACGAAGGTCAGCGGCCGCAAGCTGCGCCCCAAGCTCTACAAGACCGACCTCACCGTCTCCGACGGCCGCCGCAGCATGACCATGGCGGTGTTCAACCGGCCGTGGGCGGAGAAGGACCTGCGACCCGGGCGGCGGGCCTTCTTCGCCGGCAAGGTCGAGACGTTCGCCGGACGGGTCCAGCTCGCGAACCCCGAGTGGCAGCTGGTCGACGACGACGACGGCGCGCTGGCGGCCGACTTCGCCGGGGCGCTCGTCCCGATCTACCCGGCCAGCGCCAAGGTCTCGACGTTCGTCCTGCAGACCAGCGTCCGGACCGTCCTGCCCCTGCTGGAGGTCGGGCCCGACCCGCTGCCGCCCGAGCTGCGGGAGGAGCACCAGCTGCCGGGCCTGCGCGACGCGTTCACCGGCATCCACGTCCCGCAGGGGTGGCCCGACGTGAAGCGGGCGCAGAAGCGGCTGCGGTGGGACGAGGCCTTCGTCCTGCAGGTCGTCCTCGCGCAGCGCCGCAAGGCGCTCGAGGCCAGCCCCGGCACGCCCCGGGTGCCCGCGGCGGGCGGCCTGCTCGCCGCCTTCGACGCCGCGATGCCCTTCTCCCTCACCGAGGGGCAGCGCGAGACCGGCGGGGTGCTGCTCGCCGACCTCGCCCGCCCGACGCCGATGAACCGGCTGCTGCAGGGCGAGGTCGGGTCGGGCAAGACCCTGGTGGCGCTCCGGGCGATGCTCGCCGTCGTCGACGCCGGGGGGCAGGCCGCGCTGCTCGCCCCGACCGAGGTGCTGGCCCAGCAGCACGCCCGCTCGCTGCGCGACCTGCTCGGGCCGCTGGCCCAGGCCGGGGAGCTGGGCGCGGCCGAGACCGCCACCCGGGTCGCCCTGCTCACCGGCTCGCTCGGCGCAGCCGCCCGGCGGGAGGCGCGGGCGGAGGTCGCGAGCGGCGCGGCCGGCCTGGTCGTGGGCACCCACGCCCTGCTGTCCGAGGGGGTCGAGTTCGCCGACCTCGGCCTCGTCGTCGTCGACGAGCAGCACCGGTTCGGCGTCGAGCAGCGCGACGCCCTGCGGGCCAAGGGCGCGACGCCGCCGCACGTCCTCGTCATGACGGCGACCCCCATCCCGCGCACGGTGGCGATCACCGTCTACGGCGACCTCGCCATCAGCACCCTCACGGAGCTCCCGCGCGGCCGGTCGCCGATCAAGAGCGCGGTGGTGCCGCTGGCGGAGCAGCCGGCGTGGATCGAGCGGGCCTGGCAGCGCGTCCGGGAGGCTGCCGCCGAGGGACGGCAGGCCTTCGTCGTCTGCCCGCGCATCGGCGGCGACGACGCCGAGCCGAGCGACGAGAAGCAGGCGGCGGCCGTCGAGGACGTCGCTCCCGGCCTGGCCGCCGGGGCGCTGGCCGGTCTCCGGGTCGCCGCCCTCCACGGCCGGATGGCGGCGGACGACAAGGACGCCGTCATGCAGGCGTTCTCCCGCGGCGAGCTCGACGTCCTGGTGGCGACCACCGTGATCGAGGTCGGGGTCGACGTCCCCAACGCCACCGTCATGGTCGTGCTGGACGCCGACCGGTTCGGCATCAGCCAGCTGCACCAGCTGCGCGGCCGGATCGGCCGAGGTGCCCACCCCGGGCTGTGCCTGCTGGTCAGCGAGGCCGAGGGCGGGACGCCCGCCCGGGAGCGGCTCGACGCCGTCGCCTCCACCACCGACGGCTTCGCGCTGTCCGAGCTCGACCTCGAGCAGCGCCGCGAGGGCGACGTCCTCGGCGCCTCCCAGAGCGGGAGGCGCAGCAGCCTGCGGATGCTCCAGCTCACCCGTGACCGCGAGGTCATCGTCACCGCACGCGGGGCCGCGAGCGCCCTGGTCGAGGCGGACCCCCGGCTCGAGCGGCACCCGGCGCTGCGCGGGGCCGTCGCGAGCGTCCTCGACGAGGAGCGGGCGGAGTACCTCGAGAAGGCCTGACCTAGCGTTCGTCCCGTGACACGGATCATCGCCGGCAGCGAGCGCGGCCGGCGCCTGTCCGTGCCCGACGGCACCCTCACCCGGCCCACGAGCGACCGCGCCCGCGAGGGCCTGTTCAGCAGCCTGCTGTCGCTGCTCGACCTCGACGGCGCCCGCGTGCTCGACCTCTACGCCGGCAGCGGGGCCCTGGGGCTCGAGGCGCTCAGCCGCGGGGCGGCGCTCGGCCACCCTCGTGGAGTCCCACCCGGCGGCGGTCCGGGTCTGCGAGGCGAACGCGGCCGCCGTGGGCCTGCCCGGGGCGCACGTCGTGCACAGCCCGGTCGAGCAGTACCTCGTGCGCGGGGCCGAGCCGCGGTACGACCTCGTCCTGCTCGACCCGCCGTACGAGCTCGACGTCACCGGTGTCCTCGAGACGCTCGTGCCCTGGCTCGCGCCCGGCGCCGTCGTCGTCGTCGAGCGGCGCCGCCGCGGGCCCGAGGTCGTCTGGCCGGGCGCTCTCGAGGGGCTCCGCGAGCGCAAGTACGGTGAGGCCATGCTCTGGTACGCGCACCTGGCCGGCCGTTGAGACGCGCCGTCTGCCCCGGCTCCTTCGACCCGGTGACCCTCGGCCACCTCGACATCGTGGGGCGCGCGAGCGCGATCTACGACGAGGTGACCGTCGCGGTCCTGGTGAACAAGAAGAAGAGCTCCCTGTTCACGGTCGAGGAGCGGATCGAGCTCCTGCGCGAGGTCACCGCGCACTACGGCAACGTCGTCGTCGACAGCTTCCACGGGCTGCTCGTCGACTACTGCCGGACCAAGGAGATCCCGGTCATCGTCAAGGGGCTCCGGGCGATCAGCGACTTCGACTACGAGCTCCAGATGGCGCAGATGAACCACGGGCTGGCCGGCGTCGAGACGCTGTTCATGACGACGAACCCGCTGTACTCGTTCCTGTCCAGCAGCCTGGTCAAGGAGGTCGCGACGTACGGCGGCGACGTCAGCGGGCTCGTGCCGCCGCACGTCCACACCGTGCTCGTGGAGCGGCTGGCGCGGGTCTAGGTGGACGCCGTCCACGACAAGCTCGACGAGGTGGTCCGGCTGGTCGAGTCGGCCCGGGCGATGCCGATGTCGAGCTCGGTCATGGTCCACCGCGGCGAGGTCCTGGACCTGCTCGACGAGCTGCGGGCGCTCCTGCCGCAGGTGCTCGACCGGGCGCAGCGGGTCCTGGGCGACCGGGAGGCCGTCGTCGAGGAGGGCCGGCTCGAGGCGCAGCGGCTGCTCGAGCGGGCCGCCCGCGAGCAGGAGCGGATGCTCACCGCCACGGAGGTCCACCGGCAGGCCACCGCCGAGGCGGCCCGCCTGATCGAGGACGCCCGGGCGCAGGCGGCCACCATGCAGGTCCAGGTCGACGACTACGTCGACGGCAAGCTCGCGACCTTCGAGCTGGCCTTGACCTCGACGCTCGAGGCGGTCGAGCGGGGACGGGCCAAGATCGCGGGCCGCTCCGCGCTGGACGAGCTCTCGGCGGGCGATCCGCCGTAGCCCGACCGGTCCGGTAGGCTCGGTCTCGACGATGAGCAGATCAGCCGTGCCCGACGACAGGCAGCAGTCCACCCACCCCCGTCTCGACCCGCACGCCCCCCTCGTGATCGACACCCGCGAGCTGGGACGGCGTCCGGGCTCGATGCGGGAGGTGCGCCGGACGGCACCCGCCCCTGAAGGTCTCGGCCTGATCGACCTCATCGGCGTGCCCGTCGGTGGCGAGCTCGACCTGGACCTCAGGCTCGAGAGCGTCATGGAGGGCGTGTACGTGAGCGGGACCGTCACGGGCCCGCTCGAGGGGGAGTGCGGCCGTTGCCTCGAGCCGGTCAGCGACGAGCTGACCGTCCGGGTGCAGGAGCTGTTCACCTACGCCGAGCGCGACGTCGCCGCCAGCAACCGGGGCGACGACGAGGACGACGAGGTCTCGCACATGCAGGGCGACCTGCTGGACCTCGAGCCCGTCCTGCGCGACGCCGTGGTGCTCGCGCTCCCGCTCACCCCGCTGTGCCAGGAGGACTGCTCCGGGTTGTGCGCCGAGTGCGGCGAGCGCCTGGACGACCTCCCGGAGGACCACACGCACGACGTCGTCGACGCCCGCTGGGGGGCCCTCTCGGGCCTCCTGCAGGGCTCGCCGACGAGCACGCCCGACCCGCAGCCCCGCACCACCGAGGAGTAGTCATGGCCGTCCCGAAGCGCAAGATGTCGCGCAGCAACACCCGCTCGCGCCGCTCGCAGTGGAAGACCACCCTCCCGGTGCTCACCACCTGCGACCGCGGCCACACCACGCGCCCGCACACCGTGTGCCCCGAGTGCGGTCGCTACGACGGCCGCACCGTCCTCGCGGTCTGACCCAGCCCGCTCGTTGACGCGCGTCGCCCTCGACCTGCTCGGGGGCGACCGCGCCCCTGAGCAGGTCGTCGACGGCGCGCTGATCGCCGCCGACGAGCAGTCCGGGGTCGACGTCGTCCTCGTCGGCCCGCCCGACGTCGCCGCCCGTCTTCTCGCCGAGCGAGGGGCTGCAGGGCGGCTCGAGGTCGTGGCCGCGTCCCAGGTCGTCGGCATGGACGAGGACCCGGCACGCGCGGTCCGCGCCAAGCGCGACGCGACCGTGCGGGTCTGCGCACGCCTGGTGCGCGACGGTGCCGCCGACGCGATGGTCTCCGTGGGCTCCACCGGGGCGGCGCTGGCCGCCGCGGTGTTCACCGTCGGCCGGCTCAGGGGGATGTCCCGCCCGGCGCTCGGGGTCGTCATCCCGGCCGCTGCCGGCCCCCTCGTGCTGCTCGACGCCGGCGCCACCACCGAGGCGACGCCCGAGCTGCTCGGCCAGTTCGCCCTCGCCGGCGCGGCCTTCGCCACCGTGCGGCTCGGTCTGGAGCGGCCCCGGGTGGGGCTGCTGACCAACGGCGAGGAGCCCGGCAAGGGCGACCCGCTCCGCAAGGGCGCCTTCGAGGTCCTGTCCGCCCTGCCGCTGCACTTCGTCGGCAACGTCGAGGGCCGCGACGTGCCCCTGGGCGGCGTGGCCGACGTCGTCGTCGCGGACGGGTTCACCGGCAACGTCCTGCTCAAGGGGCTCGAAGGTGCGGCGGCGATGCTCACCGACGTCCTGCGCGCGGCGCTCGGGCCGGACGCCGACGCCGCGATCACCGCGGCGACCGCCCCGCTGCAGCCCGACGTCCTCGGAGGCGGCATGCTGCTGGGCGTGGACGGGGTGGTGGTCGTGGGGCACGGGAGCAGCTCGCCGCGCGCCGTCGCCAGCTGCATCGGGGTCGCGGTGCAGGCCGCCCGCGAGGGGCTGGTCCCGCAGCTCGCCGCGACCCTCGACGCCCTGCGGGCACAGGCGTGAACAGCGACGACGTCCTCGCGGTCGTGCAGTCCGCGGTCGCGACGGTGCTCGAGGTCGACCCGGCGTCGGTCACCCGCACCACCCGCTTCCGCGAGGACCTGGAGGCCGACTCGCTGGCCCTCGTCGAGATCGTCGAGATCGTCGAGGAGACCCTGGCGCCGCAGGCACGCCCCGGGTTCCACATCGAGGACGAGGACCTCGACGGGCTCGCCACCGTCGGGGACGCCGTCGACTACGCCGTCGCCCGCCTGTGAGCCAAGGCAGCCCGCGGTGCCCCGCGACGGCGGCGCGCACCCGGGCGCTGTCGTGAGCGGCTACGCCCTGCTCGAGGCCGCCCTCGGGACCCCGCTCGAGCCGGGCCTGCTCGAGCGCGCGCTCACCCACCGGTCCTACGCCTACGAGCACGGCGGGCTGCCCACCAACGAGCGCCTGGAGTTCCTCGGCGACGCCGTCCTCGGGCTCGTCGTCACGGACGCGCTCTACCGCAACCACCCCGAGCTCCCCGAGGGCCAGCTGGCCAAGCTGCGAGCCGGCGTCGTCAACACCCGGGCCCTGGCCGACGTCGCCCGCGGGCTCGAGCTCGGCCCGTGGCTGCGGCTCGGGCGCGGTGAGGAGACCACCGGCGGTCGCGACAAGACGACGATCCTGGCCGACACGATGGAGGCCCTGATCGGGGCGGTCTACGTCGAGCACGGCATCGAGGGCGCCACGGTCCTGGTCCGGGCGCTGTTCGACCCGCTGATGAGCGCGGCGTCCGAGGACGAGGGCGCGCTCGACTGGAAGACCGCCCTGCAGGAGCTCGGGGCGTCCGGCGGCCTCGGCGTCCCGACGTACGTGCTGAGCGAGACCGGTCCCGACCACGCCAAGCACTTCACGGCCGAGGTCGCCCTCGCGGGCCTGGTGCGGGGGCAGGGCGCCGGCCGGAGCAAGAAGGAGGCCGAGCAGGTCGCTGCCCGGGCCGCCTGCGCCGCCCTGCGGCAGGGCTAGTGCCCGAGCTCCCCGAGGTCGAGGTCGTCCGGCGCGGCCTGGAGCGCGGCGTCGTCGGGCGGACGGTCGCCGCCGTCGAGGTCCGGCACCCGCGCGCCGTCCGGCGGCACGAGGCGGGCGCGGAGGACTTCCGGGCGCTGCTCGAGGGCAGGGAGATCACGTCCGCGGAGCGCCGGGGCAAGTACCTGTGGCTGCCCCTCGACAGCGGCGACGCCCTGACCGGTCACCTCGGCATGAGCGGGCAGCTGCTCGTGAAGCCCGGCGACCAGCCCGACGAGACCCACCTGCGCATCCGGTTCACCTTCGCCGACGGCGGGCGGGAGCTGCGGTTCGTCGACCAGCGCACCTTCGGCGGCCTGGCCGTCGTCGCCGGGGGAGCAGCCCTGCCCCACACGATCGCGCACATCGCCCGCGACCCCCTCGACCCGGACTTCGACGACGACGCCTTCGTCGCCGGCCTGCGGGCGAAGCGCACCGGGGTCAAGCGGGCCCTGCTCGACCAGACGCTCGTCAGCGGCATCGGCAACATCTACGCCGACGAGACGCTCTGGCGCGCCCAGCTGCACGGCGCCCGCCCCACCGAGCTGGTGACCCGGCCGAAGGCGCGCGAGCTGCTGGCCCGGGCGCGGGCGGTGCTGGAGGAGTCCCTGCAGCAGGGCGGCACGAGCTTCGACGCCCTCTACGTCTCCACCGAGGGCGTCAGCGGGCTGTTCGCGCGCTCCCTGAACGCCTACGGGCGGGAGGACCAGCCGTGCCCGCGCTGCGGGACGCCGATCCGGCGGGAGTCCTTCATGAACCGGAGCTCGTTCAGCTGCCCGCGGTGCCAGCCGCGGCCGCGGGCCGGGCGGTGGTGAGGGCCTCGCGGACCCCGGGCGGCACGGCGCCGTCCGCCTGACGCGGTGTCCACCCCTGCGACGGCACCCACTGCGAGCCGCAGCCGGTGCACGCGAACAGCGGTTCTCCGTCGAGCCTGGCCGGGGTCCTGCCCCACGCGCACAGGGTCCGGCAGGGGGAGACGCGCAGGGCCACCAGGGCAGGCTAGGCGCTCACTCCTGGTCGAGCTCGGCGCGGTCGCCCTCGCCAGGGCTCGCGGGGGCGGCCGCCGTCGGCACGTCGCCCGGCACCCCGCCGGTCGGGCCGGGGAGCGGGACCACCAGCGGCGGGGTCTCGTAGGGGAGGTCCGGCTCGACGACGGCAGGGGTCTGGTAGAGGCGCTGCTGACCAGGGTCGGCCTGGTCGTCGGGCAGGTTGCCGTTGAAGGCGTCCGACCCCTCGCTGCAGCCGGTCAGGACGGCGAGCGCGAGAGCGCCGGCGAGGACGAGGGCGACGGGGCGGGACACAGGACCTCCAGGAGTGGGCTCGACGCGCCCCTACCCTCGACTCCCGTGTCCACCCGCACGCGTGTCACGGCCCACGTCAAGGGGCGCGTCCAGGGCGTCGGCTTCCGGTGGTGGACGCGGGCGCGGGCGCTCGAGCTGGGGCTCGCCGGGACCGCCACCAACCTCGACGACGGCCGGGTGGAGGTCGTCGCCGAGGGCCCGCGCGAGGACTGCGAGGCGCTGCTCGCGCTGCTGCGCGGAGGGACGACGCCCGGAGCGGTGGTGCACGTCGGGGCGCAGTGGACGGAGCCGCGGCTGGACCCCGACGCCGGCTTCGCCGAGCGCTAGACGGGCGGGAGCGGCCCGGGTCGCCCGTGGAGGCGCGACCGTGACCCGACCGTGACGAGGTCCTTGACCTGCGCAGGGCAGGGTGAGACCCTCGAGTCACCACACCTGGGGGTCGCCCCAGGCGCCCGCTCCACGAACGCCCGGTGCCCGATGCACCGTGGCACAGGAGCAGCCCCGGCGCCAGGCAGATCCCAGGTCGTGGATCCACACCCTCAACGCGGAGGATCGTCATGGCCAAGGCTCTGTTCGGGCACGTCGGTGCCGGCAACGACCTGCGGCTCGCCGCCGAGGTCCGCCGTCTGCGCGGCCGGGTCGCCGAGCTCGAGGCGGAGCTGGCGGCGCTGCGCAGCCACACCGACCTCTCGGTCACCGACGACGACCTGCGCCTGCTGACGCTCGACGAGCGCCTCGACGAGCCCGCCTTCAGCTAGCACTACCCCGACAGGCCGGTCCCCGCGGGGGCCGGCCTTCGTCGTGCCCGGGGGGTGGGGCGCTGCCTCGAGCCCCCGCCGTCCCGCGACCCGCCGCACCCCCCGCTCCAGCCGACCTCCCGCACCCGGACGTCCGGGACCCGCACGTCCCCACGTCCCGCACCGCCCGCACCGCCCGCACCCGCACGTCCAGCACCCGCACGGGCCGCACCTGCACCTCCCGCACCTGCACCTCCTGCACCTCCTGCACCTCCTGCACCGCATGTCCGTGCGCAGCGACGGTCCCGGGGCCAGTCGTCGTCGCTGCGGACGGACAAGCGGGACGCCTGTGGCTGCCGGGACGCCTGCGACCACGGCGACGGCCGGGAGTCGTGCTACCGACCGGCAAGCGGGACGGCCGTGACCGTGGCCGGGGTCTCGGGGCCGGATCTCGTCGCTGCCGACGGACAAGCGGGACGGCGGCGACGGTCCCGGGCCCAGGCGTCGTCGCTGCGGACGGACGAGCGGGACGCCTGTGACTGCCGTGACGCCTGCGACCGTGGCGACGGCCGGGGGTCGCGCTGCGGCCGGACAGGCGGGACGGTCGGTCGACTGCGACGGCCGAGGATGAGGACGACCAGGACGGCCGCGACAGCAGGGACGCACGCCACCGGCGCCAGCGCCCGCCACGCACGATCGGCGCCGGGACACCCCCCGGGCCGCTAGCGTCGCGCCGTCGGGCGAGCAGGAAGGACGTCGTGCACCTCAAGAGCCTCACGCTGAAGGGCTTCAAGTCCTTCGCGTCCGCGACGACGCTCCGCTTCGAGCCCGGCATCACCTGCGTCGTCGGGCCGAACGGCTCCGGCAAGAGCAACGTCGTCGACGCGATGGCCTGGGTGCTGGGTGAGCAGGGGGCCAAGGCCCTGCGCGGCGGGAAGATGGAGGACGTCATCTTCGCCGGGACGCCCGGCAAGCCGCCGCTGGGCCGCGCCGAGGTGACGCTGACGATCGACAACACCGACGGCGCCCTCCCGATCGAGTACGCCGAGGTGACGATCACCAGGCTGATGTTCCGCGACGGCGGCAGCGAGTACGCGATCAACGGGACGAAGTGCCGTCTGGTCGACGTCCAGGAGCTCATGAGCGACAGCGGCATCGGCCGCGAGCTGCACGTCGTCGTCGGGCAGGGGCAGCTGGACGCCGTCCTGTCGGCGCGGCCCGAGGACCGGCGCGCCTTCATCGAGGAGGCCGCCGGGGTCCTCAAGCACAAGAAGCGCAAGGAGAAGGCGCTCCGCAAGCTCGAGGCCATGCAGGCCAACCTGTCGCGGCTGCAGGACCTCACGGCCGAGCTCCGGCGGCAGCTCAAGCCGCTCGGGCGGCAGGCGGAGGTGGCTCGCCGGGCCTCCCAGGTGCAGGCCGACCTGCGCGACGCCCGGCTGCGGCTGCTCGCCGACGACCTCGTCCAGCTCCGGACGACGCTGGCCGCGGAGGTCCGCGACGAGACCGCGCTGCGGGCCCGGAGGGCCGAGGTCGAGGCGGCGCTCGCGCAGCTGCAGCAGCAGGAGACCGCACTGGAGGCCGCGACGGCGGAGCAGGCGCCGCGGTTGGCCCGGGCGCAGGAGACCTGGTACCGCCTGTCGGCGCTCGAGGAGCGGCTGCGCGGCACCGCCAACCTCGCCGCCGAACGACGCCGTCATCTCACCCAGCCGCTCGCCGAGCAGGGCCGTCAGGGCCGCGACCCGGAGCAGCTCGAGGCCGAGGCGGCCACGGTGCGCGAGCAGGAGCGGGCGCTCGTCGCGCAGCAGGCCGCCGACGGCCAGGCGCTCAAGGACACCGTCACCCGGCGCACGGACCTCGAGGCGGCGCTGGTCACGGAGGAGAAGGCACTGGTCGCGGCCGTCCGGGCCGTGGCGGACCGCCGCGAGGGGCTCGCCCGGCTCACCGGCCAGGTCGGGGCGCTGCGCAGCCGGGCGCAGGCCGCGGAGGCCGAGCTGGGGCGGATCGCGGTCTCGCTGACCGAGGCGCACGTCCGGGCCGACCGCGCCCGGGCGGAGCTCGACGAGCTGCAGACCCAGGCGGGCGGGCTGGACGAGGGCGAGGTCGACCTCGACGAGCGGCACGAGCAGGCCGAGGTCGCCCTCGCCGCCGCCCAGGACGTGCTCGCCAGGCTGCAGGCCGACGAGCGGGAGGCCGAGCGCGACCGCTCCACCTGGGCCGCCCGCCGGGACGCCCTGTCCCTGTCCCTCCAGCGCAAGGACGGGTCGGGCGCACTGCTGGCCGGCGAGGTCCCCGGCGTGCTCGGCACGGTCGCCGCGCTCGTCTCGGTGCAGGCCGGCGCGGAGCACGCCGTCGCGGCGGCACTGGGAGCGGCGGCCGACGCGGTCGCCGTCGGCGGTCCGGCCGACGCCGCTGCCGCCCTGACGCTGCTGCGCACGACCGACGCCGGGCGTGCGGGGCTCCTCGTCGGTGGCGGCACCGCTCCGGAGCCGACCCGCTCTGCGCTGCCGGCCGGCTGCACGTGGGCGCTCGACCTCGTCGAGGCACCGGCGGCGCTGCAGGCCGCCGTGTCCCGTCTGCTCGCCGACGTCGCCGTCGTCCCCGACCTCGACGCCGCCCGCGACCTCGCGGCGTCGGGCCTGCGCTGCGTGACCCGGGACGGCGACGTCCTCGGACCCGACTGGGCGTCCGGCGGCTCGGCGGGCGCCCCGTCGCTGCTGGAGGTGCAGGCCGCGGTCGACGAGGCGGCCGCGGAGCACGACGCCGCCCAGCAGCGGTACGAGCGGCTGCACTTCGAGGTGGCCCGGGCGGTCGCGCAGGTGACGACCGCGAAGGAGGAGGTCGAGGCCGCGCTGCAGGTGCTGCACGACAGCGACGCGCGCATGGCGGCCGTCGCCGAGCAGCTCGGGCTGCTGGCCAGCGCGGTGCGGTCGGCCGAGGCCGAGGCCGGGCGCCTCGAGCAGGCCCGGGTGAACGCCGAGCAGGCCCGCGACCGCGACCTGTCCGGCCTCGCCGCCCTCGAGGAGCGGCTCGCCCTGGCCGAGGCGACCCCTGCCGACGAGGAGCCGACGCCCGAGGTCCGCGACCGGCTCGCCGTCGCCGCGACGCAGGCCCGGGCCGCCGAGGTCGAGGCCCGGCTCGCCGTCCGCACGGGGGAGGAGCGGGGCAAGGCGCTGTCCGGCCGCGCGGAGGCGCTGGAGCGGTCGGCGCGGCAGGAGCGGGCGGCCCGCGAGCGTCTCGTCGTCGTGCGGGAGCAGCGGGCGCGGGGCGCGGCGCTGGCCGAGGCGGTCGTGGGGGCGGCGTCGCAGGCGCTGGAGCGGATCGCGGTGTCGCTGCGCGGGGCCACCGAGGAGCGGGAGGCGGCGCAGGCGGACCGCACCCGCACTGACGCCGAGCTGACCGGGCTGCGCGGTCGTACCCGTGAGCTGGCCGCCGAGCTGGACCGGCTGACCGACGTCGTGCACCGCGACGAGGTGGCGCGGGCCGAGCAGCGCCTGCGGATCGAGCAGCTCGAGGAGAAGGCGGTCGCGGAGTGGGGCGTCCCGCTCGAGCAGCTGACGGCTGACTACGGCCCGGACGCCCTGGTGCCCGGGGACGACGACGGCGACCCCACGCCCTACGACCGTGCCGTCCAGGAGAAGCGGGCCGCGGCGGCCGACCGCGCGCTGGCCCTGCTCGGCAGGGTCAACCCCCTGGCGCTCGAGGAGTACGCCGCGCTCGAGGAGCGGTCGCAGTTCCTGGCCACCCAGCTCGACGACCTCACGGCCACCCGCCGCGACCTGCTCACCGTCGTGCGCGACGTCGACGAGCGCATCCACGACGTGTTCGCGGAGGCCTACGCCGACGTCGAGCGCGAGTTCGTCGAGGTGTTCGCGACCCTGTTCCCGGGCGGCGAGGGCAAGCTCGTGCTGACCGCCCCGGACGACATGCTCACCACCGGCATCGAGGTCCTGGCCCGACCCGCCGGCAAGAAGGTCAGCCGGCTGTCGCTGCTCTCGGGCGGGGAGCGGTCGCTCACGGCGATCGCCCTGCTGGTCGCGATCTTCCGGGCCCGGCCCTCGCCGTTCTACGTCATGGACGAGGTCGAGGCGGCCCTGGACGACCGCAACCTCGGCCGGCTGCTCGAGCTGTTCGAGGGGCTCCGCCAGACGTCCCAGCTGATCGTCATCACGCACCAGAAGCGGACGATGGAGATCGCCGACGCCCTGTACGGCGTCACCATGCGGGGCGACGGGGTCAGCGCCGTGGTGAGCCAGCGGCTGCGGGAGCGCGAGCCCGCCTAGTGCCGCGCGTGCTGCTCACCGGCATGTCGGGGACCGGGAAGTCGACGGTGCTCGCCGCCCTGCCGGGCCCCACGGTCGACCTGGACGACGCCTGGTGCGTGCCCGTGGAGGACGGCCGGCGGCTGTGGGACCTCGGCGCCGTCGGCGCGCTGCTCGACGCCCACGACGACGTCGTCGTGGCCGGGTGCGAGGAGAACATGGGGCCGCTGCTGCCGCGCTTCGACGTCGTCGTGCTGCTGAGCGCCCCGCTGCCCGTCCTGCTGCACCGGCTCGCCACGCGCACGGGCAACCCGTACGGCAGCACGCCGGGACAGCGGCAGCGGGTCGCGGACGACCTCGCCGAGGTCGAGCCGCTGCTGCGCCGGGTCGCGGACGTCGAGGTCCGCACGGACGCGCTCCTCGACGACGTCGTGCGGCGGGTCCGGCAGGCACTGCGGACGGGCTGACGCACGACCGACGTCCTCGGCGCGTCCCGCGATCGGCAGGTCCCGGGACGACGTCGTCGCGCGGGTCGTGCAGCAGGACCGGCAGCACCGGAGACGGCGCGGGGCGGGGACGGCGGCGCACGCGTCCGACGTCGTCCACAGGCGGCTGGTAGGACTGGTCCGTGCTGGAACTCCTCGGTCTGCTGGTCGCCGTCCTCGTCGTCACCGTCGTCGCGGGGTTCGCCCTCGTGCGGAGCCGCGGCACCAGGCAGCTCCCGGTGGCGAAGCCGAAGCCGGGGATCGACTACCGGCCCGGCACCGGCGACGACGCCGAGGTGCCGCGCGACACCGCCAAGCGCACCGTCGACACCGTCGCGCTGCCCGACGACCTCCTCGCGCCGGACGTGCAGGTGGTGGAGCCGCAGACGCCGTCGCTCGACGTCCCGGAGCCGACGGCGGGCCGGATGGCGCGGCTGCGCAGCCGGCTGTCCCGGTCGCAGACCACCCTCGGGCGCGGCCTGTTCACCCTGCTCACCCGCGACACCCTGGACGAGGACACCTGGGAGGAGGTCGAGGACACCCTCCTGACCTCCGACATGGGGGTCGCGGCCACGCAGGAGCTGGTCAGCGCGCTGCGCAAGCGGGTCCGCGTCGACGGCGTCCGCACGGTGTCGGAGCTGCGGCCGCTGCTGCGCGAGGAGCTCGTCCGCCTCATCGACCCCACCGTCGACCGTTCCCTGCGCACGCTGCCGCACGAGGACGGCCGCCCCGCCGTCGTCCTCGTCGTGGGGGTCAACGGCGTCGGCAAGACGACCACCTGCGGCAAGCTCGGGCGCGTGCTCGTGGCCGACGGGCGGACCGTGGTGCTGGGCGCGGCCGACACCTTCCGCGCGGCCGCGGCCGACCAGCTGCAGACCTGGGGCGAGCGCGTGGGCGCCCACACCGTCCGGGGCCCCGAGGGCGGCGACCCGGCCAGCGTGGCCTTCGACGCCGTCAAGCAGGGCATCGAGGAGAAGGCCGACACCGTCCTCATCGACACCGCCGGGCGCCTGCACACCAAGACGGGCCTCATGGACGAGCTCGGCAAGGTGAAGCGCGTCGTCGAGAAGCACGGCCCGGTCGACGAGACCCTGCTGGTGCTGGACGCGACCACCGGGCAGAACGGCGTCACGCAGGCGCGGGTCTTCACGCAGGCGGTCGAGGTCACCGGCATCGTGCTGACGAAGCTCGACGGCACGGCCAAGGGCGGCATCGTCGTCGCGGTGCAGCGCGAGCTGGGCATCCCGGTGAAGCTGATCGGCCTCGGGGAGGGCCCGGACGACCTCGCCCCGTTCGAGGCGGAGTCCTTCGCCGACGCGCTGCTGGGCGACGAGGCAGCCCTGTAGGACGCCGAGGGTCGGCGTCTGGCGGTCCGCCACGGCGTGTCGACCGCAAGACGCGGAAGATCACCGGGAGGCGGCGGGCGCGGCCGGGGGGCAGGGGCGGCAGCCGAGGAAGCGGGCGCGGCGGGGAGGCGGCGGAGGCGGCGGGCAAGCGGGCGCTGCGGGGCGAGCGGCGGGGCTGCGGGTCAGGTCCCGGTCGGTCAGGCGGGGAGCCGGTCCACCGCGACGCACCAGTCGGCGTCGTCGCGCCAGGGGTCGCCCTGCCAGGTGCTGTGGCGCACGACCTGCTCCAGGCCGGCTGCCGCCGTCAGCGCGTCGTAGCCGGTGCGGGCCAGGCGGTCGGTGCGCCAGCCGCTGACGAGCAGACCGCCGGGCACCAGGTGCGCCGCGAGCCGCTCCACGACGACGGCCTCCGTGCCGGGCTCCAGGAAGACGACGACGTTGCCGGCGGCGACCACGAGGTCGAACCGGTCGTCGAGCTCGAGCGTCGCGAGGTCGCCCTCCAGCCACTCGACCCCCGGCAGGTCGCGTGCCACCTCGAGCATGGAGGCGTCGCTGTCCACCCCGACGACGTCGTACCGGCGTCGGGCGAGCTCCGCCCCGACGCGGCCCGTGCCGCACCCGGCGTCCAGCACGCGGGCGCCCGGGTCGACGAGCGCCGCGACGTACGCCGCCTCCCCGTGCACGTCGACGCCCGACGCCGCCAGCTCGCGGAACGCCTCGTCGTAGGACGCGCCCCGCGTGCCACCGGTCTCCTCCAGCCATCTGCTCACGGGTCCAGTCTCGCGGCACCCGGCGTCGTGCAACACGGACGACACACGGGAGCAGCCTTCGACACGCACCCGCAACACGAGGTGCGACCTGCACGGAACACGACACCCCGAGGCTCGTCGCAGCGCCCGCACGCCGGCGGGCACAGCGAGGGAGAGCAATGGACACGGTCGTCAACGGCGCGAACACCGGATGGGTCCTGACCAGTGCCGCACTGGTGCTGCTCATGACCCCGGGGCTCGCGTTCTTCTACGGGGGCATGAGCCGCAGCAAGAGCGTGCTGAACATGCTGATGATGAGCTTCAGCGCGATGGGCATCGTCAGCGTCCTGTGGGTGGTCTACGGCTACTCGATGGCCTTCGGCGCCAGCAGGGGCGGTCTGCTCGGCTGGACCAGCGGGCTCGTCGGCCTCGACGACCTGATCCGCAACGTCACGGTCGACAGCGCCGAGAACGGCGTCGTCAACACCTTCGGCCTGCCGGACCTGGCGTTCTCCGGCTTCCAGATGATGTTCGCCGTCATCACGGTGGCCCTCATCAGCGGCGCGATCGCCGACCGCATGAAGTTCGGCTCCTGGGTCGCCTTCACGGTGGTCTGGTCGACGGTCGTCTACTTCCCGGTCGCCCACTGGGTGTTCGCCTTCGGCGTGGCCGAGGAGGACGGCAAGGGCGCGGGCGCCAGCGCCGGTCTGTTCGCGGCCGACAGCGGCGGCTGGATCGTCAACCGGCTCGGCGCGCTCGACTTCGCCGGCGGCACCGCGGTCCACATCAACGCCGGTGCGGCCGCGCTCGCCCTCGTGCTCGTCCTCGGCAAGCGCAAGGGCTTCGGCAAGGACCCGATGCGCCCGCACAACCTGCCCTTCGTGATGCTCGGCGCCGGCCTGCTCTGGTTCGGCTGGTTCGGCTTCAACGCCGGCTCGGCCCTCGGCGCGAACGGCCTGGCCAGCCTCGCCTTCGTCAACACCCAGGTCGCCACGGCCGCCGGGCTCGTCGCCTGGATCGGCACCGAGCGCCTGCGCGACGGCCACGCCACGACCCTCGGCGCCGCCTCCGGCGCGGTCGCCGGCCTGGTCGCCATCACCCCGGCCTGCGGGGCGGTCACCCCGCTCGGCGCGATCCTCATCGGTCTGGTCGCCGGCGGCGCCTGCGCCCTGGCCGTCACCTTCAAGCACCGCTTCGGCTACGACGACGCGCTCGACGTCGTCGGGGTGCACCTCGTCGGCGGGATCGTCGGCACGCTGATGATCGGCGTCGTCGCCGACCCCGAGTTCGCGGCCGGCTACGAGAGCGTCCTGCACGGCGGCTCGTTCACGCTGCTCGGCAAGCAGGCCGTGGCCGCAGGCGCGGTCTTCGCCTACAGCTTCGTGCTCACCGTCGTCATCGCGCTGGCGATCAAGGCCACCCTCGGCCTGCGTGCCAGCGAGGAGGAGGAGGTCACCGGCCTCGACCAGACCGTCCACGCCGAGACGGCGTACGAGCTCACCGGTGGCCTCGGCGGCGGGGGCGGCAGCACGTTCGGCGCGGCCACCGGCACGCCGAGCTCCAAGGTCTTCTCGTGAGGCTCGTGACGGCGGTGATCAAGCCGTTCAAGCTCGACGACGTCAAGACCGCGCTCGAGTCCTCCGGGGTGCAGGGCATGACCGTCAGCGAGGTGCAGGGCTTCGGCCGGCAGCGCGGCCACACCGAGGTCTACCGCGGGGCGGAGTACGCGGTGTCCTTCGTGCCGAAGGTGCGCCTCGAGGTGCTGGTCGACGACGCCGACGCCGGCGACGTCGTCGAGGTGATCGCCAAGAGCGCCCACACCGGCAGCATCGGTGACGGCAAGGTGTGGAGCACGCCGGTCGACGACGTCGTCCGGGTCCGCACCGGCGAGCGCGGGGCGGAGGCGCTCTAGGTGCGCCTCGTCACCGCCGTCGTGAAGCCGTTCCGGCTCGACGACGTGAAGCAGGCGCTGGAGGCCCTCGGGGTCCAGGGCATGACCGTCAGCGAGGTGCAGGGCTTCGGCCGGCAGCGCGGCCACACGGAGGTCTACCGCGGCGCCGAGTACACGGTGAGCTTCGTGCCGAAGGTGCGGGTCGAGGTCGTGGTCGACGACGCCGACGCGGCGGCCACGGTCGACGCCGTGGTCGCGGCGGCCAGCACGGGCAGCATCGGCGACGGCAAGGTCTGGACGACGCCGGTCGAGGAGCTGGTGCGGGTCCGCACCGGGGAGCGCGGGGCCGAGGCCCTGTAGCACCGCGACCCGTCCCGGGGCCGTTCACCTGGTGGAAACACGGGTGGAACGGCCCCGAGACGGTCGTGCAACACGCTGTCCGACCGTGCCCACCGACAGCGGCGACACCGCCTTCGTGCTGCTCTGCACCGCGCTCGTGCTCCTCATGACCCCGGCGCTCGGCCTGTTCTACGCCGGCATGGTCCGGGCCAAGAGCAGCCTCGCGATGCTCATGCAGGTGTTCGTCTGCCTCGCCGTCGGCAGCACCACGTGGCTGCTGCTGGGCTACTCGCTGGCCTTCGGCGACGACGTCGGGGGAGGCCTGCTCGGTGACCTGCGCTTCGCCGGGGGCGCGCACTGGCGCGACGCGGTGCCGGGCCTGTCGCTGAGCGTCCCGCCGGTCCTGTTCGCCGCCTTCCAGATGATGTTCGTGGTCCTCACCGTCGCGCTGATCGCGGGCTCGGTCGCGGACCGCGTGCGCTTCGGCGCCTTCGTCGCGTTCGCGACCCTGTGGTCCGTCGTGGTCTACGCGCCGCTGGCCCACTGGGTGTTCTCGCCGGGCGGCTGGCTGGCGCAGTACGGCGTCCTGGACTTCGCCGGCGGTCTCGTCGTCGAGGTGAACTGCGGGGCGGCCGGCCTGGCGGTCGCGCTGGTCGCGGGCAAGCGCCTGGGCTGGCCGCGCGAGGCGATGCCGCCGCACAACCTGCCGCTGACCATGCTCGGCGCCGGCCTGCTGTGGTTCGGCTGGTTCGGCTTCAACGCCGGGTCGGCGCTGTCCGCCGGGGAGCTGGCGTCGTCGGCGCTGCTCGGGACGCACCTGGCCGGCGTCGGCGGGCTGATCGCCTGGGCCGGTCTGGAGCGGGTGCGGACCGGGGCGGCGACGTCGCTCGGTGCGGTGTCCGGCGCCGTCGCCGGGCTGGTCGCCATCACGCCCGCGTGCGGCTTCCTGGAGCCCGGCCCGGCCCTGCTGCTCGGTCTGGTCGCCGGCGGCTGCGCCTTCTTCGCCGTCCAGCACAAGCACCGGCTCGGCGCCGACGACGCCCTCGACGTCGTGGGCGTTCACTTCGTCGGGGGAGCCGTCGGCGTCCTGTTCCTCGGGCTGTTCGCCAGCGCGGCGGTGAACCCCGCGGTCGCGTCCGAGGGGCTGCTGCTCGGCGGGGGCGCCGGGCAGCTCGGCCGGCAGGCCGTCGGCGTGCTCGCCGCCACCGCCTTCTCCTTCACGGTGTCCTACCTGCTCGCCCGCCTCGTCGACCTCGTACTGCCGTGGCGGGTCAGCGAGGAGGACGAGCACACCGGCCTCGACCAGGTGCTCCACCAGGAGACCGCCTACGACTTCGGCTCCGTGCGCACCCTCGGTCGTCGGTAGGTTCCGCGCATGAGACTCGTGACCGCCGTCGTGAAGCCCTTCAAGCTCGACGACGTGAAGACCGCCCTGGAGGCGCTCGGCGTCCAGGGCATGACCGTCAGCGAGGTGCAGGGCTTCGGTCGCCAGCGCGGCCACACCGAGGTCTACCGGGGCGCGGAGTACACCGTGAGCTTCGTGCCGAAGGTGCGCCTCGAGGTGCTCGTCGACGACGCCGACGCCGCGTCCGTGGTCGACACGATCGTCCAGGCCGCGAGCACCGGCAGCATCGGCGACGGCAAGGTCTGGACCACCCCCGTCGACGACGTCGTCCGGGTACGGACGGGCGAGCGCGGAGCCGAGGCGCTCTGAGCACCTTCGCGGACGACCGGGCAGCCCTGCTCGCCCGCGACGACCTCCGCGGCGCCGCGCTCCGCGACGAGCTGACCGCGCTGCACGACGCGTGGCTCACCGGGCTGCTGGGCGACCCCGGCGCGGGTGTCGCCCTGGTGGCCGTCGGGGGGGCGGGCCGCCGCGAGCCGGCTGCCGGCAGCGACCTCGACCTCGTGCTCGTCCACGACGGCCGCCCCGACGTCGCCGCCCTGGCCGACGCCGTCTGGTACCCCGTCTGGGACGCCGGCGTCGCCCTGGACCACTCCGTGCGGACCCTGCCCGAGGCGGCCGCCGTCGCGCGGGACGACCTCAAGGCGGCCCTCGGGCTGCTCGACGCCCGCCACGTCGCCGGCGACCCGGAGGTCACCGCGGAGCTGGTCAGCGCGACCCGGGCGTCCTGGCGGGCGGGCGCGGCGAAGCGGCTGCCCGAGCTGCGCGCGGCGGGGGAGGAGCGGGCGCGGGCGTCCGGGGAGGTCGCCTTCCTGCTCGAGCCCGACCTCAAGGAGGCCCGCGGCGGGCTGCGCGACGTCCACGCGCTGCAGGCCCTCGCCGTCGCGCAGGTCGCCGACGCGCCGGGGGAGGCCGTGCGCGCGGGCTACGCCCTGCTGCTCGACGTCCGGGGGGAGCTGCACCGGCGGACGACGTCGCGCAAGGGCAACGACCGGCTGCTGCTGCAGGAGCAGGACGCCGTCGCGGCCCGGCTCGGCCTGGGCGATGCCGACGCCCTGATGGCCGCCGTGTCCGACGCGGCCCGCACCATCGCCTTCACCTCCGACACCGTCTGGCGGCGCGTCCGGCCGCCGGCCCGCCGGCTGTTCCGCCGCGGCCCGGTCCGACGTCCGCTCGCGCAGGACGTCGTCGAGCAGGAGGGCGAGGTCGTGCTCGCCCGGGACGCCGGCGTCGACGCCGACGCCGTGCTGCCCCTGCGGGTCGCCGAGGCGGCCGCCCGCGCGGGACTGCCGCTGGCGCCGGGGACGCTGGAGCGGCTCGCCGCCTGCCCGGACCTGCCGGTGCCCTGGCCCCGGCCCGCCCTCGACGCCCTGGTCGGACTGCTGTCCGCCGGGCCGGCCGCCGTCCCGGTCATGGAGGCGCTCGACCAGGCCGGGCTGCTGGTGCGGCTGGTGCCCGAGTGGGAGCGCGTGCGCAGCAAGCCGCAGCGCAACAGCCTCCACCGCTTCACCGTCGACCGGCACCTCGTCGAGGCCGCCGCCGCGGCCGCGGGGCTGACCCGGCGGGTGCAGCGCCCGGACCTGCTGCTGCTGGGCGCCCTGCTGCACGACATCGGCAAGGGGTACCCGGGCGACCACACCGACGTCGGGGTGGTCGTCGTCGGGGAGCTCGCGCCGCGGCTCGGCCTGCCGCCGGAGGACGTCGACGTCCTCGTGGCCATGGTGCGGCACCACCTGCTCCTGCCCGACGTCGCCACCCGGCGCGACCTCGCCGACCCCGCGACCGCCCGGGCCGTCGCGGACGCCGTCGGCAGCGCCCAGGTGCTCGAGCTGCTGCACGCCCTCACCGAGGCCGACAGCGCCGCGACCGGTCCGGCGGCCTGGAGCAGCTGGAAGGGGCAGCTGGTCACCGAGCTCGTCACGCGCACCCGCGGCCTGCTGGCCGGGGCTCCGCCGCCTCCGCCCGCCCGGCTGGCGGAGTGGCAGGAGGAGGTCGTGCGGGCGGGGGAGTTCGCGCTGGTCGCCCGCGACGACGAGGTCACGGTGGTCGCCCCGGACCGGCCGGGCCTGCTGTCCGCGGCCGCCGGCGTGCTGGCGCTGCACCGGCTCGACGTCCGGTCGGCGTCGGTCTTCGCCCGGGACCGCACCGCCGTCACGGTCTTCCGGGTCGCCCCCCGGTTCGGCGACCTGCCCGACTGGGCCCCCGTGCGCGACGACCTGCGCGCCGTCCTCGAAGGCCGGCTCCCGCTCGCGCAGAAGCTGGCCGCCCGCGAGGCCGCCTACGCCTCGCGGAGCCCGGTGGTGCCCGCCCCGCCGACGGTCACGCTGGTCGACGACGCGTCCGACAGCGCCACCGTCGTCGAGGTCCGGGCGCCCGACGCGCTCGGCGTGCTGCACCGGATCACGGCGGCGCTCGCCGCCCAGGGCCTGGACATCCGCACCGCCCACGTCAGCTCGCTCGGGGCCGACGTCGTCGACGCCTTCTACGTGCCGCGGCTGTCCGACGACGCCGTCCGGGCCGCCGTCGTGCAGGGGGTCCTGGCCGCGCTCAGCTAGCGACGTCGGCCTCGTGCAGGCGCCGGGCCAGCCCGAGCAGCAGGCGGCGTGCCACCGCGGGGTCGTCCAGCAGGGCGAACAGCTCGCGCTGCTGCACCACGAGCACCCGGCCGGCGGCCGTCATGGTCACCGTGGCGTTGCGTGGACCGCCGTCCAGGACGGCCAGCTCGCCGAAGTACTGGCCCTCGCCGAGCACCGCGACCGGCGCGCCTCCGCGGTCGACCACGGCCGTGCCGTCGACCAGGACGTAGAGCGCCGTGCCGGGCTCGCCCTCGCGGACCACGACCTCGCCGTCGGCGGCGTCGTAGCGCTCGACGAGACGGTCGAGGGCGGCGAGGGCGCGGTCGTCGCAGGCGGAGAACAGCGGTACGCGGGCGAGCTGGTCGAGGTCGGCCTTGCGGGACACGTGTCCTCCTGCGCGTCGAGTGGTCAGGACTCTGGCACGCCGGACGCCCGTAGTCTGAGCCCCATGTTCGACACGCTGTCCGACCGGCTCGACAAGGTCTTCACCTCCCTGCGCGGCAAGGGCCGCCTGTCGGACGCCGACATCGACGCCACCGCCCGCGAGATCCGGATCGCGCTGCTCGAGGCCGACGTCGCCCTTCCCGTGGTCAAGGCCTTCATCGCGGCCGTCAAGGAGCGGGCCCGCGGCTCGGAGGTCAGCTCCGCGCTGAACCCGGCGCAGCAGGTCGTGAAGATCGTGAACGAGGAGCTCGTCGGGATCCTCGGCGGCGAGACCCGGCTGGTCCGGTACGCCAAGACCGGCCCGACCGTGATCATGCTGGCCGGCCTGCAGGGCGCGGGCAAGACGACCCTCGCCGGCAAGCTCGGCCTGTGGCTCAAGGCGCAGGGCCACGCGCCGCTGCTCGTGGCCTGCGACCTCCAGCGCCCCAACGCCGTCCAGCAGCTGCAGGTCGTCGGCGGACAGGCCGGCGTCGACGTGTTCGCGCCCTACGAGGGGTCCGGTGTCGGCGACCCCGTCGACGCCGCCCGCCGCGGCCTCGAGCACGCCGCCCGGATGAACCACGACGTCGTCGTCGTCGACACCGCCGGCCGTCTCGGGATCGACGCCGAGCTCATGCAGCAGGCCGCCGACATCCGGGCCGCCGTGCAGCCCGACGAGGTCCTGTTCGTCGTCGACGCGATGATCGGCCAGGACGCCGTCGTCACGGCGCAGGCCTTCCAGGAGGGCGTCGGGTTCACCGGCGTCGTGCTGACGAAGCTCGACGGCGACGCCCGCGGTGGCGCGGCCCTGTCGGTCCGGCACCTGACCGGCCAGCCGATCCTGTTCGCCTCGACCGGCGAGAAGCTCAAGGACTTCGACGTCTTCCACCCCGAGCGGATGGCCTCGCGCATCCTCGGCATGGGCGACGTCCTGACCCTCATCGAGCAGGCCGAGAAGTCCTTCGACGCCGACACCGCCGAGCGCATGGCCGGCAAGATGATGGAGGGCAAGGACTTCGACCTCGAGGACTTCCTCGAGCAGATGATGCAGGTCAAGAAGATGGGCTCGATCACCTCGCTGCTCGGCATGCTGCCGGGGATGGGGCAGATGAAGGAGGCCATCGCCCAGGTCAAGGACTCCGACCTCGACCGCATCGCGGCGATCATCCGGTCGATGACGCCGCAGGAGCGCCAGAACGCCAAGATCCTCAACGGCTCGCGCCGGGCCCGGATCGCCAAGGGCTCCGGGGTGACGGTCAGCGAGGTCAACAACCTCGTCGACCGGTTCTTCGAGGCGCAGAAGATGATGAAGCAGATGGGCGGGATGCCGGGCATGCCCGGGCCCGGCCGGGCCGCCAAGCGGGCCCAGAAGGGCGGCGGCGGCAAGAAGCGGAAGGGCCCGGGCCGCGCCGGCGGCGGGCCGTCCAAGCAGCAGCAGGCGCTGCCGCAGGGTCTCCCGCAGGGCCTGCCCCAGGGCTTCCCGCAGCTGCCGCCCGGCCTGGGCAAGGGCCCGCTCGGCCAGCCGCAGCAGGGCCCCGACCCGTTGGGCCTGCGCCGCCCCCGGTAGCCCGTGACCCTCCCGACCCCCGCCGTCGCCGCGGCCCCGACGCCGCCCGTCCGCCGGGCGTACCTCGTCTGGGGGCTCGGCGTCCTCGCCTACGGCGTCGCGGTCTTCCACCGCGGGTCGCTCGGGGTCGCCGGGCTGGAGGCGCAGCAGCGGTTCTCCGCGAGCGCCGCCGAGCTCGGCCTGTTCTCCACCCTGCAGCTGGTGGTCTACGCCGGCCTGCAGGTGCCGAGCGGCGTCCTGCTGGACCGGTTCGGCTCCCGCCGGATGCTCACCGCCGGTGCCCTCGTCATGGCTGCCGGGCAGGCGGTGCTCGCGACGTCGGACACCGTGCCGGGAGCCGTCCTCGCCCGGGTCCTCGTCGGCACCGGCGACGCCCTGACGTTCATCAGCGTCCTGCGCCTGGTGACCGTGTGGTTCCCGTCCCGGCGGGCCCCGCTGTTCACCCAGCTCACGGGCCAGCTCGGCCAGCTCGGCCAGGTGGTCGCGACCTTCCCCCTGGTCGCCCTGCTCGGCCGCTCCGGCTGGACGACGACGTTCCTCGGCGTCGCCGTGGTCGGCGTCGTCGTCGGGGTGCTGGTGGCGCTGGCCGTCCGCGACGTCCCGGCCGGCACGGTGGTCCTCCCGCCGGCCGACCTCGCCGAGGTGCGGTCCCGGCTGGCCGCGGCCTGGCACGAGCCCGGCACCCGGCTCGGCCTCTGGACGCACTTCTCCACCCAGTTCAGCGGCACCGTCTTCGGGCTCCTGTGGGGCTACCCGTTCCTCGTCGTGGGGCAGGGCCTGTCCCCGCACACGGCCGGCCTGCTGCTCGCCGTCCTGGTGGTCGGCGGCATCGGCATCGGTCCGTCGCTCGGCGCGCTCGCCGGGCGCTGGCCGTTCCGCCGGTCGGTGATGGTGCGGGGGATCGTCGGGGCGAGCGCCCTGGTCTGGGCCGCCGTCCTGCTGTGGCCCGGCCGGGCGCCGCTGTGGCTGCTGGTCGTGCTCGTGGTCGTCCTCGCCAGCAACGGGCCCGGTTCGATGCTCGGCTTCGACTACGCCCGCACCGACAACCCGCCCGACCGCCTCGGCAGCGCCAGCGGCATCGTCAACGTCGGCGGGTTCTGCGCCTCGCTGATGCTGCTGCTGGTGATCGGCGTCGTGCTCGACCTCGTGGCGCCGCCGGGCGGGTACGGCCTGGCCGAGCTCAAGCTCGCGTTCGCCCTGCAGTACGTCCTGTGGGCGGTCGGGCTGCAGCGGGTGGCCCACCACCGGCGGGCCCTGCGGCAGGTGCGGCTGGCCCAGCGCGGCGTCGTCGTCGACCCCCTGCACCGGGCCGTGCAGCGCAAGCTCAGGCGGTCCGGCGGCTCCTGAGAGCCAGCACCCCGAGCGCGACGCCCACCAGCTGCGCCACCGCGAGCGCCGCCAGACCGGCCCGCACCCCGGCGTGCGCGACGACGAGCCCCGCCCCCGCCGACCCCACGGCGAACCCCCCGAACTTGAGGCTGGCGGCCGTCGTCACGACCTGCGTCTGGAGGTGCTCGGGGCTGTGCGTCGCCCGGACCATCAGCGTGCTGGCGAGCACCGGACCCTCGATCGCGCCGGCGACGGCGACCAGCAGCAGGGCGACCGTCAGCGTGGGCGCGACCGCCACGCTGCCGAAGGCCGCGCCCAGGGCGAGGACGCCGACCAGGGCGAGCCGCACCGCGGAGGTCCTCGGGGCCCGGGCGGCCATGACGAGGCTGCCGGCCAGGGCGCCCAGGGCGAAGGCGCTGAACAGTGCGCCGCCCGCGGCCTCGGACGCACCGAGGTCGGCGGCGAGCAGCGGGAACACGACCGGCAGGGCGCCCATGCCGGTGAAGCTGATCGTGGTGGCCACCGTGACGGCCCGCAGCGGGGGGACGGTCGCCAGCAGCCGGAGCCCGACGCCGACCGTCGCCAGCAGGCCCGCGCCGTCCGGCCCGCCCGCGGGCGGGGGCATCGGCACGCGCAGGACGGCGGCCAGCGCGACGGCCGAGAGCCCGGCCGTGACCGCGACGGCGGCCTCCGCCCCGGCCGACGCCGCCAGCGCACCGGCCAGCGCGGGACCCGCGACCCCGGCGACGTTGTAGCTCGTGGACTCCGCCCCGAAGGCCCGGCGCAGCAGCGTGGCCGGCACCAGCGCCGACAGCAGCCCGGTGAACCCGCCGGTGAGCACCGGCGTCGTCAGCCCGGCCAGCAGCGTCAGCCCGACCACCACGCCCGACGGCGCCCGGCCGGTGACGGCGAGCAGCGCCAGCAGCACCCCGAGCAGGAGCAGCTGGTTGGCGACGAAGGCCGAGCGCCGGTGCGCCGTGCGGTCCAGCCAGGCACCCAGCAGCGGGCCGGTCACGAGGGCCGGCAGGGCCAGCGCCCCGACGACGGCACCGGCCAGCGCGGGGGAGCCCGTGCGCTCGAGCACGAGCAGCACCAGGGCGACCCGGGCCGCCTCCTGGGCCAGCCGCGCGGTCGTGGAGGCGGTGAACAGCGCGCCGAGCCCGGGGCTGCGCCACAGCGACGGGACCGCGACGGGTGCGGTGTCGAGGGCGGTCACCGGCCCAGTAGAGCGCGGCCCGGCCGTGCAGCAGGTGGTCTGCGGGCCGCCTGTGCGGGACCTCACAGGGCACGACCGCGGCGTCGTTCTGGCAGACTCCTCTGCGAGTCACCGCCGGCCGACGGCCCTCTACCCGTCGACGGCGCGTCCGCACGCCCTGTCCGGCCGCGCACCCCCACGCGCAGCGCTCGACAGCATCCACCGACATCCGGAGCACAGAACCCGTGGCAGTCAAGATCAAGCTCATGCGTCTCGGCAAGATGCGCGCCCCGTACTACCGCATCGTCGTCGCCGACGCGCGGACCAAGCGCGACGGTCGCGTCATCGAGACGATCGGCAAGTACCACCCCAAGGAGAACCCCTCCTTCATCGAGGTCGACGCCGACCGCGTCGCCTACTGGCTGGGCGTCGGTGCGCAGCCGAGCGAGCCGATCGAGCGCATCCTCAAGGTCACCGGCGACTGGCAGAGGTTCAAGGGCGAGGCCGCCCCCGCGCCGATGCTCGTCGCCGAGCCGAAGGTCGACAAGAAGATCGCGTTCGAGGCCGCCTCGCGCGCCAACACCGAGGGCGAGGCCGGCGGCGCCGCCACCACGCCGAAGAAGAAGGCCGCCCCCAAGGCTGCCGACGCCGCCGCTGCCGACGCGCCCGCCGCTGTCGCTGAGGCCCCCGTCGCCGACGCTCCCGCGGCCGAGGCTCCTGCGGCCGACGCTGTCGCTGCTGAGGCGCCGGCCGACGCCGCGCCCGCGAGCGAGTAGTGCTCGAGAGCGTCCTCGAGCACCTGGTCAAGGGCATCGTCGACAACCCCGACGACGTCACGGTCGACCTGGTCACCGGCCGGCGCGGCCGCACCCTCGAGGTGCGGGTCGCCCCGGACGACCTCGGCAAGGTGATCGGCCGCAACGGCCGCACCGCCAAGGCCCTGCGCACCGTCGTC
Source organism: uncultured Actinomycetota bacterium (assembly GCA_963761655.1). Taxonomy (GTDB): domain Bacteria; phylum Actinomycetota; class Actinomycetes; order Mycobacteriales; family SCTD01; genus RYN-122. Next base: position 153,763 of record CAVXHI010000002.1, read on the forward strand.
GCCGCGCTCGGCGGCCGCGGCGTGCGGGTGGACGTCGTCGACACCGACGACGTCCGCTAGAACGGCCCGCTGACACTCGTGGTCCGTCGCGTGGCCGGACGGCCCAGCCGCCCCGCCGCCGCTCCTGCTCCGCCCGCCGCAGCCGCCGAGGTCCCCGTGACCCCGGCGGCTGCGCCGCGTGCGGAGGCGACCGGCGAGCCCGACCTGCTCGTCGTCGGCCGGATCGGCAAGCCCCAGGGCCTGCGCGGCGAGGTCACCGTCGAGGTCCGCACGGACGAGCCGGAGGCCCGGTTCGCCGACGGCGAGGTGCTGCTGACCGAGACCGGGTCGGTGACCGTCGAGAGCACCCGGTACATGGGTCCGCGCCTCATCGTGGCCTTCGAGGGCGTCCCGGACCGCAGCGCCGCCGAGCTGCTGCGCAACACCCTGCTGCACGTCGACGCCCGGACGCTGCCGCTGCCCGAGGACCCCGACGTCTTCCTCGACTCCCACCTGGTGGGCCTGCGGGCCGAGCTCGAGGACGGCACCCCGGTCGGGACGGTCGCGGAGGTGCTGCACCTGCCGCACGGCGACGTCCTGGCCGTCACCCGGGTGGACGCCGCGCCCGGTGCGGTCGAGGTCCTCGTCCCGTTCCTCACCGCGATGGTCCCCGTGGTCGACGTCGCCGGGGGCCGGCTGGTGATGACGCCGCCCGAGGGCCTGCTGGACCTGAGCGAGCCGGCGCCCGAGCCCGCGCCCGAGGACGACCCCGTCTAGTGCTCGTCGACGTCCTCACCCTGTTCCCGGAGTACCTGGCGCCGCTGGACCTCTCGCTCGTCGGCAAGGCCCGGGCCGCCGGGGTCCTCGAGGTCCACACCACCGACCCGCGCGCCTTCACCTCCGACGTGCACCGCACGGTCGACGACAGCCCCTACGGCGGCGGCCCGGGCATGGTCATGAAGCCCGAGCCGTGGGGCCGGGCGCTCGACAGCGTGCTGGAGCGGGGCGGGCCCGCCGAGGCCCCCGTGCTCGTCGTCCCGACCCCGGCCGGCCGGCCGTTCACGCAGGCGCTGGCGCAGGAGCTCGCCGCCGAGCCCTGGCTGGCCTTCGCCTGCGGCCGGTACGAGGGCATCGACAGCCGGGTCGTCGACGACGCCGGACGCCGGCTGCGGGTGCTCGAGGTCAGCCTCGGCGACTACGTGCTGGCCGGGGGAGAGGTCGCCGTCCTCGTCGTCGTCGAGGCCGTCGCGCGGCTGCTGCCAGGGGTGCTGGGCAACCGGCAGTCGCACGAGCAGGACTCCTTCAGCGACGGCCTGCTCGAGGGGCCGTCGTACACGCGACCGCCCGTGTGGCGCGACCTCGAGGTGCCGCCCGTGCTGCTGTCCGGCGACCACGCCGCGATCGCCCGGTGGCGCCGGGAGGAGTCGCTGCGACGCACGGCCCGCCTGCGGCCCGAGCTGCTCGGCCGGGTCGCCCTGTCGCCCGCGGACGAGCTCGTGCTCCGCGACGCCGGTGTGGCAGAGTAGAGGGCTGCCGGAGCGCTGCGGCACTGACGCGCGCCCGCCTGACACGTTCGACTGCAAGGTCCAGTGATGACGTACACCGCGTGCTCGCACGCCCGACGGACGGTCCCAGATGCACATCCTCGACGAGCTCGACGCCGCACAGCTGCGCACGGACGTCCCCGAGTTCCGCCCCGGTGACACGCTGGACGTCGGCGTCCGCGTCGTCGAGGGCAACCGCTCCCGCGTGCAGCGCTTCCAGGGCGTGGTCATCCGCCGCTCCGGCGGTGGCGCCCGCGAGACCTTCACGATCCGCAAGGTCAGCTTCGGCGTCGGCGTCGAGCGCACGTTCCCGGTGCACACGCCCGTGATCGAGGAGATCAAGGTCGTGACCCGCGGTGACGTCCGCCGCGCGAAGCTGTACTACCTGCGCGAGCTGCGCGGCAAGAAGGCCAAGATCAAGGAGAAGCGCGACACGACGCAGGTCAAGACCAAGGGCGAGGCCCAGCGCGCTCCCCGGGCCGCGGCCGACGCGCCGAGCGCCTAGCAGTCCGTCCGGCGGGCGTCTCCCCTCGGGGAGGCGCCCGCCGTCTGCTGTCCCGGCTCTGCTGTCCCCGCCTGCTGTCCCGGCACCAACGCCCCCTCCTCCCCGTTAGGCTGCCCGTGATGAGCGACGACGACCGCCCCGGCGCCACCCTCGAGGCCGAGCCGCCGGCGACGCCGCCGCGCCGCAACCGCTCGTTCTTCCGCGAGCTGCCGTTCCTCGTCGTCGTCGCGTTCGTGCTGGCCCTGCTCATCAAGGCCTTCCTCGTGCAGGCCTTCTACATCCCGTCCGGCTCGATGATGAACACCCTGCAGATCGACGACCGGGTGCTCGTCAACAAGCTCGTCTACCGCGCCCGCGACGTGCACCGCGGCGAGGTCATCGTCTTCAAGGGGCCCGAGGGCTGGGCCCCGGAGTACACGCCGCCGGCCCCCGCGCAGGGCGTCGAGCGGTTCACGCGGTTCGTCAGCGGCCTCGTGGTCGGGGTGCCGGGCGAGAAGGACTTCATCAAGCGCGTCATCGCGCTGCCGGGCGACCGGGTGGCGTGCTGCGCCGACGGCAAGGTCACGGTGACGCCCAGGGGCACGACCACGCCGGTGTCGCTGGCCGAGCCCTACACGTTCTCCGACCCCGGCTCGCTCCCCACGGCGTTCTGCGCCGCGGGCGACAACGAGCAGGCCTGCCCCGCCGGCAGCCCCGGCGTGCTCGTGCCCGAGGGTCGGCTGTGGGTCATGGGCGACCACCGCGACATGTCCAGCGACTCGCGGTTCCACCGCCAGTTCAACGACGGCACGATCCCCGTCGACGACGTCATCGGGCGCGCCTTCGTCATCGTCTGGCCGGTCGGCCGGGCCACGGTGCTCTCGGTCCCCGGCACGTTCCAGCAGCGGGCCCTCGGCCTCGCCGCGCAGGGCGCACCGCTCGCGGCCGGCCTCGCGCTGGCCCTGCCGGTGACGGCGCTCCGCCGTCGTCGGCGTGCCCGCCGCTGAGGACCTCCGCGAAGCTCTTCCTGCTCGACCCGGGAGGACGGCTGCTGCTGCTCGACTGCACCGACCCCGCCCGTCCCGGCACGCGCTGGCAGGAGCTCCCCGGCGGGGGCGTCGAGCCGGGTGAGGACGCCGTGACGGCCACCGTCCGGGAGGTCCTCGAGGAGACCGGACTGGTCGTCGACCCGGCGCTGGTCGGGCCGCTGCAGTGGACCCAGACGGCGTCGTTCCTGTGGCTGGGGGAGCTGCGGGTGCAGCACCACGAGGGGCGGCTGGCCCGGCTGCCGCGCGTCCCCGAGCTCGTGCCCACGCAGCTCACCGAGCACGAGGTCGGCACCGTCCTGGGGCAGCGGTGGTGGTCCCCGGACGAGCTGGACGCGCACGAGGGCCGGTTCTTCCCGCGGCACGTCCCCGCGCTGCTGCGGCGGCTGCTCGCCGGTGAGCGGGTCGACGAGCCGTTCGACGCCTGGGACGGCGCCTAGCCTCTCCGGCATGGCTCTGCCGCTGGACGCCGTCGGCGCCGCGCCGAAGGACCGCCGGGCCGCCCGGGTGCTGCTCCTGGACGCGCAGGACCGGGTCCTGCTGTTCCTCGGCCAGGACCCCGGCCAGCCCGGGCGCGGCACCTGGTGGATCACGCCGGGCGGCGGCCTGGACCCGGGGGAGTCCCCGGCGCAGGGCGCTGCCCGCGAGCTGCGCGAGGAGACCGGGCTGGACCTGCCGGCCGCCGCGCTGGGGGAGCCCGTCCACGCCCGGACGGCCGAGTTCGTCTTCGACGGGCAGGCCTACCGGCAGAGCGAGCAGTTCTTCCTGGTCCGGGTCCAGCAGCACGACGTCGACACCTCCGGGTTCACCGCGCTCGAGGTCGCGTCCGTGCTGGAGCACCGCTGGTGGACCGCGGCCGAGCTCGCCACGACGTCGGAGGCCGTGTTCCCCGCGGACCTGCACGAGGTCCTGGCCCGCTCCGCCGGCGGCGCCTGGTGCTGATGCGGGCGACCCGTCCGGTCGTGCGCGCCGAGAACGGGCTGTGGGCCTTCGAGCGCGTGCTGCAGCGGTGCGGGTTCGAGATCGTCGCGGGGACCGACGAGGCCGGGCGGGGGGCCTGCGCCGGGCCGCTCGTCGTCGCGGCCGTCGTCCTGCCGCAGGGGCGACGGGGGGAGGTCCCGGGGCTGGCGGACTCCAAGCTGCTCACCCCCCGGGCCCGCGAGGCGGCGTACGAGCAGGTGCTGCGCCGGGCCGCTGCCTGGTCGGTGGTCGTCGTGCCGCCGCAGGAGGTCGACCGCTGCGGGCTGCACGTCATGAACGTGCGCGCCATGCGGCAGGCCGTCGGGCGGCTCGACCCGTGCCCGTCGTACGTCCTCACCGACGGCTTCCCCGTCGCCGGCCTGCCTGCCCCGGCCCTCGCCGTGTGGAAGGGGGACCGGGTGGCGGCCTGCGTCGCGGCGGCGTCCGTCGTCGCCAAGGTGACCCGGGACCGGATCATGACGGACCTGCACGCGCGCTACCCGCAGTACGGGTTCGACGTCCACAAGGGCTACAGCACCGCGGACCACACGGCGGCGATGGCCGCCCACGGACCCTGCCCGGAGCACCGGTTCAGCTACGTGAACGTCCGGGGCGCCGTCAGGCAGACTGGGCCGATGGAGGCGGTGTCGGCATGAGCGCAGAAGACCTCGAGAAGTACGAGACCGAGATGGAGCTCCAGCTCTACCGGGAGTACCGCGACATCGTCCGGCAGTTCGACTACGTCGTCGAGACCGAGCGGCGCTTCTACCTCGCCAACGCCGTCGACGTGCAGCCCCGCACCGCCGACGGCGAGGTCTGGTTCGAGCTCAGCCTCACCGACGCCTGGGTCTGGGACATGTACCGGCCGGCCCGCTTCGTGAAGAGCGTCCGGGTGCTGACCTTCAAGGACGTCAACGTCGAGAAGCTCGAGAAGCCCGACCTGGACCTGCCGAGTCGCTGACGCGCCGCGGGGGTACGCGCACGTCATGACCCACGACGACGTCCCCTCCGGCGACGAGCCGGGTGCCTCGACCACCCCGTACGACGACGGCAAGGGCACGATCGGGCTGCAGGACCGCCTCGGCGGCGCCGCACCCGACACCAACCAGGGCAAGACCGAGCCGATGCCCCCGACGCCCGGGCACGCCGACCCGGTCGGGACCGCTCCGCACACCGACCCCCCGCAGGTCCCCGAGCTGGGCGACATGAGCGCGGGCATGGCCGGTGCGCAGGTGGCGAGCCCGACGGTGCTGTCCACGCTCCAGGTCGCCCCGGGCGAGACCCTGAGCAGCCCGGACGGGCCGCGGTCCTCCGGCACGGTGCCCGCTGAGGACCGCCCGCGCGTGGGGACGTCGGCGAGCACGGGCTCGGGGAGCGGTCCTGGGATGCCGGAGTCGCAGACCACGGGCACGGCACGTCGGGCGCCCGGGCAGCAGGGCGAGGTCCCGGACGGCGAGAGCGTCGAGAGCGACACGGCCGCGGGCGCGGCCCGGATGGCGCCGGGCGGCGGGCCGGACCAGACGCCGCCCGCGCAGTCCTCCCCCGGCGACTCGCAGGGCGTGAACGTGCCGCACGAGCAGCCGATGGAGGGGACGTCGCAGGAGCAGGGCATCGTCCACGGGGTCAAGGACCCGGCCTGACCCGGCAGCAAGGAGGACCTGGCGCCGAGGCCAGGTAGCCCGTCCGGGTCCGTCGCCCTGGTCTCTTCGGGTCCGTCGCGGCGCGGGGACGCGCCTCGGGCCCCGTGCGTGCCGACAGTCCTCCCGTGACCGTCTCCGCCGACCTCTCCGGCCTGCTGCCCGCCCAGCGCACGTCCTCGCTGGCCCCCGCCGTCGCGGACGCGCTCGCCGCAGTCGCGGCCGCCCCGCTCGTCGGGCTCCTGCAGGACCTGCTCGCGGTCCCGTCGGTGACCGGCAGCGACGCCGAGAGCGAGGCCCAGCACGGTCTGGCCCGCAGGCTCAGCGGCATCGGCATGGACGTCGACCTGTGGTCGGTCGACCTGCCCGCCACGCTCGCCCACCCCGACTTCCCCGGCCTGGAGGCCGACCGCACCGAGGCCTGGGGGCTGGTCGGCGCCTGGGGCGGCGACGACGGCCCGACCGTCGTCCTCAACGGGCACGTCGACGTCGTCCCGCCGGGCGAGCAGGGCTGGACGGTGTCGCCCTGGTCCGGCGTGGTGCGCGACGGCAGCGTCCTCGGCCGCGGCGCCTGCGACATGAAGGCCGGCCTGGCCTGCCAGGTCGCGGCGGTGGGCGCCCTGCGCGCGGCCGGCGTGCAGCTGCGCGGCCGCGTGCTGCTCGAGAGCGTGGTCGGCGAGGAGGACGGGGGGCTCGGCACGTTCGCCACCCTGCAGCGCGGCTACCGCGGCGACCTCGCCGTGATCTGCGAACCGACGTCGGGCGCCCTGGTCCCGGCCAGCGCCGGCGCCCTGACCTTCCGGCTCACGGTGCCCGGCCGCTCCGTGCACGCCAGCGCCCGGCTCGAGGGCGTCGACGCCGTCGAGAAGTACCTGCTCGTGCACCAGGCGCTGCGCCGCCTCGAGGTGCGCCGCAACCGGGACGCGCACCCGCTGATGGCCCGCTACGCGCTGCCCTACCCCCTGTCGGTCGGCACCGTCCGGGCCGGGGACTGGGCCAGCAGCGTCCCGGACCGCCTCGTCGCGGAGGGCCGCCTCGGGGTCGCCCTGGGGGAGGACGTGGCCGCGGCGCGCCGGGACCTCGAGAGGGCGATCGCCGAGGTCAACGCCAGCGACCCCTGGCTCGTCGCGAACCCCGTCCTGGTGGAGTGGTGGGGCGGGCAGTTCGCGCCCGGGGCGGTCGAGGAGGACTCCGCCGTCGCCCGGCTGGTCAGCGACACCCACACCCGCCTGCACGGCGCCCGTCCGCAGGTCTACGGCGCCCCGTACGGCAGCGACCAGCGCCTGCTCACCGGCCTCGGCGGTGTCCCCGCCGTGCACTACGGCCCCGGCGACGTGCGGCAGGCGCACGCCCCGGACGAGTCCGTGCCGGTGCAGGAGATGGTCGACGTCACCCGGACGCTCGTGCTCCTCCTCGCCACCGCCTGCGGCGTCCGGTAGCACCTCCTCCCGACAGCGGCACCGCACCGCGCGGCCGTCCACAACCGCGCCCGGCGGCCTTCCCGCGCTCCTGCCCCCGGCCCACTCTCCGACCCGGAGGTGGTCACGTGACCGAGGGAGACGGGCGCCAGGCGCTCGGGCGGTACGGGGAGCAGCTGGCGGTCGAGCACCTGGAGGCGGCCGGCCTGCAGGTGCTGGCCCGCAACTGGCGCTGCCGCGAGGGCGAGCTCGACGTCGTGTGCCGCTCCGGCCGCACGGTCGTGTTCGTGGAGGTCAAGACCCGCAGCGGCACCGGCTTCGGCGAGCCCGCCGAGGCGGTGACCCTGCGCAAGGCCCGGCGGATCCGGGTGCTGGCCCTGCGCTGGCTCGAGCAGCACCGTCCGCCCGACGCCGGGGACCTCCGGTTCGACGTCGTCTCGGTGGTGCGGCGCCGCGGGTACGCCCCGGTGCTGGTGCACCTGCAGGGAGCGTTCTGATGCCGCTCGCCCGCGCCTGGGCGGTCGCCCTCGTCGGCCTCGAGGGCACGCTCGTCGAGGTCGAGGCCGACCTCGCCCAGGGCCTGCCCGGCCTCACCGTCACCGGGCTGCCCGACACCGCCCTGTCCGAGGCCCGCGACCGGGTCCGCGCGGCCGTGGTGAACACGGGGGAGGAGTGGCCGCAGAAGCGGATCACCCTCGGGCTGTCGCCCGCGTCGCTCCCCAAGAAAGGGTCGGGCTTCGACCTCGCCCTCGCCGCCAGTGTGCTGGCGGCGAACGGCGCCGTCCCCGCCGGCTCGCTCGAGGGTCGCGTCCTGCTCGGCGAGCTCGGGCTCGACGGCCGGGTCCGGGCCGTCCTCGGCGTCCTGCCCGCCGTCCTGGCCGCACGCGACGCCGGGGTGCGCCGGGTCGTCGTGCCGCGGGCCAACCTCGCCGAGGCCCGGCTGCTCCCCGACGTCGACGCCGTGGGGGTCGCGACCCTGGGCGAGCTGCTGGCGCTGCTGCGCGGGCAGGCCGTCCCGGACCACGAGGTCCCCGCGCCGCTGCCCGACCCGACGGTCGGCAAGGACCTGCGCGACGTCGCGGGCCAGCCCGCCGGCCGCACCGCGGTCGAGGTCGCCGCGGCCGGTGGCCACCACCTGTTCCTGCTCGGACCGCCGGGCTCGGGCAAGACGATGCTGGCCGAGCGCCTGCCCGGTCTGCTCCCCCCGCTGACCCTCGAACAGGCCCTCGAGGTCACGGCGGTCCACTCCGTCGCCGGGGTCCTGCCGCCCGGGCACCCCCTCGTGCGCCGGGCGCCGTTCCAGGACCCGCACCACACCTCGACGGTCGCCGCGGTCGTCGGGGGAGGCAGCGGCATCGCGCGGCCGGGTGCCGCCAGCCTCGCCACCCAGGGCGTGCTGTTCCTCGACGAGGCCCCGGAGTTCGCCACCGGCGTGCTCGACGCCCTCCGGCAGCCGCTCGAGAGCGGCAGCGTCAGCGTCCGCCGGGCCGCCGGGACCGCCACCTACCCGGCCCGGTTCGCCCTCGTGCTCGCCGCCAACCCGTGCCCCTGCGCCCGGCCCGACCAGGACTGCACCTGCCGCCCCGAGGCGCGGCGCCGGTACCTCGCGCGGATGAGCGGCCCGCTGCTCGACCGGGTCGACATGCACGTCCAGGTCGACCGGATCAGCCGGGCCGAGCTGCTCGCCGAGGAGGGCCAGGTCGAGGACAGCGCCGTGGTGGCGGTCCGGGTCGCTGCCGCCCGCGAGGCCGCGGCCCGCCGCTACGCCGGGACGCCGTGGCGGGTCAACGGGGAGGTGCCGCCGGTCGAGCTCCGGCGCCGGTGGCCGGTCGCCCGGGAGGCGACCCGGTCGGCCGAGCGGGCCCTCGACGCCGGGCGGCTGACCGCCCGGGGGTACGGCCGGGTGCTCCGGCTCGCCTGGACGCTCGCCGACCTCGCCGGCAGCCCCGTGCCGGAGCGCTGCCACGTCGACCACGCCCTCGGCTTCCGGCTCGGCACGCGGCACCTGGCGGCCGCGTGAACGCCGAGGTGCTCGCCCGGGTCGCGCTGTCCCGTGTGGTCGAGCCCGGGTCGCACGCCCTGGCCCGCGCCGTGCAGGAGCGGGGGGCCGAGCAGGTGTGGCACTCCTTGCGCCGCGGCGCGCCCGTGAGCGGGCTGTCGGAGGCCGCCGTGGCCGGGGCTGCCCACCGTGCTCAGTCGGCCGACCCGGAGGCGGACCTGCGCGCGCTGGCCCGGGTCGGCGGCCGCGTCCTCGTGCCCGGGGACGAGGAGTGGCCGCAGGAGCGGCTGGACTGGCCGGCCGACCCCGCCGTCGCCCGGCACCCACCGCCCCTGCTGCTGTTCGCCCGCGGGCCCGTGCCGGTCGCGGCCACCGTCGCGCGGTCGGTCGCCGTCGTGGGCGCCCGCGCCGCCACCGCCTACGGCACGCACGTCGCCGGAGAGCTGGGGCTCGGGCTGGCCGAGGCCGGGGCGGCCGTGGTCAGCGGCGGGGCCTACGGCATCGACGGCGCCGCCCACACCGGTGCCCTGTCGGCGGCCGAGGGCGCCCCGACGGTGGCCGTCCTGGCCTGCGGCGTCGACGTCGCCTACCCGCGGGGGCACGACCGGCTGCTGGCCCGGATCGCCGCCACCGGCCTGGTGCTGTCGGAGGTGCCGCCCGGCTGCGCGCCCCTGCGGCCGCGGTTCCTGTCCCGCAACCGGCTCATCGCCGCGCTGTCGCAGGGGACGGTCGTCGTGGAGGCGGCCCTGCGCAGCGGCTCGCTGTCGACCGCGGCCCGGGCCACCGAGCTGTCCCGCCCGGTCATGGCCGTGCCGGGGCCGGTGACGTCGGCGGCGTCCGCCGGGTGCCACCAGCAGCTCCGGGACGGCGCCCTGTGCGTGACCAGCGCCCGCGAGGTGCTCGAGCAGGTCGGGGCGAGCGGCCAGGACCTGACCGAGCCCGGGCGGGGGCGCGAGGACCCGCGCGACGACCTGCCGGCGCTCCTGCGCCAGGTGCTGGAGGCCGTGCCCGTCCGGCGAGGAGCAGGGGAGGCGAGCATCGCCCGCACCGCCGGGGTGAGCACCCTGGCCGTGCAGCAGGTGCTGGCCCCGCTGCAGGTGGCCGGGCTGGTGGAGCGCACGGAGGGCGGCTACCGGCTGACGGCCCTGGGAGCGGGCCGGCCGGCCCGGGTGCCGGCGCCGTGAGCACCGGGGAGCCGGTGCGGGAGGACCACGCGCGGGCTCGGGGGCCCGGCCTGCCTGCTTGACCGGGGAGGGCCCGCGGCGCAGCCTCTGCGCGTGACGTCCCCCGCCGGTGCCGACGAGCCGCTGCCCGCAGCCCTGGAGCAGGCCGTGCAGGGGTTCCTCACGCACCTGCGCGCTGAGCGCGACCGGTCACCGCACACGGTGCGGGCCTACGAGGGCGACGTCCGCTCCCTGCTGCGGCACGCCGTCCGCCTCGGCGTCGACGACCTCGGGGCCCTCGACCTCGCCGTCCTGCGCAGCTGGCTCGCCCGTGGCCGGACCGGCGGTGCCGCCCGGACGACGCTCGCCCGGCGCGGCTCGTCCGCCCGGGTCTTCACCGCCTGGGCCGTCCGGCGCGGCCTGGTCGCGGCCGACCCCGGGCTCGCCCTCGCGACGCCGAAGGGGCACCGGCCCCTGCCCGACGTCCTGCAGCCGGACGAGGCGGCCCGGCTGGTCGACGCGGTCGAGGACGACGGCACCCCCGGCGTCCTGCGCGACAGGCTGGTCCTCGAGCTGCTCTACGCCACCGGCGTGCGCGTGGCCGAGCTGTGCGGCCTCGACGTCGACGACGTCGACCCGGCGCGACGGGTGCTGCGCGTCCTGGGCAAGGGGAGGCGCGAGCGGACGGTGCCCTACGGCGCTCCCGCGCAGGACGCCCTCGACGCCTGGCTCGACCGCGGCCGGCCGCAGTGGTCCCGCGACGGCTCGGGCGCGGCCCTGCTGCTCGGCGCCCGGGGCGGCCGGGTGGACCCCCGGACCGTCCGGACGGTGGTCCACCAGCGGCTCCGCGCCGTCCCCGGCGCCCCCGACCTCGGCCCGCACGGGCTGCGCCACAGCGCCGCCACCCACCTGCTCGAGGGCGGAGCGGACCTGCGGAGCGTCCAGGAGCTGTTGGGCCACGCTAGTCTCGCGACGACCCAGATCTACACGCATGTCAGCGTCGAACGACTGAGGACGAGCTATGAGCGTGCGCACCCCCGAGCCTGAGCGCTCGGCGTCGAGCGCGCCGGGTCCCGCGCTCTCGGCCGTCCCCGACCGTCCGAGCAGCGACGAGCTCTCCGCGGCCGCCGACGCGTTCCTGGCCGCCGCCGAGGCCCCCGAGGCCGCCGTCGCCCCCGAGCCCGTCGCCGAGGCGCCGGCCAAGCCGCGTCGCGGGCGGTACGCGAACGTCAGCGACGAGGAGCGCGAGGAGATCGAGCAGGCGATCGCCGAGCTCTGGAAGCAGTACAAGAGCACCGGCGAGGAGCGGCTGCGCGAGCGCCTGATCCTCCACTACTCGCCGCTCGTGAAGTACGTGGCCGGCCGCGTGGGTGTCGGCCTGCCGCCGAACATCGAGCAGGCCGACCTCGTCTCCTACGGCATCTTCGGGCTCATCGACGCGATCCAGAAGTTCGACATCGAGCGGGCGATCAAGTTCGAGACCTACGCGATCAGCCGCATCAAGGGCGCGATCATCGACGAGCTCCGCTCGATCGACTGGATCCCGCGGTCGGTCCGCAGCAAGGCCCGTGAGGTCGAGAAGGCCTACGCCGCGCTCGAGGCCAAGCTGCACCGGACGCCGACCGAGCCCGAGGTCGCCGCGGAGCTGGGCATCTCGCTCGAGGACCTGCACACGATCTTCGGCCAGGTCAGCTTCGTGAACGTCGTCGCGCTCGACGAGCTGCTGACGGCCGGCGGGGAGAAGGGCGACAAGCTCTCCCTCGTCGACACCCTCGAGGACACCAAGGCCGAGGACCCGGTCGCCGCCTTCGAGACCGAGGAGACGAAGTACCTCCTCGCCAAGGCCATCAACACGCTGCCGGAGCGCGAGAAGATCGTCGTGACCCTCTACTACTACGAGGGCCTCACGCTCGCCGAGATCGGGCAGGTCCTCGGGGTCACCGAGAGCCGCATCTGCCAGATGCACACCAAGGCGGTCCTGCAGCTGCGCGGCAAGCTGGCCGACGGCAAGGACTGACCGGGGCCTCGTCAGCCGCTCCGCCGCTCCCGCCAGGCGTCCAGCACCACGACCTCGGCGTCCGCCGGCTCCTCGCTGCGCACGCGCACCGGAGCCGCGCAGGAGGCCCCCGCGAGGAGACCGGCTGCGTCCGCCTGCTCGTCCGGGCACGGCTCACTCGTCGCGACCCCGACCGCCGGCAGCGGCGCCGGGAGAGCCCGACCCGCGGTGCCGCCCGCGGGCCCGGGCGGCGACGGGCGGCGCACCAGCACCAGGCCCGCCAGCAGGAGGCCGGCCGCGAGACCGGTCTCGGGCAGGTCGTCCGAGACGCGGCGCGTCCAGGGCCGGGCCGCGGGCCTCGCCGCCACGCGGGCCAGCGGCGCCTGCCCGGCGAGGCCGGGGGACGGGTCGGTGCCGCTGCCCGACGTCCCGTCGTCGGCCGCGGCCGGCTTGTCATTGCCACCGGTACGCCCGGTCGCGCTGGCCGGCCCGTCGTCGGCCGCCTCAGGCACACCGCGGCGCCCGTCGGTGCCCGTCGCCCCGCCGCCCGCCGTCCGGTCGAGCGCCACCCCGGGGCCGCTCCCCGCCCCCCGGCCGTCGCCGCCGTGCAGGGGCAGCAGCCGCGGCGGTCCGCCGAAGAGCGTCAGCGGGTCGAGGTAGTCCTGCCCCCGGCGCAGCCCGAGGTGCAGGCAGGCGGGGGAGCAGGCGTGCCCCGCCGTGACCCGCCCCAGGCTCGTCCCCGCGGCCACCTGCTGCCCGAGCCGCACCGCGCGGTCGAGCGGCTCGTAGGTCGTCCGCAGGCCGCCGGCGTGCTCGACGACCACGACGCCGCGTCCGGCGAGCAGCCCGCTGTAGGTCACCCGGCCCGCCCCGGCCGCCCGGACGGGTGAGCCGACGGCGGCCCGCAGGTCCGCGCCGTAGTGGCCGGCGGCGTACCGGGTGGCCCCGGGGGCGAAGGGCCGGACGACGCTGCGCGGCGGGTCGACCGGCCACCGCCAGGCGTCCGGCGCCGCCCGCGCGACCGGGAGGGGCACCCCGACCGTCAGCACCAGCCCGGCCAGGAGCAGCAGCCCCGCCAGCAGCAGCCACCGCCCTGACGACACACGCCCTGACGACCCCGCACGCCCTGCCGCTCCCGGACGCCCTGCCTCGTCGACGCCGCGCCCCGTCCGTCCTGCCCTGCTCGTGTCCGCCACCGGACCACCTCCTGTTCGACCCGCGGCGACTGTGCGGGGGCGGGTCGGCGCGTCGGGGCCACACCGCGGCATCTGTGGACAAGGGCGGCGGGCGGTAGTCTCGAGGCAGCGACCGGTCCGCCGGTCGACTTCGCGTGCCCACGACACGTCCACCCCACGGTCCCTGGAGACAGGGCGGGGCGGCACCGAGGGCACCAGGGCGAGGCGCCACCCGGTGCCGCGCGACAACCGACGAGCAGTGCCGCAGCCTCGCCGCTGCGGTGCGAGCACAGACAAGGGCCCCCATGGCCGTCGTCACCATGCGCCAGCTCCTCGAGAGCGGCGCCCACTTCGGGCACCAGACCAAGCGCTGGAACCCGAAGATGAAGCGCTTCATCTTCACCGAGCGCAACGGCATCTACATCATCGACCTGACGCAGACCCTGGGCTACATCGACCGCGCCTACGACTTCGTCAAGGAGACCGTCGCGCACGGCGGCACGATCATGTTCGTCGGCACCAAGCGCCAGGCGCAGGAGCAGATCGCCGAGCACGCCACCCGCGTCGGCATGCCCTACGTCACCGAGCGCTGGCTCGGCGGCATGCTCACCAACTTCTCCACCGTCTACAAGCGCCTGCAGCGCCTCAAGGAGCTCGAGCTCATCGAGGAGACCGGCGGCCAGACGGTGCTGACGAAGAAGGAGGCGCTCGTCCTCGACCGCGAGCGCAAGAAGCTCGACCGCACCCTGGGCGGCATCCGCGAGATGACGCGCACGCCCAGCGCGATCTGGATCGTCGACACGAACAAGGAGCACCTCGCGGTCAACGAGGCGCGCAAGCTCGGCATCCCGGTGGTGGCGATCCTCGACACCAACTGCGACCCCGACATCGTCGACTACAAGATCCCGGGCAACGACGACGCCATCCGCTCCATCGGCGTCCTCACCCGCGTGATCGCCGACGCCGTCGCCGAGGGCCTGCGCGCCCGGGCCGGCGCCAGCGCGGGCGACGACAAGCCCGAGGCGGCCGGCACCGGCGCGGGCGAGCCCCTCCCGGCCTGGGAGCAGGAGCTGCTCGGCGGCGCCGCCGAGGGCACCCCCGCCGCGGGCCAGCCCGTCGAGGGCGCCGGCGTCGACGCCACCAGCCCGGACGCCACCAGCCCGGCCGCCACCGCGGGCGACGTGGCCCAGGGCGACCCCGCCGTCACGCAGGCCCCCACCGCGTAGCCGAGCACTCCCCGCACGACGCCGCCGCGCCGGGTCCCCGAGGGGGCCCGGCCGTGGCGCGCCCCCACACTCGGCACGACCACACGAAGAAGGCACTCATGGCTGTCAGCACCGCCGACATCAAGAAGCTCCGCGAGGCCACCGGCGCGGGCATGACCGACTGCAAGAACGCGCTCGTCGAGGCCGACGGCGACTACGACAAGGCCGTCGAGCAGCTCCGCATCAAGGGCCTCAAGGGCGTCGCCAAGCGCGAGGGCCGCGCGGCCTCCAACGGCCTCGTCGTCGCCAAGCTGGAGGGCACCACGAAGGGCACGCTCCTCGAGCTCAACTGCGAGACCGACTTCGTCGCCAAGAACACGAGGTTCCAGGAGCTCGCCGACACCGTCGTGTCCGCCGCGTTCGGCAGCAACGACGTCACGGCGCTGCAGTCGATCGACGCTGGCGGCAAGCCGCTGTCCGAGGTCATCACCGACGGCGGCGCGATGCTGAGCGAGAAGATCGAGGTCCGTCGCGTGACGACCTTCGAGGGCGCCTACGTCGGCCTGTACCTGCACCGCACCAACCCCGACCTCCCGCCGCAGCTGGGCGTGCTCGTCGAGCTCTCCGCCGAGAACGCCGAGATCGCCAAGGACGTCGCGCAGCACATCGCGGCCTTCTCGCCGACCTACGTCTCCCGCGAGGAGGTCCCGGAGGACGTCGTCGCCAAGGAGCGCGAGATCGCCGAGGCGACGGCCAGGGAGGAGGGCAAGCCCGAGGCGGCCCTGCCGAAGATCGTCGAGGGCCGGGTGAACGGCTTCTTCAAGGACTCCGTCCTGCTCGAGCAGCCCTTCGCCAAGGACAACAAGAAGTCCGTGCAGAAGGTCCTGCAGGAGGCCGGCGTGGAGATCAAGGGCTTCGCCCGCTTCAAGGTCGGCCAGGCCTGACCCACTAGGGTCCGGACACCAGCAGAGCACCGCGCGACGAGGAGGCCCCCGCCACATGGACGACACCGTGGAGGGGGCCTCCTCGCACCTGGACCAGGGAGCCCGGGGCGGCTACGACCGCGTCCTGCTCAAGCTCTCCGGCGAGGCGTTCGCGGGCGGCGGCGAGATGGGCGTGGACCCGCGCACCGTCCGGGACATCGCCCGCCAGATCGCCGACGTCGTCCGCACGGGCGTGCAGGTCGCCGTCGTCATCGGCGGCGGCAACTACTTCCGCGGCTCCGAGCTCACCGAGCAGGGCATGGACCGGCCGCGCGCCGACTACATGGGCATGCTCGGCACCGTCATCAACTGCCTGGCGCTGCAGGACTTCCTGGAGAAGCAGGGCGTCGACACGCGCGTGCAGACCGCCATCGCCATGGGTCAGGTCGCCGAGCCGTACGTGCCGCGGCGGGCGATCCGCCACCTCGAGAAGGGCCGCGTCGTCATCTTCGGGGCCGGGCTCGGGGCGCCGTTCTTCTCCACCGACACGGCTGCCGCGCAGCGGGCGCTCGAGGTCGGGGCGCAGTGCGTGCTCATGGCCAAGCAGGTCGACGGCGTGTACGACGACGACCCCCGCAAGAACCCCGACGCCGTCAAGTTCGACGCCCTGACCTACGCCGAGGTGCTCGAGCGTCGGCTCAAGGTCGCCGACGCGACCGCCATCAGCCTGTGCATGGACAACCGGCTGCCGATCGTCGTGTTCGACCTGCTCGCCGAGGGCAACATCGCCCGGGCGGTGCGCGGCGAGAAGATCGGCACCCTCGTGAGCGGAGACAGCAGCACATGATCGACGAGACCCTCCTCGACGCCGAGGAGAAGATGGAGAAGGCCGTCACGGTCGCCAAGGACGACTTCGGCGGCATCCGCACCGGCCGGGCCACGCCCGCCATGTTCAACAAGATCGTCGTCGACTACTACGGCGCCATGACGCCGGTGAACCAGCTGAGCTCGCTGTCGGTGCCCGAGCCGCGGATGGCGGTCATCAGCCCGTACGACAAGAGCAGCCTCGGGATGATCGAGCGCGCCATCCGCGACAGCGACCTCGGCGTCAACCCCACGAACGACGGCAGCATCATCCGGATCGTCTTCCCGCAGCTGACCGAGGAGCGCCGCAAGGAGTTCATCAAGGTCGCACGGACGAAGGCCGAGGACGCCAAGATCTCGATCCGCAACATCCGCCGCCGGGCCAAGGACGAGCTCGACAAGCTGGTGAAGGACGGCGACACCGGCGAGGACGAGGTCGCGCGGGCCGAGAAGGAGCTCGAGAAGACGACGGCGCAGTACGTCGCCAACGTCGACGAGCTCCTCCGGCACAAGGAAGCCGAGCTGCTCGAGGTCTGATGGCTGCCACGGACCCGCAGGAGGCCGACGGCGGTCTGCTCGCCGCCGTCGAGACCGCCCCGAGCGTCGAGGGCGAGCCGCACAAGCGCACCCCCGGCCGGGCGGGGCGCAACCTGCCCGCGGCGATCGGGGTCGGCGTCGGGCTGGGGCTGCTCATCACCGTCCCGCTGTTCTCGCCGTACCGGTGGCTGTTCATCGGGGTGCTGGTGGCGGCCGGGAGCCTCGGCACGTACGAGATCGTCAGCGCCCTGCGCCGTCTGGGCGCGGAGCCGCCGCTGCCCCCGCTGCTGGTCGGCGGCGCCGCGATGCTCCTGCTCGCCTACGGCAGCGGGCCGGAGCCGCTGTTCGTCGCGCTCGCCCTGACGGTGCTCGGCTGCGTGGTCTGGCGGCTGGCGGACCCCGCCGAGGGCTACCTGCGCGACGTCGCGGCGGCGTCCTTCACGGCTGCCTACGTCCCGTTCCTCATGGGCTTCGCCTCGCTGCTCGCCCAGGGGCCCGACGGCCCGCGCCGGGTCACCGCGTTCGTCGCCACCGTCGTCTGCAGCGACGTCGGTGGCTACACGGCGGGCGTCCTGTTCGGCAAGCACCCGATGGCGCCGTCGGTGTCGCCGAAGAAGTCCTGGGAGGGCTTCTGCGGCAGCCTGCTGGCCTGCGCGGTCGCCGGCGGGGTCTTCTTCGCCACGCTGTTCGACGCGAACCCGCTCCTCGGCGTCGTCTACGGGCTGGCCGTCGTGATGTCCGCGACCCTCGGCGACCTGGGGGAGTCGATGGTCAAGCGCGACATCGGCATCAAGGACATGGGCGACCTCCTGCCAGGGCACGGGGGGCTGATGGACCGTCTGGACAGCCTGCTGCCGACGGCGCCGGTGGCCTGGCTGCTGCTCGAGGCGATGCTGTCCTAGGAATCCGTCGGGCGCCGAGGCTGTTGCAGTCCCGGTGACCGTCCTGCCGCTCGTCTTCGACGCCCCCAAGAGGGGCCTCCCGCCCCGCCACCTCGTCGACCTCGACCTGGCGGAGCGCAAGGCTGCGGTCACGGAGCTCGGTGAGAAGGCGTTCCGGGCCGAGCAGGTGTCGCGCAGCTGGTTCGCCGGGCGGACCCTCGAGCAGATGACCGACCTGTCGGCGTCGACCCGCCAGGCGCTCGCCCCGCTGCTGCCGACGCTCTGGACGCCCGTCCGCGACGTCGACTGCGACGGCGGCGCCACCCGCAAGAGCCTGCTGCGCGGGCACGACGGCACGCTGGTGGAGTCGGTGACCATGCGCTACGCCGACCGCACGACCGTCTGCGTGAGCAGCCAGGCCGGCTGCGGGATGGCCTGCCCGTTCTGCGCGACCGGCCAGGCCGGCCTGACCCGCAACCTGTCCACCGCGGAGATCGTCGAGCAGGTCCTCGCCGCCCAGCGGGCCGAGGCCGCGACCGGTGGCCGGGTCAGCAACGTGGTGTTCATGGGCATGGGCGAGCCCCTGGCGAACTACAACCGGGTGGTCGCCGCGGTCCGCCGGATCACCGAGCCGGCTCCGCACGGGATGGGGATCAGCCAGCGCAGCGTCGTCGTGTCGACCGTGGGGCTGGTGCCGGCGATCGAGAAGCTCACCCGCGAGCAGCTGCAGGTCACGCTCGCCCTGTCGCTGCACGCCCCCGACGACGAGCTCCGGGACACGCTGGTCCCCGTCAACACCCGGTGGCCGGTCCGCGAGGTGCTCAAGGCCGCGTTCGGCTACACCCGCCAGACGGGCCGCCGGCTGTCGATCGAGTACGCGCTGATCCGCGACGTGAACGACCAGCCCAGGCGGGCCGACCTGCTCGGACGCCTGCTCAAGGGCAAGCTCGTCCACGTCAACCTCATCCCGCTGAACCCGACGCCGGGCTCGGAGTGGGACGCCTCGCCGAAGCCGGTCGAGCAGGAGTTCGTCCGACGGCTGAAGGCGGCCGGGGTGGCGACGACGGTCCGCGACACCCGTGGCCGCGAGATCGCCGGGGCCTGCGGGCAGCTCGCCGCGCTCGACGCGTAGCGGGACTCCTCGATCGACGGCACCTGAGACAGCGCCCGGAGCCGCGGGTGCTGTCTCAGCCTCCGTCGACCACGGAGCGGTCAGAGCCGGAAGAAGGTCGCGGCCAGCCGGTCGAGGGCGGCGGGGCCCGGCACCCGCGCCGTCCGGGTGCGGCTGTCGGCGGACCCGCGGCGCCACTGCGCGTAGGTCTCGGCGAAGTCGCCGGCCGGGGTGGCGAAGTCGGTGCACCGGTCGCAGCCCTGCCACGAGGTGCCGACGGGGAAGCCCCTCGCCCGCATCCAGGCCTGCCGGAGCGCCGGCGTGAGGTGCGCGCTGTCGTAGGCGTGCCCGAGCTCGTGGGCGACGACGTGGCGCAGCAGGGCGTCGCTCTGACGGGCGCAGGGCCGGACGAAGACCTCGACGCGGCGGCTGTCCATGTGGGTGAGACCGAGGAAGCCGCCGCGGGCGGCGCGGAAGGCCAGGGAGCGGGCGGGCGAGGTGGCGGGCCGCAGGGAGGCCAGCGCCGCGGCGCCCCGGCGCTGCTGCCAGCCCGGGCCGCTGCAGGTCGACGCAGCGGTGGCAGGGCGGGCCCGGACGGACGCGGGGGAGGGCGGGGCAGCGGCGGGCCGGGCGGCAGCAGGAGCGGCAGCGGGCCGGGCGGCCGTGGGCCGAGCGGCAGGCCCGGCGGAGGGGCGAGCGACCGCGGAGCGGACGGAAGCCGGGTCGGCCAGAGCGGCGGGGGCACCAGCGGTGGCGGGCGGGCCCAGGACCGGGGTCGACGGCGCGGACTGCCCGGCGGACGCCGGCACCTGCAGCGCCACGGTCCCGACCAGCGCCGCGGTGAGGGCGGCCACGAGACCCCAGCCGCGGGGGCCGGAGAGCGCAGTCCTGGACGACATGCCCGATCTGTCGGCTTGTCAGGTCACCACCTGTAGCGCCGGGTCGCAGAGCGTGACCGGTCGGCGCTGTCCCAGGGGGCCTGCGATCATGGTCGCGTGACACTCCGCGAGGTCGTGCTGCTCGGGGCCACCGGGTCCATCGGGACCCAGGCCGTCGACGTCGTGCGCCGCAACCCCGACCGTCTCCGGGTGGTCGGGCTGGCAGCAGGCGGCGGCCGGGTCGACCTGCTGGCGCAGCAGGCGCTCGAGCTGCAGGTCGACGTCGTCGCGGTGGCGCAGGCGACGGCGGCGCAGGACCTGCAGCTGGCGTTCTACGCCGAGGCCAGCAAGCGGGGGTACAGCGCGGGGGAGTTCGCCGTCCCCAAGATCCTGGCCGGCCCGGACGCCGCCACCGAGGTCGCCGCCTGGCCGTGCGACGTGGTGCTGAACGGGATGACCGGCTCGGTGGGCCTGGCGCCGACCCTGGCGGCCCTGGAGGCCGGCCGCACGCTCGCGCTGGCCAACAAGGAGTCGCTGGTCGCGGGCGGTCCGCTCGTCACGCCGTACCGCAGCCAGCTGGTCCCGGTCGACTCCGAGCACTCGGCGCTCGCCCAGTGCCTGCGGGGCGGGCGGCGCGAGGAGGTCCGGCGGCTGGTGCTGACCGCCAGCGGCGGCCCCTTCCGCGGCCGCAGCCGGGCCGAGCTCGAGGGCGTCACACCGGAGCAGGCGCTCGACCACCCCACCTGGGACATGGGCCCCGTCGTCACCGTCAACAGCAGCACGTTGATGAACAAGGGCCTCGAGGTGGTCGAGGCGAGCCTGCTGTTCGACCTGCCCTACGACCGGATCGACGTCGTGGTGCACCCGCAGTCGCAGGTCCACTCCATGGTCGAGTTCACCGACGGCTCCACGCTCGCGCAGGTCAGCCCGCCCGACATGCGGCTGCCCATCGGCCTCGGGCTGGTGTGGCCCGACCGGCTGCCGCACGAGGGCTACGGCGCCGACTGGACGCAGGCCTCCACCTGGACCTTCGAGCCGCTCGACGACGCCGCCTTCCCGGCCGTGCAGCTGTGCCGGGCGGCCGGCACCCGGGGCGGGACCGCGCCCGCGGCCCTCAACGCCGCGAACGAGGAGTGCGTGGCGGCGTTCCTCGACGGCCGGCTGCCGTACCTCGCCGTCGTCGACACCGTGGCGCAGGTCGTCGACGAGCACGCGTTCAGGGAACGCCCGACACTGGTCGAGGTGTTGAGCACGGAGAGCGAGGCGCGACGCCGCGCCCGGGAGCTCTGCGCCGGCAGAGGAGAGAGGCAGTCCTGATGGTCCTGCTCGGTGCGCTGGCGTTCGTCGTCGCCCTGCTCGTGTCGGTGATGCTCCACGAGGCGGGGCACTTCCTCACCGCCCGCCACTACGGCATGAAGGCCACGCACTTCTTCGTCGGCTTCGGCCCGACCCTGTTCTCGCGCACCCGCGGCGAGACCGAGTACGGCATCAAGGCCATCCCGGCCGGCGGCTTCGTGAAGATCGTCGGGATGACGCCGCTCGAGGAGGTCGCGCCGGGCGACGAGGACCGGGCGTTCTACAAGCAGCCGGCCGGGCGTCGCGCCGTCGTGCTGGCGGCCGGGTCCTTCGTGCACTTCTGCATCGCGGTGCTGCTGGTCTTCGGGGTCACCTACGCCGTCGGTGTCATCGACGAGTCCGCGCCGGTCCTGGCCGCGCCCCAGTCCTGCGTCACGCTGGCCGTCCCCACGGCGACGTCGCCCGCCCCCGCCTGCGGCCGGGAGGGCACCGTGCCGGCGCCCGCCGTGGCGGCCGGGCTCAGGAGCGGGGACCGCGTGGTGTCGGTCGACGGCACGGCGACACGGACGTTCGAGCAGGTCGTCCAGGCCGTCCGGTCGCACCCCGGCGAGGCCGTGCCGGTCGTCGTCGAGCGGGACGGGGCGAGGCGGACCGTGACGCTGACGCCGGTGGCCGTGCAGCGGCCCGACCTGACCGACCCGCAGAAGACCGTGACGGTCGGCGCGATCGGCGCGGGCCGGGCGCTGGTGACCGAGCGGCTCGGCCCGGTCGCCGCGGCCAGGGAGAGCGGCGACCGGCTCGGGCTGATCGTCTCGGGCACCTGGACCAGCCTGACCCAGAAGCTCGGCACCATCACGTCGCTGTACGGCCCGGACCGCGACCCCGAGGGCCTCGTCGGTGCCTACGGCGCCGGGCGCGTCAGCGGAGAGATCCTGGCCGCGCAGGGCATCCCGTTCGCCGTCCGCGTCAGCGACTTCCTGCTGCTCATGGCCGGGCTGAACCTGTTCGTCGGCGTCTTCAACCTGCTGCCCCTGCTGCCGCTCGACGGCGGTCACCTCGCCGTCCTGGGGTTCGAGCAGGCCCGCGACCGGGTCCGGCGGGCGTTCGGCTACCGCGGCGCCCTGCAGCGCGTCGACCTCACCAAGCTCCTTCCGCTGACCTACGCGGTGGTGCTGCTGTTCATCGGTCTGACCCTGTTCATCGCGGGCGCCGACATCGTCAACCCCATCAGCATCAACAGCTAGGACGCACCCGTGACCACCCCCGTCTCCCTGGGCATGCCCGAGCTGCCGCCCGCCCGCCTCGCGGAGCGCCGGAAGACCCGTCAGCTCGACGTCGGGGGAGTCCTCGTGGGTGGTGGCGCCCCCATCAGCGTCCAGTCGATGACGACCACGGTCACGGCCGACATCAACGCCACCCTGCAGCAGATCGCCGAGCTGACCGCCACCGGCTGCCAGATCGTCCGCGTCGCGGTCCCGGACCCGGTCGACGCCGACGCTCTCGCGACCATCGTCAAGAAGTCCCAGCTGCCGGTCATCGCCGACATCCACTTCCAGAGCAAGTACATCTTCGCCGCGATCGACGCCGGGTGCGCCGCGGTTCGGGTCAACCCGGGCAACATCCGCGAGTTCGACGGCAAGGTCGGCGACGTCGCCTGCGCGGCCAGGGAGTCCGGCACCCCGATCCGCATCGGCGTGAACGCCGGCAGCCTCGACAAGCGGATCATGGCCAAGCACGGCAAGGCCACGCCGGAGGCACTCGTCGAGTCGGCGCTGTGGGAGTGCTCGCTGTTCGAGGAGCACGACTTCCGCGACATCAAGATCTCGGTCAAGCACAACGACCCGGTCGTCATGGTCCAGGCGTACCGGCTGCTGAGCCAGCAGTGCGACTACCCCCTGCACCTCGGCGTCACGGAGGCAGGCCCGGCGTTCCAGGGGACGATCAAGAGCGCGGTCGCCTTCGGGGCGCTGCTCGCCGAGGGCATCGGCGACACCATCCGCGTCTCGCTGTCGGCCCCGCCGGTCGAGGAGGTCAAGGTCGGCCTCGCCATCCTCGAGAGCCTCAACCTCAAACAGCGCGGCCTCGAGATCGTGTCCTGCCCGAGCTGCGGCCGGGCCCAGGTCGACGTCTACACGCTGGCCGAGCAGGTCACGGCCGGCCTCGAGGGGCTGACCGTCCCGCTGCGGGTCGCCGTCATGGGCTGCGTCGTCAACGGCCCGGGGGAGGCCCGGGAGGCGGACCTCGGCGTCGCGTCCGGCAACGGCAAGGGGCAGATCTTCGTCAAGGGCGAGGTCATCAAGACCGTCCCGGAGGCGCAGATCGTCGAGACGCTGATCGAGGAGGCGCTGCGCCTCGCCGACGCCTACGACGGCCCGAGCGGCGAGGTCGCGGTCGGCGTCAGCTGACCGACCCGGTCGGGTCGCGGCAGCCGGCGGGCGGCTCCCGCGTTACGGTCGGCGGCGTGCTGAGGACGAGCAGTTCCCGCGTCCTCGACGACCGCGACCTCGGCGAGGTCCAGGAGCTCCTGTCCCGCGACCCCGTCGCCGACTGCTTCGTGGCCTCCCGGGTGCAGGCCTCGGGGCTCGACAGCTGGCGCCTCGGGGCCGAGGTCTGGGGGTACGGCGAGCGCGGACGGCTCGAGGCTCTCTGCTACTCCGGCGCGAACCTCGTGCCGGTGCAGGCGGGGACCGCGGCCGTCCGGGCCTTCGCCGACCGGGCCCGCCGACAGGGCCGGCGCTGCTCGTCGATCGTGGGGCGCAGCGAGACGGTCGACGACCTCTGGGCACTGCTCGCGCCGTCCTGGGGCCGTGCCCGCGACGTCCGCGCCGGCCAGCCGCTGCTCGCCCTGACCGGACCGCCGCTCGTCGAGCCCGACCCGCTGGTGCGCCGGGTGCGTCCGGACGAGGCCGACGTCCTGCTGCCGGCCTGCGTGGCGATGTTCACCGAGGAGATCGGCGTCAGCCCGCTGGCCGGCGACGGCGGCGCGCTGTACCGGGCCCGGGTCAGGGAGCTCATCGGGCAGGGCCGCGCGTGGGCGCGGATCGAGTCGGGGGCCGTGCTCTTCAAGGCCGAGGTGGGCGCCGCGACGTCGTCGGTGTGCCAGGTGCAGGGCGTCTGGGTCCATCCCGAGCTGCGCGGCCGCGGCCTGGCCGTCCCCGGCGTCGCCGCGGTGGCCGCGTCGGCACAGCAGGAGGTCGCCCCGACGGTGAGCCTCTACGTCAACGACTACAACACCGCGGCCCGGCGCGCCTACACCCGCGTCGGCTTCACCGAGGTCGGGCGCTTCACGAGCGTGCTGTTCTGACCATCTCGATGAAGGCCGTGTTCCGCACGAACGAGCCGCGGGCGGTGGCGGCGAGCTTGCCGCCCGGCGTGAAGACCCGGGCCTCGGCGACCGTGCGGGTGCGCCCGGCGTGGACGACCGAGCCCTCGACCCGGTGCTGCTCCCCCACGACGGCGGGCCGCAGGTAGGTGATGTCGAGGTCCAGGGTCAGCATCGGGATGAACTTCTCCCCGGTCGTGGCAGCCGCGACCCCCGCCGCCTCGTCGCACACCAGCGCGATGTAGCCGCCGTGGACGTTGCCCGACAGGTTCGCGAGCGCCGGGGTCGGCGTCCAGTGCATGACCAGCTCACCGGGCCCGGGCACCTCGACGACCTGGTTGCCGGTGTGCTGCCGGTGCGGCCCCTGGTCGAGCTCGCCGGTCGCCATGCAGCGGACGAACCCCGCGGCGTCGTGGGCCTCCCACAGGGCCACGTACGTGTCGTCGATCCGGACCCTCGGCTGCGCCTGCACGGGGCGGACCCTAGTCGGGCCGCGGCCGGACGCTGTGGTGCACTCGCGGTCGACAGAACGCCGTTCGGAGGACACCGCATGACCCTGCAGCTCAAGTCCGGCACCGCCTGGGCCGACGTCTACGCCCGCGCCCGCGCGGCCGCCCCCGAGGCGTTCGACGCCGACCGGATCCTCAACCTCCACGGGGGTGAGTGGCAGCGCAGCGGGACCCCCGGGGAGCACGTCAACCCGGTCGACGGCCAGCCCATCGAGGGCCCGCCGCGGATCGACCACGACGACGCGATCGAGGCGGTCAAGTTCGCCGGCACCGAGCACGACGCCTGGACGAAGGTCGACCTCGACGAGCGCAAGAGCCGCGTCGCGGCCGCCGTCGCGGACATGCGCACGCACCGCGACACCCTCGCCCAGCTGCTCGTCTGGGAGATCGGCAAGCCGTGGAAGCTGGCCTGCGACGACGTCGACCGCGCGCTCGACGGCGTGGACTGGTACCTCGGCGAGATCGAGCGCCAGCTCGCGGGCCGCTCGCCGCTGCCCGGGCCAGTCAGCAACATCGCGTCCTGGAACTACCCCATGAGCGTGCAGGTCCACGCCGAGCTCGTGCAGTGCCTGGCCGGGAACGGCGTCGTCGCCAAGACCCCGTCGCAGGGCGGCTTCCACACCCTCACGCTCGCCCACGCCTTCATGAAGCGGGCCGGCCTGCCCGTCACGCTGCTGTCCGGCGTCGGCGCGGCCCTCGGCGACGCGCTCATCAGCAGCCCGGAGATCGGCGCGCTGGCGTTCGTCGGCGGCCGGGCGAACGGCCGCAAGGCCGCCACCACCCTCGCCGACACCGGCAAGCGCCACCTGCTCGAGCAGGAGGGCCTCAACGTCTGGGGCGTCTGGGACTACAGCGACTGGGACAGCCTGGCCGCGCACCTCAAGAAGGGCTTCGACTACGCGAAGCAGCGCTGCACCGCCTACCCGCGGTACGCCGTGCAGCGCGAGCTGTTCCCGCAGTTCCTCGAGATGTACCTGCCGGTGGTGAAGAGCCTGACGTTCGGCCACCCGCTGGCGGTCGAGAGCGCCGACGACGACTACCCGGCCCTCAACTTCGGCCCGGTCATCTCCGCCTCCAAGGCTGCCGAGCTGCGCGAGCACTTCGAGAGCGCCGTCTCCGGCGAGGGCATCCCGCTCTACCGCGGCTCGCTGTCGCAGGGCCGCTTCCTCGACGGGCAGAACACGGACGCCTACGTCGCGCCGGGCTGCGTCCTCGAGCCGCCGAGCTCCTGGGCGCTGCGGCACGCCGAACCGTTCGGCCCGCTGGACTCGATCGTCCTGGTCGACTCCGAGGCCGAGCTGCTCGCCGCGATGAACGCCTCGAACGGCTCGCTGGTCGGCTCCATCGCCACCGACGACGCCGACTTCGGCGCCCGGGTCGGGGAGCAGCTCCAGAGCTTCAAGGTCGGCATCAACAAGCCGCGCTCGCGCGGTGACCGCGAGGAGGTGTTCGGCGGCAAGGGCGCGTCCTGGAAGGGGGCGTTCGTCGGCGGCGACCTGCTCGTGCAGGCGGTCACCGAGGGGGAGGGGCAGGTGTACGGCAACTTCCCGACGTACAGCCTGTACCCGGAGACGGTCTAGGTCCTCGGCCCGCTGCGGTCACGCGGACCTCTCGGCGCCTGTCGCTCCGCTCCTCTACGGCGCTGCCGAGGTCCACGCGACCTCCGCTCTCCACACCGCCCGTCTCCGGCTTCAGGCCGGGGGCGGGCGGTGGCCGTCTACGGCTGCTGGCGGGCGCTCGCGAGACCGGTCAGGACGAGGTCGACCTGCTTGCCGGTGACCTCGACGGAGTCGGCGAGGGTGCGGCCGAGCTCGGCGACGTCGTTCGTGCTCCGGGCGCCGTGCTCGCAGAGGAGTCGGGCGAGCCTGCCCTTGGTCCACTTGTTGTCGTGGCTGACCGTGCTGCGGACGCCGTCGTCGTCGCGCAGGACCCGGACGACGACGGCGTGGGGGACGCGTGCGAGGGAGGCGTAGGCGCCGGAGCGGAGGTCGACGACGAGGCGCTCCTGCTCGAGCAGCGGCTCCACGGCGGGGCGCCACAGCGCGGCGAGGCCGCCGACGCCCGGGAGGACCGTCCCGCCCGACAGCCGGTACGCCGGCACCGGGTCCCTGGGGCGCAGCAGGCCGAACAGGGCCGAGCAGACGAGCAGCGAGGAGTTCGCACGGCGCAGCGCCCCACCGGTGAGGCTGGCGTAGCCGAGGTTGTCGTAGACCACGCCGGTGTAGCGGGCGAGGGCCGGCAGGGTGCGCGAGGTGGTGAGGTCGGCGTCGAGGAGGGCCTGCTCGGGGGAGCACTTCAGGACGGTGGCGAGGCCGGGGAGGTCGCGCCGGGCGAGGTCCTGCAGGGCGTCGACGAGGCGGGCCCGGACGCTGGTGAGGGAGGGGGAGGACAGACGGTCGAGGTCCAGCGGTCGGCCGGTCCCCCCGGCAGCCTTTCCCTCGGACGGCGGCAGCAGGACGAGCACGGGACGGACCCTACGGGCGCGACCTCCCTGGTCCCGGGTCCGGACCCGTGGGACCGTTCCGGGCCGCACCCGCCTGCCCCCGGAGCCCTCCATGCCCTGCACCCGCACGTCCGGCGTCGTCCTCGCTGCCTCGACCCTGCTCGGCGTGGTGGCGCTGACGGTGCCCGGCTCCGCGGCCCCGGCCGGCGTCGGTCTCCCGGCGTCGTCCCTCGCCGACGTGGTGGCTCTGCAGACGACCGCGCTGACGCGCAGCGGGCTGCTGACGGCGTCGCAGGCGGCCTCGCTGACGTCGGCCTCCGAGGCCGGGGCGTCGCGCCAGGGCGCGGCTGCCGCTGACGACGACGAGCCGGCGGGGGCCTCGCTCGTGACCCCGGCGGGCGACCTGGACGGGGACCGCGCGGCCGACGTCGTCGAGTCGCGGCTGGTGCCGTCGACCGACGACCGGAGCCTCCTGCAGGTCGTGTCGCGGTCCGGCCGCACCGGGCGGGTGCTGTGGACCAGGCGGGTGCAGGTCGCGTCCGGCCACCTCGCCTTCGCGCTGCCGCTCGATGTCGGGAGCCCGGTACGGCCCGGCGTCCTGGTGTTCGACTACGGGGTGCAGCAGAGCGGCAGCACCGGGACGGTGACGGACCGGTTCACGGCGTTCCGCGGCAAGGACGGCGCCCCCCTGTGGTCGCACGCCGACCGCGGCACCCTGTCGTCCGGCCCCGAGGGGCTGAGGAGCACCCACGTCCCGCGCCTCCTGGGCACGCTCACCACCGCGTCGGGCGCTGACGACCTCCTGCTCGGCTTCGCCGACTCCGCGTCCCCGGCCACCGACGGCGAGGACGGGTCCCCGTCGCCCGGCAGCCTGGACGTGTACGCCGTGCGGGCCGCGAGCGGCAGGGCCCAGCAGCTGGGCTCCCGGTCGAGCAGCACGGTGGGGACGCCGTCCGCGACCGCCGTCTCCGACCTCGACGGCGACCGCTCCGACGACGTCGCCGTCACGGTGCCCGGGACGGACGGGGCGGTCGAGGCTCGGCGCAGCACCGACGGCACAGCGCTGTGGCGGACCCCCCTGTCCCTGCCGGAGGACGGGCCCGTCCTGTCGATCGGCGCGCTGACCGGCGCCACGGCAGCCGGGCGGCCGGTCGAGGACGTCGCCGTGACGGTCGACGCGCCGCCGCTGGCCGCCTCGCCTTCGGCGTCGCCCACAGCGTCGCCCTCGGGGTCTGCCGACCCGCTGCCGCTGCCCGTCCCGGGGCTCCCGGGGGGCGGGGCGTCACCGTCGGCCTCGCCGAGCAGCTCCGCCTCGGCGTCCCCGTCGTCCGGCGGCGCCGCTCCGGCGCCCCGGGTCGTCCTGCTGCGCGGCGACACCGGTGCCTCGGCGCTGACGGTCGACGGCGACACCCCGGTGCGCCTGCAGAAGGCGGGCGACCCGCTCGTGCCCGCCCTCGGTGCGAGCACGACGACGTCGGCGTCCACGGGCGGCAGCACGACCGTGAAGCTCCGCCTGGTCGCCTACGACACCGCGGGCACGGTGCTCTACGGCCGAGAGCGGTCGCTGCAGGCCCCGGGCGACGTCGGCTTCGGCTTCGCCACGCCGGCGGAGGACCTGCAGCGCGACGGCGCCCTCGACGGGACCTTCGCGCTGGTCGTCTTCGGCGACACCGGCCTCCGGACCTCCGAGGCGGTCTACGACGGTGCCACGGGCACGCCGCTCGTCCCCGCGCCCGTGCAGGTGCTCGGCGGGTCCGTCACGGGCACCGGTGACGACCTCGGGCGCGCGACGCTGGCGTCCACCGGGCACCGCATCGACGTGCAGCTGCTCCGCGGCCGCGACCGCAAGGTGCTCGCACGCACAGCCCTCCTGCCGAGGGTCGCCGTCAGGAGCACCGGGCTGGTCGCGCTGGACGCCTCCGCGAGCAGGTCCGACGTCCTGGTCGCCGGCGACGGGGACCGGACGGCGTTCCTCGCGGTGCTCGACGCGAACGGCAAGGTCCGCTGGACCGACGAGCACGCGCTGGGCGACCTGAAGGCCGCGGCGCCGCGCCGCTGAACCGGCTGGACCTGCGCCGATAGCCTGGGGGCTCGCCGACGAGAGGACCTCCCGTGCTCCGCATGTCCACCCTGTTCCTGCGCACCCTGCGTGAGGACCCGGCGGACGCGGAGGTCCCGAGCCACCGCCTGCTCGTCCGGGCCGGCTACGTCCGCCGCGTCGCCCCCGGCATCTACTCCTGGCTGCCCCTCGGCGTGCGCACGTTGCGGAAGGTGGCCGACGTCGTCCGTCAGGAGATGGACGCCATCGGCGCGCAGGAGGTCATCCTCCCGGCGCTGCTGCCCCGCGAGCACTACGAGGCGACCGGCCGCTGGACCGAGTACGGCCCGAACCTGTTCCGCCTGCAGGACCGCCGCGGCGACGACTACCTCCTCGGCCCCACCCACGAGGAGATGTTCACCCTCATGGTCAAGGGCCAGTACACGTCCTACAAGGACCTGCCCGTCACGCTGTACCAGGTCGCCAACAAGTACCGCGACGAGGCGCGCCCCCGGGCCGGCATCCTGCGCGGCCGCGAGTTCGTCATGAAGGACAGCTACTCCTTCGACCTCGACGACGCCGGCCTGCAGAAGAGCTACGACGACCACCGGGCCGCGTACGTCAAGGTCTTCGAGCGGCTCGGCATGGACTACCGGATCGTGTCGGCCGTCAGCGGCGCCATGGGCGGGTCGGCGTCGGAGGAGTTCCTCGCGGTCGCGCCCACGGGCGAGGACACGTTCGTCTCCTGCACCGGCTGCGACTACGCCGCGAACACCGAGGCCGTCGAGGTCGCCGCGCCCCCCGCCTCGGAGGCCTCCGCGGGCCCGCTGACGGTGCTGGACACGCCCGACACCCCGACCATCGACACCCTCGTCGAGGTGGTCCGCGGGCTCGGGCACGACATCACGGCCGCGCAGACGCTCAAGAACGTCGTCGTGAACCTCAAGCACCCGGACGGCCGGATCGAGCCCCTCGTGGTCGGCATCCCCGGCGACCGCGAGCTCGACCCGAAGCGCCTCGAGGCGAACGTCAGTCCGGCCGAGGTGATCGCCTTCGAGGGCGGCGACTTCGCCAAGCACCCGCAGCTCGTCCGCGGCTACCTCGGGCCCCAGGGGCTCACCGGCGTCCGGTACGTCGTCGACCCCCTGGTCGTCCCCGGGAGCGCCTGGGTCACCGGCGCGAACGAGCAGGGCAAGCACGCGATCGACGTCGTCAGCGGGCGCGACTTCACGCCGTCGGGCGTGCTGCCCGCCGCGGAGGTGCGCGAGGGCGACCTGTGCCCCCGCTGCGGCTCGGCGTTCCGGATCGACCGGGGCATCGAGATCGGCCACATCTTCCAGCTCGGTCGCAAGTACGCCGACGCGTTCTCGCTCGACGTCCTGGGCCCGGACAGCAAGCCGGTCCGCGTGACCATGGGCAGCTACGGCATCGGGGTGTCGCGCGCGGTCGCGGCCGTCGCCGAGCAGGCCTACGACGAGAAGGGCCTGGTCTGGCCCCGGTCGATGGCGCCCGCCGACGTCCACGTCGTGGGGGTGGGCAAGGGCGACCACGCCCCGACGGCGGCCCGCCTGGCAGGGGAGCTCGAGGCGCGCGGGCTCGAGGTGCTGCTCGACGACCGCCTGAAGATCAGCCCCGGGGTGGCCTTCAAGGACGCCGAGCTGCTGGGCATCCCGACCACCCTCGTGGTGGGCCGCGCGCTCGAGGAGGGCCTGGTCGAGATCCGCGACCGGCGGACCGGCGGCAGCAGGTCGGTGGCCCTGGACGAGGCGGTCGAGGCCGTGCTCGCCGAGGTGCGCGGCTGACCCCCGCGGTCCGGCTGCTGGCCGCCGAGGGCGTGCCGCACACGGTCCACCCGTACACCGCGGAGGCGTCCGCGGGCGGGTACGGGCTGGCCGGTGCCGCCGCCCTCGGGATCGAGCCGGAGCGGATGCTCAAGACGCTGCTCGCCGACCTCGACGGCGCCCTCGTCTGCGCGGTCGTCCCGGTCAGCGGCTCCCTCGACCTCAAGGCCCTGGCGCACGCCCTCGGCGGTCGGAAGGCGGTCATGGCCGAGCCGGCCCGGGCGGAGCGGTCGTCGGGGTACGTCGTCGGGGGGATCAGTCCGCTCGGGCAGAAGGCCCGGCTGCGGACCGTCGTCGACGAGACGGCCGAGCTCTTCGAGACGGTGCACGTGAGCGCGGGCAAGCGCGGGCTGTCGCTCGAGCTCGCTCCGGCCGACCTGGTCCGGCTGACCGGTGCGGTGGTGGCGGACGTCGCGCGGTGATCCGCCGTCGTGCGGTAGGACTCCTGCGTGTTCACCCCCGACGCCGTCGACGCCCGGATCCTGCAGGCCCTGACCGCCGACCCCCGCCTGACCGTGAGCGAGCTGGCGGAGCGGGCCGGCGTCGTGCGCAACACCGCGCAGGCCCGGATGGAGCGCCTGCACCGCGAGGGCGTCCTCGGGCGCAACGACCGCGGCGTGGAGCTGCGGGCGCTGGGCTTCGCCGTGCAGGCCGTGGTCGCGGTCAACCTGCGGCACGCCGAGATCGAGGAGGCCTGCGCCGCCCTCGAGGACAACCCCGCGGTGCTCCTCGTCGAGGAGGTCGCCGGCTCGACCGGGGACCTCCTGGTCCGGGTCGCCTGCCGCAGCACGGACGACCTGCAGGCCGTCGTGCACAGCCTGCTGCTGACGCCGGGCGTCGTCTCGACGACGACGCAGGTGGTGCTCAAGACCAGGGTGCCGTTCCGGGTGGGCCCGCTGCTGAGCAGTCTGCCCGCTCAGGCCCGGTGACGACGGCCACACACTGAGCAGGCTGCGCAGTGGAGGAACCGTCCCTCGACGCCAGGTTCACCGCGCGGCACGCTGACGGCTCCTTCCAGCACCAGGAGCGCACGTGACGGCCCTCGACGACCGCCCCACCGCCTCGACCCCCCGCGGCCTCTACACGCCGAAGGACCGCTACGTCCCCGGGGCGCGCCCGGTGCTGCTGACCGGGATCCAGGCGATCGCCCGGATGCTCGTCGAGCAGAACGTCGCCGACGCCCGCGCGGGCAAGCGGACGGCCACCCTGCTGTCGGGCTACCCCGGCTCGCCGATCGGCGGCCTCGACCGCCTCGTCGCCGGCCTGCCGCAGCTCAAGACCGACCACGGCGTGCACCTGGTGCCCGGCATGAACGAGGAGCTCGGCGCCACTGCCGTCTGGGGCAGCCAGCAGGTCCCCGGCGCCTCCACCCACGACGGCGTCATCGGGGTCTGGTACGGCAAGGGCCCCGGCGTCGACCGCGCCGGCGACGCGCTGCGCCACGGCAACACCTACGGCGCCAGCGCGACCGGCGGCGTGCTCGTCCTGGCGGGCGACGACCCGGCCGCGAAGTCCTCCACCGTGCCGTGCACCAGCGAGCGCACCCTCGCCTCCTTCGGCATGCCGGTGCTGACCCCCCGCAACGGCACCGAGATGATCACGTTCGGCATGTACGGCGTCGCGCTGTCGCGCCTGTCCGGCTGCTTCGTCGGCGTCAAGGTGCTCGCCGACGTCGCCGACGGGCTCTGGACCGTCGACCAGGACTTCGCCGCGCTCGACGTCGTCGTCCCCGAGGTCGTGCACGAGGGCCGGCCGTGGACCTACCGGCAGCTCGCCATGCGCGACCCGCGGGAGAGCACGATCGCCGAGGCTCAGCTGCTCGGGCCGCGCTGGGCCGCCGTCGAGGCGTTCGGCGAGGCCAACCCGCTCGACGAGATCACCGTCCGCACGCCCGGCGCCTGGCTCGGGATCATGAGCACCGGCACCGCCTACGACGCCACCCTGCAGGCCCTGCGCGACGTCGGCGTCCCCGACCCCGCTGCGGCCGGCATCCGGGTCATGCGCGTCGGCATGCCCTACCCGCTGGGCGCCGCCCTGGTCCGCGAGTTCGCGCAGGGGCTCGAGACCGTCGTGGTCGTGGAGGAGAAGACCTCCTTCCTCGAGGCCCAGGTCAAGGACGTCCTCTACGCCGTCACGGGCGCCCCCGCCGTCCACGGCAAGCGTGCCGACGACGGCCGCGTGCTGGTCCCGGCCGACGGTCAGGTCACCGCCGACCGGCTCGACAGCCCGCTGCGCAAGGTCCTCGGCGGCCGGGTCGAGCTGGCTCCCCGCCCGCCGGCGCCGCGCACCTACATCCCGCTCGCCGTCGCGCAGCGCACCCCCTACTTCTGCTCCGGCTGCCCGCACAACCGCTCGACCGTCCTGCCCGAGGGCAGCCTCGGCGGCGGCGGCATCGGCTGCCACACGATGGTCACGGTCTCCGAGCGCCCCGACAGCCAGGTCCTCGGTCTGACGCAGATGGGCGGCGAGGGCACGCAGTGGATCGGCCAGGCGCCGTTCACCGACGTCCCGCACGTCTTCCAGAACGTCGGCGACGGGACCTTCTTCCACTCCGCGCAGCTGGCCGTCCAGGCGTGTGTCGCGGCCGGCGTGAACATCACCTACAAACTCCTCTACAACCAGGTCGTCGCCATGACCGGCGCCCAGGACGCGCAGGGCGGCCTGTCCGTGCCGGCGCTCACGCAGAAGCTGCACGCCGAGCGGGTCACGCAGATCGTCGTCGTCAGCGACGAGCCGAAGAAGCACCGGGTCCGCGACCTCGCTCCCGGCACCACGGTCCGGCACCGCGACGAGCTCGACGCCGTGCAGAAGGAGCTCCGCGAGGTCTCCGGCGTCACGGTGATCGTGTACGACCAGCAGTGCGCGAACGAGGCCAGGCGGCTGCGCAAGCGCGGCAAGCAGGAGGTGCGCACCACGCGCGTCGTCATCGACGAGGCCGTGTGCGAGGGCTGCGGCGACTGCGGCGCGAAGAGCAACTGCCTGTCGGTCCAGCCGGTCGACACCGAGCTGGGCCGCAAGACCAAGATCGACCAGACGTCGTGCAACACCGACTACTCGTGCCTCGACGGCGACTGCCCCAGCTTCCTCACGGTGCAGGTCGCGGCGGGCAAGCCGAAGAAGCGCGTGACGCCGACCGCCCCCGCCATGGCCGAGCCCGTGCTCGCGGCCGGCGCGGACCTGTTCCTCACGGGCGTCGGCGGCACCGGCATCGTCACGGTGAACCAGCTGCTCGCCACCGCGGCCCTGCGCAGCGACCTCGACACGACCGGCCTGTCCGGCCTGGACCAGGTCGGCCTGTCGCAGAAGGCCGGCCCGGTGACCAGCCACCTGCGCATCGGCGACCGCGGCCCGGCCAACCGCGTGGGCCGCGGCACCGCCGGCGTCCTGCTCGCCTTCGACCTGCTCGTGGCGGCCGACCCGAAGAACCTCGCCCTGGTCAGCCCGGCGAGCACCGTCGCCGTCGTCAGCACGTCCGAGACGCCGACCGGCACCCAGGTCGCCGACGTCCACGCGGCGCAGACCGACACCCCCGGCCTGCTCGCCCGGGTCACCTCGTGCGTGGCGTCGGTGTTCAGCATGGACGCGCTCGGCGTGTCCGAGTCCCTGTTCGGCTCCACCGCCCCGGCCAACCTGCTGCTCGTCGGGGCCGCCTACCAGCTCGGCGTGCTGCCGTTCTCCGCGCAGGCGATCGAGGAGGCCATCGAGCTCAACGGGGTCGCGATCGCCGCGAACACGGCCGCCTTCCGCTGGGGCCGGGTCGCGGTGGCCGACCCGACGGCGTTCGCCGAGGCGGTGACCCCCGGGTCGACCGCGGCGGCCCGGACGTACGCCCTGGGCGCCAGCCCGCTGCAGGGGGAGACCCGCCGGCTCGTCGAGGTCCGGGCCCAGCTTCTGCTGGACCACTCCGGCCCGAAGGCGGCCCGCCGCTACGTCGCCGTCGTCGAGCGGGCCTGGGCTGCGGAGCAGCGCCTCGGCCTCGGCACGGCCTACTCCGAGGCCGTCGCCCGTGGCGTCGCGCACCTCGCGGCGTACAAGGACGAGTACGAGGTGGCCCGGCTGCTGACCCGTCCGGAGCTGCTCGCCGAGGTGCAGGCCCAGGTGCCCGGCGCCACCGACGTGAAGTTCAACCTCCACCCGCCCGTGCTCAAGTCCATGGGCATGAACAGCAAGATCAAGCTGGGGCAGTGGAGCGTCCCGGTCATGCGCACCCTGGCCAAGGGCAAGGTCCTGCGCGGGACGAGGCTCGACCCGTTCGGCGGGGCGCACGTGCGCGTCGTCGAGCGCGAGCTGCTCGCGTCGCACACCGCCATGGTCGAGTCCCTGACCGCGGGCCTGTCGGCAGAGACGTACGCGACCGCGACGACGGCGGCGTCGGCGTCCGAGCAGGTGCGCGGGTACGAGGACGTGAAGCTCGGCAACGTCGCGCGCTACCGCGACACGCTGACGGCGCTCGGGCTCTAGCCGCCCGGCGCGCCGGAAGCCGCTGGACAGCCCGGCCTACCCTGAGGGCGGCACCGGGTCAGCAGCCGGGCGGCGTACGCCGTCGCGGGTCCTGCACGTCGTCCCGGAGCCTGCCCTGTACAGGCACGCGTCTCCGGAACGCTCGCGGGTGCGACTCCCGCAGGCCGACCGGAGCACGGGTCCCCGGTCCGGGCGGCAGCAGCGCCGGGTCCGCCCGGCGCTCCCCGTCCCGGCCGTCCGTGCTCCGGCCGGCCGCCCAGGGCACGACCACGAGCGGAGGGGCAGGGCGTGCGGATCGTCGTGCAGGAGTGGGAGCGGGTGCTGCTCTACCGGGACGGCCGCTTCGTGGAGGAGCTCGGCGCGGGGGCGCACCGCCGTCGACGGTCCAGGACGCAGCGCGTGCGGACCGACCTGCGCCCCGGCCTGGTCACCGTGGCCGGTCAGGAGGTGCTGACCGCCGACGGGCTGTCGGTCAAGACCAGCCTGCTCGCGCGGGTGCGCACCGCCGATGCCCGCACCGCGCACGAGGTCGCCGACGACGGCGGCGGTCTGTTGTACGCCGCCCTGCAGGTGGCCCTGCGCGACGTCGTCGGGCGGCGCACCCTCGACGTGCTGCTGGCCGAGCGGGGCGCCGTCGGGTCGGAGGTCGCGGCCGCGGTGGCGGACGAGGCCGCTGCCCTCGGTCTCGCACTGGACGCCGTCGACCTCCGTGACGTCGTCGTCCCCGCCGAGCTCCGGCGGGCGGCTGCCGACGTGGCCGTGGCCCGGGCGCAGGCGGCGTCGTCGCTGGAGCGTGCGCGGTCGGAGGTCGCTGCGGTCCGGGCGCTGGCGAACGCCGCGAAGCTGGTGGCGGGCGACCCCGCGCTGCTGCACCTGCGCACCCTGCAGGCGGTCGAGGCGGGCGGCGCGACGGTGGTCCTGCACAGCGGCAGTTGACCCGTACAGGTGCACACACCCGAGGCCTCGGTGTGTGCACCTGTCCCGTCGCGGGAGGACCTGCCGCGTGGGAGCCTGGGGTCCCCGAACGAGGAGCTCTGCCGTGCCCGTGTCCCGCCTGCTGCCCACGCCCGAGGCCGCCGACCTGATCGACCTGGTCCGCGAGATCTCCGACGCCGAGCTGCTGCCGATCGCGGCGACGCACGAGCGCGAGGAGCGCTTCCCGCGGGAGGTGTTCCGCACCCTGGGCAAGGCCGGGATCCTGGGGCTCGCCTACCCGGAGGAGCAGGGGGGCGGCGGCCAGCCGTACGAGGTGTGGCTGCAGGTGCTCGAGGAGATCGGGGCCCGCTGGGCGTCGGTCGCCGTCGGGGTGAGCGTCCACGCCCTGACCTGCTTCCCGCTGGCCGAGTACGGCACGACGGAGCAGCAGGAGCGCTGGCTGCCCGACATGCTGGGCGGCGAGCTGCTCGGGGCGTACTGCCTGTCCGAGCCCGACGCCGGCAGCGACCCCGGCGCGATGCGGACCCGGGCGGTCCGTGACGGCGGGCAGTTCGTCGTCGACGGCGTCAAGGCGTGGGTCACGCACGGCGGGCACGCCGACTTCTACACCTCCATGCTCCGCACCAGCGACAGCGAGCGCGGGGGCATCAGCTGCCTGCTCGTCCCCGGCGACACGTCGGGCCTCACGGCGGACAAGCCGGAGGACAAGATGGGCCTGACCGGCAGCGCCACCGCCACCATGCGGTTCGACGGGGCTCGGGTGGACGCGGACCGCCTGCTCGGTGCGGAGGGTCAGGGCCTCGCGATCGCCCTCGCCGCGCTGGACGCCGGACGGCTGGGCATCGCGGCCGTCGCCGTCGGGCTCGCGCAGTCGGCGCTGGACCAGGCCGTCGCGTACGCGAAGGAGCGCCGGACCTTCGGCAAGGCGATCATCGACCACCAGGGGCTCGGCTTCGTGCTGGCCGACATGGAGGCCGCGATCGTGTCCGCCCGCGCCGCCTACCTCGACGCCGCGCGCCGCAAGGACCTCGGCATGCCGTACGCGCGGGAGGCCAGCGTCGCGAAGCTCGTCGCGACCGACGCCGCCATGAAGGTCACCACCGACGCCGTGCAGGTGCTCGGCGGGTACGGCTACACCCGCGACTTCCCCGTCGAGCGCTTCATGCGCGAGGCGAAGGTCATGCAGATCTTCGAGGGCACCAACCAGATCCAGCGGCTCGTCATCAGCCGGCACCTGGCGAAGGCCTCCCGCTAGGGGGCCAGGCCCCGCACGAGGGCGTCGACCAGCACGTCCCAGTGCCCGCCGTCGTCGTCCTCGGGCAGGGCGGCGGCGGCCTCCTGCAGGCGCGGGTGCGCCGCGTAGAGGGCGTCGGCGGGCGTCGCGTCCGCGGGGCGCTGCGCCTCGTCGACGGCGGCGCCCAGCACCGCCAGCGACACCGCGCGCACCGCCTGGGTCGCCCGCCGGGGGGAGAACCCCCCGCGGGCGAACGCGTCCAGGCCCCGCTCGGTCAGCACCAGGGCGGCGGGGGTCTCGGCCGGACGCCGGGCCAGGACGAGGAACGCGCCGGGGTGGGCCTGCGCCAGGGTGCGCAGGCTGGCTGCGAGCTGCCGGACCCAGTCCTGCCAGTCGAGCGACCCGACCGGCACCGCGACCTCGTCGAACAGCTGCTCGACGACGCCGTCGAGGATCGCGTCCTTGTTCGCCACGTGGTTGTAGAGGGACGTCGGGTGGACGTCGAGGTCGTCGGCCAACCGGCGCACGGTCAGCGCCTCGGGGCCGTCGCGGTCGGCCAGTGCGACGGCGGCGGCCAGGACCCTGGCGCGGGTGAGCGGGGTGCGGGTCACGACTCCTCCTTGACGTGCGGCGACCTTACCTACACAGTAGGCCTACATAGTAGGTACGCCGTCTCGAGGGGGAGCACATGAGCACGCTGCAGGAGTTCGTGCAGGACAAGGCCGCCGAGCTGGGGGTGCCCGGTGTCGCCGCGGGCGTGCTCGTCGACGGTCAGGAGCACACGGCGTTCGCCGGCGTCACGAGCGTCGAGAACCCGCTCGACGTCGACGCCTCGACGCTCTTCCAGTTCGGCTCGACCGGCAAGACCTACACCGCGACCGCCGTGCTGCGGCTCGTCGACCAGGGCGTGCTCGACCTGGACGCACCCGTGCGGACCTACCTGCCGGAGCTGCACCTCAAGGACGAGCACGCCGCGGAGAACGTGACCGTGCTGCAGCTGCTCAACCACACGGCCGGCTGGTCCGGCGACGCGATCGTCGACTTCGGCGACGGCGACGACGCCCTCGCCCGGTACGTCGAGATGATGGCCGACCTCGACCAGGTCTCCCCGCTCGGCAGCACCGTCAGCTACAACAACGCCTCCCTGTCGCTCGCCGGGCACGTCATCGCCCGGGTCACCGGCGGGACCTACGAGGCCGCGGTGCAGGAGCTGCTGCTCGACCCGCTCGGCATGTCGATGACGTTCTTCCGGCCCGCCGACATCATCTCGCGCCGCTTCGCCGTGGGGCACACGCAGCACGACGACGGCCGGGTGACGGTGGCCCGCCCGTGGGCGATGCCGCGCAGCGCCGGCCCCGCGGGCGGCATGTCGGCCACCCTGGCCGACCAGCTGACCTGGGCGCGCTTCCACCTCGGCGACGGCACCGCCGCCGACGGCACGCGGCTGCTGCCGCAGGAGCTCCTGCAGCGCATGCAGCGGGCGACCGTCGAGACGCCGGGGAGCGCGCTCGGCGACGCCGTCGGCATCTCCTGGCTGCTGACCGACATGGACGGGACGCTCCGGGTCGGGCACGGCGGCACGACCAACGGCCAGCACAGCGACTTCCACCTGGTGCCGAGCCGCGGGTTCGCGGTCACCTGCATGACGAACTGCGGCCCCAACGGACCTGCTTTGAACCACGCGGTGAGCGCGTGGGCGATGGAGCACTTCCTCGGCCTGACCACGAAGGAGCTCGTCGCGACACCGCGTGCCGAGAGCGACCTCGCCGAGTTCACCGGCGACTACGAGACGGTGGCCGTCGGGGTCGTCATCCGCAGCCGCGAGGGCGGGCTCGAGGTGGTCGCGGAGATGAAGCCGGAGACCCGGGCCCAGCTGTCCGAGGCGGGGGAGGACACCGACGTCGACAGCCCGCCGATCCGGATCGGCCTCGTCGAGGGCGGCGACCAGTACGTCGTCACCGAGGGTCCGGCCAAGGGCATGCGCGGCTACTTCACCCGCGACGACGCCGGACGGGTGGCCGGCATCCACCTCGGCGGCCGGCTGGCCGAGCGGCTGCCCGCGCGGGTCTGACGTCTGCCGCGTCGTCGGAGCCGGTCTCGTCCGGCCCGACGACGCGGTGGGCACCAGGTGGGCGGTCCGGCCGACGCGGAGGTGCCCCGCTCCTGTTGTGATAGCCGTTCACACATCGGGAGGCGTCGTGACAGCGGTTCGGCAGCGGGGGGCGGGCACTCCGCCCGTGGAGCACATCGTGCAGGCGGCGCTCGGCATCGTGGACGCGGACGGACTGGTCGCCCTGACCACGGTCCGGCTGGCCGCCGAGCTCGGGATCCACCAGTCGGTGATCTACCGGCGGGTGAGCAGCCGCGACGCCCTGCTGGGGCTCGTGGTCGACGCGGTCATGCGCGAGGTGGACGAGCCGGTGGCGGACCGGGACGACTGGCGGGCCTGGCTGAGCGGCTGCGCCCTGGAGCTGCACCGGGCCTGGCTGCGCCACCCGCACGCCGCACCGCTGCTGCGCCACGGCGGGGCCCACGCCGGCATCGCCCGGGTCGCGGACGGTGTCCTCGACGTCCTGCTCCGGGCCTCCTCCCGGCCGCAGGACCTGTGGGCTGCCTCGCAGGCCTACCTGGGCTACGTGCTCGGGACGGTCGCCCTCACCGCCGCGCCGGCTCCGGCCGGACCCGTCGTCGAGCTGACCGAGGAGCAGGCGCGCGAGCACCCGTCGCTGGCCCGCGCGCAGCTGGTCTTCCTGCACGGCCGACGGCCGGACCCGGAGGCGCAGTTCCTCGCCGGTCTCGCCGTCGTGCTCGACGGCCTCGCGTCCCTGCTGGACACCCCGTGAAGGCGCGGACGGCCGCCACCGGGCTCCTCGTCGCGGTGCTGACCGCCTGCGGCACGACGGTCCCGCGGACCAGTGCGCTCACCGCGGACGGGTCCGGCCTCACGGCCCCCGAGGGCCTGGCCGCCGACGGCACCGCGCTCCCGGCGCAGGCCGGGACCGGGGCCGGGACGACCGCCCTGACGACGTCGTCCGGTCCGGTGCCCCGCACCGCGCCGGGGACCGCCGGCGGGACCACCTCCGCCGGAGCGGTCACGAAGGGGGCTGCCCGGACGTCCACCGGGAGTGCTCCCGCGGCCGGCGGCACCCGCACCGTCGCGCGCGGCGGCGACCTGGTCATCGGGTTCCGGACGGCCAAGAACGGGGCCGGGGCCGTCAGCAGCCTCGGCATCTCCGGGGCCTCGACGGGTGACCTGGAGAACCAGATGAAGACGATCGTCGGGCAGGTCAACGCGCGCGGTGGCGTGCTCGGCCACCGGCTCGTGCTCGCCGCCCACGACGCTCCCGCCGTCGAGTCCGACCCCTCCACGGCGGACACCGCGGCCTGCGCCTCGTGGGTCGACCGCAAGGCGTTCGTGGTCGTCAACGTGACGGCCCGCCCGGTCCTGCGCACCTGCCTGGCCAAGGCCGGCATCCCGATCATCAGCTCGCTGAGCATCTCCTCGCCCGCCTCGCTGTACGGCGACACGCTGCCCGGCATCTACGCGCCGTCGGCCATGAGCATCGACCGGTCGACCACGGCCGTCGTGGACCGCCTCGTGGCGCGCGGCTTCTTCACCGGGTGGGACGCCACCACCGGCCGCCCGGGACCGCAGCCCGTCAAGATCGGCATGCAGTCCTTCGACGACGCCGACGGCCGGCACGTCGTCGACGTCGCCCGCAGAGCACTCGCCCGGCACGGCCTGAAGCTCGACGTCGTCGAGGCGCACAGCACGAACCTGAGCGACAACTCCTCGAGCACCAGCTCGGCGGTGCTGCGCTTCCGCGCCGGCGGAGTCACGCACGTCATCGACGCGAACCTGCTCTTCTTCCAGAACGCGGCGAGCCAGGACTACCACCCGCGGTACGTCGTGCAGGACACGATCAACAGCCCGGCGCTGCTCGCGCAGAACGTCCCCGCGTCGCAGCTGCACGGAGCCATGGGCGCGGGTTTCCTGCCCTACTACGAGGTGCCCTCGCCGCAGGACCCGTCGGTCGAGGCCACGCGCTGCAAGGCGATCATGCGCAAGGCGGGTGAGGACACCACCCAGGCCGTCGCC
Source organism: uncultured Actinomycetota bacterium (assembly GCA_963761655.1). Classification (GTDB taxonomy): domain Bacteria; phylum Actinomycetota; class Actinomycetes; order Mycobacteriales; family SCTD01; genus RYN-122. Next base: position 195,742 of record CAVXHI010000002.1, read on the forward strand.
CTGGTGTTCATGCTGCAGGCGTGCGACGCGGTGCTGTTCCTCGAGCGCGCGCTGACCGCAGGCGGCGAGGTCTCCGCGGCCGGGCTCCGGACGGGCGTGAGCCGGCTCGGTGCCTTCCCCAGCCACCTGACCTACGGCAGCCGCCTCACGGTCGGGGTCCGGGACGGCGCGTCGCGCATCCGCGACTTCGACTACGCCGACGCCTGCTCCTGCTTCCGCCACCCGAGCGCGACGACCTACCCCGTCCCCTGAGCCGTCGCGCCCGCCGTCACCACTGCGGCGGGTGCAGGTGCGCGAACGGCGCGGCGCGTTCCAGCTGGCCCGCGAGGGACAGCAGGAGCGCGTCCTCGCCGTGCCGCGACGCGACCAGCTGCACGCCGAGCGGCAGTCCCTCCGCGGTGCGGTGCAGCGGCAGGGCGACAGCGGGCAGCCCGGTCCAGTTGACCCACGGCAGCGCGCCGCACCAGGCCAGCATCCGGCGACCCTCCTGAGCCGCACCCTCCTGACCGAACCAGCCGACGGGGACCGCGGGCCCGTCCGTCACCGGGGTGAGCACGACGTCGTGCGGGCCGGCGGCGGCCAGGTGCGCGGAGGCGGCCCGGGCCACCTGGCCGGTCGCCAGCAGGTGCTCGACCGCGGGGGTCGCCGAGCCGCGCGACTGGCACCAGGCGCTGAACGGGCGGAGCAGCCCGCGCCGCTCGGGCGGCACCAGGGCCTGCACCGCGGCGGCCGTGGCCACGGCGACGACGGTCTGGAGGGCCTCCAGCAGGACGTCGTCGAACGGGCACGGGTTCACGCCGACCTCCACGTGGTGCCCGAGCCCCTCGAGCAGCGCCGCCGTCCGCTCGACCGCCAGCAGCGACTCCGGGTGCGGCGCGGTGCCGGTCCAGACGTCGGCCTGCAGGAGGACCCGGAGCGGGCGACCGGGGTCGCGACGCGAGGCGTCGAGGAACGACGTCTCGCGGGGCAGGGCGTGCAGGTCCCCGGCAGGCGGCTGGGCCATGACGTCGAGCAGCAGGGCGGCGTCCTCGACCGTGCGGGCGAGCGGGCCCTCGCTGCCCCAGCTCTCGAAGCTGGTCGTCGGCCAGCGGCTCACCCGGCCGCGGGTGGCCTTGACGCCGACCAGGCCGCAGACGCCGGCCGGTGACCTCGTGGAGCCGAGGCCGTCGCTGGCGTGCGCCGCCGGCAGCAGTCCGGCGGCGACCGCGACCGCGGCGCCCCCGCTGCTCCCGCTGGCGTACCGCGAGGTGTCGTACGGCGTGACGGCGGGAGGGGAGCCGGCCGTCTCGGTGTAGCAGTACACGCCGAACTCCGGCGCCCGGGTGGTGCCCACCGTGACGACGCCGGCCGCCCGCAGCAGCCCCACGGTGTGGCCGTCCGCAGCGGGGGTGGAGACGGGGATGGCGGCGCTGCCGTAGCGGGTCGGGATGCCTGCGACGGGGTGCAGGTCCTTGAAGCCCATCGGCAGGCCGAGCAGCGGCGGGTGCGCCTCCGCGTCACCCGCGGCGAGCAGACGGTCCGCGTCGGCCGCCTCGGCCCGGGCCCGCTCCACGGTCAGGTGCGTGAAGGCGCCGAGCTCCTCGCCGTACCTGGCGGTGCGGGCGAGGTAGTGCTCCAGCAGCTCGGTCGACGAGACGTCCCGGCGGCGCAGGCCGTCGCGCTGCTCCACCGCGGTGAGGTCGTGCAGGACGGTCACGGAGCGCCGACGAGCGGCACGGCGCCGCCGCGGTAGCGGAAGCACGAGCAGGACGTGGTCCACGCGAAGACCCGGCCCCGGGCGGCCCCGTCGGTCCGGCCGGAGCGGAAGTCGGTGGCGCCGTCGACCGTCGTGGCGCCGCGGAAGCCCGTGCCGAGCGCAGACACCGCGGGCAGGAACCGGTCGGGGGAGGCCGAGCCGCCCTCGTCCAGCACGCGCCCGGTCAGGGAGAAGGTGTCGCAGGACGAGTAGGCGATGTAGGCGTCCAGGCGCGAGACGACCGCCAGGCCCCTCGCCTTGAGCAGAGCGACGCAGGCCGCGGTCTGCGGGGTCGGCGACAGCGGGCCGTCGGCGTCCGTGCTCGGCAGCCATCCCAGCCCCTGGGCGCCCACGAGCTGGCGCTGCGGCACGTTGGCCGCGATGACGTTCGGCAGCGCGAGGGAGCTCAGCGCGTAGCGCGGCCGGTAGCCCTGCGACTCCGCGGACGTGGCGAAGAACAGCAGCAGGTTGCCTTCGACCGCGGACACGAACAGCACCCGGTCGACGCCCCGCGAGGCGAAGTCGAGGACGGCGGCCTGGGCCTCGGAGGCGAGCCGCCCGAGGTCGCCGACGCTGCCGAAGCAGCTCGTGGTCCGCGTGCTCGACAGGGTCAGCCCCAGGCGACGAGCCGTGGGCCCGAGCGTGCGGGACACGGCCCGGGTGTTGAAGGGGCAGCCCTCGACGAGGACACCGATCCGGTCACCGCGCGAGAGGTGGCCCGCTCCGGCCAGCCGCTCGACCGTGCTGCGGACCCGGCGGTCGGTGCCGACCCCGACCGGGGAGACGGTGGTGCGCTCGGCGGCGATCGAGGTGTCGTCCCCGAGGCCGTAGGACCCGTTGACCTGGACGACGCCCGCCTTGGTCAGGCAGCTGGAGAACTGCTCGCTCTCGAAGCCGAGGAAGCTCAGGACGAGCCCGACGCGCGCGTCCTGCGTGAAGGAGGCGCAGGCTGCCTGCAGGTCGGTGGCGTAGTCCGAGGAGCTGGACCTGACGACGGCGTAGGTCGGGACGAGCCGGCGCCCGGACAGGCCGCCGCGCGCGTTGGTCGAGGCGACCAGGGCCTCCAGCACGCGCTTCGGGGTGAGGGTGTTGCCGTTGTCGACGCCGGCGCTGCCGGCTGCGTCGTTGTCGACGTAGAGCAGCCCCAGCTTCAGCGGGGACCGGTCCGCCGGGCCGGCAGTCGGCCGGAGCGGGGCGGAGCTCCTCGCCGCCGGGCTGCTCTGCGAGCGCCCGGGGGGCGGCGACGAGCCGTCCTCACGACCGGCGGCGGGGTCCACGGGTGCCGCGGGGTCGCTCTCACCGAGCGGGGCGGAGCGCTCGGGCACGGTCCCGCCCTCCTGCAGCGGCACACCTGCCGGCCCCGAGGAGGCCCGGTCGTCGAACCCCTGGACGCCGGGACCTGCCTCGGACAGCTCGGACGCCTGCTGGACGGTCGAGCCGCAGGCGGTGAGGAGGGCGACCGCGGCCGCGACCAGGGCCAGCCGCCTCGGGGTCACGGGACGCTCCGCCGGGCGGTCCGGCGCACCAGGTCGACGGTCACGACAGGACGAGGTCCCCGCCGACCGTCATGCCGGTCACGCGCAGCCCCTCGGCGAAGGACGGCACCAGCAGGTCGCGCACGCGCACGCGCTCGGCTGCGGCACGCCCCGGCTCGGACCGGCGCAGCTCCTCCACGTCCTGCGGCAGCGGCACCAGCCGGCCGCCGTCGCTGCGGACACCGGGCGTCGGGGACGCCAGGTCCCAGACGGTGAACAGCCGGTCGCTGGCCTCCCCGGCGTTCACGCCGTCGACCATCGGGCCGTAGAAGTCGACCAGGTGCTCGACGCCGACAGCCCCCAGCTTCACGAGGTTGAACCAGGCGTTGCGGCGCACCAGCGGGTCGAAGGTCCAGCTGATCCGCGACACCCCCCGGTCCAGCGCCCACTGCCGCTGGTGCAGCTTCAGGGCGAGCCCGACGCCGCGTCCCTGGTCGCGCACCCCGGACACGTGCGAGTGCAGGACCGGTTCGCGGCCGGACAGGCCGAGGAAGCCGCCGGAGACCCCGACGAGGACGCCGTCGCGGTAGGCCCCGGCGGCGTACCCGCCGGCGTGCTCGACGGCCCGCAGGACCTCGGCCGTCATGGGCGGGACGTCGGTGTGCCAGACCGCGCACAGCAGCGACGCCGCCTCCCGCACCGCGGCCAGGGTGTCGAGGGACCGCACCTCGACCCCCGACAGGGCAGCCGCCTCGGTGGCGTCCGGGAGCAGGGCGGCCTGCGGCAGGGTCGACGTCACGCGGCCAGCGTCGCCGTCGTGTGTCGTCCGTGCTTCGTCCCGGACCGACAAGACAGGTCGGTCACGTCGTGCGCGGGGACGACTGGAGCAGCCGGACCAGACCGCGGACCAGCGCTGCCCGCGGCTCCATGTGCTCGACCAGCACGTGCTCGCCCTCGGCGTGCGCGCCGTCGCCGACCGCCCCGAGGCCGTCCAGGGTCGGCACCCCGATCCCGGCGGTGAAGTTGCCGTCGGAGGCGCCCCCGACGTGGACGCCCTCGAGCGGCACGCCGAGACCGGAGGCGACCAGCTGCGCCTGGGCGAACAGCGCTGACGACGACGCCGGCGCCAGCGGCGGCCGGTTCACCCCGCCCGCGAGCCGGAGCGTGCAGCCCGGGACCCGGGCGGCGAGGGACCGCAGCGCGTCGTCGACACGGGTCTGCTCCTCGCCGGAGAGCGCCCGGACGTCGACCGCCACCCGGGCGGCAGCGGGCACGGTGTTGGTGGTCGTGCCGGCCGAGAGCACGGTGGGGGTGACCGTGGTGCCGAGGTCGGGAGCGGCGAGGTCGACGATCGCGAGCACCTGGTGCGCCAGCTCGACCGCGGCGTTCGCGCCCTTCTCCGGCTCGAGCCCCGCGTGCGCGGCGAGCCCCTCGACGTGCAGCTCGTAGAGCGACACCCCCTTGCGCGCGGTCTTGAGACGACCCTGCGCGGACGGCTCGAGCACGAGGACGCCGGCCAGCCCGCGGGCCGTCTCCTCGACCAGGCCGCGCGACGTCGGGCTGCCGACCTCCTCGTCCGTGGTCGCCAGCAGGACGACGCCCTCGAGGTCGTCCAGGCCGGCGAGCGCGTGGACGCCCTGCACGAGACCCGCCTTCATGTCGAAGCAGCCCGGTCCGGTGGCCCGCCCGTCGTGCACCTCGAACGGCCACCGCGCGGTCGTGCCTGCCGGCCAGACGGTGTCGACGTGTCCCAGCAGCAGGACCCTCGGCGTGCCCCCGCCCGACCACAGCAGGTGCCCGCGCTCGCCCCCGACCCAGGTCCCCCGGCTGCCGAGGCGGTCGAGCAGCAGGTCGTCCAGGACGTCGGCCGCGGCCCGGGTGGCGGCGTCCGAGGCCGACGGCGACTCGACCTCCACGAGGGCGGCGAGCTGCTCGAGCAGCGAGGTCATGCGGGTCCTCCGGTCAGGTGCAGCTGCAGGTGCACGACGAGCCGCTGCACGGGGTCGTCGAGGTCGAGGCCGGACAGCTCCGAGAGCCGTCGCAGCCGGTACCGGAACGTGTTCGGGTGGATGCCGACGCGGTCCGCCGCGACCCGCACGTCGCCGGCGTCCAGGTAGGCGCGCAGGGTGTCGACGTAGGAGGAGGCCCGCTCCCGGTCGCTGTCCTCGAGCACGCGGACGGCGCCGTCGAGCAGGGCGGGCCGCTCGGCGGCGAGGTCGGCGAGCTGGAGCAGGACGGTCGCGGCCCGGAGCTCGTCCAGGTGGACGACCTCCCGCGTGCCTCGTGCCTGCAGGACCCGCAGCCCGAGCTCGAGGTCGCGCCGGGCGCCGGGCAGGCCGCCGAGGTCGGGCAGGTCGACGACGCAGCCCCGCACCGTGGTGCGCAGCCCGGTGGACACCCGGCTGGCGAGGTCCGCGGCCAGCGCCCGCGCGTCGGCCTCCCGGGCCGGGAGCACCGCGTGCACCACCCGTCCCGTCGCAGCGGCCACCACCCGACGCCGGAACGCCCGGCACGCCATGACGACGAGGTCGGCGGCCCGGTCGAGCACGACGGGGTCGTCGTCGTCGGGCTGCAGCGCGAGCACCACGAGGGCGTCGTCCGGGGTGAGCTGCAGGGCACCGGTCAGCAGCGACGCCGGCAGCCGCCCGTCGAGGACCGCGCGCAGCTGCTCGCCGGCGCGACGGCGTTCGAGGTCCTCACCGCTCCGGGCACGCAGCAGGTGCAGGGCCGCCATGGACGCCGCCTCGCGCAGGGCCTGCTCGGCCTCGGGCCCGAGCGGCCGGTCGCCCTGCTGGACCCACAGCGAGCCCAGCGCCTCGCCCCCGGCCCGGACGGCCACCGCCAGCCGGGGAGCGAGGCCCTCGAGCTCGACCCGGACGACGTCGTCGGTGGACCACAGCCGTCGGAAGACGCCGTCGGCGTGCAGCCGGGCGAGGTAGGCGGCCGGGACCCGGCGCCCGAGGATGGTGTCCCGACGGCCCTCGTCGACCGGGTGGTCGGTGGAGGAGTAGGCGAGCACCACGGACGACTCGTCCTCGACGGTCGCGGCGCCTCCGACGAGCGAGGAGACGGCGTCGGCCAGGGCGAACAGGTCACCGAGCCCGGACGTCGAGCCGCGGCCCTGCGCACTGGCCGACCGGGCGGTGCGCAGCAGGGTGTGCAGCTGCCCCCAGGCGGCGGCCCGGGGGACGGCCAGCAGGGCGAGCCCTCCCGCGGTCGCGGCCGACAGCAGGGCGTCGGGGACGTCGTCGTCGGTGCGCAGGACGAGGGCGGCGGCGTCGAGGGCGGCGTACCCCCCGACGACGTCGAGGGCGCTCGCCCGCGTCGGGTCGAGGCCGACGCCGAGGACGAGCTCGTCGGCCTGCGCGGCGGGCGGGCCGGAGGGGTCGTGCACGACCGGCTCGCCGACGGGGACGTCCAGGCCGCGCGGTGCCACGAGCACGCGCAGGACGTCGACCCCGAGCGCGTCGACGACAGCGGCCAGGGTCACGGGCGGTGCAGGTGTGCTCACGGTCCTCCTCGTCCGGCAGCCTGGTGCCACGCGGAGCGTGCAGCGTCGTGCTGCAGCCCGAGAGCCTGCCTCAGCCTTGGTCCGCCGGGACGAAGCACCTCGAGGAGGAGCAGGCCACGCTCGGCGTCCCCGACCGTCTGAGGAGCCCCGTGAAGGTCACCGCCGTCGAGCTGCGCCGGATCCGGCTGCCGCTCGTCTCGCCGTTCCGGACGTCGTTCGGCACCCAGACCAGCCGCGCCGTGCTCCTGGTGCGGGTCGTCACGCCCGAGGCCGAGGGGTGGGGCGAGTGCGTCGCCATGGAGGAGCCGCTCTACAGCTACGAGGACGTCGACACCGCCGCCCACGTCCTGCGCACCCAGCTCGTGCCGCGGGTGCTCGCCCTCGGGGAGCGGCTGACCGCGGCCCGGGTCGGGCCGGCGCTCGAGGCCGTCAAGGGCCACCCGATGGCCAAGGCCGCCCTCGAGCTGGCGGTGCTGGACGCGGAGCTGCGCGCCTGCGGACGCTCGTTCGGCGACGCGATCGGCGCGGTCGACGACACCGTCCCGGCCGGCGTCAGCGTCGGGATCATGGACGGGGTGCCGCAGCTGCTCGACGCCGTGGGGCAGTACCTGGAGCAGGGTTACCTCCGCATCAAGCTCAAGATCGAGCCCGGCTGGGACCTCGAGCCGGTCCGCGCCGTCCGCGAGCGCTTCGGCGACATCGGCCTGCAGGTGGACGCGAACACCGCCTACACGCTCGGCGACGCACGCCACCTCGCCCAGCTCGACCCGTTCGAGCTGCTGCTCATCGAGCAGCCGCTGCCCGAGGACGACGTCCGCGGCCACGCCGCCCTGGCCCGGCTGATCACCACCCCGGTCTGCCTGGACGAGAGCATCACCAGCGCCCGGTCCGCCGCCGACGCGATCGCCATCGGCGCCTGCTCGATCATCAACATCAAGGCCGGGCGGGTCGGGGGCTACCTCGAGGCGGTCCGGGTCCACGACGTCGCGCAGGCCAACGGCATCCCGGTCTGGTGCGGCGGGATGCTCGAGACCGGGCTCGGCCGGGCCGCCAACGTCGCGCTGGCCGCCCTGCCCGGGTTCACCCTGCCCGGCGACACGTCGGCGTCCGACCGCTACTACCGCCAGGACGTCGTCACCGAGCCGTTCGTCCTCGAGGACGGCCACGTGCGCGTCCCCACCGGTCCCGGCCTCGGGGTCGTCCCCGACCTCGAGGTCCTCACGTCCCTCACCGACTCCGTCGAAGCCCTGGAGACCTCATGACGCTCGACCAGCAGCACTGGCAGGACCGGCTCACCGCCCTCGCCGACAAGCACGGCGTCGTGGGCGCCTCGCTCGCCGTGATGCAGGGCGACGACGTCGTCGAGGCGGCCGCGGGGGTGCTCAACGCCCGGACGCAGCAGCCGGCCACGACCGACAGCGTCTTCCAGATCGGGTCCATCACGAAGGTCTGGACCGCGACGCTGGTGATGCAGCTGGTCGACGACGGGCTGCTGGACCTCGACGCGCCGGTGGTGGAGCACCTGCCGACGTTCCGGGTCGCCGACGAGGAGGTCACGCGGACCGTCACCGCGCGGCACCTGCTCGCCCACACCAGCGGCATCGACGGCGACCTGTTCCTCGACACCGGCCGCGGCGACGACGCCCTCGAGCGGTACGTCGAGGCGATGAGCGGCCTCACCCAGGTCCACCCCCTCGGCGCGACCATGTCGTACTGCAACTCGGGCTACAGCCTGCTCGGCCGCCTCGTCGAGGTGCTGCGCGGTGCCACCTGGGACGCCGTCGTCAAGGAGCGGCTGCTCGTGCCCCTCGGGATCACCGCCGGCGGCACCTTCCCGGAGGAGGCGCTGCTGTGGGGCGCGGCGGCGGGCCACACGGTCACCGACGGCGAGGCGCAGGTGGTGCCGCAGTGGGGCATCTTCCGCTCCTGCGGACCGGCGGGCCTGCTCCACATGACCGCGCGCGACCTGCTGCCGTTCGTGCGCCTGCACCTGTCCGGCGGCGTCGCCCCGGACGGCACCCGCCTGCTCTCGGAGGAGTCGGCCGCGGCGATGCGCGTGCGCCAGGTCGCGGTCCCGGACCCGTACACGCTGGGCAGCCACTGGGGCCTCGGCTGGATCCTCGACGAGCGGTCCGGCCCCGCCGGAGCCCGCGAGGTCATCTCGCACGACGGCACGACGCTGGGCCAGAACGCGTTCCTGCGGGTCGTCCCGGAGGCCGGCGTCGCGGTGTCGCTGCTCACCAACGGCGGGGGCGTCCGCGACCTCTACCAGGACCTGTTCGACGAGCTCCTCTTCGAGCTCGCGGGGGTCTCGCTGGCACCCGCGCTGCAGCCCAGCGGGGACGTCGTGGAGGACGCCGAGCGCTTCCTCGGCACGTACGTGCGCGAGGGGGTCGAGATGACCGTGTCGCGCGCCGACGACGGCGGCCTGCAGCTGCTCGCGCGGTCGACGGGCCCGCTGTCGGAGGGCCGTCCCGAGCCGGACCCCTCCCCGCTGCGCCCCCTCGACGGCGACGTGCTGGTGACCAAGATGCCCGCCTACGCGTCCTGGTTCGCCGCCGTCTTCTTCGACCTCGACGGCGAGCGCTACGTGCACCTGGGTGCACGCGCGACGCGGCGGGTCAGCACGGGCTGACCCGCCGCGGCGGCCCCTACCGGAGCAGGGGCACGTCGACCGTCACGTCGGACAGGCTCATCACGCCGGGCACCCGGCTGGCGTGCGCGCCGAACATCTCGGCGAACGGCGTGACGGCCAGGAACAGCTGCTGACCGGCCGGCACCCGGACCGCCACCGCGGGCAGCTCGATCCGGCGGGAGGCACCGCTGACGGCGGACGCCTCCCGGTGCGGCAGCACGTTGCTGTCCACGATCGTGGCGTCCGCCGGGGAGGTGCCGACGGCCAGGGCGAAGAAGGCCCGGGCCTCGGGGGTGAGGGTCGTGACCTTCGCCCGCACGTACGGCGTCCCGGCGACGGTCAGCGTCCCCTTGCCGAGCGGCACGAACTGCGGCGCCCCCGTGACGGCGACCGGCGTCGTGACGTCGGCGGCCCGCAGCGGCGTCGGGGTGCCGAGCTTCGCGGTCTGCAGGCAGCCGCCGTCGGGGGTGACGATGGCGAAGCGGCCCGCACCCGGCACGGTCGCCCTGACGCGCTTGAGGTGCACGTCGAAGAAGCGCAGCTGCAGGGTGGTGAAGTCGCCCTTGCCGCCCTGCAGGGCGGGCGAGCACGGGTCGGCGCCGTCGTCGCCGAGCGCCACGGCCTCGCCGGCGTGCGAGCCGCGGGGGAGGACGGCGGGCAGGGCGTGTCCGCCGTGGAAGCCGAGGACGACGCTCTTCGCCCGGGCGCGCGGAGTCAGACCGTCCAGGTTCTTGATCGCGTGGTTGAAGTTGAACAGGTTGTCGCTCACCCCCTGGCGGACCAGGACCGGGACGTCGAGGCGGCGGCCCTTCGCGATGTGCGTGGCCGGGCCGTTGTCGGCGTAGAAGGACTTCGTCGTCGCGGGGTACTGGCCGGTGGCGGCGCCCACCGCGAAGTCCTGGTTCACGTGGTCGGGCAGGGCCTGCGACGGCTGGGCGATGCCGACCAGGACGCTGAGCCACTCGCTGCGGGCGACGTCCTGCGGGGCCAGCGCCTCGTTGATGTCGTTCCACGTGTACTGCGGGGCGAGGGCGTCGAACCGGGTCCTCCCCGTGGCCGCGACCTCGCTGAAGGCGCCCACGTACTGGTAGCCGCCGCCGTAGGAGCCGCCCATGGCGCCGATGCGGGGGTCGCCCGGACGGTCCTCCTGCACCCAGGGCTGCGCGGCCGCGAGGTCGATCAGCCGCTGCACGTCCTTGCCCTCGACGGCGGGGTCCATGGTCTGGGCCTTGCCGCCCGAGTCGCCGAACCCGCGCTGGTCGAAGCTGATGACGCCGTAGCCGTGGGACGTGAACGGCGCGAAGACGGCCGGGTCGGTGGTGCGGCTGCCGCCCCAGCCGTGGCCGTGCAGCAGCATCGGCACGGGGCGCTTCGCGGAGGCGCCGGCCGGCTTGAACATCGTGTAGCAGATGTCGACCGGGCCGGGGGTGTCCGGGTCGCCGACGCTCGTGACGCAGCCGTCGGTGACGGTCGGTCCGGCGACGGCGGCCTGGGAGGCCGGGGCGAGCAGGCCGGCGGTGACGGCCAGGGTGCTGAGGGCCGCGTACAGGGCGGCGCGACGAGGAGTGGGCATGCAGAGGTGTTCGACGTGCGGTCCGTCACTCCTGCTGGCGCAGCTGCAGCGGTACGCCCAGCGCCGTGCGGAACAGCCGGAGGTCGTTGCCCCCGAGCACGGCGCGGACGTCGTCGTCGGCCCAGCCGCGGCGGACCAGCTCCTGCGTGACCAGGGGGAGGCCGGCCGGGCCCTCGAGCCCGGGGACGACCCACTTCGCGTCGACGCCCTCCATGACGAGGCTGTCGACTCCGGGGTGCAGCTCCTCGAACACCTGCTGCAGGAAGTCCGGCCCGAGACCGACCGCCCCGACCCCCGACACGGAGGCCACGTGCTCGAGGTGGTCGACCACCCGCGCGACCGTGAACCGGGCGGGGTCGGTGTCGAGGAACCCGGCGAACAGGTTCACGTTGACGACGCCGCCGCCCGCGGCGATCCCGGTCAGCCGGGCGTCGGTGAGGTTGCGGTGGTGCCCGCGCAGCTCGTGCGCCGAGGAGTGCGTGGCGATGACGGGACGCCGGGCGACCTCGAGCACGTGGTCGACGCCCCGCGCGCCCAGGTGGCTGACGTCGACGAGGAGCCCGAGCTCCTCCATCAGCGCGATCGCCTCGACACCGGCCCGGGTCAGCCGCGACCCGGCGGCGTCCTCCCCGGAGCCGTCCGCCAGGGCGGTGCGCCCGAAGTGCGTCAGCGACGCGACCCGCACCCCGACCCGGAACAGCGTGGACAGCAGCTCGACGTCGGAGCCGACCGCCTCCAGGCCCTCCAGGGCGAGCACCAGGGCGATCCGGCCGGACGCGACGGCCGCGTCGACGTCGGCACCGGTCAGGCAGACGGCGACGTCGTCGGGGTTGCCCTCCGCGATCGTCCAGCCCGACTCGAGCATCCTCAGGGTCTGCCGCAGGGCGCCCTCGGGCCGGTGGACGTCGTCGACGAAGACGGGCAGGACCTGCACGTCGACGCCGCCCTGGCGCAGCTGCGGCAGCCACGACTCCCGGAAGTACGCCGCCTGCTGCGCCCTGGGCCGACGGCTGGTGAGCATGAGGAGGTCGTCGTGGGTGTCCACGACGACGGCCTCGGCGTGGAGCGCGAGCGCGTCGCTCACCGGAGCGGCCGCTCGGGGCCGGCGAAGGTGAAGCAGCTGCAGCCCGTGTCGTACCGGAACGCGCGGCGGCTGGCCGCACCGTCCAGGGCTCCGGGGGCGTAGCTCAGGCTGAACGTCGCGGCCCCCACGAGGCTCGTGCCGAGGCCGCCTCCCGCCGCGCCGAGGTCCGCGATGCTGCTGCGGCCCGCGGTCGAGCGCAGCAGCGCCTCGAGGGCGAAGAAGGTGTCGCAGCCGCTGTAGGCGTAGTAGAAGTCCGCACTGCTGGTCGGCAGCACGTTCGAGGACCGCAGCAGCGCCAGGCACCGCTTCTGGACGGCGGACCGCGGCGGCTGCTTGTCCAGCGCGACGTCGAGCGAGGGCTGCCAGCCCATGCCCTTCATGTTGGCGAGCTGCGCCGCGGGGGAGTTCTGCGCGATCGCGATGGGCTGCGCCCGCGACGACAGCACGTACCCGGGGCGGTAGCCCTGGCTCTCCGCCGACTGGGCGAACAGCAGCACCTCGGTCGACTCGACGTTGCTGACGTAGGTGACCTGCGTGGCGCCGGAGGAGCGGAAGCGCAGCACCGCGTTCTGCAGCGCCGTCGCGATGGGGCCGAGGTCGGAGAAGCCGGTCACGCACTGCACCTCGACCGGCACGAGGGTCACGCCGGCCGCCTTGGCCGCGGGGACCAGTCCCTTCTCGTACCCGGCCCGCGTCTCGGGGCACGCGTCCACGATGACGCCCACCGTGGTGCCCTTGGGGAACGACCCGATCTCCTGCCCGGTGGCGAACAGCGCCCGTTCGCGGCGCTCCATGGACGGGGCGGCGGTCGACAGGAAGTTGGTGGTGGCGCGCGCGGTCGCCGCGCTGGTCCCGCCGGCACCGGAGTCCACCTGGTACGCCCCGCCGCCGCGCAGGCAGCGCGAGAAGCCGTCGTCGTAGTCCGAGACGGTGAGCGCGACGGCCACCTTGGCGTCCTGGGTGAAGGCCGCGCAGGCCGCGGCGCGCTCCCGGTTGTAGTCCGTGGCCGTCGGGTCGGTCTCGTAGTAGGTCGGCGCGATCCTGCGGCCGCTGACCCCGCCGGCCGCGTTGAACGCCTTGACCAGGCCCTTGAAGACGGCGCCCAGGGTCAGGGTGGTGCCGGTGCTGACGCCCGCCGACTCGTTGGCCTGCTGGCCGTTGCCCTTCTCCACGATGAACCCGAGCGAGATCGGTGACGTCACCGCCGGCCGGCCGGCGCCAGGGCCGCGGGCCGGGGCGTCTCCGGTCGGCGCAGAACCGGGCTGCGTGCTGGTGCCCGACCGCGGGCTGCCCGGCAGGTCGGGGCCGGCCGGAGCGCTCCCGGTCCCGGGCGCGCTCCCGCTGCCGTCGACCGCCGCGGCGTCCGGGACCCCGGTCAGAGGGGCACCCGCGCTGTCGACCGCGACGCCGTCCGCGCCCTCGACCTGCCCCAGGCCCTCACCGCTGACCTGCGCGGGCGCCGACTGCTGCCGTTCGGCCAGGGGCACCGTGGTGCCGCAGGCGCTCACCGCGAGGGCGCACAGGGCGAGGAGGGCGAGCCGGCTCCGCAGGACGTCCATCCCGGGACGGTAGGACCGGTGTCGAGGGCGGGCATCGTCGCGCAGGCCCACGGGGACGGGGTCAGGGTGGTGCCGGTGGACAGGGTCCCGGGACCGCCGGACCACGCCGGCGCCGAGGCACCGTGGTGACACAGCCCACTCCGGCAGGCGGGCTGTGGACCTCGTCCCCGGTGCAGGAGCAGACCGCCTCGTCCAGGATCGAGCCATGCTCCGCACCCCTGCTCCCCGTCTGGTCGCCCTCGCCCTCGGGCTCTCCCTGCTGACCGCGTGCGGCAGCACGGTGCAGCAGTCCTCCGAGGTCACCGCGGGCGGCTCGCTCGGCCAGGGGACGACCGGGCTCACGACGGAGGCCGCTCCGGGTGCGGTCGGCGCCGTCCCGGGCAGCGACACCGGGGTCCCGGCCGCTCCGGCGCCCGGGAGCGCCGCGGGGCCCGCCGCAGCCGGGAGCACGACGGTGTCCCGGCCCGGCGCCCTCGCGGCCCCGGCGAAGGGCGGCAGCAGTGCGGGCAGCGCCGCGGCGGCCGCTGCCGGACTCCCCCCGGGCTCGGTCGCGGCGGCGGACGTGCCGGAGAAGGGCCGCGGCTGGGACAAGGACTTCGTCTACATCGGCGTCGCGACGCAGAAGGACGTGGCGGGGGTCGCCAAGAGCGTCGGGGCCAACAGCCTCGACCCGGGCGACCAGGAGGCGCAGGCGCTGTCGGTGGCGGCGTACTTCAACAGCAGGGGTGGCGTGTTCGGCCGGAAGGTCAAGATCGTCTTCAAGGACCAGGCCACGGTCGCGACGCAGCAGGACCCGAACACGGCGGGTGCGGCCGCCTGCACGTACTTCACGCAGGACCGCCCGGTCATCGGCCTGCTCAACCCGGTGACGCTCATGGACGTCCCCAGCTTCCGGGCCTGCCTCGCCAAGGCCAGGACGCCGCTGTTCAGCGCGTCGGTGGCCGCCGTCGACGACAAGGTCGGCCGGGACCTCGCGCCGTTCTTCTACCAGTCGGTCGCGCCCTCCTGGAACGCCCTCGCACCCGTCCTGGTCGCCCGGTTGAAGGCCCAGGGGTGGTTCGCCGGCTGGAACACCCGGACGGGGACGACCGCGCCGGGCGCGGCCAAGGTCGGCGTGCTGATCGACACGACCGACGTCGGGAAGCGGGTCGGCGCCGTCGTCGCCTCGGCCCTCGAGGCGGCCGGCCAGCCCGCGCCCGTGGTCTACGCCGCGAGCGGCAGCGACTACTCCGGCGCGGTCCTGCAGTTCAGCGGCAACGGCGTCACCCACGTCATCTCGACCAACTCCGACCTGCTGCCCTTCCAGCTGTCCGCCAACAGCCAGGGCTACCGACCGCGCTACGGCATCCACACCTACAACGCCCCGCAGGTGTTCCTCGAGGCGAACTCCCCGCAGGGGCAGAACACCGGCGCGCTCGGCGTCGGCTGGTCGCCGTCGCTGGACGTGGCCCAGGCCAACGACACCGGTGACGTCGGGCCGGGCGAGAAGCTGTGCAAGGAGGTCTTCGCGGCGGGCAAGCAGTCGTTCGAGGGCAAGCGCTTCGCCGAGGCCGTCGCCTTCGCCTTCTGCGACGGCATCCGCCTCATCGTCGGGGGCGCGGCGGCGGGTGGCGGGTTCACCGGCACGCAGGTCTACGACGGGATCCAGCGCACTGCGGGGAAGTTCTCCTCCGCGTTCTCCTTCGGCAGCGGCCTCGGCCCGTCGACCCTGTTCGTCCCCGGCGCGGCCCGTGACCTGACCTTCGTCGCGTCCTGCCGCTGCATGAAGTACGGCGCGTCGACGGTGCACAGCCTTCGCCGGTGACCCTGGTGCGGGTCAGCGACGGCGTCGCGCTCGACGTCGTCCAGGAGGGCAGCGGCCGGCCCGTCGTCCTCGTGAACGGCTACGGCGCCCCCGGCGCCCTGTGGGTGCACCAGCGCGAGGCGCTCCGCGACGCGCACCGCGTCGTCGTGCTGGACCGGCGAGGGCACGGGGCGTCGGAGCGACCGCTCCACGGGCAGCGGATGGCCCGGCACGGCAAGGACGTCCACGACGTGCTGGCGGCGCTCGACCTCGACGACGTCCTGCTCGTCGGTGCCTCCATGGGCGCGAGCACCTGCCTGGCCTACCTGGACCTGTTCGGGAGCGACCGGCTCCGCGGCGTGGTCCTGGTCGACCAGACGCCCAAGATGGTGAACGAGGGCGACTGGCAGCTCGGCATGACCGGCCTGACCCGCGAGGGTCTGGAGCCGTTCCTCGCGGGCTTCCCCGGGGCGCTGGACCCCTTCCACGCGGTCCCCGGGCCCGAGGTGCTCGCCCTCGGCGTCGTCGAGCCGCCGTTCTCGGTCGAGCAGACCCGGCCGCTGCTGAGGGACCACGCGGAGAAGGACTGGCGCGACGTCCTGCCCGGGGTCGACGTCCCGCTGCTCGCCGTCGCCGGACGGCACAGCCCGTTCTGGCCGTGGGAGTCGAGCGCCTGGATGGCGGAGACGGCACCGCACGGCGAGCTGGCGGTCCTGGAGCGCAGCGGCCACGTCCCGCCTCTCGAGGAGCCGGCGGCGTTCACGGACGTGCTGCGGGAGTTCGCCGACCGCTGAGCGTCCAGCGCGGCGGGGGTCGCGGTCGAGGACGTCGGAGCGCGCGCCGGCTCAGCGGAGCAGGGCGCGGACCCGGTCGGCGAGTCGCAGGACCTGGAAGCCGTTGTCCGTGCAGGTGACCCAGAGCTGGTCCCCGACGAAGCGCGGCGGCGACGAGCACCAGTCGGCCGTCAGGGACACGGTCGCACCGCCCCGGGCGGCCGGGCCGCCGGCGTGCTCGGAGCCGGGCAGGGCCGCCTCGCGCCCGGTCTGGGCCGGTGGGACGTAGTAGGCGACCTCCCGCACCGCCCGCGGGTCGCGGACGTCGAACACCCGCACCCCGGACTGGAACCAGCCGCAGGCGGCCAGCCGCGGGTCGGCCGCCCGGTCGACGGAGCAGTAGTGGGCCTCGTACCCGAACAGCCCCGTGCCTGCGGTGTCGGCCTCCCGGACCGAGGCGTGCTGCGGCAGCATCACGTCGAGCCGCACGTGCGAGACCAGCCGCGGCCGGCGCGGGTCGGCGAGGCTGAGGAGGCGGGCCCCGCCCAGGCCCATCTCGTCGACCGCGAGCAGGTGCGGGCGGCCCCCGTAGGTCAGCGGCACGGTGTGCTGCGCGTTGGCCCCGTCGCTCCACAGCAGCTGCCCGACCGGCCGGACCTGCGGCTGCGGCCGCCGGTCCTGCACCTGCGACACGTCGAGCACGGCGAGACCCTGCGGCTGGATGGTCGACAGGTGCATCCGGCGTCCGTCGGGACTGAACGACAGGCCGTGGGCGATCTGCGCGTGCACGCCCCGGTAGAGCACGCGGGGACGGCGCGGGTCGCTGACGTCGAGGGCCACGAGCAGGCCGGGCGCGCCTCCGCTGGCCCAGTAGGTGCGTCCGTCGGGGGAGAAGGCGCCCTCGTGCCCGAGCGCGCCGACCGGGAGCGACAGGGCCGTCCCGGCCACGCTGCTGAGCAGCCGGGGGTGCAGGCAGTCGCCGACGTCGTAGACGTCGAACGCGGCCGCGCCCTCGAGCGCCGTGCCGCTGACCCCGGCGAGCAGGTGCCGCCCCTCGTGCACCCGCAGCGACTCCCAGGGGTTCGTGAGCATGGCGGGGCTGGTCAGCGCGCCGGCCCGGCGGGGACGGGCCGGGTCGCGGACGTCGAGGACCTGCACCCCGGGGTGCGCCGCCCGCAGGGACGACGGCACGGCCTGGGGCACGTAGGCGCAGGACCCGGTGGACGCCGTGACCCAGGAGGCCCCCTCGCCCTGGGCGCGGCCGACGAGGGACAGCCCGCAGCGGTAGCCCTGGCGGGACCGGCCGCTGTCGCGGTCGCGGCGCGGGACCTGGCCCTGCAGTCCCGTCTCGGGGAGGTCCTGCGGCGAGCAGACCGCCCTCGGGACGGCCCGGGGCGCGGGCGCGGCGTCGCTCGGCAGGGCCGCGACGAGGCCGGCGGCGGAGACGGCCAGCACGGTCGCCGTCGACCAGCGGCGGACGGGGAGGGAGGGCACACCGGGACGCTAGGGGCGTGCCCGCCCCGGCGACATGGACGGGACCACCACAGGCCTACGCGCTCTGTGGTGCCCGTCACCGGTGTGGCGGACGTCGGCCCCGCCCTAGCGTCCTCAGCATGACGACGACGAGGACGCGCACGGAGACGACGGTCGCGGGGCTGACCGTGGCGGAGTGGGCCGGCGAGGGACCGACCGTGGTCGGCCTGGCCGGCCTCGGCAGCAGCGGCCGTACCTGGGGGCCCCTCGCCCGCACCCTCGCCGACCGGCACGTCGTCGCCCCCCACCTGCGCGGTCGCGGCGGCAGCAAGGACGCCGGGGGCCCGACCGGCCTGCGTGCGCACGCCCGCGACGTCGCCCGCGTGCTCACCGAGCTCGACCTGCGCGACGTCGTCCTCGTAGGCCACTCGATGGGCGCCTACCTCGCACCGCTCGTCGCGCAGGAGGCCCCCGACCGGGTCGCCCGGCTGGTGCTCGTCGACGGCGGCGTCCCGCCGAAGCTGCCCTTCTTCATGGGTCCGCGGATGACGCGCCTGGCCTTCGGCAAGCAGATGAAGGCGCTCGACCGCGACCACGAGAGCGTCGAGGCGCTGGCGACCAAGAAGCTCGGCCCGATGCTCCGCGACCGCCCCGACCTGCGGCCCCTGCTCGTCGAGGTCCTCGCCGAGGACATGGCCGGCGAGCCCGGCCGGGTGCGCCCGCTGCTCCACACCCCGCACGCCGTCGCCGACGCCGTCGACACGTTCTTCGGCCCCGACACGACCCCCGCCCTCGAGGCGCTCGCCGTCCCGGCGCACCTCGTCGCCGCGACCGACGGCGTCAAGGACGGCGCGAAGGCGTTCCTCGCCCAGGGCGTCGTCGACGCCTGGACCTCGCGCCTGCCCCTGCTGACCGCCGAGCGCGTGCGCGGCAACCACGCGACCGTGCTGTTCTCCGACGAGGTCGCTGCGGCCGTCCGCGGGTGAGCACGCGGCGTCGTCCACCTGGGCGTCGGCGCGTTCTTCCGGGCGCACCAGGCGGTCTTCCTCGACCGGCTGCGCCAGGCCGAGCCCGGCACCCCGTGGGGCGTCTGCGGCGTCGGCGTGCTCGAGAGCGACCGGGCCCTGCTCGACACCCTGCGCGAGCAGGGGTGCGTGTACTCCGTCGTCGTCAAGCACCCCGACGGCACGCTGGACCGGACCGAGGTGCGGTCGCTGCGCGAGGTGCTGCTCGCCCCCGACGACGTCGAGGCCGTCGTCGCCCGGCTGGCGGACCCGGGCACGCACGTCGTCACGCTGACGGTCACCGAGGGCGGCTACGGCGTCGACCCGGCACCCGGCGGCTGGCCCGGCCTCCTGCTGGCCGCGCTCGTGCGTCGGTGGGACGCGGGGCTGCGCCCCTTCACGGTCGTCTCCTGCGACAACCTCGAGGGCAACGGCGAGGTCTGCCGGGACGCCGTCGTCGGGTCGGCCCGTCTGCTCGACGCCGACCTGGCCGACCGCGTGGCGCGCGAGGTCGCGTTCCCGAGCAGCATGGTCGACCGGATCACCCCCGGAACGACGCAGGCCGACCGCGACCTCGTGCGCACGCGCTTCGGGGTCGACGACGCCGCGCCGGTCACCTGCGAGCCGCACCTGCAGTGGGTGCTCGAGGACCGCTTCACCGACGGCCGGCCGCCGCTCGAGACCGTCGGCGTGCAGCTGGTCGACGACGTCCGCCCGTACGAGCTGATGAAGCTGCGCCTGCTCAACGGCGGGCACCAGGCCCTCGCCTACGCCGGCCTCCTGCTCGGCCACGTGTCGGTGGCCGACGCCGCCACGGACCCGGCCGTCGTCGGCCTGCTCCGCGCCTACCTCGGCGAGGCCGTGCGGACGCTCGAGCCGGTGCCGGAGGTGGACCTCGACGCCTACCAGGAGTCGCTGCTGGCCCGCTTCGCCAGCCGGGCCGTGCCGGACACCCTGGCCCGGCTCGCCGCCTTCTCCTCCGACCGCGTCCCCGGCTTCGTCCTGCCCGTGCTGGCCGACGGTGCGCCGGCCGCGGCCGCCGTCGTCGCCTGCTGGCTGCGGTGGACCGAGGCGCACCCGGACGCCGTCGTGGACCGGCGACCGCTCAGGTCCCCCGAGCAGGAGCTGGCCGACCTCGAGGTCACCGGCCTGGTGCTGCCGGCGCTGGACGTCCTGCGCGGCCGACCGGTCCGGCAGGCCCTGGAGGAGCTGACCACTGCCGCGGCCGTGCAGTGGGGGAGCGGTCCGTGTCGCACCTCGCAGGCCGCTCCTACCGTCGACGCATGAGCCTCCTGAGCCCCGGTGTGCAGCGCGTCCCCGTGGACGGCGGCGAGCTCGCCGTCGAGGTGACGTCCGGGACCTCCGCCCCCGTCCTCGCCGTGCACGGCATCAGCAGCCACCGCCACCTGTGGGACTGGTTGCGGGTGGCCGCGCCCGAGCTGCTGCTGGTCGCCCCCGACCTCCGCGGCCGCGCCGACAGCCTCGACGTCGCCGGTCCGTCGTCGGTGAAGCAGCACGCCGACGACTGCGTCCGCGTGCTCGACGCCCTCGGTCTCGACCGCGTCGTCGTCTGCGGCATGTCGATGGGCGGCTTCGTCGCGGTCGACCTCGCGGTGCGCTTCCCCGACCGGGTCGAGAGCCTCGTGCTCGTCGACGGCGGCTACCCGATGGCGGCGCCCCCCGGGCTCACACGCGAGATGCTGCCCGCGGTCTTCGCCGACCGGCTGTCGCGCCTGGACAAGCCGTGGGCGTCCCTCGAGGAGTACCTGGCGTTCTTCGCCGAGAACACCGCGCCGCTGCTCGCCGTCGACGACGTCCTGCGGGGCTACCTCGCGCACGACCTGGACGACGACGGCCGGGTCCGGCTCTCGGGCGAGGCGCTGCTCTCCGACGCCGAGTCGGTCTTCTTCGGCCCGCCGCGCTGGCAGGAGCTGACCGTGCCGGTCCGCTTCACGCACGCCGAGTTCGGCGGCGGCCCCGCCACGCCGCCGGCCTACCCGGCCGAGGCGGTCGCGGAGTACGCCGCGCAGGCCGTCGACGTGCGGTACCTGCCCGGGCTCGACCACGCGGGCGCGATCATGACCGGACAGGGCGCCGCCGTGACCGCCGAGCTCGTCCGGGCGGCCCTCGCATGACCGCCGTCGCCGCCGGCCCGACCGAGCTGCTCGTCGAGGCGCTCGGGCGCGGACTGCCCGCCGACCGGCTCGTCGTGGACACCGACGTCCTGCGCAGCCTGTCGCACGACGAGGCCGAGTGGGCCCCGGTCGGCTCCGCCGCCGTCGCCCTGCGCGCCCGGTCCGAGTCCGAGGTCCAGCACGCCGTCCGGGTCTGCGCCGAGCTCGGCGTCCCCGTCGTGACCCGTGGCGCCGGCACCGGCCTGTCCGGCGGGGCCAACGCCGTCGACGGGTGCCTCGTGCTGGACCTGTCGCGCATGGACGGCGTCGTCTCGGTCGACACCGAGGACCTCGTCGCCGTCGTCCAGCCGGGGATCGTCAACGACGACCTCAAGGCCGTCGTCGCGGAGCACGGCCTCTGGTACCCGCCCGACCCGGCGAGCGCCCCCTGGTCGACCATCGGCGGCAACGTCGCCACGAACGCCGGCGGGCTGTGCTGCCTCAAGTACGGCGTCACGCGGGACTACGTCCTCGGCATGCGCGCCGTCGTCGGCGGACCGGCCGGCTACGGCACCGCCGTCGCCCTCGGCCGCCGCACGAACAAGGGCGTCGCCGGCTACGACATGGCCGGGCTCATGGTCGGCAGCGAGGGCACCCTCGGCGTCGTCACCGAGGTGACGCTCCGGCTGCGGCCCGCCCTGACCGGCACGCCGCGCACCGTGGTCGGCGCGTTCGACAGCCTCGTCGACGCCGGTCAGGCGGTCGCCCTGGTGACCCGCCGCGGCCTGGTGCCGAGCGCCTTGGAGCTGCTCGACCGGGAGTGCCTGCAGGCCGTCGAGGAGTGGAAGCACCTCGGTCTCGAGGCCGACGCCGCGGCGCTGCTGCTGGCCCGGGTCGACACCCCCGGGCAGGCCGGCGACGACGAGGCGCAGGCCCTGGTCGACTCCTTCACCGCCGCCGGCGCGCTCTGGGCCGAGCAGTCCACCGACGACGCCGAGGCCGAGGCGCTGTTCTCGGCGCGGCGCCTGGCCTACCCGGCGCTGGAGCGGCTCTCGCCCGTGCTGACCGAGGACGTCTGCGTGCCGCGGTCCAAGGTCCCGGCGATGCTGGGCGAGATCGTGGCGATCGGGCAGCGCCACGGCGTCCGGATCGCCACCATCGCGCACGCCGGCGACGGCAACCTGCACCCCCTGCTGCTCACCCCTGCCGGCGACGACGGTGCGCGCGCTGCCGCGCAGCTCGCCTTCGAGGAGCTGCTCGACGCCGCCCTGCTGCTCGGCGGGACGGTGACGGGGGAGCACGGCGTCGGGCTGCTGAAGATGGGCGGCATGGCGCGCGAGCTCGACCCGGGCGACCTGCTGATGCAGCACGCGGTCAAGGACGCCCTCGACCCGCTGGGGCTGTTCAACCCGGGCAAGGTCCTGCCGCGCCGGTGAGGCGGCTGTGATGATGGCGGTGTGACCGACCCGACGTCCTGGCTGCAGCTGCTCCTGCGCGACGCCCCGGCCGACGAGCTGGAGGCGTACCGGCAGGCCCTGCGCGACCTGGGCGAGGACCCGGAGGAGACCGACCGGGAGGCCCGCCGGGCGCTGCAGCTGCACGCCCAGCTGCGCGAGCGGTCACGGCGGGCGGCCGAGCTGGCGGCGCTGTCGCAGATGGCCGCCCGGCTGACCGTCGTCCGCGACCTGCCCGCCCTGCTCACCGACGTCGCGACGCAGGCGCGGCAGCTGCTGCGGGTCGACGTCGCGTACCTGGCGCTGGTGGAGCAGGACGACCTGCGCATCCGCTACTTCGACGGCGTCCTCGGGGCCGGGTTCCGGGAGATCCGGCTGTCCCTGACGGCGGGGCTGGCCGGCCGCGTGGTCGCCTCCGGGCAGCCGGCGATGACGAGCGACTACCTCGCCGACGCGAGCATCGAGCACCTCCCGGCCGCCGACACGTTCGCGGGGGAGGAGGGTCTGCGCAGCATCCTCGGCGTCCCCCTGCAGGCGCACGGGACGGTGCTCGGCGTGCTGTTCGCGGCCGAACGTGCCCAGCGGCCGTTCACCGCGAGCGAGGTCAGCCTGCTGGTGGGCCTGGCCGGGCACGCCGCGGTCGCCATCGAGAACGCGAACCTGTTCGACGCGCAGCGGGCCGCGACGGACGGCCTCCGCCTGGCCAACACCCGCCTGCAGGAGGGCACCGACCAGGTCGACCGCGCCATCGTCCTGCACGAGCGCCTGACCGACGCCGTGGTCCGTGGGGGAGGCCCCGCCGAGGTCGTGTCGGCGCTGTCGGACGTGCTGAAGGTGCCCGTGCAGCTCGTGGACGCCGCCGACCGGCCGCTCGCCGGGCCGGACCTCGGGGCGCCGTCGCCCGCCGAGCGCTTCGCCGACCGGGGCCGGCGGAGCGTCGTCGTCCACGGGCAGGGCGAGGCGCTGCTCGTGCTGTGTCCCGTCGTGGCGGCCGAGGACTACCTGGGCAGCATCGTCGTGCGGGGCTCGGGTGCCGCCGACGACGCCGAGGTGCGGCTGCTGGAGCGCGGCGCCCTCGGCATCGCCCTGGCGCTCGTGCAGCAGCGCGCGGTGGCCGAGGCCGCGACCCGGAGCCGGGGGGAGCTGCTGACGGCCCTGGTCGAGGGCGGGGAGAGCGACGTCCTCGAGCGCCGGGCCGCTGCCGCCCGGGTCGACCTGTCCGGGGAGCACGTCCTGGCGCTGGTCGAGGCCGGGACGTCGGCGGCCCGGTCCGCCTGCGCCGAGATCGCGCGGCGCGTGGACGGCCTCGTCGTGGACCGCGCCGGCAGGACCCTGCTCCTCGTGCCCGCCGACACCGACCTCGCCCCGGTCGCCGTGCACGGCACCGCCGGGGTGAGCCCGCCCGTCCGCGGCGCGGCCGCCCTGCCCGAGGCCTACGCCGCCGCCCGCCGCTGCCTGCAGGCCGCCCTCGCGCTCGGCCGCACGCGCATGGTCGCGACGCCGGAGGCGCTCGGCGTCTACCGCTTCCTGCTCGGCGCCGGCCGGCCGCAGGAGGCCGCGGAGTTCGTCTCCCGCACCGTCGGACCGCTGCTCGAGCACGACGCCGCCAAGGGCACCGACCTCGCCCGCACCCTCGAGCAGTACCTCGCCAGCGGACGTCAGCACACGGCCACCGCGGAGACCCTGCACATCCACCCGAACACGCTCTACCAGCGGCTCGCCCGGGTCGGTGCCGTGCTGGGGGAGGACTGGCGCGACCCGGACGCCGCCCTGGACCTGCACGTCGCCCTGCGCCTGCACCGGCTCGCGGGGCAGCTCGAGGGCGGCTAGGGCGGCGTCACCGGCCCGTGCTCAGCGCGCGTCGGGGAACGGCTGGGCGGGAGTCGAGTAGGCGAAGCGCTGCGCCCGGCCGTCCCAGGACAGGACGCGGTAGGTGGCGGCGCCCGCGTGGCGTGAGGGCGTGAGGAGCGTCGCGTGCGACAGCGCCGACAGGTGCGAGCGCTTCAGGGAGAGGAACCCGTCGCGCAGCGTGGTCGCGGTCATCGGCTCGGCCGGGTTGGCCCGGGCCGCGGCGTACAGGCTCATGATCCCGTCGCAGAAGAACGTCCCGACGAGCAGCGAGCTGTCGCTCGTGACCTGCCCCGTCCTCTTGATGACCTCGAGGCAGCGCTTGAAGGTGGGGTTGGCGGCCTGCAGCGCCTTGGAGTCGGCGTAGCGGGGCTCGTCCGAGACGGGCTCCCAGCCGACGGCGACCGACTCCCGCAGCGCCCGGTCGTTGCTGTCACCGGCCTGGCCCACGAGCCCGTCCATCGAGCTGAGGACGTAGCGCGGGTAGTAGTTCTGGGACCCGGCGTTCTGCTTGAAGAACGGGAAGCAGCCGGCGCACAGGAACGTCACCGTCTTGACGCCCTGGGCGGCCATCCGCAGCTGCGCGTTCTGGATGACGCTCACCGAGCCGCCGATCGCGGCGGTGGAGGCGGGCGGCGGGATCGTGTACTGCACGAGCTTGATGCCGGCGGCAGCGAGGCGCGGCTTGAGCTGCTTGTCCACCGCCCGGTTGTACTCAGGGATGTCGTAGTTGAGCAGGCCCACCGTCCCGCCCCGCTTCTCGTAGCCGCGGCTGGCGATGAGGTCGGCCAGCGTGGTGGCGAGCGCCGCAGCGCTGACCTCGTGCGGGGAGACGACGTACGGCGTGCGGGCGTAGTCCTGCGGGTCGTGGAGCGTGTGTGAGCCGGTGACGAACAGCGTCTTCGCGTTGTTCATGCACTTGTCCATGTTCGTGTCGGCCCCGATGCCGACCATGGACGCGGCCACGACCTTCGCGTCCTGCGTCCAGGCCGTGCAGAGCTTCTGGTACTGCTGCGAGTACGTCTCGTTGCTGGTGACCGACACCTTCTCGATGACCGGGTCGATCGCGTGTCCGGCGAGGCCGCCGTTGGCGTTGGCCCACGCGAGAGCGGCCTTGAGCATGACCTCTTGGTTCCCCGTCCTCGCGCTGCTGCCGAGCGCGGAGAAGAACTGGTCGGCGTCGGGGGCGAGCACGAACCCGATCTTCACGGGCTTCTTCGGGCCGCCGGCGCTCGTGACGCCGCCGGCGCCCTGCCCGGCTACGACGCCGGACGACGGCACTGCTGTGCCGCCCGACCGGGTCGTCCCGGCGGGGCCTGCGCCGCCCGGCTGCAGAGTTCCCGCGCCGACGCCGCCCCCGTCGGTGCCGGCCGTGTCGACCGCTCCTGCCTCGGGTGCGGGGGCGCCGCCGAGGACCGCTCCGCCCTCGGCCGTCGTCCCGCCACCGAGTGTGCCCGGCTGGCCGGGCTGGCCGGCCGCGACCCCGCCGCCCTGGGGCACGGTCGTCCCGCAGGCAGCCAGGGCCCCGGCGAGCAGTGCTCCCACCAGCGCGCGGCGCGGCCCGCTGCTACGGCGTCCGCGGGACTGCAGGGCGGGAGGAGCCTGGCCGGGGCTGGTGTGCGGGAGGGGCATGACGGTCCGTCCGATCGATCGGGTGAGACGTACGGTCGTACGGTACCGCGCCACGTAGGCTCTGTCAGGCGGTCTCGGCACCGACCCGGGCGCTGCTGGGGCGGGCGGGCGGCGACCGTCACGGTCCTACGCACCCTGGGAGTCCCATGCCGGTCACGGCCGCCGCCGACGGACAGGCCCTGCCTGCAGGGCTCGACCTCTCGCCGGCTCGACGCCGCCTCTTCGAGGCCGCGCTCGAGCTGTTCGGCCGTCGCGGCTACCACGCCGTCTCGGTCCGGGACATCGCGTCCAGCGTCGGGCTCAAGCCGATGGCCCTGTACGCCCATACGCCGTCGAAGCAGGACCTGCTGCTCGAGCTGGTGCGGATCGCCTTCGCGACCCACCGGGACCGGCTGCGGGAGGCCCTGCTGGAGGTCGGCGCGGAGCCGGTCACCCAGATCCGGGCGCTGTGCCGCGCGCACGTGCTCGTCCACCTCGAGCACCCGGCGCTGGCCCGCGTCGCGAACCGCGAGATCGAGTGTCTGGAGGCGGAGCACTCCGAGGAGCTGCTCCGGCTGAAGGCCGACGCGGGGCGGGACTTCCTCGGCGTCCTGGCCCGGGGTCAGCGCCTCGGGGTCTTCGCGGGCGACGACGCCGTCCTGCTGGGGTACGCCATCTCCTCCATGGGCATCCGCGCCCCGGAGTGGTGGAGCAGCTACGCGGGGGGCAGCGGCGAGCAGGTCGCCGACAGCATCGCCGACTTCGCCGTCCGCATCCTGACCGCGGGCCGGAGCGACCTTGCCCGTCCCTCGTGAGGTCGGAGGGCCTTCCCACGCGCGCGGTCGCCGTACGCCGCCTGCTCGAGCGGGTCCGGCTCAGCCGTACTGCTGACGGGTTCGGGCACCTGCGTGCCGACGGCACGGTCGACGCCGCCGAGGGCCTGCAGTGCTACCTCGTCGCCCGCGCCGTGCACGTGCTCGCGCTCGGGGTGCTGCTCGGCCACCGCGACGTCCTGCCCGACCTCCTGCACGGCCTGCGCTCCCTGCAGGGGCCGCTGCACGACCCGGAGGACGACGGCTGGTGGACCGCCCGTCCCGGCGACGACGGCAAGCAGGCGTACACGCACGCCTTCGTGCTGCTCGCGGCGGCCAGCGCCACCCGGGCGGGGGCTCCGGGCGCGGAGGTCCTGCTGCAGCAGGCGCTGGAGGTCTGGGAGCGGCGGTTCTGGGACGAGCAGGCGGGCGCCGCCGTGGAGCAGTGGGACCGGGGCTGGACGAGGCTCGACGGGTACAGGGGCGCCAACGCGAACATGCACACGGTCGAGGCGCTGCTCGCCGTCGCGGACGCGGCGCCGGCGCAGGCCGAGCAGGCGCGGTCGCGCGCCCTGCGCATCACCGAACGGCTCGTCCACCGCGAGGCGGGCGGCCGGGGCTGGCGGCTCCCCGAGCACTTCGACGCGGCGTGGCAGGCCGAGCCGGAGCACGGGGCGGACGCGCCGCACGACCCCTTCCGGCCCTACGGCGTGACCGTGGGCCACCAGTTCGAGTGGGCGCGGCTGTGCCTGCACCTCGACGCGGATCTCGGCGCGGACGCCCCGGCGTGGCTCCGGGACGACGCCGTCGCCCTGTACGCGGCCGCCCGGGACCGCGGCTGGCGCGCCGACGGCAGGGACGGCTTCGTCTACACGCTCGACTGGCACGACCGCCCCGTGAGCACCCAGCGCATGCACTGGGTCCTCGCGGAGGCGGTCAGTGCAGCGGCCGTCCTCGCGACCGCCGTCGGAGGTGACGCATACGACGCCGACCTCCAGCGCTGGCAGCGGCACGCGGCAGAGGTCTTCGCCGACCCCGCTACAGGCAACTGGCACCACGAGCTGACGCCCGACGGAGCGCTCTCGACCACGACCTGGTCGGGGCAGCCGGACACCTACCACGTCGTGCAGGCGCTCCTGCTCCCCGGCCTGCCCGTCCTCGGCAGCCTGGCGGCGGCGGTCGCGTCCCTCAGCTGACGCGACCGCGGCCCCGGTCCAGCCGCGACTCCGCCTCGGCGAGGACCTCCGTCAGGTGCAGCCCGTACGCCGCGTCCGGGCCGGTCGTGCCCGAGCCGGGCAGCAGGGCGTCCAGCGCCCGACCGTGGGCAGCCCGGACGTCGTCCGCGGTGAGCCGCGGCGCCGGTCCGCTCCGGCCCCCCGCGCCCCAGAAGGACACCTCCGTGTGTGACGCGGCCGGGTCCGCCGTCAGGCTCAGCTCCGCGGAGCTGGTCGCGCCGCCGTCGTGCGTCAGCAGCAGCTGCACGAGGCCGCTCACGCTGCGCGTCGCCTGCACGCCTGTGACCGGCCCGAGGACCGCCTCCAGCACCGACAGCGCGTGCGGACCGACGTCCCACAGCGCTCCCCGGGCGGCGCGCCAGGGGCTGTCGGCGAGCCGCTGCGGCGTGAGGGCGTTGACGAGGCTCGCCCGACCGCTCTCCCAGCCGCCCCGGGAGGACAGGTCCGCCAGCCACTCGCGGGTGGGGGGTGCCCAGCGGGCGGTCAGCAGCACGGCCGTCCGCGCGTGGGCGGTGGCGTCGACGACCGCCCGTGCCTGCTGCACGTCCAGGCCGGTCGGCTTCTCCAGCAGCAGGCCGCTGACCTCGGCCGCGACCTCGGCCACCAGCCCGGCCTGGACCTGCGGCGGTACCGCGAACGTCAGGACGTCGACCTGGCCGGCGAGCTGCCGGAGCGAGGTCGACGCCTGGACGCCCAGGACGGCCGCCGCGCTCGCCGTCCGGGCCTCGTTGCGACCCCAGACGCCGACCAGCTCGATGCCGGGGTGCGCCACGGCGCTCGGACCGTGCACCTGTGTGGCCCAGCTGCCCGTGCCGACGAGACCGACGCGGGTCGGCCGGCCCCCGGTCACGGAGCGAGGAGCGGGAGCACGACGCGGGACGGGTGGTCGGGGTCGTGGAAGACGGCCTGCTCGGCGACCACCAGCCGCGTCGCAGAGGCGAGGGGCTCACCGCTCCCGGGGTTGCGGAGGTAGACCGGGTGCGCCCCGCTCGACACCTGGAGCCGGATCCGGTGGCCCCGGGCGAAGCGCACGGCCGTGGGGGACATGCGTATGCAGACGCGCAGGCTCCCGTCGTCCTGCACCTCCGTCCTGCCGGGCCGCAGGCGGACGATCCCGTCGGAGACGTTCGTCGACCGGCCCCTCATGTCGACGTCGCACAGCCGGACGAAGAAGTCCGTGTGGGTCAGGCTCGAGCGCACGCACAGCTCGGCCGTGAGCTCCCCGACGACGGTCGTGTCGGCGTCGAGCACCGGCGTCGTGAACGTCAGCACGTCGGCCCGAGCCTCGAGGGCCCGGTTGTCCGTGGGACCAGCGTTGCTGCTCTGGAGCGTGGCGCCGCCGGCGGCTGGCGTGGGGTCGGCCGGGTCGTAGCGGTACCGGCTGGGTGCCGAGGCCGGTGCGGGCCCGGTGCCGAGCGACCCGCCGGGCTGGAGGTACCAGGTCACGTCGGTGGCGGGCGGCGGCCAGCCGGGCAGGTCGAGCCAGCTCCTGGTGCCGAGCAGCTGGACGCGGACCGGGGCCCGGTCGTCCTCCGCTCCGCGCAGGTGGACGTCTGCCCAGCTCAGGGTGTCGGCGAGGAAGGCGCCGACGCTGGCAGGGTGCCCGTGGTGCCACGGCCCGACGGTGAGGCGGGTCGGGCGTCCCGCCGCCGTCAGGGCCTTGTGGTCCTCGAGCTGGTCGGCGAGGAAGACGTCGTACCAGCCGGCGACCATGGAGGCCGGGGGCGCGGCGTCCAGACGGGTGCCGAAGTCGATCGGGGACCACCACGGGTCGTCGGGCTCGTCGTGCGCGATCCACTCCTGGAAGGCCGGGACGGGACGGCCGGTGAGGGCCGTGTCCATGTCGCGCAGGGGGAGGGTGCCGTATGCGGCGCTGAGCTGCCTCCTGGTGCGGCGTGCGGTGAGGGCCTTCCTGAGCGGGGAGGCGTCGCGGTCCTCCATCCCGGCCGACCAGCTCAGGGCGGTCTCGAGCGCGAAGCTCCCGCCCGGGAAGAACAGCCCCCGGAAGGCGCTCGCGGTGACGGCTGGCGCGATCGCCTTCACCCACGACGGCGGGTCCTCGGCGACGGCCCACTGGGTGAGGCCGAAGTAGCTGGCTCCGAAGAGCGCGACGCGGGGCACGAACCACGGCTGCGCCTCCAGCCACTGCAGCGTGGCCAGGCCGTCGGCCTGCTCGCTGCGGAAGGGGACCCACTCGCCGCCGGAGCCGGCCGTGCCGCGGCAGCTGACCTGGACGACCTGGTAGCCGCGCTCGGCGAGCATCCGGGCCATCAGGTCCAGCCGGCCGTACGGGGTGCGGGTCAGCAGGACGGGGGCGTCGTCCCGGCCGGTCGGGTACCAGCGGTCCGCGAGCAGCTCGACGCCGTCGGGCATCGGGACGGACAGGGAGCGGTCCACCGACACCGCCGTCGTGGCGGGCGGCAGGCCGGCCAGCTTCGCGGCGAGCCGGCTCGCGAGGGTCACGGTCTGAGTCCGCCCGTCGTCGTCGTGCAGGACTGTCCGGTCACCGGGTCACCTCGTGCAGCGGGACGGCCGGCCGGCCGTAGGAGGCGGTGCAGAGGACGGCGTCCTCCGGCAGGTCGGACACGTGGACGACCGCCTGCGCGCCGTCCCGCAGGTCCAGGTGGTTCGTGCTGAACCGCACGCCGGGGACGCTCGCCCGCACGTGGGCCAGGTACGCGTAGCCCGACGCCGTCAGGGTCACCTCGGCAGAGCTGCCTGTGCGGCGGACCGTCGCGGAGACCTGCCCGGACAGGGGGAGCTCCTTGAGCGGCGCGAGGAACAGCCGGTTGGCCGGGACGGCGTCGCTGCGGTCCCTGACGCCGGCGAGCAGGTCGGCGCGGTCGACCGGCGTGGACCAGACGACGCCGGACGAGTACGGGGCGGCCGTCAGCGGGAGCCGGGCGGTCGTCCGGGGCTGGTCGAACCCGCCGAGCGCGACGTCGAGGTCGAGGGGGACCTCGCGCTGGACCGAGCTCGTGACCCACAGCTCGAGCAGCCCGTCGTGCACCCGGAACGAGGCGAGGACCGGTGCGTAGGCCCGCTGCAGGTACCAGTAGCCTGCCTTGCCGACGAGGTCGTGGTCGAGGACCGACCACGACAGCCCCGGCCAGACGTCGTTGAACTGCCACACGAGCGTCCCGCTGCACGCCGGCTGCCGGCGCCGGTAGTGCTCCACGCCGAGCTTGAGGCCCTCCGCCTGGCACGCCATCGAGCGGTCGACGTACTCCTCGAGGGTGCTCGGGAGGCCGGTCTCGAGCTCCATCAGCGCCCAGGCCTTGTCGCCGGGGGTGTCCTTGTTGCGGTGCAGGAACGCCGGGCTGTCGAGGGCGAGCGGCGAGTCGCCGGACCAGCGCTGCAGGGTGGCCAGCTCGGGGGCGGCGTGGACGCCGAACTCGCTGATGAACCGCCCGGTGTCGTGCAGGTACCGGCGCGGGTGGGCGGCCTCGCCCGGCGTCGCGTAGTCCTCGTGCGTCCCCGCCCCGACGTCGACGCCGTGCCACACCTCCCACGCGTGCCGGTCGCCGTCGCGGACGCCGTTGACCGTCTCTGCCGGGTCCTCGCCCCACGGGCTGCCGGGCCAGTAGACGGCCCCCGGGCTGTGCTCCCCGACGACGCGGGGGAGCAGCTCGGCGAACCAGGACCACCCCCACGGGCCGGGTTCGACGTCGCCGGTCGCGATCTGGTGGATGCCCTGCACCTCGTTGTTGCCGGCCCAGAGCGCCAGGCACGCGTGGTTGCGGAGCCGGGTCACCTGGTGGACGGCCTCGGCCTCCACCTCCGCCGTGAGGGCGGCGTCGTCGCTGGGGTAGTCGTCGCAGGCGAACATGAAGTCCTGCCAGACGAGGACGCCGAGCTCGTCGCAGGCCGCGTAGAAGGCGTCGTGCTCGTAGACGCCGCCGCCCCAGACGCGCAGCACGTTCATCTGCCCGTGCCGGGCGGCCTCGACCAGCTCCCGGTAGCGCGACTCCTGCACGGAGCCGACCAGCAGCGACGCCGGCACCCAGTTCGCGCCACGGGCGAACAGGGGCACGCCGTTGACCACGAGGCGGAACAGCCGCCCGTCCTCGACGATGGAGCGGTCCAGCTCGACGGTCCGCAGGCCGATCCGGTCGGTCCGCTCGTCCAGCACCTCGCCGTCCCGCGTCAGCCGCACCCGGAGGTCGTAGAGCGGCGAGTCGCCGAGGTCGTGCGGCCACCACAGCCGCGGCTGCTCGACCTCCAGGACGACGCCGGCCTCCTCTGCGGCCGCCGCGCCGGACCAGGACGCGACGACGGCGCCCTCGGGGTCGCACAGCTCGAGCGACAGGCGCCCCGGCCCGGTGAGGCGCACCTGCACTCTCACGGCCAGCGTGGCCGACGAGCCGAGGGAGGTCGTGCGGGCGTGCACCCCGAGGAGCCGGTCCGGCTGCACGGGCAGCACGACGACGGGCCCGTGCAGCCCGATCGACGGGAGCCGGGGCCCGAGGTCCCAGCCCCAGGAGCAGGCGGCCTTGCGGCGGCGCACCCGCTGCAGCCGCAGAACCAGGTCCTCCGCGACGGGCGGCTCGGCCCGCGGGCGGATGCGGCGTCGGGCCTCCGTCAGGGCGGCGACCGACGCCTCCAGCTGCTCCGGCGTCACGAGGCCGTCGAGCGGCGGGACGAAGCGGACCACGAGCTCGCCGGGGCCGGTGTGACCGCCGAGGTCGAACTCCGCGGGTCGGTGCTGGTTCGCGTGCGTCCCGAGCTCGACGTCGTCGAGCCAGACGGTGGCGACGCCGTCCAGCCCCTCGAAGCGCAACGCTGCGGGCCCGGGCGGGAGGTCGACCCGGGCGCGGTACCACCAGGTGCGCTCCTCGACCCACGCGACCTCGGCCTCGTCCACCGTGTAGGGGTGGGGAAGCAGCCCGGCCGCCACCAGGGCCTCGTGCACGCCGCCGGGGACGTCGACCGGCACCCACACGTCGTCGGGGCCGGGCCGCGGGCCGTCGGTGCCGCAGAGCGTGAAGACCAGGTCGCTCACGAGAAGGCGCCGCCGGGGCCGAAGACCAGGGACGAGAAGCGGTCGGCCATCGTCCGGTAGCCGTCGGCGTCGGGGTGCAGGCCGTCGGGCAGGTGGTCGACGTCGTCGGGACCGAACAGCCGCAGCCCGTCGAGCAGGTGCAGGGCCGGGTCGGTGGCCTGCCGCGCCGTGACGACGTCGGTGAGGACCTCGCGCACCCGCTGCAGGGACAGCGCGCCGACCGACAGCGCCTCCGGCCGCGGCGCGACCCCGAAGACCCCGTCCAGGAGCAGCGTCGGTCCGGGGTGGGCCTCCGCGGCCGGGCAGACGATCGGGGTGACGACGAGCAGCGGGGTGTCGGGGTGGCCGTCGCGGACGGTGTCGAGGAAGCCGTGGACCGCTGCGCGGAAGGTCCGCTCGCGCATCGTGTCGCCGTTGACGATGTTGATGCCGAGCTTCAGGCTGATGAGGTCGGCCGCCTCGTCGCGGACGGTGCGGGCGGTCCAGGGGTCGAGCTGGCACTGGCCCGCGAGCCCGAGGTCGAGCAGGTCGAGGCCCTGCCGCCGGGCGACGAGGGCCGGCCAGGTCTGCGTCGGGCTGTCGGCCTCGAGGCAGTGGCTGATGGAGCTGCCGTGGTGCACCCAGCGCGGCCCCGTGGGGACGACGGGCTGCGAGCGCCGTCCCGTCGTCGACCCGCACCCCGCGCAGCTCGGTGACCGCGGCGTGGGGGAGCCACACCTCGACGACGTGCGCCCGTCGCCGGGGAGGTCGAGGCGCACAAGGCCGGGCCCGCCGGGGACGCAGGGCGGCGTCCTCGGGGTGCGGGCCGCGCAGCTGCAGGACGGCGTGGTCCAGGACGCTCGACCGACACGACCGGCTCGCCGTCGACGACGACGTCGACCGCGGGGTGCACGTAGGGGAGCTCGGCGACCTGGACGGCGGTGGTGGCGAGGTCGAGCTCGAGCACGCGGCTGGCGGAGGTGAAGGCGAGCCGGACGCCGGCGGGCATGCCGACGACGACCTGCAGGGCCGGGTCGGTGACCTGTGCGCGGGTCCAGCCGGGCAGGCGCTCGAACACCACGCCCGTGGGCGTGCGCTCCTCGTGGAGGGCGCCGACGACCGGCAGGCCCTCGAGGGGCAGCGTGCTCACGGCGTCGGCTGCAGCTCCGGCGCGACGGCGTCGACCTGGCGCAGGAAGTCGAGCACCTCGGTGTTGGCGGCGTCGCCGACGCCGACCAGGAAGTTGTGGCCGATGCCCTCGTAGCTGACGAGACGGCCCTGCGGGAGCACCTCGGCCAGCTCGACGCCGGCCTCGTGCTTGACCACGGTGTCATCGGTGCCGTGCAGGACGAGCGCCGGGACGTCGAGGGTGGCGATCTGCTCCGGCGTCACGCTGTAGGAGCGCAGGGCGTCCTGCTGCGCGACGAGGGCCTGGCGGACCGGCTTCTCGTCCGCGAGCACGGCGCGGTCGGCGGCGGCGCGGTCCGGCGGGCAGGCCGCGCCGTAGGGGTCGCTCTTGCTCAGGAGCG
The DNA here is from genome assembly GCA_963761655.1 of uncultured Actinomycetota bacterium. Taxonomy (GTDB): domain Bacteria; phylum Actinomycetota; class Actinomycetes; order Mycobacteriales; family SCTD01; genus RYN-122. Next base: position 229,931 of record CAVXHI010000002.1, read on the forward strand.
ACCTGCATCACCGGGCGGGGGAGGCGCAGCAGGTGGCGCAGCCACTTCGGGTGCCCGGGGCTTGTCGTCGGAGAGGATGCCCGTGCAGCCCAGCACCAGGCTGCGCACCCGCTCGGGCGCCTGAAGGGCGATCTGCTGCGCGACGACGCCACCGAGTGAGGCGCCGTAGACGTGGGCGCTCTGCTCGCCTGCGGCGTCCAGGACGGCGAGGGCGTCGGAGGCCATGTCCCGGATGGACGCGACCGGCGTCCAGCCGCTGCCGCCGGTGCCGCGGTTGTCGAAGGAGATCACGCGGTGCGAGGCAGCCAGCGCCTCGACGGCCGGGTACCACATGGCACTGCTGTAGCTCGCGCCCATGCAGAGCAGCACCGGCGTGCCGGAACCGGACTCCTGCCACTGGATGCGGACGCCGTCGTGGAAGGTGATGGGCATGGCGACCTCTCTAGGTCAATCTGTGGGGTGGGCAGGGCCGAGCAGCCTGACGGCGTACTCGGCGTACGTGTCAGCGACCTTCCGGGCGCTGAAAGGGGCGTCGGGGGTCCACCACTCGGCGGCCCGGACGCCGAGCGCGCCGACGGCGTAGACGGCGAGCATCGGCTCGTCGCAGACGAAGGCTCCGAGCCGGACGCCCCGCTCGACGACGTCGAGGAACATGCGGACGCTCTCGTCCCGGATGAGCGTCGCCGACAGCTGCTGCTCCTCGGTGAGGGCCCGCGCCTCGCGGCTCGTGACCCGGGCGAGGGCGGGGTACTGCAGGTGCGCCGCGACGTGGGCCCTGGTCAGGGCCCGGATCTGGTCGTTCGGCTCTCGGCCGGCGTCCAGCAGGGCGTCCTTGAGGCGGTCACGCCTGCTCCTCGTGCCCGATGCAGGTCAGCTCGTACAGCAGGTGCTGCTTGGACGGCACGTGCCCGTAGAGCGCGCCCGGCTGCTGCCCGAGCGCGCCCATGAGGTCGCGCACCGAGACGGCGTCGTAACCGCGCTCGCCGAACAGCTGCAGGGCCGCCTCGAACAGGCGGAGCCGGGCACCGCCCAGGTCAGGCCGGGGCGGCAGCAGGCGGTCGGTGCGGGACACCATCCTCGTCATGCGACCTCCTGAACGCTCGTTCTCTCGTAGACGCTCGCAAGATACGCAGACCCTTGACAGGAGCGCAAGGACCCGTGCAAGGTACGTCACATTACGTTGAACGATCGTTCACAACCTCGCCCTCGCCGAAGGACACCGGATGAAGCTCTCCCTGCTGGCAGCCGTGGCCGCCACGCTCGCCCTGACGGCCTGTGGCTCCACCGTGCAGGGCTCGGGAGAGGCGCTGCGGGGAGTCGCCCAGGACGGCAGTGCCCTGGGCACGTCCGACGGGTCCGGAGCGGTAGTGGGCCCGGACGGCAGCACGGGCACCGCCGGCGGCACCGGCAGCACCGCGGGTGCCACCGCGGTCGGCGGTGCGGCGGGCGTGCCCGGCTCCGCGGCCGCCGGCGCGGCAGGGAGCTCGGCCACGACGCCGGGGTCGGCGGGCTCGTCGTCCGCGGCTGCTGCCGCCGCCCGCACCGACGTCCCGGTCGTGGCCGCCGCGGGCTCGACGACGAAGAAGCCGATCGAGATCGGGATCCTGCTCTACCCGAACCTGGACAAGTTCGCGAAGCAGTTCGGCGGGTCGGCCAACACCGGGGACCAGGACCTCATCGTGGCCACCGCGGAGAAGTGGGTCAACGCTCACGGCGGTGCGGCCGGCCACCCGGTCAAGGTGATCAAGCACTACGTCGACATCACGAGTCCGCAGACCTACGACCAGCTCGCGCAGCAGGCCTGCGAGGACTTCACCGTCGACCACCACGCGGTCGCCGTCCTCGCGCCCGGCACCGCGGTCAGCACGAACTTCGCCGCCTGCCTGCAGAAGCGCGGCGCGGTCCTGGTCATCAACGGCCACTGGATCCACGACGCGAAGGACTGGCAGCAGTACCAGAACATGTGGTCGCCGGCCGAGGCCGACGGCGCGAAGGTCGGCCGGGCGATGGTCAGCCAGGTGCTGAGCCGCGGCCTGGCGAAGCGCGGTGGCCAGGTCGGCCTCATGGTCATGACCGAGCCGGGCGCGAAGCGCACCGCCGAGAACATCGTCAAGCCCGACTTCAAGGCTGCTGGTATCGAGGTCGTCGCCTACGACGTGCCCCCGCCCGCGTCGACCTCCGACATCGGCAACTCCGTCGCGGTCAACAACTCGGCCGTGCTCAAGATGGCGGCCCAGAACATCACGACCGTGCTGTTCCTGTGCCCGGGCTGCCTCGGCTTCTTCGCCGACCAGGCCGACTCGCAGGGCTACTACCCGACCTACGTCGCCTCGTCGTACGACACGCTCGCCGGGATCAACGGGTCGGCCGAGGACAAGAAGTTCGGCAAGGCCATCGCGCTCGGCTGGGAGTACGACAACGACATGGGCGTCCACAGCAACCCGGGCCTGGTCAAGGGCAACAGGACCCGCGCCCTCTGCCACACGATCATGGACCCGATCAAGCAGGCCAAGGACGACCTGTCCGAGTTCGTCACGCAGGCCGTGTGCGACGGCTTCCTCCAGGTCACCTACGCCGCCGGCCTGAACCCGGTCGACACCGTCACGGGCTCCTCGCTCGGTCAGGGCTTCAGCCGCTTCGGCACGAGGTACCCGTCCGCCCTGAGCCCGAGCACGTCGCTGTCGCCCCAGCAGCACGGCGGGGCGAGCACGTACCGCGTGCTGACGTGGAACAGCGCGAAGCACGCCTTCGCCTACACCGGTGCCGCGACGCCGTTCCGCTAGACCGGACCGCGGCGCCTGACCGGGTGGATGTCCCGGAACTCCTGCGCCGAGGTCCGTCCGCGCTGCACCCTCGATGCCAGCCCACCCGCTCAGGAGCTCCCGTGACGCCGCCTGCCCAGACCGACGCCCCCTGTGGTGAAGAGCACCACTCCTCGCCGTCGCAGTTGGTGGTCCGCACCGTAGGCGGGACGTGTGCTGCTCGACACACTCGTCCCATGCCCCTCCTCCGCCCTGCGCGTCTCGCGCTGGCGCTGACCGGACTGCTGGCCCTGAGCGCCTGCAGCATCAGCGACCTGCAGTTCCGCAACGACGACCGGCTCTCGTTCTCGGCTCCCCGGGAGCGGGCGCGGGTGACGACGCCGTTCACGGTCAGCTGGGCGATGGAGGACTTCACACCGACCGGGCTCGACGGCGGGACCAGCTCGCAGAAGGGGGTCTTCGCGGTGTTCGTGGACCGCGCCCCATGCCGGTCGGCAAGGACCTGAGCTGGCTGGCCCGGGACGACAGCGCCTGCGAGCGCGACCCCGGGTGCCCGAACGCGAAGTACCTCGCGGAGCAGGACGTCTACGTGACGACGACGCCGCAGGTCAGCCTGGACCGGCTGCCCGACGCCGGCGACGGTGTCGGCGACGAGCAGCACTTCGTGAACGTCGTCCTGCTGAACGGCAAGGGCGTGAGGATCGGCGAGTCGGCCTGGTACCGACCGTTCACCACCAAGAGGAGTGCCACGTGACCGCTGTCCTGGACGGCCCGGTCACGCCGGACGCCCCCGTCGAGGACCGCGAGTCCCGGCGCCTGTCCGCCCGCGCGACCCTCGGGATGTCCAAGGCGGAGAAGAGCGAGCCGCTCAAGCCCGTGCTGCGCGAGCACGGCGTCGGCCTCTACCCGATGGTCGCGCTCGGGCTCCTGGCCATCACCGACCTGTTCCAGGCCGAGGCGTTCACGATCCTCACGCCCGAGGTCAGCCGGGCCCTCGGCCTGTCGCTCGGGGCGATCGCGGCGGCCCGCACCCTCGCGTTCCTCGCGATCGTGCTCGCGCCGCTGCCGATGGCGGCGCTGTCGCAGCGCAAGGGCACCCGCGCGATCATCTGCATCACCACCGGCATCGCCTGGTCGATCGCGACGCTGTTCACCGGGTTCGTCACGAGCCTGTTCGCGCTGATCGTGGTGCTGGTCCTCGACGGCGTCTCGACCGGCTCGGCGTACGCGCTGCACACGCCGTTGCTCGTCGACAGCTACCCGCCCCAGGCCCGCGTGCGGGTGCTGTCGGGCTACACCGCGCTCAAGACCGCGTCCACGATCGGCGCCCCGCTGCTGGTCGCGCTGCTCGCCGGCCCGCTCGGCCTCACCTGGCGCGGCGTCTTCCTCGGCCTCGGGCTGGTGTCGCTGGCGACGTCGATGTTCACGCTCGGCCTCAAGGACCCCGGCTCCGGGAAGTTCGACACCGAGGCGCTCCGCGCCGCCGAGCACGAGCGCCAGGGCGTCCCGGACGACCTCCCCGCCGTCGAGGACGACGTCGAGCTGGGCTTCTTCGAGATCCTGCGCCGCGTCCTGCTCGTCCCGACCGTGCGGCGCGTGTCGTCCGGCTACTTCGCCCTCGGCGTCCTGGTGGTGCCGTTCGGCACCTACCTGTCGACGTTCCTCGAGGTGAAGTGGGACCTCGACGCGGCGGGCCGCGGCGTCTTCTTCAGCGTCATCGCGGCGATCAGCATCGGCGCCCTGCTGGCCTACGGCTCGCGGACGGAGAAGGTGTTCCGCACCGACCCGACGTCGGTGCCGAAGACCTGCGGCAACTTCCTCATCGCCGCGGTGCTGTTCATCGCGGTCGGCGCGCTGATGCCGACGTTCTGGCTGATGTTCCTGTTCATCGCCGCCGGGCAGGCCTGCATCGCCGTGCTCACCCCGGGCCTGACCGCGACGTTCATGTCGGTCCTGGACGCCCGCTACCGCCCGCACGCCGCCGCCGTGACGGGCATGTTCGCCGCGGCCGGCTCGATCGTCGGCGTGATCTTCCTGTCCGGCCTCGACAAGCGGGTCGGGCTCTCCGGAGCGCTGGCCGCGCTGATGCTGCCCGGGGTGCTCGCCGGGCTCATCGTCCGCAGCTCGGCGCGCCTGCTCGAGGGCGACCTCGACCGGATGATCGACGAGATCCTCGAGACCGAGGACGTCCGCACGATCAAGGCCCGCGGCGGGAAGCTCCCGCTGCTGGCCTGCAAGGGCGTCGACTTCTCCTACGGCCAGCTGCAGGTGCTGTTCGACGTCGACTTCACCGTCGACGACGGCGAGATGGTCGCCCTGCTCGGCACGAACGGCGCCGGCAAGTCCACGCTGCTCAAGGTCGTCTCGGGCATCGGCCTGCCGAGCGCCGGCAGCGTCCGGCACCGCGGGCAGGACATCACCTACCTCGACGCCGAGCGCCGGGTCCCGCTGGGGATCACGCAGGTGCCGGGCGGCAAGGCGGTGTTCGGCTCGATGGACGTCGTCGAGAACCTGCGCACCTTCGGCTACACGCTGGGCCGCGACAAGAAGCGCATCGACAACAGCATCGAGGAGTGCTTCGCGGCCTTCCCGCGCCTGTACGAGCGGCGGACCTCGCTCGCGGCGAACCTGTCCGGCGGCGAGCAGCAGATGGTCGGCCTGTCCAAGGCGCTGATCCTGCAGCCGAAGCTGCTGCTCATCGACGAGCTCAGCCTGGGGCTGGCCCCGATCATCGTCGGGCAGCTGCTCGACATGGTCCGGCGGATCAACGCCACCGGCACCGCCGTCGTCCTGGTCGAGCAGTCGGTCAACATCGCCCTGTCGCTGGTCGACCACGCCTACTTCATGGAGAAGGGCCAGATGCGCTTCGACGGCCCGGCCGACGAGCTCCTCGAGCGCGGCGACCTCCTGCGCGCCGTCTTCCTCGAGGGCGCCGACGCCGCCCCCGGCTCGACCGACCAGCCCGCCGCCGTGCCCGCGCCCAGCCAGAGGACCTCCCGGTGACCGCCCCCCAGACCAGCGCTCCGACCGCGAGCGCCTCGGCGCTGAGCGACTTCTTCGCCCGGGCCCTCCGTGACCTCAAGGCGGCCTGCACCCCGAAGGCCCTGCTCAAGGTCGGCGGCGGCCTGCTGCTCGCGGTCCTGCTGCTCAAGGTCGTGCTGCCGCTGCTCGACACCGAGCGGACCCAGACCGGGCACTTCGAGTCGCCCGTCCCGGTGCTCCTGCTGGGCCTGATCGTCGGCCTGACGTACGGCCTGCTGTCGGTCGGTCTGGTCCTCATCTACCGGACCAACCGCATCATCAACTTCGCCCACGGGCAGATCGGCGCCTTCGGGGCCGCGGTCTTCGGTCTCGCCGTCGTCCGCTGGCACGTCCCGTACTGGGTGGCCTTCGCGCCGGCCCTGCTGCTCGCCGCCGGCACCGGCGCCTTCGCCGAGGCCGTCGTCGTCCGCCGCCTGCGCAAGGCCCCGGCCATCATGAGCGTCGTCGCGACCCTCGGCGTCGGGCAGTTCCTCGTGCTGTTCGCCTTCGCGGTCAACAACCAGGCCGCGGCCGGCTCGCTGTTCCCGCAGCCCGTGGGCCTGCCGACGTTCCGGGTCGGCGCCCTGCTGGTCACCCCGGCCTACAGCGGCATGCTGATCCTGTCGCCCCTGGTCGTGCTCGCCGTCGGCCTGTTCCTCAAGTTCTCGCGGTTCGGCCTCGGCATCCGGGCCGCTGCCGCGAACCCCGAGGCCGCCCGCATGGCCGGCGTCAGCGCCTCCAAGATGAGCTCGCTGGCCTGGGGCCTGGCCGGTGCGCTCGCCTGCTTCTCGGCGATCCTCACCCAGCCCACCCAGGGCTTCAGCAGCGGCGACAGCTTCGGCCCGTCGCTCCTGCTCGTCGCCCTCACCGGTGCGGTGCTCGCCCGCATGCAGTCCCTGCCGGTCGCGCTGTTCGCCGGCGCGGTCATCGGCATCGTCGAGCAGCTGCTGCTGTGGAACTACGCGCAGGCCGGTCTCGTCCAGGTCGCCCTGTTCGTGATCATCCTCGGCGCGCTGCTCGTGCAGAAGCAGCGGGTCGGCCGCGCCGAGGAGAAGGGCAGCTGGGCCGCCGTCCAGGCCGCCGCGCCCGCTGCCGCGGGCCATCCGCAAGGTCCGCACGGTGCGCCTGCTCGCCCCGACCATCGCCCTCACCGGCATCGCCGTGTTCGCGCTGCTGCCCCTGATCATCAGCAACAGCAACGCCGTGAAGCTCACCGGCAGCTTCGGCTTCGTCATCCTGGCCGTCAGCGTCGGCATCATCACCGGCCTCGGCGGGCAGCTGTCGCTCGGCCAGTTCGCGATCGGGGCGATCGGGGCGTGGGCCTCCTTCGAGGTCTCCAGCCGCACCGGCAACTTCTTCGAGAGCTTCCTCTACGCCGGTCTGGCCTCCGCGGTCGTCTCGGTGCTGATCGGGATCCCGGCCCTGCGCATCAAGGGCCTGCTGCTCACCGTCACGACGCTGAGCTTCGCGCTGGTCGTGCCCGGCTACCTGCTCCAGCAGGACTACCTGCTCGGCGCCGGCGTCGACCCCGGCCGCCCGACCGTGCCGAAGACTGGCGGCGGCGACTTCGCCTTCGAGTCCGGGCGCTCCTACTACTACGTCGGCCTCGGCGTGCTGCTCGCCGCGATGCTGCTCGCCCGCAACGTCCGGTCCGGCGGCCTCGGCCGACGCCTCGTCGCCGTCCGCGACAACGAGGACGCCGCCCGCGCCTTCACCGTCCCGGCCAGCGTGGTCAAGCTGCAGGGCTTCGCGCTCGCCGGGTTCGTCGCCGGCATCGGCGGCGCCATGTACGGCCACTCGCTCGCGCAGATCGGCGCCACCAGCTTCCCGACCCGGGCCAGCATCGACGTCGTCGTCATCGCCGTCATCGGCGGCCTGGGCCTGCTCTACGGCCCGGTGCTCGGCGCCCTGGTCGTGCAGGGCGCGACGTTCCTGCCGCTGGACAGCGCCGGCCTCGCCGCCACCGCGCTCGGCCAGCTGCTGATCATCATGTACCTGCCGGGCGGCCTCGGCAGCCTCGTCGCCCCCGTCCGCAACCGCATCGCGAACGCCCTCGCGGCCCGTGCCGGCGTCGACGTGCAGAAGGCCTACGACGAGGAGCGCGGCTTCGGCGCCAACGGCGCCCCGCAGGGCTCCACCCGGCCCGTCCTGCGCAAGCCGACCCACCGGCGGGCCGCCCCCGGCGGTGCCCTGCTCGAGGTCACCGGTCTGCGCAAGAGCTTCGGCGGCGTCAAGGCCGTCCGCGGCGTCAGCTTCCAGGTCCGGGCAGGGCGAGACCCTCGGCCTGATCGGCCCGAACGGCGCCGGCAAGACCACGACCTTCGAGCTGCTCGCCGGCTTCACCGGAGCGGACGAGGGCGTGGTCCGCTACGCCGGCCGCGACGTCACCAGCTCCGGCCCCGAGGCCCGCGGCCGGATGGGCCTGATCCGCTCCTTCCAGGACGCCGCCCTGTTCCCGACCCTGACCGTGCTCGAGTGCGTCCAGCTGGCGCTCGAGCGGGTCGACCCGACCCGGCTCGTGCCGTCGCTGCTCGGGCTCAAGGGCCAGGAGAAGCGCAAGCTCGCCCGCGCCGAGGAGCTCGTCGCCTGGATGGGCCTCGAGCGCTACCGCGGCAGCCAGATCCAGGAGCTGTCCACCGGCACCCGGCGCATCACCGAGATCGCCTGCCTCGTCGCCCTGGAGCCGCAGCTGCTCCTGCTCGACGAGCCGTCCTCCGGTGTCGCGCAGAAGGAGACCGAGGCTCTCGGCGCCCTGCTCGTGAAGCTCAAGGCCGAGCTCGGCCTCACGCTCATCATCATCGAGCACGACATCCCGCTGATCATGGGCCTGTCCGACCGGATCATCTGCATGGCCGACGGCGAGGTCATCGCCGCGGGCAGCCCCGCGCACGTGCGGCACGACCCGGCCGTCGTCGAGGCCTACCTCGGCGGCAGCGTCACCGCGATCGAGCGCTCCGCAGGTCACGGCGGCGGCGCCCCTGTCGCCACCGTCCAGCACGCGCTCGAGCCGCACGGCGACGAGCTCGACCTGCTCCTGGACGACGTGCTCGACGAGCACGAGGACGACCCCGCGACGACCCCCGCGACGACGACGACCTGCCGCCCGCGCCGCCCCGGCAGCGCACCCCGAGGTCGCGTCCGGTCCGCACCGGTGGCACCGCGGTCCTGGACCGGCCCGGCGCGCGGACGCTGGACCGCACGCTGGACGACACCCTGGCCCTCGCCGAGGCCGTCCCCGGCCTCGGGGCCGCCCGGGCCACCGCGCTCCTGGAGGCGTTCGGCACCCTGGACGGTGTGCGGGAGGCCCGCCCGGACGCGCTGACCGCCGTCCGCGGCATCGGCCCGGGCCTCGCCGCCCGGGTCCTGGACGCGCTCGCTCCCGAGGTCGACCCTGAGCCTGCGGCCCCGACCCGCCGGGCGTCCCGTCCGGCCCCGCGCCCCGCACCCCGCCCGACGCCCCGCCCGACAGCCCGCCCGGCTGTCGCCGTCACCGCTCGCCAGACCGTCCGCCCGACCGCTCCCCGCGCGACCGTGCAGAAGCCGAGGACCACATGACCGCCGTCCTGCCCGAGGTGCGCCTCGAGACCGACCAGCTCGACGGGCCCGGGAGCCCTGCCCCGGAGCCCACCGGACGCCCGGTGCGGTCCCGCCGGCCCGCCGCTCTCGACCGCGCCGTCGCCGGAGCCCGCGCCGTGCCGCACCTGGCCACCTACGTCGGCGTCGGCCTGTCCGCCTTCGGCGTCGTGCTCCTGGCCGTCGCCTGGGGCAAGGTCGCCGGGCTGACCAACGTCGCCCTGCAGCTGCCCTACGTGATCTCGGCCGGCTTCATCGGGCTCGCCCTGGTGGCCTGCGGCGTGACCGTCATCAGCGTCGCCGCCCGGCAGGCCGAGGGTGTCGAGCGCCGCCGGCAGATCGCCGAGCTGCGCGACGTGCTCGCCGAGCTCCGCACGCTCGTGGCGGAGAACGCCGCGGAGGACCGCCGATGAGGCCGCCCCGCGACCCCGCCGTCCCCGGGCTGGCCCTGTTCGCCGGTCTCGCGGTCGTCGGTCTGATCGCCATCACGGTGGGCTGGCAGGTCGCCGCCCGCACGCTGTTCGTGCCCTTCCAGGTGCCCGCCCTCGTGAGCGGCGGCCTCGGCGGTCTCGCCCTCGTGCTGCTCGGCGCCGGGCTGTTCGCCGTGCAGGCCGGACGGCGCGAGGCGGCCGCAGAGCAGGCCGCCTTCGACGGGCTCCTCGACGAGGCTGCCGGCCTCGTCGCCGACGTCCGCGGGACGAGCACGGGGGCCGGCGCATGAGGACCGCCCGCGTCACCGCCGCGCTCGTGCTGGGCACCGCCGGGCTGGGCTTCCTGCCGCTGTCCCTGGTCAGCCCGGCGTCCGCCGCGAGCAGCGTCCAGGCCGCGCCGTCCAGCGAGGCCTGGTACCAGCTGAACCCGACCTGCAGCACGCCCGCCGGCTGCCAGGCCCCGCCGGCCGCCCCCGCGGCGCCCGTCCCGGCCCCGCCGGCTCCGCTGCCCGTCGCCGTGCCGACCGGCGTCCCGACCAGCCCGTACCCCGCCGGCACGCTCCACGTCGCGGTCACCGCCGGCACCGAGACGGCCCGCACGGTCCTCGGCCTGCCGACCGACGTCGCCGGAGGGGTCACCGCCGCGCAGCTGTCCGTGCCGCTGGACCTCGACCCCGCGGACGGTTCGGCGATGCCCGAGACCGCGAAGCTCCTCGTGTGCCTGACCAAGGCCCCGGTCGTGTCGGTGGAGGGCTCCCTCGACGCCCCGCCGACCACGGACTGCGGCAAGACCACGCCGCTGGCCTACGTCGCGACGCCCGAGCCGCACCTGCAGGCCGACCTCGCGCCGCTGCTGTCGGCCCTGCCGGGCGCCACCGGGCTGGTCCTGCTGCCCGACCGCGCCCGGCTGACCCCGACCGAGGCCTGGCACGTCGTGTTCTCCACGACCGGGCGCGGCGACAGCACGAAGACCGGGCCCGCCGTCCTGCAGGTGACCCCGGTCGACGCGCCTCCCAGCACCGAGGAGCAGCCGCCCCCCGCGGACGCGGCCCCTGCCGTCGGGCCGGTCGACGTGCCGCTCGAGGCGTCCGCGCCCGTCGCCGACGTCGAGCCCGAGCTGGGCGGCACCGCGGTCGCCCTCCCCGTGACCGAGCCCGGTCTGCCCGACCAGCCCGCCGCGCAGCTGGCTCCCGCGGCCAACACCGTCGCGCTGCCGGAGAGCATCCGGGTGGGCTACGCCTACCCCGGGGTCTGGCTGCTGCCGCTCGCCCTGCTCGTCGTCGTGCCGCTCGTCGGCCGCGCCCTCACGGCGGACCTGACCCTGCGCCCGCCGGTCGAGGACCAGGCCTAGGGGCTCCCGGGCAGGGCGACGGTCGGGGGGCCGCCGCCCTGCCGCGCACGCCACTGCGCCGCCCGCACGGCCGTCTCCTGCAGGCCGCTCACCCCGAGGCTGCGCAGTCCGGCGTCGGTCGAGCCGACCAGCGCCAGCCAGCGCTGCGCCAGGCCCTCCTCCAGACGGACGGCGAGGGCGAGCGCCGTGGCCCGGTCCGGCACGGCGACGTCGTACGCCGGCAGCGCCACGGGCGGTTCCTCGTCGCGCTCGACCAGCCGGGCGGACAGGCTGTCGCGCCGGGCCCGGTGCGCGTCGAAGGCGGCGAGGGCCGCCGGCCGGGTCGCGGCGTCCAGCCGGCCGCCGAGCGTCCCGTAGCCGTAGACCGCGGCGTGCTCGGCCTCGAGCAGCGTCCGGAGCAGGTCGACGTCGCTCATGCGAGCGCGACCGGGTGGGAGGCCTCGCTGGCGGCCAGCTGCGCGAGCAGGGCCGCGAGCTGCGGCGAGGCCGCCGCGGTGTCGCGGGCGTGCTCCTGGGCGGCGGCCCGCTCGACGGCGGGCAGCGTGCCGGCCGGCGCCGGGACGGCAGCCGCGGCCGACCCGGTCTCGCCCAGGGCCGCGAGGTGGGCGGCGTGCTCGGCGCGGAGCGGGGCCAGCCGCGCGGCGCGGTCGGGCGCGGCCTGCAGGGCGGCGTCGTAGGCCGCGAGCAGCCCGCGCTCCCGGGCGACGGCGGCGGCCCGCAGGGCGACGTCCGGATCGACCGCTGCGGGACGCTCCGACGGGCGGGGCCGTCCGGTGCAGCCGGCCGCCGTGCCCGCCGCGACCGCGGTCAGCAGGGCGCGCCGGGTCGGTCTCACCCGGCCAGTCTGCCGGGACGGTCTGCCGGGACGGTCAGGCGAGCCGCTGCCGGTCCGCCGGGACGGTCAGCCGAGCCGCTGCTGGTCCGCGATGCCGGCGGCGAGCGCGGCGGCGAGGACGACGGCACGCGCGGCGGCACCGGCCGACAGGCGGGCCGCGATCGGGTCACCCGCGGCCCGCGCCCCGACGGCGGCCAGCAGCGGGGCACGCCCCGGGTCGAGGGCCCGGACGACGACGTCGACCTGCAGGGCCGGTACGGCCGCGGACAGCTGCCGGGCGAGGTCGCGGTCGGCCGCGAGCAGGGCGGTGCCGGCGCGGGCCGTCATCGTCCGGTCGTCCGCGGCGCGTGCGGCCGCCTCGGCGAACAGGGCGGTGTGGCCGGCCCGCAGCGCCGCCACCACGGGCCCGCGCGGAGCCGGCGGGTCGACCAGGCGGCGGGCCAGGACCCCCGTCAGGCGGTCGAGCGCCGCGGCGTCGGCGGACGCGCCGACCAGGTAGGTGCGGCTCACCAGGAGCCGGGTGAGGTCGGACCGCAGGACGCTCGCGGAGGTCTCGGTCGAGCCCAGGCGCCGGGCGCTCGCCACGGCCTCGGTCATGATCCCGGCGGCCACCTCGGCGCCCGCGGCGTCCACGGTCGGGGTCGGTGCGCCGAGCCCCGCGGTGGCCCGGTCGAGCGCCTCGACCAGGGCGGGCGCGTGGAGGTCGGGCGCGGTGCGGACCAGCCGGGCTGCCAGCTCCTCGTGGAGCGGGGTCAGGGGTCCGGGCCGGGCCGCCAGGACGGCCTCCACCTCGGCGTCCAGCGGCTCGCGCAGCGCGGGCGCCCCCGTCGTGCCGACGAGGTCGTCGGCACCCGCGTCGAGGAGCTCCTCGGCCGCCTGCACCTCCGGCGCCGACCGCACCCCGTGGGCCTGCACCAGGGCCTGCCGGGCGAGGGCCAGCAGGTGGACGCGCTCCACCAGCTGCCAGGTCAGGCCGGCACGGAGCTCGGACGCCGGCGTCGTCGTCGCGCTGGCACCGACCGCACCCTGCGAGGCCCGCGGGGCGACGGCCCGGCCCGCGGGTCCGCTCGTCCCCCCGCCGCAGCCGGCGAGGAGGGCGAGCACGAGGCCGGCGGCGCACCGTCGCCCGACCCCTCGCACCGCTGCCCCCGTCGTCGTGGCGGCTGCTGCCGCTCCCTGGTCCTTCGTCGGGCGGGGGCGGCCGGATGGTGCCCGGTAGCCTCGGCCGCGCGTCGTCCTCCGTCCCGCCCGGCGACGGCGACGACCCACAACTGCAGAGGGAGGTCCCCGTGAGCGCGCCTGCCGCCCGCCTGTCCGCCCTGCTCGGCCCCGTCCTGGAGGCTGCCGGCGTCGACCTCGAGGAGCTCAGCGTCTCGCCGGCCGGACGCCGTCGGGTGGTCCGCGTCGTCGTCGACAAGGACGGCGGGGTGAGCCTCGACGACGTCGCCGAGGTCAGCCGGCTGCTGTCCGAGGCCCTCGACGACGTCGACGCCCGCGAGCCCGCCCTGCTCGGCGGTGCCTACGTCCTCGAGGTCAGCAGCCCCGGCGTCGACCGGCCGCTCGTCGCGCCCCGGCACTGGCGCCGCAACGTCGGGCGCCTCGTCGCGGTCACCCTGCGGGACGGCGCCCCGGTCACCGGCCGCCTCCTGCGGGCCGACGAGGACGCCGTCGTGCTCGAGGTCGACGGCGAGGAGCGCGTGCTCGCCCTGACCGACGTCGTCAAGGGCCTCGTGCAGGTGGAGTTCAGCCGCCCCGGGGACGAGCCCGAGGACGACGAGGACACGGACGACGCGCCCGAGGACGACGAGGACACGGACGACGACGAGGACGAGGAGGACCGGTGAAGATCGACATGACCGCGCTGCGGGGTCTCGAGCGCGAGCGCGACATCTCCTTCGACCTCGTCTGCGAGGCGATCGAGAGCGCCCTGCTGACCGCCTACCGGCACACCGACGGCGCCGAGCCGCACGCGCGGGTCGAGCTGGACCGCACGTCCGGGCAGGTCGTGGTGCTGGCCGAGGAGCGCGACGAGGACGGCGCCGTCCTGCGCGAGTACGACGACACCCCCGAGGGCTTCGGGCGGATCGCCACGAGCACCGCCAAGCAGGTCGTCCTGCAGCGGCTGCGCGAGGCCGAGTCCCAGGTCAGCCACGACGCGTGGTCGGGCCGCGAGGGCGACGTCGTGACCGGGATCGTGCAGCAGGCCGGGCAGAAGCCCGGGCAGGCCCCGAACCGCAACGTCATGGTCAAGCTCGGGACCACCGAGGACGCCCTCGAGGCGACGCTGCCGCCCACCGAGCAGGTCCCGGGGGAGACGTACGTGCACGGGAGCCGGCTGCGGTGCCGCGTCGTCGGCGTGTCCCGCGGACCGCGCGGCGCCCAGGTGACGGTCAGCCGCAGCCACCCGGAGCTCGTGCGCGGGCTGTTCGCCAACGAGGTCCCCGAGGTCGCGGACGGCAGCGTCGAGATCATGGCGCTCGCCCGCGAGGCCGGGCACCGCACGAAGGTCGCCGTCCGGACGTCGGTCCGCGGGCTGAACCCCAAGGGCGCCTGCATCGGCCCGATGGGCAGCCGGGTCCGGGCGGTCACGGACGAGCTCCAGGGCGAGAAGATCGACATCGTCGACTGGAGCGAGGACCCCGCCCGGTTCGTGGCGAGCGCGCTGTCGCCGGCCACGGTGTCGAGCGTCGAGGTGGTCGACCTGACCAGCCGCAGCGCGCGCGTCGTCGTGCCGGACTTCCAGCTGTCGCTGGCCATCGGCAAGGAGGGGCAGAACGCCCGCCTCGCCGCCCGGCTGACCGGGTGGCGGATCGACATCCGCCCCGACACGGCGCCCGGCCCTGCCTGAGCCGGCCCGCCGGCGGAGCCGCACCCGCGCGGTAGGCTCGGAGACGACCCGCCCCCCCGGACCGGTCCGCACCTGCGTGGGGTGCCGGGAACGGGGAGCGAAGTCCGAGCTGCTGCGGATCGTCGCGGTCGACGGGGTCCTGACCCCCGACCCCGCCGGTCGGCTGCCGGGACGAGGGGCCTCCGTGCACCTCGACCCCCGGTGCGTCGACCTCGCCGAGAAGCGCCGCGCGTTCTCCCGGGCCCTGCGCCTGGAGGGGCCGCGCGACGTCACTCCCGTGCGGGACTGCCTGCCGCAGCCCTGATGTTCACGAGAACAGCACCACCTGTTGTCCCTCTGACGAGAGCAGGTCGAACGATGAGCCACCGGTCCGCATGAGCACCTGCACATGAGCACCCGATGACCCAGCACCACCAGCAGGACCGCACACCTATGCAGTAGCAGCGGCCACGGGGGACCACCCCGGGCCCAGACGAGGAGTCCAGTGCCCGGAAAAGCCCGTGTCCACGAGCTCGCGAAAGAGCTCGGTCTCGAGAGCAAGAACGTCCTGTCCTGGTTGAAGGACAACGGCGAGTTCGTCAAGAGCGCGTCCTCCACCATCGAGGCGCCCGTCGCGCGCAAGCTGCGCGAGGCCTTCCCGGCGGCCCCCGCGGCCGCCGCCCCCGCTGCGGCGCCTGCCGCCGCACGCCCGGCCGCGCCGGCTCCGGCCGCCCCGGCCCAGCCCGCGGCCGCCGCTCCGGCCGCCCCGAGCGGCCTGCCCGCCCGTCCGGGTGCGCCCATGCCCGGACCGTCCCGCCCGGCCGCTCCCGCGCCGCAGGCCCCGGCCGCCTCCGCACCGGCCGCGCCTGCTCCCGCGGCGCCGTCGCGCCCGTCGCCCGGCCCGCGCCCCGGCAACAACCCGTTCAGCAGCCCGGCCGACACCCCCGCGGTGTCCATGCCGCCGCGCCCGCCGGCCGCCCGTCCGGGGCCGACGCCCGGCCCGGCCGCCCCGGCCCGCCCCAGCAGCCCGTCCGGCATGCCGCCGCGGCCCGGCTCCTCCGCCCCGACCCCCGGCATGCCCCCGCGGCCGCCGGCGGCCCGTCCCGCCCCCGGTGGCGCTCCCGCCCCCGGCGGTCCGCGTCCCGGTCCCGGCATGTTCCCGCAGCGTCCGGCCGCGGGTCCCGGTGGTGGCCCCGGTGGTCCCCGTCCCGGCCCGGGCATGTTCCCGCCCCGCGCCCCCGGCGCCCGTCCCGGCATGCCCGGCGCGCGTCCCGGCGGCGCCGGCGGTGCTCCCGGTCGTCCCGGTGGCGCTCCCGGTGGTGGCGGCGGCTTCGCCGGCCGTCCCGGTGGCGGCTTCGCCGGTCGTCCCGGTGGCGGTCCCCGTGGTGGTGCCGCACGTGGTGGCGCGACTCCCGGCGCGTTCGGCCGCGGTGGCGGCGGTGGCCGTCCCGTGCGCGGTCGCAAGAGCAAGAAGCAGAGGCGTCAGGAGTTCGACAACCTGGCGGCCCCGAGCAGCAGCGGCGGCGTCGCCCGCGGCAACGGCGAGCTCGTCCGCCTGGCCCGTGGCGCGTCCCTCGCGGACTTCGCCGACAAGATCAACGCCAACCCGGGCTCGCTCGTCCAGGTCGTCTTCACCGAGCTGAACGAGATGGTCACGGCCACCCAGTCGTGCACCGACGAGACGCTGATGCTCCTCGGCGCCCAGCTCGGCTACGACGTGCAGATCGTGTCCCCCGAGGAGGAGGACGCCGAGCTGCTCGACCGCTTCGACCTCACCTTCGGCGGCGACTACGACGAGGACGCCGTCCTCGTCGTGCGCCCGCCGGTCGTGACGATCATGGGTCACGTCGACCACGGCAAGACCCGCCTGCTCGACGCGATCCGCCAGACCGACGTCGTCAAGGGCGAGGCCGGCGGCATCACCCAGCACATCGGCGCCTACCAGGTCCACCACCCGGTCGAGGGCGGCGTCCGCGAGATCACCTTCATCGACACTCCCGGCCACGAGGCGTTCACCGCCATGCGTGCCCGCGGGGCGAAGGTCACCGACATCGCGGTGCTGGTCGTGGCGGCCGACGACGGCGTCAAGCCGCAGACGATCGAGGCGCTCAACCACGCCCAGGCGGCCGACGTGCCGATCGTGGTCGCGGTGAACAAGATCGACAAGGAGGGCGCCGACCCGGCCAAGGTCCGCGGTCAGCTCACCGAGTACGGCCTCGTCGCCGAGGAGTACGGCGGCTCGACGATGTTCGTCGACGTGTCGGCCAAGAACGGGCTCAACCTCGAGGAGCTCCTCGACGCGATCCTGCTCACGGCCGACGCGGCGCTCGAGCTCACCGCCGACGCCTCCACGCCGGCGCAGGGTGTCGCGATCGAGGCCCGCCTCGACCGTGGCCGCGGCGCCGTCGCGACCGTGCTCGTCCAGCGCGGCACGCTCCGCGTCGGCGACTCGATCGTCGCCGGCGACGCCTTCGGCCGCGTCCGCGCCATGCTCAACGAGCGCGGCGAGAACGTGAAGGAGGCCGGTCCGGCGCAGCCCGTCCAGGTGCTGGGCTTCACCAGCGTCCCGGGTGCCGGCGACAACTTCCTCGTCGTCTCCGAGGACCGCGTCGCCCGCCAGATCGCCGAGCAGCGCGCGGCCCGCGAGCGTGCGGCCAGCCTCGCCCAGACCCGGGGGCGTCCGACCCTCGAGTCGCTGTTCGAGCGCCTCAAGGAGGGTGAGAACACCCAGCTCAACCTCATCCTCAAGGGCGACGTGTCCGGCTCGGTCGAGGCCGTCGAGGACGCGCTGCTCAAGATCGAGGTCGACGACGAGGTCTCGCTGCGGATCATCCACCGCGGCGTCGGCGCCATCACCGAGAACGACGTCACCCTGGCGTCCGCCTCCGACGCCGTCATCCTCGGCTTCAACGTGCGGCCCGAGGGCAACGCCCGCGACCTCGCCGACCGCGAGCACGTGGACGTCCGCTACTACTCGGTCATCTACGCCGCCATCGAGGACGTCGAGGCCGCCCTCAAGGGCATGCTCAAGCCCATCTACGAGGAGGTGCAGCTGGGCTCGGCCCAGGTGCGCGAGGTCTTCCGCGTCCCGAAGATCGGCAACATCGCGGGCTCCATCGTCCGCGACGGCCTGATCCGACGGAACACCAAGGCCCGCCTGCTCCGCGACGGCGTCGTCGTCAAGGACGACCTCACCGTGGAGTCGCTGCGCCGCTTCAAGGACGACGCGACCGAGGTCCGCGAGGGCTACGAGTGCGGCATCGGTCTCGGGAAGTTCAACGACATCAAGACCGACGATGTCATCGAGACGTGGGAGATGAGAGAGATCCCGCGTACCTGAGTCCGCCTCTGAGCGTGGGGTTCCCTACGGCGCTGCGACGACGTCGCTTGATGCGCCTTCCGGGAACCCCACGCTCGCCGGCTCCGCTCCACGCGATCAGAAGGGCCAAAGAGGCTTGTTCACCGGGAGCCTTGCGCTCGACCTGCTCCTCGGCGATGTGCACTCCCTCAAGGAGAAGCGCAGCGTCGTGCGGCCGGTCCTGGCGGAGCTGCGCAAGACGTACGAGGTCTCGGTCGCCGAGGCGGGTCACCTGGACCTGCACCGGCGGGCGCTGATCGGGGTCGCCGTCGTCGCTGCCGACGCGGCCCACTGCCGCACGGTCCTGGACGCGTGCGAGCGGCTCGTGGCCGACCGGCCCGAGCTCACGCTGCTGTCCGCGCGACAGCGGCTCATGTCGTCGGAGGACGAGTAGCCATGGTCGACGTCGCACGGGCCCGCAAGCTGGCCGTCCGGATCCGCGAGGTCGTCGCGTCCACGCTCGAGATGCAGGTCAAGGACCCGCGGCTCGGGATGATCACCATCACCGACGCCAAGCTCACGCCCGACCTGCGCGAGGCGACCCTCTACTACACGGTCTACGGCGACGCCGAGGCCCGGCAGGCCACGGCCATGGCGCTGGAGAGCGCCAAGGGCGTCCTGCGCAGCCAGGTCGGGAAGCAGACCGGCGTCCGCTACACCCCCAGCCTGCTGTTCATCGCCGACGTCGTCCCCGAGACGACCGGCCGGCTCGAGGAGCTGCTGGAGAAGGCCCGCCGCGCCGACGCCCGGGTCCACGAGATCGCCGAGAAGGCCGCCCCGGCCGGCGATGCCGACCCGTACAAGGCGCCCCGTGTGGTGGAGGACGAGGACGACACCGAGGACGACGAGGACGCGTGACCGCTGAGGACACGGCCGTGGACACCGCCGTCGCCCTGCTGCGCGACGCGACCGACGTCGTCCTGGTCTGCCACACCTCGCCCGACGGCGACGCCCTCGGCAGCCTGCTCGCCCTCGGCCAGGCGCTCCGCGCCCGCGGCGCGCAGGTCGTGTGCAGCTGGGGGGAGGACGTCCTCGTCGTCCCCGACGCGTACGCCTACCTGCCGGCCCAGGACCTGCTCGTGCCGCCCGCGCGCGTCCCGGCGGCGCCGTCCCTGCTCGTCACGCTCGACAGCAGCAGTCCGGACCGGCTGGGCGTCCTGCTCGACCGGCTCGACACGGCCGGCACCGTGCTGGTGGTCGACCACCACACGGCGGGGGAGCCGTTCGGCGACGTCCGCGTGGTCGACCCCGGCGCGGCGGCGACGGTCGTCCTGGTCACGGAGCTGCTGGACCGGCTCGGGCACCCGCTCGACCTCGGCACCGCGACCGCCCTCTACACCGGGCTGGTCACCGACACCGGCTCGTTCCGGCACAGCTGCACGACGCCGTCCGTCCACGCTCTCGCCGCGCGGCTGCTCGCGCAGGGCGTGCAGCCGGCGGAGGTCGCCCGGGCGGTCTGGGAGGACAACCGGTTCGGCTACCTGCAGGTGCTCGGCGCCGCCTGCTCCTCGGCCGTCCTCGAGCCGGACGCCGTGGACGGGCGCGGCCTGGTCTGGACCTGCCTGAGCGACGCCCAGCTGACGGCGGCCGGCGTCGGGCTCGCGGACGTCGAGGGCGTCATCGACGTGCTGCGGACGGCCCGCGAGGCCGAGGTCGCCGTCGTGCTCAAGGAGGAGCCGGGCGGGGCGCTGCGGGTCTCGACCAGGAGCCGCGGCGCGGTCGACGTCGGCGCGGTCTGCGGCGCCCTCGGCGGTGGCGGCCACCGGTACGCCGCCGGCTACACGTCCCACGAGGACGCCCCGACCACGATGCGCACCCTCCGCGAGGCGCTCGCGTGACCGCTCCGGACGGTCTGCTCGTCGTCGACAAGCCCGGCGGCTGGACCAGCCACGACGTCGTCGCCCGGGGCCGGCGGCTCGCCCGCACCCGCAAGGTCGGCCATGCCGGAACGCTCGACCCGATGGCCACCGGCGTCCTGCTGCTGGGCATCGGCCGCGCCACCCGGCTGCTCGGCCACCTGGCGCTGACCACCAAGACCTACCAGGCGACGATCCGCCTGGGCGCCACGACCGTCACCGACGACGCCGAGGGTGACGTCGTGGAGCAGCGCGACGCCTCCGCCGTCACGGACGACGACGTCGAGCAGGCGCTGACCGCTCTGCGCGGGCAGGTCCAGCAGGTGCCGAGCAGCGTCAGCGCCATCAAGGTCGACGGCGTCCGCTCCTACGCCGCGGTCCGCTCCGGCAGGGAGGTCGCCCTGGCGGCCCGACCCGTGACGGTCAGCCGGTTCGAGGTGCTCGCCCGCCGGGGCGACGACCTCGACGTCGTCGTGGCGTGCTCGTCGGGCACCTACGTCCGCGCCCTGGCCCGCGACCTCGGGGCGGCCCTCGGCGTCGGCGGCCACCTGACGGCGCTGCGGCGGACGCAGGTCGGGCCGTTCGGCCTGGACACGGCACGCACCCTGGAGCAGCTGGCGGAGGACACCGACAGCGCGGTGGTCCCGCTGGCCGACGCCGTCGCGACGTCGTTCCCCGTCCGGCGGCTCGACGACGACGAGGCCGTGGCGCTGTCGCACGGCAAGCGGCTCACGGCGACAGGGGCGCCCGGTGTCGTCGGGGCGTTCGCGGCGGACGGGCGGTGCATCGCGCTGCTCGAGGACAGGGACGGCGCCGCACGCCCGACGGTCGTGTTCGCCCCCGCCGGCTGAGGCCCTGTCCGCTCGAGAGCGCGGGCCGCAGCCGTCGGTCAGCTGATGCAGCCGGCCGGGCGGCCGACGCGGCGCAGGCCGGTGAGGTCCCCGGCCTGCAGGACCGCGGGCGGGCTGGTCGGCCCGAGGGTGCTGTTCATGACCATGGTGCGGTCGTCGACGTGGTCCAGCCCGACGGCGTGGCCCAGCTCGTGCAGGAGGACCCGGCCGCGGGTGAGCCCGGCGCCGAAGCCGGCGGCCAGCGGCGTGCCGGCCCTGACGACGACGTAGCCGGAGGTGATCCGGTAGTGGCCGGTGGGGCTGGTCGTGGCCCGCCAGCCGCCGTGCCCGACCTCGCCGCGCCCGAGCAGGCTG
This sequence comes from uncultured Actinomycetota bacterium, assembly GCA_963761655.1. Taxonomy (GTDB): domain Bacteria; phylum Actinomycetota; class Actinomycetes; order Mycobacteriales; family SCTD01; genus RYN-122. The sequence continues at coordinate 251,150 of CAVXHI010000002.1, forward strand.
GTGGCGGTCCGGGGCGCCCACGCGACGACGAGCGGCGAGCCCGGCAGGGGGGCGCGGCCCGCGGTCGGCACGTAGGTCGTCGAGCCGAGGTACCGGAAGGTCAGGCCGCTCGCGGCAGACAGCCGGGCCACTGCTGCCTGCACGTCGGCCTTGGCCTCGCTGCCGCCGAGGGCGGCGTTGATGCGGTAGTCGACGGTCGCGCAGGGGTTCCAGCGGACCACCTCCGTCCGGTCGAGGACCGGGTTGCTCACGGTCGACAGGCGGTAAGAGGTCTCACTGCCGAGGGCGGGGCCCGCGGCGGCGGCGGGGGAGGCCGACAGGCCGACCGCGGCGAGCGCAGCCACCGCCAGGGCGACCAGGCGGGAGGGGCGGGCGGAGCGGGTGTCGCGAGCAGGCACCGGAGGTCCTCAGGGTTCGGGGGCGTCACCCCTGCTTCGACAGCACCGGGCGGAACGTTTCACCGGAGGGGGAGATCGGCCGAGATCGGCGGATCGTCCCGTTCGGGAGGTCCTCGTCGCGGGGCCGTCTGGCAGGGTGGGCACGTGCAGCGCTGGCGCGGGGTCGAGAGCGCGCCCTCCGGGTGGGGGCGCTGCGTGGTGACGGTGGGCGTCTTCGACGGCATCCACCTCGGGCACCAGCGGATCATCGGCCGGGCCGTCGACGTCGCCCGCGAGCAGGGCGTGCCGAGCGTGCTGCTGACCTTCGACCCGCACCCGAGCGAGGTCGTGCGGCCGGGCAGCCACCCGGCGGTGCTGACCAGCCAGCGGTACCGGGCCGAGCTGGTCGAGGCGCTCGGGGTCGACGTCGTCTGCGTGCTGCCGTTCACCCAGGACTTCTCCCGCCTGACCGCCGACGAGTTCGTGCACAAGGTGCTGGTGCAGCACCTGCACGCCCGGCACGTCGTCGTCGGGGACAACTTCCGCTACGGCAACAGGGCGGCCGGCGACGTCGCGAGCCTCGCCGACGCCGGCCGGCGCTGGGGCTTCAGCGTCGAGGGCGTCGAGCTGCAGGGCACCGACCAGACCACCTGGTCCAGCACCTACGTCCGGGCCTGCGTCTCCGCCGGCGACGTCGAGGCCGCCGCCGCGGCCCTCGGGCGCGAGCACCGGGTCGAGGGCTTCGTCGTCCGCGGCGACCAGCGCGGACGCGAGATCGGCTACCCGACGGCCAACCTCGAGCCGCTGCCCTGGTCCGCCGTCCCGGCCGACGGCGTCTACGCCGGACGGCTCGTCCTGCGCGGCGAGCACCTGCCCGCGGCCATCAGCATCGGCACCAACCCGACGTTCGACGGGAAGGACCGCCGGGTCGAGGCGTTCGTCCTGGACTACACGGGCGACCTCTACGGCGAGCAGATCGCGCTGACCTTCACCGCGCGGCTGCGCGAGACCCTGACGTTCGACGGGGTCGAGCCGCTGGTGGCGCAGATGGACCGGGACGTCGCGAGGGCGCGCGAGCTCCTGGCGTGATCACCCGCTAGGGGGAACCGGGCCGCCCCGACGCGGACCGATGCAGGGGTGTCCCCCCTGCTCGAGGAGTGCCCGTGCCGAAGATCCTGGTCATCGACGACGACGCGTCGATCCGCTCGCTGCTCACCGACGTCCTGGAGGTCGAGGGCTACACGGTCAGGGCCGCGGAGGACGGCTTCGCGGGGCTGCGCCTGATCGCCGCCGACCGCCCCGACTGCGTCGTGCTCGACGTGATGATGCCGGGCATGGACGGGCACGCCGTCCTGCAGCGCGTGCGCGCCGGCGAGGGCGGCCTGGACCTCCCGGTCGTGATGCTCACGGCGGCCGCCGACGACGCGCAGGCCTGGCAGGCCTGGACCGAGGGCGTGGACTACTTCCTGGCCAAGCCCTTCGACCCGGACGAGCTCCTGCGCTACCTCGACTACCTGTTCGGCAGCGAGGACCGCGTCGCCGTCTGACCGTCCGCCCGCCCGACCGCCGCCCGAGACCGTCCTCCTCCGGGAGGGCGGTCTCGTCGCACGTCCGGCCGGGGGACGCCCCCGCTGCTAGTCTGACCCCAGCCGGTCCGACCGGCCGTGCGTCCTCCTGCCCAGGTGTCGTCGACCCTGAGCGCGCACACGACCCCGAGGGAGCCCCGTGGCGCTCGACACGGCACAGAAGCAGCAGATCATGTCCGAGTACGGCACCGTCGCCAACGACACCGGCTCGCCCGAGGTCCAGGTCGCGATGCTCACCAAGCGCATCCAGGACCTGACGGAGCACCTCAAGCTCCACAAGCACGACCACCACACCCGCCGCGGCCTGCTGGGCCTCGTCGGACGTCGCCGTCGACTCCTCAAGTACCTGGAGAAGACCGACATCACGCGCTACCGCTCGCTGATCGAGCGACTGGGTCTGCGCCGCTAGACCGCACGACGGGGGAGGTCCATCCGGGCCTCCCCTTCTGCATGGGAGAGCACGACCCCGCCGTCCGGCAAGACCGCCGGAGGGCGACAGACGAGCCGCCCCGAGAGCACCACCTCGGGACCGGTCCTCGGGAGTGGCCGCCGGAGAGCCTCCGGCTGCTTCCACTGACGACCGGCCCCGGAACGACGCCTCGGGCCCGGCTCCGCAGTGAAGAGGAGACCCTCCATGACGGAGGAGCAGGAGAGCTACGTCTACGGCAGCGAGTTCGTCGACGCCGTGATCGACAACCCCGGTGGCAAGCGGACGATCCGCTTCGAGACGGGCCGCCTGGCCAAGCAGGCCGCCGGCGCCGTCACCATCTACCTCGGCGACACGATGGTGCTCAGCGCCACCACCGCCAGCAAGCGCCCCAAGGACAACCTCGACTTCTTCCCCCTGACGGTGGACGTCGAGGAGCGCATGTACGCCGCGGGCCGCATCCCCGGCTCGTTCTTCCGCCGCGAGGGCCGCCCGTCCGAGGACGCGATCCTCACGTGCCGCCTCACCGACCGCCCGCTGCGCCCGTCCTTCAAGAAGGGCCTGCGCAACGAGGTCCAGGTCGTGAGCACCGTCCTCGCGCTCGACCCCGACCACCTGTACGACGTCCTCGCCATCAACTCGGCCGCCGCGTCCGTGCTGCTGTCCGGCCTGCCGTTCACCGGCCCGGTCGGCGCGGTCCGCGTCGCCCGCACGCCGTCCGGCTGGGTCGCCTTCCCGTCGCACAGCGAGCTCGCCGAGGCCACGTTCGACATGGTCGTCGCGGGCCGCCTGCTCGAGGACGGCGACGTCGCGATCATGATGGTCGAGGCCGAGGCCACCCCCGACGTCTTCGACGTCATCGCCGCCGGTGGCACCGCGCCCACCGAGGACGTCGTCGCCGAGGGCCTCGAGGCCGCCAAGGCCCCGATCGCCGCGATCTGCAAGGCCCAGAACGAGCTCAAGGCGAAGTCGCCGAAGGAGCCGCTCGAGTTCCCCGTCTTCCTCGACTACGACGACGACGTCCTCGCCGCCGTGACGAGCGCGGGCGAGAAGGACCTCGCCGCCGCGATGCAGATCGCCGGCAAGCAGGAGCGCGAGGCCGCCTCGGACGCCGCGAAGGCCAAGGTCGTCGAGGCGCTCGCCGAGCAGTTCGCCGGTCGCGAGAAGGAGGTCAGCGCCGCCTTCCGCAGCCTGACCAAGACGATCGTCCGCCGCCGGGTCGTGCAGGACAAGGTCCGCATCGACGGGCGTGGCCTCGAGGACATCCGCGAGCTCTCGGCCGAGGTCGAGGTCCTGCCCCGCGTCCACGGCTCGGCCCTGTTCGAGCGCGGCGAGACCCAGATCATGGGCGTCACCACGCTGAACATGCTCCGCATGGAGCAGATGGTCGACACGCTCAACCCCGAGAACCGCAAGCGCTACATGCACCACTACAACTTCCCGCCGTACTCCACCGGCGAGACCGGCCGCGTCGGCTCCCCGAAGCGCCGCGAGATCGGCCACGGCGCGCTGGCCGAGCGGGCCCTGCTGCCGGTGCTGCCGAGCAAGGCGGACTTCCCGTACGCGATCCGTCAGGTGTCCGAGGCGCTCGGCTCCAACGGCTCGACGTCGATGGGCTCGGTCTGCGCCTCGACGCTGTCCATGCTCAACGCCGGCATCCCGCTCAAGGCGCCGGTCGCCGGCATCGCCATGGGCCTGATCTACGAGGGCGGCGAGTACGCGACGCTGACCGACATCCTCGGCGCCGAGGACGCGTTCGGCGACATGGACTTCAAGGTCGCCGGCACCCCGCAGTTCGTCACCGCGCTGCAGCTCGACACCAAGCTCGACGGCATCCCGAGCTCGGTGCTCGCGGCCGCCCTGCAGCAGGCCCGCACCGCGCGCCTGGCGATCCTCGCGGTCATGAACGACGCGATCGACGAGCCGGACGAGATGGCGCCGACCGCGCCGCGCGTCCTGACCGTCAAGATCCCGGTCGACAAGATCGGCGAGGTCATCGGGCCGAAGGGCAAGATGATCAACCAGATCCAGGCCGACACGGGCGCCGACATCACCGTGGAGGACGACGGCACCATCTACATCGGTGCCACCGACGGGCCGCGCGCCGAGGCCGCGCTCGCGACGATCAACATGATCGCCAACCCGACGATGCCCAAGGTCGGCGAGCGCTTCCTCGGCACGGTCGTCAAGACCGCCGCCTTCGGCGCCTTCGTCAGCCTGCTCCCGGGCAAGGACGGCCTCGTCCACATCAGCAAGCTGGGCAACGGCAAGCGCGTGGGCAAGGTCGAGGACGTCGTCAACGTCGGCGACAAGCTGCAGGTCGAGATCACCGAGATCGACCAGCGCGGCAAGATCAGCCTGACGCCGGTCGCCACCGAGGAGACCGCCTCGGCCTAGCGCCGAAGAGCACGACGACGGGCCCCGCACCTCGACGGTGCGGGGCCCGTCCGCGTGCGGGGACGCCCTGCCTACAGCTGGACGACGTGCCCGGTCCGCGGGGCGCTGCGGCCGGCGGCCACCTCCTGCCACACCCGCTCCAGCCCCTCCGGCCCGGTCGCGACCTGCACGTCGGTGTGCTGCTCGGCCACCGGGGCGAACCTGCGCCAGGCGGACCCGAAGCGCGCGTCGAGCCCGTCCCGGCCCCAGTCGGCGGAGCGCTTGCGCATCTGCTCAGGGGCGAAGAAGACCTGCGGGCGGACGCCGCCGAGCGTGCCCGCAGGCGTGCTGTCCTGGTGCGTGACCCCGACGACGACGTCGCGCAGCAGGGCCGCGCCCAGGTGCGCGTGCAGGTCGTGCCGGAGGGAGGTGCTGCCGGCGAGGTCGAGGTACACGGTCGGCGTCGCGGGGTCGAGCTCCGTGACCGCCTCGTAGGCCAGGACCCGGTCGTAGAGGCCGAGCCCCTCGACGAACCCGGTGTTGCCGGCGGAGGTGAGGCCGACGACCTCGACGCCGTGCTCGCGCAGCAGGGAGGCCGTGCCGTAGGCGGTCTTGCTCGACGCCGAGGACAGCACGACCCTGCGGGCGCCCTGCAGCCCGCCGTCGCCGAGCGCGTCGGCGCACATGAACGAGGTGAAGAACAGCGGCCGGAACAGCACCTGCAGGTCCTCGCGGTCCGGCTCGTAGGCGCTGTCGCCCGTCGTGAGCGCGTAGGCGTTGTACGGCGACGGGAGCTCCGCGCGGTGCGGGGAGGCGTCGCGGAAGCCCTTCGCGTCGGGCCGGGTGGGGCGCACGCGCAGGTGCGAGGCGGGCGGCAGGTAGCCGTACACGCGCTGGCCGGGCTCGACGCCCGGCGCCCGGCTGGCCACGACCTCGGCGAAGCCCCACAGCGGGACGAGCCCCTGGCCGTCAGCGGGCGCGGGGAAGAACTCCCAGTAGCGGAAGGCGTCGCCGAGCACCGCGTAGGTGACGTTGTTCGCCGTCACCCCGACCCGGTCGGTCCGCAGGACGGCCTCGCCCTCGTCCGGGACGGGCACGTCGCCCTCCACGAGGGAGGTGCGCAGCAGGTCGGTGCGGTCGACGGCGAGCGTCCAGGAGGCCATGGCGCACCGTAGGTCGTCCGGAGCCGTCCCGACGGTCAGGCGGTGACGTCCGCCGTCGTGAAGCGGCTCCACGCGAGCGCGCCCGCGACGACGACCCACCCGACCTGCACGAGCAGCCCCGACCCGAGCAGCCCGACGTCGACCGACCCTCGGAGCAGCTCCCCGAAGTCGAGCCAGTGGTGCGTGAACAGGTAGGGGTGGACCACCCGGAGCTGCGGCAGGGCGTCCAGCACGCTCGAGGTGACGGCGACGACGATGGTCGCGGCCATGGCTCCCACGGGGACCTCGGTCAGGGTCGACAGGAACAGCCCCACGGTGATGAGCCCGGTCAGCGAGAGCGTGACGTAGGCGGCCACCGCGAGGGTCCGCAGCAGACCGCTGCCGAGCGAGACGGTGTCCCCGGACAGCAGCACGACGTCACCGAGGCCGAAGAACGCGGCTCCGACGAGCAGCCCGACGAGGCAGACGGTGAGGACGGCGGCCGCGGAGAACACGAGGGCGCCGAGCGCCTTGACGACCAGCAGGCGGGGGCGGCTGACCGGCACGGTGAGCAGGTAGCGGAGCGTCCCGGCGCTGGCCTCCCCGGCGACGGCGTCCCCGCTGACGATCCCGACCACGAGCGGGAGGAACAGCGGCAGGCAGACCACGAGGGCGGTGAAGGCGAGGAACAGCCCGTTGCTGCTGACCTGGCTGAGGAACGGGGGTCCCTCACCGGCGTCGGGGCCGTCCGACAGCTTGACCGCGAGGCCGACGACGAGGGGGACGACCCCGAGGGCGAGCAGCAGGACCTGGTTCCGGCGCCGGCCGAAGACCAGGCGCAGCTCGCTGCGGAAGAAGCGGACGGCGGCGCCCCGCTGCGGGCGGGCGAGGACGGGCGGCTCAGCGAGCGACATCGAAGCCCTCCCCGGTCAGCGACACGAACAGGTCCTCCAGCGACGGCCGGGCCACCCCGAGGCCGCGCACGGGCACCCCTGCCCCGACCAGCGCCGAGGTGACGTCCTCGGGCAGGACGTCGCCGAGCTCGGCCGAGACCGCGTCGGCGGCAGGGCGGACGGCGCCGAGCCCCAGGCCGTGCAGGACCCGGACGGCGCCCGGGACGGCGTCGGGGCGGGTGGAGACGGTGACGGTGGCGACGCCCTGCCCGGCGACCTCGGCCAGCGGGCCCTGCCGGAGCAGGCGTCCCCGGCTCATGATCCCCACGTGGCTGCACACCTGCTCGATCTCGGCCAGCAGGTGCGAGCTGACGACGACGGTGGTGCCGTCGGACGCGAGCTCGCGCACGAGGGTCCGGACCTCGCGGGTGCCCTGGGGGTCGAGCCCGTTGGTGGGCTCGTCGAGCACCAGCAGGTCGCGCGGCTGCAGCAGGGCGTTGGCGAGGCCGAGGCGCTGCTTCATCCCGAGCGAGTACTGGCGGAACCTCTTGTCGGCCGCCGCCGAGAGGCCGACCCGCTCGAGGGCGGCGTCGGCGCGGGCCCTCGCGGTCCGCGGGTCGGCGGTGCGGTCGGCGGCGTCGAGGCGGGCCAGGTTCGCCCGGCCGGACAGGTACGGGTGGAAGGCCGGCCCCTCGACCAGGGCGCCGACCCGGGGGAGCACGGACTGGACGCCGTCGGGGAGGCGGGACCCCAGCACCGAGACCGTGCCCGACGTCGGGGCCACCAGGCCGAGCAGCATGCGGATGGTGGTGGTCTTGCCGGACCCGTTCGGGCCGAGGAACCCGAACACCGCGCCGCGCGGCACCTGCAGGCCGACGCCGTCGACGGCGACCTGACCGGTGCGGAAGCGCTTGGTCAGCCCGACCGTCTCGACGGCCAGCCCCTCGGCGGACTGCAGGGGGGCGTCGGCCAGGACAGCGCTGGTCACTCTGCTGCGGCGCGCAGGGCGGCCGGGGTGACGGCGCCGACGAGCAGGCGGCCGTCGTCGGTCAGCAGCGCCGAGACGAGGGCGGTGGTGAGCAGCCGGCCCTCCGGGACGCGGCGGGTCAGCTGCGCGACCTGCTGCTGCTGCGCGGCGGTCAGGTCGGTGCCGGACAGGACGGCGATCCGCGACCAGCCGGTCCCGACGACGGTGGGGGCGGCGCCCTCCGCGCGGGGAGCCGGCGACGAGGGGCGTGCACCGGGAGCAGCCTTCTCGACCACCTTCGTGCCGGGCGGCGCGGTGAAGGCGAAGACCGAGGCGGCGGGCCGGGTGAACGTCACGTCGGTGAAGCCGACCTCCAGCGCGGGCGTCGAGGAGGAGCGGCTGAAGACCTGCACGCGCAACGGGGCGGACGTCGCGGCGTCGACCGCGATGCGCACGCTGCCGACGAGGGTGGTGGCGTCGCGGGGCGTGAGGACCAGCTGGCGGGCGTTGCGGCCGGCGACCCGCAGGGCCGACTGCGTGGTGACCGCGGTGGTCGGGTCGAGCGCGGCGAGGGCGGCGTCGGCAGCCTCGGCGGGGGTCTTCGGCACCTCGGTCGGGGCCGCGGTCTCGCGGTCGGGCGAGGCGGGCAGCGTGTGGTGGACCGCCTCCTGCTTGCTGCTGCTGTAGGTCCAGACGTCGCGGCCGGAGTGCACGACGTCGTACTCGGCGAGCTGACCGAGCAGGGCCACGCGCTGGCGGTCCGCGCCGTCGGCCCAGACGCGCAGCGTGTGGCTCCCGGTGGCGAGCGACGACGGGCCGGTGCCGCCGCTCGCGCCGGGCAGCTCGGGCAGACCGAGGCGGCTGGTCTGGACGACCGTGCCGGACAGGGCGGTGGTGCGCGAGCCGCCGAGGTCGGCGAGCAGCTGCGCGGCGGTGCGCGGCGCGAGGTCCGACGGGCGGCTGTCGGCGGAGGCGGAGGGCAGGACGGTGACGCCGGCGACGACGGCGGCTGCGACAGCGGGGACGGCCCAGCGCAGGGAGGCCGAGGCAGGGAGGAGAGGCATGGCACGAGCGTGCACGAGGGCACCTGGCAGCAGACTGAGGACGTGCGCCTGCTGCTGGTCGACGACGAGCCCGGGCTGACCTCCGCCCTGTCCCGGGGACTGTCCGCCGAGGGCTTCGCGGTCGACGTCGCGACCGACGGCCCGAGCGGACTGCGACAGGCGGTCCTCGAGGACTACGACGTCGTGCTGCTGGACGTCATGCTGCCCGGCCTGTCCGGCTACGACGTCGTGCGGGGGATGCGCCGGCAGGGCGTGTGGACCCCGGTGCTGATGATCAGCGCCAAGGACGGCGAGCACGACCAGGCCGACGGCCTCGACGTCGGGGCGGACGACTGGCTGACCAAGCCGTTCAGCTTCGTCGTCCTCGTGGCGCGGCTGCGGGCGCTGCTCCGCCGGGCTGCGCCGCCCCGGCCGGCGGTGCTCCAGGCGGGCGCCCTGACCCTGGACCCCGGGACCCGCGAGGTCCGGCTGGACGGTCGGCCGATCGAGCTGACCACGCGCGAGTTCGCCCTGCTGGAGTACCTCGTGCGGCGGGCGGGCCAGGTCGTGGCCAAGACCGAGCTGCGCGACCACGTGTGGGACGCCGCCGCGACGGACGGCCTCAACGTCGTCGAGGTCTACGTCGGGTACCTGCGCAGGAAGCTCGGCGCCGAGGCGGTCGAGACCGTGCGCGGGGCCGGGTACCGGGTCCGGCAGTGAGCCTGCGGACCCGCCTGGCCGGGCTCGCCGCCCTGGTCGTGCTCGTCGGGCTGGCGGTCGGCTCGTTCGCGCTGGCCGCCCTGCTGGCACGCTCCCGGGTCGACGCGCTCGGGCAGCTCGCCGCCGAGCGGGCCCGCACGGTCGCCGCGCTGGCCCGGCAGGGGACGCTGCCCGACGTCCTGCCGGTGGTGGAGCCCGGGGAGGTCGTGCAGGTGCTCGACGCCCGGGGCGGGGTCGTCGCGACGAGCGCCAGTGCCAGCCGCACGCTGCCGCTGCTGTCCCTGCCGGCGCTGGCCCGTCTGGACCACGGCGTGCTGCGGCGGTCGGCGTACGGGAGCGACCCGCTGCGGGTGGAGGCGCGGCGGTCGGTGCTGGCCGGGCAGCCGGTCACGGTCGTGGCGGCCGTCCCGCTGCGCGACGTGCTGTCGGCGTTCCGCGCGCTGCGGGTCGCCCTCGTCGTCGTCGTGCCGCTGGTCTCCCTCGGCGTGGGCGGGCTGGCGTACCTGCTGCTGGGCCGCGCGCTGCGGCCGGTGGAGGACCTCCGGCGCAGCGCCGAGGACGTCACCGCGCTCGGCGGCGGCGGGACGCTGCCGGAGCCGGCGTCGGGCGAGCTGGCCGACCTCGCCCGCACGCTCAACCGCATGCTCGACCGGCTGCAGGCCGCGGGGGAGCGGCAGGGCACCTTCGTCGCCGACGCCGCCCACGAGCTGCGCTCCCCTCTGGCAGCCGTCCGGGCGACCGTCGAGGTGGCGCTCGAGCACCCCGGCACCTACGACGTCGCGGACCTGGCGGGGGACGTGCAGGCGCAGGTGCTCCGCCTGCAGCGGCTCGTCGACGACCTCCTGCAGCTCGCGTCCGTCGGGGCCGTCCCCCGGCGTCGGGAGCCGGTCGACCTGCGGGCCCTGGCCGAGGAGGTCAGCGGCGGCCGCGTCCGGGTCCACGGGCAGGGCGGCGCGCAGACCGACGTCGAGGCGGTGCGCCGGGTGCTGCGCAACCTGGTCGACAACGCCGTCCGGCACGCCGCCTCGCAGGTCGACGTGCACGTCGAGGACGCCCGCGTGAGCGTGCAGGACGACGGCGCCGGGGTGCCCGAGGCCGACCGCGAGCGGGTCTTCGCGCGGTTCGCCCGCCTCGACGCCGCCCGCGCCCGGGACAGCGGCGGCACCGGTCTCGGCCTCGCGATCAGCCGGGAGACCGCCCGGGCGCTCGGCGGGGACGTCCGGCTGGAGAGCGGGAGCCGCTTCGTGCTCGACCTGCCCTAGCTCGTGGCGGCGGCCCGGTCGCGCTGCGTCTTGAGCAGCTGGTCGAACCGGGCGTGGTCCGCCTCCGGCTCCGGGGTGACGACGGCGATCTCGAAGACGTGGTTGCCGCTGGCGAACAGGCCGTGCTGGCGGCTGAGACCGCCGGCGGCGTCGGTGTAGGCCGTCGCGGCCGGCACGGTGCGGCTCCGGAAGGTGCCGGGCTCGTCGGTGGCCTCGACGATCCGGGCCGCACCGCGAGAGTCCTTGAACTCGTACACGAGCACGACGAGCGCGGCGCCGTCGCCGACCCACTGGTGGGCGACCGCGCGGCGGAAGCCGAGCAGGCGCAGCCCGGCCGCACCGTCGGCGGCCTCGTCGCCCGTGATGCCGGCCACGCGGATGACGCCGGCGGCGTCGAGCGTGCCGAGCATCGTGCGCGTGTCGGACTGCCTCTCGAAGTCGGCGGGGGGCGTGAGGAAGCGGCCCTCGAGGTCGGCCGAGGCGAGGCGCGTCGGCGGCGGCGGCGGGGTGGGGGTCGCGGTGGTGGCGGTCGGCGCCCGGGGCGAGGCCGCGGCCTGCCCCGCCGGGGCGGCCTGCGTCTCGGTCGGCTGGTCGCGGACGTGCGACACCCGCAGGGCCGCGCCGCTGAGGGCGACGTAGAGCAGGACGGCGACGACCGAGAGCAGGCGCAGCGGACCGGTGCCGAGCGGGGTGGGCCGGGGCGCGGACCGGGTGACCACGCTGCGCTGCATCGAGTCGGCGAACGTCTTGCCCTGCGGGTGCCACAGCGGCCGCAGGAACCCGACCAGGAACACCGTGTCGGCGAGGTGCGCCACGGGCCGCAGCACGCCCGGGAACGTCCCGATCGGCTCGCCGGTGCGGACGTCGAGCAGGCGCAGGCCGACCAGGTCCTTCCCGTAGGTCCCGCCGGTACGGCCCTGCCGGGCGTACCAGGCGACGGCGACGCCGACGCTGAGGAGCAGGCCGAGGACGGCGAGGGCCTCCCGCACGCCCTGCGGCGCGGGTGCGGTCAGCAGGGCCACGACCCCGGTCACGACCGATCCGAGCAGGGACAGCGCGAACAGGTCCAGGAAGGCGGCGCCGAAGCGGTGCCTCCAGCGCGGCTTCGCGCCTGACGGGTCGGACGGGGGAGGGGAGACGCCGAAGGGCACGGCGAAGGGGTTCGGCTGCGTCACGAGGTCCGTCTCTGGGGTCAAGGGGGGCGTACCGCGACGAAGGTAGCGATCCGGGCGGTCGCCCGCGCCTAGTCTGGAGAGCCCGCCCTGGAGGTCGTCCTGCCCGCCCGCTCGCCCCTGCCGGCCCCCGCGCCCGCCCCCGCCGACGACGCCGTCCGGCGCACCGTCCTCCCGAACGGCCTGCGGGTCGTCAGCGAGCAGGTGCCCGGGTCGCGCTCGGCCGCCTTCGGCGTCTGGGTCGGCGTCGGCAGCCGCGACGAGCCGGACGACCTCGCCGGTGCCTCGCACTTCCTGGAGCACCTGCTGTTCAAGGGCACCGCCCGGCGCGGCGCGCTGGAGATCGCGGCCGGGATGGACGCCGTCGGCGGCGAGATGAACGCCTTCACCGCGAAGGAGTACACCTGCTACTACGCGCGGGTCCTCGACGCCGACCTGCCGCTCGCCGTCGACGTCGTGACCGACATGGTGACGGCGTCGCTGCTCCTGCCCGACGACGTCGAGAGCGAGCGGGGCGTGATCCTCGAGGAGATCGCCATGCACGACGACGACCCCGGCGACGTCGTGCACGACGCCTTCGCCGAGGCGCTGTTCGGCGACCACCCGCTGGGACGCCCCGTCATCGGCACCGAGGACAGCATCGAGACGCTCTCGCGGGACGCCCTCGACCGCTGGTGGCGCGGTCGGTACACCGCCCCCGACGTCGTCGTCGCGGCGGCGGGCGCCCTGGACCACGAGGCCCTGGTGGCCCTGGTGGAGGAGTCGTTCGCCGGCGCGCCGTCCGCGCCGGCCCCCCTGCGTCCGACCGGTCCGGGCGTCCCGACCGACGGCGGTGTGGTGTGCGAGCGGCGGCCCAGCGAGCAGGCGAACCTCGTCCTCGGCGTGCCCGGGCTGCGGCGCGACGACCCCCGGCGCTTCGCCCTGCAGGTGCTGTCCGCGGGGCTCGGCGGGGGCATGAGCAGCCGGCTGTTCCAGGAGGTCCGCGAGCAGCGCGGCCTCGCCTACTCGGTCTACAGCTACGCCTCCGCCCACGCCGACACCGGGCTGCTCGGCGTCTACGCCGGCTGTGCCCCGGCCAAGGCGCGGGAGGTGGTCGAGCTGTGCCGGGCCCTGCTCGACGACGTCGCCGAGAACGGCCTCACCGACGACGAGGTCTCCCGCAGCCAGGGGCAGCTGCGCGGCTCGATGGTGCTCGGCCTCGAGGACTCCGGCAGCCGCATGAGCCGCCTGGGCAAGGCGGAGCTGGTCCACGGCGGGCAGCTCGGCGTGCAGGACGTGCTGGACCGCATCTCCGCGGTCACCCCCGACGACGTGCGGGACCTCGCGGCCGAGCTGCTCGCGCAGCCGCTGGCGCTGGGCGTCCTCGGGCCCTTCGACGAGGACGAGGCCGCATCGTGGCTGGACTGATCCGCGTGGCGGTGCTCGGCGCCGCCGGCAAGGTCGGCAGCGAGGTGGTGAAGGGCGTCGAGGCGGCCGACGACCTCGCCCTGGCGGGGGCGTTCGACGTCGGGGACGCCCTCGACCTGTCCGGCGCCGACGTCGCCGTCGACTTCACCCACCCGGACGCCGTGATGGGCAACGTCGCGGCGTGCCTGGACGCCGGCGTCCACTGCGTCGTCGGCACGACGGGCTGGACCCCGGAGCGGCTCGACGAGGTGCGGGGCCGGCTGGGCGGCACCGGTCTCGGCGTCCTCGTCGCGTCGAACTTCGGCATCGCCGCCGTGCTGATGATGCGCTTCGCGGCGCAGGCGGCCCGGTTCTTCGACTCCGTCGAGATCGTCGAGCTGCACCACCCGGGCAAGGCCGACGCGCCCTCCGGCACGGCCCGGACCACGGCCCGCATGGTGGCCGAGGCGCGTCGGGGGATGCCGGCCATGCCCGACGCGACGTCGCAGGCGCTGCCCGGTGCACGCGGGGCGGACGTCGACGGGATCCCGGTGCACGCGGTCCGTCTGCAGGGGCTGGTGGCGCACCAGGAGGTGCTGCTCGGTGGCGAGGGCGAGAGCCTGACGCTGCGCCACGACACGTACAGCCGGTCGGCGTTCCTGCCGGGGGTCCTGCTCGGGGTGCGCCAGGTCGCGTCCCGGCCCGGGCTGACCGTCGGGCTCGAGCACCTGCTGGACCTGTAGCCGTGCGGTCCAAGGTCACGGCGCTGGGCATCTGCGCCGTCGTCGGGGTGCTGTGCGTCTACATGGCGGTCCGCGCCGTCGACCTGTTCCGCACCGGGCAGCTGGACGCCGCGCTGCTCGGCGTCGGCGTGCTGCTGCTCGTCGTCGTGGGGGCGCTGCTCGTGCTCGGGGAGGTCCGGTTCGGCCTCGACAGCCAGCGGCTGGGGGAGCAGCTGGCCCGCGAGGGCGGCCTGCCGTCCCTGCCCGACGACGTCGAGACCCTGCCCAGCGGGCGGATCACCAAGGAGACGGCCGACGTGCTGTTCGCCGGGCGCAAGGACGAGGTCGAGGCCGCACCGGAGGACTGGCGCGCCTGGTTCCGGCTGGCCGACGCGTACGGCCTGGCCCGGGACACGCCCCGCGGCCGCCGGGCCATGCGCACGGCGATCCGCCTGGAGCGGGCCCAGCGCGGCTAGCTGCGCCTCGGGACGGTCAGGCGGCGAGCGCGAGGTCGACGCGCTCGTCGAGCAGGTCTGCTCCCAGGGGCGAGGCTGCGCCCTGCCGGGACCAGCGGATGGCCGAGCCGAGCAGCAGCGCGATCGGCAGCGGCGCGAGCAGCCAGGCGAGCAGGAGGAGAGGCACGAGCACGGAGGACCACCCGGTGTGGGAAGGAGGCGTCCGGATCAGGGGGCGTCGGTGCCTCGGCAGCCTGCACCGGAGCGGCGGTCCTCGGCGGCGCACCGGCCGATCGGGGGGTACGGGCGCTTCGTCCAGCTCGTGAGCGCACCCGTGTTCCCCCCGGCGGGCCGCTCACACCTCCCGCAGAGGAGGAAGAAGTGCCATGCTCTCCTCACCCCTGACCCCGGAGCGCGTCCCCGTGCACCCTTCGTCCGACCCTGCCCCGGCCCTGGCCGCCTCGGCCGGCCCGGCCGTGCCCGGTCCCGACTGGGCCGCGCACCCGCTCGGGCGCCGGCTGCACGCCGCCGTGCAGCGCGACGACCTGCGGCAGGCCGAGGCGCTGGCCCGCGTGCTGCTGCACGACGGCTGCCCCCCGAGGTCCTGTCCGACGCCGTCCTGCTGCCCGCCCTCTCTGCCCTGGCACCGGACGGGCAGGTCAGCGGTAGCGCGCACCGTCGTGCGGCGCTGCTCGTCGTCGCGCTGGCGGACCGGCTCCGCACCGTCCCACCGCCGACGCTCGGCGTCGTGGCCCTCGCGGCCGACGGCCCCGGGTTCCTGCCGGCCCACCTGCTGGGGTACGTGCTCGAGGGGAGGGGGTGGCGCCCCGTCCACCTCGCGGCGGTGCAGCCCGCCGACGTCGACGAGCTCGCCGCGGAGCAGGACCGTCCGGCGGTCGTGGTCGTGTCGGTCGAGGGGACGACGCTGACGGACCTGCGCGAGTACGCCCGCCGGGTGCGGACCGGCCTGCCCGACACCGTCGTCGTGGCGTTCGGGCCCGCCGACCGCCGGGCCGCGCTGCAGGCCGTCCCCGGCGTCGACGGCGCGGCCTCCACCGTGCAGGCGGCCGCCGCCCTGGTGGCGCGGCTGGCCGCGCCGCTCAGCGACCGCGAGCTCGAGGTCCTGGCCCTGGTGGCCGAGGGCCGCAGCAACCGCGAGGTGGCCGAGGCGCTCGACCTCGCGGCCTCGACCGTGAAGTCGCACCTCGACCGGGTCTTCGACAAGCTCGGCGCCCCGGACCGGGCGGCGGCCGTGGCCCTCGCCGTCCGCTCAGGCTGGATCTCCTGACGGTGACGCGGGTCGACCCGACGCCGCCTGACAACCCTCCACCCGGAGCCTCCCTCTGCCGATGCACGAGTGAGGACGCGCCCTGCACGGGGGTGCACCGGACCACCTGGAGTCGTCGTCGTCGCCGTTCCGCCCGCCCCGCGCACCGGGACGACCCTGCAGGACGACCGGTACGCGTCGCGCTTCGCCGCAGCCCTGTGCGAGGGCGACATCGAGCAGGCGACGGCGCTGCTGGTGCTGCTCCACGCCCAGGGGGCCCCGCTCGGAGCGGTGATCGACCAGGTGCTCCTGCCGCTCCTCGCCCGTGAGGACGAGCGCTCCACCGCCAGGCAGACGACCTTCGTCTCGGTGCACAGCCTGAGCCTGAGCGCCTCGGCCGTCCTCGCCCGGCTGCTCCCGCCCCGACGCCGGCCGCCCCGCGGCACCGTCGTCCTCGCGTCCCCGCCCGGAGAACGCCACCAGCTCGGCCTCCAGGCCCTCGCCGTCGCGCTGCAGGAGGCCGGCTGGGCCGCGCACGTGGTGGGGGACGGCCCGCTCGCGCAGCTGTCCACGTGGTGCGCCGCCCTGGCGGTCCCGCCGACGGTCGTCGGCCTGTCGCTGAGCCAGGTGCCCGACGCCGACGACGTCCGTGCAGGCGTCACCGCGCTGCGCGAGGCCGTGCCGGGCGTGTTCGTCGTGATGGGCGGCGCGGCGGTGAGCGCCGACCCGACGCTCGGGCCCCGCCTCGGCGCGGACGGCGTGGCGGACAGCTGCACGGGCGCCGTCGACCTCGTGCAGCGGCTGACCAGACCGCTCGACGAGCCGCAGGTCGCCGTCCTGCAGCTGGTCGCGTCCGGCTGCACGAACGACCAGATCGCCCGCGCCCTCGGGCTGTCGCCGTCGCGCAGCAAGGCCGTGGTCGAGCGCGTCCTCGCGGTGCTGCAGGTCCCCGACCGGGCTGCGGCGGCCGCGGAGGGCGTGCGTCGCGGCTGGCTCTGACCCCGCCGGTCGGGGGGTCCGGCTGAGGCGTCCGATGCCCCGGCAGACCTCCATGACCGCCCGATCGGTGCGCCGCAGGCGCTGCGAGCCGGGAGGAGAGGTACCAACGTCGTGCTCCGGGGCCACCCCCGGAGGTCTCCCGCCGCCCTGACCCGTGGTCCTCCCGAGAGGTACGGGTCTGTGTCCACCCCTTCACGGCGACGTCTCGGCCTGCCCACGGTCCGCCCGGACCGGGCCGTCCGCTCCGTGCCGCCGCTCGTCCCCCGCCCGCGTCCCCAGCGGGTGCTCGTCGTCGAGGACCAGCAGTCGGTCCGGGAGCTCCTGGGCGTCGTGCTCAGCGCCGAGGGCCTGGAGACCGTGACGGTGTCGAGCGCGGAGGACGCCCTCGCCGCGCTCTCGGAGAGCAGCTTCGACCTCGTGACGATCGACCTCATGCTGCCCGGCATGAGCGGCACCGAGCTGTCGCGCCGGCTGCGGGCAGACCCGTCGACGTCCGGCACCGCCCAGATGATCGTCTCGGCCAGCCCGGAGCTGCTCGGGGGCGACGCCCCGCACGTCGACGCCGTCCTCCAGAAGCCCTTCGACCTCGCCGCCTTCAGCCGGACCGTCCACCGCCTGCTGCCCGAGCCGCCGGCGCCGGACGCCGGGGCGGCCGGACCACGTGGCGGTCTGCTCGCCGTCCCCGCGCTCCCGCGGAGCGACGAGCGACCGGACCACGGACGCGCGCCGGCGGCTCGCCGGCGCGGTGTGGCCCGCTACCGGTCGGCCGTCTCCCGCCGGGCCGTCCCGACGACGAGCACGTCGCTGAGCCACGCGCTGGACACCCTCGTCGCGATGGCGGCCTCCGTCTCCGGCTACCCGATGGCGATGCTCGCCCTGCTGGACGACACCCGGCAGTACCCGCTCGCCGTCGTCGGCGCCGGGTTCGTCAGCGAGATGCCGGTCATGCCGCTGTGCGACCTCGTCGCGACCGGTGAGGTGCCGGTCGTGGTCGACGTCGTCCCCGCCGACCAGCTGCCCGCCGACAGCGAGGTCGCGGCCTACGTCGGGGTGCCGCTGTTCGGCCGCGAGGGGATCGTCGTCGGGTCGCTGTGCGTCCTCGACACCCGGCCCCGCTCCGACGGGCAGTCCTTCGTCGGGCTGCTGGAGAACATCGCGGAGCTCGCGCAGGACCAGCTCGAGCTGCTCCGGCGCGAGGCCGAGCTGGGCGTCGTGCACGACACGGTCCTCATCGAGGAGCTGCGGCAGGCGATCGCGGAGGGACAGCTCGAGGTCTGGTACCAGCCGGTGGTCGACCTGGTGGAGCGCCGGCTGCACGGGGTGGAGGCGCTGGTCCGCTGGCGCCACCCCGAGCGCGGGCTGCTCCTGCCGGGCACGTTCCTGCCGGCCGCCGAGGACACCGACCTCATCATCGAGCTGGACCGGGCGGTCCTGCGGCAGGCCTGCCTGGACACGGTCGCCCTGCAGGAGACCTACCCCGACCTCACGGTCGCGGTGAACGTGTCGGGCGCGCACGTGGTGCAGGAGGACTTCGCCGACGTCGTCCAGCAGACCCTGGCGGACACCGGGCTGCGTCCCCGCGACCTCGTGGTCGAGCTGACCGAGAGCGCCCTGGTGCGGACCGACAGCGTGTCCGGCCGCGAGCTGAACCGCCTGCGCGGGCTCGGCGCCCGGGTCTACCTCGACGACTTCGGGACCGGCTGGAACAGCCTCGAGCAGCTCCTGCGGCTCCCCGCCGACGGCATCAAGGCCGACCGGCTGTTCTCCGCCGCACTGGGCTCGACGACGGGCAACGCCCTCGCCACCGCCCTGCTCGGGCTCGCCCGCGACCTCGCGCTCGACGTCGTCGTCGAGGGTCTGGAGACCGACGCGCAGCTGGCGGTCTGCCTGGAGCTGGGCGGCCGGCTCGGGCAGGGCCACCGCACCGGAGGGGCCATGCCGTGCGAGGAGCTGCTCGGGTGGGCGGCCGGCTTCGAGGCGGGGATCGAGGCCCGGTCCCGGCACCGCTACCGCGACTAGGACTGCTGCTCGGTCCGCGGCGGCCCGACGTGCTGGGCCAGCCAGGCGTTGAGCGGCCCCACCTGACGCCACGCCGCGACGACGACGTCCTTGGCGGCGGGCGTGTGCAGCCACGGCGCGGGCGGCAGCTGCTGCACGGCGAACAGCGTCTTGAGGGTCAGCAGCTCCTGGCGCGGCGCGTCGGCGTGCTCCTTCGGCACACGCTTGAGCCGCTCGCCCTCCACGGTGAACCCGTCCCGCTCGAGCTGGGCGAGGAGCCCGACGAGCTGCCGGCCGGCGAGGTCGTCGGCGACCGCGGCCCGCAGCCGCCGCGCCTGGTCGGTGGCCAGCCCGTGGGCGCCGCCCGCGAGCATCAGCCCGGCAGCGGACAGCTGCAGGTAGAGCCCGCCCTGCACGTCGTCGCCGACCGCCGCGGCCGCGTGCTCCTTGTAGGGCGTCTTGTCCTTCGAGAACCGGACGTCGCGGTAGGGCCGGAACAGCTTCGCCGGGCCGAACTCGGGGCCCAGCTCGTCGAGCAGGGCCTGCAGCGGCGTGCGGACGTCGTCGTCGTAGACGGTCCGGTGGTCGGTCCAGTAGCTCTTGGTGTTGTCGGCCTCGAGGCCCTCGTAGAAGTCGAGCGCCCGCTCGGGGAAGCCGGCGAAGCTCACGCGGAGAC
Organism: uncultured Actinomycetota bacterium; assembly: GCA_963761655.1. GTDB lineage: Bacteria > Actinomycetota > Actinomycetes > Mycobacteriales > SCTD01 > RYN-122. The sequence goes on from CAVXHI010000002.1 coordinate 270,618, forward strand.
GTCCGCGTGGAAGCGCAGCTGGGTGAGCACCCGCTCACCGGTGTCGAGGCCGCGGGTGCCCCCGTCGGCCTCCCAGCCCGCGCCGCGCAGGAACGCCTGCGTGACGGCGTCGCGCTCGAACACCCAGCAGGTGGCCAGCGTCCGGCCCGCCGCCTGCCAGTCCGCCACCGACGCCGCCACCAGCCGGCTCCCGTGGCCCCGCCGGCCCCAGCGGGGCAGGACCAGCAGGGAGACCAGCTCGACCGCGCCGTCGAGGTCGTCGTCGGGGGCGCTCGCGGCGAAGCCGACCAGCTCCTCGCCGTCGAAGGCGACGAGCAGCCGGTGGTCCGGCGTCGGGGGCGACTCGACGGCGCCCAGCCAGACGGCGGCCGCCCGCTCGTGCGGCAGCTCCAGCACGGCCGCGGGGAGCAGCTCGGCGTAGGCCTGGCGCCAGGTGTCCTGCTGCACGGTCGCGACCCGCTCGGCGTCCAGCGGCCGGGCGGGGCGGACCGAGACGTCAGCCACGGGCGGGCCCCGGCGTGCCCTCGTGCGTCCCCCGGGGGCGGACGGGGGCGAGCAGGCGGTCGTGGTCGACGACGTCTTCGCGAGGGAGGCGGGGCACGCTCCGGAGGCTAGGACGTGAGAGCGGGCCGCGCCGGGGGCAGGGACCCGGCATGGCCATCGCGACGATCGACCCCACCACCGGCGAGACGCTGAAGGAGTTCGACCCGCTGACCCCGGACGAGCTCGAGGACCGCCTGGCCCGCTCGGCCGTGGCCTTCCGGCAGTACCGGCTGACGACGTACGCCGAGCGCGCCGGGTGGCTGCGCGCGGCCGCCGACGTCCTCGACGCCGACACCGACCGGGTCGCGCTGATGATGACGACCGAGATGGGCAAGACCCTCGCGGCGTCCAGGACCGAGATCGGCAAGTGCTCGGCGGGCCTGCGGTTCTACGCCGAGCACGGGGAGGCCTACCTCGCCGACGAGCCCGCCGACGCGGAGTCCGTCGGCGCGGTGGAGGCCTACGCCCGCTACCAGCCGCTCGGCCCGGTGCTGGCGGTCATGCCGTGGAACTTCCCGCTGTGGCAGGCGATGCGCTTCGCCGCGCCCGCGCTCATGGCCGGGAACGTCGGGCTGCTCAAGCACGCGAGCAACGTCCCGCAGACCGCGCTGTACATGCAGGAGCTGTTCGAGCGGGCCGGCTTCCCGGCCGACGTCTTCCTGACCCTGCTCATCGGGAGCAAGGACGTCGAGACGGTCCTGCGCGACGACCGCGTCGTGGCCGCCACGCTCACCGGCTCCGGCCCGGCCGGGTCGAGCGTCGCGAGCATCTGCGGTGACGAGGTCAAGAAGACGGTGCTCGAGCTCGGCGGCAGCGACCCGTTCGTCGTCATGCCGAGCGCCGACCTCGACAAGGCGGCCGAGGTCGCCACCACCAGCCGCTGCCAGAACAACGGGCAGAGCTGCATCGCCGCCAAGCGCTTCATCGTCCACACGGACGCCTACGACGAGTTCCTGCGGCTGTTCACCGAGAAGATGTCGGCGCTGGTGGTCGGCGACCCGAAGGTCGACGGCACCGACGTCGGGCCGCTCGCCACCGAGCAGGGCCGCGAGGACGTGCACGAGCTCGTGCAGGACGCCGTCGACAAGGGCGCCCGGCTGCTGCTCGGCGGCGCGGCGCCCGACGGCCCGGGCTTCTTCTACCCGCCGACCCTGCTCGCCGACGTCACGCCCGAGATGCGCATGTACACCGAGGAGGTCTTCGGGCCGGTGGCCCAGGTGCACCGGGTCGCCGACCTCGACGAGGCGATCGAGGTCGCCAACGCCACGGCCTTCGGGCTCGGCAGCAACGCCTGGACCAGCGACCCCGAGGAGCAGGAGCGGTTCGTGCGCGACCTGGAGGCCGGCGCCGTGTTCGTCAACGGCATGACCGCGAGCTTCCCGGCGCTGCCCTTCGGCGGCGTGAAGACCAGCGGCTACGGCCGCGAGCTCGCCGCCCACGGCATCCGCGAGTTCACCAACGTCAAGGCGGTCTGGATCGGCGAGGGCGGGCCGGACACCAGCACCGCCCGCGCGGAGTAGTCACGACGGGCGGTTGTGGCCGCCCGTCCGGGCCAGGAAGGCGGTTGTGACGCCCTCGGCGGACCGGTCTGCGCCAGCATGCCCCCATGGGGGACGGGGAGCGCAGACGCCTGCCCGGCGGGCTGGTCGCCCACCTGGGCGAGATCGTCACGGTCGCCGCCCCTGACGGCACGGTGCTCCTGGTCAACCACGAGCACGGCAGGCCCGGCGGTTCCCGTGGCCGGGACGGCCTGACCTGGATCCACCCGGACGACCAGGCGCAGGTCGCGCAGTCGTTCGCGGACCTGCTGACCGACCCGGCCTGCTCCACCCGCACGCTCGCCCGCGTCAAGATCGGCGACGACCCCTACCGCTGGATGGAGACCAGCGGGGTCAACCGCTGCGCCGACCCCGACGTCGGCGGGCTGGTGTTCGTGACCCGCGACGTCGACGCCCAGGTCCGGGCCCGCGACGACGCCGAACGCTCGCTCGCGGCCCAGCGACTGGTCGCCGAGCTCGGCGTCCGGGCCCTGGTGCACAACGGCGTCGACGAGGTCCTCGACCTCGCCCTGTCCCGCACCGCCGGGCTGCTCGAGGCCGACCACGTGGCGCTCCTGGAGCGGGACGGCGCCCGCCTGGTCGTCACCTCCTGGTGCGGCGTCGGCGGGCTGCCCGAGGGGGGCACCGTGAGCGGGAGCAGCCCGTCGGCGCCCGAGCTCGCCGGCCTGGACCTGCAGGCGACCGCCGAGGCGCCGCTGCTGGGCCCCCAGGGGCCGGTGGGCATGCTGCTGGCCTGCTGGCGTCGGGAGCACGTCTTCGACGAGGTCCAGCGGCAGGCCCTGCAGGGCGTCGCCAACGTGCTCGCGAGCGCGCGGCTGCGCGAGCGGCGCGAGGCCGAGGCCGTCGTGCGGGCCATGCACGACCCGCTGACCGGCCTCCCCACCCGGCCCCTGCTGCAGGACCGGCTCGACCACGCCCTGCACCGCGGCCGCCGCGCCGGCACCCAGGTCGGGGTGCTGCTCGTCGACCTCGACCGGTTCAAGGAGGTCAACGACCGGTTCGGTCACGCCGCCGGCGACGCCGTCCTCACCGAGCTGGGGGCGCGGCTGGCCGGGAACGTGCGTCCCGGCGACACCGCCGCGCGGCTCGGGGGCGACGAGTTCGTGGTGCTGTGCGAGGAGGTCGACGGGCCGGACGAGGTCGTCGGCCTGGTCGACCGGGTGCGGCGCGTGTTCGCCGAGCCGTTCCCCGTGGTCGGGGTCGGGTCCCTGGTGCTGTCGGGGAGCGTCGGCTGGTCGTGCTCCTCCACCACCGGCCACGACGCGTCGGCGCTGCTGCACGTCGCCGACCGCGGCATGTACCGGGACAAGCGCCGGCGGGAGCGGGCGAGCTGAGCTCCCTGTCGCTCCCGGCGGCCCGGCGCGTGGCGCTGGCGGCGCAGGGGTTCACCGACCCGCCGCCGGGCGGTGCCCCCGACCGGAGGCACCTGCGGCGCGTCCTGCGCCGCACCCTGCTGCTGCAGATGGACAGCGTGAACGTCCTCGAGCGGGCGCACTACCTCCCGGCGTTCAGCCGGCTCGGGCCCTACGACAGGGGCCTGGTCGACCGGGCGCTGCTGGGGCGCGAGCTGTTCGAGTACTGGGGGCACGAGGCCTCGCTGCTGCCGGTCTCCCTGCACCCGCTGCTGCGGTGGCGCATGCGCCGGGCCGCGGCCCTGGAGGAGGGCTGGGGCGGCACGCGGCGGGTCGCGCAGGAGCAGCCCGAGCTGGTCGCCCGGGTGCTGCAGCGGGTCCGCGACGAGGGGCCGGTGACGGCGGGGGAGCTGCGCGACGGTCCGCGCACCGGCGGCCCCTGGTGGGGCTGGGACGGGGTGAAGCTCGCCCTGGAGCACCTGTTCTGGGCGGGCGTCGTCACCACGCACAGCCGCCGGGGGTTCGAGCGGGTCTACGACCTCACCGAGCGGGTCCTTCCGGCCGCCGTCCTCGACCTCCCCACGCCGAGCCGCGAGGACGCCCAGCGCGAGCTGCTGCGGCTGTCGGCCAGGGCCCAGGGCATCGCCACGGTGAGGAGCCTGCGCGACCACTTCCGGCTGGGGCCCGAGGCGGACGCCGGGATCCGGGACCTGGTGGACGAGGGCGAGCTGGAGCCGGTGACGGTCGAGGGCCGCCCCTGGTTCCTGGCCCGTGACGCCGCCCGTCCGCGCCGGGTCGCGCGCAGCGCCCTGCTCAGCCCCTTCGACCCGCTCGTGTGGGAGCGCGCCCGCACCGAGGCGCTGTTCGGGTTCCGCTACCGGATCGAGATCTACGTCCCGGCCGCGAAGCGCGTGCACGGCTACTACGTGCTGCCGTTCCTGCACGACGAGCAGCTCGCCGCCCGGGTCGACCTCAAGGCGGACCGCAAGTCCGGCGTCCTGCGGGTGCTCGCGACGTACGGGGACGCCGCGGCCGCCGAGGTCCTGGGCGTGGAGCTGCGCCGGCTGGCCGACTGGCAGGGCCTGACCGACGTCGAGGTCAGCCCGAAGGGCGACCCCGGGATCACCAGGCTGCTGGCCGGTAGTCCTTGAGGAAGACCCCGAACAGGTCCTCGCCCTGCTCGCCGCGGACGACGGGGTCGTAGACCCGGGCCGCACCGTCGACGAGGTCGAGCGGGGCGTGGAAGCCCTCCTCGGCGAGCCGGGCCTTCGTGGTGTGCGGCCGCTCGTCGGTGATCCACCCGGTGTCGACGGCGGTCATGAGGATGCCGTCGGCCTCGAACATCTCGCGGGCGCTCGTGCGGGTCAGCATGTTGAGCGACGCCTTGGCCATGTTGGTGTGCGGGTGGCCGGGCCCCTTGTAGCCGCGGGAGAAGACGCCCTCCATCGCGGACACGTTGACGACGTAGGTGCGGCCGAACGGGCTGGCGGCCATCGAGGGGCGCAGCCGGGACACCAGCAGGAACGGCGCGGTCACGTTGCAGAGCTGCACCTCGAGCAGCTCCAGGGGGTCGACCTCCTGCACGTGCTGGGTCCAGCTGTTGACGTCGACGAGGTCGGGCACCAGGCCGCCGGCGTCGATGGCGGTCCCGGCCGCGACCCGCTCCAGCGACGCCGACCCCGCGGTCAGGGCGAGCGCGGTCAGGGCCTCCGGGGTGAAGGCGGCAGCGCCCTCGCCGAGCTCCTTGCGCCCGCGCGACAGGTCGACGACGTCGGGCAGCTCGCCCTGCGGCAGCGGCGCCGACTCGAGGGCGACCAGCTGGCCGTAGGCGCCGGGCGAGCGCTTGACCGTCTGGGCCGCGTTGTTGATGAGCACGTCGAGCGGGCCGTCGGCCGCGACGGTGTCGCACAGGTCGACGACCTGCTTCGGGTCGCGCAGGTCCAGGCCGACGACCCGCAGCCGGTGCAGCCAGTCCGCGCTGTCCGGCATGGCGGTGAACCGGCGGACGGCGTCGGTGGGGAAGCGGGTCGTGAGGGTGGTGTGGGCGCCGTCGCGGAGCAGCCGCAGGGCGAGGTGCATGCCGATCTTGGCGCGGCCGCCGGTGAGCAGCGCGCGGCGGCCGGTGAGGTCGGTCCGGGCGTCGCGGCGCTCGGCGTTGAAGGCCGCGCACGAGGGACAGAGCTGGTGGTAGAACGCGTCGACCTCGGTGTACCGCTGCTTGCAGACGTAGCAGGAGCGGGCGGCCTTGAGCACGCCGACGGTCCGCGTGGTGGCGGTGGCCTGCAGCGGGATGCCGCGGGTCTCGTCGTCGATCCGGTCGGGGGCCGCGGTGGCGGTGGCGGCCGTGACGGCGAGGTCGTTCTCGAGCACCTCGAGGCGCTTCTCCCGACGCCGGTTGACCTTCACCGACTTGAACAGCCGGGCGGTCGCCCGCATCGCCGCCTCGACCTCCGGGGAGTCGGACGGCATGCCCTCGAGCTCGGCGGCGACCTCGAGGTACACCGCCAGGCGGGCGGGATCGACGCTGGTCACCCGCCCGAGGCTACCGAGCGGGCCGCTCAGACCGGGCCGACGTGGGCGACGCCAGCCGAGGTCCGTCAGCGCGACCGCGCGCTGGCCCGGGCCGAGCTCGACCAGGTACATCGCCGTGAGGACGACCGCGCCCGCCGAGCGAGGACCCGGCCGGTGAGGACCTCGCCGCCGAACAGCACCGCGAAGAAGCCGGCGAAGACCGGCTCCATCGTCATGATCACCGCGGCCCGGGTCGGGGCCAGGTGGGCCTGCGCCCAGGTCTGCACGACGAGCGCGGCGGCGCCGGCCACGAGGGCCATGAACACGAGCGCGACCCAGTCGTCGGTGCGCTGCGGCACGGTCAGCCCGCCGGGGACGCCGGCCAGCAGGCAGACCGCGGCGACGACCCACAGCTGGACGACGGTGAGGCCGAGGGCGCTGCCGGGCCTGCTCCACCGTCCGAGCCCGACGATGTGGAGCGCGTAGAGGACGGCGCTGGCGACGGTGAGGGCCTCGCCGCCGCCGATCGAGAAGCCCTGCAGCGACAGGACGCCGAGCCCGACGGTGGCCAGGCCGACGGCGAACACGGTGACCCGGGTGACCTGCGCCTTGAGCAGGACGGCCCCGAGGACGGGGGTGAAGACGACGTACATGCCCGTGAGGAAGCCCGACACCGAGGCCGACGTCGTCTGCAGGCCGGTGGTCTGCAGGACCTGGCCGGCGCCGTAGACCAGGCCCAGCAGCACGCCGTAGCGGCGCTCGTCGGCGGACAGCCGCGCCAGCGAGCGGGGGGCGAGCAGCGTGACCGCCGCGGCGGCGATGAGGAACCGCAGGGCGAGGAAGTCCGCGACGGGGACGCGGGTCACGACGTCCTTCAGCAGGAAGAACGTCGAGCCCCAGGCCATCGTCACGGCCAGCAGGCCGAGGGTCGGGAGGGGGAGGGCCCGGCGCGGAGCGGGGGAGGGGGCAGGGGACGGGGTCGGCCGGACAGGCGTTGCGGTGGTCACGCAGAGGAGGACAGCAGGCCGTCTGCGACGATTCCACTCGTGGACCGGGACCGATGAGCAAGCGCCGTCCCGACCCGATCGACGAGCGGATCCTCCGTCTGCTCGTGCGGAACGCCCGTGCGAGCTGGCGCGAGATCGGCGACGAGGTGGGCCTGTCGGCGAACGCCGTCGCCCAGCGCGTGAAGCGGCTGGAGACCGACGGCTGGGTCCGCGGGTACACCGCGCAGCTCGACCCCGGCCTGGACGGCGACGCGACCAGCGCCGTCGTCCTGCTCAGCACCGCTACCCACGTGGCGAACGACGAGTTCGAGCAGCAGATGGCGGCCATGCCGGCCGTGGTCGAGGTGCTCGACGTCGCCGGACCGGCCGACTACCACGTGCGGGTCCGCGTCTCCGGCCCGCCGGAGCTGTACGCCGTCGTGAACGCCCTGCGCGCGCTGCCGGGCGTCGTCGGGATCGAGACCCGACCGGTGCTGCGCGAGGTCCTGTCCCGGTAACGGTGTTGCGGCCGGTCGGCAGGATGCTCCTGTGCCCGTGACTGTGCCCGTGACCGAGATCGACCCGTCCGACGACGGCGCCTTCGACGCCTGGTACGCCGTCGTCGACGCCGTGCACCGGGAGCGCTCGCCGGACGAGCCGGGCTGGCTGCGGCGCGAGCTGCAGACCCTCGCGGTCCGCAGCCGGCAGGCCGACGCGCCCGTCCTCTCGGTCACCCTGCACGCCGACGGCGGCGCGGCCCGGCTGGACCTGCCGCTGCGGGAGAGCCCGCGGCGGGCCGAGCTGGGCTTCCTCGAGGTGCACCCGGACGCGCGGCGGCGCGGGGTGGGGCGGGCGCTGCTGGAGGAGGCGTCCCGGGTGGCCCGGCTGCACGGGCGCGACGAGCTGGTCGGCCGGGTCGAGCAGCGGACGGGGGAGTCCGTGGGCGGGCACCTGTTCGCGGCCGCGGCGGGCGCGGCCGTCGTGCAGACCGACGTCCGCCGGGACCTCGTCGTCCCCGCCGACCCCGCCCGGCTGGACGCGCTCGAGGCCGCCTGCCTCCCGCACAGCGCCGGGTACGCCGTCCGGACCTGGACCGACGCCTGCCCGGAGGAGCTGCTGGAGGACCGCGCCCTGCTCGGCCAGCGGATGTCGACCGACGCCCCCAGCGGCGACCTCGAGGTGCAGGAGACCGACATCGACGCCGCCCGCGTCCGGCACGGGGAGCAGCTGCTGCGCGAGCAGGGCCGGGCCCGGCTGGCGGCCGGGGCGGTCCACGAGGGCAGCGGCCGCCTGGTGGCGTTCACCGAGGTGGCCCTGCCCCTGGACGCGCCGTCGCGGGCCTACCAGTGGGACACGCTCGTGCTGCGGGAGCACCGGGGCCACCGGCTCGGGACGCTCGTGAAGCTGGCGGTCCTGCGCGGGCTCCCGGGGGCCTGGCCCGACACTCGTCGGGTGAGCACCTGGAACGCCGACGACAACGCGCCGATGATCGCCGTGAACGACGCCCTCGGGTGCGTCGTCGTCGGGACCTCCACGACGTACCGGCTGGCGCTGTGAGCGTCGTCGTCGTCGACCCGCACGGCCCGGACCTCGAGGCCTGGCACGAGGTCCGCACCGCGGCCCTGCGGCACGACCGCCCGGACGACCCCCTGCCGCCGCTCGAGGAGACCCGGGCGGCGGCGCTGGCCGGGCAGCCCGACCGCGACCCCGCCGAGCTCGTCCGCCTGCTGCTCGCCCGCGACGACGACGGCCGCGCAGTCGGGGCCGCCCTCGTCGAGCTGCCCCTGCGCGACAACACCCACCTGGTCTACGCCGAGGCCCACGTCCTCCCGAAGGCCCGGCGTCGGGGCACGGGGCGGGCGCTGCTGGCCGCCGTGGAGGAGCAGACCCGCCAGGCGGGGCGCACCCTGGTCACGGCCGACCTGGACGAGCCGCCGCACCTCGCCGGCGCCTCCCCGGGCCGGGCGTTCCTGGTGGCGAGCGGCTTCGGGTGCGGCCTGGTCGAGGTCCGGCGCGACCTCGCCCTCCCCGTGCCGCCGTCGCGGCTGGACGCCCTGGAGGCCCGGGCCCGGGAGCGGTCCGCCGGGTACGACGTCGTGACCTGGCGCGACCGCTGCCCGGACGACCTCGTCGACGCCCGGGCCGCCCTGGGCAGCGTCATGTCGGTCGACGCCCCGGTCGGGGACATCGACCGGGAGCGCGAGGTCTGGGACGCCCCCCGGATCCGCGAGCGGGAGGCGCTGCTCGCCGAGCAGGGCCGGGGCTGCCTGGTCGCGGCGCGCGCGGCACGGCGGCGCGCTCGTGGCCTACACCGAGCTGGTGGTCCGGCCGGCCCAGCCCGACCACGTCGAGCAGTGGGACACCCTCGTCCTCGCCGAGCACCGCGGGCACCGGCTGGGGCTGCTGGTCAAGGTCGCGGCGCTGCGCCGGCTGCTCGTCGAGCAGCCGGCGGCCCGGCTGGTCTCGACCACCAACGCCGACACGAACCGCTGGATGATCGCGGTCAACGAGGAGCTCGGGTTCGTGCCGAACGGCGAGTCGTCCTCCTGGCAGCGGAGCCCGGGCAGCGTCCTAGGCTGACGGCCATGCCCGCCCTCGCGCCCCTGAAGGTCCAGGTCATCGGCTACACGCACTTCGAGCCGCCGGCGGACGTGCCCTGGGAGACCGACGCCGAGGGCGGCCAGGCGCTCGCCGAGTTCGCCGGCCGCGCCTGCTACCAGTCCTGGAGCAAGCCGAACCCGGCCACGGCCACCAACGCCGGCTACCTCCGGCACATCCTCGAGGTCGGCCACCTGTCGGTGCTCGAGCACGGCAGCGTGACCTTCTACCTGTCCGGCATCAGCCGGTCGCTCACCCACGAGCTCATCCGGCACCGGCACTTCTCCTACAGCCAGCTCTCCCAGCGCTACGTCCCCGAGCGCGACGCCGCCATGGTCGAGCCCGCCGTGATCGCCGAGGACCCCGAGCTGCACGCGCAGTTCCTCGCCGCCTCCGACGCCGCGCTGGCCGCCTACGAGGGCCTGCTCGAGGGCCTGGAGAAGAAGTTCGCCGACGTCGAGAACGTCACCTCGCGGCGCAAGCAGGCCCGCCAGGCCGCCCGGGCGGTGCTCCCCAACGCCACCGAGACGCGCATCGTCGTCACCGGCAACTACCGGGCCATGCGCCACTTCGTCGCCATGCGGGCGAGCGAGCACGCCGACGTCGAGATCCGGGAGCTGGCCATCGCCGTGCTGCGGGAGCTGCAGCGGGTGGCCCCCTCGGTGTTCGCCGACTTCGTGGTCTCGACCCTGCCCGACGGCACCGAGGTCGCCTCCAGCCCGCTGGTCGGCGAGGGCTGACACGCTCCTGGTCACCCTTCCGGGGGACCTGTGAGGGGGCTGTGGGCCGACAACAGGAGGGTCGCCCACCACACCGGAGGGCCCGGACCCGGAGGCCCCCGTGCTTCGTGTCGACCTCTCGCCGGCCGTCTTCTTCCTGGTGCTCGCGACGATCAAGGCCATCGTCTGCTGAGCGGTCGGCTCGCGGTGCTCACGCTCCGCACACGGCCGATCGCTCGTAGTCAATACGAGCCAGGAGCTCATGGCCCGCCCGACGCGGCCGACAGAGCAGGGGAGCCACCCCCCGCACCCCCTCGGACCCCAGGAGCCCTCATGACCCAGGACGCCGCCCGTCCCGCCCGCACGACCCGCGGCCTCGGTGCCGTCCTGCGCGTCCCGGGCCTGCCCGACGCCGCCCTCCCCGCCCTCCTCCGGCACAGCGCGTCCGACCCCTTCGCGGTCCGCCTGGTGCTCCTGCTCGACGCGGACGGCGACGGGCCCGAGAGCGTGGAGTGGCTGTTCAGCCGCTCGCTCCTCACCGACGGACTGGTCGCCCCCGCCGGTCAGGGCGACGTCCAGGTCCGCGTCGTCGGGCGCGAGGTCGCGGTCGAGCTGGCCGGTTCCGCCAGCGTCCTGCTGCCGCTCGAGGGTCTCGTCGAGTTCCTCGCGGCCACCTACGACGTCGTCCCGACCGGCGCCGAGCAGCTCGACCCGGCGGTCCTCGACGCGGAGCTGGCCCGTCTGCTCGGCTAGGACCCGCTTGTGACGCATGGTGACGGGTACCTACCCTGAGCGTCACCCGTCCGCCCAGGACGGTCCGCCTGCGCAGGGGAGGGTCGTGCCCGAGTCCCGCGTCGTGGACCTCACGTCCAGGTCCTCCGCCGACACCGTCGTCCTGCAGGCCCTCGACACGCTCGGCGTCGGCCTCCTGGTCTGTGACGCGTCCCTGACCGTCCTGTCCTGCGACGCCGCCGCGGAGCGGATCTTCGGCGCCCGCCCCCCGCACGTCCGCGACGACGGCCACCCGGCCCTGTTCGAGATCCTGCGCGAGGACGGCACCCCCTGGCCGCTGCAGGAGCGCCCGCTGCAGGCCGCGGCCCTCACCGGCCAGGTCACCCCCCGGGCGGTCCTCGGCCTCAGGACCACGAGCCGGCTGCGCTGGATCCGGGTCTCGGCCCGGCCCCTCGGCGACCTGTCCGGCCCCCCGCCGTACCCGGCGCTGTGCACCTTCAGCGACGTGACGGCCGACGTCGAGCACCGGCGCCGCCTGCAGGAGTCCGAGCAGCAGTTCCGCCTGCTGGCCGAGCACAGCACCGACGTCATCGTCCGGCACACGATCGACGGCACCTGCCTGTACGCCTCGCCCGCCGTGCGGGACGTGCTCGGGTTCGCGCCCGAGCGGGTCGTGGGCAAGCAGATGCTGCGGGCCGTCCACCCCGACGACCGCGCCGCCGCGGTCCAGCTCGTGCGGCGGCTCGTCGAGACCGGCGAGCCGCAGGCGCTGCGGCACCGCGCGGTCCACCAGGAGGGGCACGTGCTCTGGGTCGAGTCCGTGGGCCGCGCCGTGGCCGGACTGGACGGCGAGCCGGAGATCCAGACGTCCACCCGCGACGTCACCGCCCGGGTCGAGGCCGAGCGCCGGCTGGCCCGCCTGGCCCTCGCCGACCCCCTGACCGGCCTGGCGAACCGCGCCTCGCTGCTGCAGCGCCTCGAGGACCTGCTCGAGGAGGGTGCACGCGGGGCCGTGCTGTTCCTCGACCTCGACCGGTTCAAGGTCGTCAACGACTCCCTCGGCCACAGCGCCGGCGACGAGCTGCTGCGCACGGTCGGCCACCGGCTGGACGGGCTCTGCGGCCGGGACGCCCTCGCCGCGCGGCTCGGCGGCGACGAGTTCGTCCTCGTCGTCCCCGACGTCGGACGGCAGGAGGCGGTCGAGCTGGCCGACGTCGTGCACGAGGTGCTCGCCGCGCCGCTGTCGGTCAGCGGCCACGACCTCGTCGTGACGGCGAGCGTCGGCGTCGTGCTGGCGCTGCCGGGCCAGGACACCGGCGCCGAGGAGCTGCTGCGGGACGCCGACGTCGCCATGTACCGGGCGAAGTCGCGGGGCCGGGCGACGACGGTCCTGTGGGACGTCACGTACGGCACGGCCGCCACCGAGCGGCTCGAGACCGAGCGCGACCTGCGGCGCGGGCTGCAGCGCGGCGAGCTCGTCGTCCACTACCAGCCCCAGGTCGACCTCGACACCGGCCGGATCGTCGGCGTCGAGGCCCTCGTGCGCTGGGAGCACCCGGTCCGGGGCCTGCTGCAGCCCGGCGCCTTCCTCGGCGTCGCCGACGACAGCGGCCTCGTCGTCGAGCTCGGCGACCAGGTGCTGGCGGCCGCGGCGAGCCAGGTCGCCCGCTGGCGCCGGCTGCCCGGGCACGGCGACCTCGCCCTGTCGGTCAACGTCAGCAGCCAGGAGCTCCAGCGCCCGGAGCGGGTCGCCCGCACCGCGGACCTGCTCGCCGCCGCGGGCCTGCCGCCGAGCGCCGTCACCGTCGAGGTCCTCGAGAGCGTCCTGCTCGACGCCGAGGGCGCCGTCGCGGCGTCGCTCGCGGGCTACGGGCGGCTCGGCGTGCGGCTGGCGCTGGACGACTTCGGCACCGGCGCCACGTCGCTGCTGCACCTGCGGGCGGTGCCGTTCGACACGGTCAAGGTCGACCAGGCCTTCGTGAGCGGCCTCGGCAGCAGCCGGCGCGACGAGGCGATCGTCCGGGCGCTGCGCTCGCTCACGGGCGACCTCGGCATGCGGTGCATCGCCGAGGGCGTCGAGCTCGAGCGCCAGCGCGCGTGGCTGTCCGAGGAGGGGATGTCCCTCGCCCAGGGCTTCCTGCTGGTCCGGCCGCTGCCGGCCGAGGACGTCGAGCGGCTGCTCCGACCGCTCCCACAGGACGCTGGGTAACCTGCGGGCATGCCCACCCCGTCCCGCCCTGCGCCGTTCGGGCGGGTCCTGACAGCCATGGTCACGCCCTTCACGGCCGACGGGGCGCTCGACCTCGACGTCGCGCAGGAGCTGGCGGTCCGGCTCGTCGACGCCGGCAACGACGGTCTCGTCCTGAACGGGACGACGGGGGAGGCCCCGACCACCCGGGGCACCGAGAAGGCGGCCCTGCTGCGGGCCGTCGTCGAGGCGGTCGGCGACCGCTGCCACGTCGTCGCCGGCGTCGGGAGCAACCACACCGAGCACTCCGAGCAGATGGCCCGCGACGCCGTCGAGGCCGGGGCGCACGGCGTCCTGGTGGTGACGCCGTACTACAACAAGCCGCCGCAGGCCGGCGTCCTCGCGCACTGCCTCGCCGTCGCGGAGGCCGCGGGCGACCTGCCCGTGATGCTCTACGACATCCCCGGCCGCTCCGCCATCGCGATGGAGACCGAGACGATCGTCCGTCTGGCGGAGCACCCGCGGATCGTCGCGATGAAGGACGCCAAGCTCGACCTCGAGGCGACCTCGACGGTGCTGTCGCAGACCGACCTCGCCTGGTACTCCGGTCAGGACGCCTACACGCTGCCGATGCTCGCCCTCGGCGCCGTCGGCGTCGTCGGCACCAGCACCCACCTCACCGCCGCCGGCACCGCGGAGATGATCGCCGCCTTCGAGGCCGGCGACGTCGTCCGCGCCCGCGACCTGCACTACCGGCTGCTGCCGGCCTACACGGGGATCTTCCGCGCCCAGGGCGTCGTCCTCGTCAAGGCCGCGCTGCGCCTGACCGGCCTCGACGCCGGGCCCGTGCGCCTGCCGCTGGTGGACGCCACGCCCGAGCAGGTCGAGGTCCTGCACGCCGACCTGAGCCTCGCCCAGATCCTCTGATGAACGGTCGTCACCTGTGAGCCACCCGCACCCCGAGCTCGGTCCGCCCCCGCCCCTGCCGGACGGCGGCCTCCGGGTCGTCGCCCTGGGCGGTCTGGCCGAGATCGGCCGCAACATGACCGTGTTCGAGCACGCCGGACGGCTGCTGATCGTCGACTGCGGGGTGCTGTTCCCCGAGGAGGAGCAGCCCGGCATCGACCTCATCCTGCCGGACTTCTCCTACATCCGGGACCGCCTGGACGACGTCGAGGCCATCGTCCTGACGCACGGGCACGAGGACCACCTCGGCGCCGTGCCCTACCTGCTGCGCGAGCGCCGGGGCATCCCCGTCGTCGGCGCCCGGTTCACCCTCGCCCTGCTCGAGGCCAAGCTCAAGGAGCACCGCATCACGCCGGTGCTGCACGAGGTCGCCGAGGAGCAGACCGCGCAGTACGGGCCGTTCTCGCTCGAGTTCTTCGCGGTCAACCACTCGATCCCGGACGCCCTCGCCGTCGCCATCAAGACGCAGGCCGGGGTCGTCCTGCACACCGGCGACTTCAAGATGGACCAGCTGCCGCTGGACGGCCGCCTCACCGACCTCGGCGGCTTCGCCCGCCTGGGCCGCGAGGAGGGCATCGACCTGCTGCTGAGCGACTCCACCAACGCCGAGCAGCCCGGCTTCGTCACCTCCGAGCGCGAGATCGGCCCGGTCATCGACGACGTCATCCGCACGGCCAAGGGCCGCGTCGTGGTGGCCTCCTTCGCCTCGCACGTCCACCGCGTGCAGATGGTCCTCGACGCCGCCCACAACCACGGGCGCCACGTCGCGTTCGTCGGCCGCTCGATGGTCCGCAACATGGGGGTCGCCGCCGAGCTCGGCTACCTCAAGGTGCACCCGGGCCTGCTCGTCGAGATGCGCGACATCGAGCAGCTGCCCGACGACAAGGTCGTGCTCATGTCGACCGGGTCGCAGGGCGAGCCGATGGCGGCCCTGTCGCGGATGGCGAACAAGAGCCACCACCAGATCCGGATCAGCGCCCGCGACACCGTCCTCATGGCGTCCTCGCTCATCCCCGGCAACGAGAACGCTGTCTACCGGGTCATCAACGGGCTGTGCCGCGAGGGCGCCCGCGTCGTGCACAAGGGCAACGCCAAGGTGCACGTCTCCGGCCACGCCTCGGCCGGCGAGCTGCTGTACCTGCTGAACGCCACCAAGCCCTCGAACCTCATGCCGGTCCACGGCGAGTGGCGCCACCTGCGGGCCCACGCCGAGCTCGGCGTGCTCACCGGCGTGCCGCGCGAGCGGATCGTGCTGGCCGAGGACGGCGTCGTGGTCGACCTCGTCGACGGCAAGGCCTCGATCGTGGGCGCGGTCGAGTGCGGCTACGTCTACGTGGACGGCTCCGAGGTCGGGGACGTCACCGAGACGACCCTGAAGGACCGCCGCGTGCTGGGCGACGAGGGCTTCATCAGCCTCACCCTCGCCGTCGACTCCATGACCGGGCGGGTCGCCGGGTCGCCGCAGATCAGCGCCCGCGGGTTCTCCGACGACCCGAGCTCGTTCAACGCCGTGCTGCCGCTGATCGACGCCGAGCTGGACAAGCTCGCCGCCGACGGCGTCACCGACGCCCGGCAGCTCGCCCAGGGCGTCCGCCGGGTGCTCGGCAAGTGGGTCTCGGACACCTACCGACGCCGCCCGATGATCATCCCGGTGGTCCTGGAGGTCTGACCTCCTACTGGAAGAACCGCCAGCGACCCGGCTTGTCCTGCGTGCCGTCGTCGTCCTGGTCGCTCCCGCCCAGGAGGTCCGAGAGGGCGTCGCGCTCCGGCGCGGCGGCCTCCCGGGCGTCGTCGAGCAGGCCGCCCGGGGCCGCCGCGAGGTCGGCCAGGGACGTGCCGCCCGGCCGGTCGTCCTGCGCCGGCGCCTCGCTCGCGGGAGGCACGGCCGGCCCGACGGCGAAGCTGGTGGTCGCCGACGGGGCGTCCTGCCCGTGGTCGCTCGAGATCGGGTCCGCAGCGGTGGGGTCGGGGGAGCCGAGGAGGTCGTCCGACGGCGCTCCGGGGGGTGCCGGGCTCGAGGGCGCGATGTCTCCGAGCGCGGTGTCTCCGAGCGCGGTGTCTCCGAGCGCGCTGTCCCCGGGGTCTCCGACCGTGGTCTCGCCGGGCGTGGTGTCGCCGTGCGCGCTGCCCTCCGACGGGTCGTCCCCGGACGGCGTGACGGACGCGACCTCGGCGCTCAGCGGGGGCCGGTCGGCGTGCGGGTCGGCGTCCAGTGCTCCCGTGCTGACCACCGCAGGGGCGTCCGTGACGGAGACCGGCAGGGGGGAGCCGCCGGGAGCCGGCTCGTCGGCACCCGTGTCGGGGTCGCTGCCGGTCTGACCACTGGCGCTCGGGGAGGGAGTCACGACGACTGCCGACGGGGAGTCCTCCACGGGACCGCCGAGAGCAGAGCTGTCCTGGGTGCTGTCGCCGGGGCCCGTGAGAACGCCCGGGCCGCTCTCCCCGCTCGTCTGTCCGGCCGGGTCGGTCCCGAGCGAGGCGGTGTCGAGGGCGACGGTCGCCTCGGCGGCCTGCTCGACCTCGTGGTCCTCATCCGTGGACGTGTCGTCCCCCTTGGTGCGAGCGGCCAGGGCCGCAGCGCCCAGGCCGGCCGCGGCCAGACCGGCGCCCGCCAGGGCGGCCGCCGCTCCTACGCTCCCGGACCCGCTGTCCTCGTCGGACGGCTGCCCGGTCGAGGCCGCCGTCGAGGCCGAGGTCGAGAGCTCGGCCTCGGCGGTGTCGAGCGGAAGCGCCGTGTCCTCGACGGCTGCCGCGGACGGGGCGACGGGTGCAGGGGCCGGCGGCGTCGGTGCAGAGGGCGGAGCGGACGCGGCCGCGGCCGGGACCGGGACCGGGGCCGGCGTCGCCGGGACAGCGGGGGCGACCGCGGCGGGGACGACGGGCGCGGCCGCTGCGGGAGCGACGGGTGCGACCGGGACGGCGAGCGGCGCGACGTGAGCGCGCGCCAGGTCCCCGAGCTCGGAGGTGCACCAGCCGCACCGGGTGGCGACGGCCGGGATGTCGAAGGCGCAGAACGGGCAGAGCTTCGTCCCCGCGGTCGAGGAGGGCAGGACGCGGCCGGCGGGGGCGGCTGCCGCCGCGGGGGCGGGCGTCGGCGCCGGACCGGCAGCAGGTCCGGCAGCAGGTCCGGCAGCAGCGCCGGCAGCAGGTGTCGCAGAGTCGGCCGGGGTGGCGAGGCCCGGGGTGGCGCTCGAGGGGGACGCGGCGGCGGTCGGCGTGAGCGCCTCGAGGGGGGACGTGAGCGGGTCGAGGCGCGGCGTCGCGGGAACCGGGGCGGTGCCAGCGGAGGTCGGCGCAGCGGCGCCCTCAGCGGTGTCCTCCGTGAGCAGAGCCGCCCGGCTGTCCGGGTCCGTCGGGTCCGCGACGGCGTCGCCCACGGCGTGAGCGTCCGTCGTTCCAGCAGGGGTGCCCTCGGCCGGAGCGCCACCTGCGTCCGCCGCCGACAGGCTCCCGCCGGTGGCCGGACCGGTCCCGCCGGCCGCGGTCGTCCCCGTGCCAGGCGCACCGTCTGTTGCGGACCCGGTGGTGGGAGCGGTCGTGAGCGGAGTCCCGTCCGCGGTCGTCCCGACGGTCAGGAGGCCGTCGCCGCCCCCGGCAGCACCGCCGACCGGACCAGCCGCCTCGTCGCCCGTCCCGCCCGCGCTACCGGGAGCGCCCGCGGTGCTGGGAGCGCCCTCAGCGCTGGGAGCGCCCTCGGCGCCGGGAAGGCCACCGGGGACCGGGAGCCCGCTCTCGCGAGCCGTCCCGACCGCGCCCTGGAGGTCTCCGCTGCGTGCCTGGTCCATCGCCTGCGACACCTTGGCCACCTGGACGTCGGCGAGCTTCTGCTTCAGGGCGAACAGCGGCCTCACGACACCGAACACGGACAGCAGGGCGACCGACAGCAGGACGACGAGCGCCTTGACCAGCCCGCCGTACTCGAGGTCCCCGTGGAAGAGCGCCTGCGCGGTGTCGCCGGCCGAGGCGAAGACACCGGCGAAGGCCGCGCCGATGGTGACGCCGACGCCCACCTCGGCCACGCTGCTGGTGGCGAAGAAGGACTTGAGGTCGTCGAGCACGGAGCAGCCTCCCGGCGCGGCGCCGCTCGGATGCGGCGCGACGGGCGCATCCTGCCCCCTCGGGCACCTGCGGCGCAGCCCTCCTCCCGGTCCGGCCTGCGTGTCGGGTGCTGTGACAGGTGAGGCTGGTGGTACCCGGCGGTACGGTCCGGCCATGGCCACGAGCACGCCCTCCCGCCCCCGCTCGTCGAGCAGCGGGGCGAAGGCGCGCCCGGCGACGAAGACCGCCGGCACCAGGAAGGCGCCGGTCAAGGCGCAGCAGCAGGGCCCGTCCGCGCCGGCCCGGGCCGGCCACGTCGCGCTCGTCGCGCTCCGGGGTCTCGCGCGCGTGCTCGTCTCGCTCTGGCGCGTGACGGCGTCCGCCCTCGGGAGCGCCAGCCGCACCGTCGCCGGCGACGCCAGGGAGCTCGACCCCGCCGTCCGCCGTGACGGCGTCGGTCTGCTGCTCGTCGCGGCGGCGCTCGTCTGCGCGGCGGGCGCGTGGTGGCACGCCGGGGCAGCGGGCGACACCGTCGCGGACCTCCTGCGCGGCGGCTTCGGACGCGGTGCGCTGCTGCTGCCCGTCCTGCTGGCCGCCGGAGCCTGGCGCGTCCTGCGGCACCCGGTCAGCCGGGGCGGCCGCGGCCGGCTCGTCGTCGGGTGGGCGGCCCTGTCGCTCGGCGTGCTCGGCGTGCTGCACGTCCTCGGTGGGCGCGACCAGGGCGGGCTCGTCGGCTTCGCCCTCGGCAGCCCGCTGCAGGCCGCGGTGACCGGGTGGGTCGCCGTCCCGCTGCTGCTCCTGCTCGCCGGGTTCGGCCTGCTGGTCGTGACCGCGACCCCGATCCACCAGGTCCCCGACGCGCTGCACGCCCTGCGCGACCGCGTCCTGCGGCGGTCCGCCCCGCCGCAGGCCCCGGACCCGCTGCCGCCGATGGAGCCGCTGGTCCGCAACCGGCCCCGACGGCGGGTCGGCCTCGCGCCCCAGGGGGCCCCCGAGGACATCAACCCGGTGCTGCTCGAGCACGAGCCCGAGACGCCCCACGACCCCGACCCGCCGGTCCACGTCCCGGTGCCGCCCGTGGTGGAGCAGCTCGAGCTCAGCCCGACCCCGGACCCCACCGGCTACGTGCTGCCGCCCCAGGACCTGCTCGGCACGGGCACCCCGCCGAAGAAGCGCAGCGCGGCCAACGACGAGATCATCGCCGCGCTGACCCAGGTGCTGCTCGACTTCCAGGTCGACGCGAGCGTCACCGGCTTCAGCCGCGGGCCGACCGTGACGCGGTACGAGATCGAGCTCGGGCCGGCCGTGAAGGTCGAGCGGATCAAGACCCTCGCCCGCAACATCGCCTACGCCGTCAAGAGCCCCGACGTCCGGATCATCGACGTCATCCCGGGCCGCAGCGCCATCGGCATCGAGATCCCGAACACCGACCGCGAGAACGTCAGCCTGGGCGACATCCTGCGCAGCAGCGTCGCCCAGCACGACCCGCACCCGATGCTCGTGGCGCTCGGCAAGGACATCGAGGGCGGCTTCGTCTGCGCGAACATCGCCAAGACGCCGCACATCCTCATCGCCGGCGCGACCGGGGCCGGCAAGTCGGTCTGCATCAACAGCCTCCTCGTCAGCATCCTCACCAGGGCGACGCCCGACCAGGTGCGCATGGTGCTGGTCGACCCGAAGCGGGTCGAGCTCACGAGCTACGAGGGCATCCCGCACCTCATCACGCCGATCATCACGAACCCGAAGAAGGCCGCCGAGGCGCTGCAGTGGGTCGTGCGCGAGATGGACATGCGCTACGACGACCTCGCCGCCAGCGGCTTCCGGCACGTCGACGAGTTCAACAAGGCCGTCCGCGAGGGCCGCCTGGTGGCCCCGGAGAACAGCGAGCGGGTCTACGCCCCTTACCCGTACCTGCTCGTGGTCATCGACGAGCTCGCCGACCTCATGATGGTCGCCCCGCGCGACGTCGAGGACTCGATCGTCCGCATCACCCAGCTCGCCCGCGCCGCCGGCATCCACCTGGTCATCGCGACGCAGCGCCCGTCGGTCGACGTCGTCACCGGCCTGATCAAGGCGAACGTGCCGTCCCGGCTGGCCTTCGCGACCAGCTCCGGGACCGACAGCAAGGTCATCCTCGACCAGCCCGGCGCGGAGAAGCTCATCGGCAAGGGCGACAGCCTGTTCCTGCCGATGGGTGCGTCCAAGCCACTGCGCGTGCAGGGCGCCCTCGTCACCGACGAGGAGGTCGCCGCCGTCGTCGAGCACGTCAAGGGGCAGCGGCAGCCCGCGTTCCGCGAGGACATCACCGCGGTGCCGGCGGCCGAGCGCGAGGTCGACAGCGACATCGGCGACGACCTCGACCTGCTCTGCCAGGCCGTCGAGCTGGTGGTGAGCACCCAGTTCGGGTCGACGTCGATGCTCCAGCGCAAGCTCCGGGTCGGGTTCGCCAAGGCCGGCCGCCTCATGGACCTCATGGAGAGCCGCGGCGTCGTCGGGCCGTCCGAGGGGTCCAAGGCCCGGGACGTGCTGGTCCGCCCCGACGAGGTCGACGCCGTCCTCGAGACGATGCGCGGGGGCGCCGACTGAGGTTCGAGCCGCTGCAGGGCACCCCGCCGTACGCCGGCCTGGTCGACCTCGCGCAGGCCGTCGCGGCAGAAGGCGGCGCCGTCGGCTGGCTCGAGGTGCCGTCGCCGGAGGAGGTCCGCGCGTGGGCCGACACCCTCGAGAACGCCGTCCTCGCGTACGACGGCGACCGGCTCGTCGGCAGCGGCTCCTGGGCGCGGCACGGGTACGCCGTGACCGCGCAGAACGCCGAGGTCCGCAAGGTCATGGTGCACCCGGACGCCCGCGGCGAGGGCGTGGGCCGGGCCGTGACCGCTGCCCTGGTGGAGAGCGCGCGGGAGGCCGGCGTCGAGGTGCTGACCCTGGACTGCCGGGGCAACAACCACGCCGCCCTGCGGATGTACGCGGGCCTCGGGTTCGTGACCAGCGGCCGACGGCCGGACTTCATCGCCGTCGGGGACGAGCGCTTCGACCAGGTCCTGCTCCACCTCGACCTGCGGACCGGTCCCGGCAGGCTCGTCCGTCACGGCGGACGCCGGGAGGGACCCGGCCTGAGCTGAGGCAGGTCCGCCGACTCCTCCCCGCCTAGGCTGGGGGCGTGTCCGCCCGCCGCTCCGTCCGCCTGGTCACGCTGGGCTGCGCCCGCAACGAGGTCGACTCCGAGGAGCTCGCCGGCCGCCTCGACGCCGCCGGCTGGCAGACCGCGGGGGAGGACGAGCAGGCCGACGTCGTCGTCGTGAACACCTGCGGCTTCGTGGAGAGCGCCAAGAAGGACTCGATCGACACGCTGCTGGCGGCGTCCGACACCGGCGCGAAGGTCGTCGCCGTCGGGTGCCTGGCCGAGCGCTACGGCAAGGACCTGGCCGAGCAGCTGCCCGAGGCCGACGCCGTCCTCGGCTTCGACAGCTACGGCGAGCTGTCCACCCACCTGCAGTCGGTCCTCGACGGCGCGCAGGTGCTGAGCCACACCCCCGGCGACCGGCGCCGGCTGTTGCCGATCAGCCCGGTCGAGCGCGCCGCCGTGATGGAGCCGGGCGACGCGAGCGTCGGCATCCCCGGGCACGCCGGCGGCCCCACGGTCCTGCGCAAGCGCCTCGACGACGGCCCCGTCGCCCCGCTCAAGCTCGCCTCCGGCTGCGACCGCCGCTGCTCGTTCTGCGCCATCCCGAGCTTCCGCGGCGCCTTCGTGTCCCGCCGGCCCTCCGACGTCCTCGCCGAGGCCCGGTGGCTGGCCGAGCACGGCGTGCAGGAGGTCGTCCTCGTCAGCGAGAACAGCACGAGCTACGGCAAGGACCTCGGCGACCTCCGGCTGCTCGAGACCCTGCTCCCGGAGCTGGCCACGATCGTCCCGCGCGTGCGGCTGAGCTACCTGCAGCCCGCCGAGATGCGGCCCTCGCTGGTCGACGTCCTGACCAGCACCCCGGGCGTCATGCCCTACTTCGACATGAGCTTCCAGCACTCCTCGCCGACCGTGCTGCGCCGCATGCGCCGGTTCGGCAGCACCGACAGCTTCCTGGACCTGCTCGGGACGGTGCGCGCGAAGGCCCCGGCCGCGGGGGTCCGGAGCAACGTCATCGTCGGGTTCCCCGGTGAGACCGAGGCCGACGTCGTCGAGCTCGAGCGCTTCCTCGTCGAGGCGCGGCTCGACGTCGTGGGGGTGTTCGGGTACTCCGACGAGGACGGCACCGAGGCCGAGGGCCTGCCCGACCACCTCCCGCAGGACGTCGTCGACGAGCGGGTCGCCCGGTTGCAGGACCTCGTCGAGCAGCTCACCAGCGAGCGGGCCGAGGACCGGGTCGGCGAGCGGGTCAGCGTCCTCGTGGAGCACGCGTCCGGCGAGGGTCGGGCCGCGCACCAGGCTCCCGAGGTCGACGGCAGCACGACCGTCGTCGGGGCGCCGGTGGGTCGGGTCGTCGAGGCCGAGGTCGTCGCGAGCGAGGGCGTCGACCTCGTCGCCGTACCGGTGCTCGTCCCCGCGTGACCGAGCGCGTCTCCCGGCTCAACCTCGCCAACGCGCTGACCGTCCTGCGGCTGCTGCTCGTCCCGGTCTTCGCCGTCCTGCTGCTCGAGGACGGCGACACGACCCGGTACGCCGCCCTGGGCGTGTTCGTCCTCGCCGCCTACACCGACCGGGTCGACGGCCAGATCGCCCGCTCGCGAGGGCTCGAGACCCGGTTCGGCGCCGTCGCGGACCCGCTCGCCGACAAGGCCCTCACCGGGGCGGCGCTGGTCGGGCTGTCGGTGCTCGGCGAGCTGTCCTGGTGGGTCACCGTCGTCGTGATGGTCCGCGAGGTCGGGATCACGGTGCTGAGGGCGGCCCTGGTGCGCCGCCACGGGGACCTGCCGGTCAGCCGCGGCGGGAAGTGGAAGACGACGCTGCAGGGCCTCGCCATCGGCCTGTACGTCCTGCCGGTCGACCTCGGTCCGGTGCCCGAGCTGGTGATGGCGGCCGCGGTGGCCCTCACCGTGCTCACCGGGGTGGACTACCTGGTGCAGGCCCGGCGCCTGCGCACGACGACGAGGGGGAGCACGTGAACGGTGCGGTCCTGGCGGTCGGGGACGAGCTGCTCCTCGGTGACATCGTCAACAGCAACGCGGCCTGGCTCGGCGAGCAGCTGGCCGCCGTCGGGGTGCAGGTCGTGCACTCGGCGATGGTGGGCGACGACGTCGAGCGGCTGGCCCGGGCGCTGCGCCGCGCCCTCGAGGACGCCGACGTCGTCGTGCTGACCGGTGGTCTCGGGCCCACCGTCGACGACCTCACCCGCGACGCCGTCGCCGTGGTGGCCGGCGTCGAGCAGGACCGGCACCCCGAGATCGAGGAGCAGCTGCGCCAGAAGTTCGCGGCCTTCGGCTACGCCATGCCCGCCGCGGTCCTGCGCCAGGCCGACGTGCCCCGCGGCGCCCGGGTGCTCGACAACCCGGTGGGCACGGCGCCGGGGCTCCGGCTCGAGGTGGGGGACGCGCTGGTCTTCGCCGTCCCGGGGCCGCCGCACGAGATGCGGGCCGTCGCGGCGGCGGTGCTGTCCGAGCTCGCTGCCCTGACCGGGACCGTCCTGCACACCCGCCAGCTGCACTGCGCGGGCACGGGGGAGTCGCAGGTCGCGGAGCGGGTCGAGGCCGCCGTGACCGTGCCCGACGGCGTCCAGCTGGCCTACCTCGCCGGTGGCGGCGTCGTCCGGGTGCGCTTCACCGGCAGCGACGACGACGCCCTCGTGCCCCTGGCCGACGCCGCCGCGGCCGCCCTCGGCGACGACGTGTGGGGTCGCGACGCCGACGCCCTGCCCGGGGTGGTGCACCGCCTGCTGGCCGCCCGGGGGGCGACCGTCGCCGTGGCGGAGTCGCTCACCGGCGGGCTCCTCGGGGCCGCGCTCAGCGGGGAGCCGGGCTCGTCGGCGGGCTTCGTCGGAGGCGTCCTGGTCTACGCGACCGCCCTCAAGGCCGTCCTCGCCGGCGTCCCCGAGGAGGTCCTCGCGGAGCACGGGGCGGTCAGCGCCGAGACCGCGCAGGCTCTCGCCGAGGGGGTCCGCACCCGCACCGGGGCGACGTACGGGGTGGCGCTCACCGGCGTCGCCGGGCCGGACCCGCAGGAGGGGCACGCGCCCGGGACGCTCCACGTCGGGGTGGCCGGACCGGACGGCACCCGGGTGCGCTCGGTGCGCCTGCCGGGCGACCGGGAGCGAGTCCGGGCGCTCGCCGTCACCCTCGGCCTGGACCAGCTGCGGCGCGTCCTCGGCCGGCAGGAGTAGCGCCGACGCGCCGGGCGTCGTGCTCCCAGCGGACGGGCGTGCCGGTGGCCGCGGACGCGGGTACGGTGGCGGCAACCGAGGTCCCGGGAGGTGGGTGGGTTGGCAGTGCTCCGCACCCTGCTCGGGAGTGCCCTGCGCGAGACGCGGCTGCGTCAGCAGCGCACGCTGCGCGAGGTCTCCGGCGCCGCTCGCGTGAGCCTCGGGTACCTGTCCGAGGTCGAGCGCGGGCAGAAGGAGGCGAGCTCCGAGCTGCTCGCCAGCATCTGCCGCGCCCTCGGCGTCCGGCTGTCGGACGTCCTGCGCGAGGTCAGCGAGACGCTGTCGGTCCTCGAGCCCGACCCGGTGCCGGTGCCGGACACCATCGGCGACGCCGTCCCGCAGGCCCTGCCGTCGCCGCTGCCGGTCGCGCAGGTCCGCGCACCCCGCGACGTCGTCGCGGCTGCCTGACCCTCGCCCGGTCCCTCGCCCCGACGGGCGTCCTGGTCCCCGCACCCCCGCGCCTGACAGACTGACCGCCGTCCCGACCCCGCCGAGCGCCCGGAGCACCCTGATGGCCAACCCCTTCACCAAGGGCTGGAAGTACATGATGGCGCTGATGTCGGGCAAGCTCGACGAGTACGCCGACCCCAAGATCCAGATCCAGCAGGCGATCGAGGAGGCGCAGCGCCAGCACCAGGCGCTGACGCAGCAGGCGGCCGCGGTCATCGGCAACCAGCGCCAGCTGGAGATGAAGCTGGCCCGCCAGATGACCGAGGTCGAGAAGCTGCAGAGCAGCGCCCGGCAGTCGCTCGTCCTGGCCGACCAGGCCCGCACCGCCGGCGACGAGGCCAAGGCCCAGGGGTACGAGCAGACCGCGCAGGCCTTCGCCACGCAGCTGGTCGCCGCCGAGCAGTCGATGGAGGACCTCAAGGGCCTGCACGACGGCGCCCTCAAGGCGGCCGAGCAGGCCAAGCAGGCGGTCGAGAACAACGCCATGATCGTCCAGCGCAAGCTCGCCGAGCGCACCCAGCTGCTCAGCCAGCTCGACCAGGCCAAGATGCAGGAGCAGGTCTCGGCGTCGATGGCCTCGATGTCGGAGCTGACGGCGTCGGGCAGCACGCCGAGCCTCGCCGAGGTGCGCGAGAAGATCGAGGGCCGCTACGCCAGGGCGCTCGGGTCGGCCGAGCTCTCGTCGAGCAGCGTCGAGGGCCGGATGCTCGAGGTCGAGCGGTCCAGCCTCGACATGGCCGGCGCGTCCCGCCTCGACCAGATCCGGGCCAGCCTCGGTGGCGGCACGCAGGCCGTGGCACCCCCCGCCGCGACCCCGTCCCTGGACAAGGGCACGGCCGCCGGCGAGGGCACGGCCACCCCGGCCTCCTAGACCAGTGGGCGAGCTGGCACGGCGGGTCGGTCGCGAGGTCGCCGACGCCGTGCTGCGCGAGGTCCAGGTCGCGGACCGCGCCCGGAACAAGCTCGTCCGCAGGCACGAGAAGGCGGTCGCCCGCCACGAGAGCCTGCTCGCGCGGGCGCGGACCCGGCTGCCCGTCGCCGCCGTGACGGCAGTCGGCTCGGCCGCGCTCGCCGTGCCCCTGACCGACGGCTGGTTCCTCCTGACGGCAGCCGCCGCTGCTGTCGCCGTCCGGTCGGCCGCCACCCTGCGCCGCCCTCCGCCCCGCCCGCAGCTGCCGCCCGAGGCCGTGCCGCGTCCGGCTGCCGGTACCGCCGCCCACGACGCCGTCCAGCGCCTGGACGCCGCCCGGGCCTCCCTGCTCCGGCTCGGCCCGCTCGTGGGGCGGGCCGGCCGGGACGCCGCCGACGAGGCGCTGCGGGCGGGCGCCGACGCCGACACCGCGCTGCGCTGGCAGGCGGCCCGCCTCGACGCCGTCGCGCCGCACCGGGGCACCGACCCGACCGCCCTGCAGGGCCTGCTGGACGGCGTGGCCTGCCAGGAGCAGCTGGTCGCCGGGATGGCCGACCTGGTGGCCGCCGGCGACGAGGCCGGGCAGCCCGACCTCCGCGAGGCCACCGACCGGCTGCACGGCCTTGCCGACGGGCTCCGCCGCCTGCGCTGACCGGTCCGGGTGTCGGGGCTCCCGGCGCCGGCTGCTGTGTCATCGTCTCGAGGTGGACCTCCTCGCCGGCCCCTTCCTCGCGGCCGCCGCCCTGCTGGTCCTCGCCGGTGCGCAGAAGGTCCTCGACCCCCTGCCGCTGGTCCGGGCCCTGCGGTCGATGGGGCTCCCCGGCGGGGCACCGGCCGTGCGCGGGCTCGCCGCGCTCGAGGTCGTCGTCGGGCTGGCCGCCCTGACCGGGACCCGGACCGCCGCGCTCGCCGTCGCCGCCTCGTACGCCCTGTTCACCGTCGTCGTCCTGCGGGCGCTGCTGCGGGGCGGGGTGCTGGCCTCGTGCGGCTGCTTCGGCCGGGCCGACACCCCGCCGACCCGCACCCACGTCGCCGTCACCGGTGGGGCCGCAGCGGTCGCGCTGGGTGTCGCCGCCTTCCCGGGCCCCGTTCCCCTCGGCGCCGCGCTCCTCGTCGTCACGGCCGCCGTCGCCGTCCCGGCGTACCTCGCCCTCGCGGTGCTCCCGCTGCTGCGGGTGCGGGCGTGACCGCGGTCGTCGTCGCCCTCGGGGCGGCCGTCCTGCTGCTGAGCGTCCTGGTGGCCGGACTGCTGCGGAGCCACGCCGAGATCCTCAAGGCCCTGCACGAGCTCGGCGCGGGGCTCGAGCTGGACGGTCCGGCCGTGGCCGAGGGCGTCTCCGCGCCGCGCGCGCGGCGGGACGGGCCCGTGCCGGACGCCGTCGTCGGGAGCACCCTGGACGACGAGGTCCTGGCGCTCTCGCTGGACGGCGACGTCCTGCTGGCGTTCCTGTCGAGCTCGTGCACCACCTGCCAGGCCTTCTGGACCGCCTTCGCCGGCCCGGTCCACGACGTCCCCGGGGGAGCCCGGCTGGTCGTCGTCACCCGCGACCTCGACGAGGAGAGCGAGCCTGCGCTCCGGCAACGCCGACCGTCCGTCGTCCCGCTGCTGCACTCGACGCAGGCGTGGGAGTCGTTCGACGTCCCGGGCTCGCCGTACTTCGTCCTCGTGTCGGGCGGCCGCGTGGTGGGCGAGGGCTCCGGCGCCTCCTGGGCGCAGGTCGCCGACCTGCTCGCGCAGTCGCGCAGCCGCCCCCGGGAGCGGCGCGACGAGGCCGCGCTGCTGGCCGCCGGCATCGCCCCGGGCCACGAGTCGCTCCGGTGAGCCTCCTCGTCGTCGGACTGCTCCTGGCCACGGTCGCCGCCCTGCGCGCGACCTGGTCCCCCTGAGGCGAGTCGATGCTGACCAGCATCAGCCCGCTCGGTGAGCAGGCACGCGGACAGCGCCACGGCCTCACGGTGGCGGCCTCCCTCCTCGGCGGTGCCCTCGGCGGCGCCACCACCGGGCTGGTGCTCGGCCTGCTGGGCGTCCTGCTCGGGCTGCCCCGGTGGCTCGTCGTCGCGGTGCTGGTCCTCGCGGCGGTCGCGGACCTGAAGGGCGTCCGGGTCGGCTCCCGCCAGGTCGACGAGGACTGGCTCGCCCGCTACCGCGGCTGGGTCTACGGCGGCGGCTACGGCTACCAGCTCGGCCTCGGCGTCGTCACGGTGGTCACGAGCGCCGCCACGCCGGCCCTGCTCGCGGTGCTGGTCCTGCAGGCCTCCGTCCCGCACGCCGTGCTGACCGGCGCGGTGTTCGGCGTCGTCCGCGGCCTGCCGCTGCTCGCCCTGCGCGGGGTCCGCACGCCGGAGGACCTGCGCCGGGCGGCCGCCCGCCTCGCGTCCGCGGCGCCCTGGGCCGCGCGGCTGACCCCGGCCGCCCTCCTGGGCCTGGCGGTGCTCGCGTGAGGCTCGCCGCCGGGGGCCTCGACCTCGACCTCCCCTCCGGCTTCGAGGCCCGGCTCCGGACCCAGGCGCCGTCCGGGCAGGACCAGAGCCGGAACCTGCTGCTGCACGCCGCCACCGTCCCGATGCCTGCCGAGCGGGGCGACTTCGGCAGCGGGGTGTGGCAGCTGCTCGGCCCCGACGACGTCTTCGTCAGCCTGCTCGAGTACGACCGCGAGGACGCCGGGTCGGTGCTGTTCGCGGCGCAGGGCCTGCCCGCCGTCCGGCCGGGGGACTTCTCCCCAGCCGCCATGCAGCAGCAGGTCGCGGGCTGCAGCGGCGCCCAGTGGTTCTTCACGGTCTCCGGCCGCCCGTTCTGCCTGTACGCCGTCCTCGGCAGCCACGCCCGCCGGGTCTCCGGCGCGGTCACGGTCCGCCGCCTGCTCGCCCAGCTGTCGATCGAGGCCCGATGACCTAGACGAGCCCGATGACGCCAGCGGAGCCCGATGACCCTCACCAGCGACGCCCTGACCGCGGTCGGGGAGGTCCACGCCAGCACGCTCAGCCAGCGGGTGGTCGACCGCGTCTCCGGCTGGCTGGCCGGGCGCACCAGCCGCCGCGGCTTCCTCGTCCGCGCCGGCGTCGTCGGGAGCGCCCTCGCGGTCGACACCGCCGGCTTCGCCCTGCGCCCCGGCACGGCCTACGCCAGCGTCTGCGGCCCCGGCACCGGGCGCGGCGCCGGCTGGACGGTCTTCTGCGCCACCATCAACGGCGGTGTCAACGCCTGCCCGCCCGGCTCGGTCGCGGCCGGCTGGTGGAAGGCCGACGGCGCCTCCCTGTGCGGGGGCAAGGCCCGGTACATCGTCGACTGCAACGCCACCTGCAGCCGCTGCAGCAGCCCGGGGGCGCGCGCCGGGATCTGCTCCTCGAGCTGCTGGTCGTGCCGGTGCACGGGCAGCGTCAAGGGCTCCTGCGACCAGCGGCAGAACTGCTGCAACGCCTTCCGCTACGGGCAGTGCAACACCCAGGTGCGCCAGGTCGGGGCGGTCCAGTGCCGGGTGGTGTCCTGCACGCCGCCCTGGGTCTGGGAGTCCTGCTCGACGGCGCCCGCCACGGACAACCGCACCCGCGACCACAACAGCGACCACCTCCCGACGGCGTGGACCCCGCTCACGGCCCGGTACACGGCCCTCGGCGAGAACGGGTCCGTCCTCGGAGCGAGCGTCTGGCGCGAGTTCGACGTCGCGGGCGGCCGGGCGCAGCGCTACCAGCGCGGGCGCATCAGCTGGTCCCGGGCGACCGGCGCGAAGGAGACCGTGGGGCCGGTCAGCACCCGGTACGTCGTCGCCGGGGGAGAGGCCGGGTCGCTCGGCTTCCCGACGGCGGCCCCCGTGCAGGTCGGCGCCGGGTCGGCGAGCCGCTTCCAGTACGGCCGGATCTCCTGGTCGCCCGAGACCGGTGCGTGGGAGACCCGGGCGCACGTCACGGTGCGGTACGAGCAGGAGGGCGCCGAGGGCGGCCGGCTCGGGTTCCCGGTGGGCCAGGAGCTCGTCGTCGGGGAGGGCCGGGCGAGCCGCTTCCAGCACGGGCGGATCAGCTGGCACCCCCGCCTCGGGGCCTTCGTCTGCGGACGCCCGACCGCGGACCGGTACGCCCTCACCGGCGGCGGGGAGAAGGGCCCGCTCGGGTTCCCGACGTCGGACGAGCAGGCCCTGCCGGGCGGCGGCTCCGCGACGACCTACCAGAACGGGCGGATCAGCCGCTCCGCGACGACGGGTCCGCACGCCGTCCTGACGCAGATCGCCGCCCGCTACGTCGAGACCGGGGCCGAGGCGGGTCCGCTGGGGTTCCCGACGGGTCCGGAGACCCGCGAGGGCACGGTCCGGAGCAGCCCGTTCGAGCGCGGCACGATCAGCTACGACGAGGCCACCGGCACGTACGCCTAGAGAGCGCGAGAGCCGCCTCCCACGAGGGGAGGCGGCTCGGCGTGCTGCAGGGACTCAGTCGTCCCAGGGCCCGGTGTCGTTCACGGGGTCGTTCCTCTCTGGTGCCGGCAGCGAGCGATCGGCGCTGCGGCGTCGGTAGTGCTGGGTACCGGGGCTGATCGCTCTCCGGGCAGCCGCTGGGCGGGCTGCTGGTGGGGACAACGGTCGAGTGGTGCGTGCTGTTCCCGTCGGCGTCCGGGGCGTGCTCCTGAACCGTTCCCCCGACCTCCGGCGCAACCCGGCTACGGCCGGTAGGACGTCCGCCCGAGCGGCCGGGGCGTCCGCGGGCGCGCCGAGGGGGCGGGGGAGGGCCCGGGCTGGCAGCGCGGGCACCAGTAGGTCAGCCGGGCGTACGGCGCGGGGCCCTGCTCGGCGGACAGGACCCGGGTGCGGCAGCGGCGGCACGGCCTGCCGGTGCGCTCGAACACCCAGTGGTCCTCGCCGGGGCGCAGCGACCCGGTGGTGGCCTGCTCCCAGCGCTCCTTGTTGACGTCCATCAGGCGCCGGCCCTTCTCGACGAGGGCGTGCAGGTCGGGGACGTCCCGCACGAGCGTCCAGGGCGACAGGCCACGCACGAACAGGACCTCGCAGCGGTACAGGTTGCCGAGTCCGGCGAGCTTGCGCTGGTCGAGCAGTGCGGTGCCGACCTCGGCGTCGGGCTCGGCCAGCAGGTTGGCGACGGCGACGTCGGCGTCCCAGTCCGGGCCGAGCGTGTCGGGACCCAGGTGGCCCACCACCGCGGACTCCTCGGCGGTCTCGACGAGGGCGAGGACCGGCATGCGGTACCCGACGGCGTCGACGTCGTCGGTGCTGAGCACCACGCGGACCTGCCAGTCGGGGCCGCCGGTCCAGCGGGCGCCCGGGGCGTAGAGGTGCCAGGACCCGTCCATGCGGAAGTGGGTGTGCAGGGTCAGGCCGCCCTCGAGCCGGGTGAGCATGTGCTTGCCGCGCGGGACCACCTCGAGCACGCGTCGCCCGGACAGGTCGGTCGTGGCGAGCTGCGGCACCCGGAAGTCGGTCCTCGTCAGCACCTTCTCCGCGAGCGCCTCGTGCATCCGGGCCGCGGCGAGCCAGACGGTGTCGCCCTCAGGCACGCTTGAACCCGGGCCGGCCGGAGAGCCGCTTCGTGCGGGACCCGAACGACTCCTCGTTGACCCCGCGGCGC
Organism: uncultured Actinomycetota bacterium; assembly: GCA_963761655.1. GTDB lineage: Bacteria > Actinomycetota > Actinomycetes > Mycobacteriales > SCTD01 > RYN-122. The sequence goes on from CAVXHI010000002.1 coordinate 302,085, forward strand.
AGTCCCGGGCGGCTGGGCCGCTCCTCCAGGGACGGGAACGGCCCCGGCTGGCAGGACGGGCACCACCAGGTCTCCCGCGCGTACGGCGTCCCGGTGACGCTGTCGCGCCACTGCACCGGGGTCCCGCAGCGGCGGCAGGGGCGCTCGGCCCGGCCGTAGACCCAGTGCGTCCGGCCGCGGCGGGTGTCTCCGGTGGTCACCTGACCGGGGTGCTCGAGGGAGTGCTGCAGCATCCGGCGGGCCAGGCGCACGGTCGCCCGCAGGTCGACGTCGCGCACCGGCGTCCAGGGGGAGCGGCCCCGCAGGTAGCAGGTCTCCACGGCCCAGAGGTTGCCGATCCCGGCCAGGTTCTTCTGGTCCAGCAGCGCCTCCACCAGCGGCCGGTCGGGGTCCCGCAGCAGGTTGGCGACGGCGAGGTCCTCGTGCCCCGAGGACTCCCAGGCGGCCCCGAGCAGGTCCGGCCCGAGGTGCCCGACGGCGTCGGCCTCCCGCTCGGTGGGCAGCAGCTCCAGGACCGGCATCCGGAGGGCGTACGCCGTCGGCCCGTCGGTGGTGAGGACCAGCCGGACCTCCTCCTCGAAGCTCCTCGGCAGGACCTTCCCGGGCCCGACGACCTGCCAGGCGCCGTCCATCTCGAAGTGGGTGTGGAGGGTCAGACCTCCGCTGAACCGCGTCAGCATGTGCTTGCCGTAGGAGTCGAACGCCGTGATCTCCCGTCCGGACAGGTCGGCCGTGGCGTGCTGGGGCACCCGGAAGTCCGAGCGCACGACGGTGCGCCCCACCAGGTGCTCCCGCATCCGGCGGGCCGCCTTCCACACGCTGTCGCCCTCCGGCACGTCCACCTCCTGCCCCTGGTCCGGACACCGTGCCCGTTCTGTGACACGGGGAACAGCAGGAGAACGGCAGGGGGACGGCGAACATGGTGGGGACCGGGTGCTCTCGCACCGGTGCCGGCTCCCCGGAAGGCTGTTCCCCTTGCGTCGTCGTCCTCTGCTCCTGCTCGCGACCGGGGTGCTGTCCGTCAGCTCCCTGTCGGCGGGCCTGCTGCCCTCGGCCTCCGCGGCCACGACCCTGTCCGACCACCTGCGCCGCCCGCTGGTCGGCCCCGACGCCGGTGGCTTCCCGGGTGCGGAGGTCGCCGTCGGTGACCGCGACGCCCGCGGCCCCGCCCTGGCGCCCCGGGCGTCCGCGCTGCGTGCCGTCGCCGACCTCGGCAGCGGCACCGACGTGTCCTGGAACCAGTACGGCACCCCCCGCACGCTGGTCCGTTCCGGCGGCTGGCTCGCCACCGGGCTCGAGGGCACGCCCGAGCAGGTCGCCCGCGGCTTCCTCGCCGCCCGCCCGGGCCTGCTCGGCCTGTCGGCGGCCGACGTCGCCGGCCTCACGCTCGTCAGCAGCTCGCCGCTCGCCGGCAGCCCGGCCCACGCGGTCCTGTTCCGCCAGACCGTCGGCGGTCTCGCGCTCGTCGAGGACGGCCTCGTCACCGTCGGTGTCCGCGACGGCGGTGTCGCCAGCGTCACCTCCTCCGCCGTCCCGACGTCGGTGCTCGGCACCCTGTCCGCCCGCACGCCGACGCTCTCGGTGCAGCAGGGCGTGCTCGCGGCCGCCAAGGACGCCGGCATCACCCGCCTGTCCCTCGACGACCTCCAGGTCAGCAGCAAGGTCGGCGGCGGCGGTTTCACCCAGGTGCTCGCCAAGGGCCTCGCCCAGGTCCAGCGCGGCCGCCTGCGCGCCCTCGCCACCACCGACCGGGGCGCCCGCCTCGTGTGGGAGACGGCCGTCCAGGACGTCGCCGGAGGCCGCGCCACCGCTGTCGCCAGCTACGTCGACGCCCTCACGGGCGACGTCCTGCTCCGCCGCGACGCCGTCGACACCCTGGCTGCGGGCACCCGCGGCACGGCCGGGATGCGCAGCATCGGCATGCAGACCCAGGCCGCGCCCAACGGCGGCCCGATCAGCGGCACCTACACGGCCACGGCCTGCTCCGCGCCGATCCCGCTGACCGTGCCCGCCGGGACGCGGACGATCGCCGTCGTCGCCGCCGCCGCGAACCCCGCGAACGACATCACGATCAACATCATCGAGAACGGCACGCTGGCGGTCAAGGGCGACACGGGCACCAGCCCCGACGCCGCGACCTACTCGCTGCCCGCGGCCAGCAAGGCCAGCGACGTCTTCACCACGCAGGTCTGCCCCTTCGACGCCAACCAGCTGGCCCCGCTCGCCTTCGGCGGGTCCTACGCCACCACCGACCAGGTCGCCGGCTCGCTGTCGTCCCTGCCGGGGCTGCCGGGCGACCTGACCGGCCAGTCCGGCTTCCAGGGCCCGGCGCTGTTCGACTACTTCCCGTCGAACCCGACCCTGCCGCTGTCGTCCAAGGCCTCCCCGGACGACCGCAAGACGGTCTGCAGCGGCAGCCCGAAGCAGACCACCAGCAAGGACCTCGCGGCCTGCGACATCTTCACCTACAACGACACGAGCCCGCTGCCGTACGACGCCGACGGCATCACCGGCCTGCCGACCTTCACGACCCTCGGCAACAACGCCGTCACGACGAACGCCCAGCTGTCGACGTCGCTGACCCCCGGGCCGCCCACCGTGTCGCCGCTGAGCCCGACCCGCGACTACGCCCCGGCGTTCACGGACTCCTGGCACACCAGCAACTGCGACCCGACCAGCCTGCTCGACCCGACGCAGCGCGCCGACGTCGACGCCGCCATCGTGAACCTGTTCACCGGCCACAACCGCATCCACGACTTCGCCTACCGCCTCGGCCTCAACGAGGAGCGCGGCGCGATGCAGACGAGCAACTTCGGCAAGACCGGCGCCCCCGGCGACCCCGAGCTCGGCAACACCCAGAACGCCGCGATCACGCAGTACGCGATCACCGGCAGCGAGCCCGCCACGACGCCGGCCGGCGGCCTGCCCGTGACCGGTCGCGACAACGCCAACCAGATCACCCTGCAGGACGGCGTCCCCGGCATCACCAACCAGTACCTGTTCCAGTCGCTCACGGGCTTCTACGCCCCGTGCGCCGACGGTGACCTGGACGCCACGATCTTCCTGCACGAGTACACCCACGCGATCAGCAACCGCCTCGTCGCCGGCCCCGACACCGGCCTGTCCGGCCAGCAGGGCGGCTCCATGGGCGAGAGCTGGAGCGACCTGGTCGCCATCGAGTACCTGCAGGCCTTCGGCCTGGCGGGCAAGCGCGGCGAGGACCCCTTCGCACTCGGTGCCTACGCCACGGGCAACAAGACCGAGGGCATCCGCGACTACAACCTGCGCCCGAGCAAGAACCCGCTGAACTACAGCTCGTTCGGCTTCGACAGCACCGGTCCCGAGGTCCACGCCGACGGCGAGATCTGGAACGCCGTGCAGATGACGGTCCGCGAGCAGCTCATGAAGAAGTACGACGCGACGTTCCCGTCGACCGACGCTGCCCTCCAGGCCTCCTGCGCCCTCGGCCGCACCGCGACCGGCGCCGTCGCCCCGTCCTTCGCGGGCTGCCCCGGCAACCGTCGCTGGGTGAGCTACCTGTTCGACGGCATGATCCTGCAGGCCAGCGGGACCCCGTCCATGGTCGACATCAAGAACACGATGCTGGCCGCCGACACGCTCCGCAAGGGCGGTGACCAGGCCGTCATGGCGGCCGCGTTCGCCTCCCGCGGCCTCGGTGCCAAGAGCGCCAGCAAGACCACCGAGGACACCGACCCGACCCCGAGCTTCGCCAGCCCGTTCGCCGCGGCGAACCAGACGACGACCTTCAAGCTGGTCGACGCCACCACCGGCAAGCCGGTCAAGGGCAAGGTCTTCCTGGGCGACTTCCAGGCCCGCAGCACCCCGATCGCCACGACCCTCGGCGGCGCGAACCCCGCGGCCACCCAGGCGATCACCGCCGGCACCTACAAGGCGATCGTCCAGGCGGCCGGCTACGGCCTGCAGCGCTTCACGGTGACGGCCAAGGCCGGCGCGACGGTCACGCAGACCCTCACGCTCGCCCAGAACCTGGCCTCGCCCGTCCGCGGCGCGGCGGTCAGCGCTCCCGGTGCCGTCCGCGCCAAGGACGTCATCGACGAGGACGAGGGCACCAACGCTCGGCTTCGACGGCGCGGACGCCAGCACCCCGGTCGCCGGCCGCGCCGTGGTCGTCGACCTCGCCGGCTCCGGCGTCAGCACCGTCAAGAGCATCGCGGTCAGCGCCCTCGGGCGCCCCGCGAACGCCGATGACGCCACCGACGTCCAGGGCCGCCTGATCGGCCTGCGCACCTTCGACCTGCAGGCCAGCACCGACGGCGGCAAGACCTACAAGACCGTCTACAAGAGCCCGAGCAACTTCTTCCCGGTGGTCGCTCCCCGGGCCACCGCTCCGGGCACCAACCTGCGCACCGTCACGCTCCCGACGGCGGTCAAGGCCGACCACCTCAAGCTGGTCGTCCGCGCCAACCAGTGCACCGGTCAGCCGGCGTTCCAGGGCGACAAGGACTCCGACCCGTTCAACGACGCCGACTGCCTCGCCAGCGCGAACGCCTTCCGCGTCAACATCACGGAGTTCCAGGCCTTCGGCACCGCGCCCAAGGCGGCTGCGGTCGGCACCGGTGGCACCACGACCGGCGGCGGCACCGCGGCCGGCCCGGGCAGCCTCCCCACCACGGGTGGCAGCGCCCCGCTCGCCGCGCTGGGCCTCGGCCTGGTCGTCGCGGCCGGCGTCGCGGTCAAGCGTCGCCGGGCGCTCAGCGCCTAGTCCCTCCCGCACGACCCGGACGCCCCGGCCCTCCTCGAGGAGGCCGGGGCGTTCGGCTGCGCGGACCCTGTGACCTGCTCCACACTGCACGTACCGTGCGGAAAGAGCGCTCGGCTCGTTGCACCCGTCACACCCCCCGACACCTGTGAGGCACCGTGCCGCTCCGCACCCGCCCCTCCCGCCGCGTGCTCCTCGCCGGCACGACGGGCCTCGCGGTCCTCGCGACCGGGGCCGTCGCCCTCGCGGCCGGCGTCAGCCCCGCCGTGACCGCGGCGACCACCGCCTACCGGGTCACCCACGCCGGCGTCACCGGGACCTCCACCGCCAAGGCCGTGGTCGCCCCGCCGTCCACCCCGAAGGCCGTCTGCGGCCCGAACTCCCGCCCGGAGACCGGCCTGCAGGGCCGCGTCCCGCTGGCCGACTACAGCAACGGCCGCGCCGCGAAGGGCTACACCTGCAACGCGATGCAGGTGTCGCACACCGGCACGACCGGAGGGTTCAAGACCTTCCGCTACACCGACCGCACCGGCCGCGTCTGCGGCTTCTACGACGGCACCAACCTGTTCGGCACCACGGCGGTCGGCCACCGCGAGCTCGGCGGCACGCACGTCCTCGACATGTCCGACCCCGCGCACCCGGTCGAGACCGCCCGGCTGCTGACCGCCGCCATGCAGAGCCCGCACGAGTCCCTCGCGCTCAACGAGAAGCGCGGCCTGCTGGCCGCCGGGATGGGCTCGCCCGCCACGGCGCCCGGCGTCGTCGACGTCTACGACGTGTCGCAGGACTGCCGCTACCCGGTGCTCAAGAGCACGACCCCGCTCGGGATCCTCGGCCACGAGAGCGGCTTCTCGCCCGACGGCCGCACGCTCTACATCTCCACGACGTCGCAGCCCGGCGTCACGGCCCTCGACGTCACGAACCCGGTGCTGCCCAGCATCGTCTGGCGCAGCACGGCCTACACGTTCCACGGCATGAGCTTCAACGCCAGCGGCACCCGCCTCTACGGCGCCGACCTCGGCAAGCCCGGCCTCACGGTCCTCGACGTCAGCCAGGTCAACCAGCGGGCGAACCCCGTGGTCAAGCCGGTCTCCCACGTGACCTGGCCGAGCGTGTCGATCCCGCAGAACAGCAACGCCTTCACCAGCAAGGGCCGCCCGTACCTGCTGGAGTTCGACGAGTACTCCAAGGGCACGGGTGCCGGCGCGGACGCCGCCGTGGGCGCGGCCCGCATCATCGACATCGCCGACGAGAAGCGCCCGAAGGTCGTCAGCGACCTGCGCCTGGCCGTGCACCAGCCGTCGGCCCGGGCCGGCGCCCAGAAGAGCGACCCGGGCCAGTACCCGGTGCAGGGCTACGCCGCCCACTACTGCGCCATCCCGACGGCGACCGACCCGAGCATCGTGGCCTGCAGCATGATCCTGTCCGGCCTGCGGGTGTTCGACATCCGCGACCCGCGGCACCCCAAGGAGATCGCGTACTTCAACAAGCCGGCCCCGAACGCCCTGCCGCTGACGTCCGGCGCCTACGCGATGTCGGCCCCGTCGTTCGACGTCGCCCGCAAGACGATCTGGTACGCCGACAGCGACAGCGGCTTCTACGCCGTGAAGCTCACGAACGGCGTCTGGAAGTAGCCCTGCCCCTCGCGCCCGACGCGCCCGCCCGCCGCTCCCGGCCGGCGGGCGCGTCGCGTGCAGGGGGCGTCGTCGTCCTCGGTGTCCTGCTGACGCTGCTGGGGCTGGTGGGCGTCCGGCTCCTCGGCAGCGACCCGGCACCCGTGGCCGGGGAGGCGCCGGTCGTGCTGGAGCCGTACCGGTACGTCGTCCGGCCGATCGGCGCCGAGCCGTCGTCGGCCGGTCCGCCGACGACGGCCACCGCCCGGCTGCCCGTGCGGGGCGGGCTGACCGCGGAGGGCGTCACCCTCACGACCGCCGAGGCCCGCCCCCAGGCGGTGCTGTTCCTGCCCCGGCAGGGCCTGCAGGCCGCCGCGCCCGCCCTCGACGTCGTCCTCGAGCCGCTCGCCCCCGCACCCCTGCCGGACGGGTACCGCGCCGACGGCAACCGCTACCGGGTGCGGTTCGGGACCCCGGCCAGGACCGCGCAGCAGGGGGCCTTCGCGACCCTGCAGCTGCGGGCGGCCTCGCCCCGGGACGACCTCGTCGTGCTCGTCCGCAGCGCCGCGCAGTGGACGCCGGTCGAGACGACGCCGGGGCCCGGCGGCTTCTTCGGGGCGCCGTTCACCGGGCCGTACGAGTACCAGCTGGCGTCCCGGGAGACGGCCCCGCCGCAGGACCGGTCGGTCCCGCTCGTGCTGGGCGGCGCCGTGCTGGTGCTGCTGCTGGCGGTCGGGGCCCTGCGGTCGAGGACCCGGCAGACCAGCCCCTGACGTGCGGCTGGTCGGCGGGTGTCGGTGGCGGGTCTGCCGGGGAGTGCAGGTCGCATGAGCACCCCGGACCTCAAGAAGGCCATCACCGGCCCGATGCTGTTCCTGTTCATCCTCGGCGACGTGCTGGGGGCGGGCATCTACGCCCTCGTCGGCGTCATCGCGGGGGAGACGGGCGGCGCGGTGTGGGCCCCCCTGCTGCTCGCGCTGGTGCTCGCCCTGCTGACCGCCGGCTCCTACACCGAGCTGGTCACCAAGCACCCGCGTGCGGGGGGAGCGGCCGTGTTCGCCAAGCGCGCCTACGGCAACGACGCCGTCGCGTTCGTCGTCGGCTTCTGCATGGCCGCCGCCGGAGTGGTGTCGGCCGCCGGGCTGGCGCTGGCGTTCGCCGGCGACTACCTCGGTCAGCTCGTCGGCGTTCCGCAGGTGCCCGCCGCGGTGGTGTTCCTGCTGCTGGTCGGCCTGCTCAACGCGCGCGGCATCAAGGAGAGCCTGCGGGCGAACATGGTCATGACCTGCGTCGAGGTGGGCGGCCTGCTGCTCGTCGTCGTCCTCGGCGCGATCGTCGTGGGGCGCGGGCGGGGCGACGTCGGGCGGCTGCTCGAGTTCTCGCCGGAGCGCAGCGTCCCGGCGGCCGTGCTGGGCGGCAGCCTGCTGGCGTACTACTCGTTCGTCGGGTTCGAGACCTCGGCGAACGTCGCGGAGGAGACCGAGGACGTCCGCCGCACCTACCCGCGTGCGCTGTTCGGGGCGCTGCTCGTCGCGGGCCTCGCGTACCTGCTCGTCGGGCTGGCCGTGAGCGCGAGCGTCCCCACCGACACGCTGGCCGGCAGCAGCGGCCCGCTGCTGGAGGTCGTCCGGGCCTCCCGGGTGGGCCTGCCGGAGGGCGTCTTCAGCCTCATCGCGCTCATCGCCGTCGCGAACGGCGCGCTGCTCACGATGGTCATGGCGAGCCGGCTGGTGTTCGGCATGAGCCGCGACGGGCTGCTGCCGCCGCTGCTGAGCCGGGTGCTGCCCGGCCGCCGCACGCCCTGGACGGCCATCGTCGCCACGACCGCCGTCGCCGTCGTGCTCGTGCTGTTCGGGTCGCTCGCGACGCTCGCCAGCACCGTCGTGCTGCTGCTGCTCGTGGTGTTCGCCAGCACCAACCTCGCCGTCCTCGTGCTGCGGCGCGAGACGGTGGAGCACGACCACGTGCGGGTGCCGACCGTCGTGCCGGTGCTCGGGCTCGGGTCCGTGGTGCTGCTGGCGACGCAGCAGACGGCGCAGGTCTGGGCGTTCGGCGGGCTGCTCCTGCTGCTCGGCCTGCTGCTGCACGCCGTCACCCGCGGCGCCTCCCGCCGCGGTGTCGACCCGTACCCGACGGGCGAGCCGGCTCCGGCCGCCGCCGAGGCCGAGCGCGGCTGAGCGGGCGCAGCCGCAGCCGGGTCAGACGCGGAGGCGCAGGCCCTTCGACGTCGGCCTGAACCCGGCGGTCTCCAGCGCCAGACCGAGCGCGCTGGTGAGCGCCGGCTCGCCGTCGGCCTTCTCGACGGTGAGCTTGCCGAGGGCGCCGTCCCGGACGGCCAGCGCGAGGGCGTCGACGGCGGGGGCGATGCAGCTCTCGGTCTCGTCGAAGGACAGCAGCGTCTTGCCGCCCCGCTCGACGTAGAGCACCAGGGCGCCGTCGACGAGCACGACGAGCGCGCCGGCCTTGCGCCCCGGGCGGTGGCCGGACTCCTGCGGCGGCCAGGGCAGGGCGGCGCCGTAGGGGTTCGCGGGGTCGGTGGAGGCCATCACGACGGCACGGGCCTCGTCGCGGCGCTGCCGCTGCGGCCGGGCGTCGTAGCGCGGGCTGTCCCAGCCGCCGGGGACGGGGGAGGTCCAGAGCGGCTCGGCCTCCTTCGGCTTCTCGGCCGCGAGCGCGCGCATCCGGTCGACGGCCCCGGCGGCGGCGAACTGGGCCGCGCCGAGCCCTTCGACGAAGTACCCGCGGCGCACCCGGCCGGCCTCCTCGAACGCCTTGAGGACGGCGTAGACGCCGGCGAACCCGCCGGGGACGCGCTCGGCCATGACGGCGCCGCGGGTGACGATGCCGTGCCGGTCGAGCAGCACCTCGGCGAGCGCGTGCGTACGACGGGTGGCGTCGGGGTCGCGGTCGGGCAGCCGCGACCACCGGCCGGGCATCGTCGACGACGTCCCGGTGCTGCGGGTGGGCATGACCGGCCGGCTGTACCGGGAGCGCTGCCGGGCGGCAGGGGCCTTCTTGAGCGAGTGCGCGGTCTTGCCGCCCCGGAACAGCACGCGCAGCGGCTGCAGGGTGTCGTTGGTGACGAGCCCGGCCCAGACGAGGTCCCAGACGGCCTGCTCCAGCGCCTTCTCGTCGGACGCCGCCGCCCCGGCCCGGTCGGCCAGCTGGCGGAAGAACAGCGCGGCGCCGCCGTCGAGGGCCTCGAGGACGGCGTCGTGCAGGGGCGTGCCGGAGTACGCGGCAGGGGGCGACAGCAGCAGGTCGGCGCTGTCGGCCAGCACCAGGGAGACCCAGCCGTCGTTGCCGGGCAGTGACCCGCCCCCGGCCCACAGCACCTCGCCGGCCGCCGTCAGCTCGTCGAGCATCGAGCTCGTGTAGCCCGCCACCCGGCTGGGGAGCACCAGCGTCTCGAGGGCGGACGCGGGCACGGGCACGCCGTTGAGCTGCTCGAGCACCCGCAGGAGCGCGTCGACGCCGCGCCCCGAGCTCGTCCCGAGGCCCTGCCACTGCGGCAGGAAGCGGGCCAGGGCCTCGGGCGGCACCGGCTCGACCTCCTTGCGGAGCTTGGCGAGCGAGCGGCGTCGGAGCGACCGGAGCACCTCGGCGTCGCACCACTCCAGGCCGCTGCCTCCGGGCCGGAACTCGCCGTGCACGACACGCCCCGACGCCGACAGCCGGTGGAGGGCCGTCTCGACGACGGCGACCCCGAGGCCGAACCGGCGGGCGGGCTCGCCCGGGTGGAACGGTCCGTGGGTGCGGGCGTACCGGGAGACGAGGTCGCCCAGCGGGTCGGCGACCGGCTCGGTGAAGGCCTCGGCGACGCCGACCGGGAGGGCGGTCCCGAGGGCGTCCTGGAAGCGGCCGGCGTCCTCGACCGCGGCCCAGCGCTCCTCGCCGGCGACCCGGACGCGGATCGCCCGGCGGGCCTGCTCGAGCTCGGTCAGCCACTCCAGCGACCCGCCGCGCTCCACGGCCTCGGCGGTCGTCAGGTCGCCGAGGCGGCGCAGGAGGTCGGCGGTCGTCTCGACGTCCTTGGCCTTGCGCTCCTCGACCAGGAGCTGCACCTCGGCCTCGACCTCGGCGAGCGCGTCCGGGTCGATGAGCTCGCGCAGCTCGGCCTGCCCGAGCAGCTCGGCGAGCAGGGTCGAGTCGAGCGAGAGCGCCTGCGCCCGGCGCTCGGCCAGCGGGCTGTCGCCCTCGTACATGAACGCGCCGATGTACCCGAACAGCAGCGACCGGGCGAACGGCGAGGGCGTCGTCGTCTCGACGTCGACGATGCGCACCGACCGCGACTCGACGTCCTTCATGAGCTGGACGAGCCCGGGGACGTCGAACACGTCCTGCAGGACCTCGCGCATCGTCTCGAGGACGATCGGGAAGGTGCCGTACTGCGCGGCGACGCTGAGCAGCTGGGCGCTCTTCTGCCGCTGCTGCCACAGCGGGGTCCGCTTGCCGGGGTTGCGGCGGGGCAGCAGCAGGGCGCGGGCGGCGCACTCGCGGAACCGGCTGGCGAACAGCGCCGAGCCGCCGACCTCGTCCTGGACGGCCCGCTCGACGTCCTCCGGGGCGAACGTCGGCTCGAAGGTCGGGACGTCCTCGGTCTCGGGCAGGCGCAGCACGATGCCGTCGTCGGAGTGCATGGCCTGCACGTCCAGGCCGGACTGCTCGCGCAGCCGGGCCGACAGGGCGAGCGCCCACGGCTGGTTGACCTGTGCGCCGAAGGGGCTGTGGACGGCGATCCGCCAGTCGCCGAGCTCGTCGCGGAACCGCTCGACGAGGATCGTGCGGTCGTCGGGCAGGACGCCGGTGGCCTCGCGCTGCTCCCCGAGGTAGGCGAGCAGGTTGTCGGACGCCATGGCGTCGAGACCGGCCTCGGTGAGGCGCTGCTGTGCCTGCTCGGGGGTCAGCGCGCTCACCTCGCGCAGGAACGCCCCCAGCGCCTTGCCGAGCTCGAACGGGCGGCCGGGGGCGTCGCCGGTCCAGTACGGCATGCGCCCCGGCTGTCCCGGAGCAGGGGTGACGACGACGCGGTCGTGGGTGATGTCCTCGATGCGCCAGGCGCTGCTGCCGAGCAGGAAGACGTCGCCGACCCGGCTCTCGTAGACCATCTCCTCGTCGAGCTCGCCGACCCGGGAGGCCTTCTCGCCGACGAGGAACACCCCGAACATGCCGCGGTCGGGGATGGTCCCGCCGCTGGTGACCGCGAGCCGCTGCGCCCCGGGACGACCGGCCAGGACCCCGGTGACGCGGTCCCAGGTGATGCGGGGACGGAGCTCGGCGAAGTCGTCGCTCGGGTACCGGCCGCTCAGCATGTCGAGGACGGCCTCGAGCACCGACTGGGGGAGCGAGGAGAACGGGGCGGCCCGCCGCACGACCGCGGCGAGGTCGTCGACGGTCCAGGAGTCGAGGGCGCACATCGCCACGACCTGCTGGGCGAGGACGTCGAGCGGGTTGCGCGGGTAGGTGGTGGCCTCGATGCCGCCGTCGACCATCTTCTCGGCGACGACGGCGCACTGGACGAGGTCGCCGCGGTACTTCGGCAGGATCACGCCGCGGCTGACGGCGCCCACCTGGTGCCCGGCGCGGCCGACCCGCTGCAGGCCGGAGGCGACCGACGGCGGTGACTCGACCTGGACCACGAGGTCGACGGCGCCCATGTCGATGCCGAGCTCGAGGCTGGACGTCGCGACGACGGCGGGCAGCCGGCCGCTCTTGAGGGCCTCCTCGATCTCGGACCGCTGCTCGCGGGAGACCGAGCCGTGGTGGGCCCGGGCGATCTCGACCATGCCCTCGGTCCCGGCCGACATCCCGCTGCCGCTCGCCCCCATGTGCACGGCGGGGGACCGCTCGAACGACAGCCCGAACGGCTTGACCCCGGCGCTGCCGTCGGGCCGGTCGAGGTCCGGGACCTCGGGCTCCGGGACGCCGTGGAGGCGCTCGGTGGCGATCTCGTTGAGCCGGCTGGTCAGGCGCTCGGCGAGCCGGCGGCTGTTGCAGAACACGATCGTGCTGCGGTGCTGCTCGACGAGGTCGACGATCCGCTCCTCGACCGCCGGCCAGATGCTGCTCTTGGGGGCCGCACCGGCCGCTGAACCGCCCCGGACCGGGCCGGTCTCCTCGCCGATCGCGCCCATGTCCTCGACCGGGACGACGACCTCGACCTCGATGGTCTTCGTCGACGGCGGCTGCACGATCGTGACCTCGCGCGGGCCGCCGAGGAAGCGGGCGACCTCGTCGATCGGCCGCACCGTCGCGGACAGGCCGATCCGCTGGGCCGGCTTCGGCAGCAGGGCGTCGAGCCGCTCGAGGGTGACCGCGAGGTGGGCGCCGCGCTTGGTGCCGGACACCGCGTGGACCTCGTCGAGGATGACCGTCTCGATGCCGGCCAGCGCCTCCCGGGCGGCGGAGGTCAGGACGAGGAACAGCGACTCCGGCGTCGTGATGAAGACGTCCGGCGGGGTCTTGGCGAACCGCCGGCGCTCCTCGGGCGGGGTGTCGCCGGAGCGGGTGCCGACCGTGATGTCCGGGACGGGGAGCCCCAGCCGCTGGGCGGCCTGCCGGATGCCGATCAGCGGGGAGCGCAGGTTGCGCTCGACGTCGACCGCGAGGGCCTTCAGCGGGCTCACGTAGAGGACGCGGCACCGCAGCTTCGGGTCGTCCGGCGGCGGCGTGGAGGCCAGCCGGTCCAGCGACCACAGGAAGGCCGACAGGGTCTTCCCCGAGCCGGTCGGGGCGACCACGAGGGTGTCCTTGCCGCTGCTGATCGCGTCCCAGGCGCCCAGCTGGGCCGGGGTCGCCGCCTCGAAGGCGCCGGTGAACCAGGCCTTCGTCGCGGGGGAGAAGCGGTCGACGGCGGTCACCTCGTGATCATCCCCCGGGAGGACGCGGCGCACCCCTCGACGCCCTCGAGGCCCGGTTCGTGCCGCTGTGTCCTGCGTGCTGCACGGGCGTTGCAGGAACCACGCGCCCGACGGCGAACAGGGAGGGCATGCGCCCGCTCCGCCTGCTCCTCGCCACCGCCCTCGCCGCGTCCGCCGCCGTCGGCACCACCGTCGCGACCGCCGCCCCGACGCCGACGACGCTCGCCGACGTCCACCTCGCGGCCAGCGACGGCACCGACCTGGTCGGCGACGTCCACCTGCCCGCCGCGAAGGGCCGCTTCCCGGCGGTCGTCGACATGGAGCCCTACGGGCGGTCCTCCGACACGAGCCTCGTCGACGACGGGTACGCGCAGGTCAACACCGACGTCCGCGGCTCGGGCAAGAGCGGCGGCGCGCTGTGCCTGCTGTGCGACCGCGAGCAGCAGGACGCCTACGACGTCGTCGAGTGGGTCGCGAAGCAGCCGTGGAGCAACGGCAGGGTCGTGCTCAAGGGGTACTCGTACTCCGCCATCACCGCCCTGCTGGGCGCCGCGAAGCAGCCGCCGCACCTCAGGGCGGTCATCGCGGGGCACCCGCCCACCGACCCCTACCGCGACGTCCTGTGGCACCACGGCCTGTACATGCAGGGCTTCGTGGACCAGTGGTTCGCCGGGCAGACCGCGACCCAGGCCGTCGGCCTCGGCCCGCAGCCGCAGTACGTCGACCGCAAGGACCAGCTGTTCGCGGTCGAGACCCGGATGACCATGCTCGACGGGCCGCTGTACACGGAGCGCTCGGTCCTCGCGAAGGTCGCCAAGATCAAGGTGCCGGTCTACATGACGTCCGGCTGGCACGACATGTACAGCCGCGGCGACCTCCAGCTGCTCGACGCCCTGACCGTCCCGAAGCGCCTCGTCATGGACGCCAGCACCCACCACGGCACCGGCCAGGCGGGCGAGGTCGGGGCGCCGTACAGCGACGCGCCGCTCGGGCTCGACCCCAGCCTCAACACCGCGTTCCCGGAGGGCGAGGTCGAGGCGTGGCTCGGGCGCTTCGTCCAGGGCCGGAACACGGGCGCCGACCGGCTGCCGCACCTGCGCTACGTCGACCTCGGCGACCGCAGCTGGCACGACGCGCCGTCCTGGCGCTCGGTGCAGAAGGGCCTGACCGGCCTGCACCTGTCCGGCCGCCGCTCCGGCACGGCCGCGCTCTCCCCGAACGACGGCAGCCTGGCGACGTCCGTCCCGAAGGGCCGCGACTCCTACCAGGACTCCTACGTCTACGACCCCGCCGCCGGCTCGTCCGTGCCGATGGACAAGGAGGGGCCGGACGGCTTCGCGCCGTACCTGCACCTGGACCCGGCGCTCGACCAGCCGCACGGACTCACCTACACGACGCCGGTCCTGGCGAAGCCGCTCCGGCTCGCCGGCCCGTCCGAGCTGCGCCTGCCGGTCATCACCGAGGCCTCCGACATGGCCTACGTCGCCCGCCTGGCCGACGTCGCCCCCGACGGCAGCTCGACGCTCATCACCCAGGCCTGGGTCCGGGCGAGCATGCGCGAGGTCGACGCCCGACGGAGCAGGCCGGGCGCCCCGTACCTGCCCGACCGCCGCCAGCTGCCGGTCGTGCCGGGCGAGACGATGGACCTGCGGATGGACCTGTGGGACACCGCCTGGACGCTCGCCCCCGGCCACCGGCTGCGCCTGTGGGTCGGCTCCTCGGACACCCCCAACCACGAGGCGCTCGCCAGCCCCGGCCGCAACCTGGTGCTGCACGACGCGCAGCACCCGGCGACGCTGCTGCTCGGGACGCGCTCCTAGGCGAGGTCGCGGCGCAGCGTGAGCCGCGCCGCGACCCCGGACAGCACGGCCGCGTAGGCGACCAGCAGCAGGGCTCCGCCCAGGGGCGACAGCAGGTCGGCGCGGTCCCCGGCGTCCTCGCCGAGCTGCAGCAGCGCCGACGACGCCCCGCCCGGGAGCCACCGGCCGACCGACGGCTTGAGCGCCACGAGCAGCGTCTCGACGACGAACGTGTAGGCCAGCGCCCCGACGACCGCCCCGACCTGGTTGCGCACCAGCGCCCCGACCGCCACGCCGATCGGGCCGTACAGGACGACGACGAGCAGGTCCGCGGCCAGGGTCCCGACCAGCGGACCTTCGAGCACGACGTCGCGCCCGCGCAGCTCGAGCAGCGCGACGGTCAGCCCGCTGGCCCACAGCACGCTGACGACGGCGAACACCGCCCCGACGAGGACGACGGCGAGCAGCTTCGCCACCAGGACCCGCTCGCGGCGCGGCGTGACGAGGAACGACGGCGTCGCGGTGCCGAACCGGAACTCCTGCGTCAGCACCAGGATCCCGAGGACGAGCACGAGCGTGGAGGCGCCGCCGGCACTGGCCAGGGCGAGCCGGAACGGGTCCTGGTCCCGGGACGCCGGCAGGACCGTCGCGCAGACGGCCAGCCCGACGAGGGCGAGCTGGACCAGGAGCAGCACCCCGGGCAGCCGCACCGTCCGGAGCTTGAGCAGCTCGGCCTGCACCAGGGCCCTCATGCCGCGTCCGCCGTCAGCTCGAGGAAGACCTCTTCCAGACCGCCGCCGGCCTCGGCGAGCAGGTGCAGGACGAGGCCGGCCGACGCCGCGAGGTCACCCACCTGCGCGGGCGGGGCGTCGACCCGGAGGCCGTCGTCGACGGGAGCGACCGTCAGTCCGGCGGCCTGCAGGACCTCGGTCAGGCGGGACAGGGCGGGGCTGCGCACCAGGGTGCCCGCGCCCTCGACGCGGAGCTCGGCGACCGTCCCGGTCCGGACCAGGCGGCCGCGGCTGACGACGAGGACGTCGTCGGCGGTCTGCTCGACCTCGGGCAGGACGTGGCTCGAGACGAGCACCGTGCGCCCCTCCGCGGCCAGCGCGCGGAGCACGTCGCGCAGCCAGCGGATGCCCTGCGGGTCCAGGCCGTTCGCCGGCTCGTCGAGCACGAGGACGGGCGGGTCGCCGAGCAGCGCGGCGGCGAGCCCCAGCCGCTGCCGCATGCCGAGGGAGAACTGCCCGACGCGCTTGGTCGCGGCCGGAGCGAGGTCGACCGTGCGGAGGACCTCGTCGGCCCTCGTCGGCGGGATCCCGCCCGCGGTCGCGAGCACCCGCAGGTGGTCCCGCGCGGTGCGCCCCGGGTGGAAGCCGGTCGCCTCCAGGAGCGTCCCGACCTCCTGCAGGGGAGAGCGGAGCTCGGCGTAGGGGCGGCCGTCGAAGGTGGCGGTCCCCGAGGTCGGGGCCACCAGCCCGAGCAGCATCCGCAGCGTCGTCGTCTTGCCGGCGCCGTTGGGGCCGAGGAAGCCGGTGACCCGGCCCTCCCGGACGCTCGCCGTCAGCCCGTCCACGGCTGCGACGCCGCCGAACCTCTTGGTCAGGCCGTCGAAGGCCACCGTCGTCATGGACGCACCCTCCCGCACCTCGCCGGGGGGAGCGGCGTCGTCCACAGGCGTGTCAGACGGACTTGTCCTCGATCTCCCACACGTGGTCCAGGACGTGCCAGGCCGCGCGCCGCACCCAGTACCGGTCCCCGGCGTCGCCGCGCAGGGCCTCCAGCAGCTCGCGCCGGGCCCGCGCGGTGTCGGCCCGTTCCGCCGGCGTCAGCCGCACGCCGACCTTGCGGGCGTAGGAGTGCTGGGCCTCGGTCACGTGCGCCGCGACGCCGTCCCGGTCCCGGCCCCCACCGCGCGGCCCCTTCCGCAGCTGCGCCGGCGCGGCCGCCACGACGTCGTCGAACAGCTCCCACGACGCCGTCAGCAGGGCCAGGTCGGACGCCGGCACCGGGCCCTCCTCGCGGGCGGACCGGACGTCGGGCGCCCCGAAGGTCGTCGTCGTCGTGCCGGGCGAGCGCTCGACGACGTGCAGGTCGACGTCGTCGGGGAGCAGCAGCCCGGCGCGGGACGCGACGACGGCGTACCGGTCCCGGTAGGCGAGCAGCTCCTCGACCGCGGCCTGCTCGGTCCTCCCGGCGCGGCACCAGCCGGGCCAGCCGAGCGCGCTCGCGAACGCCTTCTTCTCCGTCGCCTCGACGACGACGTCCACCCGCTGCGTGGTCACGGCCGTCCGCTCAGGTCCTCGGCGCCAGACGTCCGACCAGCTTCGCGGCCAGCAGGTACACGGCAGCGCCGAGGCCGTAGTTCGCGGCGGCCCGGGCGCCCCGGCCGGCGATGTCGAAGACGGTCGCGAACGGGCCGGCGACCTGCAGGGCGGCCTCGAGCACACCCCGGACCAGGACGTTGTCCTCGTCGGTCGGCAGCACGACGGCGGCGACGGCGAGCAGGAGGACCAGCGCCAGGACGACGAGGACGACCTGCGACACGCGGACGACGACGGACGCCAGGGCCGACAGCGCGGACCGCCCGGGGCCGTCGTGCGGTCGTCGTCGGCGCAGGACGCGGTCGTCGAGGCGGCGCAGGAGGGAGCGCTCGGGCGCGGAGGGCGTCGTGCTGGTGTCGGACACGCGCCCAGGGTGACCCGGCGGCCGGGCCGGGGGCAGGGGGCGCGCCGTGACAGGCTCGGGCCCATGGCGATCTCGTTGAGCAAGGGCGGCAACATCTCGCTGACCAAGGAGGCGGGCAGCACCGGCCTGACGGCGGTCACCGTCGGGCTCGGCTGGCAGGCCCGGACCACCGACGGGCAGGCCTTCGACCTCGACGCCTCCGCGATCCTGTGCGGCGGGGCCGGCAAGGCCCGGGCCGACAAGGACTTCGTCTTCTACGGCAACCTCGTCAGCGGCGACGGCACGGTCCGGCACCTCGGCGACGAGCTCACCGGCGAGACCGTCGGAGACGACGAGCAGGTCAAGGTCAGCCTCGCGACCGTGGCGTCCGACGTCGAGAGCATCGTGTTCAGCGCCTCCATCTACGAGGCCACCGAGCGCGGACAGTCCTTCGGCCAGGTCCGCAAGGCCTTCATCCGGGTGGTGAACGACGCCGACGGCAGCGAGCTGGCCCGGTTCGACCTCACCGAGGACGCCGGCACCGAGGCCGCGATGGTGTTCGGCGAGCTGTACCGCAGCGGCGCCGACTGGAAGTTCCGCGCGATCGGCCAGGGCTACGCGGCCGGGCTGCGCGGGATCGCCCTCGAGTACGGCCTGAACGTCTGAGCCCCGTGCCCGGCTACCCGCGCCACTGGGAGTCCGACGCCGTCCTCGCCGACGGCGGCACCGTCCACCTGCGCCCGATCACCCCCGACGACGCCGAGCGCCTGCGCGCCTTCCACTCCCGGCTCTCGCCGGACACCGTCTACAACCGCTTCTTCACCATGGTCCGGACCCTGCCGGCCCGCGACGTCGAGCGCTTCACCACGGTCGACCACGACGACCGCGCCGCCGTGGTCGCGCTGCTGCGGGACGAGATCGTCGGGGTGGTCCGGTACGAGCGGCTGCCCGGCACGCACGACGCCGAGGTCGCCGTCGTCGTCGAGGACGCCCACCAGGGGCGCGGCCTCGGGCCGCTGCTGCTCGAGCACCTCATCTCGGCCGCCCGCGAGCGGGAGGTGGAGCGCTTCGTCGCCGACGTCCTGCCGAGCAACCGCCGGATGCTCGAGGTCTTCCGGTCGGTCGGCTTCGAGATCACCCGGGCCATGGCCGACGGCTACGTCGAGCTGTTCTTCCCGATCTCCGAGACCGCGACCTCCCTCGACATCGCCCGCAGCCGCGAGCACCGGGCCGAGGCGCGCAGCGTGGCCCGGCTGCTGCACCCGAAGGCGGTCGCCGTCGTCGGGGCGTCGCGGGAGCCGGGGACCGCGGGGCACGAGGTGTTCCGGCGGCTGCTCGAGGGCGGCTTCGACGGCCCGGTCTACCCGGTCAACCCGTCCGCCCCGCACGTGCGCTCGGTCCGCGCCTACGCCGACGTCCGCGACGTCCCCGACGACGTCGACCTCGCCGTCGTGGCGGTCCCTGCCGAGCAGGTGGTCGACGTCGTGCGGGCGTGCGTCGAGAAGAAGGTGCGGGGGCTCGTCGTCGTGTCGGGGGGGTTCGCCGACGCCGGGGAGGCCGGTCGCGCCCGGCTGGCCGAGCTGGTCGCCCTGGCCCGGTCCGGTGGCGCCCGGCTGATCGGGCCGAACGCGATGGGCGTCGTCAACACCGACCCCGCCGTCCGCCTGCACGCGACCTTCGCCGAGGGCGACCCGCCGCCCGGCCGCGTCGGCGTGTTCACCCAGTCCGGTGCGCTCGCCGGCACGGTGCTGTCGCTCGCCCGACGCCGGTGCCTCGGGCTGTCGTCGTTCGTCAGCATCGGGGACCGCGCCGACGTCTCCGGCAACGACCTCCTGCAGTACTGGCAGCAGGACCCGCGCACCGACGTCGTCGTGCTGCACCTGCAGGGGTTCGGCAACCCGCGCAAGTTCGCCCGCATCGCCCGGCGGCTCGGGCGCTCCAAGCCGGTCGTCGTCCTCAAGAGCGGCCGCGGGCCGCGGGACGCCGCCGTCGACGCGCTGTTCGCCGGTGCCGGCGTGGTGCGGGTCGACACCCTGGCGCAGCTGTTCGACACCGCCGCGCTGCTCGCCCTGCAGCCGCTGCCGGCCGGGCGCCGGGTCGGCGTCGTCGGGACGTCCTCGGCGCTGGCCGCCCTCGCCGCGGACGCCTGCCGGGCGGTCGACCTGCTCGTGCCGGTCCTGCCCGACCTGGTGCGGGCCGACCTCGCCGAGATCGTGGGCACCACCGAGACCGCGAACCCGGTCGACCTCGGGCCGGTCAGCACCGCCGGACGGCTGGAGGCGGCGCTGCGGGTCGTGGCGACGTCGGGGGAGGTCGACGCGCTGCTCGTCCTCGTCACGCCGCACCCCTCGGTGGACGCCCTGGCCGAGGCGGTGCTGGCGGTCGCCCGCGACGTCGAGGTCCCCGTGCTCGCCAGCTGGCTCGGGCACGACGGCGTCCCGCCCGAGCTCGCCGTGCCGGGGGAGGAGGGGACGCCGGGTCCGGGCTCCGTGCCGTCGTACGCGTCGCCGGAGTCGGCCGCCCTGGCGCTGTCCCGGGCCGCCGCGCACGCCGACTGGCGACGCCGGCCGCAGGGGACGGTGCCCGTGCTCGAGGTCCCGCTGGACCGCGCGCGAGCCGTCGTCCACAGGTCGGTCCTGGACGGCGCCTGGCTGCCGCTGGACGACACCGCCGCGCTGCTCAGCGGGGTCGGCCTGACGACCTGGCCGACCGTGCGGGCGGCGTCCGCCGCGGATGCCCGGGAGGCGGCCGAGCACCTCGGGTGGCCGGTCGCGGTGAAGAGCACGGACGTGCGGTGGCAGGGCCGGGTCGACGTCGGGGCGGTGCAGCTCGGGGTCGACGCCGACGCGCTGCCCGCGGCGGTCGAGGCCGTGCAGGCCCTCGCTCCCGGCGAGGTGTTCGTGCAGCCGATGGCGCCCTCGGGGGTGTCCGTCGTGGTCCGCCTCGTGCAGGACCCCGCCGTCGGGCCGCTGCTGTCGCTGCGCCTCGGGGGAGCCGTCGCGGACCTGCTCGCCGACCCCGTGACGCGCACCCTGCCGCTGACCGACGTCGACGCCGCCGCCATGGTCTCGACCGTCCGCGGGGCGGCGCTGCTGCACGGCGTCGCGGGCGGGCCGGCCACCGACGTCGGGGCGGTCGCCGACCTTCTCCTGCGGGTCGCGCGGCTGGCCGAGGAGGTGCCCGAGGTGGCCGAGGTGCTGCTCGACCCCGTGCTGGTCGGGACCGAGGGGCTGACGCTCCTGCACGCCGGGGTGCGCCTGCTCCCGCCCGAGGAGGACCCCGAGGCGGGGCCGCGCCGGCTCACCGGTCGAGGGGCGGCGTGGCTGCGGTGACACCTGCCGCCCGGCTGTCCTCCTCCTCCGCCCGGCTCCCCGGGTGATCGACGGAGTCTGAGACAGCGTCGGAGGCGCCGGACGCTGTCTCAGCGTCCGTCGATCAACCCGCGCCTGCCGGGCGGCACGGCTGCCGCGACACCTACGCTGACCCGGTGCGTCTGACCGACTTCTGGGCCCGGATGGAGCGCCGCTTCGGTGCCGCCTACGCCGAGTCCTACGCCCGCGACATGGTGCTCAGCTCGCTCGGCAGCCGCACCGTCCGCGAGGCGCTCGACGACGGCGACGACGTCCTCGCGGTGTGGCGCGCGGTGTGCGCCGTGACCGAGGTGGAGCCCTCCGACCGCTGATCCCGACGCGGCTGCGGCCGGTGCCCGGGGGCAGGACGCGGCCCGTCGCGGGAGTGATCGGCGTGTCGGCTGACTCGAACACCTGTTCGGTCTAGCGTCTGAGGCGTCCGGGTGTCCCCAGGCCGCGTCGTCCGTCTCGTTCCTGTCGGACCCCGCTCCTAGCGTCACCGTCGATCGGACCGCAGCGCGAGCCTTCGTCGGCCCGCAGACCTCTTTGGAGACGCACATGGCCGGAGCACCGGACCGCGAGAAGGCCCTCGAGATGGCCCTCGCCCAGATCGACAAGAACTTCGGCAAGGGCTCGGTCATGCGCCTCGGTGACGAGGTCCGGGCCCCCATCAGCGTCATCCCCACCGGGTCGATCGCCCTCGACGTCGCCCTCGGCATCGGCGGCCTCCCGCGCGGCCGCGTCGTCGAGATCTACGGCCCGGAGTCCTCCGGCAAGACGACCGTCGCGCTCCACGCGGTGGCGAACGCGCAGGCGGCCGGCGGCATCGCGGCGTTCATCGACGCCGAGCACGCCCTCGACCCCGACTACGCCAAGAAGCTCGGCGTCGACACCGACGCCCTGCTCGTGTCGCAGCCCGACACCGGCGAGCAGGCGCTCGAGATCGCCGACATGCTGGTCCGCTCCGGCGCCCTCGACATCATCGTCATCGACTCCGTGGCGGCCCTCGTGCCCCGCGCCGAGATCGAGGGCGAGATGGGCGACAGCCACGTCGGCCTGCAGGCCCGCCTCATGAGCCAGGCGCTCCGCAAGATGACCGGCGCGCTGTCCGGCACCGGCACGACGGCGATCTTCATCAACCAGCTGCGCGAGAAGATCGGCGTCATGTTCGGCTCGCCGGAGACGACGACCGGTGGCAAGGCGCTCAAGTTCTACGCCTCGGTCCGCATCGACGTCCGCCGCATCGAGACGCTCAAGGACGGCACCGACGCGGTCGGCAACCGGACCCGCGCCAAGATCGTCAAGAACAAGATGGCGCCGCCCTTCAAGCAGGCCGAGTTCGACATCATCTACGGCGTCGGCATCAGCCGCGAGGGCTCGCTGGTCGACATGGGCGTCGAGCACGGCTTCGTCCGCAAGTCCGGCGCTTGGTACACCTACGAGGGCGACCAGCTCGGCCAGGGCAAGGAGAACGCCCGCGCGTTCCTCCGCGACAACCCCGACCTCGCCGACGAGCTCGAGAAGCGCATCAAGGAGAAGCTGGGCGTCGGCCCGGTCGTCGACGCGGAGCTGTCCGACGCGCTGGCGCCCGTGCCCGTCGACCTGTAGCCGGTGCAGGAGCGGCCGGCTGCCCCGCTCGACTGGGGCGCCGCACCGTGGGTCGGCCCGGCAGTCCAGCCGGAGCCGGCCGACGGGGCAGCTGCCCCCCGCCCGTCCCGTGCGCGTCCTCGCCGGTCCACGGACCCGGCCGGTGGGGAGGCCACGGGCGGCACGTCCCGGCGTCGCGGTCGGCGTGCCGACCCCGAGGAGCCGCCGACGCCGGTCACCCGCCGACCTGCCGCGGGCAGTGTCGGTCGCCGGACCGTCTCGCGGCGGGCGCCCCGCGAGCTCGGCCCGGACGACGACGCCCTCGAGGTCGCCCGCCAGGTCTGCCTCGACCAGCTGAGCTACACCGCCCGCACCCGGGCGGAGCTGGCCACCGCCCTGGACCACCGCGGTGTGCCCGCCGACGTCGCCGCCTCCGTCCTGGACCGGTTCACCGAGGTCGGGCTGATCGACGACGTCGCCTTCGCCCAGGCGTGGGTCGCCCGCCGCGGTGCCGGCCGGGCGCGGGCGGGCGCTGGCCCAGGAGCTCCGTCGGCGGGGCGTCGACGACGAGACCGCCGCGTCCGCTCTCGCCACCCTCGACGCCGAGGACGAGGCCGACGCGGCCAGGGCGCTGGTGGAGCGGAAGCTCCGGTCGACGACCGGGGTCGCGGCCGACGTCCGGGTGCGCCGGCTGGTCGGGATGCTCGCGCGCAAGGGCTACGGCGCGGGGCTGGCGTTCCGGGTGGTCCGGGAGGCGCTGGCGCAGGAGGGCGTCGAGGTCGACGAGGTCTGAGACGACGGGTGCACCCGGCTCGCGTGGGAAGGTCCCGGTCGTGCCCGATCCCGACGACGTCCTCCACGAGCACCTCATGAGCCTGCGCAAGCAGCCCGCCGTGCAGCCCGCTGCCGAGGCACGCCCCGAGGAGCTCGCGAGGACCGGTCCGGGGACCAGCGGGGCCGGTGTCGAGGGTCCGACCGCGTCCGAGCTGGCCGGCGCCCTCCAGACCCTGCGCGACCGGGTCGCCCGCACCCGGTTCGGCCTGTCCACCGACCCCGCCGAGGCCGCCCGCCGGACCGCCCGCTCAGTGGTCGAGCAGGTCGACGACTACCTCCTGCCGCGCCTGCGCGACCTCGACGCCCCGCTGCTC
The DNA here is from genome assembly GCA_963761655.1 of uncultured Actinomycetota bacterium. Classification (GTDB taxonomy): domain Bacteria; phylum Actinomycetota; class Actinomycetes; order Mycobacteriales; family SCTD01; genus RYN-122. Next base: position 325,850 of record CAVXHI010000002.1, read on the forward strand.
GCCGTCGTCGGCGGCTCGACCGGCGCTGGCAAGTCGACCCTGGTGAACAGCCTGGTGGGCCAGCCCGTCACCACGGCCGGCGTCCTGCGGCCCACGACCCGCAGCCCGGTCCTCGTCTGCCACGCCGGCGACCGGCGGTGGTTCGAGGGCGACCGCGTCCTGCCCGGCCTGGCCCGCACCACCGGCTCCGACGCGGGCCTCGGTGGTGTGCGGCTGGTGGCGCTGGAGGAGGTCCCGCCCGGCCTCGCCCTGCTCGACGCCCCCGACGTCGACAGCGTCGTCGAGGCGAACCGCGACCTCGCCGGCCAGCTCCTGGCTGCGGCCGACCTCTGGCTGTTCGTCACCACCGCCGCCCGGTACGCGGACGCCGTCCCGTGGGACCTGCTGCGCACCGCTCAGGAGCGCTCGACCGCGCTGGCCGTCGTCCTGGACCGCGTCCCGCCCGAGGCGAGCGCCGAGGTCAGCGCCGACCTCCGGCAGATGCTCCAGCAGGCGCGGCTGCCCGAGGCCCGGCTGTTCGTCGTCGAGGAGCGGCCGCTGTCCCAGGGCGCCCTGCCCGACGACCAGGTCGCCCCCGTCCGCGAGTGGCTCCACGGCCTGGCTGCCGACGCCGAGGCGCGCGGCCGGGTGGTCCGGCAGACGCTGTCCGGCGCCCTCGACAGCCTCGACGGCCGGGTCACCGAGCTCGTGCGCGGCGTCGAGCAGCAGGAGCAGTCGGCCGACGCCCTGCGCGCGGCGGTCGAGGCGTCGTACGCGACCGGTGCCCGCGACGTCGACTCCGGCGTCAGCGGCGGGGCGCTCCTGCGCGGTGAGGTCCTGGCCCGCTGGCAGGAGTTCGTCGGCACGGGGGAGTGGATGCGCGGCGTGCAGGCCGGCGTCGGCCGCCTGCGCGACCGCCTCACCAGCATGGTGAGGGGCCGGCCGACCCCGAGCGCTGAGCTCCAGGGCGCGCTGGAGAGCAGCGTCGAGGCCCTGCTGCGCAGCGCGGCCGACTCCGCCGCCGAGCGCACCGTCACCGCCTGGCGTGCCCTGCCCGGCGGCGACGCCCTGCTCGGGGAGCGCCGCCGCGAGCTCGAGCGGGCGACTCCCGGCTTCGCCGACGCCGCCCGCGACGAGGTGCACGCGTGGCAGGGGGCGGTCCTCGACCTCGTCCGCGAGGAGGGCGCCGACAAGCGCACCAGCGCCCGCCTGCTCTCCTTCGGCGTGAACGGCACCGGGCTGGCACTCATGGTCGCCGTCTTCGCCAGCACGGGTGGCCTGTCCGGCGGGGAGATCGCGATCGCCGGCGGCACCAGCGCCGTCGGGCAGAAGCTGCTCGAGGCCGTCTTCGGGGACGCCGCCGTCCGGGGCCTCGCTGCGCGGGCCCGCGAGGACCTCGCCTCGCGGGCGGAGCGGCTGCTCGCCGTCGAGCAGGAGCGGTTCGAGGCGCTCGTGGCCGGCGTCGCCCCGGAGGACGGCAGCGCCGCCCAGCTCCGGGTGTCGCTGGCCGCCCTGGAGACCGCCCGGCGCGCCGACCCCGTCCTGGGCCGCCGGTGAGCCGCACCCTGAGCCTCGCCGACCGGCTGGGCGCCCTGCAGGACGCCGTCGACGCCGCCGGGGACCGCTTCGACACCTCGGCCGCGCGCACCCTGCTCGACAAGGCCGGTGCCCGCAGCGCCCTCGGCGACAGCACGGTCGTCGCCCTGGCCGGGAGCACCGGCAGCGGGAAGTCGACCCTGTTCAACGCCCTCGCCGGGGCGCACCTGTCCGACCCCGGCGTGCGGCGCCCCACCACCGGCGTCGCCCACGCGGCCACCTGGGGCGGCGACCCCGCCCCGCTGCTCGACTGGCTGCAGGTCCCCCGGCGCCACGCCGTCAGCACCTCGGACAGCGCCCCGGCGAAGGCCCTCGACGGCCTCGTCCTGCTCGACCTCCCCGACCACGACAGCACCCGGGTCGAGAACCGGCTCGAGGTCGACCGGCTGGTCGAGCTCGTCGACGTCCTCGTCTGGGTCATGGACCCGCAGAAGTACGCCGACGCCGCCGTCCACGACCGCTACCTCAAGCCCTACGCCGGTCACGCGGGGGTGCTGCTCGTCGTGCTGAACCAGGTCGACCGGCTCGAGGAGCCCGGCCCGGTGGTGCAGGACCTGCGCGGCCTCCTGGACGGCGAGGGCCTGGACCGGGTGCCGGTCGTGGGGGTCAGCGCGCGGACCGGCCAGGGCCTCGACGTCCTGCGCGCCGACCTCGCCAGGAGGGTCGACGCCCGGCGGGCCGCGAACGACCGGATCGCGGCCGACGTCGTCCGGGCGGCCGACGGGCTCCGCGTGCACGCGGGCGCGGCCGGGGGAGAGCTCGGGACGAGGGAGCGGACCGCCCTCGTCGACGCCCTCGGCGACGCCGCAGGGGTCCCGACGGTGACGGCCGCCGTCGAGCGGTCGTCCCGGCAGGCCGCGGCCCGCAGGACCGGCTGGCCCGGGCTGCGCTGGGTCGGCCGGCTCCGCCCCGACGCCCTCGAGCGCCTGCACCTCGCCGAGGGCTCCCGGACCAGCCTGCCGACGCCGTCGGGGGTGGAGCAGGCGCGGGTGGTCAACGCGCTGCGCTCTGCCCGGGACAGCGTGGGCGCCGACCTGCCCGAGGGCTGGCGCGACCGGCTGCGCGACGTCCTCGACGGCCGGCAGGCGGCGCTCGCCCCCGCGCTGGACCGCGCCGTCGCGGGGGCCGACCTGGGGCTCGCGAAGGAGCCGCGCTGGTGGAGCGTGGTCGGCGGCCTGCAGTACGCCCTGCTGGTGGTGGCCCTGGTCGGGGCGCTCTGGCTGCTCGGCCTCGTCGGTCTGGCCTACCTGCAGCTCGACGACGTCGTGCCGCTGCCGCGGGTCGAGCGACTCCCGCTGCCGACCCTGCTGCTGGTGGCCGGCCTGCTGGCGGGTCTGCTGCTCGCCGCCGTCGCCCGGCCGCTCGCTGCCCGGTCGGCGAGGAGGAGGGCGCGGCGGGCCAGGAAGGTGCTGCTGCGCCGGGTCGAGCAGGTCGCGGAGACCGAGCTGCTCGTGCCGCTGCAGGCCGAGCGCGAGGCGTACCGCGGGTTCTGCGCGGCCCTGGACAGGGCCGGTGGCAGGCTGGGGAAGTGACCGCCCCCCTGCACGACGTCCCGCCCCGCCTGCACCTCGGCGGGCAGCCGCTGTCGGTGGTCGGGCGCGCCCGGATCTACGTCTGCGGCGTCACGCCGTACGACGTCACGCACCTCGGCCACGCCGCCACCTTCGTCTGGGTCGACGCCGCCGACCGGCTGCTGCGCCGCCTCGGTGTCCAGGTCGAGGTCACCCGCAACGTGACCGACGTCGACGACGTCCTGTTCGACGCCGCGGCCCGCGCGGGCGCGCACTACGACCGGTTCGCCGCCGTGCAGCAGTTCCACTTCGAGCAGGACATGGCGGCGCTCGGCGTCCGCAAGCCCACCCACGAGCCGCGGGCGCACACCTTCGTGCCGCAGGTCGTGGAGCTGGCGCAGACGCTCCTCGAGCGGGGTGCGGCGTACGAGGCGGGCGGCAGCGTCTACGTGCGCGGGGCGTCCGTCGTCGAGCAGGCCGGGCTCGAGCGCGAGGAGGCCCTGCGGCTGCTCGCCGACAACGGCGGCCGGGTCGACGACGCCGACAAGGACGACCCGCTCGACCAGGCCGTCTGGCAGAGCAGCGCCGGCGACGAGCCGGCCTGGCCCAGCCCCTGGGGCCCGGGCCGTCCTGGCTGGCACGCCGAGTGCACGGCGATGGCGCTGTCGACCTACGGCGCCTCGCTGGACCTGCACGCCGGCGGCGCGGACCTGCGCTTCCCGCACCACGCCTTCGAGGCCGCGCAGGCCGAGGCCGCCACCGGGGTGACGCCGTTCGCCCGCACCTGGATGCACGTCGGCACGGTGCAGCTCGGCGGCGAGAAGATGGCGAAGTCGACCGGCAACCTGGTGTTCGTGTCGGACCTCGTCGCCCGCACCAGCGGCCCGGCCGTCCGGATGCTGCTGCTGGACCGCCGCTACGACGCCGCCTGGGACCACACCGACGCCGGCCTCGACGCCGCTGCCGCCCGGCTGGACGACCTGCACGCCGCCGCCGGCACGCCCGGGACCAGCGAGACGGCGACCCGCGAGGTGCTGGCCGCCCTGGCCGACGACCTCGACGTGCCGCGCGCCCTCGAGGTGGCCCTCGCGGAGGGCGGCCAGGCCGCGCGCGACCTCGTGGCCGTCCTGGCGCTGTAGAGGTCCTCAGCCGCCGAACAGGTCCGACAGGGCCTCGCCCAGGGCGTAGACGAAGAGGGCCACGACGGCGATCAGGCTGGTGCCCGCGGCGAACGGCACGGTGACGGTGGCGCGGACCCGCGCGACCAGCAGCCCGACGACGGCGGCTCCCAGCACTGCCAGCCCGCGGAAGGGGCTCAGTCCCGCGGTGCTCAGCAGCGCGAGGAGCACCAGGGGGAGACCGAAGGACGCGGCGGACGTCACCGAGCCGACGGCGAGGCGCACGACGGCGGCACCGGGCTGCCCGACGACCAGCCTCTGGGGCACGCGGGCGAGGGCGGATCCCAGGGCGAGGAGCAGGGCCACGGCGAGGGCGACGAGCCCCCCGGGCAGCCGGTCCCGGTCCGCGGTGGGGAGGGGCTCTCCGACCGGGACCGTCAGGGCCGACGGGGAGGGCGGGGCGGGCGGGAGCGGGCGCAGCGAGGGCAGGTCGGGCGCCCGCACGTCCGGCGGTCCGGGCAGGACGGCCGGCGTCGGCAGGTCGCGCAGCGGTGGGGGCCCGCTCGGGAAGGGCAGGTCGAGGGGAGACGACACGGGCTCGTCGGCCGGCTGCGGCTCCTCGGACGGCAGCGGCAGCTCCGACGGGGAGGGCTGCGAGGTAGGGAAGGCCGGGGACGGGGAGGGCTGCGGCAGTCGGGGAGGTCCTCGGGGACGGTGACGGCAGCGGCAGGGCGGCCGCGGCCGGACCCGTGCCGAGGACGGCGAGACCGACCAGCGCCACCACGCCCTCTCGGCACCTGCCCACGCGTCCGCCTCCTCGCCGCCGGGGAGGCGGCGCCGGTCGGACTCTACGAGCGCGTCGGCCGCCCGGCACGACCTAGGCTGGAGCCCGTGAGCAGCCGCACCTACGAGGTGCGCACCTACGGGTGCCAGATGAACGTGCACGACTAGCGAGCGCATCAGCGGCCTGCTCGACGAGGCCGGCTACGTCCCCGCGCAGACCGGCAGCACGCCCGACGTCGTCGTGTTCAACACCTGCGCGGTCCGCGAGAACGCCGACAACCGGCTCTACGGCAACCTCGGCCACCTCAAGCCGGTCAAGGACAGCCACCCCGGGATGCAGATCGCGGTCGGGGGGTGCCTCGCGCAGAAGGACCAGGCGACGATCGTCGCAAAGGCCCCGCACGTCGACGTCGTCTTCGGCACGCACAACGTCGGGTCGCTGCCCGTCCTGCTCGAGCGCGCCCGGGTCGAGCAGCAGTCGCAGGTGGAGCTGTTGGAGTCGCTCGAGGTCTTCCCGTCGACGCTGCCGGCCCGCCGCGAGTCCACGTACAGCGCCTGGGTCAGCATCTCCGTGGGCTGCGACAACACCTGCACCTTCTGCATCGTCCCCTCCCTGCGCGGCAAGGAGGAGGACCGCCGTCCGGGCGACGTCCTGCGCGAGGTCGAGGTCCTCGCCGCGCAGGGCGTGCTCGAGGTGACGCTGCTCGGGCAGAACGTCAACTCCTACGGCCGCTCCTTCGGTGACCGCGAGGCCTTCGGCAAGCTGCTCCGGGCGGTCGGCGCCGTCGACGGGATCGAGCGGGTCCGCTTCACCAGCCCGCACCCCCGCGACTTCACCGACGACGTCGTCGACGCCATGGCCGAGACGCCCGCCGTCTGCCCGAGCCTGCACATGCCGCTGCAGTCCGGCTCCGACGCCGTCCTCAAGGCCATGCGCCGCAGCTACCGGTCCGAGCGCTTCCTCGCGATCCTCGACCGCGTGCGCCAGGGCGTGCCCGACGCCGCCATCACCACGGACGTCATCGTCGGGTTCCCGGGCGAGACCGACGCCGACTTCGAGGAGACCCTCCGGGTGGTGGAGGCGTCCCGGTTCTCCGGCGCGTTCACCTTCCAGTACTCGCCCCGGCCCGGGACCCCGGCCGCGACCTACGGCGCCCAGGTCCCGCCGGAGGTCGTCAAGGAGCGGTACGGGCGGCTCGCCGCGCTCCAGGACCGGATCACCGCCGCCGGGATGCAGGACCAGGTCGGCCGGACCGTCGAGGTGCTGGTCAACGAGGGCGGCAAGAAGGACGCCCCCGGCCGCCTCACCGGCCGCGCCCGCGACAGCCGCCTCGTGCACCTGGCTGCCGCCGACGGCGTCCGTCCGGGTGACGTCGTCGAGACCGTCGTGACCGGTGCCGGGCCGCACTACCTGCTCGGCGAGGGCCCGCTCCTGTCGCACCGCCGGACGACGGCGGGCGACGCCTGGGAGGCCCGCACGACGACGCGCACCCCCGGGGTGTCCCTCGGCATGCCGTCCGTGGGCATGCCGGCCCCCGTCCCGGCGGGCGTCTGCGGCTGACGGTCGCCGCCTCCTGCTCCTGCTCCTGCACCGGTTGATCGACGGAGTCTGAGACAGCGTCCCGGGACTCGAGCGCTGTCCCAGCCTCCGTCGATCACGGGCCCGGGTGCGTCCACAGCTCGCTGCGGCGTCCACACCCGGCATTGCCGCGCACACCGGCGAGTGCCTGACGACGTCTGCTGCGGGCGTGCGCTCCTCGACCGAAGCCCGCCTCGCCCCTGTCCTGGCCCACGACGTCGTGACGCGGGCCCAGCTGTCGGCTGCCGGCGCGGACCCCTGGCTGATCGACCGGGAGGTGCGCGCTGGCCGGTGGACCCGGCTGTTCCCCGGCGTCGTGCTGACCTCCGACGGCTCCCCGACGGAGGCCCAGCTGGTCCGCGCGTGCCTCCTGGCCGGCGGCCCGGCCGCGGCCGTGACGGGCGCTGCGGCGTGCCGGCTGCACGGTCTGCGCGACGTCCCGGACGGCGGACCGGTGGACCTGTTGGTCCCGGTGCAGCGCCGTCTCGCGGTCCCGGACGGCGTCCGCCTACGGCGCACGGTCCACGACCACGACGTCCCGCTGAGCCGGGTGAGCGGTCTGCGGGTCGTCGAGGTGGAGCAGGCGGTGGTCGACACGACGCTGCGCTGCCCGCGGCTGCAGGACGTCCGCGCACTCGTGCTCGCGGCTGTCGCGGACCGGCGGGCCGACCCTGCCCGCCTGCAGGTCCTGCTCGACCGGGCGCCACGACGCGGCAGCGCCCACCTGCGCCGGGCTCTGCTCGACGCCCGGCGTGGTGCTGCGTCGGCACCCGAGGCCGAGCTCGTCGACCTGCTCGGTCCCCTCGCCCGCACCGCCCGGCTCGAGCTGCTGGTGAACGCCGAGGTGCTGCGCGACGGCGGGCTCGTGGCCTGCGTCGACGTCGTGCTCGGGCGACGGGTCGGCGTGGAGGTGGACAGCCTCCGGCACCACGGCAGCGGTCGGGACCTCGAGGCGACGCTGCGGCGGCACGACCGCGTCACGCGCAGTGGTCTGCCGCTGGTGCACGTGACGCCGTGGGCTGTCCGGCACCGCCCGGAGGAGGTGCTGCGCCTGGTGCACGACGCCCTCGTCACGGCCGTCGCGCTGCCGGCCGACGTCGTCCTCCGGGCCCGCCCTGCCCCTTGATCGACGGAAGGTGAGACAGCGCCCGCCGCTCCGGGCGCTGTCTCAGGTTCCGTCGATCAACGCCCAGTAGCGCCCCTACAGCAGCTCGACCTTGTCGGCCTGCGGACCGCGGTCGCTCTGCCGGACGCCGAACCGCACCCGCTGCCCCTGCTCGAGCCCGGGCAGGCCGTCCAGCACCGAGACGTGGACGAACAGGTCGGGGCCGCCGTCGTCGGGCGTGACGAAGCCGAAGCCGCGCTCGGCGTCGTACCGGGCGACGACGCCCTCCCCGCCGCGCGACGACGACACCGGCGCCGGGGCAGAGGGGGCAGCAGCGTCGCCCTCGCTGACGAGCGCGACGTCGCGGGCCTGCGGGCCGCGGTCGCTGGCGGCGGTCTCGAAGGCGACCCGGTCGCCGGGCGCCAGGTAGAGCAGCCCCTCGACCAGCGCGCGGACGTGCACGAAGACGTCGTCGCCGCCGGCGTCGGGGGTGATGAAGCCGAAGCCCTTGCCCTCGTCGTACCAGGTGACCGTGCCGTCGGCGCCGTCCTCGGACACGACCGGGGCGGTGCCGAGCGGGAGGGCGTTCGTGGCCTGCGGGCCCTTCTCGCCGGGCTCGACGAGGAACGCCACCCGCTGCCCGGCGGCCAGCACGCCACCGGTGACGAGGGCGCTCGAGTGCACGAAGACGTCGGGCCCGCCGCCCTCGGGGGTGGCGAAGCCGTAGCCCTTGGCGGGCTCGTACCAGGTGACGGTGCCGAGCACGCCGAGGGCGGCGTCGGGAGCGACGTCGCCGACGACGCGCACCTCGAGCGCCTGGGGCCCGCGCGGGCCCTCGCCGACCTCGAACTGCACCTCCTGGCCCTCCTTGAGCACCCGGGGGCCGCCGTCGGCGAGCACCTCGGAGGCGTGGACGAACAGGTCCTCCTCGCCCTCCGCGCGCGCGAGGAACCCGAAGCCCTTCGCGGTGTCGAACCAGCGGACGGTCCCGTGCGGCACGGCAGTACTCCAGACGTGGGGGATCCCAGCCTAGGGTCGCCGCGTGTCCCTGCCCCCCGTCTGGGCCGTCGTCGGCCCGACCGCGGCGGGCAAGTCCGACCTCGGCGTCGCGCTGGCGCAGGCCCTCGGCGGCGAGGTGGTCAACGCCGACTCGATGCAGCTGTACCGCGGGATGGACATCGGGACGGCGAAGCTGACGGGGAAGGAGCAGCAGGGTGTCCCGCACCACCTGCTCGACGTCCGCGACGTCAGCTGGACCGCGACCGCCGCGGAGTACCAGGCGATGGCGCGTGCCGTCGTGGACGACCTGCGGGCCCGGGGCGTCGTCCCGGTGCTGGTCGGGGGGAGCGGGCTGTACCTGCGGGCGGCGCTGGACACGCTGGACTTCCCCGGGACGGACGCGGCGCTGCGGGCCGCGCTGGAGGCCTCCTTGCTGGAGGAGGGCCCGGAGCGGCTGCACGCCCGGCTGGCTGCGCTGGACCCCGCGGCGGCGTCCCGGATCGAGCCGTCGAACGGACGCCGGACCGTGCGTGCGCTCGAGGTCGTGACCCTGACCGGCGCGATGCCCGGGGAGCTGACGACGTACGAGGAGCACTACCCGACGACGTACGTCGGGGTCGACCGCGACGACCTCGCCGCCCGGGTGGGCGTGCGGGTCGACCGGATGTGGGAGGCGGGGCTGGTGGAGGAGGTGCGCGCCCTCGGGGCTCTGGGCGAGACGGCGTCGAGGGCGCTCGGGTACGCCCAGGTCCTGGCCTGGCAGGAGGGGCTGCTCGCCGACCCGGTGGAGGAGACGAAGACGCGGACGAGGCGGTTCGTGAAGCGGCAGCGGGCCTGGTTCCGGCGCGACCCGAGGGTCGGCTGGCTGGACGCCCGGCAGCCGGACCTGCTCGGCGCAGCGCTACGGGCTGGTCACACCGGGTAGTCACAGATGGCCCGGGGCGGTCATGGCACCAGACCTCCGGCAGGCCGATGCTCCTTGCATGACCACCGCCACCGCACCCCTTGTCGCCCGGGTCGCCGAGCTGGACACCGCCGACGGCACGCTCGAGCTGCTCTACCAGCCCGAGGTGGAGCTCGCGACCGGCGCCATCGTGGCGATGGAGGGCCTGCTGCGCTGGCACACCCAGGACCTCGGCGTCCTGGCGCCCCCCGCCTTCTTCTCGCAGGCCGAGCAGGCCGGGCAGATGCCCGCGATCGGCGCGTGGGTCCTGGAGGCCGGTGCGGCCGAGGCGGCCGCCTGGCAGACCCTGCGGGGCGGCGCCCGCCAGCTGCGCCTCAACGTCACGACCTCCCAGCTGCGGGACCCCGGCTTCGCCGACCTCGTCAGCGGCGTCGTCGCGGCCCACCGCCTGCCGGTCGGCGCGCTGGGCCTCGAGGTCAGCGAGCAGACCCTGCAGGACCTCGGCGACGACGGCCCCGGCATCCTCACCGAGCTGCGCGCCACCGGCGTCGCCCTCGCCGTCGACGACACCTCCTTCTACGCCACCCTCGCCGTCATCGAGCACCTCCCCGTCGACGTCGTCAAGCTCGGCCAGCGCCACGTCCGCGGGATCGACGGCCGCGACGCCGCCCTCGTCGAGACGCTGGTGACCCGGGCCCACGCCCGCGGCCTCGTCGTCGTGGCGGAGGGCGTCGAGACCTGGGGTGAGGCCGTCCGGCTCACCGAGCTCGGCTGCGACCGCGCCCACGGCTGGCTCTACGCGTCCGCGCAGCGCGGGGACAAGGCCCGCTGGCTGCTCGAGCAGGGCACCGGCTGGCGCGGCGCCGTCGTCGCTCCGGGCGTGACGGCACTGCCGTTCGTCCCCAGCCCGCGCGCGGCGGTCTGACGCCTAGGCTCGCCCCGTGGAGCTGACCTACCTCAAGGGGCACGGGACGGAGAACGACTTCGTCGTCCTGCCCGACCTCGAGGGCACCCTGCAGCTCACCCCCGACCTCGTCGCGCGGCTCTGCGACCGCCGGGCCGGCATCGGCGGCGACGGCGTCCTGCGCGTCGTCCCGACGAAGCTCGAGCCCTCGGCGTCCGGGGACGCCGACTTCTTCATGGACTACCGCAACGCCGACGGCTCGATCGCCGAGATGTGCGGCAACGGCGTCCGCGTCTACGCCCGCTACCTCGTGCAGGCCGGCCTGGCCGAGCCCGGGTCGTTCGACCTCGCGACCCGGGGCGGCGTGAAGCACGTCTTCGTCGAGGACGACGTCGTGACCGTCGACATGGGGCTGGCCGTCGTGGGGGAGCCGGTGCTCGTCGACGGCGTCGTCGCGACGTCGGTCGACATGGGCAACCCGCACGCCGTCGTCCACCAGGCGCCGCCCGCCGTGCTCGACCCGGACCGCAAGGACCTCAACGTCGAGTACGTCGAGGAGCTCGGCCCGACCCACCTGCGCATGCGCGTGCACGAGCGCGGCGTCGGCGAGACCCGCTCCTGCGGCACCGGCGCGTGCGCGGCGGTCGTGGCCCACGTCCTGCGGACCGCGGAGCCGCGCGGGACGGCGTACGACGTCGACGTGCCGGGCGGGCGGCTCCAGGTCACGTGGCAGGAGGACGGCCACGTCCTGCTCGCGGGCCCGGCGGTCATCGTGGCGACCGGGACGGCGTTCCTGTGACGCCGGTCCTGGCCGTCAGGGGCCTCGCGGGGCCGGTCGGGAAGCTCGGCGGCGCGTGGATGTTCGACGCCGCGACGGGCGCCCGCGGCGAGGAGCTCGGGCTGTCGACCTGGTCCTGGTACCACTGCGGCCGCGGCGGGGTGCTCGGGGACTCCGCCGACGTCGCGATCGCCGCCTTCGGGTTCTTCCCTCCCGCGCTGCAGCGCAAGGCCTGGGACCGCGGGGCGGCCGTCCTGCCCCCGGCCGAGATCGCCCGCGAGTACGCGCAGGCCTGCGCCGACTGGGGCGTCGCGCACCTGCCGGGGGAGGCCCGGCTCGTCGAGCTCCTGGGGCGCGTCCACGACGCCGCCCCGGTCATGGGGCTGCCGCTCTTCGCCGGCTGGCGCACGCTCGCCGCCACCGTCGAGACGACCGACGCCGGCCGCCTCGCCCTCGCTCTGCAGGTCGGCCGCGAGCTCCGCGGCGGGGCGCACCTGGTGGCCGTCGCCGCCCACGGCGTCGAGCCGCTGCAGGCCGTCGTGTCCGGGCGGTACGGCGTCGGGAACGCGTCGTTCTTCGGGTGGCCCGAGCCGTACCCGCCCGCGGACGCCGCGAAGGAGCAGATGGCCGCGGCCGAGGCCATGACCGACCGGATCGTGGAGCCGGCGTACGCGGGCCTCTCGTCGTCCGAGCTCGAGGAGCTGGTGACCGGCGTGCGGGCCCTGAACTCCCGCGACACCTGAGCGTCCCCGTGTCACGCTGGGCGGGATGACGAACCCCGCGCACGGCGTTGACCCGTCGATGACCTCTCCCGCTGCTGCCACCCCCCGCCGGTCCGACGGCGCCGTCGTGCTCGACGACAGCCTGCTGCAGGCCCCCAACCTCCACGACCTCGAGGGCGAGGGGTTCGACCTCGAGGAGCGCAAGTCCCTCCGCCGTGTCGCCGGGATCCGCACCGACCTCGAGGACGTCACCGAGGTCGAGTACCGCCAGCTCCGGCTCGAGCGGGTCGTCCTCATGGGCGTCTACGGCTACGGCGACGCGATCGGCGCCGAGAACTCCCTGCGCGAGCTGCAGGCCCTGGCCGAGACCGCCGGCTGTGAGGTCCTCGAGGGCCTCGCCCAGCGGCGCGAGAAGCCCGACCCGAAGACGTACGTCGGGTCCGGCAAGGCGCAGGAGCTGCGCGACGCGGTCCTGGCGTCCGGCGCCGACACCGTCATCTGCGACGGCGAGCTGACGCCCGGCCAGCTGCGTTCGCTGGAGGAGCTCGTCAAGGTCAAGGTCATCGACCGGACCTGGCTGATCCTCGACATCTTCGCCCAGCACGCGACGTCGCGGGAGGGCAAGGCGCAGGTCGAGCTCGCCCAGATGACCTACATGCTCCCGCGCCTGCGCGGCTGGGGCGAGTCGCTGTCCCGCCAGGGCGGTGGCGCCGGCGGGTCCGGCGGAGGCGTCGGGACCCGTGGTCCGGGTGAGACCAAGATCGAGACCGACCGGCGGCGCATCCGTGCGCGCAAGTCCAAGCTGGCCGGCGAGATCAAGGAGATGAAGACCGCCCGCGACGTCAAGCGGCAGGAGCGCGACCGCAACGCCGTCCCCTCGGTCGCCATCGCCGGGTACACCAACGCCGGCAAGAGCTCGCTGCTCAACCGCCTCACCGGTGCGGGCGTCCTCGTCGAGAACGCGCTGTTCGCGACCCTGGACCCGACCGTCCGCAAGGCGCAGACCCCCACCGGCCGCGACTTCACCCTGACCGACACCGTCGGGTTCGTCCGGCTGCTGCCGCACCAGCTGGTCGAGGCGTTCCGCTCGACGCTCGAGGAGGTCAAGGGCGCCGACCTGATCCTCCACGTCGTCGACGGCTCGCACGCCGACCCCGAGGGCCAGCTCGCCGCGGTCCGGGCGGTGTTCGCCGACATCGAGGCGCAGGACATCCCCGAGGTCGTCGTCGTCAACAAGTGCGACCTCGCCGACCCCGTCGTGCTGGGGCGGCTGTCGCGCCGCGAGAAGCACCTCGTGCAGGTCTCGGCGCTCACGGGCTCCGGCCTGTCGGAGCTCCTGCAAGTCCTCGAGGACGAGGTCCCGCACCCCGACACGCTGATCGAGGTCGTGGTCCCCTACAACCTCGGGGCGCTCGTCAACCGGGTCCACGTCGAGGGCGAGATCCTGCTCGAGGAGCACCTGTCCGAGGGGACGCGGCTGCAGGCCCGGGTCGGGCCCCAGCTGGCCGCGGAGCTCAACGACTTCCTGGTGGCGTGACCTCCCTCGCCGGCCGGGTGTTCGCCCTCGGTGACGTGGTCTACCGGTTCACGGAGGACCGGCTGACCGACGTCGTGACAGCATCGTTCTCGGGCGGCGACGTCGTGGCCGGGTCGGTCGTCGGGGTGCGCGACGGGCGCCGGGTCGACGGGGTGTCCTGCTCGCTGCTGCGCTCGGGGCTGGACAGCTCCGGGCCCTGGTCGTGCGTGGTGGGGGAGTCCTCGTTGACGGTCGGGGTGCTCGTCCTCGAGGAGGTCCCCGGGCCGCCGTACGTCCGGTCGCGGGTGGCCCGGCCGGTGCGCTCCCTGTCCGCCTCGCTCGAGTTCTACTGCACCACCCTGGGGCTGGCGCACACCGGCGGCTTCCAGGACCACGACGGCTACGACGGCGCCTTCGTCGCCCTGCCGGGCGGCGGGGAGCTGGAGCTGACGACCGGGAGCGTGCTGCCGACGGCGCCGGACGACCTGCTGGTGCTGTACCTGGCGTCGTCCGCCGCGGCCCGGGCGCTCGCCGACGGACTGCCGGTGGCCGAGGCGGAGAACCCGTACTGGCGAGAGTACGGGGTGACCGTGGTGGACCCGGACGGGTACCGGGTCGTGCTGACGTCGCCGCCAGGGGCGTAGTCCACAGGGGCCCTGTCCGTCTGGGCTCGGTTCGTTAGCCTCTGCGCCATGCGTCCTGCCTTGCTGCTCCCTGTGCTGGGGCTCCTGCTCGCCGGGTGCAGCGGGGGTGAGCCGCAGGCGGAGCCGTCGTCGCTGCCGCCGGTGACAGCGTCGCCGTCGCCGTCGGCGCTGCCGCTGGAGGTCCCGCCGAGCGCTCAGGCGGCGACGCCGCAGGGGGCAGCGGCATTCGTCCGCTACTTCTACGAGGAGCTTGGGCGAGCATTCACGTCGCTTGACAGCACGCGCGTCAGATCGCTCAGCTCGCCCGATTGCTCGAGCTGCGCAGGCCTTGCTGGAGCTCTTGATCGCGAGCGCGCCTCCGGACGGCGCTATAGCGGTGGCGAGGTGACCGTGCGCTCTGCGGAGGGGATCGTCGACGATCGAACTCACGCCAGCGTGACCCTCGTCTACGACCGAGCGCCGCTGGTGCCTCTCGGCTCTACGCCGACAACTTCGCCGCAGGCGAAGCGCGGGATCCAACTGGAAGTGCAGGTGGTGCGGTCCGGCTCCTCGTGGTTGATCAACAAGATCACCCAGGTCCCAGCATGAGACGGAGCGCCGCTCTGCTTACCCTCCTCATCGGCCTCGGCGGTCTCCCGGCGGTTGCCCTAGGGGATGTGATTCCGTGTGCCTTCGAGGACGCCACGGATAGGGGCGATTGCCGAGACGATCCGCCGAAGCCACCTAGGGGACCAGACGAGCCGGGTCGTCCCGGAGGACCGGCCCAGCCCGTGCGTGGCCCTCGCACCCCGTACACCCAGTACGAGTACGTCACGATGTGCAGCGGCAACACCCGAACCAACGCGAACGACGTCATGTGCACCGGCGCAGCCACCGCCTGCGAGTACGTCGCGGGTGCGGCCGAGGGGGCGACCGCGTTCTGGATCTGGACCCGACGCTACGACCCGACCAAGCCAGAGGGCGAGCAGGACGGCTGGACGCGACAGCCGGGCTTCGTCTGCCGTGGCGGCGCCGGTGACACAGGGCCGGACGTGCCCACGATCGCGCAAGTGGTGGATGCGGTGAACCAGGGGTTTCAGCGCTTCGTCGTCGTGAAGGGCGGCACGACCGTCAACCCCTCCACGAAGACGCTCGTGAACGTCGAGACCATCTTCTCGACAGACAAGACGGGCCCTGAGCCGCTCCCCGAGCTCAACATCCTCGGGTACCGCGTGAGGATCACGGTCAAGCCGGAGCAGTACCTGTGGCACTTCGCAGATATCCGAGACTCAGAGCTCTCGACGACAGTTCCCGGTCGTCCGCTTGAGAAGGACGTGACCCACCGCTACGCACGTGCAGGTCAGGTCGCTCCGTCCGTCTCCATCGTCTGGAGCGGCACCTACACGATCAACGGCGGCGAGACCTTGAACGTCCGCGGCCGAGCGCGTACCGACGGTCCGCCCACCCCCTTGCGGGTCACCACTGCCCGTTCCGAGCTGGTCTCGAGGTAGGTCAGACCTTCCGCAGCACCGTCACGACGCGTCCCAGCACCACGGCGTCGTCGCCGGGGATCGGCGCGTAAGCCTGGTTGTGCGGCATGAGCCAGACGTGCCCGTCGCGGCGCTTGTAGGTCTTCACCGTGGCCTCGCCGTCGATCATCGCCGCCACGATGTCGCCGTTGTCGGCGTTGGGCTGCTGCCGCACCACGACCCAGTCGCCGTCCGCGATCGCGGCATCGACCATCGAGTCGCCGACCACCTTGAGCAGGAACAGTGTCCCCGTCCCGACCAGCTCGCGGGGGAGCGGGAAGACGTCCTCCACGGCCTGTTCGGCGAGGATCGGGCCGCCGGCGGCGATGCGACCGAGCACGGGCACGTAGGCCGGCTGGGGGTGCGCCTCGCGCTCGGCGGCCTCATCGGCGTCCTGCACAGCCAGCGCTGCCCGATCGGCGTCGCGCTGAGCGATCCGCTCGGCGTCGCCGGGGAGCCGGACGTCGACGGCGCGCGGCCGGGACGGGTCTCGGCGCAGGAAGCCCTTGGCCTGCAGCGTCTTGAGCTGGTGGGAGACGCTCGAGGTGCTCGTCAGGCCGACGGCCTCGCCGATCTCCCGCACGGTGGGCGGGTAGCCGCGGCGCTCGACGGAGTCGCGGATGACCTCGAGGACCATCTTCTGGCGCGGGGTCAGCCCGGTCTCGTCCGCCGGCCCGTCCGGCAGGTCCCGGACGGTCGCGCCCGTCTCCGCCGTCGTGCCGCTACCGGTCCTGGCTGCCACGGCTGCCTCCGCTCGTCGCGCCGGGCCCGTGCAGCCCGGTGATCACGGCGGACGCTAACGCTCGGAGGGACGGCGATCAAACACCTGTTCGAACGTGTCGCCGCGGCGTGTCGCACACGCGTTCGAGCATCAGGCGGTCAGGGCCAGGCCCCGGAAGACCTCGCGCCCGTGCCAGGCGACGTGGTGCGTTGCTGGCAGCGCTGTGCCCGGCCGCGGCCGCAGGACGACGCCGGACAGTGCGTAGACCTGCCGTCCGACGTCAGTCCGCGCCGTGAAGGCCTCGCTGACGCGCACCCGGAGGTCCACGTCGAGGCCGAGCACGCCGCGGTCGAACAGCTTGTGGTGCAGCGAGCAGAGGGCGAGCCCGTTGTCCGGGCTGTCGGGGCCGCCGTAGGAGAACCAGCGGACGTGGGCCGCCTCCAGCCCCACGGCCGCGCCGCCGACCTGGCCGTCGTAGCCGCAGAAGGCGCACTGCCTGTCCCACGCCTGGACGACGGCCGCCCGCCAGCTCGCGCTCCTGCGCCGGTCCGCGACGACGCCGCCCTGGCCGGACAGCACCTCGTCCGGGTCGAGGCCCGCCGCGGTCAGGACGTCGACCAGCAGCGTCTCGGGGAAGTGGCTGGTCGCCAGGGCCCGGGCGGTGGCCAGCGCGCGGGCGGGCGCGGCGAGCAGCTCGGCCTCGACCTCGGGAGTGAAGGACCCCACGACACCTCCTGCGCGGAGCGGCCCGACCGTGTCCATCGGGACGTCGCTGCTGAGCTGCCACACCCCGTCCGACCGCAGGTGTGTGAACGGGTACGCGGCTCGCTGCGCCGCCGACGTCCGGGCGGGGGTGCCGAACTCGTCGAGCAGGGCGGCCAGGGCCGGCTCGGCCTCTTCCCAGGGGAGTCGGCTGCTGCCGGTCGCCAGGAGCCTCCCGAGGGCCAGCAGCGCGAGGAGCGGCTTGTGCGGCGCGCGCCTGCCCTCCCGCTGGTGCAGCCGCAGGGAGAGCAGCCGCGCGAGCGGGTCGTCGGTCACGTCGCAGCTCCTCGTCCTGGTGCCTCGACCGTACGGCGACAGCGCTCGTGCAGCGTGCCGTCGCACACCTGTTCGAACTTCTTCGCTCCAGCTCTCGTTCTTGTCGGACCGATGGGGTACAACTCGCACAGACGTTCGATCGAACGCCCGTTCGAGGTCGAGCACACCGAGGAGTCCACATGGCCAGCAGCACCGCGAAGTCGGTCCGCACCGCGCACGCCACCCGCACCACCCGCTCTGCGCACCGGGTCGCCACCCGCACTGCGCGCCGGCAGCGGGTCGCGGTGGCCGTGCCGCGCCCCGTGGTCGTCCGGGTGTCGGGCACGCGGCTGACGGCGCGCGGCCGGCTGGTGCTGCTGCTCGCCCTCGTCGGTCTGCTGCTCGTCGGGTTCTCCCTCGGGCGCAGCAGGACCGAGGCGGCCACGACGACGTCGCCCTCGCCCGCCGTCACGCAGACGACGGTCCAGGTGGGGGAGTCCCTGTGGACGGTCGCCCGCCGCGTGTCGCCCGGCACCGACCCGCGTGCCACGGTGCAGCAGCTCCGGCGCCTCAACCACCTGTCCGGCAGCGGCCTGCAGGCCGGCCAGCAGCTCCTGCTGCCTGCCTGATCCGACGCACGAGGCCGCGGCGACACGCCCGGCCGCACGCCGTCCGACGACACCCTCAAAGGCCGCCACCTGCGACTTTGCGTCGGTGGGACCGCGGAGCACGAGGAACGTCTTGCGCTACCCCTAGTGGCGCCCTACTGTCGCCAACACAACATCTCGTATTACACGGGTGTAGTTCTCCACAAGCTGTGGAGGCGGCGGTCCACACCTGTGGACAGCCGGTGGAGCGGGGGGAGCCAGCACAGTGCGCTGCCCCTACTGCCGTCACGCCGACAGCCGCGTCGTCGACAGCCGTGAGGCCAACGACGGCGACGCCATCCGTCGCCGGCGCTCCTGCCCGGAGTGCGGACGACGGTTCACCACGGTCGAGGAGACGACCCTCGCGGTGGTGAAGCGCTCCGGCGTCACCGAGCCGTTCAGCCGCGCCAAGGTCGTCAGCGGCGTCCGGAAGGCCTGCCAGGGCCGCCCGGTCGACGAGGACAGTCTGGCGCTGCTCGCCCAGAAGGTCGAAGAGACCCTCCGGGCCGCCGGCGCCGCGGAGGTGCCGGCGCACGACGTCGGTCTCGCCATCCTCGAGCCCCTGCGCGACCTGGACGAGGTCGCCTACCTCCGCTTCGCCAGCGTCTACCGGTCCTTCGAGTCGCTGGCCGACTTCGAGGACGAGATCACCGCGCTCCGCGCCGGACAGCCGGCCGCGGCCGCCCCCCAGGACTGACAGACCCGCAGCAGACCGAGACATCGCGCTCCACCCGGGACCACCCCGGCGCTCCACGACGTTGAACACCACGGACCTCGACGAGAGAAGGAACGGCATGACCGAGACGGTCGGCGCCCCCCGCCAGACGCAGCGCAAGGCTGCGCGGCTGCGCATCGAGCGGGTCTACACGACCCCCGGGGTCCACCCGTACGACGAGGTGACCTGGGAGCGCCGCGACGTCGTCATGACGAACTGGCGCGACGGCTCGGTGAACTTCGAGCAGCGCGGCGTCGAGTTCCCGGACTTCTGGTCGGTGAACGCCGCCAACATCGTCACCACCAAGTACTTCCGCGGTGCCGTCGGCGCCGAGAACCGCGAGCAGAGCCTGCGCCAGCTCATCGACCGCGTCGCCAAGAAGTACGCCGCCGCGGGCGCCGAGCACGGCTACTTCGTGGCCGACGAGGACGCCGTCGTCTTCGAGCACGAGCTGACCTGGATGCTGCTGCACCAGGTGTTCAGCTTCAACAGCCCGGTCTGGTTCAACGTCGGCACGAGCGCCCCGCAGCAGGTCAGCGCCTGCTTCATCCTCGCCGTCGACGACACCATGGACTCGATCCTCAACTGGTACCGCGAGGAGGGCCTGATCTTCAAGGGCGGCTCCGGTGCCGGCCTGAACCTGTCCCGCATCCGCTCGTCCAAGGAGCTGCTCAGCTCCGGCGGGACGGCGTCGGGCCCGGTCTCCTTCATGCGCGGCGCGGACGCCTCCGCCGGCACGATCAAGAGCGGTGGCGCGACGCGCCGGGCCGCCAAGATGGTCGTGCTCGACGTCGACCACCCCGACATCGAGGAGTTCATCGACACGAAGGCGCGCGAGGAGGACAAGGTCCGCGCGCTGCGTGACGCCGGCTTCGACATGGACCTCGGCGGCAAGGACATCACCAGCGTCCAGTACCAGAACGCCAACAACTCCGTCCGGGTCAGCGACGAGTTCATGCGTGCCGTCGACGAGGGCAAGCCGTTCGGCCTGCGCGCCCGCACCAACGGCGAGGTCATCGAGACGATCGACGCGCGCACGCTGTGGAAGAAGCTCGGTCAGGCCGCCTGGGAGTGCGCCGACCCCGGCATCCAGTACGACGACACCATCAACGACTGGCACACCACTCCCGAGTCGGGCCGCATCACCGCGAGCAACCCCTGCTCGGAGTACATGAGCCTCGACAACAGCTCGTGCAACCTCGCGTCGCTCAACCTCATGACGTTCCTGCGCGAGGACGGCACGTTCGACGCGAAGAGGTTCGCCAAGTCGGTCGACATCATCATCACGGCGATGGACATCTCCATCTGCTTCGCCGACTTCCCGACCGAGCCCATCGGCAAGACCACCCGCGACTTCCGTCAGCTCGGCATCGGCTACGCGAACCTCGGCGCGCTGCTCATGGCGACCGGTCACGCCTACGACTCCGACGGTGGCCGCGCTCTCGCCGGCTCCATCACCAGCCTGATGACCGGCACCGCCTACAAGCGCAGCGCCGAGCTCGCCGCGATCGTCGGCCCGTACGAGGGCTACGCCCGCAACGCCGACGCCCACAAGCGGGTCATGCGCAAGCACGCCGCTGCGAACGACACCGTCCGCACGGTCGGCGCCGACGACGCCCGGATCCTGCACGAGGCCACCAAGGCCTGGCAGGAGTGCCTGGCGCTGGGGGAGAAGAACGGCTACCGCAACGCGCAGGCGTCGGTCATCGCCCCCACCGGCACCATCGGCCTGATGATGGACTGCGACACCACCGGCCTCGAGCCCGACCTCGCCCTGGTGAAGTTCAAGAAGCTCGTCGGCGGCGGCTCGATGCAGATCGTCAACCAGACGGTGCCGCGCGCGCTGCGCGCCCTCGGGTACCAGGAGGAGTCGGTCGAGGCGATCGTCGAGCACATCGCCCAGCACGGCCACGTCATCGACGCCCCCGGCCTCAAGCCCGAGCACTACGAGGTCTTCGACTGCGCCATGGGCGCCCGGTCGATCAGCCCGATGGGCCACGTCAAGATGATGGCGGCGATCCAGCCGTTCGTGTCCGGCGCGCTGTCCAAGACGGTCAACCTGCCGGCCGAGGCCACCGTCGAGGACGTCGAGAACGTCTACTTCCAGGGCTGGAAGCTCGGCCTCAAGGCGCTGGCGATCTACCGCAACAACAGCAAGGTCGGCCAGCCGCTGCAGGACAAGAAGGCCTCGGAGACGGCCGCCGAGACCGAGGTCGTCGTCGAGTACCGGCCGACCCGCAAGCGCCTGCCGAAGAAGCGCCGCAGCCAGACCATCTCGTTCTCCGTCGCCGGCGCCGAGGGCTACATGACGGCCGGCGAGTACGAGGACGGCACGCTCGGCGAGGTCTTCATCAAGATGTCCAAGCAGGGCTCGACCCTCGCCGGCGTCATGGACGCCTTCTCGGTCAGCATCTCGATCGGCCTGCAGTACGGCGTGCCGCTCGAGGCCTTCGTGTCGAAGTACATCAACATGCGCTTCGACCCGGCCGGCATGACCGACGACGCCGACATCCGCATCGCGCAGTCCGTCATGGACTACCTGTTCCGCCGGCTGGCGCTCGACTACCTGCCCTACGACACCCGCGCCGAGCTGGGCGTGTTCAACGCCGAGGAGCGCGCGGCCACGGTCGCCGGCTACGGCTCGGCTGACGAGCTCGACGTCGAGGGCCTGGCGCAGTCGGTGCCGGTGTCGCGCGGTCAAGCCGGTCGCCGGCCGAGGTGCACAGCAGCACCGAGCTGCTCGACGCGCTGCAGGGGACGGCGGCCGACGCGCCGCTGTGCATGACCTGCGGCGTGAAGATGCGGCCGGCCGGCAGCTGCTACGTGTGCGAGAGCTGCGGGAGCACGAGCGGCTGCAGCTAGTCGCTGAGCACGACATGACGGGGTGGCTGCTCTGCAGCCACCCCGTCATCACGTTCAGCCCCGGACGAGGATCTGCTCTGGGCAGGGCCGTCAGCTGGCCACGGCGCGTGCCGTGAGCAGGACGTCTGGCGGGATCGGGTGCTCGAGCTCCCAGGTGATCGCGATCGGCCGTTCGCCCTTGTGCTCGACGTACCGCACCGGCCCCAAGAGCAAGAACGGTGCCGCTCCCAGCTCGTCTGTCGGTGCGTCCCGGACGAAGAGCAGTACCGAACTGCCCAGCCCTTCGTGGTTCAGGTACCGCTGCCCGGCCGGCGACGAGGTCGACGTCGCGTTCTGCGACTCCCAGTGGAAGAGCCGGTCGGTCAACGCGTAGTCGCGGTACATGGTGGTGGGGGAGAAGGCCCGCTCGCTCTTGCGCAGGTTGACCATGAGGGCGTCAGTCCGCGTCGTCGGCGCCCAGGCGACGCCAGTGATGTTGCCTCTGGCTGAGCGCTCCATCGATGTCCAGTCGAGTGCGGCGAGCAGCTCCTCGCGGCGGTAGCGCGCATGCGTCGCGAGCGTGATGTCGCCAGCCAGCGGGTTCGGGACGTGGGCCGCTCGGTCGAGGCCCAGGGCGAAGACCTGCCGCAGCTCCTCACAGACGGCGGGATGTTCCCGCAGGTGGCGCAAGCCGTCGTCGTACGAGGCGTGGCCGCCCTTGTTCGGCCAGAGCGTGAAGAAGAGCATGCGGGCGTAGCGCTGGTCGCGGGACCCGAGCGCCGCATACGACGTCGGGGACGACACCAGCCGCGTGTAGGCGGCCGCCCGCGCCGCGTCGTCGACGTGGAGGAGTGCGGACACCCGGGCCAGCAACGGCCCTTCGGCGGGCCCGGGGTCGAGGCAGTGGAGACCCGCGGCGCGCAGCAGTTCTGTCCAGGAGCCGCCTCGGTACACGTCTGGAAGGTCGGCGCCGGCCTCTCGCAGGTAGACGGCGAGCTCCGTGCTGCCCACCGCCGAGACGTCTGCAGCACGCTGGCGACGCGTCAGCCGCAGCCTCGAACGCAGCGACGTCAGCACCTGGTCCTGCGACACCCGGTCCAGCACGACCTGGCAGCCGGGCGGCAGGTAGGGGAACCCCTGCGACACCTGGTCCGCCAGGACGTGCCGGGTCAGGCCGGTGAGCAGCGGTGTACTTCGCGTCGAAGCGGAACTCTCGTCGCTGCTGGCCGATGAAGTCCAGCACCGTCAGGACAGCCTTGTCCTGTGTTCGACGCAGGCCGCGGCCGAGCTGCTGCAGGAACACCGTCGAGGATGCCGTCGGACGCAGTAGCAGGAGCGTGTCGACGTCGGGCAGGTCAAGGCCCTCGTTGAACAGGTCGACCGCGAACAGCACGTTGACGCGGCGCTCACGCAGGGCCCGCAGGGCTTCGCGTCGCTGGTCCGACGGGCGTGTCAGCGTCCACGCTCAGCGCTGGAATGCCGGCCCGGCGGAAGCGGTCGGCCATGAACGCCGCGTGCGACTTGCTCACGCAGAAGCCGAGGGCCCGGACTGAGGAGACGTCTGCGACCTTCTCCGACGAGCGTGCGCAGCACGACGCGCACGCGGGCGTCGTCGCCGGTGAAGACCTTCTCGAGCGCCGCGACGTCGTACTCGCCCCGCCGCCAGGCGACGGAGGACAGGTCGGTCCCGTCTGCGACCCCGAAGTAGTGGAAGGGGCACAGCAGGTCGGCCGCGAGGGCGTCCCAGAGCCGCAGTTCCGCGGCGATCCGACCGTCGAAGAACTCGTCGGCGATGTCGACGCCGTCCGCGCGCTCGGGTGTGGCCGTCAGGGCGAGCAGCTCCTGCGGACGCAGGTGCGACAGGAGCGCCCGGTAGGTGGCTGCCTCCATGTGGTGCGACTCGTCGAGGACCACGACGTCGAAGTGCTCGGGCGGCAGCCGGTCGACGCCGTAGGCGGACAGCGACTGGATGCTGGCGAACACGTGCCGCCAGCGCTCGGGGCGTGCCCCACCGACGTACAGCTCTCCGAAGCTCCCGTCGCCGAGGACGTTGCGGTAGACCGCCCGGCTCTGCTCGAGGATCTCGCGACGGTGCGCGACGAACAGCAGAGACTTGTCGCCGAGGCGGCGGTGGTCGAGTGCGGCCACGACCGTCTTGCCGGTACCGGTCGCGGCGACGACGAGGTTGCGGTGCCGGTCGTGGACGACGCGCTCGACGTCCAGGCGCTCCAGGATCTCCGCCTGGTGAGGGTACGGCCGGACCTCGAGCCCGCTGAGCACCGTTGCAGAAGACGACCGTGGAACCCCGGGCGGCCAGCAGGGCGTCGTCGAGCCGGTCGCGGTCGCGCGCCGGGTCGTAGGACTCGAAGGCGTGGTCGGCCCAGTACGACTCGAAGGTGGCCCGGAACTTGCTCAGCAGCTCGGGCGTGCTGCCTGAGGCAAGCCGGACGTTCCACTCGAGACCGTCGAGCAACGCGGCCCGGCTGAGGTTGGAGCTGCCGATGTACGCCGTCGAGAAGCCCGTGGTCCGCTCGAACAGCCACGCCTTCGCGTGCAGCCGGGTCGACGTCGTCGCGTAGTTGATGCGGACCTCCGCGCCGAGGACCTGCACGAGCCGGTCGAGTGCCTCGCGCTCGGTCGCGCCGATGTAGGTCGTCGTCACGACGCGGATCTGGCCGCCCCGCTCGGCGAGGCGCCGGAGCGCGTCGGCTCGACCAGCCGCAGGCCGCTCCACTTCACGAAGGCGCACAGGAGGTCGACGCTGTCTGCGCTGTCCAGCTCCGCCGTCAGCTCGGTGCCCATGCTCGGCTCACCGCGGGCGTTCGTGAGCAGGGCGGGCTGGGACAGCGGGGTCTGCGGACGGCTGGTCAGGGCCCAGACGCCGGGGGCGACCGGTCGGCGCAGGGCGAGGAGCTGCTGCGGGCCGGGCAGGACCTGGTCGCCGTGCGGCCAGGGCGGCCAGGACGTGGTTCGCCAGCGCGACCCGGTCGCCCTCCGGCGCGGTGAGCAGCGCGTCACGGACGGCGTCCCCGAGCAGCGCGGCAAGCGCGGCCGGCGCCTCGGCGGCCTCGACGTCCCGCAACTCGGCCTGGCAGGTCGATCTCCGCCAGACCGTCGCAGCAGGCGGCTCGGTCAAGACGGACTCGTACAGACCCTCGGGGAACGTCATGCCCGGCAGCTTCACACCCGCAGACCCCAGCGGGCCCGCTTCACGGCTGCGACGGCGTTACTCGCCGCGTCACGCACTGCGGCCCGACGAGCGAGTCAGCACCACCCGACGAGCTCCTACCCGCAGACAGTCGCTCTCGCCTGTCTCCGGGGTCCCGTCGTGCCGCTCTACCGCGCTGCCGCGTCGCAGTTCCGCGCGCAGGTCCTCGACGCGAGCCTGACGCTGGTCCTCGTGGAGCAGTTCCGGTCACCAGGTCGGCCAGCGGCCTGCGCCGGCGGAGGTCCGAGCCTGGGAGAGGAGCCTTCACGTCCTGTCGGCCGACCTGGTGCAGGCCGGCCTGGACGACGTCGAAGTGCTGGTCGAGCACCAGCTGCCCGCTGACGAGCAAGCGCGCCGATGTCGTCCTCTGCGGGGTCCACCCGGTGACGGGGGAGGCGTCGTACGTCGTCGTCGAGCTGAAGCAGTGGAGCGAGGCGCAGCTGCTGGAGGACTCGGTCGACCTCTGCGTACGGTCCGTGGCGGCGGCGGAACGCGACTGCACCCGGTCGAGCAGGTGCGGCGGTACTGCGGGCACCTTGCGGACTTCCTGGCCACGCTCGAGGAGCTGCCGCGACCCGCTGTCCGGCGTGGCCTACCTGCACAACGCGACGGACCTCGCCGTGGCCGACCTGTTCACCCTGCCGCAGGACGACCACGGGCGACTGTTCACCGGGCAGCGGCGGGCCGAGTTCCTCGCGTACCTGCAGGGGCGACTCGCGCCGGCAGCAGGAGCCGCGGCGGCCGACCGGCTGCTCGGCAGCGCGGTCCGACCGAGCCGTCAGCTCCTGGCACTCGCTGCCGAAGAGGTCCAGACCCGTGAGGTGTTCCGGCTGCAGGCGGAGCAGCAGGTCGCCTACAGCCTGGTCCTGCGCGCTCTCGAACGGTCCCGGCGAGGTGCGCACAAGCAGGCCGTGGTGGTCGTCGGAGGGCCCGGCTCCGGCAAGAGCGTCATCGCGCTGTCGCTGCTCGGGGAGCTGTCGCGACAGGGGCGCTCAGTCCTGCACGCGACGGGCTCCTCCGCCTTCACGCAGACGCTGCGCAAGGTGGCTGCGCGGCGCTCGCCTCGGGTCAGAGCGATGTTCCGCTACTTCAACCAGTTCGGCGACCTCGAGGCCGAACGAGCTCGACGTGCTGTTGTGCGACGAGGCCCACCGGATCAGGGAGACGTCGGCGAACCGGTACACGCGGGCCACTGCCCGTACCGGTGTCCCGCAGGTGCACGAGCTGCTGCAGGCGGCTCGCGTACCGGTCTTCCTCCTCGACGAGCACCAGGTCGTGCGGCCGGGGGAGCTCGGCTCGGTGGCCGAGATCACCCGCGCGGCGGCGGCTCTGCGGATCGACGTCGAGGTCGTCCACCTCGACGGTCAGTACAGGTGCGGGGGGAGCAGGACCTACGAGAACTGGGTGCTGCGGCTGCTCGGCCTTGCGTCCTGGAGGTCCGATCTCCTGGACGGGCGACGACGGGTTCCACTGCTCTGTCGTCGGTGGCCCGGGGGAGATGGAGGCTGTCCTGGCGACCTGGCAGGAGGCCGGTCTCAGCGCGCGCATCAGTGCTGGCTACTGCTGGCCCTGGGGCGACGCGCGACCGGACGGTTCGCTGCCCGACGACGTCGTGCTGGGCGAGTGGGCCCGGCCCTGGAACAACAAGAAGGACACCGCGGTGGGTGGCGCACCCGGACGGCCGTTCTGGTCGAGCGACCCCGCCGGGTTCGGCCAGGTCGGATGCGTCTACACGGCGCAGGGCTTCGAGTACGACTGGTCGGGTGTGCTCCTCGGCCCGGACCTGGTCTGGCGCACCGATCGATGGGTGGCGCAGCCGTCACGAGAGCCACGACAGTGCAGTACGGCGGGCACCGCTCGACGGAGTTCGACCAGGCCGTGCGCAACACGTACAAGGTGCTCCTGACGCGGGGGATGCGCGGCACGCTCCTGCACAGCAGCGACCCCGAGACACAGGCGTTCTTGCAGAGACTGGTGCGTGAGGTGCCGGTCATGGCCCCCGACCCGCAGCCCGTCGGCTGACCTCCCGGCTCAGTCGACAGTTCGGCTCGCACCACGCGCGTCACGGTCCCGGTCGAGTCCGTGCTCGTCGCGGCCCATGACCTCGATCCGTACTGCGGAGCCGATGTCGGGGCAGTTCAGGTCGTAGGGGATGGCCGAGACGCGCGTCCGGGCGCGATCGACCTGCTCGAGACAGCAGGACGCCCCGGCCCGCGCGAGGCGGACCGGGGCGTCCCGGGCGATGCGACTACTTGACGTCGAAGCGGTCCAGCATCATGACCTTGTCCCACGCGTCGACGAAGTCCTTGACGAACTTCTCCTTCGACTCGTCGAAGCTGTAGACCTCGGCGATGCCGCGCAGGATGGCGTTGCTGCCGAACACGAGGTCGGCCGCGGTTGCTGTGCGCAGGACGTCGCCCGAGGCGTCGGTGGCCTCGTAGACGCCGTCGGTGTCGCGGCTGGTGCTCCACTGCACGCCCAGGTCGAGCAGCGTGGTGAAGAAGTCCTGCGACAGGACGCCGACCTCGTCGGTGAACACGCCGTGCGACGTGCCGCCGGTGTTGGCGCCGAGGACGCGCAGACCGCCGACGAGCACCGTCAGCTCCTTGGCGGTGAGGTCCAGGTTGTACGCCCGGTCGATGAGCAGCGTCTCGGGGGAGAGCTTCGCGTCGGGCGTGACCCAGTTGCGGAAGCCGTCGGCGCGGGGCTCGAGCCAGCCGAAGTTCTCGACGTCGGTCTGCTCCTGCGTGGCGTCCGTGCGGCCCGGCGTGAAGGGGACCGTGATCGTCACGCCGGCGTCGGCCGCGGCCTTCTCGACGGCGGCGCAGCCGGCGAGGACGATCGTGTCGGCCAGCGACACGGACGTGCCGGCGCGCAGCTCGTCGAGCTTCGCGACGACGTCCTGCGTCCCGGCGTTGACCGCCCAGGAGCGCTGCGGCTCGAGGCGCAGCCGCGCACCGTTCGCCCCGCCGCGCTTGTCGGTGCCGCGGAAGGAGGCCGCAGCCGACCACGCGGTGTGGACGAGCTGCGAGACCGTCAGCCCTGCGTCGAGGACGGCGGTCCTGAGCGAGGCGAGGTCGGCCTCGGAGGGCGCGGCCGTGGCGGCCGGCACCGGGTCGGTCCAGACGAGCTCCTCGGCGGGCAGGTCCGGGCCGAGCCAGCGGCTGGTCGGGCCCATGTCGCGGTGCAGGAGCTTGAACCAGGCGCGGGCGTACTCGTCCGCGAACTGCTCGGGGTTCTGGTGGAAGCGCTCGGAGACCTCGCGGTAGGCCGGGTCGGCGAGCAGGGCGAGGTCGGTCGTCGCCATCATCGTCGGGACCTTCTTGCCCGGCACGTGCGCGTCGTCGGCGAGGTCCTCGGGCGCGACGTCCTTGGCCTTCCACTGCTTCGCGCCGGCCGGGCTCTCGGTCAGCTCGAACTCGTACTTGAACAGCAGGTCGAAGTAGCCGTTGTCCCACTGGGTGGGGTTGACGGTCCACGGGCCCTCGAGGCCGGAGGTGATGGTGTCCTCGGCCTTGCCGGAGCCGAACTGGTTGGTCCAGCCCAGGCCCTGGCTGTGCACGGGGCAGCCCTGCGGCTCGGGGCCGACGAGGTTCGGGTCGCCGGCGCCGTGCGCCTTGCCGAACGTGTGGCCGCCGGCGATCAGCGCGACGGTCTCGGCGTCGTTCATGCCCATGCGGCTGAACGTGACGCGGATGTCGTGGGCGGCGGCGAGCGGGTCGGGCTTGCCCTGCGGACCCTCGGGGTTGACGTAGATGAGACCCATGGTCACCGCGCCGAGGTCGCCGCCGGTGAGGTCGAGGGGCTCGTCCGGGCCGGCGTAGCGCTCGTCACCGAGCCACGTGTCCTCCTGGCCCCAGAAGACCTCGGTCGGCTGCCACGTGTCCTCGCGGCCGAAGGCGAAGCCGAAGGTCTGCAGGCCCATGTCGTCGTGCGCGACGTTGCCGGCGAGCACGAGCAGGTCGGCCCAGGACAGCGCGCGACCGTACTTCTGCTTGACCGGCAGCAGCAGACGACGGGCCTTGTCGAGGTTGGCGTTGTCCGGCCAGCTGTTCAGGGGGGCGAAGCGCTGCTCGCCCTTGCCCGCGCCGCCGCGGCCGTCGGCGCTGCGGTAGGTGCCCGCGGCGTGCCAGGACAGCCGGATGAACAGGCCGCCGTAGTGGCCCCAGTCGGCCGGCCACCACTCCTGCGAGGTGCGCATGACCTCGACGAGGTCCGCCTTCACCGCGGCGACGTCGAGCGACTGCACGGCCGTGCGGTAGTCGAAGTCCTCGCCGAGCGGGTCGCTGCTCTTGGCCTGGCGGTCGAGCACCGAGACGTCGATGTCGTTCGGCCACCAGTCCCGGTTGGTGCGCGGCCGGTTCGTGACCTGGGTCGTGGGACCCGAGATGACGGGGTTCTGCGACTCGCTGGCGGGGCTGTCGGTGGTGTCGGTGCCCACCGGGCTGGAGCTGGTGTCGCGGGGCTTCGGGTCGGTCGCGGTCGGGTCGTCGGTCACGGAGTGCCTCTCTGGATCTTTGCGTCGGACGGAGGGGTGCAGGAGGGGCAGCGGCCCCAGTAGACGACCTCGGCCTCGTCGATGACGAAGCCGGCGTCGTCGGACGCGGTCAGGCAGGGGGTGTCGCCGGTGGCGCAGTCGACGTCGACCACGACGCCGCAGCCGCGGCAGACCAGGTGGTGGTGGTTGTCCCCGACCCGGGCCTCGTAGCGGGCCACCGACCCGGCCGGCTGGATGCGCCGCACGAGTCCGGCGTCGGTGAGCGCCCGCAGCACGTCGTAGACCGCCTGGTGCGACACGGCTGCCTGCTCACGGACGGCGTGCAGGAGCGTGTCGGTGTCGGCGTGCGGGTGGTCGTGCACCGCGGCGAGGACTGCGCGGCGGGGCGCCGTCACGCGCAGGGACGCCGCCCGCAGGAGGCCGTCGATCTCGGGGTGCATCGCCGACAGTGCACCACGAAGACCTGAACGGTTCAAGTCCACCGACGTGCTGGGGCGGCGCGGTGGCCCTCGTGCTGGTGCCGCCGCCTCGCCGGTACCGGTAGGACAGACTCGGCAGCATGAGCGACCCGGTCGTCGTCCCCTTCCGCCCCACGCCCGAGCAGTACGCCTGGACCTTCGGGGGCGCCCCGCCCGTGATGCGCATCCGGCCGGGCACGGTCCTGGAGCTGTGGAGCGAGGACTGCTTCGGCGGGAAGGTGCGGAGCAAGGACGACCTCGTCAGCGAGGTCTGCGCGTTCCCCTTCCTCAACCCGCAGACCGGCCCGTTCTTCGTCGAGGGCGCCGAGCCCGGGGACACCCTGGCCGTCCACTTCGTCAGCATCGAGCCGGCCCGCGACTGGGCGGCCAGCTCCACCGTCCCGCTGTTCGGCGCCCTCACCAGCACCCACCTGACGCCGACCCTGCAGGAGCCGCTCCCGGAGCGGGTCTGGATCTGGCAGCTCGACCGGGCGGGGCGCACCTGCCGGTTCGAGGCGCTCGACGGCGACTTCCGGGTCGACCTCCCGATGGACCCCATGCACGGCACGGTCGGCGTCGCCCCGGCGAACCTGGAGGCCCTGTCCGCCCTCACCCCGGCCGCCCACGGCGGGAACCTGGACACCCCGGAGATGCGGGTCGGCACCACCTGCTACCTCGGCGTCAACGTCGAGGGGGCGCTGTTCTCGCTCGGCGACGGGCACGCCCGGCAGGGCGAGGGGGAGACCTGCGGGGTCGCCGTCGAGTGCGCCATGGACACCGTCGTCGTCGTCGACCTGGTCAAGGGGACGCCGACGCCGTGGCCCCGGATCGAGAGCGACACCCACGTGATGTCGACCGGCTCGGCGCGCCCGCTCGAGGACGCCTACCGGATCGCCCAGCACGACCTCGTCACCTGGATCTCCCGCGACCACGGCCTGTCCCACCTGGACGCCTACCAGCTCGTCACGCAGGCGGTCGAGTCGCCGCTGGCCAACGTGTGCGACACCAACTACACGAGCGTCGCGAAGATCCGGAAGCAGTGGCTGCCGACCCGGACCGGCCCGCTCGTCGACGTGCACGACCGGCTCAAGGCCGTCGCCACCACCTACCGCGAGGGGGTCGGTCAGGCGTAGGCGCGGGCGTGGGCGGGGGCTGCGCGGCCCGCCACGCCGCCACCACCTCCTGGACGTCGAGCAGCGCGGTCCGGACGGGAGGCCCGGTCGCGGGTCCCCGGCGGGCGGCGTCGATCCGGGCGTTGACCCCCTCGACGTGCCGGCGCACCCGCTCCTCCGACCGCTCCCGCGCGAGCACCGCCGGCAGGTCCTCGACCTCCTTGGCCACGGCGAGCGACGGCGGGAGCAGGGCCGTGACGGGCAGGCCCTCGCGCTGGGCCTTCTGCCGCACCCACGCGAGCTCGTCGGTCGCCGTCGGCGGCAGCGGCCGGCCGGACCCGGGGAGGTCGTCGAAGCTGCCGCGCTCCTTCGCTTCGCGGATCTGCTTCTCGACCCACGACTCGACACTGACACCCCGCGGCTTGCGCTCCGTCACGCCGTCCGTCCTACCCGCCGTCGACCAGGACGTGCGGCTGACCGGCGAGGACCTGCACGGCAGCTACGGGGCGACCTGGGCGTCCCGCTGCGGGTAGACGACCTCGGTCAGCAGCAGCTGCACCGCCGCGGCCGCGGGCACAGCGACGAGCGCCCCGACGACGCCGAGCAGCCCACCGCCGAGGACGACGGCGATGACCGTGACGAGCGGGCTGACGTCGACCGTGCGGCGCAGGACGACCGGGTTGATGAGGTAGTCGGCGACGAGCCGGTACACGAACGTGAACCCGACGACGACGACGGCCGCCGTCGTGCCCTGCGTGCTCAGCGCGACCAGGGCGGCGATCGCCCCGCCGATGCTCGACCCGACGAGCGGCACGAGGTCGAGGACGCCGACGAGGGTCGCGAGCACCAGGGCGTACGGCAGGTCGAGGACCACCAGGACGACGTAGGTGAAGACGAACGCGATGACGGACGTCGCCACGTTGCCGAGCACGTAGCCGCCGACCCGGGCGACGATCGCGTCGCCGAGCAGGCCCACCCGGGGACGCCGGTGGCGCGGCGCCAACCGGTACGCGGCGTGGGTGATGCGCGGCAGGTCGGCCAGGAAGTAGATGATCAGCACGATGACGATCACGGTGTCGAAGATGCCGGCGGCGACCGCGCTGCCGACCTCGAGCAGGCTGCCGGCGGTGTCGCTGCCGAAGCCCTCGCTGGCCAGCGCCTGGGCCCGCTCGGTCAGGTGCAGCTGCTCGTTGACCCGGCCGAGGGTGCTGCTGCGGTCCTGCAGCTGTTCGAGGTAGCCCGGCGTCGCGTCGATGAGGCTGGCGACCTCCCGGCTCAGCGGTGCGGCCAGGCTGGCGAGGAAACCGATCAGCAGTCCGAGCGCGAGCAGGCTGACCAGCCCGACGGCGAGCCCGCGGGACAGGCCGCGGCGGACGAAGAAGCGCACGGCCGGGTCCAGGCCGATGGCGACGAACAGGCTGACCAGCAGCAGCACCAGCTGGTGCCTGAGCGTGACGAGGGCGTACCCCGCCCCGACGGCGATCAGGCCGCCGCTGGTGACCGCGAACCCGGTCCGGACCGGGCCGCGCGTCCCGGCCAGGCCCCGGACGCCGTACGGCTGCGCGTCGGTGGCGCCCGCCGCGACCCGGCGCTCGGTCTCGTCCAGCAGCAGCGCGTCGGCGGGGAGCCCGGCGTCGACCGCGGCGCTCGCGGCCCGGTCCAGCTGCTGCCCGGCGTCCGCGGCGGCCCGGTCCGCGCGATCGACGGCGGTCCCGGCCCGGGCGGCCTGCTGCTGCGCGGCCCGCCGCTCGGAGAGGCGGCGGGCGGCGCCCCGCAGGGCCGGCAGGGGGGAGGCGGGCACGTCGGCGAGCCTAGGGTCGGGGCGTGCCGCTGCTGCTGGTCGACGCGGCCAACGTCGTCGGGTCGCGTCCGGACGGCTGGTGGCGCGACCGGGCCGGCGCGGCCGCACGGCTGGTCGAGCAGGTGCGGGCGGCCGGGCTCGGCGAGGTCGTCGTCGTGCTGGAGGGGGCTGCCCGCCCCGGCGTCCCCGAGGGGGTGGACGTCGTGCACGCGCCGGCCGACGGCGACAGCACCCTGCTGGCCCTGTGCCGGCCGGGGGTCGTCCTCGTGACGGCCGACCGGGAGCTGCGCGGCCTGGCGCGGGCAGCCGGGGCCGACGTCGTCGGGCCGTCGTGGCTGCTCGAGCGGCTCACTCCCCGGTAGTGCCGTCGGCGAGCTCGCGCAGGACGTCGAGGTGGCCGAGGTGGCGGGCCGTCTCCTCGAGCAGGTGCACCAGGACGAAGCGCAGCGAGACGGTCCGGCCCTGGTCGTCGACGGCGGTGTCGTCGAGCCCGCGGGTCGCGGCCACGGCCCGGGTGCGCTCGGTGGCGGCCCGGTAGACCGCGACCGGACCCGCCAGGTCCGTCGGGCTGTGGAAGTCCCAGTCGGGGTCGTCGTCGAAGGGCGCGCTCGCCCAGGGCTCGGGCAGGGGCTGCCCGGCCAGCCGGACGGTGGCCCAGACGTCCTCGACGTAGGCCAGGTGGTTGACGAGACCGGCCACGCTGGTGCCGGACCGCAGGGGGCTGCTCGTCGCTCCCGACATGCCCTCGACCTTGCGCAGGACGCCCTCGCGGTACCACTCGAGCAGACCGGTCAGGGTGGTCCGCTCGTCGGCGGCGTGGACGTCCGGGAACTGCCTCAGGCCGGTGTCGCGCGGCGGAGGGTCCCCCCGCTCCGGCCCGCTGCGCTCGACGCAGAACGGGTTGCCCTCCGGGTCCGCCAGGACGACCCAGCCGCTGCCGTCGGGGCGGGTGCGGTCGTGCAGCACGGTCGCGCCCAGGGCGAGGAGCCGCTCGACCTCCTGCGCGCGGGGGAGGTCGGGCACGAGGTCGAGATGGGTCTGGCGTCCCTCGGCCTGCTCGAACAGCAGGGGCGGCCCGGCGGACGTGACCAGGGCGGCCGGGTCCCCGGGGACGTCGTCGTCCTGCAGCCGACCGCCGAGCGCGGCGGCCCAGAAGGTGGCCAGCGCGTACGGGTCGCGGGCGTTGACGGTGACGTGGCGGATCATGACGACCACCCTGCCCTGCCGGGCAAGCGGGTTCAGCTGGCCTGGCTGACCGAGCTCATGTTGAAGTCCGGCACCCGCAGGGTCGGCATCCGGGTCCAGGTGAGGTCGTCGCTCCACTCGCGGGGGAGGGTCCGCTCGGTGCGGCCGATCTCGGCGAGCCTCCCGAGGAGGTCGACGGGGCTCTCGTTCCACCGGAAGTTGTTGACGCGCCCGACGACCCGGCCATCCTCGACGAGGTAGACGCCGTCGCGGGTGAGCCCGGTGAGCAGCAACGTCTCGGGGTCGACCTCGCGGATGTACCAGAGGCAGGTCAGCAGCAGGCCGCGCTCGGTGCGGGCGACCATCTCGTCGGTGGTGGCCGTGCCGCCCCCGTCCATCGACAGGCCGTGCACGTACGGCGCCACCGGCAGTCCGGTCGCCTTCGCCGTGGCGCGCGTGGTGACGAGGTTCTGCAGCACGCCGTCGCGCAGCCAGTCCGTCGCGCCCTGCGGCAGGCCGTTGTCGAAGACCGACATCATGGACGACGAGCTGGTCGCGACGGTGAACGGCGACGTCGGCATCTCGAGGTCGTGGGGGTCGGACCACAGTCGCAGCCCTGCCGGACCGAGGTGCTCGCCGAGGCGGGTGCCGCCGCCGGCGCGGCTGAAGACGGTGCGGCCCTCGGCGGCGCCGCGGCCGGCCGCGCTCCAGTAGGCGTAGGCGAACAGGTCCGCCGCCGCCGACGGCGGGAGCAGCGTCTCGTAGCGCCCGGCCGGGAGGTCGAGGCTGCGCTCGCCCCAGGCCAGCCGCCGTCGCAGCTCGTCGTGCAGGGCCGGGACGGCGACGTCGGACCAGTCACGGGTGTGCTGGCCGACCCAGGACGACCCGCCGCTGCCCTTGCCGGTGAGCTCGACGTAGCCGGTGGGCTGCGCGTGCCGCAGCCGCAGGCCGGTGGAGGAGCCGAGCCAGGTGGTGGTGGTGTCGTGGGAGGCGTAGCCGTAGAGCTGCTGGTCCTGCGCCCGGGCTCCGCGGAACGCCTCGCCGAGCTCGCCGGCCAGGCGGGCGAACACCTCGGGCCCGGTCTGCTCCGCCGGCGCCGCGAAGCCGGGCTGGGCCGGGCCCTCGACCAGCGGGCCGGCGTCCTCGGCCGGGCCGGCGTCGCGGGCCGCCTGCTCGGACGCCCGCACCAGGGCCTCGAGGTCGTCGACGACGGTCGCGCTGCGGACCCCGACCGACTCGCCGACGACGCTGATCACCGTCAGGGACCGGCCGCGGGCCGCTCCGTTGGTGGTGAGGCTGTTGCCGGCCCACCGCAGGTCCGCCCGGCTGCTCTCCTCGTGCACGACGACGCACCCGTCGGCCTTCGACAGCGCGAGGCACCTCTCGACCGTGTCACTCGACGACATGTCGCTCATCGCCCGCCCTCCCGCACCGTGTTGAGGACCTGGACACCGCGGAACAGCGACGCCGGGCAGCCGTGCGACACGGCCGCGATCTGGCTCGGCTGGGCCTTGCCGCAGTTGAACGCCCCGCCCAGCTGGTAGGTCTGCGGGCCGCCGACCGCCTCGAGCGACCCCCAGAACTCCGTCGTCGTCGCCTGGTACGCGACGTCGCGCAGCTGGCCGACGAGCCGGCCTCCGCGGATCTCGTAGAACCGCTGACCCGTGAACTGGAAGTTGTAGCGCTGCATGTCGATCGACCAGGACTTGTCGCCGACGACGTAGATGCCGCGCTCGACCCGCCCGATCAGCTCCTCGAGCGACGGCCCCTGCGGGTCGGCCTGCAGCGACACGTTGGCCATCCGCTGCACGGGGACGTGCAGGGGCGAGTCGGCGAAGGCGCAGCCGTTGGACCGCGCGACGCCGAGGGCGGCCGCGTTCTGCCGAGCCATCCGGCGGTCGAGCTGGTACCCCACGAGGACGCCGTCCCTGACGATGTCCCAGGCCTGGGTCTGCACGCCCTCGTCGTCGTAGCCGACGGTCGACAGGCCGTGCGGGACCGTGCGGTCGCCGGTGACCTGCACGACGGGGGAGCCGTACCGCAGGCTGCCGAGCTGGTCGAGGGTCGCGAAGCTGGTGCCGGCGTAGGCGGCCTCGTAGCCGAGCGCCCGGTCGAGCTCGGTGGCGTGACCGATGGACTCGTGGATCGTGAGCCAGAGGTTGGTCGGGTCGATGACGAGGTCGTAGCGGCCGGGCTCGACGCTGCTGGCCTTCGCCTTCTCGACCAGCAGGGACGGCAGCTCCGCCAGCTCGGCGTCCCAGTCGTGGATCCCCCCGGTGAGGTACTCCCAGCCGCGGCCGACGGGGGGCGCGACCGTCCGCATCGTCTCGAAGCCGCCGCCGGGATCGACCCGGGTCGCCGTCACGCGGGGCAGCAGGCGGACCCGCTGCTGGGTGGTCGTCGTGCCGGCGGTGTCGGCGTAGAACTTGCCCTCGAGGGCCTGCTGCAGGCTGACGTCCACGTGGTCGACCTCGTCGGAGGCGAGCAGCCGGGCGCTCCATTCCGCGAACAGCGCGACCTTGTCGGTGGGGTCGACCGAGAACGGGTCGACGTCGTAGTCCGACACCCAGGTGACGTCGCCGTGGACCGGCTCGTCGGCCAGCTCGACCGGCTCGCTGTTCAGCGGACGGCTGGTGCGGGCGACGTCGACGGCCTGCCGGGCCAGCCGGACCGCCTCGTCGACCGTGACGTCCGGGCCGGCGGCGAAGCCCCAGGTGCCGTCGTGCACGACCCGGACCGCGAGGCCGACGGTGGTGGCGTCCTGCAGCCGCTCGAGCCGGCCGTTGCGCAGGGCGAGGTCCTGCCCGCGCAGGCGCTCCACCCGGACGTCGGCGGAGGTCGCTCCCGCGTCGGTCGCGGCCTGCAGCGCGGCGGCAGCGGCCTCACGCAGCGGCAGCGCGAGGAACTCCGGGTCGACGTCGTGGGTCACGCAGGCACCCTAGGACTGTCGGACCCTGTCGGCAGGCTCGCGGGGTGATCGTCCTGCCGCCCGCTCCGCCCGCGTCGTCGGAGACCGCGCGGCGGGTGCTGTCGCGGACCGGCCGGCGGGACACCGCGCCGGAGCTCGCCCTGCGGCGGGCGCTGTTCGCCCTGGGCCTGCGCTTCCTCGTCGACGTGCCCGCGCCGGGGACGGGCCGGCGCCGGCGGGTCGACGTGCTGCTGCGCGGCGCGCGGATCGCGGTGCTGGTGCACGGGTGCTTCTGGCACAGCTGTCCGGTGCACTTCCACGCGCCGAAGGCGAACGCGGAGTGGTGGCAGCTGAAGATGGCGTCGATCCGGGAGCGCGACGCCGACACGCTGCTGCGGCTGGAGGCAGCGGGCTGGCTGCCGGTCGTGGTGTGGGAGCACCAGCACATGGCGGTGGCGGCGCAGGAGCTCGCCGCGCTGTCACGCCGCCGCCGGCAGGACCTGCAGGGGCAGCAGCGCCGTCCCGGAGCGGTCGAGCGCGGCGCAGAGCTCGGTCCAGAGCAGCAGGTCGGCGGGGCGCAGGCGCTGTCCGCGGCGGGCGACCGCGAGGACGGCGGTGGTGCCGCGCAGGGCCGGGGCGAGCGCGGCGACCACCGCAGGGACGTCGTCCTCGTCGGACAGCGCCCCGAGCTCGAGGCAGACCTGCTCGTCGGGCAGCAGGAGGACGGCCTCGCCGTCGTCGAGCGGGAGGTCGCGGTAGACGTCGAGGGCGTCGTCGGTGGACAGGGCGGAGGCGGGAGTCGTCATGCGCCGAGCCTGTCGGGGTGAGGGTCCTCCGGGCAGGTCCGGCGGTCGTGCTGTGGACGGTCGCGACCTCCTGTGGAGGGTCAGCCCTGGCGGAGCAGGTCGTGCTCTCCGAGGGCGCTCGGCAGGACGCAGCCCGAGCAGCTCCTCGCGAGGCATCTGCGCGTCCTCGCCCAGCACCGACGCCAGCGCCTCGAGGCAGGTCGTGCCGGCGGCGAGCAGCGCGGTGCGGCTCAGGCGGGAGGCCGCCCGGTCGGGGTCGGCGGCCGGCTCGCCGGACAGGAAGGGACCGAGGTCGAGCGGCGCTGGTGTCGTGGGCGGGCGCCTCGCGCAGGCATGCGGCCATCAGCCAGCGTGACCCCCGGGGACCGCCCGGGACGGCGCTCATCAGCTCGGCGACCTGCAGGCGCCGGACGTCGGCCTGCTCGTGCGGCTCGACGTGGACGAGGAACTGCGAGAAGGCGCAGACGAACGCCTCGAGCAGGTCGGGGCCCTCGACGTCGTCCTCGAGCAGCTGGGCCAGCAGGTCGAGGACGGCGTCGCGGTCGCGTCCCTCGGCCAGGACGTGCGCCGACCGCCTGCGCCGCGGCCGTGACGGGCGTCGCCGAGCCAGGCGCCCGGTCCGACGCCGCCCCGCGACCGGACGTACCTCGCGAGGGTGAGGCCCGCCGCGAGCGCCGGGGCGGGATCGGCCTCGGGGTCCTCGGCGTAGCGGCGGACGACTGCTCGAGCGGCTCGGCCAGCCGGCTGCTGCCGCGCCCAGCGACCTCGAGCGCGCTGACCGCCGAGCAGGGAGGCGCGTGCGGCCGAGCCAGGCGTGCCCCGGCGCGCCCTCGGCCCGGACACGCTCCGGCCAGGCCCGGCACGACCGCCGTCCCCGGCGCCACCTGCCGGCCAGGGCGAGGTCGACCCACAGCCGGGCGAGCCGGGCGAGACCGGCGTCGTCGACCATCCCGAGCCGCTGCAGCACCTGCGAGCCCTCGAGGTCGGGGCCGAAGGCGGCGCGGGCGAGCCGCGCGACGACGCTGACCGCGGCCCGGAAGGTCTCGTCGCTGTCGCCGCCCGCCAGCAGGAGGTCGGTGGCGAGGGCGGGGTCGTCGCGTCCGGGGACGGCCGGGAGCACCGCGCTTCGGCAGCTCGGTCAGCAGCCGCAGCGCCTCGGTCTCGAACGGCCCGGTCTGCGTCGAGCACCCGCTGGACGCCCGCGGACCCGGCCGCCTGCACGGCCGCGACGACGGCGAGCGCGAGCCGGCTGCCGAGCTCGACCTGGTAGTCCTCGGGCGCGTACTCGAGCGCGCGCACCAGGCGGGTCGTGGCCTGCTCCGCGGCGAGGTCGCCGCCGGTAGTGCGCGAGGACGGCGGAGGCGAGGGTCTGGGCGGGGGAGTGGTCGGCGGCGTGCTCGTGGGCGTCGTCGTGCAGCAGGATCTCGAGGTCGTCGGCGAGCCAGGGCGTGAGCTTGCCGCGCAGGGCGTCGACGAGGTCGGTGATCGGCAGCTGCAGCTCGGCGGCGAGGCGCTCGCAGTCGACCGGCTGCGCCCAGAACCCGGCCTCGGGCTCGGCGTCGACGACGCCGAGCAGCACCATGCGGCCGTCGTCGCCGGGCTGGCCGGGCAGGGCGGCGACGAAGGGGGCGAGCGGGAGCTGCCAGGACAGCGACTGGCCGTCGGACAGGACCCGCACGGTGACGCTGCCGGACCCGAGGCCGTCGCCGTGGACGTCGACCCGGGCGTCGGGGGCGTGCAGCCGGTCGGCCGCCCCGACGGGCAGGAACGTGTAGAGCAGCACGGCGGGCTCGAGGGTGTCGGCGGCGTGAGCGTGCAGGACCGCGCCGGCGGCGCAGGCGTAGACGGGAGGGCGGTGCTGCTCGGGAGTGCTCACCCGTCCATCTTCGCGGACGCGGTCGTGGCCGGGCCTCACCACAGGGCCTCCTGCCCGCTGGCCCGCGGCATCCTGAGCTCGAGGTCGTCGGGTCCGGCCCGCAGGACCGTGCGGACGACGTCCAGGACCGCGGCGGCAGCCTGACCGGCGACCTCGCGGTGGTCGTCCTCGGCGAGGAGCACGAGGTGCCAGGTCCCGGCGCCGCCGGTCCAGCCCCGACGCCCCAGACCGACCACCCGCTGGCTGTGCAGGCTCAGCAGCAGCCGGTCGGGGGTGAGCCAGGTGAGGCTGATGCCGGTGTCGGGGAGGAGGAGCTCCAGCACGCCGTCCGCCGCGAGGGCGCCCGCCCGGTCGGCCAGCAGGTGCAGCAGCGCGGACCAGCGGTCGGCGAGCAGGTCGGTCGTCATGGGCCGGACCGTCCGGACGGGCGCCGACAGGTCCGGTGGCTCCGTCCACAGACGACCCCCGCGTCCACAACCTCGTCCACCGGTCTGGGCCGTCCGGTCGTCGCCACGCAGCCTCGGGCCATGACCCGTACCGCTCCTGCCGCCCGCCTGTCCGGTCCCGGCGAGCTCGCCGCCGCCCTGCCCCTGCTGTGCGGCTTCGTCCCGCACGAGAGCGTCGTGGTCGTCTGCGTCGACCGCGCGGGCCGCCTGGGGCTGACGATGCGGATCGACCTGCCGCCGGACGCGCAACAGCGGGCGGTCGCCGCGGACCTGGCCGCCCGGGTCCGTCAGGCGGACAGCCGCCGCGCGTGGGTGGTCGTCCTCAGCGAGCAGCCGGACCGGCCGCAGGAGGCGCTCGTGCTCGCGCTCCGGGACGAGGTCGACGTCGTGGACGCGCTCCTGGTGCGGTCCGGCCGCTGGAGGTCCTACCTCTGCGACGACCCGACCTGCTGTCCCCCTACCGGCACACCGGTGCCGCGGACGAGCCGGGCCCTGCGGCAGGTGGAGGCCGCGTCGGTGTTCCGCGGCCGGGCCGTGCTCCCGTCGCGGGAGGACCTGGTGGCCTCGGTGGGGCCGCCCCCGGAGGAGTCACGAGTCCGCTTCGCCGCAGCCACAGCCGCCCTGGCACGCGAGCACCGGGACCTGGGAGGTGCCTCGGTGCGGTCCCGGCAGCGCAGCGACCTCCAGGCCGCGCTGGACGAGCACCCGGTGGACGGCGCGTCCCTCGCACTGGCCCTGCACGACGTCCGGCTCCGGGACGAGCTGCTCGCCTGGTCCCTAACCCGCGAGGACGAGGTGCTGTCGCTCCTGCTGTTCCTCGCCCGGACGACGCCGCCCCCGCACGACGCCCCGGTCTGCGCGGCCCTGGCCTGGGTCGCCTACGCGCGTGGCGACGGCGCTCTGGCGTCCGTCGCCCTCGGCCGTGCTCTGGCCACCGACCCGGCCCACGGACTGGCGAGGTTGCTCCGCCAGGCCCTCGACGGTCAGGTGTCGCCTCGCGAGCTGCGGGCAGCGGCGTCCCTCGCCGCCGAGGACCTGCGCGGATGAGGGCTAGCGGCCCTTGTTCTTGCTGGTCACCTGGCGCAGCAGCTGCTTGGCCTTCGCCTGGTTCTCCGGCTTCTGCGCCTGCTCCAGCACCTTCTTCGCGACGCCTGCCTTCAACAGTCCGCTCAGCAGTCCCATGTCGATCTCCTCGTGGTGCGTCGTGCCCGGGCGTGCGGTGTCACGGAGCGCCCTACCCTCACCGGCACCGGACGCACCGGCGACCGAGGGGGCGCGACGTGGACCTCGCCGCGGCCCGGGCGCTCGTGCTGGCCCGGACCCGGCTGCAGCGTGCCGGCCGTGCCGGAGCTGCTGCTGCACCTCGCCGACGCGATGGACCCGCTGTGGGAGGACCTGCAGCGCGAGCTCGACGCCGGAGAGCTGCCTCCGCCCTTCTGGGCCTTCGCCTGGCTCGGCGGCCAGGCGCTCGCCCGGCACCTGCTCGACCGCCCCGACGAGGTCGCCGGCCGGACCGTCCTCGACCTCGCGACGGGCTCGGGCCTGTGCGCCCTCGCGGCGGCGCGGGCCGGAGCGGCCTCGGTCCGCGGCGGTCGACGTCGACCCCGTGTGCGCGGCCGCGGTGGCCCTCAACGCGGAGGCGAACGGGCTCCGCGTCGACTTCGACGGCCGCGACCTGCTCGACGAGCCGCCGCCCGCAGGTCGACGTCGTGCTGGCCGGGGACGTGTTCTACGACGCCCAGATGAGCGCCCGGGTGCTGCCCTGGCTGCAGGCCGCGGCGCGGCGCGGCAGCCGCGTCCTGCTCGGCGACCCGGTCCGGCACTACCTGCCGCAGTCCGGCCTGGTGCTGCTGTCCGAGCACGACGTCCCCACCACCCGCGACCTCGAGGGCGTCGAGCTCAAGCGCGTGCGGGTGCTGACCCTCGGGTAGCCGGTCCGGCATGGAGCACCTACGAGGAGTTCGAGGAAGCGGTCAACATGGCGCCCAAGGAGCTCGAGGACTGGCTCGAGACCGAGGAGTCCCAGGCGGTCGGGCAGAAGAGCGGCGAGGGCGCGGAGTCGGTGGGTCACGAGTCCGGGCGGCGCATCGTGGCGCTGCTGCGCACCAGGAAGGCCGACCTGACCGACGACGACGACGACCACATGGGCAAGGTCGTGTCCTACGTCCACCGGCACCTGGCGCAGCGGCCGACCAAGGAGGACGTCGAGACCAGCCGCTGGCGCTACAGCCTCATGAACTGGGGCCACGACCCGCTCAAGGACTGAGGTCCTTGACCAGGTGCACGCCGGCAGCGCCGTCCACCGGGTAGTCCTCGACGCGGGCGCACTCGACGTAGCCGCGCCGGGCGTAGAAAGCCGGCGCCTGGAAGCTGAACGAGGACACGAAGACCCGCGTGCAGCCCCGCCGGCGCAACTCCTGCTCGGCCTCGGCCAGCAGCCGTCCGCCCCACCCGGCGCGCCGGCTGTCCTCGCGGACCCACACCAGGCTCAGCCCGGCCACGGGTCCCCAGGTCCAGCCCGACAGGCCGGCCACCAGCCCGGCGTCGTCGTCGACGCGCACGCTGAACTCGGCCTGCTCGTGCGCCGTCGCCGCGAGGTTGTGCGCGGTCAGCCCGGCGGATAGCGCGGCCTCGAGCGGCTCGTCCTTGCCGCCGACCCGGACCACGGGCCCGGTCACGGCAGGAGCCCGTCGAGAGCCTTGAGGATCCGGGTCTCGCTGACCGGGTGCGCCGTCCGCAGGCCCTGCCCGAAGTGCTGCACCCGCAGCTCCTCGACCATCCAGCGCACCGCTCCGACGTCCGGGTCGGTGCGCCGCTCCACCGGCAGCTTCGCCAGCAGGGCCCGCCGGTCCTGCTCGAGCTGCTGCACCTCGAGCATCCGCAGCCGGTCGCGGTGCGGGTCCTGCGGGAGCTTCTCGAGCCGCCGGACGACCGCCGTCAGGTAGCGCCGGAGGTCGGGCAGCCGGCGCAGCCCGGTCTCGGCGACGAAGCCGGCGTGGACGAGCGCGGTCAGCTGCGGCGCGGACGTCGTCGAGCGCCGGCTCGAGGGCCTTCTGCCCGCGCAGCCCCGCCAGCGCGGCCTCGGCGTCGGAGGCCGCGGCGAGCACCCGCTCGGTCACCGTCACGACCTCGAGCAGGACGTCGAACAGGCCGGCGCGGACGTGGTCGCGCAGGGCGGCGAAGGCGGCCTCGTCCCAGACCGGGCCGCCGCCCGAGGCGATCAGCGTGTCGACCGCGCACGCCGTGCAGTCCTCGAGCAGGGCCGGTACGCCGCCGTGCGGGTTCGCGCGAGGGTCAGCTTCTGCGCGTTGGTCAGCCGCCCGACGACCGCCTTCGTCTGCGACGGCACGTTCAGCAGCAGCAGCCGCCGGGTCCCGGCCTGCATGCGAGCGGGTCTGCGCGGCGGCGTCCGGGCAGCACCTTCACCCCGACGGAGTCGCC
This sequence comes from uncultured Actinomycetota bacterium, assembly GCA_963761655.1. Classification (GTDB taxonomy): domain Bacteria; phylum Actinomycetota; class Actinomycetes; order Mycobacteriales; family SCTD01; genus RYN-122. Next base: position 369,176 of record CAVXHI010000002.1, read on the forward strand.
CTCGTCGACGAGGGACGGGTAGCCGCGGACGGGTCCGCCCTCGAAGGTGCGCGGCAGTGTCCCGAGGCCCCAGTCGCGCAGCCCGGACCGCTCCAGCGACCCGGCCGCCTGCGACAGGGTCGCTGTCAGGCGGGGGGCGAGCCGGCGTCGGAGGTCGGCGAGGTCCTGCCCCTCGGCGACCTGCCTGCCGTCGGCGTCCAGCACCCGGTAGGTCGGCCTGAGGTGCGCCGGGACCTTGCTGAGGTCCCAGTCGTCGGGCCCGATGAGCACGCCGGTCCGGCGCCGGAGGTCGGCGGCGAGGGCCTCTCGGACGGGCGTCACGTAGGGCTCGGCCGACGCGAGGAACGCCTGGGCGAAGTTCGGCGCCGGCACGACCTGCTTGCGGAGAGCCTTCGGCAGGCTCTTGATCAGGGCGACGACGAGCTCCTCGCGCAGCCCCGGGACCTGCCACTCCGGCGCGGTCGGGTCGACCTGGTTGAGCGACTCCAGCGGCACCTCGACCGTGACGCCGTCGGCCGGGGCTCCCGGCTCGAACCGGTAGTCGAGCTGCAGGCGCACCGGCCCCTGCACGAAGGCGTCCGGGTAGTCCTCCGGCGCGACCGGCTTCTGCACGAGCAGCTCGCGGGTGAAGTCGAGCAGCTGCGGGACCGACCGCCTGGTCTGCTTCCACCAGGCGTCGAAGTGCCGGCCGGACACGACGTCGGCGGGGATGCGGGCGTCGTAGAAGTCGAACAGGACCTCGTCGTCGACCACGACGTCGGTCCGGCGGGCCCGCTCGGTGAGCTCCTCGACCTCGTCCAGCAGGGCGCGGTTGTGGGCGAAGAAGGCGTGGTGGGTGTCCCAGGCGTCGCCGGATGCGGGCGCCCTCGACGAGGGCGTGGCGCAGGAACAGGTCGCGCGACACCTCGGGGTCGATCCGGCCGTAGGCGACCTTGCGCCTGGCGACGATCGGGGACGCCGTAGAGCGTGACCTTCTCCCAGGCCATGACCGCGGCCGCGTTCTTCTCCCAGTGCGGCTCGCTGTAGGAGCGCTTCACGAGGTGCTCGGCCAGGGGCTCGATCCACTCCGGCGAGATCCGGGCGGCGGTGCGGCCCCACAGGCGCGAGGTCTCGACCAGCTCCGCGGCGACGACCCACCGCGGGGGCTTGCGCGACAGGGCGCTGCCCGGGAAGACGGCGAACCGGGCCGAGCGCGCCCCGGTGTACTCGTTCTTCGCCTCGTCCTTGAGCCCGATGTGCGACAGCAGCCCGGCGAGCAGCGACTGGTGCAGCCGGGTCTGGTCGGCCGGCGCCTCGTTCGGCTCGATCCCGAGGTCACGCGCGACGCGGAGCAGCTGCCCGTGCAGGTCCTGCCACTCGCGCACCCGCAGGTAGTGCAGGAACTCGGCCTTGCACATCCGCCGGAACTGGTTGCCCGACAGCTCCTGGCGCTGCTCGGACAGGTAGCGCCAGAGGTTCAGGTAACCGGCGAAGTCGGAGGCCTCGTCCTTGAACCTGGCGTGCAGCTGCTGCGCCTGGGCCTGCTTGTCGACCGGCCGCTCCCGCGGGTCCTGGATCGACAGCGCCGCCGCGATCACCATGACCTCGCTGACGCAGCCGTTCTTGTCGGCCTCGAGCACCATGCGGCCCAGGCGCGGGTCGACCGGGAGGGCCGCCAGCCGCCGTCCGACGGGGGTCAGCTCCCCGGAGGTGTCGAGGGCGCCGAGCTCGTGCAGCAGGTCGACGCCGTCCTTGATCTGCCGGCGGTCGGGCGGGTCGACGAACGGGAACTCCGCGACCTCGCCGAGCCCGAGGGAGGCCATCTGCAGGATGACGCTGGCGAGGTTGGTCCGCTGGATCTCGGGGTCGGTGAACTCCGGCCGCGCGAGGAAGTCCTCCTCGGAGTACAGCCGGATGCAGATGCCGTCGGCGACGCGCCCGCACCGGCCCTTGCGCTGGTCCGCGCTCGCGCGGGAGACCGGCTCGATGGGCAGCCGCTGCACCTTGGTCTTGAGCGAGTACCGGCTGATCCGCGCCGTGCCGGGGTCGACGACGTAGCGGATGCCCGGGACGGTCAGCGACGTCTCGGCGACGTTGGTGGCGAGCACGACCCGCCGCTCGCTGTGCGCCTCGAACACGCGGTGCTGCTCGGCGGACGACAGCCGGGCGTAGAGCGGGACGACGTCGGTGCCGGGCCGGACCGTGCGCTGCAGGGCGTCGGCGGTGTCGCGGATCTCGCGCTCACCGGACAGGAACACGAGGACGTCGCCGTCGCCCGCCTCCTGCAGCTCGTCGACCGCGTCGCAGACCGCCTGCACGGGGTCGCGGGCGGTCGACGGCTCGGGCTCGCCCTCGTCGTCGACCGACGGCTCCTCGACGAGCGGCCGGTACCGGACCTCGACCGGGAAGGTCCGGCCGGTGACCTCGATGACGGGCGCCCCGCCGAAGTGCCGGGAGAACCGCTCGGTCTCGATGGTCGCTGAGGTGATGACGAGCTTGAGGTCGGGCCGGCGGGGGAGCAGCTGCGCGAGGTAGCCGAGCAGGAAGTCGATGTTGAGGGAACGCTCGTGCGCCTCGTCGACGATGATCGTGTCGTACGCGCGGAGCATCCGGTCGCGCTGCACCTCCGCGAGCAGGATGCCGTCGGTCATGAGGCGCACGAGGGTGCGGTCGCTCGAGGAGTCCTGGAAGCGGACCTTGTAGCCGACGGTCTGCCCCAGCGGGGTCCCGATCTCCTCGGCGATGCGCTCGGCGACCGTGCGGGCCGCGATCCGCCGGGGCTGGGTGTGCCCGACGAGCCCGCGGACACCTCTGCCCAGCTCGAGCATCATCTTGGGCAGCTGCGTGGTCTTGCCCGAACCGGTCTCGCCTGCGAGGACCACGACCTGGTTGTCGCGGACGGCCTCGAGGATGTCGTCGCGCCGGGCGCTGACAGGCAGGTCCGGGTAGCTGATCCGCGGGACGGCCGCTCGTCGGGCGTCGAGGCGGGCCTCGGCCCGGGCGACGTCGACCGCGAGCCGGGCCAGCGCGGGGCCGGGGTCGCTGCTCTTGCGCGCGGTGTCGAGCCGGCGCTGCAGGGTGTGCTCGTCGCGCAGGCTCACCCCGCCGAGGCGCTGGCGCAGCTCCGCGACCGACGGGACGGGCCCGGCCGGACTGGCCGCCCCGCGGTCGTCGGAGGGGCCGCGGTCCGAGCCCCCGCGACCCGCTGACGGTGCCCGGTCGCCTGCGGCGGGTCGGTGGGTGCGCGAGGGAGAGCCGTGCCCGCCCGCCGTCGCGCGCGCCCTCTCGGCACGGCGCGAGGCCTCGGGAGCCGGGTCGGCGAGCGGGTCCGTCGTCGCCCGCCCCGGCCCGAGGATGTCGGCGACCGAGGTGCGCAGGTCGCCGATCCGCGGCGCCCCGGCGGCCCCGCCGTCAGCAGGGGGAGGGGCAGGAGTCATCGCCCTCCCAGAGTAGGCGTGCCGCGGGACCGCAGCGGGACGGGGCACCGGCCGCCCCGGGCGGGGAGCGCTCGTCCGGGAGCTGTCAGCGCAGCAGCAGCACCAGGGTCTCCGCGACGCAGACCGGCTTCGGCAGGCCCTCGCCCTCGACCACGATCTTGTTCTTCACCATGAACCCGAGCGCGTGGTCGGTGACCTCGACCGGGGTCGCCGTCGCCCGGATGCGCGTGCCGACGGGCAGCGGCTGCGGGTAGCGGACCTTGTCGCTGCCGTAGTTCAGCGCGCCGGAGAAGCCGTCGCGCGGCACGAGCCCCTCGGCCAGGACGGGCAGGAGCGACAGCGACAGGTAGCCGTGCGCGATCGTCCCGCCGAACGGCCCGGCCTTCGCCTTCTCGACGTCGACGTGGATCCACTGGTGGTCGCCGGTGGCGTCGGCGAACGCGTCGACGCGCTCCTGGTCGACGAGCAGCCAGTCACCGGGCTCGCTCGCCTCCCCGAGGCGGCCGCGCAGGGTGGTGATGGCGTCGTCAGCAGTGGTCATGCACCAGTCCTACCTCAGGCTCCGGAGGACAGCCGCCAGCGGTAGAGCACGGCCGAGACCGCCGTCGCGAGGTTCAGGCTGCTCACCCCCGGCCGCATCGGCAGGGCCACCGCCCGCGCGGCCCGGGCCCGCAGCTGCGGTCCGACGCCGTCCCGCTCGCTGCCGACGACGAGGACGGCGTCGTCGGGCAGGTCGACCTCGCGCAGGTCCTGGCCGTCGGCGTCGAGCACGAGCAGCGGGCCGGCGACGTCGTCGGGCACGACCGACAGGACCGGCAGGGCGAGGTGCAGCCCCGCGCTGCCCCGCACGCACGACGGCGTCCACGGGTCGAGGTCCCCGGTGACGGCGACGCCGGACGCACCCGCGGCCGCAGCCACCCGCACGACGGCGCCGACGTTGCCCGGGTGCCTGGGCGCGTCGAGCAGCACCAGCGGGGCCGCCCGGGTGGACAGCACCGACAGGTCGAGGTCGGGGCGCGACGCCGTCCCGGCGACCCCGGTCGGGTGGGTCACGGCCCCGAGGACGGCCCGGGCGAGCAGCTCCGCGGCGACGTCGGGGGCGAGGCGCTCCGCCAGCGCAGCGGCGTCGTCCAGCGCCCGGACGACGACGGACGTGACCAGGTCCGGCGCGAACCGCAGGGCGTGCTTGACCGCGTGGAAGCCGTCGAGGGGGACGGTCATGCAGGCAGGCGCGACAGGAAGGGCACCTGGCGCTCGGCGAGCTTGACCGCGGCCTCGGACAGCCCGAACCACGCCACGCGGTCGACCTCCGGGAACGCCTGCCGCCGACCGCTGCGGGGCGGCCACTCCATCTCGAACGTCCCGGGGTCGAAGCCGGTCAGGTCGGGGTCGGCCTCGAGCGCCCAGGCGGTCACGACCTTGCCGCTCCGGAGCGTGACGCTGCCCAGGGGCACCGGCTCGACGTCGGGGGCGGGGAGCCCGAGCTCCTCGGCGTACTCGCGGCGGGCGGCGTCGAGCGGCTCCTCCTCCGGCCCGTGCTCGCCCTTGGGGACGCTCCACACGCCGTCGTCCTTCCGGGCGAACAGCGGACCGCCGGGGTGGGCGAGCAGGACCTCGACCTCGCCGTCGCGGCGTCGCCACAGCAGGAGTCCCGCGCTGGTCTTGGGCATGAGGAGAGGATGCAGCCCCTGATCGTCAGCCTGGTGCTCGACCCCGAGGAGCAGGAGCGGTTCGACGCCCTGCGCCGGGCGCACTTCCCCGCGGACCGCCTCGTGGTGGGCGCGCACGTCAGCCTCTTCCACGCCCTGCCGGGGGAGGAGCAGGCGCGGGTGGAGCAGGACCTCGGGCAGGCCGCCGCGCGGGAGCCGTTCGACGTCGAGGTGCACCGGGTCCGCAGCCTCGGCAGGGGCGTCGCCTACGACCTCCGCAGCCTGGAGCTGTCCGCCCTGCACGCCGGCCTGCAGGCGCGGTGGGCCGGGCTGCTCACCCCGCAGGACCGGCAGCGGCTTTCCGCGCACGTGACCGTGCAGAACAAGGTCACGCCCGACGCCGCCCGTCGGCTGCTGGCGGAGCTGCAGCGCGGCTTCGTGCCCCGCTCGGTCCGCGCTCAGGGGCTGGCCCTGTGGCGCTACGCCGCCGGGCCCTGGGAGCCGTTGGCCGACGATGCCTTCGGGGTGACCGGGGCGGACCAGCCGACGACGTCGACGACGAGGTCGGCCGGGGCGCCGTAGCCGGTCAGGGTGACGCGGCCGGCGGCGTCGGTGCGGGCGAGGACGAGACCGGTCTGCGAGGCGCCCCGGCTGGTGTTGAGCGCGGTCGACGCCGCCTCCCCACCCGCCGGACCGACCCGGAGCCAGCCGTCGCCGGTGGGGTCGACGGCGCTGACGTCGAGCAGGGCCGTCGCGCCGGCCGGGACGGGCAGGGCGACCGTGATCTCGCGGCTGCCCCGCGGAGCGCCCTGTCCGGTCCGGGTGTCGACGACGCGGACCGGCTCGGTGCCGACGTAGCTGCCGCCGGGCCCGTCGGTCCCCGAGGCGTCGGCGGCGGCGTCGTCGTAGTAGCCGAGCAGGTCGACCACCACCTGCGCCGGGCCGCCCGAGACCGCGAGCTCGACGGTGCGGCCGCCCGGCGCGAGGACCAGCCCGGTGCGGGAGGTGCCGCCGTGCAGGTTCAGCACGGTGGCGCGGGTGGCCCCCTGGACGACCTGCACGAAGGTGTCGTGCACGGCGCCGACCACCGAGACGTTGAGGACGGCGGCCCGCGCGGACGACGGGACGGCGTCGGGGAGGCTCACGGTCACGCGACCCGTGACGGGCGTCCCGGTGGTGCGGCGGGTGTCCAGCACGCGGGAGGCCGCGAGAGGCACGTACTGGCCGCCGGTGCCGGGGGCGACGTCGTAGTAGCCGACGAGGTCGGCGACCAGGTCGGTCGCCCCGCCGCTGACGGCCAGCAGGACCCGCCGGGCGGCGTCGGTGCGGGTCACGACGAGGCCGGTCGTGCTGCTGCCGCGGACGTAGTTGAGCGCGGTCGTGCGGGGGGTCGTGCCGGCGGCGGCCGCCCGCAGGAAGCCGGTCCCGGCCGGGGTGACGGCGGAGACCGACAGCACCACGCCGGCGGCGTCGGCGGGGACGGTGGACGGCAGGGTGAGCGGGAGCGCGCCGGTCACGCGGCCGCGGGGGGCGCCGACGCCGGTGCGGGTGTCGAGCACGCGCGAGGCGGCGACCGGGACGTAGCGCCCGGGGGCGGTCTCGCGCGGCACCTCGAGCGCGCCGGGACTCGTGCCGGTGGGGCTGCCGGGGGAGTCGCCGACGACGACGGGCGCCAGGGCGAGGCGGGCGAGGTCGGCGTCCGTGCCGCGGAAGCGGTTCATGTCGACGTCACCCCGGACGCCCGCGACCGAGGCCGTGGCGGAGTACTGCCAGAAGGTCCAGTCGGACCAGCCGGGCGTGCTGGGGCCCGCGGCGCCCGTGTAGTGGGCGATCCAGAGCGGGTAGTCGGCGAAGGCGGTGGTGCTGCCCATCGAGGTCTTCCAGAACGACGGGTAGGTGTACAGCACGGGGTGGCGGCCGGTGAGGGCCTCGAGCGTGGTGAGGAAGGTCCGGGTCCAGCCCTGCAGCTGTGCGACCGAGAGGCCGCCGCTGCTCTCGAGGTCGAGGGCGGGGGGCAGGGTGCCGGGCAGGGTCTGGACGCCGATCTTCGCCGCGAACGTCCGGGCCTGCGCGGCGGCGCTGCCGGGGGCCGTCGAGGGTCGGGCGAAGTGGTAGGCGCCGACGTGGAGGCCGGCGGCGCGGGCGCCGGCGCGGTCCCGGTCGAACCAGGCGTTGGTGACGTCGGTGCCCTCGGTGGCCTTCACGAAGGTGAAGTCCTGGCCGGCGTCGGCGACGCGCTGCCAGTCGATGACGCCGCCGTCCGGGTGCTGGTACCGGGAGACGTCCGGGCCGGTCGCGGCCAGCGCCGGGGAGGCGAGCAGGGCCAGGGCGGCCAGGACGGGGACGAGCACGCGGCGCATCGGGGAGGCTTCCTGGGGCACCTGCGGGCCGGTCCGCTGTCGGGTTCAGGGCCAGGTGCCCTGGCCGGCGCCGCGAGGCGTCCGGCTCCACCCCGGAGGGCTGCGCGAGGCAGCCCGGGTCTGCGGGAGTCCGTCCCTGCCGTTCCGCGCTCGAGGTCCCGTGCGACCGGTGGCAGGGCTCGGTGCCCGGGCGCAGGCTGTCCGTGAGGGCGGACGCCGGTGACGCTACGTCGCACTCCCGCTGCGCGCAGTCAGATCAGGGAAGTCGTCGGCGACCGGCGATCCCGAGGTCGTGCCGGTGGTACCAGCCGAGCCCGGCCTCGCCCTCCAGCCAGCACAGCAGGACGGGCTCGCCGTCGAGGGCGGACGAGAAGTCCAGCAGCAGGGGGGCGAGGCTCCGCAGCTCCGCCCCGGACTCCTGCACGGTCGTCAGCGCGTCGTCCAGGCGGGCCTGCAGGCCCTTGAGCTCGGCGAGCCCCCCGAGCGGGCTCCGGGTCCCGGTCCGCACGGCGGCGGCCAGCTCGGCGGTGTCGGCGCGCAGCCGCAGCACCTCCTCGAGCACGGGCGCCAGGTCGGCCAGGACCGACTGCGCCTCCTCACGGGTGAACACCGGCACCGTCACGCCTGCCGCGCCCCGGCCTCGAGGTCGGCCTCGACCCGGGCGTCGCGGCCGACCAGCGTGACGGCGCCCGGCCCGCCCACGCGGGCGCGGACGTCGGCGGAGTCGTCGAGCACGGCCCGCTCGACCACCGCCCCGGCCCGCACGACGGCGCCCGGCAGCAGCACGCTGTCGCGCACCACGGCGCCCGCCTCCACGACGACGCCGGCGCTGAGCACGCTCCGTAGGACCTCCCCGGCGACCGTGCAGCCGGGGCCGAGCAGGCTGTCCTCGACCTGCGCCCCGCGGAGCAGCCGGGCGGGGTCCAGGCGCGACGGTCGGGTCCGGACCGGCAGGACCGGGTCGTGCAGGCGGAAGGCGGGGTCGTCGCCGAGCAGCTCCTGGTGGCCGCGCCAGTAGGAGTCGACGGTGCCGAGGTCGCGCCAGTAGCCGCCGACCGGGTGGGCCCGCATCTGCCCGGCCTCGGCGATCCGGGGGAGCAGGGCGGTGCCGAGGTCCTGCAGGCCGTCGTCGCCGGCGTCGTGCGCCAGCTCCTCGAGCAGGTCGAGCACGGTCCGGGCGTCGCCGACGAACACCTCGGTGGTGACCGTGCCGGTGGCGGGCCGGTCCGGCTTGTACGCGTAGGACGTCACCCGCTCGCCGTCGACCTCGACGATCCCGAACCGGGACGCCTGCTCCCCGGCGGGCACGTCCGCGGTCACGGCCGTCAGGGTCGCGCCCGACTCCCGGTGCGCCGACAGGACGGCGTCGAGGTCCAGGCGGTAGCCGGCGTCGGCGCTGAGCAGCACGAGCAGCTCGGGGTCGGCCTCCCGCACCTGCGGCGCCTTGCGCCAGAGGCCGTCGGCCGTGCCCTCGGTGAAGCCCTCGCGGTCGGTGCCGGTGGAGGGCTGAAGGGCGAGCAGGCCGCCGACGGTCCGGTCGAGGTCCCAGGGGCGGCCGTTGGCCAGGTGGGCGGCCAGCGAGGTCGGATGCTGCTGCTGGAGCACCCACACGTCGTCGATGCCGGCGGCGGCGCACATCGACAGCGGGACGTCGACGAGGCGGTGCGTGCCCGCGTAGGGGACGGCCGGTTTGGCCCGGTGCTCGGTCAGCAGCTCCAGGCGTCCGCCGGCACCTCCGGCCAGGACGAGAGCGAGGGAGCGGGGGCGCATGCAGCGCCCCTACCCCCTCGCCCCCAGCGGATCCGGACTAGAGAGCCGCGCTCTCCGCCCGGGCCGCCGACAGGCGCTCCTCGGTGTCGGCGTCGGCCGCCGCGGCGGCGATGCCCCCGGAGGTCCGCAGCGGGATCTCCTTGATGAACAGCGTCAGGACGAACGCCGGGACGAGCAGGACCGCGACGGTGAGGAACGACGTGTGCAGGGAGTCGGCGAAGCCCTGGAGCACCACCCGCTGGATCTGCGGCGGCAGCGTCCGGATGATGGAGGTGTCGTTGAGCGACGACGCCTCGCCGAACCGGTCGATGACCGCCTGCGGCAGACCGGCCGAGCGGGCCCGGGCGACGATGTTGCCGCCGACCGACCCGAACAGGACCGACAGCGCGACGGCTGCGCCGAACGTCCCGCCCATGCTGCGGAAGAAGGTCACCGACGACGTCGCGACGCCCATGTCCTGCGGCGGGAGGGCGTTCTGCACGCTGATGACCAGCGTCTGCATCGACAGGCCGAGGCCGGCGCCCATGAGCACCATGAAGGCGCTGGCGTGCCAGAGCGGGGTGTCGACGCCGAGGGTCGAGAACAGCAGGACGGCGACGAACATGACCGCCGTGCCGACGACCGGGAAGACCTTGTACTTCCCGGTCTTCGACATGACCTTGCCGGTGATGCCGGAAGAGATGATGATCCCGACCATCAGCGGGATGAGCAGCAGGCCGGACCGGGTCGGGCTCTGCCCCTTGACGATCTGCAGGTAGAGCGGCAGGCCCACGAGGGCGCCGAACATGGCCGTGCCGACCAGCAGCGCGACGATGCTGCTGATGCTGAAGACCGAGCTCTGGAAGATGCGCAGCGGCAGGATGGCCGCCTCGCCCATCCGCCGCTCCCACGGCACGAAGGCGACCAGCGACAGGAGCCCGAGGGCGAGCAGGCCGAGCGAGAGCGCCGAGCCCCAGCCCCACTCGCGGCCCTTCTCGGCCAGCAGCAGCACCGGCACGATCGCCGGCGGTGAGCAGGGCGGCACCGACGTAGTCGATGCGCGTGCGACGACCGGCGGGTCGGCAGCTGCAGCTTCTTGCTGACGACGAGGAAGGCGGCGAGCGCGATCGGGACGTTCACGTAGAAGATCCAGCGCCAGCCGTCGAACGCCGAGCAGGCGGTCCTGGCCGGCGAGCGAAGCCGCCGAGCACCGGGCCGAGCACGCTGGAGGTGCCGAAGACGCTCATGAAGTAGGCCTGGTACCGGCCGCGCTCCCGCGGCGGGACGATGTCGCCGACGATCGCGAAGGCCAGCGACATGAGGCCGCCGGCGCCGATGCCCTGGACCGCGCGGTAGGCGGCCAGCTGGTAGATGCCCGTCGCGGTGCCGCAGAGCAGCGAGCCGACCAGGAAGATGACGATGGCGAACAGGTAGAAGGGCTTGCGCCCGTAGGAGTCGGACAGCTTCCCGTACAGCGGCGTCGAGATCGTCGAGGTGATGAGGTACGCCGTCGTCACCCAGGCCTGCTGGGTCTGCCCGTTGAGCTTGTCGGCGATGGTGCGGATGGCCGTCGAGACGATGGTCTGGTCGAGTGCGGCCAGGAACATGCCCAGCAGCAGGCCCGACAGGACCACCATGATCTGCCGGTGCGTCAGGGCGCCCGCGGCGGGAGCGGGGGCGGCTGAGGCGGGTCGGTCGGCGGTCGTGGTCACGAGGCCTCCTTCTGGTCGTGGTCGATCAGCGCGGACGCCGGGTGCAGGGACGTCGGCGAGGCCGAGCGGTGGGCGGAGAGGTCGTCGTTCAGGCGGGACAGGGAGGCGGCGAGGGCGCCCAGCTCCTCGTCCGACCAGGTGGGCAGGGCCTCGCTCAGCACGACGGAGTAGGCCCGTCGGCGGGCGGCGAGGGCGGCGCGTCCCGCCGGGGAGAGGCGGAGCAGCTGGGCCCGCCGGTCGCAGGGGTCGGCCTCGCGGTCGACCCAGCCCTCGCGCTCGAGGGCGGGCACCTGGCGGCTCACCGTCGAGACGTCCAGGCAGAGGCGCTCGGCGAGCTCGGACAGCCGGAGCGGTCCGAAGTCGCCGACGTGGGACAGGACGGCAGCGCCGGCCTGGTCGAGCCGGCGCCCCTCCGTGGCCGGCAGGGCGGAGCTGAGGTCGCGCAGCCCGCGGACGAGCCGGACCATCTCCTGCGCCAGGGACGCGCTCCCCGTCATGGTGCTCACCTCCTCGCCGTCCCCGATGGTTGCTTGCTGCAAGCATCGACCAGCCCACCCTGTTCCGCAGCCGGGATCCGTGATCAGGCTGTGACCTGTCTCACGGATCGAGTCGGGGGGTCGGGGGCATCGGGCGGACCCGGGATGTCATGCTGTCGCCACAGCTCGACCCACACGCACCAGACCGGAACGCCGAGTCCCGCCCCCGGTCATCACGGTGTCCGACCGATCCCAGGGCGGGAGCGGGGGACCCAGGTTCCTCGGGCACTCGGCCGCACGTCCCTGAGACGGGGACGGCAGCCGCGTGCCCTCGGGGCGAAGCACGACCCCTCGGGGGAGTGCCGGGCAGCTTCTCCGCCCGAGCCCGACAGCTCACTCCGCAGGCGTGCGAGAGGTGTACCCCCTTGTTCGCCCTGCCCTGCTCGTACGTCCCGAGGCACGCCGCTCCCCGCGAGCCGCTCGCTCCGCAGACGCGCACCGTCCTGGCGCTCGGCCTCGCTGCCGCCGTCATCCCGCTCAGCGCCGCGCCGGCGCTCGCCGAGGGCTCCGCGCCCACCGGCACCACGAGCACCACGAGCAGCGCCGCAGAGGCGGCCCCGGCAGCGGAGAGCGGCCCGGCCAAGGCGCCGGAGGCCCAGCCCCGCGCGAAGTCCGAGACCGACCTGGTCTTCCGGGCCCCGGCGAAGGCACGCCGCAGCCGCGTGGAGGTCGGCATCCGCCTGACCTCCGCCGGCAAGGGCGTCCGCAACGGGTACGTGCGGCTCGAGAAGTCCACCGACCAGGGCTGGACCTACGTCGGACGACTGCTCACGAACGGCGACGGCGTCGGCTCGGGCACCCTGCCGGTCTCCGGCAGCACCCGCCTGCGTGCCGCCTACACGGGCAGCGAGGTCCGCACCCCGGCCGTCAGCTCCGCCCGCGTCGTGCGTGCCGGCAGCACCCGCAGCACGGCGAGCGAGACGCCCTCCGACGACGAGGCCCCGTCGGGCAGCGAGGGCGTGCTGCGCGAGGCCGCCCGCCACCTGGGCGCCCCCTACCGGTACGGCGCCGACGGCCCCGACGCCTTCGACTGCTCCGGCTACACCCGCTACGTCTACGGCCGCCTCGGCAAGAGCCTGCCGCACAGCAGCAGCGCCCAGCGCCAGGCCGCCACCCCGGTCAGCCGCTCCGACGCGCGCCCCGGTGACCTCGTCTTCATCCCGGGCCACGTCGGCATCTACGCCGGTGGCGGTCGCATGTACGACGCCCCCGGCAGCGGCCGCAGCGTCGTGCTCCGCGACATCTACACCTCGAACTACACCGTCGGCCGCGTCCTGTAGGACGCCCCGCACGCACGGCCGGCCGCGGGGACCGGCCGGACCTGTCTACGGGTCGGTGCGCTCGGCGAGGAAGCGCTCGAGCTCGGCACCGAGCTCGTCGGCGCTGGGCAGCTCGCCCTCGCTGTCGAGCAGGCTGCCGTCGTCGGCCAGCAGGCTCTTCCGTCCGCGGCCGGCGACGAACGCGTCGTACTGGGCCTCGAGCGCCGACACGACCGACGCGACCTCCTCGGAGCCCGCGACCTGGGCGTCGATCGCCTCGCGGGTGCGCAGGGCACTGGCCTCGAGGTCGGCCAGCGGCAGCGTCAGCCCGGTCATCTTCCCGACCTCGCGCAGCAGCACGACGGCCGCGCCGGGGAAGTCCGCCTGCGACACGTACTGCGGCACGTGGACGGCGAAGCCCGCGGTCGTGTGCCCGGCCTCGGCCAGCCGGTGCTCGATCAGGTGACCGGCCGACGCCGGGACCTGCACGGTCCCGATCCACGGCTCGTAGCCCGCGACGAGCTCCTTCTCGCGGCTGTGCGCGATCACCCCGACCGGCCGGGTGTGCGGCAGGGCCATCGGGATCGCGTTCAGCCCCACGGTCAGCCGGACGTCGAAGTGCTCGACCAGCTGCTGGACCGCGCCCACGAAGCGCTCCCACTGCACGTCGGGCTCCGGCCCGGCGAGCAGCAGGAACGGCACGCCGGTCTCGTCCTCGACCCGGTGCAGCGCCAGGCGCGGCGCCTCGTAGCTCTCCCAGTGGTCCTCGACGAACAGCATCGGGGGGCGCCGGGCCCGGTAGTCGTGCAGCTGGTCGTGGTCGAACACGGCCACGACCTGCGAGGGGAGCCGGTCCAGCAGGGCGGTCCGGGCGAGGCTGGTGGCGTTGCCGGCGTCGACGAAGCCGTCGAGGGCCTGCACGAGGACCGGGCGGTCGAGCAGCGGGGCGTCGTCGCTGAGCGCGTAGAGGCCGGAGGGGTCGAGGCGGTCCATGCCGTGGGCAACGTCCGGACCGGCCGTAACCTTTCCGCGTGCCGACCTACGCGTACCGCTGCCGGACCTGCGACGCCGCGTTCGAGGTGCAGCGCAGCGTCACGGCCTCTGCGCCCGTCACGCCCTGCCCGGACGGCCACGAGCAGACCAGCCGCGTCTGGTCCGCCGTCGCGGTGTCCAGCGGGGCCCCGGCGCCGGCGTCGGGCGGGGGCTGCTGCGGCGGGGGCTGCTGCGGCTGAGGGACTGCCGGGCCCTGCCGCCGGGTTGGGCCGGGAGATGACCCCCTACGAGAGCACCCTCGGCGCCCTCGGCGTCGCCGTCGCGGCCGGCGTCCCGACCGTCCTGTGGGGCGGTCCGGGGGAGGGCAAGACCAGCGTCGTCACGGCCACCGCGGCCGCGCTCGGTCTCCACCTCGAGGTCGTGCTGGCCAGCGTGCGAGAGCCCACCGACTTCGCCGGGCTGCCCGTCGTGGAGGCCGGCCGGGTGCGGCTCGCGCCGCCCGACTGGGCCCAGCGCCTGGTCGACGCCGACGCCCGCGGCCAGGTCCCGGCCGTGTTCTTCGACGAGGTCAACACCGCGTCGCCCGCCACCCAGGCCGCCCTGCTGCGCGTCTGCAGCGAGCGCGTCGTGGGTGACCTCGCGCTGCCCGCCTCGACCGTCGTCCTCGCCGCGGCCAACCCGCCGAGCGTGGCCGCGGACGGCTGGGACCTCGCCGCCCCGATGGCGAACCGGTTCTGCCACCTCGACTGGCGCCTGCCCGCCGACGTCGTCGCGGCCGGGTTCCTCGGCGGCTGGCCCGCGCCCGTCGTGCCCGTCCTGCCCGACGACCTCGAGCCGTTCCTGCGCCAGGCGCGCGCCTCGGTGTCGTCCTACCTGAGGGTCCGGCCGTCCGACGTGTCCGTGCTGCCCAGGGACGCGGCCGCGGCCGGACGCGCCTTCCCGACGCCCCGCACCTGGGAGCACGCCGCGCGCCTGCTCGCGGTCTGCGCCGCCGCCGGGTCCGCCGACGACGTCCGCCGCCGGGTGGTCGCCGGCGTCGTGGGGGAGGCCGCCGCCCTGCAGCTGCTGACCTTCCTCGAGGAGCTCGACCTGCCCGACCCCGAGCAGGTCCTCGCCGATCCGGCGTCGTTCGTGCTGCCGGAGCGGGGCGACCGGGCGTACGCCGCCCTGGCAGCCGTCGTCGCCGCGGTGCTGTCCGACCCGACGCCGGACCGCTGGCAGGCCGGGGTGCGCGTCGTCGCGCAGGCGGCCGAGCAGGGCAAGGCCGACGTCGGGGCGGTGGCCATGCAGGCGCTCGTGCAGCACCGGCCGGCGGCCACCGCACTGCCCGTCGAGATCCGCGCCTTCGTCCCTGTGCTGACGAGGGCCGGCCTGCTGTCGCTGACGTGAGCCCTGAGCAGCTCGAGGTCCTGCAGGCCGCGCGGGTGGTCGCGACCCGCGGGCAGCCCTACCTCGCCGTGGCCCTGCACAGCCTCGTCCTGCGTCCGGCCCCCGGGCTCGGCACCTTCGCCGTCGACCGTGCCTGGCGGCTCTACGTCGACCCGGCCCGGCTGTCCGACTGGAGCGTCGAGCAGGTGGCCGCCGTCCTCGTGCACGAGGTGTGGCACCTGCTCCGCGACCACGCCGGGCGCGGTGAGCGGCGGGGCATCGCCGGGCGGGAGCGAGCCTGGAACACCGCCTGCGACGCCGAGATCAACGACGACCTGCTCGAGGCCGGCCTGCCCCTGCCCGGCACCCCGCCGACCCCGGCCCGGCTCCGGCTGCCCGACGGGCTGCTCGCCGAGCAGTACTACGAGGACCTCCCGCCGGGCCGCACCTGGACGGTCGACTGCGGCAGCGGGGCCGACGGCGCACCCCGGGAGTGGGAGGACGGCGGCGCGCCCGGGCTGTCGCCGGTGCAGGCCGACCTCGTCCGGACCGCCACCGCGCAGGAGGTCGCCGCGGCCGCGGGCACCGTCCCGGCCGGCTGGGAGCGGTGGGCGCAGGGGCTGCTGTCGCCGAAGGTCGACTGGCGGCAGGTCCTGGCGGCGTCCGTGCGGGGCGGGCTCGGGTGGGTCGCGGGCAGCACGGACCACACCCGCAGCCGACCGTCGCGGCGGGCCTCGTCGAGCCCGGGCGTCGTGCTGTCGTCGTTGCGCCGGCCGGTCCCGGTGGTCGCCGTCGTCGTCGACACCTCGGGCTCGGTCGACGACGCGATGCTCGGGCAGGCGCTCGCCGAGGTCGACGGCGCGCTGCAGGGCGGTGGGGTGCGGCGCGAGGCCGTGACCGTGCTGGCGTGCGACGCGCAGGCCGGGCCGGCGCAGCGGGTGCGGTCGGCGTCGCAGGTCCGGCTGGCGGGTGGCGGGGGCACCGACCTGCGGGTCGGCATCGCGGCGGCGGCCGCGCTGCGTCCCCGGCCGCAGCTGCTGGTGGTGCTGACCGACGGTCGGACGCCGTGGCCCGAGGCGCCGCCCCGCGGGGTGCGGGTGGTCGTGGCCCTGCTGGAGGACGGTCCGCCTCCGCCGGCGTGGGCGACCGTGGTGCGAGCCTGCTGAGCGGTCAGACGGGGGTCAGCCGCAGCAGGGAAGCCACGACCTCGGCGGCCGGCACCTGCCGGGCGAAGACGGCGGACGCCCCGGCGTCGAGCAGCCTGCCCACGGCCTCGTCACGCACGGTCCGCACGCCGACGACGACGCCCGGCACGTGCAGCCGGGTCTGCTCGACCACCTCGAGGCCCGGCACCATCACCAGGCTGTCCTCGAGCAGGAGCAGCTCGGGCTGCTCGGCCACGCAGGTGCCGATGGCGTCGGCGCCGTTGTCGGTGCGGGCGACCACCTCGACGCCGGCGTCCAGGAACGCGGTGCAGGCCTTCTCGAGGAACCAGGCGTCCCGGTGCGCGAGCACCGCCCGCGGGGCGCCGTTCTGCCGCAGCAGGCCGCCGCTCTCGCGCAGCTGCTGCTCGGCGCGGGCGACCAGGGCCTCGTGGCTGCGGCGAAGCGCCTCGAGCGCGCGGGCGCTGTCGAGCCGCATCTCACGGGTGCGGGCGGTGGCCGCGAGCGCGAGCTCTCGGGCCCGGCGGGCGCTGTTGAAGCCGTCGATCGCGCGGACCTGGCGGACGTCGAGGTCCGCCCGGCTGACGGGAGCGGCGGGCGGCACGGTCACGTCCACCTCCCCGTCGTCCAGCAGGGCTGCCGGCCGCGCGACCGTACCGCTCGGGACCCCTGGTGGCGAGACGTCCCGGCGTCCGGTGCGCGTGCCTGGACGCCCTGCGTGGCACGGTGCCTGCATGACGACCTCCCTGACCCTCCCGTCCTTCTGCCTCGGCGGCAACGTGTTCGGCTGGACCGCGGACGAGGAGCAGTCCTTCGCGGTCCTGGACGCGTTCGCCGACGCCGGCGGCACCTTCGTCGACACCGCCGACGTCTACTCGGCCTGGGCGCCCGGCAACCGCGGTGGCGAGTCCGAGGCGGTGCTCGGCCGCTGGATGGCGAGTCGCGGCAACCGCGACCAGATGGTGATCGCCACCAAGGTGGCCTCGCTGCCGGGGCGCGAGGGCCTCGGCGCCGACAACGTGCGGGCCGCCGCCCGCGAGTCCCTGGAGCGGCTGCAGACCGACCGGATCGACCTCTACTACGCGCACCGGGACGACGACGGCACCCCGCAGGAGGAGACCTGTGCGGCCTTCGACGCCCTGGTGCAGGAGGGCGCGGTGCGCGCGCTGGGCGCCTCCAACTTCTCCTCCGCCCGGCTCGCGTCCGCGCTGGCGCTGCAGGACCGGGAGGGCTGGACCCGGTACACCGCCGTGCAGCCGCTCTACAACCTGCTCGACCGCGACTACGAGCGCGACCTCGCACCGCTGCTGGCCGACGAGGGCCTGGCCTGCGTGCCGTACTCCGCGCTCGCCAGCGGCTTCCTCTCGGGCAAGTACCGGCCCGGCGTCGACGTCGAGAGCGTGCGCTCGGCCAAGGCGTCGTCGTACCTCGAGCGCGGGGGCGAGCAGGCGCTGCAGGTGCTCGACGAGGTCGCCTCGGCGCACGGGACGACGGTGCCGGCGGTCGCGCTGGCGTGGCTCGCCGCGCAGCCCACCGTGGCCGTCCCCGATCGCGAGCGCGCGGACCCCGGAGCAGCTCGCCGACCTGCTGCCCGCCCTCGACCTGCGCCTGACCGACGAGGAGCTGACCCGGCTGTCGGCGCTCGGGTGACCTGCGTCATAGGCTCCGCGGCATGAGCTTCAACCTCGCCACCATCCTGCGGGAGTCCGCGACCGCGAACCCGGACAAGACGCTGTGCCACGTGAACGACCTGTCGTTCACCTACGCCCAGGTCGACGAGATCAGCGGCCGGGTCGCCTCCGCCCTGCTGGCGATCGGCCTCGAGCAGGGCGACAAGGTGGCGGTCCAGCTGCCGAACCTGCCGCAGTTCCTGTTCACCTACTTCGGCATCCTCAAGGCCGGCCTGGTGATGGTCCCGCTGAACCCGCTCCTGCGGGCCCCCGAGGTCGCCTACCACCTCGACAACAGCGACTCCAAGGCCCTGGTGACCTTCGAGATGTTCGCCGAGGAGGCGTTCAAGGGCGTCGGCCAGCTCGAGACGGCGATCCCGACCTACGTCGTCAACCTCCCCGGCAACGACGCGCGGCCCGAGGGCACCAAGCACTTCGACGAGCTCTACTTCGCCGACGACACCCGCGACATCGTGCCGCTGAGCGCGGACGACACCGCGGTGCTGCTCTACACGAGCGGCACGACCGGCAAGCCCAAGGGCGCCGAGCTCACCCACTTCCAGCTGTTCATGAACTGCACGGTGGCGGGCGAGCTGTTCGAGTTCCGCGAGGACGACATCGGCGTCGCCGTGCTGCCGCTGTTCCACGTGTTCGGCCTGTCCAGCGTGCTCAACGTGACGGTCCGGTACGGCGGGACGATGGTGCTGGTGCCGCGCTTCGAGATGGACCCCGTCATCGAGGCCATCGAGAAGCACAGGTGCACGATCTTCAGCGGCGTGCCGACGATGTACTTCGCCCTGCTCAACACCGACACCTCGAGCCGCGACCTGAGCTCGATGCGGGTCGGCGTCAGTGGCGGTGCGGCGATCCCTGGCGAGACCATCAGGGCGTTCGAGGAGAAGTTCCCGCACTGCGTGGTCCTCGAGGGCTACGGCCTGTCCGAGAGCGCCAGCACCACGACGTTCAACATCAACGCCGAGCAGCGCAAGGTCCTGAGCATCGGCAAGCCGATCTGGGGCGTGCAGGTCGAGGTCGTGGACGCGGACGAGAAGCCCCTGCCCCCCGGCGAGGACAACGTCGGCGAGCTCGTCATCCGGGGCCACAACATCATGAAGGGGTACTACAAGAACCCCGAGGCCACGGCGGAGGCCTTCAAGGGCGGCTGGTTCCACACCGGCGACCTCGGCTACCGCGACGACGACGGCTTCCTGTTCATCGTGGACCGCAAGAAGGACCTCATCATCCGCGGCGGGTACAACGTCTACCCGCGCGAGATCGAGGAGGTGCTGTTCGAGCACCCCGCCGTCGCCGAGGCCGCCGTCATCGGCAAGAAGGACGACAAGCTCGGCGAGGAGGTCGTCGGCATCGTGTCGCTCAAGCCGGGCGCCTCCGCGACGCCGGACGAGATCAAGGACTTCTGCAAGGAGCGCCTCGCGGCCTACAAGTACCCGCGCGAGGTCCGCATCGTCGACGAGCTGCCCAAGGGCCCGACCGGCAAGATCCTCAAGAAGGAGCTGCGTTGATCTTCATCACCGCTCGGTTCCAGGTGAAGCCGGAGCACGCCGCCGACTGGCCCTCGTTGAGCCGGCCGTTCACGGAGGCCTGCCGCGCCGAGCCCGGCTGCCTGTGGTTCGACTGGTCGGTCAGCCTGGAGGACCCGACGCGGTTCACCCTCGTCGAGGCGTTCCGTGACGGCGAGGCCGGCGGGGCGCACGTGCAGTCCGACCACTTCAAGGCCGCCCAGCGCGACCTGCCGCAGTACCTCGTGTCGACGCCCGAGATCGTCAGCACCGAGGTCGACCAGGACGGCTGGAACGAGCTCGGCGAGATGAGGGTCAGCTGACCCGCACCCGCTGGTCGGTCCTGGCCGCGTTCGTCCTGGTCACCTCCGCCAACCAGATGCTCTGGCTGACGTTCGCCCCGATCACGACGTCGTCGGCCGAGCACTACGGCGTCTCCGAGGGGGCGATCGGCGCGCTGTCGGCGGTCTTCCCCCTGCTGTACGTCGTCCTGGCGATCCCCGCCGGGTTCGCGCTCGACCGGTGGTTCCGGGGGAGCGTCGTCGTCGGGGCGGGGCTGACGGCGTTCGGCGGCCTGGTCCGGCTCGTCGGCGACTCGTACACGGCGGTCCTGCTGGGGGCTCTCGTCGTCGCGGTGGCGCAGCCGCTCGTGACGAACTCCGTCGCGAAGGTCGCGACGGCGTACACGACCGACGCCGACCGCCCGCTCGGCATCGCCCTGGGCAGCGCCGGCCTGTTCGCCGGCTTCCTGCTGGCCTTCGGCACCGGCATCGCCCTCGACGACGACCTCCGGCTGCTGCTCGCCGCCCAGGCCGCCTACGCCCTGGTCGGGGCCGCGGCCCTGTCGCTCGCCCTGCGCCACCCGCCGCGGCCGGACAGCGAGCGGGTCGCGAGCGGCCTGGCCGCTCTCAAGGCCGTGTGGGGCGACCGGGTCATCCGCGCCACGACGTCGCTCGTCGTCGTCGGGTTCGGCGTGTTCGTCGGCCTCACGACCTGGCTCCAGGCACTGCTCGAGCCGGGCGGCATCGACGCCGACACCACCGGCACGCTCCTCATCGTGATGGTCGTGGCCGGGGTCGTCGGCTCGGCGGTGCTGCCGCCCCTGGTCGCCAAGCGGGGCGCCGAGCAGGTCGTGCTGGGGGCGTCGCTCGCCACCACCGTCGTCGGGTGCGCGCTGCTCGCCGTGGTGTCCGGGACGCTCGGCCTCGGGGTCGTGCTGGCCGTCCTCGGGCTGGTGCTGCTCACCACGCTGCCGGTCGTCCTCGAGCTGACCGAGCGGCGGGCCGGCTCGGCCAGCGGCACGGCGGCCGCCCTGCTGTGGATGGCCGGCAACGCCGGAGGCCTCGTGGTGACGCTCGCGCTCGCCCCGCTGCTCGACCACCCGGCCGCTGCCTTCCTGCTGCTCGCCGCGGTGGCTCTCATCGGGCTGCCCGCCGTGCGGGGCGTGCGGACGGCGCCGGACGCCACCCCGGCTGCTGTGCCAGTCTCCGCCGCATGAGGCTCCTCAGCAGCAAGACCCTCGCCCTGACCGCCGCCGCCGGCCTGGCCGTCGCTGCGCACCGCCGCGCCTTCCCCGGTTACGACACCTCCGACCTCACCGGCCGCACCGCCGTCGTCACCGGCGCGGGGTCCGGCATCGGGCGCTCGCTGGCCCTGCTGCTCGCCGCCCGCGGCGCGACCGTGCACGTCGTCGACGTCGACCCGGCCCGCGCGCAGGAGGTCGCCGAGGAGGTCGGCGGAACCGCGCACACCGTCGACGTCAGCGACGCCGCGGCGGTGCAGGCCCTGGCCGACACGGTCTTCGCGGCCGGACCGGTCGACCTGCTGTTCAACAACGCCGGCATCGGACACGCCGGCGCCGTCGCCGAGACCACGCTCGAGGACTGGCAGCGGCTGGTCGGCATCAACCTCATGGGCGTGGTCCACGGCGTGCAGGCGTTCCTGCCGCGGCTGCTCGCCCAGCCGGGCCGCAGCGTCGTCGTCAACACCGCCTCGATGGCGGGGCTCATGCCGGCCGCCGGGATGGTGCCCTACGCGACGACGAAGTCCGCCGTCGTCGGGCTGTCCACGGCGCTCGACCGCGAGGTCGCCGGGCAGGGCGTCCGGGTGCACGCGCTCTGCCCCGGTGTGATCGACACCGACATCATCCGGACGTCGACCATGCGCGGCTCCTGGGTCGACAAGCAGGCCGACATCACCGGCCTGTACGCCAGCCGGGGGACCTCGCCGGACGTCGTCGCCAAGCACGCCCTCGACGCCGTCGCCGCCGGGCGCACCCTCGTGCCGACGCCCCGCTACCAGGTGGTCCCGCCGTGGCTCGTGACCCGGGTGTCGCCGTCGGTGGGGGCGGCCCTGGCGTCGAAGCTCGTGGACGGGTTGACCGGCTAGCCGGCAGACGTGAGGATCGCTCACATGTCGTGGGCGAACTGGGCGCGCAACCAGCAGATGGCACCGGTCCGGGTCGAGCACCCGGGGTCGGTCGACGAACTGGCCGGGGTGGTCAAGCAGGCCGCCGCCGACGGGCTGCGGGTCAAGGCGATCGGCTCCGGGCACTCGTTCACCGCGATCGGCCTCACCGACGGCGTCCTCGTCCAGATGGACCGCATGACGCGGCTGCTGTCCGTCGACCGGGCGACGCACCAGGTCACGGTCGAGGCCGGCATGGTCCTGCACGACCTCAACGCCGCTCTCGCGTCGCACGGCCTCGGCCTGACCAACATGGGCGACATCGACGTCCAGACCGTCAGCGGCGCGCTCTCCACCGGCACGCACGGCACCGGCCGCGACAGCGGCGCGCTGGCCACGCAGGTCGTCTCGCTCGACCTCGTCCTGGCCGACGGCAGCGTCGTCACGTGCAGCCGCACCGAGCAGCCGGAGCTGTTCGCCGCCGCCCGGGTCGGCCTCGGCGCCCTCGGCGTCCTCGCCGCCGTCACCCTGCAGGCCGAGCCTGCGTTCCTGCTGCGGGCCGACGAGCGTCCGATGCCGCTGGACGAGGTCCTGCGCGACCTCGACGCCCACGTCTCGGCCAACGAGCACTTCGAGTTCTACTGGTTCCCGCACACCGACGTCGCCCTGACCAAGCGCAACAACCGTGTCGACGGGCCGGCCGAGCCGCTGCCGAAGGTCAAGGGCTGGATCGACGACGAGCTGCTCAGCAACGGCCTGTTCGCCCTCACCTGCCGCCTGGGATCACGCGTCCCGTCGGTCATCCCGGCGGTCAACCGCGCGTGCACCAGGGCGCTGTCTGCCCGCACGTACTCCGACGCCGCCCCGCACGTGTTCACCTCGCCGCGGCGCGTCCGGTTCCGGGAGATGGAGTACGCCGTCCCGCGCGAGTCCCTCGTGGAGGTGCTGCAGCAGCTGCGCACGCTGCCCGAGCGCACCGGTCAGAGGATCAGCTTCCCGGTCGAGGTCCGGGTCGCGCCCGCGGACGACATCGCCCTGTCGACCGCGTCCGGCCGCGACAGCGCCTACGTCGCCGTCCACCAGTACCTCGGGACGCCGTACGAGCAGTACTTCGCGACGGTCGAGCCGCTGTTCGACGCCGTCGGGGGCCGCCCGCACTGGGGGAAGCTGCACACGCTCGGCGCCGAGCAGCTCGCCGCCCGGTACCCCCGCTTCGGGGAGTTCACCGCCCTGCGCGACCGCCTCGACCCGGAGCGCCGCTTCGCGAACGACTACCTGACGCGGGTGCTCGGGGCGTAGGGGTGCCGCCCTCCACGTGATCGACGGAGTCTGAGACAGCGCTCGGGGCGGCCGGCGCTGTCACACACTCCGTCGATCATGGAGGGGAGCGGCGCGCCCGACCTACCAGCCGCGGAGGTCGACCTCGAGGACGTCGACGACCTCGCCGGCGTCGTCGACCACGTGCATCCGCTCGTGCAGGGCGACCGTGGGGTCGACGTGGGCCGGGTGGGCCCGCACGACGTCGCCGACGGCGAACGCGTGGCCCTCCTGGGCGGAGAACGTCGTGTGCTCGTCGGAGCAGAACCAGACGTCCGCCCCGGGGACCGTCGGGTTCCCGTGGTCCATCCCGAGCGACTTCAGCCCCAGGTCGGCGACGGCCCAGCCCTGCCGGTTCGTGCTGATGACCCGGGCGAGGACCGTCAGCGCCTGCCGGAAGGGGAGCCCCTGGCCGCCGTAGGCCGTGTCCATGAGGGCGTAGCTGCCGGCCTGGATCTCGTTGGCCCAGGTGTTCTGCAGGTAGTTGCCCGTGCCGCCGGCACTGACCAGCTCGCCCCCGACGTCGGCGGACGCCTTGAGGAGCAGCTCCATGCACTCCTGGGTCTTCTGGACCCGCGTCTCGCCGGGCTCCATCATCACGTGGCCCTCGTAGCCCATGACGCCGCGCACCTCGAGGCCCTTGCTGCGGGCGAGGTCGGCGAGGCGGCCGGCGTCGTCGGGGTCGCAGCCGCACCGGGGGAGCCCGACGTTCACGTCGATGACGACCTCGCGGACGCCGCCGTCCGCGGCCGCGTGCACGGTGAGGTCGCTGTCGACGGCGAGGGTGACCCGGGCGCCGCCCTCGACGACGGCGCCGAGCCGGCGGGCGTCGAGGACCTCGTTGGCGAGCAGCAGGTCCTGCCCGAGGCCGGCCGCGGCCATGCCCTCGACCTCGCGCACGGTCGCCAGGGTGAAGCCGGGATGACCGACCGCCTGCTGCCGCCGGGCGAGGTCGGTGCTCTTGTGCGCCTTCACGTGCGGACGCATCCGGGCGCCGGGCAGCGCGGCAGCCATCGTGTCGAGGTTGTGCTGCAGGGCAGCGGCGTCGACCACCAGGGCCGGCGTCTGCAGGTCGGACAGGTGCACGAGGGCTCCTAGATCGTGAGGACGAAGACGGCCAGCAGGGCGAGCAGGAGCACGTTCGCGATGGTGGCGACGGCGACGATGGCCATCAGCCGGTCGTCGGCGTCGGGCAGGACGACCCGGCGCAGACCGACCGTCCCGTCGGGCGCGGCGGTGTCGCAGACCGGGCAGCGACCGTCGGTCAGGCGGGGGGCGTAGGGCGCGCGGCAGGTCGGGCAGTCGATCCGGACGAGGGTGCTCACGCGAGGGCCTCCAGGCGGCGTCGGCGCTCGACGAAGGCGTAGAGCGTCGCGGTCGACAGCGACAGGAACTGCCACGCCGCGAAGCCGGCCAGCAACGACGTCGCGGGCATCCGGCGTCCGGCCACCAGGACCGTGCGCGGCGCGGCGACGGCCGGCTGCTGCTGGGGGGCGGCCGCCGGGAGCGCGGCGTCCGGGCCGGTGGCGGGAGTGCCCGGCACGGCGGCGGTGCCCGGGGTGCCGGGCAGCTCGCCGGCAGGGGCGCCCGGCGCGGCGGGGGTGGTCGCGACAGGGGTGTCGACGACGACGGGCGCGTCGGCCACGGTCCGCTCGTCCGCCTCGGTCAGCGAGACCCCGCCCACGACGACCTGCAGCCGGTTCGCCGCCACCCCGCCCGGGAGGTCGGGGGTTGCGAGCGAGATCGCGAGGCCGCCGGTCTCTGCCGAGGCGCCGCGTGCGCTCGTCGTCCGGACGGCCTCGGTCGTGCGCACCTCGATGCCGGCACCGCCGAGCAGGCCGTTCGCCTGGGCGGTCAGGTCCCGCACGGTCTGCCCGGGCAGCACGGGCGTGCCGAGGGCGACCAGCCCCTCGTCGGTGAACGCGACGGGCATCCCGCCGACCGACGCGCCGCCCACGGTGACGCCGGCCTCGCTGGTGTGGACGTCGCCCCTGCTGGTGACCTTCGCGGTCGCCACGACGTCGCGCAGCTCCAGCACCCCTGCGACCGAGACGCGGCCGACGGCGGTCCGGCCGGTGGCGGTGGTCGTGCCGCGGTCGGGGTCGACGACGAGGCTGACCGCGGAGGTGGAGCCGTCGACGTCGACCAGGCCCTCGATCGAGAAGGTGGAGCCGGTGGCGCTGCCCTCGGCCTTGCGCGTGGTGGCCGAGGCCTCGGCGCTGCCGCCCGCGCCCGAGACCGGACCGCTGCTCGTGGGCGGCACCGCGCCGACGCTGCCCCTGCCGGTGCCCGGGAAGGCGGCCTCGGCGTCGGGGACGTCGAAGACCGTCGTCCCGGCACCGGCGTTGCCCTGCCCGACGACGGTCCGGAACAGCGGACCCGGCTCGTAGGGCGCGGCGAGGACGTTGGCCGAGGGGGAGGAGTCCAGGCGGGCGGCGACCTGGCCGGACCCGGTCTCGAGGGTGACCAGGCCGCCGGAGACGCCGACGTCGCCGGCGGTGCGGACGCCCGCGGCCAGTCCGGTGAGCCCGAAGGAGGAGTAGCCGGTCTCGGCCGCCTCGGGACGCACCAGCCCGAGCCCGAGCACGACCGGCAGGGCGCTCATGAGGAGGGCGCCGGCGACGACGCGGCGGCTCACGTGCGCTCCAGCTGCGCGGCGAGCAGCCGCGCGGCAGCCTGGCGAGGGGTCAGGCCCTGCTCGGCGGCCCACTGCTCGAGCCGTCGCACGTCGCGGCCGGGGAGCTCCACGGGCAGGCTCTCGGCGGCCGACGGCGGGGCCGGCCGCACCGTCACGGTCGGCTCCTGCCCGTGGCCGAGGTAGGCGGCCGCGAGGTCGTCGGAGGAGAGCTCGTCCGGGGTGCCGGCGGCGACGACCGACCCCTGCTCGAGGACCACCGCGCGGTCGGCGACCTGGAGGGCCTGGCCCACGAACTGCTCGACCATGACGACGGCGAGCCCCGCGTCGCGCAGGCCTGCCACCAGGGTGAACAGGTCGGCGACGACGG
This sequence comes from uncultured Actinomycetota bacterium, assembly GCA_963761655.1. Lineage (GTDB taxonomy): Bacteria > Actinomycetota > Actinomycetes > Mycobacteriales > SCTD01 > RYN-122. The sequence continues at coordinate 395,299 of CAVXHI010000002.1, forward strand.
TGGGGGACAGGCCCATGGACATCTCGTCGACGAGCAGCAGGCGGGGCTGCTGCACCAGGGCCCGGCCGAGGGCGAGCTGCTGCTGCTGACCGCCGGACATCGTCCCGGCGGCCTGGGTCAGCCGCTCGCGGAGCACGGGGAACGCGTCGAGGGCGACGTCGACGCTGCCCCTGCTGCCGACGCCGTACAGCCCCATCCGGAGGTTGTCCGCGACCGAGAGCGTGGGGAAGATGCCGCGGCCCGCGGGCACGTGCGCGACCCCCTGCCGGGCGATGGACTCCGGGCTCGCTCCGCGCAGGGAGGCGCCGTCGAGCAGGACGTCGCCGTCGGCCGCCCGGACCAGTCCGGAGACCGCGCGGAGCGTGCTGGTCTTGCCCGCGCCGTTGGCGCCGAGGACGGCCAGCACCTCGCCGGGCCGGACCGCGAAGGAGACGTCCCGGACGGCGACGACGCCGCCGTAGGTGACCCGCAGGCCGCGGACCTCGAGCAGCGCGGTCATGCCGGGACCCCCAGGTAGGCCGTGCGGACGTCGGGGTCGAGGCGGACCTGCTCCGGGGTCCCGGCCGCCAGCACCTTCCCGAAGTTCATGACGACCACGTGGTCGCACAGCGGCATGACCACCCCCATGTCGTGCTCCACCAGCAGCATGGCGCACCCGAGCGTCGCGCGGACCTCGGCGAGCAGACCCACGAAGTCCGCCGTCTCGGCCGGGTCGAGGCCGGACGCGGGCTCGTCGAGCAGCAGGACGCTCGGCTTGAGGCAGAGCGCCCGGGCCAGCTCCACCAGCCGGGCCTGCCCGACCGGGAGCAGCGAGGCCTCGACGTCGGCCAGGTGGGACAGCTCGAGGAAGGCCAGGACGGCGGTGGCCCGCTCACGGGCGGCGTCCAGGGCCTTCTTGCGCCCCGGCAGGCGCAGGGCGTCGGTGACGATCCCGGCCCGGGTGAAGCGGTGCGCGGCGACCATGAGGTTCTCCAGCACGGTCATGCCGGCGAACAGCTGCACGACCTGGAAGGTGCGGGCCAGGCCCATCGCGGTGCGCTCGTGCGCGGCCACGCCGGTGACGTCCCGCCCGCCGAGCAGGACCGCGCCGCGGGTGGCCGGCTGCAGGCCGGTGACGACGTTGAACGTCACCGTCTTGCCGGCGCCGTTCGGGCCGATCAGGCCGACGACCTCGCCGGCGTGCACCGACAGCGACACGCCGTCGACGGCGTCGAAGCTGCCGAACCGGACGCCGACGTCGCGCAGCTCGAGGGCGGTCCCGCGCAGCGTCATGCGGAGACCAGCGCGCGGTCGTCGGCGGGCGCGGACGGCCGTCGTCGGTCGGCTCCGCGCCCGACCGCCCCGGCGATGCCGTCGGGCGAGGCGTTGAGGACGGCGACGAGCACCACGCCGGTGAGCAGGGTGACGACGCTGGCCGCGCGGCCGTTGGCGACGTCGTCGGTGGCGCCGAGGGTGAGGGTGGACAGGGTGACGATCATCCCGCCGAAGAGCGCGCCCGGCACGGACGCGACCCCGACGATGACGGCGTAGGCGAGCAGCGTGATCGACCGGGTGAAGTCGAACGGGGCGCCGGACGCGCCCTGCAGGAGCCCGGCGTACAGGGCGCCCGCGAGTCCGGCGAGGAAGCCGCTGGCGGCGAACCCGCGCAGCTTCACGCTGACCACGGAGAAGCCCATGGCGGAGGTCGCCGGCTCGCTGGAGCGCAGGGCCGTGAGGGCCGCTCCCGTGCGGCCCCGGCGCAGGGACGCGACCCCGAACGCGCACAGCAGGAACACCCCCAGCACCAGCCAGGCGTAGGCCCGCTCGCCCTGCGCGGCGTGACCGGGGTCGAGGTTCGCGAAGCCGGGGCGCGGGACCTCGCGGGTGCTCGACGCGGACGCGAACGGGGCCCAGCCGTAGAGGAACCGGTCGGCGGTGAAGGCCAGCGACAGGGTCGCGATGGCGAGCTCGAGCGGTGCCAGCCGCACGGCAGGCAGCCCGACGACGGCCGCGACCGCGGCAGCCATCAGCGCGCCGAGCAGGACCGCCAGGACGAAGGGCACGCCGTGCGAGAGCCAGATGCCGGTGCCGAACGCCCCGACCCCCATGAACACCGCCTGGCACACCGACACCTGCCCGACGACGCCGACGAGCAGTACCAGGGACAGGACCGCCAGCGCCCAGATCGCCGTCAGCGCGATCGTGGAGCGGGAGAGGTTGCCGACGTCGTCGACGAGCAGCGGCAGCAGCAGGGCGGTGAGGCCCACGCCGACGCCGTACGCCGCCGCGGTGCGCCCTGCCGGGAGCGGGCGGACCGGCACGGGTTCGAGCCCGCCGCTGGTCACGTCGCGGCGTCCGCCCGCCCGGGGCAGCAGCAGCGACCCGAGCACGACCGCCAGCGCCGTGAGCTCCTGCACGCCGGTGAGGCCGCTGCCGTTGAGCAGCTGCACCACGACCGGCTGCACGACGCCGAGGGCGATGCCGCCGAAGAAGGTGAGCGGCAGGGAGGACAGGCGCCCGACCAGGGCCGCCGCCAGGGCCTGGACCGTGAAGACGACGAGCGTCGTGGTGTCGAGCTTGTTGACCAGGGGCGTGATGAGCACGCCGGCGAGGCCGGAGATGCCGCCGCCGATGCCCCACGCCGTGAGGTTCACGCGGTCGACGCCGATGCCGAGCAGGCGGGCCGCCTCCGGCGCCTCGGCGACCGCGCGCGTGGCGGTCCCGAGGGCGGTCCGCTGGAAGAACAGCGAGAGCCCGAGGGCGAGCCCGGCCGCGATCACCACGACGGCGACCTGGTCCTGGCTGTACCGCAGCACGCCGGCGTCGATGAGGTTGGTCGGCTGGAGCAGCTGTGCGGGGGCGTTGGTGGCGACCTGCGTCCCGTACAGCCGCCCGACGGCTCCCTGCAGGGCGAGCAGCCAGCCCAGGGTCACGATCGTGCGGGACAGCGCCCCGGGCACGCGCCGCACCGACAGCTCGATGCCGATCCCGATGGTCACCCCGACGGCGATCGACAGCACGATCGTCGGCACGATCGGCACGCCGTGCGCCGTCAGGGTGGAGGCCAGGTAGGCGCAGGCCAGCCCGATCGCGCCGGTGGCGAAGTTGAAGACGCCGGACGTCTTGTAGACGATGACGATGCCCAGCGCCTGCAGCGCGTACATGGCCCCGATGGGCAGGCCGCCGAGGGCGAGAGCGACGTAGACACGCATGGCCTAGAACCTCGTGTCGTCGCAGGAGAAGGGCTTGTACGGCACGACCTTGCCGCCGCGGACGCGCCCGAGCTGGAAGCAGCGGTTGATGTCGTGGGCGCCGGAGGAGAACACCAGCCTGGAGGTGAAGCCCTTGCCGGTGTCGGCGGGCAGGCTGTCGAGGGTCGCCATGAGCCTCGGCCGCGTGACGTCGTCGCCCATCTTCCGGAGCGCGTCGACGAACACCTTGGCGCTGAACCAGCCCGAGAGCCCCAGGTAGCTGACCTGGGCCCGGCTGCCGAACTGCTTGCGCACCGCGCTCGCGTACTCCTGCACCTGCGGCCCGCCGCCGTCCAGGAAGGCGAAGTCGCTGGCGACCAGGACGCCCTCGGTGGTCGGCCCCTGCTTCACGGTCGGGTCGGTGAACAGCGGGTCGGCGATGTGGACCGGCCGGTAGTCCTGGCGGTCCATCGCCTGCTGCAGCCGGTTGTCGGCCGTCTGGTCGATGATCGTCGCGATGCCGTCGACGCCGGACAGCCGGAACTGCGTGACGACGTCGTCGTAGGACGCCTTGGTGACGTCGACCTTCGCGATGTCGTCCCTGTCGAACGGCTTGCCGACGCTCTTGAGGCCGGCGGCGAAGGCGGTCTCCTGCCGGGTGTTCGCGGCCGCAGACTGGTTGCTGATGTAGATCAGCCCCGCCCGGGTCACCTTCTCGCTGCCGAGCAGCCGGCCCATCTGGTACCCGAGGTGGTTGCTCTGGAAGACGTAGCTGTACGGGCTGTCGTACTCGCCGACCTGCCCGAACGCCCCGACCAGCGGGACCTTGTTCTGCTCGAGGAACGGCACGATGCCGTTCTCGGTCAGCGGCGCCTGCCAGCCGACGAACGCGAAGACGCCGGAGCTGACCAGCTGCTGCGCCTGCTGCCGGCCGCGGGCGGCGTCGAGCTGGTCGTCGCGCAGGTCCAGCTCGAGCGTCCTGCCGTTGACCCCGCCCGCGGCGTTGACGCTGTCGACGTAGGCCTTGGTGCCCTGCGCCGCCGCGGCGAAGTTGATGGCGCCGGTCTGCGTGACGATCGAGCCGATGCGGATGGGCGCGCCCTTGGCGACGACGCCGGCCGCGGGCACCGGTCCGCTGTCCACGGGGGTGGTCGTGCCCGGCGCGGCCGAGGCGCGGGTGCCGGCCCGGCCGGGCACGGCGGCGGTCCCCGGACGGGCGGAGGCGCCCGGGGCGGCGGAGGCGGCTGCGCCGTCGACGGTCTCGGCAGGCAGGCCGTCGGCCGTCGTGCCCGGCGCGGCCGCGGTGAGCACCTCGGACGTGGACGGCTCGTCGCTGAGCCCGCCGACCAGCACGACGCCGAAGACCCCGGCGGCGAGCAGCTGCAGGGCGAACAGGGCGGCGAGCAGCCGGTCGCGGGTGCTCACGCGGACGCCCGCCCGGGGGTCTGCCGACCGTGGGTCAGCGGAGTGGAGCGGGGGACGACCATCGACCGGGACACCTCAGAACTTCTGCTCGTCGCAGCGCCAGTCGGTGAGGCGGGTGACCGTGCCCCCGACCAGCTTGCCGATCTTCAGGCAGCGGTTGAGGTCGCGGGTGTCGTTCGCGTACGGCCCGAACTGCAGCGGGCTGGTGAAGCCGCCCGTGGTCGGGGGGAGCGTCGCCATGACGCGCAGCAGGTTGGTGCGGCTGACGTCGGCGCCCATCCTCCTGACCGCCTCGGTGAACACCGCGGCGTTGAGCCAGCCCTGCTGACCGATGTAGTTGATCTGGGCCTTGGCGCCGTACGCCGCACGGACCGTCTGCTCGTACTCGCGCACCGGCGGGGGGCCGCCCTGGACGAACTCGAGGTCGGTGGCGACGAACGTGCCGTCCGCCCCGCGCGGGAGCTTGACCGTGGGGTCGAGGACCAGGGGCACGGCGACGTGCTTCGGGCGGTACGCCTGGCGGGCCTGCGCCTGCTCGAGCCGGTTGTACGCGGTCTGGTCCAGGACGGTCGCCATGCCGTCGACGCCGTCGAGCTTGAAGCTCGTGACGGTGTCGTCGTAGGAGGCCTTCGTCGGGTCGACCACCGCGATGTCGCCGTCGGTGAGCTTCACGCCCTTGGTCGCGAAGCCGGCCCGGAAGCCCTTCACGAGGCCGTCGTCGGCGGCCTTGCTGTTGTTCGTGATGAAGATGACGCCGGGCTTCTTGACGCCCTGCTCGGCCAGCCAGCTGCCCATCTGGAAGCCGTAGTGGCCGTAGGACGCGCTCATGATCCAGCTGTAGGGGGAGTGGTACTCCGCCTGCTGGCCGTACGCGCCGATCAGCGGGACGCGGTTCTGCTCGAGGAACGGCACGATCCCGTTCTCGGTCAGCGGCGCGTTCCAGGCGGCGAAGGCGAAGACGCCCCCGGCGAGCATCTGCTGCGCCTGCTGCCGCCCGCGGGCGGGGTCGAGCTGGTCGTCGCGCAGGTCCAGCTCGATCCTGCGCCCGTTGACCCCGCCGGCCGCGTTGACCTTGTCGAAGTAGGCCTTGGCGCCCTGGGCGGCGGAGGCGAAGTTGATCGCGCCGGTCTGCGTGACGATGGCGCCGATCTTGATGGGGGCGCCCTTCGCGACGGCCGGGCCGCCGGCGGGCGGCAGGGCGGCCTCCGGGGCCCCGGCCCGCGGGGCCGTCCCGGGCCGGGCCGACGCTCCCGGGACCGCCTGCGTGCCCGGCACCGCTCCGGTGCCGCCCGCGACGGGAGCCCCCGACGCGCCAGGGGCCACCGGCACGCTGGCGTCCCCGGGGAGCAGCTGCTCGGGGCCGGCTCCGGCCGCCACCGCCGAGGAGGTCAGCGGCGTGCGGTCACGGTCGCGCAGGGCGTCGACGAGGACGAACCCCAGCACGGCGGCGGCGCTGAGCTGCAGGGCGAACAGCAGTGCCAGCAGTCGGTCGCGGCTGCCCACGTCGCTCTCCCCCTGCTCGACGGACCGGCGGACCCGACGACCGGGCCCTGCGCGGCACCGGAGCACGCTCGACACCCGGCAAGGTGAGGATGTTTCATGTCTGGTCACCGGTCAAGGACCCTGGAGGACCTCGTGAGCGCCGCGCACCTGTCCGCTGCCCGGCGCACGCCGGTGCAGGAGCGCAGCGCCGCCCGCGTCGAGCGGATGCTGGACGCCGCTGCCGCCCTGCTGGACGCGTCCGGGGCCGAGGGCCTCACGACGAGCAGCGTGGCCCGGGAGGCCGGCGTCAGCGTCGGGTCGCTGTACCAGTTCTTCCCGGACCTGCCCGCCGTCCTGCAGGCGCTCGCGCGGCGCTCGTTCGACCGCTACCGCACCGGTCTGTCCGCCCGGGTGAAGGCGGACCCGCCCGGCGGTTGGCCGGACCTCGTGCGGCAGGTCGTCGACACCTACGTCGTCTTCGCCCGCGACGAGCCCGGCTTCCGGCTGCTGAACCTCGGCGGTCCGCTGGGGACCCGCGCCGCGGAGGGCTACGACAACGGGCTGGTCGCCGGCGCCCTCGGCGACGTGCTGGTCCAGGTCCTCCCCGAGGTCGACGCGTCCCCGGAGCTGACCCGAGCCCTGCGCGTCGCGGTCGAGGCGGGGGAGGCCGTGCTCGCCCTGGCCTTCCGGCGCCACCCGTCGGGCGACCCGGCCCTGGTCGCGGAGCTCAAGCGCTTCCTGGTGGCCGGCCTCGCCGACGTCCTGCCCGCCCCGGAGCGCCTCCCCGGCTGACGGCTGCTGCTCGGGCAGACTCTCCGGGTGGGCACGCAGGAGCGGATCGGGCGGCTGCTGCGCGCCGGCCTGCAGGCGGTGCCCGGGGCCGAGCCGCGGCCCGGGCAGCTGGCCATGGCCGAGGCCGTCGACACGGCGCTGCGCACCGGTGAGCACCTGCTCGTGCAGGCCGCCACCGGCACGGGCAAGTCCGTCGGCTACCTCGTGCCGGCGCTCGCCAGCGGCAAGCGCGTCGTGGTCGCGACCGCCACCAAGGCCCTGCAGGCGCAGCTCGTCGACAAGGACCTGCCCCGGCTCGTGGCCGCGCTCGCCTCGGCGCTGGGCCGCACCCCGACGTACGCGCTGGCGAAGGGGCGGGGCAACTACGTCTGCCTGCAGCAGGTGCACGGTGGCCCGGGCGCCGTGGAGGACGAGCAGGAGGGCCTGTTCGAGACCTTCGCCCCGGGGAGTGGGCACAGCGCTCTGGCCGGGACCGTGATGAGGCTGCGGGAGTGGGCCGCCACCACGGAGAGCGGCGACCGCGACGACGTCCCCTTCCCGGTCGGCGACCTGGCCTGGCGGCAGGTGTCGGTGTCCGCCCGCGACTGCCTCGGCGGCCGCTGCCCCGACCGCGCCGACTGCTTCAGCGAGCGTGCCCGGGAGACCGCCAAGGAGGCCGACGTCGTGGTGGCGAACCACGCGCTGCTGGCCCTGGACGCGTTCACCTCCGCGTCCGTGCTGCCCGAGCACACCGCCGTCGTGCTGGACGAGGCGCACGAGTTCGTGTCGTCCGCGACCGACGCCCTCACCCACGAGCTGTCCGACCGCGAGCTGCGCCGGGCGCTCAAGGCGGCCGAGGGGCTGCTCAGCGCCTCGGTGCTGGCCCGGGTCGAGGACGCCCAGGGCGGGGTCGAGGGGCTGCTCGCGACGACGCCGGTCGGGCTGGTCGAGGGCGGCCTGCCGGCGTACGCGCTCGAGGTCCTGACCGCCGCCGAGGGCGCGTTCGGGGCAGCGGCGTCGGAGGCCGGGCGGTCGGCCGAGGGGGAGGACGAGCTCGAGAAGGCCCGGCGCGACCGCGCGAAGCTCGCCCTCGCCGCCGTCGCGGAGACGGCCGCCGAGCTGCGGGTGCCCTCGGTGCCGTCGGCGCTGTACGCCGTCGCGGCCGGGTCCTCGGCCGCGCTGCGGGTGTCGCCGCTGTCGGTCGGCGGGGCGCTGAACACGCGGCTGTTCGGGGAGCGCACCGTCGTGGCGACGTCGGCCACGATCACCGTCGGCGGGTCCTTCCGGCACGCCTCGCGGCAGATGGGCCTGCCCTGGCTCGGGGGCAGGCCGGTCGGCGACGGCGAGGAGCACGACGTCCGCGACCCCGCGGCGCAGGACGAGGTGCTGGACGCCGACGACGACCGGGCGCCCGTCCGCTGGCGCCACCTGGACGTCGGCAGCCCGTTCGACCACGCCCGCCAGGCGCAGCTCTGGGTCGCCGACCGGCTGCCCGACCCCGGCCGGATGCCGCAGTCCTGGGCGCGCGAGGTCGACGAGACCCTGGTCGAGCTGGTGCAGGCCGCGGGTGGACGGACCCTCGGGCTGTTCTCCAGCACCGCCGCCGCGGCCCGCGCCGCCGCCTCCGTCCGGGCCGCGACCGACCTGCCCGTGCTGCTGCAGGGCGAGGACTCCGCCGCCGCGCTGACCCACCGCTTCGCCTCCGACGCGCGCACCTGCCTGTTCGGCACCCGGTCGTTCTGGCAGGGCGTCGACGTCCCCGGCCCGGCCTGCCAGCTGGTGGTCATCGACCGGATCCCCTTCACCCACGTCGACGACCCGCTGGTGAAGGCACGCCTCACCGACGCCGGGGCGCACGGGTTCTCGGACGTCACGCTGCCGCCCGCCGCGGTGCTGCTCGCCCAGGGCGCAGGGCGGCTGCTGCGCGGTCCGCACGACCGCGGCGTCGTCGCCGTGCTCGACCCGCGCCTCGGCACCGCCCGGTACGCCGGTCTCCTGCTGGCGACCCTGCCGCCGTTCTACCGGGCACGGGACAAGGAGCGGGTGCTGGCCTCGCTGCGCGCGATCGACGCCGCGGCCTCGGCCGTCGTGCCCCCGCAGGCGCGGACGTCGCGGTCGGCAGGCGTGCCGGTGGTGCCCGGGGGTCGGACGTGGTCGGTGGACGAGGACGGACTGCTGCGCGCGGCCGTCGAGAAGGGGCGCTCCCTGGCGGTGCTGGCCGAGCGGCACGAGGTGTCGGAGGCCGACCTCGCCGAGCGCGTGCGCTGGCTCGGCCTCCCGGTGCCGGTCTAGCGCACGACGCCGCGGAGCACGACGGCGCGGGGCGACTGCAGCACCCGCAGGTCCTCGCGGGGGTCGCCGTCAAGGACCAGCAGGTCGGCGGAGGCGCCCTCGCCCAGCGACTCCCGGCCCAGCCAGCGGCGGGCCGACCAGCAGGCGGCGTCCAGGGCGGCGACCGGCGGGAGGCCGGCGTCGGCCAGGGCCTGCACCTCGTCGGCGATGCGGCCGTGGGCGAGCGAGCCGCCCGCGTCGGTCCCGGCGTAGACCGCGAGCCCGGCCTCGTGGGCGCTCCGGACCGTCTGGTGCCGCCGGGCGTGCAGGGCCCGCATGTGCGCGGCGTACGCCGGGAAGCGGGCCTCACCGGCCGCGGCGATGCCGGGGAAGGTCTCGATGTTGATCAGCGTGGGCACGATCGCCACGCCGTTCTCGACGAGCAGCGGGAGGGTGTCCTCGGTGAGACCGGTCGCGTGCTCGATGCAGTCGATGCCGGCCGCGACGAGGTCGGCGAGCGAGCTCTCCGCGAAGCAGTGCGCCGTCACCCGGGCCCCGAGCTCGTGGGCGGCCGCGATCGCCGGGCGCAGGGCCTCGAGCGGCCAGCAGGGCGCGAGGTCGCCGGCGTCGCGGTCGATCCAGTCGCCGACGAGCTTGACCCAGCCGTCGCCGCGGGCGGCCTGCCGGCGGACCTCCGCGACGAGGTCGTCCGGCTCGACCTCCTCCGCGAACCCGCGGACGTACCGCTTCGGCCGGGCGATGTGCCGCCCCGCCCGGACGACCCGAGGCAGGTCGTCGCGGTCGTCGATCCAGCGGGTGTCGGCGGGGGAGCCGGCGTCGCGCAGCAGCAGGGTGCCGCCGTCGCGGTCGGCCCGCGCCTGGGTCTCCGCGGTCTCCCGGTCGACCGCGCCGTGCCCGTCGAGCCCGACGTGGCAGTGCGCGTCGACCAGGCCCGGCACGACCCAGCCCTCCAGGGTGCGGGCGTCGCCCGGTGGCCGCTCCAGGGTGACCCGCCCGTCGACGACCCAGGCCTGGCCCGCCACCTCCTCGGGACCGAGCAGGACGGGGCCGGACAGGTGCAGGACGTCGGTCACGGGAGGGAGGCTGCCAGACTCGCCCGCATGTACGAGGACCTGCTGGGCGACGCCGCCGGCTCCCTGATCGTCACCGTCGACGACGGCGTCGTCACCGTCGAGCTGCACCGGCCGGGCAAGCACAACGCCATCAGCTACGCGATGTGGGACGGCTTCCGGCGGCTGATGCCCGTCCTCGCCGAGGACGACGGCGTCGACGTCGTCGTCCTGCGGGGCACCCCGGGCGGCCCGTTCTCCGCCGGCGCGGACATCAGCGAGTTCACGACGATGCGCCGCGAGCCGGCCGACGCCGAGCGCTACAGCGAGGCCGTCGAGGGTGGTGAGGCCGCGATCATCGACTTCCCGAAGCCGACGATCGCCCTGGTCCAGGGGTACGCCCTCGGCGGCGGCACCCAGGTCGCCGCCGCCTGCGACCTCCGCGTCTGCGACGACGGCGCCCGGTTCGCCGTCACCCCCGCGAAGCTCGGCATCGTCTACGCGCTGCCCAGCACGGTGCGCCTGGTCGACGTCGTGGGCCAGGCCTGGGCGTCGTTCTTCCTGCTGACCGGCGAGCAGGTCGACGCCGCCACGGCGCTGCGCATCGGCCTGGTGCACGAGGTGGTGCCCGACGTCGAGGCGCGCGCGAACGCCCTGGCGAGGACGCTGCAGGCCCGGGCCCGGATCAGCCTCACCGGCGGCAAGCAGCTCGTGGCGCGGGCCGTGCAGGGCCGCCGCGAGGTCGACGACGACGTCCGGGCGCTGTACCGGGAGGCGTGGGCGAGCGCGGAGTACGCCGAGGGCGTCGACGCCTTCCTGGGCAAGCGCGCGCCCGACTTCCGGGGCGCGCGCGGCTAACAGCCCTTGCGCACCTGCGCGCAGATCTTCTTCGCGCCGCCCGGGGCCTTGAGACTGTAGGCCGACCGGTAGTAGAACGAGACGGCGTCGCGCACCGGGATGCCCTTGATCCGGTACGGCACGTTGCCGGCGTACGCGTCGGTCGGGTCCGCGAGGGCGGGGTCGAAGACGCCCGCGCCGATCGAGGTCCGGTCGACGCTGTCGTCGAAGCGCGTCGCGGTCAGGCGGGTGTACCCGGAGCGGTCGCCCCTGAGGTGCAGGTCGAACCAGGCCTTCGTGTAGTAGCTGGCCATCCGCTCCCCGAGCTCGTTGCTCTGGAACGCGAGCGGGATGTAGGTGTAGGCGAGGTGCGTCGCGTTCCGGAGGGTCACGATCTGGGCGTCCAGGCCGGCGGCCGCGACCTGCCGGTAGCCCTCGGTCTTGGCGTCGACGTCGGGGGCGGTCGGGTTCGGCGTGGTCTCGAAGACGTAGTCGCCGGTGATGCCCATCGCCGGGACGTTGAGGAGCTTCTTCGTCCGGTGCTTCGCGGGGATCCGCACGCCGCTGCAGTCGCTGATCTTCTGCAGGTTGTCCCAGGCCACGATCGCCTTCACCCGGCTGTCGCACTGCCCGACGACGCTGATCGCGGCCGCGCCGAGGGAGTGGCCCGCGAGGCCGACCCGCGAGCGGTCGAGGTCGGTCGAGAACGGGTTGCCCCCGGACAGGAAGTGGGTCAGCGAGTCCTCGGCGCCCTGGTAGAAGCCGTAGTCCTGCTGGTACGGCACGCCGGTGCACGCTCCCGGGCAGTCGGCGCCGGCGAGGTCGCTGTCGCCCTGGCCCTGGACGTCGTAGGTCATGACGAGGTAGCCGGACTCGGCGAGGTCCTGGGCGGCCCAGAAGTAGAGCTCCTCGAAGGCCTGGACAGAGCCGTCGGTGATGACGACGCCGGGGTAGCCGCCCTTCGGCTTCCGCACGCTCGCCGGCGGGGCGAAGACGTGACCGCGCAGGGTCGAGCCGTTGGTGGCCCGGAAGCTGACGGGCGCGACCCGGCCGCGGCCCGCCTCCGTCCAGCGGGCGACGGTGCGGAACGGGTCGGCGGCCTTGGAGCCCGGGATCAGCGTGGTGATGCCGCCCTTCGGCGTCGTCGGGCGCGAGCCCTGGTCGACGGCCTGGTCCACGTAGAGCGCCGCGCCCTGGCCGAGGTTGCCGTAGCCGAAGGCGGGGCTCGCGACCTGGTCGCGGACGCGCAGGGAGGCGCAGGCCTGGTTCTGGGCGTCGCGGGCCTGCCACTCCGGCGAGCCGGGAGCGGGGTCGCCCGCCGGCGCGAAGCAGCTGGCCTCGACGCCGAGCCCGGGGGCCGGGGCGGCCGAGCCGACGGCGGTGCCGACGACGGCGACGGCGAGGACGGCACTGGACAGGAGCAGGCGCTTCACGCCGACCGTCTTCGACGCCGACACCGGGGTTCCTGCAACGCACGGGCAACGGGCTCCCTGGCACGATCACCGCATGCAGACCGGCCACACCCTCGGCGTCGAGGAGGAGTACCAGCTCGTCGACGCCGACACCCTCGGCCTCGCCGACCGGCCCGAGGTCGTCCGGGCCGCCACCGAGCTCCTCGGTGACCGCGCCCAGGGCGAGATCAGCACCAGCCAGCTCGAGATCGGCACCGAGGTCTGCACCTCCCTCGCGGAGCTGCGGGCCGAGCTCGTCCGGCTGCGCCGCGGAGCGGCCGAGGCAGCGGCCCGGCACGGGGCCCGGATCCTCGCGGCCGGCACGCACCCCACGGGCACCTGGCGCGAGCAGCGGCTCACGCCCGGCGTGCGCTACCTCGAGCTGGTCGAGCGCTGGGGCCTGCTCGCCCTGCAGCAGATGATCACCGGCTGCCACGTCCACGTCGGCGTCGACGACCCCGAGACCGCCGTGCAGCTGCTCGGCCACCTGCGGGCCGACCTGCCCGTGCTGCTCGCCCTGTCGGGCTCCTCGCCGTTCTGGGAGGGCTCCGACACGGGGTACGCCAGCTACCGGACGCTCTGGTACGCCCGCTGGCCGGTCACCGGCAGCCCGGAGGTCTTCGCCGACCGCGCCGACTACGAGCGCACCGTCGCGGAGCTCGTCGCCACCGGGATCATCGACGACGCCAGCCACCTGTACTGGGACGCCCGGCCCTCGACCCGCTACCCGACCGTCGAGGTCCGGGTCGGGGACACCATGCCGCTGCTCGACGACGTCGTCCTGCACGCCGCGCTCGCCCGCAGCCTCGTCCGGGTCTCGGCCGCGGCCGCCGTGGCGGGGGAGCAGGAGCCGCAGGTGCGCACCGAGGTGGTCCGGGCGGCCCGGTGGCGGGCGGCCCGGCACGGCCTCGAGGGCGAGCTGCTCGACCTCCGCGCCGGTGCGCTGCGGCCGGCGGCCGACGTCGTCCGGGGCCTGCTGGACCGGCTGCGCGACGACCTCGACGAGACCGGCGACCTCGCGGAGGTGCAGGCCCTCGCCGAGCAGAGCCTGGCGCGCGGGACCAGCGCGGCGCGGCAGCGGGAGGTGCTGGCGAGGACCGGCGAGCTGGACGACGTCGTCCGGCTGCTGCTGGAGGAGACCGCTACCTCCTGAACACCGCGGGCGGCGGCGTCGGGGCGGCGGTCGCGGTCGCGTCCGTGACCGGCTTCGCCCCGGCGACGAAGGCGGTCAGGTCCTCGTCCGCCACGACGCGCGCGGTCCCGGCCGCCCGGGCCGCCCGGCGGCGGAGCCCGTCCAGCGGCAGCGGCAGGGCGCTCCCGGCCAGGACGACGTTGCCGAACCGGCGCCCGCGCAGGACGCCCGGGTCGGCCAGCAGGACGACGTGCGGGAACAGCGTGCGCAGACCGGCCACCTGCGCGCGGGCGAACGCCAGCGGGGGCCCGTCCGCCACGTTGACGACGTAGGTGCCGCCCGGGCGCAGCACCCGGCGGACCTGCGCCAGGTGCTCGACCGTGCTGGTGTGCGGCGGCAGGGCGGCGCCGACGAAGACGTCCCCGACGACGGCGTCGCTGCTGCCGTCCTCGAGGCGGGCGAGCTCCTCGCGGGCGTCGCCGACCCGGAGCCGGAACCCCTGCGTGCCGAGCTGGACCCGGACGAGCTCCACGAGGGCGGCGTCGGACTCGACCACCAGCTGGCGGCTGCCCGGGCGGGTCGCGGCCACGTAGCGGGGGAGCGTGCAGCCGCCGCCCCCGAGGTGCAGGACGTCGAGCGGGCCGTCCGGGAGCAGGTCGAGGACGTCGCCGACGAGCCGGACGTACTCGAACTCGAGGTGGGTCGGGTCGGCGAGGTCGACGTAGGACTGGGGGACGCCGTCGACGTCGAGCTCCCAGCCGCTGTCGCGGTCGGCGTCCTGCAGCAGCTCGGCGGTCCCGCGGTCGACCGGGTACCGGCCGGCGACGGGAGCGGGGCGGGAGCGGGGCACCCGCCCAGCCTGCCCTGTCGACCTAGGGTGCCGGACGTGGAGACCCGACGGCGGATGCCGGCCGAGCAGCGGCGGGCCGCGCTGCTGGAGGCGGCGCTCGCGGAGTTCGGGGCGCGGGGCTTCCACGCGACGCAGATGGAGCACGTCGCGGCGGCCGGGGGCGTGAGCAAGGCGCTGCTCTACCAGCACTTCCCCAGCAAGGAGGAGCTGTTCGCGGCCGTCACGGGGCAGGTCGTCGACGCGTTCGTGGCGGTCCTGCCGGAGGTGCTGGCCGACGCGGGGGCGCCGGTCGAGGCCTGGCGGGCGTCGGTGCGGCTGCTGGTCGACCTCGTGGAGGCGAGCCCGAGCAGCTGGACCCTGGTGGCCCGCTACCTCGCCGACCCCGAGCTCGGCACGCGGCTGCGGGAGATGCGCTCCTCGCTCTACGACTCCCTCGCCGACCTGATGGTCAGCTTCTACGTCCCGCGGGAGCCGCCGCTGTCGGACGCCGAGGTGCGGCACGTCGCGGAGCAGACCGTGCCCCTGCTGGTGGGGGCGGTCAGCGGCGTCCTGTCGTGGTGGCTCGAGCACCCGGAGGTCCCGCGGGAGGAGGTCGAGCGGCGCACCGTCGAGTTCGGGTGGCTGGGGCTGGACCGGCTGCGGCACGGCGAGGTGCTTGACAGGAGCAACTGACTCGTCAGTTACTTGCTCCATGACTGCTCCCGTCCTCGAGAAGACCGTGCTCCGCGAGCAGACCGCGGCGCGCCTGCTCAAGACCGCCGAGAAGCACTCGCTCGACCCCGACGTCGAGGTCGACTGGGCCGCCCCGCCCGTGCCCGGCCTGCTGTACGCCCCCGAGGACCAGTGCACGCTCTACGGCACCGCGCTGTGGGACGGCCTCTCGCAGGACCAGAAGGTCGAGCTCTCCAAGCACGAGGTCGCGTCCATCGCCTGCACCGGCGTCTGGTTCGAGATGATCCTCATGCAGATGCTGCTGCGGCACGTCTACGACCGCGACCTCGCCAGCGGCCACGTCCGCTGGACCCTCACCGAGGTCGCCGACGAGTGCCGCCACTCCTCGATGTTCGGCCGCATGGTCGCGACCCTCGGCTGCCCGTCCTACCGGCCGGCCCCCGGCGTCGTCCGGCTGGGCCGGCTCTGCAAGACGGTCAGCGACTCCTTCCTCACCTTCGGCGGGACCCTCTACGTCGAGGAGCTCCTCGACGGCCTGCAGCGCGCCGCCATGAAGGACGGGTCCGTGCAGCCGCTGGCCCGGCAGGTGTCCCGGGTCCACGTCGTGGAGGAGGCCCGGCACATCCGGTTCGCCCGCGAGGAGCTCCGCCTCGCGGCGCCCCGCCTGACGCCCGCCCGCCGCCAGCACGCCCGGCTCGAGCTGGCCGGCGTCGCCTACTTCGCCACGACGTCGCTCGTGCACCCGGACGTGTACGCCTCCGTCGGCCTCGACGTCCGGGCGGCGGTGGCCGCCGCAGCTGCGAACCCGCACTGGAAGCAGGCCAAGCGCGACGCCGCGAAGGGCGCCATGGAGGTGCTGCAGGAGACCGGCCTCATCGGGGGACCGACCCGGCGGCTGTGGGTGGCAGCAGGTCTGCTCGACTGACCTCCCCGCTCTCCAGGAGGTCCCGTGCAGTCCACCGAGGTCCGTCTCGTCGCCCGTCCCGTCGGCGAGCCGCAGCCGTCCGACTTCGCCCTCGAGACCGTCGAGGTCCGGGAGCCGGCCGACGGCGAGATCGTCGTCCGGAACCTCTGGATGTCGGTCGACCCCTACATGCGCGGCCGCATGAACGACGCCAAGAGCTACGTCCCGCCGTTCCGGCTCGGCGAGGTCATGGACGGCGGCGCCGTGGGGGAGGTCGTCGCGTCCGCGTCGGACACCCACGCCGTCGGCGACCTGGTCCTGCACGGGACGGGCTGGCGCGAGGTCGCCGTCGGGAAGGCCAAGGCCTTCCGCACGGTCGAGCGGGTGGAGCGCCCGTCCTGGTACCTCGGGGTGCTCGGCATGCCCGGGCTGACGGCGTACGCCGGGCTGTACCGCGTGGCCGCCTTCCAGGAGGGCGAGACCGTGTTCGTCTCCGGCGCGGCCGGCGCCGTCGGCTCGCTGGTCTGCCAGCTCGCGCAGCTGCGCGGAGGGACGGCGATCGGCAGCGCCGGCACCCCCGAGAAGGTCGCCTGGCTGCGGGAGCTCGGGGCGACGGCCTTCGACTACCACGACGGACCGGTCGCGCAGTCCCTGCGGCAGGCCGCCCCGGACGGCATCGACGTCTACTTCGACAACGTCGGCGGGGAGCACCTCGAGGCGGCGATCGGCAGCCTCAAGGTGCACGGTCGGGCGGCGATCTGCGGGATGATCGCCGCCTACAACGCCACCGAGCCGCCGGCCGCCCCGCGCAACCTCATGCAGGTCGTCGGCAAGCGGCTGCGCCTCGAGGGCCTGCTCGTCGGGGACCACGACGACCTCACCCCGCAGTTCCGGACCGAGGTCGGGGCGGCCCTGGCCGACGGGCGGCTGCAGGCGCGGGAGACCGTCGTCGAGGGGATCGGGAACGCCGTCGAGGCCTTCCGCGGGCTGCTGCGCGGCGACAACACCGGGAAGATGGTCGTCCGGCTCGGGTAGTCGTTGCACGCAGGTTGCAGGAACCCGGCGCCCGGCGTCGAACAGGACCTCGTGACCGCTCGCCGCCCTGCCGCCCTGCTCGTGTCCGCCCTCGCCGTCTGCGCCCTCGCGGCGCCCGGCTCGGCGGCGTCGCCCGCCTACGTCGCCGACTCCGGCGGCTTCCGCTCCGTGCTGTCCTACGGGCAGGGGGAGACGACCGACGCCGCCGAGCTCGCGGCCAACGTCGCCGGCGACGCCGTCCCCGAGAGCTTCACGAACCAGGCCGGCCTGTACAACGCCGGGATCGCGTCGTCGGACCCGACCGCGCTCTACAAGGACTCCTCGTTCAAGCCCGAGAGCGCCGGCGGGGACCTCACCAGCCCGCGCACCGGCGTCCGGATCCTGCGCGACGACACCTACGCCGTCCCGCGCATCTACGGCGACACCCGCGCCGACGCCATGTTCGGAGCCGGGTACGCCGTCGCGCAGGACCGCCTGTTCTTCATGGACGTCCTGCGCCGCACCGCCGAGGGCCGGCTCTCCGGCCTGCTCGGTCCGGACGCCGCCGCGGGCGACTCGGCCGCGCTCGGCACGCTCGACCTGTCCGCGGAGGAGCTGACGCAGGAGGTCCTGGACCTGCCGAAGACCAACGGCGAGGAGGGCGCCCGGGCGCTGCAGGACCTCGAGGACTACGTCGACGGCGTCAACGCCTACATCTCCGCGGCCCAGACCGACCCGCGCCTGCTGCCCGGCGAGTACCCCGCCCTCGGCGCGATGCCCGAGACCTGGACGCTCGCCGACACCGCCGCCACCGGGTACCTGCTGATCGGGCAGTTCACCGCCTTCGGCAACACCGAGACGCAGCAGTCGATGATCCTCGCCGCCCTGCAGAAGAAGCTCGGGGCGGCCAAGGGCGCCGCCGTCTACGCCGACCTGCGCCGCGCGGAGGACCCCGAGACGACCTTCACCACGCCCGAGCGCTTCCTGTCCGACGACCCCGGCAAGGTCGACCCGAAGGCGCGCGCCGTCGTCGACCCCGGCTCGTACGCCCTGCGCGACGCCGTGGGCGAGGCGCCGTCGTCGTCGTCTCTCGTCGTCGTTCCCGTCCTGGGCGCAGGACATGGCCGTGAAGGGGCTGGGGCTCGAGAAGCACGCGTCCAACGCCGTGCTCGTCTCGGCGAAGAACAGCGTCACCGGTCACCCGCTCGCCGTGACGGGGCCGCAGGTCGGCTACTACTCGCCGCAGATCCTCGTCGAGCAGGAGCTGCACGCTCCCGGCGTCCAGGTGTCCGGGATGACGTTCCCCGGCGCCGGCCCCTACCCGCTCATCGGGCACGGGCTGGACTTCTCCTGGACCGGCACCTCGGCGTTCGGCGACAACATCGACACCTTCGCCGAGCGGCTGTGCAACCCCGACGGCAGCGCCCCCACGAAGGCCTCGCGCCACTACCTCTACAAGGGCACCTGCACCGCCTTCACCAGCCGCGAGCAGCGCGTCCCGACCCCGCTGTCGCCGACGGCGATGCGGCCGCCCGGCGAGGTCGTGCTGACCACGCTGCGCTCGGTCCACGGCCCGGTGCAGGGCTTCGGCACGGTCGGCGGCAAGCCGGTCGCCCTGACGTTCACCAGCGGCGTCTACAAGCAGGCCATCCGCTCGCTCGTCGCCTTCCAGCGGCTGGCCGAGAACCGGGTGACCTCCGCGGCGTCCTTCACCGAGGCGATGCGGCTGTTCACCGGCAACGAGAACTGGTTCTACGAGGACAGCCGCTCGATCGCGTGGCTGCAGTCCGGCCGCTTCCCGATGCGCACCCGGGGCGTCGACCTCGACGTCCCGACCTGGGGCACCGGTGCCTACGACTGGCAGGGCTTCGACCCCGCGACGTTCCTGTACCGGCCCCTCCCGGCTTCGCGCAACCCTCGCGCCGTCGACCCCGCCCAGGGCTACCTCGTCTCCTGGAACAACCGCGCCGCCCCGGGCTGGAAGGCCGCGCCCGGCGTCTGGAGCTACGGCTCCTCGCAGCGCAGCAGCCTGCTCGAACTGCCGCTCAAGGGCCGGATCGCCAAGGGCAAGCTCGCCCTCGCCGACGTCGCCAAGGTCAACGCCGGCGCCGGCACCCGCGACCTGCGCGGCTACGACGTCCTGCCCCAGCTGCTCGCCGTGCTCGGCACGCCGACGGCGGCGGACAAGCCGGTCGTCGACGCGCTCCGGGCCTGGCAGCGCAGCGGTGGCCACCGCCGCAGCGTCTCGGGCGCCGAGGCCTACGACCAGAGCGCGGCCGTGCTCGCGTTCGACGCCTGGTGGCCCAAGGTCGTCTCGGGCGTGTTCACCCCCGTGCTCGGCAGCAGCATCCTCGGACAGGTCGGCCGCGACGAGCTGCTCCCGCTCGACGCCGCGCCGACGGCGCAGGGCTTCTTCGGCGGCTGGCAGAGCCAGGTCAAGTCCGACCTGCGACGCGTGCTCGGCCAGCCGGTGCGTGGCGGCCAGAGCCGCACGTACTGCGGCGGCGGGGACAGGGCGCGCTGCCGCGCGGTCCTGCTGAGCGGGCTGCGCTCCGCGGTGGCCCAGGTCGCCAAGGAGCAGGGGACCGCCGCCCTCGAGCAGTGGAAGAAGCCGGTGCTCTGCCCGGACGCGCCCGGCACCTGCGACAACATCGTCCCGACGGTCGCCGGCGCCGTCGCGACTCCGCCCCAGCCCTGGCAGAACCGCGGCAGCTACCAGCAGGCGGTGTCGATCACGGGTCGGGTCGCCCGCTAGTCCGGCGGGCGGGGGAACGGGCGTCCACCCCGGCGCAGCCGCCCCAGACCGGGGACGGGACGGCCTCCGGGGTACTCGTCCGCGGCCCGGCCGCTGACCAGCTGGTAGGCGACCGGGCCGGCCACGACGACCGCGACCAGGCTCAGCAGGATCGCCAGCAGGCCCAGCAGCGCGTCGGGGACGACGTCGGCAAGGGCGACGAGCAGAGCGGTCACCAGCACCAGGGCGAGGGCGGGGGCGACGGCCGCGCACAGGGTCGCGAGCAGGACGACGGCGTTCCGGTCACGCACCTGCGGGTCGCCCGTCGGGGCCGTGACGTCGGCGACCGCTCTCCCGGCCGTCCGCAGGTCCCCGCCGCGGGGCGCCGAGGCGTCCGGCGCGGGAGCCGTGCGCCGACGGACGGCGCTCACCACGAGCAGGAGCAGCAGGAGCGAGCCGACACCGCCGAGGGCGACACCGCCCACGAACACCGGGGCCGCGACGGCGTCGGTCCGGGCCGCCGCCCCGCTCGCCCGGGCGGCCGCCGCCGTCAGGAGGGTGCCGCCGTAGGAGCCGCCCAGCACCGCGCCGACGACGGCGAGCCCGAAGAGCGCGTCGACCCACCCGCTGCCCCGTTCGGCGGGGGGCCTGCGGCGCGGGGTGGGGCCGGGACGGCGTCTGCGGCTCACGCGGCCATGCTGCCGCAGCGGGCGCTGGTCAGGACTGGGGCGCCTTGAAGGGGTCGTGCTCGGCCAGCATCTTCTCGAGGCGGGCCTCGTCGACGCGGCTCCACACGGCGTTGGCCTCGTGCTGGTCACGGAGCGTCTTGGCGAGGGTGAACGCCGACGTCACGACGTACAGCAGACCGAGGGCGAGGAAGGCGCGCACCCACCGGTCGACCGGCAGGTAGGCGATGCCGACCAGGACGGAGACCGTGGAGACGGCGAAGGACAGGACGGCCTGCAGCTGGTAGGCGGCGGTGGTGCGGACGGGGTTCGGGGGCGGGTTCGTCATGGCCACAGCCTGTCCGGACGCCGGCCCCGGCACCTGAGCAGGACTACTCGTCCTCCTCCTTCTTCGCCCGCTTCCTCAGCCGCCCGACGCCGGGCAGGCCGGACAGGACGTCGTGCACGTCGTCGAGCAGACCGAGCACGTCGTGCAGGTCGGGGGCGACGTCCTCGAGGGTGCGCAGCAGGGGGAGCACCTCGCCGTCGACCGTGTCGAGCAGGGTCGGGAGGCGGTCGAGCAGGCTGATCGCCGCCTGGACCTCCTCGGGGCTGAGGGAGTCGGCCAGCTGCTTCAGCACCGGCAGCAGCTGCTCGGTCACCGGGGCGACCTCGTCGAGCAGGGTCTGCGCGGTGGCGAGGACACCGGCCGCGACGTCGACCTGCGTGCGGGCGCCCTCCAGGACCCCGCCGACCTCCACGATCCGCCGGTCCGCGCCCGCGACGACCGTGCCGACCTCGTCGATCCGCCGCTGTGCGCCCGTGATGACCGGGTCGATCCGCTCGACGGTCTGCTCGGCGCGGGTGATGACGGGGTCGATCCGGTCCACTGTGGTCGCGGCGCGGGTGATGACCGGGTCGATCCGCTCGACGGTGTGCTCGGCGCGGGTGATGACGGGGTCGATCCGGTCCACCGTGGTCGAGGCGCGGTCGATCACCGGGTCGATCCGCTCCACGGTGTTCTCGACCCGCCCCACCACCGGGTCCACGCGCACCAGCAGCGCGTCGGCGTCCCCCGCGGTCGTCTCGAGCCGCGTCACGACGGCCTCGGCCCGGTCCAGCAGACCGTCGACGCGGGTCAGCGTGCTGCCGAGGCCGTCGAGCAGGGCCCCGGCCTGGAGGGCCGCCCGCTCGACCTGGGGCAGCAGCGCGAGGCCGGCGCCGGCGGCCCGGCCGAGGACGGCCGCCGCGGCGGCGAGGTCGCGGACGGCGCCGACGACGTCGGACGGTCCGGGCAGGGGCAGGCGCACGAGGTGACCTCTTCGACGGGTGCCGGTGCCCTACCCCGGCCTGGGGAAGGGTCACCCGCGTGCGCACCCTGACCGACACCGCCCTGTCCGCCGCCCTCGCGGCCCTGCCCCCCGGCCCCGAGGGCCCTCGCGTCGTCGTGAGCGGGAACCACGCCGTGCCGTGGGAGGTCCTGCGGCTGCTCGACGCCGCCCTCGAGCGCTACCGGCTGTTCCTGCTCAACCCGCCCGTCGGTGTCCCCGACCGCGACGGCGTCGTGCTCGAGACCCCGTTCGTCGGCCCCGGCGCCCGCGACAGCAACCGGCTCGCGTACGTCCCGGCCCGGCTGTCCCTCGTGCCGACCCTGTTCCAGACCACGCGGCCGCCCGACGTCGTCGTCGTGCACACCAGCGCCCCGCACGACGGGACGGTCAGCCTCGGCACCGAGGTGAACGTCCTGCCGGCCGCCCTCGACGCGGTGCGCGCCCGCGGCGGGCTCGTGGTGGCGCAGGTGAACCGGGCGATGCCCTACACCTACGGCGACGCCGTGCTGGCGCTCGAGGAGGTCGACCTCGCGATGGAGGTCGACGTCCCGCTGGTCAGCCCCGCGCCGCGCGTCCCCGACGACACCAGCAGGCAGATCGGCGAGCGCGTGGCGGGCCTCGTGGCGGACGGCGCGACGCTGCAGCTCGGGATCGGGGGCGTGCCGGACGCGACGCTGTCGGCGCTCACCGGGCGGCGCGGACTGCGGGTGTGGACCGAGATGGTGAGCGACGGGCTGCTCGCCCTGGACCGGGCGGGTGCGCTGGACCCGGAGGCGCTCGTGACGACCAGCTTCCTGTTCGGCAGCCCGGACCTGTACGCCTGGGTCGACCGCAACCCGCGGGTGCGGGTGCTGCGCACGGAGACCACGAACGACCCGGGCCTGATCGCCAAGCAGCGGCAGATGACGAGCATCAACACCGCCCTGCAGGTCGACCTGTTCGCCCAGGCCAACGCCAGCCGGCGCCCGGACCGGCCGGGCAGGGTCTACAGCGGCTTCGGCGGACAGACGGACTTCATCGTCGGCGCCCTGCACAGCCCCGGCGGGCGGGCGGTCATCGCGCTGCCGAGCGTCCACCCGCGGGCCCAGGTGTCGACGGTCGTCCCCCTGCTGCAGGCACCGGCGACCAGCTTCCAGCACTCGCACATCGTCAGCGAGCAGGGCGTCGCGCAGGTGTGGGGCTGCGACCAGGCGCAGCAGGCGTCGGGGATCGTCGAGCAGGTGGCGCACCCGAGCGTGCGTGACGCGCTGCGGGAGGCGGCGGGCGCCCTGGGGCTGCCGCTGTAGTCAGCGCACCACGCGGTGGTGCAGCGCGACGACGCCGCAGCCGAAGGTCCGGCTGCCGACCAGCTGCAGGTCCTCGTGGCGTCCGGCCTGCGGGAAGAACGGCGTGCCGCCGCCCACGAGGACGGGGTGCACGCGCACCCGGTACTCGTCGACGAGCCCGAGCGCCGCGGCCTCGGCGACCAGGGTCGGGCCGCCGATCCCGATGTCTCCGTCGCGGGGGTCGGCACGCAGCCGGGCGATCTCCTCCGCGACCGTCCCGCTGGCCAGCCGCGCGTTGCCGACCACCGACGTGAGGGTCCGGGAGAAGACGACCTTCGGCAGGGCCGTCCACAGGGCGGTCCAGACGCGCTCGTCGTCGTCGAGGCCGGGCTCCTGGTCGGCCGTCTCCCAGAAGAGCATCGTCTCGTAGAGACGTCGGCCGAGCAGGTGGACGCCGAGGCCGCGCACCTCGTCGATCGCGGACCGGAAGACCTCGGGGTCGGGAGTGGCCCAGGCGAACCCGCCGTCGGGGTCGACGGCGTAGCCGTCCAGGGAGACGCCGAGGGAGCAGGTGACCGCACGCACGACGCCGACCCTAGGGCTACCAGGCGTCCACCCACGGCAGCTTCTTGCCGGAGCGGGGTGCGGGCGGGGGAGCGGCGGCCAGGGCCTGGCTGACCAGCCGGCGGGTGTCGGCCGGGTCCACGACGGCGTCGATGTCGCCGTACGTCGCCACGGTGAGCACCTTGCTGCGCTCGTGGGCCAGGGCCACGAGCGAGTCGTACAGCGCGGCCGGGTCCTCGGCGGCCTCGAGCTCGCGGCGGAAGCCCAGCCGGACGGCGCCCTCGAGGCCCATCGCGCCCATCTCGCCGGCGGGCCAGGCGAGGGTGAGCAGCGGCTCGTGCGTGCTGCCGCCCATCATCGCCTGCGCCCCGAGCCCGTAGGCCTTGCGCAGCACCACCGCGACCAGCGGCACGGTCAGGTTCGCGCCGACGACGAACAGCCGGCTGCAGTGCCGGACCAGCCCGGTCCGCTCGACCTCGGGCCCGACCATCATCCCGGGCGTGTCGACGAGCGACACGACCGGGACGTCGAACGCCTCGCACAGCTGCAGGAACCGGGCCGCCTTGTCCGCGCCGTCGCTGGTGATCGCGCCGCCGAGCGAGAGCGGGTCGTTGGCGAGCAGCCCGACCGGGCGGCCCTCGATCCGGGCGAGCGCGGTGACCATGCCCGGGCGCGAACGTCGGGCGCAGCTCGGTGACGCTCCCGGTGTCGGCGAGCAGGGTCACGACGTCGCGGACGGCGTAGGCGCGCTTGCGGTCCTCGGGCACGACGCCGCGCAGGAGGCGCTGGTCGGCGCACTCCCACGCCGCGGGCGGTCCCCGCGAGGTCGCCGAGCAGCCGGCGGGCCGGCGGCACGGCGGCGGCGTCGTCGGGGACGGCGACGTCGACCGAACCGGCGGCCAGGTGCACGGCCAGCGGCCCGACCTCCTCCGGCCGGAACACCCCGAGCCCGCCGCCCTCGATCATCGCCGGACCGCCCATGCCGAGGGTGGTGTCGGGCGTGGCGAGCACGAGGTCGGCGCTGCCCGCGATCGCGGCGTTGCCGGCGAAGCAGCGGCCCGACACGACGGCGATCCGGGGCACGAGCCCGGACAGGCGCCCCCACGCGGCGAAGGTCCGGCAGTCGAGCGCCGAGGCGACGGGCACGTCGGTGTCGCCGGGCCGGCCGCCCCCGCCCTCGGTGAACCAGACGGTGGGCAGCCGCTGCTTGGCGACCACGCCGAGGAACCGGTCGGTCTTGGCGTGGCCCGCGAAGCCCTGCGTGCCCGCCATGACCGTGTAGTCGTAGGACAGCACCGCGACCGGGCGACCCTCCACGGTCGCGGTCCCGGCGACGATGCCGTCGGCCGGCGTCTGCTCGACCAGCTCGGCCTCCGGACGGCGGCTGCGCTGCGCCGCGACCAGCAGGCCGCCGTACTCGGTGAACGAGCCCGGGTCGACGAGGTCGGCGACGTTCTCCCTCGCCGTGCGCCGCCCGCGGGCGTGCACCTTCGCGACGGCGGCGGGCCGGGCGGCGTCCTCGAGCAGGGACAGCCTCCGGTGCACCTCGGCGAGGTCGGGGCGCACGGCGTCGAGGTCGACCGGCCCGGCGTGCTCCTCCTCGTCCTCGGCGGCACCGGGAGCGAGCCGGACCAGGGCGGTGCCCTCCGCGACCGTCTCTCCGACGACGGCGGCGACCGCTTCGACCCGGCCGGCCGCCGGCGCGGTGACGGCGTGCTCCATCTTCATGGCCTCGAGCAGCACGAGGACCTGCCCGCGTCGCACGACGTCGCCCGGGGCGACCCGGACCGCGACCACGGTGCCCGACGTCGGCGCGGCCAGACCGTCGACGGGCGCGGCGTCGACGACGAGGGTCGGGAGCAGCTCGTCGAGCGTCGAGGTGGTCGCCCCGGCGCGGACCTCGGGGGCGACGAGCAGCGCCGCGAGCAGCGCCGCGTTGGTCTGCAGGCCGGGGGTCCGCAGCTCGGCGAGGGCGCGGCCGGCCCGGTCGAGCAGGGCGTCGAGGTCGGACCGGGGGGAGCTGACGACGACCTTCGCCAGGAGGGTGTCGAAGCGCGGGTCGGGCGACCAGCCGGGCGAGGCGGCCGTGTCCACCCGCGTGCCCGGCCCGGAGGGCAGCTCGAGGCCGGTCAGCGTCCCGGTGGTCGGCACGGGTGTCCCGTCCGCCCGCACGTGCTCGGTCAGCACGCGCAGCTGCACGGCCGACCCGCGAACGGGTGGGCAGGTCGTGAGCCCGACGTCGGCCAGGGACGCGCCGAGGGCCACCTGCAGCTGGGCCACGACGAGGTCGACCCCGAGGACCTGCTCGGTCACGGTGTGCTCGACCTGCAGGCGCGGGTTCACCTCGAGGAACCAGTGCTCCCCGTCCCGCACCAGGAACTCGACCGTGCCGAGGCCGCGGTAGCCGGCGAGCAGCCGCACGGCGTCGTCGGCGAGGCGGACGCGCAGGGCCTCGGACAAGCGCAGGCGCAGGGGCGAGCTCGACGAGCTTCTGGCGCCGCCGCTGCAGGCTGCAGTCGCGGTCCCCGAGGGCGACGACGTCGGTGCCGTCGCCGAGGACCTGCACCTCCACGTGGCGGACGCCGGTGAGCAGCCGCTCGACGTGGACCTCGCCCGGCGCCTCGGCCCGGCAGCGCTCCACCGCCTCGTCGAGGTCCTCCAGGCGCTCGACGACGCGCATCCCCCGGCCGCCCCCGCCGCCCGCGGCCTTGACCACGACCGGCCCGTCGAGGAGCAGCGCCGCGGCGTCCCCACCGGCAGGGACGGGGATGCCGAGGGAGGCGGCGACGGCGCGGGCCGAGCTCTTGTCGCCCAGCCGGCGCAGGTCGTCCGCCGTCGGGCCGACCAGGACGAGGCCGGCCGCCGTCAGCGCGTCGGCGACGTCGGCGGACTCGGACAGGAACCCGTACCCGGGGTGCACGTGCGTGCAGGACGCACCGAGCGCCGCCGCGACCACGGCGTCGACGTCCAGGTAGGCGGACGGTCCGTCCCCGGGCAGCCGGACGGAGGCGGAGGCCCAGCGGGCGTGGGCGGCGTCGCTGCCGGCCGTGACCGCGACGGCGGGCAGGGACAGGTCGGCGGCTGCCCGGAGCACCCGGACGGCCACCTCCCCGCGGTTGGCGACCAGCAGGCGGGGCGGGGGCAGCATCTGCCGGACGCTAGGGGACTAGGCGGGAGCTGCCTGCGCGCCGGGCACCGGGACGACGTGCTCGAACCGGGCCAGCGCCACCGCGCCGACCAGGGCCAGCAGGAAGCCGACGACGGCGAAGGGGGCCGTCCCCGCCCGGACCCCGTCGCCGAGCAGGAGCAGCCCGAGGGCGGCCGGCACCGAGGTCTGGGTGAGGACGAGGGTGGCGGTCGCCAGGGTGATCGAGCTGTGCTGCATGGCGGTCGCGTAGAGCAGGAAGGCCACGAGGCCGGCCAGCACCAGGACGAGCAGCGCGGGGTCGCGGGCGACCTGCCCGGCGTTCAGCCCGGTGGGCAGCAGGCGGGCCGCGACGGCGACCAGCCCGAACCCGGTACCGGCCACGAGGCCGAGCAGGGCACCGCCGACCGCCCCCTGCCTCCGGCCGGCGAGGTAGCCCGCGCCCGCCACCAGCAGCACGGTCACGAGCAGGGACGCCTCGAGCCCGTACCCGGCGCGCGGCGCGGCCTCGCTGCTCTGCGCGACGCCGGACAGCACACCGAGCCCGCCGCACAGGGCGGCCACCGCCAGCCAGGCGCGCGCGCTCAGGTGCGCGTGCAGCACCAGCACCGACAGCACAGCGGTCACCGCCACGGACCCGGCGAGCACCACCTGCACGAGGAACAGCGGGAGGTCCTGCAGGGCGACGACGTGGAGCGCGAAGCCCAGCAGGTTGAGCAGGACCGAGAGGACGAAGCTGGCCTCGCCTGCCAGGCGCAGCAGCAGGCGGGGGTCGACGCCGCTGCCGTGCGGTGCCACCTTCTGCACCGCCGTGCCCTGCAGGACGGCGGCGACGCCGTAGCAGGCGGCGGCCGCGAGCGCGGCGAGCAGGGACAGCAGCACGGGCCGAGCCTAGGTTCTGCGACCCTGGAGAGCCGTCCAGGACGCTCCGGAGGACACCGTGCTCGAGCACTCGATCGTCGGCGACGCCATGCAGATGGTGGTCTGCACGCTCCGCCCCGGGCAGGTGCTCTACGCCGAGGCCGGCAAGTTCCTGTTCCGCTCCGGCGACGTCGCCCTCGAGACGAAGCTGTCGCAGCCCAGCGGCGGCAGCAGCACGGCCGGCGGGAGCGGTGCGCTCGGCGGGCTGCTCCGCGGGGCCCTCGAGGCGGGCAAGCGGCTGGCCGCGGGGGAGAGCTTCGCCTTCCAGCACTTCCAGACCCGGGGCGGCGACGGACTGGTGGCCCTGGCGGGGGTGCTGCCCGGCGAGGTGCGGGCGATCGAGGTCGCCCCGGGGGACACGTGGCTGGCCGAGAAGGACGCCTTCGTCGGCGCGGAGGGCAGCGTCCGGTTCGACGTCGCGTTCAGCGGCCTGATGACCGGGCTGTTCGGCGGGGAGGGCTTCGTGCTGGAGAAGTTCACCTCCGAGACCGGCGGCACCCTGTTCCTCGGCGGTGCGGGCAACTTCATCGACATCAACCCGGCCGAGTACGGCGGCACCCTGCTGGTCGACACCGGCTGCATCGTCGCCTTCGACGGCGACCGGATCCGCTACCGGGTGGAGACCATCGGGCGCCTCGACCGGGGCGGGCTCATGAACATCGCCTTCGGCGGGGAGGGCTTCACCCAGGCGGTGCTCGAGGGCGACGGCCGGGTGATCCTGCAGAGCATGACGGTCTCGGCCCTGGCCAAGGCCCTGGCGAAGAACGCCGGACCGGGCGACCGCAGCGGTGGCGCCGGGGGCAGCGGGCCGCTCGGTGGTCTCGGGGGCCTGCTCGGCGGATCCCGGGACTAGCCGGTTCTCGGGCTACGCGAACCCCGGCAGCCAGCGCGTCAGGACGGGCCGGACGGGGACCTCCGCCTCGAGCTGGCAGAGCACCCCGACCATGCTCAACCAGACCCGGTGCGTGAACAGGTGCTCGGCCGGCAGGGTGAGCTTCAGGGCGACGCCGAAGTCGGGGTCGCGGGGGTCGTTGACCCGCCCGAACTCCCCGCGCAGCCACCCTCGGGAGAACCGGAAGCTCTCCTCGCGGGCTGGGACGCTGAACGGCGCCATGTAGTCGACCAGCTTGCGGACGTCGACGTCGGCGCCGGGCTTGAGGAAGCCGCCGTCGCGCAGTCCGGCCAGCACCGCGGCGTCGTCGTCGGCGAGCAGGGCGCGGATCAGGCGGCCGAAGGTCTCGGGCATGCCGGGCAGCGTCAGGGTGGAGCCGAAGTCGAGGACGCCGAGCCGGCCGTCGGGCAGCACCCGGACGTTGCCCGGGTGCGGGTCGGTGTGGAGCAGGCCCACCCGCTCGGGGCCGCTGACGAGGAACACCTGGTAGCGGTGCGCCACCCGGTCGCGCTCGGCCTGGTCGGCCGTACGGGCGACCTGCGGCAGGGGCCTCCCCTTCAGCCACTCGCTCACGAGGACGCGCGAGGTCGCGTGCACGACGTGGGGGACGGCGACGTCGGGATCGCCGTCGTAGGCCACGGCGAACCGCTCCTGGGCGGCGGCCTCGTGCAGGTAGTCGAGCTCCTCCGCCAGCCGGGTGCGCATCTCCGCCACGAGCGGCGGCACGGCGAGCCCGCGGGCGACCAGCGCGGCCGCGCGGCTGAGGACGGACAGGGTCGTGAGGTCGGACGTCAGGGCCTCGCGGACCCCCGGGTACTGCACCTTCACGGCGACCGGCCGGCCCTGCCAGGTGGCCCGGTGCACCTGCCCGAGCGAGGCGGCCGCGACTGCCCGCTCCTCGAACTCCCCGAACAGCGACCGCCAGCCCGGTCCGAGCTCGCGGACGAGGACGGGCTCGACCTCGGCGAAGGGCAGCGCGGCATTGCCCTCCTGCAGCGTGGTCAGCGCCTCGCGCCAGGTGTCCTCGGGGTCGCTGGGGAACAGCGCCTCCACGGTGCTGAGCAGCTGCCCGGCCTTGAGCGCGCCGCCCTTGAGGTTCCCGAGCACGCGTCGGGTGCGGTCGGCGTTGCGACGGCGGAGGTCCTGCCGCACCGCCTCGGCGTCCTGCCCGCGGGCCCGCCGGACCGCGCCCTCGACCGACAGGGCGACGGCGCCGGCCGGGAGCGAGAGCAGCTGCAGGCGCCGGTTCACAGGTCCTGGATCACAGGCTGCAGCTGTCGCCCTCGCAGGACTCGCCACCCGCGACGGTGACCAGGGGCCGGTCGCTCCACGCCTTCTCGAGCACCTGCACGATGACCTCGGCCGGCTGCGCCCCCGAGACGCCGTACTTTCCGTCGACGACGAAGAACGGGACGCCGGTGATGCCGTAGGCCTGCGCCTGGGCCTCGTCAGCGCGGACGGCGTCGGCGTACCGGTCGGTGGCGAGGACGGCGCGGACGTCGTCGTCGGGCAGGCCGACCGACACCGCGACGGCGGTGAGCGCGTCGTGGTCGGAGACGGCCAGCCCGGCGCCGAACGTCTCGGCGTCCAGCCGCTCCTTGAGGGCGTCCTGCAGGCCGTGCTCGAGGGCCAGGTGCAGGAGGCGGTGGGCGTCGAAGGTGTTGCCGGGGCGCGACAGGTCGAAGCGGAAGTCCAGGCCCTCGGACGCGGCCGTGGCGGTCATCCCGTCGATCATCTCCTGCGCCTGGGCGACCCCCCGGCCGTACTTCGCGGCCAGCCGCTCGGCGTACCCGCCGCCGACCTCGGGCGACGGCCCGGCGGTGGTGTCGAGCTCGAAGCTGCGCCACACGAGCTCGACGTCGTCGCGCTGGGGGAACTGCGCCAGCGCAGCTTCGAAGCGGCGCTTGCCGATGTAGCACCAGGGGCAGACGACGTCGGACCAGATCTCGACCTTCATGCCTGTCGCAACGCACCCGGCCGGGCGGCTATGCCGTCCGGACGTCCACCACGACGCGGGCGGGCGAGGCCAGCCGGAAGACCCGGAACGGTGCCTTGCGGGTCAGCCCGACGAAGGCGGTGAACTGCCCCTCGAACGTCGCCTGCAGGTCGACCTCCCTCACCAGGGAGGTGTCCTTCGGCGTCAGGTCGCGGGAGGCCTCGGTCTGCCCCGTGTCGAACGGGTAGCCGACGCCGGTGACGACGACCCGCAGGAACGCCTTCCCCGCGACCTGGACGGCCTCGCCCGACCCGTCTGCCGTGGGGGCGTCGACGTACTCGACCCGCCAGCCCGGCGCCCCGGCCGCCTTGCCCTCGAGCTCGAAGACCACCCGGTCGTACCCGGCCTGCCGGGCGGCCCGGACGGCCGTGACCGTCAGGGGGGAGCCGCTGGCGGTCCCGGTGTCGGGGGACGTCGAGGCCCGGAAGGCCGGCGTCGCCGCAGGGGCGGCCGACGACGCGACCGACGGGGGGCTCGAGGGCCGCCCGGTCAGCGGGAGCGGGGCGTCCGTGGAGGGCAGGGCGGTCGCGACCGGCGTCGACGGCGACGGCGACGGGTCGTCCGTGCAGGCGGACAGCGCGGCGAGCAGGAGGACGAGGGGGACGGCGGTGCGCTTCACCGGGGAAGTGTCCCGCGCCCCGGCGCCGTCACGGTCAGGCGCGCTCAGGCGTCGACGGCCAGCACCAGGGGCAGCACCGGTCCGGCACCCGCCTCGCGCAGCACGCGGGCGCACTCGGTGAGGGTCCAGCCGGTGTCGGTCCGGTCGTCTACGAGCAGGACCGGACCGCCGTCGAGCGGGAGGCCGGAGGACACGGCGAAGGCCCCGTGGACGGCCTGCAGGCGCTGCGCGCTGTTGCTGCGGCCGGTGCCGGGCGGCTCGTCGCGGACCCGCTCCAGCTCGCCGAGCAGCGGCAGGCGGCCCAGCTGCGAGAGCCGGCCGGCGAGGGACCGGACCAGGAGCGGGCGGCCGCGGGACGGGACCGAGACGATCCCGGTCGGGCGCTGCTCCCAGCCCCAGCCGGCCAGGACCTTGACGACCGCCTGGACGACGGCGTCGTCGACCTCGGCGTCCGGGCCGGAGAAGACCGTGCGCAGCCGCCCGCCCCAGCCGATGTCGGACAGCCGCCCGAGGGCACGACCGCTCTCGGCCTGCCGCTCCGGCGGGATCTTGCCCTTCACGGCGGTCAGGCCGGTCGGCCACATCCGGCGCGGCTCGACCTCGACGCCGGGGCGCCCGAGGGCGGCCTGCGCGGCGGCGAGGGACTCCTCGCTCACGGCGGGGTCGCGGAAGGTGCCGGTGCAGGTGTCGCAGCGGCCGCAGGGGGCGGCCTCGGGGTCGTCGAGCTGCCGGCGCAGGTACTCCATGCGGCAGCCCTCGGTGGTGGCGTACTCGCGCATGGCCTGCTGCTCGGCGGCCCGGTCCGCGGCGACCTTGGCGTACCGGTCGGCGTCGTAGGCCCAGTCCTGGCCGGTGGAGAGCCAGCCGCCCTGGACCCTGTGCACCGCGCCGTCGACGTCGAGGACCTTGAGCATCGTCTCGAGCCGGGTGCGGCGGAGGTCGACGTGGGCCTCGAGGGCGGCGGTCGACATCGGCCGGTCGGGCTGCAGGGTGGCGAGCACCTGCCGCACCTGCTCCTCCGGCGGGAAGCCCAGGGAGGCGAAGTAGCGCCAGATCGCCTCGTCGTCGGCGCCGGGCAGCAGCACGACCTCGGCCCGGTCCACGCCGCGGCCCGCGCGCCCGACCTGCTGGTAGTAGGCGATGGGGGAGGCGGGCGCCCCCAGGTGCACCACGAAGCCGAGGTCGGGCTTGTCGAAGCCCATCCCGAGGGCGCTCGTGGCGACGAGCGCCTTGACCCGGTTGCCGAGCAGGTCCTCCTCGGCCTGCCGGCGCTCGGCGTCGTCGGTGCGGCCGGAGTAGGCCTGGGCGGCGATGCCGCGGCTGCGCAGGAAGGCCGCGACGTCGTCGGCGCCGGCGACGGTGAGCGTGTAGACGATGCCCGAGCCCGGCAGGCGGGGGAGCGTGTCGGCGAGCCAGGCCAGCCGGTGGGCGGGGGAGGGCAGCCGGGCGACGGACAGGTGCAGCGACTCCCGCTCCAGCGGCCCGCGCAGCACGAGGGTGTCGTCGCCGGCGGCGAGCTGGCCCGCGACGTCCTCGACGACGCGGGCGTTCGCGGTGGCCGTCGTCGCGAGGACGGGCGTACCGGCGGGCAGCTCGGCGAGCAGGGTCCGCAGCCGCCGGTAGTCCGGGCGGAAGTCGTGGCCCCAGTCGCTGATGCAGTGGGCCTCGTCGACGACGAGCAGGCCGGCGGTGGCGGCCAGGCGGGGCAGGACGGCGTCGCGGAAGCCCGGGTTGTTGAGCCGTTCGGGACTGACCAGCAGGACGTCGACCTCGCCGCGCTCGACCGCCCCGTAGACCTCCTGCCACTGCGTGACGTTGGTCGAGTTGACGGTCACGGCGGTGATGCCGGCCTTCTCGGCGGCGGCGACCTGGTTGCGCATGAGGGCGAGCAGCGGGCTGACCAGCACGGTCGGACCGGCCTGGCGGGCCCGCAGCAGGGCGGTCGCGACGAAGTAGACCGCCGACTTCCCCCAGCCGGTGCGCTGCACCACCAGGGCGCGCCGCCGCCCGACGACGAGGGCCTCGATCGCTGTCCACTGGTCCTCGCGCAGGACCGCGTCCGAGCCGGCCAGGGCCCGCAGGACCGCCTCGGCCTCGTCGCGGGAGGGGGCGGTCGGTGTGGTCACCCGAGGAGGCTAGGCACACACTGGGGCGTGCCGTCCCGCCTGCTCGCCCTCGTCCTGCCGCTCCTCCTGCTGACGGCGTGCAGCAGCCAGCCTGCCGCCCCGTCCGCCGCCTCGTCTACTGCTCCGGCCGCTGGTCCGGCCGCCACCGCCTCGGCGAGCGCGGCGCCCAGCGGGCCGGAGCGGCGCACCGTCACCGTCGGCTCCACCGCCCGGCCGTACCTGCTGGTCCGCCCTCCGGCCGGCGCCCCGGTGCTGGGTGCGGTGCTCGTGCTGCACGCGCAGAACCAGACGATGGGCAAGGCCCAGGAGACCTACGGGCTCGGGCACCTGCCCGGTCGGGGTCAGCTGGTCGCCTACCTGGGCGGCTACCGCGGCTCCTGGAACAGCGGCGGCTGCTGCGGTGCCGCCCGTTCGGAGGGTGTCGACGACCTCGGCTACCTGCGGCAGGTGGTCGCCGACCTGCGCCCGATGCTGCCGACCGGCCGGCCCGTCTCGCTCCTGGGCTACTCGACCGGGGCGATGATGGCCTACGCCGCCGTCTGCCACGCCGACCTCGGGCTGCGCCTGGTCGTCAGCGTCTCGGGCACCCGCTCCTCCGGCTGCAGCCGGGCCGCCCTGCCGTTCCGCTTCGTCGAGCTGCACGGGGCGAAGGACGCGACCATCCCGCTCGACCCGCCCGCGAAGAAGAGCCCGCTGCTCGGGATCGTCCCGGTGCCGGCCCGGCCCGCCACGCGCACCCTCGCGTCGGCCGCCGGCTGCACCCGCACCGTCGACGGCGGCGCGAGCCGCACCGACTCCGGTGGCTGCCGCGGGGGCGGCGTCGTCCGGCTGCTGGTGAAGACCACGGCGGGACACGTGTACGGCGACCTCGGTGCCCCGGTCGTGCTGACCCGGGCGCTCGAGGAGGTCGGGCAGATGACGCCGTAGGTCAGGACGCCCCGGGGGACAGCACCGCGAGGTCGGTCACGACCGCAAGGTGGTCGCTCCCGGGCACCCGGGCCTCGCGCTGGTCGAGCACGGCCAGGCGGCCGCCCTCGCCGTCACGGACCAGGACGTGGTCCAGCTGCAGCACGGGCAGGCCGACGGGCCAGGTCCGCGCGAGGCCCCGCCCCCGTTCGTCCGCGGCGTCGCGCAGCCCGGTGTCGAGCAGCCGCCGGAAGGGCGCGTGGTCTCGGTCGGCGTTGAGGTCCCCGGCCACGACGACGGGCAGCCGGACGGCGGCCACCTCCTGGGCGAGCGCCTCGAGGTTGCTCCGCCACAGCGGCTCCCAGGCCGAGACCGGCGGGAGCGGGTGCCCGGCGAGGATCCGCACGGCCACCCCGCCCACCCGCACCGTGCCCCGCGGCAGCAGCCGGACGTCGACCGCCTCCTCGGCCGGGTCGGTGAGGGGGAGCCGGCTGAACAGGCCGACTCCCTCGGCCCGTCCGGCCAGGCCGACCTCCTGGAACGGCAGGTCCTCCAGCAGGCCGCTCGCGACCAGCCCGGCGAGCCCCTCCGCCGTGAGCTCGGGGACGACGAGGACGTCGGGCCGCAGGGCGCGCAGGGCGCGGCCGGACCGTGCCGGGTCGGGGTTGCCGACGTAGAGGTTCGCCGTGACGACCCGCAGCCGCGGGGCGTCCCGCGCGCCGGCGGGCAGCGGGGCGGCACCCAGGGCGGGGGCCACCACCCCGAGGTGCCCGGCCACGACGACGGCGGCGAGCAGCGCCAGCAGGCGGGCCCGCAGCGCCACGGCGACGAGCAGCAGGGGGTAGGCCGGCAGGAGCACCAGGGGCAGCGCCCCGACGAGGAGGTCGAACAGGCCGCCGCGCTCGAGGCCGGACAGCCGCAGCACGAGCAGGACCAGCAGCGCGCCGAGGACGAGGCCGGTCAGGTCCCGGACGGTCCGCCGGGCCGGTCGCGGCGCCACCGGACCACCCTGTCAGGACGGCGGCAGGTCCACCCGCCGACCGTCCCTACGCGGGCTTCTGCCAGTCCTCGAAGCTCATGTTCCAGTCGCGGGACCCGGCGTCGTAGGAGTTGGCGCCCCGGCTGCTGTTCTTGACGACGACGACGTCGCCGCGGCGGGCCTGGTCGAAGAACCAGGCGGCGTCGGACGGGCTGAGGTTGATGCAGCCGTGGCTGACGTTCGCGACGCCCTGGGAGGCCACCGACCAGGGGGCGCCGTGGGTGAAGGTGCCGCTGTTCGTGATCCGGACGGCGTGCTTGACGGCCGTCTTGTACGCCGGGGTGCCCGGCGGCAGGTTCACCGTGGCGCTGTCCATGATCCGGTCCGCGAACTTCTCCAGCACGATGAACGTGCCGTTGCGGGTGGCGAACTGCGGCTTGCCCATGGACGCCTTCATGACCCGCAGGACCGTGCCGTCACGCCGGACGGTCATGGTGTGGGCGGCGACGTCGACCGTGCTGACGAGCGCGGAGCCGACCGTGAACGACGACGTCCGCCCGCCCGAGCCCCAGACCCCGTCCGACAGGCCGAGGCGCTGCAGGTCGGCCGAGACGCGGACGGTCGTGCCCTTCGTCCAGAACTCCGCCGGCCGGTAGTGCACGGTGCGGGCGTCCATCCAGCGCCAGGCGCCCCGGACCGCCGGGGTCGCGGTCACCCCGAGCCGCGCGACGACCGCGGCCCGGTCGGCGGGGGAGACGACGTCGCGGCTGAGCGTGATCTGGATCGGCTTCCCGACACCGACGACGCTGTCGTCCCCGGGGCTGAGCGCCGCCTTCAGCAGCTTCTCGGCGGGCGTGGTCTGGACGGTGAGGGGCAGCGTGTGCGGCCGGTCGGCGGAGTCGCGGACGGTGGCCGTGACCCGGTAGGTGGTCGCGGGCACCAGGGTGCTGGTCGACGTCCAGCCCGTCGGCGAGACCGTGCCGGCCAGGCCGGTGCCCTCGGGCGTGGTGACGTCGAGCGCGGTCAGCACGCCGTCGGTCACCGCGACGCGCAGCGGGGAGGCCCAGGGGACCCGGCCGCCGGCGACGTCGGGGAACGAGGCGGTGGGGACGACGACGGGCGCCGTGTTCGCCGCGGGGACGGCGGCGGAGGAGTCGTGGCTCAGCGCGACGGCGACGCCGCCGGCCAGCACCGTGGTGGCGAGCGCGCCGGCGACGAGCAGGCCGGGCACCCGGCCGGTGGTCGGGACAGACGGCTTCACGGGGCTCCTCCGGGCGGCGGGGGTCGCCGGCACTCCGGCATCCTCTCCCGTCCAGACGCATCTGTCCTGGAAGCGTTGCCCGGACGCGTCGGCGATCTCGTCACACCCGGCTGCGGACCGGGCCGGGGTGCCTACACCGCGACGGGCGTGCGGAGTGCGGCCTCGACGGCGGCGGCGGTCGCGGCGTCGAGGTCGGTCAGGCCGTGGTCGGCGGCGGCGTGGGCCGCGACCGCGGACAGGACGGCGTCGCGCGTGGCGCCGGAGACGACGGACGTGCAGCCGGGGACGACGTCGCCGCAGGCGAGCGACCAGGTGGCGGTGCGGTTGTCGGTCATGAGGGGTCCTCCTGGGAGACGGGGTGGGAGATCCGGACAGGTGCGGTGCGGGGACGCGGGACGAGCGGAGCGGCGCCCTCGTGCAGGGGGAGCCGGACCCAGAGCACGGTGGCGGCGTCGCCGTCGGGGGAGCTGCCGGTGCCCGCCATGCCCACCGTGCCGCCGCTGGCGACGACGAGGGCGCGGACGACGTACATGGCCAGCCCGTTGCCGTCGCCGCGGGCGGCCGAGCCGAAGGGCTCGAACAGGGCGACGGCCGTCTCGCGGTCGACCTCGACGCCGGACAGCCGGACCGTCACGAGCGCGGCGTCAGGGAGGGCCTGGACGCGCACCTGGACGTCCTCGGGGGCGCAGTACCGGCGGGCGTGGCCGAGCAGGGTCGCGGTGACGGCGTCGAGCCGCACGGGGTCGACCCAGACGTGGACGGGGGGCGTGGGGACGGGCTCGACGGACGCGGCGGCGCAGGCGGCCGACACCACCCGCCCCAGCTCCACCCGCTCGGGGGCGAGCCGGGCGCGGCCGGTCACGACGGCCACGGCGTCGGCGACGTCGAGGGTGAGCCGGTCGAGGGCGGCCAGGCGCTCCAGCACCGTCTCTCCCACCCGGGCCCGGACTGCGGGGGCGACGTCCGGCGCGGCGAGCACGCGCAGCGCGACGCGGGCGGCGGTGAGCGGGGTGCGCAGCTCGTGGGCGAGCACGGACAGGAAGTCCTCCACCGGGACGGACTCTGCGGTGGCGCCGTCGGCCGGTCGCTCGAGCCCGATG
The DNA here is from genome assembly GCA_963761655.1 of uncultured Actinomycetota bacterium. Lineage (GTDB taxonomy): Bacteria > Actinomycetota > Actinomycetes > Mycobacteriales > SCTD01 > RYN-122. The sequence goes on from CAVXHI010000002.1 coordinate 432,852, forward strand.
CCGCCGACCGCAGCGGCACCGCCGGAGGCCAGGGCGGTGGCCCAGCGCTCGACCTGCGCGGCGTCGACGCCGGCCCGCTCCGCGACGTCGGCGACCGGCTCTCCCGCCAGGACCGCGGCGGCGGCGCGGACCCGGGGGTCGGGCGCAGGGCGGCCCGCAGGCGCGTCGGGGACCGCCGAGAGGCGGGCGCTGGTCATGCACGGAGTGTCGACGCGGACCGCCCCGCAGCGCATGGTCCGGACGGACTACCCCGAGGTGGTGCGGACCAGGACCAGCAGGACGACCACGACGGCGACGACGGCCCCGCCGACAGCGAGCAGGAAGGTCGAGCCGTCGGTCGGGGCCTTCGGCGCGCGGGCTGTCCGCGGGGGACGCTGGGACGCCGCGACGGCGGTGACGACGCAGGCCTCGACGGCGAGCAGCCCGACGGCGAGAACCCACAGCCCGCGCGACACGAGGAACGCGGCGCTGAGCGCCAGTGGGACGACGTAGAGGCCGAGGACGGCGAGGCGCTTCACCGGGCGGGCCCGACGACGAGCCGGGCACCGGTGAGGACGAGGCCGGGGTGCCGCCCCGGCAGGACCCACGGGGGCAGCCCCTCGGCGTCGACGTCGACCCGAGCGGGCCGGCCGGTGCCGCGGACGGTCGAGCGGGCGGTCCGGACCGCGTCCTGCGTGGTGGAGAAGCGGCCGGCCACCGGGAACCGCGGGCCGAAGGGCCGACGCGACACGGACGCGGCCCACGTGTCGGCGGTGACCGTGCCGCCGGCGAACGCGGCGAGGGTCTTGGGCAGCGCCCAGTGCTCCCGCCCGCCGGCGATCGAGGGCACCGAGTCGACGGCGATGAACGGGACGGTCGTGTGCACCAGGCCGCGGCCGCGCAGCAGCACGGGGCAGGCCAGCAGCTCGGAGTACGTGCCGACGGGGCTGTCGAGGTAGCGGACCAGGGCGCCCACGGTGAGCGGCAGGAGGGTCCGGGCGCCGGGCGGGAGAGCCTCCCGGGCGGGCTGCCCGGCCCGGTGCCACCACACCACCGCCTCCACCCGGCAGGCCCAGGGCGGAGGCGGTGAGGCCGCGGGCAGGGCGCGGACGACGTCGGGAGGCAGGTCCGGCAGGTGCACCTGTCCAGTCTCGCGCCCCCTGCCGACGGGCGGATGCGCGAGGATGGTCGTCACAGGGACAGCGATCTGGGAGTGGCATGAGCGAGTGGGGCCGGGTGGCCGAGGACGGCACCGTGTACGTCAAGACCGCGGAGGGCACCGAGCGTGCCGTCGGGTCGTGGCACGCCGGTGCGCCGGAGGAGGGCCTCGCGCACTTCGTGCGGCGCTACGAGCAGATGGCGACCGAGGTGCAGCTGCTCGAGCAGCGCCTGCGCTCGGGCGTCGGGGACCCGCGGCAGGTGGCGTCCAGCGCTGCCCGCCTCAAGCAGCAGGTGCCCGAGGCCGCGGCCGTCGGTGACCTCGCCGCCCTCGAGCGCCGGGTCGACGCTCTGGTGGAGAAGACCGCCGAGGCCGCCGAGGCCGCGAAGGCCCAGCGCGCCGAGGAGAAGGTCGCCGCGGTCGCGAAGAAGACCGTGCTGGCCGAGGAGGCCGAGCAGCTCGCGGGCAGCTCGGAGTGGAAGACGGCCGGCGAGCGGCTGCGCACCCTCGGCGAGGACTGGAAGAAGATCACCGGCGTCGACCGCAAGGCCGACGACGAGCTCTGGCAGCGGGTCGCCGACGCCCGCAAGCGCTTCGCCGAGCGCCGCACCACCCACTTCGGTGCCCTCGAGCAGCAGCGGGAGGTCTCCAAGCAGCGCAAGGAGGCCCTGGTGAAGCGGGCCGAGGCCCTGTCGAGCTCCACCGACTGGAAGACCACGGCGGGGACCTTCAAGGACCTGATGTCGGAGTGGAAGACCGCCGGCCGGGCGCCGCGCGAGGTCGAGGACAGCCTCTGGAACGCCTTCAAGGCCGCCCAGGACGTGTTCTTCCAGGCCCGCAACGCCCAGTTCGCGGCGCAGGACGAGGAGTTCCGGGGCAACCAGACGCTCAAGGAGCAGATCCTCGTCGAGGCCGAGCAGATCGACCCCGAGCAGGGGCTCGAGAAGGCCCGCAACCGGCTCAAGGTCCTGCAGGACCGCTGGGAGGCCGCCGGCAAGGTCCCGCGCGACGTCATGCGGTCGCTGGAGGACCGGATGGCCGCCGTCGAGGAGAAGGTCCGGCAGGCCGGCAGCGCCGCGCCGAAGCACGTCGAGAGCTCGTTCACGGTGAAGCTGCGCGAGCGCGTGGCCGAGCTCGAGGAGAAGCTCGCGAAGGCGCAGACCGCGGGCCGGCCGACCGCCGACCTCGAGAGCCAGCTGGCCACCCAGCGCGAGTGGCTCAGCGCCGCCGGCGGTGCGGCTGCGGCACAGGCCGCGTCCTCCGGCTCGCGCAAGAAGTCCACGACCGCCTGGGTCCGCGCCGACTCCTAGCGCTCCCGCTCACCGACGGCCCCCGCTGCACCTGCAGCCGGGGCCGTCGGTCTGTCCGGGCCAGCACGCCACCGGCGGGCCCGCGATCGACGCCCGGTCAGGCAGGTGCGCCCCGCCCTGCCGGAGCGGGACGGGGCGCCGCTGCACGACCTGCTGGACCGGTCTGCAGAGCGGTCGGGGGCTCAGCCCAGGTTGGCGTGCAGGAACGCGAGCGTGCGGCTCCACGCCAGCGTCGCGTCGGCCTCGCTGTACGTGCCGAGGGTGTTCTCGTCGTTGTGGAAGGCGTGCGCGGCGTCGTAGTAGTGGAACGTGACGTCGGCCCCGGACTCGGTCCGGATCTGCTCCTCCTGGGCCCGCGCCTGGTCGACCGGGTAGAAGTCGTCGCGCTCGCCGTAGTGGCCGAGCACCTTCGCGGTGACGCCGGCGTACTCCTGCGGCACGGCCGGACCGACGCCGTAGAAGGGCACGGCCGCGCCGACCTTGTCGCCCTGCTGTGCCGCGAGCAGCAGCACGAAGCCACCGCCCATGCAGAACCCGACGGCGCCGACCTTCTCGGAGGTCACGGCCTCGTGGCCGAGCAGGAAGTCGACGGCCCCTGCGAGGTCGCGGGCGCTCTGGTCGACGGGGAGGGACATCATCAGTTCACCGGCGCCGTCGGCGTCGTGCGCGGTCCTGCCGCCGTAGAGGTCGGGTGCGAGGGCGACGAAGCCCTCCTTGGCCAGCCGCTCGGTGACGTCGGCGATGTGGTCGGTCAGGCCCCACCACTCCTGGATGACGATCACGCCGGGGCCCGTGCCGCTCTCGGGGAGGGCGAGGTAGCCGTGCGCCGTGCCGCTGCCGCTGGGGAAGGTGGTGTTCTGGCGGGAGCCGCTGGTGGTGTCGTCGCTCATGGGGGTCCTCTGCGGGTCGGGGGAGGGACACCTGATCCTGTCAGCCCGCGGGCCCGGGCGCGTGCCTGGAGCCGCGCGGTCCGGTGGCCGGGACGCCGACAGCCCGGCCCTCGAGAGGGCCGGGCTGTCGGGAGGTGCAGGTGCTACGCGACGAACTCGCGAAGGGCGTCGGCGTTGCCGCCCTGGCGGAGCTCGGCCAGGGTGTCGCGCTCGATCTGGCGGATCCGCTCGCGGGTCAGGCCCAGGTGCCGGCCGACCTCGTCGAGGGTGCGGGCCCGGCCGTCGTCCAGGCCGAAGCGCATCCGCATGACGGTGGCGCTGCGGCTCGGCAGACCGGCGAGGACCTGGGAGAGCTGGCCCTGCATCATCTGCATCTCGACGGCCGCGACGGGGTCGGGGCTGTCGGAGTCGGTGATGAAGTCGCCGAGGACCGCCTCGTCGTCACCGACCGGGCTCTCCAGGGAGAGGGTGTCGCGGCCGTAGCCGAGGATCTCCTCGACCTTGGCGGCGGTCATGTCGAGGGGCTGGGCGATCTCCTCCGACAGCGGCTCGCGGCCGAGCGACTGGGTCAGCTCGCGCCGGACCCGGGTGACCTTGGTGATCAGCTCGGCCATGTGGACCGGGACGCGGATGGTGCGGCCCTGGTCGGCGAGCGCACGCTGCAGCGCCTGGCGGATCCACCAGGTGGCGTACGTCGAGAACTTGTAGCCCTTGGTGTAGTCGAACTTCTCGACCGCGCGGACCAGGCCGAGGTTGCCCTCCTGCACGAGGTCCAGCAGGTCGAGGCCGCGGCCCTGGTAGCGCTTGGCCAGCGACACGACGAGGCGCAGGTTGGCCTCGAGCAGGTGGCGCTTCGCCCGCTCGCCGTCGCGGACGATCTCCGCGAGGTCGCGGCGCAGGGCGATCGGCAGCTTGACCTCGCCGTCGTTGTGCTGGCGCAGCTTCTCGTTGCCGAACAGGCCGGCCTCGATGCGCTTGGACAGCTCGACCTCCTCGACGGCGGTCAGCAGGGCGACCTTGCCGATCTCGCGGAGGTAGGCCTTGACGAGGTCGATGCCGGGCGGCGGCTCGTCGATCGCGAGGGGCTTGTCCTCCTCGGCGACCGGCTTGGCCGGCGCGTCGGGCTCGCCCTCGTCGAACTCGGGGAGCACGACGGCCGGGGTGGCCTCGGCGGCAGCCTTGGCGGCCTTCGCGGCGGCGGCCTTCGTCATCTTGGGCGCGGGCGCGGCGACGACTGGCTCGGCCGGAGCCTCGACGGCCGTCTCGGCGGCGGCCTCGACCGGCGCGTCGACGACGGTCCGGCCGGCCGGGCGGGTGGCGGCCTTCGGGGCGGCCTTCTTGACGGGGCGGGCCGTGGCAGCACGCTTGCGCGGCTTCTTCACGGCAGCCTCCTCGCCACCGGGCAGCGACACGACGCCGGCCTCGGTCAGGCGGCGGAGCACCTCACCGGCCTCGCCGGGGCCGATGCCGGCCTCCTCGAAGGTGGTGCGCAGCTGCTCGAGGGTGACGGCACCCTCGGTCTGGGCACGCTCGACCAGCGCCTCGATGACGTCGGCGGGACGGGCGGCGGTGGGCAAGACGGACTCCTGGTCTGTGGTGCGGCGTGAGGGTGCGGCGGGTGCGCGGCCCTCGGATGGTCGGCGCGGCGACACGCGCTGGTGGGCACGGCCACGGGTGACGTGGCCTCCCGGGCGGGGGCCGTGGTGCGCCCCGTCGACGTGCTGAACGATCCATCAGGGAGGACTGTTCCGCACCACCCTCTCACGGTGAGGTCCCTCACAGGCACCCGCGAGGGTGGTCCTGGGCGCGGGTCAGTCCCAGCCGAGCGCGTGCAGGCGGTCGTCGTCGATGCCGACGTGGTGGGCGAACTCGTGCACGACGGTCACCTGGACCTCCTCCGCGAGGTGGTCCAGGTCCTCGGCCATGAGGCACAGCGGGATCCGGTAGAGGCTGATCCGGTCGGGCAGCGCGCCGGAGTAGTGCGAGCGCTCGAGCAGGGAGACCCCCTCGTAGAGCCCGAGCAGGTCGGGGTCCTCCTCGTTCTCGTGCTCCACCACGACGACGACGTTGCTGAAGTGCGCCGCCAGGGCGGGGGGCAGGGCGTCGAGGGCGTCGGCGACGAGCCCCTCGAACTCCTGCGGCGAGATCGGCTGCACGGCCAGAACGTACGACGGGCCGGCCCCCCCGGAGGAGGACCGGCCCGCGGTGCGGAGCGCTCTAGTCGAGGTAGTCGCGGAGCTTCTGCGACCGGGACGGGTGCCGGAGCTTCGAGAGCGTCTTGCTCTCGATCTGGCGGATGCGCTCGCGGGTCAGCCCGAACTCCCGGCCGATCTCGTCGAGGGTCCGCGGCTGGCCGTCGACCAGGCCGAAGCGCATCTTGACGACGGCGGCCTCCCGGTCGGTCAGCGTGCGGAGCACCTCGTTGAGCTGCTCCTGCATGAGGCCGTAGGAGACGACGTCGGCGGCGATGGGGGCGTCGGCGTCCTCGATGAAGTCGCCGAGGCTCGAGTCCTGGTCGTCGCCGATGGTCGTCTCGAGGCTGACCGGCTCCCGGGCGTAGCCCTGGATCTCGACGACCTTCTCGGGCGTCATGTCGAGCTCCTTGGCGAGCTCCTCCGGGGTGGGCTCGCGGCCGAGCTCCTGGAGCATCTCGCGCTGCACGCGGGTGAGCTTGTTGATCTGCTCGACCATGTGGACCGGGATGCGGATGGTGCGCGCCTGGTCGGCCATCGCCCGGGTGATCGCCTGGCGGATCCACCACGTCGCGTAGGTCGAGAACTTGTAGCCCTTGGTGTAGTCGAACTTCTCGACCGCACGGATCAGGCCCAGGTTGCCCTCCTGGATGAGGTCCAGGAACAGCATCCCGCGGCCCAGGTAGCGCTTGGCGATGCTGACCACCAGGCGCAGGTTGGCCTCGAGCAGGTGCCGCTTGGCCTTCCCGCCGTCGTGGACCAGCCAGTCGAGGTCGCGCTTGAGGGCGGCGGACAGCTTGGCGGCCTCGCCGTCGTCGGCCTGGCGGATCTTCTCGGCGGCGAACAGGCCGGCCTCGATGCGCTGGGCGAGCTCGACCTCCTGCTCGGCGGTGAGCAGCGGGACCTTGCCGATCTCCTTGAGGTACGCCCGCACGAGGTCGGTCGAGATGCCGACCTCGCCCTCCGCGGCGAGCGGCTTCTTCGGGTCCTTCTCGTCCTCGTCGTCGTCGTCGTCGGACGGCTTCTTCGGGGACTCGTCGTCGTCGTCCTCGTCGTCGTCCTCGTCGTCCTCCGCGACGACGGCGCCGGTGGCCACGGCCAGCGCGGGGTCGGCCGCGGCGACGACCAGCGGGTCGACGACGGCGCCCGGCTCGGCAGCCGCGTCCGCCACGACCTCGGGGTCCTCGACGAGAGCGGCCGGGTCGACGTCCTGCAGGTCCTCGAGGGCCGGCTCGTCGCCCTCGGCGACAGGGGCGGCGACAGGGGCGGCGGCAGGGGCCGCCTTCTTGGCCGGCGCCTTCTTGGCGGGGGCCTTGCGGGCCGCCTTCTTCGCGGGCGCCACGGCGACCGCCTCGACGGCCTGGGCAGCGGCGTCGCTGGTGCCGTCGAGAGCGTCCGTGGGGTCCGGGACGGGGTCGGCAGGAGCCGGGGCGGGGGCGGTGCGAGGCGGTGTCACGCGACGAGGTCCTTCGGTCCGCAGGTGCAGGGTGCCGGGGCAGGAGAGCCCGGACGGACCCCCGACCGAGGGCCACGACCACGACTGACAGCCCCCGACAGGGACGGGCGTGGCGCGGCGGCCTCCGAGGACGAGGTGGTCACGTGACCAGTATCGCCCCTGATCCGCTGGGCAGCCGCCGGACGCCGGGGCGGACGCGCCGGAGCCCCGGCCGCACGTGCGCGACCGGGGCTCCGAGGGTCTGGCTAGAGCAGCGAGCGGAGCACGTACGGCATGATCCCGCCGTTGCGGTAGTACGCCTGCTCCCCGGGCGTGTCGATGCGCACCACGACCGTGAACTCCTTGCCGTCCGCCGTGACCGTCAGCTCGCGCGGGACGCTCTCGCCGCCGGCGACGCCCTCGATCGAGAACGTCTCCTCGCCGGTGAGGCCGAGGCTGTCGGCGTTCTGCCCCTCGGCGTACTGCAGGGGCAGGACGCCCATCCCGATGAGGTTCGAGCGGTGGATGCGCTCGTAGGACTCGGCGATGACGGCGCGGACGCCGAGCAGGGCGGTGCCCTTGGCGGCCCAGTCGCGGCTCGAGCCCGAGCCGTACTCCTTGCCCGCGAGGATCATCAGCGGCGTGCCCTCGGCCTGGTAGGCCTGGCTGGCCTCGTAGATGCTCGTGACCTCGCCGTCGCGCACGGTGACGCCGCCCTCGGTGCCGGGGGCGAGCTGGTTGCGCAGCCGGATGTTGGCGAACGTCCCGCGGATCATGACCTCGTGGTTGCCGCGGCGGCTGCCGTAGCTGTTGAAGTCCTTGGGCGCGACGCCGTTCTGCGACAGGTAGGCGCCCGCCGGGGAGTCCTTCTTGATCGAGCCGGCCGGGCTGATGTGGTCGGTGGTGACGGAGTCGCCGAGCTTGGCGAGCACCTTGGCGCCGACGATGTCGGTGACCGGCTTCGGCTCGCGGGCCATGCCGTCGAAGTACGGGGGCTTCCGGACGTAGGTGCTTCCCGGGTCCCAGGTGAAGGCGTCGCCGGCCGGCACCTCGATGGCCTTCCAGCGGTCGTCGCCGGCGAAGACGTCGGCGTAGGACTCCGCGTACATGTCCTGCGTGATGGCGGACGCGACGACGTCGGAGACCTCCTTCTGGCTGGGCCAGATGTCGGCGAGGAACACCGGCTCGCCGTCGCTGCCGGTGCCGAGGGGCTCGTTGGTGAGGTCGAGGTCCATCGTGCCGGCGAGGGCGTACGCGACGACCAGCGGCGGCGACGCGAGGTAGTTCATCTTGATGTCCGGGCTGATGCGGCCCTCGAAGTTGCGGTTGCCCGACAGCACCGACACGACGGCGAGGTCGCCCTCGTCGACCGCGGCCGTGACCGCCTCGGGCAGCGGGCCGGAGTTGCCGATGCAGGTCACGCAGCCGTACCCGACGGTCTGGAAGCCCAGCTTGTCCATGTACGGGTTGAGGCCGGCGGCGGCGTAGTAGTCGGTGACGACCTTGGACCCCGGTGCGAGGGTCGTCTTGACCCACGGCTTGCTGGTCAGGCCCTTCTCGACGGCCTTCTTGGCCAGCAGGCCGGCCGCGACCATCACGTACGGGTTGCTGGTGTTGGTGCAGCTGGTGATCGAGGCGATCGCGACAGCGCCGTGGTCGAGCTCGACCCGGTCGCCGCTGGCCAGCACGGTGGCGGTGGGCCGGGACGGCCGGTCGCCGAGCTCGCCGACGTTGACGCTGACGCTGACCGGCTTGTCCTCGGGCTTGTCCTCGGTCGCCGCGACCGGGTCGGACGCCGGGAAGGACTCGGCGCTGGACTCGTCCAGGCCGGTGCCGACGCCGTCGACGGCGGGGGAGGGCCCGGTGGCGGTCCTGTCCGAGCCGCCGCCCGCGTAGTCGACCAGGGCGGTGCGGAACATGGCCTTGGCGTCGCTCAGCGGGACGCGGTCCTGCGGGCGCTTCGGACCGGCGAGCGACGGGACGACCGTGGACAGGTCCAGCTCGACGGTCTGGCTGAACCGCGGCTCGGCGCTCGGGTCGTGCCACAGGCCCTGCTCCTTGGCGTACGCCTCGGTGAGGGCGACCAGCTCGGCCGGGCGGCCGGTGAGCCGCATGTAGTCGAGCGTCTCGTCGTCGATCGGGAAGATCGCGCAGGTCGAGCCGTACTCCGGGCTCATGTTGCCGATGGTCGCGCGGTCCGCGAGGGCGACGTTCGCGACGCCGGGGCCGTAGAACTCGACGAACTTGCCGACGACGCCGGTCTTGCGCAGCAGCTCCGTCACGGTGAGCACGAGGTCGGTGGCGGTGGCACCGGCCGGGAGCTCGCCGACGAGCTTGAAGCCGACGACCTTCGGGATGAGCATCGACACGGGCTGGCCGAGCATGGCCGCCTCGGCCTCGATGCCCCCGACGCCCCAGCCGAGGACGCCCAGACCGTTGATCATCGTGGTGTGGCTGTCCGTGCCGACGAGGGTGTCGGGGTAGGCCTGGCCGTTCCGCTCGAACACGACCCGGGCCAGCCGCTCCAGGTTGACCTGGTGGACAATCCCGGTGTTCGGCGGGACGACCGCGAAGTCGGTGAAGCTCTTCTGGCCCCACTTGAGGAACTCGTAGCGCTCCTTGTTGCGCTCGTACTCGAGCGCGCCGTTCAGGCCGAGGGCCTCGGCGGAGCCGAAGTGGTCGGCGACGACGGAGTGGTCGATGACCAGCTCGGCCGGGGCCAGCGGGTTGATCTTCTTCGGGTCGCCGCCGAGGTCGGCCATCGCCTCGCGCATGGCGGCGAGGTCGACGACGCACGGGACGCCGGTGAAGTCCTGCATGAGCACGCGTGCGGGCGTGAACTGGATCTCGGTGTCCGGCTCGGCGGCGGGGTCCCAGCCGGCCAGCGCACGGACGTGGTCGGCGGTGATGTCGGCGCCGTCCTCGGTGCGGAGCAGGTTCTCCAGCAGGACCTTGAGGCTGTACGGGAGGTCGGCTGCGCCCTCCACCGCCGACAGGCGGAAGACCTCGTACGAGTTGTCGCCCACCTCCAGCGTGCCGCGTGCCGTGAACGAATCGGGGTGGGTCATCTGAACTCTCCTCGTGTGGGGCTGACAGAGACGCTAGAGCGCTGTGCCGGACGGGAGCGCACCGCGTCCTCGACGAGGTCGAGGACGCCGTCCAGCGAGGCGGGGGACAGGCCGGTGGCCAGCGAGCTCACGAGCCCGTCGAGCACGAGCCGCAGGAAGTCGACGAGCAGGTCGACGTCGACGTCGTCGCGCACGACGCCGGCCGCCCGCTGCCGCTCGAGCCGGCTCCGGGTGGCGGTCCGGACCGCCTCCTGGCGGGCGGACCAGGCGGCCGCGAACACGGGGTCGGTGCGCAGCCGGCGGCGGACCTCGAGCTGGACACCGAGCCAGCCGGCGTCCTTCTCGCCCGAGACGTCGCCGAGCTCGCGCATGACCTGGACCAGGCCGTGCGCCGCCACGACCTCGGCGGTCCGGGCGGCGTCGTCCTCGGCGAGCGCGAGGAACAGCGCGTCCTTGTCGCGGTAGTGGTGGAAGATCGCGCCCCGCGACAGGCCGGTCTCGGCCTCGAGGACCTTGACCGTGGCGCCCTCGTACCCGTGGCGGGCGAAGGCCCGACGGGCGGCGTCGAGGATCTGCGCCCGGCGGGCGAGCAGCTGGTCCTCGGACACCTTGGGCACGGCCCGAGGGTAGCACCAAACCGTACGTCCGTCTTGCTACAGCCCGGCGCGAACCTCGGCGAGGTCGTCGAGCTGCACCTGGAGCCACCGCGCGACGTCGTTGTGCCGGACGACGGCGGCGGCCGCCTGCCGCAGGTCCCGGCGACGCTCCCGCGGCATCGTCAGCGCCTCGTGCAGGGCGTCGGCCTGCTGCCCGACGTCGAACGGGTGCAGCGTCAGGGCGAACCGGCCCAGCTCGCCGTGCGCTCCCGTGGCCTCCGACAACGCGAGCACCATGTCGTGCTCGTTGACGACGACGGCCTCCTTGGCCACGAGGTTCATCCCGTCGGCGACGGCGTTCACGACCAGGACGTCGCACCGCCGGTACGCCGCGGCCGCGAGCGGCATGTCGCTGGCCAGCCGGAGGTCGACGGGCTGCCAGTCGCCGGTGCCGAAGCGTGCGTTGACCCGGGTCGCGGCCGCGCCGATCTCGGTGAGGTAGTCGGCGTACTCCTGGACGTCCTGCCGGCTCGGCTGCAGCAGGGCCAGGAAGACGACCTCGCCGTGCAGCTCGGGGTGCTCCTCGAGCATGAGCTCGTAGGCGACGAAGCCGCGCACGATGTTCTTGCTCGGGTCGGTCCGGTCGACGCGCAGCAGCAGCTGTCCCTGCGCGGGCAGCGTCGCGATGTGGTCCTCGGCGGCGTCGCTGTACGCGACCTCCTCGAGGGCGTCGACGTCGATGCTGATCGGGTAGCTGTGCACCTGCACCCGGCGGGACCCGACGTCGACGAACAGCCCGTCGAGGTCGACCGGGAGACCGAGCAGCTCCTGCACGCACAGCAGGAACGACCGGGCGTCGCCCTCGGTGTGGAAGCCGACGACGTCGCAGCCGAGCAGCCCGGTCAGGACCGGCTCGCGCAGGTTCGGCGGCAGCACCCGCCAGGAGTCCGGCCCGGGCCACGGGATGTGCACGAAGTGGCTCACGACCGCTCCGGGGCAGCGGTCCCGGACCATCTGGCCCACGAGGTAGAAGTGGTAGTCGTGCAGGAAGACGGCCGCCCGGCCGCCGGACCGCTCGACCTCCTCCGCGACGGCCTCGGCAGCCAGCCGGTTGGCCTCGACGTAGCCGTCGTCCCACGCGGCCCGCTCCGCCCGGCCCAGCTGCGGAGCCGTCGCGAGGCCGTACAGCCGGTGCTGGACGAACCACAGCAGCGGGTTCGCGATGGTGCCGTAGAAGGCGCTGTGGACCTCCGGTGGGACGTCCACGAGGCGCAGGGCGATCTCGCGGCCGGCGGCGTCGTCGTCGGGGCCGAGCAGCCGCGCCTCCGGGTCGAGCCCCAGCCGCACGCGCCCGCCGGCGGCCTGTTCGGCGACGACCTCGTCCTCGCCGCCCGCGGCCACGCACACCCACACGGCGTCGTCGAGGTGGGCGGTCAGCCCCGTCAGGGCGGTGACCAGACCGCCCGCCCCGCGGGTGGCGGTGCGGCGGATGCCGCCGTCGGCGTCGGTCTCGACGGCGAAGGTGACCGGGCCGCGGTGGCTGAGCAGGACGACGGGCAGGTCGAAGGGGCGGGACACCCCTCGATCCTGCCCTGCGGGCGGCACCGCGACGCGCCACGGCCCGCCGTGCCCGGTACCTGGGCTCGGTGCGGGGAGGCGGGCCGTGCAGGAGCCGGGGTCAGGGAGCGAAGTACCCGGCGAGGTCGGTGACGACGGCGACCGAGCTGCTCTGGTTGCGGAACAGGACCGCGCCGTCGTCGCCGACGGCCACCACCACCGCGTCGGCGTTGGTCGACCCCTTGCCCAGGTTCAGGTTGGAGACGGTCGGGAAACCGGTCGTGCTCCGGTCGTAGGGGTAGACGCGGAGGTCGGTGGCGCCGGCCGCGGCGACGCCGGTGACGTTGAGCAGGACCGCCGTGGCCGAGGACGGCACCGCACCGCTGCGGGTCAGGGAGAAGCCGCCGACCCTGCCGGGCCCGAGCCGGCGCAGGCCCGGGTCGGTCTCGTCGCGGCTGTCGAACAGCCGGACGGGGGCGACGGGGCGGAACAGCTGCCCGCCCGCCGCGGTCGCGTCGTACCAGCCGGACAGGTCGACGAGGACCGCGGTGGTGCCGCTGCTGTTGCGGATCCGGACCCTGCCGCCGTCCCCGACCTTGACCACGACGAGGTTCGGGACCGGGATGCCCGGCACCAGGTTGACGTTGGAGGTCTCGGGCTTCGTCGTGCTGGCGGACACCGGGTAGACGGCGAGGTCGGTCGAGGCGGTCGGGGCGACACCGGTGACGTTCAGGACGACGGCGCTGGCGCTGGACGGCACGCCCGCCGTGCCGGCCACCTGCAGGTCGAGGCTGGCGCCCGGACCGAGCTTGCGGGTCGCCTGGGTGCGGGTGTCGAGCAGGCGGGTCGGGGCGACCGGGTGGAAGGCGGTCTCGCCGTCCGGGGCGTAGTAGCCGGCGAGGTCGGCGAGCAGGGAGACCTGGCCGTCCTCGTTGCGGAGCCGGACGGAGCCGTCGGCGCCGACCGGCACGGTGACGACGCCGGCCCGCGTCTGCCGGGCGGCCAGGTTGATGTTGGAGACGGTCGGCACCGCCGAGCCGGTGGGCTTCGGGTAGACGCGGACGTCGGTGTTGCGGGTGGCGGCCACGGCGGTGACGTTCAGGACGACCGCGGTCGCGCCCGCCGGCACCCCCGTCCCGCCACCGCGGACGACGAGGTCGACGGTCGTGTCGTCCCCGAGCCGGACCGGCCGGCCACCGAGGCCGAGGCCGCTGCGGCTGTCCAGCAGGCGGCGGGGGGTCACCGGGGTGAACCGGGAGCCGGGGCCGACCGGGCTGGCCGGCCCGGCGGTCGGGGTCGCGCTGGGGCTGGGAGTCGGGCTGGCGGTCGGGCTGGCGGTCGGGCTGGCGGTCGGGCTGGTGGAGGGGCTGGCGCTCGGGCTCGCCGTGGGCGGCGTCGACGACGACGACGGCCAGCCGATGTCGGCGAACATCCCCAGGGCGATCGGGCCCGGCTCGGCGTTGTACTCGCCGGGGTCCCCGATCGGGGTCATGAGCGCGTTGGCGGACCCGGCCGGGTAGGCGTCCTCGTCGAGGTGGGAGAGGCTGCTGCCGGTCTCGTACGGGTCGGGCGAGTAGAGGCGCGGACGCACGCCGCCCGCGGCCGCGACGGCACGGGGGCCACGCCAGAACAGGTTGCCGGACGTCATCGCCAGGCCGAGGCGGGTGCTCTCCTGCGGCAGGCGGACGAGGTCCACGGAGCGCGCGCCGTCGCCCTCGGTCACGAGCTTCTCGTAGTCGGTGACGTAGGGGGTCGTCCTGTTCAGCCCGTAGCGGCCGACGAGGGTCGACGTGTCGTACCGGAAGAAGCTCGTGAACCCGAGGCCGTGACCGAGCTCGTGCAGCACGGTGGAGTAGAAGTCGTACTGGTCGCTCGGGACGGGTCCGGGGCCGTAGAAGATGCGGCTGTTGTTGTTCGGGAACTCCGCGAAGATGTCGAAGCCGTCCTCGTCGTCGGCGGGCGACGGCGGGATGAGGTCCTTGCCCGCCTTCGCGTTGCCCAGGGCGACCGGGTACGCGACCTCGCCCGCCGTGTAGCGGTCGTCGGGGACCTGCTCCACGAAGCCGCCGGGTCCCGCGCGCCCGAGCAGCCGGGGCTCGAGCGCCGCGAAGTGGGCGTCCACGGTGATCGGCACCGCGCTCGTGATGACCGACGCCCAGGTGTCGACAGCCCGCTGGAACTCGGCCCTGGCCCTCGGAGCGGCGTCGAAGCCGGCGTCGTAGGTGACCCGCCACGTCGAGCGGGTCACCGCGGTGGCGCTCCTGCGTGCCGCCCGCTGCTGGGCGGCGAGCCCGACCTCGGGGGCCACGGGCGTCGTGCCGGCGTAGCGCGGGGTCAGGAGCGGAGTCGTGGACAGGACCCGGAACGACGGTGCGGCGGCTGCGGCCCGGCTGAAGAAGGCCGGCGTCGAGCCGCCGCCGGCCAGGGCCGGCAGGGCGGGGAGCGCCGCGGCCACCAGGGCCGCGAGGGCCAGGGCTGCCGGGGGGCGGAGGGACGAGAGACGCACGGTGCTCCACGTGGGCGGGACCCAGCAGGTCCGGGGACAGCGACGCCGGGGCGCGGCACGACCGTCCGGGGCCCGGCGGTCGGCGGCAGTCTGGCGCCTGAGGGCACCTGCTGTCAGTGCCTCGCCCAGGCCTGTGGACGGCCGCCGCCCGCGGGGTCAGCCCTCGCTGACCCGGACCAGGACCTTGCCGACGGTGCCCTGCTCGACGGCGTCGTGCGCGGCGGCGGTCTGCTCGAGCGGGAACCACGTCAGCGGCAGCCCGGCGTCCTCGCCGACCGGCAGCGCCCCGTCGTGCAGGGCGGCAGTGATGTCCTCGGCGGCGTTGCGCAGGGGTTCGGCGCCCACCGTGTAGAGCAGCAGCCCCTGCCAGCGGACGTTCTTGGCGAAGCTCGCCACGATCGGTGCGGTGAAGTCGGGGCCGCCGTCGTTGGCGTAGTAGCCGACGCTGCCGTGGTTCGCGAGCACCTCGACGTCGAGGGCGGCGTTCTTGCCCGGGCTGACCTCGACCACCTGGTCGACGCCGTCGGGAGCGACGGCGAGGATGTCCGCGGCGAGGGTGTCGGACGGGTAGCGCACGACGTGCTGCGCGCCGGCTGCCCGGGCGAGCGCCTCCTTGGCCTCGCTGCTGACCGAGGCGATGACGGTGGCCCCGGCCCAGACGGCGAGCTGGACGGCGGCGTGGCCGACGGCCCCCGCGCCGCCCTGCACCAGGACCGAGCGTCCGGCGAGCGCGCCCGGGGACAGGCGGACCGGTCCGTGCTCGTGGACCGTGAGCGCGCGGTGCGCCGTCATGGCCGGCACGCCCAGGCTGGCCCCGACCTCGAAGGAGACGCCGTCGGGCAGCGGCACGACCCGGTCGGACGGCAGGACGGTGAGCTCCTGGGCGGTGCCGGTCGGGCGCTCGTGGGCGGCGAGGTGCACCCACACGCGGTCGCCGACGGCGAGCCCGGTCACGGCCGAGCCCACCGCGTCGACGACGCCGGCGCCGTCCTGGTCCGGGACGTTCTCGGGGAACGGCAGCGGTCCGTAGCCGCCCGTCCGCGCCTTCCAGTCGGTGGGGTTCACCCCGGACACGACGATGCGCACGCGCACCTCGTCGGGGCCGGGGTCAGCGGCCGGGCGGTCGACGAGCTGCAGGACGGAGGAGTCGCCGGCGGAGGAGTAGGTGATGGCCTTCATGCCCTGCACAAGCCGGCCGCCCACCGCCCGTGTTCCACCGGCCCGACCGGCAGCGGGTGCCGCCGGAGGCAGGATGAGGCCATGACGCTGTGGCTGACGGACGACGACGACGCCAACACGCTGCTGAGCGAGGACCCGCTCGCCCTCCTGCTCGGGATGCTGCTGGACCAGCAGATCCCCATGGAGAAGGCGTTCCGGGGCCCGCACGTGCTGCGGGAGCGGCTGGGCCACCTGGACGCCGTCCGGATCGCCGAGCAGGACGCGGAGGCGTTCGCCGAGGTGATGGCCACGCCGCCCGCCGTGCACCGGTTCCCCGGGTCGATGGCGAAGCGGGTGCAGGACCTGTGCCGGGCGCTCACCGAGCAGTACGGCGGGCGCGCGGAGGCGGTGTGGGAGGACGTGTCCGACGGCCCCGAGCTGCTCCGGCGGATGACGGCCCTGCCCGGCTTCGGCACGCAGAAGGCCCAGATCTTCGTCGCGCTGCTCGGCAAGCAGTACGGCGTCCGGCCCGCCGGGTGGCGCGAGGCGGCCGGCGGCTACGGCGAGGACGGGGCGCTCAGGAGCGTGGCCGACGTCGTCAGCCAGGACACGCTGCTGGAGGTCCGGGCGTACAAGCAGAGCGTCAAGAAGGCCGCCAAGGCGAAGGCGGACGGCCCGCGCCCGTAGCCTGCCGGCGTGCAGTTCGAGGGCTACCGGGTGCTGGTCACGGGCGGGACGAGGGGCATCGGGAGGGCGGTCGCGGACGCGTTCACCGCGCAGGGCGCCCGGGTCGCGGTGCACGGGACGGGACAGCGAGCGGCGGAGGCCCCCGCGGGCGGCGTCGTCGTCGCGGGCGACCTGTCCGACCCCGAGGCCGTGCGGGCGTTCGTCCAGGAGGCCGCGGGCGCGCTCGGCGGTCTCGACGTGCTGGTCAACAACGCCGGTGTCTACGACCGGCTCGACCCTCGGACCGCGACCTACGAGCAGTGGCAGCGGCACTGGCGCACCACCGTCGAGGTCGACCTGCTCGGCGCGGCGTGGGCCAGCCACTCCGCCCTGCCGCACCTCGTGGAGAGCGGGCGCGGCCGGATCGTCAACGTCGGTTCGCGGGGCGCCTCGCGCGGGGAGCCGGTCGCGGTCGCCTACGCCGCGGCCAAGGCGGGCCTGACGGCGATGGGGCAGTCGCTCGCGCTGGCCTACGCGCAGGACGGCGTGGCCGTGGGGAGCGTGCTGCCGGGGTTCGTCGAGACCGACATGGCCACCGCCGTGCTGGACGGCCCGGAGGGCGACGGCGTGCGGGCGCAGAGCCCGGCAGGCCGGGTGGCCCGGCCCGAGGAGGTCGCGGCCGCCGTGCTGTTCCTGGCCGCCCCGACGTCGTTCTGGTCGACCGGCGCCGTGCTCGACGTGAACGGCGCCAGCTACCTGAGGAGCTAGGGCTCCTGCACGACCGCCCGGCGCAGCAGCCGCCGGGTGCCCGGCAGGCCGACGGCGAGGTGGTGGAGGTCGTCGACGCGGTCGAGCAGGGCACGGACGTCCGGGCCCACCACCTCCAGCTGCCCGACGAGGCCCGGCAGGCGCTCCAGCAGGGCGACGAGCTCGCCGACCCGCTCCGGGTCCAGCCCGGTGGCCGCGGCGGTCAGGACCGGCTCGAGCCGCTCGACGGGCCCGAGCGCGGCGTCGGCCTTCGCGGTGGTGCGGTCGACCTTGCGGACCGTGCGGGTGGCGGAGTCGGTGAGGCTGCCGACCCGGGCGACGGCCTGGTCGCCGGCGTCGAGCGTTCCGGTCAGCCGGGCGAGCAGCCCGTCGACCTCGGCGACGCTGAGCCCCAGCGCGGCCAGCAGCCGGTCCGCCGACGACGCCGTGCCGGCCAGCCCGCCGAGCAGCCCGTCAGCGGTGTCGCGGGTGTCGGCGAGACCGCCGAGCAGCCCGTCCGCGGTGCCCGCGGTGCGACCCAGGCGGGCGAGGACGTCGTCGGCGGTGCGGGCCGTGGTCTCCAGACCCACCACCAGCTCGGCCGCGCCGGCCCCGGTCCCGCCGAGGTCGTCGACGAGGGCCTCGATCCGCGGCACCAGGGAGCCGACGGCGGACTCCACCCCGTCGACGACGCCGTCGATGCGGGACAGCAGGTTGCCGACGCCCTCGATCGTCGTCGTGGCGGCGTCGGCGACCTGCAGCAGCCGGGTCACGGCGTCGTCGGCGCGGGGGACCACCGCGACCAGCGCGCCGACGGCGGACGCCAGCGACCCGGCGGCCGACCCGAGGTCGCGCACGGCTGCGGCGACGTCGTACGGGCCGGGGACCTTCACGGGCAGGTCCGGAGCGCGGCGGGTGTCACGCGGTCACTCTGGCACTCGCGCCGCTACTCGCTGTCGACGACCCGGCCCGGCTCGATGGCGATCCGCACGACCGGCTCGTCGAGCGACCCGTGGGCGACCACCGCGTTCTCCCGCGGCTTCTCGACCGTCGGGCCGGCGTTGGCCATGACGACGCCGAACCAGGGGAGGAACACGGCTCCCGAGAACAGCAGCAGCTTGATCGGGATCGGCGCGGGCACCAGGGCGCCGAGCAGCACGCAGACGACGCGGACCGACTGGGTCATCACGTAGCGCCGCTCGCGGAGGTCGATGTCCTCGCTGTGGCTGCGACGGGCGGTGGTGACGGACACGACCTGCGGCCGCGGGGTGGTGCTCACCGGAACGCCCTCCTCGGGCTCGAGCGCACAGGGTCGGGGCGCCCCTCCAGTGTGCCGCCTGCGGCCCGGTCCTGCCGTCCGGGGCGGCCTACGCTCGACCGACCAGCACCCCTCCCGGAGAAGAGCCCCCGTGACCACCACGCCCGTGCGGCCCCCGTCCGCCACCAGCGACACGTTCGACAGCGTCGAGCCGGCGTCGGGGAGGCTCGTCGCCGCGTTCCCGAAGCAGACCGCCGAGGACGCCGACGCCGCCGTCGCACGGGCCCGCGCGGCCGCCGTCTGGTGGCGCGGGCTGGGCTGGGAGGGCCGCCGCGACCGCCTCGACCGCTGGAAGGGCGTGCTGGCCCGCCGCACCCCCGAGCTGGCCGCTCTGGTGCACCGGGAGAACGGCAAGCCCCTCGCCGACGCCCAGCTCGAGATCACCCTCGCCGTCGACCACATCGCCTGGGCCGCCAAGCACGCGCCCAAGGTGCTCGGCCCCCGCAAGGTCCCGAGCGGGCTGATGATGGCCAACCAGGCGGCCACGCTGGAGTACCAGCCGCTCGGCGTCATCGGCGTGATCGGCCCGTGGAACTACCCGGTCTTCACGCCGATGGGCTCGATCGCCTACGCCCTCGCCGCCGGCAACGCCGTCGTGTTCAAGCCGTCCGAGCACACGCCCGCCATCGGCAAGTGGCTCGTCGACACGTTCGCCGAGATCGTCCCGGAGCAGCCGGTCATGCAGCTGCTGACCGGGCTCGGCGACACCGGGGCGGCGCTCTGCCGGGCCGGCGTCGACAAGGTGGCCTTCACCGGGAGCGCCCCCACCGGCCGCAAGGTCATGGCTGCCTGCGCCGAGACCCTCACGCCGGTGCTCATGGAGCTCGGCGGCAAGGACGCGATGATCGTGGACGACGACGCCGACGTCGACGCCGCCGCGACCGGGGCCCTCTGGGGCGGCATGAGCAACGCCGGCCAGACCTGCATCGGCATCGAGCGGGTCTACGTGCACGAGAAGGTCTACGACGAGTTCGTCGCGACGCTCACCACCAAGGCGCGCAAGGTCTCGGCCGGCACGGACTACGGGCCGATCACGATGCCCGGGCAGGTCGACGTCATCCGCCGGCACATCGCCGACGCGCTCGACCGGGGCGGCCGGGCGCTGACCGGCGGGACCATCGAGGGCAACGTCGTGCAGCCGACCGTCCTGGTCGACGTCCCCGAGGACAGCCTCGCCGTCCGCGAGGAGACGTTCGGCCCGACGCTGACCGTCACGAAGGTCAAGGACGCCGACGAGGCCGTGCGGCTGTCCAACGACACCCGGTACGGGCTGGCCGGCGCCGTCTTCAGCAGGGCCAAGGGCATGGCGACCGCGCAGCGCCTGGACTCCGGCATGACGAGCATCAACGAGGTCATCGCCTTCGCCGGGATCCCCGCCCTGCCGTTCGGCGGCAAGGGCGACAGCGGCTTCGGCCGCATCCACGGCGAGGACGGGCTCAAGGAGTTCTGCCGGGCCAAGTCGATCACCCGGCAGAAGTACGCCCTGCCCGTGCCGCTGCTGAGCTTCGACCGCAGCAAGCGCGTCGACGCGCTGCTCGGCCGCACCGTCCGGTTCCTGCACGGCCGCTCGTAGCACCTCCGGACACGACGCGGCCCGGGCCTCCCTGAGGAGACCCGGGCCGCGGTGCGTGCCGGACTAGACGGTCGCGCGGCGCCGGCGGACGAGCACCAGGCCGGTGCCGGCGAGGAGCAGGGCCCCGAGGCCGACCGTGGCCGACCCGCCGGTGCGGGGGAGGGTGTCCGGCGTCGGCGCCTGGGGAGCCGCGACGACGGGGGCGGGCGCGACGGCGGCGACGGCGTCGGCCTTGCCGATCGCCAGGCGGATCAGGTTCGTCGCGCCGGGCAGGCCGACCGACACGAGGGCCGGGCTGGCGTGCGCCTCGGAGCGACGGCCGTCGGCGGAGACGGTCTGCGTCACCGTGCCCTGCTGGATCAGCTGCGCGCCGCCGCCCAGGGTCTCGAGCAGCGTCGTCAGCTGGGCGAGGACGGTGTTGAGCGCCGCGTCGACGGCGGCGACGGTCGGCTTGAGGGCCGGGTCGAGCGTCATGCCGAGCGTGCCGCCGAGCAGGCCGGCGGTGATGCCCTTGTCGGAGGCCACGACGTCGATCAGCTGCTGCACGCCGTCGCCGGCCTTGAGGTCGACGAGCGTGGCGCTCGCGTCGCTGTCGGCCTGGGCGCGGGTCAGGCCGGCCTTGGCGGTGGCGACGGCCTCGGTCGCGTCGAGCGAGATGAGCCCGCCGAACAGGTCCGCCGTCGGCGAGCTTGGCCCGACCCGTCGCGACGACCTGCGAGGTGGTCGGGGTGATGCCCTGGCTGGTGTCGACGCCGTTGAGGGCGACGACCGCGCCGTCGCGCAGCTTGGCCTCGAGGGCGGCCACCCGGGCCGGCAGCTCGTTGACGGTGCCGGCGACGGTGGCGCCGCCCGCGGACGGCGTCGTGATGGTGGCGGGACCGCCGAGCACGGGGGCGAGCGGGTTCGGCACCGAGACGGCCGGGATGCTCGGGATGGCCGACAGGCCCTCCGTCAGCGGCTGGGCCTGCGTGACGAGGGTGGAGAGCGCGGTGTCGATGCCCGCGAACAGCGGGTCGATGACCGGGCCGAGGCCGATCGCCGTCAGGGAGGCGAGGTCGGAGCTCACGACGTTGCTGCTGGCGCTGTTGGCACCCGAGCTGCGGGTGACGGCGGCCCGCTGGCCCCCGACGTCGAGCGTGAGGCCCAGCGGGTTGCCGGGCACGGCGATCGCGGTGGCCGACTGCGGGCCGGGCGAGGTCAGCGACGCCGTCAGCGTGCGGGACAGCGGCGCGAGCAGGGGGCTCAGCGGGCTGTCGGTGACCAGGCTGCCGCCGGCGAGGAACGAGCTCGTCGTGGAGGTGTCGGTGCCCTGCGCCTTGCCGACGGCCGAGCCGGTGGTGCCCAGCAGGGTCAGCTCGATCGGGTTCGGCAGGCCGGGGAGCGTCGCGGGCGGGGTGATGACCAGGCCGACCACGCCGGTCGACGTCGACGCCGTGTACTGGACCGGGTCGGCGGCGTTCGCGGCCGGGGCCGCGGCGAGGCCAGTCCCCACGAGGAGGGTGGCGGCCGTGGCGACCGCGGCGGCCCGGGCGGAACGGGGACAGGGTGTGTGCGACATGCGGCTGAGCCTTCCGTTGCGACAGCGCTGGGTCGGCCCCGCGGGAGGCTCGACCGGTCTCGCGTCAGGGACGACGCGGTACGGCAGGTCACTACCCAGCGTGGCCGCCGCCACGCTCACGACGTCAGACGTGCGCGACCTCGCCGGTGCGCAGCGGCCGGTCCGAGGACTCCGGTGCGGCCAGCGCGGGGTCGCGGAGCGCCTGCGGCCGGACGCCGACGCCGTGCCGGTAGGACAGGTCCCCGCCGAGGTACCCGCTGGCCCCGGTCACGGTCAGGCCGAGCGTCGAGAGCCGGCGACCCAGCGGGCGCCGCCCGCGCCGCCGCGCCGCCCAGCTGCCGACGTACAGCCCGAGCGAGACCGTGTTGAGCGCCGAGTGCAGGCTCGCCTCGCGGCGGGCGCCCCCGGAGGTGTCGAGGTACTGCGCGAGGCCGGTGGCCGCGGCCAGCAGCGAGGTCGCGATCCCGACCCGGAGGGCGGCGTCGGCGGTGTCCTCGTGGCCGGCGTCGGGCGAGAGCAGGCTGCGGACGTCGTACCAGGCCGACGTCGCCCAGGCACCGACCGGGACGGTGACGGCCAGCGGGTGCAGCGGGTGGCCGAACCAGCGGTTGCCGTGGAGGGCGGCGTGGACGGGGCGGCCGGTGGGGGTCCCGGCGGCCGCCGCGACCGTCTGCTGCACCGCCAGCGAGGCGCGGTCCACCCGCCCGCCGGGGCCGGGGACGAGGGTGTCGACGAGTGCGCTGAGGTCCATGCGCTCCGGACTACCCCTGGTGCGGCAGCAGACCCGTCGGCTCGGGCAGCAGGTCGGGGAAGACGGCGTCGCGCTTCTCCATGCGCGCGGTCATGGCCTCGACCATGTCGGGCTGCTGGAACATCCCGGACTGCCAGGTGGCGATCTGGTCGAGGCTGTCGTCGACGCCGTGGTCGCGGGCATGGTTCAGGGCGACCTTCGTGCCCCACTGGGCGAGCGGGGACTTGGACGCGATCTCCTGGGCGGTCGCGAGGGCCCCCTCGAGCAGGGCGTCGTGGTCGGCGAACACCTGCTGCACGAGCCCGACCTCGTACGCGCGCTGCGCCGGCACCCGCCGCCCGGTGTAGGCCATCTCGCGGGCGAAGCCCTCCCCGACGACCGACCCGAGGCGCTGCAGCGTCCCGACGTCGGCGGTCATCCCGATGTTGATCTCCTGGACCACGAAGAAGGCGTCCTCGGTGGCGTAGCGGACGTCGCAGGCGGTGGCGAGGTCGACCGCCCCGCCGATGACCCCGCCCTGCACGGCGGCGATCACGGGCATACGTGCCTTCTCCAGGGCGGTGAAGGTCCACTGCAGGACCTTGGCGCTGCTCCTCATCTGGGCGCGCTGCCGGCCCACCTCGCCCTCGGCCTGCATCCCGCCGAACACGCTCAGGTCCATCCCCGCGCTGAAGTGCCTGCCGGTGCTGCTGATCACGACGGCGCGCGTGGACCCGGCGTCCGACAGCCCCGTGACGATCTGCGGGAGCTCGCTCCAGAACTCCGGGACCATCGTGTTCAGCTCGTCCGGGCGGGTCAGCCGCACGTGGGCGACCTTGCCGAGGACCTCGACGTCGAAGCAGCGGTAGCTCATGCGGGCGAGTCTGCCGGACGGCCGTCCCGACCCGTCCTACGGTGCGCCCGTGCCTTCTCCCGTGCCCTCCGCCGTCCTGCACCTGGCCGGCGTCGCCGTCGTCCGCGACGGCGCCACGCTGCTGACCGACGTCGACTGGACGGTGCAGGAGGGGGAGCGCTGGGTCGTCCTCGGGCCGAACGGCGCGGGCAAGACCACGCTGCTGCAGGTGGCGGGCGCGGCGCTGCTGCCGACCCGCGGCGACGTCGTCCTGCTCGGGGAGCGCTTCGGCGCGGCCGACCTCGGCGAGCTCCGCACCCGGGTGGGCCTGTCCAGCACCGCGCTGGCCGACCGGGTGCCGCCGCACGAGACCGCCCTCGACGTCGTCGTCACGGCTGCGCACGGCGTCGTCGGCCGGTGGAGCTCCGCGCACGACCCCGAGGACGCCGACCGCGGGGACGACCTGCTCGGGAGCGTCGGGCTCCGCGGGTTCGGCGGCCGGCGCTGGGCGTCGCTGTCGGAGGGCGAGCGCAAGCGGGTGCTGCTCGCCCGGGCGCTGATGACCGACCCCGAGCTGCTGCTGCTGGACGAGCCCTCGGCGGGCCTGGACCTCGGCGCCCGCGAGGCCCTGCTGCGGCTGCTCGCCCGGCTGGCCGAGGACCCCGACGGGCCGCCGAGCGTGCTGGTGACGCACCACGTCGAGGAGGTGCCGGTGGGCACCACCCACGCGCTGCTGCTCGCCCGTGGACGGGTCCAGGCGTCCGGGGCTGTCGGTGAGGTCCTCACCGCGCCGCTGCTGTCGCAGGCCTTCGGGCTCCCGCTCGTGGTCGACGTCCGCGACGGCCGGTACGCCGCCCGCGCCGCCTAGGCCGAACCGCGGGGCGTCGTCGCGCGTGGAGGGTCTGTGACGACCCCCGCTCTGCGGCTCGACCCGGCCGTGCTCCTCGGGCAGGGGCGATCATGGCGCGTGGCGGCGTTCGAGGACTTCTACGCCGACGTCTACGGCCCGCTGGCGGGCTACGCGCTGTCGCTCGTGGGGGACCGCGGCGTCGCCGACGACCTCGCCCAGGAGGCCCTGACCCGGGTCTACGTGCGGTACGCCGTCCTGCGCGAGCCGCGGCCCTACGCCTACCGGGTCGTCACGAACCTCGCCCGGGACCGCTGGCGCCGGGCGCGGACCGAGCGGGCGGCCCTGCCCGACCTGCTCGTCGAGGACGTCGCCGCCCCGGACCTCGGGGTGCTCGACGCCGTCGGCCGGCTGCCCGAGGGGCTCCGCGACGTCGTCCTGCTGCACTACTACGCCGACCTCCCCGTCGAGCAGGTCGCCCGGGTGGTGCGCCGTCCCGCGGGGACCGTCAAGCGCCGGCTGTCCGAGGCCCGGGCCCTGCTCGCCGCCGTGCTGGAGGTCCCGTGACCCTGCCCGGCCTGCCGCCCCCGCAGCGCGTCCGCCTGCCCGTCCCCGCGGGGGGCGCTGCCGCGGCCCGTGCCGCCGGACGACGCCGCCTGGCCGCCGGCGCGTCGGTGCTGGCGGTCGTCGGCGTGGTCGGGCTGGGGACGGTCGTGCTCGGGCCCGGCCGGGACGCGGGGGAGTCGCTGCAGGTCGCCCGGCCGGACCCGTCGGCCGCCGTGCCCGACCGGGTCTCCGGGCGGGTCACCGACCGGGCGGGCCGGCCGCTCGTGCGGGTCGCGGTCCTGCCGACGGACCTGTCCCGGGTGCTCACCCGCACCGACGCCGACGGCCGCTACGCGGTGCCCTGCGGCAGCGACCTGCTGCTGGCCGCCTACGCCCCTGCCCGCGACGACGCGCCGGTCGCGGAGCGCTCCCCGGGCGTGGCCGACGTCGCCTGGCGGCAGGTCCCGGCCGCCGGGCGCTGCGGGCAGCGGGTCGACGTCGTCCTGGCGCCGGGCGGGGCGGTCGAGGGCCGGGCGGAGCCGGGCGTGGACGTCCTGCTGCGGCGGGCCGTCGGCGGGAGCGGCCGGGTGCTCCCGCGGGGGCCGGTCTTCGCCACCCGCGTGCGCGACGACGGCACCTGGCGGGTCGAGGGCCTCGACACCGGGCGCTACCTGCTGGACGGCCGGGCGGTCGACGTCCGCGAGGGCGCGACGACGTCCCTGCCGTAGGACGACGGCGTCCCGGCCCCGCAGTGCGGGACCGGGACGCCGGGTCGTGCAGGAGCTAGGAGTTCAGCGCGGCCGTCTCGTCGACCCAGTCGACGGCGGTCGGCTTGAGCTTGTCCTCGTAGGCCTTGGCGTGGTGCGCGCAGAACAGCAGGTCCCCGGAGGTCAGGAGGACACGGACGAAGGCCTGGGCACCGCAACGGTCGCAGCGGTCGGCAGCGGTCAGAGAGGGGGCGGGCGAGGTCACGGTTCCGGTCACGTCTTCCACAACACCACACCTGCCCCGAGCGTTCCCGCTGGAACGCGTGCGGTCGACGCTCTGTGACCCGATGTTCACCGGAGGCGCAAGACTGGGCGGGTGACCGACCTCCCCGAGGGCCCCCTCGCCGGCCTGCTCGTCGCCGACTTCAGCCGCGTCCTGGCCGGCCCCTTCGCGACCATGATGCTGGCCGACCTCGGGGCCCGGGTGGTCAAGGTGGAGCACCCGGGGGGCGGGGACGACTCCCGGTCCTACGGCCCGTTCGCCCCCGACGGCCGCAGCCTCTACTTCGCCCGGGTCAACCGCGGCAAGGAGTCGGTCGCGCTCGACCTCAAGCACCCGGACGACCTCGCGACCGCCCGGGCGCTCGCGCTGCGGGCCGACGTCGTCGTGGAGAACTACCGCCCGGGCGTCATGGGACGGCTGGGCCTCGGGCCGGAGCGGCTGCTGGCCGAGGCCCCCGGCCTCGTCTACTGCTCGATCAGCGGGTTCGGCCACACCGGCCCGTGGTCGCAGCGCCCCGCCTACGACGCCGTCGTGCAGGGGATGAGCGGCCTGCTGGCCATCACGGGCGAGCCGGACGGGCCGCCGGTGAAGCCGGGGGCCCCCGTCGCGGACCTGTCGGCCGGGCTGTACGCGTTCGGCGCCATCACGACGGCCCTGCTCGGCCGGGCCCGCACCGGCCGCGGCACGCACCTCGACGTCGCCATGTACGACGCCACGGTGTCCCTGCTCGAGGGCGCGGCGCTGTCCTACCTGTCGACCGGCGTCGAGCCGCCCCGCATCGGCAACGCCCACCAGTCGATCGCCCCGTTCGACACGTTCTCCTGCGCCGACGGCGACCTCAGCGTCTGCGCCGCGAACGACCTCCTGTTCGGGGCCCTGGCGGCGGCCCTCGGCCTGCCGGGCCTGCTGGCCGACCCCCGCTTCGCCACGAACGCGCTGCGGCACGAGCACCGGCATCCGCTGGGCGAGCAGCTCGAGGGCGTCCTGCGGACCGGCACGACGACGCACTGGCTCGCGGTCCTGGAGGCGGCCGGGGTGCCGTGCGGTCCGATCAGCACCGTGGCCGACGCCGTCGGGTCCGCGCAGACGGCCGCCCGGCGCATGGTGGTGACCGCCGGGGGCCTGCGCGTGCCCGGCCAGCCGGTGAAGGCCTCCGGCTACCCCGACCCGCTGGAGCGGCCGGCCGCCCCCGCCCTGGACCAGCACGGGGACGCCGTGCGCGCGGAGTTCCGGGAGGAGCCCGCGTGACGCTGCTGCAGGTGCTGGACCTGCTGGGCGTCTTCGTGTTCGCGCTGTCGGGCGCCACGCTGGGCGTCACGCAGCGGCTGGACCTGTTCGGCGTCCTGGTCCTGGGCGCCGTCACCGCCCTCGGCGGCGGCCTGCTGCGCGACGTCCTGCTCGACGTCCACCGGCCGGCCGCCCTGGCCGGCAGCGGCTTCCTCGTGACCACGCTCGTCGCCGGGCTGCTCGCGTTCTGGTTCAGCCACTGGGTCGAGCGGCTCGCCGGAGCGGTGCGCCTGTTCGACGCCGCGGGCCTCGGCCTGTTCGTCGCCGCCGGGACGACCAAGGCGCTGGACGCCGGGCTCGGGGCGGCGGCCGCGGTCACCCTGGGCTGCCTCACCGGCATCGGCGGCGGCCTGGCGCGCGACGTCCTCGTCGGGCAGGTGCCGCTGGTGCTGCGCCGGGAGGTCTACGCCGTGCCGGCCCTGCTGGGGGCCGCCGTCGTCACGGTCGCCGACGGGCTGGAGCTGCCGCGGGGGCCGTGGGCCGTCGTCGGGGCCGGCCTGGTGTTCGGGCTGCGGATGCTGGGCGTGGCGCGTGACTGGCACGCCCCGGTGGCCCGGGTCCGCAGCTAGTCGCGGGTCGTCCCGCAGTCGGTGCAGCGCTTGCGCGAGCCCGGGTTGAGGATCGCGCAGTTGACGCAGTCCCAGGCGGGGCGCGGGCCCTCGAGGGGCCTGCGCTGCTCGGGCGGGCACGTCAGGGTGCGGCTCGGCACGTGGGCGGTGGTCCAGGTGGTCAGCAGCGACATCGGGGGCTCCCGGGGAGGTGGTCGGGTGTGCCCCTCCAGGGTCGGCAGCCGGAGTTACCGGGAGGTGTCAGGGCCGTGAAGACCCGCCCAGACCCCGGGCCAGGGCCGCGACCCGGCGGCGCTGCAGCTGCTCCGGCACCGACGTCTCGCCCCCGACCAGGCGGACGAACAGCTCCCACGTGCCCGGCACCGCCCGCAGGACGGTGTGGACCGCTCCCGGGTGCCGGGTGAAGACCTCGAGCGCCTGGCGCCCACCCTCGATCTCCGGCCCGAGGGCCCGCGCCACGGCCTGGGGGTAGCTGCCCGGGTCGCCGGCCGCGGCCGCCCCGGCGAGCGCACCGCTGCGCAGGGCGAAGCTGATCCCCTCGCGGGTCCACGGCTCGAGCAGGCCGGCGGCGTCGCCCGCCACGAGGACCTGCCCGCGCCGCAGCGGTGAGCCGACGGCCCGGACCCGGGTGAGGTGGCCGCCGTCGTGCCGCGCCGTGGAGGGGTCCAGGCCGAGCCGGGCCACGAAGGCGCGGTAGTACGACCGGACGGCCGGGCCCGCGTCGCGGCTGCCGATGACGCCGACCGTGAGCGTGTCGCCCTTCGGGAAGACCCAGCCGTAGGACCCGGGCACGGGCCCCCAGTCGAGCAGGACCCGGCCGTCCCAGTCGGACCCGGGCGGCGTCGGCAGCTCGGCCTCGAGCCCGAGGTCGACCTGCCCGGACACGACCCCGACGTGGGCCGCCGCCCGGCCCTGCGACCCGTCCGCCCCGACGACGGCCCGGG
Source organism: uncultured Actinomycetota bacterium (assembly GCA_963761655.1). Lineage (GTDB taxonomy): Bacteria > Actinomycetota > Actinomycetes > Mycobacteriales > SCTD01 > RYN-122. Next base: position 461,330 of record CAVXHI010000002.1, read on the forward strand.
CCCGCACCTCGCCGTCCCCGGTGCCCAGCGTGACGACGCCGCGGTCCTGCGCGTACGACCCGACCGTGACGCCCTCGCGCAGGACCGCCCCGGCGTCGACCGCGGCCTGCGTGAGCGCGGCGTCGAGCTCGCTGCGCAGCACCATGGGCAGGAAGGCCGGCGAGGAGCGGGTGAACTCCTGCCGGCCGCGCCAGGTGAAGGTCAGCCGCCCGACGGTGTCGCGGGACAGCGCGCCGAGGTCGAGCCCGGTGTCCCGGACCGCGGCCTGCGACGCGCCCACCAGACCGCCGCCGCAGCGCTTGTAGCGGGGCAGGACGGCCCGCTCCAGGAGCACCGTGGAGGCTCCCGTGGCCGCGGCGGCGCGGGCCGCGGCCGCCCCTGCCGGACCGGCCCCGACGACGGCGACGTCCCACACGGTCATGCGCCCAGCCTGCCCTGTGCAGAGGACCGTTGCCGTGCCGGCCCGGAGCGGGCACTATCGCCCGACACGTCCCACGCGGGAGGTGCAGCTCGGCGGACCGGTCTCGGAGCGCCACCAGGACCGGAGGACCCGTGCGGCGACGCGTCACGTCTGCGCCCCTGCTCGTCGGGACGGCGCTCGCGCTGACCTTCGGCACGGCGTCGGCCACGGCCCTGCACGGCCTGCCCGGACCCGAGCCGGTCGCCGCACCGGCCGCGCTGCAGGTGCCCCTCGCGGTGACCCCGGTCCTGCCGGAGCCCCTGCCGGAGCCCCTCCCGGCGTCCCTGCCGGAGGTGCCGACGCGCCCGGCCGCGTCCCCGGCGCCCGCCCGGCCGGCCGCGCCGGTCCGTCCGCTGCGCGCCCTGCAGGTGCCCGACCTGCTCGTCGAGGTCCCGGGCGGCCTGACCTCGGCCCAGCTCGCCGCCCTCGACGACGTCCCCGGCGTGACCGCGCTCACCGCCCTCGACACCGGCACCGTCACCCTGCCCTCCGGGGGCACCGGCCGGGTCGCCGGCGTCGACCCGTCGGCGTTCCGGGCCTTCACCCCGTCCGAGACGGCGTCGTCGGACCTGCTGTGGCAGTCGGTCGCCCGCGGGGAGCTCGCGTCCTCCTACGACCTGCAGCGCCGCACCGGCCTCGAGCTGGGCAAGGACGTCCGTCTCGCCGGCCCGACGCCGCTGGCCGGTCGGGTCGGGGCCGTCGCCGCCTTCGCGGTCCCGCGGGTCGACCTCGTCGTCAGCCGCGAGGTCGCCCAGCGCCTCGGGGCCCGCCGCTCCGGCGCGGTCCTGCTGGCCGCCCCCTCCCGCTCGGTGTCGCGGCTGCGCCGCGCCGTCCAGGCTGTCGCCGGGTCCGCCGCCGACGTCACCGTGCTCCGCCCCGAGCGCGCCCCCGCCGCCGCCGCCACACCCGGCCGGCCGAGGACCTACCTCGACCTCTACAAGCAGTCGGCGACGTCCTGCCGGGGCCTGTCCTGGACCGTCCTGGCCGCCATCGGTCAGGTCGAGAGCGGGCACGGCCGCAACAACGGCCCCTCCAGCGCGGGCGCCCTCGGCCCCATGCAGTTCCTGCCGTCGACCTGGGCCTCCTACGGCGTCGACGGCGACCGCGACGGCGACGCCGACATCAACGACCCGTTCGACGCCGTGCCCGCCGCTGCCCTGTACCTGTGCCGCTACGGCGCCGGCCGCGACGCGCAGGGCCTCTACGACGGGATCTTCGCCTACAACCACGCGGACTGGTACGTCCGCAAGGTCCTGGCCCTTGCCGAGGCGTACCGGGCCCGCGGCTAGCCCCCGACCGCCCTCGCCAGCGAGCCGCCCCGGGCCAGCCGCTCCCGCACGCTGGCAGCCACGGTCGAGACGACGTCGCGGGCGCGGGCGCCGGCCATCGGGTTGGTGCCCATGACGGCGAGGTCGCGGGCGGTCGGCTGCACGACGACGACCTGCGTGCCGGCCCGGCGCAGCCGCCGGACCTCCGCGGCCAGGTAGCGGGCGACGGCGAGCCGCAGGGGCAGGTCGGCAGGGCGACCCGCACCCCGGGCGAGGGTCATGGGAGACAGCACCAGGACGAGGTCGAGCAGGTCCGGGAGCAGGACGTCGGCGTTGGTGGGGGAGTGCACGCCGCCGTCGACGTAGCGGTCCGCCCCGACCTGCACGGGAGCGAAGTAGGCGGGGATGGCGCAGGACGCCGCGACCGCGGAGCCGACGTCGACCGGGGGCGCGCCGGGGGTGCCGAAGACGACCCGGCGGGCGTCCCGGGCGCGGACCGCGCAGACCCGGAGGTCGCGGGAGGGCCAGGCGTCCCCGAACACCTCGCGCAGGGGGCGGCTGATGCCCTCGGTGCTCTGCCGGCCGGCGGGCAGCAGCCCGGCGGCGAGCGACCCGGGCCGGACCCCGCGACGCCCCGCCTGCAGCAGGGCGCGCGGCGCGAGCGGACCGGTGCCCTGCGGGGTCGGCGGGCGGACCGACGTCGAGGCCTTCCGGGCGGCCCGCAGCCGGGCGCCCTCGGGCGAGAGCGGCTCCCCGAGCACCTGGGCGCGCAGGTCGGCGGCGGACAGGCCGAGCGCGAGACCGGCCGCCACCAGCGAGCCGGCCGACGTCCCGACCAGGACCTCCGCCTGCCGGCCGTCGAGGCCCTGCTCGGCCAGCGCGGTCAGCACCCCGAGGTGGAACGCCTGCCCGGTGAGCCCCCCGGCGCCCAGCACCAGTCCGGTGGTCACGGCCGCAGCACGACCTTCCCGACCGTCCCCCGGGAGGCGAGCCGGGTCAGGGCCTCGGGCGCCTGGTCGAGCGGCAGCTCGGCGCCGACGAGGGGGTCGACCAGCCCGTCCTGCCACAGCCGCACGAGGGCGTCGTGCGTCTGCGCGAACAGCTGCGGCTCGTACGTCCGGTACAGCCCCCAGTGCAGCCCGACCACGCTGTAGTTCTTGACCAGGGCGTGGTTGGTGGGGGCGTCCGCGATCCGGCCGCCGGCGAAGCCGACCACCACGATCCGCCCCTCGAAGGCGACGCACTTGCGGCTCCGGTCGAAGGTGTCGCCGCCGACCGCGTCGTAGACGACGTCGGCGCCCCGGCCGGCCGTCACGTCCTTCACCACCGCCACGAAGTCGTCCGCGAGGTAGTCGACGACGACGTCGGCCCCGAGGTCGCGGCACACCTGGACCTTCTCCGGCCCCCCGGCCGTCGCGATGACCCGTGCTCCGGCGGCCCGCCCGAGCTGGATCGCCGCGCTGCCGACGCCACCGGCCCCGGCGTGCACGAGCAGGGTCTCGCCCTCGCGCAGCTGCGCCCGCCGGTGCAGCCCGACGTGGCCCGTCTGGTAGGTGATGAACAGGCTCGCGGCCTTCGCGTCCGGCATCCCCTCGGGGACGGGGTAGGCGCCGGTGCTCGCCATGAGGGCCTGCTCGGCGAGGCCGCCGTGGGGCATCGGCGTCGCCCCGAGGACCCGCTCGCCGGCGCGCGGCCCGTCCAGGACGGTGGCGCAGACCTCCTGCCCCGGCGTGAACGGCAGGGGCGGCTTCTCCTGGTACCTGCCCTGGCAGAGCAGGACGTCCGGGAAGTTCAGGGCGACGGCGTCGACCCGGACCCGCAGCTGGTCCGGCCCCGGGACCGGCTCGGGAGCGTCGACGAGGCGCAGGACGTCCGCCGGGTCGCCCAGCTCGGCCACCTGCCACGCCCTCACGGGGCGCTCCAGGGCACGGTCGCCTGCAGCACGGCCTCGGTGAGCGCACCGGTCCGCAGGTGGCTGCCCTCCTGGTACGCCGGGTCGCGGACCATGTCGGAGAACGCCTGCCGGCTCGGGTACTCGACCAGCAGGACGGCGTCCCAGTCCTGGCCCTGCTCGGCCACCAGCGGGGTGCTGCCGTCGCCGACGTACAGCACCCGGGCGCCGAAGGGGGCCGACGTCCGCCGGAAGTGCTCGACGTACTCCAGGTACTGCTCGCGGCCGCCGTCGTCGCGGTAGCGCAGCAGGTTGAGCATGACGACGGGCCCGCCGGGGTCCTCGGCGAGGTACCGCTTGAGGTCGGCTCCGCGCGGGTCGATCGCCACTGGTCCTCCGTGCTGCAGGATGCGCCCATGAGCGCTGCTGACTTCCAGAACGAGGTCTACCTCAAGGGGCTGTTCGGCGAGCAGCCGACCCTGCCGTTCGGCTGGCGGGAGACCGAGGCCGCCGCCCACGCCGTCATGACGCCCGAGGCCGTCGGCTACGTCGCGGGCGGCTCCGGCGGCGAGGAGACGATGCGGGCCAACCGCGAGGCCTTCGACCGGTGGCGCCTCGTCCCGCGGATGCTGCGCGGGATCCCCGCCGCCCGCGACCACACCACCACCGTGCTCGGCACGACGATGCCCGCCCCCGTGCTGCTCGCCCCCGTGGGCGTGCTGTCGATCGTCCACCCCGACGCCGAGCTCGCCGTCGCCCGGGCGGCCCAGCGGCTCGGGCTCACCATGTGCGTGTCCACCGCCTCCTCCACGCCGATGGAGGAGGTCGCCGCCGTCGGGTCGTCCCGCTGGTACCAGCTGTACTGGCCGAACGACCAGGAGCTCGCGGCGTCGTTCGTGCACCGGGCGGAGGCGGCCGGCTTCGAGGCCCTCGTCGTCACGCTCGACACCTGGCAGCTCGGGTGGCGCCCCCGCGACCTCGACGCCGCCTACCTGCCGTTCCTCCAGAGCATCGGCATCGCCAACTACCTCACCGACCCGGTCTTCCAGCGCGGCCTGCCCGAGGGCGACGAGGGCGCCGCCGTGCTCAAGTTCGTGGGGCTGTTCAACAACCCGACGCTCACCTGGGACGACCTCGCCTGGCTCCGCTCCCAGACCTCGCTGCCGATCGTGCTCAAGGGGCTGCAGCACCCCGACGACGTCCGCCGGGCCGCCGACGCCGGTGTGCAGGCGGTCGTGTGCAGCAACCACGGGGGCCGCCAGGTCGACGGCGCCGTCGGGTCGCTCGACGCCCTGCCCGGGCTGGTCGAGGCGAGCGACCTGCCGGTGCTGTTCGACAGCGGGGTCCGCACCGGAGCGGACGCCTGCAAGGCGCTCGCCCTCGGCGCGGCTGCCGTGCTGCTGGGGCGGCCGTGGGTGCACGGGCTCGCGCTCGGCGGCGAGGAGGGGGTGCACCACGTGCTGAGGAGCTTCCTGGCCGACCTCGACCTGCAGGCGGGCCTGTCCGGGCACGCCAGCGTCTCGGAGCTCGGGCTGGGGTCGCTGGCGCGGGTGCCCTGAGCCCGCGCCCCTACCCCATCCCGGTGGGGATGCCGGTCGGGTCGGCCGGCGCGGCCTTGACGCCCGTGTCGGTCAGCGGCCCCGGGATGCCCCGGAACCGGTAGACCATCGGCTCGCGGCCTGCCTGCAGCAGGAACGCCTGGCCGGTCTCGCTGCTGTCGAAGGCCTCGAGGACGGCCCGGCCCGCGACGTCGACCGGGATGATCGGCACGCCGGAGGACGTCAGCACGCTCTTGATGTCCTGGATGATCCCCGTCTCGGCGAAGCCCGGGCAGAACGCGTTGACCCGGATGCCCTGCGGCGCGTACGCCGGCCCGAGCGCCCGCACCAGCCCGACGACGGCGTGCTTGTTCGCGCCGTACGCCGGGTCGAACGGGGTCGCGGTCAGCCCGGCCATGGACGCCGTCGCGACGATCGAGCCGCCGCCCCGCCGGCGCAGGACCGGCAGGGCGGCGTGCACGCCGAAGACGACGCCGTCGAGGTTGATGCCCATCGCCCGCCGGTACTTGAGCAGGTCGAAGTCCTCGTCCAGCCCGCAGCCGGTGGAGATCCCGGCGTTGAGGAAGAACAGGTCGAGCCCGCCGAGCAGCTCCTCCGCGCGGGCGGTCGTGGCCTGGACCTCGTCGAGGTCCGACACGTCCCCGTGCAGGTAGTCGGCGCCGATCTCGCCGGCGACCGCCTCCCCGCGCTCGTCGTCGACGTCGACCAGCACCACGCGGTCGCCGCGCCGGACGAGCTGGCGGGCGACCTCCGCGCCGAAGCCGGAGGCCCCACCGGTGATGAGGGCGTTGGCCACGAGGCCTAGACCGCCGCGCCGGCCGACACGCCCGTGCCCTGGGTCGTCGCCGTGCCGCCGGGCTCGCTGGCCAGCGAGTGGCCCGTGGCGCCGTCGATGAGGACCTTGGCGATCCGCTCGCGGTGCTGGGCGGCGTCGCCGTACACGTACTCCTCGCGCTTGGCGCGCTTGAAGTAGAAGTGCGCGTCGTGCTCCCACGTGTACCCGATGCCGCCGTGGTACTGGATCATGTCGCTGGTCGCCTTGCGGGCGACGTCGCTGGCCTTCGACTTCGCGATCGACACAGCGACGGCGGCGTCCGGGCGGTCGGTGTCGACGGCGTACGCGGCGTACAGGCAGGCGTGCTCGGCCATCGTCACGGCGACGTGGAGGTCGGCCAGCGTGTGCTTGATCGCCTGGAACGAGCCGACCGGCTTGCCGAACTGCACGCGGTCCTTGTCGTACTGGACGGTGTCGGTGAGCGCCTTGCGGGCGATCCCGACGAGGTCGTTCGCGACGAGGACGGCGGCCCGGTCGAGCAGCTGCTGGTGGACCTCGGGGGTCGCGCCCTCGAGCTTCTCCCCGGCCGCGCCCGAGAGCGTGACGTTGGTGAGGCGGGTGGTGCGGTCGAGCGCCTCGAGCGGGGTGGCCTCGAAGCCCTCCACCAGGTAGAGCCCGTCGGAGGCCGCGACGACGAGGACGTCGGCGAGGGCCCCGTACTCGACCAGCTCGGCGGTACCGGTGAGGCGACCCTCGACGGCCTCGACACCGACCGAGCCGGGGACGGGGGAGGTGCCGGGCTTGAGCAGGGCGACGGCGCCGGTGGCCTCGCCGGCGGCGAGCCGGGGCAGCCAGGAGGCCTTCTGCGCGTCCGAGCCGCCGAGCCGGACCGCCTCGGCGACCAGGACGGTGCCGAGCCACGGGCCGGGGACGGTGCCGGCACCGAAGGCGCGCGCGACGACGGCCGCCTCCATGAGGCCGGCCCCGAAGCCGTCGTTCTCCTCGGGGACCATGAGGCCCAGCCAGCCCTGCTCGGCCATGGCCTGCCAGAGCTTCGGCGGGTTGGCGTCGCCGTCGGGGTCGTCGTAGACCGCGCGGACCTCGGCCTGCCCGAACCGGTCGGCGAGATAGGAGCGGACGGCGTCCTGGAGGGCGCGCTGCTCGTCAGTGAGTCCGAAGTGCATGTCTGTGCGACCTGTCTCTAGCGGGGGAGGCCGAGCACGCGCTCGGCGACGACGGTGCGCTGGACCTCGTTGGAGCCGCCCCAGATGGTGCAGGAGCGGGACCACAGGGCCATCGTGGTGAGCTCGGAGCGCGAGCTGCCGAGGGCGCCGACCGGCACCTGGAAGCCCTGCCCGACGACGTCGCTGTAGACGTCGGACAGGTCGCGGAACGTCTGCGCCCACATCAGCTTGGTCATGGAGGCCTCGAAGCCGAGGTCCTTGCCGGCGGTCGTCTGGGTGAGGACGTGCCAGGAGTGGTACTTCAGGCACTCCAGCTCGACCAGGCTGCGGGCCATCTCCTGGCGGAGCACGGCGTCCTGCGCAGCCGGCTTGCCGTCGCGCTCGGTGCGGCCGGCGGTGGCGGCGACCTCGTCCCACATGCCACGGAACTCGGTGTACTGCGAGAGCGCCGAGGAGCCGCGCTCGAAGCTCAGCAGCAGCATGGCGGTGGCCCAGCCGTTGCCCTCGCCGCCGAGGATGTCGGTGACCGGGCAGGTGGCGTCGGTGTAGAAGACCTCGCCGAACTCGCTCGAGCCGGTCATCTGCTTGAGCGGCCGGGCCTCGATGCCGGGCTGGTCCATGTCGACCAGCAGCATCGAGATGCCCTGGTGCTTCTTCTCGCCGGTGCCCGTGCGGGCCAGGGTGAAGATCTTGTCGCCGTGCATGGCGTTGGTCGTCCAGATCTTCTGGCCGTTGAGGACGTACTCCTCGCCCTGCTTCTCGGCCTTCATCTGCAGCGCGGCGAGGTCGGAACCGGCGCCGGGCTCGGAGAAGCCCTGGCACCAGATGACCTCGTTGTGCAGCAGCGGCTTGATGATCTCGCGCTTCTGCTCGTCGGTGCCGAGCACCATGACGGTCGGGCCGAGGAACGCGAGGCCCAGCGGGTTGACGGTCTGCGGCGCGTTGGCCTTGACCATCTCCTCGTCGTAGATGGCCTTCATGGCGGGGGTGCCGCCGCGGCCGCCGTACTCCTCGGGCCACACGATGCCGGCGAACCCGGCCTGCGCCTTCTTCGCCTCCCAGTCGCGACGGACCTGGAACGACTCGTCCTCGGACTTGTCCGCCCAGAAGGACGGCTGCCGCATCTCGGTGGGGAGGTTGGTGTCCAGCCACGAGGTCAGCTCGCGGCGGAAGTCCTCGTCGGAGGGGCTGAAGGTCAGGTCCACGCGCAGGGCTCCAGAGGTCACAGAAGGCGGGTTCCGAACGCCGTTCTACTGCATGGCGTGCGACCCCCGCCACAGCGGGTCGGCAGACTCGTGCCCATGACGTCCCCGCGCACGCCTGCCGACCCGCCCGCCCTGCTCGAGCTGGCCGTCCGCCTGGCGCGGGAGGCGGGGAGCCTGGCACTGCGCATGCGCGAGGGCATCGCGGGCTCGCCCGACGAGACAGCCACGAAGTCCAGTCCCACCGACGTCGTGACGGCCGCCGACCGCGCCGTCGAGCGGCTGCTGGTCGACGGCATCACCCGCGAGCGCCCCGACGACGGCCTGCTCGGCGAGGAGGGCGCCGAGCGCCAGGGCACGAGCGGCTTGCGCTGGGTGGTCGACCCGATCGACGGCACCGTCAACTACCTCTACGGGCTGCCGCAGTGGGCGGTGTCGATCGGGGTGGAGGACGCCGAGGGCACGGTGGTCGGGGCCGTCTTCGACCCGGCGAAGGACGAGCTCTTCTCTGCGCAGCGCGGTCACGGGGCGTACCTGGGGGACCGCCGCCTGCAGGTCACCGGGGTCACCGACCTCGGCCAGGCCCTCGTCGCCACGGGCTTCGGCTACGACGCCCGGCGCCGGGCGGCCCAGGCCAGGGTGCTGCCGGACCTGCTGCCGCGCGTGCGCGACCTGCGCCGGGTGGGCGCCGGGGCGCTGGACCTCTGCGCGGTCGCCTGCGGCCGCGTCGACGCCTACTACGAGCAGGGGCTCTCCCCGTGGGACCTGTCGGCCGGCGGGCTGGTCGCCCGCGAGGCCGGCGCCCGGGTGGAAGGTCTGCGCGGCCGGCCGGCCGGCTTCCCGATGGTGCTCGCGGCCGGCCCGGGGGTGTTCGGCGCCCTGCACGACCTGCTGGTCGGGCACGACGCCGACGCCGCCCCCTTCTAGCGGGAGGCCCTGACCGCGGCCGCCGCCCCGGCCGCCGCCACCGCTCCGGCCACCTCCACGGCGTCGGTCAGCCCCGTCGTGGGCAGCGTCGTGACGGGCCCGGCCGCCTCCGCCGCCGGCCTGGTCCGCCGGGCCCCGAGGACCTCCTGCGCGACCCGCTGCCCCGACCGGACGGCGCCGTCGATGTAGCCGTTCCAGACGGTCGCGGTCTCGGTGCCGGCCCAGTGGATGCGCCCGACGGGGGTGCGCAGCTCGGGGCCGTAGTCGCTCCAGACGCCCGGGCCGAAGTAGCCGGCGTAGCAGCCGCGGCTGTACGGCTCGCTGCTCCAGCTCATCTCGACGTACTGCCTGACCTTGCGCGCCTCGGGCCCGAAGTACCGGACGAACGAGTCGACGACGCCCTGGCGCCGCTCGGCCGCGGACAGCCGCAGGGCGGCCCGCCCGTCGGCCCCCTCGATGAAGCCCATGAGGACGCCGGGGCCGCCGTCGGGCGGGGTGTTGTCGAAGGTGACCTTGACCGGGCCGGTGTCGCTGGTGGCCTGGCCGTTGAGGCCGTCGGCCCGCCAGAACGGGGCGTCGTAGACGCACTGCACCTTGGTCACGGTCCCCATGGGCATGCGCTGGGTGAGCTGGTCGCGCAGGGCCGGCATCGCGGGCGCGTACTCGATCCGCCCGCACAGCGTCGGCGGCAGGGCGACCACCACGCGGTCGGCCGTCACGGAGAAGCCGTCGCCCGAGACCGTCACGCCGGTGCCGCTCTGGTCGATCCGCCGGACCGGCGAGGAGTACCGGACCCGGCTGCCGAGCCGGCCCGCCAGTCCCAGGGCGAGCTTCTGCGTGCCCCCGACGATGCGGTCCTGCTGCGCCCCGCCGGCGGTGTTGATGAGGGACTCCATGGAGCCGGCGCTGTGGACGTAGAACAGCGCGTGCAGCAGCGACAGGTCGCGCGGCTCCGCCGAGAAGACGGCCTGCACGGCGAGCGCCACGAGCTTGCGCCCCCCGGGGCTCGCGACGCCGGGCCCGAACGTGCCCGGCAGCCCGTCCGCGCCGGGCGCGGTGTCGCCGAAGTCGAGCCAGCTCTGCAGGGTCATGCCGTCCCAGGCGCTGGCCCGGGCCGCCTTCCACGGGGCGTCGAGCGGCACGGTCTTGGCCATCGCGTCGAGCTGCGCCAGGGCCTTGGCGGCGTCGGCGGTGCCGAGCGGGTCCGACGTCGGGATGCGGCCGGTGTAGGTGCTGCGCTGCACCGGGAGGTCGCTGCGGTAGTCGACGGTGGCGCCCTGCACGTACGTCGGGAAGCGGCGCAGGCCCAGGCTGACCCGGACCGCCTCGACCGCCGACTGCCCGCGGACGTCGCCCGTGGTCGGGTCGGCCGCCGGGACGTCCTTCGCGGGGCCGAGCCACTGCCCGCCCACCTCCACGATCTCGCCGCCGCCGATCGCGTGGTTGAGCAGCCGTCCGCCGGAGCGGTCACGGGCCTCGAGCACGAGCACGTCGACGCCGGCCGCCACCAGGTCGCGGGCCGCCGTCAGCCCGGCCATCCCGGCGCCGACGACGACGACGCCGGTGCGCAGGCTGCCCCTCGCCGGCGCGGCCTCGGCGGCCTCGGCGGGCAGCAGCGCGACGGCGCCCGCGGCAGCGGCTCCGGTGAACAGGGAGCGGCGGGACAGGTCCACGAGGGGTCCTCCGGGTCGACGGGCGAGGGGGGTCAGGGACGGCGACGGGCCCGGCGGGCCGTCGTCAGGGCGAGGGCGAGCAGGGCGAGGGCGGCCCAGGGCGGGACGGCGCCGGTGCGGGGGAGCTGCGCGCGGGGCGTCGAGGGCGGGGTGGCCGCGGCGCGGCGCACCGGCAGGAGGTCGGCGTAGACGGCGGTCTCCACGTAGTCGTCCTCGAGGACGTCGCCGCTGCCGCCGGCGAGCCTCGCGCTGACCGCCTGCAGGTCCTCGCGCCGGCCGTCCGGGACGACCCAGGGCGCCAGGGCCAGGAACTGCGGCTTGCCGCCGGCGTAGACCCGGTAGGCGGAGGGGTCCCGCGGGTCGAGCGGACGGTCGGTGCCGACGTAGTGCCGGGCGGGCAGCGTTCCGCCGCGGACCGTGATGGCGGACTGCCCGTCGAAGGGGAGGTCGAGCAGGTTCCCCACCAGGTGCGGCGTCACGTTGTAGCGGAAGTGCACGGAGGGGTCCGCCACCGCGCGCCAGGTGGAGCTCATCCACTCCAACGGCTGCCAGCCGCCCGGGTTGTAGGCGGCCCAGGGCCCCGGGTTCGCCTCGTCCTGCACGACGACGTCCGTGCCCTGGGCGTCGAGGCAGGCCATGTAGGTGACGGCGAGGTCGGCGCACGGGCGGGCCGGGGGACGGCCGCCGAAGGGGTAGCCGTAGGTGAAGGCGGGGAGCGAGGTCGCGATCCCGAGCCGGTGGCCGGCGACGACCGGTCCGCGGACGTTCGCCACGGCGGCCGGACCGGTGCGCGGACCGGCGTCGAGCGCGAGCAGGTCGATCTCGGTCTGCGTGAGCGGGACCTTCTCGTTGCGGTGCAGCAGGTTCCGCTCGCCCCGGGGCGCCCGCGGCGCGGTGTCGGTCGGCCCCCAGACGTACGCCGTGTTCGGCACCCGGCCGCTGGTGGCGACGTAGGCCTCGGTGAGAACGGGCACCTCGGGGTCACCGAACAGGGCGACCTCGGCCGGGTCGGTCGAGGCCCGGTAGGCCGCCTGGTTGTTGCCGGCGACGACGTAGAGGCCGTAGTCGCGGGCGACGTCGCTGAACGTCGTGCTGAAGGCGCGGACGAAGGTGTCGGTGGCGGCCAGCAGGGCTTGCTTGCGGGGGTCGACCGGGCCGAAGCGCGCCTGGTACGCGGCGGACTGCGGTGCGTAGGAGGCGTTCGCCAGGGCGATCGCGCCTGCTGCGCCGACCGGGGCGGCCGTGCCGGCGGGGGCCCGGGCGGGGGAGGCGGCCTGCTGGCGGATCGCGGCCCCGCGTCGGCCGGTGGCCAGGGTCATGAGCCCGATGTCCTCGTTGAAGACCGCGAGCGTCGGCCGACCCGGCACCCGCAGGGGCACCACGAGGTCCTCGACCAGGCAGCGGACCGCCGTGCGGAAGCTCTCGTAGGTCGCGACGTTGTCGACGTCCTGCTTGTACTGGATCCCGACGACCCGCAGGTCCCCGCGCCGGTCGGGTGTCCCGGTGGCGGGGCGGCGTCGTCGGGCGGCGAGGGCGCGGCAGGTCTCGGGCGCGGGGCGGTCGCGCGGGCCGGCGCTCGTCCGCTCGGTCTCGCAGGCCGCGACCGTGCCGGACACCGCGAGCCGGGCGGGCACCGGGCGGCCCTGGAGCGCGAGCAGGCAGGCGGGCCGGTCGGTGATGACGGTGTCGACGCCCAGGGCGGTCGCCGCCTGCTGGGCGGAGCGGGTGTCGGGCGTGTAGACGGCGACCCGGCGGCCGGCCGCGTGGGCGGTCTGCACGACGGCGGGGCTGAGGTCGGGGGAGGTGTCGTTCGGGGCGACGACCTCGATGCCGCGGGCCGCGGCGTAGGCGAGCGCCTGGGTGCTGGTCTGGCCCGTCCCGCTGCTGACGAGGAACTGGGTGGCGAGGTCCGGGGCCAGCCGCTCGACCGTCTCCAGCGGCGTCGGGAAGAACGACTGGACGACGAGCCGCCCGGGCGCGATGCCGCTGGCCCTGATCGCCGCCACCAGCCGGGTCGCGACGTCGACCCCGACCGGGTCGAAGCCCTTCTCGCCCGGGATGTCCTTGACCTCGATCGACAGCCGGACGCCGAGGGGCTCCGCGTACGCCAGCAGCTCGGCGAGGCGGGGGACCCGGACCCCGGTGCCGCGCAGGGGGTGCGGCGCCTGGGGCGTGCGGACCGTGAGCGAGGGACCGGGGCTCCACCAGCGGGCGGCGTCGCACCGCTCGACCTCGGCGAGGGTGGCCTCGAGGACGGCGCCGGTGCAGTCGGTGGTGCGGTCGAGGGTGTCGTCGTGCATCAGCACGAGCTGCCCGTCGCTGGTCGCCTGGACGTCGGTCTCGAGCTCGTCGACCCCGAGCCGGACCGCGTTGCGGAACGCCGGCATCGTGTTCTCGGGGGCGTAGGCGGCGCCGCCGCGGTGGGCCGAGACGACCGTCCGGCGCAGCGGAGCGGCGGACGCGGCCGGAGCCGGCAGCAGCGGGGCGAGCGTCGTCAGGACCAGCAGGACGACCGCGGCACGCAGGCGGAGCACCGCGCGGACCCTACGCAGGTCGGAGCGTTCGCGGGAGGTGCCGGCTACGCCGCGGCGCCGTCCTGGTCGAGCAGCCACAGCTGCAGGGCGCGGATGCCGCGGGTCGACTCGGTGCGCAGGAAGCGCTCGCTGGGACTCAGGGGGCCGAGGCCCGCGGGCGGACGGTGCCCCTCGGGCAGCGACGGCGTGGCGGGGGCGCGACGGGCCTCCCGGCGGGCGCGGTGCCGGGCCAGGGCCTGCGACGCCGGCGAGGGGGTCGGCTCCTGGGGCTGGTCGCCCGTCCGGTCGACGTTCCGTTCCGCCACCCGGGCGACGACGCTCACGAAGACCACCAGCAGCAGCAGCACGAGGATCAGCACACGGGGATCGTCGGCCAGGGTGCCCCGTTCCTGCAGCCCGAGACCAGGAAGTCCTCCTGACGGGCCACCGGATCAGCCCGTTCGGAGGACCCCCTCGTAGACCGCCAGGGTCCGGCGCGCCACCGCGTCCCAGCCGAAGTGCTCGACCGCCCGACGTCGTCCGGCCGCCCCGAGGGTCGCGGCCCGGGCGGGGTCGGCCAGCAGCGCCGCCACCTGTGCGGCGATCCCGCGCTCGAACGCGGCCGGGTCGGACTCCTCGTAGGGGACGAGCACGCCGGTCTCGCCGTCGACGACGACCTCGGGGATGCCCCCGACGTCGCTGGCGACCACCGCCGTCCCGCACGCCATCGCCTCGAGGTTGACGATCCCGAGCGGCTCGTAGACCGACGGGCAGACGAAGACCGTGGCGGAGCTCAGCAGCTGCACGACGTCGGCCTTGGGGAGCATGTCGCTGATCCAGACGACGCCGGGGCGCCGGGCCTGCAGCGCCTCCACCAGGGCGGCCGTCTCCGCAGCGATCTCCGGGGTGTCCGGCGCGCCGGCGCAGAGCACCAGCTGTCCGGGCAGCTCGTCGGCCGCCCTGAGCAGGTGCACGAGGCCCTTCTGCCGGGTGATCCGCCCGACGAACAGCGCGTACGGGACGGCCGGGTCGACGCCGTGCCGCTCCAGGACGTCGACCGTCTCGACGGCCGCGTACTCGTCGGTGTCGATGCCGTTGACGACGACGTGGACGCGGTCGGGGTCGAGCTCGGGGTAGCTGGCCAGGACGTCGCGCCGCATCCCCTCGCTGACCGCGATGACGGCGTCGGCGGCCAGCACGGCGGTCCGCTCCGCCCAGCTGCTGAGCCGGTACCCGCCGCCGAGCTGCTCGGCCTTCCACGGGCGGTGCGGCTCGAGCGAGTGCGTCGTCGCGACGTGCGGGAGGTCGTGCAGCAGCGCGCTCCAGTGCCCGGCCATGTTGGCGTACCAGGTGTGCGAGTGGACGACGTCGCACGAGGCGGTCGCGGCGGCGATCGACAGGTCGGTGCTGAGGACCTGCAGCGCCGCGTTCGCACCGGCCAGCCGCGGGTCGGGGGTGTGCACCGAGGCGCCGTCGCCGCCGAAGGCGTGCACCTCGACGTCGGCCAGGCGGCGCAGCTCGCGGACGAGGTACTCGACGTGCACCCCCGCCCCGCCGTAGACCTCGGGCGGCCACTCGCGGGTCAGGATCCCGATGCGCATACCGGGACCCTAGGGTTGCCCCCATGAGGTCCTCGCCACGGGTGCTCGGCATCGTCCTCGCCGGTGGGGAGGGCAAGCGCCTGTCGCCCCTGACGGCCGACCGCGCGAAGCCCGCCGTCCCGTTCGCGGGGCAGTACCGGCTCGTCGACTTCGTGCTGAGCAACCTCGTCAACGCGGGCTACCTGCGCATCGTCGTCCTCACGCAGTACAAGTCGCACAGCCTGGACCGGCACATCACGACGACGTGGCGGATGTCGACCCTGCTCGGCAACTACATCACCCCGGTCCCCGCGCAGCAGCGCCTCGGGCCGCAGTGGTTCCGGGGGTCCGCCGACGCGATCCACCAGAGCCTCAACCTCGTCTACGACGACGAGCCCGACTACATCGTGGTCTTCGGCGCCGACCACGTGTACCGGATGGACCCGCAGCAGATGGTCGACGCGCACATCGCCAGCGGGGCGGGCGTCACCGTGGCGGGCATCCGGGTGGCCCGTGCCGAGTCCGACCAGTTCGGCGTGATCGACGCCGCCCCCGACGGCACGATCCGGCAGTTCCTGGAGAAGCCGACCGACCCGCCCGGCCTGCCCGACAGCCCCGACGAGGTCCTCGCCTCCATGGGCAACTACGTCTTCACCACCGAGGCCCTGCTCGAGGCGGTCAAGGTCGACGCCGGCGACGAGGGCTCCGTCCACGACATGGGCGGCAACATCATCCCGATGATGGTGGAGCGCGGGACCGCCCGGGTCTACGACTTCGCCGACAACGAGGTCCCCGGCGCCACCGACCGCGACCGCGGCTACTGGCGCGACGTCGGGACCCTCGACGCCTACTACGAGTCGCACATGGACCTCGTCTCGGTCCACCCCGTCTTCAACCTCTACAACCGCAAGTGGCCGATCCTCACCAGCGTCCCCGCGCTGCCGCCGGCGAAGTTCGTCTTCCAGGACGAGGGCCGGACCGGGCAGGCGCACGACAGCCTGGTCAGCCCCGGCGTGATCGTCAGCGGCGGGTCGGTCCGTCGCTCGGTGCTCTCGCCCCTCGTGCGGGTGCACACCGGGGCGGACGTCGACTCCTCGGTGCTCATGCACGGGGTCGACGTCGGGCGCGGGGCCGTCGTGCGCAACGCGATCCTGGACAAGAACGTGGTCGTCTGGCCGGGCGCGCAGGTCGGGGTGGACCCGGAGGCCGACCGGGCCCGCGGCTACACCGTGACCGACGGCGGCGTGACGGTGATCGGCAAGGGCGGCCAGGTCGTCCTGTAGGCGTCTTGGTCGGGTCGTCCGGGTGCTGGGCTGCCCCTCTTATCTCTGCCCCCTCCCTCCCGATCTGCCTCCCGATCCGCCCCCTCTCGATCCGCCTTCCTAGGCCGTCCCCTCCCGATCCGCCTCCCTAGGCCGCCCCTCCTGATCCGCCCCTCTCGATCCGCCCCCTCCCGATCCGCCTGCCTCGCGGTGATCTTCCGCAGGTTGCGGTCGACACGCCGTAGCAGGCCGCAAGGTGGTGACGCTCGCGGGGCGTCGTCGGTGTGGACCGGCCTCCCACGCGTTGATCTTCCGCAGGTTGCGGTCGACACGCCGTAGCAGACCGCAAGGCGGTGACGGTCGCGGGGCGTCGTCGGTGTGGACCGTGTGGACGACGCTCCGCCTCGTTCTGGAGCAGCGTCAGCCTGGACAGGTGGACGACGAGCTGTGGAGCTGGCCCGAGCTGGTGCGCCGATCGGGGAGTCCCGCCCGAGCGCGGACCCTGCTACGGGCAGGCGAGGTGTGGCGCGTGCTGCACGGGCTGTACGCCCCCGGCGGCCGGCACGACGACCTCGACCTGCGCGTGCAAGCGCTGACTCGGGTCCTGCCGCCCGGTGTCGCCCTCAGCCACCGGACCGCCCTGTGGCTGCTCGGGCTGGACCTGCTCGGCCCGGTGCTCGACGTGACGGCGCCCCGCGGGCACCGCGTGCAGGTGCGGCCCGGCCTCCGGGTGCACAGCGCGGCCCTGCCCGAGAGCGAGCTGTGCGAGGTGGGTGGCCTGCTGGTGGTCTCGGCGGCACGGGCGGTGGTCGATGTCGCCCGGGACGAACCGCTCCTCGACGCCGTGCCGGTGGGCGACGCGGTTCTGCGCTCCGGGGCGGCGGACAGGGTGCTCCTCGATCGAGCGCTGGACGGCGCGACGGGGCTCCGCCAGGTGCGGGCTGCACGTCTGGCCGTCGGTCTGCTCGACGCTCGGGCGGAGTCCCCGATGGAGAGCCGGGTGCGGCTGCGGTTCGTCCAGGGCGGGCTGCAGCCGGAGAGCCAGGTCGACCTGTACGACGACCTCGGTCACGTCGCGCGGGTGGACCTCGTGGTCGACGGCGTGCTGGTCGAGTACGACGGGCGGGAGGCGCACCTGGAGCCCGCGGCCTTCACGCGCGAGCGTCGTCGGCAGACCCGGCTGCTGGAGGGCGGCGGCGTCGTGCGCCGCTACACCGCGGCCGACGTGTACCGGCGCTCCGCGGAGGACCTCGTCGCGGAGGTGCGCCGGGCCGCGAGGGACGTCCGACCGGGAACGCTCCGCCGGGGTGCGGACACACTGCGGGCACCGCAGGGGAGGCCGCTCCCGACGCTCGCGCGGCGGGCTGCCTGACCGGTGCCGCGAGGGGGGCCGTCTTGCGGTGCGGTACGGCGTGTCGGCGACAAGGTGCGGAAGATCAGCGAGGCGAGGGGGCAGCGAGGAGCGGGGGCGGCACGGCGGGAGCGCGGCGGGGAGCGGGGCAGCGGGGAGCGGGGGCGGCGGGCAGCAGGGGCGCGGGCGGATGGCCGGACCGCCGCCTCACCGCGGGCTCACCTCGCCCCTGGCAGGCTGGCGGCATGCGTCGATCCGCCGTCCTGCTCCTGCCCGCACTGCTGCTCACGGGCTGCTCGGCAGGGGCGGCGAAGCCCGACGCGGCGCCGTCGGGCAGTGCCGGGATCGTCGGCCTGGTGGTGCAGAGCACGGACCCGTCGCACGACCACGTGACGAAGCGGGTGACCTACCCGCAGACCCCACCGGTGGGCGGGCCGCACTGGCCGCCGTCCGCCTTCGGTGCCACCGGGTGGCTGCGCTGCGGCGTCTACGACCAGCCGGTGCCGGACGAGTTCGCGGTCCACTCCGAGGAGCACGGCGCGGTGTGGCTCACCTACGGGGAAGGCGCGTCCCCGGCCGACGTCGCCGCGCTCACGGCGCTGACGAGGAGCAGTCCGGACTACACGCTGGTGTCGCCCTACCCGGGCCAGCCGCAGGCCTTCGCCGCCTCGACCTGGGGCGCGCAGCTGGCCGTCACGAGCGCGACCGACCCGCGGCTGCAGAGGTTCGTCGAGCTGTACGCCGGCGGGGGCCAGGGCAACGAGAAGGGCGCCGACTGCGCCCACGGTTCGACCCCCGCCCAGGCCGAGAAGGCGCTGGCCGCGGCCGGCGCCGGTGCTACGCCCGCTGAGGGGACCGCAGCCGCTCGGTGAGCGTGGACGGGTCGAGCCGGGCCGCCTCGGTGGTCTCGACCCAGTCGAGCAGCACCCGGGCCAGCCGGTCGGGCTCGCTCATGTGGGGGAAGTGCCCGGACGTCTCGAACACCTCGAGGCGCGCGCTCGGGACCGTCTCGGCGAGGTGCCGGGCGTGGGCCACGGGGATGATGTGGTCCTTGGCGCCCCAGACGACGAGCAGCGGCAGGTCGGCGGCCAGGTAGAGCCGGTCGCGGGCGTCGACCCGCTGGCCGCGGACGTCGATGACGCTGCGGGCGGTGTGGACGAAGGCCTCGCGGGTGGCGGCGTCGCCGAGCGAGCCGAAGCCGGCGAGCGCCTCGACCAGGCCGGGCGGCAGCGAGACGCCGGCGCGGGCCAGCAGGTCGTGGACGCCGGTGCCCGCCCTGCGGACCCAGGAGCCGGCGATGACGGGCAGGACGTACTCGGAGCCGGGCAGGGTGGCCGCACGCAGGAAGGGGCTGACCTCCGGGCCGAGGCCGCCGGCGTTCACGAGCGCGAGGCGCTGCACGCGCTCGGGGAACTGGTAGGCGTACTGCATCGCGATGCCGCCGCCGAGGCTGTGGCCGACCAGCGTGGTGCTGTCGTGGCCCAGGTAGGCGAGCAGGTCGCGCAGGCCGGAGGCGTGGGCGCCGAGCGAGTAGTCGCCGCGGGGCTTGGCCGACAGGCCGTGACCGAGCAGGTCGGGGGCGATGACGTGGCACCGGTCGCCGAGCCGGGCCATGACGTCGTGCCACTGGGCGGCGCGGCTGGCGATGCCGTGCACCAGGACCACGACGGGCCCGCCGGAGTCGGCGCCGGCCTCCGCGTACCCGACGAGGTTGCCGTGCAGGGGCTGGGTGCGCTGTTCGACGACGGCCATGGCACCAGGGTGTTACCGGCGGTAACAGCAGTCAAGGTGTGACTCGACACTGCCGACGCCTGGGCCTACCGTTACCGGCGGTAACACCAGCCCCCGCGAGGAGATCCCCCGATGACCGGCTTCACCCTCCAGCTCACCGAGGACCAGACCACGCTCCAGAAGTGGCTGCACGAGTTCTCCGAGAACGTGATCCGCCCCGCGGCGTCCGAGTGGGACGAGCGCGAGGAGACCCCGTGGCCGGTCATCCAGGAGGCCGCCAAGGCGGGCATCTACTCCCTCGACTTCTTCGCCAGCAGCTGGGGTGACGAGAGCGGCATCAGCCTCCCCATCACCATGGAGGAGCTGTTCTGGGGCGACGCCGGCATCGGTCTGAGCATCGTCGGCACCACGCTCGGCGTCGCCGGCATCCTGTCGAACGGCACGCTCGACCAGATCGGCGAGTGGACGCCCCAGTGCTTCGGCGACGAGAACGACGTCAAGCTCGCCGCCCTCGCGGTGTCCGAGCCGAACGCCGGCTCCGACGTCAGCAGCATGAAGACCACGGCCGTCTACGACGAGGCCAAGGACCAGTGGACGCTCAACGGCGTCAAGACCTGGATCACCAACGGCGGCATCGCCGACGTCCACGTCGTCGTCGCGGCGGTCGACCCGTCGCTCAAGGCGCGCGGCCAGGCCTCCTTCGTCGTCGGGCCGGAGTTCAAGGGCAAGGGGCTCTCGCAGGGCCAGAAGTTCAAGAAGCACGGCATCCGGGCCTCGCACACGTCCGAGGTCATCCTCGACAACCTCGTGCTGCCGGGCTCGGCCCTGCTGGGTGAGAAGAGCAAGCTCGACGAGCGCCTGGCCCGGGCCCGCGAGAAGCAGGCCGCCCTCGCCCGCGGCGAGAAGGTCGAGACCGTCCGCACCAAGGGCGGCCAGGCCGCGATGGCGACGTTCGAGGCCTCCCGCCCGGCCGTCGGCGCGCAGGCCGTCGGCATCGCCCGCGCCGCCTACGAGTACGCCCTCGAGTACGCCAAGACCCGGGAGCAGTTCGGCCGGCCGATCGTCCAGAACCAGGGCATCGCGTTCATGCTCGCCGACATGAAGACCAAGCTCGAGGCGAGCCGCCTGCTCGTCTGGAAGGCCGCCTGGATGGGCAAGAACGGCATCCCGTTCACCGCCGGCGAGGGCTCCATGAGCAAGCTGTTCGCGGGCGAGACCGCCGTCGAGGTCACCGAGAAGGCGATCCAGATCCTCGGCGGCAACGGCTACACCCGCGAGTACCCCGTGGAGCGCTGGCACCGCGACGCCAAGATCTACACGATCTTCGAGGGCACCAGCGAGATCCAGCGCCTGATCATCAGCCGCGCGATCTCGGGCCACCAGATCCCGTAGGTCCGGCGATGACGACCGTGCTGCCGACCCCGGGGCCCGCCCGCCCCGGGGTCGCGGCCCGGCGCGAGGAGCTGCTCGCCGCGGCGGAGCGCAGTGTCGCCCGCGACGGCGCCGGCTCCTCGATGGTCTCGATCGCCGCCGAGGCCGGGATCACCAAGCCGGTGCTCTACCGGCACTTCGGCGACAAGGGCGGCGTCTACGCGGCGCTGGCCGAGCGGGTGACCGGCCGCCTGATGGACGGCCTGCAGGCCGCGCTCGACCGCGGGCGGACCCCCCACGAGCGGGTCCTGCTCACCGTCGACGCGTACCTGGCCATGATCGAGTCCGAGCCCCAGCTCTACCGCTTCCTCGTGCACACCACCGAGGCCGCCCCCGCGCAGGGGCAGGTGCGCTCGTTCCTGCACCGGCTGGCCGACCTGCTGGCCGACGGCATCGCCGCGGAGACGGGGCTGCCCGAGGGCAGCGTCCGGACCCGGGCCTGGGGCCACGGCATCGTCGGCATGGTCCAGGCGGCGGGGGACTGGTGGCTCGACGAGCGGCCCTGCCCCCGGGCCGAGCTCACCGAGGAGCTCACCGGGCTGCTGTGGGGCGCCTACGGGGCGGCCAGCGTGCGTCCCGAGGACCGGGCGTAGCGCAGACTGTCCCCGTGCGGGGGAGGGGGTCGACGGTGCGGCGGGCAGTGCTCCTCGGGCTCGCCGTCCTGCTCGGCCTCGGGTCGGTGGCCGCACCCTCGACCCGGAGCCTGCCCACCGGGGCCGACACCCGGGTCGTCCTGGCCGACGGCCGCTCCTACGTCCTGCACGTCCCGCCCGCCCTGCGGCGCGACCCCTCGCTGGCCCGCGGCCGGCCGGTCATGCTCGTGCTGCACGGCCTGAGCCTCGACCCCGCCGACGCCGCCCGCTCCACCGGCTTCAGCCGCCTCGCCGACCGCGACGACCGCCTCGTCGCCTACCCGGCCGGGGTCCGGAACTCCTTCGACGCCGGCCTGTGCTGCGGCGCCGCCTCGGTCTACGCCGTCGACGACGTCGGGTTCCTCGCCCGGGTCGTCGACGACCTGAGGGCCCGGGGCGCCGGCCGGGTGTCCGTCGTCGGGTTCAGCAACGGCGGGATGATGGCCTACCGCTTCGGCTGCGAACGGCCCGGCCTCGTCGACACCGTCGGCGTCATGAGCGGGACGCTGGAGGTCCCGCGCTGCCCGGGCCCGATCACCGCCCTGCACCTGCACGGGGACCGCGACACCCGGGTGCCGCTCGACGGGCAGGACTTCAGCCCGACGCTCAAGACGTTCCTGCGCAAGGTGTCGACCATCCAGGGGGCCGCGCCGGGCAGCCGCATCACCTTCCGGCTGCTGTCCCCGTTCGGTCACCGCTGGACCAAGCCGGGCGACCCGGTCGACGCGTCCGCCGAGTTCTGGAGCTTCGCCCGGATGACCGACCCCCGCTAGAGCTCCGCCAGTGCCGGCTGCAGCTCGTCGCTCCAGAACCGCAGGAAGCCCTCCTGGTCGCCGCCGATCTGGCTGACGAAGACCTCGTCGAACCCGGCGTCGACGTACGGGCGCAGGCCCGCGACGAAGTCCTCGACCCGGTGCCCGACCGCTGCGACGGCGTCGACCGCCATGTCCTCGGTGACGACGCTCGACACCTGGGCGAAGTGCTGCGGGCTGGTCAGCACCTGCATGTGCTCGCCGGGGACGCCCTGGTGCGGCCACAGGCGGTGCACCGTCCGGCGCGCCTCGGCCTCGTCCTCGCCCCAGCAGACCTTGACCCCGGCGTGCGTCGGGCCGGTCCCGCCGCTGTCGCGGTACAGCTGCACGAGCTCGCCCGCGGGCTCGACGTTCATGTACCCGTCGCCGATCCGGGCGGCCAGCGCCGTCGCCTTGGGCCCGAACCCGCTCACCAGCACGGGCACGGGCTGCTCCGGCAGGGAGTACAGCCGGGCGGTGTCGACCGTGTAGTGCGTGCCGCGGTGCCGCACGACCTCGCCGGTCCACAGCCGCCGCATGACCTCGACCGCCTCCTCGAGCATCTCCAGGCGCACCTCCGCCGTCGGCCAGGCGTCGCCGAAGATGTGCTCGTTCAGGGCCTCGCCGCTCCCGACGCCGAACCCGAAGCGCCCCTCGAACAGGCACTGGGTCGTCGCGGCCGCCTGGGCCAGGACGGCGGGGTGGATCCGCACGGTGGGGCAGGTCACGGCGGTGTAGCAGCGCACCCGCTCGGTGCGGGCCGCGATCGCGCCGAGCACGGACCAGACGAACGGCGCCTGCCCCTGCGCGTCGAGCCACGGGTGGTAGTGGTCGCTGATCCAGAGCGCCTCGAAGCCGGCCTGCTCGGCGGCGACCGCGTTGCGGACCAGCTCCCCGGGGGCCTGCTCCTCGCTGGACAGGAAGTAGCCGTAGGACGTCATGCGAGCCGCCTACCCCCGCGTGCCTGACGTCACCACAGGGGTACGGGGCTGCTGCCGGAGCGCCCCGCTACCCTCGGCGCTCGCCGCCCCGGGACCCGTCCGCGAGGGCGGGCACAACGCGGCACCCCCGCGCGTTGTCCGACCGCCGACCCCCCTCGGGCGACAGCACCAGACCGGCACCAGACCTGCACCAGACCTGAGCACGACCGCAGCACCACCAGACTGAGAGGCCCGCGACCATGGCCACCGACTACGACCAGCCCCGCCGCAACGACGCCGACGAGCCCGAGGACAGCCTCGAGGAGCTCAAGGCGCGGCGCGCCGAGGCGCAGTCCAGCAGCGTCGACGTCGACGAGACCGACCTGAACGAGGCCCTCGAGCTCCCCGGCGCCGACCTGTCCGGCGAGGAGCTGACCGTCCGCGTCCTGCCGAAGCAGAGCGACGAGTTCACCTGCTCCTCCTGCTTCCTCGTCCACCACCGCAGCCAGCTGGCCTCCGACGAGGGCGGCCGGCTGATCTGCAAGGAGTGCGACTAGCCGCCATGCCGGCGCCCTCTCCGACGCCGTCGCCCTCCCTCGACGCGGCCGACGTCGTCCTCGCCCAGCTCGCCGCTCTGCAGCGCGAGCCGTACGAGGGCGACCCCCCGCCCGGCGAGGGCCTGGCCGTCGCCTGGGAGTTCGCCAGCCCGGGCAACCGCGAGGCCACCGGACCGCTGCCCCGGTTCGCCTCCATGCTCCGCAACGACGCCTACCGCGGGCTGCTCGGCCACCGCGCCGTCCAGCTCGGACCGGTCCTCGAGGACGGGTCGCAGGCGCAGGTCGAGGTCCTCGTGGTCACCGCCGAGGACACGACCCAGGGCTACACCTGGGTGCTCGGCCGCCAGGTCCGGCCGCCGTACACCGGCTGCTGGATGACGGACGGCGTCGTGCGCCACCCGGACGCCGGGTGAGCGGCGAGCTCGTGCCCCGCGACGAGGTGGGGGAGCTCGTCGGGCAGCTGTCCGCGGAGGGCCTCGACCGCCGCGACCGCGCCCGTCTGCTCTCCCGCCTCACCCGGCTGCTCGCCGGCGGCCTGCGCACGGCCGGCGCCCGGGCGGCCGCGTCCGGCGCCTACCTCGCCGACGTCGTCACCGGGCTGGCCCCGCACCTGCCGGTGCGCGACCTCGTGACCCTGCGCGACCACCACGGCGGGCTCTCCGGCGACGCCCTGGCCGACGCCCTCGTGTCCGCTTCCTCCCGGGCGACCGCCGCCATCGGCGCGGCCGGCGGGGCGCTGGCCTCGGCCGAGGCCCTCGCCCCGCCCTCGCTGCTGGCCGCTCCGGTGCAGCTCGTCGCCGAGACCGTCGCCGTCGTCGCCGTCGAGCTCAAGCTGGTGGCCGAGCTGCACGTCGTCTACGGGCGGACCCCGGCCGGGTCCAAGGCCCAGGTCGGGGCGGCGTACCTGCAGTCGTGGGCGTCCAAGCGCGGCCTGGACATCAGCGGTGGCCCGCCGTCGCTCGGCACCGTCCTCGGGACGGCCGCCCGGCAGCAGCTGCGGACCCGGCTGGTGCGCCGGCTGGGGCGCAACCTGTCCACCCTGGCCCCGTTCCTGGCCGGGGCGCTCGCCGGCGCAGAGCTCAACCGCCGGGAGACCAAGGCGCTCGGCGACGCCCTCCTGCGCGACCTGCACCGGCGCCGCTGACACCTGCCCGCTGCCCCGGGCGGTCCGCACTGCCTGCGGACCGCCCGGGGCGGGGACGGGTGTCCCGGTCGGTCAGGAGACCCTGAGCGTCCGCACGCTCGTCGAGCCGGCGACGTTCTGGGTGTCGCCGGTCGCGGTCGCCCGGTACTGCAGCGTCGTGGCCGAGCGGAAGGAGCGCTCCACCCGGTACGAGCCGTCGGCCCGGGTGCGCGTCCGGACCAGCGTCACGTCCGTGCCTCCCGTCCGCCGGCTGATCGTGATCAGCTGCCCGGCCCGACGGGGCAGCACGCGGCCCGTGAAGCGGTAGGTCAGCCGGCCCACACGGCTGACCGCCGAGCTGACGTTCGTCTGGACGCTGATCGTGCGGGTCTCGCTGCGCGCGGTCCCGCCCGCGTCCGTGACCTCGACCATGACCCGGGTGTTGCGGCCGGGCGTGAGGCCGAAGGAGTACCTGCCGCTGGACGGGACGATCGTCCGGCGCACCACGCCGTAGGTCGTGCCGGGGCGGGTGTAGGCCAGGACCTCCAGGCTGCTGCCGGGGGTCGCGGTCCCGCTGACCGTCGACACCACGCCCGGCCGGATCGTGGCCGGCGCGAGGGCGATGGTCACGGCGGGCGCGGCGGGCGCGGGGCTGGTGGGGGACGGGCTCGGGCTGCCCGTCGGAGCCGGACCGGTCGGCCCGGCGGACGTCGTCGGCGAGGGGGACGACGACGGGGGGTCGGGTCCGCTGGGGCTCGGGGCACCGGGGGAGGGTCGGCGAGGGGGCGGTGGGCGAGGGGGACGTGGACGAGGGAGCGGTGGGCGCCACGGGTGTCGTGTACGGCAGGGCGTCACCCGGCCGGACGGCGTCGCCCTGGCCCGGCTGGCCGTCCTTGCCCTTGTAGTCGAAGGCGAAGTACGGGGCGCCGCCGCACGGGTTCGTGACGACGCCGTCGGGGCGCAGGAAGTTGCTCTTCATCACGCGCCCGCAGGGGGTGTTGCGCGGTGCCTCGTGCGGGTCCTGGCCGCCGCGCTGGGCGACGTCGGCCGTGGGGGGCGCGGCGGTGCCCTTGCCGGGCGCGTAGTCCAGCGGGCCGATGTCGAAGTACACGAGCGCACTGCCCCGGTACGGGTAGGCGGGGATCCGCGGGACGCCCCAGACGTCCTCGACGTCCGGGGAGCGGGCCGGGTCCTCGAACGGCGTCGGGTCGACGGCGGCGCCGATGCTCCGCGCGGCGGTGTCGGCCGTCAGGTTCGCGACCTGGTGGTCCCCGAAGCCGGCCTGGTACATGACGACGTGCGGAGGGGTGCCCGGCAGCTCGCGGCCGGGGGCGAGGGTGTTCTGGTAGCCGCTCGGGTCGGCCCGGTCCCACAGGATCTGCACGACCGACAGCAGCAGCTGCCGCTCGTACTCGCTCGGGTAGGCCGTGTACAGCGGGATCGCGTAGGTGGCGAAGTCGGTGCTGCGCTGCAGCAGCGTCGAGTAGTTGATGCCGGGGACGCCGAGCACGCCGCGGTCCACGTCGGGCGCGACCGCCATGACGGTCCCGCCGTAGATGCCGCCCTGGCTGTTGCCGTCGTAGTAGGCGCGGGTGGTGTCGATGAAGGAGCTGGCCTTGCCGTCCTTCGTGACCTGGAAGGCGGGGTCGGCGCCGAAGCCCTCGGGGTGGATCATCAGCCGGGCGAGGTAGAGGAAGTTGAGCTCTCCCTGCAGCGTGTGGTCGATGACGGCCGGGAAGCGGTCCATGTCGGCGAGGGCCTGGCCGACCGTCACGATGTCGCGGGTGGCGAAGCCCTCCCAGTCGGTCGCGCAGTACAGGAAGCCGTGCTCGGCGGTCATCGCCTTGACCTGGCCCTGGCCGACCTCGCCCTGGCCGCCGAGGAGCCCGTGTCCGTAGAGGCTGGGGCGCAGCTTCTCCAGGCCCGGCGCGTCGTAGACCCGCTTGGGCACCTTGCAGGTGAACGCCGCGGTCGTCGTGTTGCCGGGCAGCTGCAGCGGCGTGCGCTGCGCGGTGTCCTGCGGGTCGAAGACGAACTGGCCGCCGGGCGCGCAGCTCGGGGTGCTGATGTAGCAGGGCACGGTGAAGGTGCCCTGGACGGTGCGGACCCCCTCGGTGTCCACCGTCGGCGTGCTGGCCGTGAAGGTCGGGGCGGTGCCCGTGACGACGCGGTCGGCGAGGTCGGTGTCGCCGAGCTGCCGGAAGGCGTCGTCGCGCATGGCGAGCAGCCGCGAGGTGACGCTCGGTGCGCTGGCGACCGAGAAGTCCCACGCCTGGTAGAGGCTGCTGCGGGCGATCCCGGCGCTCTCGATGACCGGGAAGACGTCCTTCTCGTACCGCTCCGTGCGGGGGTCCTGCGCCGTCAGCGGGCCCTTGTCGCGGTAGGACGCGAAGACCGTCGAGGCGGGGATCGTCGCCCCGGCGGCGTCCTTCAGGTCGCGCATCGCCACGACGTACCGGTGGCCGTACTCGAAGTTCTTCGCCGGTCGGACGAGGAAGTTCACGTTGGCGGTGTTCTGCGGCCGGGCCGGGCCCGACGTGACGTCGCCCGCCGTCGACTGCGGCAGCGGGTTGAGCGGGTTGACGTCGATCTCGGTGAAGATCGGGTGCCGCTTGCCGGTCTGGACGTCGAACACGACGACCGGGGCGTCGAGGTCGGCGTACCGGGCCATGTCGGTGATCGGCACGCTGCCGGTCTTCGCGAAGGCCGCGGGGTTGTCCAGCCCCGGCACGTGCACCACGATCAGCTGCCCCGGGGAGAACCCGTCGCTGACGTCGTACGGCAGCGGGCTGATCGGCTTGCCGGCCGCGTCCTTCGGCATCCCCGCCACCGGCAGGTTCAGGCGCCGGTCCGTCCCGGTGCCCGTCGTGTACAGGTTGCTGGGGAACGGGAGCATGCAGGTCGTGCCGTCCGCGCCCGGCGGGGGGAGCACCGTGCGGTCGCACGGGTTCAGCGTGTCGACCGGGGAGGTCGCCACGGGAGCGTCGTCCGGACGGGCCACGGCGTCGCCGGGCGCGGCCGAGGCGGGGCCGGCCCAGGAGGGGACGGCCACGGCCAGCACGACCGAGGCGGAGAGGGTCGCGGCGAGTCGGACCCAGGGACGGCGCATCGTGGGGCTCCAGAGTGTGAGGCGGGTCTCACCACCTTCGCCGCCGGTGCCCGGGTTCCTGCCGGCGCAGGACCGGGTCCTAGATCCCGACGCCGTCCGAGCCCGCGCTGGTGCCCGGCGCCTCGTGGCGCAGCCCCCGGTGCTTGCTGCGCCGGAGCGCGTCGAGGTCGACGTCGCGGGCGCCGTGGCGACCCCGGAGGTCGACGAGCAGGGCGCCCCCGACGGCGAGGGCGAGCACGACGAGGAAGACGACAGCGAGGACCATCTGCCGAGTGTGCGCCTACCCGACGGTGAGCGGGGGGCCGGCCTCCGGCGCGCAGACGTCGCACCGGCCGCACGGCACCTCGACCGGCTCGCCGAGCTCGTCGAGCAGCGCGGCCCGCCGGCAGCCCGCCGCCTCGGCGTAGTCGGCGACGGCGGGCGGGGCGTCCGGTCCGACCACCAGCACGGCGGCGTCAGGGGCGACCTCGGCGAGCTCGTCGCGCCAGTCGGCCGGCTTCGCGGGCGGGTCGGCGTCGACGAGGAGCTTGACGCGGGCGCGGCCGAGCGGCGGGCGCAGGCCGTGCGGGACGACGAGGGCCGACAGCCGCCTCGAGCGCCAGGCCCCCACCGCGGCCGCGGCCCGGGACGCCCGCATGCCCTCGGCCCAGGAGGCCGCCCGCAGGCCGGACGAGACCAGGGCGCCGGCGAGGCGGTCGGCGCGGTCGCGCCCGGCGACGAGCACCAGGGCCGGCCCGGCCGCGGAGGCCAGCGCTGGAAGGAGCCGGCGTCGGGCGGGCAGGCTCGGCACCCGGGCGACCCCGATCCAGGTGCCCGCCGGGTCCCAGCCGCCTCCGGCGTGGACCGGCTCGCGCAGGCCGAGCCGGCCGGTCAGGGCTCGGCGCTCGGCGGGGTCGGCCCGGGGGACGACGGCCAGCACGGGCGGGCGGTCCGCGCCGAGGTCGAGGGCGCTGAGGTCGAGGGCGCCCAGCCGGTCGGCGTCGTCGAGGACGACGAGCCCGAAGCCGGAGGGGTCGGGCAGGG
Organism: uncultured Actinomycetota bacterium; assembly: GCA_963761655.1. Lineage (GTDB taxonomy): Bacteria > Actinomycetota > Actinomycetes > Mycobacteriales > SCTD01 > RYN-122. Next base: position 490,292 of record CAVXHI010000002.1, read on the forward strand.
CGCCGGGCCGGGCGAACACCCACTCGGACGGCAGCTGCTCGGCCTGCATCGCGGCGAGGTCGGCCTCGGACGGCGCGCGGGCGAGGACGGGGGCCCTGACCGCGGGCTCCTCCTCGTCCGGCAGCGCCTCGGTCACGGCCTCGGGGGAGGGGTCGACGTCGTCCGCGGGCTCCTTCACGGGCGCGGGCGGTCGCGGCGGCACGAGGGCGACGTCGGGGACCTGCTGCGGCGAGGGGTGGGCGTCGGGGCTGACCCAGAGGGTGCGGCCCGGCGTCACGAGGCCGGCGACCAGGCCCGCGGTCGAGCCCCCGTGACCCGGCCGGGCGACGAGCAGGCAGTCCCTCCCGGCGGCGACGGCGTGGGCGGCCTCGGCCTGACCCGTCCGGGCCTGCGCGTGCCCGAGCAGTGACAGCGCCTGCTCGACGTCGAGGTCGCGCGTCCCCCGCCGCACCGGCCAGCGCGGGAACACGTCCTTCGGCCACAGGTACGGCAGGTCGGGCAGCTCGCCGAACAGCGGCAGGTAGAAGTCCGGGTCCTTCTGCACCAGGCGCGCCCGGTGCGACAGGTGCAGGTCCTCGAGCCCCCACCAGGGCGGCATCGCGGCGTCGTCCGGGACCTCGCCGCCGGTCCAGGCGAGCAGCTGCGGCAGGACGGTGTCGGCGTTGCCGCGGCGGGTCCACTCCCGGCAGTTCTCGACGCCGTACAGCACGAGGCCGGGCACGAACCCGCGCCACATCCGCACTGCCGGGTGGTTCTTCCAGGCGTAGCTCGGCCAGGTCAGGGCGCGCAGGATCTGGAACGTCTCGACCCGCTGCTTGCCCAGGCGGGGGCTGTCGAGGACCTGGCAGCTGACCCGCAGGTCCGGGTACGGGAGGAACGTCTGCAAGGGTCTACAGCCCGGAGAGGAAGCCGCGCACCAGCGCCATCGTCTCGGCCGGGTGCTCGAACTGCGGCACGTGCCCGCAGTCCTCCATGACCACGGACCCGGCGTCAGGCAGGGCGTCGGCGACGTGCCGGGCGAACGACGCCGGGACCAGCCGGTCGCGGTCGCCCCAGACGAACAGGGTCGGCGGCATGAGGCCGGGCAGGCGCGCCCAGAAGCCGTTGCGGCCGTACGCCTCCTCCAGGTAGATCTGCCGCGCACACGAGAAGAAGGCCACCCGGTGGGCCGGGGAGCGGAGCACCCGCACGCCCTCGTCGGCAGCGGCGTCGTACCAGGCCTTGGGCAGCCGGTCGGGGACGCTCATCATCGCGCGGATGCCCTCGACGACCATCCCGTGCGACGGCGGCGGCATCGGCAGCCGGGCCAGCTGCGCGGGCATGACGCGGACCATCGGGATGAAGGTGCGGATGCGCCGGAACGCCGGCGACGGGGCCAGCAGGACGAGCGCCTTGACCGACTTCGGGTGGGACAGGCCGGCCTCGATGGCGATGCGTCCGCCCAGGCTGTTGCCGATGAGCACCGCACCCCGGCTGCCGGTCGCGACCTGGAACGCCTCGAGCCAGGCGGCGAACCAGGCGGACGTGTAGGGCGAGGAGGGGGCGTCGGAGGCGCCGAAGCCCGGGTTGTCGGGGGAGAGGACCCGGTGGTCGCGGGCGAGGTCGGCGAGCACGGGGAGCATCGAGGCGTTGGTCGCGCCGAGGCCGTGCAGCAGGACGACCGGCGGGGCGTCGGCGGGCCCGGCCTCCAGGTACGACGTCCGGACGCCGAGGGCCTGGACCTCGCGCCAGCGCGGGCTCTCGGGGTCGTCCCCGTCCTCGAACAGGCCGTCGAGCTGCAGCGACAGGGCGAGGTCGCCGCGGACGGTGAGGCTGCCGTCGAGGAAGGCGTGGACGCCGCTGCGCTCCCCGCTGACGACGGACGCCAGGACAGGAGCGCTGCCGCGCACCAGCAGGGTCGGGCGCGGGGAGCCGCCCCGGCGGGCCCGGCCCCGGCCGCCCGAGACGGTGACCGTCCAGACGCCGGCCTCGCCCGCGTCGAACACCACCGTCGCCTCGCGGGTCGCGAGCGGGGTGCCGGTCAGGCTCCGCCGCAGGCGCAGGGCCAGGACGGTGTCGAGGTCGGCGCCCTGGAGGGGCGTTGCGGAGGTCACACGCGGACGCTACCCACCGGTAGGCGAGTCAGCCGTGGAGGTCGGGGCGGCGCGCCGTCCAGTCGTCGACGCCCTGCAGCTGCCGGGCGAGGGCGAGCAGGAGGTCGTCGCGGCCGTGCGCGGCGACGAGCTGCACGGCGAGCGGCAGGCCGTCCGGGGTCGACCCGGCGGGGACGCTGATCGCCGGGTGGCCGCTGACGTTCCAGGCGGGGGTGAACGGCACGGCCCGGCCGGCGCCGAGGAGGGTGCCGAGCCCGGTCAGCGCGCCGACGGCGGCGGGCGGCGTCCCCAGCACGGGGGTGAGCAGCACCTCGGCGCCGCCCGGGAACGGCCGGGCGGCGACGGCCTCCCCGAGCCGGCGCGCCCGGGCGACCGCGCGGTCGCCGAACCGCGACCCGAGGGCGGCGACCACCCGGGTCCGCGGCTCGGTGCGGGACGGGTCGACCAGCCGGACGTGGTCGTCGCGCACGCCGCGGGCGTACCGGACCAGGAAGCTCTCCTGGACGCCGGCGTAGGACGGGTCGGCCTGCACCAGCGTGTGGCCGAGGCCCTGCAGGGCGGCGACCGTCCGCGCGACGGCCTCCTTCACGACGTCCTGCACGGGGGCGGGCGAGACCGGCTTCGTGCTCCAGGCGATCCGCAGCGGCGACACCTCGGGCAGGGGGAGCGGCTCGCCGAGCAGCACGGACAGGACGGCGGCCACGTCCTGCGGCGAGCGGGCCAGCACGCCCGACGACGACAGCCCCAGCCAGCCCTCGGCCTCCGGCGCCAGGGGCACCCGGCCGCGGGTCGGCTTGAGGCCGGTCAGCCCGCAGCAGGCGGCCGGGACACGGATGGAGCCTCCGCCGTCGGACGCCGTCGCGGCCGCGACCATCCCGGAGGCGACCGCGGCCGCCGAGCCCCCGGAGGAGCCGCCGGGGGTGCGGGACGGGTCCCAGGGGTTGCGGGTCGCGCCGAAGGTGGCCGACTCGGTGAACGGCCAGAGCGCGAGCTCGGGGGTGTGGGTCGTGCCGACGAGGACGGCGCCGGCCGCGCGGAGCCGGGAGACCAGCTCGCTGTCCGCCGCCGCCGGGTGCTCCGGGGAGCCGGTCCCGTGGGCTGCGGCGTGCCCGGCCACGGCCGTCGTGTCCTTGACGCCCATCGGGACGCCGAGGAGGGGCCGGTCGTCCCCGGCCGCGAGCGCCTCGTCGGCCGCCTCCGCCGCGGCGCGCGCCTCGTCGCGGAACAGCGTGCGGAAGGCGTTGAGCCGGCCGTCGAGCCGGTCGATCCGGGCGAGGCACAGCTCCAGCAGCTCGACCGCGCTGAGGCGGCCGTCCCGCAGCAGGGCCCGCTGGCCGAGGACCCCGGCGTAGGCGACGTCGTCGGGGGAGAGGGTGGCGTCCACGGGCGGAGGCTAGGCGGCGGGAGGCTCGAGCCCCTCGGGGGCCTTGCCCGTGATCTTCATCTTGGCCGTCGCGGTGCCCCGGGTGGCGAGCAGCCGGGCCACCGCCATGGCGACGCCGGAGGCGACCGCCCAGGAGACCGCCTCGCCCCACGGGGTGCCCGGCGCGGCCGGGTCGGCCGGGGGCTCGCTGTGCTTCGTCCTGCGCCACACGGCGGTGACGGCCCTGTCCGCGACCTTGCGCACCACGACGCCGGTCACGATGCCGACCAGCTTGGACCCGACGGCCATGTGTCTCCCTCAGTAGCGGTACCCGCGCCGTGCCCCGGTGCCCGGGCCGCGAACCGGGGTACGGGCACCTCACCCTGTCCCCGCACCGAGGAGCACGCGATGACCGAGTTCAAGAAGGGCGACCACGTCAGCTGGAAGAGCCACGGCGGCGAGGCGGTCGGCGAGGTCGAGAAGGAGATCACGACCGAGACCGAGGCCGGCGGGCGGAAGGTCAAGGCCAGCAAGGACGAGCCGCAGTACCTCGTGAAGAGCGAGAAGAGCGGCGGCGAGGCCGTCCACAAGCCGGGCGCCCTCGAGAAGGACTAGCGCCTGCGCAGCCCCGTGGTGACGGCCTTGACCCAGTCGGTCACCGCGACCGGCGCCAGCGCCACCGCGACCAGCCCGCTGCGGGCGTCCGCCCCGACGACGTAGCGGGCGTGCGGCCGCGGCTGCACCAGCGCGGTGCGGACGGCCCGGGCCACCACGACCGGGTCGGGCAGGGCGCCGCTGCGCCGGGCCAGGGCGTCGGCGCGCGCGTAGGCGCGGGCGTACCGGGGCGTGGAGGCGGCCGGCAGCCCACCCTGCTGCAGCCCGCTCCAGACCGACGTCCCGAACATCCCCGGCTCGATCAGCACCACCGCGACGCCGTCCGGCGCGACCTCGACCCGGAGCGCGTCGGTCAGCCCCCGGAGCGCGTGCTTGCTCGCGGCGTACCAGCCCATGAGCGGCGGGGCGATGCGCCCGGCGATCGAGCCCACGTTGACGATGCGGCCCCCGCCGCGGGCACGCATGCCCGGCAGGACCAGCCGGGCCAGCCGGGCCGGCGCCAGCAGGTTCGTCTCGAGCTGCGCCCGCACGAGGTCGTCCGGCACGTCCTCGACCGCGCCCCCCTGCGCGTACCCGGCGTTGTTGACCAGGCCCCAGGGGCCGCCGCCGGTCATGGCCGCGACCTCCTCGACGGCCGCGGCGCAGGAGTCGGCGTCGTCGACCGAGAGCGTGACGGTCCGCACCGGCAGGCCGCGCTCGGCAGCGGTCTCGCGCAGCACCTGCGCCTTGTCGTCGGTGCGGGCCGACCCGACGACGTCGAAGCCGTCGGCGGCCAGCTCGAGGCAGGTCAGCAGGCCGATGCCGCTGTTGGCCCCCGTGACGAGGACGCTCCGGCTCGAGCGCTCACCCATGCTGCTGCTCCTCGTGTGGTGTGGCCGCGGGTAGGGTCCGAGCCCGGTCGGGACAGCATGCAGGCAGGTCGAGCGGGCGGAGGACGAAGCGGTGGAGGTCGGCCTCGAGGTCCTCGTCCGTCGGCTCGACCCCGAGGTGCCCCTCCCCGCCTACGCCCACCCCGGCGACGCCGGCTGCGACCTCGTCACCACCGTCGACGTCGACCTCGCCCCCGGCGAGCGCGCCCTGCTGCCGACCGGCCTGTCGATCGCCCTGCCCGACGGGTACGCCGCCTTCGTGCACCCCCGGTCCGGCCTCGCCGCCCGGCACGGCGTCGGCATCGTCAACGCCCCCGGGACGGTCGACGCCGGGTACCGCGGCGAGCTGCAGGTCGTCCTGGTCAACCACGACCCCCGCGAGACCGTCCGCCTGCGCCGGCTCGACCGCGTGGCCCAGCTGGTCGTGCAGCGGGTCGAGCAGGTCACCTGGCGCGAGACCTCCGAGCCGCTGCCCGGGACCGCCCGCGGCGACGGCGGCCACGGCTCCACCGGCGGCTGGACCCGTCCGCCCGCGACCTCCCCGACAGCCGCCACAGCAGGAGGATGAGCGTGTTCCGACGCAAGAAGAACGACGAGGTCGACCAGGTCGACGAGACCGGGGACGACGAGCAGGCCGCCGAGGTCGAGGAGGCGCCCGCTCCTCGGGTGCTGACCCGTCCGCAGGGCCCGTGGGACGCCGCCGACGCGCCCGACGACGCCGTCGAGCGGATCGACCTCGGGGGGCTCCTCGTCCCGGTGCCGCCCGACACCGAGGTCCGGGTCGACGTCAGCCCCGAGGGCGAGGTCGTGGCGGCCACCCTGGTCCGCGGCGACGCCTCCATGCAGGTCAACGCCTTCGCCGCGCCCCGCACCGAGGGCATCTGGCAGGAGGTCGCCGACGAGATCCAGGGCGCCCTGGTCGAGTCCGGCGGCAAGGCCGAGCAGCGGACGGGCGCCTTCGGCACCGAGCTGCACGCGCTCGTCCCCACCGAGGTCCCCGGTCAGGGCCTGGCCCTCGCCCCGGCACGCTTCGTCGGCGTCGACGGCCCGCGCTGGTTCCTCCGCGCCCTGCTGACCGGCACGGGCGCCACGGACGCCGCGGCGGCGGCCCCCCTCGAGGCGGCGCTGACGCAGGTCGTCGTCGTGCGCGGACCGGACCCGATGGCCGTCCGCGACCCGCTGCCCCTGCGGCTGCCCCGCGAGGTGGCCGAGCAGGCCGCGCAGGCCCAGGACGAGGCCGGCTCGGCGCCGGACCTCGACCCGTTCGAGCGGGGTCCGGAGATCACCGAGATCCGCTGACCCCGCGGACGTAGGCTCGACGCATGGGCGACACCAAGGCTCCGGGCCGGTTCCGCCGTGCGCTGACCCGGCTGACCGCCGACGAGTCCGAGATCGACAGCCTCGACCTGCAGGACGAGGTCGCGTCCGCGGGTGCGACCGCCGTCGTCAGGTGCACCCGCGGCGAGCCGGTCTGCGTGGCGGGCACCGTCACGGCGGTGGTGCTGCGGCCGCGCGCCGGCGTCCCGACCCTGGAGGCCGAGGTCTACGACGGCACCGGCACGGTCACGCTCGTCTGGCTCGGCCGCCGGCGCATCCGCGGCATCGACCCGGGGCGCAGTCTCGTCGGGCGCGGCCGGATGACCCACCACGACGGCCGCCCCGCCATCTACAACCCGGCCTACGAGCTCAAGGCCACGGGTGGCTGACCAGGCGCCCGCGCCGTCCGCCTTCGTCGAGGCGTTCGGCGGCGTCCGGGGCCTGGTCGACAGCGCCCTGCCCGCCACGGTCTTCGTCCTCACCCGGCTCGTCACCGGGTCGCTCACGGTCGCGATCTACGCCGCCGTCGGGGTCGGCGTCGCCGTCCTGGCCGTCCGGCTGCTCTTCCGCCAGCCGCTGCAGCAGGCGCTGTCCGGCTTCCTCGGCCTCGGCGTCGCCGTCGTCGTCGCCCGGGCCACCGGCACCGGCGAGGGCTTCTTCCTGCCGGGCATCCTCACCACGGCGCTCACCGGTGTGGGCTTCGTCGTGTCGCTGCTGCTGCGCAAGCCCGCCGTCGGGCTGGCGCTGCAGGCCTACGACCCCGTGTACGCGGGCTGGCGCGAGCACGCCCCGCTGCGCCGGGCGGTCGAGCTCGCGACCGCCTTCTGGGCGCTGACCTTCTTCATCCGGTCCGGAGTCGCCTTCGGCGTGTACCGCCAGGCCGGGGACAACGACGGCGCGCTGCTGCTCGTCATCAACCTGGTGAAGTGGCCGCTCATCGTCGCGGCCGCCCTGCTGACGGTGGCCCTGGTGAAGAAGGCCGGCCCGCCGCCGGCGCTCGAGGCCGAGCAGCCCCAGCCCTAGCCCAGGCGGTCGGGCGTGACCACCCCGGTGTGGCCGCCCAGCAGGCGGTCCAGCTCGCCCTCGACCTCCGCGGTGGCGACCAGCAGCAGCTCGTCCCCGCCCTCGAGGGCGGCGTCGGGCGTGGGCACGAGCACCCGGCCGTCGCGCAGGACGGCGACCAGCGCGGCGTCGACCGGCCAGGCGATCGAGCCGACGGTCTGCCCGACGATCGGGGCGTCGTCGGACAGGGTCAGCTCGACGAGGTTGGCCTGGCCCTGCCGGAACGTGAGCAGGCGGACGAGGTCGCCGACGCTGACGGCCTCCTCGACGACGGCGGCCAGCAGGCGCGGGCTGGAGACGGAGACGTCGACGCCCCAGCTCTCGTTGAACAGCCACTCGTTCTTCGGGTGGTTGACCCGGGCGACGACGCGCTCGACCCCGAACTCGGTCTTGGCCAGCAGCGACACGACGAGGTTGACCTTGTCGTCGCCGGTGGCGGCCACGACGACGTCGCAGGCCTGCGCCCGGGCGGCGACCAGGCTGTCGAGCTCGCAGGCGTCGGCCTGCAGCCACTCGGCGCCCGGCACGGAGGCGACCTTCATGGCCCGCGCCTCGCGCTCGATGAGCAGGACCTGGTGGCCGTTGCCCAGCAGCTCCAGGGCGATGGACCGGCCGACGTTGCCGGCCCCGGCGATGGCGACGCGCATCAGTCGTCCTCCTTCGGACCTGCGGCGAAGGTGCTGATGACCCGTTCGCGGTCGTCGATCTCGAGGGCGACGTGGACGAGGTCGCCCTCCTGGACGACGGTGCCGTCCTTGGGCAGCTGGGCGACGCCGAGGCGGGTGATGAACACGCACCGTGCGCCGGCCGCGGCCTCGAGGGAGGACAGCCGGTGGCCGATCCACTCGGGCGCCACCGCGACCTCGGCGAGCACGACCCGGCCGCTCGGGTCGCGGTACTGCGACAGCAGGCCCTCCGGGAGCAGGCGCCGCAGGACCTGGTCGGCGGTCCACCGGACCGTCGCGACCGTGGGGATGCCGAGCTTCTCGTAGACCTCGGCGCGGCGGGCGTCGTAGATCCGGGCGACGACGTTCTCGACGCCGAACGTCTCCCGGGCCACCCGGGCCGCGATGATGTTGCTGTTGTCGCCGTTGCTCACGGCGGCGAAGGCCTGCGCGCCCTCGATGCCGGCCTCGACGAGGGTGTCGCGGTCGAACCCGACGCCGCTGACCCGGCGGCCCTGGAACGTCTCCGGCAGGCGGCGGAAGGCGTTGGCGTCCCGGTCGATGACGGCGACGTCGTGGTGCAGCAGCTCCAGGCTCTTCGCGAGGGCGCTGCCGACGCGGCCGCAGCCCATGATCACGACGTGCACGAGGGGTCCTCCAGCAAGGACCGCACGCGGCGTCCGGCCCGCAGCGACGCTACACGGGGGCCTCCCCGTAGCCTCTCGCGACGTGGCTGATGCGAACGACGTCTTCAAGCGGCTCGTCCTCGGCCGGGCCATCCGGAGCGACAAGCTCGGCGACACCCTGCTGCCCAAGCGGATCGCGCTGCCGGTGTTCGCCAGCGACGCCCTGTCGTCGGTGGCCTACGCCCCCGACGAGATCTTCCTGACCCTGGCCATCGCCGGCGCCACCGCGTACACGTTCAGCTGGAAGATCGCCCTCGTCGTCGCCCTCGTGATGGCGACGGTGATCGTCAGCTACCGGCAGAACGTCCACGCCTACCCGAGCGGCGGCGGCGACTACGAGGTCGCGACCGTGAACCTCGGCAAGACCGCAGGGCTCACGGTGGCGAGCGCCCTGCTGGTCGACTACGTCCTCACCGTGGCGGTGTCCATCTCCTCCGCCGCGCAGTACGCCGCCTCCGCGGTGCGCTCGCTGAACGGCCACGAGGCCGAGATCGCCGTCGTCGCGACGCTGTTCCTCATGACGATGAACCTGCGCGGGGTGAAGGAGTCGGGGTCGGCCTTCGCCGCCCCGACGTACGTCTTCATGGTCGCCATCCTCGGGATGAGCGCCTACGGGCTGCTGCGCTTCGCCTTCGGGGACCTGCCTCCGGTGGAGAGCGCCGGGCTGACGATCGTGCCGTCCAGCGAGTACTCCAACGGGGTCACCGGGCTCGCCGGCGCCTTCCTGCTGCTGCGGGCCTTCTCCAGCGGCTGCGCCGCCCTGACCGGCGTCGAGGCGATCAGCAACGGCGTCCCGGCGTTCCAGAAGCCCAAGAGCAGGAACGCCGCCACGACGCTCGGGCTGCTCGGCGTCATCGCCGTGACGATGGTCCTCGGGGTCATCACGCTGGCCAACCTCACCGACCTGCGCTTCGCCGAGGAGCCGGCGACGCAGCTCATGCGCGACGGGCAGCTGGTCGGGCCGGACTACGTGCAGGACCCCGTCATCGGGCAGCTCGCCAAGGCGGTCTTCGACGGCTTCCCCTTCGGCTTCTACGTCGTGGCCGCCGCGACCGGGATCATCCTCGTGCTGGCCGCGAACACCGCCTTCAACGGCTTCCCGGTGCTCGGCTCGATCCTCGCCCACGACGGCTTCCTGCCGCGGCAGCTCTACACGCGCGGCGACCGCCTGGCCTACAGCAACGGGATCCTGCTGCTGGCGGGCTCGGCCATCGTGCTGATCCTCGCCTTCGACGCCGAGGTCACCAAGCTCATCCAGCTGTACATCGTCGGGGTGTTCATCAGCTTCACCTGCAGCCAGACCGGCATGGTCCGGCACTGGACCCGGCTGCTGCGCACCGAGACCGACCCCGCCGCCCGGCGCCGGATGACCCGCACCCGCGTCATCAACGCCTTCGGGCTGGTGATGACCGGGTTCGTGCTCGTGGTCGTGCTGATCACCAAGTTCACCCGCGGGGCGTACATCGCCCTGATCGCGATGGCCGTGCTGTTCGTGATCATGCGGGGGATCAACCGGCACTACGAGGGCATCCGGGCCGAGCTCGCGCCCGAGGAGAGCAACCCGCCGCTCCCCAGCCGCAACAACGCCGTCGTCCTGGTGTCGAAGATCCACGCCCCGACGCTGCGTGCCCTGTCCTACGCCAAGGCCACCCGGCCGCACACCCTCACCGCGCTGACGGTCGCGGTCGACGCGGACGAGGCCCGGGCGCTGCAGGACGAGTGGGACCGGCGCGGCCTCGACGTCCCGCTGACGATCATCGCCTCGCCGTACCGCGAGATCACCCGGCCCGTGCTCGACCACATCGCCGCCATGCGCCGCAGCAGTCCGCGCGACGTCGTGACGGTGTTCATCCCGGAGTACGTCGTCGGGCGGTGGTGGGAGCAGCTGCTGCACAACCAGAGCGCCCTGCGGCTCAAGGGCCGGCTGCTCTACCAGCCGGGCGTCATGGTCACGAGCGTCCCGTACCAGCTGCGCTCCTCCGACCGGCGGCTCGAGGAGGACGACCCCACGGCCGTGGCGGGCTCGACCCGACGGCCGACGGCGTGAGCGAGCTGCTCGAGCTCGTCCTGGGCCAGGTCGCCGCCGGCGGCGCGTGCGTGGCCCGGCACCCCGACGGGAGGGTCGTCTTCGTCCGGCACGGCCTGCCCGGCGAGCGGGTCCGCGCGGTCGTCACCGGGAGCACGGCGAACTACCTGCGCGCCGACGCCGTCGAGGTCCTCGAGGCGTCCGCGCACCGGGTGGAGCCGCCCTGCCCGTACGCCCGGCCGGGCCGGTGCGGCGGCTGCGACTTCCAGCACGTCGCCCTGCCCGAGCAGCGGGTGCTCAAGGCGGCCCTGGTCGCCGAGCAGCTGCAGCGGCTGGCCGGGGTGGCGTGGGACGGCGAGGTCGAGCCGGTCCCGGGCGACGACGAGGGCCTGGGCTGGCGGCTGCGCACGACCTTCGCCGCCGCGCCCGACGGCGCCCTCGGCCTGCACCGGCACCGGTCGCACGACCTCGAGCCGCTGGACCGCTGCCTGATCTGCGCTCCGGGCCTGCCCCCGGTGCTCGACCTGCCCTGGCCCGGCGCGACCACCGTCGAGGCCGGGACGACGTCGGGGGGCGACCAGCGGGTCGTCCACGTGCTCGGCCGGCCCGACCCGCTGCCCGACCTCGACGCCGGCGTCGTGGTCGGCGGCCGCCGCCTGCGGTCCCCGCACGGGCTGTCCCACACGGTCCGCGGGCGTCGCTTCGAGGTGTCGGCCGGGGGCTTCTGGCAGGGGCACCGCGGGGCGGCCGACCTGCTGTCGGACGTCGTCCTGGAGTGGCTCGACCCGCAGCCGGGGGAGTCCGCCGTCGACCTGTACGCCGGGGCCGGCCTGTTCGCCGCCCTGCTGGGGGAGGCCGTGGGGGAGCACGGCCGGGTGCTCGCCGCCGAGAGCGACCCGCGGGCCGCCGCCGACGCCGCCCGCAACACCGCGGACCTGCCCCAGGTCAAGGTCCGCACCGAGGGCGTGGACGCGCAGCTGGTGCGGCGCCTCGGTGCACCCGACCTCGTCGTGCTGGACCCCCCGCGCAGCGGCGCCGGCCTCGACGTCGCCCGGGCGCTGTCCGGCCTGCGGCCGCGGGCCCTGGCGTGGGTCTCCTGCGACGCGGCGTCGTTCGCCCGGGACCTCCGGGTCCTGCTCGACGCCGGGTGGTCGCTGGAGCGGCTACGGGCCTTCGACGCCTTCCCGATGACCGAGCACGTCGAGACGGTCGCGCTGCTGTCCGCGCCGGTGTTCTAGGCGCCCTCCAGGGCCTCCACGGGCAGCCGGTCGGCGTCGTGCCACCGGCGCGCGACCAGGAGCAGCAGCCCGGCGACGACGATCCCGGGCAGGGCCAGCAGGAAGGCCAGCTGCAGGCCCTCGTCGTCACCGCCGTGGCCGGACGCGACCAGCCCGAAGACCAGCGGGGCGCCGCCCTCGGCGAGAGCCCGGACCACGGTGCGCAGGGCCTCGGCCCGCCCGCGCATGCGCGGCTCGACGACGTCCACCCGCACCGCGTCCAGCGTGGGGATGGTCGCGGCCAGGGCGGCCGAGCCGAGGACGAGGAACGGCAGGGCGAGGGTCAGGCTGTGCACGAACAGGGCGGGCAGCCAGGCGGCGGCGGTGACCAGGTAGGCCAGGCCGGTCCAGGTCAGCCGCAGCGAGCCGCGTCCCTTGGCGGCCAGGGCGTCCGACAGCCGGCTCCCGACGACGATCCCCGACACGGCGCCGACGCCCATGGCGACCAGGGCGAGGTCAGCGACCGGCGTGCTGACGCCGTAGCGGGCGACGGCGAACAGGGTCGCGAACGCGCTCGCGCCGGCCAGGTAGTAGGCCCCGGCCGTGGCGGCGAGCAGCACGAGGACGACCGTCGGGGTGCGCAGCAGCCGTCCGGCGACGGCCGGGAACGGGACCGCCGGGCCGGTGCCGGCGTCGGCGCGGGCCGGCTCCGGGGTGCGGGCCAGGACGGGGGCGAGCAGCAGGGCGGGCACCGCGAGGGCCAGGAACGCCCAGCGCCAGGACAGCAGCGCCACACAGACCGCGCCGGTGCCGATCCCCAGCGCCCCGCCGAGCAGCTGCCCGGCACCGATGCGGCCGAGCGCGCGACCGCGTTCCGCGCGGGGGACGGCGTCGCCGACGAGCGAGGGGTAGGCCGGACCGACGGTGGCCAGCACGACGCCGAGCGCCGCGCGGGCGACCAGCAGCCAGACCAGGCCCTGGGCGGCGCCGGTGGCGAGCATGGCCACGGACCAGGTGAACGTGGAGACCGCCAGCATGCGCAGGCGGGGGACGGTGTCGACCAGGACCCCGGCCACCAGGGTGGCGGCCGCGCCGACGACGCCGAAGACCGCACCGACCAGACCCAGCTGGGCGAGGGACAGGCCGAGGTCGGTGCGCAGGGCGGGGGCGACGGCGCCGAGGGCGCTGCGGTCGGCGTAGTCGAGGACGACCAGCAGGGTGAGCACGTCGACGACGCGCCGCCCGGTCCCGGACGTCGCCACCGGTCTGGACAGGACGGTCATCGGGAGGGTCAAGCCGCCGGGGCGGCGCCGTCTTCCCCGGGGAGCAGGACCCGGAGGGCGCCGGCCCGGACAGTGACCGTGCACGGCAGCGTCCCCACCGGGTCGCCGTCGGCGAAGACCCGGAAGGGCCGGTCGGCGTCGAGCTCGACGGTGCGCACGGGGCGGACGTCGATGCTCGGGCGGCGCACGTGCGTGCCCCGGAACACCTCGGGCAGGGCGGCCAGGAACGTGCGTCGGGACGTCGCGCTGCTGGTGACGAGGTCGAGGGCGCCGTCGTGCACCGAGGCGTCCGGGGCCAGCCGCATGCCGCCTCCGTAGACGCCGCTGTTGGCGACCGCGACCGACCAGCCGGTCACGGCGAACGGGACACCGTCGGCGGTCCCGGTGAAGGCGGCGTGCTCCCAGGACGCGACGACGGCGAGCGAGCCGTAGAGGTACACCAGGCCGCCCAGGGGGAGGCGGCTGGTGAGGACCCGCTCCTGCACGTCGCTGTCGAAGCCGACGCTCGCGATCCCGAGGAACCCGGTGGTGCCGGTCGCCGAGGTCACCTGGCCCAGGTCGACGGCCCGCTCGGTCCCGGTGTCCAGGACGGCGCAGGCCGCCACCGGGTCGCCGCCGAGCCCGACCGCCCGGCAGAAGTCGTTCCCGCGGCCGCCGGGCAGGACGGCGAGCAGACCGCCGCCGTCGGCGACCGCGGAGGCGACCCGCCCGACGAGGCCGTCGCCGCCCATGGCCACGACGACGCGGTCGTCGGCGAGGGCCTCCGCGACCAGCTCGTCGGCGTGCTCCAGCGACCGGGTGGCTGTCGTGCGGAGGTCGTGCGCGGCCAGCGCCGCCTCGACGGCGGGCAGCAGGCGGCGGGCCCGGCCGCCGCCGGCCGCCGGGTTCACGACCAGCTGCAGGCGCCTCACGGGAGCAGCTTGCCGGGGTTCAGGACCCCGGCGGGGTCGAGCACCTGCTTGACCGCCCGCAGGACCTCCACGCCGAGCGGGCCGACCTCGTCGGTCAGGTGCGCGGCGTGGTCGGTGCCGACGGCGTGGTGGTGGGTGATGGTCGCCCCGGCGTCGACCAGCGCCCGGTTCGCCGCCTCCTTGGCCCGCTGCCACTGTCCCTCGGGGTCGGTGGCGTCCTGGCGGGCGAGGACCGTGAAGTAGAGCGACGCGCCCTGCGGGTACAGGTGGGACACGTGGCACATGACGATCGGCGGGGTGCGCTGCAGCGAGGTCCACACCGCCTCCCGGACCGCCCGGCGGACGGCGTCGAGCTGCGTCCAGGTCGCCGACGTCTCGAGGGTCTCGACGAGGACGCCGGCGTCGAGCAGGTCGTCGCGCAGGTAGGGCCCGCGAGAAGCGCCCGTGCTCCCAGGCGTCGCCGGCACCGGGCAGCCGCAGGGCGCGGTCCAGCAGCGGCTTCGCCGCGGCCCGGCGCCGGCGAGGTGCTGCGCGCGGTGCCCTCCCAGCCCAGGACGGCGAGGCAGCCGCGGGCCGCGCCGCGGCCGGCCAGGTAGGTCTTGAGGGCGGCGCCCTTGAGCCCGTGCTGGCTCAGCGCCAGCTGCACCCGGGTCTCGTCCGGGTCGGACAGCCGGGCGACGTCCGGGGCGAGGCCCTGCTGCTCGAGGGCGCGCAGGGCCGCGGTGCCGTCCTTCCAGGTGCGGAAGACGAGGCCGTCGTAGCGGCGGACGTCGGGCAGGGGGCGCACCCGCAGGGTCAGCTCGGTCAGGACGCCGAGGGTGCCCTCGCTGCCCACCAGCAGCTCGCGCAGGTCGGGACCGGCCGCGCTCGCCGCCCCCCGGCCGAGGACCAGCTCGCCGGCCGGGGTCTGGGCGCGGAGCCCGAGGACGAGGTCGTCGAAGCGCCCGTAGCCGGTGCTCGCCTGGCCGGCGCTGCGCGTCGCGGCGTACCCGCCGAGGGTCGCCAGCTCGTAGGACTGCGGGAAGTGGCCCAGCGTCAGCCCGTGCGGGCGGAGCAGCCGCTCGGCCTCGGGGCCCCGCACGCCCGGCTGGAACACGGCGGTCAGCGACACCGGGTCGACCGACAGCAGCCGGTCCATGCGGGACAGGTCGAGGGCGACGACGGCGCCGTGCGGCCCGGACAGCGGCCGGACGCCTCCGACGACGCTGGTGCCCCCGCCGAACGGGACGACGGCGATGCCGCGGTCGGAGCAGACCCGCAGGACGGCCGCCACCTCGGCGGCGTCGGCGGGCAGGACGACGGCGTCGGGCGGGCTCACCTCGCCGCGCCGCAGCCGGAGCAGGTCGAGGTAGGAGCGACCGGCGGCGCAGCGCAGCCGGGCGTCGTCGTCGTCGCGGACGACGGCGACCGCGGACAGGGCAGCGCGCAGGTCGGCGTCGAGCCCGGACGCCGGGACGGTGGCGGGGACGGGCGTGGACGGGCTGCCGGTGCCGACCTCCGCGTGCAGCCAGGACAGGGCGTGCGGCGGCAGGCCGGTCCGGCGGGCGGGGTCGCCCCAGCCGGCCGGGGCCATCGTCGGGGTCTCGGTCGCCATGCGGCCAGTGTTGCAGACCTGCGTTACGTTGTGACACATGACGTCAAGACGTAACAGCGTGGCCGACGACCCGGTGCTCGCCGCCGCCCGGGCCAGCGTGCTGGACGTCGGCCTGCGGCGGACCACGCTCGCCGACGTCGCCCGCCGCGCCGGTGTCAGCCGCATGACGCTCTACCGCCAGTACGCCGACCTCGACGCCATCGTCTCGACGCTGCTCACCACCGAGCTCGTCACGCTCATCGACGACGCCGCCGCGCAGGCCGCCCACCTCCCGACCGCACGGGCGCGCCTGGTCGAGGCCGCCGTCCTGTGCGTCGACGCCCTGCGGTGCGACGCCCTCCTGCGCCGCGTGCTCGACCTCGACCCGGAGCTCCTGCTGCCCCTGGTGGTCGACCGGTTCGGGTCGTCCCAGAAGGCCGCCGTCGACCTCGTCGCCGAGCAGGTGGTGGCCGGTCGCGCCGACGGCAGCGTCCGCGACGTCGACCCGCACCTCGCGGCCGTCTGCGTGCTGCTCACCGTGCAGTCGTTCGTCTTCTCCGCCCGCATCGTCGACGCCGAGCACGCCGGGGCCGCCGTCGGCGACGAGCTGCGCCGCCTGCTCGACGGGTACCTGGCGTGAGCGCCCTGCTGACCGCCGCCCGACGGTCCCGCGACCTCGACGCCCTCACCTCCGGCACCGTCGACGTGCTCGTCGTCGGCGGTGGTGTCACCGGCTGCGGCATCGCCCTCGACGCCGTCAGCCGCGGCCTCTCGGTCGGCCTCGTCGAGGCGGCCGACCTCGCCCACGGCACCTCCCGGTGGTCCTCGAAGCTGGTCCACGGCGGGCTGCGCTACCTCGCCTCGGGCGACATCGACCTCGTGCTCGAGAGCGCCCGCGAGCGCGACGTCCTGCTCCGCCGGACCGCGCCGCACCTCGTCCGCCCGCTGCCCATGGTGGTGCCGCTGTCGCGCGACCTCCCGCCGAAGGACGGCCTGCTGTTCGACGTCGGGCACCGGGTGGCGGACGGCTTCCGGCTGGTCGCCCGCACCCCGCGGGCCGCCCTGCCGCGACCGCGCCGCCTCGGGGTGACGGAGACCGTCCGCCTGCTCCCCGCCGTCCGGCGCGAGGGGCTGCGCGGTGCGCTCCTCAACTGGGACGGGCAGCTCGAGGACGACGCCCGGCTCGTGGTCGGCCTGGCCCGCACGGCCGCCGCCCACGGCGCCCGCGTCGTGACGTACTGCCGGGCGCTCGCCGTCGACGGGCAGGGCGCGACCGTCCGCGACGAGCGCACGGGGCAGACCGCGCGCCTGTCCGCCCGGGTGGTCGTCAACGCGACCGGCGCCTGGGCCGACACCCTCGCCCCCGAGATGCGGCTGCGCCCGAGCAAGGGCGTGCACGTCGTCCTGCGCGCCGAGACCCTCGGCAGCCCGACGGCATCGATGACCGTGCCGGTGCCCGGGGAGCCGAACCGGTTCGTGTTCGCCCTGCCGCACCCCGACGGCCTGGTCCACGTCGGGCTCACCGACGACCCCCTGGACGGGCCGGTCCCGGACGTCCCGCCGGTGCTCGACAGCGAGGTCGGGTTCCTGCTCGACACGCTCTCGCGGGGGCTCGAGGTGCCGCTGTCGCGGTCCGACGTCGTCGGGTCCTTCGCCGGCGTCCGGCCCCTGCTCGCCGGCGCCGAGGGGCGCACCGCCGACCTGTCCCGCCGGCACGCCGTCCGCCAGCGCGAGGACGGCCTGTTCACCGTGTACGGCGGCAAGCTCACGACCTACCGGCGCATGGCGCAGGACGCCGTCGACGCGTTCTCGTCCGTGCCCTGCCGCACCCGCGACCTGCCGCTGCTCGGCGCGGTCGGTCCGGTGCCGCGCGGGCTGCCGCCGCGCCTGGTGCGCCGGTACGGCGCGGAGGCGGGGGCGGTCGCCGCGCTGGCGGTCGACGACCCCGGCCTGCTCGAGCCGGTGGCCCCCGGGGTGCCGGTGCTCGGGGTGGAGCTGGCCTGGGGCGTGCACGCGGAGGGGGCGCTCACGGTCGAGGACCTGCTGGAGCGGCGCACGCGGCTGTCCTTCGTGGGGGAGTGGGAGACCGCGGCGCGGGGCGCCGCCGAGCGGGCGCTGGGCGTCGCGGTCGGCTGAGGGCACCAGTGCCCCCCGGGTAGACAGGTGGACGCGGCACCCCGTCGCCGAGGGAGCGCGCACATGGTCCAGGCACTCTCGAGCGCGCGGACGACCGGTGGGCCCCCACGCCGCACGGTCTGCCTGTACACGCCGTCGTTCGACCCGTCCGGGATGGGCGGGCACATGGTCGACCTCGCCGCGGCGTACGTGCCGGAGGTCGACGTCAGCGTCATGGCCTGGCCGACCGCGAGCGGACGGCGGCTGCTCGCCGCGGCGGAGGCGGTCGGTGCCCGCCCGGTCGAGATCCCGCACCCCCGCGACGCCGCCTTCGCCGTCACGGTGGAGGAGCACCTGCGCTCCCTGGCGGTCGAGGTGTTCCACGCCCACGTCGGGACCGGCCGGGAGGACTTCGACGGAGCCCGGGCGGCCCGGTCCGCCGGCGTCGGCGCCGTCGTGCAGACGCTCCACCTCCCGTGGCTGATGGGGAGCCCGAAGCACCGCCGGCCGCTGTTCCGCTCCCTGCAGGAGGTCGACCGCCTCATCGCGGTGTCGACCGGGCAGCGCCGCACCTACGAGCGGGCCGGCGTGCCGACCGGGTTGATCACGACGGTCGTCAACGGCATCCGACCCCGCCGCGCGGTCCAGCCCCGCAAGCAGGCCCGACTGCGGCTCGGCGTGGACCCCGACCAGCGCGTGGTGCTGGCCGTGGGGCGGCTCCTGGTGCAGAAGGGCCACCGGTACCTGGTGGAGGCGCTGCCGGAGCTGGTCGCCCGGTTCCCGGACGTCGTCGTGGTGATCGTGGGGGACGGCGCCCTGCGGGCGGAGCTGGTCGCCCGGGCGACGTCGCTGGGCGTGCAGGACCGGCTGCGGCTGGTCGGCTTCGTCGAGGACGCCCGGTCCCTGCTGGGCGCGGCCGACGTCTTCGTCCTGCCCTCGCGCCAGGAGGCCCTGCCCCTGTCCGCTCTGGAGGCCATGGACGCAGGCCTGCCCGTCGTGGGCACCCGGGTGCTGGGCACGGCGGAGGTCGTCGTCGACGGCGTGACCGGGCTGCTCGTGCGGCCCGAGGACCCGGCCGCGCTGGCCGGCGCGATCGGCCGGCTGCTCGCCGACCCGGCCCGGGCCCGCCGGTACGGCGCCGCCGGCCGGGAGCGCTTCGCCGAGCGGTACACCAGCGACCGGATGGCGCGGCAGACCCTGGCCGTGTACGACGAGGCGCTCGCCGCCGGTCCCGGGGCGCGCCGGGCGGCCTGACCCCTACTGCCGGACGGCCGCGCGCAGGATCAGCGACAGCCGGCGGCTCTCGGTCGCGGTCAGGTGGCTGCCGTCGAAGGCGACCGGGGTCCCGCCGATCGTCGCGGGGCAGCGGCCGCCCAGGCAGAACCAGCCGGTGGTGTCGATGAAGCGCACCCCGACCGTCCGCGCCGCCGCCCGCTCGGCCGCCCCCACGGCGGTCCAGACCGGCCGCACGTCGCGCACGCAGTCCTGCGCCGACCCGACCTTGGTGGCACAGGACTGCAGGTTGCCGCTCTGCGGCGGGGCGGCGAGGACGACGACCCGGCGCCCCGGTGCCGTCAGGTCCCGGAGCACCGCGGTGAGCCGCCGCTGCCAGACGGGTGCGTCGGCGGGCACGAGCTGCCGGGCGGCCACGGTGTAGGACCCGGCCACCAGCACCAGGTCGGGGTCGAGCGCCCGGGCGGCCTCCACGACGTGCTCGCGGTGCAGCCGGCAGCCGGGGCTCACGGCGTCGTCGGGGGCGGGCAGCGCGCACTGCCGCCGGGTGAGCACGTGCAGGCGGTAGCCCTGCGGCTCGAGGGCGGCCCGCAGGCCCGGGAGCCAGCTGATGCCGACGGAGTCGCCGAGCAGCACCGCCGTGCGGGGAGCGCCGACCGGGCCGTACACGCAGTCGGCCTCGCGGTCGGGGAAGACGTCGAGGCACCGGTCGGCGGTCCACTCCGGGGCGGCAGCGGACTCGAGCCCGGCCAGCGGGGGGTCCAGCGGGCCGAGCTCCTGCTGCACGAGACCGGCGCGGATGGCGGTGTGCAGCTGCGGGACGGTCGTCCAGGCGTCCGCGGGCGGGCGCTGCGCCGTGCCCCCGGCAGGGAGCTGGACGACGCTCGGCCGGCCGGCGCTGCTCGCCACGACCTCCCCGGTCCGTGACGTGGCGCCGGCGCTGCCGAGGACGACGAGCAGGGCGCTGACCAGCACGCCGGGCAGGACCAGGCGCGGCACCTGCGGCAGGGCGACCCGCAGCGGCTGCTCCACGACGGCGTACGACAGGGCCCCGAGCGCCAGGCTGACTCCGAGCAGCACGGGGCCGAGCCAGCCGGGGTCGTCCGGACGCAGGGCCGCCCCGAACACGGCCACCGGCCAGTGCCAGAGGTAGAGCGAGTAGGAGATCCGCCCGAGCCAGCGGGGGAGCGGCCTCGAGAGCAGCCGGGTCGCGGGCGTGCTCCGGCCGCCCGCCCCGCCGGCCAGGACCCCGAGCGTCCCGACGACGGGCAGCAGCGCCGCGAGGCCGGGGAACGGCGTCGTCGGGTGCACCAGGACGGCGCTGAGGGCGACGACGGCGAGGCCCCCGAGCCCGAGGAGGCCCGCGACGCGGTCCCCGAGGCGCTCGGCCCGGTGGACGTGCAGGGCCAGCAGCGCTCCGGCGGCGAGCTCGTGCGCGCGGGCCGTGGTGGAGAAGTACGCCGACGACGGGTCGACCGCGGTCAGGTGCACCGACCAGGCGAGGCTGGCGGTGAGGACCAGCCCGGCGGAGAGGGTCAGGCGGCGGCGCAGCACCGGGACCGCACGCGTCGCGAGGCCGAGGACCAGCAGGGGCCACACGGCGTAGAACTGCTCCTCGACCGCGAGGGACCAGTACTGCTGCACCGGGCTCGGCGGACGGGTGGCGGAGAAGTAGTCGGTGCCGAGCGCGCCGAAGCGCCAGTTGGCGGCCGACACCGCGGCGAACAGGGCGTCGCGGACGGTCTGTGCCGCCCGCACCGGCAGGAACAGGGTCTGCGCGACCAGGCAGGTGACGGCCAGGCAGATCAGCGCGGCGGGCAGCAGGCGCCGGGCCCGCCGCAGCCAGAAGGCCCGCAGGCGGACCGTGCCGGTGGTCGTCGCCTCGCGGGCCAGCAGGCCGGTGATGAGGAAGCCGGAGACGACGAAGAACACGTCGACGCCGACGAAGCCGCCGGACGGGAGGCCGAACAGGTGGTCGCCGAGGACGAGCAGGACGGCGACGGCACGCAGCCCCTCGACGTCGGTCCGGAACCTGCCCACCTCCACAGGATGCCGTGCCGGGGCCCTGGGAGGGCTCAGCCCGCGAGCGGGGGCACGCGCAGGCGCAGGAAGGGGACGCGCTCGAGCAGGGCCGTGCCGGCACGCTGCACCGCGATGGCGTCCCGGGTCAGCAGCCACTCCCACCGGTCCGGACCGTCCTTGCGGGCCAGGAACGCGACCCGCTTCGCCGGCCCGCAGGCGACGAGCGCCCACTCGCCGGCCAGGGAGTCGTCGGCGCGCAGCGGGACGAGCAGGGGGCGGGAGCGGTCGGCCGGCACGTCGCGCGGCACGCTCGGCCCCAGCACGACGACGGTCGCCCCCGACGCCGTCATCAGCGCCAGGCTGCGGGCCAGCTCCGGCGGCGGAGGGCCCGTCGTCGGCAGGACGACGAGGCACAGCGTGGTGCCCGCCATCAGGGCCGTCGTCTCGGCGGTGCGGAAGCGGTTGACCAGCTGCTCGCGGGACGCCGGCTGGTGCACGTCCGCGGGGACGGCGGCGGCGGCCCGGCCGTAGACGGAGGACCGGGGAGCCGGGGCACGCTTGGCGGCCTGCGGGGCGCGCAGCGCCAGGACGGCGGCACGCAGGCGCTGGGAGGCGTCCTCGGTGTCGCTGCCGGCCGGATCCGTCACGATGGTGTCATCGGCGCGTCGGCGCCGGACCTGAGGGGGAGAGCGTGCAGCGAGTCCCGCCGGGCTGGCCCGCCGAGGTGCTGCCGCCCGACGCCCCGGACTGGGAGAAGAGCGCCGTCGCCTGGCTCTACGACCTGTGCCCCCCGGACTACCGGGCGCACGAGGTGCTGCGCCGCCACCCCGTCCTGCTGGCCCGGTTCGCGGCCGGGCACGTGGGCGCGGCCGTGTCGGCCGCCCGCGAGGGCCTGCGGACGGCCCGGGCCGACCTGCGCGACGTCGTCCCGCCCGAGGCGGTCGAGGCCGCCCTCGCGGCGTACGACCGGGAGGGGCGCCGGCTGGTGCGGGCCGGGCGCGAGGTCGCGCTGGTGGACGCGGCCCTGCGGGGCGAGCGGCACGTGCCGAGGTTGTGACGTCCGCCCGTCGAGCGGCTGCGAACGTCCTGACGACCTAAGATCAGGTTGCTGACCCGGACCCTGAGGAGCCACCTGTGAGCCTGCTCGAGAGCGTGCAGGGGCCCGACGACCTCGCGCGCCTGTCCCCGGCGCAGCTGCCCGTGCTGGCCGCCGAGATCCGCGACTTCATGATCGACGCCGTCTCGCGCACCGGCGGGCACCTCGGCCCGTCCCTCGGCGTCGTCGAGATCACGCTGGCGCTGCACCGGGTGTTCGACAGCCCGCGCGACCGCGTCCTGTGGGACACCGGTCACCAGGCCTACGTCCACAAGATCCTCACCGGTCGGCAGGCCGGGTTCGCCACGCTGCGGCAGAAGGGCGGCCTGTCCGGCTACCCCTCGCGCGCCGAGAGCCCGCACGACCTCGTCGAGAACAGCCACGCCTCGACCGCCCTGTCCTACGCCGACGGCCTGGCCAAGGCCTACCGGATCCGCGGGGAGGAGCGGCACGTCGTCGCCGTCGTGGGCGACGGCGCGCTGACCGGCGGGATGTGCTGGGAGGCGCTCAACAACATCGCGGCCAGCGACCTGCCGGTGGTCATCGTCGTCAACGACAACGGCCGCTCGTACTCGCCGACCATCGGCGGCCTCGCCACCCACCTGGCCCACCTGCGGATGGCTCCGGGGTACGAGCGGGCGCTCGACACCGTCCGCACGACGGTCCCGCGCATGCCCATGGTCGGGCGGCACCTCTACACGGCGCTCCACGGGCTCAAGCGGGGCATCAAGGACTTCCTGCAGCCGCAGGTGCTGTTCGAGGACCTCGGGCTCAAGTACTACGGCCCGATCGACGGGCACGACACCGCGGCGATGGAGCGGGCGCTCACGAAGGCCAAGGAGTTCGGCGGGCCGGTCATCGTCCACGCCGTCACCGTCAAGGGCTACGGCTACCAGCCGGCCGTCGACGACGAGGCCGACTGCCTGCACGGCGTCGACGTGTTCGACCCGGTGACCGGCAAGCCGGTCGCCACCAAGGCCCCGGGCTCCACCTCCGTCTTCTCCGAGGAGATGGTCAAGGTCGGCGCCGAGCGCCCCGACGTCGTGGCCATCACCGCCGCCATGCTCCAGCCGGTCGGCCTGCACGCGTTCGCCCAGGCGTTCCCCGACCGCGTCTTCGACGTCGGCATCGCCGAGCAGCACGCCGTGACGTCGGCCGCGGGTCTGGCCATCGGCGGGATGCACCCGGTCGTCTGCCTCTACGCGACGTTCCTGAACCGGGCCTTCGACCAGGCGCTCATGGACGTCGCCCTGCACTCCCTGCCGGTCACCTTCGTGCTCGACCGGGCCGGTGTCACGGGCGAGGACGGCGCCTCGCACAACGGCGTCTGGGACCTGTCGATCCTGGGCATCGTGCCCGGCCTGCGCGTGGCCGCGCCCCGCGACGGGGCGACGTTGCGCGAGGAGCTGCGCGAGGCCCTCGCCGTCGACGACGGCCCCACGGCGCTGCGCATCCCGAAGGGCGCCGTCGGCGACGACGTCCCCGCGGTCGGCCGGGTCGGCGGCATGGACCTGCTGGCGCAGGGGCCCGACGACACCGTGCTGCTCGTCGCGGTCGGCGCGATGGGCCGGCTCGGCCTGGACGTCGCGGCCCGGGCCGCCGACCAGGGCATCGGCGTCACCGTGGTCGACCCGCGCTGGGTGAGCCCGGTGCCGGCCGAGCTGGTCGAGCTCGCGAAGGGGTACCGCCTGGTGCTCACCGTCGAGGACGGGTGCCTCGTCGGCGGCATCGGGAGTCAGGTGTCGCAGGCGCTCCGCGCGGCCGACGTCGACGTCCCGGCCCGTGACCTCGCGGTCCCGCAGCGCTTCCTCGACCACGCCACCCGCGCCCAGGTGCTGGCCGAGGTCGGGCTGACCGCCCAGGAGGTCGCGCGGCGCCTGGTCGAGACGGTGTCGCGGCTCGACTCCGTCGTCGACACCGACGAGCAGGAGCGCAGCCGCAAGGACTAGGGCCGCCGGACCTCCCCGGACCGGCTCTGCCCGGCTACCGGTAGAGGACGTCCCGGACCCAGGGGGCGTCGACGGCGGTCCCCTGCAGGGCGAGGGTGCGCCCGGTGGAGGCCTCGCGGGCGAGGGTGAGCTCGTCGGCCGTCACGAGCAGGGGGCGGTCGAAGCCGCGGTCGACCGGGTCGGTCGCGGCCGCGGCGGCCGGCCCGAAGGCGGGGTCGACGACGGCCAGCCGGGTCCAGCCGCGGCGGCGCATGGGCACGACGGCCGCGCCGAGCCCGCCGGACGCGGCGGCGAGCGCCCGGCGCAGGCCGGTGGAGCCGAGCAGGGTGACGACGTCGCACGGGCCGCAGGGGCGCAGCACCCCGCGGGCGTCGCTGCTGACCCGGTCGGCGGCGACGGCGCCGAGGGCCTCGAGCCGCTCGCGGGCACCGAGCCAGAGCACGGACGGGTCGAGCCCGGCGGCCGGCAGCACCGTGCCGGGCAGGAGCACCGCGCGGTCGGGGTCGTCCGGGTCGAGGCCGACGGCGGCGAGGCCGAGGTCCAGGGCGTCGCCGCGGACCCGTTCGCAGACCCAGTCGAGCCCGGGGTGCAGGACGTGGTCGACGGGCAGCCCGGCGGGGACGACCTGCGCGGCCAGCACCTCGCGCGGGAGGTCGGCCGACCAGCGCCGGGCCTGCAGCCACCACAGCAGGCGGGCGCGGCCGAGGTCGGACTCCGGGTCGGTGCCGGCCAGGGCCCGGCGGCACTCGCCCCAGGAGACCCACACGGTCGGGGAGCCCGGGAGCGCCACGCCGAGGGGCGTGGGGTCGACGTCGACGTCGTGGAGCACGGAGACGGCCAGCACGCCGCGGCGCAGCTCGACCGGACCGGGAGCGCTCACGTCCCGACGGTACCCACGGGACGGGCCCGGAAGCGGTCCGGACGGGTGGCACGCCGGTCCACATCGCCTGACGTCGCCTTCACGGGGCGGGCGCTACGGTCCGCTCGTGCGCGTGCTGGTGGTGGAGGACGAGGAGCCGCTGGCCGAGGCGATCGCGCGGGGGCTGCGGCGCGAGGGCATGGCGGTCGACACCGCCTACGACGGCGACCTCGGCCTGGAGAAGGCGATGGTGACGCGCTACGACGTCGTCGTCCTGGACCGCGACCTGCCCGGCCGCAGCGGCGACGACGTCTGCCGCCGGCTGGCCGGCGAGGGGAGCCTGACCCGCGTGCTCATGCTCACGGCGTCCCGGACGCTCGAGGACCGGGTCGAGGGGCTCGGGCTCGGGGCGGACGACTACCTGGGCAAGCCGTTCGCCTTCGTGGAGCTGGTCGCCCGGGTCCGGGCGCTCGGCCGCCGGGCCACACCGGCCGCCCCGCCGGTCCTGCACGGCCCCGGGGGGCTGGTGGTCGACCCCGCCAAGCGCTCCGCGACCCGCCACGGGGTCGACCTCGAGCTGACCCGCAAGGAGCTCGGCGTCCTCGAGACGCTGCTGCGGGCCGACGGGGCGGTCGTGAGCAGCGAGGAGCTGCTCGAGCGGGTCTGGGACGAGAACGCCGACCCGTTCACCACCACCGTGCGGGTCACGGTGATGACGCTCCGCAAGAAGCTGGGCGAGCCCGCGGTGGTGCACACCGTCGTCGGGGCGGGCTACCGGACGGGCGAGGTGTGAGCGAGCGGTCGCCGGTCGTCGTCGAACGGCTGGCCGCTCTGCTGCAGCCCCGCCGCACCGGCCGGGGGACGCTCCGGGGACGGTTGACCCTGGTCTACGGCGCGGTCGCGGCCGGCGTGGGGCTGCTGCTGCTCGTGCTCGCCGTCGTGCTCGCCGACCGGGCGCTGTCGGCCGGCCTGCTCGACGTCCCGGACCGGCTCGCGGTCCAGTTCCCGGACGGCCGCGTGCTCTCGGTCCGGCAGTTCCAGGAGGCGCTCAAGCAGGAGGCGATCGGGCGGCTGGTGCGGCAGGGGCTGGTCGGGCTGCTGCTGCTCGTGGCGGTCGGCGTCGCGGTGTCCTACGCGGTCGCCGGGCGGCTGCTGCGGCCGCTGCAGGAGATCACCGCGCAGGCGCGGCGGCTGAGCGCCGAGCGCCTCGACGCCCGGCTCGACCTGCCGGGCCCGCAGGACGAGCTCAAGGAGCTGGCCGACACCTTCGACGCGATGCTCGACCGCCTGCAGACCTCGTTCGAGCAGCAGCGGCGGTTCGTCGCCGACGCCAGCCACGAGCTCCGCACCCCGCTCGCCGTCATGCGCACCGAGGTCGACGTCGCCCTCGCCGACCCCGACGCCGGGGTCGAGGACCTGCGGGCGGCGGCCGTCGTGGTGCGCGACGCGACCGAGCGGGCCGACCGGCTGGTCGACTCGCTGCTGCTGCTGGCGCGCAGCGACCGGCTCGAGGTCGACGGCCTGCCGCTGCGCGAGCGGGTCGAGCTGCCGCAGCTGTGCCGGGAGGCGCTGTCGGCCGTGGACGGCGAGGTGCGCGGGCGCGGGCTGCAGGTGGCGACGGCGTACGGGCCGGCACCGGTGCTCGGCGACCCCGGGCTGCTGGGCCGGCTGGCCGGCAACCTGGTCGAGAACGCCGTGCGGCACAACGTCGACGGCGGCTGGGTGCGGGTCGACACCGGGACCGTCGAGGGCCGGTCGCGGCTGCAGGTCAGCAACAGCGGGGCGGTGCTGGACGCGGGCGAGGTGCCCGGGCTGTTCGAGCCGTTCCGGCGTTCGGGGGCCGCCCGGACGGCGCGACGCGGGGCCGGCCTCGGGCTGTCGATCGTGCGTGCCCTCACGACGGCGCACGGCGGGACGGTCCTCGCCGAGGCCCGGCCCGGTGGCGGGCTCGTGGTGACCGTCGACCTGCCGGCGGTTCCTCCGGAGTAGGATGGTTGTAAGGCACAAGCACTCGGGGGAGCATGAGCAGCTACGCGCAGTCGGTCAGGGCGCTGCAGGCGCAGTTCGCCGCCCTCCCGCCCGGCGCACCGGTGCGGCTGGGCAAGAAGACCTCCAACCTGTTCCGCACCCGGGCCGACACCGGCACCCCGCGCCTCGACGTCGACGCCTTCCGGGGCGTCCTGCAGGTCGACGTCACCGGCCGGACGGCGGACGTCCTCGGCATGACCACCTACGAGGAGCTCGTCGACGCGCTCCTCCCGTACGGCCTGATGCCGCTGGTCGTGCCGCAGCTCAAGACGATCACCCTCGGCGGGGCCGTCACCGGCCTCGGCATCGAGAGCAGCAGCTTCCGCAGCGGCACCCCGCACGAGTCCGTCGTCGAGATGGACGTCCTGACCGGCGACGGCCGCGTCGTGACCTGCAGCCGCGAGGCCGAGCCCGAGCTGTTCTACGGCTTCCCCAACTCCTACGGCACGCTCGGCTACGCGCTCCGCCTGCGGATCGAGCTCGAGCCGGTGCAGCCGTACGTCGCCCTGCGGCACGTGCGGTGCGGCTCGGTCGAGGAGGCCGTCGCGACGATGCGCACGGCGTGCGAGCCGGACAGCGGCGTCCGCGCCGTCGACGGCAGCCGCGTCGACCCCGTCGACGGCAGCCGCGTCGACTTCGTCGACGGGACCTGGTTCTCGCCGTCGGAGGTCTACGTGACCCTCGGGACCTTCACCAGCGAGCCCGGCCCCGTCTCGGACTACACCGGCATGGACATCTACTACCGCAGCATCCAGGCGCGGGAGCAGGACCGGCTCACCGTCCGCGACTACCTCTGGCGCTGGGACACCGACTGGTTCTGGTGCTCCCGGGCCCTCAAGGTGCAGGACCCCCGCGTGCGGCGCTGGGTGCCGAAGCGGTACCTGCGCAGCTCGACGTACTGGAAGCTCATCGACCTCGAGAAGCGCTACCGGGTCAAGACCCGCTGGGACCTGCGCCAGGGGCTGCCGCCGCGCGAGGACGTCGTGCAGGACGTCGAGGTGCCGATCGACCGGCTGCCCGCGTTCATGGACGTGTTCGCCCGGGAGGTCCCGGTCGAGCCGGTCTGGTTCTGCCCGCTCACGCAGCGCGACCCCGACGCCGTGTGGGAGCTGTACCGGCTCGACCCGGACGTGCTCTACGTCAACGTCGGGTTCTGGAGCAGCGTGGCCCTCGAGCCGGGCGAGGCCGACGGCACCCACAACCGGCTGGTCGAGGGCCTCGTCGACGACCTCGGCGGCCGCAAGTCGCTCTACAGCACGAGCTTCTACGACCGCGAGCACTTCTGGCGGCTCTACAACGGGCCGGTCTACGAGGTGCTCAAGAAGACGTACGACCCGGACGGGCGCCTGCTCGACCTGTACGACAAGTGCGTGGGGGGCAAGTGAGCACGATGACCGTGGCCGACGCTCTGGCGGCCGTCCTGGACGCGCCGGTGCGCTTCGAGGCCTTCGACGGCTCGACGGCGGGCGACCCGGCCTCGGACGTCGCGATCCGGGTCGTGCGACCGGAGGCGCTGACCCACCTGGTGGTCGCGCCCGGTGAGCTCGGGATGGCCCGCGCGTACGTCAGCGGCGCCCTCGAGATGGAGGCGCCCGACCACTACACGCTGCTGCGCACGCTCCAGCGGCAGAAGTTCGCCAACCTGACGTGGCGGGAGCGGCTCGAGGTGCTCAAGGCGCTCGGCCCGCGGGTCCTGAACTGGGTCGAGCCGCCGCCGCAGGAGGTCGGCGCGAAGCGCTACCTGGCCGGCCTGCGCAAGCACACCGGCCGCCGCGACGCGATGGCGATCAGCCACCACTACGACGTCAGCAACACCTTCTACTCCTGGGTGCTCGGCCCCTCCATGGCCTACACCTGCGCGGTCTACCCGACGGCGGACGCGACCCTGGAGCAGGCGCAGGAGGAGAAGTTCGACCTCGTCTGCCGCAAGCTGGCCCTGCGTCCCGGCATGCGGCTGCTCGACGTCGGCTGCGGCTGGGGCGGCATGGCCCTGCACGCCGCGCGCCACTACGGCGTCTCCGTCGTCGGCGTGACCCTGTCGCGGCAGCAGGCCGAGTGGGGCCAGCGGGCCGCCGTCGAGGCCGGGCTGTCGCACCTGGTCGACCTCCGGTTCCAGGACTACCGCGACGTGACCGAGACCGGCTTCGACGCCATCAGCTCCATCGGCCTGACCGAGCACATCGGCATGGCGCAGCTGCCGTCCTACGCCGACGCGCTCGCGGCCAAGCTCGTGCCGCAGGGGCGGCTGCTCAACCACTGCATCACCCGCCCCGACGACCACAGCCCGGCCATCAGCCGCCGCGGGTTCATCCCGCGCTACGTCTTCCCCGACGGCGAGCTGCCGGGCGTCGGCCGCATCGCCGCGGAGCTGCAGCGGGCGGGCCTCGAGGTCCGGCACGAGGAGAACCTGCGCGAGCACTACGCCATGACGTGCGCGGCCTGGTGCGCCAACCTCGACGCGCACTGGGACGAGGCCGTCGCCGAGGTCGGCCCGGGCACGGCCAAGGTCTGGGCGCTCTACCTCGCCGGCAGCCGCATCGGGTTCGAGCAGAACCAGATCCAGCTGCACCAGGTGCTGGCGGTCAAGACCGAGGGCGGCCGCTCGGGCCTGCCGCTGCGACCCGACTGGGAGCGGGCGAGCAGCCCGGTCTGACCCCGAGGGACGGTGTGACGTAGTCCCGCGGGATGGTCTCCGCCGTTCCGGCAGCGGAGCGGGCTCGGAGGCGGCACAGTCGTGCTCGTGACCGCGACGCGGGCCGCCCTCCCTCCGGAGAGGGACCCGATCGCCTCACCCGCGGACGGCGGGTGGCTGCGCCCTGAGGGGGGACCGCAGCCATCCGCCTTCGCGTGCCGCTCCGGGGCCCGGGCTACTGCAGGGCGTCGGCCAGGAAGCGGTGCCGCAGCCGGCTGTCGTCGTGCGACAGGCCGAGCAGCTCCTCGACCCGGGCGTCCCGGGTGCCGTCGTGCAGGGCGGCCAGTCGGCGCAGGGCGGCGTTGACCGCGGGCTTCGCGACCTCGACCCGGCGCAGGCGCATGCACCTGCCGTCGTCGGTGTGCAGGCACAGGACGCCGCCGTGGCCGCTCGGGCGCAGCTCGAGGTGCTGGACGTGGTCGACGGTCGCGACGTGGTACCGCCCGACCTGCCGGACGGCGACCCAGCTCTCGCCCACCACGACCCGGCGGGCCCACAGCAGGTAGGTCATGACGGCCAGCGCGACGCCGAGCCCGAGGAGCGCACCAGCACCCGCCCGGGTCGCGACGACGACGGGCACGAAGAGCAGCCCGACGACGACCAGGCTCCACAGCGCCTCCGCCACGGGCACGCCGGCGACGGCGAGCGGGTGGCCGGGCAGGCGACCGCGCAGCCAGGTGCGCCCCGTGGTGGGGGTGGCGGTGCGGCGGACCGCCCGCGCCGCGGCCCGCTGCGACGGCTCCCGACGGACGACCGGGCGGCGCGGGTGGGACAGGAGCGTGGGAGCGGTCATGGGGACCTCCTGGGGACGGCTGGGTCCTCAGCGTGTGCCCTGGGTCACCCGGTGCGCAAACCGTTGCGCAGGTTGTTCGAGTCAGCAGACGTGGCGACCGGGAACGCGGTCGGCGGGCAGCCGGCGCAGCACCGGCCTCGGGCCGGGTCCCTCGCGGGTCCACCGCTCGTACGGCGGGGTGGCCGGGCTGGACACGAAGCCGAGCCGACCGAGGAGCCGCTGGCTGGCCTCGTTGCCCACCTCGACCTCGGCGACGACGCGCTGGACGTCCGGCTGCTGCTCCACCCAGGCGCACAGCAGGGCGACCGCTTCGGTGCCGAGCCCCTGCCGACGTGCCGGTGCGGCGACGCCGTAGCCGATCTCCTGGGCGCCGCGGTCGTCCGGCCGGCCGGCCAGCCCGCAGTCGCCGACCACCCGGTCGTCGGCGTCGACGACGAGCCACACGTCGGCGTCCTGCCCGGGGTCGCCGTGCTCGGCGTGCGGGCGCAGGGCGTCGGCGGTGTCGGCGTGCGGCCAACCGGGACCGGCCTGCAGACCGAGTCCGGACAGGGCCGGGTCGACGTCGGCGCCCTCGACGACGGCGACCGCCAGCGCGTGCGGCACCGGGACGAGCGAGACCCGCGGGCCGGTGAGCCGGGGCAGGCTCACGCCGGGGGCTCGGGAAGGGCGCCCGCGAGGGGACCGGCGACCAGGCCGACCTGCCAGGAGCGGGCGCCCGAGGCGCGCAGCGCGGCGGCGACGGTCTGCTCGGTGACCTCCTCGGGCGGCGACCAGGCGAGCCGGCGGACGGCGTCGGGCTGGACGAGGTTCTCCTGCGGCAGGCCGTGCTGCTCGGCGAGCGCCGTCGTGACGGCCCGGACCCGGGCGAGCCGGGCGGCAGCGGCGGGGTCGCGCTCGGCCCAGCGGTTCGGCGGCGGCGGTCCGTCACCGGTGGCGACCGGGGCGGGCAGCTGGTCCTCGGGCAGGGCGGCCGCCTCGCTCAGCGCACCGAACCAGGCGTCGACGTGCCGGCGGGTGGAGCGGCCGCCGAAGACCGGCAGCTCGAGCAGACCCGCCTTCGACGTCGGGTTCGCGACCACGGCGGCGACCAGGGCGGCGTCGGGGAGGATCCGCCCGGGCGCGGTGTCCCGGCCGCGGGCCATCGTGTCCCGGAGCTGCCAGAGCGCCCGGGCGGCGGCGTACTGGCGGCGCGTGCGCAGCCGGTGCAGGCCGGAGACCCGCCGCCACGGGTCGACCCGGGGCGCGGGCGGCGGCGCGAGGCGGACGGCGTCGAACTCCTCGTAGGCCCAGTCGAGCTTGCCCTGACGCCGGAGCTCGGCCTCCAGCACGTCGCGCAGCTCGACCAGGACCTCGACGTCGAGGGCGGCGTAGACGAGCCAGTCGTCGGGCAGCGGGCGGGTCGACCAGTCGGCGGCGCTGTGGCCCTTCTCCAGGTGGAGGCCGAGCAGGCCCTCGACCATCGCGCCCAGACCGACCCGCTCGAGCCCGGCGAGGCGGCCGCCCAGCTCGGTGTCGAACACGCGCGGCGGCACGAGGCCGACCTCGGCGAGGCAGGCGAGGTCCTGGCTGGCGGCGTGCAGGACCCACTCGTCGGTCTGCAGGACCTGGCCCAGGACCGAGAGGTCGGGGCAGGCGATCGGGTCGATCAGCGCCGTGCCCGCCCCCGCGCGGCGCAGCTGCACGAGGTAGGCCCGCTGGCTGTAGCGGTAGCCGGAGGCGCGCTCGGCGTCGACCGCGACCGGGCCGGTGCCCTGTGCGAAGCGCACGACCACCTCGGCGAGCGCCGCCGCGGTCTCGACCACGGGAGGGACGCCGTCGCGCGGGGCGAGCAGCGGGACGGCCGCCTGCGGCTCGGCGGCGTCCGCAGCGGTGGTCACGAGGGGTCAGCCTAGGCGGGGGACCCCCGGCAGCGGGGGAGGCTGCTAGCGGATCGCCCCGGCCCGCATGGTCAGGGCGACCATCTCGGCGCGGTCGCCGGTGCCGAGCTTGCGGGCGATGCGGGCGAGGTGGCTCTTGACGGTGAGCGCCGACAGGCCGAGGAGCTCCCCGATCTGCTTGTTGCTCTGGCCGTCGGCGACCAGGCGCAGGACCTCGATCTCGCGGCCGGACAGCTCGCTGACCCCCGTGTCGACGGGGCCGCCGCGCAGGCCGGCGGCGAGCAGGGACGCGACCGACGGGTCGGCGTAGACGCCGCCGTCGAGCACGCGGCGCACGCCGTCCGCGACGACGGTGGGGGAGGCGGTCTTGAGCAGGTAGCCCTGGGCGCCGGCGACGAAGGCGGCCCGCACGCTGTAGGGGTCGTCGGCCGCGGACAGCACGACGAGGCGCGGCCAGCCGGCCTTCCGGAGGTCGGCGAGCAGGTCCAGGCCGCTGCCGTCGGGCAGGCCGAGGTCGAGCAGGCACAGCTCGCGCGGGCCGGACAGGTTGGCCCGGGCCCGGGCCTCGCCGAGGGTCGCGGCCTCCACGACCTCGCGGGCGCCCATGGCCCGCAGGCGCAGGACCATCGACTCGCGGACCAGCGGGTGGTCGTCGACGACCATCGCGGTGAAGCCGGTGGGGGAGCCGCCGGGCTGCGAGGGGATGCTGGCCAGGGCCGGCCGCGGTCCCGGGGTCGTGATCGGGCTGTCCAGGCCGGCTGCCACCGCGTCCTCCACGTCTGTCGGCGGGGCGGTCTCGCCTCGCAGGTCCTGTGTCGGCGTCCCCGGGCCCCGGCTGTAGGCCGTCCCGGTCCGCGCTGGGCCGACCGGCCCCCTCCGCCGTCGGCCGGCTGCAGTACGCCGATCGGGCGACAGGGCCGTTCCGGGCTCCACTCCGGGGCCGGGATGACCGAGACACCGAGCATGACCCGGCTGCCGCACGCCGTCTCCGGGTCCCCGGCTGCCCGCGCGGCGGTGACCCCGGCCCGGACCGTCCGCCGGGCCGCCGCCCTGTGGCTGGTGCTGGCCGTGCTCCTCGCCGCCGCCCTCGGGTGGGGCGGTCCGCCGCTGTGGGCCGCTCCGGCGCTGGCCGTCGTCGTCGGGCTGGCCGAGGTCGCCGTCGTGCACCTGCAGTTCGGCCGGCAGCGCTGGACCTTCTCCCTCACCGAGGCGGCCCTCGCGGCCGCCCTGGTCTCGCAGGGCGGCGCCTGGCCGGTCCTCGGGGTCGCCGTCGGTGCCGGCGCCGCCCAGCTGCTCCGCGCCCAGCCGCGGCTCAAGACGCAGTACAACGTCGCCCAGTTCGCCCTGGCGACCGCCGGGGCCTGCGCGGCCGCGTCGCTGGCCGGCGGGGGCTACGCCGGTGCCGTGACGGGGGTCGCGGTCTTCTTCGTGCTCAACCACGCCCTGACCGGGCTGGCCGTCGCCGTCACCAGCCGGCAGCGCTTCCTGTCGCTCGTGCTCTCGAGCGCCCCGCTGTCTGCCCTGCACGCGGCGGGCAACGCCAGTCTCGGCCTGCTCGCCGTGCACCTGTCCCGGACCTCGCCCGTCGGGCTCCTCGGACTGGTCGTCCCGCTCGCACTGCTGTGGACCTCCTACGACCAGCAGACCCGGCGCGCCGCGGAGGCCCGGCTGTTCGAGGAGCTCGCCCGCGGCCAGGAGCGGGCCAGCGCCCGGTCCGCGGACTCCTCCGCCAGGGTCGTCCTCACGGCCGCGGCGCGCCTGCTCGGCGGCGCCGACGTCGAGATGGTGCTGCTCGCCGCGGACGGCCCGGTCCGCTACGCGGGGGACGAGAACGGGACGCCGCTGAGGGTGCGGGTCGACCCCGGGGCGTTCGACGAGCCCTGGGTGGTGCGCGCCCTCGGGCAGCGCGGCATCGCCTGCGGCGTGGAGGACGGCCGGCCCTGGTGCTCCGCCGTCCTCGGACCGCGGGACGCGCCGCTGGCGGTCCTGCTCGCCCGCCGGAGCGCCGGCGCCGCCGCCTTCGCCCGGCAGGAGACCCGGATGGCGTCCGTCCTGGTGGGCCAGGCCGAGGCCTGGCTCTCGGTCGCCGACCTCTCGGCCCGGCACAGCTCGGCCGCCCGGGCCCTCGGCGACCTCGGTGCGGAGACCGCCCCGGCGCTCGCCCTGCTGCGCGACAGCGCGGAGCGGCTCGCCCGCCTGACCGTGGCCGACGGCGGCGTCGACGTCGTCGTCGAGGAGCTGCACCTGGTCGAGCGGGCCGTCGCCTCCCTGCTCGGAGCGGTGGCCCTCGCCGCCGAGCCCGACCTCCTGCAGCCCGCCCGCCGCCCGGCCGAGGCGCCCGCCCGCCCGGCCGCCGACTGGACCTCCACGGGCGTGTTCCGGTGACGCGCCGCCCCGGGCTGCCCCTCACCGTCTGGACCGGCCTGCTGGCCGGCGCCACGGTGGCCGCGGCCGGCGGCACCGCGGCCGCCGTCCTGGCCGCACACGGCCGGCTGGACCGCGTCGCCCTGGGAGCCCTCGGCGCCGGCAGCGTCGTCGGCTGCTGCTGTCCCTGGTCGCCGTCGCTGCGGCCGCCCGGGTGGGTCGCGGGCTGCGCCGCCTGCGCGACGACGCCCGGCTCCGGGTCCGCGAGCCCGCCGCGCCCCTCACCGCCGCCGAGCGACCGGTCCTCGTGTCCACCGAGCTGGTCGAGCTGGCCCGGGCGCTCGACGCCCTGCACCTGCGCGTCCGGATGTCGGACGAGCTGGGGGAGCGCTCCCGCCGGGAGGCCGAGACGGCGTCGGCGGGCGTCTTCGAGCTGCTGTCCGGCCTGGTCGCCGCCGAGGAGGGCGCCCGGGGGCAGCTGGCGGCCGAGCTGCACGACACCGTCGCCCAGTCGCTCATGATCGCCCGCGGGCTCCTCGCCCACCCCGTGCCCGACCTCGTCCGGCTGTCGGACTACGTCGAGGACGCCGAGGAGCAGGTCCGCGCGGTCATGGCGCGGACCCGTCCGCCTGCCCTGCGCGACGGCGACCTCGCCGGCGCGGTGTCCGGCCTGCAGGCCGACGTCCGCGCCCGGTACGGCCTGGCCGTCGAAGTCAGCTGGCCGACGGCGCCGCACCCGCTGCCCGCGGCGTCGGCCGTCATCGTCTACCGGTTCTTCCAGGAGGCGCTGCTGAACGTCGTCAAGCACGCCGACGTCGACGACGCGCTCCTGGTGCTCGCGGTCGACGACGACGCCGTCCGCGCCTCCGTGTCGGACGACGGCCCCGGCTTCGACCCGCTCGCCGTCCGCCCCGACCGCGGCCGCCACGTGGGCCTGGGGCTCCTGCGCGAGCGTGCCCGGCTCGCCGGCGGCGCGCTCACGGTGGACAGCACGCCCGGCGGCGGGACCCGGCTGAGCCTGTGCCTGCCGCGGCCCGCGGGCGGACCGGTCGCGGTGCCCCACCAGGCGGTACCGCCGCGCTCCGCAGGGGTCAGCGAGGGCGCAGGGCGGTGACGCCCACGGGCGGGAGCCCGGCGGTGGCCGACAGCAGCGCGCACCAGGCCTGCAGGTGCGCGACGAGGTCCAGCCGCCCGGACGCGTCCTCGACCGCGGTCCAGGACGCCCGCACCTCGACCTCGCTCGCGTCCTCCGGCTCGGCGATCTGCCCGAACCGGGTCGACACGGTGCGAGTCACCGTGCCACCGGCCGCCACGTGGACGGCGCCCTGCTCCTCGAGCGCCTCGGTCAGCCAGGACCAGCCGACCCGGCCCAGCGACGGGTCGGTCGCCATCTCGGTCTCGACCTCGCACGACACGAACGCCACCACCCGGGTGGTGCCCTGCCAGCCGTCCTGGCCGTCGGGGTCGTGCAGGACGACGAAGCGCCCGCTGCCGACCTCCTCGCCGTCCCGGTCGACGTCCGCGGCGACGGCGACGGCGTGCGGGGCCATCCGGGTCGGGGCCGGCACGGTCCGCAGCTCCAGGCCCGGCCGCTGGCCCCGGGACAGCGCGTCGGTGAGCTCCTGCACGGCGTCCCGGAAGCCCGCGGGCGCGGCCAGCGGCTCGAGCGGCAGGGTCACAGCGGGAGGGTAGGCGCGGCCGGCCTCCCGTCCCGGCTCCTAGGCTGACCGGCGTGTCGGTCCTGCTCGCGCTGCTCGCCAGCGCCCTGTGGGGCACGGGCGACTTCCTCGGCGGCAGCGCCAGCCGGCGGCTCCCGGCGCTGTCGGTGGTCGGCGCCTCGCAGCTGGTCGCCCTGCTGGCCCTCGTCCCGGTCGCCGCCGCGGCGGGGGAGCTCGGTGCGGACCGCGGCTACGTCGTCCCGGCCGTCCTCGCCGGGGTCTGCGGACTGGGCGGGCTCGGGGCGTTCTACCGGGCGCTCGCGACCGGGCGCATGGGCGTGGTGGCCCCGGTGGCGGCGCTCGGGGCAGTGGTCCCGCTGCTCGCCGGCCTGGTCGACGGCGAGGCGCCGAGCGCGCTGCAGCTCGTGGGGGTCGCGGTCGCCCTCGCCGGGGTGGTGCTGGCCAGCGGCCCGGAGCTGAAGGGGGGAGCAGGGGTCCGTCCGCTGCTGCTCGCCCTCGTCGCGGCCCTGGGCTTCGGGCTGGTGCTCCCGCTGGTGGCCCGCGGCAGCGAGAGCAGCACGCTCATGACCCTGCTGACCATGCGCCTCACCTCGGTGGGGCTGCTGACCGTGCTCCTGCTCGCGACCGTCCGCCGTCAGGGCTGGGAGCGCGGGGTGCGGCGCCGGGACCTCGGGCTGCTCGCCGTCATCGGTGCGGCGGACGTCGCGGCCAACGGCGCCTTCGCGGCGGCCGCGTCCCACGCGGGGGCGCTGGTCAGCATCACCGGCGTGCTGGCCTCGCTCTACCCCGTCGTGACCGTGCTGCTGGCGCGGCAGTTCCTCGGCGAGCGGCTGCGGCCCGTGCAGGGGGCCGGGACCGCCACGGCGCTGGCCGGCGTCGTGCTGCTGGCCGCCGGCTGAGGCGGCCCGACGCGGGTCAGGCGGCCAGCGACACCAGGACGACGTCGTCGTGGTGGCCGAGGACCACGGCGGAGCCGCAGTCGACGCAGACGAGGTCGAGGCAGTCCTCGCCGTGGCCGTCCTCGCACGGGGGGACCTCGAAGACGGTGACGTCGGCGCAGTCGGTGCAGAAGCGGTGGGTGCTGTTGCTCGTTCCGAAGCTCATGGACCGAGAGTCACACCCGGGTCCGACAAGTCCGGTCAGGCGCGCCGGGCCCGTGGGACGGGTGTGACAGGAGTGACCCCGGCGGCTGCCCCTCTGGCAGGCTGAGCGGGTGACCAGCCCCGCGCACGACAGCGCCTTCCTCCGTGCCTGCCGGCGCGAGCCGGTCCCGCACACGCCGGTCTGGTTCATGCGCCAGGCGGGGCGCGCCCTGCCGGAGTACCGCAAGCTCCGCGAGGGCACCGCCATGCTCGACTCCTGCCAGCGGCCCGACATGGTCGTCGAGATCACGCTGCAGCCCGTGCGCCGGTTCGGCGTCGACGCCGCGATCTTCTTCTCCGACATCGTCGTGCCGCTCAAGGCCGTCGGCGTCGACCTCGACATCGTCCCCGGCGTCGGCCCCGTCGTGGCCGAGCCGTTCCGCACGCTCGCCGACCTCGACCGCCTCCCGGCCCTCACGCCCGACGACGTCCCCTACGTCACGGAGTCGGTGCAGGGCCTCGTCGGGGAGCTCGGCGCGACCCCGCTGATCGGCTTCGCGGGCGCGCCCTTCACCCTCGCCAGCTACCTCGTCGAGGGCGGCCCGAGCAAGGACCAGCGCCGCACCAAGGCCCTCATGTACGGCGAGCCCGAGCTCTGGGCCGGCCTCATGGAGCGGCTCGCCGTCATCACGACCGCCTTCCTGCGCGTCCAGGTCGACGCCGGGGCGAGCGCGGTCCAGCTGTTCGACTCCTGGGTGGGAGCCCTCCCGGCGGCGGACTACCGGCAGCACGTCCAGCCGCACAGCGCCCGCGTGCTCGCCGCCCTGTCCGACGTCCCCCGCATCCACTTCGGCGTCGGCACCGGCGAGCTCCTGCACGACATGGGCCAGGCCGGGGCGGACGTCGTCGGCGTCGACTGGCGCGTCCCGCTCGACGAGGCCGTCCGCCGGGTGGGCCCGGGCAAGGCCGTGCAGGGCAACCTCGACCCCACCCTCGTGTTCGCCCCGACGTCGGTGGTCCGCGAGAAGACCGCCGCCGTCGTGGCGGCCGGGCGGGCCGCCGAGGGCCACGTGTTCAACCTCGGCCACGGCGTCCTGCCCGAGACCGACCCGGACGTGCTCGCCCGGGTCGTCGACCACGTGCACGAGCTGACCGCGGGCTGACCCGTGGGGCTCTCGGACAAGCTCGGCCGGGCCGCGCTGAGCGGCGGCCGCCTCGCCGCGACCGGTGCCGTCGCGGCCGCGCGGGCGGGTGCCGGGGCGGTGGCGAAGCGCCGCGCGACCGCGGCCCTCGGGCGCCTGCCCGACGACGTCCTCGCCCGGGCCCTCGCCGACCTCGACACCGTCGCCGCGGGCGGCCCGGTCGAGCCGGGCGTCCTGCCTGCCGCCGTCGCCTGGCCCCGCAGCACGAGGAGGCACAGGCACGACGGCCGCGGCCGAGACCTGCGCGGCCCGGACGTCCCCGCCCCGCCGCCGAGCACGCTGGTCGACGCCGTCCTGGACCTCGTCGACCCGCAGGACCCGTCGGTCGCGGTCGGCGGGCTCCTGCTGCGGGTGCCCGCGCTCGAGGGCCTCGCCGGGGAGGCCGCCGAGCTCGCCGTGCTGTTCGCGCTCGACAGCGTGCTCGGCGGGGCGGGCGAGGGCGACGCGACCGACACCTACCGGACACCCCGCGAGCACCTCGGGCTGTGCGACGCCCAAGGGCGGCTGCTGGCCTGGCAGCCGGTCGCCGGGAAGACCGGCCCGTACGTGCACCCGCGGCACGAGCGCTTCGGGCCGGACGGCTGCCTGGTGGCCCGCACCGTCCAGGGCGGCAGCGCGGTGCTGCACCCCGACGGCGTCGTCGCCCTGCACCGCGATCCCGAGGGACTCCTCACCGACCGGGACGGCGCGCCCGCCGCCCACGTCGAGCGCACCGAGCTGCTGGACGTCCTCGTGCCGGACGGTGGTCCGCTGTCCCTGCTGGCGCTGGTCGCGCTGCTGCTGCCCTGAGGGTCAGCGGCCCCTCTCGGTCGGCGCGCCCCTGCTGCCCACCAGCGTGACGGCGCAGACCCCGGCGGCGGCCAGCAGGACGACCGCGGCGCCGAGCAGGGCCACCCGGGTCGAGGTGACGTAGGAGGCCTCCGCGGACGCGCGCAGGCTCCGGAGGACGTCGAACGGGACGGCGCCGTCGGCGGCCTGCACCACCTCGAGGTCGGACCCGCCGCGCAGGGCGACGTCGACCACGGCCGACCGCGGCCCGCGGGGCACCCCGAGGGCCGACAGCCGCCCGGTGAGGTCGGCCGCGAGCCGGGAGACCGCGAGGCTGCCCAGCCCGGCGACGGCGACCACACCGCCGAGCTCGCGGGCCACGTTCACGGTGGCCGCACCCAGGCCGGACCGGGCCTCGGTGACCGCCTCGAGGGACGCGCTCACGACCGGAGCCGCCGCCAGCCCGATCCCCACCCCGGACACCGCGAGCAGCAGGGCCAGCGGCGCGTCGCCCAGGTCGACGTCCAGGGCGAGGCCCGTCCCGGCCAGCCCGGCCGCAGCGAGCAGGAGGCCGACCACGACCGGCAGCCGCGACCCCCGTCGGGCGGCCAGCCGACCCGCGAGCGGGGCGACGAGGACGAGCCCCGCCGTGAGGGGGAGCAGCCGCAGCGCCGAGGGCAGGGCGTCGCGCCCCTGCACCAGCTGCAGGAACAGCGAGACGAACACGA
Source organism: uncultured Actinomycetota bacterium (assembly GCA_963761655.1). GTDB lineage: Bacteria > Actinomycetota > Actinomycetes > Mycobacteriales > SCTD01 > RYN-122. The sequence continues at coordinate 530,459 of CAVXHI010000002.1, forward strand.
GCACGACGAAGACGGCCAGGCTGGTCGCGAAGCCGCCCGCCGTCGCGCCGACGAACACCCGCTGCCGCAGCAGGCCGCCCGGCAGCAGCGGGTCGGCGGACCGCCGCTCGACGACGACCAGCAGCGCCCCGGCGACGACGGCGACGACGAGCGCCACGACGACGCCGCTCCCCACGCCGGCCCTGCCCGCCAGCACGACGCCGTACGTGGCGGAGGCGAGGGCGACGGCCGCGAGGGCCTGCCCCGGCAGGTCCAGCCGCCGGCCGCCGGGCACGGGGGCGGCCGGTCCGGACAGGGCGACGGCCGCCACGAGGGCGCACAGCGGCACGTTCACCCAGAACACCGCCTGCCACCCGGACGCCTGGACGAGCAGGCCGCCGACCAGCGGGCCGGCCACCAGGGCGAGCGCCCCGGTGGCGGCCCACAGGCCGACGGCCCGGGCCCGGGCGGCGGGGTCCGGGACGGCGGCCGCGAGGACGGCCAGGCTGCCGGGCAGGACCAGCGCGGCGCCGGCCCCCTGCACCCCGCGGCTGACGACGAGCGCCGTCACGGTGTCGCTGCCGGCGCAGGCGGCCGACCCGGCCGCGAACAGGGCGAGACCGCCGAGCAGGGTGCGCCGGGCCCCGACGACGTCGGCGAGGGCGCCGCCGGTCAGCAGCAGCGCGGCGAGGGCGACCGTGTAGGCGGTGACGACGCCCTGCAGCCCGGCGACGTCGGCCGACAGGTCCTCCTGCAGGTCGACCAGGGCGACGGCGACGACGGTGTTGTCCAGCGTCGCGACGAACGCGCCCAGGCAGGTGGCGAGCAGGAGCAGCCGGGCCCGGGTCGTCACGTCGCGGACGCTAGTGCCCGGCGGGGCTACTGGACGGCGTCGAGCAGGTAGCGGTGGTGGCCGAAGTCCTCGCGCCACGGGAGGTCGAGCATCGTCATGACCGTCTGGTCGTACGGCTTCTCCGACAGCAGCAGGATGCGCTTGAGCTCCTCGTTCACGGCCGGCGAGAGGTACTCGACGCGCCGCAGCCGCATGTTGCGCCCGTCGCCGGTGGTCAGCACGAGGACGCCGCCCCGCGCGCTCGAGCGCATGCCCCCGGCCAGGATGCTGCCGACCGGGGCGACCCGGTACGGCCCGAACTTGCGGACGGCGACGAACTCCGGCCCGACCACCACCCGCCGCGACCACAGGGCGTAGCTCAGCAGCGCGACGGCCACCGCGGCGACGACGTAGTTCCAGGGCGCGTACCGGGAGAACAGGGCGACCGGGACGTACAGCAGGGCGCCGAGGAACACGCTCGTGACGCCCTCGAGGAGGGGCACGCCGACCATCCCGGTACGCGGCCAGGGCAGCGCGGCGCCCGTCCACGCGGTGGTCACGGGAGGGGCGTCCGCGTCGAGCGGGGCCGCCGGGGCGGGGACCCGGGAGGCCCTGGCGGCAGCGAGCTGCTCGGCCCGGCCGCGCCGCCGCTCGGTCTCGGCGGCGGTGAGGTGGAACAGGGCCATGGGGGTCGCTCCGGGGTAGGACAGCCGACCGGCTGCGCGTGACCGTAGGCCGGTCCCGGCCGCCCCGCCGGGTGGGGCGCCCACGCCTAGGCTCGCGAGGTGACCGCGACCCGCACCGCCGCCGTCGTCGGGGCAGGGGTCGCCGGGCTGAGCGCGGCCCGGGCGCTGCAGCGGGCCGGGCGGCGGGTGGTCGTCCTGGAGGCGTCCGGCCGGGTCGGCGGCAAGGTCCGGGTGAGCGAGGTCGGGGGCCTGCCCGTCGACGAGGGCGCCGACTCCCTGCTGCGGCGGGTGCCCGAGGGGCTGGGCCTGGCCCGCGAGGTGGGTCTGGGGGACGAGCTGGTCAGCCCGGCCGCCGGGCAGGCGTTCCTGTGGACCCGCGGGGCGCTGCGCGGCCTGCCGGCGGGCACCGTCCTGGGCGTGCCGGGCGACCTCGCCTCGCTGGCCCGGTCCGGTGCGCTGACCACCCGGGGGCTGTACCGGGTGCTGCGCGACCTCGCGCCGGGGGAGCCGCTGACCGACGACGTCGCCGTCGGGGACCTCGTCGGGCGGCGCCTGGGGCGCGAGGTGGTCGAGCGGCTGGTCGACCCGCTGCTCGGCGGCGTGTACGCCGGGCGCGCCGACCTCCTGTCCCTGCAGGCCACGCTCCCGCAGCTCGTGGGACCGCTGCGCACGCACCGCACCGTGCTCGGTGCGGCCCGAGCGGCGAGGACGGTGCCGGTCGACGGCCCCGTCTTCGCGGGGCTCCCGGGCGGGCTCGGCCGGCTCACCGCGGCCGCCGCGTCCGGGCTCGACGTCCGGCTGGGCACGACCGTGCGCGCCCTGTCCCGGACCCCGACGGGCTGGCGGCTCGAGACCGGGCCGGCGGTCGACCCGGCGCACCTCGACGTCGACGAGGTCGTGCTCGCCGTGCCCGCGGCCCCCGCCGCCCGGCTGCTCCGCGACCTGCTGCCCGCCGCCGCCGCAGACCTCGGTGCGCTCGAGTACGCCTCGGTCGCGATCGTCACGCTGGTGCTCGACGGCCCGTCGCCCGGGCAGGGGAGCGGGTACCTGGTGCCCGCCGTCGAGGGCCGCACCACCAAGGCCGTCACCTTCACCAGCCGCAAGTGGGGGCACTACGCCGGGCCGCACGCCGTCGTGCGGGCGAGCGTCGGGCGCTACGGCGAGGAGGCGGTGCTGCAGCGGCCCGACGAGGACCTGGTCCGGGTCGTGCGGGACGAGCTCGCGGCCGCGGTCGGGCCGGTCGGGCCGCTCGTCGACAGCCGGGTCGTGCGCTGGGGCGGCGGCCTGCCGCAGTACGCCGTCGGGCACCTGGACCGCGTCCGGCGGGTCAAGGAGGCCGTGGCGACGCTGCCCGGGCTGGCCGTCGCGGGCGCGGCGTACGACGGCGTCGGGGTGCCCGCGGTCGCGCGCTCCGGAGGTCAGGCGGCGCTGGTGCTGGTGCGGCAGGATGGGCGCCATGACGACCGCCGAGCGCCCTGAGGCCACGAAGGCACGCGAGCTGAACGACCAGCTCCTCTACACGATGTACGCGGTCTTCACGGCGTCGACGCCGCTGCCCGACGACCGCTCGGGCCTGGCGGACGAGGCGCAGCAGTTCCTCGACGCCGCCCTGGAGAAGGACGTCTACACCCGCGGCACCTACGACGTCTCGGGCTTCAAGGCCGACGCCGAGCTGCTCGTCTGGTGGACCTGCCCCGACGTCGAGGTCCTCCAGGACACCTACAACCGGTTCCGCCAGACCGGCCTCGGCAGGCACCTGTCGCCGGTCTGGTCGGCCGTCGCGATCCACCGCCCGGCGGAGTTCAACCGCAACCACATCCCGGCGTACGTGCGCCGCGAGGACCCGCGCAAGATGGTCTGCGTCTACCCGTTCAACCGCTCGCTCGAGTGGTACCTGCTGCCCGACTACGAGCGCAAGGGGATGCTGTCCGAGCACGGGATCATGGGCCGCGACTTCGAGGACGTCCGGGCCAACACCGTGGCCGCCTTCGGTCTCGGCGACTACGAGTGGCTGCTCGCCTTCGAGGCCGACGAGATGCACCGCATCACCGACTGCCTGCGCGCCCTGCGGTCGTCCCGGGCGCGGCTGCACACCAAGCTCGAGACGCCGTTCTACAGCGGCGTCCGCAAGAGCATCGCCGACGTCGTGGCCGGTCTGCCCTAGCCGGCCACACGGATCAGCGCGAGCCGGGCGACCTCCTCCGGGGCGAGCACTTCCGGGGGCGTGGGCTCGGCCTTCGCGGTGGTCTGCTCCTCCACCGGCACGTGGACCGCCTCGAGCTCGGCCAGCGGGACGGCGTACCTGCTCGTCATGCCGCGAGCATCCGCCCCGCCCGGCCGGCTGTCTAGGCCTTCGGCTGCAGCCTGAGGGACACGCTGTTCATGCAGTACCGCTGCGCGCCGTCGCCCAGCTCGTCCGGCTGCACGAAGTCGGCGCGCTCGGTCTTCTTCCCGTCGACGACAGGCGTGGCAGGGACGTCGTCGAAGACGTGGCCGAGGTGGCTCCCGCAGGAGCCGCACAGCACCTCGACGCGGGTCATCCCGAGGCCGCGGTCGACCTCCAGCACGACGTTGTCCTTGGCGCTCGGGGCGTAGAAGCTCGGCCAGCCGCAGTGGCTGTCGAACTTGGTGTCGCTGGTGAACAGCTCGGCGTCGCAGGCGCGGCAGGAGTAGACGCCCTCGGTCGTCGTGTCGTTGTACTCACCGCTCCAGGGGCGCTCGGTGCCGGCGCGGCGGAGCACGAGGTACTCCTCCTGGGTCAGCTCCTGGCGCCACTGCTCGTCGGTCTTCTGCACGGGGAACTCGGTCATGCCCGCTTCAGCGCCGGGCGGGCTGAGTACGTTCCCGGCATGGCCAGCCCCTTCACCGAGGTCGTGATCGACACCCCCACCGGCGAGCACGTCGTCAAGGTGACCAACCCCGACCGCACCTACTTCCCCGGCCTGCCCGAGGGCCGCGGCCGCAAGATCGACCTCGTCGAGTACTACCTCGCCGTCGCGCCCGGCATCGTGCGGGCGCTGCGGGAGCGGCCGACCGTGCTCAAGCGCCACCCCGAGGGGTCGGAGTCCCCGGCGGTCTACACGAAGCGGGTGCCGAAGGGCGCGCCGCCGTGGATCCAGACGGCCACGGTCGAGTTCCCCAGCGGCCGCAGCGCCACCGAGCTGTGCCCGGTCGACGTCGCCCACGTCGTCTGGGCCGTGCAGATGAGCACCTTCGACTTCCACCCCTGGCCGTCCCGCCGCGACGACGTCGAGCACCCCGACGAGCTCCGCATCGACCTCGACCCGATGCCCGGGACCGGCTGGGCCGACGTCGTCGAGACCGCGCTCGAGGTCAAGGAGGTGTTCGACGAGCTGGGCTACGTCGCCTACCCGAAGACCTCGGGCAGCAAGGGCATCCACGTCTACGTGCGGGTCAGGCCCGAGTACACGTTCCTGCAGCTGCGCCACGCCGCCCTCGCCGTCGCCCGCGAGGTCGAACGACGCCGCCCCGAGCTGGCGACCAGCAGGTGGTGGAAGGAGGAGCGCGGCGAGCGGGTGTTCCTCGACTACAACCGGATGGCCCGGGACCAGACCATCGCGTCGGCCTACTCCGTCCGGGCCCGCCCCGCGGCGACGGTCAGCGCGCCGGTCACCTGGGAGGAGGTCTCGTACGTCACCGTCGAGGACTTCGACATCTGGACGATGCGCGAGCGCTTCGCCGACAAGGGCGACGTCCACGCCGCGATCGACGACGTCGCCCACGACCTGCAGCCGCTGCTGGACCTCTACGAGAGCTCCGGCGAGGGGGACGCGCCCTACCCGCCGCAGTTCCCCAAGATGGAGGGGGAACCGCTCCGGTCGCGCCCGTCCGTCGCCGGGCCGGCTGCCGAGAAGCGGGCCGCCAAGGACGCCGAGCGGCGGGCCGAGGCCGACGCCGACCGCGACCGCACACCGCCCCGTCCGCGCAGGCCGCCCGCTGTCGGAGGCCCGTCCTAGGGTCGCGGGCGTGACCCCGCAGATCGTCTCCTCGTGCATCACCGCGGGTGCGGTCCTCGTCGGCCTGGTGCTCCAGGGGTTCGTCGCGCGGTACACGCTGCGGCAGAAGCAGGGCGCCGACCTGCGGCAGGCCCACTGGCAGCGGATCCAGTGGGCGGTCGACAAGACGCTCTCCGGCGACCCCGAGGCGCTCGACGTCGGGATGCGCGCGCTCGAGACCCTGGCCCTGGACGAGACGGTCCAGGAGGTCGACCTGCGCGTCGTCAGCGCTGCCCTCGACATCGGCGACCCGAAGCTGCGCAACGCGACCGAGGCCCTCGAGGCCGAGCAGCGCGAGCAGGCGTGAGCCTCCTGGACAAGCGCTCGGACCGGGCGCAGACTCGTCCCGTGGACCAGGGCCAGCGGGACGGCGACCGCGAGGAGCGCGACCGGCAGCGGACGCTCGCGCGCATGAACGCCACGATCGAGAGCGTCGCGGAGACGCGCAAGGTCCTCGAGGCGCGGCTCGCCCGCGCCGCGGCCCGCCGGGCCAGCTAGCCGAGGTCGGCGAGCGCCTGCTCGTCCAGCACGACGTCGCCGGCCGCGAGGTTCTCCTCGAGGTGCTGCACCGAGCTCGTCCCGGGGATGAGCAGCGCGTGCGGCACGGTGGCGAGGATCCAGGCCAGGGCCACCTGCGCGGGCGTGCAGCCCAGGCGCTCCGCGGTCGACGTGACCGACGGCGTCGTCAGCACCGGGTCGACGCCGAAGCCGGAGCCCAGCGGGAAGAACGGCACGAACGCGATCCCCTTCTCGCCGCACAGGTCCACCACGGGCTGCGACGCGCGGTCCACCACGTTGTAGGGGTTCTGCACGCAGACGACCTCGGTGCGCCCGAGGGCCTGGGTGAGCTGCTCCGCCGTGACGTTGGACAGGCCGACGCCCTCGATGAGCCCGTCGTCGCGGGCCTGCACCATGGCGTCGACCTGCTCGTCGAACGGGACGTCCGAGCCGTGGCCCGGGTCCATCACCCGCAGGTTGACCGCCCGCAGCCGGTCGACGCCGAGCGCCTCGAGGTTGTCCTCGATCCCCTGGCGCAGGTCCTCGGGACGGTCCCAGGGCAGCCACTCGGCGTCCGGCCCGCGCCGGGCGCCGACCTTGCTGACCAGCGCGATGCCGTCGTAGGGGTGCAGCACCTCGCGGAGCAGCGCGTTCACGACGTCGGGGCCGTAGTACTGCGAGGTGTCCACGTGGTCGACGCCGAGCTCGACGGCGCGACGCAGCACGGCGGCGGCGGCGTCACGGTCCCGCGGGGGGCCGAAGACGCGCGGTCCGGCGAGCTGCATGGCGCCGAAGCCGAGCCGGCGGACGGGGGCGGGGCCCAGGGCGAAGGTGCTCATGGCTCGACCCTAGGACGGGCGCGTCGGACCAGCCCCTCCTGGACCACGGAGGCGACCCGGCGACCGTCCTCCGCCCAGATGCCCCCGCGGGCGAGGCCCCGGCCGGCGCCGGTCCAGGGGGACTGCTGGTCGTAGAGCCACCACCGGTCGGCCCGGAACGGCGCGTGGAACCACATCGCGTGGTCGAGCGACGCGCCGACGATCTCGCCGGTGCCCCAGGACAGGCCGTGCGGGCGGACCGCGGTCTCGAGCAGGCTGATGTCGCTGGCGTACGCGACGAGGCAGACGTGCAGCACGGGGTCGTCCGGCAGGTCCCCGGCGGCGCGCATCCAGACCGTGGTCCGGTCGCCCGGGTCGGGGGTGTGCCGGGCCAGGACGGGCGGCTCGTTGACGTAGCGCAGGTCGACCGGCCGGGGCCGCCGCATCCACTCCCCGAACGGCCCCTGCAGCTCGGCCAGCTGCTCCTGCACCTGCGGCAGCGTCTCCGGCCGAGCGACGTCGGGCATCGGGTCCTGGTGGCTGATCCCCTCCTCGACGACGTGGAAGGACGCCTGCAGGTTGAAGATCGCCTTGCCGTGCTGCACCGCGACGACCCGGCGCGTGGTGAACGACCGGCCGTCGCGGATGCGGTCGACCTCGTAGACGATCGGGATGCTCGGGTCACCGGGCCGCAGGAAGTAGGCGTGCAGGGAGTGCACGGGCCGGTCGGGCGGGACGGTGCGGGCCGCCGCGACGAGCGCCTGGGCCGCGACCTGTCCGCCGAAGACCCGCTGCAGCGACACCGCCGGCTGGCGTCCGCGGAACAGGTCGGCCTCGATGCGCTCGAGGTCCAGGACGCCGATGAGCTCCTCGAGGGGTGTCACGACGCCGACCTCAGCAGGCCTTCCTGGACGACCGACACGACCCGGCGGCCGTCGTGGGTCGACAGCCCGCCCCGGGCCAGGCCCCGGGCGCCCCCGGCCCAGGCGGAGTGCTGCTCGTAGAGGAACCACTCGTCGGCCCGGAACGGCGCGTGGAACCACATGGCGTGGTCGAGCGAGGCGCCCGCCGACAGGTCGTCGTCCCAGGTCATGCCGTGCCGCCCGAGGACGGCGTCGAGCAGGGTCATGTCGCTGGCGAAGGCCGCGACGCAGGCGTGCACCAGCGGGTCGTCCGGCAGGGTCTCGGTCGCCCGCATCCACAGCCGGCTGGGCTCGTCGCTGCGCTCCCCGCGCGAGCGCATGACCTGCGTGGGGCTGGTCACGGGCCGGACGTCGACGACCGTGGAGGTCACCCACCAGTCGTGGGCGGGCCCGCCGATCGGGCGCAGGACCTCCTCCATGGTCGGCAGGCCGTCGGGCCCGGGGACGTCGGGGACGGGGTCGGCGTGCTCGAGGCCCTCCTCGGGGACCGCGAAGGACGCCTGGAGGTTGAAGATCGCCTTGCCGTGCTGGATGCCGACGACGCGCCGGGTGGTGAAGGAGCGGCCGTCGCGGATCCGGTCGACCGTGTAGACGATGGGCACGCGGGGGTCGCCGGGGCGCAGGAAGTAGGCGTGCAGCGAGTGGACGGGGCGCTCGTCCTCGACGGTCCGGCCCGCTGCCACGAGCGCCTGGGCGGCGACCTGCCCGCCGAACACCCGCTGGCGGGCGTCGTCGGGCTGGCCGCCGCGGAAGACGTCGACCTCGATCCGCTCGAGGTCGAGCAGGGCCACCAGCCCAGGGGAGTCGGTCACGCGACGATCATGCCGTCAGGCCTCGGTGACCCGGCCGTCCGCCACCCGCAGCGTGCGCGTGACGTGCACCGCCTCGAGCAGCCGGCGGTCGTGCGACACCAGCAGCAGGGTGCCCTCGTAGGCGTCGAGCGCCTGCTCGAGCTGCTCGATGGCCGGCAGGTCGAGGTGGTTGGTCGGCTCGTCGAGGACCAGGCAGTTGACGCCGACGGCCTGCAGGAGCGCCAGGCCGGCCCGGGTCCGCTCGCCCGGGGACAGCGACGACGCCGCGCGGTGCACGTGGTCGGCCCTGAGCCCGAACTTCGCCAGCAGCGTCCGCACCTCCGACGCCGGCCACTGCGTCGCCGCCTCGACCACCTCGACGACGGTCTGCGGCCCGGTGAAGGCCGACCGGGCCTGGTCGACCTCGCCGAGCGCCACCCCGCTCCCCAGGGCCTGCCGGCCGCTCGAGAGCGGGATGCGCCCCAGGAGCGCGCCGAGCAGGGTGGTCTTGCCCGCGCCGTTCGGTCCCACGAGGGCGACCCGCTCGGCCCAGGCCACCTGCAGGGTCACCGGTCCGAGCGTGAACCCGCCCCGGTCGACGACGGCGTCGGACAGCGTCGCGACGACGTCGCCGGACCGGGGCGCCGCGGCGATCTCGAGCTTGAGCTGCCACTCCTTGCGCGGCTCCTCGACCTCCTCGAGCCGGCGCAGCTGTGCCTCGATCGTCTTGACCCGGCCGGCGGAGTGGGTCGCCGCCTCGATCCGGGCGCCCTTGGCGGAGCGGTCGTTGTCGGGCATCTTGCGCTTCGCCCGGACCGCCCCGCGCACGGACTGCTCCCGCTGCTTCTGCGCCTGGTCGACGAGGCCGGCCCGCTTGTCGTCGTACTCCTCGTACTGGTCGCGGGCCTGCCGCCGGGCCAGCGCGCGGGCCTCCAGGTAGGCGTCCCAGCCCCCGTTGTAGAGCCGGGCCGTGCGGCTGGGCTCGTCGAGGTCGAGGACGCTCGTGATCGTCCGGGACAGGAACTCGCGGTCGTGGCTGACGACGACGAGCCCCGCCGACAGGCCGAGCACGAAGCGCTCCAGGCGCTCGAGGCCGGCGAAGTCGAGGTCGTTGGTCGGCTCGTCGAGCAGGAAGACGTCGTACCGGGACAGCAGGACGCTGGCGAGACCGGCGCGGGCGGCCTGCCCGCCGGAGAGCGTCGTGGTCTCGGCGTCCAGCAGGTCGGGAGACAGGCCGAGGTCGGCGCAGACCTCCTCGGAGCGGACGTCGAGGTCGGCGCCGCCGAGGTCGAGCCAGCGCTGGAGCGCCTCGTCGTAGTCGGGCCCGTCGGTGCCCTCGGTCATCGCCTCCAGCGCGAGGTCCAGCTGCGCCTGCGCGGCCGTGACGCCCGTGCGCCGGCCGAGGAACGCCGCCAGGGTCTCCCCGGGCCGCCGGTCGGGCTCCTGCGGGAGCAGGCCGACGGTCGCCGTCGGGGGAGCGAGGTTCCGGCTGCCGCTGTCCGGCTCGAGGGCCCCGGCCAGCGCCGCCAGCAGGGTCGACTTCCCGACGCCGTTCGGCCCGACGACGCCCACCCGGGTGCCGGGGGCGACCGTCAGGCTGACCTCGGACAGGACGAGCGAGGGCCCGCGGACGACGGTCAGGCCGGCGGCGACGAGGGTCGCGCTCACGCGCTGCCGCTCCCGGCGCTCAGGACCTCTGCGAGGTCGTAGCGGACCGGCCGGTCGAGCTGCTCGTAGGTGCAGGAGGCGGCGTCGCGGTCGTGCCTCCAGTGCTTGAACTGGGCGGTGTGCCGGAACCGGGTGCCCTCCATCGCGTCGTAGCCGACCTCGGCGACCAGCTCGGGGCGCAGCGGTACGAAGCCGAGGTCCTTGCCCGAGTTCCACCGGCTGCCGGCCGACTGCCCAGGGTGGCGCTCCGGCACGGCGTCCCCGACCCAGGGGTGCGGTCCGTCGGTGACGTACGGCGCGAGCTCGCCGATCAGCTCGGCCCGCCGGGCCATCGTGAACGACGCCGCGACCCCGACGTGCTGCAGCTGCCCGGCGTCGTCGTGCAGGCCGAGCACCAGCGAGCCGACCACGGGGCCGCTCTTGTGCAGCCGGTACCCCGCGACGACGACGTCGGCGGTGCGCGCGTGCTTGACCTTGGTCATGACGCGCTTGTCCTGCTGGTAGGTCTGGTGCGACCGGCTTGGCGATGACGCCGTCGAGCCCGGCGCCCTCGAAGACCTCGAACCAGTCGCGGGCCACCGCGGGGTCGGCGCTGACCGGCGTGAGGTGGACCGGGGGACGCGCGCCGGCGAGGGCCTGCTCGAGCAGGACCCGGCGCTCGGCCTGCGGGCGGCCGGTGAGGTCGTCGTCGCCGAGGGCGAGCAGGTCGAAGGCGACGAACGACGCCGGCGTCTCGCCGGACAGCTTCGTGACCCGCGACGCCGCCGGGTGGATCCGCTGCAGCAGGGCCTCGAAGTCGAGCCGGTCGCCGGTGACGATGACGATCTCGCCGTCGACGACGCACCGCTCCGGCAGCGACGCCTTCACGGCCGCCACCACCTCGGGGAAGTACCGGGTGAGGGGCTTCTCGTTGCGGCTGCCGAGCTCGACCTCGTCGCCGTCGCGGAACACGATGCAGCGGAAGCCGTCCCACTTGGGCTCGTAGAGGTACTCGCCCTCGGGGACGCCCGGCACGCTCTTGGCGAGCATGGGCTTCACGGGCGGCATGATCGGCAGGTCCACGCGGGGAGTCTGCCAGCGGCGGACCTGTGCGAGGGTCAGCGCCTGCAGTCGCGCCACGCGGCCGCCGGGAGTGCGAGGAGCACGACATGGCCGGCAAGGAGAAGGGCGGCCGCGAGGCCAAGAAGCCCAAGGCGGACAAGAACAAGAAGGTCACCGGCCAGACGCCGGCTGCCGGGGCGCTGGCCGCTGTGCAGAGCGGCAGCGGCAAGAAGGCCTGACCGCGGAACAGCTCGTGCCCGGCACCGGTTGGCGCCGGGCATGAGCACCCCCCGCACCTGGCTCGTCACCGGCGCCTCCCGCGGCCTCGGCCGCGCGTTCTGCGAGGTCGCCCTCGAGGCCGGCGACGCCGTCGTCGCCACGGCCCGCCGGCCCGAGCAGCTCGACGACCTCGTCGCCGCGCACCCGGAGCGTGCCCTCGCCGTCGCCCTCGACGTCACCGACCGCGCGGCCGTCGACCGCGTCGTGCACGAGGCGGCCGGCTTCACCGGGCGGATCGACGTGCTCGTGAACAACGCCGGCTACGGCCTCGCGGGCGGCGTCGAGGAGGCCTCCGAGCAGGAGGTCCGCGACCAGTTCGAGGTCAACGTCTTCGGTGCGCTCTGGTGCACGCAGGCGGTCCTGCCCGTCATGCGCGCGCAGGGTTCGGGCCACCTGTTCCAGGTGTCGAGCGTCGGCGGCGTCGCCGCGTTCCCGAACACCGGGATCTACCACGCGAGCAAGTGGGCCCTCGAGGGGTTCTCGGAGTCGCTCGCCCAGGAGGTGGCGGGCTTCGGGATCGGCGTCACGATCGTCGAGCCCGGGCCGTTCCGCACCGACTGGAACGGCGACAGCATGGTCCGCGCCACGCCGATGCCCGAGTACGACGACGTGCTCGGCGCCCGTCGGGAGGCGATGTCCGGCGCCCACGCCCGCACGCAGAAGGGCGACCCCCGGCGGGCCGGTGAGGCGCTGCTGAGGGTGCTGGCCAGCGACCGGCCGCCGCTGCGGCTGCTGCTCGGTGCCATGGCGGCCGACATCGCGCCGGCCCGCTACGCCGAGCGGCTCGCCGAGTGGTCCACCTGGGACGAGGCGGCCCGAGGCGCCGACTTCCCGGACGAGGGCTAGCAGCCCCGGCCCGCCGCCGAGCGGCGGGCCGGGGTGACGGTCAGGCCCGCGTGCGGCGCAGCCCGTAGGCGCCGATCCCGACCACCGCGGCCGCCAGCAGCGGCCAGCCGAGGCCACCCGTGGTGGGCAGCGAGCCGCCCGGACGGGGAGCCGCGGCGGGCCGTGCCGCCGGCCGGGTCGCGGGAGTGCCGCCGGCCAGCAGGAAGTCGAACGACGGCGTGCCGTCCGCCTGGTAGAGGTAGGACTGCGCCTCCTGCAGCGGCGCCGGGTTCGCCAGCGTGAACGCGACCGCCTCGTAGAGCCGCGACCCCGCGGTGGCCGGGACCTCCTTCGGCCGCGACCCCTTGGCCTCGCCGGACAGCGCCGTGAGCGCCGACCGCGGGACCGACAGCACGATCTCGCCCTTCGCCTGGTCCACCCTGCCGGCCGCCGGGAGCGCACCGGGGTAGGTCCGCAGGGTCCCGAGGGTGCTGACGGCCGACTCGGTGTAGCCGTCGCGGCCGAACCGGAAGCCCTGCACCGGGTCCCAGTAGGCCCCGACCGAGCTCTGCTGGTAGCCGTCGACGTAGCGGAACAGGAACACCAGGGACGTCGACTGCGTGGCGGCCAGCGCCGACTGCAGGGCGCCGTCGGACAGGTCGGCGTAGCGCATGCGGACGGTGAAGCCGCCGTCCCTGACCGGCTTGCCGGTGGCCGGGACGACCTCCTGCCCGACCTTGACGTCGGTCACGTCGAGCGCCGGGACGTTCGCGCTCGGGAGCGCCCCGCCGGTGACCGGCTTGAGGACGTCGTAGGAGGAGTAGAGCGACAGCGCGTCGCCCTTCGGGTCGGGGCTGCCGGTCATGACGACGGGCCGCAGGGGCTTGAGGGTCGTGCCGCCGTTGCTCGGCCCGGACCGCTGGACGAGCACCGTGGGCGTGCTGGTCTGGCCGGCGGCGTCGCCGGGACGCTTGCTGGTCTGGCTGAGCACCAGGGTCAGGCGACCCGTGCCGGGGTTGTACTCCATGGTGAAGAAGTCGACGAGCGAGCGGTCGCCCATGGCGATGTCGCAGTTGAGGCCGGACAGGCAGATCGAGTCGTAGTGGAACGGGTGGGTGGTCGCCTGCACCTGGTCGAGCTGCGGGCCGCCGGCGGCGAAGAAGTCGAGCGTCTGGTCGACGACGACGTGCCAGGTCGCCTTGAAGGTGCCGAGGTCGGGGTCGCCGACGTCCTTGGTGCCGTAGTACGCGACGGCGACCCGGCCGGGCGTGCCGCTGGCGGCCACCCAGGGCATGACGGTGGTCTCGACGCCCTCGCGGTTGACCCGGACCTTCTCGGTGAACCCGGGGTCGACGTTGTTCTTGGCGGAGTCGGCGTCGGTCCCCTTGCAGCGGGCCACCCGGTCGGCGCGCAGGCCGGTCAGGTAGGTGTCGCGGCCGGCGCCCTTCTCGGAGTACCCGACGTAGATGTTGCCGGCGCTGTCGTTGTCGGCGGTGACGAAGCCGGCGGTGGGGTCGATGCCGGCGTCGATCGCGAGGCACTGCGACCAGGTGGTGCCGTTGTCGAGGCTCATCGCCAGCTTGACCGTGTTGCCGGCGTTGTAGGGGAAGTAGACGACCGCGTCCTTCGCCCCCGGGACGACGCCCTTGGCGATGGTGCGGATCTGGCCGAGCCGTGCGCCGTCGGTGGAGACGGTGACGCCGGGCCCGTAGGTGAGGCCGCCGTCGACCGACTTCTGCACGGTCTGACCCATGGCGAGGCGGTTGTAGTTGAGGAACGCGGTCTTGTCGTCGCTGAACGCGATCCACTGGCGGTCGACGATCGGGACCGACTCGCTGACCGGGCTGCCGGTGATGGTCCGGCCCTTGTCGGCCGAGGTGAACGTCGAGAACTGGGTCAGCGGACCGAGTCCGGCGTAGGCCAGCTGGTAGTTGCCCTGCGCGTTCTTCTGCGTGGCGGTGCCGAGAGCGCAGTCGCCGCCGCCCTCGCCGGTCGAGACCTGGCCGCGGGGGCCCTGGCCGAGCAGGTGGAACTGCTCGCCGCCGTCGGTGCTGACGTTCGCGTACTCGGCCACGTTGCTGACGCCGCTCGGGCCGCAGCTGTAGATCGTCCCGGCCTTGTCGACCGTGATGGCCGGCTCGCCGAGGCTGCGCTGCGTGTCGCTCGGCACGCCGGCCGTGAACTGCAGGCCGCGCTCGACCGTGGGCAGGGCGCCGGCGGGGACGGGGGCGGCGGCGGAGTAGTCGACCGCCTTGCCGCCGCACGACGCCGGGTTCAGCTGCAGCGAGCTGGCGACGGCCGGCGCGTCGTAGTTCAGGGTCAGCCCGTTGCCGCCGTCGACGAAGGAGCTCACCGACAGCGTCGAACCGGCCGGTACGGCCTTGCCGACGAGGTCGGGCCGCACGACGCCCTGGGCCCGCACGACGCCGGACTCGTAGGACGGCACGGCCAGGTTGCCCAGGCTCAGGGTCTCGCCGGCGGGCGTGGTGATCGAGCTCGTGAGCGTGATGCCCAGGACCTGCGGGGCGTCGGACGACAGGAACACGTCGTAGCAGACCGCCTGCAGGGCGGGGACGCCTGAACCGAGGGAGAACGTCGGGGCGTTGGGCAGGCCGGGCTGCACGCCCGCGACGAAGGTCGCCGTGGCCGGCGTGGTGCCCGTGGGCTTCGCCGTCGTGGCGGTCGCGCCGTCCGGGGCCCGGCCCTCGGGTCCGGCGGCCGGGTCGGCGGCGGCGTCGGTGGCGTAGCGGCCGCTCGCGCTGTGGAAGAACAGCGTCGGGCCGGTGGGCGGACTGGTGCCGGCCCCGGAGGCGGGGGTGCCGGGCAGGGCCAGGACGACGGCGGACAGGGCAGCGGTCGTCGTGAGGGCGAGCAGGGGGCGGGAGCGCAGACGGAGAGCCACGGTGCGTCCTTCGACGTCGCGCGCCGGACTCCTGCCTCCGGGCGCGGTAGCGCACCCGGAGTCCCGGGCAGGGCTGGCGCCGTGAGGGTGGCCCTGGTGTGCGGACGCGACGAGCCGCAGCGCGACGGCGTCGCGGACTACGTGCACCGCCTGGCTGCGGCGCTGCCGGCGTACGGCGTCCAGGCCGACGTCGTGGCGGCGGGCGGGCGGGTCCGGGCGGCGGCGCAGGAGCTCCGGGCGGGCGGCTACGACGTCGTCCACGTGCAGTTCGCGCCGTCGGCGTACGGCTACGCGCCGTGGGTCGGCCTGCTGCCGCACCTGGTCCGCGCCCCCGTGGTGACGACGCTGCACGAGTACGGCTGGTGGTCCTGGCCGGCCCGCGTCCCGGCTCCGGCCTGCGCTCTGCTGGAGCGGACCGGGCTGTGGGACCGGGAGACCCTGAGGCTCGTGCCGGCCTCGTCGGCCGTCCTGGCCACCAACCCGGCCCACGCGCGCGTGCTCGAGGACCGGCTCGGGGTGACGCCGCGGGTGGTCCCCATCGGGCCGAACGTCGACCGCGTCCCGGCCGACCGCGCCGAGGTCCGGCGCCGGCACGGCCTGCCCCAGGACGCCCCCGTGGCGGTCTTCTTCGGCTTCGTGCACCCGGTCAAGGGCGTGCGCTGGCTGCTCGGGGCCGTCGCGGCGCTCCGGGCGACGACCCACCCGGACCTGCACCTCGTCGTCGCCGGCGGCTTCGACTCGCTCGCGCTGCCCGGGCAGGAGGCACGCGACTTCGAGGCCGAGGTGCGTGCGCAGGTGTCCGGGCTCGGGCTGGACGACGTCGTCCGGATCACCGGCTGGGTGGACGCCGTCGAGGTGTCCGCCCTGCTGCAGGCCGCCGACGTCGCCGCGCTGCCCTTCACGCACGGCCTCACGACCAAGAGCGGCTCGCTGCTGGCCGTCCTGGACCACGACCTCCCGCTGGTGGGGACGCGCGGCGAGGGGACGTCGCCGGAGCTCGAGGCGGCCGGCCGGCTCGGCCCGGTGCGTGAGAGCGAGGTGCTGGCGGAGAACCTCCGGCTCGCCCTGGACGAGGGCCCCCGGCCTGCCGCCCGCGTGCTCGCCGACGCCCACGGGTGGGACGCCGTCGCGAAGGCCCACGCCGAGGTCTACGCCGGTGCCTGAGCTGCTCTTCGTCGACCTGCTCGGCGGCTTCGGGGACCTGCTGCTCGCCCTGCCCGCGGTGCACGCCCTCGCGCTCGCCGGCAACCGCGTGCACGTCCTGACGTTCGCCCCCGGGGGCGAGCTGCTCGAGGGCGACCCGCTGGTGGCGTCGACCACCACGACGTCCGACCACTCCGAGGGGGCCCCGCGACGGGCCGTCCAGGCCGCGCTCGCCGCCCGCTCCTACGACCGCGCCGTCACGACCACCACCTACGACGGCATCGGCGAGCTCCTCCGCGCCGAGGTGCCCGAGACGGTCACGGACCTGTGGCGCAGGCCGCCCCCGGACGAGCTCGTCGACCGGCGCTTCCTCCGGCTGCTCGCCGACGCCGGCTGGGTCCGGCCCGAGCACGCGGCCCTGCCGCCCCGTCTGCACGCCGAGCCCGACCGGGCCGCGCCCGAGGTGCTCCTGCTGCCCGACGCCGGCATGGCGGTCAAGCGGTGGGACGGCTGGCGCCGGCTGGCAGAGCTGCTCGACGACCTCGACGTCGCCGCCCTGCACGGACCGGCCTCGACCGTCTCGACCGGTGGCCGCGTGCTGGCGCCCCGGTCGCTGCGGGGGCTGGCGTCGCTGGCCGCCGGGGTCGCCGCCCGCGGGGGCGTCGTCGTCGGGGCCGACACCGGACCGGTGCGCCTCGCGGCCGCGGCCGGGGCACGCACCGTCGGGCTGTTCGGCCCGACCCTCGCCGCCCGCTACGGCCAGCGGCCCGAGCAGGGCCACGTCGGGCTGCAGGGCCTGCCCGGGTGCACCGTCCGGCGCCCCACCGCCATCACCGAGCAGGAGTGCTGGTGGTCCGGCCACTGCCCCCTGACCGGAGCGGCTCCCGCCTGCATGGCCGACCTCCGCCCGGAGGACGTCGCCGCCGTCGTCCGGGGAGGCGCGAGACTGGCGGCGTGACCCGTCTGCGCGCCGCCTCGCCCGTCCTGCTCGGCACGCTGCTCTGCGGCGCGGGGGTCCTGCACGGCGTCACCCCCGGGTTCTTCGACCAGATCGTGCCGTCGTTCCTGCCGCACCCCCGGGCCTGGACGTACGTGAGCGGCGTCGCCGAGGTGGCCGTCGGGGCCGCGGTCCTGCGCCCCGCGACCCGCGAGCGGGGCGCGCTCGCCGCGGCGCTGCTGTTCGTCGCGGTCTTCCCGGCGAACGTGCAGCAGGCGGTGCAGTCGTCCGGGACCGAGCAGGTCCTCGCCCTGCTGCGCCTGCCGCTCCAGGTGCCGCTCGTGCTGTGGGCGCTGCAGGTGCGCAGGGACGCCCGGTGACGGCGGTCGCGGCAGGGGCGCTCGCCAGCACCAAGCTCCGGCAGGGACGGTTCACCGACGGGCAGCGGGCGGCCCGCGACCGCCTCTGGCCGCGGTACGGCCTGGACCTGGTCGGCCCCGTCGACGTCCCCGCGCTGTTCGGTCGGGAGGCCCCGCTGGTGGTCGAGGTCGGGTCAGGGATGGGGGAGGCGACGGCGGCGCTGGCGCTCGCTGAGCCCGAGCGTGACGTCCTCGCCTGCGAGCTGCACCTGCCCGGGCAGGGGGCGCTGCTGCGCCGGGTCGAGGACGCCGGGCTGACCAACGTGCGGGTCGTCGCCGGCGACGGCCGGACGCTGCTGGCCGGTCTGCCCGAGGCCGGCGTCGACGTCGTGCGGGTCTTCTTCCCCGACCCCTGGCCCAAGAGCAAGCACTGGAAGCGGCGCCTGGTCGACGACGCCTTCGCCCGGCTGGTCGCGTCCCGCCTGCGGCCGGGCGGGGTCCTGCACGTCGCCACCGACTGGGCGCCCTACGCCGACCAGGTGCGCCGGGTGCTGGCGGCCTGCCCCGGCCTCGTGCCGTGCGACCCGCCGGCCCGGCCGCGGACCCGCTTCGAGCAGCAGGGCCTGGACGCCGGACGGGCGATCGCCGACCTGGCGGCTAGGGCAGTGCCGAGACCGGGCTGACCCGCAGGCCCTCGGCCAGGTGGACGACCCGGGCCGCCGGGGCGTGCTGCTGCAGCAGGGCGCGGCAGGACGGGCACGGCCCGACCACCCGGGTCGCGTCGTCGGTGACGTGCCGGACCGTCGCGAGCGTCGCCACCCGGCGTCCCCGGGCCAGGACCGCCGCGACGACGGCGGCCTCGGGGCAGGCGAAGTCCTTGAGCCCCAGCGCGACCGACACCTCGCCGTCGTCGGCGCGGGCGGCCGACGCCGAGGGGTGCCGCTGCGGGCCGAGGCCGCGTCGGAGCGCGCTGACCGCCTGTCCGACCAGGGCGAGGTCCTGCTCGCCCGGGCGCTCGACCGTCACCGCACCGACTGGTCGGCCAGGGTCGCGCGGCCCAGCTCGACCAGCGGGGCGATCCGCTCCTCGATGCCGGCGAAGCCGTCGCCGACCATGGCGCCGCCCTTGACCCGGGCGACGATCCCGGCGCAGACGACGGCCAGCTTGAAGAACCCGAAGCTGACCGCCCAGGGCAGCGCGGCGAGGTCGAGCCCGGTGCGGGCGGCGTACAGCTCGGCGACCTCGGCGCGGGTGGGGAAGCCCTCGAGGGCGGTCGCGCTCTTCACGACGGCGCCCATGTCGCGCTCGGCGCCGTCGGACGCCTCGGACCAGTAGACGAGCAGGATGCCGAGGTCGGCCAGCGGGTCGCCGAGGGTGCTCATCTCCCAGTCGAGGACCGCCGCGATCCGGCCCGGCTCGGTCGGCGACAGCATCGTGTTGTCGAGCCGGTAGTCGCCGTGGACGATCGTGGCGCGCTGCGACGCCGGGACCGACGACGCCAGGTCCGCCGCCAGCAGGTCGAGGCCGGGGACGCCCTCGAGCCGGGTCGCGTCCCACTGCTTGCCCCAGCGGCGGACCTGCCGCTCCAGGTAGCCGTCGGGGCGGCCGAACTCGCCGAGCCCCACCGACGCCGGGTCGACGCCGTGCAGGTCGGCCAGCACGCTCACGAGCCCCTCGCCGACCGCCCTGCGCTGCTCCGGCAGGTCGGCGTAGCCCGCGGGGAGGGTGTCGCGGCAGACGTGCCCGTCGACCCGCTCCATCACGTAGAAGGTGCCGCCGAGCACCTCGGGGTCGGTGCACAGGTGCAGCACCTGCGGCACCGGGACCGCCGTGCCGGACAGGGCCGACAGCACCGTGTGCTCGCGGACCATGTCGTGCGCCGTCGGCAGGACGTGCCCCAGCGGCGGCCGGCGCAGGACGACCGAGCCGGCCGGGCTGTCCACGCGGTAGGTCAGGTTCGACTTGCCCCCGGCGATGAGCGTCGTCGTGCACGACTCCCACGCCGGCTCGGACAGGGCGCGGGCGAGGTACGGGCCGACGACGTCGGGGGCTGCTCCAGTCACCGGCGCAGGCTCTCACGGGTGCGGGTGCTGCTCCGCCAGGCCGGGTAGGGGCGACGCATGACGACTCCTGATCCCGCGCTCGAGGGCGCCGGCCTGTCCGCCACCGGCAAGACCGCCGACCAGTTCTCCCCGGGCGACGAGGCTCCCGGCACCACCTACGGCGACCCCGGCGGGACGGGCACGGCCGACGAGGAGACCACCGGCGACGACGCGCAGGACCTCGCGCAGGGCAGCGGCGGCAACGCCGAGGGCGGCACCGACTCCTAGTCTCGACCCTCGTGCCTGTCTCCCTCGTCGACCGCTCGCCCGTCGTCGACCCGGGGACGCTCGTCGCGGCCATGGCCCCGCCGCCGCGCTTCGACGAGGCGCGGTTCGAGACCTACGTCCCCGACCCCGCGCAGCCGTCCCAGGCCCGCGCGGTCGAGGTGCTGTCCCGGTTCGCCGAGACCCTGCAGCCCGCCCCGAAGCGGTTGTTCGGGCGGACTCGAGCTCCGGAGGGCCGTCCCGGGGTGTACCTCGACGGCGGGTTCGGCGTCGGCAAGACCCACCTGCTGACGTCGCTCTGGCACGTCTCGCCGCAGCCGCGGGCCTACGGGACGTTCGTCGAGCTCACCCACCTCGTGGGGGCGCTCGGCTTCGCACAGACCGTGGAGGCGCTCTCGGGCCACCGGCTGCTCGCCATCGACGAGTTCGAGCTCGACGACCCGGGCGACACCGTCCTCGTCTCGACCCTGCTGTCCAAGCTGGTCGACGCCGGGGTCCGGGTCGCGGCCACCTCGAACACCCTGCCCGGGCTCGCTGGGGGAGGGGCGCTTCGCGGCCCAGGACTTCCTGCGCGAGATCCAGGGCCTCGCCGGGCACTTCGAGCCGGTCCGGGTCGACGGCGACGACTACCGGCACCGCGGCCTCCCCACCCCGCCGTCGCCGGTCTCCGTCGACGAGCTGCAGACCAGGTCCCAGGCGGACGGCGCCTCCTACGACGTCTTCCCCGCCCTGCTGCAGCACCTCTCGCAGCTGCACCCGTCGCGGTACGGCGCCCTCGTCGACGGGATCGACCTGGTCTGCCTCGAGGACGTGACGCCCGTGTCGGACCAGAGCGCCGCCCTCCGCCTCGTCGTCCTCGCGGACCGGCTCTACGACCGCGACGTGCCCCTCGTGACCAGTGGTGTCCCGCTGGACCGGTTGTTCCCGACCGAGCTGCTCGAGGGCGGGTACCGGAAGAAGTACCTGCGGGCGGTCAGCCGCCTGACGGCGCTGGCGCAGGCAGGGGCAGGGGTCCTGACCTGCAGTTGTCCGGGCTCGATAACCGGAAGCTGGTCCGGCGTCTCTGCTCGATAACCGCCGGATAACCGATGTTGACCCCGATACCGAACGGGGTTCTGCTCGATAACCGATCCCTGCGGGCGTCACGTGAACAGGGCCGCGACGACGTCCGCGGCCTCGCGGTCCATGCCTTCGCTGACGTGCGAGTACAGGTTCAGCGTGATGCCGATGTTGGCGTGCCCGAGCCGCTCGCTGACGACCTTGGGGTGGATGCCCGGCCTCCAGCGCCAGGGTCGCGTAGGTGTGCCGGAGGTCGTGCACGCGGACGTGGGGGAACCCGGCGTGCCGAGCCCGGACGCCGAGCCGCTGCCCGATGCTCGACGGGTGGAGGGCAGGCCGTCCTCCCGGCAGAAGACGAGCCCCTCGTCCACCCACAGCGCCCCGACTGCCAGCCGCTCCTGCAACTGGGCGGCCCGGTGTCGTCGGAGCGCCTCGACCGTGCCGGCGTCCAGCGACAGCCGCCGGGTCCTGGCCGCCGCGTCGCCCCGGCCCTTCGGCGTGCTTACCACCCGACTGCCCGTCGATCATGTTGCCGGTCTGGCGGACCGACAGGAACGCGCGGTCGAGGTCGACGTCCTGCCAGCGCAGCGCGGCCACCTCGCCGCGGCGCATGCCGGTGGTGAGGAAGAGCCGCCACATCGCGGCCAGCCGGTCGTCCTGCACGTGCGCCAGGAAGGCGATGACCTGCTGCCGGCTCCAGGTGCGCATCTCCGGCGTCCGCCGGCTCGGGGCCTTGACCTTCGCCGCGGGGTTGTCGCGCACGAGGCCGTCGTCGCGGGCGTCGTTCAGCGCCTTGCTGAGCACCTGGTGGCAGCAGCTGCACGCTCGCGGGGGACAGGCCCGACTCCTGCAGCAGCGCCCGGTAGGCGGCCCGGACCTGCGGCACGGTCAGTGCCTGAAGCCGGACGGCGCCGAGGCGGGGCACGAGGTGCGCCTTGACGATGCGGCGGTAGGTGGACAGGGTCGCGGGCTTGCGGTCGATCCCCGCCAGCCACGTGACGAGGTACTCGCCCACGGTGGTGCGGTCCGGTGACAGGGCGGTCCCGTTGTCGACGTGCTGCAGCTCCTCGCGCAGCGCCCGCTCGGCCTCCTTGCGCGTGGGGAAGCCCCCGCGGGTGCGCTGCCGACGCCGGCCGTCTGCCGTGCGCGGCGCGTCCCATCAGATCGACCAGGGGTGCCCGCACCGCTGGGCCGGGCAGGGGGGCTCGCCGTCGGCCGGCTGCGGACACCGCTGTGCGACGTGGCCTCGCACTCGCCCACCTCCCGCCAGCGCGTCCGGGCGCACGGCCGGGCGAGCAGAGCGCAACGGCAGGAGTGGCTGAGCCCTGCCAGGCGCGGATGTGGACAACTCGCGGTTGTCCCCCTCTGCTTTCGAGGTGCTGGGCGCCTGCCGCTCAGGGCTCCTCGACGAGCTCCCACACCCGGAGGGCGTTGCTGAGCTCGCCGACGCCGTCGGCGCTCATCGTGCTGCCACCGAAGACGGCGAGCCGGCTGTCGATCCATGCGGCGCGCACGCCCTCGGTGGCGGCACCGGGGGCGGGCTCCAGCGGGTGCCAGGCCCGGCGCTCGAGGTCCAGGACGAAGCCCTCGCCCGAGGTGACCAGCGTGTCGGACAGGGCCTGGAGCCGCAGTGACGTCGCGCTCGGGCGGGGCGTCCGGGGCAGGGGCTCCCAGTCGCCGGTGGCGGGGTCGAGGTACCCGCCCGTCGGGTCGGGGGTGCCGCCGGGGCTGGTCCCACCGTCGGTGTAGTCGACGCCGTAGGGCAGGGCGACCCGGTCGCCGGTCCAGACGGCCTGGGACCCGAAGCCGATGACCTCGTCCCGCTGCGGCACCTCAGCCCAGCGACCGGCCTCCGGGTCGTAGCTGGCGGCGTGGACGTAGATCGTCGGGCTGTCGACGCCGTCCTCCGGCGGAGGCGGCACCGGCTTGCCGAGCAGGATGATCCGCTCTCCGGTCCAGACGGCGGTGCGGTCGAAGGCTGGGGCCAGCGGGTCGCGGGGGAGCGCCTTCCACTTCTTCGTGCGCGGGTCGTACAGGTGGTCGGCCTGGACCTGGCCGCCCTCCTGCGTCGGCTCGAGCCGCAACAGCTGCTCGCCCACCGCGAAGAGCTGCCCGTCGTCGTCCGGCGGGGCGGGCAGCGTGGTCCACCTGTCGCCGACCGGCTCGTAGCTGTGGAGCTGGCCCTTCGCGAGCAGGTACAGGGTGTCGTCGACGACAGCGGCGGAGCCGTCGCCGGGTACGACCGGTGCCTTCGGCAGCGGACGCCAGGTGTCGTCTGCCGGGGACCAGGCGGCACCGTCCCGCAGCAGTGCCGCGTCCGGCGGGCAACGCAGCTGGCTGCCGGCGCGCACGGCCGGCTGCTGTCGCCGCCGAGGACGAGCACTTCGTCGCCGACGGTGACGACGAGCGCCCCGTGTCGTGGCGACAGCGGGGACTCAGCGGCGAGGGTCCACGCCGGAGTGCGGCTCGGCTCTTCACCCGCTTGCGGTCGTGCGTTGCTGCTCGCGCAACCGGTCAGTGCGGCGACGAGCAGCAGGACGACCGGGCGGAGGGTCACGGGCTTGAGACTCGCACCGCCGGCCGCTGGTTCCACGGCCTCGGGTCGCTTCGGCCTGTCGTGCCCGAGTGTTGTCGCGACAGCGCGCGAGCGGTTAGGAGCCAGGTACGGCCTGGAGCGGTGGAGCAAGATATGCATTCTGCTTATCAGAACGTCGCGCAGGCGCGACGATCTGGCCGCTGGGGCGCGGCCGGGGAGCGGGCGCTGGGGCGCGCCCGAGGTCGGTCCGATGCTGGGCTGTGTCGAGGGTCGACGGAGCGCGTACCGCGGACCGGCTCATCGGCTGACCTTCGCGGTACCGACTGCGAGGCGTGCGTCCACACGGAGCGCGCGGTGCGCGGGCTGTCAGGAGGGCCGAGGACGTCGTCCAAGGCCGGCGCGACGGAGGACGTTATGCACGAACTGCTGCCGGTGAGCCGGCAGCACGGTCTGCAGGCTTCTGCGATCAGGCGCTGGGTCTGTCGCTCGGCCGCGCGGGTGTTGCCGCCGGCCTCTGCGGCGAGCAGGGCCATGCGGATCTGGGCAGCGACGAGCTCCTCCTCCTGCGCCAGGTCCACGCTCGGCCCCGGCGCCGGCTGCGCCTCCGCGTCGGCGGCGTCGTCGACCACGACACTCGGAGGCCCGTCCTCGAGGTCGGGCTGCTGCTCCTCGAACAGCGCGGCGGCGAAGTCGTCGACCTGCTGCTGGAGGCTGGCGCGCAGTGCCTCGGCCTGGCCGAGCATGTCAGCAGCCAGGTCCGCCAGCGGCGAGGTAACCGGAGGCGGTGCGTGGGGCACGGGCTGACCGGTTTGGACCCGCAGGCGCTGGCGGATCTCCTCGAGGACGCCGGCGAGGTCGCGCTCGACGTGGTCAGCCGACACGCGCATCGTCGTGATCTTGCGGGCCTTGTGCCACTCGTCGCGCAGGTCGTCGCGCTCGCGCGCCTCACGACCCAGGTGACTGCCGCCGTCGACCTCCACCGCCAGCCGCGCCAGGGGGCAGTAGAAGTCGAGGCGGAAGGGACCCGTGACGTACTCGCGCTGCCACCCGTCGGGTTCCAGCTCGAGCACGCGCCCAGAGCATCCGCTCGGACAGCGTGGTCCGCTGGTCGCGCTGGCGTCGCGGCTCCTCCGCTGCTCCGGCCTGCAGCAAGCGGTACCGGATGCGCCAAGGGTCCAGCGAGCCGCTGCCGGTCAGGCGAGGGAACTCAAGTACGTCCACAGAGCCCTATCGGCTCAGCACGTGGGCGTCTTCAACGGCCACAGAGGTGCGCCTGCGAACTGACGGCTAGGGAGGACGGCAGCAACGACCGCAACTGGCTCCCCTCTGTGTCAAGACGCGGTCGGAAGGGCGGTTCTAGGCTCGGCCGTGGCGGGTCCGGGAAGTGGCTTGTTCGAAGAGCCGGTGTCGGGATGTGAGCCGGTCGCGCTGGACTTCATTGTCGCTCCTGGGTGTCCTCCCGGGCCCGTCATCGCCGCTGCGGCGTCGTTGACCATGGTCCGGTAGACCACGTCGGACAGCCGGCGCTTGAGGCAGCGCATGGCCTCCATCGAGGTCTTGCCGGCGGCCTTCTTGCGGTCGTAGTAGTCGCGGCCCTCGCTTGGGTTCCGGAGCTGGACGGTCGCCATGATGTGCAGCGTCCGGTTGAGCTGGCGGTTGCCGGCGCGGGACAGCCGGTGGCGGACACGGTCGCCGGAGGAGGCGTCGAGTGGGGCGGTGCCGTTCCAGGAGGCGAAGTGGCCCTTGGTCGGGAAGCGGGTGATGTCGCCGACGTCGATGAGCAGCCGGGCGGCACCGGACGGGCCGATGCCATTGAGCGCCATGAGGGAGGTGCCGGTCTCGGTGATGAGGTCGCGGAGCTCCTTGTCCGCGGCCTTCTTGCGGGCGTAGATGCGCTCGAGGTCGGCGATCAGCTCGGCTGCGACCCGGCGCCGGGCCTTGCCGGCGACGTCCCGGGGTCGCACCTTCGCCAGCAGTGCCTTGGCCTGCGCTGCGGACAGGTCCTTCTTCGCGCCGCCCGGAATGAGCTCGAGCAGCAGGTGGTGCAGCTGGGAGACCATCCGGGTGTGGTCCTCGCCGAGCACTCGGCGCCGGTCGGCCAGGAC
This sequence comes from uncultured Actinomycetota bacterium, assembly GCA_963761655.1. Taxonomy (GTDB): domain Bacteria; phylum Actinomycetota; class Actinomycetes; order Mycobacteriales; family SCTD01; genus RYN-122. Next base: position 556,183 of record CAVXHI010000002.1, read on the forward strand.
GCGCAGCACCGCGAGCTGCTGGTCGTCGACGACGGGTCGCAGCCCGGCCATGCGGGTGCCGACCAGCGCGATGGAGTGTGCGTCGGTGGCGTCAGTCTTGCGGCCCTGCCCAGTGGAGAAGACCCGGGCGCGGGCGGACAGCTTGGGCGGGACGTCCACGACCGGCTCGCCGTCCGCGACCAGGCGGACGGCGACGTGGCGCCCGATGCCGCTGCAGCCCTCCACCGCCCAGACCCGGTCGGGCCAGCGCTTCGCGTCCCGCAGCATCGCGGCGTAGCCGGGCTCGTCGGTGGCGTAGCGGCCGCCGCCGAGCACCGACTCGTCCGGGCCCATCACCTCGATCGTGACCGACCGCTTGTGCGGGTCCATCCCGATGACGACTCGTGTCATGACTGGCCTCTCGCTCGGAACCAGAAGTGGTTGTCGAGCAGGGAGGGCAGCGCTACTTCGAGCTGAGCAGACCCCTCTTGAGCCTCTCCCTACTCAGCAGCGCCCGACCCGCGCAGGCCAAATGAGAGCCACACGACGAGTCGTGGGCAGCCGATGTGAGAGCGACGGGCCGGGCACCTGGACCGAGCCTTGCGCAGGCGCCGGTCGTGGCGCCATAGAACAAGTAGCCGATGAGCGGATGCGCCTGATCCTGCTCAGCACCGGTCACGAACTGTCCGGGGCTGTCTCGGCCAGAAGATCGTCGGGGTTCCAGACGCGCTTGGCCAAGTCCCGGTACAGGTGGCCGCGCTCGACGACGTCCGATGCCTTGAACTCCTCGTGCGGATGGAACGGCAGGCCGCTCGATTTGATGAAGGCGAGGAAGCCGGGGTTTTTCTGGTAGGTCTGCGGGTCCAGGCTCGCCGCCAGAAGGTTCTGACTGAAGTACCGCGGACGCTTCTGTGCGTAGGTCTCATCGTTGTAGCTGGCGTTGAACTGCTTCGGAAGGAGGAGCAGGTCGCCAATCCTGTTCCGGTGGCGCGCGAAGTCGGCTTCGTGGCTGAAGTCGTCGGTGTGCCGCTCCGGATGATCGGCCCAGATGTGCTCGACCTCGTACTTGACCTTTGCGCCGTTCGTAAGCTCGATGTAGTTGCGACGCCTGACCGGACTCGACCGTGACGTGGTCGGTCATCCGCGCGAGCAGCTTGTGGAGCTGGCTCCGGTTCTGCTGGTGGACGTAGAGGCCGTCGTAGTCGAAGCTCTCGTCTCATCTTCAGCAGGTAGCTCGCGGAGCGCCTTCGCGCAGGTCGTCCAGCGTCGAGGCCGCGGATGTCGCGCATGACGACGAACATGGCGTACTGCATCGTCGAGTACGCGGTGGGCGGAAGTTCCAGATGCGACGCGCCAGCAGGATGTCGGTGAACCTGCCGACGAGCTCCAGCTTCTTGTCGATGGCGCTCGGCGTCGTCGCCGACCGGTCAAAGGTGCCAGCAGGAGCTGGTTCTGGAGGGTGAAGCCCGAGGTCGGCGTTGAAGCGGATGAAACGCAGCGGGCTGTCCGGCTGGAAGGGACCCGTCGACGGCGTCAGGACGCGCGCGTACTGGTGGCTGTAGAAGTCGAGGTCGCGCGACGACGAACTGGTAGAAGTCGTCCCGCGACTTCAGGCCGACTCTGTCGCTGCGCGCCGCGGAGCCAGCGATGGAACTCGGTGCCGATCCGGTCCCAGTCCTCTGGGCGTGCGCCCTTCTTGCGCTCGCGGATCTTCGTGGAGTACTGGCTGCGGAGCCAGGTCTTGAGGAAGTCCGAGCTGGCGTCTTCCGCTTGCTCGTCGAGGCTCGCGGAGCCGCTTGCGCCAGAGGTCGTTGGCCTTCGTGCGCGGCTTGCCGTCCTCCATGTTGGCGAGCAGGTAGCCCTTGAGCATGTCGGTCGGGGTGAGCTTGAGGCCACGGTCGTTCATCGTCTCGAAGATCGCGTACGCGTCGTCGTCGCTGTAGGCCGTGATCTGGACGAACTGGACTCGGTCCTTCAACCAGTCGATGAAGAAGGGCAGCGCCGCCGCTCGTTGAGCTCGTCCGGGAAGAGCCCGTCGAGTTCCGCGTACCTCGCCACCAACATGTGCACCGACTCGGCGGCGTCCGGCGGCGGCTCGTACTCCCCGAACTCGAACAGCGCTTCCATGCAGTCGATCCGGTCGGGCACATCGAGGTTGAACGACTTCTCGCCGAACTTCTCGGAGTAGATCAGTTCGTCGATGTTGACGATCTCTTCGCGCCCGCAGCTGCAGGCGGCGCAGGTAGGTCAGGACGAGCGTCAGGCTCGTCAGGCGCTGCTGGCCGTCGACGACGAACGGCTGGCTGCCCTTCTGCGAGATGATGATGGACCCGAGGTAGTAGCCCGGGTACTTGGCGACCTCCTTACGGGCGTGGTCCGGCTCGTACAGGTCGAGGAACTTCGCCGTCAGGTCGGCGACCAGCTCAGCGATCTGCTTCGACTCCCACTTGTACTCGCGCTGGTAGTAGTCGATCGAGTACTTCTTCTTCTCGAGCACTTCGGCGATCGTCTTCGCGACGCCATCAACAGTGCGATCGACTCTCAGTCAATGCTCTCGTTCCTCCGCCTCGGCAGGGCACGCCGGTCCCCTCGGCTGACGCTCTCACGCGTTGACCGGTGCGCGCCGAGAGTCGGCAAGGGCCGCTCGAAAGTCCGCTCATGCCGCGATGCGGTCGTGCGGCCCTTCGCGTCAAGCGTGTCTCCAGCGGCGCGTTGCCGCGCTAGCGGATGCCCTCGTAGGCCCGTCGCAGGCGCTCGGCGTGCTCGGCCATGACGGCCTGGTCCGCGAGTTCACCCTGGGTGCTCGTAGAGGTCGTCGCCGTCGAAGCGCGGGAACACGTGCAGGTGGTAGTGCCAGACGTCCTGGTCGCCACCGGGCTCGTTGTGCTGGCGGACGATCGTGCCGTCACAGCTGTAGGCCGCTCTTGAGGGCAAGGGCGGCGCGTCGTGTCGCACCCTGCAGCGGCACGGCAAGCGTGTCCGGCAGGCCGTAGATCGACTCGACGTGCCTGGACGGGCACGACGAGAAGGTGCCCCTCGTTGCCGCGCCACCACTTGGGCGACACGAACGTCAGCGTCTGCTCGGTGCGCTCGACGACGTGCCGCTGGCTCCACGAGGTCGTTGTCTGCCGCCGGCGGCGTAGAGGCAGAACGGGCAGGCGTAGCCGTCCGGCGCGTGCCGGCGTCACGGCAGCGCGGTCGGGGCGGCGGCGCTCTGCGCGTCGACCCAGTCCGGGATCCGGGTCCGTCGTGAACTGCACGGCTGGGACGCGCTCCTGCCCGGCCAGCCAGGCCTTCGCCAGCCGGTGGCCGCCGTCCATGAGCCCGCCGTCGGCCGAGAGGATGATCGGGTACGACAGGTCCGCGTCCCTGGATCCGCGCCACGTGTTGCGGCGACGGCCCGCAACGTCGGCGGCCTGCTCGGGCCCGAACCAGCAGTCCTGGTCGAACTCGGCCGACGTCCGCGACCCGCACCTGTCGTATCGGGAGCCCCTCGGCGTGCCGCCACAGGGACTCGCTCCACCAGAAGCCCCGACCGCCCGCGACCGGTCGCGAGTGCGTCTCCCGGTGGCCGTCCACCTGCGGATGGTGCCCGAGCCGGGCCGGGCGGCAGTCGGCAGGGGTGAACGTCAGCCACCAGAGCAGGGCCGCCAAGGTCGTGCCGTCGGGCACCTGGCCGTCGCGGACGAGGCTGCGCACCTGCGCCCGCGGCAGCCACTCGACCCGCGAAGACTCCGCGGCGTCGACCGGCTCGCCCTGACGGGTCGCTCCCTCCGCGAGGAAGAGCTCGACCCGCTGGTCGCAGATACCGTTCAGCGGGTCGTAGGCGAACAGCGGCTCGAGCCGCTCGGGCGAGCCAACCGGTCTCCTCCAGGGTCTCTCGAGAGGCCGCCTCCACGGAGGCCTCGCCCGGGTCCACCGCCCCGGCGGGGATCTCCCAGCCCCACCGGCCCGTGAGCACGCGGTGCCGGTACAGCAGCAGGACGCTGTCGTCGCCCCCCTGCACGACGGTCCCGACGGCCCCGCCGGGCGTCCTCAGCACGTGGTGCTCGAAGCGGGGACCGTCGGGCACCTCCACGTCGACCAGTCCGAGGGAACACCAGCGGCTCTCGTACAGGGTCCGCTCGCCGTGCACCGTCCACTCCACGACGCAGGGTAGGCAGCGGCGGCAGCCTGGGGGGTCCGCTGCACGGCAGCCGCCGTCGAGGATGACCGTCTAGGATGACCGTGGAGGCGCGCAGGGGGCCGCTCAGTCCAGGAGCTCCAGGTACTGGCGCCGGGCCTTCATGGCATGGATGACCAGTTCGTCGCCGCTGTCGAACCGCAGGACGACCAGCTCGAGCCGGCCGGCGCGGTCGAAGCCGAGCCGGAGCTGGCGCTGGGGGTTGTCCTCGTCGAGGTCACTAACGAAGACCGCGTGCTCGGCGGCGAGCACGGCGTCCTCCGCCGCCACGCCGTGCTTGCCCGCCGACGCGTGGACCTTCACGCCACGTAGGCCCGGATGGCTGCTCGGATCGCCTCCGACCGGCTGACCTGGTCGCGCTCGGCCCGGTCGCCGAGCGCGGCGAGCAGCGTCTCGTCGAGGCGCACCGGGACGACCCGCCCGGGGCCGTCGCCGGCCGGCTTGCGACCGCGCTTGCGCAGGACAGCGACGTCGTAGCCCTGCTCGGCCTCGTCGGCCCAGGCGTCGATGTCCTGCTCGCTGACCGGCTCACCCTTGATCGTCTGAGCCACCTGGCAAAGCGTATTACGAAACAACCACCATGCCCAGCAGCAGCGTCCGCTCGATAACCGCTCGATAACCGACGGCTCCGGACGAGCGTGGACGCACGCGGAAGTCCACGTTGAGCCCAAAGTCGTTGGAACGGAGAAAGCGCAGTTCAGAGGTACTGCGGCGGACGTCGGTGGACGGTTCCGTGCAGGAAGTACCTGCGGGCGGTCAGCCGCCTGACGGCGCTGGCGCGGCAGGGGCAGGCCGGCTGACCTGCGGTCCTCCTCCTGCGCTCGGGACCGGGTGCGCCGGACACCCGAGGCAGGACCGGCGCCGCAGCCTGCTCCGGGTGCGTGCCTCTTGAGGGGCACCGGACGGTGTTCCCGGTCGTCCACGGCGGGCAGGTCCATGCCATGAGCGGCGGGCACTCCCACGGGCACGCGCACGGCGCCGGCCGTGCCACCTCGCAGCGCCGTCTCGTCGTCGCGTTCGCCCTCGCGGTCCTCGTCCTGGTCGCTGAGGTCGTCGGGGGCCTGCTGTCAGGCAGCGTCGCCCTGCTCGCCGACGCCGCGCACGTCGCGACGGACGCAGCGGGCGTCGGGCTGGCGTTGTTCGCCGCTCGGATGGCCGCGCGCCCAGCGACGCTGGAGCGCACGTTCGGCTGGCAGCGCCTGGAGGTGCTCGCTGCCGCGGCCAACGCAGCGCTGCTGCTCGCGGTCACCGGCTGGGTGCTCGTCGAAGCGGTCCGCCGGCTCGACGAGCCCGCGGACGTGCAGACCGGCCTCATGATCGTCGTGGCCCTGGGCGGCACGGCCGCGAACGCGTTGAGCCTCTGGGTGCTGTCCGGCGCGGACACGAGCAGCCTCAACGTCCGCGGGGCGTACCTGGAAGTCCTGGCCGACCTGCTCGGCTCCGGCGCCGTCGTCGTCGCCGCGCTGGTGATCCGCTACACCGGCTTCGACCGGGCCGACGCCGTCGTGGCGATCCTCATCGCGCTGGCCGTGCTGCCGCGGACAGCGAAGCTGCTGCGCGAGGCCGTCGACGTCCTGCTCGAAGCGACCCCCCGGGGCGTCGACCTCGCACAGGTCCGCGAGCACCTGCTCGAGGTCGACGGCGTCCTCGACGTCCACGACCTTCACGCCTGGACGATCACTTCCGGACTGCCGGTGCTCAGCGCACACGTCGTCGTCGAGGATCCGACCGTGACCGGCGGCAACGGCCCGGTCCTCGACGCGCTCGGGGTCTGTCTGCGCGGGCACTTCGACGTCGACCACTCCACGTTCCAGCTCGAGCCCGCCGGACACCGGCAGCACGAGGAGCTGCACTGCTGACGTGCGCTGCTGGCGTCAGCCGGCCGACGGCGCCGGCACGGCAGCCACGCTGACCCGCCGCCCGGCCGCCCAGGCGGCGACCCCCTGCAGGACGTCGAGCACCAGCAGGAAGACCAGGGCGGCGTCCCACCCGCCGGTCCGGTCGTGCAGGACGCCCACGAGGAAGGGTCCGCCGGCGGCGACCAGGTAGCCGACCCCCTGCACGGCCGCCGACAGCCGGGGCGCGGAGGCGGCGTCGGGGGAGCGGAGCGCGATGAGCAGCAGCGCCGTCGGGAACGTGCTGCCGGTGCCGAGGCCGAGCAGGACCGCCCAGAGCACCGGCGCGGCCGACGGCGCGAGGAGCAGGCCGGCCCAGCCGGCGGTGGTGAGGGCGGTGGCGGTCAGGGCGGTCGCCCGCTGGTCGCGCATCCGGGCGGCGAGCACCGGGACGCCGAGCGCCGCAGGGATGCCCAGCAGGGTCGCCAGCGACAGCAGCGCCCCGGCGGCCCGCGGGCTCAGGCCCTCGTCCTCGAGCAGGCTCGGCAGCCAGGTGACCATGGCGTAGAAGCCGATCGACTGCAGGCCCATGAACGCGGTCAGCGCCTGGACGGGCCGCTGCCGCAGCAGGCCCAGCGCCGCCCCGACCGGCACTCCGCCGGGTGCGCCCCGACGTCGCTGGGCCCACAGGTGCGGCGCCCACGCGACCAGCGCTCCGGCTGCCAGCAGGCCCCAGAGCAGCAGCGGCGGACGCCAACCGGCCCCCGACCGGTCCGACAGCGGCACCGCCGTCAGGGCGGCGACCGCGGCGGCGAGGGCGAGCGCCGAGGTGTACACGCCCGTCATCAGGCCGATCCGGTCGGGGAACTCGCGGCGGACCAGCGCGGGCAGCAGCACGTTGCACACGGCGATGCCGATGCCGACCGCGGTCGTGCCGGCGAACAGCAGCAGGGAGCCGCCGAGCACCCGCACGGCCGCCCCGACGACGAGGACCAGCAGGGCGCCGGTCAGGGCCCGGTCGAGGCCGAGGCGGCGCACCAGGCCCGGGCCGGCGAAGGCCCCGACGCCGAAGCAGACGACGGGGAGCGTGGTGAGCAGCGACGCCGGGGCGGACCCCAGGCCCAGCGCGTCCTGCAGCCGCGACAGCACCGGCCCGACCACCACGACCGACGGCCGCAGGACGGTCGCGACCGCGAGGACGGCGACGAGGGCTGTCCAGCGCGACGTCGTCGGCGCGGGTCGGGTCACCGGCAGATCCAACCCGACGCCGGGGTCAGCGGGCCGCCACCAGCAGGCCGTCGAGCTCGACCCTCTTGCCGGACGTCAGCACCCGGACCGTCACGCTGACCCCGGCCATCGCCCGGGCGGGCAGGGCGAGGAACGCCGGCCCGGCCGCCTTGCCGGCGAGGTCCACGGTCCCGACCCGCTTGCCCGCCACGAGCACCTCGACGACGCCGCACGTGGGGCACCGCGGCGCGAGCAGGGCCAGCCGTGCGCCCCGGACCTTCGTGGTCGTGAGGGTGGCGCCCCTCGTCGACGTCACGGAGGTGGTCCCCGCGTAGGGGCCGGCGGCGTTGCGGCTGGTCCAGCCCCTGCTGCGGGTCAGGCTGCGGTCGTCCAGCGGCCGCGCGACGCAGCGTTCGGCCGACCAGGCGCCCGCGTTGCCGGCCCGGTCGCGGCTCCGGGCGCTGCCGCAGGTGGTGGTGCCGGCGGCCAGGGTGACGTCGAGGCGGCCGTTCCCGCCCTGGGACCGGACGGGGAGCGCGTACGCCCCGAAGCCCGCGCGGGAGGTCGCCGTGCGCACCCTGACGTCGTAGGACCCGACGCCGGAACCCCCGGTGTCGGTGGCGCTCGCGGTGAACCGACCCGTGCTGCTCGTCTGCCGGTCTGCGGCAGGGGCGGTCAGCCGGGAGCTCGGCGCGGTGCCGTCGACGCGGAACGACCGGCTCGTGCCCGGTCCGTCTCCGGTCGCGGCCGAGAAGACGTGCGACCCGGGTGCGAGGCCGCGGTAGGTCACGGTGTCGCCGCAGACGGCGAGCGTGCCGTCCAGGCGGCAGGTCCGGGTGCCCGGGCCGTCCGCGCGGGTGCCGAAGGCGACGGTCGTCCCCGTGTAGGCGCCCTCGGCCGGCCCGGAGACGATCGTCGTGGTCGGCGGCGGTCCGGCCGGCGGCGGTGCCTGCACGGGGGTGGGGGACGAGGGAGCGGGCGCGGGAGGCGACGACCCGGGCGTCGGGGGAGGTGACGACGCAGGAGGGGCCGGGGCCGGCTCGGGTGACAGCGACGGGGACGGGGACGGGGGCGCGTCGGGCGCGGGGGACCCAGGCGCAGGGGGTGCGGGTGCGGGCGCCGGCTCGTCCACGGTCGCCCGGGTCGGCGGTCCCGGGACCTGCCCCGTCCGGGCCACGACGGTGATCTCTCCGCCCCGACGGGAGCGGCCGCGCACCCGCGCCGTGGTGCCCGAGACGGTCACGGTCCCGCCCAGGGGGGACACGGCGACGCCGTAGCCCGAGACCGGGTGGTCGGGGTCGTCGGCGCCGGGCCGCCAGGAGACGTCGTAGCCGCCGTCGACGGGCGTGACCACCAGGTCGGTGACGGCGGGCGGGCCGGCGAGCAGCTGGAGGGGCTGGGCGGCGCTGGGTGTGCCGTTCCCGCGGACGACCGTGACCGCGAGCGGGCCGTCGGGCAGGCGCAGCAGGTCCAGCGTGACGTCGAAGCGCCCCTCGTCGACGCGGGTCTCCACCGCCTCCCCGCCCGGCGCGGCGACCCGCAGGACGGCGGGACCGTCGGTGCCGCCGACCGAGCCGGCGAGCCGGACGGCGCGGGCGGTGTCGCGCTGGACCGCACCGGCGGGACGCACGTCCAGGGTGAGGCCGGGGACCGGGGAGGTGTGGGTCGCCGAGCGGGTCTGGGTGGTGCTGTTGCCGAGCACGTCCACGGCGCGGAGGGTCAGGACGAGGGCGCCCCCGACGTTGTCGCGCGGGTCGAGGACGAGCCGCACCCGGCCGGCGTCGTCGGCGGTGACGCGTCGGGCGTTCGGGGCCTCGGAGAAGGAGGTCGAGACGAGGCTGGCGCTGACCTCCGCGCCGGGCTCGGTGGAGGCGGTGACGACCAGCGCGGTGTCGTCGGCGCGCAGCGTCGTGGAGGAGACGACGACGTCGGTGAGCGCCGGGCCGGTGGTGTCCTTGCTCCCGGTCGCGGTCGTCGCCGGCCCGACCAGTCCGTCGGCGTCGGTCCCGCGGGCGGTCCAGCCGAGGTCGCCGTCGGGGCGGCTGCGGAGGTCGAGGACGGCCCGCGCGACGCCGTCCTCGCCGGCCGCGACCTCGGCGGAGACGGTGCCGGCGGAGAAGCGGACCCGGACGCCCGGCTGCGCGGACACGCTGACGGCGGCCTCCGCGAGCGGAGCGGGGCCGAGGACCGGCGGGACGACGAGGTCGCGGACGACCGGACCGCCGTCGGCGGGGACCACCGCCGGACCGGGCACGGACGGGACGTCGCCCGCGGGACCCAGCGCGACGACGCGGAAGCGGACCGGCGCCCCCGGCGTGAGGCCGCCGACGGTGGCCGACGTGGCAGTCGGGCCGACCGTGGTGCGGGCGCCGGAGGGGAGGGTCTCGACGGCGTACCCGGTGGTGCGCGGGTCGGGGGAGGGCGTCCAGCTGACCCGGGCGCCCCGGTCCAGCGGCGTCGTCGTGACGGTCGTGGCGGGACGCGGCACCGCGACCGGGCTGCCCCCGGCGCAGGCGGGGGCCGCCGAGGCGGGAGCGACGTCGGCGAGGAGGTCGCGCCGCGCCACCTGACCGCTCGCGGGGCCTCCGGCCTGGCCCCACCAGACGCCGGTCGAGGAGGCAGCCGTGTCGTTGTCGAGGTCGAAGGACCCGGGACCGGAGCCGCCGGTGAGGGTGCTGTCGCGGACCGTCAGGGTCGAGGGCCCGCGCAGCAGGACGCCGCCGCGGCCGCCCCTGACGTCGGCGCAGGTGATCGTCGCAGCAGCTCCGGCGGTCAACCGGACGAGCGGGGAGCCCGTCGGCCCCGTGGCGGTCAGGTCGGTGGCGGTGAGCCGGCCGCCGGCGACGTCGAGCACCTGCCCGTACGGCCCGGGCCGCAGGGCGACGTCGGTGAGCGACACGGCGCCACCGCTGGCACGCAGGGCGCTGACCGTGCTCGTGCCGAGCGTGACCGCCCCGCCCGTGAGCACCTCCCCGAGGGAGGACCCCGCCACGTCGAGCGCCGGGCCGCCGGTCTCGACCTGCAGACGGCTGCGGACGTCGACCCCGCGCAGCGTCTGTGTCGCACCCGGGGTCGTGCCGGCGAGCACCAGGACGCCGGACGGCGCGGGGCAGGGCGTGGCGGGAGAGGTAGCGGCAGGTGGGGACCCCGACCGTCTCGTCCTCGAGCGAGGTGACCACGGCGCCGACCGCACCGCTCGCCCGGACCGGGACCGTGGTGCGGAGCCGGCCGGCCTTGACGACGTCACCGGCGTGGAGCACGAGCGTCCGGCCGTCCTCGAGGTCGAGCGTCGTGGCGACGTACCCGGCCGGGTGCAGGTCGCCGGTCGTCGAGGGGGTGACCCAGTCGAGGTCGGCGGTGAGGCGGACGGCGTCGAGCAGCACGACGCCGCCCTGGCCGCGGCCGGTCAGGCCGTCCACGGCCAGGCCCGGGCCGATGCCGGTGCGGACGCCGGTGAGCCGGAAGCCGGGGCCGGCGGGGTCCAGGGCGGCGACGTCGTGCAGCACGAGGTCGTAGGCCGGGGGAGCCAGGCCGGTGATCGGCGTGTGGTCGACGGCGACCCGGTCCGTGCGGTCGCGCTCGAGCCGGGTCCGGCCGACCTGGGAGGAGGAGACCGGGCCGGTCCGGCTGTCGAGGACGGTCAGTGTCGCGATCTCGCTCGCGCCGACCGGGCTGTCGCTGTCGACGGACTCCAGGACCAGCGAGCCCTGCGTGGGCAGGGCGTCGCGGGAGGCCGGCCGGCCGCTCAGCCCGATGCGCCCGCCGCGCACGCGCGCGTCCCGCAGCGCCACCGAACCGAGCCCGAACTGGTTGCTGACGCCCCGCCACGCCGTCTCGCAGGACCGGGCACAGGTGCGGACGCCGACGGTGTCGTCGCCGGTGGAGGTGAGCACCGCCCCGCCCGCGACGGCCGAGAGGGTGCCGTCCTGGACGTCGATCCCGCCGCCCGGGTCGGCCTTGACCACGCCGCCCGCAGGCACCGTGAGCGTCTGCGTGCCGAGCCGCAGCAGGCGGGGCCCGAGGACGAGGCCGAGGTCGGCGTCGGCGCCGGTGGTGCGGACCGGGGTGCGCCAGGTCAGCGGGGCCGCCAGCGTGCCGCTCACCGCGACGGCGTCGACGGCGTTGTCCCGGCCGCGCAGCCCGTCGACGTCCTGCCCGGGTCCGTAGGAGGCGAGGACCTCGTCGAGCGTGACGGCCCGGCGCAGCGGCCCCGGGCTGATCGGCTGACGGGTCCCGCGGACGGTGACGTCGCGCAGGACGGGGTGGTCGGCCTGCGCGACCTCGAGCCCGCCGGTGCGCTCGAGGAGGAGCCGCTGGAGCTCGACGGCCCCCGCGGCCGGTCGGCCGGAGACGAACTCGGTCGCCTCGCGCTCGCTGCGGCCGCTGACCCGGACCGGTCCGGCGTCCCGGACGGTGAGGTCGCGGACGACGGTGCTGCGGAGCCCGGACACGTCCAGCGCCCCGCCGACGTCGTGCAGGGTGCCGCCGTCCCAGCGCAGCGACCCGACCCGGACGGGCGTGCGCGGACGGTCCTCGGGCACGGCGAGGACGCCCTGGCCGACGGACGCGATCTCGGTGTCGTCCAGCTCGACGGTCAGCTCGGGCGCGGCGCTGCGGCCGGGCGACAGCTGCAGTGCGGTGGCGGCGTAGCGGAGCGCCGCACCGGTCGCCCGGACGGTGCTCGCGCCGGTGGCCCGCACGCCTGCCCAGAGGCCGGCACGGGGGGAGCACGAGGTGGCGAGGCTGGTGCGGCACAGGCCGCCGGGCAGCTCGGGGTCGCTGGCAGCGGTCAGCAGGCCGTCCTGCTCGACCTGCAGCGTGGCGGCGTCGAGGAGCACGGACGGGCTGAGGCGGTACGGGCCGGAGGTGGCGGGGGCACTGTCTGCGGCGACCAGGGCCTGGCCGGCGGGCACCACGAGCCGAGCGCCGGGGACGACCGTCAGCCCGGCGTGCACCCAGCCGAAGGGGCGAGCCAGGTCGCCGTGCCAGCGCAGGTCGCCCTCGACCCGGGTGGACGACAGCAGGACGACGTCGAGCGGGCCGCCGCCGCCGGTGACGTCGGGGGCGGGGTCGCCGGCGCGCAGCACGACGCCGTCGAGGGCCACCGCGGGCACCGCCTTGCCCGAGGCGGGCGCGCGGGTGCCGGTGACGCTCGCCCCGGCGAGGACCAGGCGGCGCGACCCGGCGACGCGCAGCGCGGTCCCGACCGCGCCGTCGACGCGGACGCCGCGGAGAAGGTGGGTGCAGGGCGCGCTGTCGAAGCCGTCGGTGCACGACAGCGCGACGCCGGCGCCCTGCACGTCGAGGCCGTCGACGTCGACGCCGGTGGCCCGGACGTCGACGGCGGTGCCCTCGACGTCGCGGACGACGACGCCCCGCAGCCGGGTGCGCAGCGACCGGCCGCGCACCTGCAGGCCCTCGCGGCTGCCGAGCAGGTCGGTGTCGGCGAGGTCGAGCACGCCCTGGCCGCCGAGCAGGGACGGCGCGAAGGTGCCCTCGACGGCGAGCCGCTGCCGGCCCACCCCCGCGACGACGCCCTGCCACGGTTGCTCGGTCCCGGCCGCCCGGAAGGTGACGCGGCGGTCGGGGGCGGTGCCGCGCGTGCGCAGCTCGCCGCCGGGGACGACGAGCCCGCCGCTGCCGGCTGCCACGACCTCGACCGGGCCGGCGGACGCGTCGAGCACGAGGGCCGAGCCGGGCTCGACGACGGCGCCGGTGCGGCACAGCGCGACCGGGCCGGAGCGGCCGTCGACGACGGTCACCCCGCGGGGGAGCCGCCCGCACAGCACGGGTCCGGCGGGCGGGTCGTCGGACAGCCGGCGGCCGGGCTCGGTGTGCAGGACCCGGCTGACCAGGCTCTCGCCGTACGCGCCCTCGTCGGTGCGGGTGCTGACCTCGACCGTCACGTACCGGCCCTCGGGCACGTCCAGGACGGCCTCGCGCGCGTCGGGGCCGAGGTCCTGCGACACCACCGTCCGGTAGCTGACGGCGTCCCGGACCGTGACCGTGTACCCGAGCAGGGGCCGGCCCTTGTCGCGGGTCGGCGGGACCCAGGAGGCGCGGACCTCCTGCTGCCCGGCCTCGGCGCCGAGCAGCTCGGGCGCCGCCGGCTCGCGCAGGACCTGCTCGGTCTCCAGGAACAGGTCGTGCGACGCGGCTGCGGCGGCAGCCGGGGTGCTCCGGTGCCGCAGCGCCCACACGGCGGGGTCGCCGGTGGCGACCTCGAAGGACACCAGCCCGCCGTCCAGGGTGGTCGCCGTCTGGGCGCGCGCCCAGTCGCGGGTGCGGGGACTGCGCCGCCACAGCTCGACCGGCTCGCCCGCCCGGCCCTCGGCGTCGACGAGGAGGTGGCCGGTGACGACGTGCCCGCGGCCGACCGGGTTGCCGGACAGCTCGAGCTCGGTGCGCGGCCGCCCGCGGTCCGACGGCGGCGCGTCACCGGTCGGCAGCAGCTGCAGCTCGACCGAGGCGTCCGGCGAGCCGTCCGCGCTGCCGACGACGAGGACGCCGCCCGGGACGGCGGCCGCACGCGCCTGCAGGCGGGGCCGCTGCAGGCGCCCGACCTCCTGCCAGACCTGGCTCCCCGGGTCCCGGACGAGCAGGCCCCGGGACGCCGAGGCGCCGTCGCGGACGCCGACCAGCAGCGCCGAGCCGTCGGGCAGGGCCACGAGGGGCGCGCCCTCGGTCAGGGTCTCCAGGGGGCGCTCGAGCGCGACGTCGCCGGCGTAGCGGAAGGAGCGCCGGTCGGGGTCGTACAGCCGGGCCGCCGTCTCGGCGCCGACCTGCTCGGTGCCGTCGTCGGCGACGGCGAGCGCGAGCACCTGCCCGTCGGGCAGCGCGGCGAGCGCCCCGGTACGGCGGTGCTGCGGCTCGTCGGGGGTGGCACTGCTCCAGCTGCCGGTCGTGGCCGACCAGCGCTCGACCGTGCCCTCGCCGCCGGAGAGCAGGACGTCGCCGCCGGGCAGCAGCACCGCGGTGTCGTCGCGGTGCCCGGCCAGGGTCCGCCCCGACGGCGTCCACGTCTCCGTCGCAGGGTCGTAGAGGGCGGTGTCGCGCAGGGTGCCGCCCTCGGCGTCGAGGCCCCCAGCGAGCAGCACGCGGCCGTCGGCGAGCCGCACGGCGGCCGGGCGACGTGCGGCGACGGGCGCGGGGGTGGTCGTGCGCCAGGTGTCGGAGGCGGGGTCGTAGAGCACGGCCTCGCGGTCGGTGCTCGGACCTGCGGTGCGGCCGCCGCCCACCACGAGCACCCGGCCGTCGGTGAGGGCCACGGCGGCGTGCTCGGTGCGGTGCTCCAGCGGCGACGCCGACGTCGCCCGCCAGGTGCGGGTCAGCGGGTCGAACAGGTCCGCGCGGGTCGCTGCGGCAGCGCTGCCCGGGAAGGTGCCGCCCACGGCGAGGAGCCGCCCGTCGGCCAGGGGCGTGAGGGTCTCGCCGGCACGCGCGGAGGTCATGGGCGGCAGCGCCACGGTGGTGGCGGGCGCCTCGGTGGCCGTCTGGGCGCGCGCGGGCCCGGCGGCGGCGGGCACCACGAGCAGGGCAGCCAGCAGCGGGACGAGCAGGCGCGACGCGCGAACAGGCACGGGAGCTCCGGGTCAGGGGCGGACGCCGGGAGCGCGGGAGGCACACGAGGCCCCTCCAGCCTGCACCAGGCGGGCCCGTGCCGGGGCAGAACGGGGCAGAACGCCGCGGCGGCGCGACGGGCCCGGCCCCTCTACGCTGGAGGCACAACCGACGCCAGGAGCCCGACGTGACGCCCGATCCCGAGCTCCCCGCGCGCGGGGCCGCGATGCTCGAGGCGCTCGCCCCGCCGCACCGCGGCCGCATCCGCGACCTGCTGGCTGCCGAGCCCGACCAGGACGCCGTCACCGAGCCGCGGGCGGCCCCCGGTCTGGGCACGCTCCTCGCCGTCCTGGCCGAGCCCCGGCGACAGGAGCTCGTCCGGCTGCTCGAGGACGCCCAGCTCACCCAGCGCCAGCTCATCGCCCGGCTCGGGCTGTCGCAGCCGCTGCTGAGCCACCACCTCAAGGTGCTGCGCGAGGCCGGTCTGGTCGAGAAGACGGTCTGCGAGCGGGTCCACGTCTACCGCCTGCGGGCCGACACCCTCGAGGCGCTCACCGCTCGGCTGGTGGCGATGACCGAGAACGCGCGGGCGACGGCGAGCGTCCCGCCGTGCTGACCGCTCCGGAGATCACGCCCACGCCGGCGGTGTCCGAGGCAGGCCCCGGGACCGCCCGGCTGTGCGGGCTGCTCGCCGGGGCGGCCGGCCTCGGCGTCGGGGAGGTCCTGGGACGCGTGCTGCCCGGCGCGACCAGCCCGGTCCTGGCGCTCGGCGACCGCGTGGTCGGGCTCGCCCCGGCCGGGCCCCGTCGGGCCGCGATCGACTCCGTCGGGACCGCCGACAAGCCGCTCCTGATCCTCGGGATCCTGCTGGTCGCCGCGATGCTGGCCTCCTACGGCGGTCTGCTCGCCCGGCGGTCCGCCCGCGGGGTCGCGCTGCTGCTCGGGGGGCTCGCCGTGGTCCTGCTGCTCGCACAGCTCGGGGAGCCGGAGGCGGGGCCGTGGGCCGTCGTGGTCGCCG
The DNA here is from genome assembly GCA_963761655.1 of uncultured Actinomycetota bacterium. Lineage (GTDB taxonomy): Bacteria > Actinomycetota > Actinomycetes > Mycobacteriales > SCTD01 > RYN-122. The sequence continues at coordinate 571,985 of CAVXHI010000002.1, forward strand.
CGTCGACGGCGCTCACGGCGTACGGCGTCCTCCGGTCGCTGCTGCGGCTGGCCGCCGACCCCAGCACCTCCGGCCGGCGGGAGTTCCTCACCCGCGCGGCCGTCGTCGGCCTGGGCGTCGTCGGGGCGGGCGGCGTCGTGCGCTTCCTGCAGCAGCGGGCGGACGTGAGCGCCCTGCGCGACGCCGTCCGGCTGCCCGTCCCGGTGCGCCGGGCGCCGGGCGACCTCGCGGCCGCGGACCTCGGCGTCGACGGCGTGTCGGACGTCCTGACGGAGAACGCGTCCTTCTACCGGATCGACACGGCGCTGACCGTCCCGCAGGTCGACCCCGTCGCCTGGCGGCTCGGCATCGGCGGCCTGGTCGACCGGCCGTACTCGCTGACCTACGCCGAGCTCATGGCGCTGCCGCAGGTCGAGGCCGACATCACGATGCAGTGCGTCAGCAACGAGATCGGCGGCGACCTCGTCGGGACGGCCCGCTTCCAGGGGGTCCTGCTGCGCGACGTCCTGCAGCGCGCGGGCGTCCAGTCGCGGGCGGAGCAGGTCATGGGCGGCTCGGTCGACGGCTTCACCGCCGGCTTCCCGGTGTCCTACGCGATGGACGGCCGGGCCGCGATGGTCGCCGTCGCGATGAACGGCGAGCCGCTCCCGGTCGAGCACGGGTTCCCCGCGCGGCTCGTGGTGCCCGGCCTGTACGGCTACGTGTCCGGCACCAAGTGGCTGACGGCGATCGAGCTCACCACCCGCGACGTCCTGGGGTACTGGGTCCCGCGCGGCTGGTCGCAGGACGGGCCGGTCAAGACCATGTCCCGCATCGACGTCCCGCGCGGCGACGCCGACCTGCCCGCGGGCGACGTCGTCGTGGCGGGCGTGGCCTGGGCGCCCGGCCGCAGGAGGGGCGTCACGAAGGTCGAGGTCCGGGTCGACGAGGGGCCCTGGCAGACGGCCGACCTCGGGGGCGCGCTGTCGGAGGACACCTGGCGGCAGTGGCGCTGGACCTGGCCCGCCACGCCGGGCGTGCACCTGCTCGAGGTCCGGGCCACCGACCGCACCGGCGACGTCCAGACCGGCGAGGTGGCGGACGTCGCCCCCGACGGTGCCACCGGCTACCACCGGCTCGAGGTCGTCGTCCGGGGCTGAGGCGTCAGCCGCCCGGCGTGGCCCGGGGCGGCGCGGGGGTGGAGGGGACGTCGGTGCGGGCCCTGGCCGGGCTCTTGTCGCGCTCGGCCTGCTCCGCGTCGCCGAACAGCAGCGGACCGAGGACGAGCACGAGGGCGAGCGCGCCCATCGCCCCGCCGAGCAGCGCCAGCCGCACGGCCTTGGCGCCCGGCTTGTCGGCCAGCGCCATCGGCAGGGCGGCCAGCGAGACCGCGGCGAGGAACAGGGCGATCGCGAACCCGCCGCGGTTGAGCGACACGAGCAGCCCCACGAGCCCGGCCAGGACCGTGACGACGACGGCGGGCGAGCCGCCGGCCGGGGCGGACGGGGCAGGAGGTCGGCGGGAGGGGGCGGTCACCGGCTCAGCCTCCCCCCGGCCGCGGGACCTGTCACGCCGGGCCCCCGAAGCGCAGGACCGTCTGCTCCTCCTCGAAGCGGCGCTGCCGCGCCTGGACCGTCTCCGCCGGTCCGCGGCGTGCGCCCAGGGCGGCGGCGAGCCGGGTGCAGGAGTCGCCGTAGGTCTGGTAGCCCTTCGCGGTGACCAGCCAGACGGACCCCCGGGCGCGGCGGTCGGCCAGCGCGGCGTACCGGACCGGGTCGCCGGCAGCGGTTGCGGGCGGCGTAGTCGACCCAGTCGATCCGCTCCGGCCGCCCGCCGCTCGGGTAGACGAGCTGGTCGGTGCCGGGAGGCAGCAGCCGGTCCACGGCCGGGCCGAGCTGGTCGGGGCAGTAGAGGACGAGGTCGCCGGGCGCCAGCCGCGGGGTGAGGGCGGCGGCCGTCAGGCGGGCCTGGGTGCGGACGTCCTGGAACGGCAGCTGCACCGACGTGACCAGGCCGAGCAGGACCGCCGCGCCGACGACGCCGGTCCGGGCCCGGGGGGGCAGGGCCTGGGTGCCGACCGCCGCGGCGAGCAGGGCCAGCGGCAGGGCGACCGCGCTGTAGCGCAGCGCGTACCCGGAGGACTGCAGGGCGGTCGCCCCGATGCCCACCACGAGGGTCCCGACGGCCGCGCCGGACAGCAGGCTGGGGAGCAGCAGCAGGGGCAGCCGCAGGTTGGTGCCGGCCGCGCCGTCGCGGTCGTGCGAGACGCGGGCCAGCGGGGCGCCGAGCACCAGGACCAGCAGCAGCAGGCCGAGCAGCGACCCTGCCAGCCCGCGGCCGGACCACCGGCTCCACGTCGTGACGATCGCGGCCAAGGACGGCGGGTCGGCCCACGGGGTCCCGGTGTGGGCGGACTGGAACAGGAAGGTCGGCAGCCAGGGGAGGAACAGCACGCCTCCGCCGGCCAGGGCGGCGAGGCACCGCCGGGCGGCCCGCCGGTCCCGTCCCCGCAGCGCCGCGACGCCGAGCCCGGCACCGACGACGACGAGCAGGAACAGCGACCAGTAGTGGGTGAGGGCGAGCAGGGCCGACAGCCCGGTCACGGGGGCGAGCCGGCTGGGCACCGGCTCGCGCAGCGCGGCGGTCAGGGCCAGCACCCCGCCGAGCACCAGCAGCACCACCAGGGCGTACATCCGCGTCTCCGTCGCGTACCGGACCGCGAACGGGCTGGAGGCGAGGAGCAGCAGGGCGGTCGTCCCGACCGCGGGGGAGTGCAGCCGCCTCCCGGCCAGCCACACGAGCGGCAGCGCACCGAGCGAGAGCACGACCGACAGCGCGCGGACGGCGTCGTCGCCGGTGCCGAAGACGCCCGACCAGACGTGCAGCAGGACGTAGTAGACGGGCGGGGCGCCGTCCTGGCGCAGCGCGTCCGGCAGGTCCGCCAGCGGCAGCCGGGCGATGTTGACCGACAGGGCCTCGTCCAGCCACAGGGCCGAGCGGGCGTGCAGGCGGACCAGCACCCCGACGACGACGGCGAGGACGGCGGCGGCACGCAGGAGGCGCTGGCGCGGCCACCTGCCCACGTGCGTCTCCACCCGGCCCTCCTGCCCGTCGTCGGTCGCGCGGGGCCGCTGCTGCGGCGCGTCGGGACCGGGCGGGAGAGGGTAGTGCGGGCTCTCCGTCCAGCGGGCCCGTGCCGGTCGGGCGTCCTCCGTTGCCGCATCGTGACCGTGTCCGACGTCACCGGCGCGGGTTGCTCCGCGGCGCCGCGGGCAAGCGACCATGGGAGCCTGTGCGGTGGCGCGTGCGTGCTCACCGCCCGAACGCCCGTCCGGCCCGATCCGCCTGCCAGTCATGGGAGCCCGTGTGTCCAACCCCGAGTCTGTCGTCGTCATCGGCGCCGGCCCTGCCGGGCTGACCGCTGCCTACGAGCTCGGCAAGGCGGGCGTGCCCACGACGGTGCTGGAGGGTGACGCCATGGTCGGTGGCATCAGCCGCACCGCGGTCCGGGAGGGCTGGCGGTTCGACATCGGCGGCCACCGCTTCTTCACCAAGGTCCCCGAGGTCGAGGCGCTCTGGCACGAGATCCTCCCCGACGAGGACTTCATGATGCGGCCGCGCATGAGCCGGATCCTCTACCGCGGGAAGCTGTACGACTACCCGCTCAAGGCCACGAACGCCCTGCGCAACCTCGGCGTCCTCGAGGCCCTCAAGTGCGTGCTGTCCTACCTCTACGTGCGGGTCCGCCCGCCCCGCGACCAGAGCAACTTCGAGGGCTGGGTCGCTGCCCGGTTCGGCTGGCGCCTCTACCGGATCTTCTTCAAGACCTACACCGAGAAGCTCTGGGGCCGCGACGCCACCGAGCTGCAGTCCGACTGGGCGGCGCAGCGCATCAAGAACCTCTCGCTGTTCAACGCCGTGGTGAACGCGGTGCTCCCCAAGCGGAACCAGAAGGACATCACCTCCCTCATCGAGGAGTTCCAGTACCCGCGCCTCGGCCCGGGGATGATGTGGGAGCGGTGCGCCGAGCTCGTCGCAGCGCCAGGGCGGCGAGGTCGTCCTGGAGAGCAAGGTCCAGAAGGTCCACCGCGAGCCCGGTCGCGGCGCGGTCGCGGTGACGTCGGTCGTCACGGGCGGCTACGGCGCGGGTGCGGGTGCCCCCGAGGCCAGCCGGACCGACCTCGGCGCCACCACCCGGACCTCCTGCACGCAGGTCGTGTCGACCATGCCGCTCGCCTCGCTCGTGCTCGCCATGGACCCGCCCGCGCCGCAGGCCGTGCAGGACGCCGCCCGCGACCTCAAGTACCGCGACTACCTCACGGTCGCCCTCGTGGTGCCCGAGGACGCCGGCTTCCCCGACAACTGGATCTACATCCACGAGCCCGAGGTCCTGGTCGGCCGGATCCAGAACTACGGCTCCTGGTCGCCGCACCTGGTCAAGGACGGCCGGACCTGCCTCGGCCTCGAGTACTTCGTCTTCCGCGACGACGAGACCTGGTCGCTGCCCGACGACGAGCTCGTCGCCCTGGCGACGAAGGAGCTCGCCACGCTGGGCCTCGTCCAGCCGGACCAGATCGAGCGCGGCTTCGTCGTCCGGATGCCGAAGGCGTACCCGTTCTACGACAAGGCCTACGCCGGCAACATCGACACGATCAGGACCTGGCTGGCGCAGGAGGTGCCGAACGTCCACCCCGTGGGCCGCAACGGCATGCACCGGTACAACAACCAGGACCACTCGATGATGACGGCGATCCTGTCGGTCCAGAACATCGTCGAGGGCACGCACCACGACGTCTGGCAGGTCAACGTCGAGGACGACTACCACGAGGAGCAGACCGGGCGCTTCGCCTCGGTCACGCCCTACCAGGAGGAGCAGCGGGCCCTGGCCCGCGCCGACGCCGCCTAGCCCGCACCACGACGCCCGCCCCGGTCCGTACCGGGGCGGGCGTCGTGCTGTGTCAGACCGTCCAGAGGTCGCGCGGGCCGTCGGTCCGGACGACGACCGGTCCGAACTGCCCCTCGTAGCGGGTCAGCGCCTCGGTCAGGGCCTGCACGAGCTCGCGGGCCTGCGACGGCGGCATCCGGACGCGGCTGACCAGCCGGGCCCGCGGCAGGACGGCCTCGCCGTCGTCGGTGTCGACGACCTCGCTGGGCAGCGAGGCGGCGAAGTCGACGGCGAGGTCGGTCTCGGTGTACCAGGTGCTGACCATGTTGGCGTAGACGCCGACCTCGAGGTCGGTCGGCGCCTCCACCTGCAGCGGGAGGGACGGCGGGGGGCTGGTCATGCCCCGGATCGTAGGCAGCGGTCAGCCGGTGCCGCGCGCCCCCGGCACCAGGGCCCGCACGACCTCCACGGCGCGGCTGGGGAACGTCCGGGGTCGCAGCACGGGCGTGTCGGCGCCCTGGCGGCGGCCCATCGCCTCGACCGTCTCGACGAGGGCGTCGGCCGCGGAGTGCGTCGGGGTCCAGCCGAGGACCTCGCGGGCCCTCGTGGTGTCCATGAGCGGCGTCAGGCGGCCGAGGTCCACCCAGCCCGGGTCGGTCGGCTGCAGGTGCAGGCGCCAGGTGACGTCGACCAGGGCGCGCACCAGGCCGGCCGGCAGCGGCAGCTGCCTCGCCGACAGGGCGGCGGCCATCGTGTCGGCGTCCAGGACGGGCTCCCCGGCGATGTTGAACGCCCCGGTCACCGGCGTCGTCGCGGCGAGCAGGAAGGCCTTGGCGGCGTCCTCGGCGTGCACGGCCGGTATGGCCAGCCGGTCGACCTTGGGGACCACCGGCAGCAGCGAGCGGCGGACGAGGGACTGCGGCACGAACGGGCCGAGGAAGTACCGGGCGAGGGCGCTGGCGGCGTTGCCCTGCAGCACGATGCCGGGGCGGATCCGGACGACCCGGCGTTCCGGGTGCTCGCGCTCGAGGACGTCGAGCATCCGCTCGACCTGGGCCTTGTGACGGCTGTACGTCGACGACGAGATGCCCTGGGTCGGGTGGTCCTCGGTGACGCGGGGGGACTTCGGGCCGGGGGAGTACGCCCCGACCGACGACGCCTGCACGAAGGCCGGCACCCCCTCGGCGACGACGGCGTCGATCAGCCGCTGCGTGCCGACGATGTTGACCCGGTGCATCTCGTCCGGGTCGTGGGCCGGCTGGAGCAGGAAGGCCAGGTGGACGACGACGTCGGCACCGCGGACGAGCGGCGCGAGGTCGCCCTCGGCGAGGTCGACGGAGGTCCACTCGACGCGGGCGTCGCGGTCGGCGGGGAGCCGACGGGCGAGGCCGGCGACGGAGGTGACGTCGGGGGAGGCGAGCAGCTGGGGCAGGAGCCGCGAACCGACGTTGCCGGTCGCGCCTGTGACGAGGATGCGCATGCCCTGTCCCTGCCCCGTCAGAGCAGCTCCAGCACCACCACGGACTCGCCGTCCGTCTCGACCCGGCCCTCGCCGAAGCTGAAGCCGGGCGACGACGACACCAGGACCTGCACGGGCGTGCCCGGCAGGGGGACCGCCTGTCGCGCCGCGCCGAGGTTGCAGGCCACGGCCACCGCCCCGCGCCGGACCACGAGCCAGCGGCCGTCGTCGTCGAAGGTCACGCTGGTCCGGTCGCGCCGGCCGTCGGACAGCTCGGGCCGCGCCTTCCGGAGCGCGAGGAGGGAGCGGGTCCAGGCCAGCAGCGCCTGCGCCCGCGGGTCGTCCAGCTCGGACCAGTCGAGCGTGGAGTCCTGGAACGTCTGCAGGCTCTGCGGGTCGGGGATCTCCTCGGTGGACCAGCCGTGCGAGGCGAACTCGGCCCGGCGCCCCTTGCGCACGGCCTCCCCCAGCTCGCCCTCGTGGTCGGAGAAGAACTGCCAGGGGGTCCGGGCGCCCCACTCCTCGCCCATGAACAGCATCGGGGTGAAGGGGCTGGTCAGCACCAGGGCTGCCCCGACCTTCAGCAGGCCGTCCGAGAGGGTGGCGCTGATCCGGTCGCCGACGGCCCGGTTGCCGATCTGGTCGTGGTCCTGCAGGTAGACGACGAACCGGTGCCCGGGCACGGTCGCCGGCACGGGCCGGCCGTGGGTGCGCTCCCGGAAGCTGCTCCAGGAGCCGTCGTGCAGGAACGCGCCGGTGAGCGTCTTGGCCAGGGCGGTCAGGCCGCCGAAGTCGCCGTAGTAGCCGGACAGCTCGCCGGTGAGGTTGGCGTGCAGGGCGTGGTGGACGTCGTCGGCCCACTGGCCGTCGAGGCCGTAGCCCCCGGCCTCGCGGCTGCTGATCAGCCGGGCGTCGTTGAGGTCGCTCTCGGCGACGAGCCACAGCGGCTTCGACAGCTGGGCGCCCAGGGCCTCGACCTCGACGGCGAGCTCCTCCAGCAGGTGGGTCGCCCGCTCGTCGACCAGCGCGTGCACGGCGTCCAGGCGGAGCCCGTCGACGTGGTAGTCGCGCAGCCACATCAGCGCGTTGTCGATGACGTACCGGCGGACGACGTCCGAGCCGGGGGTGTCGAGGTTGACGGCGGGGCCCCACGGAGTGGTGTGGGCCTCGGTCAGGTACGGCCCGAACTCCGGCAGGTAGTTCCCGGCCGGACCGAGGTGGTTGTAGACGACGTCCATGACGACGCCCAGGCCGCGGGCGTGGCAGGCGTCGACGAAGCGCTTGAGCCCCTCCGGGCCGCCGTAGGGGGCGTGCACCGCGTACCAGGCGACGCCGTCGTAGCCCCAGCCGCGGTCGCCGGCGAAGGCGTTGCAGGGCAGCAGCTCCACCGCGCCGACGCCGAGCTCGACGAGGTGGTCCAGGCGGGCGACGGCGCTGTCGAAGGTGCCCTCGGGCGTGAAGGTCCCGACGTGGAGCTCGTACAGGGTGGCGCCGGGCAGCGGCAGGCCGCGCCACTGCTGGTCGGTCCAGGCGAAGGCGTCGTGGTCGACCAGCCGCGACGGCCCGTGGACGCCGTGCGGCTGCCAGGCGCTGCGGGGGTCGGGCCGGGGGTCTCCGCCGTCGAGGACGAAGGCGTAGTCGAGCGCCTCGTCGGCCGGAGCCAGGTCGGTCTGCCACCAGCCGGCCCCGGACGCGGTCATCGGACGGCGGTCGTCGCCGATCTGGAGCTCGACGGTCGAGGGCTTCGGGGCCCACACGCGCAGGGTCGTCATGCGCAGCCCCCTGCCCTGCGCAGGCCCTGCGACACGCCCTCTAAGGAGCGCCGTCCCCGCGGAGCCGCCGCCGGAGCAGGGCAGCGCCTCCGGCGAGCAGGGCTGCGGCGGCCGCGGCCCGGGTGCCGCTGCCGGTGGAGGGCAGGCCCTGGCCCGCCGGCCGCGACCCGGCCGGCGCCCGGCTGGGCGAGGGGGCCGGCGTCGCCCCCGTCCGGACCACCGCGGGAGCGGGCGCGGCAGCTGGGCGACCGGGCCTGGCCGAGGTCTGCGGGCCACCGGCCGACAGGGAGTTCGCCCCGCGACGGACCTGCCAGGTCGCGTCGAGGCGCTGCGTGCCGCCCCGTTCGGCCAGCGTCGAGACGAACAGGTACTCCGCCTGCACCCGGTCCCTCGTCACGTCGACGAGCGTCCAGCCGTTGCTGTCCAGCTCGACGTACTTCGTGCTCGGGTTCTGCTGCATCAGGCTGCGCTCCAGCGCGATCGACGTCGTCCGGGGCGGGGAGCCGAAGGTCTCGTCGAAGTTGCTGCTGGTCACCGACGTCGTCACGAACTCGACCGCGGCCGGCGGGGTGAGGACGTCGAACGGGTCCTCGGTGAGGTCGTTGGCGAAGGAGGCGTGGATGTCGCCGGTCAGCACGACGACGTCGGAGGTGCGGGAGGACCGCAGGAAGCCGAGCAGCCGGTCGCGCTCGGCCTCGTAGCCGTCCCAGATGTCGGTCGCCAGGTTCGCGCCCTCGGTCGGTGCCCCGGCCTGGCCGATCGCTGCCAGGGCCCGGGAGACGTCCGCCGGCAGGTCCTGCGCCTTGAGCTGGCTGACCAGGACCTGGTTGAGGAGCAGCTTCCACTGCGCCGGCGACCCCGCGAGCCGCTGCTCGATGAACCGGCGCTGGGTCGGGGAGTACATCTGCCGGGCCGGGTCGGCGGACCGCGGGTCGGTGCTGAACAGCTCGCCGTCGTTCTGGGCCCCCTCCAGCTGCTTGCTCCGGCCCTCGAGCCGGGTGTCGATGACGACCATCTCGACGAGGTCGCCGTAGGGCAGTGCCCGGTAGATGCGGGAGGGGTCGCCCGCGACGGGGAGCCGCAGGGGCATCCACTCGTCGTAGGCGCGCTGGGCCGCGGCCTTCCGCACGGAGAACGGGCCGTCGCGCTCGGGCTCGTGCCGGTTCGCGCCGTCGACCCAGGCGTTGTTCGCCGACTCGTGGTCGTCCCAGGTCGCGACCATCGGGTGCTGCTGGTGCAGCCGCTGCAGGTCCGGGTCGGTCTTGTAGAGGGCGTGCCGCGTCCGGTACTCCGCCAGCGTGCGGGTCTCGTCCCGGTCGTCGAGGGGGCGCACCGGCTCGTCGCGCTGGGGCTCCTCGTACAGGTAGTCACCGAGGTGCAGCACGACGTCGACGTCGGCCTCGGCCATCCGCGCGTAGGCGTTGAAGAAGCCCTGGTCGTACTTGGCGCAGGAGGTCACGGCGAACCGGAGCCGCTCGACCGCCTGCCCGCGGGCCGGCGCCGTGAGGGTCCGGCCGACCATGGAGCGGACGCCGCGCGCCTCGAACGCGTAGTAGTACGTCGTGCGCGGCTGCAGCCCGGCGACGTCGACCTTCACGCAGTGGTCCCGCGCCGGGCCCGCCGTCGTCGTCCCGGTCCGCACGACCCGGCGCATCGCCGGGTCGAGCGCGACCGTCCACCGCACGGGCACGGTGCCGGTGCCGTCCACCCGGGTCCAGAGCACGACCCGGTCGGCCAGCGGGTCGCCGCTCGCGACCCCGTGCAGGAACGGCGCGAGCCGCCGGTCCGCCACGGCGTCGGCGAGGGCCCGGACGGGGCGGAGCGGCAGTGCGGCCGCCGCTCCCGCCGCTCCCGCCGCGAGGGTGCCCGCGAGGAAGCGGCGGCGGTCGAGGTCGGTCTCAGGCGTGTCCACGGGGGCAGCCTGACACCTCCGGGTGGCCGGGAGGTGACGTCCTCAGGCGCGGACCAGCAGGGCGGCGCCCCGGCCGCCGAGGACGGCCTCGAGCCGGGCACTGCCGGTGTGGTCGCCCCCGCCGAGCAGGTCGCGCCAGGTCCCCTCGGGCAGGACGACGACGTCGTCGCCCCAGCCGTCGCGCTCGACCGCGACCGCGCGGGTGCAGGCCACGGTCACGACCTCGCCCGAGCGGGCGAAGGCGACGGCGCGGCCGCCCGCGTCGAGACCCTCGTAGGCCGCTCCGGCGAGGAACACCTCCGGCCGGTCCCGGCGCAGCCGCAGCGCGGTCGCGACGAGGCGCAGCTTGGGGTCCGCCTGCTCGAGGGCGGCCAACCCCTGGCGGCGGACGTCGTAGTCCACGGGCCGCCGGTTGTCGGGGTCGACCAGCGAGAGGTCCGGCAGCTCGGTGCCCTGGTAGACGTCCGCGACGCCCGGCATCGTCAGCTGCACCAGCTTCTGGGCCAGCAGGGTCTGCTGCCACGACGGCGCGAGCCGGTCCACGAACGCCTCGACCTCGGCCACGACCTCGGCGTCGTCCAGCACGGCGCGGACGAACGCCTGCGTCTGCTCGTCGAACTCCGGCACCGGGTCGACCCAGGAGGTCGACGCCTTGGCCTCGCGGGTGGCCTTCTCGACGTAGGCGACGGCGCGGTCGGCCGTCAGCGGCCAGGCGCCGACGACGGTCTGCAGCAGCAGCTGCTCGGTGGCGCGGTCGGGCCCGACCTCGCCCCGGTGGCGCCCGAGCAGCGGCTGCACCCGGACCACGAAGGCGCCCCACTCCTCGGCGCACTGGGACAGCAGGACCAGGCGGGCCCGGACGTCCTCCGAGCGCTTGGTGTCATGGGTGGACAGCGCGGTCATCGAGACCGGCCAGTGCTCCTGCTGGAAGGACGCCGCGCCGTCGAACTCCGCGACCGTGACGCCGAAGTGCCCCGGGTCGCCCCCGACCTCGTTGAGCGCCGTGAGCCGGAGGTAGCGGTAGAAGGCGGTGTCCTCGACGCCCTTGGCCATGACCGGGCCGCAGGTCTGCTGGAACCGGGTGACGAACTCCCGGGCCGCGGGGCTGTCGGGGACCTCCGCGAGGGCGAGCCTCACCACGAGGTCGATCTCGTCGGCCCGGTCCGGGCGGGCGGCGCGGGCCCCGGCCGCCGCGTGCTCGACCTGCTCGCGGGCGGTGTCGCCGGCGGGACCCGTGGGGGGCAGGTACGCGCGGTAGACGTCGAAGGCTGCCAGCACCTCGACGAGCGCCTCGCGCAGGCCGCGACGGGTCGTGTCGCGCAGCACGGGGTCGACCGCGCAGGCGCGGACGGCGACCTCGACGAGCCGCTCGACCTCGGCCACGAGGACCTGCGACAGCACGAGGTGCTTCGTCTCGTCGACCGTCTCCAGGTAGGACAGGCTGCTGCCCGTGGTGCTCGTCCAGAGGTCGGTCAGCGGCTGCTCGCCCGCGGGGTCGACGAACAGGCCGAGGACCCGGTTGAGGGCGTCGTAGCCGGTGGTGCCCGCGGTCCGCCAGGTGTCGGGCAGCTCCTCCCCGGGCTCGAGGATCTTCTCGACGACGACCCACGAGCCGGCCGTCTGCTCGGCCAGCCGGGCGAGGTAGCCCTCGGGGTCCGCGAGGCCGTCGGGGTGGTCGATGCGCAGACCGTCGAGGACGCCGTCGCGGACCTGCTGCACGATCAGCGCGTGGGTCGCGTCGAAGACGGCCGGCTCCTCGACCCGCACCCCGGCCAGGGTCGTGACGTCGAAGAAGCGCCGGTAGTCGAGCTCGTCGACGGCGACCCGCCAGTGGCAGAGCCGGTAGTGCTGGCGCTCGAGGGTGGCGAGGACGTCGCCGTCGACGCGGGTGCCGGGGGCGATCGGCACCTCGTGGTCGTAGTACCGGATCCGGTCCTCGAGCAGCTCGAGCTCGTCGAGGCACTCGCCCAGCGGCGACCCGAGGACGGGGACGAGGACCTTGCCCGGGTTGTCGGGGGAGTCCCACTCGACGTCGAACCAGGAGCCGTAGGGGCCGTCGCGGCCGTCGCGCAGCAGGCCCCACCACGCCTCGTTCTGCGACTCAGGCTCGCGACACCGCGACGTGGTTCGGGACGACGTCGAGCAGCATGCCGAGCCCCGCGGCCCCCACCGCCTCGACGAGCCGGCCGAAGGCCTCCTGGCCGCCGAGCTCGGCGTTCAGGCGGTCGTGCGCCACGACGTCGTAGCCGTGCATCGACCCGGGCGCGGCCTGCAGGTACGGGGAGCAGTACAGGTGCGTGACCCCGAGGTCGGCGAGGTAGGGCACGACCGCGGCGGCGTCGTCGAAGGTGAAGCCGGCGTGGAGCTGCACCCGGTAGGTGGAGACGGGGACCGGGCGGCCGGGGGCGGGCAGGTGGGGCACGGGGAGGTCCGATCAGCAGACGGCGGGGCGGGAGAGGGCTACCCCTCCCGCCCCGCCGCAGTCGCACGCGCCGGTCTAGAACACCTTGCGGAGCACCAGCACCGAGCGGGCCTCGACCGGCACGGCCTCCCCGGTCTTGACCGACCGGGCGTCCGCGTCGTCCAGCATCGGGGCGTGCGTGTCGATCGCGACCTCCCAGCGCTCTCCCGCACCGAGGTCCGGGAGGGTGAAGTCGATGGGCTCGTGGTGGCCGTTGAACAGCAGGAAGAACGAGTCGTCGGTGACCGGCTCGCCGCGCACGTCGGGCTCGCGGATCCCCTCGCCGTTGAGGAAGACCGCCACGGACTTGGCGTAGCCCGAGTCCCAGTCCTCGTCGCTCATCCACTCGCCGGCCGGGGTGAACCAGCCGATGTCCTCGATGGTGCTGCCCTTGACGACGCGCCCGCGGAAGTGACGGCGCCGGCGGAACACCGGGTGGTCGTGGCGGAGCTTCACGAGCTTGGCGGTGAAGTCGGACAGGACCTCGAAGTCCTTGGCCCGCTCCCAGTCGATCCAGGCGATCTCGCTGTCCTGGGCGTAGACGTTGTTGTTGCCGCCCTGGGTGCGACCGAGCTCGTCGCCGTGCAGGACCATCGGGACGCCCTGGCTCAGGATCAGCGTGGTGAGGAAGTTGCGCTTCTGCTGCTCCCGCAGGGCGATGATGTCGAGGTCGTCGGTCTCGCCCTCGACGCCGCAGTTCCAGGAGCTGTTGTGGCTCTCGCCGTCGTTGCCGCCCTCGCCGTTGGCGTCGTTGTGCTTCTCGTTGTAGCTGACGAGGTCGTGCATCGTGAAGCCGTCGTGCGCCGTCACGAAGTTGATCGACGCGAACGGACGCCGGCCGTCCTGCTCGTAGAGGTCGGCGGACCCGGTCAGGCGTGAGGCGAACTCGGCCAGGGTCGCGTCCTCGCCGCGCCAGTAGTCGCGGGCGGTGTCGCGGAACTTGCCGTTCCACTCGGTCCACAGCGGCGGGAACTGCCCGACGTTGTAGCCGTTCTCGCCGATGTCCCAGGGCTCGGCGATGAGCTTCGCCTGGCTGACCACCGGGTCCTGCTGGACGAGGTCGAAGAACGCCGACAGGCGGTCGACCTCGTGGAACTGCCGGGCGAGCGAGCTCGCGAGGTCGAACCGGAAGCCGTCGACGTGCATCTCGGTGACCCAGTAGCGCAGCGAGTCCATGATCAGCTGCAGGACGTGGGGCGACTTCATCAGCAGCGTGTTGCCGGTGCCGGTGGTGTCGTAGTAGTGGCCCTGGTCGCCGTCGACGAGGCGGTAGTAGTTGGCGTTGTCGATGCCGCGGAACGACATCGTCGGGCCCATCTGGTTGCCCTCGGCCGTGTGGTTGTAGACGACGTCGAGGATGACCTCGAGGCCCTCGGCGTGCAGGGCCTTGACCATGGCCTTGAACTCCTGCACCTGCTGGCCGCGCTGGCCCGAGGAGGAGTAGTCGTTGTGCGGGGCGAAGAAGCCGATCGTGTTGTAGCCCCAGTAGTTCTTCATCCCGCGGTCGGCCAGGTGGCTGTCGTGGACGAACTGGTGCACCGGCATGAGCTCGATCGCCGTGAAGCCGTGCTTCTTGTAGTGCTCGATCATCACCGGGTGCGCGAGGGCGGCGTACGAGCCGCGGATCTCCTCCGGGATGGCCGGGTGGGTCATCGTGAGGCCCTTGACGTGCGCCTCGTAGATGACGGTCTCGTTGTACGGGGTGCGCGGGTGGCGGTCGCTGTCCCAGTCGAAGAACGGGCTGATGACCACGCTCTTGCTCATGTGCGGGCCGGAGTCCTCGTCGTTGAACGAGTCCTCGTCGCCCCAGGTGTAGCTGAAGCAGGGCTGGCCCCAGTCGATGTCGCCGTCGACCGCCTTGGCGTAGGGGTCGAGCAGCAGCTTGCTGGGGTTGCAGCGGTGCCCGTTCTCGGGCTCGTACGGACCGTGGACCCGGAAGCCGTAGCGCTGGCCGGGCCCGATGTTCGGCAGGTAGCCGTGGTAGACGAACGCGTCCCGCTCAGGCAGGTCGACGCGGGTCTCGACGCCGTCCTCGAACAGGCACAGCTCGACCCGGGTGGCGACCTCGGAGAACAGGGCGAAGTTGGTGCCGGTGCCGTCGTAGGTGGCGCCGAGCGGGTACGGGGAGCCGGGCCAGACGCGGCTCACTGCTGCGCCCCGACGGTGGCGTTGCTGTCCGCGTAGCGCAGGACGGCGCCGACGCCCATGTCGGGCGCCGTCTCGATCTCGCCGGGCACCAGCTGCACGTCCGCACCGGTGCCGACGGCGGCGCGCACCAGCACGTCGACCATCGGCCCCTCCTGCGGCGCGGTCACGCCGAGCGCGGTCAGCTCGGCGGCCGTCGCCGCCAGCTGCGCGGGCTCGGGGCCGAAGAAGAGGCTGGCGCCCTGCTCGGTGTCGGTGGTGATGAGCAGCGTCTCCACCTGGGCCTTGCGCAGCGCCTCGAGGACGTCGGGCAGGCCGTCGACGGCCCGCTTGCCCTGGCCGCGCTCCTGGGCGTAGTCGGCCAGCAGGTCCAGCGTGCCGGTGGCGAGGTGCCGGGCGACGACGTCGGCGACGCGCTGCGCCACGAGGTCCTCGCTGCCGTCCCCACCACGCCCGCCGGGCACCACGACGACCTTGTCCGTCCAGGCGGTCGAGAGCTTCTCCTGCACGTAGGCGAGCTCCCGCTCGTCGCCGACGAGCACGACCAGCTGCGCGGAGATGCTCCCGGCCAGCTGCTCGACGGTCGCGACGATCTCCTTCGCGTTGTCGGCCCAGCCCTGCTCGGCGCCGTGCTGGTAGCGCAGGTGCGACCAGCCGCCGCCACCGACCTTGCGCAGGTGGACGTCGCGGCTGCCCGTGACGGTGACCTCCTGCGCGACGTGCGTGGAGTCGTAGAAGGCGCTGACGTCCGCGCCCGTGCGGTCGGCGCGGACGACGACGTGCGGCACCCGGCGGTTGGCCTCGTCGACGATCGGGCGCAGGTGGGGGAGCGGGGCGACGGTGACGACGGGGCGGCGCGGCGGGGTGCTGAGCGAGGCGGCGACGTGCACGGTGGCGTCCGCCGTGCTGGCGACGACGTAGCAGGCCTCGCCGTCCGCGTGGCTGCCCTTGGCGGCCGCGACGGCGTCCAGCGTCGCGCTGTCGACGCCCTGGCTCTCGAGGTCCTTGAGGACGCCCTTCCAGGTCAGCTCGTACTTGTCGGCCGCCTGCTCGACGCCGCTCTCGCTCTCGACGAGGACCGTGACGAACGGGCCTTCTGCGCTCAGGACGGTGGTGAGGTCGTGCAGGTCCACGGGGACTCCTGTGCTGGGGCTGACGGGTCTCCCGGACCTCCTACCCCCGCCGGACTGTCGTCTACGCGTGTCCCCGGTGTGGCCCTGGCGTCAGGCGGTGGCGCCCAGCACGGACCAGCCCGCGAGCAGGTCGGCCAGGCCGGCGCGGTCGACGGTGCGGGCCCCGGGCTCGGTCGGCGGGGCCGTGGCGCAGGAGGTGGCGTGGGCTGTGAGGGCGGCGGCGCGAGCGCGGGCCGCGGCCCGGGCGCTCGTCCGCGTCGCGGCCCGGTCCCGGGCGGCCCGGGCCTGCCGCGGGGCGGACCGGTAGGTGCTGGCCAGCACCTCGAAGGCGGCGTCGACCTGGACCTGCTCGGTGCCGAGGTGCCACTCGCGGGAGGCGCAGGTCGAGCAGCGCAGCATGCGCAGCGGCTCCTCGCCGCCCCGCAGCTCGATCACCTGCGGACGGGCGCCGCAGCAGGTCCGGTCGGACGCCGTGCCCGGGCCGCTGAGGTCACGGTGCTGGGTGCTGGTCGGCATGTCGGGCTCCCCCTGCTCGTCGCGGCGACCGGTGGGTCGTCCTGCGTCTGCGGCGACTCTGCCGCGAGTCGGGCATCCGGGACATGACGAGCCCGGGCCCCTGCAGGCCGGGGCAGCGGGTGGTGCGCGCTGCGCCGGACGGAGCAACGGGGCTCCGTGCCGTGGAGCAGCGGGCGGACCTCACGTCCGCGCCCTGCCGGCCGACGGGGGACGGGACCCCTTCTGCCCCCGCCACCTGGAGCTCCCTGTGCCTGGCCTCTCCCACGCACGACTCGCCGACCGGCCGCTCCGCACCCGCCTGCTGCTCCCCGTGGTGGTCGGGGGTGCCTGCGTGCTGCTCCTCGGGGTCACCGCCGTCCGCGGCCAGTCGTCCCTCGCCCGCGAGGCGGACGCGCTGCTGACCGACCAGCAGGTCCTCGGCAACCACCTGACCGGCGACATGATGCACGACGCCCTGCGCGCCGACGTGCTGTCCGGACTGGTCGCCCGGACCCCCGCGGAGCACGCCGCGGCGCAGGCCTCCGTCGAGGAGCACGCGGCCACGTTCCTCGAGATGCAGGACGCCAACGCGGGACTCGTGCAGGACGCCGGCCTGCAGGCCGCCCTGCGGGACGCCCGCCCCGACCTCGAGGCCTACGTCGCGCAGGCACGCCGCTCGACGGCGTCGTCCGGGGACGCGGCGGTGCGCGGGCTGCCGGCCTTCACGGCGGCGTTCGACCGGCTGGCCGAGAGCCAGGAGGCGCTGACCGAGCAGGTGCACGCGGTCGGGCAGGCCCACGCCGACGCCGCCCACGACGAGGCCTCCTCGACCCGCCGCGCCCTGCTGCTGGTCGGGGCGCTCGCCCTGCTGCTGATGGTCGCGCTGGGCACCCTCGCGGTCCGCAGCGTCGTCGCCCCCGTGCGCCGACTGCAGGCCCGCCTGCTGCGCCTGGCCGACGACGACCTGTCCGCGCCGGAGGAGGTGTGGGACGGCGACGAGGTCGGCGACATGGGTCGGGCCCTGGAGCAGGCCCAGGCCTCGCTGCGCACCACGGTGGCCGCCCTCTCCGAGAGCGCCACCGAGCTGGCCACCGCGTCCGAGGAGGTCGCGACCGCCTCGCGGGTCATCGCCGAGAGCGCCGACGACACCTCCAGCCGGAGCGACAGCGTCGCGGCGTCTGCCGAGCAGGTCAGCCGCAACGTGCAGACCCTCGCCTCCGGCGCGGAGGAGATGGGCGAGAGCATCCGGGAGATCGCCGGCAACGCCTACGACGCCGCGCAGGTCGGCGTGGACGCCGTGGCCGCCGCGGCGGCGACCACCGACACCGTCCGCCGCCTCGGCGACAGCAGCCGCGAGATCGGCGAGGTGGTCCGCACGATCACCGGCATCGCCGAGCAGACCAACCTGCTGGCCCTGAACGCCACCATCGAGGCCGCCCGGGCCGGCGAGGCCGGCAAGGGCTTCGCGGTCGTGGCCAACGAGGTCAAGGAGCTGGCCCGCGAGACGGCCCTGGCCACCGAGGACATCGGGCGCCGGGTCCAGGCCATCCAGGCGGGCACCGCCGGCGCGGTCACCGCCATCGCCGGGATCAGCGACGTCGTGGCCCGCATGAACGACTACGCGACGACGATCGCCAGCGCCGTCGAGGAGCAGACCGCGACGACGGCGGAGATGAGCCGCAACGTCGCGCAGGCAGCCACGGGCAGCAGCGAGATCGCCCGCGTCGTCGAGGGCGTGGCGGGCGCGGCGCAGGCCACCAGCGCCGGTGTGCAGGACGCCACGGCGGCCGCGGCCGACCTCGCCCGGATGAGCACCCGGCTCGAGGGCCTGGTCGCCGGGTTCCGGGTCTAGAGGTCCCGGGCCCAGCGGTCCCGGGTCTGGAGACGCCGAGAGCCCCTCCTCGCGGAGGGGCTCTCGGTGGTGTTGTGGACGATACAGGACTTGAACCTGTGACCTCTTCCGTGTCAAGGAAGCGCGCTACCAGACTGCGCCAATCGTCCGTGCTCTTCAGTTGTCCTGCTGGCCTGCGAGGCCGGGGCGGGAATCGAACCCGCGTACAGGGATTTGCAGTCCCTTGCCTAAGCCACTCGGCCACCCGGCCGTCCGCCGGGAGACCCCGGTCCTGACTGCGCTCCCGACCCGCGAGGGGCGGGAGCGCTCCGAGCGGACGACGGGATTCGAACCCGCGACCCCCACCTTGGCAAGGTGGTGCTCTACCAGCTGAGCTACGTCCACAGTGTCCCTGCAGGCGCTGACGCGCCTTCCGGACGTCGAAGAACCTAGCAGAACGGCTGCGGGATCAGGTGCCCGGCTCGGCCCACAGCAGCAGGGCCAGCTCGGCGTCGACGTCGACGTGGTCGCTCTCGGACCCCGTGGGGACGCTGGCGTAGGTCTGGCCCAGGAAGTCCGCCAGCTCGGGCAGCGGCACCTCGAACAGCGCCTTGCCCGACGGCGAGGACAGCGACAGGCAGACGACGGAGGCGCCGGCGCTGGTCGACGGCCACACCTGGACGTCGCCCTCGCCGACCGGTCCCGTCACGCCGTCGGTGAGCAGCGAGCGGGCGAAGGTCCACTCGACGCTGTCGCTCTCGCTGCCGGCCGCACCCGTGTGGAAGGCGACGGTGACGGCGTAGGGGTCCGCGACGTCGTAGCGCAGGCTGGCCCGCACCGGCAGCGACGACGCCCCGGGCACGACCAGGCGCAGCTGCAGGTGCGTGCTGAGGGAGGTGGGACGGCCAGCCATCGAGGGTCCTCCACGGTGCGCGGGTCCGGGTGGACCTCCGAGACTCCAGGGGTCCCCGCGACAGGTGCTGCTCAACCGCGACGCCACGGGCTCTCACCCCGACGGGGGAGTCGCGGCCCGGTCACCGCGCCGGACGCGTGGCCCGGCGGTACGGTCGCGCGGCAGGTGCACCCATCCGGACCGCTCCCTGGTCCGAACACCTGTCGTGGAGACCCTCGTGACCCTGCCGCACAGCCGTGCTGTGCGGTCGGCCGCGCCCGCCTCCCCCTCCACGGTCGACAGCCTCGAGGGCCTGGACGACCGCGCGCTGGTCTCCCGGGTCGCCGAGCAGGACGGCCGGGCGCTGGAGGCCCTGTACTCCCGCTACGGCCGTCCCTGCCTGGGGCTCGCCCGCAGGATCGTCGCCGACGAGCAGTTCGCGCAGGACGTCGTGCAGGAGGTCTTCCTGACGGTGTGGCGCGACGCCTCCCGCTTCGACGCCGCCCGCGGCGGCTTCTCCTCCTGGCTGCTGTCGATGACGCACCACAAGGCGGTCGACGTCGTCCGGCGCGAGGAGAACGTGCGCAAGCGACGGGCCTCCGCCGACCTCCTGGATGACCGCGAGGACGACGCCCCGGGCGTGGAGGAGGAGGTCTGGTCGACCCTGCGCCGCGAGCGGCTCCGCGCCTCGTTGCAGACGCTGCCCGACGTCCAGCGCGACGCCCTGGCGCTGGCCTACTACGGCGGCCACACCCAGCGCGAGATCGCCATGCTGACCAAGACCCCGCTCGGCACGGTCAAGACGCGGATGCTGGCCGGGATGCGGACCCTGCGCACCCGGCTCGAGGGCGTCGAGGGCGACGGCGCCCCGCTCGCCGAGGGCGCCCGCCGCCCGGGGGTCCGACCGTGACGACGTCGCACGAGCGCTTCGAGGAGCTCGCCGCAGGTCACGCCCTCGACGCCCTGGAGCCCGAGGACGAGCAGGCCTTCCTGCAGCACCTGACCGGCTGCGCCCGCTGCGAGAGGGCCCTCGCCGAGCACCGCGGCACAGCGGCCCACCTCGCCTACGGCGCTGCACCGTCCGCCCTCCCCGCAGACCTGTTCGACCGGATCCGCGCCGTCGTCGTCGCCGAGAGCGGCGAGGGCGTGTTCGACGGGGCCGAGGCGACGCCGTCCGCGGCGGTCGTCGACCTCGCCTCCCGACGCCGGCTGCCTCGCGCCCGCACCCTGGTCGCCTCGGCGGCCGCCGCGGCCCTCGTGCTCGGGCTGACCGGCGCGAACCTGTCGCTGCGGCACGACCGGACCGAGCAGCTCGCGTCCAAGGCCCGGTTGTCCGAGGTCGTGCGGACCCTCGAGAGCGGCTCGGGGCGCAGCGTCCCGCTGCTGGACGACGACAGGCGCGTCGCCGCCGTGGCGGTGCTGCAGGGAGACCACGTCAGCCTCGTCGTCGAGGGCATGCCGGCGAACCCGTCCGGCACGACGTACGTGCTCTGGGAGGCGGGCCCGGCGGGCGGCGTGCGGGCGCTCGGCACCTTCGACGTCCGCCGCCGCGGTGTCGAGGTCGTCCGCGACCTCCCCCTGCAGCACGGCGAGGGCGACGTCACGGCCTTCGCCATCACGCGGGAGCGGGGCCGCGAGGCGCCCGACCGACCGTTGACCGTGCCGCTGGCCAGCGGCGACGTCGAGGCGTGACCCGCACGCATCAGGGGCAGGAGCGTGGCGTGTCCGACGTCCGCTCCGCCCGGCCCGGCAGCCTGCGGGCGCGGATGCGCAGCACCCCCGTCGGAGCGCTCGTCCTGCGGGGCGTCGTGCTCGTCGTCGGGCTGCTGTTCATCGCCCTCGGGCTCGCGGCTGCCGTCCTGCCGGGACCGCTCACCATCCCGCCCGTCCTGCTCGGGCTGTACGTCCTCGCCACCGAGTTCGCCTGGGCGGACCGGCTCCTGCAGCGGGCCCGCAAGAGTGCGCAGGAGGCGTGGGAGGCCGCGAAGAAGAAGCCGGTGATCTCCGCGGTGACCACGCTCGCCGGGCTGGTGGCCGCAGGCGCGGCGATCTGGGTGGTCGGGCACTACCGGCTGGTCGACCGGGCACGCGAGGCCCTCGGGCTGTGACCCTGCTGCGGTAGTGTCTGCCGCGCTCCCCGGAGACGCTCCGGGCGTATAGCTCAGTTGGTTAGAGCGCACGCTTCACACGCGTGAGGTCGCAGGTTCGAGTCCTGCTACGCCCACACAAGCAAGGTACCTCTCACCTGCACTTATGCTCGGACTGGAGCCCAAGCCCGGTTTGCGTGCCAGATGTCGTGCCAGACCGCAGTGCACAGTCACAAGCTGGCTTGGACGACGCTGGACGGACCACCCAAACGGCACAGCAGTGGCTCCCACTCCGCCATGGGTACCGTGACGTGCGGGGATGAGACACGGAGGGCGCGCTTACCGACGCCGAGCTGGCGGTGGCCTTTGCCCTGCTCGACGAGGCGTACCAGGGGGCCCGGCGGCCTGCTGCTCCGTGACCGCGCTGATTCACGTCACGACGGCGCCGATCGTCACCTAGCCGGCACGACCGCCGTACATGGGCGCTCTCTGGCCGAGGGCTCGAACGCGGTGCAGCGCCGGTCGCGCCAGCGTCGCGAGAGCTTGGCGGGGAGCGCTCAGACCGCTTGGCTGCTGCAGGTGCCTGCACGTGGAGGATGCAGCGCCGCCACCGGTCGTTTGCCGGTGGCGGCGCTGCAGGCGTCGAAACGCAATTAAGGCCTGGTTCTAGATTCGGTCCTTAAGCCAGTCAGTGATCTCCTTCGGCAAGCCTAGGCAAGCCCACGACGAGGTGGTCACCGACATGACGAGTAGCCGGTCGTTCGTGTCAACGTGCTTGCTCAACCTCTCAAGAAGCTGGATAGATGTTTCGGTCGTGTCAACCAACCAAGCGCTCTTCGCCGGCCGGGCCCACGAACCAGTCGACTGCAGCGCCTTGATGAGGCCCTCATAGTCTTGCCCCGGCCGGCTGAGGTCGTAGTCGACGTGATGAACGCTCACTTGCGGTCCCTAGGCGGAAATGGGTCGTTGCCGGGCGCGACGGTGTCTGAGTCCCGGACCCGTCCCGCGCGGTCGTGGATGACGACCTCGCCACCCCCGACGTTCCGGGCGATGTCGCGTGCCCGGTCGATCGCCTGTGCCTGCGTCCGGTGGTGCGACGAGGCGCGGCTGGCGTCCGGCTTCTGGACGTCCCACCCCCCGTCCGAGTTGGGCGTGACGTGCCGCTCATGCCTGGTCATGCTGTCTCCTCACTTCAATGACGCGTCGGCTCTCGGCGTGTCATGGTTCAGTCTGACACAAGAACCACGGTCGGTGCGTACTCTCCGTCGCATGAGCGAGCGGGAAGACGTGTTGAGCGACCTAGCTGCGGCCGATGTAGTCGGCGCCCTGCGGTGGGCTCAAGCAGCCGCTTATCGCCGACTGCTGCAGGACCTGCAGGGCGAGGCTGGCTATGACCAAGGCTGGATTGGCTACACAGCCTTCGTGCTGCTGCGCGACCGGCTCGACCGGGTCTTCTCGTGTAACAAGTATGGGTTGGCAGTGGGCACGCCTGAGCTCGACTCCGGCCGGGACGTCGTCCTAGCGGATCTCACGGCACAGGAGCGTGAGACATTCCCGGTGTTGGCGGACGACCTCGTCGTCCGTGACGACCTGAACAACTCGCCTGGTTGGCGCTACGGCAACTGGCGTTGGCTGCTGATGTCACTTCCCGAAGCGGGCATCACAAGAGTCAACTGGAACGGGCAACGTCCGACGAAGCGGCGGGTCGCGAGCATCCCGTCTCCCGATGCCCAGCTGCCCTTCGAGGATCTTGAGCAGCTCGAGTCTCTGACAGCCCTCGACCGGGGCACGGCCCTGCTGCTCGCGCATAGGCTTGACCCAGACACAGATCGCGGCCGATTGTTCATCGGCCGTGGCCGCCTAAACGCCGACGGCGGACCGGCTTGGCACTGGTACGAAGAGCTCAACGGGGGACCCGCCATGACGGCGCGCAAGCAGCCACTGCGGCTGGTTGAGCATATGGACCCGAACGACATCGAGGACGCACCCGTGACCCTGCGGAAGCACCGCCGTCACCAGCCTGGCAGCGCCAGTGGTGGGGCATGACGGATGCGGTTCAGGTCGCTCGGCTCTTCGACGGCCGGCGACTCACCTTCGGCCGACAGTTACAGGGCCTTCGCAAGAACGCACTCGCCGAGCGGATAGGCAAGACCCCGACCGCCGTTGCTGGATACGAGAACGGAACGACGCGCCCGGCCCCCGCGACGGTAGCCCGACTCGCACTGGTTCTCGGGGTCGACCCGGACTTCTTCCTGCCGGGCCCTGCCGCCGTAACTGCAACCGACCAGGCAACGCCGCACTTCCGATCCCTCCGGTCAACAACGCAACTGTGCCGCGACCAAGCACACGCCTACGCCAAAGCCGCAGACGCGATTGCCATCGCCCTAGAGCGGCACGTTGAACTACCCGACCAAGACGTACCGGGGCAACCAGTCAGCCCGGACCAGGATCCCGCGGTAGGTGGTCCTGAGTCTGCTGCCAGGGAATTGCGGCGTGCTTGGAACATCTCGTCGGGGCCGCTGCCGCACCTCGTGCGCCTCGTTGAACGACGAGGCGTTGTCGTGGCTTTTTGTCCGGAGCAGGCAGCAGCCGTTGACGCCTACTCCTACGCTGGCACGCAGCGACAGATCATCCTGTTGAACCCGGCCAAGGACGACTACTACCGCCAGCGCCTCGACGTGGCGCATGAGCTCGGGCACCTCGTCATGCATGCCGAGAGTGAACCGGGGGGACGATCCGTCGAGTCTCAGGCCCAGCGGTTTGCTGGAGAGTTCCTGATGCCGGCCGAAGACATCGGTGACGAGTTGCCGCCCAAGGCTGACTTCCGACGCCTAGCCGAGCTAAAGGAGCAGTGGGGCGTCAGCATGCAAGCCCTACTGTTTCGAGCCAAGGCCTTGCAGGTCATGCGGGACACGACGTACAGGAACGCCATGATCACGCTCTCATCAAACGGCTGGCGTCGCCGCGAGCCCGGTGTCATGCCCTCCGTCGAGCGTCCGTCTACCTTGCCAAGAAGTGTCGAAATGTTGAGCGACAGCGGACTTGCCGCAGCCCAGCTTGCGGCCGAGGCCCGAGTACCCCAGTACCTGTTTGAGGTACTAACAGCACGCCGGCCGTCCAAGTTTCTTATGGTCGCTGAATAACAGGCTTGCACGGTCGGGTTGCGTCGACGAAGCCGCAGCTTCCAGCAGTGCAAGCAATCAGCTCGCGGAATGCTGTGGGCACACAGTCACCACGCACGTCGACCTCATCAGGTTGCCTGCACTGCGATGTTGCAGCCCGGGTTCCGACTCAACTGTGCAGCTTTGATAGGCCGAGGAACTGAAGTACGACTTGCAGTGGTCGTCGTAACCCGGGGTCATCTAGCTCTGGTATGACATGTAATTGCCCCCGCCTACGGAGATGCTCCCGGTCGAACGTCCCGCCGAATCGATCTCAAATAGCGTGACGGTCCGCATATAGATGCCGTGGCCAGGTGTCGGATCCGCGCCACCCCTTGCGCGCCACTGGTAGCCACCTCCCAGGTGCCCGCCTGCGAGTAGCACTGCCTGACCGGCTCGTCACGGTGCAAACCGCGTTCCGGCGCCGCCTTGCCCTGCCGGGCACGCCAGTGGGGCTGGTCGTTCGCGTGGGAGGTCTGGCGCCGGGGCTGAGCGTGCACCGTGACGAGCCGCGCTCGGCAGCAGAGGCCAAACAAGGTGCAATGGCGGAACGGGACTTGCTTCTGGTCATTCCTGTGTTGGCTGCTGCGGTGGTGACGGCGCTCATGTGAATCTCCCCAGACCTGCTTATCGAAAGTCCCCACCTTGAGCACCGCGTGCGTGGCGTCGCTGCGCACGGCGGGCCCCCTTCGAGGGTGGCGGTCTCTGACCTCCACCAGCTCCTCGAAGGAGTCCCGTTCCCATGCTCACAGAGGAGGACGATGTGGACGCTCACGCGCTCCGCAGGCAGGGCTGGACGATCAGCGCGATCGCCCGGCACCTTGGCCATGACCGCAAGACCATCCGCGCCTACCTGACCGGCGGACGCGTCGCCGGCCAGCGGGCACCGGCGGTCGACGACCCGCTCGAGGCGTTCGCGCCGTGGCTGCGGCAGCGGCTCACCGACGACCCGCACGTCTGGGCGACGGTCCTGTTCGACGAGGCCAAGGCCCTCGGCTTCGACCGGTCCTACGCGACGTTCACCCGCGGCCTACGGGCCCACCGGCTGCGGCCGCACTGCGAGCCGTGCTCGAGCCAGCACAGGCCGCGACCACGCGGTCATCGACCACCCGCCGGGCGAGGAGGTCCAGTGGGACTGGCTCGAACTCCCCGACCCACCCGCCCACTGGAGCACCAGCGACACCGCGCCGGCGGCGCAGGCGCACCTGCTGGTCGGGGCGCTGTCGAGCTCGGGCAAGTGGCGCGCCGTGCTCGCCGACAGCGAGGACCTGCCGCACCTCATCGAGGGCCTGCACGACGTCTCCGCCCGCCTCGGCGGGCTCCCGAAGCGATGGCGGTTCGACCGGATGGCGACCGTCGCGAGCCCCAACACCGGCCGGGTCACGGCCTCGTTCGCGGCGGTCGCGAAGCACTACGGCGTCCACGTCGATCTCTGCCCGCCGCGGCACGGCAACCGCAAAGGCACGGTCGAGAAGGCCAACGACTCGGCGGCGCAGCGCTGGTGGCGGACGGTCCCGGACGACCTGACGATGGCCCAAGCCCAGGCGTCGCTGGACGCGTTCTGCGCCCGCGTCGGCGACAAGCGGCCCCGCCGCCGCGACGGCGAGCGCACGACCGTCGGATCACTCGCCGAGCTCGAGCCGCTCGGGCCGCTGCCGCCGGCGTTCCCGGCGACCCTGACGGTCAGCCGGGTCGTCAGCAGCCAGGCGCTGGTGAGCTTCCGCGGCAACCGCTACTCCGTCCCGCCGGGCCTGGCGGGCAGCACCGTCACCGTCACCCACCGGCTCGGCGCACTCACCCTGGACATCGCGACGACCTCGACGGCGGGCGGGGGGACGGTGCTGGCGCGGCATCGCCGCGAACCCGACGGCGCCGGCGTTCTGGTCCGCGACACGGTCCACGTCACGGCGCTGCAGACCGCGGTCCTCGCGGCGTTCGACACCGGCAAGCCCTGTCACCGCAAGGCCCGACGACCACCCTCGCCAGCGGCGCTGGCCGAGGCCGAGCAGCTCCGCAGCGCGAGCCGGGCAGACGAGCGGGAGGTCGTGGTCGACCTCGCTCGCTACGCCCAAGCCGCCCGCGAGCGGCAGGTCGCACCGTGACCACGCCGTCGACCGGAGCCCAGGCCGCGGCCTACCAGCGCCTCCGGGCGCACCTGGCCTACCTCAAGCTCCCGACCGCCGCCGAGCAGCTCCCCGCCGTCCTGGACGCCGCCCGGGCCGAGGACCTGTCGCTGACCGCAGCGCTCGAACGGCTCCTGGAGCTCGAGGTCAACGCGACCGAGGACCGCAGGCTCACCGGCCGGCTTCGGTTCGCCAGCCTGCCCGCGCCCTGGACGCTCGAGGACCTGGACTACGACGCCAGCCCGCCCTGGACCGGGCGCTGATCACCGACCTCGCGTCGCTGCGCTTCGTCGAGCAGGCGTCCAACGTCCTGCTGATCGGGCCGCCAGGCGTCGGCAAGACCCACATCGCGATCGGCCTGGCCCGCAAAGCCGCCGAAGCCGGCTACCGCACCTACTTCACCACCGCAGCCGACCTCGCCGCCCGCTGCCACCGCGCCGCCCTCGAAGGCCGCTGGGCCACCACCATGCGCTTCTTCGCCGGCCCGACCTTGCTCGTCATCGACGAACTCGGCTACCTCCCGCTCCCCGCGGACGCCGCCGCCGCGCTGTTCCAGGTCGTGTCAGCCAACGCCACCTCAAGACCTCGATCGTCCTGACGACCAACCGCGGCATCGCCAGCTGGGGCAGCGTCCTGGGCGACGAGATGCTCGCCGCCGCCATGCTCGACCGGCTCCTGGACCGCAGCGTCGTCATGCACCTCGACGGCGACAGCTACCGCCTACGCGGCCACCACGCCCGCAGCCAACACCCTCCGGCAAGCAGCCCGACCCGACCGCTGACGGGCTACCTTCAGCCCCGCTCGAGGTGGGGACTTTCGCCGAGCAGCACTGGGGAACTTCGCTGAGCGTCATCAGTGGCACTCGGTAGGGCAGGTCGTACGGCCGTGACCCGGCGCCGTTAGTTGCGAACGGTGATGTTCGAGCGCCCGACGGAGGTTTGCCGCGGCTCCTCACCAAAGCAGCCTGTAGAGGTTACCTTGGCCCGCACTTGATACGTGCCGCGCCGCGCGTACTGGTGATGCGTGGATACCTGCCAGGTCTTGTCGGGCCACGTGAAGTAGGGGTCGACACACGTGTCGGCGTTGCTGAGGATGGTCGCGGGGCTTCCGTCGCCCCAGTCGATCCTCATGGATTGAGGAAAGCCGTCATGATCCGACGCGAGCACGTACGGCGCGAACTTTTCCCCCGGCTTGACACTGGCTCGGTTGAGAAGTCCCACGGAGGCTTCCGGCAACTGTGGCCCGTTTGGGCTGTCCTTCCCGGGCCCCACTGAGACGGTCGTTGTTGCTGCCCCCCGCTCTCGACCCCCAAGAGCATCGGAGCTGTCCGTTGTGTCGCAGGTGTCTGTTTGTACGAGCACGCTGATGACGTAACGGCCGGGACGTCGGTACCTATGGGGCACTGTCGGAGTTTCGTCCAGTTTGCCCGCCCCGTGCCTTGGCCGACAGTCGGCGTTCTTGCCCAGGGTCACCATCTGCCCATCGCCAAAGTTGATGGTGATTCGGTACCCCGCTGCCTCTGGGTCCTCAAGGTGCACGCGCAGCCCAACAAGTTGAGCGGGAGAAATTGAGGCGGGGGTAGCTCGTACGGTCACCTGCAACGCCTCACTGGCCGACGCGCTCTGGCAGGTGGCGGCAGCGAGACACCCACCAAGGACAAGCGCTGTCGCCCTGTTCACGTTGCTCCTTGAGGTGCCGTTCGGCAGATCACTAATCAGAGCGTTCCGTACTTGGCGATCATGTGATTGACGTCGCCTGAGCCCAAAGTACGCTCCGAGGTCTGGCACGGTCCGTTGATGGCTGTGCTCATGGTCAATGCGCCGTGGCTTGCCTCGTCGACGTGCGACACGCCGTACACGTGGCCCCATTCGTGGGTGGCCACAGACGCGACGTCGTAGGCGTCGTTGTTGTAGCAGCCGTCCGTGAGCGTGTAGTCCCAGTCGAGAAGGCTCGACAGGCGCATGTCGAAGTGGAGCAGGGTCCCCGCTCCGTCATAGGAGTAACACGTGAGGCCGGCGTAACGCGACGGCAGCACGCCGAAGTCCACGATGTGACTGGCGTCCAGGACGCCACAGGAACCGTCCGAAGCGATGTTCGAGCCGGTGGCCGTCACTCCTGTGTAGCTCATGCCCGGGGGGTTCGGCTGACGAATGAATGTGCAGCGGTTGGCGCCGGTCCGCATGTTGTTGAGGGCGTCTGTCACCGCGTTCACGCTGTTGGTCACGCCCACGCTGGCGGGAGCGGTCCCGCTGCGAAAGCCCCAGTTCAACACGTTACGCACCTTGTATGCGGTGGCGACGCCCTGCGTTGAGTCTGTGCACTCGTTGCCAGGGTCAGCCCCGCCGATGGTGGTGATCGGCTCCGAGTCCTGGACGACCTCGAAGTTGCCGTCGCCCAGTGTGTGGATAGTCAAGCTTACGGCGTCCGCCCGGTCCGCGTCCGGAAGCGCATCAGCGACCATCGTCGAGCCGGCCGGGCCGGCTTGCACAGCGACCGCGTCGAAGCGGACCTTGTTCAGGCTCAAATCGCAGTCGGATCGCCGCACGGACCGCGGAAGGTCCCGTGCGTGTAGTTCGCCCTTCTGGTCGGGCTGACACCAGGTCGGCCGACCATTGCCAGCGTCCGCAGGAGCCGCCTCTGCAGACGTCAGGGAGAGCTGGGCACTCGCTACGAGTGCAACGGCTGCCGCAGCAGGAAGGATGTACTTGCGCATCAGCGACTCCAAGTTCGATGGGATGCACTTGTACGACGCCTTGGTGCACGTGCGCTCCCCGTATGCCGAGGTCGCATAACGGCAGGCCGCCCTGCTGCCAAAGACGGCTTGTGCCCCTGAAAGGCAGCAGTCCAGGGAGCCGCGGCGCGGAGCACCGTCGTGCCATCAGGAGCACGTTCGTCCTTCGCTCGCTCTGGAGATTGCCCTAGCCCTCCGCCAGATCGGCCAAGCGACCCGATCCGATGAGCACGAGGGTGGCGCGTCGGTGCACGCTGCCGGCGACAATTGGCGCAGGGACTGCGGCGACGGCGGCAGACGCCGCTGGCGAGGCCTGCGTCATGAGACAACTCCAGACACGTACTGCGCTGGTTGTCGTTCTGCGCGGCCTACTTTTGCAAGAAGGCGGGCGGTCGGCGATACGAGGAGACGCATGCAAGGCGGACGGCAGGCCCTGTGGGAGGCGCTCCTTGCACAGGAGGACCGGGCGCGCCGGGTCGCGCGGGCACGGTCCGGGAGCCGTCATGACGTCGACGACCTGGTCCAGGAGGGCATGGCGCGCGTCGCGGCGATGCCCGAGGTCGACCTGGAGCGGGTCGGGCCGCTGCTGACTACGGTGGTGATGAACCTGGCGGTCGACGGGCACCGGCGCGACAGCCAGGCGAACCGGCTGCGGCGCCGAGTCGCGGGCCGCCGCGAGGTCCAGGGCAGCGTCGAGGAGGAGGTCTGCGACGACCACGAGGCCCGCTGGCTGCACGGGCAGGTGCAGGGGTTGTCAGGCCAGGACCGCCGGGCCGTTGAGCTGCGGGCGGCGGGGTTGACGCTGCCGGAGATCGCCGACGAGCTCGGCGTGACCTACCGGGCTGCCGAAGGTGCGCTGGGCAGGGCCCGGACGAGGCTGCGCCGGGCATGGGCGGCCACCGCGGCGTTGCTCTGGCCGTTCGCGCTCGGACGCGCCCGGCGCCTCTCGGTCCTGGCCGGCCCTCCGACCGCTGCAGCCGCCCTGGTCGCCGTCGTTATCCTGACGACAGGGTCGGCTCCGCACGCCGCTGCAGGGACGCCCCCACAGACGCCCGCCGGGCCCGCGCCGCACGATGCCCACGCAGCTGAGCGCGGAACGGCGGGGCCGACGCCACAGACCCGGTCAGCGACCGCCACCCCCTCACCGACGGCCGTCACCGGCCGCGGCAGGCCGGGACCGGCCACGGCCCGCCCGGCACCTGCAGCCACGCCCGGCTCTCAGTCGGTTGCGACGACCCCGCCGCTCCGTGTCGGCGACGCCCACGCCGGGCCCGCGACGGTCGACCGGGCCCGGCCGGACGAGCCTTTCCTCGACACGGTGAGAAGGTGCCTACGCGACGGTCTGTCCACGGACCCGCAGGGCCTCGGTTGTCGCGAGTAGACGTGCCCGGGCCACTACGGCCCCGGGACGCACGCCCGCAGCGACGGCACGACCGTGGTCGGGCCGTATCCGACGTCCGGCGAGGACAAGCAGTAGAGCGCGGCCGACGCCGTGCCGGCGGATCCGACGACGGACAGCAGAGCAGCGAGCAGGAGACCGAACAGAAGACGCGTCATGCCCCCGGTACGCCGACTGCGGGCTAGTCCCCCAAACGAGAAGCAACCGCTTCACCGCCACAGCACGTGGGGGACCGCCCCCTCTAGGCCGTACCGACGGCATGAGCGACGTGACCGACATCCAGCCCCGCCTGCTTGCCGCCCTGCTCGCCGTCGCTGAGGAGGGCAGCTTGAGCCGGGCCACGTCCCGGCTCTACGTAACCCAGTCAGCCGTCACGCGACAGATCGCCAGCCTCGAACGCCAACTCGGGCTCCAGCTCCTAGACCGCAACCCCCGTGGCGTCCAGCCCACCGAGCACGCCCTCGCGCTGTTGCCCTACGCCCGGGCCGTCGTCGAGGCCAACGACCAACTCGTCGAACAGGCCCGCAAGCTCGCCCGGCACTGAGCAGCGGGCAACTTGACGCTGGTCCCGGTCCACCGCCAAGTGCGCCAACACCCGCATACTTCGACTGGGTACTCCGGTGACCCCGCCTCCGGCTGACGAGCCTCGTTCTCCCACGGCTCTCCCACGCCCCGCTGGGCCAGCGGCTGCGGGCGCCGGGCGTGCCGATCAGCCTCGGCGACGACGCGCAACCGCTCGCGCCGGACCCAAGCCATCAGCTGTCGTGGTCAGTCTTGCGAGCCTCGCCGCAAATGTTGCACTAGCTAGGATCGCGCGAACTCAGGTCGGCTGTGTTGCTTCGCTTGTGCTTGTCGATCCCGATCACCACGCGCATCGCGTGCCTCGTCTCGTCGTCGGTGTTGGACGCGAGGAGGGCAGAGCTACTTCCAGACGATCAGGCCCCTCTTGAGCCACTCCCGGCAAGACGGCGGCCGGCGGGTCAGCACTCCCTTAATGAGCCACATCAACATCGATGAGCAGCCGGTTACCAAGCAGCCCGCCGGCCATCTGACTCCTTGCCTGGCCGGGCCGGAAGCTGCCGGCAGTCTGCAGTAGCCGGTTCTCATCCGTCGTTGTGCACTATCGCTGAGGTGACTTGAGCGGACTGGCGCGCGCCCTCGTGCGCTTGTCGTCCTGTCCACAGCCACGCTCGTCAGCTGCTACGCCCGCAAAGCTCGCGGCGCAATCTGCGCTCATGCAGCAGGAACAGGCGGAGCAAGATGTGCCCGTTGGGCAGCCCTACGGGCCGGGCGGCGCTGGGGCGCCGCGGGAGGGGGCTGGCGCTGGGGCGCCGGCCGCGGCTGAGGCGCCGCAGGAGAAGGCCGAGAGCGGCGTCGCTCGGCGGTCGGCGGTGCGCCGGCGTGAGCGGCTGGCGGTGCAGCGGCCGCACCGCTTGACCCCCAGGTTCTCCGACGAGGAGCTCGAGGACGTCATGGTCGCGGCGGTGGTCGCAGGGCTGACGCCGACGGGCTACGTCGCGAAGGTCGCCTCTGAGGTCGCGGCCGGGCGGCTTCGGCCGCCGCCACCGGGGGCGGTCGAGGCGCTGCAGGAGTTGCTCGTCGCGCGCCGGCAGGTGCAGCGCTTCAGCGTGCTGGTGAACCAGGCGGTCGCGAAGTGGCACGCCACCGGCGAGCTGCCGGACCAGTTGCTCGCTGCGGTGGCGCTGGTCGGACGGGTCCTGCCGCGTCTCGAGGACGCCGCATCGGCGGTCCGGCAGGCGCAGGACCGCGTGGCCCGGCGTCCGTCGGTGGCCGAGCGGGCCGCTGCTCGGCAGTCCGACGCGCGGACGGCCGGCTCGTGACACGGCTCCGGGTGGTTGGCGCGTGATCGGGCGGGTGTACCGGGGCGGGGACGTCGGCGGGTTGCAGCGCTACTTGTACGGGCCGGGCCGGCACAACGAGCACGAGAGCCCGCGCCTGGTCGCTTCGTGGGACCTGACGACACCGGCGGAGCTGGCGACGCTCGAGCCGCGGGTCCTGACCGGAACGGGGGCGACGGCGTTGCGGGACTTCGGCCCGATGACGGCCAGCATGGAGCTCGCGACCGGGCTGCGCCGGGTGCCTTCCACCGTCGCGGCCCGGCAGGTCTGGCACTGCCCGTTGCGGGTCGCGCCGGGTGACCGGGTGCTGACCGACGCGGAGTGGGGCGAGATCGCGCGGGACGTGATGCACCGGACCGGCATCGCCGAGCGCGGCGACGACGGCGGCTGCAGGTGGATCGCGGTCAGGCACGACGCGCACAGCGTCCATCTCGTCGCCGTGCTGGCGCGGCAGGACGGTCGGCCGGCGCGCCTGAGCCATGACCACCTGCGTGTCCGGGAGGCCTGCCGGGCGGCGGAGCGGCGGCTCGGTCTGGTCGAGACGGCGCCGGCCGACCGGACGGCTGCCACCCACGTGACGCGGGCGGAGGTCGAGAAGACCCGGCGCACCCGCCGCCCGGGCAGCGCGCCGGACCGATTCTGGCTGCGCGACCGGGTGCAGCTTGCGTCGATCTCCGCCCCGGACGCCGCCCGCTTCCTCGACCGGCTGGACAGCCTGGGGGTGGTCGTCCGGGAGCGCCGGGACGCCAACGGGACGCTCTCGGGGTACGCGGTCGCACGCCCGGCGAGCGAGGAGTCGAGCGGGCAGGCGCTGGTGTTCTACGGCGGCGGGAAGCTCGCACCGGACCTGACGCTGCCCAAGCTGCAGGCCCGGTGGCAGCACGAGGCCTCCGTCGCGCCGCTGCCGCATCCGCCCAGGACCCCGCAGTCGCTGGCCTTCCCGGTCGACCCGGCCGTCGCCACCGTCGACCGCGCGACCCGACGCATCCACGAGGCCGTGGTGAGCGGCGACCCCGAGGCGCTTCGGGAGGCAGGTGCCCTCGCGCGCGTCACAGCGCAGGTCCTCGACGCAGCTGCCCTGACCGTCGGCAGCGACAACGACTCAGGGCTTCGCCGCACCGCGCGGCTCTACGACCGGGCCAGCCGCGAGCCGTCCCAGCTCGTCCTGCCCGCCACCCCGATGACCCGGTCCCTTCGGGACGTCGCCTTCACCCTGCTGCAAGCCGGTCAGGCCGGCCACTCCTTAGGGCCGGTGCTCCTCGGCCAGGTACTGCTCCTGATCGACGCCGTGCGCGAGCTCCGCCAGACACAAGGGCGGGTCGCTCAGGCGCGGGCTGCGCAGCACGCCGCTGTCGAGCTCCGGCGGGTCGTCCAGACGAAGCAGCGGAAGGCTGCGCAGGTCGCTGTCGCAACGTCGGCCCGCCGCTTGCCGCACTCGCCGTGCGGCCTTCGGCGCCCGCCGCTCCCTCCGCAGGGCGCGCCTAGGAGCCGTTGACGCCGCCGATATCCTGGGCACTGTCCAAGCCACCGGAAGACCTCGCGAACCACATGGCGCGGGCCGAGCCAGTTGCCTCAAGCGGGCCGTCCAAGATGTCCGTGGTTGTGGTTGCGCATCTCCAAAGACGCAGGCGTCGCCCGACCAGAGGCAGGTGCGCTCGCCCCCGAACTCCTCCCGGTGGCCTTCAATATGGTGAATCGGCGACCTGAAAAAGGCGGTCGATCCCCCTGCAAAGAGGCCGACGTCTTCTGCAGGATTCTGTTCGAGCTCGCGTAGTCGAAGCCGCTAGCCTCTAGCCGCTCGTCGATCTCAGACCCAGCGCGTTGCCCTATAGATTCACTGTCGTTGAGCCTAGTAAAACACCGTGTCCGGGACGATCTCGAGCTGCCCTGCGACGCTCAAGCAGGCTGCGTTGACGCTGAACTTCTCTGCCCCCCCACAGAGTTCAGCAGCTACCGAATCGCCCGCTCACGTGACTCCTCACAGTGCTTCCGTTGCGCAGGCACGACGCCAGTCACCCGTGACTCTGCGCCCGCTGCGAGACCGGGGCCTATTCGACGCGAGCCTCGCCAGATTGACGCCTATGACGAACGCGGCCGGAAGGACCGGGCCGAGCCCGGCGCCTGGCGTCTGCATCGGGCGACTTTGCAACTGCTGAGGGGCGCGGGGACGCATCGACGCCCGACCTGGTCTCGCGAGGTTGCGCGGGCTGCCGTGAAACATCCGGGCCGCCAGCGGCGTCTAAGTGGTATGCCTACCAGCGACGCCGCCGCTCTGTGGCTGGGCGAACACAGGCGAGCGCTACACAGGCTCGCTTCGGGTCTGCTGGGTGACAGCCATGCTGCCGAAGATGTCGTGCAAGACGTCTCGGTGCGATTGCACGCCGTGCCCGGCTGGCCCGATGCCGTTTCTGATCCGTCGGCATACGCCCGCAAAGCCATCACGAACGCGTGCGCCACGCGGGTGCGCTCAATGCAGCGGCGCGCGGAGCTGCTCGTCCCCGACGTTGCTACAGCCGTACCGACGGCGCCGCGTTGGAGTCCACAGTCCGGACCCGCGCACGACTTGGAACTCACCCTGCTGGCTGGCATCGGCGCGCTGCCAGAGCGGCAACGTCTCGCCGTTGTGCTCCGTTATGCGCAGGACCTGAACGATGCTGAGGTTGCAGATGTATTGAACTGCTCGGTCTTAGCGGTCCGCCTGCTGCGGATGCGCGCTTTGAGGCGCCTGCGGAACCACATCTCAAGCAAAGGAGACGAAGTACATGAGTAAGCGGATGGCCAAGAAGGAGCTAGAGCAACACATAAGCCTTGCGCTTCGAGGACAAAGCAGTCCGTTGTTGTTCGTGAGCCCCGAGCGTCAGCGCATGCGACCTGGCTCAGGCCTACTTGCGGTGGCGCTGGCTATGATCACCGTAGTTGCGCTTTCATTGGGAGTGACAGCGAGCGGTGGTGGGCAGTCTCGATCGGCTGGCGGGCTCCGCGAAGGGCCCTTGCAGCAAGCTGGCGAAGCGCCGCCGGCTTGTGCTCCAACGGGCACTTCCTTCAGAGTCCAGTGGAGCACTGATCGCTCGAGCAGCTCGCCGTACTCAACTCAAGGCCGCGTCTACTTGAGCAACATTTCGTCGGAGGATTGCACACTCGAAGATGCTGCCCCTCTACTGCTGTTCCGCTACGCGGACGGGAAGCGAGTGAAGGCGAAGTCCGGTCGCCTGTATGTCGCGAAGAGCGCACAGGTGCTAAGAGCGGGGGAGACCACTCAGTCTTCTATCTCCTGGGACAACTATTGCGAAGCTGTTGCGCCGCACGAGGTGGTCCTGTTGCTCGACGGAGAAGAGGTCAAGTCGCGCAGCGACGTCGAACCGCCATCGCCGTCATGTAACGACGCGAGGGAATCAGCTTCAATCATCTCAAGCAGATGGGGGCGGGTCACCTCGTGACTGACACAGCGCGTCGATCGTCGACACGACGCCAGGCGGCCCTGCTTTCGCCGCAGCGCTCTGGATTGACCGACTCCGGCCAGCGACAGAAGCGGTCGAAGGGTCAAGGGCGTCTGCCAGAGGCGCTGAGCTGGTTGTACTGCCCGCACCTCGATGAACTTGCTGCTTGGTGGCGGCGATACGCCGTCCGCTGTGAGGCCGTCCAAGGGTGAACTCTGGCAGCCGGCCATCGACGGCGTAGTGGCCGACCCACGACGGTGGAGCTTCTAGACGTCCCGTTGAGTAGCGGCTTAGCGGGTCGTGCTTGTACCCCGGGCGGGCTGATCCAGGTGCTGGTCGACCTGCTCAGGCCAACTACGGCACTCGCCGTGAGCTGGCACAGCGGTCCGCTGCTGCGGTCTTCACATCAGGAGCAGTCACCGTGTAACGCCCTCGAGTAGCTGCTGGGAGTCTTGGCGGTCGCTCAGGCGCTTGGCAGTGCTCGGCGCGCCTTGGCGACGCCGCTCTCTGAGGACGGAACAAGCTATGCCTGGGCCGCTTCGGCGTGCACAGCAAGGGCCCCCTGGCGTGGCAGGGGGCCCTAGGTGGCTCCAGTCCACGCCCGGAGGCCCCCTACGCATCTACGACCTCAAACCGTGTCGACACAGAAGTCCGACAACGTCACGGGGCAGGACACCAAGTTCCACCACATGATCTCGCGTCCGACGGGCTTGTCGGCGAATCGCCCAAGCCCATGGTTATCCGCCGGTGGTGAAGGTCACTCCTAGGGACGACTCGACGTCCGCCATGTCCGTGAAGAAGTTGTCGCAGGCGCTGAAGCCGCCGCGCAGCAAGCCGACCGTATTGTTGGCACTATAGATCGGGCCACCGCTATCGCCGTGGTCTGAGCCGCAGTAGTCAACATGATAGTTGTATGCAGCATCGCCGAAGAAATACGTCCCGATCGTGCCGCAGTCCGTGTTCCGAGTCTGCCCGCCTGTGAAGCACGCGCGGTTACCGGGCATTGCAGCCATTCGACCGAGGATTGGATAGTTGAGGTTTTCAGCCGTCGCGGGACCTGTGTTCTGCCCCGCCGGAGCAACGTCTTGCCGGCCTAGAACCACCACCTGCGCGCGCGGGGCCCAGCCATTACTGGCGGGCATCGTGACTAGGGCGGCGTCTGTGAAGCTCTTGCGTTGCGCCCAATCGTCGCGCTGCAATACCCCATAACTATGACCAATGTTGTCCGAGTAGTATCCGATTGCGTTGACGCTCGGGTCGGCCCCGCTGAAACAGTGCCCAGCTGTCACCATGTACAAGGTTGCGTCAGCGGACTTGGCCCGCGCAGTGAATCCGTAAGTGCAACCATCATTCGTACCGCCTACAAATCCATCATCATTGGCTGAGCGCCACTGAGTACCACCTCGTCCGGGTGTGTCACAGTGCAGGTACGAGGCAGCGTTACATGCATACAGTTTCATCTCGCGATCTTCGACGGTAGAAGTGACGCCGTCACTTGCCGCCTGTCTCGCGAACTCAGCCTGGGCCGCCCTCGGCTTGGACGGGACACCAAGTACGAGGCGATTCGCCCTCTCGTCCAGCTCCACCGTCACCGTGTGCGTCGATCCAGCGTCAACTTGTACCGCCTGCGCTGCAAGCGCCCTCATCTGTGCTCGCAGACTTCCTTCAGATCTTGCAACTCGATGAACGTCCAAGTCCGCTTGTGAGATGCCGGATGCAGCGAGCAGCCCCTGCAACGCTTGGGACGAACGGACCAGGTTGATGACTACCTTCCCGCCTTGAGCGTCATCAAAGTGCATGCCTCCGAAGTCATCCGGAACGACGTTCTGCAGCTGAGTCTGAAGTCGACTCCCAAGCACCTGCAACTCGAGCCGACGCTCAGCCTCGGCCGTCGAAATTCGAGCGTCCTGCGCGTAGTCCGCGATCTCAAATGGGACCTGCGGGTTCTCCGCAACTGCCGGCACCGCGCCTTGCCCCATAAGCGTGACAGCGCACGACCCGGCGAAGAGTACCGCTGTCGCCCTAACCCGAATTTGCTTTGCCACGACGAGGCCCCTCAGGTTGGTTTGGTGTCCGCGGACCTTGTCGTGCCGCCAACTACCTGTCAAGCGGCGCGCCCGCCGGGACCTAGCAAGTTGACTGGGTCGTTTGGCGCGAGGAGTGTCCGGAGGCTTTGGCGAAATCGCGGCAACCAACCGAAGCTAGCCCGCGCGAAGGCGTCGGTCGGAGCACGTCCCTACGGCAAATCCTGACGCGGTTCCTAGGAATCCCGCTTCGCCTGAGGCGGTGCTTGTCAATAGTGCGGATTGAGGCCGATGGTCCTGCGACGGGCGCGGCTGCCTAGGGCTAGTAAAGCCCCGACTCTCCCCGGGTGAGACGGTTCCGTCGCAGCTCAACTGCGACCCGCCGTGCGTCCAGTCAGCGCACTTGCGCCGCGCGGCGCCCCGTGAGGCCGTGCCGGAGGGACGGCCCCGTCGGCAAGCGCTGCTCACCCCCGTCTTCGGCCCGCCCAGGCCGCCGGAGGTCAAAAGCCCGCAGTAACCCAGACGCTTAGCTCTCGAGCAGCCACCATCACCCCTCAGTTGACTTGAGGCGCGGGTTTCGGTGACCGCGGGCAGAAAAACATAACTCGCCGTTGCGCAGCGTCTCAGAACGGACCGTCGCGCCTTGTCAGCGGAATGACTTTGGCCTCCGCCATGTCCGACAGTGCATCCGCGATGGCTCGGTCGCGGTCCTGGACCGAGTGCTGGTAGCGCATCGCCGCGCTCGCCGTCGAGTGCCCTGCGCGAGCCATAAGGTCGGCCAAGGTTGCTCCCGTGGCGGCAGCCAGAGTTAGGCCCGTGTGCCGCAGATCGTGGAAGTGGAGTTCGGGCCGTCCGGCAGCGGTGCGGGCGTGGTCCCAGACCCGGTGGAACGTGCTCATCGTCAGGTGCCCGCCCTTGCGTGCGGGGAACAGCAGGGCGTCGGCTGTCGGCGGTACGTGTTCCGCCAGGTCGTGGGCGAGCAGCGGCAGGAGGTGTCGCGGGATCGCGACCGTCCGCTTGCCGGCCTCGCTCTTCGGGTCCCCGACGACCATGACGCCGTCGACCCGGGTGACCGCGCGGTCGATCTTCACGACCCCGCGCTCGAGGTCGAGGTCGCCACGCCGGAGCTCGGCGAGCTCGCCGTAGCGCAGCCCGCACCAACCGGCCAGCAGCACCATGCTGCGGTACCGAGGCGAGATCGCCGACGCGATCGCGTCCAGCTCGGCGAGGGTGGCAGTTTCCGTCTTGTGCTGCTTCTTGGCTCGGCCGGCACCCGCGATGCGACAGGGGTTCGCCGAGATCAGGTCCTCGCGGTAGGCGGTCATGCAGATCGCCCGCAGCAGGCCGTAGGCGTGCGCCCGCCGTGTCGGCTTCCCCGCGTCGAGGCTCGCGTACCAGGTCCGAACGGACTGCGGTGTGAGCCGGTCCAGCCGAACGTTCGCGAGCTCCGGGAGGATCCAGCCGTCAAGGATCTTGCGGTACTCCGAGCGCGTACGGGGCTTGAGCTCCCGATCCTGCAGCCACGCCTCGGCGAACCCGCCCACCGTGTCCACCTGACGCACGGCGCCCGGGGCCTGCCACTGGCCGAGGACCACGTCGCGCTCCTGCGTCCGCAGCCAAGCGTTCGCGTCCAGCTTGGTGTCAAAGGTGCTCGGCGCCGGGCGGATGACGCCGTCCGGGCCGCAGAACCTGGCCTGCCACCGGCCCGAGGGCAGCTGCCTGACCGCACCGCTGCCGGCACTCCGCTTCTTCGCTGTAGCCATGGCCAGGGCCTCCAGGTCCGTGTCCTGCCACGCCTTCTGAGTGGCACGCGCGTGCCAGATGGTCCCCGAACAGGTGCCCTCAGACGGATGTCAGCGGACAGCTGTGGAAAAGAACTTGCAGGTCAGAGGAGGTGAGGACCGCCTTCCGAGTTCGGCCAGGGCCAATTCGAGTCCTGCTACGCCCACCCCGCACCGCAGGTCATGTCTGCAGCAGCCGGGCGAACCCGTGCCAGAGCACCACCTGGCGCTCCAGCCGCGGGGACCAGGCCAGGGCGAGCCGGCGGTCCTGGGCGTTCCACTTGTCCCGGCGCTCGAGCAGCAGGTCGCCGGGCACGGCGACGAGCCGGCCGCCCGCCTGCAGCGCCTGCACGGGGGCGAGCAGCTGCGTGGACCGCGCCCAGGCTGGCCCGAGGTGCTGCGTCTGCGCCTGCAGGTCCTCGAGGGCGGGCGCCAGAGGCTCGGCCTGAGCGTCGCCCGTCTCGTCCTGCCAGAGCGGCAGCGCGGCGTCGTCGCCGTCGTAGGGGACGGCGGTCACGCGGAACGGGACGGGGCGGACCCACTCGACGGTCTGCTGCCCGAGGACGGTGCGGAGGAAGGCGGTGTACGTCGTCTTGCACTCGGGGCAGCGGGTCTGCTTGCGCAGGACGGCGTCGTCGGTGGTGACCCCGACCGCGCGCCAGTCGCGGTCCTCGGCCGTCAGGGCGCACGCGGGGTGGCAGGGCAGGGCGAAGGGGTCCACCGGCTCCAGCCTAGGGACGTGCGACAGGGCCGTGAGGGAGTCCCTCACGGCCCTGTCGGGGGTGTGCCTAGAGCGGCGGCGTCGACCCGGTGCTCGGGTACGGCGCGACCGGCACGACCTGCGTCGGCGCGGGGTCGGTGTAGCCGCCCGTGCTCGGGTAGGCGGGAGGCGGCGCCGTCGAGGACCCGCCCTGCGCGGTGTCCTTGACGGTCCCGGCGGCCTCGGTGGCGTGCTGCTGCACGGCCGAGGTGGCGTCCTTGGCCTGCCCGGCGACCTGCGTGCCGGCGTCGGCGGCCTTCTCCTGCACGGTGCTGACGGCCTGGGTGGCGGTCTCCTTGACCGACTGCGCGGCGTCCTGGACGGCTGGCTGGAGGGTCTCCTTGACCTCGCCGGCCACCGAGGCGAGCTGCTCCTTGACCGGCTCCTTGAGCGCGGTCGCCTGCTCCTTGACGGCCTGCGCGGCGTGCTGCTCCTTCTCGGAGGCGGGCAGCAGCGACGACAGCAGGTAGCCGACGCCGAACGCGACGGCGCCGGCGAGCAGCGGGTTGCCGGCGGCCTTCTGCGTGACCGCGGAGGGAGCGGCCGCCGCGGTCTCACCGACCGCGTGGGCCGCGCCGGCGACGCTGCCCGCCGCGGACGACGCCGCACCGCTGACGCTGCCGGTGGCGCTGCTCGCGGCCCCGCCGACGGTGCCGGCCGCGCTGGACGCGTGTCCGTGCACGGTCTCGCCGGCTCCGAAGACCTTGTCCTTCACGCTGCTCACCGCTCCCCGCGCCGTCTCCTTGGCGCTGTCGACCTTGCGCTCGACGACGCGTGTCGGGCTGACCTTCTCGGTCAGGTTGTCCACGTCTGCGGACAGGGCCGCACGGGTGGCATCGATCTCAGCCCTCAGTTCGTCTGGTGTCTTGCCCATGCCACGTCCTCCTTGAGGGTCTCGACGGTCTGTCGGGGTGTCGGGTCGACGGTCTTCAGCTTCTTCTTGCCCGTGCTGAACAGCACGAAGGCGATCGCGCCGTACAGGACGGTGACGAGGAGGGCCGCGGCCCAGATCGGCAGGAAGGTGTCCAGCACGAACATCAGGGTCAGGCTGGCGAAGACCGCCGTGAGGTGGCCGAGGTACCCGGCGGCGCCGAGCGCCCCGGCTCCCTTGCCGGCCTTCTTGGCCTCCTCGGTCAGCTCCGCCTTGGCCAGGGCGAACTCCTGGCGCATCAGCGTCGACAGGTCGTTCGTGACCTGTCCGACCAGCTGTCCCACCGACATCTGCGAGACGTCGGTGGCCGGGGTCTGCGTCACCTGCGTGCTGCCCGCGTCGCCGTAGGGCCCCTCCGGGTAGGGGGTCCCGCTGGTCACAGGGCGCCGCGCGAGTCCGTGCCGTACCCCGCGCTGTAGGGCGACCCGGCCGGCGTGCTCGACGGGTAGGCCGGCGGCGGCGTGGCGGGCGTCCCGTACGTCGGCACCGGCGTCGTCTCGGGGGAGGCGTAGCCGCTGGTGCCGGCGTAGGGCTCGT
Organism: uncultured Actinomycetota bacterium; assembly: GCA_963761655.1. Lineage (GTDB taxonomy): Bacteria > Actinomycetota > Actinomycetes > Mycobacteriales > SCTD01 > RYN-122. The sequence goes on from CAVXHI010000002.1 coordinate 613,779, forward strand.
AGGACGGGACCTCTGCGGCCACGCCGGGCGACGTGACGCCGGCCAGCGGGTCGCCGGCGGCGGTCCCGCCGGTCGGACCGGCAGGCAGCGCGAGCTGCTCGGACGGCGCCGGGGCCTTGAGCCCCTTCGCGAGCCGGCCCGCGACGAGGCCGGCGAGCGCGGCGCCCAGCACGAAGGTGCCGGGGCTGCGACGGGCGAAGCGGCGCACGTCCTCCACGAGGCCCTGCGGACCCTTCTGCTCCAGCGCGTCGGCGAACGACTGCACCCGGGTGCCGACCTCGCCGAGCACCTGGCCGACGACGCCGGAGGTGTCGCCCTCGTTCAGCTGCTTGGCGACGTCGCGCAGGACGCCGGTCGCCTTGTCGGTCTGGCTGCTGATCTGCTGCGCGGCCTGCTCCTTCACCTGGCCGGTGAGGTCCTTGGCCTGCTGGACGGTCTCGCCGACGACGTTGCCGACCTGCTCCTTGGCGGTGCCGGTCACCTCGCCGGCGGCGCTGGTCGCGGTCTGCGCGACGGAGGCCGCCTGGTCCTTGGCGGTGCCGGCGACGGCTCCCGCCTGCTCCTGGGCGGTGCTCGCCACCTGCTCTGGTGCGGTCACGGCTTCTCCGATCATGGGGTGCGGGTGGGTCCACCCCCGGATACCCGTGATCACCCGGCGTACTCGGACACCGGGGCCGGATCGAGCACGGACCGGGCGCCGTTTCGGTCGTCTCAGAGCGGGGACCTCGCGCCTGTCCGCACCCTGACCCGCGGGCCGTCTGGAGAGAGCATGCGTTCGTCGTCCGAGCTGGAGAAGGAGCGGCGCGCGGCGCTGCAGGAGTTCCTCGAGGCACGCAGCGAGCCGATCGAGGTGGGGCCGGGGCACGGCGCTGCCCGCGAGGCACGCATGGAGCAGGAGCGCCGCGAGGCGGTGCGCCGCCGTGAGCGGGAGGCCCTGGAGGCCCGCGCGTCCGTGGCCCCGCCCGCCCCCGGGGACCGGCCCCGGGCCGTCGTCGTCCACCGCGCCGCCTGGACGCGGCAGGCCCTGTGCCAGGAGCTGCTCCGTGCGGGCTTCGACGTCGTGGAGATGCACGAGGACGGCGCAGCCGGCCTGGGCGCAGTCGTCGCGGAGCAGCCCGACCTCGTCGTCGTGCAGGAGCAGCTGCCCTGGAAGGACGGCCTGGAGGTCGTCCGCGAGGTGCGCCGCTTCGCGCCGAACGCCCGGGTCGCCGTGCACCTGGACCGCCCCGCGGGGGAGCAGGGCGCCCGCGAGGCCGGGGCCCACGCCGTCTTCCCGCGCTCGACCCGTCCCGTCGACATGATCGCCCAGCTCCGGGAGCTGGCGCAGGCCTGACGGGGAACACCGGGGGCGCGACGAGGTTGATCACCAGGTCCGACCCCTGACCCGAGGAGAACCCCATGCCCACTCGCCACGCCCGTACCGCCTGGAACGGCGGCCTGCAGGACGGCTCCGGCCAGGTCGAGCTGACCGACAGCAAGGCCGGGACCTACGACGTCTCCTTCCCGAAGCGCGCGGCCGACGAGGCCGGCGGCGCGACCAGCCCGGAGGAGCTCATCGCCGCGGCGCACTCCGCCTGCTACGCCATGCAGCTGAGCAACGTCATCGCCGAGGCCGGCGGCACGCCGCAGAGCCTCGACGTCTCCGCCGCCGTCACCCTCGGCCCGGACCCGGCCGGCGGCTTCCGCATCTCCGAGATCAAGATCACCCTGCGCGGCGAGGTCGAGGGCCTCGACGAGCAGGCGTTCCTCAAGGCCGCCGAGGAGGCCAAGGCCACCTGCCCGGTCTCCAAGGCGCTGACGGGCACGAGCATCACGCTGGACGCCTCGCTCGAGAGCTAGCACCACGGGGACGGCGGGCGCTCCGGCAGGCCCGCCGTCCTAGGCTCGGACCATGTCTGCCGCCGAGCCGCCCGTGACCGTCACCGTGACCGCGGAGCAGGCCGGGACCACGGCGTTCGAGGTGTTCAAGGCGGCGGGGGTCAAGGACACCGCCGTCGCCCGCCGGGACGGCGAGCTGATCGACCTGGCCACGGTGCTGGCCGAGGGCGACGTCGTCGAGCAGGTGCCCTACGGCAGCGCGGACGGGCGGGCCGTCCTGCGGCACTCGGCGGCCCACGTGCTGGCCCAGGCCGTCCAGGACCTCTTCCCCGGGACGAGGCTCGGCATCGGGCCGCCCGTCAAGGACGGCTTCTACTACGACTTCCTGCCCGAGAAGCCCTTCACGCCCGAGGACATGGCCGCGGTCGAGAAGCGGATGGAGCAGATCGTCAAGCAGCGGCAGCGCTTCAGCCGCCGCGTGGTGACCGAGGACGACGCCCGGGTCGAGCTGGCCGACGAGCCGTTCAAGCTCGAGCTCATCGGGCTGAAGGGCTCGGCTCCGGAGGAGAGCGTCGAGGTCGGCGGCGCCGAGCTGACGATCTACGACAACCACGCAGGGGACGAGCTCGTCTGGAAGGACCTCTGCCGTGGGCCGCACCTGCCCACCACCCGCGACGTCCCCGCCTTCAAGCTCATGCGCACCGCCGCGGCGTACTGGCGGGGCGACCAGGCGAACCAGCAGCTGCAGCGCATCTACGGCACCGCGTGGGAGAGCCGCGACGCCCTCAAGGAGCACCTGCACCTGCTCGAGGAGGCCGAGAAGCGCGACCACCGCAAGCTCGGCAGCGAGCTCGACCTGTTCAGCTTCCCGGACGAGATCGGCTCCGGGCTCGCGGTCTTCCACCCCAAGGGCGGAGCGGTGCGGCGCGTCATGGAGGACTACTCCCGGCGCCGGCACGAGGAGGCGGGCTACTCCTTCGTGAACAGCCCGCACATCACGAAGGAGGACCTGTTCCTCACCAGCGGACACCTGCCCTACTACAAGGACACGATGTTCCCGCCCATGGAGTTCGAGGGCACCGACTACTACCTCAAGCCCATGAACTGCCCCATGCACATCCTGGTCTACAAGAGCCGGGGGCGGTCCTACCGCGAGTTCCCGCTGCGGCTGTTCGAGTTCGGGTCGGTGTACCGGTACGAGAAGTCCGGCGTCGTGCACGGGCTGACCCGGGTGCGCGGCCTGACCATGGACGACTCCCACATCTTCACGACGCTCGAGGACATGGGCGCGGAGATCCGCGGCGTCCTGGACTTCATCCTCGGCCTGCTGCGCGACTTCGGGCTGACCGACTTCTACCTCGAGCTCTCCACCCGCGACGGCAGCGACAAGTTCATCGGCGACGACGAGATGTGGGAGCGGTCGACGGCGGCCCTGCAGGAGGCGGCCGACGCGACCGGCCTCGAGCTCGTGCCCGACCCGGGCGGCGCGGCCTTCTACGGCCCGAAGATCTCCGTGCAGGCCCGTGACGCCATCGGCCGCACCTGGCAGATGAGCACCATCCAGGTCGACCCGAACCTGCCCGAGCGCTTCGACCTCACCTACCAGGCGGCCGACGGCAGCCGGCAGCGTCCCGTGATGCTGCACCGCGCCCTGTTCGGGTCGATCGAGCGCTTCTTCGGCGTCCTGCTCGAGCACTACGCCGGCGCCTTCCCCGCGTGGCTCGCCCCGGTGCAGGCCGTCGGCATCCCGGTGCACGGGGACTACGACGGCTACCTCGTCGACGTCGCCGCCCGCATGCGCCGGGAGGGGCTCCGGGTCGAGGTCGACACCTCCGACGACCGCATGCAGAAGAAGATCCGCAACGCCCAGAAGCAGAAGGTCCCCTTCATGCTCATCGCCGGGGCCGACGACGTCGCCGCGGGGGCGGTGAGCTTCCGCTACCGCGACGGGACGCAGGAGAACGGCGTGCCGGTCGACGAGGCCGTCGCGAAGGTCGTCGCCGCCGTGCGCGACCGCACCTGATGGACCAGCAGGAGCAGCGGGGCGCCGGGCTGCAGGACTCCTTCGCCCGGCTGTACACACCGCACCGGATGGCCTACATCCAGGGAGAGGGCAAGGGCGGCGACTGCCCGTTCTGCGTGGTGCCCGGGCTGTCCGACGAGGACGGCCTGGTCGTCGCCCGCGGTCAGCACGTGTTCGCCGTGCTCAACCTCTACCCGTACAACTCCGGGCACCTGATGCTGGTGCCGTACCGGCACGTCGCCGGCTACGAGGAGCTCACCCCTGACGAGGCGGGCGAGGTCGCGGCCATGACGCAGCACGCCGTGCGGGCGCTCAAGCACGCCACCGGCGCCCAGGGCTTCAACGTCGGGATGAACCTCGGCGTCGTCGGGGGAGCGGGCATCGCCGCGCACCTGCACCAGCACGTCGTCCCGCGCTGGGGCGGCGACACGAACTTCATGCCGGTCGTCGGCCACACCCGGGTGCTGCCGCAGCTGCTGCCCGACACCCGGTCCCTGCTGGCGGAGGCGTGGGCCCAGGTCTGAGCCGGGGCGGGCCCGCGACGGCGGACCCGTCCTGGTGCGGCTGGCTGTCGTCGTCGCGCTGCTGGGTCCGCTGCTGCTCGTCGCCTCCGGCTCGTTGCGCCGGGTCGGGCTGCCGCCGCCGCCCGGGCTCGAGGTCCTTCCCCGCGACCCGGGGTCGTCGGCGTACCGCCGGCTCGCCGAGCTGGTCCCGCTGGGGACCCTGCTGGCGAACAGCCTGCTGGTCGTCGTCGTGGCGGTGCCGGTCGCGACGCTGCTCGCCTCCTGGGCCGGCTTCGCGCTCGCGCAGCTCGGCGACCGCGCCCGGCGGCCGCTGGTGGTCGGCGTCACCGGCCTGCTGCTCGTCCCGCTGCCCATGCTGTGGGTGCCGCGCTTCGCCCTGTACCTGCGACTCGGGCTGCTCGACACGCTCGCGCCGCTCATCGCGCCGGCGCTGGCCGCCTCCACCCCGTTCACGGTGCTGCTGGCCTACCGGGCGTTCCGGAAGGTCCCGCCGGAGCAGTGGGAGGCCGCCCGGCTCGAGGGCGCCTCCGCCCTCGTCACCTGGTGGCGGGTCGGTCTGCCGCAGGTCCGTGCGACGACGGCGGCGGTGGCCGCGGTGGCCTTCGTCGTCCACTGGGGCAGCTACCTGGACGCCCTGCTGTACGTCCGCTCCGAGGGCACCCGCACCCTGCCTCTCGGTCTCGGTGAGCTCGCCACGGTGGACGGCACCGAGCAGCCGGTCCTGTTCGCGGGCGCCGTCGTGCTGGCCGTACCAGCCCTGCTCGCCCTGCTGGTGGTGCAGCGGACGCTGCTGGGCGGCAGGGACGACGCCGCGGGACGGCGAAGGAGGTCGGGCACGCCACGGGACGCCCGGTCGTCGTAGCGAGAAGCCTGCCCGCCCACCCTCGGAGGACCCCGTGCTCCGCACGTTCGCACCCCTGCTCGCGCTGCTCGCCGTGACCGCCTGCAGCGCAGAGTCCGAGCGCGACAGCGACGCCGCCCCCGGCGCGACGGAGCCCCAGCGACTGGTCCTCCAGGCCGCCGGCGGGGAGGGCGAGCTCGACGCCCTGCGGGAGGTGGTGGCGGCGTTCGAAGCGGCCCGGCCCGGCGTGCAGGTGGAGTTCACCGGCGTCCCGGACCAGGGCGACCACATCGCGAAGCTCTCGACCTCCTTCGCTGCCGGCAGCCCGCCCGACGTCTTCCTGCTCAACTACCGCCGGCTCGGGCCGTTCGTCGACAAGGGCGTCGTCGCGCCTCCCCGCGAGGTGCCCGAGGGCCTGTACGCGCAGGCCACCGAGGCCTTCACCTACGACGGCGACCTGGCCTGCCTGCCCCAGAACGCCTCCAGCAGCGTCGCCTACGTCAACGAGGCCCTGTTCGCGAAGGCGGGCGTCCCGCTCCCCGACCCGGCGTGGACCTGGGACGACCTGCGCTCGACCGCGGCCGCGCTGGACGCGAAGGGGGTCGACGCCGTCGGTTTCGCTCCCGAGGTGCGCACGGTCGCGCCCTTCGTCTGGACCGCGGGCGGGGAGGTCGTGGACGACACCGCGTCGCCCACCAGGTTCACCCTCGACAGCCCTGAGGCACGCCGGGCCCTCACCTACCTGGCCGGCCTGCAGCGGTTCGGCGTCGATGCCACCGCCCGGGCGGCGCAGGAGCCCGCGGACCGGTTCCAGGCCGGCACGCTGGCCGTCTTCGTCGACAGCCGCAGGAGCGTCCCGGCCTTCCGCAAGGCCGAGGGTCTGACGTTCGACGTCCGGCCCCTGCCGCGCGCCGACGCCGCCACCCCGAGCCGGTCGCTGCTGGCGTCGGACGCCTGGTGCGTGGCACAGGACACGAAGGCGCCCCGGCTCGCCGCGGACTTCGCCGCCTTCGCCGTCGGCTCCGAGGGCGGCGCCGTGCTGGCCCGCTCCGGGCGCACCGTGCCGGCGCTGGAGAGCCTCGCCACCGGCCCCGACTTCCTGGCCCCCGACCAGGAGCCGCGGAGCAGCCGGGTCTTCCTCGACGTCCTGCCGGACCTGCGGCGCCTGCCGAACGTCGCCGCGCAGGACCCCGCGGAAGAGGCCGCCAACGGCCTGCTCGAGCAGTTCTTCGCCGGCCGGGCCGGGCTCGACCCGACGGTGGCCGCCGTCGGCAGGGCCACGGCCGACGCCTACGCCTCGGGCCGCTGACCGGGACCGGCCCGGGGGGCGGACGCGGCCTGCGGGTCGAGGGCCTGGGTCTGCGTCACGCTGGAGGCGCGTGGGCGCTCCGCGACGTCGACCTCGAGGTCGCGCCCGGCGAGGTCGTCGCCGTCGTCGGACCGTCGGGGTCGGGCAAGACGACGCTGCTGCGCCTGGTCTGCGGGCTGTCCCGGCCGACCGAGGGGACGATCGCGCTCGACGGCGTCCTCCAGGGCGGCGTCGCTCCCGAGCGGCGGCCGGTGGCGATGGTGTTCCAGGGCTACGCGCTGTTCCCGCACCTGTCCGTGCGCGACAACGTCGCCTTCGGCCTGCGGGTGCGGCGGGTCGGCCGGCGCGAGCGGAGCCGCCGGGTCGAGGGTGCAGCCGCGCCGTTGGGCCTGCTGCCGCTGCTGGACCGCCTGCCGTCGGAGCTGTCGGGCGGGGAGCGGCAGCGGGTCGCCCTCGCACGTGCCCTCGTCCGCGACCCCCGCGTCTTCTGCCTCGACGAGCCGATGTCGGCGCTGGACCCCCTGCTGCGCCTCGACGCCCGGCGCGAGCTCGCCCGGCTGCTGCGGGCCGACGGGCGTTGCGCGCTGCTCGTCACCCACGACCAGGCCGAGGCCGTCGCGCTCGGCGACCGCGTCGTCGTGCTGCGGGACGGCCGGGTCGAGCAGGTCGGGACACCGCGCCAGCTGTACGACGCGCCCGCCACCCCGTTCGTCGCCCGCTTCCTCGGCAGCCCGCCCGCCAGCCTGCTGCCCGGCCACGACGGCGTCGCCGGGCCGCTGCGGCACGACGGACTGACCGGTCCGTGCGTCCTCGGCGTCCGGCCGGAGGACCTGCAGGTCCTCGACGGCGACGACGCCGACGTGGTGGCCGTGCAGGACCTCGGCGCGGAGGTCGAGGTGGTGCTGGCGACCACCGCGGGTGAGCTGGTCGCGCGGGTGCGGCCGGGGCAGGCGCCGGCGGTCGGGTCGCGCGTGGGCGTGCGGGCGTCCCGGGTGCTGGGCTGGCCGGGCGGCGTGGCGTGAGGAGGCCCCGCCCGGGCTACGGCGGCGGCCTGTGGCTGCTGCTCGCCCCCTTCCTGGCCGGCGCGACGGCCCTGGTGCTGGTGCCGGCCGTCGTCACCGCGGGGTACGCCTTCACGGAGTACGACGGCCTCTCCGCACCGCGGTTCGCCGGCGTCGAGACGCTGTACTCGCTGCTCACCTACCCGGGGTTCCGGCGGTCGCTGGTCTCGAGTGCCGTGTTCCTGGTGGTCGCGGTGCCCGTACGGGTGCTCGGTGGCCTGGCCCTGGCTCTGCTGCTGCACCGCCGCGGCCGGCTCGTCGCTCCTGCCCGGCTGGCCGCGTACACGCCGTCGGTCCTGCCCGACGCCGCTCTCGTGCTGGTCGCGCTCTGGGTCGTCAACCCCGTGTACGGCCCGGTGGGGGCGGCTGTGCGCCTGGCCGGAGGCACCCCCGGGCCGCTCCTGCTCGATCCGACCAGTGCTCGAGCGGTCCTGGTCGCCCTGGCGGCGCTCACCCTCGGCGAGGGGTTCCTGGTGCTGCTGGCAGCCCGTCGGGAGCTGCCCGGGCAGCTCTACGACGTCGCGCGCCTCGAGGGCGCCCGGGGTGCGGGGCTGTTCCGTCGCGTGACCCTGCCCGCGCTGGTGCCGGTCCTCGGCCTGCTGTCCGCCCGCGACCTCGTGGTCAGCATGCAGGTGACGCTGGTGCCGGTGCTGCTGCTGACCCGCGGCGGTCCGCTCGACGCGACCACGACGTTGCCCGCCCTGGTCTACGAGCGCGGCTTCGTCGAGCTGGCCTTCGGGGAGGCCGCGGCGCTCGCACTGCTGCTGTTCCTCGGGACCGCGCTGGTCGTGGGGCTGCAGGCCCTGCTGCTGCGGCGGTGGACCCGCGGACGCTCCCTGTGACCCCTGCTGCGGCTAGGGGGAGAGCGGTCGGTCCCCGGCGCTGAGCAGGCCGTCGGGCAGGGCAGGGGCACGGCACACCGAACCGGGCGTGCACCCTGCCAGCGGCCCTCCGTCCAGCGCGCTCAGGGACACGGACGAGACGACGGCGCCGACCGACACCAGCTCACCGTGGTGCAGCGTGCCGCTCAGCACGCGCACGAGCCCGCCGCTCACGCGGGCGGACAGCGGTCCGTCCGGGTCGGGCTGCAGCTCCAGCGCGGACCCGTCCGCCTCGTGCACGGAGGGCGGCGGGACGTCCGACGCCACGGGCACGACGCCGGTCAGCAGGTCGAGCAGCTCCTGCGCTCCGACGCCGTCGCGCGTCACCGGCAGCACCGGCGACAGCGACCCCGCCCGGACGGCGGCGTGCAGCTCGTCGACCAGGAGCTGCGGACCGGGCAGGGCGCCGTCGTCGAGCCAGGCGTCGAACAGGGCGTCGTCCTCGCTGCCCGACAGCAGGGTCTCGAGCAGGTCCTCGCGCAGCTGCTCGACCAGTCCGGCGTGCTCGGGCTCGGCGTCCCGGGTCGTGCCGTCGACCAGGAGCTGCAGGTCGAGCAGGCGGAGCAGGCCGGTGATCTGCTCGTCGTCGTCGAGCAGCGGGAGCGCGAGGGGGTGGACGCCCTCGCCGAGGACGCGCTGCAGCACGGCGAGCGTCTCGTCGACGTCGGCGCGGGGGAGGTCGAGCTGCGTCACGACCAGCACGCGGGGGAGCCCGAGCTCGCCGGCCTCCTCCCAGCGCAGCGGCAGCGTCGGGTCCAGGCCCTGCGGGCTCGACAGCACGAACACGACGCCGTCGCACAGCGGCAGGGCGTCGCGCCCCTCGAGCAGCACCACGCCCGACGGCGTCACGGGCCCGCCGAGCGCGGCGATCAGCGTGGACTTCCCGGAGCCCTCGTGTCCGAGGACGGCGACGAGACGGGGAGGCACGGCGTCAGTCAAGCAAGGTCCGGTCGCCGATACCCTGCGTCCGTGTTCAACCTGCGCCCGGCCGTGTCGTCGGTGACCGAGCCGGTCGGCCGGTCGCTGCTCGGCCTGGGCGTGACGGCCAACGCGGTGACCGTCGCCGGGACGGTCGTGTCGGTGGCGGCCGCCCTGGCCCTGCTCGCCCGGGGGCACCTGTTCCTCGGCGCCGTCGTCATCACGCTCAGCGTCCTGACCGACGCGCTGGACGGGACCATGGCCCGGATGAGCGGCGGGAGCACCCGCTGGGGGGCGTTCCTCGACTCGAGCCTGGACCGGTTCGTCGACGGCGCCGTCCTCGGCTCGCTCGCCTACTGGTACGCCACCGGCGGCGACAGCGACGTCCTGTGCGCCGTCTCGCTGGTCAGCCTCGTGCTGGGGTCGGTGACGAGCTACGTCAAGGCGCGGGCGCAGAGCCTGGGCATGACGTGCGACGTCGGCATCGTGGAGCGCACCGAACGGCTGGTCCTCGCCCTCGGGTCGTGCTTCTTCGGCCCGATCACCGAGGCGGTCGACGTCCCGCACGTGCGGGCCACGCTGCTGTGGGTCCTGCTCGTCCTGAGCGCGGTCACGGTCGGGCAGCGCCTGTCGGAGGTGCGGCGCCAGGCCGACGACGTCGACGCGTGACGCTCGTCGAGAGGGTCCGCGCCCTGCTCACGGACGGTGCCTACGCCGGGGGCTGGAGCCTGGTGAGGGCCCTCCCGGAGCCGGTCGCGGTCGCCCTGTTCGACGCGGGGGCGGACCTCGCCTGGCGGCGGGGCGGCAGGGGGGTCGACCGGCTGACGGCGAACCTGGCCCGGGTGGCCCCGGGGCAGGACCTCACCCGTGCGGCGCTGCGCTCGTACGCCCGCTACTGGCGGGAGGTCTTCCGCCTGCAGACGACCGCCCCCGAGCGGCTCCTCGCCGGGATGCGCACGACGGGGGAGCCGGCCTTCCGGGAGGCCCTGGCCAGCGGTCGCGGCGTCGTCCTCGCCCTGCCCCACAGCGGCAACTGGGACCACGCCGGCGCCTGGTGCGGGCTCACCGGCGCGCCCTTCGCCACGGTCGCCGAGCGGCTGGAGCCGGCGTCGCTGTTCGACCGGTTCGTGGCCTTCCGCGAGTCGCTCGGCATGGAGGTGCTGCCGCTCACGGGGGGCAGCCGCCCGACGACGGAGGTGCTGCGCGAGCGCCTGGAGGCCGGCGGGATGCTCTGCCTGCTGGCCGACCGCGACCTGTCGGACCGCGGCGTCGAGGTCGAGTTCTTCGGAGCGACCGCCCGGATGCCCGCCGGTCCGGCCCGGCTGTGCCTGGACACCGGCGCCGTGCTGATCCCGGTCACGCTGGCGTTCGGGGGGCCGGGGGAGTGGCTGTGCACCTTCCACGACGCCGTCCCGCACACCGACGTCCCGACCATGACCCAGGCCGTCGCGGACGCCTTCGCCCGCGGCATCGCCGCGCACCCGGCCGACTGGCACATGCTGCAGAGGCTCTGGCGGTGAAGGTCGGGCTCGTCTGCCCCTACGCCTGGGACGTCCCGGGCGGGGTGCAGGCCCACGTCCGCGACCTCGCCGTGCGGCTGCTCGCCCTCGGCCACGACGTCGAGGTGCTCGCCCCCGTCGACGAGCCCGACGCGGCCGACCTCCCGCCGTACCTCGTCGCCGCCGGCCGCTCCGTCCCGGTGCCCTACAACGGCTCGGTCGCGCGACTGACCTTCGGCCCGGTGTCGCTCGCCCGGACGCTGCGCTGGGTGCGGGCCGGCTCCTTCGACGTCCTGCACGTGCACGAGCCGACCGTCCCCTCGCTGTCGATGCTCGCCTGCTTCGCCGCCTCGGGACCGCTGGTCGCGACCTTCCACACCGCGACGACGCGCAGCCGCGCGCTCCAGGTCATGGGCACCGCCCTGCAGCCCGCGCTGGAGAAGGTCACCGGGCGGATCGCGGTGTCGCCCGCGGCCCGGCGCGTGGTGGTCGAGCACCTGGGCGGCGACGCCGTCCTGGTGCCGAACGGCGTGGAGACGGCCCGGTTCGCCGGCGCCGCGCCGCTGCCCGCCCGCGACGGCCGTCCGACGGTCGTGTTCCTGGGCCGGCTGGACGAGCCCCGCAAGGGTCTGGCCGTCCTCCTGGCCGCGCTGCCCGCCCTGGTCGGGGCCGTCCCCGACGTCCGGGTCCTCGTCGCCGGTCCGGGCGAGGCGCCGTCGGTGCTGCCGTCGTGCGTCGAGCTCCTCGGGCGGGTGTCGGAGGAGGACAAGCCCCGCCTCTACGCGGCCGGCGACGTCTACTGCGCCCCGAACGTCTTCGGCGAGAGCTTCGGCATCGTGCTGGCCGAGGCGATGGCGGCCGGGACGCCGGTCGTCGCCAGCGACCTCGAGGCCTTCCGGGCCGTCCTCGACGACGGCCGGTCGGGCGTCCTGTTCCCCGTGGGCGACGCCGCCGCGCTGGCCGCCTCCCTCGCCGGGCTGCTGCGGGACCCGGACCGCCGGCAGGCGCTGTCGGCGGCCGGGACGCGCACGGTGCAGGCCTACGACTGGGGCGTCGTCACGCGCTCGGTCGTCGAGGTCTACGAGACGGTCGTCGCGGCCGTGCCCTCCGGGGTGCGGGCACCCGAGCCCGTCGGGGCGCTCGAGGGCAGCGACCGGCCCGACCCCGAGCTCGTCGAGGACCCGGGCCGGCTCGGCGCGGCCGTGCGGCGCTGGCTGGCGGGCACGGGGTGATCTCCGCCGTCGTCGCCGCCGTCGTGCTCACGGCGCTGTACGTCACGTGGACCGCCGGACGGCTGGACCGCCTGCACGCCCGCGTCGACGCCGCGTGGGCCGCCCTGGACGCGCAGCTCGTCCGGCGGGCCGCCGCCGCCCGGGCGCTCGTGCCGCTGCTCCCCGTCGGCGCCGCGGCCGAGGCCCTCGCGGACGCCGCGACGAAGGCCCTCGAGGCCGGGCCGGTGGGCCGGGAGGCCCGGGAGAACGACCTCTCGCGAGCGCTCCGCACGGCGCTCCCCGCGCTCGTCACCGACCGGCTGCCCGCCCCTGTCCGCGAGGAGCTGGTCACGGCGTCGACCCGCGTCGGGCTGGCCCGCTCCTTCCACAACGCGGCTGTCGGGGACGCGCGGCTGGTCCGCCGGCGGCGCCTCGTGCGGGCCCTGCACCTGGCCGGCCACCGGGCCCTGCCGCAGCACTTCGACATCGACGACGCCACCCTGGTGCTGCCCGGTGACGTGCCTCTCGTCGGCGAGCAGCGGCAGGCCCCCTCCGCCTAGACTCGGGGCTCCCGACCCGACTCCCTGAGGTGCCGTCATGTCCAGCGAGAGCCCCGTCGACACCACCGTCACCCCCAGCGGCAGCACCGGGACCGACCGCGTGAAGCGCGGCATGGCCGAGATGCTCAAGGGCGGCGTCATCATGGACGTCGTCACCCCGGAGCAGGCCCGGATCGCCGAGGACGCCGGCGCGGTCGCCGTCATGGCGCTGGAGCGGGTCCCCGCCGACATCCGCCGCGACGGCGGCGTCGTGCGCATGAGCGACCCCGACATGATCGACGGCATCCAGGCCGAGGTGTCCATCCCGGTGATGGCCAAGGCCCGGATCGGCCACTTCGTGGAGGCGCAGGTCCTGCAGGCGATCGGCGTCGACTACATCGACGAGTCCGAGGTCCTGACGCCGGCCGACTGGGCCCACCACATCGACAAGCGGCCCTTCACCGTGCCGTTCGTCTGCGGCGCCACCGACCTCGGCGAGGCCCTGCGGCGCATCTCCGAGGGCGCCGCGATGATCCGGTCCAAGGGCGAGGCCGGCACCGGCGACGTCAGCCAGGCGATGACCCACATCCGGACGATCAAGAGCCAGATCCGCCGCCTCACGCTGATGGACTCCACCGAGCTCTACGCCGAGGCCAAGGAGCTCCGCGCCCCGGTCGACCTCGTCCGCGAGACCGCCGAGCTCGGCCGGCTGCCCGTCGTGCTGTTCGTCGCCGGTGGCGTGGCCACCCCGGCGGACGCCGCCCTGATGATGCAGCTCGGCGCCGACGGCGTCTTCATCGGCTCGGGGATCTTCAAGTCCGGCGACCCCGCCCAGCGGGCCCGCGCGTGCGTCGAGGCCACCGCGTACTTCCAGGACGCCGAGCGCATCGCCAAGGTCAGCCGCGGGCTGGGCGAGGCCATGGTCGGCATCTCCGCCAGCGAGCTCGGCGCCGGCGACCTGCTCGCCACCCGCGGTTGGTAGCACCCCGCGTCGGGGTCCTCGCGCTGCAGGGCGACGTCCGGGAGCACGCCCGGGCGCTCGTCGCCGTCGGCGCTGTGCCCGTCGAGGTGCGGCGTCCCGAGGAGCTCGACGGGCTCCAGGGCATCGTCGTCCCCGGCGGCGAGAGCACCACGATCGGCCGGCTGCTCGACGTCTTCGGCCTGCTCGAACCGCTGCAGCAGGCGATCCGGGGCGGGCTGCCCGCGTACGGCTCGTGCGCGGGGATGATCCTGCTCGCCGACGAGGTCCTGGACGGCAAGCCGGGTCAGCCGCTGCTCGGCGGGCTGGACGTCAGCGTCCGCCGCAACGCCTTCGGCCGGCAGGTCGACAGCTTCGAGGGTCCGCTCGACGTGGTCGGGCTCTCCGAGCCCGTCTCCGCAGTCTTCATCCGGGCGCCCTGGGTCGAGCGGGTGGGGGACGGCGTCGAGGTGCTCGCCCGCGAGCCGGGCGGTCACGCCGTCGCGGTGCGCCAGGGGCACCTGCTGGCGACGTCGTTCCACCCCGAGCTCACCGGCGACGCACGCGTCCACGGGCTGTTCGTGCGCGGACTAGGCTGAGCGGCCAGTAGTCCGGACGACGGGGGAGCACCGTGAGCGGCCACTCCAAGTGGGCGACGACGAAGCACAAGAAGGCCGTCGTCGACGCCAAGCGCGGCAAGCTGTTCGCGAAGATGATCAAGACGATCGAGGTGGCGGCCCGGGCCGGCGGCGGCGACCTGGCCGGCAACCCCACGCTGGCCGACGCCGTGACGAGCGCCAAGCGCGTGTCCGTCCCCGCCGACAACATCGAGCGGGCGATCAAGCGCGGCAGCGGCGAGATGGGCGACGTCGCCGCCTACGAGGCCATCACCTACGAGGCGTACGGCCCCGGCGGGGTCGCCCTCATGGTCGAGTGCCTCACCGACAACCGGAACCGCGCCGCCGCCGAGGTGCGCATCGCCATCACCCGCAACGGCGGCAACCCGGCCGACCCCGGCTCGGTCGCGTACCTGTTCGACCGCAAGGGCCTGGTGCTCGTCACCAAGACCGACGGTCTCACCGAGGACGACGTCCTGCTCGCGGTCATGGACGCCGGCGCCGAGGACGTGAACGACCAGGACGAGACCTTCGAGGTCGTCTGCGCCGCGACCGACACCCACGCCGTGCGCCTGGCCTGCACCGACGCCGGCCTGACGGTCGACTCCGCGGACATCGCCTGGATGCCGAGCGTCACCGTCCAGCTCGAGGACGAGCCGGCCCGCAAGGTGCTCAAGCTCGTCGACGCGCTCGAGGACCTCGACGACGTCCAGAACGTCTGGGCGAACTTCGACGTCAGCGACGACGTCCTCGAGTCGGTCTAGGCGAGCGGTCGCACGGCCAGCGTGCACCAGACCGCCTTGCCGGGCGGCTCCGGCGGCACCGTCTCCTCGATGCCCCACCGGGTGGTCAGCACCTCCAGCAGGCGCAGGCCCCGGCCGGTGCTGAGCTCGTCGCTGAACACGCGGCGGGGGACCGGCCGGCGCGGCTCCGCGTCGAGCACGCGCAGGCGGAGCACGCGCCCGGCCAGGACGAGGTGCACCTCGCAGTCCGTGCCGGCGTGCAGGACGGCGTTCGTCACGAGCTCGCTGACCACCAGGGTGGCGCTCTCGACGTCCTCGCGCCCGACGAGCTCGCGCAGGCTGGCCGCGACGAAGCGGCGGGCGTGTCCCGGGGCCTCCAGGCCGCGCGGGAAGGTCCTGCGGCGCTCCAGGTCCATGCTCTCCCCCTCCCGGTCCGTGCAGGGCTCCCACCATGCCGTACGCGCGGGGCACCGAGGTCCTTGCCCTCGCACGTCGGAGCCGGAAGGGTGGGCGGGGTGACCCTCCAGGGACCCTCCGGGCGTGACGCGGTCGACCTCGTGGTCGCCCAGGTGGCCGGGATCGACGCGTGGCGGCGCGAACAGCGCTCACTCGACCTGCAGGAGGTGGTCGCGCGCTCGCGGGAGATGCGCCTGGACGCTGCCCGCCGCAGGGACGCGCGGCGGCGGGAGTCCGACGCGGTGCTGCGCCGGGCCCAGGAGCACCTCGAGGCCAGCGTGTACGTCCTGACGGTGTGCAGCCCGCGACGGGCGGTGGTGGCGCACCGCAGCGACTGGTGGCGACGCGGGCTGGGCCGGGAGCTCGAGCTGGCCGGCATCGCGGTCGTGGCCAGCGGGTCGGACGGCGCCGACGCCCTGGGTGTGGCCGTCGTCGAGCAGCCGGACCTGCTGGTGCTCGAGGACCTGCTCCCCACCCTGTCCGGCACGGACGTGGCGCGGCGGGCCCGGACGCTGTTCCCGGACACGCTGGTCGCTCTGCACGCGTCGGACCGGGAGGCCGAGGCGGGCGCCCGCGGCGCCGGGGCCCACCTCGTCTTCCCGCGACAGACGGCTCCCGCCCTCGTGGCCCAGCAGGTGCTCCGCGTCCTGCCCGCTCTCGGCTGACGCCGGACACGGAGGTCGGCGAGCGTCGCAGCGGACCGCCTCAGCGGCGCCGGCTGCTGGCGTCGAGCGCCTCCCCGGCCATGGCCCGTGCTGCGTGGACCAGCTCACCCGTCGCGACGGCGCGGACCTGGAGCCGTGGGGCGACGTGGTCCGGTCCGACGTCGGCGTCTAGTCCGTCGGTCCCGCGTCGAGCCCGTGGTGGTCCATGGTGAGGATGGCGCCGCGGACCTCGCCGTTGCGTCCGATCAGCGGGCTGCCGGTGAGCGTGAGCAGGACCCGGGTGCCGAACCGGTCGGTCTCGATCGTGGTGCTGCCTGCGACGTCCCCGGTCGAGGACGCCGGACCCCGCAGGACGTCGCGCACCAGGCCGAGCATGGCCTCGACCGGGACGTGGCTGGGGAGCAGGGCGAGCCGCTGCCCCTCGACCTCGTGCGCCCGCAGGCCCCACAGGTCCTCGGACCGCGCGTTCCAGACGATGAGGCGCAGGTCGGCGTCCACGACGGCCACGGCCGACCGGAGCCCGGCCAGCACGCTCTCGAGGAAGGCGTTGACCTCGCCCACCTCACCGGTGCGCTCACGCAGCTCGTCGTTGACGGTCTGCAGCTCCTCGTTGGTGCTCTGCAGCTCCTCGTTCATCGTCTCGAGCTCCTCGTTGGTGCTCTGGAGCTCCTCGTTGGTCGTCTCGAGCTCCTCCACCGCCGACTGGAGCTCCTCGTTGGTGGTCTCGAGCTCCTCGGTCGAGCTCTGCAGCTCCTCGTAGGCCGTCTGCACCTCGGCCTGGGCGTCCTGCAGCTCGGCGGTCAGCTGGTGGTGGCGCGTGACGTCGACGAAGGACAGCTGCACCCCGAGCACGGCGTCGTCCGTGTGCAGCGGACCCACCCGCACGTCCCAGAAGTGCACGGTCTCCCCGGCCGAGGGTCCGCGGACGTCGGGCAGGTCGAACGAGAGGTCCTCGACCTGGGAGCGCCGGACCAGGTCGGGCAGCGCCGGCAGGGCGAGGGCGAGGTCGCTCGCGGCGAAGGACTGCCCGATCGTGCTCCGCGGCATCCCGAGGGCGCGGACGGCCGCGTCGTTCACGAGCGCGACCCTGCCGTCGGCGTCGATGACCACCTGCGCGTCCGGGGTGCGCAGGAAGGCCGCCTCGCCCACACCCCGGGTCGCCACCGCGCGCGCGGTGTCGCCGCTGCCGGCCGCGAGCCGGCGCACCCGCCTGCCGGGGCGGGCCCGGAAGATCCGGTGGGTCAGGTCCACAGGGGTGAACAGGTCCGAGTGGGTCAGCAGCATCTCGGCGCGACCCAGCATGAGCACACCGGCGTCGTGCAGGGCGAAGGAGAAGCGCTCCAGGACGCGCCGCTGCGTCTCCGCCGTGAAGTACATGAGCACGTTGCGGCACACGAGCAGGGCCACCCGCGAGATCGGGGCGTCGGACAGCAGGTCGTGTCGGCCGAAGATGAGCGCGGGCCGCAGGTCGGACCGGAAGACGCGGGTGCCGTCGCCCACCGTCTCCGGGAAGTACTGCTCGACCTGCGCGTCCGTCAGTCCCTCGAGCGCCCGGCGGCTGTAGCGGCCGCTGCGGGCGACCGCGAGCGCCGCCGCGTCGACGTCGGTGGCGTAGACCTTGACCCGCGCCAGGAACGCCTCGTGCCCGAGCGCCTCGTGCAGGAGCACCGCGAGCGTGTAGGCCTCCTCGCCGGTCGCGCACGCAGCCGACCAGACGCGGATCGGCTCGTCCGGGCCCAGCGCCCCCAGCGTGGCCGCGAGGGCGCTGTCGCGCAGGCTCTCCCACGCGGTCGGGTCCCGGAAGAACGCCGTCACGTTGATCAGCAGGCTGTCGAACAGGGCCCGCACCTCGTCCGGGTCGACCTGCAGCTGGTCCAGGTACGCGGACAGGTCCGCGACGCCGGCGACCTGCATCCGACGGGCCACCAGGCGGCGCAGGCTGGCCCGCTTGTACCCGGTGAAGTCGACGCCGCGGTCGTCGCGCAGGAAGGCGAGCAGCTCCTCGAAGTCGGGGTCGAGGTCGTCGACGGCGTCCCGGTCGGTGCTCATCCCGCCTCGGTCGTCACGGTGCCCGTGACCGAGGGGTCGTCGAGGAGGCGGCGCAGGACCTCCACCGAGCTGCGCGCCCCCGCGGCCCGCTGCCGGAAGTGGCTCTGCGAGTAGGACCGGCCGGTCGACCCGGCACTGCGGGCCAGCCGCTCGGCGAGGTCGGCCCGCTCCTCGAGGGCGCGCACCGCCGTGTAGAGGGCCTCCTCGACGGTCTCGGCCTGGCTCTCGAGCAGCGACTGCGCGCTGTAGGCGTGGCCGGTGCGGCAGCGGAAGCGCGGGGTCGTGCCGTCCTCGACCTCGCGGAGCACGCCGCCGCAGTCGGGGCAGCTGAACGAGGAGGGCACACCGACGAGGCCGCCGTCGGGCAGGTGCGGGTCCAGCCCGAGCGCGGCCCGGAGCTCGGCCTCGTCGTGCAGGCGGCGGTGCGCCTCCCCGTGGGGGGCGGGGTCCGGCTCGGTCCGGAGGGCGTCGACGACGGCGGTCACCAGGTCCGACAGGGGGAGGGCACGCGCGGACGGGACCGCCGCCAGCGCCGCCGCCGGCATCCCCGGGAACTCGGCGTCGTCGGGGTCCTGCACGAGCGCCGTCCCGCCGCGGTCGACGACCGCCCGCAGGCCCGCTGCCCCGTCGTCCAGCATCCCGGTGAGCACGACGGCCACGACGCCCGGGCCGTGCGACAGCGCAGCGGACCGGAACAGCACGTCGACGGACGGGCGGTGGTGGTTCTCCCGCGCGCCTCGGCCCAGCCTGACCTCGCCGTCGACCACCGCGAGGTGGACGTCGGGCTGGGCGACCACGATCCGGCCGGCCCTGAGCGGCACGCCGTCCTCGGCGCCCACGACCGGCAGGGTCGACCGCCGGGCCAGGATGCCGGCCAGCAGGCCGGGAGACCCGCTGCCCAGGTGCAGCGTGATCAGCACGGGCACCTCGAGGTCGGCGGGGAGCGCCGCGACGACCCGCTGCAGGGCGTCGACACCGCCGGCGGACGCGCCGATGACGAGCAGACGCCCGTGCTGCGACCTGCTGTCCGTACCGCTCGTCATCTGTTCCTCTCGGTGGCCCGGCACCATGCCACCACACCCGGGCGCGCCTACCCGCTCACGCGGGAGCCGCACCTAGGTTCGGCCGGGACGTCGGGACGAGGAGGGCACGGTGCGGGTGCTGGGGGTCGACCCGGGCCTGACCCGGTGCGGGCTCGGCGTCGTCGAGGGCGCCCCCGGCCGGCCGCCGGTGCTGGTCGCCGTCGGGGTGGCCCGGACGCCCGCCGCCGACGACCTCGGTCTGCGCCTGGTCGCGCTGGAGGAGCAGGTCGAGGCGTGGCTGGACCTGCACCGCCCGGACGCCGTCGCCGTCGAGCGGGTGTTCGCCCAGGCCAACGTCCGCACCGTCATGGGGACCGCGCAGGCGGGCGCCGTCGCGATCGTCTGCGCCGCCCGGCGCGGCCTCCCGGTCGCCCTGCACACGCCGTCGGAGGTCAAGGCCGCGGTGACCGGGTCGGGCCGGGCCGACAAGGCGCAGGTCGGAGCGATGGTGGCCCGGCTGCTGCGCCTCGACGGACCGCCGAAGCCGGCCGACGCCGCCGACGCCCTCGCCCTGGCGATCTGCCACCTGTGGCGGGCCCCGGCCCAGGCCCGGCTGGCCGAGGCGGCGGCGCGCCTGACCGCCGCGCGGCGCCCCGCCTCCTAGGCTCGAACACATGAGCGACGAGCTGTGATCGCCAGCCTCACCGGGACGGTCAGCGGCCTGCTGCCCGACGGCGTCGTGCTCGAGGTCGGCGGGGTCGGTCTGGCCGTGCAGACCACCCCCGGCACGCGGCTGCGCCTGCGGGTCGGCGACGACGCCCGGCTCGCCACCACCCTGGTCGTCCGCGAGGACAGCCTCACCCTCTACGGCTTCGCCGACGACGACGAGCGCACGCTGTTCGAGCTGCTGCAGACCTCCTCCGGGGTCGGGCCGCGGCTGGCCCAGGCCGTGCTGGCGCACCACACGCCCGACACCGTGCGGCGCGCCCTGCTCGAGGAGGACCTCGCGGTCCTCGTCCAGGTGCCCGGCATCGGCAAGAAGGGCGCGCAGCGGATGGTCCTGGAGCTCAAGGACAAGGTCGGGCCCGTCGGCGTCCCGGGTGCGCCCTCCCGCAGCCTGCCCACCTGGCGCGACACCCTGACCGGGGCGCTCGTCGGGCTCGGCTGGACCGCCCCTCAGGCCGACGACGTCGTCGGGCGGCTGGGGGAGGACCACCCGGAGGCCACCGACGCCGACGTCCCCGCCCTGCTCAAGCAGGCCCTCGCGCTGCTGGGCCGGTCGTGAGCGGGGAGCTGGTCGCCGCTGCCGCCCCCGAGGACGAGCGGGTCGAGGCCGCCCTGCGCCCGCGCACCCTCGACGACTTCGTCGGGCAGGAGGGCGTGCGCGAGCAGCTGTCGATCCTGCTCGAGAGCGCCAAGCGCCGCGGCACGCCCCCCGAGCACGTCCTGCTGTCCGGGGCGCCGGGCCTCGGCAAGACCTCGCTGGCCATGATCATCGCGAACGAGCTCGGCGTCGGCCTGCGGCTCACCAGCGGCCCCGCGATGGAGCGTGCCGGCGACCTCGCCGCCCTGGTCAGCAGCCTGGTCGAGGGCGACGTGCTGTTCATCGACGAGGTGCACCGGATCGCCCGGCCGGCCGAGGAGCTGCTCTACACCGCGATGGAGGACTTCCGGGTCGACGTCGTCGTCGGGAAGGGCCCCGGCTCGACCGCCATCCCGCTCGACGTCGCGCCGTTCACCCTCGTCGGCGCGACCACCCGCTCCGGCCTGCTCACCGGCCCGCTGCGGGACCGGTTCGGGTTCACGGCGCACATGGAGCCCTACACGCCGGCCGAGCTCGAGCGGGTGCTCGACCGGTCCGCCGGCCTGCTCGGGGTCGCCCTGCAGCCCGCCGCCGGGGCGGAGATCGCCGGCCGCTCCCGCGGCACGCCCCGCATCGCGAACCGCCTGCTGCGCCGGGTCCGCGACTACGCCGAGGTCCGCACCGGCGGGACGGTCGACCTGCAGGTCGCCCGCGACGCGCTGGCCGTCTACGACGTCGACGAGCTCGGTCTGGACCGGCTCGACCGCGCGGTGCTCGAGGCCCTCGTGCACCGGTTCGGCGGCGGCCCGGTCGGGCTGTCGACCCTCGCGGTCGCCGTCAGCGAGGAGGCCGAGACGGTCGAGGAGGTCGCGGAGCCCTT
The DNA here is from genome assembly GCA_963761655.1 of uncultured Actinomycetota bacterium. GTDB lineage: Bacteria > Actinomycetota > Actinomycetes > Mycobacteriales > SCTD01 > RYN-122. The sequence goes on from CAVXHI010000002.1 coordinate 635,096, forward strand.
CCTCGTCCGCAGCGGCCTGGTCCTGCGCACCCCCCGCGGGCGGGTCGCCACGCCCGCGGCCTGGCGCCACCTCGGCCTGCGGCCGCCGGGACCGGTCGGTGCGCCCGTGCTGCCGCTCGACCTGCCCGGCGAGGCCCGCTAGCCCGTCCGGTGCGTGGCGGACGCCCGATCAGCGGCCGTCCGGCCGATACAGTGGCGCCGTCGCGCGGTCCTGCCGTGCTGTCCGGACGCGCCCGAGGGTGCCCGGGCACGCGCAGCCGCCACCGCTCGTCGGACCTGCGAGGCCGGTACCTCCGGCACCGTGCACCTGCACTCTGCACCTGCACGACCGCACCTGCACGACCTGCACCTGCACGACCTGCACCTGCACGACCTGCACCCGCACGACCTGCCGCCGCACGACCGCACCAGACCGAGCACCAGACGCGCCGCGCCGCCGCCCCCGGCAGCCCGGCCGGAGACAGGAGACCCCGCCTCGTGGCACGTCCCGGCCCCACCTCACGGTCCCGAGGGCAGCTGCACGTCGGCCGCTACTTCGGCGCGCTCGCGGCGCTGCTGGCGGCGCTCTACGCGATCGTGTTCCTGGCGGGGAGCGGCGGCCCGCTGACCCCGCGCCTCGGGCTCGACCTGCAGGGCGGGGCGAGCGTCGTCCTGACGCCGCGCAGCGAGAACGGCCGGGCCGTCCGGCCGGACCAGCTGCAGACCGCCGTCGAGATCATCCAGCAGCGCGTCAACGGCCTCGGTGTCGCCGAGGCCGAGGTCGTCACGCAGGGCAACAACATCGTCGTGTCTGTGCCGGGCGGCACCCGCGACTCGCTGAAGTCGCTCTCGCAGACCGCGCAGCTGCGCTTCCGTGAGGTGCTCGACACCCAGGCCGGCGACCCGAACGCGCCGGTCCCGAGCGCCGCGCCCTCGCCGGCCGCGGTCGCCCCGCCGGCCGGAGCGACGCCCGCGCCGGCCACCAGCGCTGCGCCGGCGGCCCCGGCTGCCAGCGCCGTCCCGAGCGCAGCGGCCAGCCCGCGCGGACGGGTCCTGCCCGGTGCCCTGGTGACACAGCCCAGGACCCAGGCGAAGCCCCCGCTGACCCCCGCGCAGAAGGCGCTCCTCGCCACCCAGGCGAAGATGCGCGCGGCCGCGAAGGCCGCAGCCGGCGCGCCCGCCCCGACGGCCGCCCCGAGCGCGGTCGCGCCCACGGCCGCCCCGTCGGCCGGCGCCTCCCCGGCTGCCTCCGCAGGGGTGCGCAGCGGTGACGCCTACACGCCCGCCTCCTTCGCCGCCCTGGACTGCAGCGACCCGGACGCCCGCAGCGGCGGCTCCACCGACACGCCCGAGCAGCAGATCGTCTCCTGCAGCAAGGACGGCGGCCTCAAGTACCGCCTCGACGTCGCCAAGGTCGTCGGCACCGACGTCTCCGGCGCATCGGCGTCCCTCGACCAGCAGACCGGGTCGCAGTGGCAGATCATCGTGAAGTTCAACGGCAAGGGCCAGGACAAGTTCACGGACCTGACCGCGGCGACCGTCGGCAAGAACGTCGCCATCGTGCTCGACGGCCTGGTGCTCTCGGCGCCGACGATCAACCAGCGGATCGACTCCGACGCGCAGATCACCGGGGACTTCCGGCAGAAGGAGGCGAACGACCTCGCGAACACGCTGAAGTACGGCGCGCTCCCGCTGTCGTTCGAGAACAGCCAGGTGGAGGTCGTCTCCGCGACGCTCGGCACCGACCAGCTCCACGCCGGTCTGCTCGCCGGCGGGCTCGGCCTGCTGGCCGTCGTCGTCTACTCGATCCTCTACTACCGCATCCTCGGCATCGTGACCGTGCTCGGCCTGGCGCTGTCCGGTGCGCTGCTCTACGCCGCCATCGCGATCCTCGGCAAGCAGATCGGCTTCGCCCTCTCGCTCGCCGGCATCGCCGGGTTCATCGTCTCGGTCGGCATCACCGCCGACTCGTTCGTCGTCTACTTCGAGCGCCTCAAGGACGAGATCCGCGAGGGGCGTACGCCGCGGTCCGCCGCCGACCGCGCCTGGGTGCGGGCCCGCCGCACCATCCTGTCCGCCGACACGGTGTCGTTCCTCGCCGCCGTGATCCTGTACTTCCTGTCGGTCGGCTCGGTCCGCGGCTTCGCCTTCACCCTGGGGCTGTCGACCGTCATCGACGTCGCCGTCGTCTTCCTGTTCACCCGGCCCCTGGTGTCGTGGCTGTCCCGGTTCCCGTGGTTCACCAACCCCACGGTCTCCGGCATGGCCGTCGGCGCGAACGCCACGGCGCCCGCGACCCCGCGGGTCCGCCGACCCGCCATCCAGACGGAGGCCTGACATGGGCATCGCCAGCAGGCTCTACCGCGGTGAGACGCGGTTCGAGATCATCGCCAAGCGCCGGCGCTTCTACTACATCGCCGCGGTGCTCGTCCTCATCAGCCTCGGGAGCATGCTCTTCCGCGGCTTCAACCTCGGGGTCGAGTTCAAGGGCGGGGCGACCTTCCAGTGGCCGGCCCGCGGCGCCTCCGTCGAGCAGGCACGCGACCTGTTCGAGGACCTGAAGCTCGACGAGCCGATCGTGCAGACGGTCGGGAGCGGCGCCGACCAGGACCTGCGGGTCCAGACGCCGCCGATCAGCGAGACGCAGGTCGACGACGTCATCACGGCCATCACCGAGCGGTTCCCCGGGATCACCAAGGCCGACGTCAGCCCGTCCAACGTCGGCCCGGCCTGGGGCGACCAGGTGACCAAGAAGGCGCTCCAGGGCCTCGTCGGCTTCCTCATCGCCGTCGTCATCTACATCTCGATCCGGTTCGAGCCGAAGATGGCGCTGGCCTCGATCATCGGCCTGCTGCACGACCTGATCCTGGCCGCCGGCGTCTACTCGATCACGCAGTTCGTCGTCACGCCGTCGACGATCATCGCGCTGCTGACCATCCTCGGCTTCTCGCTGTACGACGCCGTCGTCATCTTCGACAAGGTCCAGGAGAACACCCGCGGGATCGCGGGCGGCAGCGCCACGACCTACACCGAGGCCTCGGAGCTGGCGCTCAACCAGTCCTTCATGCGGTCGGTCAACACGACCGTCATCGCCATGCTGCCGGTCAGCGGCCTGCTGTTCGTCGGGGCGTTCCTGCTCGGCGCCGGCACGCTCAAGGACCTGTCGCTGGCGCTGTTCGTCGGCATGATCGCCGGGGCCTACTCCTCGATCTTCCTGTGCACCCCGCTGTTCGTGGAGCTCAAGGAGCGCGAGCCGCAGTACAAGGCGCTCACCCAGCGCGTCCTCGCCCGTCGGTCCGGCAGCCGCACCGACCGGGCCACGGCCCGACGCGAGAGCGGTGTGGACGCGCAGCCCGTGGTCGCCGCGGCCGCCGGGACCACGACTCCAGTCGTCCCGGCCCGGCCCGCGAGGCCCGTCGGTGGCAGCGCGAACAAGAAGAAGGGCCGCCCGGGGCGCCCCGGCGGCAAGAAGCGCTGAGCGTGCTCGACCTCCCCGCCCTGCTGGCCTCCCGGATCGTCGACGTCCCCGACTTCCCGACCCCGGGGGTCGTGTTCAAGGACATCAGCCCCCTGCTCGCCGACCACGTGGCGTTCGCGGGCGCCGTCGACGCCGTCGTCGCCCACCACGGGCGGGGCAACGTCGACAAGGTCGTCGGCATCGAGGCGCGCGGCTTCCTGATCGCCGCACCCGCGGCGTACCACTTCGGGGCCGGTTTCGTGCCGGTGCGCAAGCCCGGGAAGCTCCCGCTCGCGACGCTCGAGACGTCCTACGACCTCGAGTACGGCAGCAACGTCCTGCAGATGCACGAGGGCGCCCTGCAGCCGGGGGAGCGGGTGCTCGTCGTCGACGACGTCCTGGCCACCGGCGGGACGGCGGCCGCGGCCTGCCGGCTCGTGCGGGAGGCCGGGGCCGAGGTGGTCGGGCTGACCGTGCTGCTCGAGCTGGAGTTCCTGCACGGCCGCGCGCTGCTCCACGAGGCGGAGCCGGACCTGGACGTCCACGCCCTGCTCGTGGTCTGACGCCTAGAGTCCCCGTCACCACTCGAGGAGCCGCCTGTGCCCGCTGACGTCACCCCGCTCGACGTGCCCGAGCCCGGCGCGTCCGTCGTGCCCGCCGTCGAGGAGCAGGCCGAGGACGTCTGGTCGGGTCCGCCCACCGGCCGGCGCATGCGGGCGCGGCTGGCCCGGCTGACGGCCACCGCGACGAAGCCGGGCGGGCTGCCGCCCGTGCTCGAGCCGCTGGCGCGGACCGTCCACGCGAACCACCCGAAGGCCGACCTCAAGGTCGTGCAGCGGGCCTACGAGACGGCCGAGCGCTTCCACGAGGGTCAGCGCCGCAAGAGCGGCGACCCGTACATCACGCACCCGCTCGCGGTGACGACGATCCTGGCCGAGCTCGGCATGGACGTCACCACCCTGTCCGCGGCCCTGCTGCACGACACCGTCGAGGACACCGACTACACCCTGGCCGACGTCACCAAGGAGTTCGGCGAGGACGTCGCGCACCTGGTCGACGGCGTCACCAAGCTGGACAAGATCAAGTACGGCGAGGCGGCCGAGGCCGAGACGATCCGCAAGATGATCGTCGCGATGGCCAAGGACCCCCGGGTGCTGGTCATCAAGCTCGCGGACCGGCTGCACAACATGCGGACCCTGCGCTACCTCAAGCAGGAGAAGCAGGCCCGGATCGCCACCAGCACGCTGGAGATCTTCGCGCCGCTGGCGCACCGGCTCGGCATGAACACCATCAAGTGGGAGCTCGAGGACCTCGCGTTCGCGACGCTGTACCCGAAGCGCTACGACGAGATCGTCCGCCTGGTCGCTGACCGTGCCCCGTCCCGCGACACCCAGCTGTCCGAGGTCGTGGAGCGGGTCCAGAGCGACCTCAAGGGGTCGAAGATCCGGGCCGACGTCACCGGCCGCCCGAAGCACTACTACTCGATCTACCAGAAGATGATCGTCCGCGGCCGCGACTTCGCCGACATCTACGACCTCGTCGGCATCCGGGTCCTCGTCGACGACGTCCGCGACTGCTACGCCGCCCTCGGCACGATCCACGCCCTGTGGCAGCCCGTCCCCGGGCGCTTCAAGGACTACATCGCCATGCCCAAGTTCAACATGTACCAGTCGTTGCACACGACGGTCATCGGGCCCGAGGGCAAGCCGGTCGAGCTGCAGATCCGCACCGTGGAGATGCACAAGAGGGCCGAGTACGGGATCGCCGCGCACTGGAAGTACAAGGAGGGTCCGCTCCCGGCCGGCGCCCGCGGCACGGGCGCCAAGGGCGACGACATGGCCTGGCTGCGGCAGCTGCTCGACTGGCAGAAGGAGGCCGCAGACCCGAGCGAGTTCCTCGACAGCCTGCGCTACGACCTCGGCTCCAACGAGGTCTTCGTCTTCACGCCCAAGGGCGACATCGTCAGCCTGCCCACCGGCTCGACCCCGGTCGACTTCGCCTACTCGGTCCACACCGAGGTCGGCCACCGCTGCATCGGCGCCCGCGTGAACGGCCGGCTGGTGCCGCTGGAGTCCGTGCTCGACAACGGCGACGTCATCGAGATCTTCACCAGCAAGGCCGAGACCGCGCACCCCAGCCAGGACTGGTTGCAGTTCGTCGCCTCCCCGCGGGCCCGCGCCAAGATCCGGCAGTGGTTCGCCAAGGAGCGCCGCGAGGACGCCGTCGACGCCGGCAAGGAGGCCCTGACCCGGGCCATGCGCAAGCAGGGCCTGCCGCTGCAGCGCCTCATGGGCGGGGAGGTCCTGCAGGCCCTGGTCAAGGACCAGCGGATGACCGACGTGACCGCCCTGTACGCGGCCATCGGGGAGGGCCAGGTCTCGGCGCAGGCCGTCGTGCAGGGGCTCATGAAGGGCATGGGCGGCGCGGAGGGTGCGGTCGAGGACCTCGCCGAGACGACGGCGCCCACCCGGGTCCCGGTCCGGCCGCGCCCGAGCAGCGACCCCGGCATCGTCGTCAAGGGCGTCAGCGACGTCTGGGTGAAGCTGGCCCGCTGCTGCACCCCGGTCCCGGGCGACGACGTCGTCGGCTTCGTGACGCGCGGCCGCGGGGTGTCGGTGCACCGGCAGGACTGCGTCAACGCGGGCGTCCTGCTGGCCGACCAGGAGCGGGTCGTCGAGGTCGAGTGGGACCCCAGCGCCGGGTCGGTCTTCCTCGTCGCCATCCAGGTCGAGGCCCTCGACCGGACCCGCCTGCTCTCCGACGTCACGCGGATGCTCTCCGACGCGCACGTCAGCATCGTGTCGGCCACCGTGACGACGACCCGTGACCGCGTGGCGGTCAGCCGGTTCACCTTCGAGATGGGCGACCCGAAGCACCTGGGCCACCTGCTCGCCCAGGTGCGCAACGTCGAGGGCGTGTTCGACGCCTACCGCGTTACCAACTAGGTCTCCGCGCGACGTCCTGCCCCGACCTGGTGCAGGCCGGGGCAGGACGGGTCAGGCGACCTTGGCGATGCGCAGCGTCCGGACCTGCACCGGGACCTTCGGCTTGCCGTCACCCGGCTGGCCGTTGACCGGTGTGATCCCGCTCTTGGCGATCGTGTCGAGGACGTCGAGGCCGGAGGTGATCTGCCCGAACACGGTGTAGCCGGCGGGCAGCTGGCTGTCCTTGTAGACCAGGAAGAACTGGCTGCCGTTCGTGCCGGTGTTCGGCCCGTTGTTGGCCATCGCGATCGTGCCGCGCTTGTAGACAGCGCCCTCGGTGTTCTCGTCCGCGAAGCGGTAGCCGGGGCCGCCCGTGCCGAGCCCGCTCGGGTCGCCGCACTGCAGCACGAAGACGGTCTGCGCGGTCAGGCGGTGGCAGGGCGTCTTGTCGAAGTACCCGAAGTGGGCCAGCGAGCGCATGCTGTTGACCGTGCAGGGCGCGAGGGCGGCGTCCATCTTGAAGCCGATCGTGCCGCGGCTCGTGACCATCGTCGTCCGGTAGATGCCCTGGGTCTCGACGCCCTCGGTGGGCGGCAGCTCGACCTTGCGTGCTGCCGTGCCGGCCGCCTCGTAGCGGCACTCGCCCGGCTTCAGCGGCTTCGGCGTCGCGCTGGCGGCCGCGGTCGTCGTGCCGCTGTCCCCGCGCGACAGCGAGGCGGCGGCGACGCCGACCCCGACGACCACGAGCAGGACGGCGACCACCGTGGCGAGGACGGCGTTGCGCTGCTTGCGCTTCGCCGCCGCAGCAGCCCGACGGGCCGCCTGACGCTCCGCCCGCTGCCGGGCGAGCTCCTTCTCGCGCTTGCTGCTCGCCACGCCTGGGCCTCCGACCGCTCGTCGACCGCGCGGACGCGCGGACCGGCCGATCCTAGGGGCGCAGAGCTGCCGCAGCGCCGGGAACAGGCTCGACGCCCGCCGGTAGGGTCGCCGCACCGGCTGTCCTGCCGCCCCTGCCCGTCCCGAGAGGAGCGTCGTGCTGGTCCGCGGGTTCCCTGCCCAGGCGTTCGACACGAACTGCTACGTCGTCGCCGCCTCCGAGGGCGCGCCCTGCGTCGTCGTCGACCCCGGCATCGGCGTGGAGGAGCAGCTCGACGCGCTGCTGCGCGAGCTCGACCTCGAGCCGGTCGCGGTCCTGCTGACGCACGGCCACCTCGACCACACCTTCTCCGTGACGCCCGTCTGCGGCGCCCGCGGCATCCCGGCGTACATCCACCCGGCCGACGACGCCCTGCTCACCGACCCGATGAAGGGACTGAGTCGGCAGACGGCGGAGGTGTTCGGCGGCCGGCTGCAGTGGACCCGGCCCTCCGACGTCGTCGCGCTCGACCCGGGCACGCCGATGGACCTGGCCGGCCTGCGGATCTCCACCGACTTCGCCCCCGGCCACACGCCCGGGTCGGTCGTGTTCCGCCTGCCCGGCGAGGAGTCCGGCGGCGAGGCGGCCGCGCCGCTGGTGTTCAGCGGTGACGTCCTGTTCGCCGGCTCGATCGGCCGCACCGACCTGCCCGGCGGCTCCTGGGAGCAGATGCAGGCGTCCCTCGCCGCGGTGGTCCTGCCGCTGCCCGACGACACCGTCGTCCTGCCGGGCCACGGCCCCTCGACGACGATCGGCCGCGAGCGCACCAGCAACCCGTACCTGCAGGACCTGCCGACGCCGCCGCCGTCGCGGGGGCTGTGACCTTGCCGGGACCCAAGGGCACGTACGACGTCGTCCCCGGCGCGGAGTTCGGGTCCTCGCTCGCCGTCCGGGAGGCCCTGCTCGCCCCCGCCCGCCTGGCCGGCTACGCCTTCGCCGAGGCGCCCGTCTTCGAGGCGACCGACCTGTTCAGCCGCGGGGTGGGGGAGTCGACCGACGTCGTCACGAAGGAGATGTTCACCTTCGTCGACCGCGCCGACCGGTCCCTGACGCTGCGCCCCGAGGGCACGGTCGGCGTGCTGCGGGCGGCCCTCGACGCCGGCCTGCACAAGGGGCAGCTCCCGGTGAAGCTGCGCTACGCCGGGCCGATGTTCCGGGCCGAGCGGCCGCAGTCGGGCCGGTACCGGCAGTTCCAGCAGGTCGGGGTCGAGGCGCTCGGGCTCGACGACCCCGCCCTCGACGCCGAGGTCGTGGCGCTCGCCTGGCAGGCCTACGCCGGCCTCGGGCTCAGCGGGGTCCGGCTGCTGCTGACCTCCCTCGGCGACACCGCCTGCCGCCCGCAGTACCGCGAGGCGCTGACCGCCTTCCTCGACGGCCTCGACCTCGACGACGACACCCGGCGCCGCGCCGCGATCAACCCGCTGCGCGTCCTCGACGACAAGCGCCCCGCGGTGCAGGCCCAGCTCGAGGGCGCCCCGCTGATGCCGGACGCCCTGTGCGACGCCTGCCGCGAGCACCTGGCCGGCGTGCAGGCCGGGCTCGACGCCCTCGGCGTGCCGTACGAGGCGGCCCCGAAGCTGGTCCGCGGCCTCGACTACTACACCCGGACCACGTTCGAGTTCGTCCACGACGGCCTCGGCGCGCAGTCCGCCGTCGGGGGCGGCGGCCGCTACGACGGCCTGTCCGAGCTCATCGGTGGCCCTGCCGTCCCCGGCATCGGCTGGGCGCTCGGCGTGGAGCGGACCACCCTGGCGCTCCGGGCCGAGGGCGTCGACGTCCCGGCCGAGCCCGGGCTCACCGCGTTCGTCGTCCCGCTCGGCGCGGCCGCCAAGGCGCACGCCGTCGGGCTGGTCGGGCGCCTGCGGGCAGCCGGCATCGCCAGCGACCTCGCCTACGGCGACCGCGGTCTGAAGGGCGCCATGAAGGCCGCCGACCGCAGCGGCGCCCGGTACGCCGTCGTCCTCGGCGACCGCGACCTCGAGGCCGGCGAGGCCTCGGTCAAGGACCTCCGCGACGGGACGCAGACCGCGGTCCCGCTCGACACCCTGCTCGACCACCTGAAGGGCACGCTGTGATCCGCACGCACGACGCCGGCACGCTCCGCGAGGAGCACGCCGGGCAGACCGTGACCCTCGCCGGCTGGGTCGCCAAGCGCCGCGACCACGGGGGCGTCGCCTTCCTGGACCTGCGCGACCGCAGCGGCGTCGTGCAGGTCGTCGTCCGGGAGTCCGACATCGCGCACGACCTGCGCAACGAGTACTGCGTGAAGGTCGTCGGCGCGGTCGGCGTGCGGCCCGAGGGCAACGCGAACCCGGACCTCCCCACCGGCGCGGTCGAGGTGACGGCCGCCGAGGTCGAGGTCCTGAGCGCGTCCGCCCCGCTGCCGTTCCCGATCGACGACCACGTCGAGGTCGGCGAGGAGGCCCGGCTGCAGCACCGCTACCTCGACCTGCGCCGGTCCGGCCCGGCCGCGAACATGCGCCTGCGCAGCGAGGTCAGCCGCACCGCCCGGGAGGTCCTGCACGCCGAGGGCTTCACCGAGGTCGAGACCCCGACCCTCACCCGGTCCACCCCCGAGGGCGCCCGCGACTTCCTCGTGCCGGTCCGCCTGCAGCCGGGCAAGTGGTACGCCCTGCCGCAGTCGCCCCAGCTGTTCAAGCAGCTGCTCATGGTCGGCGGGATCGAGCGGTACTACCAGATCGCCCGGTGCTACCGCGACGAGGACTTCCGCAAGGACCGTCAGCCGGAGTTCACCCAGCTCGACGTCGAGATGAGCTTCGTCGACCAGGACGACGTCATCGCCGTCGGGGAGAAGGTCGTCGCGGCGCTCTGGGCGCTGATCGGCGTCGAGGTGAGCCTGCCGGTCCCGCGGATCACGTACGCGGAGTCGATGCGCCGCTACGGCAACGACAAGCCCGACCTGCGCTTCGGCCAGGAGCTCGTCGAGTGCGCCGAGTACTTCAAGGACACCCCCTTCCGGGTCTTCCAGGCGCCGTACGTCGGGGCCGTCGTGATGCCGGGCGGGGCGTCGCAGCCGCGCAAGACGCTCGACGCCTGGCAGGAGTTCGCCAAGCAGCGCGGCCACAGGGGGCTCGCCTACGTGCTCGTCCAGGAGGACGGCAGCCTCACCGGGCCGGTCGCGAAGAACCTGTCCGAGACCGAGCTGGCCGGCCTCGCCGCGCACGTCGGGGCCGCCCCCGGCGACTGCGTCTTCTTCGCCGCCGGCGAGGCGACCTCCGCCCGCGGTCTCCTGGCCGCGGCCCGGCTCGAGATCGGCAAGCGCTGCGGGCTCATCGACGAGGGCGCCTGGGCCTTCACGTGGGTCGTCGACGCACCGTTGTTCGAGCCCGCCGGCGACGCCGTGGCGTCCGGCGACGTCGCCGTCGGCAGCGGACAGTGGACCGCCGTCCACCACGCGTTCACGAGCCCAAAGCCCGAGTTCCTCGACACCCTCGAGGACGCTCCCGGCGAGGCCCTCGCCTACGCCTACGACATCGTCTGCAACGGCAACGAGCTCGGCGGCGGCAGCATCCGCATCCACCGCCCCGACGTCCAGCAGCGGGTCTTCGACCTCATGGGCATCACGCCGGAGGAGGCGCAGGAGAAGTTCGGCTTCCTGCTCGACGCCCTGCAGTACGGCGCCCCGCCCCACGGCGGCATCGCCCTCGGGTGGGACCGCGTCGTGATGCTGCTCGCCGGCGCCGAGTCCCTGCGCGACGTCATCGCCTTCCCGAAGACCGGTGCCGGCTACGACCCCCTCACCGGCGCGCCGACGCCGATCACGCCGCAGCAGCGCGGCGAGGCGGGGGTCGACGCGGACCCCGAGGAGTGATCACGGACCGGGAGCTCCGCCGCCTGACGGTGGCCGGTGTGGTCGCCGTCGGAGCCCTGCTGGCGTACTGGACGCTCTGGTACGTCGCCCGGGACCTCGTCGCGAGCGACACGTCGCGGGCGTACGAGGAGTTCGAGGGGGCCTTCCCGCTCGCCGACGCCTGGCTCGGCGTGTGCACCCTGCTCGCCGTGGTCAGCGTCCGACGTCGCCGTCCCGCGGGGCTGTTCTGGCTGCTGTGCGCGGGGGGCGCCGGCCTCTACCTGTTCTGCATGGACGTGCTGTACGACCTGCAGCACGGCACCTGGACCAGCGGTGCCGGCGGGCTGGTCGAGCTGGTCGTCAACCTGCTGACGCTGGGCCTGTCGGTGGGGTTCCTGCGCTGGGCCTGGACCCGCCGCGACGCGCTGCTGGGGACTACCAGCGCGACCTGACCTGGAGCGGCCCGCTGGTGAACCGGTGCTCGTCGCGCCACCCGAGGGCGTCGTACATCCGGCGTCCGGCGTCGTTGTCGGCGTACATGCCGAGGGTGACGAGGTCGCAGCCGCCCGCGAACAGCAGCCGCGCCAGGGCCGCGGTCACGGTGCGCCCGAGGCCCTGACCGCGGCAGTCCGGGTGCACCGCGATGGAGGACAGGTGCCCGACCCCCTCCGCGCTGCTGGTGTCGGCCGCGCAGGCCACCAGGCGGCCGGCGTCCACCAGCCCCACCCACCGCCGGGCGGCGTCGTCGCCGGGCGAGACGCTCGCGCGGGGGCTGGAGGCGGCCAGCAGGGGGCCGACCTCGGACAGGTCGGCGAGGACGTGGACCTCGTCCTCGCGCGGCTGGCGGGCGAAGGGCTCCGGGGTCCAGCGGAAGTCCCAGTCGACGCCGTCCAGCCCGACCCAGGCGGGCAGGAGCGGCGCCGTGCCGCGGGGGAGCGTCACGCGCTGCCGGGGCGGCAGCTCGGGCAGGACGTCACCGAGCAGCCCGGCGACGGCGGGCGGCTCGCCGAGCGCGGACAGGTAGGAGACGCGGTGCTCGTTGTCGACGGCGAGCCACAGGACCGCCCCGTCCCGCATCCAGGCACGGGCCAGGGGCCGACCGAGGGTGCCGCGGGCGAACGGGTCGTGGTCGGTGGCCAGCAGGACCTCGGCTGCGGACGCGAGCTCGACGGGGGCGGTCACCCGGAAAGTCTCCTCCAGACCGGCCCCTCAGCGGCCGACAGTGAGGCACACTGCACATCTCGCGGGAGCCTGCTCCTGCCCGTCCCTGGAGGCCCCGTGCGCCGCGCCCTCGTCCCCGCCCTCACCGCCCTGCTGCTCGCGGGCGGCCTGCCGCTGGCGTCCTCCGACGCGGCCTCCCCGACGGCGTCCCCGACCGAGCGGTGGGCCCTCGTCATCGGCATCACCGACTACGCCGGCAGCACGCACAGCACCGTCGCCGGGGCGCGGGACGCCGGACTGGTGAAGAACGTCCTGCTCGACCAGGGCTGGAAGAGCGACCACATCCGGGTCCTCACCGAGAAGGCCGCGAGCGGCTCGGCGATCAGGGCGGGCCTGTCCTGGCTGGCCAGCAAGCAGACCCCCACGACCTTCACCGCCCTGCACTTCTCCGGTCACGTGAAGCAGACCTCGGCCGGCGAGTTCCTGTGGAGCCAGGACAACGTGTTCCTCAAGGACACCGACGTCGCCGCCGTCCTCAAGCGGGGCAAGGGCACCGGCTGGGTCGACATCGCCGGCTGCGAGGCCAACGGCTTCAACCACGGCCTGTCCGACAGCAACCACCTGTTCACGGCCAGCAGCAAGACGAACGAGAAGTCCTACGAGGACCCGAAGGCCGGCATGTCGGTCTGGGCCCGCCAGCTGTTCTCGCTCGGCATCCGCGACCAGGCCGCCGACGCCGACCACGACGGCAAGGTCAGCGTCCAGGAGGCCTACACCTGGGCGACCCCGCGGGCCACCACGATCACCTCGAAGCAGACCCCGCACGGTCCGCAGCACCCGCAGCACGCCGGTTGGTCGGGCTCGCTCAACCTGGCGAACCCCCGCACCCTGCGGTAGGTCACTAGGGTCGGCCTCGTGGAGGACGACCTGTTCGCCGAGGCCGAGCAGCGGGCTGCCCGGGCGGTCGCGCCGCTCGCGGTCCGGCTCCGCCCGCGGACCCTCGACGAGGTCGTGGGCCAGCGGCACCTGCTCGGCCCCGGCGCCCCGCTGCGGCGGCTGGTCGAGGGCGACGCGCCGCTGTCGGTCGTCCTGTGGGGCCCTCCGGGCACGGGCAAGACGACGCTCGCGTACGTCATCGCCGCCTCGACGAAGCGGCGCTTCCGCGAGCTCTCCGCCGTCACCGCCGGCGTCAAGGACGTCCGCCTCGTCGTCGAGGAGGCCAAGCGGGCGCTCGGCGAGTCCGGGGCGCAGACCGTGCTGTTCGTCGACGAGGTGCACCGGTTCAGCAAGACCCAGCAGGACGCCCTCCTGCCGAGCGTCGAGAACCGGTGGGTCACCCTGGTCGCCGCCACCACCGAGAACCCGTTCTTCAGCGTCATCTCGCCGCTGCTGTCCCGCTCGCTGCTGCTGACGCTCGAGCCCCTGTCCGACGACGACGTCCGGGCGCTCGTGACCCGCGCCCTGGCGGACGAGCGCGGCCTCGGGGGACGGCTCACGCTCGAGCCCGACGCGCTGGAGCACCTCGTCCGCCTCTCCGGCGGGGACGGCAGGCGGGCCCTGACCGCCCTCGAGGCTGCCGCCGGAGCGGGCGACGTCGTCACGCTCGAGGTGCTCGAGCAGGCCGTCGACCGCGGCGCCGTCCGGTACGACCGTGACGGCGACCAGCACTACGACGTCGTCAGCGCGTTCATCAAGTCGATCCGGGGCTCCGACGTCGACGCGGCCCTGCACTACTTCGCCCGCATGGTGCAGGCGGGGGAGGACCCGCGCTTCATCGCGCGGCGGCTGGTGGTCAGCGCGAGCGAGGACATCGGCATGGCCGACCCGGGCTCGCTGCAGGTCGCGGTGGCCGCGGCGCAGGCGCTCGAGCTGATCGGGATGCCCGAGGCCCGGATCAACCTGGCCCAGGCCGTCATCCACCTGTCGCTCGCGCCGAAGAGCAACGCGGTCCTCGCCGGCGTCGACACGGCGCTCGCCGACATCCGCTCCGGGCTGACCGGCAGCGTGCCGGCGCACCTGCGCGACAGCCACTACCCGGGGGCCAAGAAGCTCGCGCACGGCAGTGCGGGGGGCTACCGCTACCCTCACGACTTCCCAGGGAGGGTCGTCGCGCAGCAGTACGCGCCCGACCCCGTCGTCGGGCGGGAGTACTACTCGCCGGGCGGCCTGGGGGTCGAGCGTGTCGCCGGGGAGCGGCTCGCGGGGCTGCGCGAGGTGCTGCGCGGCGACCGCGGGGTGGTCCCCGAGGACGCCGCCTCCGGCTTCCGGCCCCGCTGCAAGCCCGCACCCCCCACCCCCGAGGAGCTCGCCGTCCTCGCCGACCAGGAGCAGTCGTGATCTCTGTAGGTGACCTCGTCGGGTTGGTGTGCGCGTTCGCCTTCCTGCTCATCGCCCTGTTCGTCTGCTTCACGCTCGTGCGTCTCACCAAGGTGCTCGACGAGGCCCGCTTCCTCGTGCACGGGATCACCGACAAGACGGTGCCGCTGCTCGGCGAGGTCACGACGTCGGTCGTGCACGTGAACGAGGAGCTCGTCCGGGTCGACGCGATCGCCGCGAACGCCCAGAGCATCTCGGCGAACGTCTCCTCGCTGACCGGCCTGTTCGCCGCCACGCTCGGCAGCCCGGTCATCAAGGTCGCCGCGTTCTCCTACGGCGTCCGCAAGGCCGCGACGAAGCGCAGCGAGGGCGACATCCGCAAGCGCGTGAAGGCGGAGCGGAAGGCAGGGCGATGACCCGCCGCCTGTTCTACGTCGCTCTCGGCGCGACCGTCGGGATCCTCGTCGTGCGCACGCTGACCCGGGCCGCGCACCGCGTCACGCCGGCCGGCGTGCAGGAGTCGATCTCGGGCGGGCTCGCCGGCCTGACCGACGCCCTGCGCGACTTCACCGCCGAGGTCAAGGACGCCATGGCCGAGCGCGAGGTCGAGCTGCGCGACGCCCTGGGCCTGGACGGCAGCAACGACGCCATCGACGCGCAGACCTTCGAGAAGTAGCCGTGCAGTCCGACGAGATCCGCCGCCGCTTCCTCGACCACTTCGAGGGTCGCGGGCACACCGTCGTCCCGTCGGCGTCGCTCATCGCGGACGACCCCACCCTCCTGCTCGTCAACGCCGGCATGGTGCCGTTCAAGCCGTACTTCCTCGGCGAGCAGCAGGCGCCGTACCCGCGGGCGACGAGCGTGCAGAAGTGCGTGCGGACCCTCGACATCGACGAGGTCGGCAAGACGACCCGGCACGGCTCGTTCTTCCAGATGGCCGGCAACTTCAGCTTCGGCGACTACTTCAAGCAGGGCGCCATCGAGCTGGCCTGGGACCTCATCCTCAAGCCCACGGCCGACGGCGGCTTCGGGATGCCCGAGGACAAGCTCTGGATCACCGTCTACGAGGACGACGACGAGGCCGTCCGGCTCTGGCTCGCCCTCGGGGTCGACCCGGACCGGATCCAGCGCCTCGGCAAGGCCGACAACTACTGGAACATGGGCGTGCCCGGCCCCGGCGGCCCCTGCTCGGAGATCTTCTACGACCGCGGCCCCTCCTACGGCGCCGAGGGCGGCCCCGCCGTCGACGGCGAGCGGTACATGGAGTTCTGGAACCTCGTCTTCATGCAGTACCAGCTGTCCGAGGTGCGCTCCAAGGTCGACTTCGACGTCGCCGGGCCGCTCCCGAGCCAGAACATCGACACCGGCATGGGCCTCGAGCGCGTGGCCACCCTGCTGCAGGGCGTCGACAACCTGTACGAGATCGACACCAGCCGCCAGATCCTGGACCGCGCCTCCGAGCTGACCGGCGTCCGGTACGGCGCCGACGCCACGAACGACGTCCGGCTCCGCGTCGTCACCGACCACGTCCGCACCGCGCTGATGCTCATGGGCGACGGCGTCACCCCCGGCAACGAGGGCCGCGGCTACGTCCTGCGCCGCATCGTCCGGCGCGCCGTCCGGGCCATGCGCCTGCTGGGTGCGCACCAGCCGGTGGTGAAGGAGCTGGTCGACGCCGCGACGCTCGCCATGGGGCCGCAGTACCCGTCGCTCGTCGCGGACGCGGTGCGCATCCACGCCGTCGCGGCGGCCGAGGAGGCGTCCTTCCTCGAGACGCTCACCCGTGGCGCGGCCGTGTTCGACACCGCCGTCCCGGCGGCCCGCGCGGCCGGTGCCCTCTCCGGGGCGACCGCCTTCCAGCTGCACGACACCTTCGGCTTCCCGATCGACCTCACCCTCGAGATGGCCTCCGAGCAGGGGCTCGCCGTCGACGAGGAGGGCTTCCGCACGCTCATGCACGAGCAGCGCTCCCGGGCGAAGGCGGACTCCAGGGGCAAGAAGACCGGCCACGTCGACGTGTCCGCGTACCGCTCGGTCCTGGACTCCACCGGTGCGACGAGCTTCACGGGCTACACCAAGGTCCGCTCCGAGGCCGTCCTCCGGGGCCTGTTCGTCGACGGGGCGTCGGTGTCGGCAGCCGCTCCGGGTGACCTCGTGGAGCTGGTGCTCGACCGCACACCCTTCTACGCCGAGGGCGGTGGCCAGAAGGCCGACGCCGGGCAGCTCGTGCTCGCCGACGGGTCCGTCGTGCAGGTCAGCGACGTGCAGAAGCCGCTCGGCGGCCTCGTCGTGCACCGCGGCACCGTGCTCTCCGGCGCCCCCCAGGTCGGGTCCGCCGTCGACGCGCAGGTCGACGTCGAGCGCCGCCGGGCCATCAGCCGCGCCCACACCGCCACCCACCTCGTGCACCAGGCGGTCCGCAAGGCGCTGGGGGAGCAGGCCACCCAGGCCGGCTCGGAGAACAACCCCGGGCGCTTCCGCTTCGACTTCTCCTCGCCCGGCGCCGTCCCGGCCTCGGTGCTGGCCGACGTCGAGCAGGAGATCAACGAGATCGCCCTCGCCGACCTCGAGGTCCGCGCCTTCGTCACCACGCAGGAGGAGGCCCGGCGGATCGGGGCGATGGCCCTGTTCGGCGAGAAGTACGGCGACGAGGTCCGGGTCGTCGAGGTCGGCGACTACGCCCGAGAGCTCTGCGGCGGGACGCACGCGGCCCGGTCCGGCCAGCTCGGCGTCGTCAAGCTGCTGTCGGAGGCCTCCATCGGCTCCGGCGTCCGGCGGGTGGAGGGCCTGGTCGGCCTCGACGCCTACAGCTACCTCGCCAAGGAGCACGTGCTGCTGTCGCAGCTCGCGTCGACGTTCAAGGTGCCGTCGACGGAGGTGCCCGACCGGGTCGCGGCCGTCGTCGCGAAGCTGCGCGAGGTCGAGAAGGAGCTCTCGACGCTGCGGGCCGGTCAGGTGCTGCAGCGGGCGGGCGAGTTCGCGGCTGCTGCGGTCGACCTCGGGGGAGTGGCCTACGTGGGGGTGGAGGCGCCCGCCGGCACGCCCGCCGACCTCGTGCGCTCGCTCGCGCTCGACGTCCGCGGCCGTCTGGCCGACCGGCCCGCCGCCGTCGTCGTCGCTGCCGGAGGCGACCGGGTCACCCTGGTGGCCGCCGTCAACGACCTCGGGCGCAGCCGGGGACTGTCGGCCGGCGCGCTGGTGCGCGAGGCCGCCCCCGCCGTGTCGGGCAAGGGCGGCGGCAAGGACGACGTCGCGCAGGGCGGCGGCACCGACGCGTCCGGCATCGCCGAGGCGCTGCGACGCGCGTCCGCGCTGGTGGCCAGCACCTCGTCGTGAAGGGCGTCGTCGTCGCGGTCGACGTCGGCACGGTCCGGGTCGGCGTCGCGGCGAGCGACCCGCACCGGATCCTCGCCTCGCCGGTGGAGACCGTCGTCGCGCCGGGCCACCGACGGGTCGCCGAGATCGTCGCGGAGCGCGAGGCCGTCCTGGTCGTCGTCGGGCTGCCCACGTCGATGCGGGGGACCTCGGCCTCGGCGTCCGCCGACATGGCACGCACCTGGGTCTCGGTCTTCGCCCCTCTCGTGGCCCCCGTGCCGATCCAACTGGTCGACGAACGGCTGACGACCGTGACGGCGGCCGCGGCGCTGCGGGCCTCCGGCAAGAACGCCAGGAAGCAGCGCGCCGTGATCGACCAGGCCGCTGCGGTGGCCCTGCTGCAGGGCTTCCTGGACGCGCGTGCCTGACGCTCACCTCACCTGCCCGCTTGTAGGGTCGGGCCGGTGAGCGACCTGTTGGACACGCCGCCGTCCGCGCCCCGCCGTCAGCGAGGCAAGGGCGCGGCGGCCCTCAAGCTGGTCGTCGCGCTGCTCGTGGTGCTGGGGCTCCTCGCCGGCGCTGCCTTCGCGGCGAAGCGGGTCCTGCAGCGCGACCCGGCCGCACCGGACTACCGCGGTGCGGGCAGCGGCGAGGTGACCGTGCAGGTCAAGCCCGGCGAGAACCTGACCGCCGTCGGCGCGACGCTGATGGCCAAGGGCGTGGTGAAGAGCCGCGAGGCGTTCCGCAAGGCGACGCTCCAGGAGCCGGACGCCACGAAGCTGCAGCCGGGCTACTACACGCTGCGCGGGCAGATGAGCGCGGCGTCCGCGCTCGCGCTGCTGCTCGACCCGGCCAGCCGGCTGCGCGGCCGCGTCACCCTGCCCGAGGGCGTGCCGCTGTCACAGGCGCTCGACATCATCGCCAAGCAGGGCAAGCTCCCGATCGCGCAGCTGCGGGCGGCCGTGGAGAAGCCGGTCGCGCTCGGGCTGCCCGACTACGCCGAGGGCCAGGTCGAGGGCTTCCTGTTCCCGGCCACCTACGACATCGACCCCGACACCACGGCCGTCAGCCTGCTGCAGACCATGGTGCAGCGCTTCGACAAGGCCGCCGTCGACCTCGACCTCGCGGCCGGCGCGGCGAAGATCGGTCGGACGCCGTACGAGGTGCTGACCGTGGCGTCGCTGATCGAGAAGGAGACGGCGTTCGCGGGCGACCGGGCGAAGGTGGCCCGGGTCGCCTACAACCGGCTGGCGAAGGGTCAGAAGCTCCAGTTCGACTCCACCGTGAACTACGTGCGGGAGGAGAAGAAGGCAGCCCTGTCGCTCGACGACCTCAAGGTCGAGTCGGACTACAACACCTACCAGAACACGGGTCTGCCGCCGACCCCCATCGGCTCGCCCGGCGCCCTGGCCATCGAGGCTGCGCTCAACCCGGCCCCCGGCAACTTCATCTACTTCATCACCGTGGACAAGGCGACCGGCGCGGCGCTCTTCACCGACGACTACGACGAGTTCCTGCGGGCCAAGAAGAAGGCCCAGGCCGAGGGCGTCTACTGACCCGGGCCGCCGTCCTCGGCAGCCCGATCGCGCACAGCCTCTCACCGGTCCTGCACCGGGCGGCGTACGAGACGCTGGGCCTGTCCTGGTCGTACGACACGGTCGAGTGCACGGCTGCCGACCTGCCCGCCTTCGTCGCCGGCCTCGACGCGACCTGGGCCGGGCTGTCGCTGACGATGCCGCTCAAGGAGGCAGTGCTGCCGCTCCTGACGTCGGTCACACCCCTGGCGGCGTCGGTGGCCGCGGCCAACACCGTCCTCGTGCGGGAGGACGGGCTGCACGGGGACAACACCGACGTCCACGGGATCGTCGCGGCGCTGGCCTCGGCAGGGGTCACGTCGGTGCGTCGCGCGGTGGTGCTCGGCGGCGGAGCGACGGCGCGGTCCGCCCTCGCGGCGCTGCAGCAGCTGGGCTGCGTCGACCCGGTGCTCGTGGTCCGGTCCCACCCCAGCGCGACGCTCGAGGCTGCGGCCCGGCTGGGGGTGACGCCGTCGGTGGTGGCGTGGGACCCGGCGGTGCTGGACGGTGGCGAGCTGCTGGTCTCGACGCTGCCGTCGGGGGCCGCGTCCTTCGCCGCGCCCTACGTCGCCGACGTGCCGGTGCTGCTGGACGTCGCCTACGACCCGTGGCTGTCCGCGCTGGCGCTCGGGTGCCGGGGGACGGTCGTGTCGGGGCTGGAGATGCTGCTGCACCAGGCGGCGGAGCAGGTGCGGCTCATGACGGGCTTCGCGCCGCCGGTCGAGCAGATGCGGGCCGCGCTGAACCGCTCAAGACCCTCCTGACCTCCGCCGATGCAGGAGTCGTGGCTGCACGTCTGCTGTCACGGGGCCGAGCGAGGACCAGAGGGGCACGGCATGTCTGACCTGCACGCGGGGAGCCGTTCGGAGCGGCTGGACACCGCGATCCACGCCCTCCTGTCCTCGACCGCGGAGATCGAGGCCGCGGCCGTCGTCTCCTTCGACGGGCTCCCGATGGCGTCCGCGCTGCCGCCGTCGATGGACGAGGACAGGGTTGCCGCCATGAGCGCAGCGCTGCTGTCCCTCGGCGAGCGCGCCGCGCAGGGCCTCGGCCGGGGCGAGCTGTCGCAGGTCTACATCGAGGGCGAGACCGGGACCGTCTTCCTCATCAGCTGCGACGACGAGGCCGTCCTGGTCGCGGTCGCGGCCAAGGGCGCGAAGATCGGCATGATGCTCTACGAGGTGAAGCGGGCTGCCGCCGCTGTCGCCGACGTCCTGCGCGCCGAGGTGCCACAGGCGCCCGTCCTGACCGCGGTCCCGACGCCTCCCGAGGGTCAGGTCTACTCGCCGCCCACGTACAGCCTGCCGGTGGAGACCCCCTGGTCGACGTACGCGCAGGCACCTGCCACCCCGACCCCCGACGCCCCGCCCGCCTGGTCGTAGGGCGGTCCTGACATGAAGCTCGAGGGCACCCTCGACGCGTTCAGCCTGCCGGACATCTTCCAGCTGCTGAGCGCCACGAAGAAGAGCGGCACGCTGCACGTGCGTCGCGAGCACGGCCGCCACGGCGCGATCCACCTGCGCGACGGCGCCATCACCGGCGCCCGCGCCCAGGTGCAGCGCCAGGAGCTCGGTCGCCGTCTGGTCGGCGCCGGGCTGGTCGACGACGCCACGCTGGCCAAGGCCGTGGAGCGGGTCAGCCACAAGGAGGGCGCCGGCCTGGGCCGCATGCTCGCCGACACCGCTCCGCTCGACACCGACACCGTCCGGGCACTCGCCGCCGAGCAGGCCGTCGACGCGGTCTTCGACCTGCTGCGCTGGACCGAGGGCGACTTCGCGTTCGTCGCCGACGAGCTCGACCCCGACGACCTCGGTGCCGCCCTCACGGTGGAGCAGGTCGTCAGCGAGGCACGCCGCCGGCTCGACGCCTGGCCGGCCCTCGCTGCCGTCGTGCCGTCGCCCGACGCCGTCGTCCTCGTCGTCCCCGCCCCTGCTGCTGAGCCGGCGGTCGCCTCGGCCGAGTGGTGGTTGCTCGCCCTCGTCGACGGACGCCGGACCGTGGGCGAGCTGGTCTCCCTGTCCGGCCGCGGGGAGTTCGCCGTCGTCAGCGCCCTGGCCGCACTCGTCCAGCGGGGTCTGCTCGAGGTGCGCCACGCCTCCGACGACGCCCTCAGCTCGCTGCACCGCCGCCAGTCACTGCTCTCCGGCCTCGAGGGTGTGCCGGTACCGACCGCCCCCGTGTCCGCACCCGCGCCGGTGCAGACCGTGGTGACCTCCCCGCCGCCGGCTCCCGTACGCACGCCGGTCATCCCGGAGCGGCCCGAGCCCTTCGTCGCTCCCCGGCAGCCCGAGCACGCGGAGCCGGCCTTCGCCCGTGCGACGACCCCGGCTCCGGCGCCCGTCCCGGCGACGATGGGCCACGGCTCGGTCAACGGCTCGGCCGCCATGCAGCCCGAGGTCGCCCTCGGTGTCGCCCTGGACCCGAGCGTCAACAAGAGCCTGCTGCTGAGGCTGATCGCCGGCGTGAGAGGGCTGTGATGAGCACCAGGAACCCGAACCGCCGCAAGCACAGCGGGACCGCGGTCAAGATCGTCGTGACCGGGCCGTTCAGCGCGGGCAAGACCACCCTGATCCGCACCATCAGCGAGATCACCGTCCTGTCGACGGAGAAGGACATCAGCGACCACACCCGGTCACGCAAGGCCGAGACCACGGTCGCCATGGACTTCGGACGCATCACGATCGACCGCGACCTGGTGCTCTACCTGTTCGGCACGCCCGGCCAGGACCGGTTCGACTTCATGTGGGAGATCCTCGGCGAGGGGATGCTCGGCTACATCCTGCTCGTGGACAGCTCGCGCCCCGACAGCCTCGAGGAGGCCGTCGGCATCCTGGCGGCGTTCCGCAAGATGGCCAAGGTGCCGTTCGTCGTCGCGCTCAACCGCACCGCCGGGCTCGACCCCGAGGGCGAGGCCCACGTCCGCCAGGCGCTGGACCTGCACGAGGACACTCCGGTCGTACCGTGCGACGCCACCGACCGTGAGTCGGTCAAGGCCGTGCTGCTGGCGCTGCTCTACTCGGTCGTCGACCAGCTCGACGCCGCGCCCGTCCGGGTCTGACCGTGGGCTGGCTCTTCCGGCGGCGCGCCTCCGGGCGCCACGGGCTCGGGGCGGCAGTGACGTCGATCCCGAGCGGGCCGCTGGTCCTGCCGGTCTCCGTGCCGGTGGTGGACCCGGTGGTGGCTGCCGCGCTCGCGCGGGCCCAGGCCGAGGCCTCGCTCCTTCCCGCGCTGCCCCTGGACGAGGTGGAGCGGTTGCTCGGCACGGTGCCTCCGGCGCCGGTCGTCGTCCCGGCTCCGGTCGAGGCTGCCCAACGCGTCGACCCTGCTGTCCTCCCGCCGGAGCCCGGCCCGGGCCCGTGCCGCACTGGCTTCCTCGAGACGGTCTTCAGCCGGGAGGAGGCGGTCGACGACGGGTCGCGTGCGCCGTTCGTGCCTGCCCAGCTCGTCGGCACCGCGCGCGTGCAGCTGGGCTTCCGCGACGGCAGCACCAGGACGGTGGACGACGTCGACCAGGCCGCGGCGCTCGAGGAGCTGGCCCGCGCCCTCACGTCGTCCGGCTGAGCCGTTCGGGTCAAGGGTCCGCACCCTCGGACCGATAGCGGGGGGAGTGCTCCCTCTCGTGATCGGCGGCTCGGCGTGAAGCAGCTCGGCGACATCCTGCTCGAGGGCGGGCACCTCACCCGGGACCAGCTCGAGGCCGCCGTCGCGGAGCAGAAGCGGCTGGGCCGCAGTCTCGGGCGCGTCCTCGTCGACATGAAGCTGCTCAGCGAGGGGCAGCTCGTGGCTGCGCTCGCCACGCAGATCGGCATGCGGTTCGTCGACCTGTCGGACTACCCGGTCGACGGCAGTGCCGTGATGAAGGTCCCCGACCCGGTCTGCCGACGGCACACGGCGCTCCCGATCGGCTACGAGGACGGCAAGCTCGTCGTCGCCATGGCCGACCCGGCCAACGTCTTCGCCGTGGACGACATGCGGTCGGTCAGCGGGCTCGAGATCAAGCCCGTCGTCGCCACCAAGCCCGACCTCCTGGCCGCCATCAACCGGTACCACCGCGGCGACGCCGAGCTCGACGACCTCACGTCGGCCATCGGCATCAACGACGAGGCCGACGACCTGTCCAACGTCAAGGAGATCGTCGAGGACGCGCCGATCGTCAAGTTCGTCAACCTGCTGATCACGCAGGCGATCCAGGACCGGGCGTCGGACATCCACATCGAGCCGGCCGAGAAGGACCTGCGCGTCCGCTTCCGCATCGACGGCGTCCTGCACGAGGTCATGCGCTCTCCCAAGACCATCACGTCCGGCGTCACCAGTCGGCTGAAGATCATGGCTGACATCAACATCGCGGAGCGGCGCATCCCGCAGGACGGTCGCCTGTCGGTGACGACCAACGGCAAGAAGATCGACCTGCGCGTGGCGACCCTTCCCACCGTGTGGGGCGAGAAGATCGTCATGCGCATCCTGGACAACTCGACGGCCTCGCTCAACCTGTCCGACCTCGGCTTCGGCGACGAGAACTACGAGGTCTACTCGAAGTCCTTCGTGAAGCCCTACGGGATGATCCTGGTGACCGGCCCGACCGGGTCGGGCAAGTCGACGACGCTCTACGCCACGCTGAACATCGTCAGCAAGCCCGAGGTCAACGTCATCACGGTCGAGGACCCGGTCGAGTACCGGCTCCCGGGCATCAACCAGGTGCAGACCAACGCCAAGGCCGGCCTCACCTTCGCCGCGGCCCTGCGCTCGATCCTGCGCTCGGACCCCGACATCGTTCTGCTCGGTGAGATCCGCGACCAGGAGACGGCGCACATCGCCATCGAGGCCGCCCTCACCGGCCACCTCGTGCTGTCGACCCTGCACACCAACGACGCACCGTCTGCCGTCGTGCGCCTCACCGAGATGGGCATCGAGCCGTTCCTGGTCGGCTCCGCGCTTGACTGCGTCCTGGCTCAGCGCCTGGCGCGCCGGCTCTGCCCGAAGTGCAAGGAGGCATACACCCCGACGCCGCAGTACATGCTCGACGCCCGCTTCCCGTGGCAGGACGGCATGGAGCTGCCGACGCTGTTCCGCCCCGTCGGCTGCTCGGCCTGCTCGAAGACCGGCTACAAGGGGCGCCTCGCGCTGCACGAGGTGATGGCGGTGTCGGAGGAGATCGAGAAGCTCGCCGTCGAGCACGCGTCGTCGCTCGTCATCGGCAAGGTGGCGCGCGAGCAGGGGATGATCACGCTGCGCGACGACGGCTTGGCGAAGGTGCTGGCGGGCCACACGTCGATCGAGGAGATCCTCCGGGTGGTCGTCTAGTCCCTCAAGGGACTGCTCCGAACGGTCGAAGCCTCCAGGGACTCGCCCGCGCACGGGCGCCCAGGAGGGACGGCACGTGGACCAGAACATCCCCGCAGCTCCGGCTGGCATGGAGGGCTACTTCGGCTCGACGCCGACCTTCGTGCCCGCGCCCG
This sequence comes from uncultured Actinomycetota bacterium, assembly GCA_963761655.1. GTDB lineage: Bacteria > Actinomycetota > Actinomycetes > Mycobacteriales > SCTD01 > RYN-122. The sequence continues at coordinate 660,005 of CAVXHI010000002.1, forward strand.
AGGTCGCCCCTCCGACATGGCAGCCCGCGCCGTCCCTGCAGGACGAGCCGCCGACGATGACGTTCGCGAGCGGGCCCGTACCCACCCTGGAGCAGCCGCCGGCGTACGCCGGGCTCGCCTCGGCGCCCGCCATCGAGAGCGTCCCCACGCCCACCCCGGTCCTCGCCTCCGCTCCGGTCGCGCCCGCCGTCGAGGTGTCGGCTCCAGTCCTCGGCGCACCGGTCCTGGCGACACCGGTCCTCGTCACGCCCGCTGAAGCGCCGGTCCCGACACTCGGCGCCGTCCAGGCCGCGCCCGCCGTCGCGCTGCCGCCTCCGGTCGCGATCGTGCCGGAGCAGGCCCGCCCCGCCGCCGCCGCAGCGCCGGCCGAGGCTGCGGTGCGCGTCGGTGCGGAGGACAACAGCGAGGACAGCAACTTCCTCTCCGACCTGCTCATCAGCCTGCTGGAGAGCGGCGGGTCCGACCTGCACCTCACCGTCGGCGCACGCCCCACCGTGCGCGGTCAGGGCAGCCTCAAGCAGCTCGAGGACTTCCCGGTCCTGACGCCGCAGGTCGTCCAGCGGACGATGTACGCGATCCTGAGCCAGAAGCAGCGAGAGAAGTTCGAGGAGGAGCTCGAGCTCGACTTCGCCTACAGCCTGCCCGGCCGCGCGCGCTTCCGCGTGAACGTGTACCAGCAGAAGGACAGCCTCGGCGCGGCCTTTCGTGTCATCCCGTACGAGATCAAGAAGCTCGAGGACCTGGGCGTGCCGCCGCAGGTCGCGCAGTTCGCGATGCTCCCGCGCGGTTTCGTCCTCGTGACCGGCCCCACCGGTTCGGGCAAGTCGACGACGCTGGCCTCCGTCGTCGACAGCGCGAACCGGAACCGCAACGACCACATCATGACTGTCGAGGACCCGATCGAGTTCCTCCACGAGCACAAGGGCTGCCTGGTCAACCAGCGCGAGGTGGGGGAGGACACGCACTCGTTCAAGAACGCGCTGAAGCACGTGCTGCGCCAGGACCCCGACATCATCCTCGTCGGTGAGATGCGCGACCTCGAGACGATCGAGATCGCCCTCACCGCTGCCGAGACCGGACACCTCGTCATGGCGACCCTGCACACGCAGGACGCTGCGCAGACGATCGACCGTGTCATCGACGTCTTCCCGCCGTCGCAGCAGCAGCAGGTGCGGGTCATGCTGTCCGGCGCGCTGCAGGGCGTCGTCTGCCAGCAGCTGGTGAAGACCGCGGACGGCAAGGGCCGGGTCGTGGCCTGTGAGGTCATGGTCGCGACGCCGGCCATCCGCAACCTCATCCGCGAGGGAAAGACGCACCAGATCTACTCCGCGCTCCAGGCGGGCGCCAAGCACGGGATGCAGACGATGGACTCCCACCTCGCGGAGCTCGTCCGCAAGGGCACGATCACCTACGACGCAGCGCTCGAGAAGTGCCACCACGTCGAGGACTTCAACCGCCTCTGCGGCCGCTGAGAGGGCTGAGCAACCATGAGCACTGCCACGCTGAGCTTCGAGTACAAGGTCCGCGACAAGGCCGGGGCCATCAAGACGGGCAAGCTCGACGCCGAGTCGCAGGCCCAGGTCGCCACGAAGCTGAAGTCCATGGGCTACGCGCCCCTCAGTATCACCCAGGCCAACGCCGGTCTCCAGAAGGAGATCAAGATCCCGGGCATGGGCCCGAAGAAGGTCAAGCTCAAGGATCTCGCCGTCTTCTCCCGCCAGTTCGCCACGATGATCAACAGCGGGCTCTCCCTGCTGCGATCGCTCTCCATCCTCACTGAACAGACCGAAAACCCCGAGCTGGCACGGGTCCTGGGCGAAGTCCGCAACGACATCGAGACCGGGAGCTCCCTGTCCGTAGGGCTAGCCAGACATCCGCTCGTCTTTCCGCCGCTCTTCATCAACATGACGCGGGCTGGTGAGGTCGGTGGCTTCCTCGACGTGGTCCTCCTGCAGATCGCAGAGAACTACGAGGCCGAGGTCAAGCTGAAGAACAAGATCAAAGCAGCTATGACGTACCCGGTCGTCGTGTTCTGCATCGCCGTTGTGGCGGTGATCGGCATGCTGCTGTTCATCGTTCCGGTCTTCGCTGGGCTGTTCGCCGGCTTCGACGCGCAGCTTCCCGCACCCACGCGCTTCTTGGTCTTCCTGTCGGGACTCATGAAGTTCATGGCGCCGCTCGGCGTGGTCGCGTTCATCGCCTTCTTGGCCACCTGGCCCAAGGTCAAGCTCAAGCCCGAGGTGCGCAACGTCATAGACCCCGCCAAGTTGAAGTTGCCCGTCTTCGGTCTCCTCTTCCAGAAGATCGCGCTTGCACGGTTCGCTCGGAATCTCGGCACAATGATGAAGAGCGGCGTCCCCATCCTGCAGAGCCTGGACATCGTCGCGTCGACGACCGGGAACGTCGTCCTGGAGCGCGCTATCCGCGATGTGCAGGAGAGTGTGCGCCAGGGTGAGTCCCTGGCGCAGCCCCTCACGCAGCACCCGGTGTTCCCCCCGATGGTGGTGCAGATGATGTCCGTCGGTGAGGACACGGGAGCCCTCGACACCATGCTCCACAAGATCGCAGAGTTCTACGACCAGGAGGTCGAGGCCACCACCGAGGCGCTCGCCGCGCTCATCGAACCTCTGATGATCGTGGTCATCGGCGCCATCATCGGCGCCATGATCGTGGCGCTGTACATGCCGATCTTCAGTCTCATGAACGTCATCAAGTAGCCACGGTCGCCGCAGGTGTGCGGCTCCGGAAGGCCCCGTCCGGGTAGGGCGGGGCCTTCCCCGTGTTCAGCAAACTCTTCCGAGAATCCGCTCAAGGGCCGGCGGTCGCGGCCCGAAGCAGTAGTTGTCATCGAGCCGCACGACCTAGACAAGGGCACACCCGCCGCGAGGCGGGGTCGCAAAGCCAGGGGACCCACCGGGTTCGCCCAGCTGCCTCGGCCGGCACCTCCTCGGAGGGGTCGCGCGAGGGACCTGACCACTTCACCGCGCGGCTCACACATCCAGTCCCGGAGGACATCGCAATGCTCGCTCGCATCCGCAAGGCGCAGGAGAACAACGAGGGCGGCTTCACGCTCATCGAGCTCCTCGTCGTCATGATCATCATTGGTATCCTGGCCGCGATCGCCATCCCGGCCTTCCTGTCGCAGAAGAACAAGGGCTACGAGGCGTCGCAGAAGTCCGACCTGCGGTCCATCTCCACCGAGATCGCCACCCAGCTCGTTGACGAGCCGGCCTCTGTGGCCATCGGCGGCGGAGCGACTGCCGGCGCCCCGGTCACCGTCGGCGCGAGCAGCATCAACCTCTCCCCGGGCAACACGCTGGTCAAGGGGACCGTCGTCGGCAGCCCCGCGACTGCTCCTGCCACCTACGGCGACTACTGCGTGCAGCTGCACAACACCAAGGGTGGCAACGACTGGAAGATCAGCAAGACCGGTGCCGCTACGCAGGCGCTGGCGCAGGGCACCTGCCCGTAACGCATGCACGCACAGCGGCCCCGATCCTCGGATCGGGGCCGCTCGGCGTTCCACGCTGCTAAAGCGACACCTCCACTCGGCCGATGACCACTTCGTCATCGAGCCGTACGACCTAGACAAGGGCACACCCGCCGCGAGGCGGGGTCGCAAAGCCAGGGGACCCACCGGGTTCGCCCAGCTGCCTCGGCCGGCACCTCCTCGGAGGGGTCGCGCGAGGGACCTGACCACTTCACCGCGCGGCTCACACATCCAGTCCCGGAGGACATCGCAATGCTCGCTCGCATCCGCAAGGCGCAGGAGAACAACGAGGGCGGCTTCACGCTCATCGAGCTCCTCGTCGTCATGATCATCATTGGTATCCTGGCCGCGATCGCCATCCCGGCCTTCCTGTCGCAGAAGAACAAGGGCTACGAGGCGTCGCAGAAGTCCGACCTGCGGTCCATCTCCACCGAGATCGCCACCCAGCTCGTTGACGAGCCGGCCTCTGTGGCCATCGGCGGCGGAGCGACTGCCGGCGCCCCGGTCACCGTCGGCGCGAGCAGCATCAACCTCTCCCCGGGCAACACGCTGGTCAAGGGGACCGTCGTCGGCAGCCCCGCGACTGCTCCTGCCACCTACGGCGACTACTGCGTGCAGCTGCACAACACCAAGGGTGGCGACGACTGGAAGATCAGCAAGACCGGTGCCGCTACGCAGGCGCTGGCGCAGGGCACCTGCCCGTAACGCATGCACGCACAGCGGCCCCGATCCTCGGATCGGGGCCGCTCGGCGTTCCACGCTGCTAAAGCAGGGCGCGAAGGCTGTCGATGGTCGTTGCATGCGCAGGGCTAGCAGGGGTGATCAAGGTTTCACGATGGTGGAGCTGCTGGTCGTGACGGTGCTCGTGGGCATCTTGAGCTCCATGGGCATGTACGGCTTCAGCGCCGCGACCAAGTCCATGGCCGCCCGTGGCACTCAGCGAGAGCTCACATCACAACTGCGGGCGTTGCAGGTCAGATCCGTCAGCGAGAACACCGCGTACTGCATGGACCTCGGCGTGACGGGTGGCCGGAGCTGGACGTCGTACCGGTTGAGCAGCAACGTGTCCAAGACGTCCTGGAGCATGCCGGCCGGATTCACCTGCAACGCGACCAACGGCACGGCGGTCACGACGGGGACAGCTCAGGGCTCCTCGACGGTGGCGGCCGCTGCGTTCGAACAGCGCAACGGTGCCACGACGAGCTTCGTCACCTTCTACCCGCGAGGCAGTGCGAGCGCCGGCACGGTGAAGGTGGCCCGAGACGGCGCCGCGAAGTACACCCTGTCCGTCGACGGGCTCACAGCCCGCGTCTCCTCGAACGGCAACTGACGTGCAGCGCATTCGACGAGCGACCGACGAGGGCTTCACGCTGATCGAGGTCATGGTGGCGCTGCTGCTGCTGGGAATCGTGGCGGCGGCGTCAGCGCCACTGGTGGCAAGCGGGCTCAAGGCGACCCAGGTGGGCCGATACCAGACTCAGGCCAAGAACCTCCTGCAGCAGCGCATCGACGTCCTGCGCAACTTGCAGTTCCGGGTGCCGTACACGACGACAGCCAATGAGGCCTTCGTCGATCTTCTGGACACGTACTTCCGCAATGTCAGCGGAGCGAGCAATTCACACTGCACGAGCAGCGCCTACTACGGAGCTGCCACGAGCTTGCCCGCGAACGCAGCTCAGAACCTGCCGGCGCGCAGCTACCCGGCGGGCACGTACGTGTGCTCGAACCCGACCGTGCCGGTGAGACCGGCAGGTCCGGACCTCCCGCCACAGTTCAACGAGGATGTGCAGGCGCGGTTCATCGACGCGGCCGGTACGACAGTCCTCCCTCCGAACGGCAGCACCCCAGGGGTGCCGGCGTTCGACACTCAGACCTCGCTCGCCGACGTCCCTCCCACCGGGATCGTCGAACTGGTGGCGACCGTCCGTTGGCGTGCGGGTGGTGTGACGAAGCAGTACAGCAGCACCACGGACCGGTCTGAGTACAAGGCAGCGCTGCCGCTGGCGGTCAGTCGGCTGCGTACCAACGCGTTGACCGTGGAGACGACTGTCGACGACCTCCCGACGCCGACGCTGCAGCGCTTCGCGGCAGCTGTCGTGAGTGCCGACACGAGTCTGGCCGTGGGCGCCACTGCACGAGCCGTCGCCCAGGGGGCAGTCGCCTCCTACAGCTCGGGTGAGCTCACCTCCGGCCAGGCAACAGGTGCGCTGGACGCGCCGGACGACCAGCCCTCCTTCACGGCGCTCACGGGCGCTTCCAGCAGTGGCGTCCCTTGCGGCTCGACGGCGTGCTTCGGGACCACCCGGGTCAGCGGACTCACCGGTTCGGCGAGCGCAGGGCTGCCGCAGGTGGCCAGCTCCAGCGCGCCGATCACCAGCGTGCTGAGCCGTGGCACGACCCCGCTGGTGGTCTCCAACGTGGCTACGGGAGCCGTGCAGGCACGTCTCACCAACCTCAGTGTTCAGTCCGCCGCCTCGCCGCCGACGGCGGGCGCACCAACGCCGCTCGTCCGACAGTCTGCGGGGTCTGGGTCCGGTTTTGCCGCGAGCTGCGACTCGGCCGGCACGGCGGCCACAGGGGTGGAGTTCGCGACCTCGACGGGCTTCGTGCAGAGCACTGCAGGTGCCTCCCACGCGGTCACCGTCTGCACGACCTCGACGACGCAGTCGGTCGAGATCCTGCCGACGGCCTCAGCACCGCAGGGCATGGTGAACGTGACGCTCGACTACGCCGGTCTCCGATGCACGTCAGGAACGACGCCAGCAGCCACCGCCTTCTACCAAGTCACCATCAGGTACTACAACGGGTCGGGCTACTCGGCGCCCATCGTGCTGAAGAACGGGTCTGGAACCTCTCTCCCTCCGACGCTGCTGGTTCGTGGGCCCGGCGGCGTGCAGGTGGGGACGAGCAGTTCGGGCACGGCCTTGTACCTGGGGGACTACATCCAGTCCATGACCGGTCCGGCGCTGAGCACGAACACGACTGCTCCGACGTCGCAGCAGGACCTCAAGGTCCTGACGCTGTCGACGGTGCCGACGCGGGACGCGGACGCCACGGGTGCGTCGCGCCTCAACGTCGTCGTCGGCGACCTCGGGTGCTTCGCGCAGGACAACCGATGAGCTGGCTCCGAGTGGCTCGACGAGGTGAGGACAGCGGCTTCAGTCTCGTCGAGCTCCTCGTCGCGATGACGCTTCTGAGCGTTCTCCTCGGCATCGTGACGGCGACCATCGCCTCTCAAGCGAAGGCGGGCGACGAGATCCACCAGCTGAACGACGTCAACGAGGAAGCGCGGCTGACGCTGACGCGCTTCAGTCACGAGCTTCGCGAGGCCCAGACCCTCGATCACGTGGACCTCTACACCGCTGATCCTCCTGGTCACCCTGGCTACGTCACAGCCGGGTACGCGAGGAGTCTGACGTTCAGCGCCGACTTCAACGCCAACGGGGTCATCGAGCCGGACGCCGCTGACCCTGAGCAGCTCACCTACAGCTTCGTCCCGAACGCGGGTGGCACCGACAACGGTCAGATCCAGCTGACCGCGACGGACGGGACCGGGTCGCCGGTCATCCGCCCGGTCCTGTCCGCCTACGTCTCGGACTTCCACCTGGAGCTGCGAAGCAGTCAGTGGCAGTGCGACACGAACGGAGACGGCGTCACCACCTGGCAGGAGCTCGACACGAACACCAACGTCGGCTCGTCCTCGTCGGTCCCCTGCCCGCACCCCGACAACAACGGGGTGCTCGACACCAACGAGCTCTCACGCATCGACAGCGTCGTCATCAGCTTCCAGGTGTTCAAGGGCCGACACCGGCAGACCTACTCGAGCCAGATCAACTTGCGCAACCAGGGAGTACAGATCTCATGAGCACACGAAGCAGCAGTCGGCGCCCGAGGGGAGACGCCGGCATCGCGATGGTCGTGGTGATCGCTCTCACGGTCGTGCTCGGAGGAATCGGTGCCACCATCGCCCTCGTCGCCAGCAGCAACCTGTCGGCTGTGGGTCTGGATCGGCAGTCCACCGATGCCCAGAACGTCGCCGAGGCCGGGATCGCCCAGGCTGTCGCGTGGATCCGTGGCAACGGCGTCGGGCGGCTGACCTGCTCCCCGTCGTGCAACCCGGCAGCCGGGCAGCCGGACTGGGGACAGGGGCCGCACCTCGACGCGGCCGGCCCGAACCTCGGCATCGCCTTGGGAGCGGCTTACGGGCACCTCATCACGCAGGCCGACGGCACGCAGGTCCGGGTCTGGATCGAGAAGCAGAGCGCCTTCGCCCCCCCGGCCAAGAAGACCGGTCTCTACACAGTCCATGCGGCAGGCAAGGCCAGAGCCTCAGCGGGGGCTACAGGCACACGCGACGTGACGGAAGACGTGACCGTCAAGCCGGCCGACTTCCCGATCGGGGTCTTCGCGCACACCGTTGCCGCGGGTGGTAACGGAGGTATCAACTACGAGAGCTTGTTCAGCGACTCCTGCATCCAGGGCAGGTCCTTCCAGACCTTCCAAGGCATCGACCAGTACTACGGAGTCCCTGCGGCGGCACACTCGGCGGGGGCGATCGTGCCCAAGCAGAACGACGCTTGTACACAGAGCAACAGCATCCACAGCTCCTCGGCCTGCAACACGACCACGCAGTACCTGAACGACACCGACGCCTTCGGCGGCAACGTCGTGGGCACGGCGTGCGGCGGGAACGGGACCTTGAACGGGGCCCCGTGGTTGACGACGTCGAAGGAGACGTCCTTCGCTCAGATGGGGAAGACGTACGGCTTCGACGCCAGTCAGACCCAGATCGGGCTGGACAACACCCAGCTCGACACCCTGCGAGCTACCGCTCGCCGACAGGGCTTCTACTTCACGAACACGACCGCCATCCCCGCAGTCCTGCAGGCGACCAACGCGTCAACGCTGTACCCACACCCCGTCCTGTTCTACGACCTCAAGGGCGCATCCCAGGGCGGCGAGGTGGACCTCAAGGACCTCAAGGGGTACAGCAGGAGCTACCCGCTGGCAGCGAACAACGCAGGCTGCACTGACGCCGGTGCCGTGGTCATCGTCCAGAACGGCAACGTGAAGCTGAACGGCGGGACCGTGCTGGTCGCCTCCGTCTTCACCGGTCCCAACCCGTACGGACAGGTGGCCAAGGCCAACGGTGGGGGACAGCTGATCGGAACTCTGTTCGCTGACAGCATCGACATGCGCGGTACGGCGGACATCTACCTCGACGACTGCTTCCTCCAGAACTTGCCGGGCGGCCTGCTCGAAGTCGGGGTCGGGCAGTTCCACGAGAACGACCGCGGCTAGCGCGTCTGTCCTAGCCTCGCGCCCGTGCTGCCCCTCGCCCTCCTCGCCGGCTTCCTCGGACTGCTGATCGGCTCGTTCCTCAACGTCGTCGTGCACCGCGTGCCGGCCGGCCTGAGCGTCGTCAGCCCGCCGTCCGCCTGCCCCGCCTGCAGCACCCCCATCCGGCCACGGGACAACGTCCCCGTGGCCGGATGGCTGCTGCTCAGAGGCAAGTGCCGCGACTGCGGGGAGCCCATCAGCGCCCGCTACCCGCTCGTCGAGCTGGGGACCGGCGTCCTGTTCGCCGTCCTCGCCCTGCGCTTCGGGTACGACTGGGCCCTGCCGGCGTACCTCTACCTCGGTGCGGTCGGCCTGGCCCTGGCCCTGATCGACCTCGACTGCAAGCGCCTCCCGGACGCGCTGACCCTGCCGAGCTACCCGGTCGGTGCGGCGCTGCTCGGAGCGGCGGCCCTGCTCGGCAGTGACGGCAGCTGGCTCCGAGCAGTGGGGGGCGGCGCCGCCATGTTCGCCGTGTACTTCCTGCTCTGCCTGGCCTACCCGGCCGGCATGGGCTTCGGCGACGTGAAGCTGTCCGGCGTCCTGGGGCTGTACCTCGCGTGGATCAGCTGGGGCGTGCTGGCCGTCGGCCTGTTCCTCGGGTTCCTGCTCGGCGGCGTGTTCGGGATCGTCCTGGTGGCGACGAAGAAGGGCGGGCGCAAGACCGCCGTCCCGTTCGGCCCGTTCATGCTCAGCGGAGCCCTCATCGCGATCCTCGTCGGCCAGCGGCTCGCCGACGCCTACGTGGACCTCACCCTCGGCTGAGGGCATCATGGGGACATGACGCAGCAGGAGCGCGAGAAGGAGCGGCACCGGCAGGCCGTGACCCTCGAGGTCGTCGTCGGCGCCGCGTCCGCGTTGCCTCGCCGCGCCCCCTCTCCGGAGATGGCCTTCCCGCCCTTCCGGACCCTCGTCAGGACATGACCTCGCCGCTCCTCCTGCTCGAGCGGGCGGTGGAGCTCAGCCGGGTGCTGACCGCAGCCCGGATACCGCACGCACTGGGCGGTGCGCTGGCGCTCGCCTTCCACGTGGAGGACCCCCGCGCGACCAGCGACATCGACGTGAACATCACCGCTGACGCCGGTCATCCCGAGATCGTGTTCGACGTGCTGCCCGACGGCGTCGCCTGGACCGAGGAGGACGTGCAGCGGGTCGTCCGTGACGGGCAGGTCCGGCTGTTCTGGGGGACAGGGTCGACGCGCTACCCGCTGGACCTGTTCTTCCCTCAGCACGCGCTGCACGAACTGGTGGCCTCTCGGGCGGAACGCGTGCCGATGCTCGACGCCGAGGTCCCGATCCTGTCGGCGACGGACCTGTGCATCTTCAAGGCCCTGTTCGACCGGCGGAAGGACTGGGGCGACATCGTCGCGCTGCTCGAGTACGGCGAGGTCGACGTGTCCGAGGTCCGCGACTGGCTGACCCGCATCGTCGGACCGGAGGACGACAGGTTCGGCAAGCTGGACGAGGCGGCCGAGGAGGCGCGTCGACCGGAACCGCTCGCCAAGGACCTGTTCCGGCCGCGCTGAGCCGGACGGCGGACCCCGCCTCACCCTCAAGGACCCCTCCTGTGCGTCCGATGGCTCCTCTGACAAGAGCGAGCATCTCGCCTGAGGGGACCGTGCAGTGGCAGGAAGACCAGTGGTGGGACTGGACATCGGGACGTCCGGTGTCCGCGCCGCCGAGCTGACGACCGGCAAGGGCGGCACGACGCTCGAGCGCTTCGGGCAGGTCGCCCTCCCCGTGGGCGCGGTCCGTGACGGCGAGGTCGTCGACACCGACGCCGTCGCCGCCGCCATCAAGCAGCTCTGGGCCCAGGCGAAGTTCAGCACGAAGAAGGTCGTCGTCGGGGTCGCGAACCAGAAGGTCGTCGTCCGCCAGGTCGACCTCCCGTGGCTGCCCGCGAAGGAGCTGCGCAGCAGCCTCTCCTTCCAGGTGCAAGACTTCATCCCGATGCCGGTGGAGCAGGCCATCCTGGACTTCCACCCGCTCGAGGAGTTCACCAACGAGTCCGGCGGCCGGATGCTCCGCGTCCTGCTCGTCGCCGCGGCCCGCGACATGGTCGGCAGCGCCCTCGAGGCCGTCGAGAAGGCCGGCCTCGTGCCGAGCGCCGTCGACCTCACCAGCTTCGCCGTCCTGCGGAGCCTCGTGACGAGCACCAGCGGCCTCGGCTCGATACAGGCCGAGGCCCTCGTCGACGTCGGCGCGAGCGTCACGAACATCGTCGTCCACCAGGGCGGCGTGCCGCGCTTCGTCCGCATCCTGCTCATGGGCGGCGCCGACATCACCGACGCCGTCTCCGAGCGCCTCGGCGTCCCCCTCGACCAGGCCGAGTCGGTCAAGCAGACCACCGGCCTGTCCGTCGTCGCGGGCAGCGCCGAGCCGCACCCGGCCAACCGCGCCATCGAAAGCACCGGCAGCGCCTTCGTCGAGGAGGTGCGCGGCTCGCTGGACTACTACACGGCCCAGCCCGGCGCAGCCCGCATCGGCCGCGTCGTCCTGTCCGGCGGCGGCTCGCGCCTGACCGGTCTGGTCGAGCGGCTCCAGCAGGCCACCCGCCTTCCGGTCGAGCCCGCCCGTCCGATGTCCCTGCTCACCGTCGGCAAGACGGGCCTGACCGAGGAGCAGCTCGCCTACGTCGAGCCCATGGTCACGGTCCCCGTCGGCCTCGCCATGGGGGTGGCGTCCTGATGGCCCTCACCCTCACGAAGCAGAAGCAGAAGGCCGACGTCGAGCCCGTCGTCGGCTTCCAGACCGTCGTCCTGCCGCGCGTCAACCTCCTGCCGCCGGAGATCACCGAGCGGATCGTCGTCCGGCGCATCCAGACCGGGCTCGGCGGAGCGGTGCTCGCCGCCGTCGGCCTCGTCGCCCTGCTGTACGTCGGCGCGACAGGAGCGGTGAGCGACGCGCAGACCGACCTCGACACCAAGACCGCCGAGGGCCAGTCCCTGCAGACGCAGAGCGCCAAGTACGCCGACGTCACCGCGACGTACGCCCGTGCCGCGGCCGCCCAGGCGATGCTCACGCAGGCCATGGGCGAGGAGGTCCGCTGGTCGCGCTACATGAACGACCTCAGCCTGACCGTCCCGGACAACGTGTGGGTCAAGAACGTCAGCTTCACGCAGGCCGGCGGCGCTGCCGCTCCGGCCCCGGCAGCGGGCACCGCTCTGCCCGGCACCGAGCCGGGCATCGGGACCGTCACCTTCACCGGCGTCGGATTCTCGCACGACGACGTCGCCGTGTGGCTCGAGTCGCTGGCCAAGCAGAAGGGCTACGCGAACCCCTACTTCGCGAACTCGACCGAGGCCCTGCTCGGGTCGCGCAAGGTCGTCAACTTCACCTCGACGACCACCCTCACCTCGGCCGCCCTGTCCGGTCGCTACACCGCACCGGCCGGAGGCTGACGTGGACAAGATGAAGCAGTACGTCGCCCTCACCGTCGTCGGTTGCCTCGCCGTCCTCGCGGCCGGCTGGTTCCTGCTGGTCTCGCCGAAGAAGGCCGAGGCCACCGACCTGCAGACGCAGGCGGCGTCGCAGGACAGCACGAACCAGACGCTCCGCACCAAGCTCGCCATGCTCAAGGCCCAGGCCAAGGACCTGCCCAAGCAGCAGGCCAAGCTCGCCGCCGTCGCCGCGAAGATCCCCGAGAACCCGGCCCTGCCGGCGCTCATCCGGGCTCTCGACAGCGCCAGCGCCGAGGCCGGCGTCGAGCTCGTCAGCATCGCGCCCGGTCAGCCGGCCGCGGCCGCCGCTGCCGTGGCCGCCGCGCCCGTGGCTCCTGCTCCCGGAGCTGCTGCTGCTGCCCCTGCCGCCCCGGCCGCTGCGGGCACGACCAGCGCTGCCGCCGGGTCGCTGGCCACCATCCCCGTCGCCATCAACGTCGTCGGCGGCTACTTCGAGGTCCAGCAGTTCATGAGCGGCCTCGAGGGCCTGAGCCGGGCGTTCCGCGCCACCGCGCTGACCCTCGCGCCGGGCACGAACCCCGTGACGAAGCCCAGCACCACTGCCGTCAGCGCCGACGACGGCAAGACCATCACGGCCACCATCACCGGCTCGGTGTTCATGGCCGCGGGCGCCACGGCCCAGCCCGCCGTGACCACCCCGGTCGCCCCCGCCGTCGCCCCCGCCGCGGCTCCCGCCGCCGTCCCCGCCTCCCCGGCGAAGTAGGAGACGACCATGACCGAGACCAGCGCGTTCCCCTTCACCCCCATGGACGAGACCGAGGAGGTCGTCGAGGGCGGCCGTGACCGGCGGGCGCTCCTGCTCGGCGGCGGCGTCGTCGCGGCGCTCGCCCTGGCCGGCGCCGGCTACCTGTTCCTCGGGGGCAGTGACGACGTCGACGACACCGCCTTCGTCCCGACCGTCACCCGGGCCGCGCAGCCGGCCGTCAAGAAGGCGGTGCCCGCGACGAAGAAGGTCGCCACCGTCAAGGTGCCGGTGCCCTTCGACGAGGATCTGGGCCGCAACCCCTTCAAGGCGCTCTACGTCGTCCCGGCCGCCGCGCCCGCCGCCGCCGCCGGCCCCTCCGACCCCAGCCTCCCGCAGGGCCCGGGGACGGCCGTGGCTGTCGGGTCCGGCACGACCGGCGGGACGACGCCGACCACCGGAGGCACGTCCGGCACGACGTCCGGCACCGGCACCAGCACCGGCGGCACGACCACGACCGGCGGCCCCACCTCGGGGCCGACCTCTCCCGCCGCCCCGACCACCCGCGAGTACGCCCTCGTCCTCAAGCGCGTCTACGGCACCGGCAAGGACCTCACGGCCGAGTTCACGATCGACGGCCGCAAGCAGCTGGCCAAGGTCGGCGTCCGCTTCGGCCCGACCAGCGAGATCCGGCTGATCAGCCTGCAGGAGGGCCCGAAGGACGCGCAGTGGACCGCCGTCCTCCAGGTCGGTGACGGCGAGCCGTTCGACGCCGTGACGGGCGACAAGGTGAGCGTCCGCTAGCACTCGCAGCACGACTCGGAGGGCCTGCGACAGCGTCGTCGCGGGCCCTTCGTCCTGCCTGCGGCGGCCGAGGGTCGCGCTGTCTGGGAGACTGACCCGGTGCTGCGTTGGTTGACCGCTGGTGAGTCGCACGGGCCTGCCCTGCTCGCCGTCCTCGAGGGCCTGCCGGCGGGGGTGACCACCAGCACGACGGAGGTCGCCGACGAGCTCGCCCGCCGCCGGCTCGGCCACGGCCGGGGTGCCCGGATGGCCTTCGAGCGGGACGAGGTCGAGTTCCTCGGCGGCGTCCGCCACGGGGTGACGCAGGGCGGGACGGTCGCGGTACGGGTCGGCAACAGCGAGTGGCCCAAGTGGGAGACGGTCATGAGCGCCGACCCCGTGAGCGACGAGGAGCTCGAGGGCCTCGCCCGCAACGCTCCCTTGACCCGGCCTCGCCCCGGCCACGCCGACCTCGTCGGCATGCAGAAGTACGGGTTCGACGACGCCCGGCCCGTGCTCGAGCGCGCCAGCGCCCGGGAGACCGCGGCCCGGGTCGCCCTGGGCAGCGTCGCGAAGGCCTTCCTGCGCCAGGCCTACGGCGTCGAGGTGATCAGCCACATCACAGAGATCGGCGGGGTCGCCGTCGCTCCGGGCACGCCGCTGCCCACGCCGGACGACCTGGTCACCGTCGACGAGAGCCCGGTCCGCGCCTTCGACGTCGAGGCGTCCGCCCGCATGGTGGCCGAGGTCGACGCGGCCAAGAAGGAGGGCGACACCCTCGGGGGCGTCGTCGAGGTGCTCGCCTACGGGCTGCCGCCGGGCCTCGGCAGCTACGTCCACTGGGACCGCCGGATCGACGCGAAGCTGGCCGCGGCGCTCATGGGGATCCAGGCCATCAAGGGTGTCGAGGTCGGCAACGGCTTCGAGCTCGCCCGGGTCCGCGGCAGCCAGGCCATGGACGAGATCGTGCGCGGGGACGACGGCCTCGAACGCACGAGCGGCCGCCTGGGCGGCACGGAGGGCGGGATGACCAGCGGTGAGGTCCTCCGGGTCCGGGCTGCGATGAAGCCGATCAGCACCATCCCGCGTGCCCTCAAGACGATCGACACCAGCACGGGCGAGGCGGCGGTGGCGCACAACCAGCGCAGCGACGTCTGCGCGGTGCCGGCCGCCGGCGTGGTCGCGGAGGCGATGGTGGCCCTGGTGCTCGCGGACGCGTTCGTCGAGAAGTTCGGCGGCGACAGCGTCGAGGAGACCCGCCGCAACCACGAGGCGTACCTCAAGGGCCTCAGCATCAGATGAGGCCCGTCCTCGTCCTGGTCGGACCGCCCGGTGCGGGCAAGACCACCGTCGGTCGCGCTGCTGCGGAGCGCCTCGGGGTCGGGTTCCGCGACACCGACGCCGACGTCGAGCAGTCGACCGGCGAGCGCATCAGCGACCTGTTCGTCAGCCACGGCGAGGAGCACTTCCGGGCGCTCGAGCGTGCGGCGGTCGCGACGGCGCTGCTCGAGCACGACGGCGTCCTCAGCCTGGGTGGGGGAGCCGTGGTCGACGAGCAGACCCGTGGCCTCCTGCGCGGGCACGCGGTCGTGTTCCTCGACGTCGGCCTCAGCGACGCCTTCACCCGCACCGGCATGAACCGCGACCGCCCGCTGCTGGCCATCAACCCCCGCGCCGTCCTGCGCGAGATGCTCGCCGCGCGCTTGCCGCTCTACCGCGAGGTCGCCCAGCGCGAGGTGCTGACCGACGGCAAGACCCCCGAGCAGGTCCTGGAGGAGGTTCTCGCGTGAACACGCGCATCACGGTCAAGGGCGAGCGCCCGTACGACGTCGTCGTCGGGGAGGGGCTGCTCGACGAGCTCCCCGGCCTCCTGCCCGGTGCGCAGCGGGTCGCCGTCGTCCACCCCGCCGCGCTCGCGACGACGGGGGAGGCGGTCCGCGAGGACCTCGCCGCCCAGGGCTACGAGGCGATCGCCGTCGAGGTCCCCGAGGGCGAGATCAGCAAGGACCTCAAGGTCGCCGCGTACCTGTGGGACGTCCTGGGCCAGGTCGGGTTCACCCGCTCCGACGCCGTCGTCGCGGTCGGGGGAGGGGCGACGACCGACCTCGCCGGCTTCGTCGCCGCCACCTGGCTGCGCGGCGTCCGGGTGGTCCACGTCCCGACGACCCTGCTCGGCATGGTCGACGCCGCGGTCGGGGGCAAGACGGCGATCAACACCGGGGCGGGCAAGAACCTCGTCGGCGCGTTCCACCCGCCGTCGGGCGTCCTGTGCGACCTCACCGCGCTGCAGACCTTGCCGAAGCACGACTACGTCGCGGGCCTCGCCGAGACCATCAAGGTCGGGTTCACGCACGACCCGCGGATCCTCGAGCTCGATCGAGGAGGACCCTCGCGGAGCCCAGACCCCGGCCGGCCCGCACACCCGTGAGCTGGTCGAGCGGGCGATCGCCGTGAAGGCGGCCGTCGTCGGGGACGACCTCACCGAGCAGGGCGGCCGCGAGGTCCTCAACTACGGCCACACCCTCGGGCACGCCATCGAGAAGGTCGAGAAGTACACGTGGCGCCACGGCGCGGCGGTGAGCGTGGGGCTGGTCTTCGCGGCGGAGCTCGGTCGGCTGGCCGGACGGCTCGACGACGCGACCGCCGAGCGGCACGGCGCCGTGCTCCAGTCCGTCGGCCTGCCGGTCCAGTACGACGGCGACTGGCAGCGGCTGCACGCGGCGATGGCGGTCGACAAGAAGAGCCGGGGGAGCCGGCTGCGCTTCGTCGTGCTCGACGCCCTGGCGAAGGCGCGGATGCTGGAGGACCCGGACCCGTCACTGCTGGTGGCGGCGTACGAGGAGGTCCGCAAGGACAAGAGCGGAGGCCTCTTCCTGTGACGATCCTGGTCCTCAACGGTCCGAACCTCGGCCGCCTCGGCACCCGCACCCCGGAGATCTACGGCACGACCACCTACGCGCAGCTCGTGCAGCTGTGCCGCGACGTCGGCGCCGACGACGTCCGCCAGACCGACGACGAGGCGACCATGATCGGCTGGCTGCACGAGGCCGCCGACACCGGCGCGGACGTCGTGGTCAACCCGGGCGCGTGGAGCCACTACAGCTACGCGCTCCGCGACGCCTGCGACCTCGTCACCGGGCGTCTCGTGGAGGTCCACCTCAGCCAGACGCACGCCCGCGAGGAGTTCCGGCACCACAGCGTCGTCAGCGGGGTCGCGACGGCGACGATCACCGGCATGGGCGTCGAGGGCTACCGCGCGGCGATCAGGTACCTGGGCGCCGTCTAGACTCGCTCCTCATGGCGACCTCGAACGACCTCAAGAACGGCATGGTGCTCAAGCAGGACAACGGCCTGTGGGCGGTGGTGGAGTTCCAGCACGTCAAGCCCGGCAAGGGCGGGGCGTTCGTCCGCAGCAAGCTCAAGAACGTCGTCAGCGGCAAGGTCGTCGACCGGACGTTCAACGCCGGCACCAAGGTCGAGGTCGCGCAGGTCGACAAGCGCGACATGACGTTCCTGTACCGCGAGGGCACCGACTTCGTGTTCATGGACAAGAGCAACTTCGACCAGATGTACGTGCCGTCCGAGACGGTCGGCAGCAACGCCGACTTCATGCTGGAGAACACCGACGCCGTCGTCGCCGTGCACGAGGAGGCCGCGCTGTACGTCGAGCTCCCGGCCAGCGTCGAGCTGCTCGTCCAGCACACCGACCCGGGCCTGCAGGGCGACCGCAGCACGGGCGGCACCAAGCCGGCGACGCTCGAGACCGGCGCGGAGATCCAGGTCCCGCTGTTCCTCACCACCGGCGAGAAGATCAAGGTCGACACCCGGGACGGCTCGTACCTCGGGCGCGTCAGCAGCTAGTGGCTGCCCGCTCGAAGGCCCGCAAGCGCGCGGTCGACGTCCTGTACGAGGCTGCGCTGCGCGACGGCGACGTCATGGGCACCCTGCGGGAACGACTGGCCCAGGCCGAGCCGCCCGTGTCGGAGTACGCCGTCGGGCTGGTCGAGGGCGTCGTCGCGCACCGCGAGCGGATCGACGAGCTGCTGGCCACGTACTCCGAGGGCTGGACCCTGGACCGGATGCCGGCCGTCGACCTCGCGGTCCTGCAGGTCGGGGTCTTCGAGCTGCTCTGGTGCGACGACGTCCCCGACGAGGTCGCGATCAGCGAGGCCGTCGACCTCGTGTCGAGCCTGTCCACCGACGAGAGCCCGCGGTTCGTCAACGGACTGCTGGGGCGCCTGCTCCAGCTCAAGCCCTCGCTGGCGGTCTGATGCGTGCCGTCCCGCTCGTGCTCGGCGTCGTCCTCCTGACCGGGTGCACCGGGCAGGACGAGCGGCCCGTCGCCGAGCCGTCCCCGAGCCCGTCGATCGTCGCGCCCACCCCGACCGTCGACTCCGCCGCGGAGCAGGCGCGCCTCGCCGCGGCGTACCCGACGGCGCTGCGCCCCACGGTCGAGGCGGTCTACGACCAGGTGCAGCCGCTCCTCGACGCGTTCGACGCCTTCGACCGGCCCCGGGTCGAGAACGCGCAGGTGCGTGACGACGTCTTCGCCGCCGGCGGCACGCGCCTCGCCCTCGAGGCCCGGCTGCGGGAGCTCCGGGCCGCGGACGCCCCGACGTCGTTCGCCGCACGCGTGCAGCAGCTCGACGGTGCGCTCGCATCGCTGGGCAAGGCCGCGGGCACCCTCTCCGCCGCCACCCGGGCGACCCCGGGTGCGGGCGGCACCGTCCCGCAGTACGAGCAGGGCGAGAAGGCGCTGGACACAGCGGTCAGCACGTGGGCGACCGCGGTCACGGGGGTGTACGGCGGCAAGGCCGTCCCCTTGACGCCCCGCCACGACCGGACCGGTGTCCGCGTGCCGGACAGCAAGGGCGCCTGGCTCTACGAGGCCGGCCGCACCTGCGGCCGGACGACCTCGACGCGCGTTGCGGCTGCCGAGCTGCCGAAGGTGGCGCTGCCGACCGGAGACGCTGCCCGGCTGAGGGCGAAGGTGCTCGCGCCGCTGACCCAGGTGCGGGCCGGCAAGGGCCGACCGGCACTAGCGGCTGCCGCGAACGGACTGGCCGAGTACGGCTCGAGCGTCTGCGCGGGGCTCTTCGCGGTACGCGAGGGGCAGTAGAGCGCGGTACGCGAGGGACAGTAGAGCGCGGGCGGTCCTCATGATCGACGGCGGCTGAGACAGCGCCGCGGACGTCGAACGCTGTCTCAGTGTCCGTCGATCAAGCTGGCACGGGTGCGCCGTGATGCGAGGGGCAGCGGTGGCCGCTACGCCTCGACGGCGCGGCGGGCGTCGGACGACAGCACGCCCCACCCGATGAGCTGCTCGGTCAGCGCGCCCGGCGAGGCGTCGTAGATGACGGCGAGCGAGCGCAGGTCCTCCTGGCGGATGGACAGCACCCGCCCGTTGTAGTCGCCGCGCTGGCTCTGGATGGTGGCGGCGTACCGGGCGAGCGGCGCCGACTGCTCGGCCGGCACGGACGACAGCTGCTCGAGGTCGATGACGATCCGGGCGGCCGGCTCGGCCGCGGCGGCGGACGCGCCCTCCGGGAGCAGCTCGCTGACGGGCACGCCGTAGAAGTCGGCCAGCTCGGACAGCCGCTGCACGGTCACGGCACGGTCGCCGCGCTCGTAGGACCCGACGACGACGGCTTTCCAGCGGCCCTCGGACTTCTCCTCGACGCCGTGCAGCGACAGGCCCTGCTGCGTGCGGATCGCGCGGAGGCGTGCTCCGAGGCTCTTGGCGTAGTCCGTCACCGCGTGTGTCTCCCGTCGTCAGCGCAGGGGGTCCCGCGCGGGCGTCGGTCTCACCACTGGCTCGTCCGAGGGGTCCGTCCGGAAGGACGGGGTGACCGTCGTGCCCCTCGGCGTCATCGCCTCGCCACTACTGTGCGTGACCGTATGTTCCCTCTTCTGCGACGGTCAAGCGCAGCTGCACCGCGTGTCGTCACCCACGGCTGCTGCGGTAGCGTCGGAGAAGCACCAGACCAGCCCTGCACCTCCACCGCGACCGTCCCGTGAGGCGGACAAGGAGGCTCGAATGCCGCACGCCCACGCTTCAGACCCGTCCGGGAGCAAGCCCGTCCTGAGCGCCGCCGACGTCGCCCGTGTGGTCGACCGGATGGCCCACGAGCTGCTGGAGAAGACCGGGGGCGGCGAGGACGTCGTCCTGCTCGGCATCCCCACCCGGGGCACGAGCCTGGCCCGCCGGCTGGCCGCCCGGGTGCACGCCTTCGAGGGCCGCGAGCTCCCCACGGGCAGCCTCGACACGACGCTCTACCGGGACGACCTCCGGATGAAGAGCCCCCGGGCGCTCGAGGAGACCGACGTCCCCGGCGACGGCGTCGACGGCAAGCTGGTCGTCCTCGTCGACGACGTCCTCATGAGCGGGCGGACGGTCCGGGCGGCGCTCGACGCGCTGGCCGACCTGGGTCGCCCCCGCGCGGTGCAGCTCGCCGTCCTGGTCGACCGGGGCCACCGCGAGCTGCCGATCCGGGCGGACTACGTCGGCAAGAACATCCCGACGTCGCTCAAGGAGTCCGTCCACGTGCTGCTGACCGAGCACGACGGGCGCGACGCCGTCCTGCTGGGGACCCGAGACAGGGAGCAGGGCGCGTGAAGCACCTCCTGAGCGCCGCGGACCTCACCCGCGACGACGCCCTGCTCATCCTCGACACCGCCGAGGAGCTGTCGATGGTGGGGGAGCGCACCGTCAAGAAGCTGCCCACGCTGCGCGGGCGGACCGTGGTGAACCTCTTCTTCGAGGACAGCACCCGCACCAAGACCAGCTTCGAGCTGGCGGCCAAGCGCCTGTCGGCCGACGTCATCGGCTTCGCGGCCAAGGGCAGCAGCGTCAGCAAGGGCGAGACCCTCAAGGACACCGCGATGACCCTGGAGGCGATGGGCACCGACGCCGTCGTCATCCGGCACTCGTGGTCGGGCGCTCCGGTGAACCTCGCGCGCTGGGTGCAGGGCTCGGTGGTCAACGCCGGCGACGGCACGCACGAGCACCCCACGCAGGCCCTGCTCGACGCGTTCACCATGCGGCGCCGGCTCGGCCGGGTCGAGGGCCTCAAGGTCACGATCGTCGGGGACATCGTCCACAGCCGGGTCGCCCGCAGCAACGTCCTGCTGCTGCAGACCCTCGGCGCCGACGTGACCCTCGTGGCGCCGCCGACCCTGCTGCCGGTCGGCGTCGAGACGTGGCCCGCGGCGGTGTCCTACGACCTGGACGCCTCGCTCGCCGGCAGCGACGTCGTCATGATGCTGCGGGTGCAGCGCGAGCGGATGGGCGCCGCGTACTTCCCGAGCGTCCGCGAGTACGCCCGGCGCTACGGGCTCGACGCCCGGCGTGCGGCGATGCTCGACGAGAAGGCCCTCGTCATGCACCCCGGCCCGATGGTGCGCGGCATGGAGATCGCCAGCGACGTCGCCGACGGCGTGCGCTCGACCATCGTCGAGCAGGTCACCAACGGGGTCAGCGTCCGCATGGCCGTCCTGTACCTGCTGCTCGGCGGAGCAGCCCCTGCCCTCGGAGGAACCGCATGAGCCACCTGGTGCAGGGCGTCCTGCTGTACGGCGAGGGCGAGCCCGTCGACGTCCGGCTCGACGGCGGGCGGATCGCCGAGATCGGCCGCGGGCTCACCGCGGGGGACAGCCAGGTCCACGACCTGGCCGGCTGCGTGCTGCTCCCGGGGCTCGTCGACCTGCACACCCACCTGCGCGAGCCCGGCCGCGAGGACGCCGAGACGGTCGAGTCCGGAACCCTCGCGGCCGCACTCGGCGGGTTCACCGCGGTGCACGCGATGGCCAACACCGACCCGGTCGCCGACACCGCGGGCGTCGTCGAGCAGGTGTACCGGCTGGGTCAGGAGGCCGGGCACTGCGACGTCGCCCCGGTCGGCGCCGTGACCGTCGGGCTGGCCGGCGAGCAGATGGCCGAGCTCGGCGCGATGGCCGACAGCGCCGCGCGCGTCCGGGTCTTCAGCGACGACGGGAAGTGCGTCAGCGACGCCAGCCTCATGCGCCGGGCGCTCGAGTACGTGAAGGCCTTCGACGGCGTCATCGCGCAGCACGCCCAGGAGCCGCGGCTGACCGTCGGCGCGCAGATGAACGAGGGCGTCGTCAGCAGCCGGCTCGGCCTGACCGGCTGGCCCGCGGTCGCCGAGGAGGCGATCATCGCCCGCGACTGCCTGCTGACCGACCATGTGAAGAGCCGGCTGCACGTCTGCCACGTCAGCACGGCCGGCAGCGTCGAGCTGATCCGCTGGGCCAAGGACCGCGGCGTCGAGGTCACCGCGGAGGTCACCCCGCACCACCTGGTGCTCACCGACGACCTCGCCGAGTCCTACGACCCGGTCTACAAGGTCAACCCGCCGCTGCGCACGCAGGCGGACGTCGAGGCCCTGCGGGCCGGCCTCGCCGACGGGACGGTCGACGTCGTCGCGACCGACCACGCGCCGCACGCCCTCGAGGACAAGGAGTCCGAGTGGGGCGCGGCGTCGCCCGGCATGACCGGCCTCGAGACCGCCCTGGCGGTCGTCGTCGACGCCATGGGACCGGGCTTCTCGTGGCGGACCCTGGCGGCGCGCATGTCCGAGACGCCCGCGCGCATCGGACGGCTCGAGGGCCACGGCCGGCCGCTCGCCGTCGGGGAGCCGGCCAACCTCACCGTCGTCGACCCGGGCAGGTCCTGGACCGTCGACGCGAAGGACATGGCGACCCGGAGCAGCAACACCCCGTTCGCCGGCCGGGTGCTGCCGGTCCGCGTCGTCGCCACGTTCCTCCGCGGCACCCCGACGGCGGGCCCCGCCTGATGGCCGACCGGGTCTGGCTGGTCGTCCTCACGGTCCTGTTCCTGCTCGGGATGTACGCGCTCATGCTCAAGGGCTGGCGCAGCCGTCAGCGCCGCCAGGGCGACGTCCCGCCGCCGCCCACGGTGCCGGAGCAGGTCGGGGACGTCGTGGTGGGGGAGACGCCGGGGCTGTTCATCGGGACCGTGTACGAGGGCCGCTGGCTCGACCGGGTCGCGGTGCACCGCCTGTCCGACCGGGCGTCGGGCTGGATCAGCGTCCGCACCGACGGCGTCCTGGTCGACCGCGAGCGCACCGGCCCGCTCTGGTTCCCCTGGGGCAGCCTTGTCCACGCCGAGCTGGGCGAGGCCCTCGCCGGCAAGGTCGTCGGCCGCGAGGGGATGCTCGTGCTGACCTGGCGGCTCGGCGCCGACACCCTGCAGTCCGGCTTCCGGGCCGAGGACCACAGCGCCCACCGGCGGCTCGTCGACGCCGTGCGCGCCCACCTGCCGCTGCAGAAGGAGAACTCATGACGCCCCCCGCCCTGCTCGTCCTGGAGGACGGGCGCACGTTCCGGGGGCAGGCCTACGGCGCCCTCGGGGAGACCTTCGGCGAGGCCGTCTTCAACACCGGCATGACCGGCTACCAGGAGACGCTGACCGACCCGAGCTACCACAAGCAGGTCGTCGTGATGACGGCCCCGCAGATCGGCAACACCGGCGTCAACGACGAGGACCCGGAGAGCAGCCGCATCTGGGTCAGCGGCTTCGTCGTCCGCGACCCGAGCCGCGTCCCCAGCAGCTGGCGGTCGCAGCGCAGCCTCGACGACGAGCTCGCGGCCCAGGGCGTCGTCGGCATCAGCGGCCTCGACACGCGGGCCCTGACCCGGCACCTGCGCGAGCGCGGGGCGATGCGGGTCGGCATCTTCAGCGGCGACGTGCCGGCGGACGCGCACGAGCGGGTGCTGGCGAGCCCGGAGATGGCCGGCGCCGACCTCGCCCACGAGGTGACGACGCCGGAGGCGTACGTGGTGCCGGCCGTCGGCGACAAGCGGTTCACCGTGGCCGCGGTCGACCTCGGCATCAAGCGCGCGACCCCCCTTTACATGGCCCAGCAGGGCTGCGAGGTCCACGTCCTGCCCGCGACGACGACCGCCGAGGAGCTGCTCGGCCTTCGCCCCGACGGCGTCTTCTTCTCCAACGGCCCCGGCGACCCCGCGACCACGGACGGCCCGGTCGCCGTCGCTCAGGCGGTGCTCGCGGCCGACGTCCCGCTGTTCGGGATCTGCTTCGGCAACCAGATCCTCGGGCGGGCCCTCGGCCTCGGGACCTACAAGCTCCGCTACGGACACCGCGGGGTGAACCAGCCGGTCATGGAGCGGGCCACGGGGCGCGTGCACGTCACCAGCCACAACCACGGCTTCGCCGTCGACGCGCCGACCGACGGCACCCCGGTCGACACCCCGTACGGGCGGGTCGAGGTCAGCCACGTCGACCTGAACGACGACGTCGTCGAGGGCCTGCGGTGCCTCGACAGCCGCGCCTTCTCCGTGCAGTACCACCCCGAGGCCGCCCCCGGCCCGCACGACGCCACCGGGCTGTTCACGCAGTTCACGACCCTCATGGAGGCGTAGTGCCTCGCCGCACCGACCTGAAGCACGTCCTGGTCATCGGCTCCGGCCCGATCCTGATCGGGCAGGCCGCCGAGTTCGACTACTCCGGCACGCAGGCCTGCCGTGTGCTCCGCGCCGAGGGCCTGCGGGTCACGCTGATCAACAGCAACCCCGCGACGATCATGACGGACCCCGAGTTCGCCGACGCCACCTACATCGAGCCGATCACCCCCGAGTTCGTCACGAAGATCATCGCCAAGGAGCGCCCCGACGCGGTCCTGGCGACGCTCGGCGGCCAGACGGCGCTGAACACCGCGCTGGCGCTGCACGAGGCCGGGGTGCTCGAGCAGTACGGCGTCGAGCTGATCGGTGCCGACGTCGACGCCATCCGCAAGGGCGAGGACCGGCAGCTGTTCAAGGACATCGTCGAGCAGATCGGGGGCGAGAGCGCGCGCAGCACCGTCTGCCAGACGCTCGAGGAGACCCTGGCCGGCGTCGAGATGCTCGGCGGCTACCCGGTGGTCGTCCGTCCGAGCTTCACCATGGGCGGCGCCGGCGGCGGCATCGCCTACAGCGAGGCCGACCTCCTGCGCATCGCCGGCAGCGGCCTGCAGCAGAGCATCACCACCGAGGTCCTGCTCGAGGAGTCGATCCTCGGGTGGAAGGAGTACGAGCTCGAGCTGATGCGCGACCGCAACGACAACGTCGTCGTCATCTGCTCGATCGAGAACCTCGACCCGATGGGCGTCCACACCGGCGACAGCATCACCGTCGCCCCCGCCATGACCCTCACCGACCGCGAGTACCAGCGCATGCGCGACCTCGCGATCGCGGTCATCCGCGCGGTCGGCGTCGACACCGGCGGCTGCAACATCCAGTTCGCCGTCGAGCCCGGCACGGGGCGCCTCGTCGTCATCGAGATGAACCCGCGTGTCTCGCGGTCCTCCGCGCTGGCGTCCAAGGCGACCGGCTTCCCGATCGCCAAGATCGCCGCGAAGCTCGCGGTCGGCTACACCCTGGACGAGATCCCCAACGACATCACGCGCGAGACGCCGAGCGCCTTCGAGCCGAGCCTCGACTACGTCGTCGTGAAGATCCCGCGCTTCGCGTTCGAGAAGTTCCCCGGCGCCGACAAGGTGCTCACCACGCACATGAAGTCGGTCGGCGAGGCGATGGCCATGGGCCGCTCCTTCGTCGAGGCGCTGCAGAAGGCGATGCGGTCGCTCGAGGCGACGCCGTCCGCGTTCTGGGTCGAGCCGGACGCCACCGACGACGTCGAGGAGGCGCTGCGGGTCGCCGCCGTCCCCACCGACGGGCGGCTGCACGCGGTCGAGCTGGCGCTGCGCCTCGGGGCGACGGCCGAGCAGGTGCACGAGGCCACCGGCATCGACCCGTGGTTCGTCGACCAGCTGCTGTCGCTGGTCGAGCTGCGGGCCGAGCTGGCAGCCGGGGACCTGGACGAGGAGCTCCTGCGCAAGGCCAAGCGGGCCGGCTGCAGCGACAAGCAGATCGCCGTGGTGAGGGGCCTGACCGAGCGCGAGGTCCGCGAGGCCCGGCACGCCGCCGGGGTGCGGCCGGTCTACAAGACCGTCGACACCTGCGCGGCGGAGTTCGCCGCCCAGACGCCGTACCACTACAGCTCCTACGACGAGGAGACCGAGGTCGCGCCGAGCAGCCGCGACAAGGTGATCATCCTCGGGAGCGGACCGAACCGGATCGGCCAGGGCATCGAGTTCGACTACGCCTGCGTGCACGCGTCCTTCGCCCTGGCCGACGCCGGGTTCGAGACCGTGATGGTCAACTGCAACCCCGAGACGGTCTCCACCGACTACGACACCAGCGACCGCCTCTACTTCGAGCCGCTGACGGTGGAGGACGTGCTCGAGGTCGTCCACGCCGAGCAGCAGAGCGCGGAGCAGGGCGGCGGGAAGCTGGTCGGCGTCGTCGTGCAGCTCGGCGGGCAGACGCCGCTGCGGCTCTCCCAGGAGCTCAAGGACTGCGGGGTGCCGATCGTCGGCACCAGCCCCGAGGCCATCCACCTTGCCGAGGACCGCGGCGCGTTCGGCGAGGTCCTGGTGGCCGCTGGGCTGCCCGCCCCGAAGTTCGGCACCGCCACCTCCTACGACGAGGCCAAGACGATCGCCGACGGCGTCGGGTACCCGGTGCTGGTCCGGCCGTCGTACGTCCTCGGCGGACGCGGCATGGAGATCGTCTACAGCGACGACATGCTCGTCGACTACGTCGAGCGCTCCACCCTGATCGGGCCCGACCACCCGGTGCTCGTCGACCGGTTCCTCGAGGACGCCGTCGAGATCGACGTCGACGCCCTGTTCGACGGCACCGACCTGTACCTCGCCGGGGTCATGGAGCACATCGAGGAGGCCGGCATCCACTCCGGCGACTCCGCGTGCGCCCTGCCGCCCATCACGCTGGGCCGGGCCGACCTGCTGCGCATCCGCTCCTCCACGGAGGCGCTGGCGAGGGGGATCGGCGTCCGGGGCCTGCTCAACGTGCAGTACGCGCTCAAGGACGACGTCCTCTACGTGCTCGAGGCGAACCCCCGGGCGAGCCGCACGGTGCCGTTCGTCAGCAAGGCGACAGCCGTCCAGGTGGCCAAGGCCGCGGCCCGGATCATGCTCGGCGCGACCGTCCAGGAGCTGCGCACCGAGGGGATCCTCCCGGCCCAGGGCGACGGCGGGGACATGCCGCTCGACGCCCCGATCAGCGTCAAGGAGGCGGTCCTGCCGTTCGGGCGCTTCCGCACCTCGAGCGGGCTCGGTGTCGACACCGTGCTCGGGCCGGAGATGAAGTCGACCGGGGAGGTCATGGGCATCGACGCCTCCTTCGGCGCGGCCTTCGCCAAGAGCCAGTCGGCGGCGTACGGCGAGCTGCCGACGAAGGGGCGGGTGTTCGTCAGCGTCGCGAACCGCGACAAGCGGGCGATGCTCTTCCCGGTCAAGCGGCTGCAGGACCTCGGCTTCGAGGTGCTCGCGACGGTCGGCACCGCGGAGGTGCTGCGGCGCAACGGCGTGCAGGCGCGGATCGTCGGCAAGCACAGCGACGGCGCCGGCGACGACGTCGTCCCGCTGCTGCTGTCCGGCGACGTCGACCTCGTCATCAACACGCCCTGGGGCGTCGGACCGCGCCTGGACGGCTACGAGATCCGGGCCGCCGCGGTCGCCCGGGGCATCCCGTGCATCACCACCGTGCAGGGCTTCGCCGCGTGCGTGCAGGGCATCGAGGCGCTCGTCGCGGGCGGCTTCGGCGTGACGTCCCTGCAGGAGCACCACGCAGCGCTCGCCGCCCAGCGAGAGGCCTCGCGCTGATGCCGGTCCAGGTGCAGGGCGAGATCGTCAGCGTCAAGAGGGCGGGCGCCTACCAGCAGATGGTCGTTCAGGCGCCGGGCATGGCGGAGCTGTACCGCCCGGGGCACTTCCTCGCCGTGCAGGTCGGCGGACCGGCGTCGAGCATGCTGCTGCGCCGGGCGTTCGCCATCTACGAGGTCAAGGACCGCGGCACCCGGGGCCCGACCGTCGAGTTCGTCTTCTCCGCGCACGGCCAGGGCACGACCTGGCTCGCGCAGCAGGGGCCCGGGACGGTGCTCGACGTCGTCGGCCCGCTCGGCCGGCCGTTCCCGCTGCCGGCCTCCCCGGTCACGGCGACCCTGGTCGGCGGCGGCTACGGCAGCGCGCCGCTGCTGCCGCTGGCGACCGCGCTGAAGGAGCGCGGCTGCCGGGTCGACGTCGTCCTCGGGGCGGGCAGCAGCGACCGGCTCTTCGGCGTGCTCGAGGCCAAGCGGCTGTCGTCCTCCATGGCGGTCACCACCGACGACGGCTCGGCGGGGACGCGGGGCCGGGTCAGCGACGTCCTGCCGGCGCTGCTCGAGAAGAGCGACGTCGTCTACGCCTGCGGCCCCATGGGGATGCTCCGGGCGGTGTCGGACCTCGCCCTCGAGCGCGGGATCCCGGCCCAGGTCGCGGTCGAGGAGTCGATGGCGTGCGGCATCGGCGTCTGCATGACCTGCGTGCTGCCGGTCGTCGGCGACGACGACGTCACGCGGATGGTCCGGTCCTGCGTCGAGGGCCCCGTGTTCCTCGGTGAGCGGGTCCGGTGGGACGACGTCGGCACCGTGCCGGCCGACGCGCTGGGAGCGCCGACCTCATGACCACCGACATGTCCACCGTCCTCGCGGGCGTCGACTTCCCGAACCCGGTCTTCACCGCCTCGGGCTGCGCCGCCGCCGGGCAGGAGCTGGACCAGTTCTTCGACGTGGCGAGCCTCGGGGGTGTGGTCACGAAGTCGATCATGCTGGCGGCGCGCAGCGGCCGGGCCACCCCGCGGATGGCCGAGACGCCGAGCGGGATGCTCAACTCGATCGGGCTGCAGGGTCCCGGCATCGACGCGTTCCTCGACAAGGACCTGAGCTGGCTGGCCGACAGGGGCGCCCGCGCCGTCGTCAGCATCGCGGGCGGCCGCGCCGAGGACTACGCCCAGCTGGCGCAGCGGCTGCAGGGCCGCCCCGGCCTGTCGATGGTCGAGGTGAACATCTCCTGCCCCAACGTCGAGGACCGCGGCCAGGTCTTCGCCTGCGACCCCCGGGCCGCCGCCGAGGTGGTCGCCGCGGTCCGTCGCAACACGCTGCCGGGCGTGCCGGTGTTCGCGAAGCTCAGCCCCGACGTCACCGACATCACGGAGATCGCCCGGGCCTGCGTCGACGCCGGCGCCGACGGCCTGTCGGTCATCAACACGCTGCTCGGCCTCGCGATCGACACCGACACCATGCGCCCGGTCCTCGGCGGGATCACCGGCGGCCTCTCCGGGCCGGCCATCCGCCCCGTGGCGGTCCGCTGCGTCTGGCAGGTCCACCGGGCGCTGCCCGACGTCCCGGTCCTCGGCACGGGCGGCATCCGCACCGGCCTGGACGCCCTCGAGTTCGTCCTCGCGGGGGCCAGCGCCGTCAGCGTCGGCACGACCGTCTTCGGCGACCCGAGCGCCCCGGTCCGGGTCCTCGCGGAGCTGCGGCAGGCCCTGACCGACCGCGGGTTCGAGCGCTTCGAGGACGCCGTCGGCCTGGCCCACCGCCCGCCCGAGCCGCCCCCCGCGCCCGAGGTCGCCGCCGACGACGGCGAGCCCGAGATCGACCTCCCCGGCGCTGGCGGCTACGACCGGTGACCGCACCGGTCGCCGTCGCCCTGGACGCCCCCGACGCCCTGACGGCGGCGCGCTGGGCGGCTGCCGTGGCACCGCACGTGCAGGTCCTCAAGGTCGGGCTGGAGCTGTTCTGCGCCGTCGGACCCGGCATCGTCGAGCAGGTCCGGAACGACCGCGAGGTCTTCCTCGACCTCAAGCTGCACGACATCCCGAACACCGTCGCGGGCGCCGCCCGTGCGGTCGCCCCGCTGCGGCCGCGCTTCCTCACCGTGCACGCCGCCGGGGGAGCCGACATGGTCCAGGCGGCCGTGCAGGCGGCCCCCGAGGTGACCATCACCGCCATCACGGTGCTGACGTCGTTGACCGCCGCGCACCTCGAGGCCGTCGGGCTGGCCGGGCCGCCCGCCGACGCCGTCCGCCGGCTGGCCGCCCTGGCCGTCGGGGCCGGCGCGGGCGCCCTGGTGTGCTCGCCGCAGGAGGTCGCCCTCGTGCGTGCCGAGGTCGGTCCGGACGTCGTCCTCGTGACCCCCGGCGTGCGGCCGGCCGGCTCCGCCGTCGGGGACCAGGCGCGGGTGGCGACGCCTCAGCAGGCGCTGGCCGACGGCGCGGACCTGCTCGTCGTCGGGCGGCCGATCACCGGGGCGGCCGACCCCGCGGAGGCTGCCCGGGCCCTGGCGGCGTCCCTCGAGGAGCCGGCACGCGGGTGACGGGCAGCAGCCCGCGCCCGATGGTGTCCCCGACCGTCGTCGCCGGACCGGGGCGCGACAGCAGGTAGCCCTGGGCCGACTCGCACCCGTGCGCGACGAGGAAGTCCAGCTGCGGCTCGGTCTCGACGCCCTCGGCCACGACCGTCATCCCGAGCCCCCGGGCCATGGCGAGCGCAGCGACGAGCACGGGCGAGCCCGGGCGGTCGTCGAGCCCGCCCACGAACGCCCGGTCGATCTTGAGGATGTCGAAGGGGTACGACGCCAGCCGCGACAGCGAGGAGTAGCCGGTCCCGAAGTCGTCCAGGGCGAGGCCCACACCGGCGACGTGCAGGCGGTCCAGGACGCGCAGGACGGCGTCGTCGTCGTGGAACAGCAGGCTCTCGGTGACCTCGACGACGAGCGCGGAGGTCGGCAGGCGGTGACGGGCGAGCGCGGCCAGGACGACGTCGAGGACGTCGGGCTCGGACAGGTGCCGCGCGCTGACGTTGACCGCGACGGTCAGGCCGGGACTGGTGCGGCGCCACGCGGCGACCTGTGCGCAGGCCAGCTCGAGGACCCGGCGCTCGAGCTCGACGATGAGCCCGGTGCGCTCGGCCGCGGGGACGAAGTCGACGGGGGAGACCGGGCCGCGGACCGGGGAGGTCCAGCGGGCGAGGGCCTCGAACCCCGTGACCCGGTCGGCCACCAGGTCGACGACCGGCTGGTAGTGCACCTCGAGCTGGTCGTCCGCGAGGGCCTGGCGCAGGTCGGACTCGAGCAGGATGCGGTCACGGACGGCGGCGTGCATGGCGGGGTCGAAGGCCCGCACCTGGCCGCGGCCCTCGGCCTTGGCGGCGTACATGGCGGTGTCGGCGTCGCGCAGGAGGTGGTGCACCGAGTCACCGCACCGGGCGACCGCGGTGCCGGCGCTCGCGCCCAGGACCACCTCGACCGGCGGCACCTGCAGCGGGGCGTCCAGCACGGCGAGCAGGCGGGCCGCGAGGCCGGCGAGGACGTCGGCGACCTCGGGGTGGCACAGCATGACCGCGAACTCGTCGCCGCCGAGCCGGGCCAGCACGACGTCGCCGCGGACCGCACCGCGCAGCCGGTCGGCCACCGCGACGAGGAGGTCGTCGCCGGCGTCGTGGCCGAACCCGTCGTTGACCTCCTTGAAGCCGTCGAGGTCGAGCAGGACGACGCCGACCGGGACCGGACCGGCGAGCGCGGCCTGGAGCGCGTCGACGAACGCGGCGCGGTGGGGGAGGCCGGTGAGGGCGTCGACGCTGGACCGCTCCCGGGCGGCGTCGAGGGCTGCGGTGCGCTGGGCCACCTTCTCCTCGAGCCCGAGCGACAGCGCGTCGCGCTCGAGCCCGAGCAGCTGCCCGCGGACGACCAGCGCGCCGACGAGGAGCACCAGCAGGACGGTCAGGACGCCGCCGAGGCCGTCGTGCAGGCGGCCGGACACGACCAGCGCCGCCCCGGCCAGCAGCGCGGGGACGCCGGGCAGCAGCCGGCCGCCGGCGTCGCTCTGCGCGCCGGGCTCCGTCACGGGGGCGCGGGTCGACCGGACGACGAGCAGGAAGGCGCAGGCGTACAGCACGTCGCAGGGCCCGCCGACGACGTAGGCGTCGTGCCCGGCGAGGACGGCGTAGAGCGTGTCGGCCGCCGCGACCCCGGCGACGCCGAGGGACACCTGCACGCGCCCGTCCCGCCAGCCGCAGGCCAGCCTGGACAGCACCACGACCACGACCGAGGCGACCAGGACGTCGAGCACGGGGAAGGCGAGGCCGACGAGCAGGGCCACCCGGTCGCCGTCGGCGCGGGCGAGGTTGCCGAGCGTGCCGAGCCAGGCGAGCACCAGCAGCGACGCCGTCACCACGACGCCGTCCAGCAGCAGCCGCAGCCGGCCGGTGCGCCGCTGGGGGGCACCGGGCAGGCGCAGCAGCCCGGCGACGGCGAGCAGCGGGAACGCCAGGTACCCGGCGTCGGCGGGGGAGGGGAACGGGGCGGCGTCACCGAGCAGCAGCTGCTCGACCGACCACACGACGCTGCCCAGCGTCCAGGCGCCGCAGGCCAGGGACAGCAGCCGCCAGGCGGAGGCGGAGGCGTCGCGGCGCCGGGCGGCGAGCCCGGTCGCCACGGTGGCCGCACCCCCCAGGACGACGTAGCCGGCGTCCCAGACGACCTGGCGCAGGCCCCCGTGCGTCGGGGGGAGCAGGTCGACGGCCAGCAGCACGAGCAGCAGGGCGGCGCTGAGCAGGGCGGGGACGTCGCGGCGGGGGGAGCGCTCCGGCACCAGCACCTCCTCGGGGTCGGACGGCCGCGGGCAGGCGGACGCGCGAGCCGGCGGTGCGGCTCCTGCCCCGGCATCGACGCCTGCCGCCCGGACTTGAGGACGGGCTCGCGGGTGGACTTGAGGGTGGCGTTGCCCCCCGCGTCCCCGCGCCGCTAGGTTCGCCTCTCCCGCGGACAGCGCCTGGCCGGCCGCGTATCGAGAGGACCCGGCGTGCCCCTGCCGACCCTGACGCCCGAGCAGCGGGCCGCCGCGCTCGAGAAGGCCGCGGAGGCACGTCGCGCCCGTGCCGCCCTCAAGGTGCAGCTCAAGTCGAGCGGCACCAGCCTGGCCGACGTGCTCGCCAGCGGTGCGACCGACGAGGTCGTCGGCAAGATGAAGGTCGTGGCGGTGCTCGAGGCGATGCCCGGCGTCGGCAAGGTCCGCGCGCAGCAGATCATGGAGCGGCTCGAGATCAGCCCGTCGCGCCGGGTCCGCGGCCTCGGCAGCAAGCAGCGCGAGGCGCTGCAGCGGGAGTTCGGGGCGGCGTGACCGCGCCGGCCGCCTGCGACGACGCCGTGACCGTGACGACCGCGCGCCTCACCGTCCTGTCGGGCCCGTCCGGGGTCGGCAAGGGCAGCGTGATCGCGGTCGTGCGGAAGCGGCACCCGCAGGTGTGGCTGTCGGTCAGCGTCACGACCCGCGCACCGCGGCCCGGAGAGGTCGACGGCGTGCAGTACCACTTCGTCTCGCCCGAGGAGTTCGCCCGGTTGGCCGAGGACGGCGAGCTGCTCGAGCACGCCTCCTACGCCGGGAACTCCTACGGCACCCCGCGCGGGCCGGTCGAGGAGCAGCTCGCTGCCGGCCGACCGGCGCTGCTCGAGATCGAGCTGCAGGGCGCGCGGCAGGTCCGCGCATCGATGCCGGAGGCGCAGCTGGTGTTCCTCAAGCCGCCGAGCTTCGAGGAGCTCACCCGCCGGCTCGAGGGCCGCGGCACCGAGGCCCCCGAGCGCGTGCTGGAGCGGCTGGACCTCGCCATGACCGAGATGGCCGCCGAGCAGGAGTTCGACGTCGCGGTCGTGAACGACGACCTCGAGCACGCCGCCGACCGGCTGGTAGAGTTGATGAAGATCACCCGGAGCTAGCAGTACCGATGTAGGAGACCCTGTGGCAGGCACCGTCGCGAACCCGATCGGCATCACCAACCCCCCGATCGACGAGCTGCTCGCCGCCACCGACTCCAAGTACTCGCTGGTCATCTACGCCGCCAAGCGGGCGCGCCAGATCAACGCCTACTACTCCCAGCTCGGTGAGGGCCTGCTCGAGTACGTCGGCCCGCTCGTCGAGACCGGCGTGCAGGAGAAGCCGCTCTCCATCGCGCTGCGCGAGATCAACGCCGGGCTGCTGTCGCACGAGCAGACCCCGGACGACGCTGCCGTCTAGGTGTCCCGGGTCGTCCTCGGCGTCGCCGGGGGCATCGCGGCCTACAAGGCCTGCGAGCTGCTCCGGCAGCTGACCGAGTCCGGCCACGCCGTGCGCGTGGTCCCGACCGCCAGCGCGCTGGAGTTCGTCGGCGCGCCCACCTGGGCCGCACTGTCCGGGCAGCCGGCGACGGCCAGCCCGTGGGACGACGTCCACGCCGTGCCGCACGTGACGATCGGCCAGACCGCCGACCTCGTCGTCGTCGCGCCCGCCACCGCGGACCTGATGGCCAAGGCGGCGCACGGCCTCGCCGACGACCTCCTCACCAACACGCTCCTCACGGCGCGCTGCCCGGTGGTGCTGGCCCCGGCCATGCACACCGAGATGTGGGAGCACCCGGCCACGCAGGCCAACGTCGCCACCCTGCGCAGCCGGGGCGTCGTCGTGCTCGAGCCGGCCGTCGGGCGGCTGACGGGCAAGGACAGCGGCAAGGGCCGGCTGCCCGACCCGGGCGAGATCGCCGCCGTCTGCCGGGCCGTCCTCCGCCGGGGCCTGCCGGTGCCCGACCTCAGCGGGCGGACCGTCGTCGTCAGCGCTGGCGGGACGCGTGAGCACCTCGACCCCGTGCGCTTCCTCGGGAACCGCAGCAGCGGCAAGCAGGGGCACGCCCTGGCCCGCACGGCCGTCGCCCGCGGTGCCCGGGTGGTCCTGGTGACGACGTCGTCGCTGCCCGACGTCGCCGGCGCGGACGTCGTGCGGGTGACCAGCGCGCTGGAGCTGCGCGACGCCGTGCTGACCGCCGCCACCGGTGCCGACGCCGTCGTCATGGCCGCGGCCGTCGCGGACTACCGGCCGGCGGAGCGGCTCGGCACCAAGCGCAAGAAGACCGACACCCACACGCTCGAGCTGGTGCAGAACCCCGACGTCCTGGCCGAGCTCGGGAGGGCCCGCCCGCCGGGGCAGGTGCTGGTCGGGTTCGCCGCGGAGACGGGCGACGCCGACGGGACCGTCCTGGAGCACGCGCGGGCGAAGCTGGCCCGCAAGGGCTGCGACCTGCTGGTGGTCAACGAGGTCGGCGAGACGGGCCACCCGACGGGCTTCGAGGGCGACGAGAACGCCGGCGTCGTCCTGGGCGCGGACGGCAGCGAGACCCTGGTGGAGCTGGGCAGCAAGGAGGCCCTGGCCGACACGGTGTGGGACCTCGTGGGCGCACGCCTGCCCGCTCGCTAGTCTGGCGGGGATCGCCTGCGCGCACTCCGCCGCGAGCCGCTACCCCTTGGAGGACTCTTGTCCCGCCGTCTGTTCACGTCCGAGTCCGTCACCGAGGGGCACCCGGACAAGATCGCGGACGCGATCTCCGACGCCATCCTCGACGCCCTGCTCACGCAGGACCCCAAGAGCCGCGTGGCCGTCGAGACGCTCATCACCACCGGCCAGGTCCACATCGCCGGTGAGGTCACGACCGAGGGCTACGCCAACATCGCGGACATCGTCCGCAAGACGATCCTCGAGATCGGCTACGACAGCAGCAAGAAGGGCTTCGACGGCGAGAGCTGCGGCGTCTCGGTGTCCATCGGCGCGCAGAGCCCGGACATCGCGCAGGGCGTCGACGACTCCTACGAGTCCCGCGTCGACGGGCAGAAGGACGAGATCGAGGCGCAGGGCGCCGGCGACCAGGGCCTCATGTTCGGGTTCGCCTGCGACGAGACGCCGGAGCTCATGCCGCTCCCGATCGCGCTCGCGCACCGCCTGTCCAAGCGCCTCACCAAGGTCCGCAAGGACGGCACCGTCCCGTACCTGCGCCCGGACGGGAAGACCCAGGTCACCATCGAGTACGTCGACGGCAAGCCCGTCCGGCTCGACACCGTCGTCGTCTCCTCGCAGCACGCCGACGACATCGACATCGTCAACCTGCTGACGCCCGACATCAAGGAGCACGTCGTCGACCCCGAGCTCGAGGGCCTCGGCCTCGAGACCGAGGGCTACCGCCTCCTGGTCAACCCGACCGGCAAGTTCGTCATCGGCGGCCCCATGGGCGACGCCGGCCTGACCGGCCGCAAGATCATCGTCGACACGTACGGCGGCTACGCCCGCCACGGCGGCGGCGCCTTCTCCGGCAAGGACCCGTCCAAGGTCGACCGCTCGGCCGCCTACGCCATGCGCTGGGTCGCCAAGAACGTCGTCGCCGCGGGCCTGGCCACCAAGTGCGAGGTCCAGGTCGCGTACGCGATCGGCAAGGCCGAGCCGGTCGGGCTGTTCGTCGACACCTTCGGCACGGGCACCGTCGAGGAGTCGGCGCTGCAGGCCGCGATCACCGAGGTGTTCGACCTCCGCCCCGCCGCGATCATCCGCGACCTCGACCTGCTCCGCCCGATCTACGGCCAGACGTCGGCGTACGGCCACTTCGGCCGCGAGCTCGACGACTTCACGTGGGAGAAGACCGACCGCGCGGACCAGCTGGGCAAGATCGCCCGCGGGTAGCACCTGCTCGTCCCGACGGCCGTCGTCCCCGCCCCGGGACGGCGGCCGTCGTCGTCCCGGCTGGAGGTGCCAGGTGCAGGAGGCCGAGCTCGGGGCCGCGCTGTGCGCCCTGGCCGGGCCCCGTCACGGGGACACCGTGGCCGCCGTCGGCGCTCCGCCGGTCGCCGTCCGGGCCCTGCTCGCCGCCACCGGGACGACGACGCTCGTGCCGCGGGACGCGCGGATCGCCGTCGCCGGCAGCCTGCCCGACGACGTCCGGGCCGCGGCCGCGGCGCTGGCCCCGGGAGGGCGCCTCGTCGGGACGGCCGAGGACGCCCGGGCCCTCGTGCAGGGGCTCGGCCTGGAGCTGCGCCACGTCGAGGAGGTCGGCGAGG
The DNA here is from genome assembly GCA_963761655.1 of uncultured Actinomycetota bacterium. Lineage (GTDB taxonomy): Bacteria > Actinomycetota > Actinomycetes > Mycobacteriales > SCTD01 > RYN-122. The sequence continues at coordinate 696,545 of CAVXHI010000002.1, forward strand.
GGATCGCGTGGTCTGCGGTGCGACCCGCGCGCCCCTAGGCTCCAGCCGGTGACGGACCAGGGACTGCGCATCGGCCGCGTCGTCGGGGTCCCGGTGTTCCTCACGCCGTCGTGGTTCCTGTTCGCCGGCTTCGTGCTGCTGAGCTACGGCCCGCAGCTCGCCGAGGAGTTCGGGGCCGCGCAGGGCTACTCGGCGGCCGCGGCCTACGCGCTGATGCTCCTCGGCTCGGTGCTCCTGCACGAGGTCGGGCACTGCGTCGTCGCCCGGTCGTTCGGGCTCCCCGTCCGCAGCATCACGGTCACGCTGCTGGCCGGCCTCACCGAGATCACCAGCCCGCCGCAGACGCCCGGACGCGAGTACGCCGTCGGGGTCGCCGGGCCGATGGTCTCGTTGCTGCTCGGCGGCGTCGGGTACGCCGCCTCCGAGGCGCTCGTGCCGGGGAGCCTCGGCTGGTACCTCGTCCGCGGGATCGCGGTCATCAACGTCGTCCTCGCCGTGTTCAACCTGCTGCCCGGGCTGCCGCTCGACGGCGGGCGGGTGCTCCGCGCCGTCGTCTGGCGGGTCACCGGCGACTCCGGCCGGGCGACCCTGGTCAGCGCCTGGGGCGGCCGGGTCGTCGCGCTGGTGGTCGTCCCGCTGGCGCTGCTGGTCGTCCTGCCCAGCCTGGGGCTGGCCGGCAGGGGGGTGGCGTCGGTCGTGTTCGCCGTCCTGGTGTCGAGCTTCGTCTACGCCGGCGCCACCGGGGCGCTGCGGTCGGCCCGGCTGGAGCAGCGGATGCCCGGCCTGGTCGCCGGGCGGCTGGCCCGCCCCGCCCTCGGCGTGCCCGCGGACCTGCCCGTGAGCGAGGCGGTCCGGCGCGCCAACGACATCGGCGCCCGGGCGCTCGTCGTCGTCGACCCCGCCGGCCGGGTCACCGGCGTCGTGCCGGAGGCGGCTGTCGTGGCCACCCCCGAGGACCGGCGGCCCTGGATCACCACCGGCACGCTCAGCCGGCGGGTCGACGGCGTCCTGGACCCGTCACTGGCAGGGCAGGGGCTGCTGGAGGCCCTGCGGGCGAGCCCGGCGCCCGAGCACGTCGTGCAGGACGAGCTGGGCCGGGTCGGGGTGCTGCTGACGAGCGACGTCGCGGCGGCCGTCACCTCCTGAGGCCCGGTAGCCTCCGACCCCCGTGACCAGCACCGTACGAAGCCGCCCGCCGCGTCCGCGCCTGTGCGGGGGCTCCGCATGACGAGCGGGGCGGACCGGCGCCGTGGCCCCCTCGCCGAGGGCGACCAGGTGCAGCTGACCGACCCCAAGGGGCGGATGCACACGATCACCCTCGAGGTGGGCAAGCAGTTCCACACCCACAAGGGCATCCTCGAGCACGACAGCCTGCTCGGCGGCCCCGAGGGCGTCGTCGTGCGGATCGGGACGACGGAGTACCTGGCGCTGCGGCCGCTGCTGTCGGACTACGTGCTGTCGATGAAGCGCGGCGCGCAGGTCGTCTACCCGAAGGACGCCGGCCAGGTCGTGCAGATGGCCGACGTCTTCCCCGGCGCGCACGTCGTCGAGGCCGGCGTCGGCTCGGGCGCGCTGTCGATGTCGCTGCTGCGGGCGGTCGGCGACACCGGTCGGCTCAGCTCCTACGAGCGCCGGCAGGACTTCGCCGACATCGCCCGCGACAACGTCGAGCGCTTCTTCGGCGGGCCGCACCCGGCCTGGAGCATCACCGTCGGCTCGCTGCAGGACGAGCTGCAGGAGACCGACGTCGACAGGGTGGTGCTGGACATGCTGGCGCCCTGGGAGACGCTCGACGCCGTCGCCCGGTGCCTGCGCCCCGGCGGCCTGCTGTGCTGCTACGTCGCGACGACGACCCAGCTGTCGACCACCGTCGAGGCGCTCCGGGCGCACGGCAGCTTCACCGAGCCGAGCTCGTGGGAGTCGATGGTGCGCAGCTGGCACGTCGAGGGCCTCGCCGTCCGCCCGGACCACCGCATGGTCGGCCACACCGGCTTCCTGCTGACCACCCGGCGCCTCGCCGACGGCGTCGAGCCGCCCGTGCGCCGACGCCGTCCGAGCAAGGGCGCGTACGGCGAGCCGGTCACCGAGAGCGCAGCCGCCGAGCCGGCACCCGGACAGAAGGCGGAGCCCTTCCGGCCCGATCTCCCGTAGGGCTCGCTCCTAGAGGCCGTCCAGGTGCTGGGCGCTCTGGGCCCGGCGCACCAGCAGCGCGACGAGCCGCACGAGGTCCTTCCCGCCCAGCCCGGCCTTCCCGTACCCGACGTCGAACAGGCTGATCTCGGCCCGTCCGACCAGGACGGCCGTCAGCCCGAGGCGCACCGGGAAGGCGGCCTTCCCAGTGCCCGACGTGCCCGTGAAGACGTACCTGGCGACGCCGTCCGCACCGGGGGGCGACGTCGTCGGGACGCGCTGGAAGCGGCCGTCGACCTGGCCGCCGAACGCCTTCGGGGCGGCGGCGTCGAGGCAGGACAGGACGGTGGACGCGGTGAGGGCGGCGAAGTCGTCGAGTCCCTCGCGGTCGGTGGCGACGACGTCCGTGCTCGCCCCCACGAGGTAGCCCGACGGCGGCGCGCCCTTCGCGAAGCCGGGGGAGGTCGAGGTCGCGAGCGGCTGCCCGGGGCCGTCCAGGCAGGTCGCGAGGGGGTCGTCACCGTCGTCGGCGGTGTCGGCGTCCTGCGGGGCCAGCCCGGGCAGGTCGGGCGCCTTGAGCACGATGCTGCTCGCGACCGCGGCCGCGCGCTCGCCCTGCAGCGGCGTCTGGGCGGCGGCTGTGGGGGAGGGGGGCGCGGACGGGCTCGGGGAGCCGGTCGGGGAGGGTCGCGGGGCCGGGTCGTCGGACCCGCCGCAGCCGGCGAGCAGGGGCAGCAGCAGGACCGGGACGACCAGGGCGGGACGGCGCACCCGGGCAGTGTCACCGACACGGCGTCCCTGGCGCGGGAGGCGGCCTCCGTACATAGGATGCGCAGGACCGACCGGACTCCTGCAGACGAGGTGCCGGCCGGACCCGAGGAGGCAGCACAGTGGCGACTGGACGAGAACCGCAGAGCGACCTGACGGCGCAGGTCTCCTTCCTGGAGGAGGAGGTCGCGGTCCTGCGGCGCAAGCTCGCCGACTCGCCGCGGCAGGTGCGGGCGCTCGAGGAGCGGCTGACGGCCCTGCAGGCGGACCTGTCCGGTGCGGTCGGGCAGAACGACCGCCTGGTGTCGACGCTGCGCGAGGCCCGCGACCAGATCGTCGGCCTCCGGGAGGAGGTCGAGCGCCTCGCCCAGCCGCCGTCGGGCTACGGCGTGTTCCTCGAGCAGCACGACGACGACACCGTCGACGTCTTCACCGGCGGCCGCAAGCTCCGGGTGACCGTGAGCCCCGCCGTCGAGACCGGGGAGCTGCGGCGCGGCCAGGAGGTCATGCTCAACGAGGCCCTCAACGTGGTGAAGGCGCTGGCGTTCGAGAAGCAGGGCGAGGTCGTCCAGCTCAAGGAGGTCCTCGAGGACGGGCTGCGCGCGCTCGTCGTCGGGCAGACCGACCAGGAGCGGGTCGTCATGCTCGCGGACTCGCTGCTCGACCAGCCGATCAAGGCCGGCGACAGCCTGCTGCTCGAGACCCGGAGCGGCTACGTCTACGAGCGGATCCCGAAGTCGGAGGTCGAGGAGCTCGTCCTCGAGGAGGTCCCCGACATCGACTACAGCGACATCGGCGGCCTCATGGCGCAGATCGAGCAGATCCGCGACGCCGTCGAGCTGCCGTTCCTGCACAAGGACCTGTTCAAGGAGCACCAGCTGCGGCCGCCGAAGGGCGTGCTGCTCTACGGCCCGCCCGGGTGCGGCAAGACGCTGATCGCCAAGGCGGTCGCGAACAGCCTGGCGAAGAAGGTCGCCGAGATCACCGGCAAGCCCGACGGCCGAGCCTTCTTCCTCAACATCAAGGGCCCGGAGCTGCTCAACAAGTACGTCGGCGAGACCGAGCGCTCGATCCGGCTGATCTTCCAGCGGGCCCGCGAGAAGGCCTCCGAGGGCACCCCGGTCATCGTGTTCTTCGACGAGATGGACTCGATCTTCCGCACCCGCGGCTCCGGCGTCTCCTCCGACGTCGAGACGACGATCGTCCCGCAGCTGCTGTCCGAGATCGACGGCGTGGAGACGCTCGAGAACGTCGTCGTCATCGGCGCCTCCAACCGCGAGGACATGATCGACCCCGCGATCCTGCGCCCGGGCCGCCTCGACGTGAAGATCAAGATCGAGCGCCCCGACGCCGAGGCCGCCAAGGACATCTTCGGCAAGTACATCCGCACCGACCTGCCGCTGCACGAGGACGACCTGCGCGAGCACGGCGGGTCCCGCGAGGCCACGGTGGCGGCGATGATCCAGCGGGTCGTCGAGCGGATCTACACCGAGGAGGAGGAGAACCGCTTCCTCGAGGTGACCTACGCCAACGGCGACAAGGAGGTCCTGTACTTCAAGGACTTCAACTCCGGCGCGATGATCGAGAACATCGTCGGCCGGGCCAAGAAGAGCGCCATCAAGGACTTCCTCGAGACCGGCGGCAAGGGCCTGCGGCTGCAGCACCTCATGACGGCCTGCATCGACGAGTTCAAGGAGAACGAGGACCTCCCGAACACGACCAACCCCGACGACTGGGCCCGGATCTCCGGCAAGAAGGGCGAGCGGATCGTCTACATCCGCACGCTCGTCACCAGCGCCAAGGGCACCGAGTCCGGGAAGTCCATCGACACGGTCGCCAACACCGGGCAGTACCTCTAGGACGTGGCCGACGTCGTCGTCGGGCTCGACGCGGGGACGACGTCGACCAAGGCGGTCGCCGCGACGTCCGACGGCGTCGTCGTCGCCGTGGCCCGGGCGTCCTACCGGCTCAGCGTGCCCGCGCCGGGCCGGGCGGAGCTCGACCCGGGCGGCCTGCGCGCTGCGGCGACCCGGGTACTGCGGGAGCTGCCCCTGGGCGGGCACCGCGTCGCGGCCGTCTGCGTCGGCTCGGCCATGCACGGGCTGGTGCCGATGGACGACGACGGGACACCGCGCGGGCCGCTGCAGACCTGGGCCGACGAGCGGGGCGCCGAGACCGTCCGGTCGCTGCAGGACCGGGCCGCCGGTCTGCACGCCCGGACCGGCACGCCGGTGCAGGCGCTCAGCCCCCTGGTGAAGCTCGCGGCCACGGGCGCCGCGGGGACGCCGTGGTGGGGCGGGGTCAAGGAGCTGCTGCTGTCGCTGCTCGTGCCGGGGAGCCGCGTGCTCGACCTGTCGACGGCGTCGTCCAGCGGGCTCTACGACCTGCAACGACGTCGGTGGGACGACGAGGCGCTCGCGGTCGCGCGAGTGCGCGCCGGACAGCTGGGCGACGTCGTCCCGACGACGGCGGTGGTCGGCGGTCTGGGACCCGGCTTCGGCCTGCCCGAGGGGACGCCGGTCGTCGCCGGGGCCACCGACGGGCCGCTGGCGAACCTCGGTGTCGGGGCGGTCCGGCCGGGGGTCGGGGCGCTGTCGCTCGGCACCAGCGGGGCGCTGCGCGTCGTCCAGGACGGCCCCGGCGTCGTCCCCGGGCTGTTCACCTACGCGCTGACCGAGGACCTCTGGGTGCACGGCGGGGCGGTCAACAACGCCGGGTCGGCGCTGCGCTGGGCGGCGGAGGCGTTCGGGGCGCCCGCCGAGGTCCTGCTCGCGGAGGCGGCCGGGGCGTCGTCGGACGGGCTCCTGTGCCTGCCGTACCTGCTGGGGGAGCGGACCCGCGCCGGGCTGACCGGTGCCTTCCTCGGCGTGCGCGCCGACCACACCCGCGGCCACCTCGTCCGGGCCCTGCTCGAGGGGGTCGCCCAGCAGCTGGCCCTCGTCCGCGAGCAGCTCCCGCTCACCGAGGTGCGGGCGACCGGGGGCGGGACGGCGTCGTCGCTGTGGCTGCGTCTGCTCGCCGACGCGCTCGACCTGCCGGTGCGGGTGGCCGACTCCCCCGAGGGCAGCGGCCTCGGTGCCTGCCTGCTCGGGTGGCACGCGCTCGGCGTCCTGCCGGACCTCGACGCGGCTGCGGACCTCGTCCGGGTCGGTCCTCCCGTGCTGCCCGACCCCGCCGCGGCGGCCCGCTCCCGCCGGGCCCGACCGCTGGTGGCGCAGGCCGTCCGGGCGCTCGACGGGCTCGACCTCGGCCTGCTGGGGGAGCCCCGCGCACCTAGGCTCTGACCATGAGCGTGCGTCGGGTCATGGGCACCGAGACCGAGTTCGGGGTGTCCGTGCCGGGCCAGTCCGGCGTCAACGCGATGACGGCGTCGGGCCAGGTCGTGAACGGCTACGTGAGCGGCACGCCCCTGCGCGACCGCCGCACCCGCTGGGACTTCGAGGAGGAGAACCCCCTCCGCGACGCCCGCGGGTACGACGTCGGCGCCGGCATGTCCGACCACTACGCGGGCGAGCCGGACGAGGAGCTCGGCCTCGCCAACGTCATCCTCACCAACGGCGCACGCCTGTACGTCGACCACGCCCACCCCGAGTACTCGACGCCGGAGTGCACCAACCCCCGCGACGTCCTGCTGTGGGACAAGGCCGGCGAGCGGGTCATGGAGCTCGCGGCCGAGCGTGCCCTGCAGGTGCCGGGCACCTCCCGGCTGCAGCTCTACAAGAACAACACCGACAACAAGGGCGCCTCCTACGGCACCCACGAGAACTACCTCATGCCGCGGCAGACCTCGTTCGGCGAGATCGTGCGTCACCTGACGCCGTTCTTCGTCAGCCGGCAGGTCGTCACCGGTGCCGGCCGGGTGGGCATCGGTCAGGACGGCCGCGAGGACGGGTTCCAGGTCAGCCAGCGGGCCGACTTCTTCGAGGTCGAGGTCGGCCTCGAGACCACCCTCAAGCGCCCCATCATCAACACCCGCGACGAGCCGCACGCCGACCCGGACAAGTACCGCCGCCTGCACGTGATCATCGGCGACGCCAACCTGTCCGAGGTCTCCACCTACCTCAAGGTCGGTACGACGGCGCTGGTCCTGTCCATGATCGAGGACCGCTGGCTGACCGAGGCCGGCGTCGACCTCGCCGTCGAGGCCCCGGTCGGGCAGCTCCGCGCGGTGTCGCACGACCCGTCCCTGCAGCACCTGGTCACGCTCCGCGACGGACGCCGCCTCACCGCGGTGCAGCTGCAGACGGCGTACCTCGAGCAGGCCCGCAAGCACGTCGAGGACCGGCTCGGCAGCGACGCCGACGACCAGACCCTCGACGTCCTGGACCGCTGGGAGTCGGTGCTCACGCGGCTGTCGACCGACCCGATGTCGCTGTCCAAGGAGCTGGACTGGGTCGCGAAGCTCGCGCTGCTCGAGGGCTACCGCGACCGCGAGGGGCTGGACTGGTCGGCCAGCAAGCTCCACCTGGTCGACCTGCAGTACAGCGACGTCCGGCAGGACAAGGGCCTCTACAACCGGCTGGTGGCCCGCGGCAGCATGACCACGCTGCTCGACGAGGCCGAGGTCCAGCGGGCGCTGCTCGAGCCGCCGGAGGACACCCGGGCCTACTTCCGCGGGCAGTGCCTGACCCGGTACCCGACGCAGGTCGCCGCGGCGTCGTGGGACTCCGTGATCTTCGACGTCGGCCGGGAGTCGCTGCAGCGCGTGCCGACGCTCGAGCCGCTGCGCGGGACCAAGCAGCACGTCGGTGCGCTCCTGGACAGCTGCGACGACGCCCTCGAGCTGGTCGACTCCCTCGCCGGACGGCGCTAGCCCCTGCGCAGCCGGTCCAGGGCCGACCGGGCCTGCTCCGCCGCGTCCTGGGCGAGGCGCACGGCCTCGGCCGCCACCTCGGTGGCCTCCTGGCGCTCGAGGCTCTCCTGCTCGGCCGCTCTCCGCGCCTGCCGGGCGTCGGCGAGGGCCTGCTCGGCCTCGGTCTCGGCGTCGACCGCCGCGGTGACCCGGTCGACGGCGTCGTCCTCGACCCGGTGCGCCTGCTCCAGGGCGCGGACGGCGTCGTCGAGGCGGCCCGCGGCCTCCTGCGCGGCACGCTCGGCCGCGCTCACGTCGACCGTGGCCGCCGGCTCGAGGGCGACGGCACCGGACAGGTCCGTGCCCCCGAAGCCGGCGTACGCCAGTGCCCGGACCAGGCGCCCGCTGCGCACGGCCTCGCCGGCGCCCGGGTCGGCCAGAGCGGCGTCGAGGGTGGCCTCCACCTCGGTGCGCACCGCCGTCGGCGCGTCGGAGCCCTCGACCGCCCGGTCCGTCACCGCCTGGACGAGCGCGCGCCGCTGTCCGGCCAGGGCCCGCAGGTCGCCGCCGCGGCCGGCCTCCTGCGCCTCGGCCAGCTGCCGGCCCAGGTCCAGCAGCTGCGTGACGAGGTCGGGGTCGGCCCGGACGAGCAGGTTCACCAGGTGGGCCGACGCCGTCGGGCGGCGCAGCGCGGCGAGCTCCTTCGCGCGGGGGCGGTCGCCGTCGGCGCGGGCCTGCTTCACGGCGGCGTCACGGGCGGCGGTGAACTCCCCGGGAGGGAGGGCGTACAGGTCCACCTCGGCAGTGTGCCTGCGCCGAGGCCGGGGGAGGGGAGCCGTACCGACGACGCACCTGGAGCCCCTGTGCCTTCCCTGCCTGCTTCCGACCTCCCGCCCGGCACCGTCCGCAAGGCCGGCTCCTGGACCGTCGCGAACCACGACGGCGACCTGCGGGCCGTCTCCTCCCGCTGCCGCCACCAGCTGGCCGACCTGTCCAAGGGCTCGCTGGACCAGGACGGCTGCCTGGTCTGCCCCTGGCACGGCGCCACCTACGACCTCGACAGCGGTCGCATGGTCAAGGGCCCGAAGGGGTTCCTCGGCTACGTCGGGAAGACCCCCGGCTACGAGCAGCTGGTGAGGGCCTACGCCCAGGTCCTGCGGCTCGCGACGCGCAGGGTCACGCGCCAGGGTGACGCCGTCGTCGTGCAGGAGGACTAGCGAGAACTTGTCGGACCTCGGCCGTAGGGTCGCAGCAGCACCCTCTCCCGAGACCGAGGAGCACGACGATGGCGGACAGCGGCGGGCAGGACCGGGTCGACCGGAGCAGCGGGGACGCGTCGGAGGAGGCGGTCGCCGAGACCACCTCCGACGTGCACGAGCGCGTCGACAAGCTCACCGACGACGTCGACGCCCTGCTGGACGAGATCGACGACGTCCTCGAGGAGAACGCCGAGGAGTTCGTCCGCTCCTACATACAAAAGGGCGGGGAGTGATGTAGCTCCCGCAGAACGATGGACAAGGTCTGCCGGGACTGCGGGACAGCCAAGCCGCTGGAGGACTTCTCGCCGTCGAAGAAGAACCGCGACGGCCGCGTCTCCTACTGCAGGCCGTGCCTGCGGGTGCGGAACCGCGCCTACCGGGATGCCCGCGCCGGCAGCGAGCCCACGCGCAAGCATCCCGCGCGGCTGAGCTCTCCCGACGTCAAGTGGTGTCCGCAGTGCCGGCAAGAGGTCCCTCGGACCGGGTTCGGCAGCAATCGCAGCAGCCGTGACGGCCTGACGGCGTACTGCCGCCCCTGCCACAACCGGCGCATGCGTGAGCTCCGGCTGGAGCGGCACGGCAGCACCCGCGACTTCCACCTCAAGCGCCGCTACGGCCTCACCAGTGCCGACGTCGACCGCATGGTCGAGGAGCAGGGCGGCGTCTGCGCGGTCTGCCGCACCCGTCCACCGCAGCACGTCGACCACGACCACCTCACCGGTCTCGTGCGCGGCGTCCTCTGCTCGACCTGCAACCAGGGCCTCGGGAACTTCGGCGACGCCGCCCGGCTGCGGCTCGCGGCGCAGTACGTCGAGCGGCTGAGCTGGCAGAAGGTGCGCGAGCACCCCGGCGTCGTGCGTCTGGTCCCGCCGCGGGACAGCACCTCGTCGAGGGCTGTCGTCCCCGACCTCGGTCCCCTCGTCGCCGAGGCCCGTCGCCGGGCCCGACAGGTCGACCGGCGCGAGCGGCCCGCCGCCGTCGCTCGTCGGCGTCGGCCCTGAGCCTCCGCACGACCCGACGGCCCGCCGCGACCGTCCAGACGCAGGACCCGCTCCGGGTGCTGACGCCGCACCGCCCCGCCCGCACCCGCGCCCCCGGGCGGTCCCCCCGGCTGTCGTGTGGTGGGGTGGGACCAGCACAGGACCTCGACGGACGGAGTGCGCGACGTGTCAGACGCAGCGGGGACGCACGGGCGGCTGCCCGCGGTCTTCACCGCCCCCGGCAGCTCCTCGTTCACCGACTTCCTCCGGGTGGCGAGCCCCGACCTCCTGCCCCAGGACCGGACCTTCGCGCCCGGCGCCGTCGTCGACGCCCCTCACGGCACGACGATCGTCGCGGTGACCCACGCGGACGGCGTCGTGATGGCGGGCGACCGGCGGGCCACCATGGGCAACGTCATCGCGCAGCGCGACATCGAGAAGGTCTTCCCGGCTGACGAGTACAGCGCGGTCGGGATCGCCGGCACGGCCGGTCTCGCGATCGAGATGGTCCGGCTGTTCCAGGTGGAGCTCGAGCACTACGAGAAGCTCGAGGGCAGCGTCCTCAGCCTCGAAGGCAAGGCCAACCGGCTGAGCGCCATGATCCGCGGCAACCTCGGCATGGCCATGCAGGGCCTCGCCGTCGTCCCGCTGTTCGCCGGCTACGACCTCGACCGCGGCGTCGGGCGGATCTTCAGCTACGACGTCACCGGCGGGCGCTACGAGGAGCACAGCTTCCACTCCGTCGGCTCCGGGTCGGTGTTCGCCCGCAGCGCCCTCAAGAAGCGCTACCGCGACGACGTCACCGAGGCCGAGGCGGTGGCCCTGGCCGTCGACGCCCTGTACGACGCCGCCGACGACGACTCCGCCACCGGCGGGCCGGACCTCACCCGCAAGATCTACCCCGTGGTGATGACGGTGACCGACGAGGGCCTGCGCCGCCTGCCCGAGGACGAGGTCGGCTCGGTCGTCCAGACCGTCGTCGACGCCCGCATGACCCGGCCCGGCGGCTGACCGCGATGACGACCACCGAGGGGAGCCTGTCGTGACGATGCCGTTCTACATGTCGCCCGAGCAGGTCATGAAGGACAAGAGCGACTACGCGCGCAAGGGCATCGCCCGCGGCCGGTCGGTCCTGGCCATGACCTACGCCGACGGGATCCTGTTCGTCGGGGAGAACCCCAGCAACGCCCTGCACAAGATCAGCGAGATCTACGACCGGATCGCCTTCGCCGCCGTCGGCAAGTACAACGAGTTCGAGAACCTGCGCCTGGCCGGTGTGCGGTACGCCGACATGCGCGGCTACCAGTACGACCGCAGCGACGTCACCAGCCGCGGCCTGGCCAACGCCTACGCGCAGACCCTCGGCGCGGTGTTCACCGAGTCCTCCAAGCCGTACGAGGTCGAGCTGGTCGTCGCCGAGGTCGGCGCGACCCAGGCGCAGGACCAGCTCTACCGGCTGACCTACGACGGGTCGGTCGCCGACGAGCACGGCTACGTCGTCATGGGCGGCCAGAGCGAGCCGATCGCCACGGTCCTCAGGGAGCAGCACGACCCGTCGAGCCCGCTGCAGGACGCCCTCGTGCTCGCCGTCGAGGCGCTGTCCAAGGCCGGGCCGGACGGCGAGCCGCGCACGATCGTCGCCGACGCCCTCGAGGCCGCGGTCCTGGACCGCACCCGGCCGCGCCGGGCCTTCAAGCGCCTGATGACCCCGCAGCTCGAGCGCCTGCTCGGCGCCGCCGAGACCAGCACCGCCCCCGACACCACCCCGGAGACGCCCGCATGACCCGCACCCCCCGCTGGACCGCCGCCGCCGCGCTCGCCCTGACGCTCGTCGTCGCCGGCTGCGGCGACGACGCAGGCGACGACCCGACCCTGTCCGCCGGCAGCCCGAGCGCCGCCGCCTCCGCGCCCGCCGAGGCGCCCACCGCCGACGCCGCCGCCTGCCCCACCACGACGACGACGGTCCCGGCTCCCGCGGCCATCAGCAAGGACCTGAAGGTCCGCCCGAAGGTCCCGGCCAACGCGGGGACACCGGCCACCGGTGTCCAGGTCGCCGACGTCGTCGTCGGGACCGGCGCCGAGGCCAAGGCCGGCAGCACGGTGCAGGTCAAGTACGTCGGCGCCCTCGACAAGACCGGCATGGAGTTCGACGCGTCCTGGAACCGGCAGGCCCCCGACGACGTCCTGCCGTTCACGGTCTGCGGCCAGGACGTCGTCGTCGGCTTCTCCGTCGCGCCGCTCGGCATGAAGATCGGCGGCCGTCGCCTGGTGCAGATCCCCGACCAGTTCGGCTACGCGGGCGGCAACCCGCAGGCGGGCATCCCCGCCGGCGCCGTCATCAGCTTCGTCATCGACCTCGTCAGCGTCGCCTGACGCACGGGTGACGGACGCCGTGCCCGGGGGAACCACCCCGGGCATGGCGCGACGACGCGAGGCCCAGCGGGACGCACTGCCCAGCACGCTGCAGCGCTCGGACGAGCACGCCCAGGCCACCTTCGCGAAGACCCGCGAGAGCGCCGTCGAGAGCTACGGAGAGGGCGAGCGTGCCTCCCGGACGGCCTTCGCCGCGCTCAAGCACACCTACGAGAAGGTCGGCGACCACTGGGAGCCGAAGCAGGAGCCCGGCCCGAGCGACCCGCAGGCGGCGCGGTCCACCGACGAGGACAGCGCGCGGTCACGCCCGACCGCGGGCGGTGTGGACGCGCAGGCCAGCAAGGCCCACCTGTACGACCTCGCCAAGCGGCTCGGCGTCCGCGGCCGGTCGCGGATGACCAAGGACGAGCTGGTCGAGGCGCTGGACCGGGCCAACCGCCGCGAGACGGCCCGCGCCCGCGCCTGACAGGCAGACTGCTCCCTGACCCGCCGTCGTCGAGAGTGAGCAACCGCCGTGCCTCCCGAGCTCGCCGTCCCCGCCCGGGTCGCCACGCCCCGCCCGCCCGAGCCGACGACCGGTCTGGCCCGCTGGCTGCTCGCCGAGCGGGTGCAGCCGGTCGGCCCGGAGGCCATGGAGGACCACGCCACGCCGCAGGCCTGGTGGAAGGTCATGTGCCTCACCGGCGTCGACTACTTCTCGACGCTGTCCTACCTGCCCGGCATCGCGGCGGTCGCGGCCGGAGCGCTGTCGCCGCTGGCCACCCTGCTCATCGTCCTGCTGACCCTGCTGGGGATGCTGCCGATGTACCGGCGGGTGGCCCAGGAGAGCCCGCACGGGCAGGGCAGCGTCGCGATGCTCGAGGACCTGCTGCCCTTCTGGAAGGGGAAGTTCTTCGTCCTGGTCCTGCTCGGCTTCGTCGCGACGTCGTGGATCATCACCATCACGCTGTCGAGCGCCGACGCGAGCGTCCACCTGGTCGAGAACGCCTACCTGCACGACGCCCTGGCCGGGCGCGAGGTCCTCATCACGGTCCTGCTGCTGGTCGTGCTGGGCGGCGTGTTCCTCATGGGCTTCAGCGAGGCCGTCGTCGTCGCGATCCCGCTCGTGGCGGTCTTCCTCGTGCTCAACGCCGTCGTCGTCGCCTCGGCGCTCAGCGAGATCGCGAGCGACCCGGACCTGCTGTCGGGGTGGACCGACCGGCTCACCGCCGACGGGTCGGGCCCGTTCGACCTGCTGCGCCCCGCCCTGGTGGCGTTCCCGCTGCTGGTCCTGGGCCTGTCCGGCTTCGAGACGGGCGTGTCGATGATGCCGCTGGTGGCAGCGGAGGGGCGGACGGCGGCGGACCGGCTCGCGGCGCGGGTGAGGAACACCCGCAAGCTGCTGACGACGGCGGCCCTCGTCATGAGCGTGTACCTGCTCGCCACCAGCTTCGTGACCACGGTGCTCATCCCCCCGCGGGAGTTCGAGGAGGGCGGTGAGGCGTCGGGCCGGGCGCTGGCCTACCTCGCCCACGAGCAGCTCGGTCAGGGCTTCGGCACCGCCTACGACGCCAGCAGCGTGCTCATCCTGTGGTTCGCGGGCGCGTCCGCGATGGCCGGGCTGATCAACATCGTCCCGCGCTACCTGCCGTCCTACGGCATGGCGCCCGAGTGGGGCCGGGCCGTGCGCCCGGTCGTGCTGGTCTACACGGCCGTGAGCATCGCCCTCACGCTGGCCTTCCGGGCCGACGTCGACGCGCAGGCCGGCGCCTACGCCACCGGCATCCTCGCCATGATGGTCTCGGGAGCGGTCGCGGTGTCGATCGCCGCCCTGCGACGACGACGCCGCGGGGCCACGACCGGGTTCTGCGTCCTGACCCTCGTGCTGCTCTACGCCCTCGCGGAGAACGTCCGGGAGAAGCCCGACGGCATCGCCATCTCCGGGATCTTCATCGCGAGCATCGTCGTCGTCTCGCTGGTGTCCCGGGTCTCCCGCACCACCGAGCTGCGGGCCGAGGCGGTCGAGTTCGACGACGTCGCCCGGCGCTTCCTCACCGAGACCCTCAGCAACGACGGCCGGTTCACGATCATCGCCAACCAGCGCCAGACGGGCGAGCCCGCCGAGTACGCCGAGAAGGAGCGGGCGCAGCGGGGGATGAACCCGGTGCCGGGCAACGCCGACGTGCTCTTCCTCGAGATCGACGTGGTGGACCCGTCCGGCTTCAGCCAGGTCCTGCGGGTGCGGGGGGTCGACGTCGAGGGCGTCCGGGTGCTCCGTGCGGAGAGCCCGGCCGTGCCGAACGCGATCGCCGCGGTCCTGCTGGCCCTGCGCGACGCGACCGGGGAGCGGCCGGAGTGCCACTTCGAGTGGGCCGAGGGCAACCCGCTCGGGCACCTGTTCCGGTACCTGCTGCTGGGCCGGGGCGACACCGCGCCGGTCGTGCGGGAGATCCTGCGCGAGGCCGAGCCGGACGCCGCACGCCGGCCCGGCGTCCACGTGGGCTGACCGCGCCGGGCGGGCGCCGGCTGCCGGTCAGCCGTAGCGGTGGTTCTTGGTGCCCGCCTTCTGGTGGTCCTTCTCCCGCGTGCACGACCGGCCGCTGATGCTCGTGTGGCCGCACAGGCCCTCGTCCGCGACCGGCGCCGGTGCGGCCGCCGCGGCCCGGACGGGCGGGGGCGCCTGCGTCGACCGCGCCGGAGCAGCCGCCGGTGTGCGCACCGCGGCGGCCCGCTGCTCGCGCAGCCGCCTCATGTCCTCGACCTTCCCCATGCCGGGCACTCTAGGAGGGCCCGCCGACACGAGCAGGCAGGCTGTGGCGGTGCGCCTCCCGAGCAGCCTGCGCGACCTCCCGCGCGAGACCTGGGTCCTCGCCCTGGTGGCCTTCTGCGTCGCCCTCGGGTTCGGCATCGTGGCGCCCGCCATCCCGCTGTTCGCCCTCCAGTTCGGCGTCGGACCGACCGCGGCCGGCGCGGTGGTGTCGGCGTTCGCCCTCATGCGCTTCCTGTCCGGCCTGGGGAGCGGCCGGCTGGTGGACCGGGTGGGGGAGCGGGCGGCGCTGATGGCCGGGATCGCCGTCGTCGCCGGGTCGTCCGCCCTCGCCGGCCTGGCCGTCAGCTACCCGCAGCTGGTGGTGCTCCGGGGCGTCGGCGGCGTCGGGTCGGCGGTGTTCACCATCGCCTCGACCAGCCTGCTGCTCCGGGTGGCCGCGGCCGCGCAGCGCGGCCGGACGCAGGGCGTCTACCGGGCCGGCTTCCTGCTCGGCGGCATCGTGGGTCCGGCCCTCGGCGGGGCGGTCGTGGGGGTGTCGCTGCGGGCTCCGTTCTTCCTCTACGCCGGCACCCTCGTGCTCGCCGGCCTGGCGGCCGCGACCCTGCTGCCGCGGCCGGAGCCGGCCGGACCGGAGGCGGTGGTGGCCGAGGCCCGGACCACCCTGCCCGAGGCCCTGCGGTCCCCGGCGTACCGGGCGGCGCTGGCCGGGAACTTCGCCGTCGGGTTCAGCCTGCTCGGCGTCCGCAGCACGGTCGTGCCGCTGCTCGTGGTCCAGGGCCTGCGCCTCGGGGCCGGCTGGGTCGGCGCGGCGTTCGTCGTGTCCGCCCTGGTGCAGACCGCCCTGCTGCTCCCCGCGGGCAAGGCGGTCGACGGCGTCGGGAGGAGGGCGACCCTGGTCGGCGGCAGCCTGCTCACCGCCGCGGCCCTCGGCGGCCTCGCCCTGGCCACCGGACCGGCGACCCTGCTCCTCGGCATGACCGTGTTCGGCGCCGGCTCGGCCCTGCTCGGCGTCGCCCCGGCCGCGATCGTGGGCGACGTCGTGTCGGGGCGCGGCGGGACCGCGATCGCCGTGTGGCAGATGAGCAGCGACCTCGGGTCGATCCTCGGCCCGCTCGCGGCCGGGCTGCTCATCGACGCCGCCTCCTTCGAGGCGGCCCTGCTGGTCAGCGCGGGCGTCGTCGCCGGGTGCGGGCTGCTCGGGCTCGGGCTCCCGGCGACCCGGCCGGTCACCGCCTGAGGTCGACCCCGGTCGCCCGCACCGACCAGTCCCACAGCCGCGCCGCCGTGTCGGGGTCGACCGCGTGCGCGTCCACCCCGCGCACCCGCGCCTCCGGGCCGGGCACCGTCGGGGCCGCGACGTCGACGTCCTCGCAGTAGACGCCGCCGACCCCCTCGAGCTCCGGGGCGGTCGCTGCCCAGACGGAGGTGGCCGCGCCCTGCTCCGGGGTCTTGAACCGCTCGTGCGGCGTCCCGTCCTCGGTGATCCACCCGGCCGCGACCATCTCCTCGCGCGGCAGGTGCCGCTGCAGCGGGGTGAGGATGCCGCCGGGGTGCACGGCCAGCGCCCGCACCCCGCCCGAGCGCCCCAGGGCGTCGAGGTGCACCGCGAACAGGCTGTTCGCCGTCTTGGCCTGCCCGTAGGCGAGCCACTTGTCGTAGCCGGTGGCGAAGTGCGGGTCGTCCTCGCGGAACGGCGACAGCTTGTGGCCGGTGGACGACAGCGACACGACGCGCGCCCCGCCGTCGGCGACGAGCGCGGGCCACAGCTGCGCGACCAGGGCGAAGTGGCCCAGGTGGTTGGTGGCGAGCTGCGCCTCCCAGCCCGGCCCCACCCGGGTCTCCGGGCAGGCCATGACGGCGGCGTTGGCGACCAGGACGTCGAGCCGGCCCGTGAACGCACCGGCGTACGCGGCGACGCTGCCGAGGTCGGCCAGGTCCAGCGACCCCACCTCCACGACGGTGAGGCCCTCGCCGTCGAGCACCGTCCGCGCGTGGTCGGGGCGCCGAGCCGGCACGACGACGTCGGCGCCCGCCTGCACCAGCGCCCGGGTGGTCTCGAGCCCGAGCCCGGAGTACCCGCCCGTGACGAGCACCCGGCGGCCGGACAGGTCCTGGCCGGCCAGCACGTCGGCGGCGGAGGTGCGGGCGCCGTAGGGCGTGCCCAGCGGGGTCTGCGGCGTCGTCATGTGCGGACGTTAGGCGAGCGCGGCAGCGGACCGGCGTGACAGGCTGACGGCGACGGCAGAGGAGGGGGAGCGGTGGACAAGCGGATCTTCGGGATCGAGAACGAGTACGGCGTCACCTGCACCTTCCGCGGCCAGCGGCGGCTGAGCCCCGACGAGGTCGCGCGGTACCTGTTCCGGCGGGTCGTGTCCTGGGGCCGCAGCAGCAACGTGTTCCTGCGCAACGGCGCCCGGCTGTACCTCGACGTCGGCAGCCACCCCGAGTACGCGACGCCCGAGTGCGACGACGCCGTCAGCCTCGTGACGCACGACAAGGCGGGGGAGCGGATCCTCGAGGGCCTGCTGGTGGACGCCGAGCGGCGCCTGCGCGAGGAGGGCATCGCCGGGGACATCTACCTGTTCAAGAACAACACCGACAGCGCCGGCAACTCCTACGGCTGCCACGAGAACTACCTGGTGGGCCGGCACGGCGAGTTCAGCCGGCTGTCCGACGTCCTCATCCCGTTCCTCGTCAGCCGGCAGATCGTCGTCGGCGCGGGCAAGGTGCTGCAGACCCCGCGGGGCGCCGTCTACTGCGTGAGCCAGCGGGCCGAGCACATCTGGGAGGGCGTCTCCAGCGCCACGACCCGCAGCCGCCCCATCATCAACACCCGCGACGAGCCGCACGCCGACGCCGAGCGCTTCCGCCGGCTGCACGTCATCGTCGGCGACAGCAACATGAACGAGTCGACGACGCTGCTCAAGATCGGTGCGACCGACCTCGTGCTGCGGATGATCGAGGCCGGCGTCGTGATGCGGGACCTCACGCTGGAGAACCCCATCCGGGCCATCCGCGAGATCAGCCACGACATCACCGGTCGGCGCACCGTCAAGCTCGCCAACGGGCGCGAGGCCAGTGCCCTGGACATCCAGCGGGAGTACCACGCCAAGGCCGTCGACTTCATCGACAAGCGCGGGGGCGACGCCACCGTGGCGCGGGTCCTCGACCTGTGGGGCCGGACCCTCACCGCGGTCGAGACCGGCGACCTGAGCCTGGTCGACCGCGAGATCGACTGGGTGACGAAGTACCAGCTGATCGAGCGCTACCGCGGCAAGCACGGGCTCGAGCTGTCCAGCCCCCGGGTCGCGCAGCTCGACCTCGCGTACCACGACGTCAACCGCGACCGCGGCCTGTACTACCTGCTCGAGAAGAAGGGCGCCGTCACGCGGGCCACGAACGACCTCGCGGTCTTCGAGGCCAAGAGCGTCCCGCCGCAGACCACCCGGGCCCGGCTGCGCGGCGAGTTCATCAAGAAGGCCCAGGAGAAGCGCCGCGACTTCACGGTCGACTGGGTGCACCTCAAGCTGAACGACCAGGCGCAGCGCACCGTGCTGTGCAAGGACCCGTTCCGCGCTGTCGACGACCGCGTCGACAAGCTCATCGCCTCGATGTAGGACACTCCTGTCATGGCCAACACTCCTGCAGCCTCGAAGCCCTCCGTGACCATCCCCGACGGCCCCCCGCCCACCGACCTGCAGATCGAGGACCTCGAGGTCGGCACCGGCGACGAGGCCACCGACGGCACGACCTGCTCCATGCAGTACGTCGGCCACTCCTGGTCCACCGGCAAGCAGTTCGACGCCTCCTGGGACCGCGGCCAGCCGTTCAGCTTCCAGCTGGGCAAGGGCATGGTCATCCAGGGCTGGGACCTCGGCGTCAAGGGCATGCGGGTCGGCGGCCGCCGTCGCCTGACCATCCCCTCCGCCCTCGGCTACGGCCAGCGCGGCGCGGGCTCCGACATCGGGCCGGGCGAGACCCTGGTGTTCGTCGTCGACCTCGTGGGCGTCCGCTAGCCCCGTCCGCTCCCGACTTCCCGCCGTCCACAGGCCCCCGCGCTCGGGGCGGCGGGAAGTCACAGCAGGACCCACACCCGGCGCACAGCGCCGCGCCGGGCCCTCCACCCCGCAGCCCCACCCCGCCGCACAGGCCCGCTCGACGGCGCTGCGGCCCGGTGCCTACCGTCCGGGCATGACCCGCACCACCACGGCGCCGCTCGACCCCGCGCTCACCGACGCCGTCGACCGGGTCCGCGAGCTGTCCCTGCGGCTCTGGGCCGTCCGGGCCGCCCACGCGCCGGCCCCGCGACTGCTCGGCGGCGAGCGCTGCAGCTGCTGCCGCGAGCCCTACCCGTGCCGGACCGTGCAGGCCACCCGCGCGTAGACGACGCGAGGCGGCCCCGGTCGTCCCTCCTGCGGTGTGGCGTGCTTCATCCCCGAGGAGGCCCTCTGTCCGGTTTCACGGCGTGCAGACTGGGACCACGTCCGCGCCGACCAGAACGCCGAGTCCCGCCCCTGGTCCTCCGTAGTGCGCATCGACTCCCAGGGCGGGAGCGGGGGACCCAGGTCTCCACGGTCCGGTCGCAGCGCCGCTGCCTCCGGTCCTCGGGGCGAAGCGCTGCCGCGTGGCAGCGCCGGGCACTCTCTGCCCGAGCCCGACAGCTCACCCCGCAGGCGCGTGAGAGGTCTGCTCCGTCATGTCGCGCTCGTCTGCCCGTCACGCCCGCCCGTCCCGGCTCCCCGCCCGGCTGGCCGTCACGTCCGCCCTCGGCGGCCTGCTCGTGCCGCTGCTGTCGTCCTCCTCGTCGGCCTCGGCCGCGGAGCGCACGGCCGGCAGCGTCCGCCTCAGCGGCCCGGCCGGCGACGTCGCCCCCGGCTCCCGCGTCCCGCTGACCGTCCGGCTGCTGTCCGGCAGCGCCTACGTCGAGGGCGGGGTCGTCGACCTGCAGGTGCCCGAGGGCAGCGGCTGGCGCACCGTCACCCGGGCCACCACCGGCAGCGACGGCCTCGGCCGGGCGAGCCTGACGGTGTCCCGCGACCAGCGCGTCCGTGCCCACTACCGGGGCAACGCCGCCACCTCCGCCGCCACGAGCTCCGCCGTCCTCGTCGACGTCGCGGAGCGCGGCCAGGCGGTGCTCGCCGAGGCAGCCCGCCACCGCGGCGCGCCCTACCGCTACGGCGCGACCGGCCCCCGGGCCTTCGACTGCAGCGGCTACACCCGCTACGTCTACGCCAAGGCCCGCGGGGTCAGCCTCCCGCACAGCGCCCGGGCGCAGGAGGACGTCGCCCGCCGGGTGAGCAAGAGCTCCGCCCGCGTGGGGGACCTCGTGTTCATCCAGGACGTCGCCGGCCACGTCGGCATCTACGCCGGGAACGGCACCATGTGGGACGCCCCCAAGGCCGGCAGCACCGTGACCCGCCGCCGGATCTGGACGAGCAACTACACGATCGGCCGGATCTAGCCCCGCACCACGGCGAGCCGGGTCGGCGTCGACCGTCCGCGCAGGACGACGACGTCGCCCGGCTCCCAGCAGTCCTGCTCGCCGGTGGTCGTCGCCTCGACGACGTCGAGGTCGGCGAGCACCCGCCCGGGGACGCCCTTGGCCAGCTCGGTGAGCCGGGCCGCCGCGTTGACCGGGTCGCCGACCACGGTGTACTCGAACCGGCTCTCGGCCCCCACGTGCCCGGCCACCACCGGCCCGGCGCTGACCCCGACGGCGGCGTCGAGGGGCAGGGGCGCGAGCCGGCGGCCGAGCTCGCGGGCGGCCGACAGCGCGCACGCGGCGGCGTCGGGCAGGTCGGCGGGGGCCCCGAACACGCACAGGGCGGCGTCGCCCTCGAACTTGTTGACCCACCCCGAGTGCGACGTCACGACGTCGACGACGACGCCGAAGAAGGCGTTCAGCCGCTCGACGACCTCCTCGGGGCCGAGCTCCTGCGCGAGGGCGGTCGAGCCGACGACGTCGACGAACAGGACCGCGACCTCCCGGCGCTCCCCGCCGAGCCGGACGCCCTGGTCGAGGGCGAGCCGGGCGACGTCGCTGCCGACCTGACGGCCGAACAGGTCGCGCAGGCGCTCGCGCTCCCGGAGCCCGAGCACCATGGCGTTGAAGCCGCTCTGCAGCTGCCCGACCTCGGAGGCGTCGTAGACCGGCACCTCCGCGCCGAGCCGGCCCTGGCCGACCTCGGCGAGCGCCCGGGTCACCGACTGCACCGGGTCGACGACCGCCCGGGCCGCGGCCAGCGTCAGCAGGGCGCCGACCACGAGGCCGAGCACGGCCAGGAAGACGACCGCCCGCGAGCCGATCGGGCCGGCCTCGCCGTCGAGCACGACCAGGCCCGACAGGATCCCGAGCAGCGGCACCCCGCTGCCGAGCGCCCAGGCCAGCAGCAGGCGCTGCTGGGTGCGCAGCAGCACGGGCGGCGGCTCGGTGGTGGTGCGCATGGCCTGCTGCACCAGGGGCCGGACGGCACGCTCGGCCAGCAGGTAGCACAGCCCGCAGGTGGTCAGGCCGCCGAGCAGGGTCGTGAAGGCGACCTGCCGGGCGGTCGCCCACGAGACCCCGAGGTTCAGGCCGCCGAAGACCAGGACCGCGACGCCCCACAGCAGGCCGTACAGGCGGACCAGCCGTCCGGGCAGGGCGAGGGTGACGGCGCGGTCGCGCGGTCCGATCTCGTGCCCTCGGCGGAACCAGCGGAACAGCCTGGAGACGACGAGGTAGCTGCCCAGCGTGCCGAGGAGCAGGGCGCTCCCGACGTAGGAGACGAAGACGATCGTGTTCGCCGTGCTGAGGCGGTCCGTCCCGGGCAGGTCGGGCACCAGGTAGGTCAGGTAGACGTAGACCACCAGGGCGCCGACGGCGTTGCTGCCGAGCATCGCCGGCGTGAGCCGGGCGCCGAGGACCAGGGCGAGCCGCCGGGTGGACGGGGTCGTCATCCGAGCAGCTCCGCGGCGTGCCGGCCCGCGGCCGCGGCCGCCACGAACGCCACGGGGTCGTCGGACAGGCCGCGGCCCATGGACGACAGGGGCACGTCGCGGAGCACCTCGCGGAGCCCGGCGTCGTCGACGACCACGAGCCGGTGCCGGGCGAAGTCGGCCGGCGCGACCAGGTGCTGCCACGACGACGGCACGACGACGTCGGCGGGGGCGAGGGCGACCCGGCCGTAGGCGGTGCGGGAGTGGTGCGACACGCCGCGGTGCCGCTCCCGGGGGTCGGCCTCGGACATCCGCAGCACCGCGACCGGCCGTCCCCCGACGGCGACCGCCGCGTTGACCGCCTCGCCCGCGGCGACCCCGGAGAAGCCCCACGCGGTGCCCGTCCCGAGGTTGCCCGGCCCCTGCGTCACCACGGCGACCTCCGCCCCCAGGACCCGCTCGGCCGCGAGCAGGCCGGAGTGGAGCGACACGCACTCGACGTCGCCCCCGAAGGCCTGCCCGACCGTGACCGTCCCGCAGAGCGACCCCTCGAGCGCGGCCACGGTCCGGCTGAGCCACAGGGGGAGCGCCCCGCCGTCGGTCATGACGTAGGCGACCCGGGTGCCCGGCCGGGTCGCCAGCAGACCGGCGACGACGGCGGGCAGCGAGGAGTGCAGGTCCGCGACGACGACGGGCATCCCCGTGAGGGGCTCGTCCCCGGCCAGCAGGTCGTGGTGCGGGCTGTCCTGCTCGTCCGCGCCGAGGACGACGGCCTGCAGCGGCGTGTACCTGGCCTTGACCAGGTGCCCCGGCCCGGTGCGGTCCGGGGGCAGCCGGTCGGGGAGGGCGACGACGAGGGCGTGACCCCCGGTGCCGAGCCCGAGGTCGAGCGCCGTCACGTTGAGCAGCACCGCGTCGCCCACCTCGGGCTGCCCGACCAGGGGCGGGTGGGCCAGCGCCTGGACCGTCTGCCCGGCGACGTCGACGTCGAGCTCCTGCGCCCCGCGCCAGGACCGCCCGAGACCGGTCACCGTGCCGCGGCGCCAGGTGATCACCCGCCGGAGACTAACGTCGGCACCGTGGCGGCGAAGAAGACCGAGAGGCTGCTGAACCTCGTCATCTGCCTGCTCGCCACCCGCCGCTACCTGTCGGTGCAGGAGATCCGCGACGCCGTCCCCGGTTACGAGAGCGACTCCGAGGAGTCCTTCCGCCGGATGTTCGAGCGCGACAAGGCCGAGCTCCGCGAGCTGGGCATCCCGCTGGAGACCGGCACCCACACCCACGCCTTCGACGACGAGCCCGGGTACCGCATCGCCCGCCGCGACTACGAGCTCCCCTCGATCTCGCTGGAGCCGGACGAGGCCGCCGCCCTGGGGCTCGCCGCCCGGCTGTGGCAGTCGGCGCCCCTCGCGGGAGCGACCGGCAGCGCGCTGCTCAAGATCCGGGCCGCCGGCGTGGACGCCCCCGAGAGCGGCGGGGCCCTGGAGCCCCGGGTCGGCGGCAACGAGCCCGCCTTCGAGCCGTGCCTGCAGGCGGTCCGCGACGGCCGGGTCGTCCGCTTCGGCTACCGCACCCTGGGGCGGACCACGCCCGAGGACCGGGAGGTGCAGCCCTGGGGGGTCGTGTCCTGGCGGGGGCGCTGGTACCTCGTCGGGCACGACGTCGTCCGGGGCGAGGAGCGCGTGTTCCGGCTGTCGCGGGTGGTCGGGCAGGTGACGGCCGTGGGGGAGCCCGGCGCGGTCGAGGTCCCCGACGACGTCGACCTGCGCGGCCTCGTCGCCCGGACCGCCGGAGACGCCCCGCGCACGACCGCCCGGGTCCGGCTGCGCGCGGGGGCCGGCTGGGCGCTGCGCCGCGAGGCGACGTCGGTGGCGCCCGACGGCGAGGGCTGGGACCTGCTCGAGGTGGGCTACTCCGACCCCGAGCGCTTCGCCGACCGGGTCACCGGCTACGGCGCCGCCGCGGTGGTCCTGTCCCCCGACGACGCCCGCGACGCCGTCGTCCGCCGGCTGCGCGCCCTGGTCGGGGCACCGGTCGCATGAGCGCGCACCTGCCCCGGCTGCTCGCTCTCGTGCCGTACCTGCTGGCCCGCCCCGGCGCGAACGTCGCCGAGGTCGCCGAGGTGTTCGGCGTCAGCGAGAAGCGGCTCCGTGCCGACCTCGACCTGCTGTGGGTCTGCGGGCTGCCCGGGCACGGCCCCGGTGACCTCATCGACCTCGAGATGTCCGGCGACACCGTCACCCTGTTCGAGCCCGCCGGTGTCACCCGTCCGCTGCGGCTCACCGTCGACGAGGCCCTCGCGCTCGTGGTGGCCCTGCGGGCCCTGGCCGAGACGCCGGGCCTCGAGGAGCGGGACGCCGTCGACCGCGTGCTGGCCAAGGTCGAGGGCGTCGCCGGCGCCGCGGCCGCCCCGGCCACCCGGGTAGCGGTCGCCCTCGCGGAGTCCGACGAGGGCGCGGTCCTGCCCGTCGTGCAGGAGGCGCTGGACCGCCGTCGGCTGCTCCACCTGACCTACCACGCCGCCACCAGCGACGAGAGCACCGAGCGCGACGTCGACCCGATGCGGCTGCTGCTCGTCGAGGGACACCGCTACCTCGAGGCCTGGTGCCGGCGCTCGGAGGGCGTGCGGCTGTTCCGGCTCGACCGGGTCGAGCGCGCGCAGGTCCTCGACGCGCCGGCCGCCCCGCCCGCGACCGCCGAGCAGCGCGACCTGTCGGAAGGGCTGTTCCTGTCGTCGCCCGACCACACGCTCGTGACCCTCGTGCTCGAGCCGGGCGCCCACTGGGTCGCCGACTACCACCCCTGCGAGACGGTCGAGCAGGGCGACGACGGCCGGCTGGTCGTCGGGCTGCGGACCGCGTCGACGGCCTGGGTGCGGAGCCTGGCGCTCCGGCTCGGGACGCAGGGGCGGGTCGTGGCGCCGGCGGAGCTCGCCGAGCAGGTCCGCGAGGACGCCCGCGCTGCGCTGTCCGCCTACGGACAGTAGTCACTCCGGGCAGTTCGACGACCAGCCCGGTCAAGCCCGGAGCGACCCGTGCCGAAGGTCGGGGTGTCCGCCGCTCCCGGCGGTGCGCGAGGACCCCGAGAGGACCGACGGCCATGACCACCATCAAGGCGTCCTGCCCCACCTGCGGCGAGGTCGAGCTGACCCCCGCCGACGTCGCCCTCATGGTCTGCAGCCACGCGCCGCTGTCCTACTACGCCTTCCACTGCACGACGTGCAGCGAGGAGGTCCGCAAGCCCGCCGACGACCACGTCGTCTCCCTGCTCGTCAGCGGTGGCGTCCCCGCGCAGGTGTGGGAGCTCCCGGCCGAGGCCCTCGAGGCGCACACCGGTCCGGCGCTGTCCTACGACGACCTGCTCGACTTCGCCCTGCACCTCGGCACGACCGACCTGCTGTCGGAGCTGGCCAGCGCGCCCGTCCGGACGCCGTAGCCCCTACGCTCGCCCCGTGCCCTGGATCGTCGTCGACCTGCTCATGGTCGTGGTCGCCCTCGTCTGCCTGCTGCTGACCGGGCTCACCCTCTGGCGGTCCGTCAAGGGCCTGACCAAGGACGTCGCCGCCGCGGGCACCACCGTCGGTGAGGTCACCGCGCAGCTGGCGCAGGTGCAGCCGCCCGCGCCGCGGACCTCCGGCCCGGCCGGACGGCACGCCCGGACAGGCCCGGGCGGGTCCGTCCGCGTACGCTGACGTCGTCGCACCCCCGCACGGGAGGGCGCCTGAGGAGGAGTCCTGATGCCGGGAACGCCTGAGCTGCTCATCATCGCCGTCGTCGTCCTGCTGCTGTTCGGGGCGAAGCGCCTGCCGGAGATGGCCCGCTCGCTCGGCCGCAGCGCCCGCATCCTCAAGGCCGAGACCAAGGGCCTGCACGACGACGACGGCCCCTCGGCGGTGGCCCCGGCCTCGACCGCGGCCGTCGAGGCGCCCGCCCCGCGCTACGACCCGGTCACCGGGCAGCCGCTGGCCCGCTTCGACCCGGTCACCGGGCAGCCGCTGGACGCGCAGCCCGGCCCGTCCGACCGCCTGTAGGTGGCCCGCAGCGCGTCCCGGGCGGTGCCGTCCGACGGGCGGATGAGCCTGGTCGAGCACCTCTACGAGCTCCGCTCCCGCCTGGGCAAGAGCCTGCTGGCGATCACGCTCGGCGTCGTCGTGGTGTTCGTCTTCTGGCAGCCCGTCTTCGACTTCCTGCGCCAGCCCTACTGCGACACCGCGGCCGGGCGGGCCGACTGCAACCTCTACGCCACCGGCATCTTCAGCGAGTTCAAGGTCCGGCTGAACGTGGCGTTCCTCGGTGGCGCCCTCGCCGCCGCGCCGGTGTGGCTCTACCAGCTCGGGGCCTTCATCACGCCGGCACTGCACCGCAAGGAGCGCCGCTACGCCGCCGGCTTCCTCGCGGCGTCCCTGCTGCTGTTCGCCCTCGGGGCGACCTTCGCCTACCTGACGATCGACCGCGGCCTGGACTTCCTGCTCTCGGTCGGCGGCGGGGACATCGTCAACCTGGTCGGGGTCCAGGACTACCTGTCGTTCGTGACGCTGTGCATCCTGGCGTTCGGGTTCGCCTTCGAGTTCCCCGTCGTCGTCATGTTCCTGCACCTCGTCGGCGTGCTCAGCGCGGACCGCATGCGGGGCGCCCGGCGCGGGACGGTCCTGGCGATCTTCGCCGTGGCGGCGGTCATCACGCCCTCGCAGGACCCCTTCACGTTCTGCTTCATGGCGCTGCCGCTGTGCGTGATGTTCGAGGGCTGCATCCTGGCGGCCCGGATCAGGGAGCGCCGCCGCCGCCGGTCCGGCGCCGACCCCGGCTTCGAGCACCTCGACGACGACGTCGCCTCCCCGCTGGACCTGCCCGCCGACTGACCGGTCCGCCCCGGGGGACGTAGCGTGACGTGGTGAGCACGAGTGCAGCGGAGCCGGAGCTCACCCCGGCGGAGCGCTACGCGGCCTTCCGGCGCGGCCAGGGCGGCGCGGCGCTGACCGAGTTCGAGGGCGGCTACCCGTTCGGGCTCGACGCCTTCCAGCGCACCGCCTGCCGGGCGCTCGAGGAGGGCCGCGGCGTCCTGGTCGCCGCCCCCACCGGTGCGGGCAAGACCGTCGTCGGCGAGTTCGCCGTGCACCTGGCCCTGCGCGAGGGCCGCAAGTGCTTCTACACGACGCCGATCAAGGCGCTGTCGAACCAGAAGCACAAGGACCTGGTCGAGCGGTACGGGGCGGAGAACGTCGGCCTGCTGACCGGCGACAACAGCGTCAACGGCGACGCCCCCGTCGTCGTGATGACCACCGAGGTCCTGCGCAACATGCTCTACGCGGGCAGCGACGCTCTGCGCGGCCTGTCGCACGTGGTCATGGACGAGGTCCACTACCTCGCCGACCGCGCCCGCGGCGGGGTCTGGGAAGAGGTGATCATCCACCTGCCCGACGACGTCACGCTCGTCTCGCTGTCGGCCACCGTGAGCAACGCGGAGGAGTTCGCCGACTGGCTGGTCACCGTGCGCGGCGACACCGAGGTGGTCGTCGAGGAGCACCGGCCGGTGCCGCTGAACCAGCACGTCCTGGTCGGCACCCGGCTCTACGACCTGTTCGAGAGCGGTACCGAGGAGGGCCGCGACGGCAAGGTCAGCCGCGACCTCGAGCGGCTGTTCCGGGAGGAGAGCCGGTTCAGCCCCAAGGACCACCGCGGCCGCCCCCCGCGCCGCGCGGTGCCCAGCCGGGCCGACGTCGTCGAGCGGCTCGGGCGCGAGGGCCTGCTCCCGACCATCACCTTCATCTTCAGCCGGGCGGGGTGCGCGGCGGCCGTCGCACAGTGCGTGCAGGCGGGGCTGCGGCTCAACACGAACGAGGAGCGCGAGCGGGTCCGGCTGCACGTCGAGGAGCGCACGAAGGACCTCCCCGACGAGGACCTGCGCGTCCTCGGCTACTGGGAGTGGCTCGACGCCCTCGAGCGCGGCGTCGCGGCGCACCACGCCGGCATGCTGCCGACCTTCAAGGAGGTCGTCGAGGAGCTGTTCACGATGGGCCTCGTCAAGGCGGTGTTCGCGACCGAGACCCTCGCGCTGGGGATCAACATGCCGGCCCGCAGCGTCGTGCTGGAGAAGCTGGTCAAGTGGAACGGCGAGACCCACGCCGACGTCCAACCGGGGGAGTACACCCAGCTGACCGGCCGGGCCGGGCGGCGCGGGATCGACGTCGAGGGCCACGCCGTCGTGCTCTGGCAGCCCGGGTTCGACCCCCGCCAGCTGGCCGGCCTGGCCAGCACGCGCACCTACCCGCTGCGCAGCAGCTTCCGCCCCAGCTACAACATGGCCGTCAACCTCGTCGGCGCCGTCGGCCGGGAGCAGGCACGCGCCCTGCTGGAGAGCTCGTTCGCGCAGTTCCAGGCCGACAAGAGCGTCGTCGGCCTCGCCCGCCAGGTCACCCGCAACCTCGAGGCCCTCGACGGCTACCGCGAGGCGATGACCTGCCACCTCGGCGACGCCACCGACTACGCCCGGCTCCGCAAGGCGGTCAAGGACCGCGAGACCGAGCTGTCCCGGCAGGGCGCCTCGCAGCGGCGCGCGGCCGCCGCCGAGTCCCTCGAGCAGCTGCGCCCCGGGGACGTCGTCCGGGTCCCGCACGGCCGTCGGAGCGGGCTGGCGGTGGTCGTCGACCCCGGCGTCGGCACGGGGGAGTCGCACCCGCTCGTGGTCACCGAGGACCGCTGGAGCGGCCGGCTGTCCAGCGCCGACTTCCCCGGCCCGGTCGAGCCGGTCGGCCGGGTGAAGCTGCCCCGCGACGTCAACGTCCGCAGCCCCCAGACGCGGCGCGACCTCGCCGGCGCCATCCGCGCGCTCGGCCTCGGCGGCCCGGGGCGGCCGGAGAAGCGCCGGTCCAGCGCGATCGACGACGAGAAGCTGCTCCTGCTGCGGGCCGCCCTGCGGCGGCACCCCGTCCACGGCTGCGACGACCGCGAGACCCACCTGCGCTGGGGCGAGCGCTGGACCCGCCTCCGCGCCGAGACCGACGTGCTCGAGCGCAAGGTCACCGGCAAGACGAGCTCGATCGCCCGCACCTTCGACAAGGTCTGCGCCCTGCTCGACACCCTCGGCTACCTCGACGGCGACGAGGTCACCTCGGCCGGACGGTCGCTCGCCCGCGTGTACAGCGAGGTCGACCTGCTCGTCGTCGAGGCCGTCCGCAGCGGCGCCTGGGACGCGCTGTCGGCGCCCGAGCTGGCCGCCGTCGTGAGCACGCTCGTCTACGAGGCACGCCGCCCCGACGACGCCTCCCCGCGGGTCCCCGGCGGCGCGGTGCAGAGCGCGGTCGAGGACCTGTACGTCACCTGGCAGCGGCTCGCCGAGGCCGAGACCCAGGCCGGCCTCGCCTTCCTGCGCGAGCCCGACGCCGGGTTCGCCTGGGCCGCCTGGCGCTGGGCGTCCGGCGCCCGGCTGGAGCACGTCCTGGACGACGGCGCCGACGGCGGCGCGGGCGGGGACCTGACCGCGGGCGACTTCGTGCGCTGGTGCAAGCAGCTGGTCGACCTCCTCGGGCAGGTCGCGGACGTGGCGGCCACCGAGCGCCCCGCGCTGCGCTCCACCTGCCGGGCTGCGGTCGAGGCGGTCCGCCGCGGGGTGGTGGCCTACAGCTCGGTCGTCTGAGCCAGCCGCTCCGGCTCCCGGGGGGCCGGCACGTCGACGCGCTGCCCGCGGGCGAGACCGACGAGGTCCAGGGACGGCAGCAGGGCGTCCACGCCGTCGAGCTCGACGAGGTGCGCCGCGCGGAGGGGGTCGGACCCGGCGGGCCTGGGGTCGGTGTCGAGCCACACCGGCGGCAGGATCGCCTGCAGGCTCTCGACGGCGAAGGCCACGGGTGCGCCGTCGACGTCGACGAGCAGCAGCCGCGACGCCGGCGTGACCGGGGCGGGCTCGCGCCCGAGCAGCGCCGCGAGGCTCAGCACCGTCACAGCAGCGCCGCGGTGCAGGACGAAGCCCAGCACGTGCGCCGCGCCCGCGCTGTCGACCAGGTCCTCCGGGTGGGCGAGGACCTCCGCCACCTGCGACAGGGGCGTGGCGACGTCGACCCCGGCCCGGTAGGCGAGGTGCGGCGGACCGACCACCGGCCGGCGCACCACGCTGCCCTGTCCCTGCTCCTCGGACTCCACGGTCAGGCGGCTCAGGACGACGACCTCCGGTGCCTGCAGGAGGCCCTCGGGGTCGACGAGCAGGCAGGCACCGACGCCCGCGACGTCGACGACCTCGCGGAGCAGGTCCGGGCGGGGGGACGCGGAGGAGGGGAGCGGCACGACGGCATCGACCGGCACGTCGAACAGCCCGACCATGCTGGCGACCCCGAGGACGACCTTGCCGTCGGGCAGCTCGACGACGGCGCCGCAGTCGAGCTCGGCGCCCACCAGGTCGCCCAGCCCGAGCAGGGCGAGCAGGTCGACGACGGCGACGTCGGAGCCGGCGACGGGGGTGACACCGAGGCAGGTGGGGCCGGCGACGACGGAGGTCGACAACGCCGGGCTCGGGACGGTCGACTGCACGACGGCGACGTCGAGGGCGAGCCGGTACTGCCCGCACCGCACGACCGTCAACGGCCGGACCCCACCGGACGACGTGCCGGTCCCGCTCTCCCGCGGCAGGTCGCGCACGACCGGGACGCCCGGCAGGGCCAGCAGCACGTCGGGGTCCAGCACGCTGACGGGAGCGCCGTCGTCGGCGGGGAAGGCGTGCGAGAACAGCAGCCGGGGGCCGGAGGCCTCGACCGGGGTGAGCTGACCGTGACGCAGCGTGGCCAGGCCGCGGACCTCGTCGACGAGCAGGCCCAGCAGGCGGCCGTCGTGGGCGAGGACCACGACGACGGGGTTCCGGGCCGGCGGGTGCGGCCGGTCCAGGAGCGGCAGCAGGTCGACCACGGGGACGAGCGCTCCCCGCAGCCGCAGCACCCCGAGCAGGCCGGGCGCGGCCGCGGGGACCTCGTCGAGCTCCGGCGGGCAGGGCACGACCTCGCGCAGGACCGACAGCGGCAGGGCGACGTCGAGGCCCGCGGTCCGCAGCAGGCCCAGGACGAGGTCGCTCACCTGGCCGTTCACCTGACGACGGCGGTGGCCGCCAGGGTCGCGATGAGGTCGTGCACCTCCTGCGACGCCTGCTGCTGCGTGTGCGTCGCCTCGGAGATGGAGGCGACGGCGTCGCTGGTGGCGCTGACGCCGGTGACGATCCGGACGAACGCCTCCTCGGCGCGACGGCTGACCTCGGCGCCCTCCTGCACCCGCGGCGACCGACTGCTCGATGAGGTCACCGATCTGCTGTGCGGCCTCCGACGACCGCTCGGCCAGCTTGCGGACCTCGCCGGCGACGATCGAGAAGCCGACCCGTGCTCGCCGGCCCGGGCGGCCTCGATGGAGGCGTTGAAGGCCAGCAGGTTGGTCTGGTTGGCGATGTCGGCCATGACGCGGACGATGTCGCCGATCGCGCTGGACGACTTCTGGATCAGGGCGATGGCCTCGAGGCAGGCCTGCAGGGCCTCGGCGCCGGCCTCGGCGTCGCGGCGCGTCTCGGCGACCATCGCGGTGGCGTTGTCGGAGTTGCCGGCGATCCTGGTGATCGTCTCCGCCAGCCCCCTGACGGCGCGGGTCATGCCCTCGGTGCCCGTGGAGACGGCGTTCTCGCGCTGCACCTGCTCGGTGACGTCGTAGGCGTACTTCACGATCTTGACGACCCGACCGGACAGGTCCATGACCGGGTTGTAGGTCGCCTGGATGTGCACCTCGCGGCCGTAGTTGCCCACGCGCTGGAACCGTCCGGCGATGACCTCGCCCTTGCCGAGCCGCAGCCAGAAGTCGCGGTACCCGCTGGAGCGCGTGTAGTCGGCGGTGCAGAAGCTGCTGTGGTGCTGGCCCACGATCTCGCGGCGCGAGTACCCCATCGTGCGCAGGAAGTTCTCGTTCGCGTCGAGCACGACGCCCTCGAGGTCGAACTCGATGACGGCCTGCGCCCGGTCGACGGCGGACAGCCGGGCGGCGATCTCGGCGTTGCGGGTCTTCTCCTCGGTGATGTCGCTGGCGAACTTGACGATCTTGAGCGGCCGGCCGAGGTCGTCCAGGATCGGGTTGTAGGTCGCCTGCAGCCAGACCTCGCGGCCGCCCTTGGCGAGCCGGGCGAACTCCCCGCCCTCGAACGCGCCGCGGCCCAGCCGCTCCCAGAAGGACGCGTACTCCGAGGTCGTCGCCAGCTCGGCGTCGCAGAACATCCGGTGGTGACGGCCCTGGATCTCGTCCAGCTCGTACCCCATGGTGCGCAGGAAGTTCTTGTTGGCCGTGAGGATCGTGCCGTCGAGGGCGAACTCGATGACGGCCTGGGCCCGGTCGATCGCGGCGACCTTGCCCTGGAACTCGGCCGCCTGGAGCTTGGCGGCGCTGATGTCGCTCGCGAACTTGACGACCTTGGTCGGCCGGCCCTCGTCGTCCAGGATCGGGCTGTAGGTGGCCTGCAGCCAGACGTCGCGCCCGTCCTTGGCCCGGCGCAGGAACTCGCCCGCCTCGAAGGACCCGGCGGCGAGCCTGTTCCAGAACGCCCGGTACTCGTCGCCCTCGGTGTAGGCCGGGTCGCAGAACATCCGGTGGTGCTGCCCGACGACCTCGCCCAGCGAGTACCCGACCGCGTCGAGGAAGTTCTTGTTCGCCGTGAGGATCGTGCCGTCGAGAGCGAACTCGATCACGGCCTGAGCCCGGTCGATCGCCTTGAGGACGTCGACGTCCATGGTGCCGGCAGACAGGGGGAGGGACACGGGGAGCTCCAGGGCGTCGGGACGAGGACGGGTCCGATCCCTGCTGCCATCGACCGGTCGGCCCGGTCTGTGAGCCCCTAACCGGTGGCGCTGAGCGGCTCCGTCCGCAGCCCGAGGACTCCGCGCTCCCGACGGACGGCCTCGGCGTACGTGTCGACCTGGGCGGCCGCCCAGGCCCCGTCCCGGCCGGTCTCCGCCGCCAGCAGGGCTGCGGCCGCGGGCGCCGCCGACAGGCCGGCGTCCCGCTCGCGCAGCGACAGGCGCGTGCGGCGGGCGAACACGTCCTCGAGCGTGCACGCCCCCTCGGCGCGGGCTGCGTGGACGACCTCGGCCAGCAGGTGGGGCGCGTGCGGCGTCACGCGTGCTCCGAGGGCGGGGTCGGCGGCCACCAGGGCGAGGACGTCGTGCGCCCGCTCCCCGACCTGCCGGACCAGCGACGGGGCGACGTCGTCGGGGAGCCCGAGCCCGCCGGCGGCCGCGGCGACCTCGGTCAGCAGCGCCTCGACCGGCCGGGTCCCGGTGAGGGGGATGCGGTCGGTGCGGCAGGGCGCCCTGCGGTCGTCGCGCTCGACCACCCGGTCGACGACGTCCTTGGCCATCCGCCGGTAGGTCGTCAGCTTGCCGCCGGTGATGGTCAGCAGGCCGCCGCGGCCCTCGACCAGGGTGTGCCGGCGGCTGACGTCCTTCATCGCGGAGCCGGAGGTCCGCAGGAGCGGCCGTACGCCGGCCCAGGCCCCCAGGACGTCGTCCGCGGTGAGGCGCTGGCCGAAGACGTCGTTGCCGGCCGCGAGCACGTAGGCGAGGTCCTGCGCCGTGAGCGACAGGTCCTCGAGGGCGCCGTCGTAGGACGTGTCCGTCGTGCCGAGGATCGTCTGCCGGCCCCAGGCGATGGCGAACATGGAGCGGCCGTCGCCCTGCCGGCTCGGCAGCAGGACGCTGGCGTCGCGCAGGGGCAGCCGCGCCGCAGGGACGACGACGTGGACGCCCTTGCTCGGCTGCACGACCGGCGGCCGTCCGGGCTCGTCGAGGCCCTGGAGCCGGTCGACCCAGACCCCGGTGGCGTTCACGACGTGCCGGGCCTGGAGCCGGCACGCTCGTCCCGCCCAGCCGGTCGGTGACCGTGGCGCCGTCGACCCTGCCGTCCGCGCCGTGCGACAGGCCGGTGACCTCGGCGTACGGGACGACGAGGGCGCCGAACCGCCGGGCCGCCTGCGCGACGGCGAGCACGAGGCGGGCGTCGTCGGTGGCGCAGTCGCCGTAGAGGTAGGAGTAGGACAGGCCGCGGCCGGCCAGGGCGGGGGCGAGGGCGACGGCCTCGTCGGCGTCCACCCTGCGGTGCCGCTTCACGGCCCCGGGCCGCCCCCCGAGCGCGGCGAGGGCGAACACGTC
Organism: uncultured Actinomycetota bacterium; assembly: GCA_963761655.1. Classification (GTDB taxonomy): domain Bacteria; phylum Actinomycetota; class Actinomycetes; order Mycobacteriales; family SCTD01; genus RYN-122. The sequence continues at coordinate 730,665 of CAVXHI010000002.1, forward strand.
GTAGGTGGTCAGCCCGAGGCCCAGCAGGCGGCGCTTCGCGGTGTCGGGCCAGACCGGGTAGAGGAAGTCCATGGGCCGCACCAGGTGCGGCGCGAGCCGCATGAGCAGCTGCCGCTCGAGCACCCCCTCGCGCACCAGGCCGAACTCGTAGTTCTCCAGGTAGCGCAGCCCGCCGTGCACGAGCTTGCTGCTCTTGCTGCTGGTGCCGCTGGCGAGGTCGCCCCGGTCGACGACCGCCACCCGCAGGCCACGGCTCGCAGCGTCAAGCGCGACGCCCGCCCCGGTCGCCCCGGCGCCGACGACGAGGACGTCGAGCGGCTGCGCGGCGGCGTCGGCGAGGTCGGAGGCCCGCGTGGCCACGGAGAACGGTCCGGTCACCGGTCCAGTCTGGCACTGCGAGGTGCTGGACACCGGGTCGCGCAGGGGCCAGGGTGCGCCTCTCAGGACGTCCACCCCCTTCGCCCTACGGAGTCCCGCTTGTCCCGTTCCCGCGCCGGCCTGCTGGCCCTCGCTCTCACCGCCGGCCTCGCCTGTGCCGGTACCACCGTCCTGTCGACGCCGGCCTCCGCCGCCCAGCCCGCCGACCGGCCCGGCAAGGCGGAGAAGGCGGAGAAGGCCCTGCGCGCGCACCCCGAGCAGGTCGCCCTCGACGACGCGGACGCCCTGCAGGCGACCTCCGTCCACACCGACCCGGACGGCACCAGCCACGTGCGCTTCCTCCGGACCCGGTCCGGCCTCCCTGTCCTGGCCGGCGACCTCGTGACCCACCAGGCCGCCGACGGCACCCTCGTGGACGTCACCGCCACCACCCGCAAGGCGCTCCGGGTCTCGACCGCCAGCGCGGTCAGCCGGGCGCAGGCCGAGCGGGCCGCGAGGGACGCGGCCGACAACGGCGCCACCTCCGTCGACGACGGTGTCCTCGAGATCGACAGCCGGGAGGAGGGCACGCCGCGCCTCGTCTGGTCGGTCGTCGTCCACGGCACCCAGGCCGACGGGACGCCGAGCGACCTGCTGACCCTCGTCGACGCGAAGACCGGCAAGGTCGTCGACACCCACGAGCAGGTCGAGACCGCCGCCGACGACGTCTCGCTCTACAGCGGCACGGTCGACCTCGCCGACAGCCCGTCCGGCACCGGCTTCTCGCTCACCGACTCGCGCGGGGCCGGCCTGCAGCGCACCACCGACCTGAACGGCGCCACCACCGGCACCGGCACGCTGTTCACCGGCGACGGACCAGCTCTGGGGCGGGGCGCCCACCCTGCGGGAGACCGCCGCCGTCGACGTCCACTACGGCGCGGCGGTGACCTACGACTACTACAAGAGCGTGCACGGCCGGGACGGCATCGCGGGGGACGGCAAGGGCGCCTCTCCCGCGTGCACTACGGCAGCGCGTACAACAACGCCTTCTGGCAGGACGCCTGCTTCTGCATGACGTACGGCGACGGCGACGGCACCTCCTTCAAGCCGCTCGTCGAGATCGACGTCGCGGGCCACGAGATGAGCCACGGCGTCATGAGCCGCGAGGCGAACCTGACCTACAGCAAGGAGAGCGGCGGCCTCAACGAGGCCAACAGCGACATCTTCGGCACGCTGGTGGAGTTCTCCGCGAACAACGTCACGGACAAGGCCGACTACAACATCGGCGAGCTGATCCGCCCGTCCGGCAAGCCGCTGCGGTACATGGACCAACCGAGCAAGGACGGCGCCTCGTTCGACTGCTACAACCGGCGGATCGGCAACGCCGACGTGCACTACTCGTCCGGCGTCGGGAACCACTTCTTCTACCTGCTCGCCGAGGGCAGCGGCACGAAGACGTTCCCGGGCGCGACCCACACCAGCCCGACCTGCAACGGCTCGACCGTGGTCGGGATCGGCCGGGCCGACGCCGCGAAGATCTGGTACAAGGCCATCAGCGACTACATGGTGTCCAGCACCAACTACGCCGGCGCCCGCACCGCGACGCTGAGCGCGGCGTCCTCGCTGTTCGGCGGCACCGGCTCCGTGCAGTACAAGACCGTGGCTGCTGCCTGGTCGGCCGTCGGCGTCGCCTGACGCAGGACTCCTGACGGGGCGGTCCGCGGTCGTGCGGGCCGCCTCTCAGTCCTGCGTGTGCGCGACCTCGAGCGCCGCGAGGAACCGGTTGAGCGCGCTCTCCAGGCCCCAGCGCTCGGACAGCGCGAGCAGCCGCTCCGGGTCCCTGGGCGCGCGGGGGAGGGCGTCGTCGAGCGCGGGGATCGGCAGGTCCCGCACCGTCCGGGTCACCGCGGGGGCGACCGCCAGGTAGTCGCGGGCCGCCTCCAGCTTGGCCCGGGCACCGGCCGGGAAGCCGTCGGTCTCGCCGGCGTCGAGCGCGGCCAGGATGCCCTCGACGCTGCCGAAGCGGGTCACCAGGGCCGCCGCCGTCTTGTCGCCGACCCCCTTGACGCCGGGCAGGCCGTCGCTGGGGTCGCCGCGCAGGCAGGCGTAGTCGGCGTAGGCCGTGCCGGGGATGCCGTGCTTGGCCGCGACGTCGCCCGGGCCGTACGGCTTCATCTTCTCGACCGCGTAGAGCACCCGCACGGGGCCGGTGTCGCTGACCAGCTGGAACATGTCGCGGTCCCCGCTGACGACGTCGACCGCCCCCGTCTCCCGGGTGGCGAGCGTGCCCATGACGTCGTCGGCCTCGTGCCCCTGCGCCCCGACGACGGCGACCCCGAGGGCGTCGAGCACCTCGAGCAGGACGGCGACCTGGGGCGCGAGGGCCTCCGGCTCGGCCTCGGCGCCGCCCTCGAGCGTGCGGTGCTGCTTGTACGACGGGACCGCCGCGACCCGGAACGCCGGCCGCCAGTCCAGGTCCAGGCAGGCGACCAGCCGGGCCGGCCGGGTGTCCTTGACGACCCGGGCGACGAGGTCGAGGAAGCCGCGGACGGCGTTGACCGGCTCGCCCTGCGGCGAGGTCACCGACTCCGGGACGCCGTGGAAGGCGCGGTACCAGAGGGAGGGGGCGTCGAGGAGGAGCAGCTGTCCGGGCACGGGGCCAGCCTGTCAGAGACGAGGGGTGCCAGACCCGCTCCCGTGCCCGGCCGTCCTACAGGTCGAAGTCCGCCGGCGGGATGCCCAGCGCGTTGCAGGCCTGCTTGACCGCGGCGCGCTCGTGGTCGTCGAAGGTGCCGTCGGCGCCGCCGATGATGATGCCGATCTGGACGACGGCCCGGGCCTGGTCGTCCTTCTTCTTGAGCTTGCCGAGGGCCTGGATCGCCTCGACCTTGCCGAAGTCGAAGTCGCTGCTGAGCTTGTCGCAGTAGTGGTCGAACCGCTCCCGCAGCTCCGACGCCGGGAAGATCGACAGGACGTCGTTGCTCGTGATGAGCGCGGCGACCTTGCTCCGCTCGGAGGAGTCGATCGAGCCGTCGGCCGCCGCGATGAGCGCGCACATGGCCATCGTGCCGTTCGCGAAGTCCTTGTTCTTGAACTGGCCGGCCTTGAGCTTGAGCTGGTCGTTCATCTCGTTCGTCTTGCTCTTGAGCTGGTCCCAGAAGGCCACGGGGGTTCCTCACGAGGTCGGGAGTGCGTCCCGCCGAGTGTCCCATGATCACGCCGGGAGCGGCCTGCGAGACTCCTCCCGTGAGCGACCTGGACGACCTCGACCGCGCTCTGCTGCGCCTGCTCGCCCGCGACGGCCGGCGCAGCTACACCGACCTCGCCAAGGAGACCGGCCTGTCGACCAGCGCCGCCCACCAGCGGGTCCGCCGGCTCGAGCAGCGCGGCGTCGTCACCGGCTACGCCGCCCGGCTCGACCCCACGGCCACCGGCCTGCCGCTCACCGCGTTCGTCTCGATCACCCCGATCGACCCCGCCGCTCCCGACGACGCCCCCGACCGTCTCGCCCACCTGACGGCGGTCGAGGCGTGCCACAGCGTCGCGGGGGAGGAGAGCTGGATCCTCAAGGTGCGGGTCGCGACGCCGGGCGACCTCGAGGCACTGCTCGCGGAGATCCGGGCGGCGGCCGGAGTGCGCACGCGGACGACGGTCGTGCTGAGCACCCCGTGGGAAGACCGACCGACGTGCCCGTGACCGACCTGCCCGACGACGGACGACGAGCCCGTCTGGACCCTCGCCCAGCGGGTCCCCGAGCACGTCGACGAGGACTCCCTCTACGAGACGTTCACGACCTGGGCCACCGAGCGCGGCCTCACCCTCTACCCGGCCCAGGAGGAGGCGCTGCTCGAGCTGGTCAGCGGCTCGCACGTCGTCCTGTCGACCCCCACCGGGTCGGGCAAGTCGCTGGTCGCCGTCGGGGCGCACTTCGCCGCGCTCGCCACCGGCAGGAAGAGCGTCTACACGGCACCGCTCAAGGCGCTGGTGTCGGAGAAGTTCTTCTCCCTGGTCGAGGTGTTCGGCGCCGAGAACGTCGGGATGGCCACCGGCGACGCCTCGGTGAACGCCGGCGCCCCGATCGTCTGCTGCACGGCCGAGGTCCTGGCCAACGTCGCCCTGCGCGACGGCCCGGGAGCCGACGTCGGGCTGGTCGTCATGGACGAGTTCCACTTCTACGGCGACCCGTCCCGCGGGTGGGCCTGGCAGGTGCCGCTGGTCGAGATGCCGCAGGCCCAGTACCTGCTCATGAGCGCGACCCTCGGCGACGTCAGCCGCTTCCGGGAGGACCTGGAGCGCCGCACCGGCGTGCCGGCCGCCGACGTCAGCGGTGTCGAGCGGCCCGTCCCGCTGACCTACGAGTACTGCACCGAGCCCCTGCACGAGGAGCTCGAGGAGCTGCTGTCGACCCACCGCGCGCCGGTCTACGTCGTCCACTTCACGCAGAAGGACGCCGTCGAGCGGGCGCAGGCCCTCATGAGCGTCAACCTGTGCAGCCGCGAGGAGAAGGACCGGATCGCCGAGGCGATCGGCGGCTTCCGGTTCGCCACGGGGTTCGGCAAGACGCTGTCGCCGCCTGGTGCGGCACGGCATCGGGGTGCACCACGCCGGGATGCTGCCGGGCTACCGGCGCCTGGTGGAGCAGCTCGCCCAGCAGGGGCTGCTCAAGGTCGTCTGCGGCACCGACACCCTCGGCGTCGGGATCAACGTCCCGATCCGCACGGTGCTCATGACCGGGCTCGCCAAGTACGACGGCACCCGGATGCGGCACCTGCAGGCCCGCGAGTTCCACCAGATCGCCGGGCGGGCCGGGCGGGCCGGCTTCGACACCAGCGGCACCGTCGTCGTCATGGCGCCCGAGCACGACATCGAGAACGCGCGACGGGTGAGGAAGGCCGGCGACGACCCCAAGAAGCTCAAGCGGGTCGAGCGCAAGAAGCCCGCCGAGGGCAGCGTCAGCTGGGGTGAGCAGACCTTCCAGCGGCTGCTCACCGCCGAGCCCGAGCCGCTGCAGAGCCGCTTCCAGGTCACGACCGGGATGCTCGTCAACCTGGCGCAGCGCCCCGGCAACGCCTTCGAGGCCGCCCGCCACCTGCTGCTCGGCAACGACGAGCCGCGCACCCGCCAGCGCGCCCACGTCCGGCGGGCGATCGCCCTGTTCCGCTCGCTCGAGGCCGCCCAGGTCGTGGAGCGGTTCGGGCCCCCCGGGGCCCGCGACGTCCGGCTGACCGTCGACCTGCCGCGCGACTTCGCCCTGGACCAGCCGCTGTCGCCGTTCGCCCTGGCCGCGCTCGACCTGCTGAACGCCGAGGAGCCGACGTACGCCCTCGACGTGCTGTCGGTCCTGGAGAGCACCCTCGACGACCCCCGCCAGGTGCTCATGGCGCAGGTCCACAAGGCCAAGGGCGAGGCCGTCGCGGAGATGAAGGCCGAGGGCATCGAGTACGACGAGCGGATGGAGCTGCTCGAGGACGTCACGTACCCGAAGCCGCTCGAGGACCTGCTGCTGCCGGCGTACGAGACCTTCCGGCAGACCCAGCCGTGGGTCGGCGACCACGAGCTGCGCCCGAAGTCGGTCGCCCGCGACCTGTCCGAGCGGTACATGACGTTCACCGAGTACGTCGGCTTCTACGGCCTGGCCCGCAGCGAGGGGCTCGTCCTGCGGTACCTGGCCGACGCCTACAAGGCCCTGCGCCGGGTCGTGCCCGACGACGCCCGCACCGAGGAGGTCCGGGACCTGCAGGAGTGGCTCGGGGAGCTCGTCCGGCAGACCGACTCCTCGCTGCTGGACGAGTGGGAGGCGCTCTCGAACCCTTCGGCGGAGGTCACGCCCCAGGACCTCGCCGCCCCGCCGCCCGCCGTCACCCGCAACCCCCGGGCCTTCCGCGTGCTGATCCGCAACGCGCTGTTCCGTCGGGTGGAGCTCGTCGCGCTGCGCCGCTGGATCGACCTCGGCGAGCTGGACTCCTCCCTGAGCCAGGACGCCTGGGAGCAGGGGGTCCGGGGGTACTTCACCGAGCACGACGTCCTCGGCACCGGACCGGACGCCCGTGGCCCGTCGTTCCTGCGGATCGAGCAGCAGCCGACCCGCTGGGTGGTCCGGCAGGTGTTCGACGACCCCGAGGGCGACCACGACTGGGGCATCACGGCGGTGGTCGACCTCGCGGAGAGCGACGCGCGGGGCGAGGCGGCCCTGCAGGTCGTGAGCATCGGCCGGGTCGACGGGTCGTGGCTCGACGAGGTCCCCGAGGACTGACCGGGACGCGCCGCAGGGCACGGCCGCCCTGCACCGGTGGGGCGTCAGCCCCGGCCGAGCACCCGGTCCACGGCGATCTCGACCACGACGCGGGCCGGGTTCTCGGCCGGCTGCCGGTAGCGCAGGGCGTAGCGGCGGACCGCCTCGGCCACGCGGTCGGGGTCGTCGCTGACGGTCGGGACGCCCTCGAGGGACAGCCAGCGGGGCCCGTCGACCTGGGCGACGACCGCCCGGGTCGACCCCTCGGCGACGTTGCGGGCCTTCTTCGACGTCCCGTTCGTGATGACCCGGGCCAGCCCCGAGGCGGCGTCGAAGGTGAACCCGACGGCCACGACGTGGGGGGTGCCGTCCGGCCGCAGCGTCGTCAGGGTGGCGAGGTGCCGCTCGGTGAGGAACGCCAGGACGTCGTCCGGCAGGGCCGTCGGGTCGAGGGCCACCGGGTCAGCCGCCCGTGACGGCGCGGCGGTCCTTGAGGAAGCCCCAGATGCCGACGGTGGTGTCGTAGCCGTACTTCCTGCTGTCGCGGGTCCAGCCGTGCGCGTGGCCCTGCACCTTCACCAGGCGCACCGCCGCGCCGCTCTCGCAGTCGGTGTAGTCGAGCCGGACGGTCGCCCCGACCCGGGTGCTGGTCCCGCTGGTGCACCCCGCGGCGACGGCCGACTGGTCCACGCCCCCGCGCACGGGGGCGACCGTCTCGCCCTGGCCGCCGGCGACGGTCCCGCCCTCGTAGGGCACCGTCGTGTCCTTGCTGCCGTGCACGTCGATCACGCTGACCGGCGCGTCCGGCCGGCAGACGCGGGGGCCCTGGTCGGCGTAGTCGGGGCTGGCCGCCATGGCGCCGGAGACCACGCCGACGCCCGCGACGGTCGAGGACCGCTGGCAGGCGTACCGGTAGGCCATCATCCCGCCGTTGGAGAACCCGAGGACGTAGACCCGGCGCGGGTCGACCGGGGTGCGCTGCGCGGCGTCGCGCACGACGTCGTCGAGGTAGCTGACGTCGGGCATGTCGGGGGTCTTGCGGGAGTCGCAGCAGGTGCCGGCGTTCCAGACCGCGCCGTAGCCGGACGGGAAGACGCTGACGAAGCCGGCCTTCTCGCCGACCTGCTCGATCCCGGTGACGGAGCGCAGGCTCTCGATCGTCTGGTACCTGCCGTGCAGCACCAGCACGAGCGGCCGCGCACCCCGGCCCGACGTCGGGACGGTCAGCAGGTAGGGGCGGACGACCCGACCGGCGGGCGTGCCGTCCTGCACGAGGTCGACCTTCGTGGTGCCGGCGGGGGCGCTCGCAGGGGCCGCGCTCGCCGGGGTCAACGACGTGGTCGTGGGGCTGCCGGCGAGCACGAGCCCGCCGACGAGCGCGACGAGGGCGGCTGCCCGGCCTGCCCAGCGCCGTCCGACCGCCCCGGCCTCGTCCCGTCGCACCCGTGGTCCTCCTGCTGTCGGGTCGCCGTGCAGGCACGACGACGACGACCCCCCTCGGGGCCGCGGCGAGAGTCTGGCACCGACCGGCCCCTCCCGGGGGCGTGTCGTGGAAGGCTCCCCGGGTGGCAGACCTCACGGACGCCCTGCGCGACGGCCCGGGCTGGCCCGAGGACGCCCCCCGGCCGGGGCCGCTGTCGGGGGTGCGGGTGCTCGACCTGTCCCGCGTGCTGGCCGGCCCGTACTGCTGCACCGTGCTGGCCGACCTCGGGGCCGACGTCCTCAAGGTGGAGCGCCCCGGGGTCGGCGACGACACCCGGCGGTGGGGCCCGCCCTTCCACGGCGACGACGCCACCTACTTCTTCTCGACCAACCGCGACCGCCGCTCGGTGTGCCTCGACCTCGCCTCCCCGGCGGGCCGGCTGGTGGTGGCGCGGCTGGTCGAGGCGGCCGACGTCGTCGTCGAGAACTTCCTGCCCCGGCACCTGGAGGCCCTCGGGCTGGCGGTCCTGCGCGAGACGGCGTCGGCGGTGTGGGTGTCGGTCCGCGGCGCCGGGGGCGACGGGCCGGACGGCGGGCTGCCCGGCTACGACGTCATGGCGCAGGCCCGCAGCGGCCTCATGTCGGTGACCGGGACCGAGGGCCCGACGAAGGTCGGGGTCGCGGTGGCCGACGTCGTCAGCGGGCTCTACGCCGCGGTCGGGGCGGTCGCGGGGCTGGTGGCGCGGCGGCCCCTGCGGGTCGAGGTCGGGCTGCTCGAGGCGGCGGTGTCGATGCTGGTGAACCAGGCGTCCAGCGCCCTGGTCGGCGGCGTGGTCCCGACCGCGACCGGCAACGACCACCCGAGCATCGCCCCGTACGGACCGGTGCCGTGCGCGGACGCCCCCCTCGTCGTGGGCGCCGGCAACGACGGCCAGTTCGCCGCCCTCGCCGGCGCCGTCGGGCTGCCGGTGGAGCCGGGCTGGGCGACCAACGCCGGACGGGTGCAGGACCGGGGAGCGCTGGCCGCGGCCCTGGCGGAGGTGTTCGGGCAGCGGACCGCGCGGGAGTGGGTGCCCGTGCTGGCCGCCGCCGGGGTGCCCTGCGCGGTCGTGCAGGACCTCGCTGCGCTCCCGTCCGACCCGCAGGTGGTCGCCACCGGGCTGCTGCAGACCGTGCCGCACCCGGCGGGGGAGGTCACGGTCGTCGGGTCGCCGCTGCGGCTCGACGGCGCCCGCCCGCAGGTCCGGCGCGCACCGCCGCTGCTCGGTCAGCACACCGTGGAGGTCCTGCAGGCGCTCGGCCTGTCCGAGGCCCACGTCCAGGAGGTGGCTCGAGGGTGAGGACCGGTGGAGAGGCGCTCGTCGCCGCGCTGCGCGAGATCGGCGTCGAGGTGGCCTTCGGGCTCCCCGGCGTGCACAACCTCGCCGCCTGGAAGGCGTTCCCCGGGTCGGGGGTGCGCCTGGTCGGGGTCCGGCACGAGCAGACGGCCGGGTACGCCGCCGACGGGTACGCCCGGGCCACCGGCCGCCTCGGCGTCGCCCTGACCACGACCGGCCCGGGCGCCGCGAACGCGGTGGCCGCGGTGGGGGAGGCCTGGGCCTCGCACAGCCCCGTGCTGCTGATCGCCACCGACATCCCGTCGACGCTGCGGCGCGAGGGAGTGCACCGGGGGGTGCTGCACGAGACCGTCGACCAGGCCGGGCTGTTCCGCTCGGTGACCAAGTCCCAGCGGGTGCTGGGCCGGGGAGAGTCGATCACCGACGCCGTGGAGTGGTGCGGGCGGGTCGCGATGACGCACCCGCGCCGCCCGGTGTACCTGGAGATCCCCACCGACCGGCTGGCGGCGGTCGAGCCGGAGCCCCAGCCGGGCTGGGAGGTCACCTGGGACGCCGACCCGTTCGACGTCGCGCCCGCCCTGGAGCTGCTCGCCCGCGCGGAGCGGCCCCTGGTCTGGGCGGGCGGCGGAGCGACCGCGAGCGGCGCCGGCCCGCAGGTGACCCGGCTGGCCGAGCAGCTCGGCGCCCCCGTCCTCACCTCCTACGGCGGCCGCGGCCTGCTCCCGCCCGACCACCCGTGCCTCGTCCCGCTGCCGCCGCACGCGCCCGGGGCCGGCGCGCTGTGGGACGCCGCCGACCTCGTGCTCGTGCTGGGCAGCGACCTCGACGCCATGAACACCCAGGGGTTCCGGCAGCCCCGGCCGCCCGTCGTCGTCACCGTCGACCTCGCCGAGCCGGTCAACGTCGTGCCCGACGTGTGGCTGCAGGCCGACGTCGCCGCTGCTCTGGACGCGCTGCTGCCCCTGCCGGCCCGCGCTCCCTGGTGGCAGCGGCCGGCCGGGCGGGACGCCAGCCCCGAGACGGCGTTCCTGGACGCCCTGGAGAGCGGCCTGCCCGACGACGCCGTCGTGGTGGCCGACATGTGCGTCGCCGGCTACTGGGTCGGCGGGTTCGGCCGGGTGGGGCAGCCGCGCGGCCTCGCCTACCCGGTGGGCTGGGGGACGCTCGGCTTCGGCTTCCCCGCCGGTCTGGGCGCCGCGCTGTCCGGCCGACCCGCCGTCGCGGTGGTGGGCGACGGCGGGTTCCTGTTCGCGTGCGGCGACCTCGCCACGGCCGCCCAGGAGCAGCTGCCCCTCACGACCGTCCTCGTCGACGACGGCGGCTACGGGATGCTCGCCTACGACTTCACCAAGGACGGCGAGCAGCCCGTGGGGTGCGACCTCGAGCCGCCCGACTTCGTGGCGCTCGCCCGGGCGTTCCGGGTCGAGGCCCGCGAGGTCACCGTCGAGGAGCTGGGGGAGGCCGTCGCGGCCGGGATCGCCAGCGGGCGGCCCTCGCTGCTCGTGCTGAAGGCCGCCTTCACCCCGCCGGTGAACACCTCGCCGCGGTGGTACCGGGCGGGCGGGCGCTAGCTCGTGACGTGCTGGGCGAGCGCGTTCTGGGCGTCGTAGAACGCGCCCCACGCGCCCTCGAACTCGCGCACCTCGGTGGGGGAGTGGTGCTCCCCGGTCCACGTCGCGTCGGCGGCGCGGGCCCGGCCGTCGAGGACGTCGCAGGCGTCGAGCAGGCTGGCCGCCTCCATCGTCACCTGGGCCGCACGGCGCACGAGGGCCCGGTCGACCCGGCTGCTGATGCGCTGACCGGCCTGGTCGAGGGCCCCGTTCGCGGTGGCCCGGGCGGGGTTCGTGTGGTGCTGGGCGACGGCGAGGTACGCGAACGGCGCGGGGCGGACGTCGAGGGCGCCGCTGCCGCCTCCCTCCCGCGTCGGCCGGACGTCGGTGGACGGCGTCGGCTGCTGCGTGGCCAGCGACGCGGCGGCGGGGGTCGACGCGGGGACGGTCGGCGTCGCGGCGGGCCGCTCCTGCGCCGGGCGGGACGGCGCCTGAGGGGCGGACGCGGGCGGCGTCTCCCGGGCGGGAGCGGGAGCCGTGGCGGTGGCGGCGAGCCGGTCGAGCGGGTCGTCCTCGCCGGCCTGCGCGTCGTCGTCGTCCTGCGTGCGCGGGGTCTCGGTGGGCACCGGCACGGCCGCCTCGACCGGAGCCGGCTGCTGCGGGGCGGACGGCGGCACCGGGGGTCGCTCCGGCTCGGGCCGGGCGGCCTCCGGAGGGGTCTCCGCGGCCGGGCTCGGCACGGCGGTGAGGCGGGCGGGCGTCTCGGGCTGGGGGCGGCCGGCGACCGGCGGCACCGCCGCGGGAGCCAGACCCGGGGTGCTGCCCGACGACGGCGCGACGGTGGGCGTGCCGGAGGGCGCCGGGGCATCGGCGTCGGGCGGGGACTGCTCGGCGGGGGCGCTGTCGCGCCGCTCGACGGACAGCCCGGTCGCCTCGAGCGGCGCGAAGGTCAGCCCGCTCTTGCGCTGACCGGTCAGCTCCCCGAGCAGGCTCGCGGCGAGGTTGCGGGCGCGGTGCCCCGGCTCACCGGCCTCAGCGGGCGGGCCGGACGGGGGCTCGGGGGTGCTCATGCGTCGTCTCCGCGGGTCACGTGCCTGTGCATCGGCCGCGCTCGCAGCGGTCTGGAGCGCTGCGGGGACGCTACAGGCGGAAGGTCTCGTCGTAGGTCGACACCTCGGTGTCCATCTGCGCCTTCTGCAGCTTGCCGGCGTAGTCCCAGTTCATCGACTGCCAGCGCGTGAACTGGTCGAGCACCCACACGCCGGACTGCCGCGAGCCGTTGCCGCTCTTGCCGTTGCCGCCGAAGGGCAGGTGCGCCTCGGCGCCCGACGTCGAGTTGTTGACGCTGAGCATCCCGGCGCTCACGCGCTCGCGGAACCGGAAGACCGTGGCGGGGTCGCTCGTGTAGATCGCGCTGGACAGGCCGTAGCCGTGGCCGTTGGCGAGCTCCACGGCCTCGTCGAAGGTGGAGAAGCGCATCACCGGCACGAGCGGCCCGAAGGTCTCGTTGCGGTAGAGCGCGTCGTCGGGGCGGACGCCGCTGACGACGACGGGGTGGGCGAAGACCCCGGCGTCGGGGTCGCCGACGAAGCCCTCGCGCGGGTTGCTGCTCGTGATGCGGCCGGTCGGGCCGTGGACGGTGTGGTGCGGCTGGACCTCGCCGAGCCACTCCTCCCAGCCCCGCAGGAACCGCTCGGACAGCATCGGCCCGTAGAGGACGTCCTGCGTCGGGTCGCCGACGCGCGCCTCGGCGAGCCGGGCGAGCAGCTTCTCGAGGAACGCGTCGTGGACGTCCTCGTGCACGACCGCGACGCCGAGCGACGTGCAGCGCTGCCCCGCGGTGCCGAAGCCGGAGAACAGGGCGCCCTCGGCGGCGAGGTCGAGGTCGGCGTCGGGCATGACGACGAGCGGGTTCTTGCCGCCGAGCTCCAGGCACGGAGCCTGCAGGTGCCGGCCGCAGAGCTCGCCGATCCGCGCGCCGACCTCCGAGGAGCCGGTGAAACCGACCTTCTGCACGAGCCCGGCGTCGAGGGCCTGCGACAGCCCGTCGAACGTGGTCGGGCCGTCGGCGTGGACGACGTTGAGCACGCCGTCGGGCAGGCCGCCGGCGACGAAGATCCGGAACAGCGCGTCGCCGAGGGCGGCGGAGTAGTCGGCGGGCTTCCACACGACGGCGTTGCCGCACAGCAGCGCCGGCACGAGGTACCAGGACGGGACCGCGACCGGGAAGTTGCCGGCGGTGATGATCCCGGCGACGCCGACCGGCACCCGGAAGGTGAACAGCTGCTTGTCGCGCATCTCGCTCGGCACGGTCTGCCCGTAGAGGCGGCGGCCCTCGCCGAGGAAGAAGTCGCAGGTGTCGACGATCTCCTGCACCTCGCCGAGCGCCTCGGCCCGCGGCTTGCCGACCTCGCGGACGACGAGGTCGGCGAGCGCCTCCTTGTTCGCCTCGACCAGCCGGCCGATCTTGCTGATGACCTGCCCGCGGACGGGCGCGGGCGTGGCGGCCCAGGCGGGTTGAGCGGCTTCGCCGCGCGGAAGGCCTCGACCAGCTGCTCGGCGCTCGCCAGCGACACCTCGGCGACGACGTCGTCGAGCCGGGCCGGGTTGGTGGACACGAAGGTTCCGGCGTCGCCGGGTACGGAGCGGCCGCCGTAGGAACTGGTGATCATCGGGTGAGGCCCGTCTCGGTGAGTGCGGTCAGGACGCGGTCGAGGGCGGCCACCCCCGCGGCCAGGTCGGCCTCGGAGACGGTCAGGGCGGGGCGGAAGCGGACGCTGCGGGTGCCGCAGCCGAGCAGGAGCACCCGCTCGGTCTCGCGCAGCCGGGTCAGCACAGCATCGCGCAGGGCGGCGTCGGGCAGCGAGAACGCGCACATGAGCCCCCGGCCGCGCACGTCGGTGACGACGTCGTGGCGGGCGGCCAGGTCCTGCAGGTGACCGAGCAGCACCGGCTCCAGGGCCTTGGCGCGGGCGATGAGCCCGTCCGCCTCGACCACCTCGAGCACGCGGCGGGCGCGGACCATGTCGGTGAGCGAGCCGCCCCAGGTCGAGTTGATCCGGCTGCTGGTGCGGAAGACGTTGTCGGGCACCTCGTCGACCCGGCCGCCCGCCATCACGCCGCAGACCTGGGTCTTCTTGCCGAACGCGACGACGTCGGGCACGACGCCGTGCTGCTGGTAGGCCCAGGGCGTGCCGGTGAGCCCGGCCCCGGTCTGCACCTCGTCGAGGACGAACAGGGCGTCGAACTCGTCGCAGAGCGCGCGGGCGGCCTGCAGGAACTCGGGGCGGAAGTGGTGGTCGCCGCCCTCGCCCTGCACGGGCTCCATGACGAAGCACGCGATGTCGTGCTCGTGCTGCACGAACGCCGCCCGCATCGCGGCCAGGGTCTCCCGCTCCCGGGCGACGACGTCGACCCCGGGGGACAGGTACGGCGACGGCACCCGGGGCCAGGCGAACTGCGGGAACCGGGCGGTCTTCACGGGGTCGGTGTTGGTGAGGCTGAGGGTGTAGCCGCTGCGGCCGTGGAAGGCGTCGCGCAGGTGCAGCACCCGGGAGCCGAGGGCCGGGTCGAGGCCGTGCGCCTCGTTCCAGCGGCTCTTCCAGTCGAAGGCGACCTTGAGGGCGTTCTCGACGGCGAGCGCACCGCCCTCGACGAAGAACAGGTGGGGGAGAGCGGGGTCGCCGAGCACCCGCGCGAACGTGTCGACGAAGCGGGCCATGGCCACGCTGTAGACGTCGGAGCCGCTCGGCTTGTTGAGCGCCGCCTCGAGCAGCTCCTCGCGGAACACGGCGTCGTCGGCGAGCGCCGGGTGGTTCATGCCGAGCGCGCTGCTGGCGAAGAAGGTGAACAGGTCGAGGTAGGTCGTGCCGTCGCGGGCGTCGACCAGGCGGCTGCCGCGGCTCGCCCCGAGGTCGAGCACGAGGTCGAAGCCGTCGACCAGCAGGTGCCGGCGGAGCACGTCGTGGACGTCGGACGCCTCGAGGGCGCGGGGGAGCACGGTGGTCATGGACGGAAGGTAGGGGGAACTCCTCCTGCTGACCAGCACCGGAGCGGGAGTTCTTCCCGTGGCCGCTCCTCCCGGGCGGAGGACCCTGCCCGCTCCTAGGCTGACCGGGTGACGACGACGCTGTTCCGACGCGGCCGGGTGCGCACCCCCGGCGACCCCTTCGCCACCGCCCTGCTCGTCGACGACGACGTCGTGGCCTGGGTCGGCTCGGAGCTCGCCGCGGACGCGATGAGCGCCGACGTCACGGTCGACCTCGACGACGCCTGGCTCGCCCCGGCCTTCGTCGACGCGCACGTCCACCTGACCTCCACCGGCCTGGCCCTCACCGGCCTCGACCTCACCGGCAGCCCGTCGCTGGCCGCCGCCCTCGCCGCCGTGGAGGCGGCCAGCCGGCGGCTGCGCGGAGGCGTGCTGCTGGCGGGCGGCTGGGACGAGACCGCCTGGCCCGAGCGCCGGCCTCCGACGTCGGCCGAGCTCGACCGGGCCAGCCACGGCGGGGTCGTCTACCTCGCCCGCACCGACGTCCACAGCGCCGTCGCGAGCAGCGCCCTGCTGGCCGCCGCGCCCGAGGCCCGCGCCCTCCCCGGCTTCCTCGGCGACGGGCTGGTCCGCCAGCAGGCCCACCACGCCGTCCGGGCCGCCGCCTACGCCTCGATCTCCCCGGCCCAGCGGCAGGCCGTGCAGCGGGCCGCCCTGGAGCGGGCGGCGTCGCTGGGCATCGGCAGCGTGCACGAGTGCGGCGGGCCCGACATCGGCGGCGAGGACGACTTCCTCGCCGCCCTCGGTCACCGCGGCGACCTCCCGCAGGTGCTCGGGTACTGGGGCGAGCTGGACGGCGTCGACCGGGCCCGCGAGCTCGGGGCGCTCGGCGCGGGCGGGGACCTGTTCGCCGACGGCGCCCTCGGCAGCCGCACCGCCCACCTCTGCTCGCCCTACGACGGCACGTCCGAGCAGGGAGCCGCCTACCTCGACGCGGAGCAGGTCGGGCGGCACGTCGCCGCGTGCACCCGGGCCGGGCTGCAGGCCGGCTTCCACGCCATCGGCGACGCCGCCCTCGCCGCGGTCCTGGACGGCGTCGCCCTCGCCGCGGACGCGCTCGGCACCGACGCCGTGCGGGCCGCCCGGCACCGGGTCGAGCACGCCGAGATGCTCGACGACGCCGGCATCGCCCGGGCGGCCGGCCTCGGCCTGGTCGCCAGCGTGCAGCCCGCCTTCGACGCCCGCTGGGGCGGCCGCGACGGGATGTACGCCGAGCGCCTCGGCGTCGAGCGGGCCCTCGCCCTCAACCCGCTCGCCGCCCTGGCCGCCGCCGGCGTCCCGCTGGCCCTCGGCTCCGACGCCCCGGTCACGCCGCTGGACCCCTGGGGCACCGTCCGGGCCGCCGTCGCGCACCGCACCCCGGGCAGCGGCCTGTCGGCCCGGGCCGCCTTCAGCGCGCACACCCGGGGAGGTTGGCGGGCGGCCCGCCTCGACGGCGCCGGCGAGCTCGTCCCGGGCGCACCGGCCACGTTCGCCGTCTGGGACGTGCCGTCCGAGCTGGTCGTCCAGGTGCCCGACGCCCGCGTGGCCGGCTGGTCCACCGACCCGCGGGCGGCCGTGGCCGGGCTCCCTGACCTCGACGCCCCCGACCCGACGTGCCTGCGCACGGTGGTGTCGGGCCGGACGGTGCACGAAGGCGCGATCTGATCGGTCCGTCCCGGCACCCGCTCTGACCTGCACAGATGGGACATACCTGCAGGTCAGGGGCGGGTTGACACCCTCCCGTGACCCGTCGGTAGGGTCGCGTCCGCCCACCGGACACGTCCACGACACCTCCCGTCCGCACGCACACGGTTCCCCGACAACCGCCCGGTCCGCCGGTGCGGGAGATCCAGTCGTCGGACCGTCCGTGCGGCCGGTACCGGTGCCGCGGGCGGGTGGGGCGGTCCCCGACCCGGGGTCGGGCTCCCAGTAGACAACGGCACGTGCACCGCACCCAGCGGTCGCCCGGGTCGGTCCGAAGGGTGCCCGCCCCGGGTGCGCCGCTGCTCCTGCCCTGTCCCTGCCGGGCTGCAGCCCCGCGCGGAGCCTGCAGACTGGACCCGTGAGCTCCCCGCCGGTCACCGCCCCCACGGTGCCCGAGCGGCCCGCCGACGAGGTCCGCCCGGCCCGCGGCCTCCGGCGGCTGCTGCTCGCCGCCGTCGCCGGCCTCGTGCTCTACGCCGCCTTCCCGCCGTACGGGCTGTGGCCGCTGGCGCCCGCGGGCGTCGCCCTGCTCGGGCTGGCCTGCCGAGGGCTCCCGCCCCGCCGGGCCGCGCTGGCCGGGCTGGTCGGCGGGCTCGCCCTGTTCCTGCCGCTGGTCGAGTGGACCGGCACCCTGGCGGGCCCGGCCGCCTGGGTCGCCCTGGCCCTGCTGGAGGCGGCGTTCTTCGCGCCGCTCGGAGCCGCCCTCGCCGTCACGGCCTCCCGGCGTGCGTGGCCGCTGTGGTGGACCGGCCTGTGGGTGGGGGAGGAGGCGCTGCGCTCCCGGCTGCCCTTCGGCGGCTTCCCCTGGGGGCGGCTCGCCTTCAGCCAGCCCGACACGCCGTTCACGGTCCTGGCGAGCCTCGGCGGCGCGCCCCTGGTCTCGGCCGCCGTCGCCCTGGTCGGCGCGCTCCTGCTCCTGACGGCCGGCTCGCGGCCCCGGGTCGCGGCCGGCGCCCTGGCCGGGGCCGCCGTCGTCGCCGGGTGCGGGCTGCTGGTGCCGCTGCCGTCGGGCGGGCCGACGCAGCGGGTCGCCGTCGTGCAGGGCAACGTCCCGCGGCTCGGCCTGGACGCGTTCGCCCAGCGCTCCGCCGTCCTGCGCAACCACGTCGCCGCGACCGAGCAGCTGGCCGCCGACGTCGCGAGCGGACGCACCCCGCGCCCCGACCTCGTCGTGTGGCCCGAGAACGCCTCCGACCTCGACCCGTTCACCGACCCGGGCGCCGCGGAGCTGATCGACCGGGCGGTGAAGGCCGTGGGCGTGCCGGTCCTGGTCGGCGCCGTGCTCGACGGTCCCGGCGACGAGGTGAGCAACGCCGGCATCGTCTGGGACCCGGTGACCGGCCCCGGAGAGCGCTACGTCAAGCAGCACCCCGTGCCGTTCGGCGAGTACATCCCCTACCGGTCGCTCGTGCGCCGGATCAGCGAGCGGGTGGACCTCGTGCCCCGCGACTTCACCCAGGGGACGCGCACCGGCGTCCTCGACGTCGGGCCGGTGCGGCTCGGCGACGTCATCTGCTTCGAGGTCGCCTACGACGGACTGGTGCGCGACGCCGTCCGGGCCGGTGGCAGTCTGCTCGTCGTGCAGACGAACAACGCCACCTTCGGGCGCTCCGGCGAGACGGTGCAGCAGCTGGCCATGAGCCGGCTGCGGGCCGTCGAGCACGGGCGGTCGGTGGTGGTGGCCGCGACCAGCGGGATCAGCGCCGTCATCGCGCCCGACGGCGAGGTCCTCGACCGGTCGCGCCTGTTCACCCGCGACCTGCTCGTGGTCGACGTGCCGGTCCGGACGGCCCGCACCCTGGCGACCCGGGTCGGTCTGCTGCCCGAGGTGCTGCTGTCCCTGCTCGGCCTGGCCGGCCTCGTCGCCGCGAAGGTCCGCCCGTGACGGCGCTCGGCCGGCTGCTCGTCGTCGTCCCCACGTACAACGAGGCCGACAACCTGCTGGTCATCGCCGACCGGCTGCACGCGGCCGTCCCGTCGGCCCACCTGCTCGTCGTCGACGACGGCAGCCCGGACGGGACGGGGAAGCTCGCCGACGAGCTGGCGGCCTCGGGGGACTGGGCGCACGTCCTGCACCGCACGGAGAAGGCCGGCCTCGGCGCGGCCTACGTCGCCGGGTTCGCCTGGGCGCGCGAGCACGGGTACGACGTCGTCGTCGAGATGGACGCCGACGGCTCGCACGCCCCGGAGCAGCTGCCGCGCCTGCTCGCCGCCCTGGAGGACGCCGACGTCGTGCTGGGCAGCCGCTGGGTGCCCGGCGGCGAGGTCGAGAACTGGCCGAAGAGCCGCGAGGTGCTCTCCCGCGGGGGCAACGCCTGGACCCGGCTGGCCCTCGGCCTGCCCCTGCGGGACGCGACCGGCGGCTACCGCGCCTACCGGAGGACGGTGCTCGACGCGCTCCCGCTCGACCAGGTGGCCAGCCAGGGCTACTGCTTCCAGGTCGACCTCGCCTGGCAGGCCTGGCGGGCCGGCAACCGGGTCGTCGAGGTCCCGATCACCTTCGTCGAGCGCGAGCGCGGCGAGAGCAAGATGAGCCGCGACATCGTGCTCGAGGCGCTGTGGCGGGTGACCTGGTGGGGCATCACGAGCCGCCGGTCCCGCGACCGCACGCCCCGGCGGACGGGCTGACGGTGCGCCGGACCCTCGTGCCCGGCCTGGTCGCGGCACTCGTCGTCGTCCCGCTCGTGGAGCTGTACGTCCTGATCCAGGTCGGCCAGGTCGTCGGGGCGGGCTGGACGGTCCTGCTGCTGGTCGTCGACTCGCTGGTCGGCGGGTTCCTGCTGCGCCGGGAGGGACGCCGCACGTGGGCCGCGTTCCGTGCGGCCAGCAGCCGCGGGGCGGTGCCCGGGGCGGAGGTGGCCGACGGCGCCCTCGTGATCCTCGGCGGAGCGCTGATGCTCACGCCCGGCTTCGTCACCGACGCCTTCGGCCTGCTGTGCGTCATCCCCCCGTCGCGGACCGCGCTGCGACGGGCGCTGCTGTCCTACGCCGCCCGCCGGGTCCTGCGTCCCGGCAGCGGGCGGGTCGTCGACCACTGACACGACGCGAGCCGCGCCCCCGGACAGGGACGCGGCTCGGGGGAGTGCGGACTACGCGCTCTTCTTGCCGGCCTTGAGGGCGGCCTTGACCTTGCCCTGGTTCTCGTGGAGGACGGCCAGCCGCTCGGCGAGG
This sequence comes from uncultured Actinomycetota bacterium, assembly GCA_963761655.1. Taxonomy (GTDB): domain Bacteria; phylum Actinomycetota; class Actinomycetes; order Mycobacteriales; family SCTD01; genus RYN-122. Next base: position 750,468 of record CAVXHI010000002.1, read on the forward strand.
ACCTCCTCGAGCTCGGCCACGCTGCGGCGCTCCAGCAGCATGTCCCAGTGGGTGCGGGCCGGCTTGCCCTTCTTGGCCTCGGGCTGCTCGGCGTCGCGCAGGAGGGCGGTGGTGCCGCAGACGCGGCACTCCCAGGTCGGGGGGACGTCGGCCTCGGCAGCGAAGGGCACCTCGACGCTGTGGCCGCGGGGGCAGTCGTACGCTGCCTGCAGCCGGGGCGCGAACTCGGTGTGTCGGTCGCTCTCGTAGCTCACAGCCCCGAGGCGTGTGCCTCGCAGGACGCGGTCGCTCATGGGGGGCCTCCCGGTCGGATGTCTGTCTGTGCAACGACCAGACGTCCCTCAGGATTCCCCGACCTGGTCCCGCAGAACCGCCCCGCGTCCTCCCGCCGTCCTCCCGCTGTCCTCCGGAGCTCCCGTGCCGTCCGTCCCGTCCCCCGCCCTGACCGCGGCCCTGGTCCGGTCCGTCCGCTCGCCGGGTCGTGCCACGGCCGTCGTCCGGGTGGGGGCGGGCGCGGTGATGCTGGCCCGGCCGTCGACCGTGGAGCAGGTCCTCGGCAGCCGGACGCCTGCGACGGCCTGGGCCGTGCGCCTGCTCGGGGGCCGCGAGGTGGCGCTCGGACTGGCCGTCCTGGTGTCCTCCGACCGGGTCCCGCTGCTCGCCGGCGCCCTCAGCGACGGCACCGACGCCGTGGTCCTCGGCCGGGCGCTCCGGGACGGGGCGATCGGCCGGACCGCCCCGACCCGGCTGCTGGCGACCCTCTGCACGGCCGGCGCGGTCGCGGCCTCCGCAGCCCAGGTGCTCGACGCGATCCGGACATCCCGGACGGCGCGGGGCGCGACGACACCGGCAGACGCTCCCCGGGACTGAAGACCGGGGCCGGGACGGCCGAGGGCTTCTACAACACAAGTCCCAGCAGTCCCAGGAGGCGCGCCGTGTCCCACCGACAGATGTCGGTCCGTGACCGGGTCCGCGGCGTCCTGGTCCTGCTGCTCGCCGCCGGTCTCGCCCTGCCCGTGCTCGTCGCCGCCGGCGGACGCAGCAGCGACGCCACGACCGACGCCGTGATCGCGCTCGCCCGCGCCCAGGTCGGCGACCGGTACGTCTGGGGCGGCACCGGGCCGGACACGTGGGACTGCAGCGGCCTCACCTCCTACGTCTGGCGCGAGGCCGGCGGCGTCGTGCTGCCGCGCGTGTCGGGCGACCAGCAGAAGCGGGCCGTCGCGATCCCCCGCGAGCAGCTCCTGCCCGGCGACCTCGCCTTCTTCGGCGACCCCGTGACGCACGTCGCCCTGTACGTCGGGGACGGCAGGGTCGTGGACGCCAGCTCGGCGAAGACCGGTGTGCTCGAGCGGCCGCTGTGGAGCGCCAAGGACGTCCGGTACGGCCGGGTGGCGCGCCCGGACATGCCGCCCGTCCAGCCCTGGACCCCGCCGTCCCCGTCCCCGTCCCCGTCCGTCCCGGCGGCCGGTCCGACACCGTCGCCCGCGGACAGCCCGCGCCCGAGCAGCGTGCCGACCCCTGCCCGCCCGACGACGACGCCGACCAGCCGCGCCACCACCGCCGCGGCGACCCGCCCGAGCACGAGCCCCAGCGCGACGCGGCCCTCGGCGAGCCCCACCGCCACCCGCCCGACTCCCAGCGCCACCCGCCCGCCGTCGGCGGGTCCCGCGACGACGAAGGCCCCGGCGAAGCCGGTGGCGACCGCGCCGGCCCCGACGAAGCCGGCGGCGACCGCGCCGGCCCCGGCGAAGCCCGTCCCGACCGCCAGCCCCGCACCGAAGCCGGCCGCTGAGGAGCCGACCCCGAGCAGGCCCGCCCCGAAGCCGGTAGCGAGTCGGCCCACCCCGGCCGTGCGCCCCCTCGCCTCCCTGCCCGGCACCCAGGTCCGCCCCTCTACCGCGGTCGCCCTCAAGGCCGTCGTCGCGGCGAAGGCCCTCGCCGGAGCCACCGACGGCAACGACACCAGCCTCGTGCGGGCGGTCTGGCTCCGGTCCGGCGGCCTGCGCCTCCCGCTCGACCGCGGCGCCCTGCTGGCCCGCGCCCGGCAGGTCCCGCGCCTCGACGTCCGCGTCGGCGACCTCGTGTCCTACGGGACGCCGTCGTCGCAGGTGTACCTCTACGCCGGGCACGGCTACATGGTCGGCTTCAGCACGGGGCACCGCGCGGTCGTCGTCCGGCGGGTCCACACGGGCGACGTCAGGTTCCTGCGGCTCCCCACCTCCTAGCCTGACCGGGTGAGCACCCTGGACCCCGCCCTGGAGCAGCTGGTCGACCAGCTCGTCGTCGTCGGGCGCAAGGCGGTGGCGGCGGGGCTGGTGATCGGGTCCGGCGGGAACCTCAGCGCCCGGCTGCCGGGCGCGGACGAGTGCGTCGTCACCGCGAGCGGCACCTGGCTCGACGAGCTCGACCGGTCGAGCTTCAGCCTGGTGGGCATCGCCGACGGGGCCGTCCGCGGCGGCCACCCGAAGCCGTCCAGCGAGGTGCAGCTGCACCTCGCGACGTACGCGGTGCGGTCCGACGTGAACGCCCTGGTCCACCTCCACCCGCAGACGTCCGTGCTGCTGGACGCCCTGGGGCACCCGGTCCGGCTGCTGACCATCGACCAGGCCTACTACTGCCGCGAGGTCCGCTCCACGCCCTTCATCCAGTCCGGCACGCCGGAGCTGGCCCGGGCAGGCGCCGACGCCGTCGCCGACGGGTGCAACTGCGTGATCCTCGGCAACCACGGCTGCTCGGTCCTCGGCGACACGGTCGAGACGGCGCACAAGCGGGCGGCGAACCTCGAGGAGGCGGCCCGGGCGACCCTGACCATGCTGCAGCTCGGCGACACCACGACCGTCTGCCCGCCGTCGTACCTGGAGACGGTCCGGGCCCGCGAGGCGGCAGCGCAGCAGGGGCACTAGTGCGGGTCGCCGGGCTCGACGTCGGGGGCTCGTCGGTCAAGGCCTGGGTCGTCGACGGCCCGCGCCGGCAGGAGGCGACCGTGCCCGTCCCTACGCTCCGGCCGGCGCCGCACCGGGCCGAGCTGGACCCCGCCGTGTGGGAGGCGGCCGCACGCGAGGCTCTCCGTCAGGTGGTCGCGCAGGCCGGGCCGGGGGACTGGGCGGGCCTCACGGTGTCGAGCCTGCGGCAGGGCTTCCTGCTGCTCGACGACGCCGGCGCGCCGCTGGGCAACGGCGTCCTCAACAGCGACCGCCGGGGCGGGCCGTACGCGCACGTGCTCGACGGCCGGCACGACCTCACCGGCCACTGGCCGGCGCCCGAGCTCACCCTCCCGAAGCTGCTCGCCGTGCAGGCGGAGGAGCCGGACCGCTGGGCGGCCACCGCCCGGGTGCTCTTCGTGCACGACTGGCTGCTCTGGCTGCTGACCGGCGAGCAGGTCACCGAGGCCTCCTACGCCTGCGCGGGCGGGATGGCCGACGTCGCCGCCCGGGGCTGGGCCGAGGACCTGCTGCAGGAGTGCGGCGTCGGGACGGGGCGGCTCGCGCCGGTCGTGGAGGCGGGCACGGTCGTCGGGCGCCTCCGGTCCGGCTGGGGGCTGCCCGAGGGCGTCCCCGTGGTGGCCGGCTGCGGCGACACGCAGCTGGCTGCGGCCGGCGCGGGCGGGCTGGGGGACGGCGTCGTCACGGTGGTCGCGGGCTCGTCCACGCCCGTGCAGGCCGCGTCCGACCGGCCCGTGCACGACCCGCTCGGCCGGCCCTGGGTGTCGACGCACGCCGCGGCCGACCGCTGGGCCGCCGAGGGGAACGCGGGCTACCCGGGCACCGCACAGGGCTGGTGGGCCGGCCTCCAGCCGGCTCGGGCCGCCCTGCCGGAGCGTCCGGGGGCGCTGGTCGCCGTCACGGCCGCGCCGTACTGGTCCCGCGAGACCTGGGAGCACCAGCCCCCGACGTCGCTCGTCGGCCTGCGCCCCGACACGACCTCGGAAGACGTCGCAGCAGCGCTGGCGGAGGCGCACGCGTACGCCGTGGCGGGCAACGTCGAGGACCTCGAACGTGCGCTGGGGCGGTCGGCGTCGGCCGTCGTCGTCTGCGGAGGAGGGGTGAGCGACGGCGTCCTGCCCGGGCTGCTCGCGCAGGTGCTGGGCCGGGACGTCCACGTGGCCGGGGGACAGCCCGCGGCGCTCGCCGGTGCCGCGCTCGTGACGGGGGAGCCGTTCCCAGGTCTGCCCGCCGACGTCGTCCCCGCGGGGGACCCGGCCCCTTGGACGCAGGCCCGCCGACGGTGGGCCGAGGTGACGCACGCCCTGCGCGAGCACCTGCGAGGCTGAGCCGGTGCGCGCACTGGTGACGGCCGAGCTGACCGACGACGGCGAGCAGCGGCTCCGGGCGCTGGGCTACGACGTCGTCCGGGCCGGTTGGGGGAGCACGCGGCAGCCGCTCGTCGGTCCGGCGTACGTGGAGGCGGCCCGCGGGGCGCAGCTGCTGCTGACCGAGATCGAGACGGTCGACCGCGACGTCCTCGACGCCCTGCCGGAGGTCCGCCTGGTCGGCACCGCCCGCGGCGGGCCGGTCAACGTCGACCTGCAGACCTGCGCCGACCGCGGGGTGCCCGTCCTGTTCACGCCTGCCCGCAACGCCGACTCCGTCGCCGACTTCACGCTCGGCCTCGTGCTGAGCCTGGTGCGGGGGATCGGCGCGTCCGAGCGGCACCTGCGCAGCGAGGGGTGGATGGTCGAGGGGGAGCTGCCGTACCTGCACTTCCGCGGCCCGGAGCTCGCCGGCCGGGTGCTCGGCGTCGTCGGCCACGGGGCGATCGGCCAGCGGGTGGCCCAGCGGGCCCGCGACGGGTTCGGCATGCGCGTCCTCGTGCACGACCCGGTCGCCCCCGACAGCGTTCCGCTCGACGTCCTGCTCGCGAGCTCGGACGTCGTGACGCTGCACTGCCCGAGGTCACCCGCGACGCGCGGGCTCGTGGACCTGGCTCTGCTGCGGCCGACGTCGTACCTGGTGAACACGGCGGGCGGCGGGCTCGTCGACGAGGACGCGCTGTGCGACGCCCTCCAGACCGGGCGGCTGGCGGGCGCGGCCCTCGACGTCTTCTCGACCGAGCCGCTGCCGCGCGACAGCCGCCTGCTCTCGACGCCGAACCTCGTGCTGACGCCGCACCTCGCGGGCGCCGCCGACGACGTCGTCCGCCACCACACCGACCTGCTGTGCGACGACGTCGAGCGGTGGCACCGCGGCGAGCCGCTCAGGCACGCGGCTCTCCCAGTGTGAGCGCCACCTCGAAGACGGCGGCCTCCGCGCGGAGCTGAGCGGCCCGCTCGTCAGAGGTGAACGGGTCGGTCCAGGAGCGGCCGGGCAGCTCGTCCCAGACGAACAGCAGCGACACCGCCCGCACCCCGAACGCCGCCGCCACGGTGAGCACGGCCGAGGTCTCCATGTCGACACCGAGGTGGCCACCGGCTGCCCACTGCGCCACCAGCTCGTCCGGCTGGGCCAGCAGGGCGTCGGTGCTGACGGAAGGCCCCTGGTGCACGGTCAGCCCGCACGCCCGGAGGGCGGCGGCAGCGGTGTCGACGAGGTCGGGGTCAGCGCTGCTGCTGCCGAGCCCGCCGTAGTACTGCGACGCGCCCTCGCCGATCGTCGCCCGGGTGGGGACGAGGACGTCGCCCGTCCGCAGCTCCGGCTGCAGGCCCCCGCAGGAGCCCACCTGCGCCACGACCGGCGTGCCGCAGACCCCCAGGACGTGGACCGGCTCGACGGCCCGGGCCGCGCCGTAGGCCGGGCACCACGCCACCGGGACGCCGTCGGCACGCCGGCCCCACCACAGGTCCGGCATCCCGAGCTGGCGGACCCCGGTGAGGTGCTGCAGACGAGCCTCGCCTGCGCGGTCCCGCCACCAGGTGCCCTCGGTGACGAGCAGCTGCGGGACGTCGTCGTCGGTCAGGCCCAGCAGGGACAGCCAGTCCTGCCGGTCCACGGCTCAGGCCACGAGCGGCTCGACGTCGCGGGTGCAGAACATGCAGACCGAGGCGTCGACGGGGATGAAGCTCTTGCAGTGGTCGCACTCGCGGCTGCCCTGCGCGCCGGCCGCTTCCGCCCCGGTGAGCCTCTTGATCGCCTTCACCAGCAGCAGGATCACGAAGGCCAGGAGCAGGAAGGCCAGCAGGTCGGTGAGGAACCGCGCCGTAGGTGATGTCCGTGCCGTTGACCGACAGCGACAGCCCGTTGAACGACGGCTGGCCGAAGATCGCCGCCACCAGGTTCAGGATGAGGTTGTCGACCAGCGACTGCACGACGGTGGCGAAGGCCGCGCCGATGGCGATGCCGATCGCGATGTCGACGAGGTTGCCGCCGAGGGCGAAGGTCTTGAACTCCTTGATCAGTGCACGCATGAGGCGGACCCTAGAGCCACCGGCGCGTCCTCAGCTGAATCGCCGATAATCGACACTATGTCAGGTGGAAGCGACGACGCGGTCCAACCGGACCCCTCCGACCGCCGTCCCGACCCCGAGCGCTGCGAGGACCAGGGCGAACACCGGCGAGCCGCCGAAGACGTCGAACGCGAGCCAGGACAACGCCGAGAAGACGTACAGCGCGCCGGTCGTGAGGTGCAGGCGCCGGGCGAGCAGCACCCCGGCCGCCAGCAGCACGAGACCGGTGCCACCGACGAGCAGCATCCGGGTCGACGTCGCCAGGTCGCCAGCGCCGAGCGTCCAGGTGAGCGACGCGAGGCCGGACAGGTGCAGCCAGAACGCCTCCTCGCGCAGGTCCCGCCGGTCCAGCTCCAGCCCGACGCCGACCAGCACCGCCGTCACGAGGGCCGACACGGGCGCGCTCCCGGCCTCGCCCCCGACGGCCGCCGCGAGGTCCATCGTGGCGAACCAGCCCGTGACCGCGGCCGGGAGCAGCAGGAACGACGTCCGGTAGCGGCGCCAGGCGAGCACCGTCGTCGTCAGGGTGGCGGCCTCCATGACCACCCACTGGCCGCTGACGTAGTCGAGGAAGTCGCCGTACTCGGCGTAGCCGCGGGTGTTCCAGAGCCCGAACGTCTCCTGCGCCGCGAACACCAGCAGCGGCACCAGGGCGACGCCGCTGGCCGCCAGCAGGCCGGCCACGGTCCGCTGGCCACGGGCCCGGAGCGTCTCGCAGACCGCGAGGAAGGCGCCGAGGTACAGCAGGCACAGCAGCAGCCCGACGCCGCTGCCGGCCGTCGACCACGAGGTGCCGAGGAACAGCCCCATCGCCGCGAGGGACACCCCGGCTCCCCCGTACCGGAGCACCTCCTGCGTGCGGCCCGCCCGTCCGGGCGCGGTGGTCGACAGGCGGGACCAGACGGCGTCCTGCACCGTCCTCGGGACGCCGCACGCCGTGGAGGCGCTGCGGTAGGCGTCCTCGTCGACCCGGACTGCGTGGAGGGTGGTCATGGGGGGCTCCTCGTGCTCGGTGCGGGCGCCGTCCGCCTGCCCGTCCGAGGCTGCCGGCCCTCCGCCCCCCGCGCCTGAGCAGGACTACCCGTCTCCGGTGGTGCCCGCAGCCGCCGGACTGGCAGGATGATCCGCGACAGCCTGACAACCCTGGAGGAACACACCGTGGCCGACGACCAGCCCGTCGACGAGCAGCCCGCCCCCCGCAAGTCCGGAGGGCGCAAGAAGAGCTCTGCGCCGGCCGCCGAGTCCGCCGCCGGCTCGCTCGCCTCTGCCCTGCGCGAGCTCGTGACGAGCATCGAGGACGAGGTCGCCGAGGTGACCCGCCTGTCCGAGGTCATCGACGACCACGTGACGACCCTGAACGGCCTGCGGTCCGACGTCGCGGCGCGCCTCGCCCACCTCGACGAGCTGCGTGCCGCCGCCGACGACGCCAACCTGGGCGCGTTCCTGGACGACACCATCCAGCCGCAGCTGCCGCAGCAGAGCGAGGACTTCCCGGACCGCATCTACGGGAGCTAGTCCCCCGCGCTCACCCGGGCGGAGTCCGGCGCCACCACGCACGGAGGGCGCCGGCTCCGCCCGTCTGCTGTCCGCCTCCCCCGGCGGCTGCGGCAGCCCGTGCCTGGGCGCCGGCGAGCCGCTGGCGGAGGTCCTGGTTCTGCTCCCACAGGTCGGTGGCCTCGTGCTGGAGGTCGTCGACCTCCTGCTGGAGGTCGAGCAGCCGGCGCTCCCGCAGCTCGGCCACCGCCTCCGCCCGGGCTGCCCGCTGGCCGGCGAGGTAGAGCTCGCCCGACAGCCGCTCCATCGCCTCGACGACCTGCAGCGGGACCAGCTGCTGCCCGGGCGGCTCCGCCTCTGCACCGCGGCCACGCGCTCCCGGGCCGGTCTGGCGCTCCCCCGCCGCCCGCTGCAGGTCGCCGACGGCGACCTCGATCCGCTCGCCCCGCGGCCCGAGACCGGTCCGGCTGCGGACCGCGCCGTCGCGCACCCAGGCCCGGACGACCGACACCGGTGTCCCGCTCTGGCGGGCGGCCTCGGCGACGGAGACGTACTGCTCCCCGGCCGTCGGGTCCTGCTGGTCGGTCGCCATGCCGGTCCTCCCTGCTGGACGAGGTGCCCGGCATCTCATCGTCCCGGCCGCGACCGGCGGCCGGGTCCGGACACGCCGACGCCCCGCGCGGCAGGACCGGGCGGGGCGTCGGGAGCGTGCGGGAGCAGCTAGGCGTGAGCCAGGCGGGCAGGGTCGAGGTCGCCCTGGGCGCTCTGGCTGGCGAGCTGGTTCTGCGCCGCGACGACCTTGGTGGCCGCGGCCGCGGCGGCGGCCTTGTGCAGCTTGGTGGCGGCGACCTCGTCGGGGTGCGACGCGCCGTCGGCCTTGCTGGACGCGACGACCGTCGGCGACGAGCCGCCGCTCTCGGTCTTCTTGGTCCCCGTCCGGGCGGGGCTCCCGACCGGCACTGAGACCGGGAGGTCGGTGATGCGCATGGGGGGCTCCGTCCGTGGTGGGGTGAGTCGAGAAGAGTCTCGACCAGGACCGGCCGCAAGACCAGTACCCGAGCGGGTGGTCGTCCCCTGGTCCGTTCGGGCCGCTGCCTAGCCTGCTCCCGTGACCCCGCTCCCGGACGCGCTGCCCCTCGCTGTGTTCGACATCGACGGCGTCCTGGCGGACGTGAGCCACCGGCTGCACCTCGTCGAGGAGCGTCCCAAGGACTGGGACGCCTTCTTCTCCGCCGCCGTCGACGACCCGCCCTACGAGGAGGGGCTCGCTCTCGTCCTGGAGAGCGCGAAGGACTGCGAGGTCGTGTACCTGACGGGCAGGCCGGAGCGCTGCCGCGCCGACACCGTCGCCTGGCTCGCCCGGCACGGCCTGCCCGAGGGGCGGCTGCAGATGCGCTCCGGCAGCGACCGCCGCCCGGCCCGGCTGACCAAGCCGCCCGCGCTGCGCCGCCTCGCCGCCGGACGGACCGTCGCGGTCGTGGTCGACGACGACCTCGCGGTCTGCGACGCCTACGAGCGGGCCGGCTTCCAGGTCCTGCGCGCCACCTGGGCCGACCGGCGGCCGACCCTCGTGCAGGCCCAGGACACCGAGGGCCGGACCTAGGAGGTGCCGGCCAGGGCGCGCAGGACGGGTGCGGCCTTCGCCTCCGCCTCGGCGACCTCGGCGTCCGGGTCGCTCCCCCAGGTGATCCCGCCGCCGGCCCACAGGTGCACCCGCCCGTCCGCGACCGCCACGGTGCGGATGGTCAGCCCCAGGTCCGCCCCGCCGGGACGCACGAGGCCGAAGGCCCCCATGGACGGGCCGCGCCCGACCGGCTCGAGACCCGCCAGCAGCGCGCAGGCGGCCCGCTTGGGCGCACCGGTGACGGAGCCTCCGGGGGCCAGGGCCCGCAGGACGTCGACCACGCCGACGCCGTCCTGCAGCTGCGCGGCGACCCGCGAGGACGCGTGGAACAGGTCGGCCCACGGGGCGACGTCGTACAGCTGCTCCACCTCGACCGACCCGGTGACCGCGACCCGGGCGAGGTCGTTGCGCTCCAGGTCGACGATCATCACGTGCTCGGCGCGGTCCTTGGCGCTCTCCCGGAGCAGGGCGGCGTCGGACGCGGTCCCCTTGATCGGCACGGTGGTGACCCGCCGGCCGTCGATCCTCAGCAGCTGCTCGGGCGAGGCGCTCCCCACGGCCCAGCCGAGCCCGCTCAGCGCACCTGCGTAGGGACGGTCCACCCGGGCGACGGCGGTGGCGAGCCGCGCGGGGTCGCCGCTGGCGGGCGCGCTCCGGTGCCCGACGACGTTCGCCTGGTAGAGGTCCCCCCGTGCGATCGCCCGCTGGACGGTCCGCACCGCGGCCGCGTGCTCGTCGTCGGTCCAGCTGCGCTGCCACTCCCCCACCCGGGCGTCGCCCGGCTCGGCGGTCGCGTCCCCGCCCGGCCGCACGGCGACGGCGACCAGCTCGGGGACACCCGGCGCCGGCGAGGGCCGGCCCGCGGGGAGCCCGCCGAGCAGCGCGCACCCGACCGCACCCAGCAGCAGCGCGACCCCGGTCCCGCCCCGCTGCGCCGACGGCTCGCCGCCGAGCCCGTGCGCCTCGAGGAACCCGGCGAGCAGGTCCGCAGGCGTGCCCGGGTCGCCCGGGCGCCACTCCAGCCGCTCCAGCTCGCGCAGCGGGCCGGACCAGACGCCGGCCCTCCCGGGCGGAGCCACGACCGGGTTGGTCACGACGGACCATCCAGGAGGGACGACCGCGGGTCGAGACCTTCGTCACAGAAGAGAGAGACACCCCTCGATCCCGGAGCACTCACATGTGCCAGCACTCGCCCGCCTGCCCCTCGGCCACCGCTGCCGACCACGACGCCGCCCGCGTGGTCACCACCCACCCCGAGCAGGGGTGGAGCCTGCTGTGCAACGGCGTCGTCCTGTTCGAGGACACCGGCGAGATCCTCCCCGACGGCTCCTCGGTCGCCCCGCACCGGCCGGTCCCCCGGCCGCGTCGTGCCCTGCACGACTGCAGCCGGGTGACCGCCGCCTAGCTAGTCCTCGAACGCGGAGGGGTCGGGGCACGAGCAGACCAGGTTCCGGTCGCCGTAGGCCCCGTCGATCCGCCGCACGGACGGCCAGTACTTGCTGGTCCGCGACACCCCGCCCGGGTACGCCGCGAGCTCGCGCTCGTACGGGTGGTCCCACTCCCCCACCACGGACGACGCCGTGTGGGGAGCGCCCCGCAGCGGGTTGTCCTCGACCGGCCAGGTGCCCTTGGCGACCTCGTCGATCTCCGCCCGGATGGCGATCATGGCGTCGCAGAACCGGTCGAGCTCACGCAGGTCCTCGGACTCGGTCGGCTCGATCATCAGGGTCCCGGCGACCGGGAAGCTCATCGTCGGCGCGTGGAAGCCGTAGTCGATGAGCCGCTTGGCGACGTCGTCGACCGTGACGCCGGTGTCCTTGGTCAGCTGGCGCAGGTCGACGATGCACTCGTGCGCCACCAGGCCGCCCTCGCCGGTGTACAGCACCGGGAAGTGCGGCTGCAGCCGCTTCGCGACGTAGTTGGCCGTCAGCACGGCGACCTGGGTCGCCTTCGTCAGCCCGTCCGGCCCCATCAGGCGGACGTAGGCCCAGCTGATAGGCAGGATGCCCGCGCTGCCGTAGGGGGCCGCGCTGATCGGGCCGGGGCCGGTGGCCGGGCCGCACTCGGGGTCGAGCGGGTGGTTCGGCAGGTACGGCGCGAGGTGCGCCCGGACGCCGACCGGGCCCACGCCCGGGCCGCCCCCGCCGTGCGGGATGCAGAACGTCTTGTGGAGGTTGAGGTGGCTGACGTCGGCCCCGAACTTCCCCGGCTTGGCCAGCCCCACGAGGGCGTTGAGGTTCGCCCCGTCGACGTAGACCTGGCCGCCGGCGTCGTGCACCGCGGCGCAGATGTCGGTGACGGCGGACTCGAAGACGCCGTGCGTGCTCGGGTAGGTGATCATCAGCGCCGCCAGCCGGTCGCGGTGCTGCTCGATCTTGACGCGCAGGTCCTCGACGTCGACGTCGCCCGTCGGCGTGGTCCCGACGACGACGACCCGCATGCCGGCCATGACGGCGGACGCGGCGTTCGTGCCGTGCGCCGAGGCCGGGATCAGGCAGACGTCGCGCTCGGTGTCGCCGTTGGCCTGGTGGTAGCCGCGGATGGCGAGCAGGCCGGCGAACTCGCCCTGGCTGCCGGCGTTCGGCTGCAGCGACACGGAGTCGTAGCCGGTGACCTCGGCGAGCCAGCCCTCGAGGTCGGCGATCAGCCGGTGGTAGCCGCGGGCGTTGTCGCGCGGGGTGAACGGGTGCAGCGCCCCGAACTCCGGCCAGGTCACCGGCTCCATCTCGGTGGTGGCGTTGAGCTTCATCGTGCAGGAGCCCAGCGGGATCATCGTGCGGTCCAGCGCCAGGTCCTTGTCCGACAGGGCCCGCAGGTAGCGCAGCATCGCGGTCTCGCTGTGGTGGCTCGAGAACACCTCGTGGGTGAGGTACGGGCTCGTGCGCCGCAGGTCCTCGGGCAGGGCGTCCGCAGTGACGGCGTCGAGCGCGTCCCAGTCCTGCGCGTCCTTGCCGAACGCGGCGACGACGGCGTCCAGGTGCGCCCGGGTCGTGGTCTCGTCGGTGCTGACGCCGACGGTGCCGTCGTCGACGTACCGCAGGTCGACGCCGGCCTCGGCCGCGGCCTGCACGACCCCGCGGGCGTCCGGCGTCGCCACCGTGAGGGTGTCGAAGAACGGGCCCTCGACGCCGAGCGCGGCGCCCAGCAGCGCGGCGTAGCGGTGGGTGCGCTGCGCGATCGTCTGCAGGCCCTCGGGACCGTGGTAGACGGCGTACATGCCGGCCATGACGGCGAGCAGCACCTGCGCGGTGCAGATGTTGCTCGTGGCCTTCTCGCGACGGATGTGCTGCTCACGGGTCTGCAGGGCCAGCCGGTAGGCGGGGTTGCCGTCGGCGTCGACGCTGACACCGACCAGGCGGCCGGGCATGGAGCGCTCGAGGCCCTTGCGGACCGCCATGTAGCCGGCGTGCGGGCCGCCGTAGCCCAGCGGGACGCCGAAGCGCTGGCTGCTGCCCACGGCGACGTCGGCGCCCAGCTCGCCGGGCGGCGTCAGCAGGGTGAGGGCGAGCAGGTCGGTGGCGACGGCGACGAGGGCGCCCCTGGCGTGCGCGGCCTCGATGACCGGGCGCGGGTCGCGGACCGCGCCGGAGCTGGCCGGGTACTGCAGCAGCACGCCGAAGACGTCGCCGTCCGGGAGCCCGGCGCCCAGGTCGACGACCTGCACGGGGATGCCGAGCGGGAGCGCCCGGGTGGCGAGCACCGCGACGGTCTGCGGGTGGACGTCCGCGTCGACGACGAACACCGCGCCCTGCGGCGCCTTGCTGCTGCGGCGGCACAGCGTCATGGCCTCGGCCGCCGCGGTGCCCTCGTCGAGCAGGCTGGAGCCGGACAGCGCGAGGCCGGTGAGGTCCGCGACCATCGTCTGGAAGTTGAGCAGCGCCTCGAGCCGGCCCTGGCTGATCTCGGGCTGGTAGGGCGTGTACGCCGTGTACCAGGCCGGGTTCTCCATGACGTTGCGCAGGACCACCGGCGGCGTGAAGGTGCCGGAGTAGCCGAGGCCCAGCATCGGCGTCGTGACGGTGTTCTCGGCGGCGAGCGCCCGCAGCTCGGCGAGCACCTCGGGCTCGGACGCCGCGGCCGGCAGGTCCAGGCCCTCGACGGCCTTGATGACGTCGGGGACGGCAGCACCGGCGAGGTCCTCGACCGAGCCGTAGCCGACGACGGCGAGCATCTTCGCCTGCTCGTCCTCGGTCGGGCCGATGTGGCGGCCGGCGAACGGGGCGGACAGCTCGAGGTCACGCAGGGAGCTCTGCTGCGACATGCGGGGGACCTTCCGGAGGGCGCGCGAGCGCCGGGCGGGTCCTCCCCCTCTGTACCGGGTACCTGAGAGCTTCGCGCCTGCGGGCTGCGCTTTCTCCGTCGGTGGGGCGCTCGGGCGCCCGCTCTCCAGAGGTGCCTGACCCCCACGGTCCTGGGTGCCTGAGAGGGTGGCGGGGAGGTGGTGCTCCTTCGGCGCCCCGGACTGGCGGTCCGGGGACTCTCCCGCGGGGGGTGGTCGGCGCCGTGAGGCTACCGCCGGAACGCCCACCCGGCCGGGTGCGGCGCGGTGTGCCGCCGGTCTCAGCCGGCCTCGGCGTGCCTGAGCATGATCGACGGACCCCGAGACAGCGCCCGGCAGCCGGAGCCCTGTCTCAGGCTCCGTCGATCACGGGCGACCGCGCGCCGCGGCCCCGGATCAGGCGGTGGTGCGGCGCCGACGCCGGGCGAGCTCGTCGTCGGCGACGACGGGGGCCTCGACGCCGGGCTGGGCCCGCTCGGCCGGGAGCTGCGCCAGGCTGCCCTCGACGTCGCGCACCTGGCGGCCGACGGCGATGGCGAAGACCGCCTGGCCGCCCTGCAGCAGGTCGACGACCTCGTCGGCGGAGGTGCACTCGTAGACCGTGGTGCCGTCGCTCATCAGCGTGATCTCGCCGAGGTCGGCGACGCCGCGGTCGCGCAGGGTGCCGATCGCGGTGCGGATGTTGGCCAGGCTCACCCCGGCGTCGAGCAGCTTCTTGACGACCTTGAGGACGAGGATGTCGCGGAACGAGTACAGCCGCGAGCTGCCGCTGCCCGCCGCCTCGCGGACGGTCGGCTCGACCAGGCCCGTGCGGGCCCAGTAGTCGAGCTGGCGGTAGGTGATGCCTGCTGCCGCGCAGGCGGTCGGACCGCGGTAGCCGATGTCCTCCGGCGAGCCGCCGGGCTGCTCGGCCTCGGGCAGGTCCTCGAACAGCGAGCCCTGCAGGCCCAGCGTCGGGCGCGCCTGTTCCAGGACGGGTGTGCCGTCCACGCTGTCGTCCACGGCGTGCGCCTCTCGTCGGCGACCTGCCCGGGGAAGGAGTCGCGATCTGTCCCGCGGACGGTAGGGAGCGGTCGACCCGAGGTCAACGCTCTCGCCCGGCGCGTCGGCCTCCACCTCAGCGGGAGGTCAGGCCTCGAAGTCCTCGGGCGTGATGCCGTCGAGGAACTCGCGGAACTTCTCGACCTCGTCCTCCTGCTCGTCCGGGATGGCGATCCCGGCGTCGGCGAGGACGGACTCGGCGCCGCGGATGCTCGCGCCCGTGCGCAGCCCCAGGGCGATCGCGTCGGACGGGCGGGCGCTCACGGTCGCGCCGCCCTCGAAGGCCAGCTCGGCGTAGAAGACGCCCTCGCGCAGCTCGGTGATGGTCACCGTCCGCAGCGGACGGTCGAAGGCCTCGAGCAGGTCCCGCATGAGGTCGTGCGTCATGGGCCGCGCCGTCACGACGCCCTGCTGGGCGAAGGCGATGGCCGTGGCCTCGACCGCCCCGATCCAGATGGGGAGGTAGCGCTCGCCGTCGACCTCCTTGAGCAGCACGATCGGCTGCTGGCTGGGGAGCTCGACCCGGACGCCCACGACGGACAGGTCCCGCAGGTCGGCGGAGCCCTCGGCGTGCTCGTCCACGGGTCCTCCTGAGGCGCTGATCGGTCCTGCCGACCCTACCCCGCGGGGCTGCTGCGGCTCAGCGGCGCAGGCCCGGCCCCAGGCCCACGCGGACCAGGGTGGCGTGCAGCTTCACCGACAGGGCGGCCAGCTCGCGGGCGACCTCGTCGGCCCGGGCCCGGGCCTCCGGACCGCGCTGGCGCGACAGCGGCGTCACGACCTGCTCGACGAGCCCGATCTCGCGCTCCGCCGCCGCCTTGAACGGCCGCAGGTGCCGGGCCTCGATGCCGAACCGCGACATCTCCGCCACCGTCTTCGCGACGACGAGGGCGTCGCCGTCGTAGTGGCTGGTGCCGGTGCGCGGGCCCAGCAGGCCGTACTGCTCGAGCTGCTCGAGCTGGTGCTCGTCGAGGCCGGCCGCCTCCAGGAGCTCGCGGCGGGACAGCCGGATCTCGCTGACGTCGGCGCGGAACGTCTCGGCCGTCGGCAGCCCCTCGGCCGCCACCAGCGCCCGCGGCACGCGCGGACCGGTGCCTCCCGACGCCGGCGGCTCGAGACCCCGGTCGATGGCGTCCAGGTGCTCCTTGATGACCCGGAGCGGGAGGTACTGGTCGCGCTGCGCGGACAGCACGTAGCGCAGCCGCCCGACGTCCTCGCGGCTGAACTTGCGGTAGCCCGACGCCGTCCGCTCCGGCTCGACCAGGCCCTCGGCCTCGAGGAAGCGGATCTTGCTGATCGTGATGTCGGGGAAGTCCTGCCGCAGCTGGGCCAGGACCTCACCGATGCTCATGAAGGCGCGGGCAGGGAGCCCCTCGACCGCCGTCACCGGCTAGGAGCCCTCGCCGGCCCGCGGACCCGCCAGGAACACCAGGCGGTACTTGCCGATCTGCACCTCGTCACCGCCGGCGAGCGGGGCGGCGTCGATGCGCTCGCGGTTGAGGTAGGTGCCGTTGAGGCTGCCGACGTCGCGGACGCTGAACCCGCTGCCCTCGCGGACGAACTCGGCGTGACGCCGGGAGACGGTGACGTCGTCGAGGAAGATGTCGCTCTCGGGGTGGCGGCCCGCGGTGGTGGTGTCCCCGTCGAGCAGGAAGCGGCTGCCGGCGTTCGGGCCGCGCTTGACGACGAGCAGCGCGCTGCCCGGCGGCAGGGACTCGACCGACGTCGGCTCCGCGGCGGCCTCGGCCGGCTGGGCCGAGCCCTCGTTCTCGAGCGCGCCCTCGAGCGCGGCCAGGCTGATGGTCGACGTCGTCTCGACGCCGGAGGGCTCGGGAGCGGAGGCCCGACCGACCGCCGCGCCGCAGCGGGCGCAGAAGCGGCTGTCGTCAGGGTTCTGCTGTCCGCACTGGGTGCAGAACACGTCTGTCGCCCGCCTCCCTCGTGGTGGTTCCCGGGCGTCCTGCCCGGTGCTGCGACCGTAGTGTCCGGGCTGGAGCAGGGTCAACCTGCGATCGAGGACCGGCTCGCGCTGACCCTCGACCTGAGGTCGACCTACGGCAGCAGCGCGTCGTAGTCGGCGCGGTCGAGCAGCGGGGCGCCCTCGACAGCGCCGTCGGACGGGCGCAGCTCGACCATCCAGCCCTCCCCGAACGGGTCGGAGTTGACGAGCTCGGGAGCGCCGTCGAGCGCGTCGTTGACCGCGGTGACCGTCCCCGCGAAGGGCGCGTACACGTCCGACACGCTCTTGGTGGACTCGACCTCGCCGAGGCTGGCGCCGGCCTCCACGTCCGTGCCGACCGCAGGCAGGGTCACGAAGACGATGTCGCCGAGGGCCTCCTGCGCGTAGGCGGTGATGCCCAGGCGGGCGGTGCCGTCCGTCAGCCGGATCCACTCGTGCTCGGCCGTGTACTGCAGGTCGTCGGGGTTCACCGGGGCCTCTCCGTCGTGCACCCGCGGGACGGGTGCGGCAGGTCCGCGGCGGGTCAGTCCCCGCTGCCGGACGAGGGGCGAGCGTATCGAGGCGGGGAGAGCGGTCGCAAGGCAGCCACCCGGACCCGGGCCGGACGGGCCACCCCGACGGTCCCGCCCTGCTGCTCCACGCTGTCGGTGACGCCGCCCGGGATCGCCAGCGCGGCCGCGAGGGTCGCCGGCTCGCCGACGACGGTGAAGACGTACGGCGCCCGCAGCAGCACGCGGTCGACCTCCACGCCCTCCTCGCGCTCGAGGAACGACGTCGACGCGACCACGCGCACCGGCTCGCTCCCCTCCCCCGCGACCTGGACGGCCTCGGCGCCGGCGTCGCGCAGCTCCTCCAGGGCGTCGAGCAGGTCGTCGGCCCCGACGTCGCCGGAGCGGTCGGTGATGGTCAGGACGACCCCGGTGCCCTCTGCGGGGACGGTTCCGGCCAGGACGCCGAGGACCTGGGCCCGCTTCTGCGCCTCGTCCAGGGCGGCGCGGTCGCGGTCGGTGCCGCTGGTGAGCCGTTCCCGGGTCGCGGTCAGCGAGGCCGTCTCGCGGCGCAGCCGGTCGCTGCGGTTGGCGAGGTCGTCGAGGATCCGCACGAGGTCCTCCTGCCGCGCGGACGCCAGCAGCCCGTCGTCCTGGGTGGACCGCACCTGGACGACGACCCCGAAACCGAGCAGGGCCAGCAGCCCCGCCACGGCCAGGTCCACCCGGCGGAGCCGCGGACGGAGCAGGCCGCGCAGGTGGGACGCCCCGCGCTCGACCGGCAGGGGGTCGGGCACGACCGGCACCTCGGCGACCGCGGGAGGCGCCGGCGGCCGGGGACGGGGCTGCGGCTTGCGGCTCCTGCCGCCCTTCTTCGGGCTCACGTCAGGCCACGTCAGGTCACGTCAGGCTCGGAAGACGTGACGCCGGATCGCGGCGGCGTTCGAGAAGATGCGGATGCCCAGCACGACGACCACGCCGGTGGACAGCTGCCCGCCGACCCCGAGCTGGTCGCCGAGGAAGACCACGAGCGCGGCCACGAGCACGTTGCTGACGAACGAGACGACGAAGACCCGGTCGTCGAAGATGCCGTCGAGCTGGGCCCGGACGCCGCCGAAGACGGCGTCGAGGGCGGCGACGACGGCGATCGGGAGGTACGGCTGCAGGGCGCCCGGGACGGTCGGCTCGAGGACCAGGCCGAGCACCACCCCGACGACGAGGGCGAGGGCGGGGATCACGAGGCGACCGCCCGCAGGTCGGGCGCGCCCGCCGCCGGCAGGGACAGGCGGCCGGAGCGCTCCACGCTGAGGCCGATGCCGTAGAGGCCCGGGTAGGTGGCCAGCCGGCGCCCGGCCGGGCCGGACGTGAAGCGCCGCTGCAGGGCGCCGGCGTCCCCGACGGCGCGCAGCACGTACGGCGGGGACAGCGGACGGAAGTCGACGAGGACCGCCTCGCCGGCCGAGCGGATGGCGGTCAGCGCCGTGAGGCGGAGGTCGTTGACCGAGACCGCCTCTGCGCCGGCCGCCCACAGCCCGTTCACGGCGTCCTGCAGGTCGCGGTCCAGCACGCGGCCCGTGCCCGCCTGTCCGCCCCGCTCCGAGGCCTCGGTGGCCGCGGCCTCGGCGTCGTCGAGCCGGACCACCAGGCCGGGGCCGGTCACGGGGACGGTCCCGGCCGAGAGCCCGAGCGCGGACAGGCGCTCGGCGGCCTGCTGGCCCTGCGTGCTGGCGCCGAGGGCCCGGTCCTGCTCCGCGGCGAGCTCCCCGCGCAGGCGCTCCAGGTCGGTCTCGAGGGCGTCGGACTGCGCGGTCCGCCGCTGCACCTCGGACACGAGGGCGGCGCGGTCGCCGTCGACCTCCCGGGCGCGGCTGCGCACCTGGGCGGCTGCGGTGCCGGTGAGGACGCCGAGGACGACGAGCAGCGGGACGACGGTCCGCCGCCGGACCGGAGCGGGGCCGGCGACGTCGGCCGTGCGCTCCCCCGTCCTGCGCCGGGACGCCTCGAGGTAGCTGCTGTCCAGCGTGTTGCTCATCATGTCGACCAGCAGGGACATGCTCCCGTCGGACCCCGGGGACGCGGTCCCTGTCCCGGGTGTCAGCGAGGGGGCTGGCGGCACCGGCCCATCCTGCCTCAGCCGCGGGTCCTCAGGCGCTCGCGTCGGCGACGACGTCGGCCCAGGTGCGCAGCAGGGCGGCCGCCGCCTCGGTCGTGGTCGCCTCGGCCCACAGGTGGGTGACGGCCTCGGCGGGGTCGGGCAGGACCAGGGCCCAGGAGCCGTCGGGCTCGACCACCCGCACGCCGTCGGTGGTGTCGACCTGCCGCCCGTGCGCCGCCTCGACGACGCCCCGCATGATCCCGCCCTTGGCCGCCCAGGGCGTCGGGACCGACCGGCGCACGACGTGGGCCACCGGGATGCGGGCGTCGATCTGCGACAGCGTCAGCTTGGTGCGGGCGACCAGCCCGAGCAGCCGCACGAAGGCGGCGACGCCGTCGATCGAGCGGGCGAACTCCGGGATGCACGAACCCGCCCCGGCCGTCGCCGGCGAAGACCACGCCGTCCTGCCCGGCGCAGCGGGTGAGGTCGTCCGGCGACGTCGAGGTCCAGGCGATGCCGGTCCCGTGGAAGCGCGTGACCTGCTCGGCGACCCGGGTGGTGGTGACGGGCAGGGCGATCCGGCCGCTGCGCCGCTCGGCGGCCACGAGGTCGAGCAGGACCAGCAGGGCGCGGTCGTCGTGGACCAGCTGCCCGCGCTCGTCGACGAGGGACAGCCGCTCCCCCACGTGGTCGAACCGGACGCCGAACGCGGCCCGGGAGCTCGCGACGAGGTCGCCGAGACGCTGCATGTCGCGCAGGTGGTCGGCCAGGCTCTCGGTCGTGGACGTCTCGTCCAACCGGTTGTTGACCGTGAGCACCTCGACGCCGATGCGCCCGAGCAGGCTCGGCAGCACGAGGGCGGCCGCTCCCCCGGCGGTGTCCAGGACGACCTTGAGACCCGCCTCGGCCACCCCGCGGGTGTCCACGCTCCGCAGGAGCTCCTGCGTGTAGACGTCGGTGGTGCGGGCCGGGAACGACAGCTCGGCGATCTCCCCGGGGAACGCCCGCCGGAACTCCTGCCGGCTGTACACGCGCTCCAGCCGGCGTTGCGCGGCCTGAGACAGGTCGGCGCCGTGCTCGTCGAGGAACACGATGTCGATCGACTGGCTGTCTCCCGGCGTCGTGCGCAGGACGATGCCGCCGGACGCCCTCGACGTCGCCGTGGCGAACCGGTGCACCGGCAGGGGCGCGACCTCGAGGTCCTCGACGTCGATGGCGCTCGCCGTCAGGGCCGCGATGACGGCCCGCTTGAGGGCGCGGGCGGCCCGGGAGGCGTCGCGCGAGGTCGTGACGACGCTGCCCTTCTTCAGCGTCGTCGCGTACGCCGAGGCCAGCCGGACGACGAACTCCGGCGTGATCTCGACGTTCACCAGCCCTGAGACGCCGCGCGGGCCGAACAGCGCGGAGGTGCCCCGGCTCTCCCAGATGACGCTCGTGTGGACGACCGCGCCGGCCTCGATGGTCTTGAACGGGTAGACCTTCACGCCGCTGGAGAGGTACGCCTCCTCCTCGACGACGCACTCGTCCCCGACGACGGCGCCCTCCTCGATCCGGGCCGCGCGCATCACGTCGGTGTTCTTGCCGATGACGCAGCCCCGGAGGCTGACCCGGCTGCCGATGAAGACGTTGTCGTGCACGACCGCGCGCTGCAGGACGGCGCCGCCCTTCACGACGACGTTCGCCCCGAGCACCGTGTGCTCACCGACCATGGCGCCGGCCTCGACCTTCGCGTACGCGCCGACGCAGACCGGTCCCTTGACGACGGCCTCGGGGTCGACGTCGGCGCCCTCGGCGACCCACACGCCGGGCGAGACCTCGAAACCGTCGATCTCGACGTCCACCTGACGGTTCAGGACGTCGGCCTGGGCCTTGAGGTAGCTCTCGTGGGTCCCGACGTCCTCCCAGTAGCCGTCGGCGACGTGCCCGTAGACGGGGGCGCCCTTGCGCAGCAGCTCGGGGAAGACCTCGCCCGACCAGTCGACCGCCCGCCCGGACGCCACCGAGGCGAACACCTCCGGCTCCATGACGTAGATGCCGGTGTTGACGGTGTCGCTGAAGACCTGGCCCCAGGTCGGCTTCTCCAGGAAGCGCTCGATCCGCTCCTGCTCGTCCTGGATGACGATCCCGAACTCGAGCGGGTCGGGCACGCGCTTCAGGCAGACCGTGACGAGGGCCTGCCGCTCCCGGTGCGCGGCGACCAGGGCGGTGAGGTCGATGTCGGTGAGGGCGTCGCCGCTGATCACGACGAAGGTGTCGTCGCGCAGGGCGCTCTCGGCGTTCTTCACCGACCCCGCGGTCCCGAGCGGGGCCTCCTCCGTCGCGTAGGACAGGTGCATGCCGAGCTCGTCGCCGTCACCGAAGTAGGTCCGGACCAGGCTGGCCAGGAACTGGACCGTCACGACGGTCTCGTCGAACCCGTGCCGCTTCAGCAGCCGCAGGACGTGCTCCATGATCGGCCGGTTCGCGACCGGCAGGAGCGGCTTGGGCTGGTTGGCCGTCATCGGGCGCAGGCGGGTGCCTTCACCCCCTGCCATGACGACGGCCCTCATGTCGCTCCTCCGCCCTCCCGCGGCTGCACGGGCGTGGACCTGATGAGCCGGACGCACTGCACGACGTACAGCAGCCCGGCGTACCAGTACAGGGTGCTGCCCCAGGTGGCGAACGCCCATCCCAGCGGACGGAACACGGTCGACAGGAGGTCGTCGCGGTCCGGGAGCGCTGCCAGCAGCATCGGGAAGGCGTAGAGCAGGTTGAACGTCGCGGCCTTGCCCAGGAAGTGCACCGGTGGCGGGCCGAAGCCCCGGCGACGCAGCGGGAAGAAGAAGCACCCGAGGAACACGTCGCGGCTGATGAGCGCCAGCGCCCACCAGAGCGGGAGGCCGTCGCGGGCCACGAGCGCCAGCAGGGTCGCCAAGATGTAGGCGCGGTCGGCCAGCGGGTCGAGCAGCTGCCCGAGCCGGCTGAACTGGCCGTACTTGCGGGCGATCTTGCCGTCGAGGTAGTCGGTGGCCCCGGCGACCATCAGCAGCAGGATCGCCCTGCCGTCCTGCTCGGTCTCGAGGACCCAGTAGAGGAAGACGGGGACGCCGAGCAGCCGCAGCGCCGACAGCGCGTTGGGGACGGTCCACACGCGGTCGGACGGGCGCGCTTCGGTCGGGGCCGCGGTCGGGGTGCCGGCAGGTGCGCCGTGGTGCGCGGTGCTCGCCACGGGCCTCCTCCGCTCGCCCTCGGGGCCGAGGGACGCCGGGAGCCTACCGAGGACGCGGTGCATCCGCGGCCGACGGGGTACACGCCGCGCGTGCCCCTCCACGCCCTGCCCGAGGTCAGCGAGCCCTCCACCGTCGCCGTCGACCCGTGCGCCGCCGCGCGGTGCTCGGAGCAGGCGGAGACGGACGTGCCGCTGCGCATCGGTGGGCGGGTGCTGCCCGTACGCCTCTGCGGCGTGCACGCGGCCCGGCGGGCCCGCGAGGCCGGCACTCCCTAGTCTGCGGGCGTGGTCCGGCTGCTCCTCCTGCTGCTGGTCGTGGCGCTCGTGCTGCGCCGGCTGCTCCCCCGACGACGGATCAGCTGGACCGTGCCGCTGCTCGTCGGGGTGACCGTCGTCGCGGTCCGCACCGCGACGAGCCTCCTCGCCGAGGACGGCCCCTCGTGAAGGGCGGCCGGCTGGGGTTCCTCGAGCGGCTGGTGTTCACCTTCATGGGGCCGCCCGAGGTGGGGGACGTGAACGCGCCTGCCGACCTGCCGCCCCGGCCGGCCCGGGTCTGCCCACGGTGCAGTCGGCCCTACGACGAGCACGAGGTCGTCCGTGACACCCGGCTGACGTGGAGCCGCTGCCCGACGCCGCCGGAGCCCTGACCGGACCCGCTCAGGCCACGCGCGACGGCTCCACCGGGCGGCCCCGGAGGTCCGGCGGTCGACCACGGCCCTGCGACCTCGGTGCGTCGCCGGCCCGGAGCCTGGCAGCACGCAGCAGCGGCGCGGTCCGAGGACCGCGCCGCCGTGGGTGGTGCTCTGTCGGGCTGACAGGATTTGAACCTGCGACCCCTTGACCCCCAGTCAAGTGCGCTACCAAGCTGCGCTACAGCCCGCCCCAGGCGCGGACGCCTGCGGACGGTGCAGACCCTAGCAGCGGGTCAGACCTTCTTGCCCTTCTCGCGCACCCGGACGCTGACCTCGATCGGGGTCCCGGCGAAGCCGAAGTCCTCGCGCAGCTTGCGCTCGATGAAGCGCCGGTAGCCGGCCTCGAGGAAGCCGCT
This sequence comes from uncultured Actinomycetota bacterium, assembly GCA_963761655.1. Classification (GTDB taxonomy): domain Bacteria; phylum Actinomycetota; class Actinomycetes; order Mycobacteriales; family SCTD01; genus RYN-122. The sequence continues at coordinate 774,087 of CAVXHI010000002.1, forward strand.
GGTGAACAGCACGAACCGGGGCGGACGGGTGCCGGCCTGCGTCGCGAAGAGCACCTTGGGCTGCTTGCCGCCGCGCACGGGCGGGGGCGTCTCGGCCACGAGCTCGGAGATCCAGGTGTTGAGCTTGCCGGTCGAGATCCGGGTCTCCCAGCCGGCGAGGGCGGTGTGCAGCGCGGGGGCGAGCTTGTCGACGGCCCGGCCGGTCATCGCCGAGACGTTGAGGCGCGGCGCCCAGGCGACCCGGGCGAGCTCGCGGTCGATCTCCTTGGCGAGCAGCAGCCGACGGTCCTCGTCGACGAGGTCCCACTTGTTGAACGCGATCACCAGGGCGCGGCCGGCCTCGACCGTCATGCCGATGATGCGCTGGTCCTGCTCGCTGATCGGCTCGCTGGCGTCGAGCAGGACGACGGCCACCTCGGCCGCCTCCAGCGCCGACTGGGTGCGCAGCGACGAGTAGTACTCGGCGCCCGACGCGTGGGCGACCCGGCGGCGGAGCCCCGCGGTGTCGACGAACCGCCAGGTCTCGCCCCCGACCTCGACCATCGAGTCGACCGGGTCGCGGGTGGTGCCGGCGACGTCGTCGACGAGCACGCGGGTCTCCCCGGCCAGCCGGTTGAGCATCGAGCTCTTGCCGACGTTGGGCCGCCCCAGCAGGGCGACGCGCCGCGGGCCGACCTCCTCGTCGAAGCGCTCGGCGGGCGTCTCGGGCAGCGCCTCGAGGATCGCGTCGAGCAGGTCGCCGCTCCCCCGACCGTGCAGGGCGCTGACGACGTAGGGCTGTCCCAGGCCGAGCGACCACAGGGACGCGGCATCGGCCTCGCCGCGCTCGTCGTCGACCTTGTTCGCGGCCAGGATGACCGGCTTCTTCGTGCGGCGCAGCACCCGGACGACGTCCTCGTCCGCGCCGGTCGCCCCGACGGTGCTGTCGACGACGAACATCACGGCGTCGGCCGCAGCGATGGCGACCTCGGCCTGCTCGGACACCAGGGCGGCCAGGCCCTGTGCGTCGGCGTCCCAGCCACCGGTGTCGACGACCGTGAACCGGCGGCCCCGCCACTGCGCGTCGTAGGTGACGCGGTCGCGGGTGACGCCCGGGACGTCCTGGACGACGGCCTCGCGGCGGCCGATGAGGCGGTTGACGAGGGTCGACTTGCCGACGTTCGGGCGGCCGACCACGGCGAGGACCGGCTGCGGGGCCTCGTCGTGCTGCGGTGTGTTCATGCGATCCCCTCCTGGGACGTGCGCGGGGAGCTGGTGCTGCGGGGAGCGGCGAGGTGGGCGAGCAGCAGGCCGCGCAGCTGCTCGGAGGCGACCCGGACCACCCGGCGGGCCCGGGGGTCGCCGTCGACCTCGAGGACGGCGGGCTCGCCGAAGACGACCCGGACGGGGACGCGCAGGCGCGGCAGCGGGCTGCCCTTGGGCCAGGCGGCGGCCGTGCCGCTGACGGCGATCGGGACGACGGGCGCGGCGCTGCGCAGGGCGAGGTAGGCCAGGCCGTCGGTCATCTCCTCGAGCGTCCCCGTGCTCCGGCGACCTTCGGGGAAGACGCCGACGGCGCGACCCGAGGCGAGCAGGGCGAGCGCCTGCTTGAGCGCCCCGCGGTCCGGCTCGCCGCGGTGCACGGGCACGCAGCCGAGCCAGCCGAAGACCCGGGCGCCGGCACCGGCGAAGATCTCGGACTTCGCCAGCAGCGACGTCGGGCGCGGGCTGAACAGGAACACCAGCGGCCCGTCGACGAAGCCCGTGTGGTTGCCGGCGAACAGCACGGCGCCGTCGCGGGGCACGCCGTCGAGCCCCTCGACGGTCAGGTCGAACAGGCCGCGGGCGACGAGCCGGCCGAGGCCGCGGCAGCCGGCGACGAGCCAGTCCTGCCGAGCGCCGGTCGCGCGCCTGCGGGGTCCCGTCACCGGAGGCCGGCGGCGTCGACCAGGTCGAGGACGGCGGCGACGACCTCGTCGACGGACAGGGCGCTCGAGTCGAGGTGCACGGCGTCGTCGGCCGCGCGGGTGGGGCTGCTCGCGCGGCCGCTGTCCAGGGCGTCGCGCCGGGCGAGGTCGGCCTGGACGGCGGTGACGAGGTCGCCGGCGGTGGTGGTGACCCCGGCGTCGCTGTCGCCGGCCCGGCGCGCGGCCCGGACCTCGGCGGACGCGTCGAGGAAGACCTTGACGGCGGCGCCCGGGGTCACGGCGGCACCGACGTCGCGGCCCTCGGCCACCGCTCCCCCGGCGCACGCGGCGCGCTGCACCTCGAGCAGGTGCGCCCGGACCGCGGGCACCGCGCTCACGGCCGACACCGCCGCGGTGACCTCGGGGGTGCGGACCGTGGCCGTGACGTCGTCGCCGTCGAGCAGCACCCGGGCGGCGGCCGGGTCGGTGTCGAGCACGATGTCGGCGCCCAGGACGACGGTCGTGAGGGCGTCGGCGTCGGTCAGGGGCACGCCCGCGCGCAGGGCCGCGACCGTGGCGGCGCGGAAGGTGGCGCCCGTGTCGACGTAGCGCCAGCCGAGCGCGAGGGCGACCCGCCGGGCGACCGTGCTCTTGCCCGACCCGGCCGGGCCGTCGAGCGCGACGACGCGCGTGAGGGCGCTCGGGTCGGTCACGGTCGTCCTCCAGCTGTCCGACCACCGGGCGGCAGCCTGCAGCAGCCTACCGAGCAGGGCCCTCGACCAGGAGTCCCGCCGAGCGCAGGGCCTCCTGCAGCGGGCCGCGGGCGTCCTCGGCGACGAGCAGGTCGAGGGTGCCGGAGGGGCGGCCGGGCAGGTGGTCCAGCCGCAGGTCCTCGACGTTGACCCCGGCCCGGCCGGCGGTCTCGAGGACCACGGCGAGGCGGCCGGGGGTGTCGGGCAGCTCGACCCGGACGGCGACGAGGTCGTGGTCGCGCCGGCCGCGCTTGACCGGGACCAGCGCCCGGCCGGTGCGTCCCCGGGCGAGCAGGTCGTCCACGGGCGCGAGGTCACCGGCGTCGAGGCCGTCGGCGGCGGCGAGGAGGTCGGCGGCGAGGCCGCGCAGGAGCGGGGCCACCTGCGCCGCGTTGGACTGCAGGACGTCGTGCCACAGCGCGCCCGGGCTGCTGGCCAGCCGGGTCGTGTCGACCAGGCCCGGGCCGGCCCGCAGGGCGTCCGCGGGGGAACCGTGCAGCAGCTGCGCCGCCAGGGCGCTGGCCACGACCTGGGGCAGGTGGCTGACGAGGGCGACCGTCCGGTCGTGGTCCTCCGGCGTCGCCGGCACCGGGACGGCCCCGGCGTCGCGGGCCAGCTGGGCGACGGCGTCGCGGGCGGCGTCGGTGGTCGTGCGGCCGGGGCAGACGAACCACGGGCGGCCGGCGAACAGGCCGGCGTCGGCGGCGCCCGGGCCGGAGGTCTCGCGGCCGGCCATGGGGTGCCCGCCGCAGAGCCGCGCGTCGTCGTCCAGGCCGAGCCCCTGGACGCTGGCGACGTGGGTGACGACGGCGTCCGGGTGGTCGTGGAGGGCCAGGCCGACCAGGCCGGGCAGCGCCGGGATCGGGGCGCAGAGCACGACGAGCGACGCCGTCTCCCCGTCGTCCAGGGGCCGTCCCGTGCGGCCGAGCGCGAGGGCGAGCACGTCCGGGTCGACGTCGGACAGGGCGACGTCGCGCCGTCCCGCGAGCGCCAGGCCGAGGCTCGTGCCGAGCAGCCCCGCGCCGACGACGAGGACGTCCGCGGTCACGTGGGGAGGTCGGTCCGGAGCTTCGCGGCGCCGCGCAGGTAGACGTGGCGGACGTCGGCCCGAGGCAGGTCCGTCTCGACGTGGGCCAGCAGGCGCAGCACCCGCGGCATCGCGCCCGGGACGTCGATCTCGGAGGCACACATCAGGGGGACGTCGGTGATGCCCATCTGGCGGGCCGCGTAGGCGGGGAACTCCGAGCGGAGGTCGGGCGTGGCGGTGAACAGGACGCTGATGAGGTCGTCGTGCGCGAGGGCGTTGCGCGTCAGGACGGCCTCGAGCAGCTCGGTGGTCGCGTCGAGCACCTGCTGGCGGTCGTCCTCGTCGACCTGGATGGCCCCGCGGACGGCACGGACCGGCATCAGAGCCCGACCACGGCGTGCAGGGCGGCCACCTCGTCGCGGGTCAGCGGGCGGAGCTTGCCGGAGCGCTGGCTGCCGAGCTGCACCGGGCCGATCGCGGTCCGGACCAGGCGCTGCACCGGGTGGCCCACGGCGTCGAGCAGGCGGCGGACGACGTGCTTGCGGCCCTCGTGCAGGACGACCTCGACGAGCACCCGGTTGTGCAGGCTCTGCACGAGCTTGAACGAGTCGACCGTGACGAGGCCGTCCTCGAGGTCGATGCCGGCGCGCAGCTGCTTGCCGACGTCGCGGGCCACCGGGCCGATGATCTCGGCCAGGTAGGTCTTCGGGACCTCGTAGCTGGGGTGGCTCAGCCGGTGGCCGAGCTCGCCGTCGTTGGTCAGCAGCAGCAGGCCCTCGGTCTCGGCGTCGAGACGCCCGACGTGGAACAGGTGCTCGGGGCGGTGGATCACGTAGTCGCCGACGGTGTCGCGGCCCTCGGGGTCGGACATCGCCGAGACCACGCCCTCGGGCTTGTTCAGGGCGAGGTAGACCAGGCCGCTCTTGGTGGTGATGCGCATGTCGTCGACCCGGATGACGTTCGTCTCGGGGTCGACCCGCCGTCCCTGCTCCATCACGACCTCGCCGTCGACGGAGACGCGCCCCTGCGTGATGAGCACCTCGCAGGCGCGGCGCGAGCCCATGCCGGCGGCCGCCAGGACCTTCTGCAGGCGGACGGCGGTGTCGTTCTCGGTCTGGTCGGTCACGGGATGCTCCCGGTTTCGTCGAGGTCGGGCAGGAGCGGAGCGAGCGAGGGCAGCTGGTCGAGGCTGTCGAGCCCCAGCTTCTCGAGCAGCAGCGGGGTGGTGCGGTACGTGGTGGCGGCCGTCCCGACGTCGGTGCCGGCCTCGACGAGGAGGCCGCGGGCGAGCAGCGTGCGCACGACGCCGTCGACGTTGACACCGCGGACGGCGCTGATGCGGGAACGCGTGACGGGCTGCCGGTATGCCACGACCGCCAGCGTCTCGAGCGCGGCCTGGGTGAGGCGGGCCTGCTGGCCGTCGCGGACGAAGCGCTCGACGGCCTCGGCGCTGCTCGCCCGGGTGTAGAGCCGCCAGCCGCCCCCGAGGCTGCGGAGCTCGAAGCCGCGGTCCTCGCGGTCGTACTCCGCGACGAGCGCCTCGAGCACGCTGACGACGTCGGGCAGCGGCGCGTCGACGACCTCGGCGAGCAGGCGTGCAGCCACGGGCTCGTCGGCGACGAGCAGGACCGCCTCGACGTCCCGGCGCAGGCTCACGGCTCGTCCCACTCGGTGCCGGCCTCCACCGTGCGGCCTTCTCCGGTCCACCGGACGTGGAGGTCCCCGAGGGCCTCGACCTGCTCGAACGCGACCAGCCCCTCGCGGTACAGCTCGAGCAGGGCCAGGAAACGGCCGACCACCTCCAGGGTCCCGCTGCAGTCCGACGTCAGGTTGCGGAACGACCCGCCCCCGACCCGCTGCAGTCGCTCCTGGAGCAGGGCGACCTGCTCGCGGACGCTGACGGTGCCGCCGTGCACGTGGTCGACGACGACCTGCGGCTCCTCCCGCGGGGCGAGCACCCGGGCGGCGAGGGCGGCGAACTCGTCCGGACCGAGGCCGAGCAGCACCTCCGGGAGCAGCCCCGCGAACGGCGCCTCCAGGGCGACCGTCCGCGGGTAGCGGCGCGACTCGTCCGCCAGCAGGCCGGCCAGGTGCGCGGCCGCCTGCTTGTAGGCCCGGTACTGCAGCAGCCGGGCGAAGAGCAGGTCGCGGGCCTCCAGCAGGGCGAGGTCCTCCTCGTCCTCGACGTCGCTGCCCGGCAGCAGCCGGGCCGCCTTGAGGTCGAGCAGGGTCGCGGCGACGACGAGGAACTCGGTCGCCTGCCCGAGGTCCCACTCCGTCCCCGCCGCCCGGATGTGGGCGATGAAGTCGTCGGTGACCTGCGAGAGCGCCACCTCGGTGACGTCGAGCTGGTGCTTGCCGATCAGCTGCAGCAGCAGGTCGAAGGGTCCCTCGAAGACCTCCAGCCGGACGTGGAACGGTGCGGGGGCCGTCACGCCAGCAGCCCGGTCAGCAGCCGCACCAGCGGGCGGCCGACCTCGGACAGCACCGCGAGCAGGAGCGGCTGCTGTCCGGCCAGGGGGAGCAGCAGCAGGACGAGCACCGCCACGGTCCCGATGTTGCGGTTCACCAGGTAGTCCTCGGCCTGCTGCCAGCCGCGGCTGCGCGGGGCGCGGGCGAACAGCAGCCGACCACCGTCCAGGGGCGGCAGCGGCACGAGGCTCAGCAGGCCGACGAACAGGTGCACGAGGCCGACGAGCAGGAGCACGCGCGGCCCGACCGGGAGGCCCTCGACGCCGCTGCGCAGCAGGCCGGTGTCGGCCTCCGCCTGCCCCTCGAGCGCCCCGAAGCCGGCCAGGCAGGCGCCGCCCACGAGCAGCAGCACGCCGGGACCGGCCAGGGCGACGAGCGTCGTCCGGCTGCCCCTCGGCAACGGGACCGCCCGGTGCCAGCCCAGCCCCGTCAGCGCTGCCGCGACGCAGCCGAACGGGTCGAGGTGGACCCGGGGGTCCGGGCGGAGCCGCCGCGGGTCCGGCAGTCCCTCGCTGCTCGGCCGCCGTCCGGCGACGAGCGCCTGCACCCAGCCGGCCAGCGTGCAGGCGACGACGAAGGAGACCCCCAGGACCAGGAAGGACAGGGGGTCGCCGAGCGCGTAGAGCACTAGGCCCCCGCGATCGGCTGGGCGCTGGCCCGCTGCAGGACCTCCTTGGCGAGGTCGCGGTAGGCCGTCGCGCCGGTCGACGTCGGGGCGTAGTCGGTGATGGGCTGGCCCGCGACCGTCGTCTCGGGGAAGCGCACCGTGCGGTTGATGACCGTGTGGAAGACCTTCTCGCCGAACGCCTCGACGACGCGCTCGAGCACCTGCCGCCCGTGGACCGTGCGGGCGTCGTACATGGTCGCGAGGATGCCCTCGATCTGCAGCTTCGGGTTGAGCCGCTCGTGCACCTTGTCGATGATCTCGGTCAGCAGGGCGACGCCGCGCAGCGCGAAGTACTCGCACTCCAGCGGGATGATGACGCCGTCCGACGCCGTCAGGGCGTTGACCGTCAGCAGGCCGAGGCTCGGCTGGCAGTCGATGAGCACGACGTCGTACTCGGGCAGCACCGGGCTGAGGGCGCGCAGGAGCGTCTGCTCGCGGGAGATCTCGTTCGACAGGTGGATCTCGGCGCCCGACAGGTCGATGTTCGCCGGCAGGAGGTCCATGCCCGGCACCGACGTCGGGAGCAGGACGTCGCGGACGCTGGTCTCGCGGTCGACGAGGACGTCGTAGACGGTGCGCTCGAGCTGACCGGGGTTGACGCCGAGGCCGACGGCGAGGGCGCCCTGCGGGTCGAAGTCGACGAGGAGCACGCGGCGGCCGTACTCCGCGAGGGCGGCTCCCAGGTTGATGGTCGACGTCGTCTTGCCGACGCCGCCCTTCTGGTTGCACATCGACAGCACCCGGGCCGGACCGTGCGAGGCGAGGGGCTGCGGCTCGGGCACCCGGGGGCGGGGACGGCCGGTCGGACCGGTGGTGCCGGTGAGGTCCGGCCCCTCCTCGACGACGCGCACCGGACGGGGCTTCGGGGGCGCCGGGCTGGCGGGTGTCCCGACCAGGTCGGCGACCGCGGAGGCGACCGCGGCCGTGTCGACCACGGGGGCCTGCACCACCGCAGTCTCGACAGTGGCCTCGAGCGGCGCCTCGACCGTCTGCGTCCTGCGCCGAGGCGCCGTCGTCTCGGGGGCCTTCCTCTTGGGCGCCTTCCGGACCGGCGTCTCGGGGGCCGCCGCTGCCTTCGCCGGAGCCTTCTTCGCCGGGGCCTTCTCGGCGGGAGCCCGCTCGACGGGCGCCCTCTTCGTCGGTGCCTTCTTCGCGGCGGGCCTCTTGGCCGGTACCTCGGCCGCCGGCGCCTCGGTCGCCGACCGCCGGGTGGGAGCAGCGACCGGTCGGGCCACGACCGACGTCACGCGGCGTCCGGCTGCGGCGGTCGCCGGTGCAGCGGCCCGGCGCGGGGCCGCGGCGGCCGCGGACGGCGCGGCGCGCACGGTCTTGCTCGCAGGCACCGACACGGACCGCCCCTTGGCCGGGGGCGTGCCGGTGGGGCTCCCGCTCCTGGACGTGGTCACAGGTGCCTCTCTCGCAGCGACGTGGGCGTGGGCGTGGGCAACCCTAGCGGTGGCGCCGGACGCCGCAGTGGGGTCACCGGCGGGCCCGGGGGTGCGCGGTCGCGTAGACCTCGCGGAGCCGGTCGACCGTGACCAGCGTGTACACCTGCGTCGTCGTCACCGAGGCGTGCCCGAGCAGCTCCTGGACCACCCGGACGTCGGCCCCGCCGTCGAGCAGGTGGGTGGCGAACGAGTGCCGCAGGGTGTGCGGCGACACCTCGACGTCGAGCCCGGCCCGGGCCGCGGCCGCGCCGAGGACCGTCCAGGCGCTCTGCCGGGACAGCCGGCCGCCGCGGGCGTTGAGGAACAGGGCCGGCGTGCCGGTGCCCCTGGCCGCCAGCACCGGCCGGGCCCGGACCAGGTACGCCTCGACGGCGCGCAGGGCGTACGACCCCACCGGCACGATCCGCTGCTTGCCGCCCTTGCCGTCGAGCCGGACCAGCCCGTCGCCGCGCTCCAGGTCGTCGACGGCGAGCCCGACCGCCTCGGAGATGCGTGCCCCCGTGCCGTACAGCAGCTCCAGCAGCGCGCGGTCGCGCAGGGCCAGCGGGGTGTCGCCCGCACCGGCCGCCTCGAGCAGCGCCTCGACCTGCTCGAGCGGGATGGCCCGGGGCAGCCGCCGGGCGGGGGTCGGGGGGCGGACCTCCCGGGACGGGTCGCCGACGGTCAGGCCCTCGCGGTGGGCGAACCGGTGCAGGCCGCGGACGGCGACGACCGCCCGGCCGGCCGACGTCGCCGCGAGCGGCCGGTGGTCCTCGTCGCCCTCGCGCAGCGCGGCCAGGAACGCGGCGACGTCGGCCTCCCCCACCTGCGCGAGGTCGCCCAGGCCACGGCCGTCCAGGTGGGCGACGTACCGCTGCAGGTCCCGGCGGTAGGACAGCAGCGTGTTCGCCGCCAGACCCCGCTCGACGGCGAGGTGGTCGAGGTAGGCGGAGACCACGCGCGAGGCGGTGGCGGGGGCGGCCGTCGTCAGACGAGGACCTCCTCGAGGGCCGCGGCGGGGAGCCCGTGCGCGGCGGCGGTCGGGGCGTTGACCAGCTGCCCGTCGACCGTGTTCACCCCGAGGGCGAGGGCCGGGTCGCGCCGGGTGGCGTCGCGGACGCCGGAGTCGGCCATGTCGACGGCGTAGGGGAGCGTGACGTTGGTGAGCGCGTAGGTCGAGGTGTTCGGCACCGCGCCCGGCATGTTGGCGACGCAGTAGAAGAGGCTGCCGGCGACCTCGAAGGTCGGGTCGGAGTGCGTCGTCGGGCGGGTCGACTGGAAGCAGCCGCCCTGGTCGACGCTGATGTCGACGAGCACCGAGCCGGGCTTCATGGCCGCCACGAGGTCGTCGCTGACGAGCACGGGGGCCTTGGCGCCGGCCACGAGGACGGCACCGATGACGAGGTCGGCCTCCAGGCAGGCGCGCTCGATCTCGAGGGCGTTCGAGGCGACGGTCTGCAGGTGGCCCTGGTAGATCCGGTCGGCCTCGCGGAGGCGGGCGACGTTCTTGTCGAGCAGCTGCACGGTGGCCTGCATGCCGAGGGCGATCGCGGCGGCGTTCATCCCGGAGACGCCCGCGCCGAGGACGACGACCTTGGCGGCGTGCACGCCCGGAGACGCCGCCCATGAGCACGCCGCGGCCGCCCTGGCCGCGCTCCAGGCAGTGCGCCCCGACCTGCGGCGCCATCCGGCCGGCGACCTCCGACATGGGGGCGAGCAGCGGGAGCGAGCCGTCGGGCAGCTGCACCGTCTCGTAGGCGACCGCGGTCGTCCCGGCGTCGAGCAGGGCCTGCGTGCACGGCTGCGACGCGGCGAGGTGCAGGTAGGTGAACAGCACCAGGTCCCGCCGCAGGCGGTGAGTACTCCGAGGCCACCGGCTCCTTGACCTTCAGCAGCAGCTCGGCGCTCGCCCCAGACCTCGTCGACGTCGGGCAGCACCGTGGCGCCCGCGGCCTCGAACTCGTCGTCGCTGATGGAGGAGCCGTCGCCGGCGCCGGCCTCGATGAGCACCTCGTGACCGTGCGCGACCAGCTCGTGCACGCCCGACGGCGTGATCGCCACCCGGTACTCGTGGTCCTTGACCTCTGCGGGGACTCCTACGCGCACGTGCTGCTCCTTCGTCGAGCCCGGATCCCGGGCGGTCCCGGCGCGGACGCGGGAGGGCCGGGCGGGGTCGCCGCCGAGGGCCGCTGCGCTGCGCACGGGCTCACCCTAGGGACCGGGGCCTCCGCGGGGTAGGGCCGTGCGCATGCGCTGGTACGCCGAGACCCCTGCCCTGCGGACCCGCCAGGTCGTGGGCGACGTCCTCACCCTGCTGTGGTGCCTGGTCTGGGTCCGGGTCGGGGTGGCCGTGCACCACGCCGTCGCCCGGCTCGCCGCCCCCGGCCGGCAGCTGCAGGACGCCGGCGGGGGCCTGCGCGACGGGCTGCAGCGGGCCGCGGACAGGACGGGCGACGTCCCGCTCGTCGGCGACGGCCTGCGCGGTCCGCTCGACAGCGCGGCCGACGCGGGCGACGCCCTGGTGCGGGCCGGTCAGGCGCAGGAGACCGCCGTCGGGCGCGCCGCGCTGCTGCTCGGTCTGGTGGTCGCGGCGCTGCCGGTGCTCTGGGCGCTGTCGCGCCGCGTGCCGGCCCGGCTCACCTGGGCCCGGGAGGCGGGGGCGGCCGTCCGCCTGCGGGGCGACGTCGAGCTGCTCGCGCTCCGGGCCGCCACGGGCCGGCCCCTGTCGGAGCTGGCGACCCTCGGGCCGCAGCCGGTGGGCCGGTGGCGCCGGGGCGAGCCGGGCGCGGCCGAGGCAGCTCGCCGCCCTGGAGCTCGCGGCGTGCGGGCTCAGACCGGAGCGGCCTCGACGATGAGCGGGCGGTCCCCGACCTGCTTCCAGACGCTGCGGACCGTCGCGCTGGTGTCCGCGCCGTCGTAGCGGATCTGGGCGACGACGCCGTCCCCGTCGGCCTCCAGCGTGACGACGTCGGCGGCGGTCACCGGCCGGGGCATGGCCTTCAGAACCGGGCCCATGTCGGCGTGGATCGCCGGGTCGATGTCGGCGAGCACGTGCGCGGTGTCGCCGGCCACCACCGCCCGCCCGTGGGCCTCGGCGTAGGGACGGACGTCGTCGGGGGTCATGTCCCGGACCCTAGGCCTTGCGCGACGGCCACGGCGCATCGGCGGGCCGCAGCCCGGTGAAGGCGTCGCGGACCGCGCGGTCGGCGGCGAGGACGCCGAGGCAGGCCATCGCGTTCTCGACCTCCCCCGCGAGGACCCGCCGGACGGCGGTCTCCAGCGGCTGCCAGAGCGTGGTCATCTCGGCCTCCTCGTGCTCCTGCACGTCGCGCTCGACGTCCCGGACGTCGCGGGCGAGGAACAGCCGGATCGCCTCGTCGGTCATGCCGGGACTGGTGAGGGCGTCGACCAGGACGTGCCAGGTGTCCGCGGCGAGCCCGGCCTCCTCGACCAGCTCGCGCTGCGCCGCGGTCAGCGCCGGCTCCCCCGCGACGTCGAGCAGACCGGCGGGGAGCTCGTCCAGGCGGCGCCGCACCGGGTGCCGGTACTGCTGCACGAACAGGACCCGGCCGTCGGCGTCGAGGGCGACGACCCCCACGGCGCCGGGGTGGACGACGACGTCGCGCTGGCTGCTGGTGTCGCCCGGCATCGAGACGACGTCCTTGCGCATGCTGATGATGCGCCCGTCGTAGACGGTCTCGCTGGACAGGACCTCGTAGTCGTGGGGCACGAGGCAGTCTCTACCAGCGCTTGGGCACCGTGGCGGCGACGGCGAACGGGACGAGCAGGGCCGCGCAGACCAGGGCACCGATCCGGAGCAGGGTCGGGGCGCCCGTGGCGAAGAAGCCGAACAGCACCAGGCCCATCGCCGGCAGGATCGTGCGGAGGTACCGCCTCTTGCGGGCCTCGATGTCCTCGAGCAGCATCTCCCGCTCGGTGCGCGTGAAGATGTCGTGCACCTCCGGGAGCGCCTCGCGGTGGACGAGGCGGGTGAACCAGCGCTGCAGCCGCTCCTTCACAGCACCGCGTCGACGTCGGCGACCGTCGTCGTGATCGGGAACGAGACCATCCACCAGGTGGCGCCGGCGTCGGCGAAGCCGGTCTCGTCGGTCCCGGGCGGACCCCCGACGGCGACGTCGTAGCCGGGTCCGGGCCGCACCGCCTCGACCACCGACGCGAGCTGCTCCGGCGTCTCGACGCCGATCGGGAAGACGCCGTCGTGCCGGGCGGCCCGGCGCAGCGGGGCGGCGTTGCCGTAGCGGGCGGCCACCCAGACCGGCGGCCCGGCCGGCTGCACCGGGGTGGGCAGCAGGGTCAGCCCGTCGACGACGTAGTGCTCGCCCCGGTGGTGGACCGGCTCCCCGGTCCAGGCCTGGCGCAGGACGTCGAGGCCCTCGTCGAGCATGCGGCCCCGGGTGCGGTCGTCGAGCTGCTCCCCCGTGGCGGACAGCTCCCCCGAGCCGTCGCCGCCGATGCCGACCCCCAGCACGAGCCGCCCCTGCGACAGCCGGTCCAGGGTCGCGACCTCGCGGGCCAGCTTCACAGGACGGCGGCGCGGCAGCGGGGTGACCATCGGGCCGATCCGCACGCGCGAGGTCCGGCAGGCGATCGCGGCGAGGGTGACCCACGGGTCGGCGACGGCCTCCACGGGCGCCCGGTAGGCCACGTGGTCCCAGACGAAGACGCCGTCCCAGCCCTTCGCCTCGGCCCGCTCGGCCAGCCCGGCGACGACGGTGGGGTCGGACAGCTCGTCGAAGACGGGGAGGAACAGGCCGCGCTTCACAGCGGCAGCATGCGCCCTGCTGCGCACTCCACCGAGGCGCCGATGAACGCCGAGAACAGCGGGTGCGCGCGGGTCGGGCGGGACCGGAACTCCGGGTGCGCCTGCGTCCCGACGAAGAACGGGTGGACGTCCTTGGGCAGCTCGGCGATCTCGACCAGCCGGCCGTCGGGCGAGGTCCCCGAGAACACCAGGCCGGCCGCCTCGAGCTGCGGGCGGTAGGCGTTGTTGACCTCGTAGCGGTGCCGGTGCCGCTCGGTGGCGGGCTCGTCGCCGTAGGCGAGCGCGGCCTGCGACCCCGGCGTCAGCGCGGTCGGCCACAGGCCGAGGCGCATCGTGCCGCCCATGTCGCGCTCCCCGGCGACGACGTCGTGCTGGTCGGCCATGGTCGAGACGACGGGGTCGGGGCAGGCGGGGTCGAACTCGCTGCTGCCGGCCTTCTCGATCCCGGCGAGGTCCCGGGCCACCTCGATGACCATGCACTGCAGGCCGAGGCACAGGCCGAGCACGGGGATGCGCCCCTCGCGGGCGTGCCGGACCGCGCCGAGCTTGCCCTCGATGCCGCGGACCCCGAAGCCGCCGGGGATCAGCACGCCGTCGACGCCGTCGAGCGCCTTGCGCGCGCCCTCGGGGGTCGCGCACTCGTCGCTCGGGACCCACCGGATGTCGACCTTGGCGTCGTTGGCGAAGCCGCCGGCGCGCAGCGCCTCGGTGACCGACAGGTAGGCGTCGGGCAGGTCGACGTACTTGCCGACGAGCGCCACGCTGACCTTGTTCTTCGGCTGGTGGACCCGCTGCAGCAGCTGGTCCCAGTCGGTCCAGTCGACGTCGCGGAACGGCAGGTTCAGCCGGCGGACGACGTAGGCGTCCAGGCCCTCGGCGTGCAGGACCTTGGGGATGTCGTAGATCGACGGCGCGTCGACGGCGGACACGACGGCCTCGACGTCGACGTCGCACATGTTGGCGATCTTCTTCTTGATGCCGTCGTTGATGGGCCGGTCGGAGCGGCAGACGATCGCGTCCGGCGTGATGCCGATGGTGCGCAGCGCCTGCACCGAGTGCTGCGTCGGCTTGGTCTTGAGCTCACCGGACGGCCCGATGTACGGGATGAGGCTGACGTGCAGGAAGAAGCAGTTGTCGCGCCCGACCTGCTGGCGCACCTGCCGGGCGGCCTCGAGGAACGGCAGCGACTCGATGTCGCCGACCGTGCCGCCGACCTCGGTGATGACGACGTCGACGTCCGCACCGCCGAGGCCGAGGATGCGCTCCTTGATCTCGTTGGTGATGTGCGGGATGACCTGGACGGTGTCGCCGAGGTACTCGCCGCGGCGCTCCTTGGCGATGACGGCCGAGTAGACCTGCCCGGTGGTGACGTTCGCGCTGCCGTGGAGGTCCTCGTCGAGGAACCGCTCGTAGTGGCCGACGTCGAGGTCGGTCTCCGCGCCGTCGTCGGTCACGAAGACCTCGCCGTGCTGGAACGGGTTCATCGTCCCCGGGTCGACGTTCAGGTACGGGTCGAGCTTCTGCATCGTCACCCGCAGGCCGCGCGCCTTCAGCAGCCGGCCGAGGCTCGACGCCGTGAGGCCCTTGCCCAGGGAGGAGGCGACGCCGCCGGTGACGAACAGGTGGCAGGTCGCGGATCCTGATCGCGGCATGCGGCTCTCTCCCGTGCTCTGCGGTGCGAGCCGGGCGCCCGCCGCACGGAACCGCAGTCTAGCGGGGTGCCGCCGCCTCGAGGGACGACGCCCGGACCGCGACGGCGACGGCCGCCGGGACGGCGACGCAGAGCGCCAGGGCCGGCACCGCGACCCCGCTGTCGTTGACGGCGAACCCCACCAGCGACATCACCAGGACGGAGACCAGCCCGTGCCGCCAGACCGGGGCGCGGGCGAAGGCCGCCGCGACCGGGCCGCGCGGCCGGAGCACGACCTGGGCGACGAACAGCACCAGCAGCGGCACGAGCAGGGTCAGCACGCTGCTGGTCAGCAGCCCGAGGTTGGCGGCGGCCTTGCGCTGCAGCACGGTGCCGGCGTCGCCGTCGAGGACCTGCTGCACGAACCGGCCCAGGTGCGTGCGGCGGTCGTCGGGACGGGTCCAGTCCAGCACGGCGAAGGTCGTGACCAGACCGACGGCGGCCGCCCCCACCGCGACGAGACGCAGCGCCGAGACCCGGACGCCCCCGGCGAGCATCCCGAGCAGGGCGAACCCGGGGACCAGGGCGAGCACCCCGCCGAAGTCGCTCCCGAACGACGGCCCGCCGTCGACGACCACGCAGAACGCCCCGACTGCGCCGCACCCGACCAGCGCCGTCCGCCGTCCCCGTCCGTCCAGCAGGCACGCCGTCGCGAGCAGGGCCGCCGACGCGAACACCGCGAAGGCCACGTTGCCGACGCCGGCGAACCGGCCGGCCACCAGGGGCGAGTAGCCCGCGAGCGAGCTCATCTGCAGCCGCGCCCCGGTGAGCAGGTCTCCGGCGAGGACGACGGCCGTCGTGCCGCAGACGACGCCGACCGGCCCGAGCAGGCGGCGACGCCAGGGGCCGGCCAGGGCGGCGGCGACCACCAGGACGTCGAACAGGGCGACCGCGGCGAGCAGCGCCGGCAGGACGGGGTCGGCCCGCCACCAGGGCAGCAGGTCGGCGAGGTAGGTCGACACGGGTGCGGCGGTCGCTGCGAGGGCGCCGACGTGCGCGGCCCGCCGGGCCCGGTCCCGCAGCCGGCCGGACTCGTGCCGGCGGTGCAGCAGCAGCGCGGCGCCGTAGACCAGCACCTGCGCGACGACGAGCAGCACGAAGAACCGCGGCGTGTACCGGCGCATCGCCCCGGCGTGCCGGTCGAGGTCGACGAGGCCGGCGCGGTCGGTCCGCTCCCCCGTCCTGACCGGCTGCCCGGTCATGGTCGCGGGCTGCGGGACACCGAGCAGCCGCAGGACGGTCGGGGCGAGGTCGACCACCTGCACGTACGGCGCCCGCCGGGTGGACGCCGACACCAGGCCGTGCCGACCGTCGAAGGAGCCCCCCGCCGCGACCACCACGTGCAGCCGCGGGACGGGTGCGGCGTCCTCCCCCCGGTCGCTGGTGTCGGCGAGGCCGGCCAGCAGCACGACGGCGTCGCGCGGGAGGCCGGCGACCACGGCGTCCACCCGGGCGAGGTCCGCGGCCCGGCGGGCGTCGTGGTGCACCGCCCCGGCGTCGACGACGGTCAGGTCGGCGGCGCCGGACGCGGGCGCGTCGACCTCCCCCCGCGCGTCGGCGGCCACGAGGGCCGCGCCGGGCCCGCCCGACGTCGCGACGAGCGTCCCCCGGTCCTGCAGCACGCGGCCGAGCGCCCCCACCTCGGCGTCGAACCGCAGCGTCGCGTTGTCCCGGCGCAGGGCCGGCAGCTGCTCGGGCCCGGGGACGACGTCGGAGCAGGCGCCCGTCGAGGGGCGGCCGGCCCGGGCGCGGTTGCCGGTGGCCGCCATGACCCAGCCGTCCGCCGGGCAGGTGCGCGGGCTCGCGGACCGCACCGAGAGCGCCCCCGTGCTGCCGCGCGCCGCGAGGGCGGTGAGGGCGGGGGTCTGCGGCCCGACGTCGTCCCACCGGAGCCCGGGTGCGCCGACGAGGACCACCCTGGTGCCCTCCGCCGCGTGCGCGGGAGCGGGCAGCAGGACGAGCAGGAGCGGCAGCAGCCACAGCAGACGCCTCACCCGAGCAGCTCCCGGTACAGGGCCGGCGGCCTGGGTGACGGCGTCGTCCGCGGTCGGCCAGCCGGCCGCCACCGCCCGGCCGCGCTCTGCCAGGGCGGCCGCGGCGACCGGGTCGTCGAGGAGCCGCCGCACGGCCGTGCCCAGCGCGACCGGGTCGCCGGGCGGGACGAGGACGGCGCCGTCGCGCAGCAGTCCGGGCAGGCCGCCGACGGCGGTCGCCACCAGGGGGCGCCCGGCGAGCAGGGCCTCCTGCGCGGTCAGCGACCGCGCCTCCCACGCCGACGGCAGCACGACGACGTCGGCGGCGGCGTACAGGTCGGCGACGTCGTCGCGGGCGCCCAGCCAGCGCACCTGCGGCGCCCGTGCCTGCAGCTCCTCGCGCAGGGGACCGTCGCCCGCGACGGCGACCACGGCGTCGCCGAGCAGGGGCAGCGCCTCGAGCAGCACGTCGTAGCCCTTCTGCGGGTGCAGCCGCCCGACGGCGAGGACCAGGGGCCGCCCGAGGCCGGGGTCGCGGCCGGTCGGCACCCGCACGGGCGGCGCCACGGGGGCGAGCCGGACGTCGCGGGCGTGCAGCCGCACGGGCCCGGGCCGCGAGGTCCTCGGACGCGGCCAGCGTCACGTCGGCGCGCCGGGCCACCAGCCGCTCGAGCACCAGTCCGGCCCGGCCGGACAGGACCGCGTTGTGCCAGGACACGACCAGCGGACGCCGTCCGGCGAGGCCGGCCAGGCTGCCGGCCCGCAGGCCGTGGGCGTGGACGACGTCACCGGGCAGCCGGCGCAGGACCGCGACCGCGGCGGCGTCGGAGGGGCGGGGGCTGCCGCCGACCTCGAGCGGCACGTGGCCGTCGAAGCCGAACACCTCCTGCGTCGACGCGGGGCAGGCGACCGCGACCGCAGCGCCCCGCCGGCGGAGCCCCTCGGCGAGCGAGGCGACGTGCTGGCCGACCCCGCCGGTGCTGGTGGCCAGGACGAGCAGGACGGAGCGTCCGGAGAGCTCAGCCACGGGCGACGGCCGTCAGCTCGCGGGCACCGGACGGGTCGAGCAGGCGGACCGTCCCGAGGTGGACGGCGGCGCAGACCACGGCGAGGAGCACACAGGTCCCGACGCTCGGGACGGCTCCGGCGTCCCGCGGGACCGGCAGGGCGAGCCCGGCGCCGACGGCGAGGGCGGCGCCCGCCGTCGCAGCCCCGGCGGCCCGGGCGGCCCCGTGCAGGGCCCCCGGCGCGGTCCGGGCCAGCCCCCGCAGCAGCAGTGCGCCGGCCACCGTCATCCCCAGGCTGTTGCCGAGCCCGAGCGCGGCGACCCGCGGCAGCCCGGTCCCGGCGACGAGGACGACGTCGGCGACGGCCACCACGACCCATCCCGCGACCGTGGCGACCGCCGGGGTGCGGGCGTCCCCGCGCGCGAACAGGGCGCGGGACAGCAGGGCGACCAGGCCGTAGCCGACGAGGCCCGGCGAGAACGCGCGGACGGCGTCGGCGAGCGCGGCGGTGCTGTCGACCCCGGGCGCTCCGAGGACGAGGACCCGGGCAGCGGGGCCGGCGACGACGACGAGCACGGCGGCCCCGCCGAGGGTCAGCACGAGGACGACCCGCAGCGCCCGGGCGGCGACCTCGGCGTAGCGGTCCGCCTCTGCTGCGGCCAGGACCGGGAAGACCGTCGTGGCGACCGGGACGGCGAGGACCGCCCACGGCAGGGTGAAGACCGCGGTGGCGACGGCCAGCACGACGACGTCGCCCTCCCCGCCGCGGCCGGCCAGCCGCAGGGCGACGAGCAGGGCCAGCTGCTGCGCGACCAGCCCCGCCACGCCGCCACCTGCCAGCGCCCGCGCTCGGGCCGCGACACCGTCGGGGAAGCGCAGCAGGGGCCGCAGCCGCAGCCCCGTCCGGCGCAGCGGGACGAGCAGGCTGAGCGACAGCGCGGCGACGCCGAGGGTCGTGCCGACCGACAGGGTCAGCTCCTGGCTGCGGGTGAGGCCGCCGAGGTCGGCGGTCCGTCCCTGGGCGGCGTAGAGCAGGTAGCACCCGACGACCACGAGGCTGCTGAGCAGCGGCGCGAGGGCCGGCCCGAGGAAGCGGCGGTGTGCCTGCAGGACGCCCGCCAGCACGATCCCGACCCCGTACAGCACCACCTGCGGCAGGAAGACCACGAGCAGCCGGCTCCCGACGTCGACGGCTCCGGCGCAGACCGGGTCGTCGCCGAGCAGCAGGCGCACCAGCGGACGGGCGACCAGGGCCCCCAGCACCGCGACGGGGACCAGCAGCAGGACGGTCCAGGTGAGCAGCGCGCTGGCCGTCCGGGACGCCTGCTCGCGGTCCCCCCGCTCGACCGCGCCGGCCAGCAGGGGCACGACGACGCTCGCCAGCGCCCCGCCGGCGGCGACCTCGAACACGACGTTCGGCAGGCTGTTGACCGCCTGGTAGGTCGACCCGACGCAGGACGTGCCGAGGGTGCGGGACAGGACGCCGACGCGCCCGAACCCGGCAGCCCGGGCGAGGACGGTCAGGCCGGCCACGCCGGCGGCCGCGCCGACCAGGCCGCGGGCCCTCACCTCAGGCGACCCGGCCGAGCCGGTCGAGCAGCCGCAGCGGGGGGACGGCGTCGATGACGGCGGAGAACGAGACGGCCTCGCTGGCCGCAGCCGTCCCGGCCAGGGCGAGCAGCCAGCGCAGGCGGCTGCCCCGGGACGCCGTCCGGGCGACGACGCCGAGGCCGAGGGCCGCGCCCAGGGCGTTCGCGCCGGCGTCGCCGAGCATCGTCCGCTCGCCGAGGTCGGAGGGCAGCAGCACCGCGCAGGCGGCGGCGGGCCCGGTCTGACCGGTCAGGACGCCGGCGGCCAGCCCGACCTTGAGGGCACGCCCGGGCCGCAGGTCGAACAGGTTGACCGCGTTCGCGGCTCCGGCGACGACGGCGCCGTCGAGCAGCACGTCGACCAGGGGACGCCGTCCGAGCCGCGCGCTCGCGACCAGCCCGACCGCACCGAGACCGACCACCTTGACGAGCCCGGACGTCACCCGTCCCTCGCGGAGCGCCCGCAGGTGGCCGCGGAAGCCCTTGTCGTGACCGCCGGCGACGTCGTCGTACAGCCCGAGCGCGCCCGCCCCCAGCGCCGCCGTCGCGGCCGCGGGTGAGCCGGTCGCGACGGCGAGCGCGAGCGCCGGCCCCGCGACGAGCGACACGGGGGCGCCCCGGTGGTTGCGGCGCTCCCAGCGGCGGGCCCCGCCGGGCGGCAGCAGCACCAGCAGCCCCTGCGCGGACAGCGCGACGGCGGCGCCGGCCAGGCCGGCGCGCACCGGGGTCATCGGGCCGGCGGTGCGGGCAGCGGTCCGTCGACGCCGGGACCGGACCCGTAGGCGCCGGACCCGCCGGTCCGCTGCTCGACCAGGGAGAGCACCACCCCGAGCTGCCCGGTCGGCGTGTCCGCGGCGTCCACGCTGCTGACCCGGTCGGTGGTGCCCCGGTCCTCGCGCAGGGCTGCGAGCAGACCGCCGTCCCGGGTCGCGGCGGCCGCACCGGCCACGACGGCACCGCTGCTGTGCACGTCCAGCTGCCGGGCGAAGGCCACGAGCGAGCGCCCCTGCGCGGTCGACGCGTCCGTCACGGGTCCGGCCGGGCCGGTCAGCAGAACGACCAGGTCGGCCGCCTGCGCGACGTCCCCGTCGACGTCGAGCAGGTCCTCGCCCTGGTAGGCGGCCACCACCCGGCGGACGACGTCGGCCGAGGGCGCGGCCCCGGACGGCGGCCGCAGCAGGACCTGGGCGAGCTGGGCGAGGGCCTGGTCCAGCGGCTCACCGTCGGGCAGGTCCGCGCCCGGGACGGCGACCTGCGCGACGAGGTCGGTGACCTGCTGGCTGCTGGCGGGGTCCAGAAGGGCGGGGCGCAGCCGGACGGAGGCACCGACCTCCGCACCGGCGGCGGTCAGCAGGGGCACGAGGCCGTCCCGCAGGCCGGACGGGGCGTCGGGGGTGCTGACGACCAGGACCCGCGCGCCGTCGAGCGTCCCCGCCACGACACCCGGCGTCAGCACCTTCGCCGCCTGCTCCTGCGCCGACGACCGCTGCTCGGTCGCCCTCAGGTCCGCCTCGAGGCCGCGCTTGTCCGCACGGAGCCCCGACACCCGGTCGTTGAGGTCGTCGAGCACCGGCCCGTTGAGCGCCGTCGTCCCGACGACGATCCCGACGGCGAGGGCCAGGAACACCGCCACGATGCTGACGAGGTGGTACCGGAAGTCGACCACGGTCAGCGGGTCGGGACGGACGCGGGGGGCTGGCTCACGGGGGTCACCGTAGGACCCGGGCCGTCACGCCCCGGTGAGGTCGCGCCGTGTCGTCCCGCTGCGCTGCACGGTGCGGACGTCGGTCCCGAGGTAGCTCTCGAGCACGAGCGGGTCGGCGCAGACGTCCTCGGGCGTCCCGACGGCGAGGGTCCGCCCGGCGCCGAGGCACTGCAGCCGGTCGGCGACGGCGGTGACGAGCGGGATGTCGTGCTCGACGACGACGACGCTCGCCCCGGTGCGGGCGCGCAGGTCGAGCAGCAGGGGGCCGAGCGCCTCGCTCTCGCGCTGGGCGAGCCCGGCCGCGGGCTCGTCCAGCAGCAGCACGTCCGAGCCCTGCCCGAGCAGGCAGGCGAGCTCGACGACGCGGCGGGTGCCGGTCGACAGCCGCTCCACGGGGTCGTCGGCGAAGCGCTCGAGGCCGAGGTCGGCGAGCAGCCGGGCCGCCTCCTCCTGCTTGCGGCGCTCCTCGCGCCGGGCGGGCGGCAGGCCGAGCAGGGCGGGGACGAGCTCGCTGCGGCGCCGTGCCTCCAGCGACACCAGGACGGTCTCCCGGGTGCTGAGCGGTCCGAACAGCCGGGCGTCCTGGAACACCCGCCCGAAGCCCGCCCGGGCCCGGCGCTGGGGCGACCACCCGGTGACGTCCGCACCCCCCGCCAGCACGACGCCGGCCTCCGGTGAGCGGAACCCGGTCAGGACGTCGAGCAGGGTGGACTTCCCCGCCCCGTTGGCGCCGATCAGGCCGAGCACCTCGCCGGGGGCGACGACGAGGTCGACCCCGTCCAGCGCGAGGCGCCCGCCGAACCGGACCCGCACGCCGCGCGCCTCCAGCGCCGCCTGTCCGGAGGGCTGCACCGGGACGCGCTCGACCACCGACGCCGGGGCCCGCGGGGGCACCTCCGGCGCCTGCCGCCCGCGCGCCAGGCGGTCCAGCAGGGCGGACCTGACCTGCTGGACGAGCCCGTCCAGGCCGCTCGGGAGGTAGAGCAGCAGCAGGAGCAGCCCGACCGAGCTGGTGAGCAGCCGGACGGTCTCGCCGCCGCCGAACAGAGCCGGCAGCCCGAGGACGTAGAGGGCTCCCAGGGCGGCTCCCCCGACGGAGCCCGGCCCGCCGATGAGCACCAGCGAGAGCACCGTGAACGACGACGTGACGTCGAAGTCCTGGTACCCGATGGTCGTCTTGAGCCCGGCGAACAGCCCGCCGGCGGCGGCGGCGAGCGCACCGGACAGGCCGAAGACGGCGAGCCGGCAGGCCAGCGGGCTCAGCGTCGAGGTCGCCGCCCGGCGCGGGTCGAGGCCGACGGCGATCACCGCCCGGCCCGCTCCGGACCGGCGGAGCGACGTCACGGCGAGCGCCCCGAGCACGGCGGCGGCCAGGCAGAGCTCGTACCAGGCGCCGTTCCCGAGCCCGGCGGGCCGGGGCAGCAGCGCGGTCTCGGTCGGCCCGACGAGGAACGACTGGCGGAAGAGCCAGCTGTCGGCGGCGACCGCGAAGGCCAGCGTGGTCACGCCGAGGAACAGGCCGCGGACCAGCAGGGCGGGCAGCGCGACGACGAGCGCCACGAGGACGCCGACCAGCGTCCCCTCGACCAGCGCCGCCGGGAACACGACGCCCCGGGCGACGAAGGCCGTCGTCGCGAACGCCCCGACGCCGAAGAAGGCGGCCTGGGCGAGCGACAGCTGCCCGCCCCAGCCGGTCAGCACCACGAGCGAGGTCCCGAGCAGGGCGAACAGGGCGACCCGGGAGAGCAGGTACAGCGACCCGGCGTCGGTGACGAGCAGCGGGAGCAGGGCCGCGGCGGCGACGACGGCGGTCCAGGTCAGCAGGCCCAGCCGCTCGGCCCACCACGTGCCGCGCAGGGCGGCCGGCAGCAGCGGCCGGGCGGGTGCGAGCCCGAGGCCGAGGCTTTCGTCCGTGGTCGCGCCGCCGCCGCGCAGGCGGAGCAGCACCAGGACGAGGACGGCGCCGAGGACCAGCAGGTCGCGGACCCCGGGTGAGGCGTTGTAGAGGGTGACCGCCTCGACGACGCCGACCGCGAGGCCGCCGGCGAGCGCCAGGGGCAGCGACACCAGCCGCCCGACGAGGGCGGCGACCAGGCCCTTGAGCAGCAGGTCGGGACCGAAGGTGGAGGGCGTGCCCGCCACCGGCAGGCGCAGCAGCGGCTCGAGCAGGACGACGAGCAGGGTCGCGAGCGCTCCGGTGAGGGCCCACACGGTGGTCGACACCTGACCGGTCCGGACGCCGGCGAGCCGGGCGGCGTCGGCGTTCTCCGCGCTGGCGCGCACGGCGAGCCCGAGCGGCGTGCGGGTGAGCAGCAGGGTCAGCCCGAGGACGGTGGCGGGGACGAGCACCAGCACCGTCAGCTCGGGGCCCCCGAGCCGGACCGGGCCGAGGTCGACGACGCGGTCGAACAGGGTCGGGAACAGCTGCGTCCCGCCGGGCACGTCGGGCAGCGACAGCCGCGCGACCAGCACGAGCTGCGCCACCCCGATCGTGGCCGCGAGCAGCACGACGGGGGGACGTCCCGCGAGGCGCCGGACGACGGCGAGCTCGACGACGGCCGACAGGGCAGCGCCGACGGCGAGGGCGACCGGCAGCGCGAGCAGCCAGGGCAGGTGCGCCCGCAGGACGAGCTCGGCGAACACCGCCGCCCCGAAGGCCCCGACCTCGCCGTACGCGATGTCGACGACCCGGCTGGACCGGTAGACCAGCGCGAGGCCGCACCCGAGCAGCCCGTACAGCAGGCCGCTGAACAGCCCGGTGACGAGGGTCTGGGCGGTGAGCGTCACGGCCTAGTAGGCCGAGCGGCGGAAGGCCTCGCGGGGCTTCCAGCAGGCCTTCCCGCTGCCGTCGCCGCAGTCGCGGAACGCCTGGGAGATCCGCACCTCGGTCGGCCCGTCGGTGCGACCACCGGAGAACGACGACGCGCCGAAGCCGGGGTTGGGGAACGACCCGATGCCGGCGAGCCCGCGGGCGAACGTCTCCTGGGTGGGGTTGACGCCGGCGGCCTGCAGTCCGGCCACGAACGCCTGCACGAGCCCGCAGGCGGCGAGCACGTTCGTGTAGTTGGCGTCGGCGGTGCTGTTGCGGTCCAGCTTGGTGCCCGAGGCCTTCTCGAACAGGCTGCGGCAGCGCGCGTCGCCGGCCGGCTCGGGGTAGCCGACGCGGCCCTCCCCCACGCGGCTGGACGTGACGGCGAGGGCCTTGCGGAAGTAGCTGGCGGGCATGCTGCTGGCGCCGTTGAGGAACGTGTCGCCGGCCATCTCGAAGTCGAAGTCGCTGGTCAGGTACGACGGCGTGCAGCCCGGCTGGGTGTCGACGTCGCGCACGAACTGCGGGGCGAACAGGGCGTTGGTCGCGAGGAACACGGCCTGCACGCCGGCCGCGCACATCTTCTGCGCGGCGATCTGCAGGTCGGTGGCGACGTTGGTGGAGCTCGACGACGAGTGGGTCGCGGCCACGACCTCGTGCCCGGTCTTGCGCAGGAACGCGATCACGGCCTCGTTGTCGGCCGCGAGGTAGCCGTCCTCGTGCAGGTAGCCGATCTTCTTCGGCAGGTCGCCGGACTGCTCCAGCCGGGCCGCGAGGTTCAGCTCGGTGCGCAGCGTGGACGGCGAGACGGTGAAGGCCCGGCCCTGCGAGGCGCGGTAGTAGCTGGAGACGAGGCCGTCGTAGGCGAGCCAGGGGGTCTTGTGGTCGCGGGTGACGCACAGGATCGGCGGGCCGTAGAAGCCCAGGATGTTGGTGACCGCGAAGGCGCGGTCGGTCTCGGTGATCTGCTTGCACTGCGCCGTGAACGTCGAGCTGTCGAGGATGTCGATGTTCCGGTACACCGGCACGATCCGGCGCCCCTGGACCCCGCCGCGGTCGTTGACGTCCTTGAGGAACGCGTTCCAGTAGACCTTCTGCTTCTCGGGGTCGTAGGCGTCGACGTCGACACCTGCCCGCCGGGCCGAGGACAGGTCGATGAGGAACACGCCGAGGGTCACGGTGTCGCGCGTGACACCGACGCCGCTGGCCCGGCGGTCCGCGGCGGGCGGCGCCGCTGCGGTGGTCGGAGGCCCCGCGACGGCGCCCGACGTCGGCACCGCGGCCGCCCCCGGGGCACCCGGAGGGAGACCGGCCGAGGACGGCCCGCCCACGGTCCCGAGGGCGCCCGGCACCCCCGGGGCGCCCGACGGCGGCCCGGCCGGGGCGGACGCCGACGAGCCGGGCGGCTGGCTGCCCAGCACCTCGCCGGGGCCCTGCGCCAGCACGGCCTCGCTGCTGCGCGGCGGGTGCCCGAAGGCGAGGGGCACGACCAGGCTGGCGGCGAGCAGGCTGCCGACCGCGGCGCTGATGCCGAGGTAGGTGCGCCGGCGGCTGGGGGTGGGGACGGTCACGGGGTCGCTCCGGGGGCAGGGAGGAAGGCGATCTGGAAGGGCCTGAGGGACGTCGTCGGGTCGGCCGGCGCGGGCACGAGGCTGACGCCGGCGGCGTTCAGGGGGTCGGGCAGGGCCGACAGGTCGAAGGCGTACGTGGCGCCGTCGGCGGACGGGACGCCGGGGGCGCAGGGGGTGTCGGCGTAGGCCGGGGCGGTCGGCTGCTCCGGCCCCGGCTCCCAGGCCGCCGTCCGGGTGGGGCAGGCCTGCAGGCGCGGCGTGCCGACGGTGCCGCCCGCGGCGGGGTCGACCTGCAGGACGAGCCGCAGGCCGCTGCCGGTCAGCCGGACGAAGCTGTGCCGGCTCTCGCCCAGGACGTCGGCGGAGACCGGGAAGTCGGTGGCCGGGAAGCCCCGGGCGGCTCCCCGGGTGCCGTCCGCCGCGGTCCAGCCGCCGGAGGCGATCCGGAGCGGGCCGTCGTCGGTCGGGGCGGTCCGGGGGGTCGGCTCGGTGCGGGGGGCCGCGGACGGCACGGGCGCCGCCTCCACGGGCGGGGGGACCGGACCGGCCGGCGGCAGGTCCGGCACGAGGGCGGGACCGGGGTCGGGCAGCACGGGAGGGGCGACCGGCGCCGGCGCGACGGGCACGGCGGCGACCGGGTCGACCGGCGCGGCCGCCACCGGCAGCGGGGCCTGCAGCGGCGGAAGGGCGAGGCTGCCGCCGGCCTCCTGGACGACCCCGGGACCGCGCAGCACCGACGCCGTCAGCAGGGCGACGCCCAGCACGAGCCCGCCCGACAGCGTCCAGGCCTGCCCCGTGCTGCAGCCCACCCGGTCGGCGAGCCGGCGCAGCGGGTCCCCCGCGTGCAGCTCGGCGTCGGTCCAGCCGCTCATCCGAGCGACGCCGTGCCGAGGAAGACCGCCCGCAGCAGGTCGGTGCGCTCGAGCAGCCCGTCCGCCGGGCCGTCGTACTGCACGCGCCCCTTCTCCAGGAACACCGCGCGGTCGGCCAGCTGCAGGGCCAGGTTGACCGACTGCTCGACCAGCAGCACGGTGACGCCGTCCGCACGCAGGCCCTCGAGCGCGGTGGCGAGCTCGGCGACGACCACCGGGGACAGGCCGAGGCTGAGCTCGTCGACGAGCAGCAGCCGGGGCTGCAGCAGCAGGGCCTTGCTGAGGGCGAGCATCTGCTGCTCGCCGCCCGACAGCTGGCCGGCCGGCTGGTCGAGCCGGTCCTCGAGGACCGGGAAGCGGGCGAGCACCCCGCGCAGGCGCTCCTGCACGAGCGCGCCCTGCCAGGCGAACGTGTGCGTCCCGACGAGCAGGTTCTCCCGCACCGTGAGGGTCGGGAAGACCGCCTTGCCTCCGGGGACGAGGGCCACACCGGCCGCGACCCGGTCGGCCGGGTCGCTGAAGGTGAGGGTCCGGCCGTCGACCCGGACCGCGCCGCGGCTGGTCGGGGTCAGGCCGGTGACGGCCCGCAGCAGGGTGGACTTGCCCGCGCCGTTGGTGCCGAGCAGGGCGACCACCTCCCCCGCCTGCACCTCCAGGTCGACACCGGTGAGGACGCGCGTGCTGCCGTAGGCGACGTGCAGGTCGCGCACCTGCAGCACCGGGACCTGCCCGCCCCCGGCCACCCGGGCGGCCTCGTCCTGCTCCTCCGCGAGCTCGTCCAGGACGGCGGCGAGGTCGGTGCGCACGGTCGCACGGGCGGTGCGGGCGATCAGGGCGCTGGCCAGGCACGCCGGGACGACGACGACGGTGAGGGCGTACTGCGGCCCCCGCGCGTCGCTGATGACACCGGTCAGGACGGCGCCGGCGAACCCGCCGAACAGGAAGATGGACAGCCCGAGCAGCGTGAAGGCCGACGACCGGAGCCGGTACGGCGCGAGAGCCGCGACCAGCCCGTACGCCGGGACGACGCCGACGCTCTGGACGAGCTTCGCGAGCACGACCAGCACGACGACGACCGGCAGCGGACGGGCGGCGAGGCCCAGCGGGAACAGCACCCCGAAGCCGACCGTGGTGAGGGCGAGCAGGTCGAGGACCCGCTCGGGCCGGCTGCCGAGCACGCGGTCGGTGAGGCTGCCGCCCAGCAGGACCCCGACGACGGCCCCGACCTCGACGAGCGCGATGAGCAGCGCCCGCTCGGAGGTGCTGACGTCGAAGGTGCGGTCCAGGTAGAGGCTGAAGCTGGTCGGTACGGCGACGAGGACGAAGCCCAGCACGCCGACCGCGACGAACAGCCGCTGGAAGGTCGGGATCCGCAGCAGCCGGGCGGTCGCGGCGCCGAGCGAGACCGCGCCGTCGTCGTCGGGGGCGACGGCGTCGCCGAGCAGGGCCCGCTCCCCCGCCCCGCGTACCGGCTCGCGCAGCCGGCAGGCCAGGACGGCGAGCACGAGCGACGGCACCGCGCAGACGACGAAGACCCAGCGCCACGGGGCGCCTCCGCCCACGAGGGCCACGATCGCCCCGGCGACCAGGGGGCCGAGCAGGGTCCCGACGGGCGCGGCCGCGCCGTGCAGCGCGAGGACGCGCGCCCGGGCGGGCAGCGGGTAGCCGTCGGCGAGCAGGCCGTTGTGCACGGGCAGGATCGCCGACTGGCCGGTCTCGTTGACGACCCGCGCGGTGACGAGCGTGCCCAGGCCGGCGGCCGCGCCGGTGGCGATCGTGGCGAGCGCCGCGACGGCGGTGGCACCGCCGGCCAGCACCACCCGGCGCCGGACCCGGTCGGCGAGCAGGCCGAGGGGGACCGCACCCAGCACGAAGACCGCCGCCTGGAGGCTGATGACGGCGTTGAAGGCGGTGTCGGACAGCGACAGGCTGCGCTCGATGTCGGGCGCCAGGGTCGCGAGGGCGCTGGAGTCGAGGTAGTCGAGCATCTGCACGAGCGCCAGGACCGTGACGAGGCCGGGTCCGCCGGTGCGCAGGGCGGCCCGGAGCGGCAGCGGTGGGACCTCGGGCAGCTCCGCACGCTCGCGCCGCTGAGGAGGCCCGGGGGCGGGGTCCTCGCCCGGCGCTGCGGTCAGCAGGTCGAGCGCAGGCGTCGTGCCCGCGGGGCCCCGGGGCGACATGCATCTGAGTCTATGTCCTCGCGGGCGCCTCTAGGGTCCTGTCCCGTGACCTCGACACCGCTGACCGACGCCCGCCGCCGCGAGCTGCTCGCTCCCCCGCCGCCCGGAGCGGTCCTGGACGTCGTCATCGACACCGACCCGACCAACGAGGTCGACGACCAGTTCGCCATGGTCTGGGCCCTGCTCCACCCGGAGCGCCTGAACGTCGTCGGCCTCCACGCCTGCCCCTACGGCTTCTCCCCGGCGCTCCTGCAGGGCGGTGCCCTGCTGTCGGAGCTCGACGCCGCGGGGCTCGACCGCCGGCTCGCCCAGCTCGGGATCACCGCCGCCGACGTCCCCACCCTGACGCCCGCCGACGGGGTCGACGCCGCCGAGGCCGAGCTCCACCGGATCGCCGCCTTGCTCGCCCCCGACGTCCCGGTCCTCGGCGGGTCGCGCACCTACCTGGCCGACCCCGGGACCCCTGTCGTCAGCCCGGCCGCGGAGCACCTCGTCGAGCTGGCCCACGCCGACCGCGAGGGCCCGCTCTACGTCGTCGGGATCGGCTGCGCGACCAACCTGGCCAGCGCCCTGCTGCTCGACCCGACCATCGCCGACCGCGTCGTCTTCACCTGGACCTCCGCCTACCCGACCTTCTGGCCCGGCGTGAACACCAGCTTCAACCTCGCCCAGGACGTCCACGCCGCCCGCGTCCTGCTCGACGCCGGCGCTGCCGTGCACTACCTGCCGGGCTACCACGTCGGGGAGAAGCTCCGGACGTCGCTGCCCGAGCTGCAGTCCGCGCTGTCCGGTGGCGGCCGGGTCGCGCAGTACCTGCTCGACACCTACACCGGCCACCCGCTCATCGACTCCGCCCGCGGCCGCAGCAAGGTCGTGTGGGACCTCGTCAACGTCGCCTGGCTGCTCGACCCGTCCTGGCTCGTCACCCGCTTCGTGCCGACGCCGCACCTCGACGACGACCTCCGCTGGCGCGCCGACGACACCCGGCACGTCCTGCTCGAGAGCATCGACGTCGACCGCGACGCCGTGTTCGGCGACCTGTTCGACCGGGTCGCCGAGGCCGGCTGACCGTCAGAGGAAGCCGCTGAGCCAGAACCTCAGGTCGGCCCACTGGTCGACCAGCAGCGAGCCGTAGGTGCGGCCGGCCGACGACACGAGGACGGCCGCCGCGATCGCCACCAGCGTGGCGAGGACGAGCAGCAGCAGCGACCACGTCGAGATGCGGCTGCGGTAGAGCCGGCTGACGCCCTTGGCGTCGATGAGCTTGCCGCCGACCCGCAGCCGGGTGAGGAAGGTGCTGGCCATGCCGGCCCGGCCCTTGTCCAGGAACTCGACCAGGGTGGCGTGCGTCCCGACGGCGACGATCAGGCTCGCGCCCTTCTCGTCGGCGAGCAGCATCGCGACGTCCTCGCTGGTCCCGGCCGCCGGGAACACCACCGCCTCGACGCCGAGGTCCTGCACCCGCTGCAGCCCGGGCGCCCGGCCGTCGGCGTACGCGTGGACGACGACCTCGGCGCCCGAGGTGAGGGTCGCGTCGGAGACGGAGTCCATGTCCCCGACGACCATGTCGGGGCGGTAGCCCGCCTCCACCAGGGCGTCGGCCCCGCCGTCGACACCGACCAGCAGCGGCCGGTACTCGCGGACGTACGGCCGCAGGACCGCGAGGTCCTCCTTGTAGTCGTAGCCCCGCACGACGATGAGCACGTGGCGGCCGGCGAACCGGGTCCGGACGGGCGGCACCCCGATGCCGTCGAGCAGCAGGTCCCGCTCCTTGAGCAGGTACTCCATCGTGTTGGCGGCGAAGTCCTCGAGCTGGCTGGCGAGGCCCTCCCGCGCCTGCACCATCGAGGCCTCGACCGTCGACAGCGTCTGGACCGTCCCGCTGGCCACCAGGTGCTCGTCGAGGAAGACCTCGCCGCCGTGCACCCGGACCTGCTGGCCCTCCTTGAGGTCGGCGAAGACCTCCCGCCCGACGCCGTCGACCAGCGGGACCCCGGCGGTGAGCAGGATCTCCGGACCGAGGTTCGGGTAGCGGCCGCTGGTGCTCGCCGAGACGTTCACGACGGCGCCGACCTTGCAGCCGACCAGCGCGTCCGCGCTCACCCGATCGATGTCGAGGTGGTCGATCACGGCGACGTCGCCGGGGCGCAGCCGCTTGGTGAGGTCCTTGGTCCGGCGGTCGAGCCGCACCGTGCCGACGACGCCCGGCAGGTCCGGGACGTCGGCCTTGCGGCGCAGCAGCTTCACGGCGCCGAGTCTGCCCCAGCCGGGACGGCCCGCCCTGCTCCGACGCGGCCCTGGCGGGCCGCGACCGCCTACCGCAGGGCGCGGTCCTCGGCGGCCGCCGCCAGCAGCTCCTCGGCGTGCCCGCGGGCCAGGCCGCTGTCGTGCCCGGCCATCATCCGGCTGAGCTCGACCACCCGGGCGCCGTCGTCGAGGGCGACCACGCCGCTGCGGGTGACCGACCCGTCGTCGGCCTTCACCACCTGCAGGTGCTGGTCGGCGAAGGCCGCCACCTGGGGCAGGTGCGTGACGACGAGGACCTGGTGGTCCCGGGCGAGCCGCGCGAGCCGACGGCCGATCTCGACCGCGGCCCGGCCCCCGACCCCGGCGTCGACCTCGTCGAAGACCATGACCGGCACCGGGTCGGTCCCGGCGAGGACCACCTCGACGGCGAGCATCACGCGGCTCAGCTCACCGCCGGAGGCGCCCTTGTGCAGCGGCCGGGGCGGGGCGCCGGGGTGCGGGACGAGCAGCAGCTCGACGACGTCGACCCCGTCCGGACCCACGGCCAGGACCCGGTCGCCGACCGGGAGCCCGGAGGAGTCGTCGGTGGACGAGACCGTCGCCGTGACGGCCGCGTGCGGCATCGCGAGCGCGGCCAGCTCCTCGCCGACGGCCGCCCCGAACCGCGCGGCCGCCTCGGTGCGGGCTGCCGTGAGCTCCTCGGCCAGGCCCCCCAGCTCCGTGCGCAGCTGCTGCTCCTGCTCCTGCAGGGCGACGATCCGGTCGTCGGCCCCGTCGAGCTCGTGCAGCCGGACGGACGCCGTCCGCGGCCCAGGCGAGGACGCCGTCGACGTCGTCCGTCCCGTGCCGCCGCACCAGCGTGGTGAGGGACGCCAGGCGGTCCTGCGCGGTCGACAGCCGCAGCGGGTCGGCGTCGACACCGGCGGCCCAGCTGGCGAGGTCCCCCGCGACGTCGGCCACGAGGAACGCCGCCTCGGCGACCCGCCCGGCCATCGCCGACAGCGCCGGGTCGAGCGAGCCGGCGCCCTCGAGCGCGCGGCGCGCCACGGTCAGCAGACCGAGGGCGTCGACCTCCTCGCCGGCCTCGTCGCCGGTCAGCGCGCCCTGCGCCGCAGCGGCCGCCCCGCGGAGCTCGTCGGCGTTGGCCAGCCGGTCGATCTCGACCTTGAGCGAGGTGTCCTCGCCCGCCTGCGGCGACACCGCCTCGACCTCGGCCAGCCCGAGCCGCAGCAGCTCGGCCTCGCGGGCCCGCTCCTCGGCGGCGGCCTGCAGCTCCTGCACGGTCCGCCGGGCGGCGCGCCAGCCCTCGAAGGACGCCCGGAAGCGCTCACGCAGCGCCGTCACGGGCTCCCCGGCGTACCGGTCGAGCGCCCCGCGCTGCGCCGCCGGCTTGAGCAGGCGCTGCTGGTCGGACTGCCCGTGCACGGCCACGACGTGCTCGCCGAGCTCGGTCAGCACCCCCGCGGGGACGCCCCGCCCGCCGACGTGGGCGCGGCTGCGGCCGTCCGGGTTGACCGTGCGGGTCAGCAGCAGGACGCCGTCGTCGTCGAGCTCCGCGCCGGCCTCGACCGCCCGGCCGAGCGCGGCGTGGCCCTCGGGCAGGACCAGCCGGCCCTCGACGACCGCCCTGGCGCTGCCTGGCCGCACCCGCCCACCGTCCCCGCGAGCCCCGAACAGCAGGTTCACGCCCTGCACGACCATCGTCTTGCCGGCCCCGGTCTCGCCCGTGACCACCGTCAGCCCGCGCGACAGCTCGAGGACGGCGTCGTCGATGACGCCGAGCCCGCTGATGCGCATCTCTTCGAGCACGTCCCCGAACCTACGCGGGGGGACCGACGGTCCCGGGGACGTCCACAGGTCAGGCCTGTTCCGCCCTGCCGCGCCAGCCGACCACCGGCAGGTCGAACTTGCGGACGAGGGTGTCGGTGAACGGCTCCGTGTGCGTGCGGGCCAGCAGCACGGGGGCGGAGCCCTTCCGCACCTCGACCCGGCTGCCGTGCGGCAGCGGCAGGGTGCGCCGCCCGTCGCAGGCCAGCACCGCCTCCGCGCCGGTCGACAGCACCTCGAGCGCGACCACCGACGTCGGGCCGACCACCACCGGCCGGGCGAACAGGGCGTGCGCGCTGATCGGCACGACGAGCAGGGCGTCCAGCGTGGGCCAGACGACCGGGCCACCGGCGGAGAAGGCGTAGGCGGTCGACCCGGTCGGGGTCGCGCAGACCACCCCGTCGCAGCCCCAGCGCGACAGCGGCCGGCCGTCGACCTCGACCACCAGCTCGAGCATCCGCTCGCGCGCGGCCTTCTCGACCGACGCCTCGTTCAGCGCCCACCCGGTGCCGACGACGGCGCCGTCGAGGGTGACCGTCACGTCGAGCGTCGTCCGCTCCTCGACGTCGTAGTCGCGGGCCAGCACCCGCTCCACCGTGACGTCGAGGTCCTGCGACTCGGCGGCCGCCAGGAAGCCGACGTGACCGAGGTTCACGCCCAGCAGGGGGACGCCGCAGTCTCGCGCGGTCTCTGCGGCCCGCAGGATCGACCCGTCACCACCCAGGACCAGCACCAGCTCGACGCCCTCGGCCGACCCGCCCACGACGACGCCGGTCAGTCCGATGTCACGGGCCTCCTCGGCCGACACCCGCACCTCGACGCCGGCCTCCTGCAGGCGACGGACCACGCGCCGCGCCGCGTCGGCGATCGGGGGGCGGCCCGTGTGGGCGAGCAGCAGGACGGAGCGCACGCGCCAGCCTGTCAGACGGGGCCCTCCTCGACCGCGCGCAGCAGGTCGGCGTCCTGCAGGGGCGGCGCGCCCTGCTGCAGCCACAGGAAGAACTCCACGTTGCCGCTCGGACCCGGCAGCGGGCTCGCCACCACGCCGCGGACGCCCAGCCCCAGCGTCTCGGCCTGCCGCGCCACCCCCCGGACGGCGTCGGCACGCAGCTCGGGGTCCCGGACGACGCCGCCCGCCGGCAGCCGCTCCTTGCCCACCTCGAACTGCGGCTTCACCATCGGCAGCAGGTCCGCGCCGGGGACGCACACCGAGTGCAGGGCCGGCAGCACCAGCCCGAGCGGGATGAAGGACAGGTCCGCCACGACGAGCTCGACCGGGTCGCCGACCTGCTCGAGCGTCAACGACCGGACGTTCGTGCGGTCGACGACGGTCACCCGCGGGTCGCTCTGCAGCGCCCACACCAGCTGCCCGTACCCGACGTCGACCGCGACCACGTGGTGCGCTCCGCGCCGCAGCAGGACGTCGGTGAAGCCCCCGGTGGAGGCGCCGGCGTCGAGCGCCCGCTTGCCTGCCGGGTCGTAGCCGAAGGCGTCGAGGGCGCCCACCAGCTTGTGGCCGCCCCGGCTGGCGAACACCTCCCCGGGCTGCTCGTCCACCAGCAGCGGGGTGGCGGCCTCCACCCCGGTGGCCGGCTTCGTCGCGACCGTCCCCGCGACCCGCACCAGCCCCGACGCCACCAGCTCCGCAGCGTGCTCGCGGCTGCGGGCGAGCCCTCGGCGGACCAGCTCGGCGTCCAGCCGCGCGCGGCGGGCCACTCAGGCGTCCCGGGTCACGGGTGGTCGAGGGCGGCCAGCGCGTCCTGCAGCCGGCGGTGCACCTCGTCGTAGACCTCGACGTGCTCGTCGAGCGGCCGGTCCAGGACGCCGTCCAGGGCGGCCAGCGCAGCCGCGACGGCGGGAGGCGGGCCGGACAGGGGCGGACCGGACAGGGGCGGACCGGAGGCAGGCGGACCGGACAGGGGCGGACCGGACCGGGGCGGACCGGAGGCAGGCGGACCGGACACCGGCGTAGCAGGACGGGGTGGACCCGACCTCGGCGGGCCGGGCACGGGCGGGCCGGGACGCGGCGCGTCCGCCGTCACGCGTCGGTGGTGCGCTCGGCCGCCGTCAGCCGACCCGACAGGTCCCGGACGGTGGCCTCGAGGGCCCGCACCCGGGCGCTCAGCTCGGCGACCTCGTCCGCGCTGGCCAGCCCCACCCGCCCGAGCGTGCGGTCGACCTCGTACTTCACCAGCGCCGACACCGCCTCGCGGTTGGCCCGGGACTGCTCGACCAGGTCCTCGGCCAGCGCCCCGACCTGCTCGGCCGTCGCCTCGCCCTGCGCGACCAGGGCGCGGGCCGCCGACGCCGCCCGCTGCCGGGTCACCACGGTGAGACTGCCGGCGAGCGCCAGGTAGGTCTTGAGCGCGTCGCGCACGGTCGTCCCCCGTCCCGCGCCGGGTCTGGCGCACCTCGGACGCTACCGCGTGAGCCGCCTCCTGCCGGGTAGCGTCGCAGGGCCGTTGACGATGCCGAGGACGATGCCGAGGAGGGCCGTGGCCAGCACCGCAGAGGTCGAGCACGCCCTGCGTGAGCTCGTCTCGCGCCTCGCCGGCGTCGACCGCGAGACCCGCGGCAAGCACGTCCTGGAGCGCACCGTCTCGTGCCGGGTCCCCGACCTCGACGTGGTCTGGACCGGCCGGCTCGACGACGACGGCCTGTCCGAGCTCACCGACCAGCCGTGCGACAG
Organism: uncultured Actinomycetota bacterium; assembly: GCA_963761655.1. GTDB lineage: Bacteria > Actinomycetota > Actinomycetes > Mycobacteriales > SCTD01 > RYN-122. Next base: position 809,260 of record CAVXHI010000002.1, read on the forward strand.
CGCGCAGATCCGGCTCCGGGTGGCCAGCGACGACCTCCTCGCCCTGGCCGAGGGGCGCCTCCCGGTGGTGCAGGCCTGGGCGACCGGCAAGCTCAAGGTCGAGGCCAGCGCCCGCGACCTGATGAGGCTGCGGACCCTGCTCTAGCCGTCCGCGCCCCGGTCGGCCACGGCCCAGGCGAGGGCGCACGCGGCCCGCAGCGCGTCGACCCCGTCGCCGGTCTCCCGCACGACGCCGCCGTCGAGCGTTGCCGTCGCTGAACCGCACCGCGCGGTGTCCCCCTCGACGACGACGTCCGGCTGCGGCGCGAGCAGCCCGCGCAGGTCCGCGGCCACGAAGGTCGGGCGGCTGCCGGCCGGGGCCGCGAGCAGCGCCTCGCGGTCGGCCACGCCGGTCAGGACGAGCAGGCTGTCGGCGCCGCCCCGCACGGCCCCGAGGACGTCGGTGTCGAGCCGGTCGCCCACGACCAGCGGCCGGGTCGCGCCCACCCGCTCCACCGACTCACGGTGCAGCGCCGGCTCGGGCTTGCCGGTCACGACCGGGTGCCTCCCGGTCGCGACCTCGAGGGCGGCGACGAACGACCCGTTGCCCGGCAGCGGACCGCGTGGGCTCGGGTAGGTGCTGTCGGTGTTGCCCGCGACCCAGAACGCCCCTGCCCGGAGCGCGACCGCGGCCTCCGCCAGGTCCCGCCAGCCGGTGTCCTGGGACAGCCCCTGCACGACGGCCTGCGGCTGCTCGTCCGCGGTCCGGACCGGGCGCAGGCCCGCGGCGGCGACCTCCTCGGCCAGGCCCTCGCTCCCGAGCACGAGGACGGCCGTGCCCGGCGGGAAGCGCTCGGCGAGCAGCCGGCAGGCGGCCTGGGCGCTGGTGACGACGTCCGCGTCCTCGGCCTCGATCCCGAGCTCCCGCAGGTGCGCGGCGACGACGGCCGGCCGGCGCCCCGCGTTGTTGGTGACGAAGCAGGCGCGCAGACCGCGTGCCCGGGCGGCCGCGACCGACGGAGCGGCGTGCTCGACCGGCTCCTGGCCGAGGTAGAGCACGCCGTCGAGGTCGTACAGCGCGGCGTCGTAGGCCTCGGCCAGGGGACCGGCGCAGCTCCCCAGCCCGTGCCCCCGCTGCCCGGCTCCCCGCGGCGGGGTGGCGCTCAGCGCCGCGAGGCGGTCAGAGCCGCGCGCGCGCCGCGCAGCGCCTGGCCGTAGTACGCGATGTCGGGGCGCATCGCCGCCGCCAGCGCGAGGTGCTCCACCGCGGCGTCGAGGTCGCCGAGCTTCGTGGCGGCCAGCCCGAGCCCGAACTGCGAGTAGTCGTCGGCCGGATCGATGCTGATGATCCACTCGAAGTTCGCCCGCGCCTCGTCGTACATCCCGACGTCGAACTGCGCCCGGGCCAGACCCTCGCGGACCGCGCGGGACTCCGGCTCCATGGACGCGGTGTGCTGGAGCAGCTGGACCGCGGCGTTCGCGTCGCCGGCCTGCAGCAGGTCGAGCCCGCGCAGGTACCAGTCGTAGAGCTCGCCCTGCGGGACGACGTCCTCGGGCGGCGGCGGCAGCTCGGCGAAGGGCTTCGGCTTCTCGGCCTCGGGGGCCCGCGGGTCGTACCGGGCGTCGTACCGGGGGTCGTACCTGGGGTCTCCCACTGCGCTGTCCGCTCCTCTCGAGTCCCGCAGTCCGGCGATGCGGACCTGTCGGGGCCGTGCTCCCGGTCCGCGTGCCGGAGCGGGGTGCGTGGCAGGGTCCTGCCGTGACTCCCCATCCGGGCCCCGTCGACGCGGGCCCGTCCTCCTCCACTCGTCCAGGCAGGCCCGGGGGCCTGGTCCTGCAGCCCTTCCGGGCCCTGCGCTACGCCGTGCCCGACAGCGACCTGTCCCTGGTCACCTCCCCGCCCTACGACGTCGTGGACGACGTGGGCGCGGCGGTGCTCGAGGAGCTCAGCCCGTCGAACGTGGTGCGCCTCATCCTCCCACGCGACACGCCCGACGTGCAGGACCGTCCTGCCGCCGCTGCGGCGCTGCTGGCCGCCTGGCGGCGCGACGGCGTCCTGCGCCAGGACCCCGAGCCGGCGCTCTACGTCTACGAGCAGGCCGAGCCGGACGGCGGCCACGTGCAGCGCGGTCTGCTCGGCGCGCTCGCCCTCACCCCGTCCGAGGACGGGGTCGTCCTGCCGCACGAGGACACGATGGCCGGGGTCGTGGCGGAGCGCCTGGCCCTCTACTCGGCCGTCCGCGCCGACCTCGAGCCCATCCTGCTCGTGCACGACGGCGGGCTCTCGGCCCAGGCCGACCCGAAGCCGGTCGACCGCCCCTCGAGCGGAGACGGCGCAGGAGAGCCTCCTCGGCCTGCCTCGGGCCGGGGGGCGACCAGCGAGCTCGTGTCCGGCGTCGACCGCGAGCCTGCGCTCGTCGACGCGGTGCTGCCCGACGGGCGCCGGCACCGGCTCTGGGCGGTGACCGACCCCGGCGTCCTGGCCGCGGTCGCGGCGGACCTGCTCCCCCGGCGGGCCGTCATCGCCGACGGCCACCACCGGTACGCCACCTACCTGCGCCGGCAGGCCGACCGGCACGCGGCCGGGGACGGGCCCGGGCCGTGGGACCTCGGGCTCGCCCTGCTCGTCGACGCGCAGGAGCACGGCCCGTGCGTGCACGCGGTCCACCGGGTGGTCCGCGGCGTGCCGGCGGCGGAGCTGGCCGAGCGGTCCGCGAGCGGGCGCCCGGGTCCGCGACCTCGACGGGACCGACCTGCCGGGTGCCCTCGCGGCGCTGGACGCGGCGGGGCGCCGCGGGCCGGCCTTCCTGCTGCTCAGCGGCGACGCCCGCACCGTCCGTCTCGTGACCGACCTGGTGCGGGCGCAGATCGGACGCCGTGCTGCCGGAGGGCGCGTCGGCCTCGTGGCGCGACCTGGCCGTCGTCGTCCTGCACCGCTACCTCGTCCCCCACCTCTGGGGCCTCGTCGACACCCCCGACGCGGTCACGTCGGCGACCGACGTGGACCAGGCGCTCGCCGAGGCCGCCCGTACCGGCGGCACGGCCGTCCTGCTCGGCCCCGTGCCGCTCGGCGCCCTGACGACGGTCGCGGCCGGCGGGGAGCGGCTGCCGCGCAAGGCGACGCTGTTCACCCCGAAGCCCCGCACCGGCCTCGTGCTCCGCCCCTACGACGCGACGACCCGCCCGCGTCCGCCGCCGCCACCGCGGGCTGCAGCCGACCGCCCGGCGCGGTCGAGGCGCCGGTGGAGCGGCCTTCACCAGCCGACGGAGCCCGCTGACCTCGACCTCGTCACGGCTGGCGGCCGCAGCGCCCGCCCGCCAGAAGCGGCGTCGCAGCGCTCCAGCGACCTCGACGACGTCCCCGGGGGTCAGGCTGCGGGCGGTCCGCCGGACCCCCGCGGCCCAGGCACGAGCAGTCCAGGGTGTCGATCGTGACCGGGCGGCCCGCCGGCGGTCCCACGGACGCCGGGCGGCCGGTCGACGACGAGCCGGAACGTGCTCAGCAGGTCGCCGCTGGGCAGCTCCCGCTCCTCGGCGACGGCCGCCACCCGCCCGACCAGCAGCACCTCGTTGCGGCTCGGTGCTGGTGCCTGCTCGTCCTGCGCTGCCCGACGTGCCACGCTGCCTCCTCGGCCTCCCGCCCGGGTGGGGCGTCGAGGGACGACCGTCCTGCAGGTCGTCCCCGCGCGACAGGGCGTGGGCACGGCATGTGGACGAGGAGGTCGGCTGTGGACGACAGCACACCGCTGGGCGACGAGGTCCACCTCGTCGACACCCGCATGGGCGGCTACGAGACCATCACCGCCGCCTACGTCGTGCGCAGCGAGCGCCCCGCGCTGGTCGAGACCGGCGCGGCCCGGAGCGCGCAGGCGGTGGTCGACGCCGTGCACGCCCTCGGCATCGGCCCCGACGACCTCGCCACCATCGTCGTCACCCACATCCACCTCGACCACGCCGGCGGCGTGGGCGACCTCGCCGCGGCCTTCCCGCGCGCCGAGGTCGTCGTGCACGAGCGCGGAGCACGCCACCTCGTCGACCCGGCCCGGCTCATGGCCTCGGCCCGCTCCGTGTTCGGCGACGTGATGGACACCGTCTTCGGGGAGCTGCTGCCCACCGCCGCGGAGCGGGTCCGTGCGCTCGGCGACACCGGCGAGGTGGACCTCGGCGGCGGGCGGCGGCTCACCAGCACCTGGTCGCCCGGGCACGCGTCCCACCACGTCGGCCTGCTCGACTCGCTCACGGGCGACCTGTACGTCGGGGACGCCGCCGGCATCTACGTCCCCGAGGCCGACCTGCTGCGGCCGGCGACGCCGCCGCCGGACTTCGACCTGACGCTGGCCTTGTCCAGCCTCCGGGCCTTCCGGGACCTGCAGCCGACGCGTCTGCTGTTCAGCCACTACGGCCCGGTCGTCCGACGTCGACGCGACCCTGGCCGGCAGCGCTGAGGAGCTCGAGCTCTGGGTCGAGCGGGCGCGGGAGACCCGCGACGCGGGCCTCGACCTCGACCACGCGGTCGCCGCCGTCCGGGAACGCACGGCAGAGCGCTACGCCGCGCTGAGCGAGGACCCCGCACTGCGGGAGAAGCACGAGGCCTGCGTCGGCGACGCGAGCGAACCTGTCCGGCATCCTGCGCTGGCTCGAGAAGGTCGAGCCGGCGCAGGCCTGACGGTCAGGCGTCGTCGGCGTCCTGGGGGTCGTCGCCCGCCTGCTCCTGCTCGCCGCCGGACGGCTCAGCCGCGACGAAGGCGACCGTCGGCACCGCCGCGGGCCGGGCCACGACGGGCTCGGCCGGCAGCGTGTCGCTGAAGGGTGACACCGAAGCCGGTCGCGCCGGCGGCTCCGGCTCCTCGTCCACGGCCGGCTCGCCGACGGCGTCGGTCGGCACCTCCTCGTGGACCTCCACCAGGGGCACGCCGGCCGCCAGCTCGGCCAGGTCCACGTCCGCCGCCCGGCCGCCTGGGTCGCGGTCGTCCTCGGTGTCGTCGCGCTCGGCGTCGTCGCGCTCGGCGTCGTCGCGCTCGGCGTCGTCGCGCTCGGTCGTCGTCGTCCTCGTCCTCGTCGTCCTCGTCCTCGTCGTCCGTCGAAGAGCAGGCCGTCGAGGGCGAGCACGCGCTCGGCGGCGTCGGTCTCGCCTGCCGTGTCGACGTCGGCGGCCTTCTCGAACCAGGTCCGCGCCTCGTCCTCCCGGTCGGCGTCGAGCAGCGCGTCCGCGTAGGCGTACCAGAGCCTCGCTGCCCAGGGCCGCTGGGCCGTGGTCGCCCGGGCCGGTCCCTGCAGGAGCAGGACAGCCGCGTCCGCCTGCCCGAGGTCGCGGCGGGCCCCGGCGACGACGATGACGAGCTCGACGCGGGTCGCCTGGTCGAGGCGTGGGACGTCGGGGTCGTCGAGCGCCGCGAGCGCCCGCTCGGGACGCCCGAGGGCCCGCTCGCAGTCGGCGAGGACGGGCAGGTGCTCCGCGGACCCGGACATGCGGCGGTACGCCCGCAGCTCGGACAGCGCCTCCGCCCACTCACCGGCCGTGTACGCCGCGAGCCCGGCGGCCTCCCGCACGACGGCGACCCGGCCGGCAAGGGCACCGGCGGCCCGGGCGTGCACGAGGGCACTGCTCCGGATCGTCGTCGAGCAGCCGTCCCGTCATGACGAGGTGCCGGGCGACGAGGTCCGAGGTCTCCCGGGACAGGGTCAGCAGCGCACGACGGACGTCCTGGTCGAGCATCTCCGGGGTGACGTCCTCGGGGAGGGCGACCCGGCTGAGCTGCCGCCGCGCTTCGCGCCGGGGGTCGTAGACCCGGTCCTCGCGGGCGGGTCCACCTGCACGGGCGCTCCCGCCCGCCGGCCCTCGTCCGCGCCCGACCTCTCCGCCAGGAGTGCCGCCGTCCCGCGTCGGTCCACCTGGAGCGCTCCCACGCGTCCCGGAGTCGCCGCGGGGACGGTCAGCACGCGCTGCGGCCCGCTCGCCGTACGCCGACCGTCCGACCGACGGGCTCTTCTGGCCGCCGCCGGTCGGACGCCGGTCCGAGCGCACCCGGTCCTCAGCGGCGCCCGGCCTGCTCGCGCCCCGCGCCGCGCGTGCCTCCGGCGTCTGAGCGTTCGGACCGGTCCCGAAGGGCCGACCGCCGCGGTCCGGACCGCCGTGGGGAGAGCCACCGTCCTGCCTGGGGCCGCGGGGGCTCCCGCCGCTGCCCCCGGTCGGGGGAGTTCGGGGTCCGTCCGCCACTCGCGCCAGGGGGCCCCTGCGCGCCTGAGGGCCGACCGCTCGTCCTCGGTCGGTCCGACCCCGACCGCGCCACCGCGTCGCGCCCTGACTGACCGCGGTCCGGACCACCAGCGCCTCCACGCGGCGCCCCGCCGGCACCGCGCCCCTCGGACGCGGGACGACCGCCGGTACCCGGACGCCCACCACCCGTCGAGCGCCCAGCACCCGCTGCGCCGCCGCCCGAGACCGGCCGGCCGCTGCCCGCGGAGCGTCCCCCTGCAGCAGGCCCGGCCGTGGTGGGGCGTCCGCCGGCGCTCGGCCTCGCGGAGGTCCCCTGAGTGCCGGGACCGACGCCCGGTCGACCACCGCCCGCAGGGCCGGACCCGGTGCGCGGACCGCCGGTAGCAGGGCGGCCGGCACCCGGCCGACCCGCGGAGACGGGGCGCCCGCTGCCACCTCCGCTCGACGGCGTCCGCGGAGCGTCCGGCCTCGAGTCGGTACCGCCCCCGGCACTGCGGAACGACGGCCGGCCAGCCGGGGGCGGGGCCTGTCCGGACGGGCCCCCGGGCGCGTCGCCCGCCTTCGGCTTGTACGACCTGTCCGGCCGCCCGATCCGCGAAGGACCTCCGACCCGCGGCGGTCGTCCCGCACCTTGCGCTCGGGGCTCGCTCTTGCGGCGGTCGTCGTCGGGCACGGTCCTGCTCCTCGGTGCGTCTGGGGGGACAACGCCGACGAGGGCCGCAACCAGCTGGTTGCGGCCCTCGTCGGGAAGTGTTGTCCGGCGGCGTCCTACTCTCCCACCCAGTCCCCCGGGCAGTACCATCGGCGCAGAAAGGCTTAGCTTCCGGGTTCGGAATGGGACCGGGCGTTTCCCTCTCGCTATGACCGCCGTAACTCTATGGAGATGTGGCCAGCTGTGCCCCGTGCGCCTGGACGGTCAGCCCGGGCGCGGTGCAACGGCTGTCCCGTATCTCGGGAACCGCACAGTGGACGCGAAGAATGCTGTGTAAGTCAAGCCCTCGGCCTATTAGTACCGGTCAGCTGCACCCCTTACAGGGCTTCCACTTCCGGCCTATCAACCCGATGGTCTCGTCGGGGGCCTTACCCGGTTGACCCGGTGGGATACCTCATCTCGAAGCGAGCTTCCCGCTTAGATGCTTTCAGCGGTTATCTCTGCCGAACGTAGCTAAACAGCAGTGCCGTTGGCACGACAACTGTCACACCAGAGGTTCGTCCATCCCGGTCCTCTCGTACTAGGGACAGCTCTTCTCAAGTATCCTGCGCGCGCAGAGGATAGGGACCGAACTGTCTCACGACGTTCTAAACCCAGCTCGCGTGCCACTTTAATGGGCGAACAGCCCAACCCTTGGGACCTACTCCAGCCCCAGGATGTGACGAGCCGACATCGAGGTGCCAAACCTTGCCGTCGATATGGACTCTTGGGCAAGATCAGCCTGTTATCCCCGGGGTACCTTTTATCCGTTGAGCGACACCGCTTCCACAAGCCAGTGCCGGATCACTAGTCCCGACTTTCGTCCCTGCTCGAGATGTCTCTCTCACAGTCAAGCTCCCTTGTGCACTTGCACTCGACACCTGATTGCCAACCAGGCTGAGGGAACCTTTGGGCGCCTCCGTTACATTTTGGGAGGCAACCGCCCCAGTTAAACTACCCATCTGACACTGTTCCTGATCCGGATGACGGACCGAGGTTAGACACCCAATTCGACCAGAGTGGTATTTCAACGTCGACTCCACCAGCACTGGCGTGCCAGCTTCACAGTCTCCCACCTATCCTACACAAGCCGAACCGAGCACCAATATCAAACTATAGTGAAGGTCCCGGGGTCTTTCCGTCCTTCTGCGCGTAACGAGCATCTTTACTCGTAGTGCAATTTCGCCGAGCCTATGGTTGAGACAGTCGAGAAGTCGTTACGCCATTCGTGCAGGTCGGAACTTACCCGACAAGGAATTTCGCTACCTTAGGATGGTTATAGTTACCACCGCCGTTTACTGGCGCTTGAGTTCTGAGCTTCACCGCTTGCGCGGTTGACCCGTCCCCTTAACGTTCCAGCACCGGGCAGGCGTCAGTCCGTATACATCGTCTTGCGACTTCGCACGGACCTGTGTTTTTAGTAAACAGTCGCTTCTCGCTGGTCTCTGCGACCTCCCCACGCTTCGGAGGCAAGCTCCTACACGGCAAGAGGCCCTCCTTCTCCCGAAGTTACGGAGGTATTTTGCCGAGTTCCTTAACCATAGTTCGCTCGATCGCCTTGGTATTCTCTACCTGACCACCTGAGTCGGTTTGGGGTACGGGCCGCCATGGTTCTCGCTAGAGACTTTTCTCGGCAGCATAGGATCATCCACTTCGCCTCGATCGGCTCGGCATCAGGTCTCAGGCTGTATGAGTCGCGGATTTGCCTACGACTCGCCCTACACCCTTACCCCAGGACAACCAACGCCTGGGCTGGACTACCTTCCTGCGTCATCCCGTTGCTTGACTACTACCAGCGTGGGTCGGGTGAGTCCGGAACTCCCCTTTTTACAGGCTTGTTCCTTTCCGGCCCTTAGCAACCCTGGATTCGTCATGGGCGAACCAAAGCGGGTACGGGAATATCAACCCGTTGTCCATCGACTACGCCTGTCGGCCTCGCCTTAGGTCCCGACTTACCCTGGGCGGATTAGCCTGCCCCAGGAACCCTTGGTCATCCGGCGGACGGGTTTCTCACCCGTCATTCGCTACTCATGCCTGCATTCTCACTCGTGTGGCCTCCACGACTGGGTTACCCCGCCGCTTCACTGGCCACACGACGCTCCCCTACCCATCCACACACCTGGCAACGGCAAGGCTGCGGGTTGTTGTGTGAATGACGCGACTTCGGCGGTGTGCTTGAGCCCCGCTACATTGTCGGCGCGGAATCACTTGACCAGTGAGCTATTACGCACTCTTTAAAGGGTGGCTGCTTCTAAGCCAACCTCCTGGTTGTCTGTGCGACTCCACATCCTTTCCCACTTAGCACACGCTTAGGGGCCTTAGTCGGCGTTCTGGGCTGTTTCCCTCTCGACTACGGAGCTTATCCCCCGCAGTCTCACTGCCACGCTCTCACTTACCGGCATTCGGAGTTTGGCTGACGTCAGTAACCTTGTGGGGCCCATCGGCCATCCAGTAGCTCTACCTCCGGCAAGAAACACGTGACGCTGCACCTAAATGCATTTCGGGGAGAACCAGCTATCACCGAGTTTGATTGGCCTTTCACCCCTACCCACAGCTCATCCCCTCAGTTTTCAACCTAAGTGGGTTCGGTCCTCCACGCGGTCTTACCCGCGCTTCAACCTGGCCATGGGTAGATCACTCGGCTTCGGGTCTAGGTCGTGCGACTCAGGCGCCCTGTTCGGACTCGCTTTCGCTACGGCTTCCCCTCGACGGGTTAACCTCGCCACACAACACTAACTCGCAGGCTCATTCTTCAAAAGGCACGCCGTCACCTTCTAAGGGGCTCCGACGGCTTGTAGGCACACGGTTTCAGGTACTCTTTCACTCCCCTCCCGGGGTACTTTTCACCTTTCCCTCACGGTACTAGTCCGCTATCGGTCACCAGGGAGTATTTAGGCTTAGGGGGTGGTCCCCCCAGATTCACAGCGAATTTCACGGGCTCGCTGCTACTTGGGATACCGTCCAAAGGAGGACGAGTCGTTTTCGACTACGGGACTGTCACCCGCTGTGGTGCGCCTTCCCAGACGCTTCGTCTAACGCCAGCCTTTGTCACTCCTCGCTGACTCGGCAGAGTCAGCCAGACGGTCCCACGACCCCGACCATGAAACGCCTGCCGGCTCTCACGCATGATCGGTTTAGCCTCTTCCGCTTTCGCTCGCCACTACTCACGGAATCGCGGTTGCTTTCTCTTCCTGAGGGTAATGAGATGTTTCACTTCCCCTCGTTCCCTCCACACGCCCTATGTGTTCAGGCGTGGGTGACAGGACATGACTCCTGCCGGGTTCCCCCATTCGGAAATCCTCGGATCACAGCTCGGTTGACAGCTCCCCGAGGCTTATCGCAGCCTCCTACGTCCTTCATCGGCTCCTGGTGCCAAGGCATCCACCGTGTGCCCTTACTAACTTGAACAAACATGCATTCATCACTACCCACCACACCCGGCAAGCCGAGTCGGTGAGCAAAGATGCTCGCGTCCACTGTGCAGTTCTCAAGCTACGGACGGCCCCGCCCCCTACACCACCGCCTACCCGCAGACCACGACCACCCCGCACCACCCGAAGATGACGCCGAGCGCCCGTGCGCGGCGGTTCGATGAGGAGACGGTCCACCGAGCAGCACCCACCACGTGCGCCACACCTCCCAGCACCACCCCTGAGGCGATCCCAGCAGAGCCCAGCACCGCGGACCAGACCCGACAGGCCCAGACACACCCCCGCCACGACCCCACCCCCGCGAACCGGGCCGACCAGCGTGACAGCGCGACAGCGCGCGTCTGATCCCTCAGGACCCAACAGCGTGCTTCGGAACAGACCCCGCCCCGACCCACCCGTTCCTGCCTCACCCCAACGAAGGAGCGCCCCACCCGCCCGACCCAGGAGAACCTGAGCAGAGCAGACGATGAGGACGGCTGTACTAGAGCGCCGACACGAACCCGACACCAACTGGTCAGTGTTCCACCCTTGAGCCCCACCCCCCACGCGTTCGGCGAGGGCCTGGGTCCTGGACACCACCACCCACACCCTCTCGGGCCGGCCTCGAAGGGCCAGCAGGTGACGATGCGCCTGGTTGCTCCTTAGAAAGGAGGTGATCCAGCCGCACCTTCCGGTACGGCTACCTTGTTACGACTTCGTCCCAATCGCCGATCCCACCTTCGACAGCTCCCTCCGCAAACGGGTTGGGCCACTGGCTTCGGGTGTTACCGACTTTCGTGACGTGACGGGCGGTGTGTACAAGGCCCGGGAACGTATTCACCGCAGCGTTGCTGATCTGCGATTACTAGCAACTCCGACTTCATGGGGTCGAGTTGCAGACCCCAATCCGAACTGAGACCGGCTTTTTGGGATTCGCTCCACCTCGCGGCTTAGCAGCCCTTTGTACCGGCCATTGTAGCATGTGTGCAGCCCAAGACATAAGGGGCATGATGATTTGACGTCGTCCCCACCTTCCTCCGAGTTGACCCCGGCAGTCTCCTATGAGTCCCCACCATGATGTGCTGGCAACATAGAACGAGGGTTGCGCTCGTTGCGGGACTTAACCCAACATCTCACGACACGAGCTGACGACAACCATGCACCACCTGTACACCGCCCTTGCGGACCCCGTATCTCTACGAGTTTTCGGTGTATGTCAAGCCTTGGTAAGGTTCTTCGCGTTGCGTCGAATTAAGCCACATGCTCCGCTGCTTGTGCGGGCCCCCGTCAATTCCTTTGAGTTTTAGCCTTGCGGCCGTACTCCCCAGGCGGGGTGCTTAATGCGTTAGCTGCGGCACGAACGGCGTGGAATACCGCTCACACCTAGCACCCACCGTTTACGGCGTGGACTACCAGGGTATCTAATCCTGTTCGCTCCCCACGCTTTCGCTCCTCAGCGTCAGTTACTGCCCAGAGACCCGCCTTCGCCACCGGTGTTCCTCCTGATATCTGCGCATTTCACCGCTACACCAGGAATTCCAGTCTCCCCTACAGCACTCTAGTCTGCCCGTATCGACTGCAGGCTCGGGGTTGAGCCCCGAGTTTTCACAGCCGACGCGACAGACCGCCTACGAGCTCTTTACGCCCAATAATTCCGGACAACGCTTGCACCCTACGTATTACCGCGGCTGCTGGCACGTAGTTGGCCGGTGCTTCTTCTGCAGGTACCGTCTGAATTCGTCCCTGCTGAAAGAGGTTTACAACCCGAAGGCCGTCATCCCTCACGCGGCGTCGCTGCGTCAGGCTTTCGCCCATTGCGCAATATTCCCCACTGCTGCCTCCCGTAGGAGTCTGGGCCGTGTCTCAGTCCCAGTGTGGCCGGTCGCCCTCTCAGGCCGGCTACCCGTCGTCGCCTTGGTAGGCCATCACCCCACCAACAAGCTGATAGGCCGCGGGCCCATCCCTCGCCGAAAAACTTTCCACCACCACCAGATGCCTGGAGCGGTCGTATCCGGTATTAGCCCCGAGTTTCCCCGGGTTGTCCCAGAGCGAGGGGCAGGTTGCCCACGTGTTACTCACCCGTTCGCCGCTCCGTCACCCCTCCGAAGGGAGGGCGTCGCTCGACTTGCATGTGTTAAGCACGCCGCCAGCGTTCGTCCTGAGCCAGGATCAAACTCTCCAACAATGAATGAGAGTCGCTGCCCGCCTGAAACGGGTCAGCTGTTGAACCAGGCAAGAACCCGGACCTGACGATCCGGTACATCTCACCAAGAAACCCCGAAGCCCACCAGACCCCTGATGAGGACCGCCGCATCGAGACGAAAGTCAATATGGCACTGACTTTCAGCACGCTGTTGAGTTCTCAAAGATCAGACGCAACCGGTTCCGGCCTCGCGGCCTTTCCCGGTGCAACTCTCCTAACCTAGCAGGCCCTCGAGGGGGTCCGCTCTCCCGCTCTGCGCCGACGGCTCTGCCGTCGTCACCGTGCGGGGGTGGCCCTCCGGTCCGTGCGCCTGTCGGCGTCCGGTGCCCCGGGGGCGGAGACGAAGGTACGAGGCCGGGCGCCAGGAGTCAAACGACGGAGGCCTCGCTCCGGTGTGACCCGGCCGCTCCGCGCCTGTCACGGCAGCGGGCTCAGCCCCGCTCGGCCACCGCGATCGCCCGCTTGCCGCGCTTGAGCACGAGGAACCGGCCGTGCAGCCAGTCGTCCTCGCCGGGGACGAGCGCCTCGTCGGTGACCTTGTCGCCGTTGAGGGACGCCGACCCCTCCTTCACCGCGCGCCGGGCGTCCGAGCGGGAGAGCCCGAGGGCGTCGGCCAGCAGCTCGACGAACGGCGGCGTCTCGCCCATCGACCCGCACCGACGGCGCCTCCGCCAGGGCCGCCGCCAAGCGTCGCCGCGTCGAGGGCGCGCAGGTCCCCGCTGCCGAACAGCGCGGCGCTGGCCGCCTCGACCTTCGCCACCTCCTCCGGCCCGTGCAGCAGGGCCACGAGCTCCTGGGCGAGCCGGCGCTGGGCGGAGCGGGCCTGCGGGCGCTCGGCGGTGGCGGCGTCGAGCGCCTCGACCTCCTCCCGGCCGACGAAGGTCAGCAGGCGCAGGTAGGTCCCGACGTCGGCGTCGTCGACCCCGAGGGCGAACTGGTACATCGCGTAGGGCGAGGTCGTCTGCCGGTCGACCCAGACGCTACCCGCCCCCGGTGCTCTTGCCGAGCTTGGCTCCCGAGCTGTCGGTGACGAGCGGCAGGGTGAGCGCGTGGGCGACGACCTGCGTGCCCCTCCACCCGGCGCAGCAGGTCGAGGCCGGCGGTGATGTTGCCCCACTGGTCGTTGCCGCCGATCTGCAGCCGGCACCCGTGCCGCCGGTACAGCTCGACGTAGTCGTTGCTCTGCAGCAGCTGGTAGCTCAGCTCCGTGAAGGACAGGCCGCCGCTGGCCAGCCGGGCGCTCACCGACTCCCGCGCGAGCATCTGGTTGACGGGAAGTGCTTGCCGACGTCGCGCAGGAAGTCCAGCGCGCTCAGCGGGCCGGTCCAGTCGAGGTTGTCGGCGTGCAGGCCCTGCTCGCCGTCGAGGACGAGGAAGCGCTCGAGCTGCTCGCGGATCCTCACCACCCGCTCCGCGATGACCTCCTTGGTGAGCAGGACCCGCCCCTCGGTGCGCCCGGTCGGGTCGCCGATGAAGCCGGTGGCGCCGCCGGCCAGCGCCACCGGCCGGTGCCCGGCGAGCTGGAACCGGCGAGCGTGAACAGCGGGACGAGGTTGCCGAGGTGCAGGCTGTCGGCCGTCGGGTCGAAGCCGCAGTAGAGCGTCAGCGGGCCGGCGGCGAGGTCCTCGGCGAGCGCCGTCCGGTCGGTGGTCTGCGCGACGAGGCCGCGCCACTCGAGGTCGGCGAGGACGTCGTCGACGGGGGCGAGCGTGGGCAGAGCGGCGGGGGCGGTCACCCGTCCATCCTCCCGCAGGCGACGATTCGCGGAGCGGCCGGCCGGTAGGGCGAGACGGTCGGGTCGCCCTCGAGCCAGAAGCGCCACGGCGTGGGGGCGCCCGCCCCGGCGACGCCGACCCGCGGTCCCGTCGCGAACGACGCCGGCGGGTCGGACAGCGCCAGCCGCAGCGGCGACGTCGGGTCGAGCAGGTCGGTCCCGCCGAGGGCCCCGTCCACCCCGAGCGCCCTGGTCAGCCGGGCCGGGCCGCGGCACAGGTCGCGGTCGCGGGCACCGGGACGACGGGACCGGGCAGCCTCGATGCCCGCCGACCACCTCGCCGGCCCGGACCAGCACGGCCGACGCCGTCCCGACCGGTCCGGTGACGACGTTGAGGCACCAGTGCATGCCGTACGAGAAGTAGACGTAGGCGACGCCGGGCCGGCCGAACATCACCTCGGTGCCGGGGTGTCGGCCGCGGAAGGCGTGCGAGCCGGGGTCGGACTCCCCCGCGTACGCCTCGACCTCGGTGAGCCGCACGACGACGTCGTCGTGCGACGAGCGACGCGCCGAGCAGCAGGGGCGCGACCTGCTCGACCGGCCCCTCGAGCAGGTCGCGCGACGTCGCAGCCGGTCGCCCACGCCCGGTGCGCCTCGACCTCGAGCCGGAGCACCTCGAGCTGCTCGGCGACGCGTTCGGGCGCCGTCCCGCCGTGACCGGTGCGGGCGGCGATCGCTCCGCGGACGTCGAGCACGGACGCGGATGGCCGGCGTCAGGTGCGGCGAGACGTGGGCGAGCTCGTCGTCGGTGGCCTCGTGCAGCTCCTTGCCGTTCACGGTGCACCAGACGACCAGGTGCCCGACCGCCTCGTGCGCGTCGCGGAAGGCCACGCCGTCCTTGACCAGCTTCTCGGCGACGTCGGTGGCGAGCGCGAACCCGAGCGGAGCGGAGGCCTCGAGGACGTCGGCGTGCACCGTCATCGTCGCGATCATCCCGGCCATCGCGGGCAGGACCAGCAGCAGCGTCTCGACGGCGTCGAAGCTGGGCTCCTGCGCCTCCTGCATGTCGCGGTCGTACGTGAGCGGCAGGCCCTTGAGCATCGCGAGCTGCCCGGCGACGTGGCCGATCAGCCGACCGGCCTTGCCGCGGGCGAGCTCGGCGATGTCCGGGTTCTTCTTCTGCGGCATGATCGAGCTGCCGGTCGAGAAGGCGTCGTCGAGGGTGACCCAGCCGAACTCGGTCGAGTTCCAGAGCACCACCTCCTCGCCGAGGCGCGACAGGTGCACCCCGATCAGCGCGGCGACGAAGAGGAACTCGGCCACGAAGTCGCGGTCGCTGACGGCGTCCATCGAGTTGGGCGCAGCACTGCCGAACCCGAGCTCGGCGGCCGTCGCGATCGGGTCGACGCCGAGGGAGGAGCCGGCGAGCGCCCCGCTGCCGAGCGGGCTGACCGAGGCACGGAGGTCCCAGTCGCGCAGCCGGTGGACGTCGCGGGCGAAGGCCTGCACGTGGGCCAGCAGCTGGTGGGCGAACAGCACCGGCTGCGCGTGCTGCAGGTGCGTCATGCCGGGCGCGGGGGTGTCCATGTGCTGGGCGGCCTGCTCGACGAGGGCCTGCTCGAGCTCGGCCAGGCGGCGGACCACCAGGCGGGCGTGGTCGCGCAGGTACAGCCGCAGGTCGGTGGCGACCTGGTCGTTGCGGGACCGGCCGGCACGCAGCTTGCCGCCGAGCGCCCCGAGCTTCTCGAGCAGGCCGCGCTCGAGCGCGGTGTGGACGTCCTCGTCCTGCACGGTCGGCCGGAACTGCCCGGCGTGGACCTCCTCGAGCAGCTCGTCGAGCGCGTGGAGCATCCGCTTGAGCTCGAGGTCGTCGAGCAGGCCGGCGCGGTGGAGCACCCGGGCGTGGGCCTTGCTGCCGGCGAGGTCGTAGGGGGCGAGGCGCCAGTCGAAGTGGACGCTGACCGACAGCCGGGCCAGGGCCTCGGCCGGTCCGCCCTCGAAGCGGCCGCCCCAGAGGGAGGTCCGCTCGTCCGTCACGCCTGCAGGTCCCGCTTGGAGGCGATCTTGCTGGGCAGGCCCCACAGCTCGACGAAGCCCTTGGCGAGGGTCTGGTCGAAGGTGTCGCCCTCGTCGTAGGTCGCGAGCGAGAAGTCGTAGAGGGAGACCGGGCTGCGCCGGCCCGTCACGGTCGCCGTGCCGTGCGACAGGACGATGCGCACCTCACCCGTGACGTGCTGCTGGCTGCTCGTCGATGAACGTGTCGAGGGCGCGCTTGAGCGGGCTGTACCAGAGTCCGTCGTAGACCAGCTCGGCCCAGCGCTGCTCGACGCCGCGCTTGAAGCGCGCGAGGTCGCGCTCCATCGTGAGGTTCTCCATCTCCTGGTGCGCGGTGATGAGCACCTGCGCGCCGGGGACCTCGTAGACCTCGCGGCTCTTGATGCCGACGAGGCGGTCCTCGACCATGTCGAGCCGTCCGATGCCCTGGGCGCCGGCGCGGGTGTTGAGCTCCTCGATGGCCTGCAGGACGGTGACCTCGCGGCCGTCGAGGTGGGTCGGGACGCCCTCGGTGAAGGTCAGGACGAGCTCGTCCGGACCGGCGGCGGTGCCGGGAGCCTGCGTGTAGCTGTAGACGTCCTCGATCGGGGCGTTCCAGGGGTCCTCGAGGAAGCCGGTCTCGACCGCGCGGCCCCACACGTTCTGGTCGACCGAGTACGGCGACTTCTTGTTCACGTCGATGGGCAGGCCGCGCTCGGCGGCGAAGGCGATCGCCTTGTCGCGGGTCATGCCCGAGTCGCGGACGGGGGCGATGCAGCGCAGGTCGGGCGCGAGCGCGCCGATGCCGACCTCGAAGCGGACCTGGTCGTTGCCCTTGCCCGTGCAGCCGTGCGCGACGGTCGAGGCGCCGTACTCCTTCGCCGCCTTCACCAGGTGCTTGACGATGAGCGGTCGCGACAGGGCGGACACCAGCGGGTAGCGGCCCATGTAGAGCGCGTTGGCCCGCAGCGCCGGGAGGCAGTACTCGTCGGCGTACTCGTCGCGGACGTCGGCGACGACCGCCTCGACCGCGCCGCAGTCGAGCGCGCGCTGGCGGATGACCTCGAGGTCCTCGCCGCCCTGGCCGACGTCGGCGGCGACAGCGACGACCTCGGCGCCGGTCTCGTCCGCGATCCAGCCGATGGCGACGGAGGTGTCGAGACCGCCGGAGTAGGCGAGGACGATGCGGTCGGTCATGCCTGGAGCTCGCTGGTCACGGGGGTGGTGCCTTCCTGGGAGGGGTGGGGGGACAGGGGCCGGCCCTCGGCGAGGCGGAGCAGGCGGGCGGCGAGCGAGCCGCTGGCCGGCGTCGGCGGGGTGCGGGTGACGAGCAGGACGGTGTCGTCGCCGGCGACGGTGCCGGCGACCTCGGGCAGACCGGCGCGGTCGAGCGCGCTGCCGAGCAGGTGCGCGCCGCCGGGCGGGGTGCGCACGACGACGACGTCGCCGCTGGCCTCGGCGGACACGAGCAGCTCCTCGAGCAGCCGGCCGAGCCGGGCGTCGACCGCCTCCGACGTGCCGCCGCGGGGGGCGCCCTCGGGCGGCACGGTGTAGACGGTGCCGGCGCTGGTGCGGACCTTGACGGCGCCCAGCTCCTCGAGGTCGCGGCTGACGGTCGCCTGCGTGACGGCCACGCCCTCGTCGGCGAGCAGCCGCCCGAGCTCGGTCTGGCTGGCCACCGGACGGGCCTCGAGCAGCTCGACGATACGGGCCTGCCGGGCCGCCTTGGTCAGCGGGCTCGTCACGGTGGTCACGCCTGCTGCAGCAGGAACGTGAGCAGGGCCTTCTGCGCGTGCAGCCGGTTCTCGGCCTCGTCCCAG
Organism: uncultured Actinomycetota bacterium; assembly: GCA_963761655.1. Lineage (GTDB taxonomy): Bacteria > Actinomycetota > Actinomycetes > Mycobacteriales > SCTD01 > RYN-122. The sequence goes on from CAVXHI010000002.1 coordinate 827,328, forward strand.
ACGGCGGAGCGCGGCCCGTCGAGGACCGACGCCGCGATCTCCTCGCCGCGGTGCGCGGGCAGGCAGTGCAGGACGACGACGTCCGGGTCCGCCGCGGCGACGGCGGCGTCGTCGAGCGCGTACGGGCGCGAGGTCGGACAGCCGCTGGTCGCGGTCGCGTCTGGCCCATGGAGACCCAGACGTCGGTGCACAGGACGTCGGCGCCGGCGGCCGCCTCCGCAGGGTCGGACGTGACGACGACGTCGGCCCCGAGCTCGCGGGCCCGGGCGACGACGGCGTCGTCGGGGAGGTAGCCCTCGGGCGCGCCGACGCGGACCGACATGCCGGCGAGCGCCCCGCCGAGCAGGTAGCTGTGGGCCATGTTGTTGGCGCCGTCGCCGAGGTAGGCGAGGGTCAGGCCCTCGGTGCGGCCGCGGCGCTCCCGCACGGTCTGCAGGTCCGCGAGGACCTGGCACGGGTGGTAGGCGTCGGTCAGCGCGTTGACGACGGGGACGCTGCTGGCCTCGGCGAGCGCCGCGATGCGGTCCTGCCCGAAGGTGCGGATCACGATGGCCGAGACGTAGCGCGACAGGACCCGCGCGGTGTCCTCGATCGTCTCGCCGCGGCCCAGCTGCGTGCTGCCGGCGTCGATGACGACGGGGTGGCCGCCGAGCTCTGCGACGCCGATCTCGAAGGACAGCCGGGTGCGGGTCGACGGCTTCTCGAAGACGATCGCGACGGCCTTGCCCGCCAGCGGCTTCGGCCCGTCGAACGCGGTGCGCCTTGAGCTCGGCGGCGAGGTCGAGGACCTGCGCCTGCTCGGCGGGCGTGAGGTCGTCGTCGGCCAGGAAGTGACGCGTCATGCGCTGGGGCTCATCCTTCTGGTCCCCCGGTGACCGCGTCGACCCGGGCGAGCAGCTCGGCGACGGCGAACGGCTTGACGAAGACGTTGTCCTCGCCGAGCAGGTCGCGCATCGCCGGGACGGCGTCGACCTTGCCGGTGACGACGAGGACGGGGGTGTCGGCGAGCTCGGGGTCGTCGCGGAGCTCCTCGAGGACCCGGACGCCGCCGAGGTCGGGCATCATCAGGTCGAGCAGGATCAGCGACGGGTTCGTCGCGGCCGCCTTGACCAGGCCGGCGAGGCCGTCGGAGGCCGTGACGACGTCGTAGCCCTCCGCGGACAGCAGGGTGTCGAGCAGGCCGCGCACGCTGGGGTCGTCCTCGACGACGAGCACCTTGTTGGTCATGCCGGGACCCTAGCGGCGTCGAGGACGCGGCCGAGGGACGCCACGAACGCGTCGAGCTGGGCCTCGGTCACGACCAGCGGCGGGGCGAGCCGCAGCACGTCGGGCGCGGCGGCGTTGACGAGGAACCCGGCCTCGCGGAGGGCGGCCTCGGCCTGCGGCGGCGACCGGCTCGGTGAGCACGATCCCGCGCCACAGCCCGAGCCCGCGGACGTGGTCGACGAGCGGGTGCTGCAGGGCGGCGACGGCGTCGGCGAGGTGCTGGCCGAGGACCTGCGCGGACTGCAGCAGCCCCTCGGACTCGACCGTCTCGAGCACGGCCAGGGCCGCGGCGCAGACGACGGGGTTGCCGCCGAAGGTCGTGCCGTGGTCGCCCTTGCCGAGCGCGGTCGCGGCCCGGCCGTGGGCGAGGACCGCACCCAGCGGGAGCCCGCCGCCGAGGCCCTTGGCCAGGGTGACGACGTCGGGCCGGACCTCGGGGGCGACGACGCTGCTGGTGAGCCACGCCCCGACCCGGCCGACGCCGCCCTGGACCTCGTCGAGGTGGAGCAGGGCGCCGGTGGCGTCGCAGGCCTCGCGGGCGGCCTCGAGGAAGCCGGCGCGGCGGGACGACGACGCCGGCCTCGCCCATCACGGGCTCGAGGACGACGGACGCGGTCCGCTCCGTGACGGCCGTCCGCAGGGCGTCGGCGTCGCCGTAGGGCACGAAGACCACGGGTCCGGGGAGCGGCTCGAAGGGGGCGCGCTTGGCGGGCTGGCCGGTGACGGCGAGCGCGCCGAGGGTGCGGCCGTGGAAGGCGCCCTCGCAGGCGACCCAGCCGCCGCCGGGGCGCAGCCGGCGGCTGATCTTGAGGGCCGCCTCGTTGGCCTCGGCGCCGCTGTTGCAGAACAGGACGCGGGTGTCCGGGCCGCCCATGAGCTGCTGCAGGCGCTCGGCCAGCCGGACGCCGGGCTCGTGCATCGCGAGGTTGCTGGTGTGCCCGAGCTGCGAGACCTGCCGGGTCACCGCCTCGACGACGGCGGGGTGCGCGTGGCCGAGGACGTTGACCGCGATGCCGCCGAGGAGGTCGACGTACTCGCGGCCGTCGTCGTCCCAGACGCGGGCACCGTCACCCCGCACCAGGGCCACGGGCGGCGTGCCGTAGTTGCCCATCATCACGGCGTCCCACCGCCGGGGCATGTCGGTCATGAGGGCAGCACCATCGTCCCGACCCCTTCGTCGGTGAACAGCTCGAGCAGGAGGCTGTGGGCGACGCGGCCGTCCAGGACGTGCGCCCGGGGCACCCCGCCCTGCACCGCCCGCAGGCACGCCTCCATCTTCGGGACCATCCCACTGGACAGGCTCGGCAGCAGGTCGGCCAGCGCGTCCGTGTCGATCTCGCTGATGACCTCGTCGCTGGCCGGCCAGTCGGCGTAGAGCCCCTCGACGTCGGTGAGGACGACGAGCTTCTCCGCCCCGACGGCGACCGCGAGGGCGGCCGCCGCGGTGTCGGCGTTGACGTTGTGGACCACGCCGTCCGCGTCACTGGCGACGGTGGCGACGACCGGGACCTTGCCCTCGTCGAGCAGCGCGTGGACGATCTCGGGCCGCACCTCGACGACCTCCCCGACGAGGCCGATGTCGACCTGCTCGCCGTCGACGACGGCCCCCCGCCGCTCCGCGGTGAACAGCTGCGCGTCCTCGCCGGACAGCCCGACGGCGAACGGGCCGTGGCTGTTGATGAGGCCGACGACGTCCGGGTTCACCTGGCCGACGAGGACCATGCGCACGACCTGCATGCTCTCCGGCGTCGTGACGCGGAAGCCGCCCCGGAACTCGCTCTCGATGCCGAGCCGGTCCAGCTGCGCGCTGATCTGCGGTCCGCCGCCGTGCACGACGACGACCTTCACCCCGGCGTGCAGCAGGAACACGACGTCCTCGGCGAAGGCCTGCTGCAGCGCGGGGCTCGTCATGGCGTTGCCGCCGTACTTGATGACCACCGTGCGGCCGGCGAACGTCTTGAGCCAGGGCAGCGCCTCGACGAGCGCGGCGGCCTTGGGCAGGGCGACGTGTCCCCGGGCCGTGGGGCGGCCGGAGGCCGGTGCGGTGCTCACGTGGAGTACGCCGAGTTCTCGTGGACGTACGCGGTGGTGAGGTCGTTGGTGCGGATCGTCGCGGCGGCGTCGCCCGCGTGCAGGTCGACCCGCACGTGGACCGCGCGCCCCTCGAAGCGGACCAGGGCGGGGTCCTCGTGCGGCTCGCCCGCCCGGCAGACCTGCACGCCGTTGAAGTGCACGTCGAGCTGGTGCGGCTCGAAGGCGGCCCGGGTGGTGCCGGCCGCGGCCAGCACCCGGCCCCAGTTCGGGTCCTCCCCGAAGACCGCGCACTTGAACAGGTTGCTGCGGGCGACGGCCGCGGCCGACCTCGACGGCGTCGTCCTCGGTCAGGGCCCCCACGACCTCGATGTCGAGGTCGTGGGCCGCGCCCTCGGCGTCGGCCCGCAGCTGCAGGGCCAGGCTGTCGCAGACCTGGCGGAGGGCCTCGTCGAAGGCCGCCGGGTCCGGGACGACGCCGCTGGCGCCGCTCGCCATGAGCAGCACGGTGTCGTTGGTGGACTGGCAGCCGTCGGAGTCGAGCCGGTCGAAGGTGGTGCGGGTGGCGGCGCGCAGCGCACGGTCGCAGCCGGCGGGGTCGACGTCGGCGTCGGTGGTCAGGACGACGAGCATCGTGGCGAGGGCCGGGGCGAGCATGCCGGCGCCCTTGGCCATCCCGCCGACCGACCAGCCGTCGCCCTCGACGACGACCTGCTTGCTGACGGTGTCCGTCGTCATGATCGCGGTGGCGGCGTCGGGTCCGCCGTCGGCGCTGAGCGCGTCGTGCGCGGCCTGCACCCCGGAGGTGAGCTTGCCGAGGTCGAGCTGGGGCCCGATGAGCCCGGTGGAGCAGACGACGACGTCGACCGCGCCGCCGCCCAGCAGCTGCGCCACCTTCTCGGCCGTCGCGTGGGTGGTCTGGAACCCGGTCGGGCCGGTGTAGCAGTTCGCGCCACCGGAGTTGAGCAGCACGGCCTGCACCCGGCCGTCCTTCACCACCTGCTCGCTCCAGAGCACGGGGTTCGCCTTGCAGCGGTTGCTGGTGAAGACGCAGGCGGCCGCGAGGGACGGGCCGTCGTTGACGACGAGGGCGACGTCGGGCTTGCCGCTGTCCTTGAGGCCGGCGGTGACGCCGGCGGCCCGGAACCCCTTCGGGGCGGTGACGGTCACGGTGTCTCCTCGGGGGCTCGCTCCGGCAGCACCCGGCGCGTCCGCTCCTCCGTCGCGGAGCACCGCGCGCAGCCTCCGCTCACGGGGCGGTCCCGGAGGCGGACAGCCCGGCGGTCTCGGGAAGGCCGAGAGCGAGGTTCGCGCACTGCAGGGCCTGCCCGGCCGCGCCCTTGCCGAGGTTGTCGATCGCGCTGACCACGACGGCGCGCCCGGCGTCCTCGTCGACCGTCACCTGCAGCTGGCAGGCGTTGCTGCCGCTGACCGCGGCGGTGTGCGGCCAGCGCCCCTCCGGCAGGACGTGCACGAACGGCTCGTCGGCGTACTGCTCGACCAGGGCGGCCCGCAGGTCGGCCGCGCTCGCGGTGGTGCGGGCCGTGCAGGTGGCCAGGATGCCGCGGGGCATCGGCGCGAGGACCGGGGTGAAGGACAGGCTCACCGGCCCGCCGCTGGTGCGCGCGAGGGTCTGCCGGATCTCGGGGGTGTGCTGGTGCGCCCCGACCTTGTAGGCCGACAGGTCGCCCATGGTCTCGCTGCCGAGCAGGCTGGCCTTCGCAGCGCGTCCGGCGCCGCTGGTGCCGGACGCGGCGACCACGACGACGTCGTCGTAGGACACCAGCCCGGCCAGCGGGCGCGAGGGCGAGGGCGACCGACGTCGGGTAGCAGCCGGGGGCGGCGATCCGCCGGGTGCCGGCGAGGTCGGCGCGGAACAGCTCGGGGAGGCCGTAGGGCCATCGCCCGGCGTACGGGGTGCCGTAGAAGCGCTCCCACGCGGCGGCGTCGCCGAGCCGGTGGTCGGCGCCGAGGTCGACGACGACGACGTCCTGCGGCAGGGCCGCCGCGAGCGCGGCGCTCTGGCCGTGCGGGAGGGCCAGGAAGACGACGTCGGCCTCGGCGAGCTCGTCCGGGTCGGCCGTCGTGAAGACGCGGTCGGCCAGCTGGGGCAGCTGCGGGTGCACGTCCGTGACGGGGAGCCCGGCGCCGCTGCCGGCCGCGAGCGGCCCGACGGTCAGCTCGGGGTGGCCGAGGAGCAGACGGAGCAGTTCGCCGCCGGCGTAGCCACTCGCTCCTGCGACTGCTGCGGTCCGACCCATGTGCTGATCATACACAGCCCTGCATGAGTATTCAGCAACGGGCCGCCCGGCTCAGCGCCAGGGGACGAGGCGGAGGCGCCCCGCGGCGGAGTCGGTGGTGCGGAGGGCGGCGTCGAGGTCGGTGGTGACGTGCAGGTACCGCCCCGAGAGCGCGTCCAGGTCGCCCGAGGCGACGCGCAGGAGCAGCCCCGCGACGGCCTCCTCCGGCACGTAGCCGCCCTCCGGGGGCACGAGGAACTCCGGGTTCGCGGCGGTGAAGCCCGCGCGGGAAGCCGAGCTGCATGTCGGTGCGCACGCGTCCCGGGCTCAGGGTGAAGGCGCTCACGCCGGTGCCGGCCAGCTCGTCGGCCAGGGACTCGACCAGCCGGTGCACCGCGGCCTTCGACACCCCGTACCCGGAGCCGTGCGGGGCGGACGCGTTGCCGAACCCGCTGCCCAGGGCGACGAACCGGCCGCGCCCCCGGGCGACCATCCCGGGCAGGGCGGCCCGGGCGAGCAGGGCGACGCCGCGCAGGTTCACCTCGACGTCGCGCCACCAGTCGTCCGGGTCGGACTCCCACAGCGGGCCGCCCGTGGCGAAGCGGCCCGCGTTGGCGACCACGAGGTCCAGCTCCCCGGAGGCCGCGGCGGAGACGTCGTCCCAGGACGTCGTGTCCCCGGGCAGCGCCGTGGCGGCGTCCCCGGCGTCGACGGCGTCCTGCAGGACCGCGCCGTCGCGACCGGTGACCGCGACGGTCCAGCCCTCACGGGTGAGCGCCCGGGCGAGGGCCCGCCCGATGCCCCGGCCGCCGCCGGTGACGAGCGCCCTCACCCGCGCAGCACCGACCCGGTCCGCTCCCCCGCCAGGGCGACAGCGGCGTCGCGGGCGCCGAGGACCTCGACGTCGGTGAGCGTGCGGTCGGGGGCGCGGAACTGCAGGGCGTACGCGAGCGACCGGCGCCCCTCCCCCACCTGCGGTCCGACGTAGACGTCGAACAGCCGCAGCGCCTCGAGCAGCGGTCCGGCGCCCTCGCGCAGCGCCGCCTCGACGTCGGTCGCGGGGACGGCGTCCGCCACGACCAGGGCGACGTCGACGGAGCTCGGCGGGTAGTGCGACACCAGCGGTGCCCGCACCGGGCCGCGTGCGGTCGCGGCCTCGACCAGCACGTCGACGTTCGCCTCCGCGGCACACGTGCGGTCAGGCAGCCCGAGGGCGGCGACGACCCGCGGGTGCAGCTCACCGGCGACCCCGACCCGCCGCCCGTCGAGCAGCAGCTCCGCGCAGCGGCCCGGGTGGAACGGGCCGTGCTGCGCGGCCCGCGGCTGCAGGTCGAGCCCGAGCGCGCGACCGAGGTCGACCAGCCCGCCGACCGCGGCGTCCCAGGAGGCGGACGTCCCCGCGAGGGCCAGGGCGGCGTGGCGCGGCTGCGCCGGGAGGGCGGCGTCGAGGGCGGACCGCTGCTCGGCCGTCGGAGGCCCGTCGACGCCGGGCGTCGGGGCGGGCGCACCCGCGCCGAGGAAGACCGGGCCGGTCTCGTACAGGGCGACGTCGGGCAGGCCGCGCGACACGTTGCGCACCAGGGCGGCGAGCAGCCCGGGCAGCAGCGACGGCCGCATGAGCGCCTGCTCGGACGACAGCGGGTTGAGCAGCCGCGGCGACGGCCCGTCACCGAACAGCTCGACCGCCTGCTCGCCGACGAACGGCGGCGTCGTCACCTCGACCAGCCCGGACGCCGCCAGCGCGCGTGACGCCGTCCGCCGGAGCTTCTGCTGGGGCGTCAGGCCGCGGCCGGCCGGGGCGGGCGGCAGGACGACGGGGATCGGTGTCGTAGCCCTCGAGCCGCACGACCTCCTCGACCAGCTCCGCGGTGCCCGTCAGGTCGGGCCGCCACGTCGGCGGGACCACCTCGACGACGTCGCCGTCGCCGGTGACCGCGCACCCGACGTCCTGCAGGCGCCGCAGGACGACGTCCCGGTCGTAGGGGCGGCCGGCCACGCGCTCGGGCGCCGAGACCGGGAAGTGCAGGACGGGCTGCTCCGCGCCGGGCGTCGACGTCGGAGACGGGCCCGGCGGTCGCACCGCCGTGCTCGACCAGCAGCCGGACGGCGGACTCGGCGGCCGCCGCGGCCAGGGCGGGGTCGACCCCGCGCTCGTAGCGCTTGGACGCCTCGCTCGGCAGCCGGTGGCGCCGTGCGGTGTAGGCGATCGACACCGGGTCGAACCGCGCGCTCTCGAGGAGCAGCGACGTCGTCGTGCCGGTGACCTCGGTGGCGCCGCCGCCCATGACCCCGGCCAGCGCGACCGCGCCGGAGCCGTCGGCGATGACGAGGTCGTCCGGGTGCAGCTCGCGGTCCCTGCCGTCGAGGGTCGCCAGGACGCTCCCCCGCGGTCGCCCGGCGGACGACGATCCCGCCCTGCAGCGCGTCCAGGTCGAAGGCGTGCAGCGGCTGGCCGAGCTCGAGCATGACGTGGTTGGTGACGTCGACGGCCAGGCTGATCGAGCGCATGCCGGCCAGCACCAGGCGGCGCTGCAGCCAGGCCGGGCTCGGCGCGGCCGGGTCGAGCCCGGTGACCACGCGCGCGACGTAGCGGGTGCAGCCGGGGTCCTCGAGGGTCACCCGGGGCCCGTCCTCGGTGGCCGGGGCGCCGGCGGCGAGGCCCGGGTCCAGCAGCTCCAGCCCGAAGGCGGTCGCCGTCTCGCGGGCGACACCGCGGACGGACAGCGTGTAGCCGCGGTCGGGCGTGACCGCGATGTCGAGGACCTCGTCGCGCAGGGACAGGTGCTCGACGACGTCGACGCCGAGCGGCGAGGCGGGGTCGAGCACGAGGATGCCGGGGCTGTCCTCGGCGAGACCGAGCTCGGCCTCGGAGCAGATCATCCCGTCGGAGGTGTGCCCGTAGGTCTGCCGCGTGGCGATCTGGAAGCCGCCGGGGAGCGAGGCGCCGGGCAGCGCGAAGGCCACCTTGTCGCCGGCGGCGAAGTTGGTCGCGCCGCAGACCACCTCGTGGCTGCGCGAGCCCACGTCGACGTGGCAGTACCGGATCGGCTTCTTGAACTCCGTCAGCTCCTCGACGTCGAGGACCTCACCCACGACGACCGACACGACGTCGTCGCCGTAGCGGTGGACCTGCTCGACCTCGAGGCCGGCGCGGACCAGGGCGGCAGCGACGTCGTCGGCGGACGCGGTGAGGGCGGGCACGAGGGTGCGCAGCCAGGACATCGGGACGCGCACGTCAGGCCTCCAGGCCGAAGGGCAGGGTGAAGCGGACGTCGCCCTCGTAGAGGTCGCGGATGTCGGTGATGCCGTGGCGGAACATCAGGGTGCGGTCCAGGCCCATGCCGAAGGCGAAGCCGCTGTAGCGCTCGGGGTCGACGCCGCAGGCACGCAGCACGGCGGGGTTGACCATGCCGCAGCCCCCGACCTCGATCCACCCCTCGCTGCCGCAGACCCGGCAGTCACCCACGCCCGCGGCAGTTGAAGCACTGCAGGTCGAGCTCCGCGCTGGGCTCGGTGAAGGGGAAGTAGTTGGGCCGCAGCCGGGTCTTCGTGCCCTCGCCGAACATCGCGGCGGCGTAGGCGTCGAGGGTGCCGCGCAGGTGCGCCATCGTGATGCCCTCGTCGACGCACAGGCCCTCGAGCTGGCCGAAGACCGGCGAGTGGGTGGCGTCCTGGGCCTCGTTGCGGAAGACCCGCCCCGGGCAGACGACGTACACCGGCACCCCGCGGTCGAGCAGCGACCGGACCTGCACCGGCGAGGTCTGGGTGCGCAGCAGCAGGCCGCTCCCGGCGGGCTCGACCCAGAGCGTGTCCTGCTCCTCGCGGGCCGGGTGGTGGGCCGGCACGTTGAGGGCGTCGAAGTTGAACCAGGCGTGCTCGAGCTCGGGGCCCTCGGCGAGCTCCCAGCCCATGGCCACGAACACGTCGACGATCCGCTCCTGCACGGTCGTGAGCGGGTGCCGCGCCCCGACCCGGCCGGACGGCAGCACGGTGACGTCGACGGCCTCCTCCACGAGCACCCGGGCGTCGCGCTCGGCCTCCAGCGCCCTGCGCCGCTCGTCGAAGGCCTTCCCGAGCACGCCGGCGACGACGTTGACGCGCTTGCCGGCGTCGGCCTTCTGCTCCTTGGGCAGCGCACCCACCGCCTGGCGGGCCCGGGCGAGCGGGCTCTTGTCCCCGACGACGGTCGGCTTGAGGGCGGCGAGGCCGGCGAGGTCGGGGGCGGCGGCGAGCGCCGCGAGGGCGTCGTCGCGGACGGCGTCGAGGCTGGTCTGGTCGAGCAGGTCGGACACGGGGTTCCTCTACGGGCGGGGGTTCGGCGGGGGGAGTCTCGCAGCCCGCCGGGCCCACTGCGTCGCCTGAACGGCCCCTCCGGGACCTAGACGTCGTAGGGCGCCACCCCGGCGGGCAGCAGGAACCGGAACCGGGCGCCGCCGCTGGCGGACCGGCCGACCTCGACCGTGCCGCCGTGCGCCTCGACGAGGCCCTTGACGATGTAGAGACCGAGGCCGGTGCCGCCCCGGCGGTTGCCGCGCCAGAAGCGGGTGAACACCCGCGACGCGACCTCCTCCGGGATGCCCGGACCCTCGTCGCCGACCGTGACCTCGGTGCCGTCCCCGTGCGGCTGCACCGTGATCGTGACCGTGCCGGCGCCGTGGCGCAGGGCGTTCTCGACGAGGTTGGCCACGACCTGGTCCATCTTGTCGGGGTCGGCCCAGGTCTCCGGCCGCCCGTCCTGCACCTCGACGACGAACCGGTCGGCCGGCTCACCGGCCGCGACCCGCCCCGCGACGGCCTTCTCCACGCAGCGGGCGACGTCGACGACCTGCTTGCGCATCTCGAGCCGGCCGGCGTCGATGCGGCTGACGTCGAGCAGCTCGGTCAGCAGCCGCGTGACGCGGTCGGCGTCGGCGTTGACCGTCTCGAGCATGAGCTTCTTCTGCTCGTCGTTGAAGCGGTCCCACTTCGCCAGCAGGGTCGCGGTGAAGCCCTTGACGCTGGTGAGCGGGCTGCGCAGCTCGTGGGCGACGGTCGAGACGAGGTCGGCCCGGCTGCGGTCGGTGCGCTCCCGGGCGCGGTCGTCGCGCAGCGAGACCACGAGCCGCTGCAGCCGGCGCTGCTCGTCGCGGACGAACGACGCCGTCACGAGCAGGTCGACGCCACGCAGACCGAGCTTGCGCTCCGGCTGTCGGGTGCGCGAGGACAGCCCGGCGTAGGGGTCGGTGCAGGACCACCAGTCCCGGCCCTGGTCGTCCGTGAGCGGCAGGACCTCGCGGTAGTCGCGGCCGAGGACGGCGTCGGGCGTGGTGCCGAGCAGACGGGCCGCGGCGGCGTTCAGGGCCGTCACGGTGCCGGTGTCGTCGGCGACGAGCACGCCGTCAGGCAGGTCGTCGTAGGCGGTCTTGTCGTCCACGCGCCACCCCTGCCTCCCGCTCGGTCGCGTCACTCTAGGTGCCCGCCCCGTCGCGCGTCCCGGACTCCCGCAGGGCGCGTGCCGACGCGTAGAGGCAGACCGCCGCCGCGCTCGCCAGGTTGAGCGACTCGGCCCGCCCGTGCAGCGGGACCCGGACCCGGCGGTCGGCGAGGGCGAGGGCGTCGTCGGGCAGGCCGGCGGCCTCGTTGCCGAACACCCAGGCCGTCGGGCGGGCGAGCTCTCCGGCGTCGGCGAGGTCGTCGAGGTCGTCGGCCCCGGCCCCGGTGGTGGCGAGGACCTGCAGGCCGGCAGCCCGGCAGGCCTCGACCGTGCGCTCGAGCCGCTCCCCCGCGACGACGGGCAGGTGCCAGAGCGAGCCGGCCGTGGAGCGGACGCACTTGCCGTTGTGCGGGTCGACCGACCCGGCCGTCAGCACGACGGCGTCCGCCCCGGCCGCGTCGGCGGTCCGCAGCACCGTGCCGGCGTTGCCCGGGTCGGACACCTCGTGCAGCACGGCGACCAGGCGGGGCGCTCCGGACAGGGCGGCCTCGAGGGCGACGTCGAGCAGCGGCGCGACGCCGAGCACACCCTGCGGGGACGGCGTCTGCGCCATGGCCGCGAGGACCTGCTCGGTCACGGGGACGACCGGCACGCCGGCGGCCCGCGCCGCCTGCTCGAGCTCCGGCAGGCGGCCCGGCACCGCGAACAGCACCTCGAGGTCGGCGAGCGCCTCCCGGACGGCCTGCGGACCCTCGACGACGAACCGCCGCTCGGCCACGCGAGCCGAGCGGCGGTGCAGTCGTCTGACGTCCTGGACCCGGGTGCCCCGGACCGACGTCAGCAGGTCAGGCAGCGGGAGTGTCCGAGACAGCCGCCTGGCTGTTCTGCGCCTGCGCGTCCTGCGGGAGGGACTCGCGGGCGAGCTCGACCAGCGTGGCGAAGACGCCCGGGTCGGTGACGGCGAGGTCGGCGAGGACCTTGCGGTCGACCTCGAGGCCGGACGCCTTGAGCCCCTGCATGAAGCGGTTGTAGGTCATGCCGTTGAGGCGGGCGGCCGCGTTGATGCGCTGGATCCAGAGCCGACGGAAGTCGCCCTTGCGCTTCTTGCGGTCGCGGAAGGCGTAGGTCTGGCTGTGGAGCAGCTGCTCCTTGGCCTTGCGGTACAGCCGGCTGCGCTGCCCGCGGTAACCGCTGGCGGCCTCCAGGACCTCACGGCGCTTCTTGTGGGCGTTGACCGCCCTCTTGACGCGTGCCACGGAACTACCTGTCTTTCGAAGGAGGGAAGGGGGAGCGGGAGGAGGGCTAGCGGCCCAGGAGCTTCTTGACGCCCTTGACGTCGGCCTTGGCGACCTCGACGGTGCCGGTGAGGCGGCGCGTCAGGGTGCTGGGCTTGCGCTCCAGGAGGTGGCGCTTGCCGGCCTGCTCGCGCAGCACCTTGCCGGTCCCGGTGATCTTGAAGCGCTTCTTCGCACCGCTGTGCGTCTTCTGCTTGGGCATGACTGTCCTTCTCGTGCGCTCTCGTGGTGCGTGGCCCCGGGGGCGGGCTGGGCTCCCGGGGGTCGTGCTAGCTGGCGGGCTGCTCGGCGGGAGCGGCGGCGTCCTCGGCGGGCGCGTCGGACTTGCCGTCCTGTGCGGCCTTCTTGAGGTCGGCCGCGTTCTTGTGGGGCGCGAGCACCATGATCATGTTGCGGCCGTCCTGCTTCGGGGAGGACTCGACGAAGCCGAGCTCCTTGACGTCCTCGCCGAGTCGCTGCAGCAGGCGGAAGCCCAGCTCCGGGCGCGACTGCTCGCGGCCGCGGAACATGATCGTGATCTTGACCTTGTCGCCGGCCTTGAGGAAGCGGACGACGTGGCCCTTCTTCGTCTCGTAGTCGTGCGGGTCGATCTTCGGGCGGAGCTTCATCTCCTTGATGACCGTGAGGACCTGGTTCTTGCGGCTCTCACGGGCCTTCTGCGCCGTCTCGTACTTGAACTTGCCGTAGTCCATGAGCTTGCAGACGGGCGGACGCGCCATCGGCGCCACCTCGACCAGATCGAGGTCGTTCTCCTGGGCCAGCTTGAGGGCCTCGTGGAGGGCGACGATGCCGACCTGCTCGCCGGCAGGGCCGACCAGCCGGACCTCGGGCACGCGGATCCGGTCGTTGATGCGGGGCTCAGCGCTGATAAGGGGTCTCCTCGGGAGGGTTCACGGACGGCGCCCCGGTGCCCGAGCACGAGGAAGGGCCCCGCGCTCAGCGCAGGGCCCACCAGGTCAGCCGCACCCCTGGGGGAGCGACACGGCCCGCAGCCCGCTGTCGCCAGCGGTGGGGCCGGACCGGACCCGCGGGCCTGTCGTGCAGGGTGGCCAGCAGGTGGGAGGCGGGACCTCCGCTTGCGGCACCCCCGTGAGGGCGTGCCGGGTCGCACCAGCGAGAGTAGCAGGGTGAGCACCCCTCCCCCGCCCCGTCCCGAGCGCGACCTGGCCGACGTCCCGGCCGCGGAGGTGATCGCCACCACGGCGGTCCACCTCATGAGCGCCGCCGCGGTGAAGACCGGTCTCGGCGAGGAGGGCCCGGCCGCCCTGGACCTCGACGAGGCCCGCAAGCTCATCACGGCGCTCGCCGGCCTGGTGACGGCCGCCCGGCCCGACCTCGGCATCCACGCGGCCCCGCTCCGGGACGGCCTGCAGGCGCTGCAGCGGGCCTTCCGCGAGGCCTCCTCCGAGCCGGACGCGCCGGGCGAGGGACCCGGCGAGAGGCTCACCGGCCGCGTCTGAGCAGGCCCCTCCTGCGCCCGAGCGGCACCGGCTGGCCCGGGCCCTCGGCAGGCACCTGCGCGAGGTCGATCCCGTCCGCGGGCAGGGCGGACCCGGCCCGGTCGAGGACCCGCCCGGCCAGGGACGCGAGGTCGGCCGGCTCGAGGGCCGGGCCGCAGACGCCCAGCACCAGGCCGTCCGGGCCCTGCAGCAGCCGGGCCGTCGTCACCGGCTCGTCCCGCAGGGCCAGCGCCAGGGCCTCGACCAGCTCGGCGGGCACGACCTGCTCGGGCGCGGTCAGCTCCACCTCCCCGCGCCGGGACGCCAGGCCGTCGCTGCCGGGCACCGGCACGTAGCCCTCGGCGAGGGCCCGCAGCTCACCCGCGGTCGCGACGAACGCCGCACCGCGCGGGTCGACCAGGAGCAGCTCGGCGCCCTGCAGGCGGGCCGAGCCGCAGGCCTGCGGACCGGGCAGCGGCACCGGCCGCGCGTCCTGCTGCCAGCGCTGCACCTCGTGCCCGTCGCTGAAGACCGGGACGGCGAGGACGCCGTCGTCCGAGCGGAGGCAGACGAGCGACATCTCGGCGCCCGAGCCCTCGCTCTTCTGCGCCGTCACGGCGACGAACACCCGGGCCCCGGCCAGCGCCGCGAGCACCTCCGCCCGGGCAGCCGCCGTGCCGTCGTGGGCGGCCAGGGCGGCGCCCAGCCGGACGTCGACCGTGCCGTCGTCGGGCGGGCCGCCGGGGAGGGGACGGGTCACCTCCGCGACGCTACTCAGTCCGTCGCGCTCGCGAGCAGCACGCAGGCCCGGTCGACGGCGGCGCGCGCCTTCGTGCTGTCCCGCACGCCGGTGAGCTGGAAGGAGAAGCGCACGGCGCGTCCGCTCCGCGTCGTCGCGTAGCCCGACAGCGCGGTGACGCCGGACAGGGTGCCGGTCTTGGCCGTGACGTTCCGCGCCGCGGCCGTGCTGCACATCCGCTTCTTCAGCGTCCCGTCGACGCACGCGACCGGCAGCCCGGCACGCAGCTGCGTGGCGACGGTGGAGCGGCCGACGGCGGTGAGGAGCAGGACCTGGCCGGCCGTGGTCTGCCGGTCGTAGGAGGACAGCCCGGAGCCGTCCGACGACGTCCCGAACGGCACGCCCTGCTCGGACAGCACGGCCTTGACGGCCGACAGGCCGGCCTTGGTACTGCCCTCGCCCCGGACGACCCGCCCGACCTCCTTGACGAGCATCTCCGCGGCGAAGTTGTCGGACGCCTTGAGCAGGCGGCTGGTGACGGCGGACAGCGGGCCCGACGTCCGCTCGGCGATGGTCGTGGCGCCGGCCGGACGGCGGGCGCGCGTGACGCTGCCGTCGACCGTCACCCCGGCGGCCCTGAGCAGGTCGCGGAAGACGGCGGCGTTCGGCAGGGCGGGGTCCTCGAGGTACGCCCGGTCGGTGCGGTAGCCGTTGCGGTCCAGGGCGAACGCGGACAGCGGACCGAGCTCGCCCGGCACCCAGCTGCTCTTCCAGCCGGGGTTGCGGCGCAGGAGGTCGTAGCGGCTGTCGTCCAGGCGCAGCCCCTGCACGGACGTGACCCCGCTGTCGCGGACCGCCTTCGCCAGGGCCTGCAGGCCGCTCCTCGTCAGGTACGGGTCGCCGCCGGCCACGAGGTAGAGCGGTCCGGGCAGGACCCCGGCGGTGGCGGTGCCCGTCGCGGCGACCTCCGTGCGCAGCCGCGAGTCCGGGCCGACCGCGAGCAGGGCGGCGGTCGCGACGTAGGACTTCTGCGTGGACGCGGGAGGCAGCGCGTGGCCGGCGTCGCGGCGCAGGACCGCCCCGAGCCCGTCGACGTCGACGGCGGCCGAGACGGTCCGGGCCGTGGCGGCCGACAGCGCGGCCGACACCCGGCTCCCGAGGCTGGCGGTCGCGCGGGGCGGAGCGGGCGCCGGCTCGACGGCGACGACGCGGGGCGCGACGTCCAGGCGGGGGCGGACCGTGGCCGCGGCCTGGTCGACCGGCAGCATCGCGGCGACCGGCGCACTGAGGGCGACGACCGCCCCGAAGGCGGCGAGGAGCGTCCGTGCAGGCATGTCCACGTCCCGTGCTTCGACAGCCCGGCGGACGGGCAGGAGTGTTCGACGCGGTCAGTCTGTCCTGTCCTCGGGCCCGTTGTCCCGGTCTCGGGCTGCCCGGCCTGTCGCGAGCAGTCTCCGCAGGGCGAGCACCCCTTCCACGGCGTGCTCGCCGTCGTTGCTCTGCAGGGCCAGCAGGCCGACGGTCTCGTCGTCGTAGAGCTCCAGCAGGGCCCACGGCGCGCCCTCGGGCAGGTGCACCCCGACGACGACCTCCCACGGCAGGAACCGCTCCCCGACGTTGCGGATCCAGATCCCCCGCTCGTCGGCGCGCACCCGCACCCGGCTGAACCCGAGCGGCGCGACGGCGAGCAGCAGGCCGAGCAGGAAGAAGGCGACCTGGTCGGCCGTGCCGAAGCTCGCGCTCTCGCTCGCCCCCTGCGGCAGCAGCAGGGCGAGGGCGCCGAACGCGACCACGACGAGGACGGCGAGCAGCCGGCAGTAGAGGACCAGCCGCCGGGGCCGGAGGACGACGCTCACGACGGCGACGGCGTCTGGTGCAGCGCCCGGAACGCGACCTGCACGGCCGGTCCGATGCCGAGCGCGAAGGCCACGGTCCCGACGCCGACGGGCCCGCCGAGCAGGACGCCGAGCACGAGGACGCCGCACTCGAGCAGGAACCGGCAGCGCCCGACCGACCAGCCGGTGCGCTGCACGAGGGCGACCATGAGGCCGTCGCGCGGACCCGGCCCGAGGTGCGCCCCGAGGTACAGCGCCGACCCGGCGGCGACGGTGGCGATGCCGCCCGCGGTGGCCAGCAGGCGCAGCGGCAGCGGCTCCTCCCCCAGGCCGTCGAGCCAGCCGGTGCCGAGCAGGACGTCGATGGTGGCCCCCACGAGGACGACGTTGAGCAGGGTCCCGACGCCGGGACGGACGCGGCAGGCCAGCCCGACCAGCAGGACGACCACGCTGATCCCGATCGCGGTCCGGCCGAACGGCGTCCCGAGGTGCTCGGCCAGACCACCGCACAGGACGTCCCACGGGCCGACCCCGAGCTCGGCGACGAGGCCGAGCCACAGGCCCGCGCCGAACAGGACCAGCCCGACGAGGAGCTTGCCCCCGCGGGCGGTCACCGGCGTCCGCCCCGTCCGCTGACGCCCACCGCGACGAGGGTGAGGGCGGTCGCGGCCACCGTCAGCGCGCTCACCCGGGTCCCGGGCAGCGGCGCGACGACGTCGAGCAGCACTGCCCCGACGAGCTGCCCCGCGACGGTGGCGAGGCCGAGCCGCAGCACGCCCAGCACCTTGACGACGACGGCGGCGTAGCCGATGAACGCCGTGCCCATGAGGCCGCCGGCGTAGAGCCCCGCCTGCCCGAGACCCGGCCAGTCGGCATCGGGCACGCCACCGAGCACGAACGAGCCGAGCAGCGCGGCTCCCAGCGCAGCGGTGCCCACGCCGAAGTTCAGCAGCGTGGTGACGACGGCGTCCTGCGTCGTGGCGCGGACCCGGCCGTTCAGGGCCTGCTGCACGCTGACGAGCAGCCCCGCGACGACGACGAGAGCGAGCAGCACGGGGTCGAGCTCGCGGACGCCGCGGCCAGCGGCGGAGAGCGCCACGGCTCCCAGGCAGAGCGCGGCACCCGCGGCCCGGGGTGCGGTGACCGGACGCGGTCCGCCGGGGCCGAGGCCGGCGCGGTCGACGAGCAGGCCGCCCGTGGTCTGCCCGGCCACCAGCCCCACCGTGAGCAGAGCGACCCCGAGCACCGGCGCTGCCGCGGCGGCGACCGCGACCAGGGTCGCTCCCCCGAGGCCGCCGAGCCGCGACCACCAGGGCACACCGGACAGCCGCGGGAGCGCGGCCCGGCTCGCCGGCCGGACGAGCACGGCGACCACGAGCACGACCAGGCCGGTCCCGAACGACACGACGGCGGCCTGCAGCGCCCCGCCGAGGGCGAGTCCGAGGGCCCCGTTGACCCGGCTCTGCAGGGCGACGACGGCGCCCAGGACGACGGCGAGCGGGACGGCCAGCCGGACCGGGCCGGACGCGACGGCGGGCGCGGCGGGCGCCGCGGTCACTACTCGACGATCTTGCTGATCGGCAGCTCGAGCACGTCGCGCGCGCCCGCGGCCTTGAGGGCGGGGATGAGGGTGTTGACGCCCTTCTTCGGCACCACCGTCTCGACCGCCTTCATGTCGCCGGACGCCAGCGGCATCACGGTGGGGCTGCTCATGGCGGGCAGCTCGGCGAGGACCGCCTGCAGGCCGGCGTCGGGCACGTTGAGCTTGAGCAGCACGTGCCCGCGGGCCCGCAGGGCGCCCTTGAGCAGCAGCCCGAGGTCGTCCATGGCGGCCCGCTTCGCGGGGTCCTCGTAGGCGGCCCGGTTGGCGAGCAGCTGCGTGCGGCTGGTCAGCAGCGTCTCGATGATCTTCAGCCCGGCCTTGCGCAGGCTGCTGCCCGTCTCGGTGAGGTCGACGATGGCGTCGACGATGTCCGGGATCTTCGCCTCGGTCGCGCCGTGGCTGGTGAACACCCGGGCCTCGACGCCGTTCTCGGCCAGGAAGCGCTTCGTCGTCTCGGGCATCTCCGTGGAGATCCGGACGCCCGCCGGCAGGTCCTTGACGCTGTTCCAGGGCGACTCCTTCGGCACCGCCAGCACCACGCTGACGACCGCCTCGCCGGCCCGGCCGCCACCGATCTCCCCGAGGCTGACGACGTCGGCGCCGGTCTCGGTGACCCAGTCGTGCCCGCTGATGCCGAGGTCGAAGATGCCCTGCTCGACGTAGGTGGGGATCTCCTGGGGGCGCAGGAACCGGACGCGGTCGATGCGCGGGTCGTCGACCCGGGCCTGGTAGTCGCGGTCGCCGCCCCGGATGACGGTGAGGTCGGCGGCGTCGAACAGCTCGAGGCACTGCTTCTCGAGGGAGCCCTTGGGCAGGACGAGCGAGAGCACTAGGAGGCCTTCCGGAGGTCGCGCAGCAGGACGGCGGTGGCGAGCGCGGCGAGGACGCTCTCGCGCCCCTTGTCCTCGGGGCTGCCGGGCAGGCCGGCGCGGTCCAGGGCCTGCTGCTCGTCGTTCGTGGTGAGGACGCCGTTGCCGACGGGGGTGCCCGTGTCCAGGGCCACCCGGGTCAGCCCGTAGGTCACGCTGGAGCAGACGTGCTCGAAGTGCGGCGTGCCACCGCGGATCACGACGCCGAGGGCGACGACGGCGTCGTGCGTCTGCGCCAGGGCCTGCACGACGACGGGCAGCTCGACGGCGCCCGGGACGCGGGCGACGGTCGGCGCGGGCACCCCGCACTCCTCGGCGGTGCGCAGGGCGGACGCGAGCAGGGCCTCGGTGACCTGGACGTGCCACCGGGTCGCGACGACGGCGAGCGTCAGGCCCGCGGCGTCGACGGTCTGCGCCGCGGGGGCACCGGCGCCACTCATGCGGGGTCCCCGGCGCGTCGTGAGCGCAGCGAGCGACGTGCCGGGGTGCTGATCACGGGACCAGCCCGTCGGCCGCGGCCTCGGTCGCCTCGTCCTCGAACGCGGCGAGGCCGGGGAGGTCGTGGCCCATGCGGTCGCGCTTGGTCCTGAGGTAGCGCAGGTTCTCGGGGTTGGCGTGCAGGGGCAGCGACACCCGGCCGGTGATCTCCAGGCCGTAGCCCTCCAGGCCGGCGCGCTTGGTGGGGTTGTTGGTGAGCAGGCGCATGCTCTTCACGCCGAGGTCGACGAGGATCTGCGCGCCGTAGCCGTAGTCGCGGGCGTCCGACGGCAGGCCGAGCTCGAGGTTGGCGTCGACCGTGTCCGAGCCCTTGTCCTGCAGCTGGTACGCCTGCAGCTTGTGCATCAGCCCGATGCCCCGGCCCTCGTGGCCGCGGACGTAGAGCACCACGCCCCGGCCCTCGTCGGCCACGGCCTGCAGGGCGGCGTCCAGCTGCGGGCCGCAGTCGCAGCGCCGACTGCCGAACACGTCGCCGGTGAGGCACTCGGAGTGCACCCGCACGAGGACGTCGGCGCCGTCACCGAGGTCCCCGCGGACCAGCGCGACGTGGTCGGTGCCGTCCAGGACGGACTGGAAGCCGACGGCGCGTGAACTCGCCGTGGGAGGTCGGGATGCGGGCCTCGGCGACCCGCTCGATCTGCTTCTCGGTCCGGCGGCGGTAGGCGATGAGGTCGGCGATCGAGATCATCGTGAGGCCGTGGCCGTCGGCGAACTCCCGCAGCTCGGGCGCCCGCATCATGTGGCCGTCCTCGCGGACGATCTCGCAGATGACGCCGGCGGGCGTGAGCCCGGCGAGCCGGGCGAGGTCGACGGCCGCCTCGGTGTGGCCGGGACGCCGCAGGACGCCGCCCGGCTTGGCCCGCAGCGGGAACACGTGGCCGGGGCGGACGAGGTCGAACGAGCTCGTCTCGGGGTCGACCAGGGCCTGGATCGTCAGCGCGCGGTCGGAGGCGCTGATGCCGGTGGTGACCCCGACCCGGGCGTCGACGGACACCGTGAACGCCGTCTGCATGCGCTCGGTGTTCTCCGGCACCATCTGGGCGAGGCCCAGGCGGGCCAGCACGTCCTCCTCGAGCGGGACGCAGAGCAGACCGCGGCAGTGCGTCATCGTGAACGCGACGAGCTCGTGCGTGACCTTCTCGGCGGCGAAGACGATGTCGCCCTCGTTCTCGCGGTCCTCGTCGTCCACGACGACGACGCCCTTGCCCGCGGCGATGTCCGCGATCGCCTGGTCGATGGTGTCGAGCCGTGTCACGTCAGGTCCTCCAGTCGTGCCTGGATCAGCTTCTCGATGTGCTTGGCCATGACGTCGACCTCGAGGTTCACGAGGTCGCCCCGGTCGCGGACGCCCAGGGTGGTGAGGCCGAGCGTGGTGGGGATGAGGCTGACCTCGAACCAGTCGTCGCCGACGCCGCTCACGGTCAGGCTGACGCCGTCGACCGTGATGGAGCCCTTCTCGACGACGTAGCGGGCGAGGTCGGCGGGCAGGCCGAAGCGCACGACGGTCCAGTGCTCGTCGGGCGTGACGCTGACCAGGGGCGCCGTGCCGTCGACGTGGCCGAGCACGACGTGGCCGCCGAGGCGGTCCTGCACGCGGACGGCCCGCTCGAGGTTGACCCGGCTGCCCGGCTCCGCCCCGCCGAGGCTGCTGCGCGTGAGGGTCTCCTTCATGACGTCGGCCGTGAAGGCGCCGTCGTCGTGGGTGACGACCGTCAGGCAGACCCCGTTGACGCTGATGGAGTCGCCGTGGCCGGCGTCGCTGGTGACGAGCGGGCCGCGGACGGTGAGGCGGACGGCGTCCTGCAGCTGCTCGAGCGCGACCACCTCGCCGAGCTCCTCGACGATGCCGGTGAACATGTCAGGCGCTCCTCGTGTGGGGTCTCATCGTCAGCCGGACGTCGTCGCCGAGCCGGTGCACGTCGTCCAGCCGCAACCGGTGCGCCGCGGTGATCGTTCCCGCGCCGAGGTCCCCGACGGCGTGAGGTCCGGCACCCAGGAGCGCCGGCGCGACGTAGCCGACGACCCGGTCGACCAGGCCCTGCACGAGGAAGGCGGCCGCCAGGGTCGGTCCGCCCTCGAGCAGGACGCTGACGACGCCGCGCTCCTGCAGGGCGGTGAGCAGGCCGGTGAGGTCGACCCGCCCGTCCGGCCCCGGCGGCAGGGCGAGGGCGTCGTCGTCGCCCTTGCGCCCGACGACGGCGTGCAGCGTGGGCGCCTCGTCGTCGAAGACGCGGGCGGTCCGCGGGGCGCGCCGCTGGCTGTCCACGACGACGCGCAGGGGCTGGCGGCCGGGGTGGGGTCGCACGGTGAGCTGCGGGTCGTCGGCCAGGACGGTCCCGATCCCGACGACGACGGCGTCGACCTCCGCCCGCAGGCGGTGCACGTCGGCCCGGGCGGGCTCGCCGGTGATCCAGCGGCTGGTGCCGTCGGCCGCGGCGCTGCGCCCGTCCAGGGTGGCGGCGTACTTCCACGTGACGAAGGGCCGGGACGTCTGCTGGGCGGTCAGCCAGGCCTCGAGCGGCGTGCCCGCCGGCAGTCCGACGACGTCGACCTGCACGCCCTCGGCCCTCAGCAGCTCTGCCCCGCCGCCGGCCTGCGCGGTCGGGTCCGCCGCCCCGACGACGACCCGGGCGATGCCGGCCTCGAGCAGGGCGGAGGTGCAGGGGCCCGTGCGGCCGGTGTGCCGGCACGGCTCCAGCGTGACGACGGCGGTGCCTCCGCGGGCCCGCTCCCCCGCCGCCCGCAGCGCGACGACCTCGGCGTGCGGCCCTCCGGGCGGCTGCGTGGCGCCCTCGCCGACGACCTCCCCGGCGGCGTCGAGCACGACGGCCCCCACCGGCGGGTTGGGGCTGGTGGTCCCGAGGACGGCGGCCGAGAGCTCGAGGGCGCGGCGCAGCGCCTGCTGCTGCTCCACGATGCCTCCCCCGGTCACTGGCCGCCCGGACTGTTGCACGCGCACGCGGCGCGGGCGCGTCCGGCGCAGGTGGCTCCCCTCACACCGCCGTCAGGCGACGCCGGCGGCCGCCTCGCGCAGCCGGCGGACGGCGTCGGCAGGGTCGGCCGCGCCGTAGACCGCGCTGCCGGCCACGAGGACGTCGGCCCCGGCCTCGGCGCACCGCTCGACCGTCTCCAGGCTGACGCCGCCGTCGACCTGCAGCCAGACGTCGAGGTCGCCGATCGCGGCCCGGGCCTTCCGGATCTTGGGCAGCACGACGTCGAGGAAGGCCTGGCCCCCGAAGCCCGGCTCCACGCTCATGACCAGCAGCATGTCCATCTCGGTCAGCAGGTCGAGCCAGGGCTCCACCGGCGTCGCCGGCTTGAGGGCCATCCCGGCGCGCGCGCCCTTGCTGCGCAGCTCCCGGGCCAGGCGCACCGGGGCCTTCGCGGCCTCGACGTGGAACGTCACGCTCCCGGCACCCGCCTCGGCGTACGCCGGGGCCCAGCGGTCCGGGTCCTCGATCATGAGGTGGCAGTCGACCGGGACGGTGGTGCTCCTCAGGACCGCCTCGACGACGGGGAGCCCGAGGGTCAGGTTCGGCACGAAGTGGCCGTCCATGACGTCGACGTGCGCCCAGTCGGCCGCGCCCTCGATCCGGGCCAGCTCGTCGGCGAGGCGGGCGAAGTCGGCGGACAGGATGCTCGGGCTGATCTGGATGCTCACGGAGCCAGTCTGCCGGGGGTCACGCGCGGCGGCGGAGCAGCGCCAGGTACATCGCGTCCGTGCCGTGCCGGTGCGGCCAGAGCTGCACCGCCGGGCCGTCGCCGAGGTCGGGCACCCCGGGCAGGAGCGGCCGGACGTCGAGCTGCTCGAGCTCGGGGTGCCGGCGCAGGACGTCGAGCACGGGGACGACGGTCTCGGCGAGGTGCGGGCTGCAGGTCGCGTAGACGAGGACACCGCCGGGGCGGAGCAGGCGGGCGGCGGCGTCGAGCAGCTCGCCCTGCAGCCGGGTCAGCGGGGGGAGGTCGGACGGCTGGCGCCGCCACCGGGCCTCGGGGCGGCGGCGCAGGGCGCCGAGCCCGCTGCACGGGGCGTCCAGCAGCACCCGGTCGGCGCTGCCGTCGGCGAGCGGCGGCGTGCGGCTGTCGGTGGTGAGGACCTGCCGGACCCCGGCCTGCCGCACGAGCCGGGCCCGGTGCGGCTGCGCCTCGCAGGCGACGAGCACGGCGTCGCGCCGGTCGCCGAGGGCCTGCAGGAGGGACGCCTTCCCGCCCGGGCCGGCGCAGAGGTCGACCCAGAGCCGGTCCGGCCCCTCGAGCGGGGCGACGGCGAGCGCGAGGGCCACGAGCTGGCTGCCCTCGTCCTGGACCCCGGCCGAGCCGTCCCGGACCGCGGGAACGTCGCCGGGGTCGCCGCCGCCCTCGAGCCGCACCGCGTACGGCGACCACGGGCCGGGCGTCCCGCCGCTGGCACCGGCGAGGGCGTCCCGGTCGACGGTGCGGGCGACGAGGTGGACCTGGGGGCGGGCGTCGTCGGCCTCGAGGGCGGCCGCCGCCTCCTCGAGGTCGCCGCGCAGGGCGTCGCGGAAGGCCGAGGCGATCCAGCGGGGGTGGCTGTGCCGCAGGGCCAGGGCGCCGACCGGGTCGCCCTCGGGCTCCAGCTGGGCGAGCCAGGCGTCCAGGTCCTGCGCGGCGACCTTGCGCAGGACGGCGTTGACGAGGGCGGCCGGACCCGCGGTGGTGACCCGGCGGGCGAGGTCGACGGTCGCGCTGACCGCCGCGTGGACCGGTGTCCGCATGCGCAGGAGCTGGTGGGCGCCGAGCCGCAGGACGTCGAGCACGGGCGGGTCCAGCCGGTCGAGCGGCCGGTCGACGCACTCCTGCAGCACGGCGTCGAGCAGGCCGCGGCCGCGGAGCGCCCCGTAGGCGAGCTCGGTGGCGAACGCGGCGTCCCGGGTGTCGAGCCGGCGCTCACGCAGGAGGCCGGGCAGGACGAGGTTGGCGTAGGCGTCGCGCTCGCGGACGGCCTTGAGGACGTCGTACGCGGCCTCGCGGGCCGGGTCCGCGGAGGGAGCCCGCAGCTGCGGCCGCTTCTTCGCCGCGTTGGCCCGGCCGCGGCCGCCGACCGGGGTGCTGCGCGGGCGCTCGGGCCGGGTCACGCGAAGGCCTCGCCGGGCTCCGGCCGCAGACCGCGCAGCCAGTCGGCCGCCTGCATCGGTCCCTTGCCCTCGGGCCGGACCTCGCCGAGCCGCACCGCCGTCGTCGCGGTGCCCACGAGGTCGCCGTCCAGGGCGCCCGGCGCCAGGTGCACCTCTGTCGTCGTGACCGGTCCGAGCTTGACCCGCTTGCCCCGGAAGGTCGTCCAGGCGCCCGGGGCGGGCGTGCACGCGCGGACCACCCGGTCGACCCGCAGGGCGGGGGCGGACCAGTCGACCCGGGCGTCGTCGACGCTGATCTTCGGGGCCAGCGACACGCCCTCCGCCGGCTGCGGGACGGCCTGCAGCTCCCCGGACGCGATCCCGTCGAGGACCGCGACGAGCAGGCCGGCGCCGGCCGTGGACAGCCGGTCGAGCAGGTCGGCCGAGGTGTCGGCGGGGCGCACGGTCTCGGTCAGGACGCCGTAGACCGGCCCGGTGTCGAGGCCCTCCTCGAGCGCGAACACCGAGGCGCCCGTCGTCTCGTCGCCGGCCAGCAGGGCGTGCTGCACGGGAGCCGCCCCGCGCCAGGCCGGCAGCAGCGAGAAGTGCAGGTTGACCCAGCCGTGGAGCGGCACGTCGAGCACCGGCCGCGGCACGAGGGCGCCGTACGCGACGACGGGGCAGCAGTCGGGCGCGAGCGCGCGCAGCCGCTCCTGGAAGTCCTCGTCGCGCGGGTGCCTCGGGGTCAGGACCTCGACGCCGGCCTCGAGCGCCAGCTCCTTGACCGGGCTCGGGCGCAGCGTCCGGCCGCGACCGGCCGGGGCGTCGGGCCGGGTGACCACGGCCGCGACGTCGTGACCGCTGTCGAGCAGGGCCCGCAGCGACGGGAGCGCCGGCGCCGGGGTGCCGGCGAACACGAGCCTCAGCGGGCCCGCCCGAACAGCGGGTGCGGGCTCTGCTTCACCTGCGGGGCCGGCTCGTTGGCCCACTCGGCCAGCCGGACGGCCTCGAACGCCGCCCGCTTGGTCTCGGGGTCGAGCCGGTCGACGAACAGGATCCCGTCGAGGTGGTCGGTCTCGTGCTGCACGCACCGGGCCAGCAGGTCCGAGCCCTCGATCGTCACGGGGTCGCCGTAGACGTTCTGGCCGTGCGCCACGACGTGCTGCTTGCGGACGCAGTCGAAGGTGAGGTCGGGCAGGGACAGGCACCCCTCGGGCCCGTCCTGCTCCTCGTTGGTGGGGAAGTGCAGCACCGGGTTGATCAGGTGCCCGAACGCGTCGTCGACGTCGTAGACGAACACCCGCAGCCCGACGCCGATCTGCGGGGCGGCGAGGCCCACGCCGGGTGCGTCGACCATCGTGTCGGACAGGTCCTTGACGAGACGGCGGAGCTCCTTGTCGAACGTCGTCACGACCGCCGCGGGCGTCCGGAGGACGGGGTCGCCCATGAGGCGGATCGGTCGGGTGCTCACGACCCGAGTCTAGGCGTCAGAGCAGGCTGGCCGGGTCGAGCTCGACCCGCACCGGGTCGGCCTTGCGGGCGCTCCGTCTCGCGCTCACCTCGCGCAGGGCCGCGGCGAGGGCGGGCCCCTGCTCGCGGGGCACCCGGACCAGGAGCCGCTCGCCGTCCCCGGACGGGACCGGGCCGAGCAGGTCGGCGCCCTCCGGCAGGGCGAGGTCGGCGACGACGTCCGCCAGCGCCTCGGCGCTCCCGTCGACCGCGGCCATCCGGGTCGACGGCGGGAAGCGCAGCTCGGCGCGGGCCGCGAGCTCGCGCCGGGCCGCACCCGCCGGGTCCCAGCGGACGAGCGCCTGCACGGGCACGAGCCCCCGGTCCGCCACCACGACGACCCGGCCGCCCTCGGACGCCGGCCGGCACAGCGCCGCCGCCGCCGCCCAGCGGCGCAGCGCCTCCTCCCCGGCCCGCAGCTCGGCCCGGCCGAGGGCCGCCCAGCCGTCCAGCAGCAGCACCGCGCCGTACGCCGCCACCGGCTCGGCGCCCGGCGTGCAGACCACGAGGGCCGGCGCGGCGGGGACGACGGCGAGGACCTCCTCGCGGCCGCTCGTGCGGACCGGGACCCCCGGGAACGCCCGCCCCAGCTCCTCGGCGGTGCGTCGCGCCCCGACGACGACGGCCCGCAGGGCGCGTCCCCCGCACGCGGGGCAGGCCCAGTCGCCGGCGAGGTGCCCGCACCAGCCGCAGGCGGCGACCGAGGAGCGGGCCGACGCCGTGAGGGGGCCGGAGCAGGCGGCGCAGCGGGCGGGCGTCCGGTCGCGGACGCAGGCGAGGCTCGGGACGTAGCCGCGCCGGGGCACCTGCACCAGGACCGGCTCCTCCCGCGCGAGCGCCTCGCGGGCAGCGGCGAAGGCGGCGGCCGGCAGCCGGGCGGCCCGGGCGAGGGGGTCGCGGGCGAGGTCGTCGTCGGACACGCCCTCGACCCGCGGCGCGACCGCCCGGACGACCTCGCGAGCCGCCTCGACCGGCCGGGCCCACCCGCTGTCGACCAGCAGCTGGGCCTCCGCCGTCCGGACGTGGCCGCCGACGAGCGCCCCGGCCCCGGACAGGTGGGCCCGGCGGACGAGGACGTCGCGGACCGTGCAGTACGGGGCCCGGGGCTCGGCGTGGAGGTCGTCGCCGTCGTCCCACACGACGACGAGCCCGAGGTCGGCCACCGGCGCCCAGGCGGCCGCCCGGGTGCCGACGGCCACCCGGACCTGCCCCCGGCGCACGGCGAGCCAGCGGCGGTAGCGCTCGGCAGGCCCGAGGTCGGCGGACAGCACGACGTGCGGGACCCCGGCCAGGGCGGCGGACACGCGGGCGACGTCGCGGCCGTCCGGCACCACCACGACCGCCCCGCGGCCCGACGCCGCGCACGCCTGGACCGCTGCGGCGAGCTCCTGCGGCCAGGACGGACCGGGCAGCGCCGACCAGACGGCCCGCGGCGACCGCCCCTGCTGCAGAGCGTCGAGCAGCCCGGGGCCGGCCGGGTACCGCGCCCAGCTGCCGACCTCCGGTGCGGGCGGGGGCGGGTCCGGCTCCTCCGCCGCCTCCCCCTCCACCCGGGCGTGCCGGGGCGGCAGGGCCAGCCGCAGGACGTCGTACAGCGAACCGGCCCAGCGGTCGGCGACGTCGCGGGCGAGGGCCGCGACCTCGGCGGACAGCACCGGCTCCGCGCTGACCAGCCGGGTCAGGGGCGCGAGGGTGCGGCCGCTGTCGGAGGTCGCCTCGCGGGCCAGCACGACGCCGTCGACCTGCCGCCCGGCGAAGCGGACCCGGACGCGGCAGCCGGCCCGGGCGCCCTCGGCGAGGTCCTCGGGCACCGCGTAGTCGAAGGGCCGGTCGAGGTGGGCGAGCCCGCTGTCGACCGCCACCCGGGCGACCGGGAGGTGCTCGGCGACCGGGCGCGGCGCCGCGCCCGCACGGCGCCGTCCGGGGGCGAGCCCGGGCAGGGTCGCGGCGGCGACCTCGTCCTGGGCTGCGGGCACGCGAGCGAGGCTAGGAGGCAGCTCCGACAGTCCCGCCCTCCTCCCCAGGGCGCGGCGTGGGAGCCCGGTCCTGTCGGGGGGCGGCCGTACCGTCCCTGCCATGACCACCGTCGACCTCGCGCCCCCCGTCGTGGGTGCCGAGCTGCCCGTCCTGGGCTCGCTCAGCCCCTCCCGGGCCGGGGACTTCATGACCTGCCCGCTGCTGTTCCGCTTCCGCACGATCGACCGGCTGCCCCAGGCGCCGTCGTCGGCGGCGACCCGCGGCACGGTCGTGCACGGCGTGCTCGAGCGCCTGTTCGACCTGCCGGCCGCGGCCCGCACCCTCGCGTCGGCCACCGGGCTGCTCCGCCCGGAGTGGGAGCGCCTGCGCGAGGCGCAGCCCGACGTCGCCGGCCTGTTCGCCGACGACGCCGAGCTGCAGACCTGGCTGACCAGCGCGGAGAAGCTCCTCGAGGGGTACTTCACGCTCGAGGACCCGACCCGGCTCGAGCCGGCCGAGCGGGAGCGGCTCGTGCAGGTCGTGCTCCCCGGGGGGCTGCGGCTGCGCGGGATCGTCGACCGGCTCGACGTCGCCCCCTCGGGCGCGGTCCGCGTCGTGGACTACAAGACGGGCCGGGCGCCGGGCGAGGCGTTCGAGGGCAAGGCCCTGTTCCAGATGAAGTTCTACGCACTCGTGCTCTGGCGGACCACGGGCACCGTCCCGACGCTCCTGCAGCTGATGTACCTGGGCGACCGCGAGGTCCTGCGCTACGTCCCCGACGAGGCCGACCTCGTCGCCACCGAGCGCAAGCTGCTGGCCCTGTGGGCGGCGATCGAGCGGGCGACGCAGCTGCGCGAGTTCCCGCCGCGGCAGTCCAAGCTCTGCGGCTGGTGCGACCACCAGGCGCTCTGCCCCTCGTTCGGCGGCACCCCGCCGCCCTTCCCGGAGGTCGTGCCCGGCCCGGACGTCCCGCTGCCCCACCAGGCCGCCGCGGTCGAGGCGGAGCAGGCCCGAGCGGCACGGACCGCGTGACCGGACGGGCCTGATCCGTCACACTGCGCTCAGGACCGTCCCCGCACCGAGCACTGGAGAGCGCGTGAGCATCACCGAGCAGGAGCCCGACACCGCCGTGGCGCACGCCGACGAGCTGGTCACCGAGGCCGTCACGGAGGCGCCCGCCTCGGCCGGCGACATGTCCGTCGGCAAGCAGCTGAGGATGGCCCTGCCGGAGACCTTCGAGACGGTCGAACAGGAGCGTGCCCACCGCAAGGCCAAGCTGGCGGCCGCGTTCCGGATGTTCAGCAAGGCGGGCCTCGACGAGGGCGTCGCCGGCCACATCACGGTCCGCGACCCCGAGCACCCCGACACGTTCTGGGTCAACCCGTTCGGCATGCACTTCGGCATGATCAAGAGCTCCGACCTGGTGCGGGTCAGCCACGAGGGCCAGGTCATCGAGGGCGACCGCGCCGTCAACGGCGCCGCGGTCGCGATCCACTGCGCCGTGCACGCCGCCCGGCCCGACGTCCTCGCCGCCGCCCACGCGCACGGCCCGTACGGCAAGACGCTGAGCAGCCTCGAGATGACCGTCGAGCCGCTGACCCAGGACGCCTGCGCGTTCTACGAGGACATCGGCGTCTACGACGACTACACCGGCGTCGTCCTCGACAAGGAGGAGGGCGAGCGGATCGGCAAGGCGCTCGGCCCGCACAAGGCCGTCGTCCTGCGCAACCACGGGATGCTGACGGTCGGCGAGAGCGTCGACAGCGCCGCCTGGTGGTTCCTCACCCTCGAGCGCACCGCGCAGGCCCAGCTCATGGCCTACTCCGCGGCCGCCGGACACGGCAGCAAGCCGCGCCAGATCCGCCAGCACGAGGCCGAGCAGACGCGCGGCCAGGTCGGGTTCGAGCTCGCCGGGTGGTTCCAGTTCCAGCCGATCTGGGAGCGCATCAGCAAGGACAACCCCGACATCTTCGACTAGCGGCCAGGCGCGACCGGGCCGGTCCCTGCGTGTCCGGGACCGGCCCGGTGCTCGTCCCGGGCCCGCAGGACGAGCAGGCAGGTCACGACCAGGGCGGCAGGCAACGCCACCAGGTCGCCGAGGGTCAGCCCGTGCTCGGGCGAGACCGGCAGCAGCACGGGCCCCTCGAGCGGGCCGTCCAGCAGCAGCCAGGCGGCCCCTGCGAGCACCTGCAGGACCAGCGCCGGCGACTCCAGCCGCTTCACCCCGGTCAGGGCGACGACGCCGGCGCCCGTCCCGGCGAGCAGGGGCACCAGCGCCGCCACGGCCGCCAGCGTCCCGTCGGACAGCTCGCTCACGCCACGAGCGCGGTGAGCGCCCCTGTCGTCAGGCCGTCCAGCGACGGCACGACCAGGCGGCGGGCCGAGGGCGCGAAGCCCACGCCGGCGACGCTCGGCACCGCGACGACCGCGCACCCGGCCGCCTCGCCCGACGCCACCCCCGACGGCGAGTCCTCGAGCACGACGCAGCGCGCGGGGTCGACGCCCAGGCGGGCAGCCGCCGTCAGGTACGGCTCGGGGTGCGGCTTGCCGTGCTCGACCTCGTCGCCCGCGACCGACAGGTCGAACGGCCCGAGCCCGGTGACGAGCACGGCGTCGACCAGCACCCGGTAGGACGACGACACCAGCGCGACCGGGACACCCGCCGCCCGCAGGTCGGCCAGCAGCGGGACGACCCCGGGGAGCACCGGCAGGTCCTCGGCGAACAGCTCGACCATGCGGGCGAGCAGCCAGGCGGACGTCTCGGCCACCTGCGCGGGGGTGTCCGGGGCGCCGTACCACCGCAGGATCGTCGGCACGGCGACCTCGAGCCGGGTCCCGACGATGGCCGCCTTGAGCTCCGGGCCGAACTCGCCCCCGAGCGTGCGGGCGAGCTCGACCTCGGCGACGGTCCAGACCGGCTCGCTGTCGACCAGGAGCCCGTCCATGTCGAACAGGGCAGCGGCGAGGCCGCTCACCGTGCGGCGAAGTACTTGGCCTCGGGGTGGTGGAGGATGATCGCGCTGGTCGACTGCTCCGGCGTGAGCTGGTGCTCCTCGGAGAGCTCGACCCCGATCCGCTTCCAGTCCAGGAGCACCTCGAGCTTGTCCTGGTCCTCGATGTTCGGGCAGGCGGGGTAGCCGAAGGAGTACCGCGAGCCGCGGTAGGCCTGCTTGGAGAGCTTGGCCTGCAGCTCGGTCGCGGGGTCGTCGGCGAACCCGAGCTCGGCGCGGACCCGGCTGTGCCAGTACTCGGCCAGCGCCTCGGTCAGCTGCACCGAGAGCCCGTGCAGCTCGAGGTACTCGCGGTACCGGTTCTCGGCGAAGATCTCGTTGGCGACGTCGGACACGTGCCGGCCCATCGTCACGACGTGGAACGCGACGACGTCGGGCTCGCCGGACTCCTGCGAGCGGAAGAAGTCCGACAGGCACAGCCGCCGGTCGCGCCGCTGGCGCGGGAAGGTGAAGCGGCAGCGCTCGTCGCCGGAGTCGGGGTCCAGGACGACGAGGTCCTCCCCCTTGCTGACCGCCGGGAAGTACCCGTGGATGACCGCGGCCTGCATGATCCCTTCGGACTGCACCCGGCTGAGCAGCTCGCGCAGCCGCGGCCGGCCCTCGGTCTCGACGAGCTCGTCGTACGACGGGCCGTCACCCCGTCCGTTCTTGAGCCCCCACTGGCCGTTGAACAGCGCCCGCTCGTCGAGCCACGAGCTGTAGTCGGCGAGCGGGATGCCCTTGGTGATCCGGCTGCCCCAGAACGGCGGCACGGGGACCTCGTTGTCGGCGGCGACGTCGGAGCGGCCGCCGACGACGGGCTCGGCCTCCTCCTTGGCCGCGCGGGCCTCGGCGATCGCGCGGGAGCGGTCGTGGCGTGCGCGGGTCTCGGCCTTCTTCGCCGCCTTCTCGGCCGACTCCTCGGGCGTGACCTCGCCGCGCTTGACGGCCATCAGCTCGTCCATGAGGTGCAGGCCCTCGAAGGCGTCCCGGGCGTACCGGACGTCGCCCTCGAACACCTCCGCGAGGTCGTTCTCGACGTAGGCGCGGGTGAGCGCGGCGCCGCCGAGGATGACCGGGAAGTCCTTGGCCATCCCCCGTGTGTTCATCTCGAGGAGGTTCTCCTTCATCACCACCGTCGACTTGACCAGCAGGCCGCTCATCCCGACGACGTCGGCCTTGTGCTCGGCGGCAGCCTCGAGGATCGCGTTCACCGGCTGCTTGATGCCGATGTTGACGACGTCGTAGCCGTTGTTGGACAGGATGATGTCGACGAGGTTCTTGCCGATGTCGTGGACGTCGCCCTTGACCGTGGCGAGCACGATGCGGCCCTTGCCGTCGTCGTCGGTCTTCTCCATGTGCGGCTCGAGGTAGGCGACGGCCGTCTTCATGACCTCGGCGCTCTGCAGCACGAACGGCAGCTGCATCTGGCCGGAGCCGAACAGCTCGCCGACCGTCTTCATCCCGCCCAGCAGGGTGTCGTTGACGATCTGCAGCGGCTTCTGCCCGGCCGTCATGGCGGCGTCGAGGTCGGCCTCGAGGCCGTTCTTCTCGCCGTCGATGATCCGGCGGCCGAGGCGCTCGTCGAGCGGGAGCTCCATGAGCAGGTCGTTGCGGCTCTTGCCGCCGGTGTCGGCCTGCACGCCCTCGAACAGGTCGAGGAACGCCGTCAGCGGGTCGTAGCCCTCGGGCTCCTCGGTCGACGCCGGACGACGGCGGTCGTGGACGAGGTCGAGCGCGACCTCGCGCTGGTCGTCCGGGATCCGGTTCATCGGGAGGATCTTCGAGGCGTGGACGATCGCGCTGGTGAGCCCGGCCTTCTGGCACTCGTGCAGGAAGACCGAGTTGAGGACGACGCGGGCCGCGGGCTTGAGCCCGAAGCTGATGTTGGACAGGCCGAGCGTCGTGCCGACACCGGGACGCCGCTGCTTGAGCAGCTTGATCGCCTCGATCGTCTCGATGCCGTCCTTGCGCGACTCCTCCTGGCCGGTGCCGAGGGTGAAGGTCAGGCAGTCGACGAGGATGTCGCCCTCGCGCATGCCGTACTCCTGCACCATCGCGTCGATGGTCCGCTCCGCGATCGCGACCTTCTTCTCGGCGGTCCGGGCCTGGCCCTCCTCGTCGATCGTCAGGGTGACGACGGCGGCGCCGTGCTCCTTGACGATCGGCATGATCTTGCGGAAGCGGCTGTCGGGCCCGTCGCCGTCCTCGAAGTTCACCGAGTTGATGACGGCCCGGCCGCCGAGGCACTCGAGGCCGGCCTCGATCACCGGCGGCTCGGTGCTGTCGAGCATGATCGGCAGGGTGCTGGCGGTGGCCAGGCGCGAGGCGGCGTCGCGCATGTCGATCGCGCCGTCGCGGCCGACGTAGTCGACGCACAGGTCGATCATGTTGGCGCCCTCGCGCACGGCCTCGCGACCGATGTCGACGACCTTCTCCCAGTCGCCCGCGATCATCGCCTCGCGGAAGGCCTTGGAGCCGTTGGTGTTGGTGCGCTCGCCGACCATGAGCACCCCGGCGTCCGGGACGAACGGGACGGCCTGGTAGAGCGAGGCGGCGCTGGGCTCGACCTCGGGCGTCCGGCCCGGGACGGCGCGGCCGCGCACCTTCTCGACGACGGCCGCGATGTGCTCCGGCGTCGTGCCGCAGCAGCCGCCGACCAGGCCGACGCCGTACTCGTCGACGAAGTCGCTCACCGCGCTGGCGAGGGCGTCCGGGCCCAGCGGGTAGACGGCACCGTCCTTGCCGAGCTCGGGCAGACCGGCGTTGGGCATGACCGACAGCGGGACGGTCGCGTGCTGGGACAGGTAGCGCAGGTGCTCGCCCATCTCGGCCGGGCCGGTGGCGCAGTTCATGCCGATCACGTCGATGCCGAGCGGCTCGAGCGCCGTCAGGGCCGCCCCGATCTCGGAGCCCGAGCAGCATGGTGCCGGTCAGCTCGACGGTGACCTGGGCGATCAGCACGACGCGGCGCCCGGTCACCTCCATCGCCCGCTTCGCGCCGACGATCGCGGCCTTGGTCTGCAGCAGGTCCTGCGACGTCTCGACGAGGATGGCGTCGACGCCGCCCTCGATCATCGCCTCGGCCTGCTCCTGGTACCCGCCGCGCAGGGTCGCGTAGGGCACGTGGCCGAGCGTCGGGAGCTTCGTGCCGGGTCCGACCGAGCCGATGACCCAGCGGGGACGGTCGGGGGTGGAGTGCGCGTCGGCCGAGGCCCGGGCGATCTGCGCTCCGGCCAGCGCGGTCTCGCGGATCCGCTCGACGATCCCGTACTCGCCGAGACCGGCCCAGTTGCTGCCGAACGTGTTGGTCTCGACGGCGTCGCTGCCGGCCTCGAAGTACGCGTCGTGCACGGCGCGGACGACGTCGGGGCGCGTGACGTTGAGGATCTCGTTGCAGCCCTCGTGGCCCTGGAAGTCGACCTCGACGTCCAGGCCCAGCCGGTCCCCGGCGCTCTGCAGCATCGTGCCCATCGCGCCGTCGGCGACGACGACCCTGGTCCTCAGGGCTTCGAGCAGGTCAGGGCGGGAGGAGTCAGACACGCCTGGAGTCTACCGAGCAGGCCGCACCAGGCCCCTCGTGGCGCCGAGGGACAGGTCACAGCGCTAGGTTCGACGGCAACGCCCGAACCCTGGAGGAGCCCCCGTGAGCGCCACCCCGTACGCGACCGTCCTCGTCGGCACCGACGGCTCCGACAGCTCCTTCCGGGCCGTGGACCGGGCCGCCTTCATCGCCCGCGACGCCGGCGCGAAGCTGTTCCTCGCCACCGCGTACCGGCCGCTGTCGGGCCGTGAGGCGCAGGAGGCCCAGGACGCGCTCGGCGGGGAGTCCTACAAGGTGTCCGGCAGCACGCCGGCCGAGGACGTCCTGCGCGACGCCGCCGACCGCGCGCGTGCTCTCGGCGCGACCGACGTCGACACGCTGGCCGTCGAGGGCGACCCGGTGGACGCGCTCGTCGAGCTCGTCAAGGACCGCGGCATCGACCTGCTCGTCGTCGGCAACCGCGGCCTGAACAGCCTCGCGGGACGGCTGCTCGGCAGCGTCCCGGCCAACATCAGCCACCGCGCCCAGTGCGACGTCCTCATCGTCCACACCACGGGCAAGGGCGCGCAGAAGCAGTGACCCCGGTGTCGGGCGGGATCGAGCTGGACCTGCCCGGCGTCGGCGTCCGGCTCCGCGCCACCCGCTGGCCCGGGGCCGGCGTCCCGGTCCTGCTGCTGCACGGCCTCGCCTCGACCCGGCACTTCTGGGACCTCGTCGTCCCCGAGCTGTCCGGCCTGTCGGTCCTCGCCCTCGACCAGCGCGGCCACGGCGACAGCGACCGCCCCGAGGGCCCCTACGACGGCGCGACCGTCGTCCAGGACGCCCTGACGGCGCTGGACGCCCTGGGCCTGTCGCGGGTCGTCGTCGTCGGGCACTCCTGGGGCGGCTGGACGGCGCTGCGGCTCGCCGCCGAGGCCCCCGAGCGGGTCCTGGCCGTCGTGGCGGTCGACGGCGGGATCGGCAGTCCGCGGCAGCCCGGCGACGACCGCGCGCAGGTCCGCGAGCGGATGACGCCGCCCCGCCGGGCCGTGCCCCCGGAGGACCTGCCCGGCTTGCTGCGGCAGGGGCCGCTCGGGCCGTGGTGGTCGCCCGAGGTGGAGGCCAGCGTCTCGGCGATCTTCGCCGTCGGCGAGGACGGCCTGGCCCGGCCGCGCCTGCCCTTCGAGGCGCACATGGCCATCGTCGACGACCTGCTCGACGTCGACCCCGAGTCCTGGCTGCCGCGGATCTCCTGCCCCGCGTGGGTGGTCGCCTGCAGCCCCGACGAGCGCCGGGCCGCCGCGCTGGACCGCGCCGCGACGCTGCTCGCCCGCCCGCGCACCCAGCGCTGGGAGGGCGCCCTGCACGACGTCCCGCTGCAGTGGCCGTCCCTCGTCGCCGGCCTGGTCCGCGCGGCGGCCGTCGAGTCCGGAGCCACCACGTGACCGCGCTGCCGCCCCGCCCCGACGGCGTCCCGCCCCTGCGGCGTCCCGTCCTCGTCGCGGCGTTCGAGGGCTGGAACGACGCCGGCGACGCCGCCACCGGGGCGGTCGAGCACCTGCAGGACGTCTGGAGCGCTGGCGAGGTCTGCGAGCTCGACCCCGACGACTACTACGACTTCCAGGTCAACCGGCCGACGGTGCAGCTCGTGGACGGCGAGACCCGGCGCATCACCTGGCCGAGCACGAAGGTGTCCGTCGCCCGGCTGTCCGGCGCCGACCGCGACGTCGTCCTGGTCCGCGGCCTCGAGCCGAACATCCGGTGGCGCAGCTTCTGCCAGGAGCTGCTGGCGATCGCCCAGCAGCTCGAGGTCGAGCTGGTCGTGACCCTGGGCGCGCTGCTCGCGGACAGCCCGCACACTCGGCCCGTGCCCGTCAGCGGGACGTCGTCGGACCCGGAGTCGGCGCGCGCGCTCGGCCTCGAGCGGAGCCGCTACGAGGGCCCGACCGGGATCGTCGGCGTCTTCCAGGACGCCTGCACGCAGGCCGGGATCACGGCGCTCTCGTTCTGGGCCGCCGTGCCGCACTACGTCGGGCAGCACCCCTGCCCGAAGGCCACGCTGGCGCTGCTGCGGCGCGTGGAGGACGCCCTGGACCTCGCCGTCCCGCTCGGCGAGCTGCCGGAGGAGGCACGGGCGTGGGAGCGGCAGGTCGACGAGCTCGCCGCCGAGGACAGCGAGGTGGCCGAGTACATCGCGACCCTGGAGGAGCGCGAGCCGGAGACCGAGCTGCCCGAGGCCTCCGGCGACGCGATCGCCAAGGAGTTCGAGCGCTACCTGCGGCGCCGGGACGACACCTAGGACCTCGCGGGCCCCGACGCCTGCCGGGGGCCCCGGTCAGCGCAGGGCGGTCCCGAGCAGCAGGTCGACGGTGTCCGCCACGAGGGACGGCGCGCCCGCGTCGTCGCCCTCGGAGCCGGCCCAGCCGTCGACGGCGGCGAGCGCCCGCGGCGTGTCGAGGTCGTCGGCCAGCGCGGCGCGGACCTCGGCGAGCAGGGCGGCGCCGTCCGGGCCGGCGGGCCGCTGCACGGCGGAGCGCCAGTCGGCCAGCCGCACGTGCGCGGCCTCCAGGGTGGCGGGCACCCACTCGCGGTCGGCCCGGTAGTGGGCCGACAGCAGGGCGAGCCGCACCGCCATCGGGTCGACGCCGTCGCGTCGGAGCCGGGAGACGAACACGAGGTTGCCCCGGGACTTGCTCATCTTCTCGCCGTCCAGCCCGACCATGCCGGCGTGGACGTAGGCCTTCGCGAACGGCCACTGACCGGTGAGCGCCTCGGCCTCGACCGCGGAGTGCTCGTGGTGCGGGAACACGAGGTCGCTGCCGCCCCCCTGGACGTCGAGGGTGCCGCCGAGCCGGTTCAGCGCGATCGCCGCGCACTCGACGTGCCACCCGGGGCGGCCGCGGCCGAGGGGGCTGTCCCAGGCGGGGTC
Source organism: uncultured Actinomycetota bacterium (assembly GCA_963761655.1). GTDB lineage: Bacteria > Actinomycetota > Actinomycetes > Mycobacteriales > SCTD01 > RYN-122. Next base: position 864,538 of record CAVXHI010000002.1, read on the forward strand.
GTCCGGGCGCTCGGCCTTCCACAGCAGGGCGTCGAGCGGGTCCTTCTTGCCGGGCCGCTCCGGGTCGCCGCCCCGCTCGGCGAACAGCGCCGTCATGGTCGCGGTGTCCAGACCCGAGACCTCCCCGAAGTGCGGGGCGGCGGCGACCGAGAAGTAGACGTCGTCGTCGACGCGGTAGGCCACCCCGGCGTCGAGCAGCGACACGACCGCCTCGGCGATCTCCTGCATCGCCTCGACGGCGCCGACGTAGTGGGTCGGCGGGACGACCCGCAGCGCCGTCATGTCCTCGCGGAACAGGTCGGTCTGCTGCTCGGCGAGGCCGACCCAGTCCACGCCGTCGCGCGTGGCCCGCTCGAGCAGGGGGTCGTCGATGTCGGTGACGTTCTGGACGTAGTCGACCTGCAGGCCGCGGTCCCGCCAGACCCGCACGAGGGTGTCGAAGGCGAGGTAGGTGGCGGCGTGGCCGAGGTGGGTGGCGTCGTAGGGCGTGATGCCGCAGACGTAGAGCCGGGCGGTGCCCTGCGGGTCGACGACGACCCGGTCCCGCGTCGAGGAGGAGTGCAGGCTCAGCGCCGGACGGGGCCCCTCGGGCAGGGTGGGGAGTGCGGGGGCGGCCCAGGACTGCATCGGGCCAGCCTAGAACGGCGGCCAGGGGATGGCGGGCCAGTCGGGGCTCGGCTCGGGGTGGCGTCGCGCGTACAGCAGGCCGTCGACCCGCTCGACCGTGCGGCGGACCTCCGTGACCGTCAGGTGCTCGGCCAGCGCCTCCCCGAGCGGGCCCTCGAGGTCGGCGCGCAGCAGCCCGAGGACGAAGACGGCCTCCTCCGTCAGCGGCTCGGACCGCCACTGCCACAGCAGTGTCCGGAGCTTGTCCTCGCTGGAGAAGCAGATGCCGTGGTCCACGCCCTGCACCCGGCCGTCGGGGCGCGGCAGCAGGTGGCCGCCCTTGCGGTCGGCGTTGTTGACGACGGCGTCGAACACGGCCATCCGGCGGAGGTCCGGGTGCTCGCTGCGGGCCAGCTGGGCGAGGTCGACCTCGGGGTCGGTGTCGACCCACAGCTGGCACATGCCGGGCCCGAACGGCCCCTCGCGCAGGACCGTCGGGGGCACGACCTCCCAGCCGGTGGCCTCGCTGACGAGGTAGGCGGAGATCTCCCGGCCGGCCAGGGTGCCGTCGGGGAAGTCCCACAGCGGCCGCTCCCCGCGCACGGGCTTGTAGACGCAGGTGGCACTGGCGCCGTCGAGGGTGGTCGTGCAGAACAGCGTGGCGTTGCTCGCGTCGACCAGGCGGCCCTCGACGGACAGCTCGCCCTCGCGCAGCAGCCTCAGGGCGTCCTCGAGCTCCAGGGCCGGACCGTCGTCGGGCACGGTCAGCGCCGGTGCCCGTTCTGACGCGGGCAGACGTGGCCCTCGGGGTCGAGCGGCAGGCCGCACAGGGGGCAGGGCGGCCGCCCGGCGGCGACCACGCGCTGGGCGCGCTTGACGAAGGCGCGGGCCTGCTGGGCGACGAGGACGACGCGCAGGACGTCCGGGCCCTCCTCGGCGTCGGACAGCGGCTCGACCTCGGCCTGCCCCTCGTCCTCGGGCTGCGCGAGCGCCTCGATGACGACGCGCTCGGTGTCGCCGTCCCAGGCGAGCCCGAGCGCCCCGACCCGGAACTCCTCCTCGACGGGGGCGTCGAGCGGCGCGGTGTCCTCGAGCGCCCGCGAGACGACGACGGGGATCTCGGCCTCGGTGGTGCGCCGGACCGTCTCGAGCAGCTCCTCGAGGCGGTCGGCGAGCAGCTGCACCTGGACCTTCTCCAGCGCGACCGACGTGGTGCGGCCCCCGCCGGAGGCCTGCAGGTAGAAGGTGCGGTCGCCGGGCTGGCCGACGGTGCCGGCGACGAAGCGGCTGGGCGGGTCGTAGGCGAAGACCTGGCGTGGCACGTCCGCCACCCTAGGCGCCCGCTCCGCCGCCCACGACGGCGTCGGACCCGGCCTTGCGGCGGCTCTTCTTCTTCGGCGGCAGCAGGTCGAGGAACCCGCCGCCGGTGTCGTTGGTCCGCACGACGAACGGCCGCAGCTCGCTGTAGCGGATGACCGTGACCGAGCACGGGTCGGCCTGGATGCGCTGGAACTGGTCGAGGTGCAGCCCGAGCGCGTCCGCGACGACGGCCTTGATGACGTCGCCGTGCGAGCAGGCCAGCCAGGTCGCGTCCGGGCCGAGGCGGGCGTTCCAGTCCCGGACGGCGGCGACGGCGCGGTTCTGGGTCTCGCGCAGCGGCTCGCCCTCGGGCCCCGGGAAGGTGACGGCGGACGGGTGGTTCTGCACGACCTTCCACAGCGGGTCCTTGGCCAGCTCCTTGAGCGGCCGGCCGGTCCAGTCGCCGTAGCGGCACTCCCCCAGGCGGTCCTCGACCTGCACCTCCTGCTCGCGACCCGCGGCGATGTGCCCGATGGTGTCGAGGCACCGGTCCAGCGGGCTGCTGACGAGGGCGGCGAAGGGGACGTCGCGCAGCCGCTCCGCCACGGCCGCGGCCTGCTTCTCGCCGCGTTCGTCGAGGTGGAGCCCGGGGGTCCAGCCGGCGAGGACGGGGCCGGTCATGTGCGTCAGGCCGTGGCGCACGAGCACGAGGGTGGTCACGGGCGGGACGCTAGTCGTGACACGGCTGCCGGGCAGGCGCAGAGTGGAGGCATGACCGCGACGATCACCCTCTCCACCCCCTACGGCGCCGGTGGCAGCGTCGTCGGGCCGCAGCTCGCTGCCCGCCTCGGCGTCCCGTTCCTCGACCGGGCGATCAGCGCCCAGGTGGCCGCCGAGCTGGACGTCACCGTGCAGGAGGCGGAGCAGGGCGCCCTGCACCGGACCTGGCTCGAGCGGATGGCCTTCTCGATGACCCCGATGGCGGGCGACCTCGGCGTCACCGTGCCGCTGCTGGACGACGAGCAGGCGCTGCGGGAGGCCTCCGAGCAGGTCCTGCGCAAGGCGACGTCGTTCGGCGGGGTCGTCCTCGGCAGGGCCGGCGCGTGGGCGCTCGGCGGGCGGCCGGGCGTGCTGCGGGTGCGCCTGTACGGGCCGACCGACGCGCGGGTCGCGCAGGCGCAGCGGCTCGAGGGGGTCGACGAGCAGACCGCCCGCGCCCGGCTCAAGCAGGTCGACCGGCACCGGGCCGACTACGTGCAGCGCCTGTACGGCGCCCGCGTCGACGACCCCGACGCCTACGACCTCCAGGTGGACAGCACCGTGCTGCCGCTCGAGACCGTCGTCGAGGTCCTGGCCGCGGCGGTCAGGTGACGGCGAGCCCGATCAGCAGGGCGACCCCGAGGGCCAGCCGGTAGGGCACGAAGGCCGAGATCCGGTGCGACGAGACGAACCGCAGCAGGAACGCGATCGCCCCCAGGGCGACGACGAAGGCGACCACGGTGGCGACCAGGGTGGCGGTCACACCGGGCGCACCCGGGCCGCTGGCGGTGGCGTCCTTGAGGCTGTAGGCCCCCGCGCCGAGCAGGGCGGGGATGCCCAGCAGGAACGACAGCCGCGTCGCCGACACGCGGTCGAGCCCGCGCAGCAGCCCGGCACTGATGGTGGCGCCGGAGCGGCTGACGCCGGGCACCAGCGCGATGCACTGCGCCAGCCCGATGAGGAGCCCGTCCCGGACGGTGAGCGACCGCTCGGGGCGGTCCTGGGCGGCGCGGCGCTCGGCGACGACGAGGACCGCGCTGAACCCGATCAGCCCCACCGCCACGCTGACCAGCTGCTTGTCGATGCTCTCGACCACGCCCTTGAGGGCGAACCCGACGACGCCGATCGGGAGCGAGCCGACGAGGACGGCGAGGGCGAACCGGAACTCCTGCCCGGACCGCTTCTCCGCGGACACCAGGCCGGCGAAGAACGCCTTCACGAGCGCGACGATGTCGCGGGAGAAGTAGAGGACGGCAGCCAGGATCGCCCCGACCTGGATGACGGCGGTGAACCCGATCAGGCCGTCGCCCGCAGCGCCGTCGGTCTCGAGGCCGAGCAGACGCTCCGCGATCAGCAGGTGCCCCGTGCTGCTCACCGGCAGGAACTCCGTGACGCCCTCGACGACGCCGAGCACGACGGCCTGGGCCAGGTTCACAGGGACTTCCTCCGCGCCGCGACGACGGCCACGGTCGCGGCCAGCCCGAGACGGTAGGCGACCGCGCCTGACAGCAACCTGTCCGCACGTCCGCGGGTCAGCCGCACGGTGACCGCGCTGACCAGGGCGGCGACCGGCAGTCCGGCTCCCGGCCGAGGACCTCCCCGGGCGAGGGTGAGGGCAGCCGCCCCCGCCGTCACGGGCAGGGACAGCAGCAGCGAGAACCGCTGGGCCTCCTCGCGGGGGACGCGCAGCAGGCGCAGCGCCGTGAGGGTGGCGCCCGACCGGGAGACGCCGGGCACCAGGGCGGCGCACTGGGCGAGGGCGGCCACGGCGACGGCCCGCCCGTCGAGCACCCCGTCCTCGGACCGCCGGTCCGCTGCACCGAGCGCGAGGCCGGCCACGCCGAGCAGCACCGCCGTGGGGAGCGGCCGGCCGAGCCGCTCCTCGACGACGTCCGCGGCGAGCAGGCCCGCGACGGCGGCCGGGACGGTGGCCGCTCCCACCCTCAGGAGGTCGTGACGGTCGAGCCCGCCCAGGTCGTCCCGCAGCGCCCAGGCGATGCCCGCGCAGGAGCCGGCGTGGAGGCCGGCGGCGAGGGCGGTGCGGTCGGCGTCGGGAGGCCAGGACAGCAGCCACGGCAGCAGGGCCAGCTGCGCCGACGACGACACCGGCGCGACCTCGGCCGCCCCCTGGACGGCGCCGAGGAGCAGGGACCGCCGCAGGCTCAGCCCCCGACGCCCGCCAGCTCGAGCGCCTCGACCGCGGTGCGCAGGGTGGCCTTCCGCTCCTCGAGCGAGCCGACCATCGGCGACAGCGTCAGGGTCGTGACCCCGCTGGCCGCGAGCGCCTGCATGCCGTCGGCGATGCGCTCCTTCGGCCCGAGCAGCGCCGTCTTGTCCAGGAACTCGAACGGCACGGCCGCGCCGGCCTCGTCGTACTTGCGCTCGAGGTAGAGGTCCTGGACCTGCTTGGCCGCCTCCTCGAAGCCCATCCGGGAGGCCAGCTGGTTGTAGAAGTTCTTCTCCCGGGAGCCCATCCCGCCGACGTACAGGGCGGCGTACCAGCGGATCGGGTCGGCGCAGGCGGCGACGTCGTCCCCGACCACGATCGGGACGGTCGGGACGACGTCGAAGCCCTCGAGGGTCTTGCCGGCCTTGGCCCGCCCGGCCTCGATGGACGCCAGCTGGTCCTTCGCGAAGTCGGGCGAGTAGAAGATCGCCAGCCAGCCGTCGAACTTCTCCCCCGACAGCTCGAGGTTCTTCGGACCGACCGCGGCGAGGTAGGTCGGGATGTGCTCCCGGACCGGGTGCACCGTGAGCTGCAGCGCCTTGCCGGGGCCGTCGGGCAGCGGCAGCACGTAGTGGTCGCCCTGGTACGTCACCTTCTGGCGGGACAGCGCCATGTTCACGATGTCGATGTACTCGCGGGTGCGGGCCAGCGGCTTGTCGAACCGCACGCCGTGCCAGCCCTCGGACACCTGCGGGCCGGAGACGCCGAGGCCGAGGCGGAAGCGCCCGCCCGAGAGGGTGTCGAGCGTGGCGGCGGTCATGGCGCAGTTCGCCGGCGTCCGGCCGGGGATCTGGAAGATGGCCGAGCCGACGTCGATCTGCTTCGTCTGCGCCGCGACGAAGGCCAGCACCGTGGGGGCGTCCGAGCCGTAGGCCTCCGCGACCCAGGCGACGTCGTAGCCGAGGTCGTCCGCCTCCTTGGCCAGCGCGAGGTTGTCCGCGTCGTTGCCGCTGCCCCAGTACCCCATGTTCAGACCCAGCTTCATGGCCGGGAACGTAGCGCGAGGGCCGTCAGCACGACGAGCGCGGCGGCGTACAGCGCGTAGGGCAGCAGCACGGCGACGTCGTGCGGCCACAGCAGCGGGACGCCCGGGCCGGTCGCGACGTCGCGCACCAGGTGCAGCCCGACGCCGGCCGCGAGCAGCCGCAGGACGGGCCAGCGCAGCCCGGCCAGCAGCAGGACGACGACGGTCAGCAGGCAGTGGGTGAAGGGCCGTCCGCCGGCGGCCTCGACGTGCGGCACGCCGAGGTAGAGGGGCACGTGGTCGGCGTCGATCCCGACTGAGCCGGCCAGCACCCAGAGCGCCCGGCGGTCGACGACGCCGGCGGCGAGCAGCGCGAGCCCGGCCGTGGCCAGGTGCGCCGGCTCGTCGAGCAGGCCCAGCAGCGACAGGGGCGGGTCGGTCAGCGCGGTCACGGCGTCCAGCACGAGGACGAGCAGCAGCAGCACCGGAGCGGCGGGACGCGGGAGCACGGGCACGCACTAGCGTCGCGCACGTGAAGCAGCGACACCTCGGACGCAGCGGCCTCGTCGTCTCGCGGCTCGCCCTCGGCACGATGACCTGGGGCCGCGACACCGACGAGGACGACGCCGCCGCGCAGCTGCTCGCCTTCGTCGGCGCCGGCGGGACGCTGGTCGACACGGCCGACACCTACTGCGGCGGCGACAGCGAGCGCGTCCTCGGCCGGCTGCTGGCCGACGTCGTCCCCCGCGACGAGGTGCTGGTCGCGAGCAAGGCGTACGGCGTCGTCGGCAAGGGACCGATGGGCCGCGGGACGTCCCGCGGGCACCTGCTGTCGGCCCTCGACGCCTCCCTGCGGCGGCTGCAGGTCGACCACCTCGACCTGTGGCAGCTGCACGCCTGGGACCCCGTGACGCCGTGGGAGGAGGCGCTCGCCGCCGTCGACACCGCGGTGCAGTCCGGGCGGGTCCGCTACGCGGGCGTCTCGAACTACAGCGGCTGGCAGCTCGGCGCCACGGCGGCGTGGCAGCGGGCCCTGCGGGCGGCGCCGGTCGTGTCGGACCAGGTCGAGTACTCGCTGCTCCAGCGCGGCGTCGAGCGCGAGGTCGTCCCCGCGGCGCTGGAGCTCGGGGTCGGGCTGCTGCCGTGGTCGCCGCTGGGCCGGGGCGTGCTGACGGGGAAGTACCGCGGCGGTCCGCCCGCCGACAGCCGCGGCGCGAGCGAGCACTACAAGGGCTTCGTCGAGCCCTACCTGGACGACGCCGCGGCCTCCGTCGTCGACGCCGTCCTGACCGCGGCGGACGGCCTCGGGACGTCACCGGTGGCCGTGGCGCTGGCCTGGGTGCGGGACCGGCCCGGCGTCGTCGCCCCCGTGGTCGGCGCCCGGAGCGCGGCGCAGCTGCAGGGGTCGCTCGCGTCGGAGGACCTCGTGCTGCCGGACGAGATCCGCGAGGCCCTCGACGACGTGAGCGCGCCCTCGCTCGGGTACCCGGAGACCATGCGGCGCTGGTCGTCGGAGGACCTGGAGACCTGATGCTGCTGCAGGCGTTCGCCGAGGCGCTGCTCTGGCCCGGGCTCGGCAGCACCCTCGCGGCCGCCCTGCCCGAGGCCGCCATCACCACCCCCGACGACGTCACGGCCCGGCGGCTGCAGGCCCTGCAGGGCGTGTCACCGGCGCGGGCGCAGCGCCTGGTCGACTCCTTCGCGGCGGCCGCCCCCGCCTACGAGGTCGCCGGGCTGCTGCTCGGGGCCGGACTGCCCGTCAAGCACGCCGCCGGCGCCGTCCGGGCGCACGGCAAGGCGTCGGCGGACCTGCTGCGCCAGGACCCGTGGCGGCTGCTCGACGTGTCCGGCGTCCGGCTGGCCGAGGCGGACATCCTCGCTCGCTCGCTCGTCCCCGGCGCCTCCCCGTCCGACCCGCGCCGCGGCGCCTCGCTGGTCGCCTCGGTCCTGACCCGGGCGTCCAAGGACGGGTCCACCTGCCTGCCCCTGCGCGAGGCCGCGGCGCTGCTCGAGGAGGAGGGCTGGCCCGACCCCGAGGCGGCGCTGCGGGCCGCCGACGACGGCGACCGGGTGGTGATCACCGAGGACGGTGCCGCGTCCCTGGTCCGCTACGCGATCGCCGAGGAGGCCGTCGCGGAGGGCCTCGCGCGGCTGCTCGCGACCGCCGAGCCGCTCGCCGACCCGGCCGCCGTCGGTGCCGTCGGGAAGGACCTCGACGAGGCGCAGCGGACCGCGGTCGCCGTCGCGATGACCTCCGGCGTCAGCGTCCTCACCGGCGGACCCGGCACCGGGAAGAGCCGCACGGTCGCGGCCCTGGTGAAGCTGGCCCAGGCGCGGGGCGGGACGGTCGCCCTCGCTGCTCCGACCGGTCGCGCGGCGAAGCGGCTCGAGGAGCTGTGCGGCTCCCCCGCCACCACCCTGCACCGGCTGCTCGGGGCGGTCGGCACCACGGGGTCCTTCACCCGGGGCGAGCAGTGGCCGCTGGACGAGCAGGTCGTCGTCGTGGACGAGGCGTCCATGCTCGACACCGAGCTGGCCGCCGCCCTCGTCGAGGCCGTGCCCGACGGCGGCCACCTGCTGCTCGTCGGCGACCCCGCACAGCTGCCGTCCATCGGCGCCGGCCGGGTGCTCGGCGACCTCGTCGACAGCGGCGCCGTCCCGGTCACCTCGCTGTCGACGCTCTACCGGTCCGAGGCGGGCGGCAGCATCGCCCGGCTCGCGACGGCGGTGCGCGGCGGGGAGCTCCCCCGCGTCGACGACCCGACCCGGGAGGTCGTCGTCGTCGCGGCGCAGTCGGCGGAGGAGGCGGCGCACCGGACCGTCCAGCTGGTCACCGACTCGATCCCCCGCGTGCTCGGCGTACCGGCGCACGACGTCCAGGTCGTGACGCCCGTGCACAAGGGCCCGGCCGGGACGGTCGCCCTCAACGCGGCCCTCAAGGCGCGGCTCAACCCGGGCAGCGGCGCGGTCGGGGGGTTCGACGTCGGGGACAGGGTCGTGGCGACGGCGAACCACCTCGAGGACGGCTGGGCCAACGGCGACCTCGGCACGGTCACGGCGGTGAAGGAGCGCGGCCTGCTGGTCGCCTTCGCCGGGACCGGGCCCGTGGAGGTCGCCCCCGCGTCGGTCAGCGACCTCGTGCACGGCTGGGCGGTCACGGTGCACCGCGCCCAGGGCTCGGAGTTCCCCGCGGTGGTCGCCGTCGCTGCCGGCCGAGGCGGGGCGCCTGCTCAGCCGCCCGCTGGTCTACACGGCGTTCACCCGTGCGCAGCGGCACCTGTCGGTCGTGACCTCCGCGGGCGCCGCCGTCGTCCGGGCCGTCCGCGAGGTCGGGGCCCAGCCGCGCCGGACCCGGCTGGCCGGGCTGCTCCGCGAGGCCGTCGAGCAGCTGTGAGGGCGACCCGCGAGCCCTGGGTCGACGCCGCCAAGGGCGTCCTGATCCTGCTCGTCGTCCTGTGGCACGTCGTGCGCAAGCACTACGCCCTCCTGCCCTGGGTGCCCGAGCCGCTGGCGCACGGCTGGTCGACCGCGAGCTTCGTGCTCCAGCCGGTGCGCGTCCCGCTGTTCTTCGTGGTGTCGGGCTACCTGGCCGCCCGGGCGGTCCGCCGGCCGTGGCCCGAGGTGCTGCGGACCCGGGTGCTGCGCGACTACTGGACCTACGTCGTCTGGCTCCTGCTCGGCTCGGCGTTCTTCCTGGTCGGCCCGCGGCTGGTGACGCACACCGCGCGGTCGGCCGAGGAGCTGGTGGTCGGGGCCGTCGCGGGCAACGCGAACACCTGGTACCTCTACGCCCTCGCCGCGTACGTGCTCGTCGCCCGGCTCTCCCTGCGCCTGCCCCTGTGGGTGCCGCTCGGCGGCGCAGCCGTCCTGGCGGTCGTCGCCGACCTGCCCGGCAGCCCGCACACCGGCAACGTCGAGCCGCTGCTGCGCAACCTGCTGCCCTTCCTCGTCGCGTCCCTGCGCCCCGACGTCGTGACGGCGCTCGTCGCCCGGTCCGACCGGCGCCGGGCGCTGCTCGCGGCCTCGGCCTACCTGCCGGTCGTCGCCGTCGCGCTGGCCCTCGGGGTGTCGCGGCAGGCCGGCTTCGCGGTCGCGCTCGCCCTGTTCGGCGCGGCGTGCGGGACCGTCGTGGCGGTGGCGCTCGCCCGGGCGGCGCCCCGGGCGGCGGAGCTGGTCGGCCGCCTCGGCCGCCTGACCCTCCCCGTCTACGTCCTGCACCTGCCGCTGCTCGCCCTGCTGCACGCGGCGGCCGGTCGGGTCGTCCTGCCGCTGCCGGTCGCCGTCGTCTGGCCGCTCGTCGCCGTCGCCGTGCTCACCGCCGCGAGCCTGCTGCTGCACCGGCTGCTGGTGCGGTGCGGACTCGAGGTGCTGTTCCGGTCGCCGCTCCCCCGCCCACTAGCCTCGGCCAGATGACGACACCTCCGCGCACGGAGCACTCGTGAAGGGCATCGTCCTCGCAGGAGGCTCCGGCACACGGCTGTACCCGATCACGCAGGGAGTCAGCAAGCAGCTGCTCCCGGTGTACGACAAGCCGATGGTCCACTACCCGCTGTCGACGCTGATGCTGGCGGGCATCCAGGACATCCTCGTCATCACGACGCCGCACGACCAGGAGCAGTTCGTCCGGCTCCTCGGCGACGGGTCGCAGTACGGCTGCTCGTTCACCTACGCCGTGCAGCCCGAGCCGAACGGCCTGGCCGAGGCCTTCCTCCTGGGGCGCGACTTCGTCGGCTCGGACAGCGTCAGCCTCGTCCTCGGTGACAACATCTTCTACGGGCACGAGTTCGGGCGGCAGCTCAAGCAGTACCGCGACGTCGACGGCGGCGCGGTCTTCGCCTACCACGTGGCCGACCCGGAGCGGTACGGCGTGGTCGAGTTCGACGACCAGCACCGGGCCGTCTCCGTGGAGGAGAAGCCCGAGGCGCCGCGGAGCAACTACGCCGTCGTCGGGCTGTACTTCTACGACAACGACGTGCTCGACATCGCGGCCTCGATCGAGCCCAGCCCCCGCGGCGAGCTCGAGATCACCACCGTCAACAACGTGTACCTGTCCCGGGGCAAGCTGCAGGTCGCCGTCATGGACCGGGGCACGGCCTGGCTCGACACCGGCACGTTCGCCTCGCTCATGCAGGCCGGGCAGTTCGTGCAGGTCATCGAGGAGCGGCAGGCCCTCAAGATCGGGTGCCTGGAGGAGATCGCCTGGCGCGAGGGCTTCATCGACGACGCCCAGCTCGAGAAGCTGGCCGCGCCCCTGGTGAAGAGCGGCTACGGCGCCTACCTGAACGGCCTGCTCGCCCGGCGCTAGCCTGGACCCGTGGCGGAGTACGAGTACCGGCGGGTGCCCATCCCGCGTGACGCCGACCGCCAGAAGACCCGCGAGCTGCTCGCCCTGCACGCCGAGTTCGGCGACTGGGAGCTGTCGGTGCACCGGATCTGGTCCGACGGGCGCCGGGAGGTCACGGTCAAGCGCCGGGTGCGCGACCACCCGATGCCCCCGCTCATGACGTGAGGTCGGTCCGCGTCGGCAGTGCCCGGGTCCGACGGCGCCTGCCCGGTCGTCGTCGTCCGCACCGCGGCGTGCTCGCGGTCGACCCCGACCGCCGTGCGACCGGCGTCCTGGTCGGCCTGACCCTGCTCGCCCTCCTGGTCGCCGGCACCGGGTCGGTGCTCGGCGTCGTCCACCTGCTCGCCGACGACGGCCCGCCCAGCACGACCTCGACCGTGCAGGACGCCGCCGTACAGGGACGGGCCGCCTGCTCCGGGAACCAGGCCAGCGGCACCTGGACGCTGCCGTACGACGCCGAGCAGGCCCTGCACGTCGCCCTGCTCGCCGACGACGGCCGCCAGCTCGCGGCCGGCCCCGTCGCCGGGGACGGCACCTGGACGCTGCCGCTGCGTGCCCCGCTCGCCGGCACCGCAGCGGTCGTCCTCGTGCAGCAGGGCTTCGGCGCGCTGGCCACCGGGCAGCTGGAGGGCTGCTAGCTCAGGTCGAGGAACCGGTCCAGGACCCGGGTGCCGAACCTCAGGGACTCGAGCGGCACCCGCTCGTCGACGCCGTGGAACATCCCGGAGAAGTCGAGGTCGGCGGGCAGGCGCAGCGGCGCGAAGCCGAAGCCGCGGATGCCCAGCCGGCTGAAGCTCTTGGCGTCGGTGCCACCGGAGAGCGTGTAGGGCACCGGTCGCGCACCGGCGTCCTCGGCCTTGAGCGACGCGACCATCGCGTCGACCAGCGAGCCCTCGAACTCGGTCTCGAGGGCGATGTCGTAGTGCACGTACTCGCGGGTGATGCCCTCCCCCAGGACCTCGTCGAGCTCGCGCTCGAAGTCGTCCTGGTGTCCCGGCAGGAACCGCCCGTCGACCATGGCGTGGGCGCGCTGCGGGATGACGTTGTGCTTGTAGCCGGCGTCGAGCATGGTCGGGTTCGCGGTGTTGCGCAGGGTGGCCCCGACGATGCGGGCGAGCGGTCCGAGCAGCTTCACCGTCGCCTCCATGTCCTCGGCGTCGAGCTCCACGCCGAACGCGTCGCTGACCTCGTCCAGGAAGCGCCGCACCGTCGGCGTCACGTGCATCGGGAAGGTGTGGCTGCCGAGCCGGGCGACCGCCTCGCACAGCTGCGTGACGGCGTTGTCGCGTGACAGCATCGAGCCGTGGCCGGCCGTCCCCTCGGCGGTCAGCCGCATCCAGGCCATGCCCTTCTGCGCCGTCTCGATGAGGTACAGCCGGACGTCGTCGTCGACCGACAGGGAGAACCCGCCGACCTCGCTGATCGCCTCGGTGCACCCCTCGAACAGCTGCGGCTGGTTGTCGACCAGCCAGCTGGCGCCGAACGTGCCGCCGGCCTCCTCGTCGGCGACGAAGGCCAGGACGACGTCGCGCGGGGGCTTGCGGCCGGCCCGCACCCGGTCGCGCACGACAGCGAGCGTCATCGCGTCCATGTCGAGCATGTCGACGGCGCCGCGGCCCCAGACGCACCCGTCGGCGACCTCACCCGCGAACGGGTCGTAGGTCCACTCCTTCGGCTCGGCCGGCACGACGTCGAGGTGGCCGTGGATCAGCAGGGCGTCCCGCGAGCTGTCCTCCCCCTCCCACCGGGCGACGACGCTGGCCCGTCCCGGCGCGGACTCGAACACCTCCGGCTGCAGCCCGACCTCGGCGAGCTTCTCCGCGACGTACTCCGCGGCCCGACGCTCCCCCGGGCCGCGGCCGGTGCCGTCGTTCACGCTCTCGAAGCGGATCAGGTCGCGGCACAGGTCGACGACCTCGTCCTCGGCGTGCGTCATCGGGGCTCCTCGGGTCGACCGGCGTCTCCGCACCGTACGTCGGCCGGCGGGACCCGCGACGCCCTGCCGGGCGCACGTCCTGCTGCGGTCCGCCGCGCCACGGTCCTGCTCCGCCGCCGGACGCGTCCGGTGCGCCTCGTGGGGCAGGGTGGGCGCATGCAGGTCACCCTGGAGAGCTCCCGCCGGCTCCTGTTCGACGACGGCGCCCCGGTGCGGGCGGCGTCCGCACTGGCCCGGCTCGGCGACGGCTGGCTGCTCGCCCAGGACGACGCGACGCACGGCGCCTGGGTGCGGCCGTCGGGCACGACCCGGCTGCGGCTCCTGCCGCCGGTGCAGGGCCTGGACACGTTCAGCGACGCCGACGGGACGAAGGGCCTCAAGCCCGACCTCGAGGCCGCCTGCGGGCTGGGCGGCGGGGTGCTCCTGCTCGGCTCCGGCTCGACGCAGGCCCGCCGCGGTGCGGTCCTGGTCCTGGAGCGCGACGCCGAGCCGCAGGTCGTGTCCGCGGACCTGCCGGGGCTCTACGACGCCGTGCAGCGCGCGCTCGGCCTCGACGACGGCGAGCTGGACGTCGAGGGGGTCGCGCGCAACGGCGACGTCCTGCGCTGGTTCTCCCGCGGCAACCTGCAGGCAGGCACGCCCGACTGCAGCATCGACGTCGGCCTGCCCGGCCTGCTCGAGGCACTGCGCGGGCAGCGCGACCCGGCCGACGTCCCGCTGAACGCGCCCCGCCGCTACGACCTCGCCGGCCTGTCCGCCACCGACGCCGTCGCCCTGCCCGGCGGGCGGGTGCTGCTCAGCGCCGCCGCCGAGGACACCCCGGACGCCCTCGTCGACGGACCCGTCGGCGCGTCCGGCCTCGTGCTCCTCGACGACGACCAGGTGCTGGACGTCGCCGCCCTGCCCCTGGTCGACGGCGCGGTGCAGAAGGTCGAGGGCCTCGGGGTCCTGGAGCTCGACGACGCCGGTGCCCGGCTGCTCGCCGTCGTCGACGCCGACGACCCGGGCACGCCGTCGCTGGAGCTGACGCTGCGGGTGGTCTGGGGCCGGGACCTCTAGGGCGGTCCGCCGGTGCGGCCGGAGCTCAGCCGCGCGCCCGGCGGGCCCCGAGCCCGACGACGACACCGCCCAGCGCGAGCAGCGCGGCGGTCAGCGGCAGGACGGGCGTCGACCCGGTGGCCGGCAGGCGACCGCCCGCGACGCCCCCGCCGGAGCCGGGCAGGACCGCGGGCGCCGTCCGGCCGCTGGCCGTCAGGCAGGTCCTCGGACCGGCTGCAGCACGGTCACCGGTACGGCCCTGGAGGGTCACGGGTGCGCCGTTGCAGTTGCCGTAGCGGTCACGGACGAGTCCCGGCGGCCGCGGCCCGCGTCACCAGGGGCGCACCGTCGGCCGCGGCCGGACGAGCCGTGAAGTCGACCTCGGGGACGGCGTCGGGGTACCGGACGCGGCCGCCCGGCTCGACCGACAGGCGGGTGCTGGGGCTGACGGTGAAGGGCGAGGACACGAGCCGGTAGTGGTTGCCCGTCACCACGAACCGGTGCTGCCCGACCGGCTCCGCGCGCGGGACCTCCCACTGCAGGTCGTACCGGCCGTCGTCGTCGACGGTCCAGAGCAGCTGCTGGCCGAGGTCGTCGGTCGACCGCACCCAGGCGCTCCCCGCCCTGCGCTGGACGGTGACGAAGGCCTTCCCGGCCGGCATGTCCAGGCCCCGGACGCCGCCCTGCCAGGCGTACGTCGCGCGGGCCAGCCGCTGCACGGCGGCGGGCTGGGCGAGCGCCTGCGCCGACGTCGCCCCCGTGCCGAAGCGTCCGCCGTCGTTCACGACGCCGATCCGGGGGTCGAACGCGAACGGCGGCGTGGCGGGCTGCCCCTTCGCGAGCTGCCCCGCGAGAGCGGCGAGCTGCTCCTGGACCAGTACCGACGAGGTCCGGCCGAACATCGTCGAACCGCCCTCGTAGTGCTGCATGTCGTACTCCTCCGGCGTCGGGAAGTAGGACAGGTACTCGTTGGCGAGGCCGCTGATCTGCACGGCCTCGACGCCGGTGCCCGCGGCGGCCTTGAGGACGGCGGCCCGGACCCGGCGGCCCATCTCGACGGTCATCTCGCCGGGGACGCTCGCGACCATGCGTGCACCGATGCGGGCGACCAGCAGCGGGACGGCCTTGGGCGGACCGCCGCCCTGGCGGGTGACCTGGATCTTGACGCCGTGGGTCGGGTCCACCGGGTCCGCGACCGGGAGCCGGTCGCCCTCGAACGGCGTCTGCGTGATGTCGAACAGCGGGCCGCGGCCCTCCTCCGAGCCGGTGAACAGCGGCAGGCCGGAGATCGCCGTGTCCGACGTCCGGCCGGCAGCGGTGTCCTGCCCGCAGAAGCACATGCGGGTCCAGCGGGTGTCCAGGGCGGGCCGCTCCGTCATGGCCTTCCCGGCGCTGCGCCAGGCCTGGACCATCGCCGTGGCCTCACGCCGTCCGACCACCTCGGCGTAGGCCGGGCCGGTGCTGGTGAGGCCGGCGCTCATGTCGCCCTCGTCGGTGTTGCCGTACGCGTTGACGACGTCCTGCCCGGCCGGGACGCCGCCCTCGGCGCGCAGCACCCGCTCCACCTCGCGGTTGGCCGCGCCGTGGTGGTCGTCGTTGTAGACGCCGAAGGTGTACCGGTTGACGGTCCCGTGGTCGGCGAACGTCGACCAGGTGCCGACCGGGCGGTAGCGGCCGTCGACCTGCTTGTCGACCCGCAGGACCTGCACCTCGGGGTCGATCGTGTGCTCGTAGCCGACCGGGTCCTGCTCGACCTTCCCCTGGCCGAACTCCTCGGTGATGCCGTGGTCGTGCAGGTGCGCCTCGAGGCTGCGGTTGCGGGTCAGGCCGGTGATCCGCGACGTCCCCCAGCCGAGCCTCGCCGGGGCGAGGTCCTGGTCGGCCTTCGTGACGGCCTCGACCAGCCGGTCGACCTCGAACCGGTACAGCTCCTTGTCGAGCGCGCCCGTGACGTTCTGGTCGGTGACGGTGCTCGTCGTCATGAAGACCGTGTTGTAGGTGGCGGCGTTGTAGTAGCCGCTGGGCGCCGCGTGCGTGTGGCTGGCGCTGACCAGGACGTTGCCCTCGTCGAAGCCCCGTGCCTTCAGCCGCTCCGCCGCCTCGGCGACGACGCCGCCCGCCACCCCGTTCAGGCCGACGGCGACCAGGGCGAGCTTCTTGCCGCCCCGCTCGAGCACGATCGCCCGCGCCTCGATCCGGGTGTGGACACCCTCCAGGACGGCGTCGCTGCGCACCCAGCCCTGCATGTAGTAGCCCGTGGGGCTGGTCAGGTCGGCACGGCCGACGCCGGCGCGGAGCCCGTCGGCGGGCGGCGCCGCGGCGGAGCCCGGCAGGGCCAGCCCGAGCAGGCAGCCGGCGGAGGCGAGCAGGACGGCGAGGGAGCGGCGCACGCGGGGACGGTACTGGGGGAAGCCGCAGAACGCGAGGGTCCTTCACGTTCTGCTCCCGGCCTAGCCTGTCTCCCCATGGAGCGGACGGCATGGCTGCTCACGCCGGCGGAGCGCGGCAACCCGGCGACGACGCTCGACCGGCGCCACGGCGAGGACGGCCCGGCCTGGACCGAGGGCAACGACGTGCGCCCCCTCGTCCACGGCAGCACCTACTTCGCACGGCTCCACGAGGTCGTGACCGCTCTCGGCGAGGGCGACCTGCTCTGCTTCACCGACTGGCGCGGCGACCCCGACGAGCGGCTCACCGGGGAGGACGGCAGCGAGGTCGGGCAGGTGTTCTGCTCGGCCGCGGAGCGGGGCGTCGTCGTCAAGGGACTGCTGTGGCGGTCGCACCTGGACGGGCTCGCGTACAGCGCGGACGAGAACCGCCACCTCGGCAGCGACGTCAACGAGGCCGGCGGTGAGGTGCTGCTCGACCAGCGGGTCCGCCCGTTCGGCAGTCACCACCAGAAGCTCGTCGTCGTCCGTGGGCGGGAGGTCGACGTCGCCTTCGCCGGCGGCATCGACCTGTGCCACAGCCGCCGCGACGACGCCGACCACGGCGGCGACCCGCAGGGCCTGGCGATGTCGCCCGAGTACGGCGACAACCCGCCCTGGCACGACGTCCAGCTCGAGGTGCACGGCCCGGCGGTCGGCGACCTCGAGCTCGTCTTCCGGGAGCGGTGGGACGACCCCGCGCCGCTCGACAACCGGGTGCGCATGGCCGTCGAGCGCCGGCTCCTCAAGGGGCTCGACACCGACGCGAGCGAGCTCCCCGAGCAGGCCGCCGACCCGGCTCCGCAGGGCACCTGCACGGTCCAGGTCCTGCGCACCTACCCGGCCCGCCGGACGCCGTACCCGTTCGCGCCGCGGGGCGAGCGCAGTGTCGCGGCCGCCTACCGGAAGGCGCTGCGGCGGGCCCGCGGGCTGATCTACCTGGAGGACCAGTACCTCTGGTCGGCCGAGGTCGCCGACCTGTTCGCCGAGGCGCTCGTGCGCGAGCCGGACCTGCACCTGGTCGGTGTCGTGCCGCGCTTCCCCGACCAGGGCGGCCGGGTCGGCCGGCCGCCGAACCTCGTCGGCCGGCAGGACGCCCTCGACGTCGTCACGCAGGCGGGCGGCGAGCGGGTCAGCGTCTTCGACCTCGAGAACCACGCGGGCACGCCCGTCTACGTGCACGCGAAGGTCTGCGTCGTCGACGACGTCTGGACCTCCGTCGGCAGCGACAACCTCAACATGCGCAGCTGGACCCACGACAGCGAGCTGTCCTGCGCCGTCCTCGACGACGCCCTCGACCCCCGCGAGCCGCGCGACCCCGGCGGTCTCGGTGACGGTGCACGCGTCTTCGCCCGAGACCTGCGCCTGCAGCTGTGGCGCGAGCACCTCGACGCCGACACCGACGACGACCTCGTCGACCCGGCCTCCGGGCTGGCCCGGCTCCGGGCCGCTGCGCAGGCGCTGGACGCCTGGCACGACGGCGGCTGCCAGGGCCCACGCCCGCCCGGGCGGCTGCGCACGCACGAGGTCGACAGGGTGTCCGCGACCACCCGCGCCTGGGCCCGACCGCTCTACCACCTCGTGGTCGACCCCGACGGCCGCCCCCGCAGCGGCTTCTCCCGGTCGTGGACGTGACGCGGGGACGGCGGGCGGCCGCCTGGGCGGTCCACGCCTACACCGCCACCGGCTCGGTCTTCGCCCTGCTGTTCCTGCTGGCCGGCGTCGACGGCGACCTGCGCGAGGCGTTCCTGTGGTCGGTGGCCGCGATGGTCGTGGACGCGACCGACGGCACCCTCGCCCGGCGGTACGACGTGAAGCACGTGGTGCCCGAGTTCGACGGCGCCCTGCTCGACAACGTCGTCGACTACCTGACCTACGTGTTCGTGCCGGTGGTGGTCCTGCAGCAGAACGGGTTCCTGCCGGGCGGCACTCCGGGGCTCGTCGTCGCGGCGCTGCCGCTGCTCGCGTCCTGCTACCAGTTCTGCCGCACCGACGCGAAGACCGACGACCACACGTTCCTCGGCTTCCCGAGCTACTGGAACGTCGTCGCCTTCTACGCCGTCGTGCTGGACCTGTCGGTCACGGCGACGACGACCACCGTCGTGGTCTGCACCGTCCTCGTCTTCGTGCCGGTCGGGTACCTCTACCCGTCGCGGTCGCCGCTGTTCCAGCGCTCGGGGCTGGTGCTGGGCGTCCTGTGGGCGGGAGCGTCCGCCGTGCTGCTGGTGCAGCTGCCCGACCCGAGCCGGCCGCTCGCCCTGACCAGCCTGCTGTACGTCGCCTACTACGTGCTCGTCAGCCTCGAGATCACCCGACGCCGACGCCTGCGGGCGGGGCAGCCCCCGAGCACCACGACGGCGAGGCCCTGACCTGCAGGACCTCGCCGTCGGGGACCGTGCCCGTCGCCTGCGGGGCGGCTACCCCGCGACCGGCTTGGACGACTTCCGGAGCGGCACGGTGCGCAGCAGCCGGCGGTTCGAGAACTCCGTCATCGCCAGCTCGGACAGCTCGCGGCCGTAGCCGGAGCGCTTCACGCCGCCGAACGGCAGGTCGGGCGAGGAGCCGGTGGGCTGGTTGATCCAGACCATGCCGGCCTCGAGCCGCTCCCCGACCGCGCGCGCCTGCTCGACGTCGCTGCCCATGACCGTCGCGCCGAGCCCGTAGGTGCTCGAGTTGGCCAGCGCCACGGCCTCGTCGGCGTCCTTGACCTTGTAGACCACCGCGGCCGGCCCGAACAGCTCCTCGCTGTACGCCCGCATGTCCGGGGTGACGTCGGTGAGGATCGTCGCCTGCACGAACGCCCCCTCGTGGTCGGGGCGGCCACCGCCCGCGACGACGGTGGCCCCCTTGTCGATCGCGTCCTGGATCTGCGCGTGCAGGTCCTGGGCCGCGCGCTCGCTCGACAGCGGCGCGAGCGACGTCGCCGGGTCGGCGGGGTCGCCCGGGGTGAAGGTCGAGAACGCCTGCTTGAGGCCCTCGACGAACGGCTCGTAGAACTCCTCGGTGACGATCAGGCGCTTGGACGCCGTGCAGGCCTGACCGGTGTTCTGCATGCGACCCGTGGTGGCCGCCTTGACGGTGGCTCCGAGGTCGTCGGCGTCGAGCACGATGAACGGGTCGCTGCCGCCGAGCTCGAGCACCGACTTCTTCAGGTGCTTGCCCGCGAGCGCCCCGACAGCGCTGCCGGCCCGCTCGCTGCCGGTCAGCGTGACCCCCTGGATGCGGGCGTCGGCGATGACCTGCTCGACGTCCTCGATCCGCAGGAAGGTGTTGGTGAAGACGCCCTCGGGCGCTCCGGCGTCGGTGAACAGCTTCTCGACCGCCTCCGCGCACTGCGGCGTGATCTCGGCGTGCTTGAGGATGATCGTGTTGCCGAGGACGAGGTTCGGGCCGGCGACGCGGACCACCTGGTAGAAGGGGTAGTTCCAGGGCTCGATGGCGAGCAGGACGCCGACCGGGAGGGTCTCGACGACGGCCTCGCCCTTGCCCATCATCGGCGTGATCGACGTCGGCTCGAGGAAGCCCGGACCGTTGTCGGCGTAGTAGTTGAGGATCATCGAGCAGAGCATCAGCTCGCCGACGGCCTCCTCGGCACGCTTGCCCATCTCGGTGGTGATGAGCGTGGCGAGGTCGTCGCGGCGCTCGTCCATGAGCGCGGCGGCGCGCTTCACGACGGCGGCCCGCTCGGCGACCGGGCGCCGGCTCCACTCCTGGTAGGCGGAGTGGGCCGTGGCGACGATGCCGTCGATCGCCTCGGTGGGCGTGTAGTCGAACTCCTTCTCGGTCTTGCCGGTGAAGGGGTTGACGGTGGCGTAGCGGCGCTCGCCGGTGGTGGGTGCGTCCTGGGTCGCGGTCACGCGGGGTCCTCGTCTGCTGGAGTGGTCGTGCCGGTGGGTCGGGCCGTACGCCCCGTCGGGGGACGTCCGACTGTCCCCCACCGGCCTTCCCCCGTGCGACCCGCCTCAACGCGGCGACGGTCGGGTGCGACGTCGGCGTCCTGGTCCCGCGGAGGCCGAGGAGGACCGGGGACCTGCTGCTCCGGGCCGACCGGCTGGCCCTGGTCGTCCACCGGCGACCCGCTGACCTGCCGGCACTCGCCGGTCCGTGTGTGTCCGAGGGGGGACTTGAACCCCCATTCCCCGTAAAGGGAACTAGCACCTCAAGCTAGCGCGTCTGCCAATTCCGCCACCCGGACGAGGTGACCCGGCCAGGAGCACCGGGGCGGGATGACCATAGCAACTACGGTCGACGTCGTGAGCAGACCCGACCGCGAGGACCTGTCCCGGCAGCAGGAGGCCCTGGCGCAGGCCCGCGCCGACCTCGCCGTCGCCCTGGACGACCTGTCCGCCGAGGCGCACACGGCGGCGAAGGCGGCCCGCAGCAAGCGGGCGGTCCCGGACCTGCCGGCGGTGCACGCCGCGGCCCGGGCGGTCGAGCGCGCGGAGGAGGCCGTCGACCTGGCCGCCCTCGACGTGCGTACGGCGGCCGGCGAGGACGCCTGACCTACCCGCCCACGAGCTTCTCGGCCGCGAGCGACACCGCGAACAGCACGACCGTCAGGTTCGTGACCTTGTCGAGCAGTCGGCCCTTGACCTTCGGGGCCTTCTCCTTCTTCGGGGCCTTCTCGCCCTTGGGCTCCTTCGGCGTCTTCGCCACGGCGACCTCCCTGTCGTCGCAGGAGTCCTCGGCCGCCGCCGGCCCGGACTGCTCACCCGACCGGGCACACTCCGCCAGGTGACCCGGTGCGTGCTGCTGCTGCGCGGCCTCAACGTCGGCCGGTCGAACCGGGTCCGGATGCCCGACCTCGTCGCGCTCGT
The DNA here is from genome assembly GCA_963761655.1 of uncultured Actinomycetota bacterium. Classification (GTDB taxonomy): domain Bacteria; phylum Actinomycetota; class Actinomycetes; order Mycobacteriales; family SCTD01; genus RYN-122. The sequence continues at coordinate 885,954 of CAVXHI010000002.1, forward strand.
CGAGCAGGCCGGCGGGCGCGACGTGACGACGTACGTCCAGAGCGGCAACGTCCTCGTCGAGTGCCCGGACCCGGCACAGCTCGCGGGGGACGTCGAGCGGGCTCTGGCTGCGATCGGCGTGCGCTCGCCGGTCCTGGTCCGCGACCGCGCGGAGCTCGACGAGGTCGTCGCGCACGACCCCTTCGCCGGCCGCGACCTCGACCCCGCGCTCGTCCACGTCGCGTTCCTGTCGGACGAGCCGGACCCGGCAGCCGTCGCCGCCGTCGACTCCCGGGCCCTGCTGCCCGAGGAGCTCGTCGTCCGGGGGCGCGAGCTCTACCTCTGGTACGCCGGCGGCGTCCGGCGCAGCCGCCTGGAGCGCGCCACGAAGGGCTTCGGCGTCGTCATGACCGCGAGGAACTGGCGGACGGTCACGGCCCTGCGCGACCTGGTGTGACTAGGGTCGGCGCATGGTCCTCGAGGTCGCCCTGATCGACGTGAAGCCCGGCTCCGAGAGCGCGTTCCGCGAGGCGTACGGACAGGCCAGGGAGCTCATCGCCAGTCTCCCGGGGGCCGGGACCATGCGCATGACCCAGGGCGTCGAGACGCCGACCCGGTTCGTGCTGCTGGTCGAGTGGGACAGCGTCGACGCCCACCAGGCCTTCCGCGACAGCGAGGGCTTCGGCCGATGGCGCGCCCTCATCGGCCCGCACTTCGCCCAGCCGCCCCACGTCGAGCACTTCACCGACGTCTGACCGGGCAGCACGGACGCTCAGGTCAGCGGCGAGCGCGGCAGCATGCGGTCGCTGATGATCCGGCGCTGGATCTCGCTGGTCCCCTCGAAGATCGTGGTCAGGCGGGCGTCGCGCCAGTAGCGCTCGACCCGGCGCTCGGTCGTGTAGCCGTTGCCCCCGTGCAGCTGCATCGCCTGGTTGGTGACCTTCACGGCGGTCTCTGCGGTGAGCAGCTTGACCATCGCGGCCTCCCGCTCGCACGGGACGCCCTCGTCGAGCAGGTGGGCGACCTGCTGCCAGAACGCCCGGGCCTGCGCGACCTCGGCGGCCATGTCGGCGAGCACGAAGCGCAGGTGCTGGAAGTCGCTCAGCGGGTGCCCGAACTGCTCGCGCTCCTGCAGGTAGGCCGCGGTGTCCTCGACCGCGCCCTGGGCGACCCCGACGGCCCGCGCCGCCGTGTGGACGCGGGCGATGTTGAGCCCGCGCTGGACCGAGGCGAACCCGCCGGCGTCGGCGTCGGCGCCCTCGTCGGCGTAGAGGCCGGTCAACCGGTCGCTCTCGGGCACCCGGACGCCGTCGAGCGTCAGGTCCCAGGTGAGGAAGCCGTGGTAGCCGATCTTGTCGATGACGTGCCCGGTCATGCCGGCGGGGAAGGTGCCGCGCTCCTTGACGACGAGGAACGGCTCGAGCCCGGCCGACCGCGACTCGCCCTCCTCGGGGTCGCGGACCCGGGCGAGCACCTCGATGAAGTCGGCGGCCAGCGCGTTGCCTGCCCAGCGCTTGGAACCGGTGAGCACCCAGTCGTCGCCGGCGCGGACGGCCCGGGTCTGCACGCCGGCGAGGTCGCTGCCGGCGGTCGGCTCGGACAGGGCGATCGAGCCGATCCACTCCCCCGCCGCGCTGCGGCGCAGCAGGTCGGCCCGGCGGTCGTCGTCCAGCACCTGGGTGCCGAGGCCCTGCCCGCGGGCGAGGATGCTCGCGACGCTCAACCAGGCCCGGGCCAGCTCCTCCGAGACCAGGCAGTACTCGAAGACGCCGAGCCCGAGACCGCCGGCGTCGGCCGGGACGGTGATCCCGAACCAGCCGAGGGCGGCCATCTCCTGCACGAGCTCGCGCGGCATCTCGGCCTTCTGCGGGTCGAGCTCGTCCGCGACGGGGAGCACCCGGTCGCGGGCGAAGGCGCGTGCCTGTGCCTGCAGGTCCGCGCGCGCCGGGGTGTGCCAGGGGGACAGCAGGACCGGAGGATCGACGGGCATCTGCCGACCCTGTCAGACCACTCGCGCTCGCGCCTCCACGGACCGACGAGGCGTGGGCAGTCCGTCGTCCCCGTCGACAGCGAAGGTGTCGCGGCCTGCGGCCTTGGCGGCGTAGAGCGCGAGGTCGGCCGCCACGAGCGCACTGCCCGGCGAAGGGTGGTGGGTGAACCCGGTCAGGCCCAGCGAGCACGTGACCCGCCTGGCCGACGGCACCGGGGTGGCGATCGGGAGCAGCCGGACCTCCTCGCAGAGCCGCCGCGCCAGGGTCACCGCCTCGGCCCTGGTCGCGTCCGGGCAGAGCACGGCGAACTCGTCGCCGCCGAGCCGGGCGACGACGTCGGCCTCGCGCACGTGCCGCCGCAGCAGCTCCGCCACCGACACGAGCAGCGCGTCCCCGACGGGGTGCCCGAACGTGTCGTTCACCTCCTTGAAGTGGTCCAGGTCGATGAGGAGCAGCGCGCCCTCGTCGTGCCCGCGGTCGCGCCGCGCGTACTGGCGGCGCAGCTCCTCGTCGAAGCGACGTCGGTTGCCCAGCCCGGTGAGCGGGTCGTGCTCGGCGGTGTGGCGCAGCCGGGCCTCGTAGGCCTTGCGGTCGTCGACGTCGGCGAGGTGGGCCACGAGCTCGACCGGCCCGGGCCCGTGCTGCACGACGGCGAGGCAGACCTCGGTCCACCTGCCCGGGCCCTCGGGGGCGTGCAGCCGCACCTCCCACGTCCCCGTGTCGTGCCCCCCGAGCGCCGCCGCGAGCTGCGCCTGCACCGCGGCCTGGGCGGACTCCTCGAACAGCGCGCCGAAGGTCCTGCCCTCCACCACGTCCCCGCCGGCCAACGTGGACAGCGCCCGGTTGCCCCGGGCGACGGTGCCCCCGCGGAGCACGGCCATCGCCCCCGGCGCGGCGTCGAACGCAGCGGCGAGCCTCGCCTCGACCTCGAGGCGGGCGCGCTGGGCCTCGCGCAGCTCGGTGACGTCCCGCCAGGCGAGCACCACCTGGTCCGCCCAGCTGCTGGCCCTGACCTCGAGGACGGCCTGCTGCGCCCGCACCTCGACCGTGTGCGCGCCGAGGGCAGCGCCGGCGACCAGCGACAGCACGGCTTCCCGGTCGCTGCTGGTCTTCAGCGGCTCGGGCAGGTCGTCGGCGGTCACGGGACCGGCAGGCAGCACGACGACGCCGTCGAAGAGGTCCTCCAGCACTCCGGCCAGGCTCAGCCGCTCCTGCGCCACCGCGTCGCGGAAGAGCTCCCCGCTGCCGGACAGCGCCGAGAAGCGGCTGCGCAGCGACCAGTACCAGGTGGCCACGGCGGCGGTGGTCGCGTCCCAGAGCACCATGTGCGTGTCGTAGAGCTCCGGGGCGGACGACCCGAACTCCAGCAGGTGCACCAGGTGGAGTGTGTGCCCGACCCCGCAGCTGAGGAAGATCCCGGCGGTGGCGACGGCGAGCGGGTTGCCCCGCCACTGCTCGTCGACCAGCAGCACCCGCTGGGTGATGGTCAGGGCGATCGCGAGGTAGCCCAGCGAGATGACCCCGCTGACGACGATGGCCGCCCAGAACATGAGCGGACTCCTCCCCGTGCCTGGTCGAGGAGGTCAGTCTCCGGGACCGGCGGGGTCGTGCGCATGACCAGGAAGGACTACCCGGCACCACCCGCGCACCGGCCCGGGCGTGCCCGCGGGCGTCAGCGCTGGTCGGGCTCCTCGAGCGGCGCGACGCCGGTGCCGGCCACCGTGTCGCGGGTCTCCTCGACCGGGGACTCGCTGTCGGCGGTGCTGTTGTCGCCGGGGAGACCGCCGGTCGCGCCGGGGCCGGTGGGTCCTGCGTACTTGTCGCTCGGGGTGCTCATGCCTCGAGACCTGCCCGGGCCCGGCGGCGCCTACGCCTCGCGCTCGAGCCGCTCCTCGACGTCGGCCACGATGTCGTCGACCGCGGCGTCGACGGACGCCGGGCTCTCGCCGGACTCGAGCCGGCGGCTGACCTCGACCATGACCTCGCGCTCGACGACCTTGACGCGCTCGCGGTCGACCTCGCCGGTCTTGTGGTGCTGGACCTTGCCGAAGGCGGCACCGAGCGACTGCTCGTGGGCGTCGAGCAGCTCCCAGCCCTCCCACGTCGTGTACTGCACGCCGCGCTCCTCGAGCAGGGCGGTGACCGACGCGGGGTCGCGGTCCTCGGGCTCGGGCAGCGCGTCCAGGTCCTCGAGCAGGCTGCCGACGGTCTCGATGGCGTCGCCCTTGGTGTGGCCGATGAGGCCGACCGGCCCGCGCTTGACCCATCCGTTGGCGTAGACGCCGGGGACCGGGGTGCCGTCGAGGTCGAGCACGCGGCCCCTGCTGTGCGGCAGGACGTGGTTGCTGCTGTCCCAGGGGAGGTCGGCGAGCTCGGTGCTGCGGTAGCCGACGCAGCGGTAGACCGCCTGGACCGGCCAGTCGTTCAGCACGCCGGTGCCCTTGACCCCGCCGTCGCCGGTGTACTCGGTGCGCTCGGTCCGGAAGCCCTCGACCTTCCCGTCGCCGTAGACCTCGACCGGGCTCTCGAAGAAGTGCAGCCAGAGCTTGCGCGGCCGGGTGCCCTCGCCGTTCTCGGCGGTCCGCATGGCGTAGCGCTCGAGCTCCTTGACGACGAGCTTGGTCTGGTTGTCGGTGCCGATCGCGTTCGCGGACTCGGCGTCGACCTCGAAGTCCTCGGGCGCCATGAGCACCTCGACGTTCGGGCTGTGGTCGAGCTCGCGCAGCTCCAGCGGCGTGAACTTCGCCTGCGCCGGACCACGACGGGCGAAGACGTGGACCTCCTCGACGGGCGACGCCAGCAGGCCCTCGTAGACGTTCTGCGGGATCTCGGTCACGAGCAGCTCGTCGGCCGTCTTGGACAGGACCCGGGCGACGTCGAGGCCGACGTTGCCGGCGCCGATGACGGCGACGCTCCTCGCCTCGAGCGGCCAGGTGCGCGGGACGTCCGGGTGGCCGTCGAACCAGGACACGAAGTCGGCGCCGCCGTAGCTGCCGGGCAGGTCGATGCCGGGGATGTCGAGCGCGCGGTCCTTCTCGGCACCGGTCGTGAACACGACCGCGTCGTAGTGGCGCTGCAGGTCCTCGAGCTTGACGTCCACGCCGTACTCGACGTTGCCCAGCAGCCGCACGCCGTCCTTGCTCAGGACCTGGCGGAGCGCCTTCACGATGCCCTTGATGCGGGGGTGGTCCGGGGCCACGCCGTACCGGATCAGGCCGTAGGGCGCGGGGAGCTTCTCGAACAGGTCGACGTCGACCGGGGTGCCGGACTTGTGCAGCACGTCGATGACGTAGATGCCGGCAGGACCGGCGCCGACGACGGCGACGCGGAGCGGACGGTCTGCTGTGGGTGCGGCCACCGGGATGCTCGCTTCGCTGTGTCGGGACGTCGAGGACTCTGGTGGAACAGTCTCGCGGAGCCCGCGCTTCCCCACCAGGCCAGGAGGCCCTTGTGCCCGATGTCATACAGCCGGCCCCCGACGGCCTCCCCGTGCTCACGTTCGCGGATACCGGAGCGTTCGAGGCCTGGCTGGAGGAGCACGCCGAGACGGCACGCGGCGCCTGGCTGCGGCTGGCCCGGAAGGGCAGCGGCCTGCCCTCGCCGACCTGGCCGGAGCTGGTCGAGTCCGCACTCTGCTTCGGGTGGATCGACGGCCAGAAGGCGTCCGACGTCGAGCCCTGGTACCGGCAGCGGGTGACGCCCCGGCGCGCGACGTCGCTGTGGTCGCAGGTGAACGTCGAGAACGTCGCCCGGCTGACCGCGCAGGGGCGGATGCGGCCGGGCGGTCTGCGGGAGGTGGAGCGTGCCCGGGCCGACGGCCGGTGGGAGCGGGCCTACGCCCCGGCGTCGACCGTGGAGGTCCCGGACGACCTGCGGGCGGCGCTCGACGCCGTCCCGGCCGCGGCCACCGCCTTCGCCGGCCTGAGCGGCACCAACCGGTACGCCGTGCTGCACCGGGTGACGACCGCGAAGCGGGTGGCGACCCGGGCCCGGCGGGTCGAGGAGTTCGTGACGATGCTGGCCGAGGGCCGGACGCCGTACCCGCAGAAGGGCTAGCGGGGCCGGAGCGTCCGGAGGGCGGGCGCGACGTCGGGCTGGACCATGCGGAAGGACCACCCGACCCGCTCGACGCTCTCCAGCACCACGCGGTCGGCGTCCTGCAGCTCGTCGAGCACCGGCTGCAGCGGGTCGCCCGGCACGGCCCAGACGAAGACGGCCTCCTCGAACAGCGGGGCCAGCTGCTGGACCGCGATGGCGGTGAAGCTGTCGCCGACGAAGACGGTCCGCCCGGGGACCACGCGTCCGCCGGGGGCGACGTCGGTGACGGTGTGCCGGACGACGTTGCGCAGGCCGGTGGACCGCTCGGGCAGCGTCCGCACGGTGACACCCTCGCTGGTGGTGCTGAGCGCGGACACCTCCTCGGTCTCGGGCCGGCCGAGGTCGCGCGACAGGTCGCCCTCGAGCCGGTACGTGCCGCGCTCGCTGCCCAGCCCCAGCAGCAGCGACGGCTGGAAGGTCCGGGCCAGCTCCTGCGCCCAGACCGTCCCCGCCGTCGGCGACCAGTGGGTGTCGAGCCGCCAGTAGGTCTGCTCGTCCCGGGAGGCCTGCCGCAGGGGCGCGCGCAGGTCCATGACGCTCGGCCCGCCGTCGCGGGTGAGGGCGTCCCAGTAGGCCGCGGCGCTCCGCTCGGCACACGCACGCTGGGGGACGCCGCTCGCGGGCACCTCCTGCGTCATCACGGTGGACTTGTTGGGGCCGATCGCCAGCACGGTGGGGCGGCCGGAGTCGCGGAGCACCTTCGTGACCTCGGCGACCGTGGCCGCCACCTGGCCGGCCTCGCCGTCGTGCTGGCAGGCGACCGTCCAGTCCTGCGTGATGAACAGGTAGTCGTCCAGGCCGACGACGACCTTCTTCGTGCTGGTCGGGGGCGGCAGCGTGCTGCTGGGACGGGGACGCGGGGGTCGGGCGACCTGGTCGACGTCCGACAGCTCCTCCCGCTGGGGCGGCGCGACCCGCACGGACGCCGCGCTCGGCAGCGCCTGCCGGGCCACGACCGCCCGGGTGGGGCGAGGGCGGGGAGAGGCCGGGCGGGCCGCGGCCGTGCGGGCCGGGGTCGGCGCCGCCGTCCTCCCGGCCGGGGCTGACGCGGTGACGACGCCGGGGGCCGCCTCCGGGCGGACGGGGCGGTCCGCGGTGCCGACCACCACCAGACCGACCGCTGCGGCAGCGGCCGCGACGACGGCCAGCCCGCTCCTGCCGTCCACGCGCTGCTGTCTCCCTGCCGACGAGGTGCCGCTCCCGGCCGCCCGTCCTGAGGACGAGCCGGCCCTGCCGCCACCACTGTGCCCCGTGTCCGGCGGGACAGGCGGGTCGAACGCCGTCAACCGGTGCTGCGGGCCTCCTGGGGAGGCTGCTCGACCGCGACGAGGTGCGGGGCGGCCAGCGGTCGGACGACGTCCTCGACCAGCGGCGGGGAGGCGACCGGACCGGGGAGCCCGAGCTCGGACAGCCGCCGGGAGGTGGGCAGCACGGAGCGCTCGAGCGACCCGACGGCCCCGTTGAAGTCCACGACGGTCCGGGCGAGGCTCCGACCGAGCTTGTCGACGTGGGCGCCGTAGGTGCTCAGCCGGTCGTGCAGCTCCCGTCCGGCCGCGAGGACCGCGGCGGCGTCGGCGGCGAGGGTCTCCTGCTGCCACGCGTGGGCGACCGTCCGCAGCAGGGACAGCAGGGTGGTCGGGGTGGCGAGGTGCACCCGCCGGGCGAACGCGTGCTCGAGCAGGGCGGGGTCGGCCTCGAGGGCGGGGGCGAGGAAGGACTCCCCCGGCAGGAACAGCACGACGAACTCCGGCGTCGAGGGGAACTGCCGCCAGTAGGCCTTCTCCGCCAGCCGGTCCACGTGCGACCGCAGGTGCCGGGCGTGCGCCGCCATCCGGGCCTCCCGGACGCCGGCGTCGTCGGCCTCGACCGCCTCCAGGTAGGCGGCCAGCGTGACCTTGGCGTCGACCACCACCGAGCGGCCGCCGACCAGCCGGACGACGAGGTCGGGGCGCTGCACCCCGGCCGGCTCTCCGACACCGCCGCTGTGGACGCTCGCCTGCTCCTCGAAGTCGCAGCGGTCGAGCATGCCGGCGTGCTCGCAGACGCGGCGCAGCTGCAGCTCGCCCCAGCGCCCCCGGGTCTGCGGCCGCCGGAGCGCGTCGACGAGCGCAGCGGTCTCCGTGCGGAGCCGGGCCGAGCCCTCCGCGACCGTGCCGACCTGCTCGCGGAGCTCCGCGGCGGCGCGCACCCGCTCCCGGTCCAGGGCGTGCAGCTGCCCCTCGACCCGGTCCAGCGAGTCGCGCAGCGGCTCGACCACGGACTCGAGGGCCCGGGCCCGGCGGGCGAGGTCGGCGTCCCCCGCCCGGGACCGCGCCTCGGCCAGCTCGGCGGCGGCCAGCTCTGCGCGCAGCGGCGCGGCGCGGGCCGCCCCGACGGCGAGGCCGCAGGCGGTGCCGAGCAGGAGCCCGACGACGAGGGCGAGCAGGAGGAGTCCCATGGGCGCGACCGTGCCACCCGCCCCCGACAGGAACGGTCAGGCGCGGGCCAGCAGGCCCTTCAGGTCCGCACAGGTCTCGCGGACGGCCTGCTCGGCGGCCGGCGACAGGGCGGCGAGGTCGAAGAACCCGTGGATGAGGCCGTCGTAACGGCGTCCCACGACGTCGACCCCGGCCGCGCGCAGGGCCGTCGCGTAGGCCTCGCCCTCGTCGCGGAGCGGGTCGAACTCGGCGGTGACCAGCACGGCGGGCGGCTGACCGGCGAGGCTGCCGTGCAGCGGCGACAGGCGCGGGTCGGCGCGGTCGGCGGTGCCGGCGTAGTTCTCGCCGAACCAGGCCATGTCCAGCGAGGTGAGGAAGTAGCCGTCGGCGTTGGCGACCCGGGAGGCGTGGGTGCTGCCCTCGTCCTCGACGAAGTCGGTGGCGGGGTACACGAGCAGCTGCGCCACCGGGACGGGGCCGCCCGCGGCGGCGAGCTGCTGGCAGACGACGGCAGCCAGGTTCCCCCCGGCGCTGTCGCCCCCGACCGCCACCCGGGGGTCGCCCCCGAGCTCGGACACGTGCTCGAACGCCCAGCGGGTGGCAGCGAGGCAGTCGTCGACGGCCGCGGGGAACGGCGCCTCGGGGGCGAGCCGGTAGTCGACCGACAGGACGGCGACGCCGGCCTCGCGGCAGAGCCAGCGGCACTGGACGTCGTGGGTGTCGAGGTCGCCGATGACGAAGCCGCCGCCGTGGAAGAAGACCAGGGTCGGCACGGGCCCGTCGCCCTCGGGGCGGTACAGCCGGGCGCCGAGCGGTCCGGCCGGCAGGTCGAGCTGCCGGTCCTCGACGCCGCCGACGGCCGGGACGGCGGCCGGGTCGCGCAGGTCGACGGTGAGGGTGCGGAAGCCGGTCCGGGCCTGCTCCGGCGTGCCCGTGTGGAGCGGCTGCCGGTCCATGGACTCGAGCAGGGACAGCATCCCCTGGATCGCGGGGTCGAGCGGCATGGGACCTCTTCCGACGGGTCGGGCGGGCTCGACGAGCACCGCGTCGGGCAGAAGGTAGGGCCTCGACGAGGTGTGTGCACGCAGCGTGCAACCTCCCTGGACGGCGTCCTCGGAGTGCGTCACAGTCGTCCGCGAGTGACGCCGCTCACAACGCGTCCCCCGCCCGCCGATCCCCCCGGGAGCCCCCGTGTACCGCGCCTCGCCCGCCCGCAAGTACGGGCCGCTGGCCCTGCTCGCCGCCGCCCAGCTCGTGGTCGTCCTCGTCGCCCCCTCGACGGCGCCGACGGCGGGCGCCGCCCTGGCCGGCAGCGCCTTCACCCCGGGGGCAGTGGCCGGCGACGGCTCCGGCGGGGTGGGCCAGCCGGGCACCGCACCGGACGGGACCCCGCTGGCCCCGGGCGACCCCGGCGTGCCCGGCACGGCGACCGACCCGACGGGGACCACCGGCAGTGCGGGCACGCCGGGCACCGGCACGGGTCCGGGCAGCGGCCCGGGCACCGGGACGGGCACGACGCCGGGCAGCGGCACGCCCGGGGCGCCCGGCACCACCCCCGGCGGCACCAGCCGCGTCGCGGCGGGCGACACCTCGCACTGCGTCGGCGGCCGCGAGTTCGACCCCGCGCTCGAGTACTTCGCTCCCCCGTGCGTCCCGGGTGCGCCCGGCGCCGTCGGGGTGCCCAACGGAGGGGCCACCGCGCAGGGCGTCACGAAGGACAAGATCCTCGTCGTCCACTACATCCCCGACTACGGCGCCGAGGTCAACACGATCCTGCGCGCCCAGGGGCTGTTCTACGACGCCTCGAACGCCCGCATCGCCAACGCCGCGTTCCAGGGCTTCATGAACAAGAACTACCAGCTGTACGGCCGCAAGATCGAGATCAAGACGTTCCAGGGCACCTGCCGGACGGTCCCGCCGGACCAGCAGTGCCTCAACGCCGAGATGAACAAGATCGCCAAGCAGTTCAAGCCGTACGCCGTCTTCTTCCAGACCACCGTCTGCTCGGCCTGCTACGCGGAGCTGGCCCGCAACAAGATCGTCACCTTCGGCGGCGCCGGGTTCTCCGAGGAGTTCCGCAACGCCCTCAAGCCCTACAACTACGACTACGGCGTCAGCAGCACGAAGATGAGCCGCCTGTTCGCCGAGTACTGGTGCGGGCAGCTGGCCGGCAAGCCGGCGATCCTCGCCGGGCCCCAGAACGCCGCCCAGGACTTCCGCAAGACGAAGCGGCAGCTCGGCGTCGTCAGCACGAACGACCCCGACAACGAGCGCGTCATCCGCAAGGTCCTCTACCCGGCGCTGGCGAAGTGCGGGGAGTCGGTCAAGGGCCACGAGTACTTCTACGAGCAGAACGTCGGCACCGCGGCCACCCAGTCGCAGGCCGGCACCGCGGTCATGAACTCGCGGACGAACCCGGCCACGAGCGTCGTCTGCTTCTGCGACCCGGTCGCACCGCAGTTCTCCTACAACGCCGCCACCAACAACAACTACTGGCCCGAGGTCCTGTTCGCGACCAACCAGGCGATGGACACCGACACCGCCGGCCAGACCTACGAGGGCGACCTCGCCTGCCCGCAGCGCAGCCGCGGGTGCGCCTTCGACGGCGCCTTCGGGCTGGGCTCGGCGGAGAAGTCGGTCGCCCCGGAGGCCCTCGGCGGCGTCAAGGTCTTCAAGCGGGAGTCCAAGGCGGCGCTGCCGCTGCAGCCGCTGATCATGGAGATCTTCTGGCAGAACTACAACATGTTCGCGAGCCTGCTCCAGACGGCCGGCCCGCAGCTCACCCCGGCCGGCATGGCGGCCAGCGCTCCCCGGCTCGGCTCCCGCGGCGGCGGCTCCAGCGGCCTGAGCCGCCGGGCCTTCGAGAACGGCGAGCTGTCCTGGACGCAGGACGTCTTCGTGACCTACTTCAACAAGAACAAGGTCAGCCCGTACAACAAGGTCAAGGGCGCCTACACGCAGACCTACGGCGGCAGGCGCTTCGGGCTCGGGCAGTTCCCGACCGCCGCGCAGCCGAACGTGCCCACCGCGGACGCCCGCCGATGACCCTGACCGTCGAGCGCGAGGCCGACACCGGGACGCCGCGTCCCGGGCAGCGCCTGGCCGGCGCGGGCGCCTCGGCGTCCGGCCTGCTCAAGGGCGTCTTCGGGGGCGGGGGCCGCGGGCCCACCGCAGCCCGCTACGTCGGCGTCGCCGTCGTCTACCTGCTGTTCATGAACGTCGTGGTCGGGCTGTCGCCGGCCAACATCATGAACGGCATCGCCCTCGGCTCCCTGTACGGGATCATCGCCGTCGCCCTGGTCCTGGTGTACCGGACCAGCCGCATCATCAACTTCGCGGCGAGCGCCCTCGGGGCCGTGCCGGCGATCTTCGCCCTCCTGCTCACCACCACCAAGGGCGTCAGCTACGTCCTGACCTTCCCGGTGGCGATCGTCGGCGGCCTGCTGGTCGGGGCGCTGACCGACAAGGTGGTGATGCGCCGCTTCGCCAAGGCGCCCCGCCTCATCGTCACCGTCGTCTCGATCGGTCTGGCGCAGAGCTTCGCCGTGGTCGGGTTCTTCCTGCCGGTGTGGTTCGGCGAGCGGGCGGACTCCCCGCCGGTCGTCCCGACCCCCTGGAGCGGCCTGGCCTACGAGAGCTCCCGCGGTGAGCCGATCCTGTCGGGCAACCAGGTCTTCGCGTTCCTCGTCGTCGGTCTGTCCACCGCCGGCCTCGCGCTGTTCTTCTCCCGCAGCCGCATGGGCATGGCCGTCCGGGCGTCCGCCGAGAACGCGGAGCGGGCAGCCCTGCTCGGGATCCCCGTGAAGCAGGTCGGCACCGTGGCCTGGGCGCTCGCGGGGCTGCTGTCCAGCCTGGCGATCTTCGCCCAGGCGCCGCTGATCGGGGTCCCGAGCGACGCCACGCTCGGCTTCGACACGCTGCTCTACGGGCTCGCGGCAGCCGTCGTCGCCGGGCTCGAGAAGATGGGCATGGCGCTGTTCGCCGGCACCGGGATCGGCATCCTCATCTTCGCCAGCGTCGCGAAGACCGGCAGCAACGACATCGCGGCCGCGCTCATGCTCGTCATCATCCTGGTCGCCCTGCTGGTGCAGCGCGGCGTGCTGTCCCGCGCCAAGGACAGCGGCGTCTCGACCTGGCAGGCGGTCAAGGTCTTCCGCCCGGTCCCCGCCGAGCTGCGCGACGTCCCCGAGGTCCGCACTGCCCGGGCCGTCCTCTACGGCCTCGCCGTGGTCACCGCCGTCGGCGCACCGTTCGTCGTCGGTGACCCCAACCTGTCCGCGCTCACCCTGCTGCCGCTCTACGGGATCGTCGCGGTCAGCCTGGTCATCCTCACCGGCTGGGCCGGGCAGATCAGCCTGGGGCAGTTCGGCCTCGTGGGCATCGGCGCGGCCGTCTCGGGCGGCATCGTCGTCGACCACAACATCGACTTCTTCGTGGCCTGCCTGATCGGCATCGCCGCCGGGGCGGTCACCGCCGTCGTCATCGGCCTGCCGGCCATCCGCATCCAGGGCCTCTACCTCGCGGTGACCACCCTGGCGTTCGGCTACGCGATGGAGAACTACGTCCTCAACGAGCGCTTCGCCGTCGGGCGGCTGCTGCTGCCGGGCGGCTTCACGGCGGCGCTGCAGCGCCCCCGGCTGTACGGCCGCTGGGACCTCGAGGACGACAAGGCCTTCTACTTCGTCTGCCTCGCCGCCCTCGCACTGACGATGGCCGCGGCGCTGGCGTTCCGCAGCAACCGCAGCGGCCGCGTCGTCATCGCCGTGCGCGACAACCAGCGGGCCGCGGCGTCGTACGCGATGAGCCCGGTCAGGGTCCGCCTGGCCGCGTTCGCCGTCAGCGGCGGCATGGCCGGGCTCGCCGGCACGCTGTTCGCCTACCTGCAGCACGACGTGATCCCGGGCAGCTACGACGTCCTGACCAGTGTGTTCATCTTCCTGGCCGCGACGGTGGCCGGGCTGACCAGCGTGTGGGCCGCCGTCGTCGGTGTGGTGCTGTTCGAGGCCACCGTGCTGTTCGGCCCGAACCTGTGGGGTGGCCTCGGCACGACCTTCATCGAGGTCGTCCCGCTGCTGCTCACCGGACCGCTGCTGATCCTCAACCTGTACCAGTCCCCCGGCGGCCTCGCGGGCTACGCCTTCGAGGAGCGCGACAAGTACCTGCGCCGGCTCGCCGCCAAGCACCGCATCCACGTGCCGTCGCTCGTCGCGGACCGCCTGGTGGAGGACCCGCGCGAGGACGAGGTCACGACCGTCGACGCCGAGCACCGCTTCGAGGAGGCCCTGCACGAGCAGGAGCAGGCCCGCCCGATCGTGTGCCCGGTCTGCCACGACGCGCTGACCCTCGACGAGGCCGCCGAGCACGAGCACCTGCGCGGCGGTGCTGCCGCCCTGAGCACCGGAGGACGTCGATGAGCTGGCTGCGCACCCGCAAGGACACCGAGCCCGACGTGCGCCGTCCCCTGGACGGTCCCCTCCTGTCGTGCCGGGGCGTCGACGTCGCCTACGACAAGGTGCAGGTCCTGTTCGGCGTCGACCTCGACGTCGAGCAGGGCGAGATCGTCGCCCTGCTGGGCACCAACGGCGCCGGGAAGTCGACGCTGCTGAAGGCGGTGTCCGGACTCGTCGCCCCCGCGGCCGGCACGATCCTGTTCGACGGCGTCGACATCACCAAGCTGGACGCCGTCGACAGCGCCCGCCGCGGCATCGTGCAGGTGCCCGGCGGCAAGGCGGTCTTCCCGACCCTGACCGTCGCCGAGCACTTCACCGTCGGCGCCTGGCTGTTCGCCAAGGAGGACCCGGCCGAGATCGACGCCCGCCGGGAGGTCGTGCTCGACATGTTCCCCCGGCTGCGCGAGCGCTACGACCAGCTCGCCGGCAACATGTCCGGCGGCGAGCAGCAGCAGCTCGCCCTCGGGATGGCCTTCGTCGCCAAGCCGAAGCTGCTCATCATCGACGAGCTCTCGCTCGGGCTCGCCCCCGCGATCGTCGGGCAGCTGCTCGAGATCGTCCGCGAGATCCACCGGGGCGGCTGCACGATCGTCCTGGTCGAGCAGTCCATCAACGTCGCCCTGACGATCGCGACGAAGGCCTTCTTCATGGAGAAGGGCGAGGTCCGCTTCTCCGGCCCGACGGCGGAGCTGCTCGAGCGCGACGACATCCTGCGCTCGGTGTTCCTGCAGGGCGCGAGCAAGGGGATGGGCGGCGAGCAGGGGCCCACCGGCGGCCGGGCCGAGGTCCGCGAGCGCCAGCCGGTCGCCGCCGGCCCGAAGCGCCCGGTGCTGCAGGTCGAGGGCCTGACCAAGCGCTTCGGCGGCATCCAGGCGGTCACCGACGTCGGCTTCACGGTCCACCAGGACGAGGTCCTCGGCCTGATCGGCCCGAACGGCGCCGGCAAGACCACGATCTTCGACATGATCAGCGGACACCTGGCCCAGGACGGCGGTCGGATCACGCTGCAGGGCCGCGACGTCTCGCGCCAGGGCGCCGAGGACCGGGCCGCGGTCGGCCTCGGCCGGTCGTTCCAGGACGCGCGCATCTTCCCGTCGCTCACGGTCGCGGAGAACCTCGCGCTCGGCCTCGAGCGGCACGTCGAGGTCCGCGACCACGTCAGCGCCCTGTTCGCGACGCCGGCCATGCGCGAGTCCGAGGAGGACGTCGCCTTCACGGTCGACGACCTCGTCGGGCTGCTCGGGCTCGGCGCCTTCCGGGACAAGTTCGTCTCGGAGCTCTCGACCGGCTCCCGCCGCATCGTCGACCTCGGCATGGCCATCGCCCACGACCCCACCGTGCTGCTGCTCGACGAGCCCAGCTCGGGCATCGCCCAGCGCGAGACCGAGGCCCTCGGCCCGCTGCTGCGCGACATCCAGCGGGCCACCGGCTGCGCGCTGCTGATCATCGAGCACGACATGCCGCTGATCACCTCGCTGAGCGACCAGATCGTGGCGCTCGAGCTCGGGCGCGTGGTCCTGCAGGGCACCCCCGACGAGGTGCTGTCCGACCCCCGCGTCATCAGCTCCTACCTCGGCGGGGACCTGTCGACCATCCAGCGGTCCGGCGCGGGCCCGGCCGAGGAGCCCCCGCCGCCGCGTCCGGCGCCGCGTCAGCGCCGTCGCGTCGTCACGCCGGACGGGGAGCCCGTGGCCGGTGCCCGGCGTCGGCGTGCCTCCCCGAAGGAGCCGGTGTGAGGCGCCTGCCGCTGCTCGCCCTGGCCTGCGGCCTCGTCGCGCTGAACGCCGGGCCGGCCGCCGCGGCGGCCCCGGACCGGACCGCCTGGTACACCGCGCTGACCGTCGGCCCCATCACGCTGCCGGCGGCCACCCTGGCCGACGGCGACCTGCGGGTCGGCCGGCACCGGGGCGCAGCCGACGGCCTACACCACCCTCCTGCTCAGCGCGCCCGGCACGTCGGGGGGCGAGCTCGTCCTGTCGGTCACGGCGGGCAGCACGCTCGGGACGCCCGAGGTGGCGGCCTGCCCGACCAAGACCTCCACCTGGGAGGCCGGTGGCAACCAGCCGTTCGAGGCGGGCCCGGGCTACGACTGCGCCGCCGGCACGGTCTTCGGGTCGCTCGCCGCCGACGGCGCCAGCATCAGCTTCCCGCTCGACAGCACGGTGCTCCCCGCGTCCGGTCCGCTCAGCCTCGCCCTCGCCCCGCTCCCCGACGGCACGGCGCCGTTCTCGATCGACCTGAGCGACCCGGTCTACACACCGGCGGAGGCGTCCCCCGCCGCGGGCACCCCGGCCGCGGACCCCGCCCCGGCCGCGGCCGCACCCCCGCCTGCGGCGCCCCCGCCCGGCGACGCCGGGAGCCTCGCGAGCGGCAGCACCGACGAGGCCCCCGCCGTGCCCGACGTCGCCGAGGCCCCGGCCCCCGAGCTGGCCGGCGCCGAGGCGCTCCCGGCGGCAGACGCCCCGTCCGCCCCCCTCGCCGAGGAGGTGCCCCCCGTGGCGGCGCCCACGGCCGTGCTCCCGGCCGCCCGGCTCGTGGCCGGCGAGACCGACCAGGGCCGCGACGGGCCCCGGGTCCTGGCCCTGCTGACGCTGGTGGCGGTCAGCGCCGGTGCCGGGTACGCCGCCGGGCAGCAGCGCCCCGCCCCGCGCCTGCTCGGCGGGCGGGCCGCCTCGGCCGCCGGCACGAGCCTGGTGGTGCGCGAGCAGGAGCAGGGACCGGACCCCCGCGGGATCGGGAGGTTCTCCCGGGTCCGCGACGCCGCCCCGAGGCGGCTGCGGTGACGACCACGCAGGTCCAGGGGCGCGCGCCGGAGCAGGGCACGGCCGGCGAGGAGGCCGCCCCCGACGGGCGCACCCGACGCGCTCAGCGCACCCGCGACGCCGTCGTCGAGGCCCTGCTCGCCCTGCAGGAGGAGGGCGACCTGCAGCCCACCGCCCAGCGGGTCGCGGCCCGGGCCGGGGTCGCCCTGCGGACGGTCTACGGGCACTTCGCCGACATGGAGGCCCTCTGGCTGGAGGCCGGCCGCCGGGAGCTGGCGAAGATCAGCGCCCTGGCCGACGTCCCCGAGGCCACCCTGCCGCTGGCCGAGCGGACCACCCGGTTCTGCGCCTCGCGGGCCCGGGTGCTCGAGGCGCTCCTGCCCGTGATGCGGGCCTCGCGGCTGCGGCTGCCGACCTCGGCGCAGCTGCGCCGCAACTGGGCCTGGTACGTCGACGTCGGGGACAGCGAGGTCCGGGCCGTCTTCGGGCCCGAGCTCGACGGCCTGCCCGACGACGACGCCGTCCGGCTGCTGGACGCGCTGTACCTGGTCAGCAGCAGCAGCGCCTGGGACGCCCTGCGCGGCGACCGGGGGCTGTCCCCGTCCGCGGCCCGGACCGTGATGGAGTCCAGCGTCGCCGCCCTGCTCGTCCCCGTCAGCGAAGGACCTCGATGACCCTGCTCGACCCGTCCCCCTCCCTCACCCCGTCCACGCTGGGACGCCGCGCCGAGGAGGTCCTGGAGCGCCTCGGCGACGGTCCCAGCCTGTTCTTCGAGGGCCGCTGGTACACCTCGGGCGAGCTCGCCGGACGCGGCCGGAGGGCGGCCCGCGGGTTCCGGGACCTCGGCGTGGGAGCCGGCGACCGGGTGCTCGTCGTCATGACCAACTGCCCGGAGGTCGGCGTCGCGTACGCCGCGCTGTGGCGGGCCGGCGCGGTCCCGACGCCCGTGCTGTTCCTGCTCACCGAGGACGAGCTGCGCCACGTCGCCGCCGACTCGGGCGCCAAGGCCGTCGTCACCACCCCGGAGTGGCTGCCGAAGGTGCAGGCCGCGATGCCCGGGCTGCCCGTCGTCGTCGTCGGGGAGGCGCCGGACGGCACGATCCCGTTCACGCAGCTGGAGGAGGCCGAGGAGCTGGCGCTCGTCGACCGCGCGCCGGACGACATGGCCGCGCTGCTCTACACGGGGGGCACCACCGGCCGCAGCAAGGGCGTGGTGCTCACGCACGCCAGCCTCGACGCCGCCGGGTACGCCGGGCACGCGTCGGCGTACTCGCCCGGCCGCAACCGCGGGCTGCTCCCGCTGCCGCTGGCCCACGTCTACGGCCTCATGGTCTCCGTGACGGGCCTGCACGCGCGGGAGCGCGGCGTCAGCGTGCTCATGCGCTGGTTCGACCCGGTCGGCTTCCTCGACCTCGTGCAGGAGCACCGGGTGCAGTCGGCCGCGCTCATCCCGACGATGATCTCGATGCTGCTGACCCAGCCGCTCGAGGACTACGACCTGTCCTGCCTGGAGCGGGTCGGCAGCGGCGGCGCACCGCTGTCGGCGGACCTCGCCCGCGAGCTCGAGCGCAGGGTCCCCACCGTCGAGGTGCGGGAGGGCTACGGCTGCACCGAGTCGAGCGCCCTGATCAGCACGCAGCCCCTCGAGGAGCGCCGGCTCGGGAGCGTGGGCAAGCCGGTGGCGGGCGTGTCGGTCCGGATCGAGGGACCGGGCGGCGAGGTGCTCGGCGCCGGGCAGGACGGCGAGATCTGCGTGCAGGGCCCGACCCTCATGCAGGGCTACTGGCAGGCCGACGACGCGACCGCCGAGACGCTGCGCGGCGGCTGGCTGCACACCGGCGACGTCGGCCACCTCGACGACGACGGGTACCTGTTCGTCGTCGACCGGCTCAAGGACCTCGTCATCCGCAACGGCTTCAACGTCTACCCGCGCGACGTCGAGGACGTCCTGCTCGCGCACCCCGAGGTGGTCGCGGCGGCCGTCGTCGGGCGGCCGGACCCGAAGGTCGGCGAGGAGGTCGTCGCGTTCGTGCAGCTGTCCCCGGGCGCCACCGTCACGCCCGAGGAGCTGATCGCCCACAGCCGGGAGCACATCAGCGCGGCGAAGTACCCGCGCGAGGTGCGCATCGTCGACGCCGTCCCCCTGACGAGCGTCTTCAAGACCGACCGCAAGGCGCTGCGCCGGATGGTGGAGGCTGAGGCATGAGCACTCTCCCGAGCACCATGCGCGCCGCGCGCTTCGACGCCGATGACGGGACCCTGACCGTCGAGGACGTCCCCGTCCCGCAGCCCGGGCCGATGGAGGTCCTGGTCAAGGTCGAGGCGTGCGGCATCTGCCTGTCCGACGTCCACCTCATCGAGGGCACGCTCCCCGGGCCCCTGCCCGTCGTCACGCCCGGCCACGAGGCGGCCGGCACGATCGCCGCGCTCGGCGAGAGCGTCCAGGGCTGGCAGGTCGGCGACCGGGTCGTCATGGCCGGCGGCCGCCAGTGCTCGAACTGCGACATGTGCCACCGCGGCCGGTTCGAGGAGTGCGAGGCCTTCGAGATCATGGGCTTCAACTACGACGGCGCCTGGGCGCAGTACGTCCTCACCAGCTTCGGCGGCATGGCCTCCGTCCCCGACGACATCCCGCTGGAGCGGGCCTGCGTCCTCGCCGACGCCGTCGCCACCCCGTACGCCGCCCTCACCGACCGGGCGAAGCTGCTCCCCGGCGAGAGCATCGCCCTGTGGGGCATCGGCGGGCTCGGGGTCCACGCCGTGCAGACCGCCCGCATGGTCGGGGCCTCCCCGATCATCGCGATCGACCCGTCGGCCTCCGCCCGCGAGCGCGCCCTGCGCCTGGGCGCCGACCACGCGCTGGACCCGACCACGGACGACGTCGTCGCGGAGGTGCGCCGGCTGACCGGCGGCCGCGGGGTCGACGTCGCGGTCGACCTCGTCGGGGCGAACGCCGTCCTCAAGCAGGGCGCCGAGTGCCTGGCCCGGTTCGGCCGCGTCGTCATGGTGGGGCTCTCGCTGGACCCGATCGAGCTGGGCATGGGGGTCTTCTTCGGCATCCAGGGGCAGTCGCTGCTCGGCCACCTCGGCTACAAGCGCAAGCACCTCGACGACCTCGTCGGGCTCGTCAGCAGCGGCCGGCTCGACATCAGCGGCAGCGTCAGCGGCCTGATGCCGCTGGAGGAGGTCGCCAGCGGCGTGGAGCAGCTGACGACCAAGCAGGGCAACCCGATCCGCCTGGTGGTCCAGCCGTGGACGTGACGCTCCCCCGGCACGTCCGGGTCTGCGTCGTCGGCAGCGGGTTCGCCGGGCTCGGCACCGCGGTGCAGCTGAAGAAGGACGGCATCGAGGACTTCGTCGTCCTCGAGCGGGCGGAGTCGGTGGGCGGCACCTGGCGCGACAACACCTACCCCGGGTGCGCCTGCGACGTCCCCAGCCACCTGTACTCGTTCTCGTTCGCCCGCAACAGCGCCTGGTCGCACGTGTTCAGCCGGCAGCCCGAGATCCGGGCGTACCTGGAGCGGGTCGCGACCGAGCAGGGCCTGCGGCCGCACCTGCGGTTCGGCACCAGCCTCGACGCCGGGACCTGGGACGACGAGGCGATGGTCTGGCGCCTGGAGACCAGTGCCGGTCCGCTGACCGCCGACGCCCTCGTCAGCGGGTGCGGCGGGCTGGTCGAGCCGCGGTACCCGGACGTCCCCGGCGTCTCCGCCGACGGCACGACCGTCTTCGCGGGTCCCGCCTTCCACTCCGCCCGCTGGCGCCACGACGTCGACCTCGCCGGCAAGCGCGTCGCCGTCGTCGGGACCGGTGCGTCGGCGATCCAGTTCGTGCCGGAGCTGCAGCGGGCCGCCGGCTCGGTGACCGTCTTCCAGCGGACACCGCCGTGGGTGCTCCCCCGCCGCGACCGCGCGCTCGGCGACCGCGAACGCGCGCTGATGGCCAAGCTCCCGGTGCTGCAGACGCTCCGCCGCGGGCTGGTCTACGCCAGCCGCGAGCTGCAGCTGCTCGGCTTCACCAAGGGCGGGCGGTTCCGCACCTGGCCGAGCGCGAGGCGATGAAGATGCTCGAGGAGCAGGTGCCCGACCCTGCGCTGCGGGCCGC
This sequence comes from uncultured Actinomycetota bacterium, assembly GCA_963761655.1. Classification (GTDB taxonomy): domain Bacteria; phylum Actinomycetota; class Actinomycetes; order Mycobacteriales; family SCTD01; genus RYN-122. Next base: position 906,755 of record CAVXHI010000002.1, read on the forward strand.
CCTGACCCCCGACTACGCGCTCGGCTGCAAGCGCGTCCTGCTGTCCAACGACTACCTGCCGGCCCTGGCCAGCCCGACCGTCGAGGTCGTGACGACGGCGGTCGCGGAGGTGACGCCGCAGGGCGTCGTCGACGGCGACGGCCGGCTGCACGAGGTCGACGTCCTGGTGTTCGGCACCGGGTTCCAGGTCATGGACATCCCGGTCGCCCACGCGCTCACCGGGCGCTCCGGCCTCACCCTGGCGGAGACCTGGGCGAAGGAGGGGGCGGAGGCGCACCGCGGCACGACCGTGGCCGGGTTCCCCAACCTGTTCCTGCTGCTCGGGCCGAACACCGCGCTCGGGCACAGCAGCGTCGTGCTGATGATCGAGTCGCAGATCCGGTACGTCGCCGCCGCCCTCAGGCTGCTGACCGGCGGCGGCGCCCTCGAGGTCCGCCAGGCCGCACAGGACGTCTACAACCGCGAGCTCGAGGAGCGGCTCGACACCACCGTCTGGAACAACGGCGGGTGCCGGGCCTGGTACCGCGACGCTAACGGCAAGAACTTCACGCTCTGGCCGACCCACACCTACACGTTCGACCGGCTGATGCGCCGGTTCGACGCCGACTCCTACGAGCTCCGGAGCCGACCCGCCTCCCGCTCCTCCCCCAGACCCGCAGGAGCCCCCGCATGAGCAAGCGCAACGTCGCCGCCCTGGCCCTCGGCCTCGGCGCCCTGGTCGTCGTCGCCCGCAGCAAGGCCGGCACCGACAGCCCCGTCCAGGCGCCGACGCCGGTCGCCCCTCCCCTGCAGGGCCGGCTCCGCACCGTCACCACGCCCGACGGCGTCGACCTGGCGGTGGAGGTGCACGGCCCCGAGACCGCGACGGCCACGGTCGTGCTCGCGCACGGGTACGTGCAGAGCAGCCGGCTCTGGGCCGGCCAGGTCCGCGACCTCGTCGAGGCCCGCCCCGACCTCCGCGTCGTCGTCTACGACCACCGCGGTCACGGCCGGTCCGGCCGCACCGACCGGGCGCACGCGAACCTCGAGCAGCTCGCGGTCGACCTCGCCCAGGTGCTCGACGAGGTCGCGCCGGAGGGTCCCGTCGTGCTCGGCGGTCACTCCATGGGCGGCATGACGATCATGGCCCTGGCCGAGGCGCGTCCCGAGCTGTTCGGACCGCGCGTGGTCGGTGTCGCCTTCGTCGGGACGTCGTCGGGCGGGCTCGACGCCGTCACCTACGGGCTCCCCGACCCGGTGGCCAAGGTCGTCAAGAAGGTCCTGCCGAAGGCCTACGAGAAGGCGGTCAAGGACGAGCTGCGCGGCAAGAAGCGGCCGTCGACGTCGTTCGAGCGGCGCCTGGTCTTCCCCAAGGGCGCCGACCCGGTGCAGGTGCGCGAGGTGCTGGACTGCCAGGCGCAGACCAGCGCCGAGACCATGGCCGCGTTCCTCCCGACCTTCTCGCAGCACGACCGCGCGGAGGCGCTCACGGCGCTCGCCGAGGTCCCGTGCCTGGTGGTCGGCGGCGACAAGGACGTGCTCTGCCCGCTGCCGCACAGCCGGGCGATCGCGGCGGCGCTGCCGCTCGGTGAGCTCGTGGTCTACCCGGGCGTCGGGCACATGGTCCACCTCGAGCGCCGCGAGGAGGTCAGCCGCCGGATCGTCGCGCTGCTCGACCGCGTCGTGCCGGCGACCTCCCGGGAGGAGCTCCCCGCGTAGCGGTCAGGGCAGCCGTGGCGACCAGAGCAGACCGGTCGCCACGGCGAGCAGCCCGAGCAGGAGCCCGAGGCCGGCCACCAGGTCGGTGACCTGCTCGCGCTCGACCGTCGTCCCGACCGAGCTGCCGATGTCCTCGTAGACCCGCTGCAGGTCGTCGCCGCTCTCGGCCCGGTAGCCCTTGCCGCCGGTCGCGTCGGCGAGGTCGTCCAGCGCGGGCGCGTCCACCGGGACGGCGATCCGCTGGCCCTCGACCTCGACGACGCCGTCCTGGGTCCCGTAGGCGATCGTGGAGACGGGGACCTCCGCCTGGCGGGCCAGCGCGACGGCGGCCTCCACCGGACGCCCCTGGGTGTTCGCCCCGTCGGACAGCAGCACCACGCGGGCAGGAGGCGGCGGGAGGGACCCGTCCCCGGAGCTGCCCGGCACGTCCTGCAGGGCGACCAGCGAGGCGACGACGGCCTCACCGATGGCGGTCCCGGGGGCGAGCTCGAGACCGTCGACGGCCCGTTCGACCGCGGCGTGGTCCAACGTCGGAGGCACCACGACACCCGCGCTGCCGCTGAACGCCACCAGGCCCACGTTGAAGCGGTCCGGCAGGCCCTCGACGAACGCCCGGGCCGCCTTCTTCGCCTCGCTGATCCGGTCGGGCTCGACGTCGGTGGCCATCATGGACAGCGACACGTCGAGGGCGACGACGACGGTGGCCCGCTCCCGCGGCACCCTCCGGTCCGCGACCGGCTGGGCGAACGCCAGCGTCAGGACCGTCAGCGCCAGCAGCAGCAGGCCCGTCGGGACGTGCCGCCGCCAGGAGGGCACCCGGGGCGCGACCGACGCGAGCAGGTCCAGCTCGGGGAAGCGGACGGCCGCGGGGACCCGGCGTCGCTGCGCCCAGACGTGGCCCGCCAGCAGCGCGGCCACGAGCAGCAGCAGGAGCAGCCGGACCGGCTGCTCGAAGCCGGCGATCCGGCTCATGCCGCTCCCCCCGTCATCGGGCCCGTCCCGCGGCGCGGACCCGGCGTCGGGCGGCGAGGAAGCGGGCGAGGTCGGGCAGCCAGTCGCGGTCGGTCCGGACGACGACGTGGCCCGCGCCGGCCCGGCGGACCGCGGCGGCGTGCGAGGCCCGGCGGGCGGCGGCCGCGGCGGCGTACCGCTCGCGCAGCGCCCGGCCGGTGTGGACCTCGACCTGCCGTCCCGTCTCGGGGTCGACCAGCCGCAGCGACCCGACGGCGGGCAGCTCCAGCTCCCGCGGGTCGACGACCTCGACGACGACGACCTCGTGGCGGGTGGCCAGCCGGCGCAGGGGCGTCGCCCAGGCGGGCTCGGGCGAGGGCGGCCCGGGCTCGAGCAGGTCGCTGACGACGACCTGCAGGCCGCGCCGGCGGGGCGGGCTGGCGCAGGCGGCGAGGCCCTCGGACAGGGTCGGGCCGGCGGTGGTGCTGCGGGGGCTCTCCAGGAGCAGGTGCAGCAGGGCGAGTCCGGCGTCGCGGCCGGCCCGGGCGCGGACCCGGCGGACGCGGTCCCCGAGCAGGACCGCGCCGAGACGGTCGCCGGGACCGGCGGCCAGGTGGGCGAAGGCGGCCGCCACGGCGACGGCCACCTCGCGCTTCTCGCAGCGGGCCGTGCCGAAGCTCATCGACGCAGTGAGGTCGACCAGCAGGGTCGTCTCGAGCTCGCGCTCGGCGACGGCGTCGCGGACGTGCACCTCGCTGGTGCGGGCCGTGACCGCCCAGTCGATGCGGCGGACGTCGTCGCCGGGGCTGTACGCGCGGGCCTCCGCCGGCTCGCTGCCCGGACCGGGCAGGAAGCCGAGGTGGTCGCCCTGCAGCAGCCCGTCGAGGCGGCGGCTGATGTCGAGCTGCAGCGCCCGCGCGGACGAGGCGGGGGCCAGCGGCGCGGGAGGGAGCGTCACGCGGGGATGCGGCCGCCGTCGCGCCCGCTCTCCTGGGCGGGGCTGACCCGCGGCGCCTCGATGGTGGCGACGACCCGCTCGACGATGCTCACGGCCGACACCTCGTCGGCGAGCGCCTCGTAGGTCAGGACGAGCCGGTGGGCGAGCACGTCGACGGCGAGGTCGCTGATGTCGACGGGCATGACGTAGTCGCGGCCGCGCAGGACGGCGAGGGCCCGGGCGCCCTGCACCAGGCCGAGCGAGCCGCGGGGCGAGGCGCCGTAGGCGAGCAGCGGCGCGAGGTCCGCGAGCCCCCAGCGCTCGGGCTCGCGGGTGGCCATGACGAGGCGGACGGCGTACTCGGCGACGGCGTGGTGGACGAACACGTCGTCGACCTGCTGCTGCAGCGCGACGAGGTCCTCCAGCGACAGCACGGGTGAGGCGTGCGGGCGGTCGACCGACATCCGCCGGACGATCTCCATCTCCTCGGCCATGCTCGGGTGCCCGACGACGACCTTCAGCAGGAAGCGGTCGCGCTGCGCCTCCGGCAGCGGGTACACGCCCTCGTTCTCGATCGGGTTCTGGGTCGCCAGCACGACGAAGGGCTTGGGCAGCGGGTAGGTGGTGCCGCCGATCGAGACCTGCCGCTCGGCCATCACCTCGAGCAGCGCCGACTGCACCTTGGCCGGCGCGCGGTTGATCTCGTCGGCCAGCACGAGGTTCGCGAACACCGGGCCGAGCTCGACGTCGAACGCCTCCTGCGAGGGGCGGTAGACCCGGGTGCCGACGATGTCGCTCGGCACGAGGTCGGGCGTGAACTGGATGCGGACGCTCGAGCCGCCGACGACCGTCGCCAGCGTCTCGACGGCCAGGGTCTTGGCCACGCCCGGGACGCCCTCCAGCAGGCAGTGCCCGCGGGCCAGCAGCGAGACGAGGATGCGCTCGACCATCCGGTCCTGGCCGACGACGACCTTCTTGACCTCGAACAGGGCACGCTCGAGCTCGGTGCTCGTGGTCACGGAGTCCTCCTGGGACGGCGGGTCGGGGTCACAGCAGACCCTGTCCGGCGTGTGCTCGCGGTGAGGTGCCAGTCTGCCCGGGTGCCCGCTGTCCTGCGCCCCGGTGACGCCGACGCCGTCGCCTCCTTCGTCCGGGCGGCCCGGCCGCTGTCGGCCTCGCTGCTGCGGCTGACGGGGACGGACCCGGGCCGGGTGACGGCGCACTGGCGCCACGAGGTCGCGGTCGTCGCCGCGGCGCCCGGCCTGGGCGGGCGGCTGGCCTCGGCGGCGCAGGGCGTCGTGGCCGCGGGGGCGCAGGGCACGCTGGCCGTGGCCCTCTGCCTGGCCGCCGGCGTGGAGGACGAGCGCGAGCAGGTGCGGGTCGTCGCGGTGTCGGTGCTCGAGCGGGACCTGCCGGAGGGCTGGTCGCCGGGCGCCGGGCCGGAGGTCGAGGTCGACCGCAGGGGCGGCCTGGGTGCGCAGCTGGCGGCCCTCGGCCGCACCCTGAACGCGAACCGCCGGGTGGTCGGCGGCCGCGAGGAGGGCCGGCTGTGGCACCGGGCGCTCGGGATGCTGCCGGTGGTGGGCGCCGGCGGGGCGCTGCTCGGCGAGCGGCACGCCCTCGCACGGGTGGCGCAGCGGGCCCGGCGGGAGCTCGGGACCTAGCGCTTGCGGGCGGGGCGCGGTCCGTGCAGGCGGGTCTCCCGCTCGGTCTCGCTCATGCCGCCCCAGACGCCGTACGGCTCGCGCATGACGAGGGCGTGGTCGGCGCACTCGGGCTGGACCGGGCAGCTGGCGCAGAGCGCCTTGGCGGCGTCCTCGCGCTCGCTGCGCATCGGCTCGCGCTCGCCGTGCGGGTGGAAGAACAGGTCGCTGCGGCCGCGGCACGCCGACAGCAGCTGCCACTCCCAGCGCCAGGACTGCGCGCCGGGGGGCTGGGCGGTGCCGACGACGTCGGGCACGAGCGTCTCCTCAGGGTCAGTGGGACTACTACACAATGTAGTAGGTCTGGCAGGAGAACGCACGGCGCCCGTCGTAGGGTTCCCGGCGTGAGCACGACGACGACGACGGCGAAGCAGGGCGGCCTCGAGCGCGCCGTGATGGACGTCGTCTGGGCGGCCGGCACCCCCGTGACGGCCCGCGAGGTGGCCGACGCCCTCGTCGACCGCGGCCTGGCCTACACGACCTGGCTCACGGTCCTCGGCCGGTGCGAGCGCAAGGGCCTGCTGCAGCGCGACACCTCCCGCCGGGCCCACACGTACACCTCGACGGCGTCGCGGGCCGACCACGTCGCCGTCCTCATGGAGCAGGCCCTCGGGCAGGCCGAGGACCGCACCGCCGTCCTGCAGCACTTCGCCCGGTCCGTGAGCCCGGAGGACGCCGAGGCGCTGCGCCGCGCCCTCGAGGGCCGGTAGCAGGACCGTGCTGGCCGCGGCCGCCGTCCTCGCGGTCGCCGTCGTCCTGCTCGCCCTCGTCCCGGCCCGCCTCGCCGGGGCGTCCTGGCCGCTGCGTGCCCCCGTCGTCGCCCTCGTGCTGTGGCAGGCGCTCGGCCTGGCGGCCGGGCTGCTCGCCCTCGAGGCGCTGTCCACGGTCGCCCTCGCGCCCTACGGCGACACGCACCTCGAGGCCTTGCGGTCCCTGTCCGGCCGGCCGCCGTGGTGGGGCGGCCTGGCCGGCCTGCTCGGCCTCGCCCTGCTGGGACGACTGCTCTGGGTCCTGGTCGGCAGCGCGGTCCGCACCGTGCGGGCCCGCCGGCAGCACCGGCGGATGGTCGACCTCGTCTCCACCCGCAACCCCCTCGTCCGCGGGGCCAGCGTCCTCGAGAGCGACCTGCCGGTGGCGTACTGCCTGCCCGGGCTGCGGCCCCGGGTCGTCGTGTCGCAGGGCGCGCTGCGTCGCCTCACGGGGCCGGAGGTCGAGGCCGTGCTCGCGCACGAGCGGGCCCACGTCGACCAGCGCCACGACCTCGTCGTCCTGCCCTTCACCGCGCTGCGGGCGACCCTCCCCCGCCTGCCCGCCGTCCGGACGGCCGTGGAGGAGGTGTCCCTGCTCGTCGAGGTGCTGGCCGACGACCACGCCGCCCGTGGGCACGACAGGACGGTGCTGGCCCGCGCGCTCTACAAGGTCGGGGGCGCGGCGTCACCCGACGGCGGGCTCGCGGCCGGTGACACCGGCGTGCTGGTCCGGGCCGGGCGCCTGCTCGACCCGCCGCCGCCGCTGCCGACCGGAGCGCGGCTGCTCGTGCTGCTCGCCTCGGCCGTCGTCGTCGTGCTGCCGGTGCTGGGCCTGCTGCTGCCCGGGTGATCGCCGGGCGGTGGGGTAGGCACGGCGCATGACCGCCGACGTGGTGCCGCTGTCGACCGACCCCCTGACCACCGCCGAGGTGGCCGCCCTGCAGGCGCTGCTCGACGGGGAGCACGCGGACGCCCGCCGCAAGACCCGCGAGGCGCTGCTCGAGCTCGACCTCGCCTCGGCCGACGGCCTGGACCGCGACGCCTACCGCGACCTCGTCCTGGACTGGTGCCGCCGGGTCGCGAAGACCGGTTCCGGCGCCCAGAGCTTCCCCGTCGAGTTCGGCGGCGCGGACGACCCCGGCGGCCGGGTCGCCGGCTTCCAGACGCTCGGCCACGGCGACCTCTCCCTGCTGGTCAAGGTCGGCGTGCAGTTCGGCCTGTTCGGCGGCTCGGTGCACCGGCTCGGCACCGAGAAGCACCACGCCCGCTACCTGCGCGACATCGGCACGCTCGACCTGCCCGGGTCCTTCGGCATGAGCGAGAGCGGCCACGGCTCCGACGTCCGCAGCATCCGCACGCAGGCCCGCTACGACGCCGCGGCGCAGGAGTTCGTCCTGCACACCCCCGACGACGACGCCCGCAAGGACTGGATCGGCAACCTCGCCCGGCACGCCCGCATGGCGGTGGTGTTCGCCCAGCTCGACGTCGCCGGGGAGCAGCGCGGCGTGCACGCGTTCCTCGTGCCGGTGCGCGACGAGGCCGGGCAGCTGGTCGAGGGCGTCGAGGTCGAGGACTGCGGCGACAAGATGGGTCTGCAGGGGGTCGACAACGGCCGGCTCCGGCTGTCGGCGGTGCGGGTCGGGCGCGACGCCCTGCTCGACCGGTTCGCCCAGGTGTCGGAGACCGGCGAGTACTCCTCCCCCATCGCCTCGCCGGGCGCGAGGTTCTTCTCGATGATCGGCGCCCTGGTCGAGGGCCGGATCTGCATCGCCGGCGCCGGCCTGTCCGTCGGCCGCAACGCCCTCACCACGGCGGTCCGGTGGGGCGAGCGCCGCCGTCAGTTCGGCAGCGGCCTGGAGACCGACACGCCGCTGATGGACTACCTGACCCACCAGCGCCGGCTGCTGCCGAAGGTCGCGACGTCGTACGCCCTGCAGGCCGCGCACGACCACCTCACCCGCGAGTACGTCGCCGTCCTGGCCGAGCCGGGCGGGGACCGGCAGCGCGAGCTCGAGTCCCTCGCAGCCGGACTCAAGGCGTACTGCACCTGGCACATGGTCGACGCCGTGCAGGACAGCCGGGAGTGCTGCGGCGGCAAGGGCTACCTCGCCGAGAACCGGTTCGCCTCCTGGCGGGCCGACTCCGACGTCTTCGTGACCTTCGAGGGCGACAACACCGTGCTGCTGCAGCTGGTCGCCAAGACGCTGCTCGGGGAGTACGCGTCGCAGTTCGAGGACCTCGACGCCGTCGGGATGGCCCGCCACCTCACCACCCGGGGGGTGTCGCGGCTGCTCGACCGGTTCACCGCGCCGACCCCCGCCCTCCGCGACGCCTCGTGGCAGGCGGCGGCCCTGACGTTCCGCGAGGACCGGCTGGTCGACAGCCTGGCCCGCCGGCTGCGGCGGCTGGTGCAGGGCGAGGGCATGGACCCGCTGCGCGCGCTGTCGCACTGCCAGGACCACGCCCTCGCCGCCGCGAAGGCCCACGTCGAGCGGGTCGTGCACGGGCAGTTCGCGCAGGTCGTGGCGGACGCGGACCTCGCGGTGCTTCCGCCCCTGCGCGACCTGTTCGCGCTGTCGGTCCTCGAGGCCGACCGCGCCTGGTGGCTCGAGCACGGCTTCTTCGACACCGACACGTCCCGGGCGCTCGTCACCGAGGTGAACGAGCTGTGCCGCGAGCTGCGGCCGCACGCCCTCGCCCTGGTCGAGGGCTTCGGGATCCCCGACGGGCTGCTGCGTGCGCCGATCGCGGTCGCGGAGCAGTCCGGCGGCGCGGGGACGGACTGACCGGACAGCACGACGCCCGCCCCTGGGTCGCAGGGACGGGCGCCGAGAACGTGGGGCCTAGGAGGCCGTGGGGTAGTCCGTGTAGCCCGCGGCGTCGCCGCCGTAGTACGTCGCCTGGTCGCCCTCGGCGAGGTCCGTGCCGGCCTGCAGGCGCTCGACCAGGTCGGGGTTCGCGATGAACGCCCGGCCGATGGCGAACAGGTCGCCGTGGCCCTCGCCGACGACGGTCTGCGCCGTCTCGAGGTCGGACGGGCCGGCGAAGCCGGTGTTGACGATCGTCGGGCCGCCGAACGCCTTGCGCAGGCCCTCGACGTAGCCGGACTCCTCGTCCGCGATGACGTGCAGGTACAGCAGGCCGAGCGGGGCGAGGCCCTCGACGAGAGCGCCGTACGTGGCGTCGACCTCGGTCTCGGTGACGTCGTTGAACGCCCCACCGGGGCTGATCCGGATGCCCACCCTGTCCGCGCCGACCTCGGCGACGACGGCCCGGGCGACCTCGAGGACGAAGCGGGCCCGGTTCTCCGGCGAGCCGCCGTAGGAGTCGGTGCGGACGTTGATCCCGTCGGCGAGGAACTGGTGCAGCAGGTAGCCGTTGGCCGCGTGCAGCTCCACGCCGTCGAGGCCGGCCGCGACGGCGCGACGGGCCGCGTCGACGTACTCGCCGACGACGCCGGGGATCTCGTCGAGCTCGAGGGCGCGGGGCGCCTCGAAGTCCTTCATGCCGCTGCCGGTGAAGACCTGGCCGGCGGGCTTCGTGGCGGACGCCGAGACGGGCGTCGTGCCGATGAGGTCGGGGTGGCTGATGCGGCCGGCGTGCATGATCTGCGCGACGATCTTCCCGCCGCGGGCGTGGACGGCGTCGGCGACGGCACGCCAGCCCTCGGTCTGCGCGTCGGTGTGCAGGCCCGGGGTCCCCGGGTAGCCCTGGCCGACGGCGGACGGCTGCACGCCCTCGGTCACGATGAGACCGGCGCTCGCCCGCTGGGCGTAGTACTCGGCGTTGAGGGCGTTCGGCACGGTGTCGGGCGTCCGGTTGCGCGTCATGGGGGCCATGACGAGGCGGTTGCGGAGCTCGAGGCTGCCGAGCGTGTACGGGGCGAACAGGTCCGTGGTCATGGGTCTCTCCTCGCAGTGGTTGCTACTGCAAGGACCAAGCCGGGCGGCCCGGCATCCCTTCCGTGAGCCGGGTCACGCCGAGGTGTCGGCGGCCTTCACGCACTGGACGAAGCCGTAGTCCTTCATGAAGGCGAGGTCGGCCTGCGGCTTGAGCGGGGCCGACCCGAGGACCTTGAGCACGGCCGCGTCGTCGCCCTTCGCGGCCGTCTCCTCGACCAGCTTCGCGAAGGCCTGGCCCTTGCCGACCTGGTCGCGCAGCGGTGCGAGCAGCTTCGTGTCGAGCTCGGCGGCGTCGGCCGCAGGAGGCTCGAGCGCGTTGAGCTCGGCGGACGTGTCGCTCGCCACGGTGACGATCTGCCGCACGTACGCGGGGATGGCCTTGGTCGACGTCGGGGTCCCGGCGGCGGCCCGGGCAGCGACGGCCCTGGCACAGACGGACTCGGCCTGCTTGAGGTACGCGGCCTTGCCGCCGTCGTCGGTCTCGCCGCTGCACGCGGCCGGCAGCAGGAGCAGGGGCAGCAGGAGCAGGGCGCGCTTCATGCCCGGGAGCGTGTCACGGGCGTTGCCCCACGGCCCAGAAGACGACCGCGGCGGCGGCCGCGATGTTGAGCGAGTCGACGCCCTGGGCCATCGGGATCCGCACCCTCAGGTCGCTGCCGTCCATCGCGTCCCGGGTCAGGCCCGGGCCCTCGCTGCCCAGCAGGACGGCCACCTTCTCGTCGCCCGCGAGGCGCACGTCCTCGAGCCGGACGGCGTCGGGGGCGGGCGTGAGGGCGAGCACGCGGAAGCCGGCGTCCCTGACCTCCTGCAGCCCGGCCGGCCAGCTGTCCAGGTAGGCGTACGGTACGGCGAACACCTGGCCCATGCTCACCCGGACCGTGCGCCGGTAGAGCGGGTCGCACGAGCGCGGGCTGAGCAGGACGGCGTCGATCCCCAGGCCCGCGGCACTGCGGAAGACCGCCCCGAGGTTGGTGTGGTTAGTGGCGTCCTCCAGGACGACGATCCTCCGGGCACCCGCCATCACCTCGGCCGCCGACGGCACCGGTACCCGCCCGAAGCTCGCCAGCACCCCGCGGTGCACGTGGAAGCCGGTGACCTGCTCGAGCACCTCGTAGGAGGCGACGTGCACCGGGGCGAGCTGCTTGAGGTCCTCGGGCAGGTCCTCGAACCGGGACGGCGAGACCAGGAGCGACCGGCACGGGTAGCCCTTCGCGGCCGTGCGCTGCACGACGTTGAGGCCCTCGGCGATGAAGAACCCTGACTCCGGCTCGTGCCGCATGCGCCGGACGCCGTCGGTCAGCCCGACGTAGTCCGCGACCGCGGGGTCGGCCGGGTCGGTGACCAGGCTCAACGCTGACCGGCGGCGGAGGGCCGGCGGAACTGCGCCCGGTCGTACTGCGGCGGCCAGGTGACCGAGGCGCCGAGCTCCGCGGCGGCACGCAGCGGCCAGTGCGGGTCGCGCAGGGACTCGCGCGCCAGCAGGACGACGTCGGCGTGGCCCTCGGCGAGGACCTGCTCGGCCTGCCGCGGGTCGGTGATCATCCCGACGGCGGCGGTCGGGACCCCGGCCTTGCGCACCGCGGCGGCGAACGGCACCTGGTACCCGGGCCCGACGACGATCTGCTGGTGCGCGACGTTGCCGCCGGAGCTGACGTCGACGAGGTCGACCCCGCGGTCGGCCAGCAGCCGGGCGAGCTCGACCGACTCCTCGACGTCCCAGCCGCCCTCGGCCCAGTCGGTCGCGCTGAGGCGGACCAGCAGCGGGGCCTCCACGGCGGCCCGGACGTCCTCGGTCACCTCGAGCAGCAGCCGGGCGCGCCCCTCGAAGGAGCCGCCGTAGCCGTCGGTGCGCAGGTTCGACAGGGGCGACAGGAAGCTGTGCAGCAGGTAGCCGTGGGCAGCGTGCAGCTCGAGGACGTCGAAGCCGGCGTCGACGCTGCGCCGGGCGGCGGCCACGAAGTCGGTGCGCACCTTCGCGAGGCCGGCGTCGTCGAGCTCGGTGGGCACGGCGAGGCCCTCGTAGGCCACGGGGCTCGCGCCGACGGGCTGCCAGCCGCCGTCCTGGGGCGCCACGACGCCGGACTCCTCGTCCCACGGGCGGTGGCTGCTGGCCTTGCGCCCGGCGTGGGCCAGCTGCACGGCCGAGGTCGCGCCCTGCGCCCGCAGGAAGGCGGTCACGCGCGACCAGCGCTCGGCCTGCTCGTCCGTCCAGATCCCGGCGTCCTGCGGGCTGATCCGCCCCTCCGGGCTGACGGCGCTGGCCTCGGTCATGACCAGACCGGCGCCGCCGACGGCGCGGGCGCCCAGGTGGACGAGGTGCCAGTCGTCGACCAGGCCGTCCACGCAGGAGTACTGGCACATCGGCGACACCCAGACCCGGTTGCGGACCTCGACGTCGCGCAGGGACAGGGGCTCGAACAGCAGGCTCATACGACAGGCAAGGCGGGGTGTGGGCGGGTCGATTCCCGACCCCTAACATGGAGTGTCCTGTTCCGACCTCCCCAGGAGTGCACGATGGCCGACCTCGGCGACACCTCGACGGCCAACAGCTCAGCCGCGGCCGGTGGCCCCGGACACAAGACCAGCTCCTGGGTGGTCGTCGTGCTGATCAGCATCTCCGCCGTCATCCTCGGCTTCGCCTTCGTGCTGGAGAACCTGCCGCTGGCCATCACCGGGGGCGTCGTCGGCCTCGCCGGCATCGTGCTGGGCGCGGTCACGAACATCATGGACGACGTCCACTAGCTCCTAGCGGGTGATCTGCGCGAGCAGCCAGTCGCGGCGGGCCTCGAGCACGTCGACGGTGGCCGCCGCGGACGGAGGTCCCGGGACGGCCTTGCGCAGGCGCCCGTGCAGGACCCCGTGGGGCGCCCCGGTCCGGGCCGCGAGCTGCCCGACGAGGCTGTTGACCTCGCGGCGGAGCGCCCCGGCCTGCTCCCACGCGCGGCCGCCCTCGACCACGAGCGGCTGCTCGGGCTCGTCCTCGTCGACCGCCGTCGAGGCCCGCCGCCGGTGCTCGTCGTCGCGCTGGGCCAGCAGGGACGCGGTCTGCTCCGGCGTCAGGAGGCCGGACAGCAGCCCGAGGTGCTCGGCGTCTGCCCCCGTGAGCGACTCCGCGACGACGGCCCGCCCGCCGGACAGCACGTGCGCGAACTCGGCCTCGGCGCCCAGTGCCTGCCACTGGTCGACCGTCTCCTGCTCGGCGGTCTCGCGGGGGGGCAGGTCGAGATCGTCCCCCTCGGGCCCGGCCTTGGGCGGCGGCATGACGTGGTTGCGGTCGGTCTCCATCTCGGCGGCCAGCGCCAGCAGCGGCCGGACGGCCGGCAGGAAGACCGTCGCGGACTCGTGCGGCGACCGGGCGCGCACCACGCGGCCGACCGCCTGGGCGAAGAACAGCGGCGTCCGGTACGACGTCATCCAGGCCAGGCAGGCGGCACGCGGGACGTCGACGCCCTCCGAGATCATCCGGACGCAGACGGCGAACCGCTGGTCCGACGCCGCGAACTTGGCGATCTTCTGGGAGGCCTTCGGGTCGTCGCTGAGGATCAGCGCCGGCGCCTTGCCGGTCACCCGCTTGACGATCTTGGCGTAGGCGCGGGCGTCGTCCTGGTCGCTCGCCAGCACCAGCCCGGCGGCGTCGGGGACCGTGCTCTCGCGCAGGTGGGTGAGCCGCTCGTCCATGGCCGCGATGACGTGCGGGACCCACTGGCCGCCCGGGTCGAGCGCGGTGCGCCAGGCGGTCGCCTCGACGCTGCGGGTCGACGGGTCGGACAGGCTGGCCGCCACCACCTCGCCCGCGCTGTTGCGCCACCGGCTCACCCCCGTGTACGCCGCGAACACCACCGGCCGGACGACGCCGTCGGCCAGCGCCTCCCGGTAGCCGTACACGTGGTCGGCGACGCTCGCCAGGGCGCCGTCGCCGTCGGTCTCGTACCGGACGAACGGGATGCGCTCGTCGGGCCGGGTCCGGAACGGGGTGCCGGTGAGGCAGAGCCGGCGCTTGGCCTGGGAGAAGGCCTGCGCGACGGCCTCGCCCCAGGACAGCCCGTCGCCCGCGTGGTGCACCTCGTCGAGCACCACGAGGCTGCGCAGCCCGGTCCGCGCGGCGTGCAGGGCGGGCTTGCCGGCCACCTGCGCGTAGGTCGTGACGTAGCCCTGGACGTCGGCCCGGACCGGCCCCACCGCGTTGCTGAGCGTCGGGTCGAGGGCGATGCCGACCCGGCCGGCCGCCTCGGCCCACTGCGTGCGCAGGTGGTCGGTGGGGCACACGACGACGACGCGGTCCACCGTCCGGTCCGCGAGCAGCGACGCCGCCAGGGTCAGGGCGAACGTCGTCTTGCCGGCACCCGGCGTGGCCGTGACGAGGAAGTCCTGCCGACCCGCCTCCCGGTAGGCCTCGAGGGCCTGCGCCTGCCATGCGCGCAGCGGCACGGCGGGCGCCGGAGAGCGCGGGGCAGTGCGGGCAGGGGCGGTCACGAGGTCCTTCGCGCAGGGGCAGCGACCCGGTCGAGAATAGGCGAGGACGCCCCTCGACCGGCGTCCCCACGGTCTACTGGGCAGGTGCCGACCCCGCCTGTCCGCCTGGTCGCCGCCGTGCTGCTCGGCGGGCTGCTGACCGCGGCCTGCGGGGAGCAGAGCCGGATCGACCCCGACGCCGCGGTGACCTTCTCGGGGACCGTCCGCGGGCCGGCCGGGGGTCCGCTGGCCGACCGTCCGGTGCGGCTCGCCAGCGGGGTCGGCGACGGGGACGTCGCGCTCGCGGTCGTCACCCTCGGCCTGGCCTGCACGTCAGGCGCCTGCCGCGACCGGGTCGCCTCCGCCCGCACGACGGAGACCGGCTCGTACCGCCTGGAGCTGCAGGGCCGCGACACGCAGACGGCGTTCGGCGGCGTCCGACCGCAGGTCCTGTCGGCCGCCGCCGCTCCCCGCGGGCAGGAGGTGTCGGGGGCGTCGGTCTCCGCTCGCTTCGTGGTGCAGACCAACGACGTCCGGCTGCCACCCCTGCGCCTCGTCGACCCGCGGCTGTCCGTCCGCGGCGACCGCGCTCGGGTCGGGTCGTCGTGGACCGCCTCCCCGGGCGCGCCCTACACGCTGTCGTTCGAGGGCGACGACGTCGTCCCCGCCTGGCAGACCGTCACGGGACGCACCTCGGCGACCCTCGACAGCCGGGTCCTCGAGGACACCAGGGGCCGCGTCGTGCTGTCCGGGGCCCTCCGTGAGGAGATCACCGGGAGCGACCTCGACGTCGTCTGGCGCTCCCCCGGCACCGGCTACGTCTCGGGCGCCGGGGCGCCACCGTCCCGCGGCCGGGCCTGCACCTACCCCGGCACGGCCTCCCCCTGCGCCCTCACCGACGGCGACCTCACCGCGACGGACGCCCCGCCCATCGGGTGCCCGTCGCTGTCCCCGTCGTCGTCCGCCGCCCCCTGCGTGCCCCCGACGACGGTGGTCGTCGACCTGGGCGGCCCGGTGCCGGCGGAGCTCGTCGTCGTGCGCGGGTGCTCCGGCGGCTGCGCCGTCGACGTCTCGGGCGACGGCCGGACCTTCCGCCCGGCCGGCTCGGTGGCGGACGCGTTCGGGGCGGTCCGGCTGCCGGGCGCGGACGTCCGGGCGGTCCGGGTCGGGCTCGGCCGGGACGGCCTGCGGGAGGTGTCGGTGTGGGGTGCGCTCCCGGCGGAGGCCGGACTGCAGGCCCTGCCCGCGCGGGTCGTCGAGCGGCTCCGGGTCCCCTACGCGGTCGGACCCGGGTCCGACGACGGGCTGCCCGGAGGGGTCGTCGCCGTCGCAGCAGGGCTGGTGGTGGCGGGGCTGGTCGGACTCGGTGTGCTGCTGGGACGGCGGTCGGTGCGGCGGGGGTAGCGGGGGCGCTATGCAGGCCGCGACTCGGCCGCTGTTCGCGGCGGGGGCGCTGTCCGGGCCGTGACTCGGCTGCTGTCCAGCCACGCCACCGACAGGGGCCTCTCTCGGGCCGCGACTCCTCGCCTGTCCGCAGCGTCGCTCGTCTCAGGCCGTCGTGACGTCATGCGGTCGCAGTCACCTTCCCAGGGGCCGCCGTCCTTCGCGTAGAAGATCTTGAAGTCGTTCTTCTGGGGGGTCGTTGCTGGGGCCTGTTCTTGTCGGACCCGGGTGACAGGCTCGCCTCAGCGATCAGGGGGAGGGGGCAGTCATGTTCGGAGCCGGCGAGTGGGCCGTTCCCGGGCGTGCCGTTCCGTGCTGATCGCCGATGACCCCGCCGGGGTCGCTCAGCCCGACCGTGCGACCCTGCTCCTGCTGCGGACGAGGGCGTCGAACCCGACGTCGCGGCCCTGACTGCGGCGGTGGAGCGGGCTCTGCTGGTGGTGCCGTCGGTCCTGTCGCCCCGTGCGGCGGTGGTCCGGGCGGAGGCGTTGCTGGCGCTGCAGGAGCGGGTCGTCGTGGCGGCCCTGCGGGCGGTCGCTGACGTGGAGGAGCGGGGCTTGTGGCGGGAGCGGCGGGCCGGGTCGACCCGGACGTGGCTGCGGACGCTGCCGTGCGGTGACACCGGTCAGCTCGCGCTGGGCCGGCTGCTGCTGGACCGGCCGGTGCTCGGGCAGGCGTTCGCCGA
This sequence comes from uncultured Actinomycetota bacterium, assembly GCA_963761655.1. Lineage (GTDB taxonomy): Bacteria > Actinomycetota > Actinomycetes > Mycobacteriales > SCTD01 > RYN-122. The sequence goes on from CAVXHI010000002.1 coordinate 923,275, forward strand.
CGGCCGCGTCTCGGCGAGGACGTTCGGGGCGGTGGCCCGTGAGCTCGCCCGCGTCCCGCTCCAGGTGCTGCCGGAGCAGCTCGAGGGCGTGCTCGTCGACGGTCTCGGTGAGCTGCTGCGGGTCTGGGCGGGCGCGGCGTGCCTGGACCCGACGCCGGAGCAGGAGGCCGTGTTCGACGAGCGCCGGGAGCTGCTCGCGACCGTGGTCCGCTCAGGGCTGCAGGACACCTGGTCCGACGCTGCGGGCAAGCTCGAACCGGCGTTCACGCTGGCCGCGACGGTGCTGGCTCCGGGGGAGGTCGTCGCGGGGGTGCGGCTGCTGGTCGACGCCCTGCAGCCCGAGGCGCAGGCCGACGACGCGGCCGAGCAGGCGTACCGCGACCGGGGGCTGTCGCTGCGCAAGCTCAAGACCGGTGGCTGGTCGTTGCGGGCGCACCTGACCGACGAGGTCGGACAGCACCTGCACGACGAACTGACCTCCCGCGACCCGGACAGCCCGGCCCACAAGGCCCGCCTGACCCGCCTGACCCGCCTGACCCGCCAGCACGCCGACCCCGACCCCGACGGCGTCCAAGTCGAGGACGTCCTGCGGCCCGACGCGACCTCCAAGCCCCACAGAGACGGCTGCGACGCCGGGGACGCCTCGGACGGCTCGGACGGCTCGGACGGCTCGGACGGCTCGGACGGCGACGCGGACGGCAGCGTCGAGGTGGCCGCACCCTTGAAGGCCGAGACGACCGCCGAGAACGCCACCGTCGACGCGGCCGAGGCGGACCTCTTCGGTGCCGCCGGCGCGGGCGTCGACCCCGACCCGTTCGGCGGTCACGTCGAGGGCAACGTCCTGGGCAGCCGCGACCAGCGCGCCCACGACGCGTTCGCCCAGCTGCTGGCCGACCTCACCACCTGCGCCCCCGGCGCCGGCACCCCCGCCCCCAGCCACCTCACCATCACCGCCAGCGTCGACGCCCTCGACGGCAAGCCAGGAGCCCCGCCCGGCCGCCTCCGCACCAGCAGCGGCGACGTCCCCCTCACCCCCAGCCAGCTACGCCGGCACGGCTGCAGCAGCCTGCTGTCCGCCGTCCTCACCGACGCGCGAGACAGACCGGTCGCAGCCTCCGGCGACCACCGGCACGCCACCGCCCGGGAACGCCGCGCCCTGCACGCCGCCTGGGGCAGCACCTGCGCCGTCAACGGCTGCACCCACACCGGCACCGTGCCGCACCACGCCGAACCCTGGTGGAAGACCCACCAGACCACCCTCACCGACCTCGTCCCGCTCTGCCAGCACCACCACCACGACCTCCACGACGGCAGCAAGACCCTGCGCCTGCGCGACAGCCGGTGCATCAGCGAGTGGGGCTGGACCACGACGTGATCGTCCTCCCCGCCCGGCGAGGTCTCGACCTGGTCCGGACAGCCGGCGCACTCCGGGAGCGTCCCCCAGCGACGCCCTCGACCTGGGATGCCTCGTCGTCACGGCAGCGGCTCTGGTCGAACCGCACCTGCTGCGACGACAAGGGGGGTCGCGGTCGGTCGAGCTCGCGCGGCCTCGCCTCAGTGGGCTCCGTCCGCGCACGACCCGTCAGCCGAGCTCGACGCGCATGACGACGCGTCGCAGGGTCGGGCGGCTCACCTCCACGTAGCCGGCGTCGGCGAACACGTCCCGGCTGCCGACGTGCAGCTCGCCCCACGTCACCGTCTTCCCCGCCCGCACGACCATCGGGTAGGCCTCGACAGCCCGCGCCCCCTGCGACCGGGCGAGGTCCACGGTCGCCGCAGCCAGGGCCGCGCTCACGCCCCGTCGCCGGTACCCGGTGCGCGTGACGAAGCAGGTGACCGCCCACACGCCGTCGTCGTCGGGGTCCTCCTGGCGCCCCTTCCACAGCACCGGCGAGCGGCTGGTCAGCAGTGCCCGGTAGGCGACCCGCGGAGCGACGGCGCACCACCCGACGGGCTCGTCGTCGAGCCGGGCGAGGAGGCCTTGGGACCGGCCGATCCGTGCCGTCAGGTCGGCGACCCGCTCCTTGCGGGTGCTGGGCGTCCAGTCGGGCGGGCCGAGGGTGTGGCGCGTGCACTGGCAGCGGCCGGGGTCGCTCGTCCCGAGCACGAGGGCGACGTCGTCGTACGAGGTCGCTGGCCGGACGGTCAGCACGTCAGTCCTGCGGCGGAGGCGCCACGAAGTCGACGAGGCGCTCCATCGACTGCAGCAGCGGCACCTCGAGGTCCCGGTAGCTGTCCACGCACGACAGCACCCGCTTCCAGCCCTCCCACGACTCCCCCCAGCCGAGGGCCGCGCAGACGCCCTCCTTCCACGGCACACCTCGCGGGACGACCGGCCACGCGGCGATGCCCACCGAGGACGGCTTCACCGCCTGCCACACGTCGACGTACGGGTGGCCGGTGACCAGCACGTGCGGGCTCGACACCTGGGCGACGACGCGGCTCTCCTTGGACCCCGCGACCAGGTGGTCGACGAGGACGCCGAGCCGGCGCGACGACGTCGGCGCGAAGGTGCGGACCAGCGACGGGAGGTCGTCCACGCCGTCGAGCGGCTCCACGACGACGCCCTCGACGCGGAGGTCGTGGCCCCACACCCGCTCGACCAGCTCGGCGTCGTGCTTGCCCTCGACCCAGATCCGGCTGCCCACCGCGACGCGGGCCTGCAGCCCCTGGACCGCCACCGAGCCGGACGCCGTGACCTGCTTGACGGGCGTCCGGACCGCCACCGGCCGCGCGAGGGTGACCGGGCGGCCCTCGAGCAGGAAGCCGCCCGGGTCGAGGGGGAAGACCCGCACCTTGCCGCGCCGGTCCTCCAGCGACACCCGCTCCTTGTCGCACTCGACGACGGCGCCGCACCAGCCGGTGCCGACCTCCTCGACGACGAGGCCGAGGTCGGCGGGCACCACCGGGGGCGGTGGCTTCGGCCGTCGACTGGCCGCGACGACGTCCGGGCTGTAGTCCCTGCTGCGCACCGCGCGACGCTAGGCCGCTCCCCCGCCCGCACGTCCTAGGCTCGCCGGTCGTGACCGTCGACGCTCCGCGCAGCGCGCTGCTCGCCTCCTGGGGCACCGCGTTCCTCGCCGGCGAGGCGTCCCTGCCCGAGCTGCAGGAACGGGTCACCGCCCTCGACGACGACGCCGTCGTGACCGGCCTCGGGCCCGACGACCTCCCGGTCGACCGCGCCCTCGCTCGGCTGCGTGCGTCCGGCGTGCAGCGGCTGCGCCTCGTCCTGCCCGCGCCGGGCGACGTCGTCGGGCTGCCCGGCCCGGGGCCCTTCACGAGCGCCGCCCTGGCAGCGTCCGAGGGGGTGCTCGCCCTGCGCGAGGACGGCACCGGCACGGGCCTCGTCCCCGAGGTCACCGCGCACGGGTCGGCCTTCGACGGCACGGTCACCACCGTCCGCTGGACCTCCTACGACGTCACCGTGCCCGGGCCCGACCCCGGCCCCTTCCTGCACGACGCCGAGCACGACCTGCGCCGGGGCGTCGTCGAGGTGGCGTCCGCGCTGCGCGACCTCGACGTCGCGCGGTGGCGGCCGGAGCTCGCGGGCGCCCTGCAGGACCTCCGGCGGCAGGCCCGGACGGGGATCGACAGCGAGGAGCTCCCGGCCTGCTGGCCGGAGCGGGCCCGCGCCCTGCTGGTGCAGGCCCGCCAGCTCGCCGGCGTGGTGGCGCTGGCGACGGAGGACACCGGCGGGGCGGTCGACACGCACGAGGCCGCCACCCGGGAGGCGCAGCTGCGCGACCTCGCCCGGCTGGTCCGGCGGGCCAGGGTCGCGGCCTGGAACGCCTACGGCCAGGGGTCCGCCGCATGAGCACCCTCGTGACGGTCACCGGCGCGGACTCCCCGGGCGTGCTCGCCCGACTGTGCGACGTCCTCACCGAGCACGGCGCCAGCATCGACGACGTCGAGCAGGTCGTCGTCCACGGGCGGCTGCTCCTCGGCCTGGTGGTCAGCGGCGAGGGCGACGGCGCGGAGGTCCTCGGTGCGCTGTCCGCGGCGGCGCAGGAGCTCGGCGTGCAGCTCGACCCGGAGCCGCTCGAGGACACCGAGGACGAGCCCCGCCTCGTCCGGCACCACGTCGTCGTCCTCGGGGCCCCGCTCCCCCCGGCCGCCCTCGCGGGCGTCACACGCCGGCTCGCGGCCTGCGGGGCGAACGTCGAGCGGGTCGTCCGGCTGAGCGCCCGGCCGATGGTCTCCTACGAGCTCGTGGTCACCGGCGGAGACACGGCGCGGCTCCGGGCCGAGCTCGCTGCCGAGGCCGTGGTGCAGCAGGTCGACGTCGCGGTCGAGCGCGCCTCGCTGCGACGGCGCGGTCGGCGCCTGGTCGTCATGGACGTCGACTCGACCCTGGTGCAGGGCGAGGTCATCGAGATGCTCGCGGCCGAGGCGGGGTGCCTCGACGAGGTCGAGCGCGTCACCTCCGCGGCGATGGCCGGGGAGCTCGACTTCGAGCAGTCGCTGCGTGCCCGGGTGGCCCTGCTCGAGGGGCTGCCGGTGGAGGCGGTCGACCGCGTGCGGGCCGCGGTGCAGCTGACCCCGGGCGCCCGCACCCTGGTGCGCACCCTCAAGCGGCTCGGCTACGCGGTCGGGATCGTCAGCGGCGGGTTCACCGCGGTCACCGACGACCTGCAGGCCGACCTCGGGCTCGACCACGCCCGGGCGAACGTCCTCGAGGTGGTCGACGGCAGGCTCACGGGTCAGGTGCTCGGCGCCGTCGTCGACCGGGCGGCGAAGGCCGACGCGCTGCGCGAGTTCGCCGCCCTCCAGGGCCTGTCCCCGGCGCAGACGGTGGCCGTCGGGGACGGCGCCAACGACCTCGACATGCTCCAGGCGGCCGGCCTGGGCGTGGCGTTCAACGCCAAGCCGGTGGTCCGCGAGGCCGCCGACACCGCCCTGTCGGTGCCCTTCCTCGACGCCGTCCTGTCCCTGCTCGGCATCCCCCGGGAGGCGGTCGAGGAGGCCGACCTCGAGGACTAGGCCCCGAAGCGCTCGACCCGCAGGCGCTCGACCGGGTGCCCCAGGTCGGTCAGCATCCTCGTGGCCGCGTCGGCGAACCCGTGCGAGCCGCAGACGTAGGCCTCGACCCCGGGCCGCACGAAGGGCGCGAGGTCCTCGGTCCGCAGGCGCCCCTGCGGCCGCTCGCGGCTGAGCACGACCGTCTGGTCGGCCAGCTCCGGGGCGAACCAGACGTCGTCGGCCGTGCGGAACGACGCGACCAGGTGGGCCTCGCCGCCGGTCCGCCGGGCGTGCCGCAGCATGCTCACCAGCGGCGCGACGCCCGAGCCGCCACCGACCAGCAGCGCCGGGACGTCACCGCGCCAGACGAAGAAGCCCCCGAACGGGCCGCGCACCTCGAGCCGGTCGCCGACCTGGACGACGTCGTGCAGGTACCCCGACACCTCGCCGTCGGCGAGCCGGTCGACGGTCAGCTCGACGACGCCCTCGTCGTCCGGTGCGGACGAGACCGAGTAGTCGCGCTGGGCGACGTAGCCGTCGGGAGCGGTCAGGCGCACGACGTAGTGCTGACCGGCGACGTGCCGGACCCACGTCGGCAGGGCGATCCGGAAGGTCTTCGCGTGGGACGTCTCGCGGCGCACCTCGACCACCTCGCCGACCTGCCACTCCCGGCGCGCCCCCTCCGGCGGCACCCGGCGCAGCACCGGCTGGAACGGGTCAGTCACCGGCGTAGCGCTGCTCGGTCCAGGGGTCGCCGCGGTGGTGGTAGCCGTTGCGCTCCCAGAAGCCCGGCTCGTCCTGCTCCATCAGCCGCAGCCCCGCGACCCACTTCGTCGACTTCCAGAAGTACAGGTGCGGCACGAGCATGCGCACCGGACCGCCGTGCTCGGCCGTCAGCGGGGCGCCGCCGAACTCCCAGACCAGCCAGGCCTTGCCGCCGCGCAGGTCCTCGAGCGGCAGGTTCGTGGTGTAGCCGGTGCTGGAGAACGCCATGGCGTGGGTCGCTGCGGGGAGGACGTCGACGTCGTCGAGCAGGCTGTCGAGGCTGACGCCGCGGAAGGTCGTCCCGAACTTCGACCAGGTGGTGACGCAGTGGATGTCGCCCTCGTAGGACGACGACGGCAGGGCGTGCACCTCGTCCCAGGTCCAGGTGCGCGGCGCGGCGACGGCGCCCTCGACGGTGAACGTCCAGGTCTCGGTGCGCACCGTCGGCGTCTGCTCGACGTTCAGCACGGGCCAGGACGCGCCGGCGTCGTACTGCCCGGGCGGGAGGCGGACCTCGGGAGCAGGACGGCGGCGGCCGACGAAGCCGCGGGTGGGTCCGGTCATGCGCCCATCCTGTCCGAGGACGCCCAGACGGTCGAGGCGGCGGGCACCGTCAGCACGCCGTCCTCGATCGCGGCCCCGGGCTCCGTCGCCTCGAGCAGCACGCCGTCGACGGGCACCTCCACCGGCTCGCCCGCGGTGTTGAGCACGCACAGCAGGTCGCCGCGGCGGAACGCCAGGACGTCGGGCGCGGACTCCAGCCAGACCACCTCCCCGCTAGGGCGGAGCTCCCGGCGTCGGGCGAGCAGGCGCCGGTAGACCGCGAGGGTGCTGCCCGGGTCGGCGTCCTGCGCCTCCACCGACGTCGACCCGTCCACCGGCAGCCAGGGCGACCCGCTGGAGAAGCCGTGGGCCGGGGCCGACGAGGTCCAGGGGAGCGGCGTGCGGCAGCCGTCCCGGCCGGCGACCTGTCCGTGCGTCCGCGCGTGCACGGGGTCCTGCCGCAGCGCCGGCGGCACGTCGGACTCCTCGAGCCCGAGCTCCTCGCCCTGGTACAGGTACGGGACGCCCGGCAGGGCCAGCAGCAGCGCGGTCACCGCCAGGCCGCGGCGCCGCCCCAGGTCGCCCCCGCCGTAGCGCGTGACGTGCCGGACGAGGTCGTGGTTCGACAGCACCCAGGTCGGCGTCTCGAACGTCAGCCCCTGCTCGACGACGGCCCGCAGCCGCGGTCCGTCGAAGGGCTGGCGCACCACGGAGAAGTTGAACGCCTGGTGCAGCCGGCCGGGCGCGACGTAGCGGCGGACCTTCTCGGGGTCGAGCAGGAACACCTCGCCGACCATCGTGCGGTCGCCGTCGTAGGAGTCGGTGAGCCGGCGCCACTGCTCGTAGACGTGCACGACCTCGGGCCGGTCCCAGGCCATCGGCTGCTGCAGGGCGTCGTAGGAGTCGTGGACACCGGTCCCGCCCTGGTCGGGCAGGCCCTCGGCCTTGTACAGCGCGTGGGCGACGTCGATGCGGAAGCCGTCCACGCCGCGGTCCAGCCAGAACCGGAGCACGCGGTCGAACTCGGCGTGCACCTCCGGGGAGGTCCAGTCGAGGTCGGGCTGGCTGCTGTCGAACAGGTGCAGGTACCAGGACCCGTCCTCGACCTGCGTCCAGGCCGGCCCGCCGAAGACGCTCCGCCAGTCGTTCGGCGGCCCGCCCTCGCGGCCCTCGCGGAACAGGAAGCGGTCCCGCCGTCCCTCCCGGAACCACCGGTGCTCCACCGACACGTGGTTCGGCACGACGTCGACCAGGACGCGGAGCCCGAGCCGGTGCGCCTCCGCCAGCAGCGCGTCGAAGGCGGCGAGGTCGCCGAAGAGCGGGTCGACGTCGGTGGGGTCGGCGACGTCGTAGCCGCCGTCCGCCATCGGCGAGCGGTAGAAGGGCGTCAGCCAGAGCGCGTCGACGCCGAGGGAGACCAGGTGCGGCAGGTGGGCACGCACGCCGTCGAGGTCGCCGACACCGTCGCCGTCGCTGTCGGCGAAGGACCGGACGTAGACCTCGTAGACCACGGCGTCGCGCCACCACTCCTGCATGGGCCAAGGTAGGCACATGAAGACAGCACTCGTCACCGGCTCGTCCTCCGGCATCGGCGCGGAGGTCGCGCGCCGCCTCGCCGCCGACGGTCACGCCGTCGTCGTCACGTCGCGCAGCAGCGTCGAGGCCGGGCAGGCGGTCGCGGCCGAGGTCGGGGGCACCTACCTGCAGGCCGACCTGTCCGACGACGCTCAGGCACGCGGTCTCGTGGCGCAGGTGCTCGAGCAGCACGGTCGGCTCGACGTGCTGGTGAACAACGCCGGCACGACCCAGGTCGTCCCGCACGCCGACCTCGCCGCCGCGACCCCGGAGCTCTGGCGGCACCTGTACGACGTCAACGTCGTCGCCCCGTTCGTGCTGGTGACCGCCGCCGAGCAGGCCCTGCGTGCGGCCGCCCCCGGGTGCGTCGTCAACGTCAGCAGCCTCGCCGGCGTCCGGCCGACCGGCTCGTCCATCCCCTACGCCGCGAGCAAGGCGGCCTTCAACCACCAGACGGTGCTGCTGGCCAAGGCGCTCGGGCCGGACGTGCGGGTCAACGCCGTCGCCCCCGGCCTGGTCGACACCGACTGGACCGCCGACTGGGACGAGGTCCGCGGGCTGGTGCACGCGATGGCGCCGCTGCGCAGGTCGGCGACGCCGGGCGACGTCGCCGAGGTCGTGATGGGGCTCGTGCGGTCGACGTACGTGACCGGGCAGGTCGTCGTCGTCGACGGCGGACTGGGGCTCGTCAGCTAGGGCGTCGCTGGGGCGCCGGGCAGCAGCGCGCGAAGCAGCGGTCGTAGCGTGCCGACCGCGCCGTGCGTGGACAGCTCCTCGGTCGCCTCGAGCCGCTCCACGACGAGGTCGCGGAGCATGCGCACGAACGCCGGCGCCGTCCCGACCGTGGCCGCCCGGTGCGCGACCATGCCGGGGAGCGTGGCGACCCGCTCCTGCGCCTGGGTGTCGAGGTCGTAGAGCACCTCGACGTGGTCGCTGGTGAAGCCGATCGGGACCATGACGACCTCGCGCAGGCCCTGGCCGTGCAGCTCCTCGATGCGGTCGCCGACGTCGGGCTCGAGCCAGGGCACCTGGGGCGGGCCGCTGCGCGACTGGAAGACCAGCTCCCACGGCCGGTCCCCCGCGACGGCGGCGGCGGCCTCGCGCAGGGCGGTCACGTAGGCGTCGCCGTCCGGCCCGGAGCTCGCGGCCATCGACGTCGGGATGGAGTGGGCGGTGAACAGCAGCAGCGCGTCGTCGGCCGCCCCGGTCGCGGCGACGTTCTCCCGCATCGTCTGGAGGAAGCCCTCCTCGGCCCAGTAGTGCCGCACCTTGGTGACGAGCGGGGCGCCCTCCCCCACCTCGAGGCGTGCCCGCGTCCAGTCCTCGCGGTACTGCCGGCAGCCGGAGTAGCTCGGGAAGGCCGACGTCGTGAGGGCGAGGGCGTGCCGGACGCCGTCGTCGCGCATGCGCCGCAGGGTGTCGGCGAGGAAGGGGTGCCAGTTGCGGTTGCCCCAGTAGACCTTCAGCGCGGGGCCGTGCTCGGCGAGGACCTCCTCGAGGGCGGCGATCAGGTCCCGGGCCTGCTGGTTGATGGGGCTCACGCCGTCGAACAGGTCGAGGTAGTGGCGGCTGACCTCGACCAGCCGCTCCTGGGGGATCCCGCGGCCGCGGGTCACGTTCTCCATGAACGGCAGGACGTCGTCCGGGCCCTCGGGGCCGCCGAAGGAGACCAGCAGCAGGGCGTCGACAGGGGGCGCGTCGAGCGGGCGCTCGTCGATGCCGGCGAGCAGGGGGGCGGTCATGCCCCCATCCTCCCGGCTCCGGGCAGCGGCCGCCGCCCGGGACGGTCAGGATGAGCCCGTGACCGCGCCCCTGCTCGTGCTGGTGCTGGCCGCGCCCGTGCTGCTGCTGGCGGCGGCGGTCGTCGCCCTGTGGGCGCACGGGCCGGTCGGCTGGCTGGCCGCGGTCGGCCTCGTCGTCGGCGTCGGGTGGGCGACCCGGTGGACCTGCCGGTGCTGCTGGACCTGGTGGCAGGGCACGAAGGCCCCGGAGCTCGCCCCCGGACAGCGACCGGCGGGCGACCGCGTGCCTACCGCCGGAACGGGTCCGGCCGCGGCGGCGCCACCAGCTCGGCCCGGGGGCACGTCGCGAGGGTGATCCCCGCGTGCTGCAGGGCGTCGTCGCACAGCGCCTCGACCGTCCAGCCGAGGTCCTGCCCCGCCACGGTCACCGTCGCCCGGTAGATCGTGATGTCGTACTTGCTCGGCGTGCCGTAGACCGCGCCGATGCTCCCCACCAGGACCGCGGTGCCGCGTCCGGAGGGCTTGCCGTTCCACGGCTGGTCGTAGCGCTGCCACAGGCCCGGGCTCGCGGACCAGACGCCGCCGCGCCCGACGTCGCGGTACTCCAGCTCCCGCACGACGTCGCGGGCGAGCCGCTCGTCCAGGACGGCGCTCGGCCGGATCACGGTGGTCTGCTCGGCCGACATGGGGGGAGTGTGCCCGTGCGGCCGTCGCTCTGCGTCACCTTCGCAGGTCAGCATCGTTGCGCTGGTCACACCCGCACGTCCTGAGGAGCCCCTGTGTCGCGGTCGTCCCGTTCCGTCCCGCTGCTGCTCCTCGCGCTGGGTGCGCCGCTCGCCCTGTCGGTCCCCTCGGCGTCCGCCGCCGGGCCCGTCCCGCTGCCGGTCCCGCTGCCCGCGGCTGTCCCGGCGCCCGACGTCCCGCAGGTGCTGCCCACCGCGCTCCCCTCACCGGTGGCTGCTGCGGTCGCCGCGGCCGCGGCCGCCGTCGCCCCGGTCGTCGAGCCGGTGGCCCCCGTCGTCGCCCCGGTCACGGCGCCGGTCGCCCCCGTGCTGGAGCCGGCCGCCGGGGCCGTCGCCCCGGTCACCGCTCCCGTCGTACGCCCGGTCGCCCCGGCTGCCGCACCGGTCGCGAGCGCGCTGCCCGCCCCCGTCGTCGGGGCGGTCGCCCCGGTCGCGGCTCCGGTGGGTCCGGTCGCGGGCGGGGCCGTCCCCGTCGCCGTCCCTGCCGGAGCCCAGCCGGGCGCCGTCGGCGCCCCGGGCGCCCCCGTCGTCGTCCGCCCCGCGGCCGGGACCGCCGTCGTCCCCGTGGCCGCCCCGCTGAGCGGTGTCGCCGCCCTGACGCTCCCGTCGTCGGTGCTCGACAGGCGGTACCGGCCTCGCCCTCGCGCCGCGCACGGCCGGCCTCCCGGTGCTGCCGGGGCTGGCCTCCGCCGCCGGACTGCGCCCCCTGGCCGCGGCCGCGCCGTCGACCGCCGCCGCGCTGCTGCCCCGGCGCGGTGCCCGGCCCGAGCAGCTCCCGGCCGCCCTGGTCGTCGTCGCCGCCATCACGCTGGTCAGCGTCGGCGCTGCCCAGGTCGGGGAGCTCCGGTCGCGCCGGGCCGTCCAGCACTAGGGTCCGGCGCATGCGTGCCATCCAGATCACCGCGTTCGGCGGACCCGAGGTCCTGACCCTGACGGACCTGCCCGACCCCGTCGCCACCGACGGCTGGCAGCTGTGCGAGGTCAGCAGCGCAGGGGTGAACTACGCCGACACCCACCAGGTCGAGGACTCCTACCTGTCGCGCACCACGCTGCCGCTCGTCCCGGGCACGGAGGTCGTCGGGCGGCTCGAGGACGGCACGCGCGTCGCGGCGTTCGCCATGGGCGGCGGCTACGCCGAGAAGGCCCTCGTCCTGCCCGACCTGTCGTTCCCGCTGCCCGACGCCGTGAGCGACGGGCAGGCCCTGTCGCTGATGGTCCAGGGCCTCACCGCCTGGCACCTGCTGCGCACCAGCACGCACCTCGCCGAGGGGGAGTCCGTCGTCGTGCACGCGGCCGCCGGGGGCGTCGGGACGCTCGCCGTGCAGCTGGCCAAGCACTGGGGCGCCGGCCGGGTCGTCGCGGTGGCCAGCAGCGCGGAGAAGCTGGCGCTGGCCCAGGAGCTCGGCGCCGACGCCGGGGTGCTCGCCGGGGAGGCGGACCTCAAGAGCGCCCTCGAGCAGGCCAACGGGGGCCGGAAGGTCGACGTCGTCCTGGAGATGGTCGGCGGGAGGACCACCGACGCGTCGCTGGCCGCCCTCGCCCCGTTCGGCCGCCTGGCGGTGTTCGGGATGGCGTCGCGGGAGGCGCCGTCGCCAGTGGACGTCGGGTCGCTCATGGGCCGCAGCCGCGCCGTCGTGGGCTTCTGGCTGGCGCACTGCTTCACCCGCCCCGAGCTCCTGCAGCCGCAGATGGCCGAGCTCCTGGGCATGGTCGAGGCCGGGACGCTCAAGCCCGTCGTCGGGGAGACCTACCCGCTGAGCGAGGCGCACCGGGCGCACGAGGCCCTGCGCGACCGCAGCAGCACCGGCAAGCTCGTCCTGGACTGCACCCGCTAGGGCTCCCGCTCAGGCCTCGGGGGCGCCGAGCGCCTCGGCGATCCGCAGGTGCTCGGCGGCCTCGGCCACCTGGCCGCGCCGCTGCAGGGTCCGGCTGAGGGCCAGCTGTGCCCACCCGTCGTCGGGCCGGCGCACGACCAGCTCGCGCAGCGCCGTCTCGGCCCGCCCCAGCTGCGCGCTGGCGAACAGCGCCCGGGCGTACAGCTCGAGCAGGGACGTGCTGGCCGGCTCGGCCTCGACCAGCGGCTCGAGCACGCGGGCGGCCTCGGCGGGCTGCTCCCCCAGCAGCCGCTCGGCCAGGCGGAACAGGCCGTAGACGTCGTCGGTGCTCACCGCGGCAGCAGCACCGGGCGGCCGATGCGGACGTCGACGCCGGGCGAGAACAGCACGTGCGGCGGCTGCGCGGGACGCGGCAGGCCCGCAGCGGCGACGAGGTCGTCCGACAGCTCGAGCACCTCGACCCGGTGCAGCGGCCACGGCGGGTGCTCGACGGGGGCCCAGGCGGTCCGGCCCCCGTACCAGGTCGAGTACAGGCCCCACCGCGCGGTGAGGAAGTCCGCCAGCGGGTCCGCCGCCACCGGCTCGCCCACCCGCAGCGACACTCGGCCACCCGCACCCCTCGGCCCGGGCCAGCGCCGCGACGTCGTGTACGTGCGGACGTCGCCGTCGCGCTCGTAGCGCATCCGGGCCCACAGGTAGGGCAGGTGGTAGCTCCACCGGGCCGCCAGCACGGGGAGCAGCCGGGCCGCCTCCAACGACCGGAACACGACCCCGCGTCGGCCGTCGCGGTCGACGGCGTACAGCCGCACGTTCGTCTCGGCGAACCGCGACAGGTACGGCAGCGGCGGGGTGCCGAGGATCCCGACGCCGGACATCACGAACGGCACGAGCCCGACCCAGGTCTGCCCGTCGACGACGTCGGGCGAGGTGCCGGCGGGCAGCAGCGGGGCGACGAGGGCCGGGTCCACCGGCCAGTGCAGGAAGGCGAGCTCGCCCCAGTGCTGGGTGAACACGGCGCGCCCGACCGGGTGCAGCGGGGTGCGGCTGAGCGGTTCGACGGTCACGCGCCCATCCTGGTCGAGGCCTCGCCGCCCGGCAGGCCGGGGCTCAGCCCGCCTGGAGCGACAGGTCCGGGCTGCAGGCGGTCGAGCACCACGCGTCGTGCCACGCGCGGCGGCACCCGGCGGGGTAGGTCAGGCTCCGGACCACCCGGGCCGGGTTGCCGGCCACCAGGACGTCGTCGGGCACGTCCCGGGTGACGACGGCGCCGGCCGCGACGAGCACCCGCTTGCCGATGGTCACCCCCGGCAGCACCATCGCGCGGGCGCCGAGCCAGGTGCCGTCGCCGATGCGCACCGGGGCCTCGACGTGCGGGCGTCCCTCGATCCCGTGGCTGTCGCTGTCGAGGACCATGACCTCGTTGGCGAACGCGACGTCGTCGCCGATCTCGATGCCCTTGACCGCGATGATCACGGTGCCGACGTTGACGAAGACCCGGGAGCCGATCCGGATCGGGCCCCACCCGCTGATCAGGGTCTTGCGGTGGCCGGACCAGACCTTGAAGTCGTCGCCCACGTGGAGGTCGGTGGCGTCCACGATCGGGTCGCCGAGCACGTGCGCCCGCTTCCCGACGACGGCGGTCCGGCGCAGCGACCAGCGGGCCTTGGCCGCCTGCCGGGCGCCGGCGAGGTGCCAGCGCACCTCGGTGCGCCGGCGCTCCCAGTCGACGTTCCGGAGGGAGGCGAGGGCGGCGTTCACGGGCGGCGACGTTACCGACTGGTAGGCAGGCCGGATGGACGACACCGTCATCTGCTCCTCCAAGGGGTGCCGCGACGACGCCGTGCACGTCCTGGTCTGGAACAACCCGACCCTGCACGTGCCCGGCCGGGAGAAGACCTGGGTCGCCTGCGAGGCGCACCGCGACACCCTGGCCGGCTTCCTCGCCGCACGGGGCTTCCTCAGGCGGGTCGAGCCGCTGACCTGACCGGGGCAGCGACGGCCTGCAGGCACTCCTCCAGGACGGCGACGAAGCGCGCGGCGTCGACCGAGCAGGCGTCGTGGTCGGCCTCGAGCAGGTGCGGGGCCACGCCGAGGGCGTCGGCCAGGGCGTGCTGCTTGCGCGGCGGGACGAGCCGGTCCTTCGTCGTCACGAGGACCGCGGCGGGCGGCGTGAGCGTCCCCGCCCACCCGCTGCTGTCGAACCGGCCGAGCTCCCGGCCGGCCTCGGCGAGGTCCCGCGCGCTGCCGCGCGAGAGCTCCCCCGCGACCCAGGCGCTCTGCGCCGACGGCGTCCCCGCGAGGCGCAGGCCGGTCCGCCAGGCACCGGTGGGGAACAGCCCGAGGACGAGCCGCAGGCCGCCCATGGCCCGCCAGAAGACCTTCTGCGAGCGGTCGCTCCAGTCCAGCGCGGTCGCGCAGAGCACGAACCCGCCGACCCGCTCCGGGTGCCGCTTCGCGAGCAGCTGCGTCACCGGGCCGCCCATCGAGTAGCCGACGACGAGGACGCCGGACAGGTCGAGCGCCTCCAGCACCCCGGCGGCGTCGTCGGCGCAGTCCTGCAGCCGGAACGGGTCGGAGGCCCGCAGGCCCCGTCCGTGGCCGCGCAGGTCCATCGCGAGGACCCGGTAGCCGGCCGCTTGGAGCGGCCCGTAGGTCTGGGCCCAGTTCAGGTCGCTGGGGAACATCCACCCGTGGACCAGCAGCACCGGGCGGCCGTTGCCGCCGGAGTCGCGGACGAGGAACTCCCCGCGGTCGGGGACGACGACGGTGCGGGCGGGCGGGAACGGCAGGGGCGGGACGGGGGCCCCGACCGGGCCTCGACGGCGACGGCTCATGGACGCCAGTCTGCCCACCGCCCGCGGACCTAGCGTGTGAGCGTGCTCGCGCTCTCCGGTCAGCAGGTCCTCGCGTCGTCGCTGCCGGGGGTGCCCGCGCTCGTCATGAACACCCACGTGACCGGGCTCGCCGTGGCGCGGTCCCTCGGGCGCGCGGGCGTCGCCGTCGTCGGGCTGGACAAGGAGCGCGGCGGCCTCGGGCAGCACAGCCGCCACCTCGCCGGCCTCGGTCTCGTGCCCGGGCCCGACGTCGACGGAGGGACGGCCCTCGCGGAGCACCTGCTCGCCCTCGGCCCGTCGTTCGCCGAGCGGCCCGTCCTGTTCCCGACCAACGACGACTGGGTGCTCGCCCTCGCGAGGCACCGCGACCGGCTCGAGGAGCACTACCGGTACCCGTTCGCGCCGTACGACGTCGTCCGGCGGGCGCTGAGCAAGACCGACCTCTACCGGGCGTGCGAGGCGCTGGGCGTGGCCTGCCCGCGGTCCTGGTACCTGGACGAGGGCGACCCGGCGGACGAGGTCCCGTACCCCTGCGTGCTCAAGCCCGACGACAGCCGCGGCTTCTACGACGCCTTCCAGGCCAAGGTCTTCGTCGTGCAGTCCCCCGAGGAGTTCCGGGCCCGGGTGGCCGAGTGCGCCGCGCTCGGCCTGTCGCTGGTCGCGCAGGAGTGGGTGCCGACCGGGCCCGGCGGGTTCTGGTCGGTCGCGTCCTACCTGTCCCCCGACGGCACCCCCCGCGGCGTCTTCACCGGGCGGAAGCTCGAGCAGTGGCCGCCGGACTTCGGGACCTCGTGCCTGGCGGACGCCGTGTGGGACCCGGCGATCGCGCAGGCCGGCGTCCAGGTGCTGCAGGCGCTCGGCTACAGCGGCATCAGCGAGATCGAGTTCGTGCAGCACGCGGAGACGGGGCAGCACCTGCTGCTCGACGTGAACACCCGCGCCTGGAAGTGGGTCGGCCTGCCGGTCGCCGCCGGGATCGACCTGCCGCTGCTGGCGTACCGCGACGCCGTCGGGGAGGCCTTCACCGCCGGGCAGCAGGTCGACGGCACCCGGTGGGTGTTCCTGCGCGACTACCTGCCGCTGGTGAAGGCCCGGGCGAACACGGTCTGGGAGGCGCAGGTGACCAAGGACGAGTGGGTCGACCTGCTCGCCGGGCGGCCGGGCCGGCTGGTCGACGGTGTGCACGACCCCGACGACCCCGAGCCCGGGTACGACGTCCTGTGGGGCGAGCTGACGGGCGGCGACGGGTACTCCTGCGCCTGCTGATCAGCTCCGGTAGCGGAACCCGTCACGACGCCACTGGAACAGCGAGGGCCGCGGCAGCGGCGGTCCGGCGGGGACGGGCTCGGACCGGACCCGCGCCACCGGCGCGTCGTAGTCGGTGCGGGCGATCGCGTCCACGACGTCGTCCTCGGTGAACGCGTCGCTGCCCTCGACGGTCGGCACGAGCCCGACGAGGACGCCGTCGCGCAGGACCGTGGCGGTCAGCGACGCGCTGGCGTCGGCGCCCCACACGGCGAGCCGGCCGTCGGGCAGCGCCACCCCGACGCCGAACTGGTAGGTCGACGGGCGCTCGAGCTGCGCGGGCACGCCGCGCTCGCGCAGCGCCTCGACGACCCGGCGGGCCTTGAACTCCTCCACGGGGCGGACAACGCCGAAGGCCGGCCCGGACGTTCCCGGGCCGGCCTTCGAGCGGAGCGGTCAGACGGAGGCGCTGAGCGCGGTGAGGCGCTCCTGCGCGGCCGCGAGCACGCCCTTGCGGGCCTTGTGGGCCGCCTCGAACGCGAGCAGCTGCTCGAGCTCGGCGACGTCCTCGGTGTCGCGGACGTGGCTCATGATCCGGTCGCCGGAGAGCTTCTCGTAGCCGGCGAACGGGTGCGCGACGTCGCCGGTGCCGGTGAGGTCGACGACGTCGTCGGACAGCTCGGCCGCGGCCTCCTTGGCCTCCTCGGCGAGGTCCGCGACGGTGGTGTCCGCGGCCTCGACGACGCGTCTGCGACGACGTCCTCGGTCTTGTCGACGACGTCGGACGCGGTCTCGGCCACGGTCGCGGCGGTGTCGGACGCGACCTGGGTGACGGTCCGCGCGACGTCGGACGCCTTCTCCTCGACCGTGTCGACGGCCTCGGCGACGACGCCCTCCACCCCGGTGGCTGCCGCGGTCGCGACGTCCGAGGTGCGCTGGGTGGCCTTGCGGGCGGCGGCGACGCCCTTGTCGAGGGCCTCGTCCGCCGTGGACACGGCGCTGGTCAGCGCGTCCTGCACCTGGACGGGCGTCTTCTTCCACAGCAGCGCGGAGGCGGCGTTGACGGCACTGGCAGCAGCACCGAACGGCACGGCGACGACCTTGCGGACGTTGCCGACGACGGCCTGCACCGGGGTGGCGCGCAGCAGCGACGTGCCGGTGCGGCCGACCTCGGCGAGGCGCTCCTCGAGCCACTCGATGGTGGCGGTCTGGGCGGTCTCGAGGCGGTCGAAGACCGGCAGCAGGGAGGTCTCGCCGAGCGAGACGGCCAGGCCGCGGGCGTAGCGGGCGCGCTCGCGCAGCTGGTGCTCGAGGGTGAGGTCGCCGAGCAGGGCGCCCTGCAGGGTCTGGACCTGGTTGAGCTGCGTGGTGGCGAAGGCGCCGACCTTGCTGACGGCGGAGCCGACGACGTCGGGGGTGCCGCCGAGCTGCTTGATCGCGGACCCGATGATCACCGTGCGCTCGCGGGCCTTCTTCACGTTCTCGGCGAGCTCGGTCTCGAGCGCCGTGGTGCGGGCCTGCGTGCGGCGCACCGTGGCGATGGTCTGCTCGAAGGCGGTGAGGCGGAGCAGGTTCTGCAGCTCGGTGACGAGCATGTCCTTGGTGACGGGCACGGGGTTCCTCCGGAGGTCGACTGAGACCAGTGTGCCCTGGTGCTGCCTGTTGCAAGCACCCTGCTAGCAGTGACGCCGCTCACCCCTAGGCTGGCGGCATGCGCTTCGGGTACTGGATGCCGATCTTCGGGGGCTGGCTGCGGAACGTCGCAGACGAGTCGATGCCCCTCACGTGGGAGTACCTGCGCGACCTCGCGGTGGAGAGCGAGCGGTCGGGCTTCGACCTGTCGCTGATCGCCGAGCTGAACCTCAACGACATCAAGGGCCACCGGGCGCCGTCGGTCGACGCCTGGACGCTCGCTCCCGCGATCGCGGCCGTGACGCAGCGGCTCGAGCTCATGCTCGCGGTCCGCCCGAACTACCACTCCCCCGCCCTGACGGCGAAGGCCCTGTCGACGCTGTCGCTGCTGGCCCCGGACCGGGTCAGCCTCAACGTCGTCAGCTCCTGGTGGAAGGACGAGGCCGCCCAGTACGGCGCGCCGTTCGACGTCCACGACGCCCGGTACGCCCGCACCGAGGAGTGGATGGGCCTGGTGCAGCGCCTGCTCACCGAGGACACCGTCACCCACTCCGGCGACCTCTACGAGCTCGAGGGCTGCATCGTCGAGCCGAAGCCCGCGACCCTCCCGACCTTCTACATGGGCGGGGAGTCGCCCCGGGCCAAGGAGGTCATCAGCCGGTACGGGACGGCGTACGTCATGCACGGCGACCCGCCGGAGGTCATCGCCGCGAAGGTCCAGGACATGAGCGCCCGCGCCGCAGAGCACGGCAAGACGTTCTCGTTCGGGGTCAGCGGCTACGTGATCGTGCGCGACAGCGAGGCCGAGGCACAGGAGGAGCTCGCCCGGCTCCTGGACGTGAAGGCCAGTCCCGAGGCGTACGCCAGCTACCAGGACTTCGTCGCCGGCAGCCAGCTCGAGTCGCAGGTCTCGCTCGAGGAGTACAGCGTCAGCAACCGCGGCCTGCGGGCCGGGCTGGTCGGCACGCCGGCGCAGGTGACCGAGCGGATCCGCGCCTACGAGGAGGCCGGCGTCGACCTGCTGCTGCTGCAGTTCTCGCCGCAGCGCGAGGAGATGGCCCGCTTCGGCCGGGACGTGATCGCGGGGTACTCCCGCTAGCCGACGAGGCCTAGCAGGTCGAGGGCGTCGACGTCGGCGCTGCCGGCGGGCACGACGCGCTGCGCGGGGACCAGCTCGTGGACGCTGGCCACCGGGGCGTCCAGGTCGAGCACCCGCACGACCTGCACGGGTGCGTGCGCCGGCACCTCGGGCTCCTCGGGCTCCTCGTCCGCGAGGAGCTGCTCGGGCTCGTCCTCCCAGCCGACGACGTCGACGCCGCCGCAGCAGGCGCAGGTCAGGCGCAGCTCGCCGTCGTGCCAGCCCTCGCCGGCGAGCCAGGCCCGCAGCCCCTTGCGGCCGCTCCAGGTCAGGACGAGCGGACGCTCCTCGCTGCCGCACGGGAGGCAGAAGCCGTCCCAGCGCGTCACGAGGGCCACGGGGTGCAGGGCGGCAGGTCGGCGGGTCACCCTCGAGGCATCGGCAGGTCCCCGCTGTTCCTGCAGGGTCAGGACGGGTGGAGGTGTCGGCACCGACGGACTACGGCCTGACCACCCGTCCGGGTGGTCAGGCGGGGCGGCCCGGCACGGGGCCGCAACAGTCCTGCAACGTGCTGCGGGCAGGCTGGTGCCCGTGACCCCCGAGACCGACGCCGTGGACCCGCTGCCTCTCGCCGGCTTCACCGTCGCCGTGACGGCTGCCCGCCGCCGCGAGGAGCTGAGCGGGCTGCTGGTGCGCCGGGGCGCGCGCGTGGTCGAGGCGCCGGCCATCCGGATCGTCCCCACGCGGGACGACGACGAGCTGCTCGCCGCCACCCGCGCCTGCCTCGCCGCTCCGCCCGACGTCGTCGTCGTCACCACCGGGATCGGCTTCCGCGGCTGGATGGAGGCGGCCGACGGCTGGGGGCTCGGCGAGGAGCTGCGCGCGGGCCTGGCCGCGGTGGAGGTGCTGGCCCGCGGGCCCAAGGCGAAGGGCGCCGTCCGCGCGGCCGGCCTCACCGAGGCGTGGTCGCCGCAGAGCGAGGCGTCCGACGAGGTGCTCGCCCGGCTGCTCGCGGAGGGGGTGCGGGGCCGGACCGTGGCGGTGCAGCTGCACGGCGAGCCCGTGCCCGGGTTCTCCGCCGCCCTGCGCGACGCCGGGGCGGTGGTGGTCGAGGTGCCGGTCTACCGGTGGGTGCCGGCTGACGACCTCGCGCCGCTGCGCCGCCTGACGGCCTCGATCGCCGCCGCGGCCGTGGACTGCGTGACCTTCACCAGCGCTCCGGCGGTCGCGTCGCTGCTGGGCGTCGCCGCGCAGGAGGGCCGTCGGGACGACGTCCTCGCTGCCCTGTCCGGGCCGGTGCTGGCCGCGTGCGTCGGGCCGGTCACCGCCGCGCCGCTCCAGCGGCTGGGCGTGCCGACGGTGCAGCCGGAGCGGTCCCGGCTGGCCGCCCTGGTGCGGACCGTCGTCGAGGAGCTGCCGGCGCGGCAGACCCGCCGGGCCGCCGCCGGGGAGCACCTGCTCGAGCTGCGCGGGCACACCGTCCTCGTCGACGGCCGGCCGGTCGACCTCACCGCCCGTCAGGCGGGCGTGCTGTCCGCCCTGGTCGAGGCGGGCGGCGGGGTGCTGTCCCGCCCGGAGCTGCTGCGCCGGGCCTGGAGCGGCGAGGCCGCCGACGAGCACGCCGTCGAGATGACCGTGGCCCGGCTCCGCGGCGCCCTCGGGCCGGCGGGCGTCGTCGTGCAGACGGTCGTGAAGCGCGGCTACCGCCTGGCGGCCCCGGTCTGACCTAGGGCCGGTGCGCGTCGACCGGCACCCGCAGGGCCGCCTGCACGAAGCCGTCGACGTCGTCCCCGCCGAGCAGACCGTTCTGCTCGAGCGAGGTCAGCCCGTGGACGGTGCCCCAGCAGAGCCGGGCGAGGTCGGTCGCGTCGGGGGCGGCCAGGGTCCCGGCGTCCAGGCACTCCTGCACGGTCTGCACCAGGACGCCGAAGGTCGAGGCGCGGCTGCCCGCCCGGGCCCGGTGCGTGGGCGTGAAGCCGGGGACGGCCCGGCCGAACATCACCGAGAAGAACCAGGGCTCGGCGCGGGCGAAGGCCCGGTAGGCGTGGCCGAGGGCGTAGATCCGCTCGGGGTCGCCGACGGGCGGGGCGGTCTCCAGGGCCTGCCGCTGGGCGGCGGCGAGCCGGCGGAACCCCTCGGCGTACAGGGCCGCGACGAGGCCGGGCTTGCCGCCGAACAGCGTGTAGACGAGCTGGGTCGAGCCGCCCGCCTCCGCAGCGACCTTGCGCAGCGACAGCCCGTGCGGGCCCTGCTCGGCGAGCACGCGTGCAGCGACCTCGACGAGGGCGCGGTGGCGCGGGTCCTCGTCGTCGTCCATGCCGCCAGTCTGCTGGACGACGGGCCATAACGCTGTTATACCTGCGTTCTCACCGCTGATCCGGAGGTCCTCGTGACGCTCGCCCACGCCCCGACGGACGTCGTCCCCGCCCACGCCTGGCGCGTGCTGGCGGTGTCCGCGGCCGGTGTCTTCGTCGTCTTCCTCGACGCCACCGTCGTCAACATCGCCTTCCCGGCCCTGTCGGCCGACTTCCCGGACGTCAGCCGGGCCGGCCTGTCGTGGGTGCTCAACGCCTACGCCGTCGTCTTCGGTGCGCTGCTGGTCACCTGCGGCCGGCTCGCCGACGCCCGCGGCCGCAAGCAGGTCTTCCTCGCCGGCCTCGTGGTGTTCGCCCTCGCCTCGGCGCTGTGCGGGCTGGCCCCGAGCGTCCCCGCCCTCGTGGCCGCACGGGCGCTGCAGGCCGGGGGCGCGGCGCTGCTGGTCCCCGCGTCCCTGGCACTGCTGCTGCCGGAGTTCCCCGCGAGCCGGCGGGCCACCGCCGTCGGCCTGTGGGGAGCCGTCGGCGCCGTCGCGGCGGCCACCGGCCCCACCCTGGGGGCGCTGCTCGTCGAGGGCCCGGGCTGGCGCTGGGTGTTCCTCGTCAACCTGCCGTTCTGCGCGGTCGCCGTCGCGGTCGGACGGCGGGTGCTCCGCGAGTCGACCGGCTCGGTGCCCGAGGGCGGCCGCCCCGACGTGCTCGGCGTCGTCCTGGTGACCGCCGTCTTCGGCCTGCTGTCGCTCGGGATCGTCGAGGGGCCGGCGTGGGGCTGGGGCTCGGTGCGCGTGCTCGGCGCCTTCGCGGCCGCCGCCGTGCTGGCCCCCCTGCTCGTCGCCCGCGCGCTGCGGCACCCCAGCCCGGTGCTGCCGGTGCGGCTGTTCGAGCAGCGGTCGTTCTCGCTGGCGACCGTCGGGACGCTGCTGTTCGGCGCCGCCTTCTTCGGCACCATCCTGTGCAACGTCCTGTTCCTCACCGGCGTCTGGCAGTACTCCGTCCTGCGCACCGCCGTCGCGATCCTGCCGAGCCCCCTGCTCGCCGCCGCGACGGCACCGCTCGCCGGGCGCCTCGCCGACCGGTACGGCTTCCGCGTCGTCATCGTCCCCGGCGCCCTGTCGATGGCCGCCGGCCTGCTGTTCCTCGCCTCCGCGACCGACGCCGGGCCCGCCTACGCCAGCCGCTTCCTGCCCGGCAGCATCCTCATCGGCCTCGCCATCGGCTCCGCCTTCGCCACGCTCGGTGCGGCGTCGGCGAGCGCCCTGCCGCCCGAGCAGTTCGCGGCCGGCTCGGCGGTCAACGCGACGGCCCGCCAGCTCGGCGCGGTCCTCGGCGTCGCGGTGCTCGTCGCGGTCCTCGGGGAGCCCGGCCCGGCCGAGGCCCTGTCCGCCTTCCACCGCTCGTGGACGGTCATCGCGGTCGCCGCGGGCGGCTGCGCCGTCGTGTGCCTCGGGCTGCGCCCGCGTCAGGACTGACGCGCGCGCTCGAGGTCCTCGGGGGTGTCGACGTCCGCCACCGCGCGGGGGTCGGGGGCGGCCAGCCGGACCGGCTCCAGCCCGCGCAGCAGCGCCCGCAGCGGAGCGCCGGACAGGTCCCCCACGGCCCGCTCCCGCAGCCGGGCCGTCGTCCAGCAGCTGGTCAGCACCTGGTCCCGGCCGTCGGCGTCGACCAGCACCGCACCGTCGTGCCCCGCCGCGGCGGCACGCAGGACGTCGACCGTGGCGGCGTCCAGGAACGGCAGGTCGGCCGCGAGCACGACCACGGCGGGCGCCGTCACGTGTGCCAGACCGGCCGCCAGTGCTGCCGCCGGCCCTCCCCCGGGCGGGTCCTCGCGGACCTGCACGACCTCCCCGCTGAGGTCCCGGGGCGGGCCGACGACGACGACGGTCGAGGCCCCCGCGACCGCCACGAGGACGCCGTCGAGCAGGGTCCGGCCGGCCACGACGAGCCCGGGCTTGTCGACCCCGCCCATCCGCCGCCCGGAGCCGCCGGCCAGGACGACGGCGTCCCAGGTGCTCACAGCAGCAGCTCGTCCAGGGGCTTGCGGTGGCGCTCGGCCGTCTCGCGGGCGGCGAGCCCGGCCTCCAGCGGCGGGCCTCCGAGCGTCCCGACGGCGACGACGACCACGGGCTGCTGCACGTCGCTCAGCCCGAGCGCGGCGCGGGCCGCCTCCTTGTCGAAGCCGGCCATCTGGTGGGTGTGCAGGCCCTCGGCGACCGCCTGGAGGGACAGGTGCGCGACCGCCTGGCCGGCGTCGTGCTGCCAGGTCCGGTACGGCCGCCCCTCCTCGCCCTCGGTCAGCCCCACGACGAGGAGCAGGGCTGCGGCCCGGTCCGCCCAGGTGCGGTTGCCGGCGGCGAGCGTCCCGACCAGCGCGGCGTGCCGGTCGTCGCCGCGCAGGGTGACGACCCAGCGCGTCGTCTGCCCGTTCCCCGACGACGGCGCCCACCGGGCCGCCTCGAGCAGCGGCCGCAGGTCGTCCTCGGTCAGGACCTGCGCGGGGTCGAACCCGCGGGGGCTCCAGCGGCCGGACAGCAGCGGGTGCACCGTCACAGCCTCGCGGCCCACGCGTCGTAGGACGGCGCCTCGGCCGCGACCGTCGTCTCGTCGCCGTGCCCGGTGAGCACCCGGGTCTCGGGCGGCAGCGCGAACAGCCGGGTCCGGATCGAGTCGAGGATCGTCGGGTAGCTGCTGTGGGACCGGCCGGTCGCACCCGGGCCGCCGGAGAACAGGGTGTCGCCGGAGAAGACGACGCCGAGGTCGGGCACGGAGAAGCAGACCGCGCCGGGCGCGTGCCCGGGGGTGTGCAGCACGTGCACCTTCGTGCCGGCCACCTCGATGACCTGGCCGTCGCGCAGGTCGCCGTCGGGCTCGTGCCCGCTGTGGACGAGGTCCCACAGCACGCGGTCCTCGGGGTGCAGCAGCACGGGGGCGCTGACCCGCTCGGCCAGCTCCGGGGCGTACCGCACGTGGTCGTCGTGCGCGTGGGTGCAGGCCACCGCGACGACCGTCCTGTCCCCCACCGCGGCCGCGATCGCCTCGGCGTCGTGGGGGGCGTCCAGCACCAGCACCTCGTCGTCGTTCCCGAGCAGCCAGACGTTGTTGTCGACGTCGAACGTCTGCCCGTCGAGGCTGAACGTGCCGGACGTGACCAGGTGCTCGATGCGGGCGGTCACGGGAGGACCACCACGCTGCGCAGGACCTCGCCGCGCTCCATCTTGTGGAACGCCTCCTCGACGTCCTCCAGGCCGATCCGCTCGGACACGAAGGCCTCGAGGTCGAACTTCCCCTGCAGGTACAGGTCGACGAGCAGCGGGAAGTCGCGGCTGGGCAGGCAGTCGCCGTACCAGGAGCTCTTGAGGGCGCCGCCGTGGCCGAAGTACTCGATCAGCGGCAGGTCGAGCCGGGCGGTCGGGGACGGGACGCCGACGAGGACGACCGTCCCGGCGAGGTCGCGCGCCTCGAAGGCCTGCGCGTAGGTGGCCGGGCTGCCGACCGCGTCGATGACGACGTCGGGGCCGAACCCGCCGGTGAGCTCGCGCAGTCCTGCGACGACGTCGCCGCTGCCGGCGTTCAGGGTGTGCGTCGCACCGAAGCCCTTCGCCCACTCGAGCTTGCGGTCGTCGAGGTCGACGGCGATGACCTGCCGGGCGCCCGCGTAGAGCGCCCCGGCGATGGCGGCGTCGCCCACGCCGCCGCACCCGAGCACCGCGACGGTGTCGCCCTGCTGCACGGGGGCGGTGTTGACCGCGGCGCCCCAGCCGGCCATGACGCCGCAGCCGAGCAGGCCGGCCGCGGCGGCGTCGGCGCGCTCGTCGACCTTGATGCACGCACCCTCGCCGACGAGGGTCTTCTCGGCGAACGCCCCGAGCCCGAGCGCCGGCGAGAGCGGCGTGCCGTCGGTGAGCGTCATGGTCGAGCCCTGGTGGCGGCTGTCGAAGCACAGGTGCAGGCGGCCGCGACGGCAGGCCCGGCACTCCCCGCACGGCGCACGCCAGGCCAGCACGACGTAGTCGCCGGGCGCGACCTTCGTGACCGAGGAGCCGACGGTCTCGACCCGGCCGGTGGCCTCGTGGCCGAGCAGGAAGGGGAAGTCGTCGTTGATCCCGCCCTCGCGGTAGTGCAGGTCGGTGTGGCACACCCCGCAGGTCTCGATCTTCACCACGACCTCGAGCGGACCGGGGTCGGGGATCACGACGTCGACGATCTCGACGGGCGCGCCCTTGCTCTTGGCGACGACGGCGCGGACGGTCTGCGGCACTGCGGACTCCTCGGGGTGGGGCGGACCTCTACCTGACCACTTCCCTCAGGCTGCCGTCGAGCCGGCGGGTCCACCCGCGCGCGTCGGTCAGCTCGAGCAGCGGGACGGCGACCCGGCGGGTGGTGCCGAGGGCCTGGCGGGCGGCGCTCAGGGTGAACGGCTGCGGCAGCCCGGCGAGCACCCGCATCGCCCGCGCCGGGGCGTCGGGGAGCAGCACGATGACCTGCCCGCCCACCCCGACGACCCGGAGCAGCCGGCCGGCCGTCTCGGCCGCGGCGAGCTCGCGCACCCCGAGCCGCAGGGCGTCGAGGTCGTCCTGCTCGGGCGCGTCGAACGGGTCGGCGGCGAGCCGCTGCTCCAGCGCGGCGACGCCGGGCGCGACCTCGACGACCGTCCCGGGACGCCGCACGCGCCCGGCCGCGCTCTCCAGCCCCGCGGCCTGCACCAGCGGCGCCAGCAGGGCGGCCGACGGCAGCCCGACGGTCTGGCGGGCCGCCTCGTGCGGCAGGCCCGGCTGGGTGCGGTCGTGCGCGTCGACGGCCTCGGTCAGGGCGGTGGTCCAGCGGCCCCACAGGGGCGGGTCGACGAGCCAGTCCCCCACCGCGAGGCCGGCGTCCCCGGTCAGCCCGAGCGCCTCCAGGTCCGACCGCAGGACCGCCCCGCGCCGCGCCACCTCCTGCGCGAGGTCCGGCACGCCCCCCGCGAGGTCGCGGGCCCGGGACGCCGCAGCGCCCCGTCGCCGGAGCTCGGGCGGGTCGGCGTCGAGCACGAGCACCCCGGCCGCGACGGACTGCAGGCCCGGGTCGCGCAGCAGCGCCCGGTCGCCGGCGCGGAGCGGCAGCGGCCGGGAGAGCTGCAGCCGCACGACGTCGTCGCCGAGGGGCCGCAATCGCACCGGCACGGCGGCGCTGCCGACGTGCAGGACGAGCTCAGAGGGCAGGTCGGTCCCGCTGAGGCGGACGTCCACGGCGGACGTCGTGCGTCCGGCACCGGGGCTGGTGAGGACCTGCCCGCGGGACACGTCGTCGCGCTCCACCCCCCGCAGGTTCACCGCGACCCGGGCGACCGAGGCGACGTCGTCGTAGGGCTGGCCGAGGCTCTGCAGGCCGCGCACCCGCACCGGACGGCCGTCGAGCTCGAGGGCGTCGCCCACCCGGAAGGTGCCCTGCCCGAGCGTCCCCGTGACGACCGTGCCGCTGCCCTTGACGGTGAAGGCGCGGTCCACCCAGAGGCGGACGGGGGCGGCGGTGTCGGGGGCGGCGAGACCGGCCACCAGCCGGTCCAGGGCGGCCCGGAGCGCGTCGAGCCCCTGCCCCGTCGCTCCGCTGACGGCGACCGCCTCGACGGCGCCCAGCGAGCTCCCGCGCAGGTGCTCCAGCGCCTCCTCGGTGGCCGGTCCGGGGTCGGCGAGGTCGCTGCGGGTGACGGCGAGCAGGCCCGAGGTGAGGCCCAGGGCGTCGACGGCGGCCAGGTGCTCGGCGCTCTGCCGCCGCCACCCCTCGTCGGCCGCTACCACGACCATGACCGCCGGGGCCGGCCCGAGCCCGGCGAGCATGTTGCCGATGAAGCGCTGGTGCCCGGGGACGTCGACGAAGCCCAGCACCTCGCCCGACGGCAGCGCGGTCCAGGCGTAGCCGAGGTCGATGGTCATGCCGCGGCGGCGCTCCTCGGCCCACCGGTCCGGCTCGGTGCCGGTCAGGGCCCGCACCAGGGTGGACTTGCCGTGGTCGACGTGGCCCGCCGTGGCTACGACGTGCACGCGCGGACCGCCTCCAGGACCGCCGGGTCGGACGCCGGGGGGACGGCCCGCAGGTCCAGCAGCAACCGCCCCTCGAGGACCCGGCCGACGACGCCGCGGGCACGCAGGGGCTCCGCCAGCGCGGGGTCCAGGGCCACGGCCCAGCCGGCCAGCGCCTGCCCCGGCGCCCCTCCCCCGCCGACCGCCCCGGTGTGCGGCACGACCTCCGCGCCGAGAGCGGCGGCGAGGGCCCTCGTGCGGGTCTGCGTGTCCGCCCGCAGGGACGACCAGACCGGGGGGACGGGTCCGCGCAGGGTCGCCTCGAGGGCGGCCAGGGTGAGCTTGTCGACCCGCAGGGCGCGCTGCAGCGGGTGCCGGCGCAGCCGCTCGACGACGTCGGCCCGCCCGAGGAGCAGCCCCGACTGCGGCCCGCCGAGCAGCTTGTCCCCGCTGCAGGTCACGACGGCCGCCCCCGCGCGCAGGGCCGTCGCGGCGTCGGGCTCGTCCGGCAGCAGCGGGTCGGGGGCGAGCAGCCCGCTCCCGACGTCGGCCACGACGGGCACCCCGAGGGTGGCGAGCTCGGCGACCTCGACGCTGCTGGTGAAGCCCTCGACCCGGAAGTTGCTCGGGTGGACCTTGAGGACGCAGCCGGTGTCGGGGCCGAGCGCGTCGGCGTAGTCGGACAGCCGGGTGCGGTTGGTCGTCCCGACCTCGCGCAGGCGGGCGCCGGTGGAGGCGATGAGGTCGGGCAGCCGGAAGCCGTCGCCGATCTCGACCATCTCGCCGCGGCTGACCACGACCTCACGGCCCGCCGCGAGAGCCGTGGTGGCGAGCACGAGGGCGGCCGCACCGTTGTTGACCACGAGCACCTGCTCGGCGTCGGGGACGGCGGCGGCCAGCGCCTCGAGGGCCCCGCGGCCGCGCCGGGCCCGGGCGCCCGTGGCGAGGTCGAACTCCACGTCGGCGTAGCCGGACGCCGCCGCGACCGCCTCGACCGCGGCGTCCGACAGGGGCGCCCGCCCCAGGTTGGTGTGCACGACGACGCCGGTCGCGTTGAGCACCGGCGTGAGGGTCGTCGCGCGGACCGGCAGGCCGGCGAGGACGGCGTCGACCAGGCCGTCCGGGTCGAGCGCCCCGGACCGGACGGCGTCCTGCGCGGCACGCACTGCGGCCTTGACGACGTCGACCCCGAGCCGGTCGCGGGCCGCCTGCACGAGGGGGTCCGCCAGGACGGCGTCCGTGCGCGGGACGCGCCGGCGGGGGTCGGGCTCGGTCACCTGACGAGGCTAGACGTGAGCAGACCGTGACCGGCCGCGTGCCTGACCGCCTCCCGCGGCGGGTACCTCCGGGGCATGACCGCCGACCCGGGGCCCGACGCCTCCCGCGCCGCGCGGCGTGCCGCCCTGCTGCAGCAGCTCGCGGAGCTGCGCGGTCTGCGCGAGCGCCTGCACCCGCTCCGGACCAAGCTGGCCCGGGAGCGGGCGGCGCTGCGCCGCACCGTCGGACGGCTCTAGGAGACGACCGTGCGTCGGACGGCGCTGCTGCCCTCGGCGTTGAGGGCGTCGGCCCGGCCGACCACGAACAGGTCGAAGGTGCCCTTCACGGCGAAGCGACGGGTGAACGCGTAGCGACCGTCGGCGCCGGTCCGCGAGGTCGCGAGCAGCCGCCGGGCCCCGTCCCTGCCCCGCAGGTACAGCACGACGTCCTGGGCGCGAGCGGGCGCGACACCCCCGGTGAACCGGTAGGTCAGCGTTGCGGTGCGGGCCGACGCGGCGCTGACCCGGCTGCGGACGCCGAGGACCACCGGGGCCGACGGGTCGCCGCCGGTGCGGACCCGCAGCTCGGTGTTCGCGGCGGGCAGCACGCTGAAGGAGTAGTACCCGCTCGGGCCCGCCGTGGTGGTGCGGACGACCCGCGGGGTGGTCGAGGGGCGCGTGGCGGCGAGCAGCTCGACGGTGGTCCCGGGGGCGGCGGCGCCCTCGACCACGGCGGGCTGCCCGGCGGTGATGACCGGCTGGGGCAGCGTCGGGGCGGGCGGCGGCGGCGGTGCCTGCACGGGTGCCGGGGCGGGCGGGTCGAAGGAGACCGGGAGCGCCGTCTCGGCGCAGGTCGGGACCGCGACGCCGAACGTCTTGCGGACGGTGCCGTCCGCCGCGGTCACCCACACCTGGTAGCGCTGCTCGGACACCAGGTTCGGGACGACGAAGGTCCCGTCCGCCGAGGCCGTGCCGATGTTCCACCCGAGGACGGGCCGGACCGCGGCGTCGTAGGGCTCGAGCGACCACGCGACCACGCGCTTGAGGGGGGCCGGCTGCCCGTCCTTGGTCCCGGTGCCGCGGACGACGCCGACCCGGCCGCCCTCGTCGCAGAGCACGAGCGGGAGCCGGATCTGCAGCGGTCCCTCGACCGGCAGCGCGACGCTGTGGCGCATGGCGTGGCCGTACCGGGTCTCGTCGGTCTTGTACCGCTCGTTCTGCGGGTAGACCTCGAGGAACAGCCGCACGGCCCCGGGCGGCGGCTGGGTCGACCAGGTGGTGGTCGCCGTCGCCGTGTCGGAGGAGCCGGTGGCCGGCAGGGTCTCGTTGGTGCGGATGACCGTCGCGTACCCCGGCGTCGGGCACTCCGGCGACTGCACGCAGCCGGTGCGGCTCAGGCGCCGGCCCTGGGCGTCCAGCCAGTCGAAGCCGAGCAGCGCGTTGACGGCCCGGCCGTCCGTGCCGTCGATCGTCCCGGACAGCAGCGGCTCGGTCGGCGCGGGCGGAGCGGTCGCCGTCGGCGCGGGGCTGTCGCTCGGCGCGGGGCTGTCGCTCGGAGCGGGGGCCGGAGTCGGTTCCCCGGACGCCGACACCGGCGGCGGCTCGCTCGGTGCCGTCTGCGCGGAGGCGGTCCCGGTGAAGGCACCGGGCACGACGGCGGGCAGGACCAGGGACAGGACGAGCGAGGCGAGCAGAGCGGCGGAGCGCGAGGGGTGCACGACCCAGGGTCGCAGGTGGCCGGCCCGTGCAGGGGGATGCGGGTCACAGGCCGCGGGCACTCGTGAGTCGCCCGGGCGGGGGGATCATGGGGACATGGCTGCTCCCCACCGCGTCGTCGTCGTCGGCTCCGGGTTCGGGGGCCTGTTCGCCACGAAGGCGCTCAAGCGTGCGGACGTCGAGGTCACGCTGATCGACCGCACGACGACACACCTGTTCCAGCCGCTGCTGTACCAGGTCGCCACCGGGATCCTGTCCGAGGGCGAGGTCGCGCCGCCCACCCGGGGCATCCTGCGGCGGCAGAAGAACGCGACCGTCCTCCTGGGCGAGGTGCGCGACGTCGACCTCACCGGCCGCACCGTCACGTCCGAGGTGCTGGGCCGGACGACGGTCACCCCGTACGACTCGCTGGTCGTCGCGGCCGGGGCCGGCCAGTCCTACTTCGGCAACGACGCCTTCAGCGAGTTCGCCCCGGGCCTCAAGACCATCGACGACGCCCTCGAGCTGCGCGGCCGGATCTTCGGCGCCTACGAGATGGCCGAGCTCGAGACCGACCCCGCGGAGCTGGACGCCTGGCTGACGTTCGTCGTCGTCGGGGCCGGCCCGACCGGGGTGGAGATGGCCGGCCAGATCGCCGAGCTGTCGCGCCGCACCCTGAGGAAGGACTTCCGCAACATCGACCCGTCGACCACCCGCGTGGTGCTCGTGGACGCCGCCGACGAGGTCCTCGGCGCCTTCGGCGGAGACCTCTCCCAGAGCGCCGCCCGCGAGCTCAAGCGGCTCGGCGTGGAGGTGCAGCTCGGCGCCAAGGTCGTCGACGTCGACGCGACCGGCATCGAGGTGGAGGACTCCGAGGGCCGGCGGCGCCGGATCGTCGCCCGCACCAAGGTGTGGGCGGCCGGCGTGGCGGCCGCCCCGCTCGGGCGGGTCATCGCCGAGCAGGCGGGCGCCGAGACCGACCGGGCCGGGCGCATCAAGGTGCAGCCCGACCTCACCGTGCCAGGTCACCCCGAGGTGTTCTGCCTCGGCGACATGGCCGCCACCGGCAACCCCGGCGTCGCGCAGGTCGCCCTGCAGGGCGGCAAGTACGCCGCCAAGACCATCACGCTCCGCACGAAGGGGCGCACGCAGCCGAAGCCGTTCCACTACTTCGACAAGGGCTCGATGGCCGTCATCGCCCGGGCCCGCGCGGTCGCCCAGGTGGGGCCGCTGCGCTTCTCCGGCTTCCTGGCCTGGCTGATGTGGCTGGTCATCCACCTCGTGTACCTGACGGCGTTCAAGAGCCGGGTGACGGCGCTGCTGCACTGGGCGGTCAGCTTCATCGGGCGGGGCCGGTCCGAGCGGGTCGCCACGATCCAGCAGGTGGTCGCGCGGACCAGGCTCCAGGGGATCGAGGGGCCGGGCCTGACCGCGCTCAGCGGCGCGGCCGTCGCGGGCTCGACCAGCGGCGGCACCGACCAGGCGGAGCGGATCACCTGGCCGTAGCGTCGACCGCATGACCAGCACCGCCGTCCGCCTGACCCAGCTCGTCAAGGGCGGCGGCTGCGCCTGCAAGATCCCGCCGGGCGCGCTGGAGTCCGTCGTGTCGGGGCTGCCGTCGCTCGGCACGCCCGACCTGCTGGTCGGCCTCGACGACGGCGACGACGCCGCGGTGGTCCGGATCGACGCGCAGACGGCCGTCGTCGCGACCGCGGACTTCTTCACCCCGGTCGTCGACGACGCCTACGACTTCGGCCGGATCGCCGCCGCCAACGCCCTGTCCGACGTGTACGCCATGGGGGGCCGGCCGGTCGTCGCGGTCAACCTGGTCGGCTGGCCGATGGACGTCCTGCCGCTCGAGCTCCTCGGCGAGGTCCTGCGCGGCGGTGCCGACATCGGCCGGGAGGCCGGCTGCCACGTCGCGGGCGGGCACTCGATCGACGACCCCGAGCCGAAGTACGGCATGGCCGTCACGGGCCTGGTCGACCCCGCGAAGCTCCTGCGCAACGACGCCGCCCCCGCCGGTCTCCCCCTGACCCTGACCAAGCCGCTCGGCGTCGGGGTGCTGAACAACCGGCACAAGAGCACGGGCGAGGTCTTCGCCCAGGCGGTCGACAGCATGACCCGCCTCAACCGGGACGCCGGCGCCGCGGCGGTCGCCGCCGGCGCGAAGGCCGCCACCGACGTCACCGGGTTCGGTCTGCTCGGCCACCTCTTCAAGATGATGCGGGCGAGCGGGGTGACCGCCGTCGTCGACAGCGCCGCCGTCCCGTACCTCGACGGCGCCCGCGAGGCCCTGCGCGACGGCTTCGTCAGCGGTGGCACCCGCCGCAACCTCGACTGGGTCCGGCCGCACCTCGCGTCCGACGTCGGTGAGGACGAGCTGCTGCTGCTCGCCGACGCGCAGACGAGCGGGGGCCTGCTCGTCGTCGGCGAGGTGCCCGGCTACCCGGTCGTCGGCGAGGTCGTCCCTCGTCGCGGAGCGGTCGTCGAGGTGCGCTGAAGCACGACAAACCGGACAGTCCGTGTCATCCTGGACACAGACGGGGTCCGGCGCGCGAGGAAACGACGCCGGCCGCGTCGAGAAGGACGAGCCCTGACGTCCCCCCCTCCCGGAGGTCCTCCCGCATGCGCCTGTCCCGCACCCCTCTCGCCCTGGCTGCCGCCACCGCCCTCGCCGGCGTGGCCCTCCTGCCCGGTACCGCCTCCGCCGCCACGAACGACCCGCTGCGCGGCAAGCAGTTCGGGATCGACCAGGTCCACGCCGAGCAGGCCTGGGCCACCACCCGCGGGGCCGGCGCGGTGGTCGCCGTCGTCGACACCGGCGTCGACCTCGCCCACCCCGACCTCCAGGGCCAGCTCGTCCCCGGCGCCACCTTCACCTGCGGCACCGCCCCCGCGCCCTGCGGCAACGGCGACTTCAAGGGCCCGGACGGCCGCAACGACGGCGACGAGCACGGCACGCACGTCGCCGGCATCGTCGCCGCGGCCACCGGCAACGGGATCGGCGTCGCCGGCGTCGCCCCCGACGCCAAGGTCATGCCCGTCAAGGTCCTCGAGGCCGGCTCCGGCGCGTTCCCCGACATCGCCGCCGGCATCCGCTGGGCCGCCGACCACGGCGCGGACGTCATCAACATGAGCCTCGGCGCGCAGCCCGGCATCCAGGCGCTGACCTACACCGGTGTCATCGCCGACACCCGCGACGCCGTCGCCTACGCCCGCAGCAAGGGCGTCGTCGTCGTCGCGGCCGCCGGCAACGAGACGTTCCCGCTCTGCGGCACCCCGGCCTTCGAGGACGGCGTGCTGTGCGTGACGTCCACCGACAAGCGCGAGCTGCCCAGCTACTTCAGCAACGGCGGCCTCAAGCCCGACCTGCTCGCGGTCGCCGGCCCCGGCGGCGCCGGCCTCGGCTGCGACGAGGACGTCGTCTCGACCGTCCCGTCCGGCACCGGCGACACCACCTGCGGCTACGGCACCGCCTACGACGCCTACGCCGGCACGTCCATGGCGACGCCGCACGTCGCCGGTGTGGCCGCGCTGCTGTCCGCCCAGGGCCGCAGCGCCGACCAGGTCCTGGCCGCCCTCACCACCACCGCCCGCACGCCGGTCCTCGGCCTGCGCGGGACGTACACGCCCACCTTCGGCTACGGCATCGTCGACGCCGCGGCGGCCGTGAAGAGCTAGCCCCCTCCGGACGCCCACGAGCCCCGCACCTGCTGGTGCGGGGCTCGTCGCGTGCGTGGGCTACTTCGGGGGCATCCGGATGCCGCCGTCGAGCCGGACCGTCTCGCCGTTGGCGTAGCTGTTGACGAGCAGCTCCACGACCATGCTCGCCAGCTCGTCGCTGGTGCCGAGGCGCTTGGGGAACAGCACGCTCTTGCCCAGCTGCGCCTTGAAGGCCTCGGACGCCTCGCCCTCGCCGTAGATGGGGGTGTCGATGAGGCCGGGCGCGACGCAGTTGAGCCGCACCCCGACGGCGGCCAGGTCCCGGGCCACCGGCAGGGTCATGCCGACGACGCCGCCCTTGCTCGAGGCGTACGCCGCCTGGCCGATCTGGCCGTCGAAGGCCGCGACGGAGGCGAGCGTGACGATCGAGCCCTTCTGCCCGTCGGCGTCGACGGCCTCGTGGCGGCTCATGGCGGTGGCGGCCAGGCGGACCGTGTTGAAGACGCCGACCAGGTTGACGTTGATGACCTTGGCGTAGGCCTCGAGCGGGTGCGCGCTCTCGTAGGTGCCGTCGCGGCCGACCGTGCGGGCCGCCCAGCCGATGCCGGCCGCGGCCACCGCCGTGCGCAGCGGGCCGTGCTCCTCGGCGGCCTCGATCGCCTCGATGACCTGCTCGGCGTCGGTGACGTCGGCGCGGACGTACCCGCCCCCGACGCTCTTGGCGACGGCCTCGCCCTTCTCGTCCTGCAGGTCGACCACGATCACCGAGGCGCCGCGCGCGGCGAGCTGGCGGACGGCCGCCTCACCGAGGCCGGAGGCCCCACCGGTGACGATCGACGAGGTCCCGTTCAGGTCCAGCACGTGCGCTCCTCAGGTCAGGGTGTCTACGAGCGGAGGCTAGCCGCCGGACTGCGGGGAACACCGAGCGCATGAGCCTCCCCGCCAGCGGCGACGGCCGCCCGCCCCCGTCCCCGGACGCCCTGCCGCACCCGGCGCTGTGGTCGGACGCGCAGCCCGGCCGGGCCGCCGCCGCCTACGACGGCAAGGCCGAGGACGGCGCCGACGTCCCGCAGCGCACCCGCGGTCGGCTGCTGGTGACCTGGGGCGCCGTCCTGACGATGGTCGTCGGGGCCGTCCTGGTCGGCCTGGGCGTCGCGCTGCCCTCGGTGCCGCTGGCCGGTCTCGGCGTCGTCGTCGGGCTGGTCGGAGCGGCCGTCGCCCTCAAGGCGAAGGTGCTCGACGCCGTGTCGGTCGGCGACTCGCCCCTCGGTCCCGGCTAGTCCCTGCCCTGGGCGCGCTGGTGCGGCTGCTCCCCCAGCTCGCCGCCCTGCCGCCCGCCGTCGTCGTCCGACGGGTCGCACCGGAACACCAGCTGCGCCTCGCCGAGGTCGAGCCGGTTGCCGTCGTGCAGCTGCGCCTCCGCGACCGGGACACCGTCGACGGTGAGCCCGTTGAGCGCGCCGAGGTCGCGGACCCGGACCGCGCCGTCCGGGTCGACCTCGAGCAGCGCGTGCCGCGGCGAGACCGTGGGGTCGTCGAGCCGGACGTCGGCGTCGTCGGCGCGTCCGACCACGAGGCTCCCCGCCGGCAGCAGGACCTCGGTGAGGACGGCCGCGCCGTGCGGGAGCGACCCGGCGTGCACGGGCGCGAGCCGCGGCCGTCCCGGCAGCGGTCCGGCTGCCACCGGCACCCGGACCGGCTCGACGCCCGACGTCCGGCCCTCGACGGCGGGACGGGTGGGTGCGGGCCGGGCGCGCGCGGGCGCGGCGGCGGCGGGCGCGCAGCAGGACGAGGGCCACCAGCACGCTCAGCCCGACGAGGTCGCGGACGAACGTGCCGGAGCCCTCGGCCTCCGTCGTGCTGCTCATGCGGGACGTGCTCAGCGTGCCGCGGCGTCCTTGCGGGGGGCGCCGCCGTCACTGCGCGCGGCTGCGGTCCCCGTGGCGCCGTCCGCCTCGGCCGGGGTGTCCTTGAGGTGCAGGTACCAGTAGATGCTCGAGACGAAGACCGCTGCGCCGACGAGGTTGCCGAGGAACGCGATCACGAGGTTGCGGGTGACGTCGTCCCAGCCGAGGCCCGGCGTGCCGATGAAGTGGCCGAGCGGCAGGAAGAACATGTTGGCGACGACGTGGTCGAAGCCCATGGCGACGAACGCCATGATGGGGAAGAAGATCGCGAGGATCTTGCCGCCGATGTCCTGGGCGCTGAAGGCCATCCAGATCGCCAGGCAGACCAGCCAGTTGCAGCCGACGGCCCGCAGGAAGATCTCGCCGTTGGTCTCGGTGACGCCCTTGCCGGTGGCCAGCGCGACGGCGCGGACGTGCTCGAGGCCCGCCGACCCGGCCGCGTCCGCCGTCGCGCCCACCACGCCGGTCTTGTAGGCCAGGAAGTAGGCCACGAACAGCGAGCCCAGCAGGTTCCCGACGAGCACCAGCCCGAAGTTGATGCCGAGCTGGGCGGGCGTGATGCGCCGTCGCAGCAGGGCGATGGGCAGGATCGCCATGTTGCCGGTCAGCAGCTCGGCGCCGGCGACCACGACGAGGATCAGCCCGAGGGCGAAGACCGCACCGGTGAACAGCGTGGGAAGCGTGCCCCACGTCTTCGGGTCGAGCCCGGACGAGACCGCGATGGCGACGAGGCTGCCGAAGGCGATGTACGCCCCGCCGAGGAACCCGGCGAGGAGCGCCTTGTCGGGGCTGAGGTCTGCCTTGCGCATGCCGGCGACGACCGCTGCCGCGGACGCCTCCTGAGGGGTCTTGAAGGCCACGGGGTGCTCCTCGACGGGGTGGGGGACTACGGGATGCGGGTGGGGCGTCCGGCGTCCAGGCGCTCGCGCTGCGGGACGACGGTGTAGCGGGGGTCGCGGGCGGACTCCTGTCCCGCGTCGAACACGGCGAACCGCAGACAGGCCGATCCGGCCATCAGGGCGGCGCCCGAGACCGCGGCCCCGAGCCGGCTGCGGCGGCCGAGGAGCACCGTCCCGAGGGTGCCGGCCACGGTGAGCGCCTTGCTCGCCCGCATGAGCGTGCCGGCCGTGCCCTGGTGCAGCGGCTCGGCGGTGATGCCCATGGCCTGCTCCATGCGGCGCTCGACGGCGAGCTCGAGCAGCGCGCCGCCCACGGCGAGCCGGCGGGCAGGGCCGGCCTGGTCGACCGGGGCGCCCAGCATGCCGAGGCCGCCCGAGGCGGCGGACGCGGACCCGACGAACACGAACGGCAGGTGCTGGTGGGCGTCGTGCCAGGTCGGGGTCGCGGTGTCCGACAGCAGGACCGCCGTGTACGAGGCGACGGCGGGGGCGAGCGTGGCGGCGACCAGACCGGCCGGACGGGCGCTCCCCCGCAGCAGGCGACCGGCCAGGGTCGTGCGCAGCCGCGCGGGCAGCAGCTCCGCGACGGCCGCCACCCCCATGAAGGGCCCGTACGCGGTGAGGATCCAGGTGCCGACCGACATCGGCGACGTCACCTTGGCGACGCGCAGCATGTGGTGGAAGCGCTCCGGACGGCCGAGGTCGTGCACCAGCGCGACCATGCTCAGGGTCAGGGCGACGAGCGAGCCCAGCCGGCCGGTGCGGCGCAGCGCCGGACGGTCCGACAGGTCCGCGCCGGCGGCCAGCAGGGACGAGCCGGCCGCGACACCGCCCAGGAACAGGTACGCCGGGATGTCCTTCTCCCACGGCGACGCCTTGACGATCGGGCGGCCGTAGTAGGAGGTGAACTCGGCGTCGGGGACGACGGCGTTCTTGTCGCCCTTCTTGCGGCGCCGGCCACCTGCCTGGCCGGTCAGCGCCTGCTCGGCGCCCCGGGGCGCGACCGGGCCGTCGCGGTCCACGGCGTTGGGGCCGCTCGTGCCGGCGCCCCGCTCGGCCGCCCCCGTGACGGTGTCCCCGGCCAGCTCGACCGCGGCCCGACCGGGCTGCCCGTCGTCGTCCTGGCCGCGCCCGGTCGCAGGGTCGTGGTGGGTGTCGTGGGGGCCCTGCTGCGGCGTGCTGCTCACCGGCGGGACCCGCCGAACACCGCGACCGCCCCGACCAGCATGGTGACGGCCGCGATCGCTGCCTTCTTCCACATCTCGGGCAGGTCCTTGGTCGTCACGACCGGGTCCGGCGGCAGGCCGTAGACCTCGGGCTCGTCGAGCAGCAGGAAGAAGGCCCCGAGGCCGCCGACGCCGTCGTGGCTGTTCTCGCCGTACAGGCGGGCGTCGTGCACCCCCGCCTCGTGGAGGGCGTCGACCCGCTTCTGCGCACGCTCACGGAGCTCGTCGACGTCGCCGTACTGGATCGACTGGGTCGGGCAGGCGGTGGCGCAGGCGGGCTGCAGGTCGTCGCCGATGCGGTCGTAGCAGAGCGTGCACTTCTGCGCGATGCCCTCGTTCTTGGTCACGCCCTTCTCGCCGACCCGCTTGTCGATGACGCCGAAGGGACAGGCCGGCACGCAGTAGCCGCAGCCGTTGCAGATGTCGTCCTGCACGACGACGGTGCCGAACTCGGTGCGGAACAGCGCGCCCGTGGGGCAGACGTCGAGGCACGCGGCGTGCGTGCAGTGCTTGCAGACGTCGGACTCCATGAGCCAGCGGAACTCGGCCCGCTGGCCGCCCTCGGCCTCGCCCGGCAGGGTCGTCGTGGGCATGCCGAGCTCGACCAGGTTCGTCGTGCCCATGGTGCTGCGGTCGCCCGCCAGGGCGCTGTCGGCCGTCCGGTTCAGGACGTCGGTGGCCGACGCCCCCACCGGGGTGCCCTCGATGCCGGGCTCCTGCGCACCGAGCTGCTTGGGCTGCTCGATGAACTTGACGTGCCGCCACGTGTCGGCGCCGAGCGCGCCGGAGTGGTCGTAGCTCGAGCCGAGGAAGTTCATGCCGTCGGTGGGGACGGCGTTCCACTCCTTGCACGCGACCTCGCACGCCTTGCAGCCGATGCAGACCGAGGTGTCGGTGAAGAAGCCCTTGCGGGGCTGGTCCTCGACCCAGCCGGCGTTGCCGGCCGGGTCCGGCAGGGGCCCGGAGAACGAGTTGCTCACTGCTGGGCTCCTTCGACGCGGCGCGTGCTGCCCGGCGTCAGCTTGGTGTTGCCGGTCTCGACCGTGATGCCGGCCCGGCTGCGGTACTCCTCGACGTGGCGCAGCAGCGCCTCGCCGCGGGGACGACGTCCTGGCTGGATGTCGCAGGACGCGACCTTGCTCTCCTGGATGTGGACGTTGGAGTCCAGCGCCAGGCCGAACAGGTCGTTGGCGGAGTCACCGCTGACGACGGCGTCGCCGCCCACGCCCCAGTGGTAGGGCAGCCCGATCTGGTGGACGACGTGGCCGCCCACCGTGAGCGGGACGACCCGGTCGGTCACCATCACGCGCGCCTCGATGGCGGTGCGGGCGCTGGTGAGCGTCGCCCAGCCGAGGTGCTGCAGGCCCCGCTCCTTCGCGAGCTCCGGGGAGACCTCGCAGAAGAACTCGGGCTGCAGCTCGCTGAGCAGCGGCAGCCAGCGGCTCATGCCGCCGGCGGTGTGGTGCTCGGTCAGCCGGTACGTGGTGAAGACGTACGGGAAGACGTCAGCGCCCGGGGTGCCGGCGGACGGGTTCGAGAGGTTGTCCTTGCGCTTGAACACCTCGCGGGTCGGGTTCGCCTGCTGCGTGTAGAGGGCGTTCCGGACCGGCGACTCGTGCGGCTCGTAGTGCGCCGGCATCGGGCCGTCGAGCAGGCCGCTCGGGGCGTAGAGCCAGCCCTTGCCGTCCGCCTGCATGATGAACGGGTCGTCGCCGGCGATGGCGTCCGGTCCGCTCGCGCCCTCCTCGGGGCGGAACGACGGGGCCTTGGTCAGCTGGAAGTCCGGCACGTCGTGCCCGGTCCAGGACTGCTGCTCCTCGTCCCACCAGACGTAGGCCTTGCGCTCGCTCCACGGCTTGCCCTCGGGGTCGGCCGAGGCACGGTTGTAGAGGGTGCGGCGGTTCATCGGCCAGGCCCAGCCCCACTCGGGGGCGACCCAGCTCTGGTCCTTGCCGGGCTTGCGCCGGTCGGCCTGGTTCACGCCGTCCTTGTAGACGTTCGTGTAGATCCAGCAGCCGCCGGAGGTGGAGCCGTCGGGCTGCATCTCGGTGAAGGACGTCAGGTACTGGCCGGCCTTCTCACCGGTCAGGAACTTGCCGTTGACCTCCTGCAGCACCGCCTCGCCCACGGGGTCCTGCGTCTCGCCCTCGACCGGGTAGTCCCAGGTGAGGTCGAGCAGCGGACGGTCCTTGGGGTCGGTCGAGCCCGCGTACCGCTCGCGGAGCATCCGGCCCAGGTGGTAGTAGAAGTGCAGCTCGCTGCGGGCGTCGCCCGGCGGCTCCACCGCCTTGTGGCGCCACTGGAGCAGGCGCTGCGTCTGGGTGAACGAGCCCTCCTTCTCCACGTGGGTCGCGGCCGGGAAGAAGAAGACCTCGGTGCCGATCTCCTCCGTCTTCAGCTCGCCCGACTCGATCTCGGGGCCGTCCTTCCAGAACGTCGCCGACTCGATGAGCTGCAGGTCGCGCACGACCAGCCACTTGAGCTTGGCCATGCCGAGGCGCTGGAGCTTGCCGTGGGCGGACCCGACCGCCGGGTTCTGGCCGACGATGAAGAACCCGTCGACCTTGCCGTCGTTCATGTCGAACGCCGTCTGGTACGTGCCGTGGTCGCCCGTGAGGCGCGGCAGGTAGTCGAAGGCGAAGTCGTTCTCCTTCGTCGCCGCGTCGCCCCACCAGCTCTTCAGCAGGCTGACCGTGTAGGCGTCGGCCTTGGTCCAGAAGCCCTTCTGGCCCGGGCTCGAGATGCCGGCCAGGTAGTCCGCGAAGGTGTCGTGCTCCCCCGCCTTCGGCATCGGCAGGTAGCCCGGGAGCAGGTTGAACAGGGTCGGGATGTCGGTCGAGCCCTGGATGCTGGCGTGGCCGCGCAGCGCCAGGATCCCGCCGCCGGGACGGCCCATGTTGCCCAGCAGCAGCTGGATGATCGCCGAGCCGCGGATGTACTGGGCCCCGACCGAGTGGTGGGTCCAGCCGACCGAGTAGACCCACGCCGTCGTGCGGTCGCGGCCGGAGTTGGCCGTCACCGCCTCGCAGACCTGCAGGAACTGCTCCACCGGGACGCCGCACACCTCCGACACCATCTCGGGGGTGTAGCGGGCGTAGTGCCGCTTGAGCGTCTGGAACACCGTCCGCGGGTGCTGCAGCGTCTCGTCGCGCTCGACGCGGCTGCTCTCGAGGGTGGCACCCCGACCGCCGAGCTCGTGGCCGCTCCCGCGGTCCTGCTCGGACGACGCCGACTCGCCGCGGTCGGCCGAGCCGCCGTCGCCGGACCCGCTGCTGTCGGCCGAGGCCTGGCCGCTGCTGTCCTGGCCCGACTGGTCGTCGCCGCGCCCCTCCTGCTCGCCGTCGCCGGAGTCCTGGTGCTGGCCGCCGGTCGGGTGGCCCGGGGTGAAGCCGACCTGGTCGGCCGCCGGGACGCCCTGGCCCTGGTAGTTCCAGCTCTCGGCGTCGTAGGTCCCGGTGGTGGGGTCGTAGCCCGAGAACAGGCCGTCGAGGTCGTCGGTGTCCACGAAGTCCTCGCGGACGAGCGTGGCGGCGTTGGTGTACGCCGTCACGTACTCCTTGAAGTACTTCTCGTTCTGCAGGATGTAGTTGACGACGCCGCCGAGGAAGGCGATGTCGCTGCCGGCACGCAGGGGCACGTGCTGGTCCGCGACGGCGGAGGTGCGGGTGAAGCGCGGGTCGATGTGGATGACCTTCGCGCCGCGCGCCTTCGCCTCCATCACCCACTGGAACCCGACCGGGTGGCACTCGGCCATGTTCGAGCCCTGGATGACGATGCAGTCAGCGTTCTGCAGGTCCTGCAGGAAGGACGTGGCTCCGCCGCGTCCGAACGAGGCTCCCAGACTGGGAACCGTGGCGCTGTGTCATATGCGGGCCTGGTTCTCGATCTGGATCGCGCCCAGACCGGTGAACAGCTTCTTCATGAGGTAGTTCTCCTCGTTGTCCAGCGTCGCCCCTCCGAGCGACGCGAACCCGAGGGTGCGGCGGACCTTGCGGCCCTGGTCGTCGACGTCCTGCCAGGTGCGGTCGCGGGACTCCTTCACACGGTCCGCGACCATCTCCATGGCCTGGTCCAGCGGGATGTCGACGAAGTCGGTGGCGTACGGCGCCCGGTACTTCACGGTCGTCACGCGGGTCGGGCTGTTGACGAGCTGCTCGCTGGCCGAGCCCTTGGGGCACAGCCGCCCGCGCGAGATCGGGGAGTCGGGGTCGCCCTCGATCTGGACGACCTTGTCGTCCTTGACGAACACCTTCTGGCCGCAGCCGACCGCGCAGTACGGGCAGACGCTGCGCACGACCTTGTCGGCGGTCTTCGTCCTCGGCTCGAGCGCGGCGGTGCGGGGCGACCGGGCCGCGGCCCCACGACCCAGCGGGTCCTCGCCCGTCAGCTGGCGGTAGACCGGCCAGCCCAGCAGCACGTCCTTCAGACCCACGGGTTCCTCCAAGAGCGGTGTGACTCGCGCCCTACCCAACACCTCCTGTCCCATCCGTGCCTGACTGGGCACCTCCGCGCGTCGCCGAGCGGTGCCCCGCGGCGCCGTGCGAGCCTGCTCCCGTGGGCAGGGCGACAGCACGGCGCAGGACGGTCCGGTTGCGCGACGGCGTCGAGGTCGTGCGGCCCGACACGCTCGTCGTCGAGGAGCCGCTGGAGATCCGGGTCGGCGGCACGTCCCTGGTGGTCACCATGCGCACCCCGGGCGACGACATGGACCTCGCGGCGGGGTTCCTCGTCAGCGAGGGCGTCGTCGGCAGCGGCGACGAGCTGCTCGCCATGCGCTACTGCGCCGGAGCCCTCGACGACGGCACCCAGACCTACAACGTCCTCGACGTCGCCCTGGCTCCCGGCGTCGCCCCGCCGGACCCGTCGTTGGAGCGGAACTTCTACACGACGTCGTCGTGCGGGCTGTGCGGCAAGGCGTCGCTGGACGCGGTCCGCACGCAGACCCGCTTCGACGTCTCGGCCGACCCGCTCGTCGTCGACGCCGACGTCCTCGCCGTGCTGCCCGACCGGCTCCGGGAGGCCCAGGCGACCTTCGACCGCACGGGCGGCCTGCACGCCGCGGCCCTGTTCACGCCGTCGGGCGAGATGCTCGTGCTGCGCGAGGACGTCGGCCGGCACAACGCCGTCGACAAGGTCGTCGGGTGGGCGCTGCGCGAGGGGATGCTGCCGCTGCGCGGCCTGGTGCTGCTGGTGAGCGGCCGGGCCTCCTTCGAGCTGACCCAGAAGGCCTGGATGGCCGGCCTGCCGGTGCTCGCCGCGGTCAGCGCCCCGAGCTCGCTGGCCGCCGACCTCGCCGACGAGGCGGGCATGACGCTCGTCGGGTTCCTGCGCGGCACGTCGATGAACGTCTACACGCACGACCGACGGGTAACGCGCAGGCATGCAGCAGCGACGCCTGGGTGACCTGACCGTGTCGGCGATCGGCCTCGGCGGCATGCCGCTGTCGATCCCCCGCGAGCGCCGGCCCGACCGGGCGCAGGCGCTCGCCACCGTGCACGCGGCCCTGGACGCCGGCGTCACGCTGATCGACACCGCCGACTGCTACTGCGCGGGCCCGGCCGAGTTCGGCCACAACGAGGAGCTCGTCGCGGAGGCGCTGCGCACCTGGGGCGGCGACACCAGCGACGTCCTCGTGGCGACCAAGGGCGGCCACACCCGGCCCACCGACGACGACTGGGGCCTGGCGGGCAGCCCCGCGTACCTGCGGGAGGCGTGCGAGGGGTCGCTGCGGCGGCTCGGCGTCGAGGCGATCGGGCTGTACCAGTACCACCGCCCCGACCCCACCGTGGCGTGGGCGGAGTCGGTCGGGGCGCTCGAGGAGCTGCGGGCCGAGGGGAAGATCCGGTTCGTCGGGGTGAGCAACGCCGACCCCGAGCAGATCCGGGAGGCCGACGCGACGACGAGGCTCGCCGCCGTGCAGAACCAGCTCTCCCCGACGTTCACCAGCAGCCTGCCGGAGCTGAGGCTCTGCGCCGAGCTCGGGATCGCGTTCCTCCCTGGTCCCCGCTCGGCGGGATCGGGCAGAACACCACCAGCGGGGTCTTCGGCGAGATCGCCGCCG
Organism: uncultured Actinomycetota bacterium; assembly: GCA_963761655.1. Lineage (GTDB taxonomy): Bacteria > Actinomycetota > Actinomycetes > Mycobacteriales > SCTD01 > RYN-122. Next base: position 967,244 of record CAVXHI010000002.1, read on the forward strand.
AGCGGGAGGTCAGCGCCGCAGCAGGTCGTGCTCGCCTGGCTGCTCGCCCTCGACGACGTCGTCGTGCCGATCCCCGGCGCGAGCCGCCCCGCGTCGATCCAGAGCTCCGCCGCGGCCGCCGACCTCGAGCTGTCGTCCGACGAGCTGGCCCGGCTGGAGAGCTACTCGTCGCCCTCGAGCGTGTAGCCGCGCACGACGTCGTCGTGCGCCGAGAGGCAGGCCTCCAGGGCGGCCCGCTGCGCGTTGGTGGCGCCGCGCACCGAGAACCGCACGGGGAACCGCCCCTGCACGCTCGGCCGGCCGCGGTCGGCCACCGGCGAGACCCCGGGCAGGCCGCCGCAGTCGTCCTTGAGCAGCTGCCGCCGCTCGCCCAGCTGCTCCACCGACACGGCGTCGCTGCGCTCGAGCGTCACGACGACCTCGCGCCGGTCGCCCTCGGCGAGGCGCAGGGTCCCGGCCAGCAGGATCCCCCCGACGCCGAGGACGGCGAACCCGTAGACCGTCGCGCGGTCGCGCTTGCTGCGGTCGCGGTACCAGGGCGGGGACGTCGTCACGCCCCCAGTCTGCCGGGGGCAGGCCGGCCTGCCCACCAGTAGCGTCCGGCCCGTGACCGCCGACGCGTGGAGGGTGCCGGACCCCGCCCTGCTCCGGGTCCGGCTGCTGCTCGGCACGCTCCTCGTCGGCCTGCCCTGCCTCGCGGCCACCGTGGTGCTGGGCGTCCTCGCCGGACCGGTCGAGGCCGCCGCGGGCCTGCTGCTGTCGGTCGTCCTCCTCGGGCTCGTCCTGTCGGCGGTCGCGCGGCGCTGCCGCGCCTGGGGCTACGCCGAGCGCGACGACGACCTCCTCGTCCGGCAGGGCGTGCTCGTCCAGCGGCTCAGCGTCGTCCCGTACGGGCGGATGCAGTACGTCGACGTGACCGCCGGGCCGCTCGACCGGCGCTACGGCCTCGCCACCGTCGTCCTGCACACGGCCGCGGCCGCCACCGACGCCCGCATCCCCGGTCTGCGCACGGAGGAGGCCGCCCGGCTGCGCGACCGGCTGGCGGCGCTCGGCGAGGCGCGGGCCGCCGGGCTGTGACGAGCCCCGACGGCGAGTGGCAGCGGCTGCACCCCCTGACCCCGCTCCTGCGCGGCGGCCGGACGCTGGTGGTCCTGCTCACGGTCCTCGGGACGCAGGGCCTGCGGGCCGCGTCACCGCTCGTGCTGCTCGGCCTGCTCGGCGCAGGGGCTGTCGTCGCCGGGCTGGTCGGGGTCGTCGCCTGGCGCACCACGCGCTTCCGGGTGACCGGCGGGGAGCTGCAGGTCGACAGCGGGCTGGTGGTCCGCCAGGCGCGGCGGGTGCCCCTGGCCCGCGTGCAGAGCGTCGACGTCGTCCGCCCTCTCGTCGGCCGGCTGCTCGGGCTGGCCGAGCTCCGGCTGGAGGTCGTCGGCGGCAGCGACCCCGAGGCGCCGCTGCGCTACCTGTCCGACGCCGAGGCGCACCGTCTGCAGGCCGTGCTCCTCGCCGGGGGCGGCGCGGTGCAGGTCGAGCCGGCCGCGGAGCAGGTGCTCGTGCAGGTGCCGACGTCGGTGCTCGTCGTCTCCGTGCTGCTCGGGCCGCCCCTCGTGGTCGGCGGTCTCGTCCTGGTGGTCGCCCTCGCCGTGCTCGCGGTCGAGCCGCGGGCCGCGCTGCCGCTGCTCGCCGGCACCGGCCCGCTGCTGCTGGCCGTGGCCAGCGTGGCCGTGCGCCGGGTCGTGGCGGAGTACGGGTCGACCGTGGCGGAGTCGGCCGACGGGCTGCGGCTGCGGTCGGGGCTGCTCGACACCCGCAGCTCCACCGTGCCGCCCGGCCGGGTGCAGACCGTCCGCGTGCTCGAGCCGCTGCTGTGGCGGCGTCGGGGCTGGGTCCGCGTCGAGGTCGACGTCGCCGGCTACGGCGCCACCCGCGGGGACGAGCAGGCCGCCACGTCGGCCCTGCTCCCGGTGGCCCCCCGCGAGCTCGCCGACGCCCTGGTGGCCCGGGTCCTCGGACAGGCCCTGCCCGCCCTCGGCGACCCCGCTCCCCCGTCCGCGCGCTGGCGGGCCCCGCTGTCCGCGCCGCGGCTGCGGGTCGGTGTGGACGACGTCCACGTGGTCACGACGTCGGGCGTCCTGGTCCGCACCACGGACGTCGTGCCGCTGGCCAAGGTGCAGAGCGTCCGGCGGCTGCAGGGCCCCTGGCAGCGGCGCCTCGGGCTCGCCAGCGTCGTCGCCGACAGCGCCGGACGGCGGCTGCCCGGCGCGACCGCCCACCACCGGTCGGTCGGCGAGGCGGACGCCCTCGTGGAGGAGCTGTCCCGGCGTGCCCGCGCGGCCCGGCGGGCTCAGCCGGAGGCGGCGACCAGCGCCGGCACGGCCCCGGGAGGCACGGCCGCGCCGAACAGGTGACCCTGCGCGTACGGCGGCCCCATCTCCCGCAGCGACGCGTACTGGCGCTCGTCCTCGACGCCCTCCGCGACGCACGACAGCCCGAGCTGCGAGGCGAGGTCGATCACGGCCTTGACGATGACGCGGTCGTCCTGCTCGTCGGGCAGGCCCGCGACGAAGCTCTGGTCGATCTTGACGATCGACACCGGGAACCGCCGCAGGTACGTCAGGGACGCCCAGCCCGTCCCGAAGTCGTCGATCGCCAGCCGGACACCGCGGTCGGCGAGGCGCTGCAGGGCGAGCCCGGCGGCGGGCGCGCTGCTGACCAGCGCCTGCTCGGTCAGCTCCAGCACCAGTCGCTCGGCCGGCAGCCCGCTGGCCTCCAGCGCGGCGTCGACCTTGCCCGGCAGCTCGGCCGTGACCTGCGCGGCGCAGACGTTGACCGCCACCTCGAGGTCGACCCCGAGCCCGTCCCGCCACTGGACGACCTGCTCGACCGCCCGCTCCAGGACGACGTCGTCGAGGCCCGGCAGCAGACCGCTCTCCTGGGCGACGCCGAGGAAGGCGCTCGGCAGCAGCAGGCGGTCGTCGTCGTCGCGGACCCGCAGCAGCGCCTCCACGCCGATCACCCGGCGGCTCCCGAGGTCGACGACGGGCTGGTAGTGGACGACGACGCGGTCCTCGACGAGGGCCCGCCCGAGCAGGTGCTCGACCCGGCTGCGCTCGGCGGCCCGCTCGCGCATGGCCTGGTCGAACACCTCGAAGCGCCGCTTGCCGAGCTGCTTGGCCCGGTACATCGCGGTGTCGGCGTCGCGGACGAGGCCGTCGGCGCTGCCGCGCGAGCCGGGCTCGGAGAAGGCGACGCCGACGCTCGCGCTCACCAGGACCTCGTCGCCGGCGAACGGGAACGGCGCGCTGACCGCCCGCTCGATCCGCCGGGCCACCGCCACGCCCTCCTGCCGGTCGGCGAGCCCGGGGCAGACGACGACGAACTCGTCCCCGCCGAACCGCCCGACGGTGTCGCCGCGCCGGGCGGCGCCGCGCAGCCGGCCCGCGGCCTCGACCAGCACCTGGTCGCCAGCGGCGTGCCCCAGCGCGTCGTTGACCAGCTTGAAGCCGTCGAGGTCGACGAACAGGACGGCGGTGGTGGTGGCCTCGGGCCCCTCCAGGGCCGCCTCGAGCCGGGTCAGCAGGAGCGGCCGGCCCGGGAGGTCGGTGAGGGGGTCGTGCAGGGCGAGGTGGCGCAGCCGCTGCTCGTCGACGTGGCGCTCCGTGACGTCCTCCACCTGCACGAACAGCAGCGGGTCGTCGCCCCCGAGCAGCCGGGTGGTGGTGACGAGGACCTGCCGCACCTCGCCGTCGACGGCCCGCAGGCGCAGCGGCGCCCGGGTGGCCAGCGAGCCCCGCCGCAGCCGCGCGACGTCGTCCTCGTGCAGGAGGTCGTCGGGCAGGCCGCCGACCAGCTCCTCCGGCAGCCGGCCGACCAGCGCGGCCAGGGCGGCGTTGACGTGGACGATCCGGTCCTGACGGTCGAGCACCGCCAGTCCCGTGACGCCCGCCTCGAAGGCCGCCCGGAAGCGCCGCTCGCTCTCGCGCACCCCCCGGCGGGCCAGCACCGCCTCGGTGACCTCGACGACGGCGAGCTGTGCGTGGCCACCGTCGGCCGGGGCACCCCGGACCGCGACCCAGCGCTCGTCGTCGCTGCTGAGCCGCAGGTAGACCGGCCCGCCCCGCGTGCCGGCGGCCACCTCGCCGAGCAGCCGCGCCGCCCGCTCCCGGTGCTCCGGGTCCAGCCGCGGCAGCAGGCTGGTGCCCGGCCCGGACGCGCCGACGTGGTCGAACACGAGCTGCACGGCCGCCCGGTTGCCGTACACCAGGGTGCCGTCGGTGGCGACCACGAGGACGGCGTGGGGCGACGTCTCCAGGAGCGTCCCGAGGTCCACCGGACGACCCTACGGGCGCCCCCTGCAGCCGGGAAGGCCCGGAAGGACCAGACTGGTGCGGTGACCACGCGGTGGCTGTTCGCCGACCAGCTCGGCCCGCAGTTCCTCGACGCCCCTGACCAGCCGGCGCTCCTGGTCGAGTCCACGGCGGTGTTCCGACGTCGCCGGTTCCACCGGGCGAAGGCGCACCTGCTCCTGGTCGGGCTGCGGCACCGGGCCCGCGAGCTCGGCGACCAGGCGACGTACCTGCGGGTCGACACCTACGACGAGGCGCTGGCCCGGGTGCAGGGTCCGCTCAGCGTCGTGCAGCCGACCTCGTACGCCGCCGACCGGTTCGTGCGGGAGCGCGGCATCGAGGTCGTCCCGGAGGGCCGCGGCTTCGCCACCACCCGCGAGGAGTTCAGCACCTGGGTGAGCGGGCGCAAGCGCCTGCTGATGGAGGACTTCTACCGCTGGCAGCGTGTCCGCTTCGACCTGCTCATGGACGGCCGGGAGCCTGCGGGCGGGCAGTGGAACCTCGACCACGACAACCGCGAGCCACCGCCGAAGCGGCCGACCCTCGGGCTGGTCGACCCCTGGGAGGTCGTGGAGGACGACGTCGACGCCGAGGTGCGCGAGGACCTCGACCGGATGGTGCGCGACGGGACGGCGTCGTTCGTGGGCGAGGACCGGCCGCGCTGGTCGCCCGCGACCCGCTGGGAGGCGGTGGCGGCCCTGCAGCACTTCGTCGAGCACCGGCTCGCCACCTTCGGTGCCCACGAGGACGCCATGCTCGACCGCGACCCGTGGATGAGCCACAGCGTCCTGTCCCCCGCCATCAACCTCGGGCTGCTGCACCCGCTCGAGTGCGTGCAGGCCGCGGAGCAGGCCTACCGCGAGGGCAGGGCGCCGCTGAACAGCGTCGAGGGCTACGTCCGCCAGGTCATCGGCTGGCGCGAGTACGTCTGGTCGCTGTACTGGCACTTCCCGCCCGACTACCGCCGCCGCAACGCGCTGCAGGCCACGCACGACGTCCCCGACTGGTTCCGCGAGCTCGACCACGGCGCCGTGACGGCGAACTGCCTCAGCAGCGTCCTGCGCGACCTGTCCGAGCGGGGCTGGGTGCACCACATCCCGCGCCTCATGGTCCTCGGCAACTACGCCCTGCAGCGCGGCTGGGACCCCGCCCAGGTCACGGCCTGGTTCCACGAGGTCTTCGTCGACGGCTACGACTGGGTGATGCTGCCCAACGTCACCGGCATGAGCCAGCACGCCGACGGCGGCCTCATGACCACCAAGCCCTACGCCGGGGGCGGCGCCTACATCAACCGGATGAGCGACTACTGCAAGCCGTGCGCCTACGACCCCAAGGTGCGGGTCGGCCCGACGGCCTGCCCGTTCACCGCGGGCTACTGGGCCTTCCTGGACCGCAACGAGGAGCGGCTGTCGGGCAACCAGCGGATGCGCCAGCCACTGACCGGCCTGCGCCGGCTGGCCGACCGCGAGGCGCTGGTCCTGCAGGAGCGCGAGCGGGGCGACGCCGCCCCCTGATCCCGGCCGGCCCCGGGCAGGGGGCCGGCCGGGGGGTCGGCTAGGGGCGGCTGCCGTGCTCCTGGATGCTCCCGCCCTGGGCGTCGTCGGTCGGGCCCACGGCGGCGGCCTGCTCGAGCCCGCCGCCCGACTCCTCGCCGCTGTCGGCCGAACGCTCGCCGAGGTCCTTGCGCAGGGCCTCGCGGGCGGGCGTCTGGCCGTCGGCGCCGGTGGTGGTGCCGTGGCCGGGGTCGGTGTCGACGTCCTCGACCTGGTCGGCGCCGCGGACGCCGCTGTCGGGCACGGGGACGTGGTCTGCGTTCGGAGTGGTCATGTCCCGGCCCCTACCCCGCGGGCAGGGCGTCGAGCACCTGCACGAAGGCCAGCGGCGGCGACAGCGAGGTCGGGGTGCCGGGCAGGTGCACCAGACCGGCGGGGCGCCACCAGAACAGGTCCGGCGACAGGCCGCCCGGTCCCTGCTCCCACAGCCGCTCGGCGTTCACCAGCAGGGCCTGCGCGACGTCGAGCGCGGCTGCCCGCGTCGTCAGCGGCGCGGCCAGCAGCAGGTGCCGGGTCGGGAGCGCGACCAGGGCGCCGGCCGCCCCGACGTCGAGCAGCTCGCCGAGCCGGTGGACCTGGCTGCCCGCGAACGGCGACGACGTCGTCACGGCCACGACACCGTCCGCCCCGACGTCGACCGGCTCGACCGAGGGCTGCTCGACCGCGAGCGCCTGCGCCCGGCCGCGCAGGAGCAGCTCCTGCACCGGGACGTCCCAGCCCTCGGCGACGGCCGCGGGGACGGGCGCGAGGGCGCCGGAGGTGTCGACGTGCAGGACCTCGACCAGGTGGTCGCACAGCGCGGCGTGCACGCCCTCGCCGGTGAGGACCGAGCCCTCCGACTGCACGCGGGTGCGCAGCAGCGGCCCGGCGGCGTCGTACCGCTTGAGGTCGGCGCGCGCCTCGGACGCGACGGCGAGGGCGTCCATCGCCTCGAGCAGGACGCCCTCCCACTGCTTGCGCGGCAGGAGCAGGCAGCGGGCGCGGAGGTCGTCGACGGCCACCTTGCCGTTGAGGCGTCGGCCCCGGACGTCGACGCACTCGCCGTCGTAGGACAGGACCGACAGCCCCAGGCGCTCGCAGGCCACGCGCAGGGACCCGGCGAAGTCGTCCTCGGCGGAGAGCTCGGTCCTGCGGCTGCGCAACCAGTCGAGGGCGCTCAGTTGACCTGCCGCTCCCGGTCGGCCCAGAACTCCTGGCGCAGCTTGAACTTCTGCACCTTGCCGGTCGCGGTGCGCGGGATCGCGTCGCGGAACTCGACCGACGTCGGGGACTTGTACCCGGCCAGCCGGGACTTGCAGTGCGCGATCAGGTCGGCCTCGGTGGCCTCGCCGGACAGCACGACGAGGGCCTTGATGGTCTCGCCCCACTTCTCGCTCGGCACGCCGATGACCGCGACCTCGGAGACGGCCGGGTGGCTGAACAGGCAGTCCTCGACCTCGATCGACGACACGTTCTCGCCCCCGGTGATGATGACGTCCTTCTTGCGGTCGCTGATGGTCAGGTAGCCCTCGCCGTCCACGCTCCCGCCGTCCCCGGTGTGGAACCAGCCGCCCTCGAGCGCGGCCGCGGTCTCCTCCGGCTGCTGCCAGTACCCCTCCATGACGACGTTGCTGCGCATCAGCACCTCGCCGTCGTCCGAGATCCGGACCCGGCAGCCGATGCCGGGCATGCCGGCGCGGGCCAGCCGCGGGGCGCGCTCCTCGACCGGGAGGTCGTCCTCCTCGGACCGCTGCCGGTTGACCGTGAGGAACGGCGAGGTCTCGGTGAGGCCGTAGATCTGGGTGAACTCCCAGCCGAGCTCCTCCTCGATCCGGGCGATGGTGCGGCTCGGCGGCGGCGCGCCCGCGCAGATGACGCGGACGGCGTCGCGGCCCGGCACCTCGCCCTCCCAGGTCTGCGCGGCCTCGAGCACCGACGCGACGACGGCGGGGGCGGCGCACAGGACGGTGACGCCGTACTTCTCGACCCGGCGCAGGATCTCGGCACCGTCGATCTTGCGGATGACGACCTGCGGCACGCCCATCCCCGTCATGGCGAACGGCATGCCCCAGCCGTTGGCGTGGAACATCGGGAGCGTGTGCAGGTAGACGTCGCGGTCGGTGACGCCCGCGTGGAGGGCGAACGTGACGGCGTTGACCCAGATGTTCCTGTGGGTGATCTGCACGCCCTTGGGCCGCGCGGTGGTGCCGCTCGTGTAGTTGATCGTGGCGGTGGTGTCCTCGTCCGGGTCCTCCCAGGCGACCGGCTCCACGCCCTCGCGCACGAGCACGCGGTCGGACTCCTCGCCCAGCACGATCCGGTGCCGCGCCGTCACGTCGGACAGAGCGGCGTCGACCTCGGGGTCGACCAGCAGCACGTCCGCCCCGGCGTGCTCGACGATGTAGGCGACCTCGTCGCGGCTGAGCCGGAAGTTCACCGGCACCAGCACCCGGCCCCAGGTCGTGACGCCGAAGAACAGCTCGAGCAGGCGGGCGCTGTTGTGGCTGACCACCGCCACCCGGGCGCCCCGCTCGACGCCGAGGGCGTCCAGGCCGGCGGCGATCGCCCGGGCGCGGACCGCGAGCTCGCCGTAGGTGACCGTGCCCAGACCACCGTCCTGGTGCGCGCCCGGCTCGTCGACCGCGCCCGGCCGCAGCGGGTAGCACTGCTCCGCCCGGTCGAGGAAGTCGGCGGTGGTGAACGGCACCTTCATCGAGCGGCTCCTGGGACGCGGCGGCAGTCCCCGGACCCTACGACGACACGAGCTCCCGGGTGCGCTCGGTCACAGGCGCGGCGGCCTGCTGACCGGTCGCGATGCCGGCGAGCCAGACGCTGAACCAGCCGAGGGCTGCGCCGGCGACGTCGTCGACGACGTAGTGCCAGCCGAAGTAGATCGTCGACAGCACGGTCAGGACCAGGTAGCCCCACATCGCCCAGCGCACGGCCGGCGCGAGCCGCATGCGGTGCGCGACGAGGGCGGCGGTCAGCACGATGCCGACGTGCAGGGAGGCGAAGGCCCCGATGCCGTGGATGACGTCGGTGGCCCACGGGTCGGTGAGGACCTCCACGCGGTTCTGCAGCAGGGTCTCCTGCAGGCCGGTCACGCTCGTGACGGGGAGGTCGCTGAACAGGCCGGGACGGGCGTAGACCGGGCCGAGCGTCGGGAGCAGGTAGTAGCTGGCGCCGCCGACCGCCCAGCAGATGCCCATGGCCGTGACGTACCAGGCCCCGCGCGCGGAGTCCCGGCTCCAGACCAGGCTGGCCGCGAGCGACAGCGGCACGAACAGCAGGAAGGCGACGTAGACGAACGACAGGACGTGCGCGGAGACCCCGGTGCCGAGGACGGCGTGCAGCACGGACGACGGCGCGTGCCCGAGGAACAGGAAGCGGTCGAGCTTGAGCATCCAGCCGTCGTCGAGGCCGTCCCGCGCGAACGGGACGTAGCTCTTGATGTTCCGGTAGGCCACGTACGTCACGTAGAAGCTCATCAGCCCGACGCCCACCAGGACCAGGCGCTCGGCGGACCAGCGGTCCTTCAGCACCTGGCGGTACGCCGGGCGCAGCCCGCCTGCGGTCCGGCGTCGCCAGAGGGTGCGCGGCAGGACGTCGGCGCTCAGGAAGATCAGCACGATCAGCGGCAGGCGCACGTACGCCGGACCGGCGATCCCGTCCGGGTCGCGCAGCGGGAGGCCGAGCAGGGCCGCACCGAGCACCATGGCGGTCGCACTGACGCCGGCGACCACCACCGCAGCGGTGTAGGGGCGCGCAGCCGAGAGGTCCACGGACATACGGAGAGTGTGCCCCAGGTGACACCGACATGACCGCCGGGTGACGGGCGCGTCGGGGGGTAGGCAGGTGCCGTTGACCACACGCAGGACGAAGGAGCACCGATGAGCACCCCTGAGCGACCGCCCTACGACGCCCGCACCGGCGACGGCGACCCCCTCCACGACCCCGCCGCGGTCGGCGAGGCCAGCGTGGACGCGCCCGACGGCGACGGCGGCGCCGTCCCGGCCGACGAGGCGGAGCGCGCCCACCAGCACCGCGGCTAGTCCCCGGCCCGGTGCCGGGCTCAGCGGCGGACCCAGACCTCCGCGAGCCCGGTGCGCCGGCTGACGGCCACCCGCGTGAAGCCCGCCTCGAGCTGGGCCAGCACCGGGCCGGCCAGGCGGAGCTGCCGCTCCGACGCACGCCGGCGCCCCTCCACGACGACGACGTCGACCGCGGGCGCCGCGAGGTCGATCGCGGGCGGCACCGACCACAGGCCCCGTCCGGTCGGGTCGACGGCCCGCCGCGGGTCGGTGCCGGCGCGGAACCGGGCGGGGAAGTAGTCCAGGACCGCCTCGTAGTGGCCGGCGTCGACGCTGTCGCGGAGCACCGCCACCCGGCCCAGCTGGTGGCGCAGGGCGTCCCGGTAGGCGTTGCGCACCTCGCCACCACCCGGCGGGTCGCGCCAGAGCTGGACCTTCACCATCACGCTGCCGCGCGGGACGGCGTCGGCCACGGACAGCAGCTCGGCGACGTCGCGCTGGTACCGCGCCTCGACCGGCGCCCGCAGCACCCCGACCGCGACGGCGGAGCCCAGGACCGCCACGACGACGGTCCCCTGCAGCACCCGCCGCGGCGGGGCGGCCGCGGCCCAGAGCAGGAGCAGCAGCGGCGGGAACAGGCTGATCCGGTCGTTGAGGAAGCCGTACTGGGGCCCGTACCGCTCGGGGGACAGGAAGAACCAGGCGGTCACGAGCAGCGCCGTCGCGGCCAGGGCCTGCCGCTCCGGGCCGCCCTGCCGGCGTCGCAGGGCGGCGACCGCGAGCGCGAGCAGCACGACGGCGACCGTCCCCGACGCCCAGACCTCGAAGCGCGAGTACGCCACCAGCGGCGCCTTGAGCAGCAGGAGGCCCTCGAGCAGCTCGCGCAGCGGCGTGCGCTCCGCGGTGCCGCGGTCCGCGGCCCCGGACGCAGCGAACCGCGCCGTCAGGACGAGGACGGGGAGCGCGGCCAGGCCGACCGGCAGCACGTGGCGGCGCAGGGCCGGCCCCCGTCCGCGGTCGTCGGCCCGGAGCCGGAGCAGCCCCAGGACGCCCACGAGCAACGCCGCCACGAGGAACGGCAGCAGGTGCGCCGACCAGGTCAGGAGCAGCAGGGCAGCCAGGCCGGCCGTCGCGCCGCGGCCCCACCCGCCGCGCTGCCGCAGGGCCAGACCGACGACCAGCAGGGCCAGGACCAGCCCGAGGCACAGGTTGTAGAAGCCGTAGGTGAACAGGTAGTGCGGGGTGAAGGGCACGGCGACGACCGCCAGCCAGCCCGCCCGCCGGTCGACCCCCCGCAGGGCGTACCGCAGCGCCAGCGGCAGCCCCACGACGTACGCCGCGACGAGCGCCTTCTCCGCGCCGTCCGGGCCGACCAGCCGGAGCAGCCCGGCCAGCAGGAGGCTGGCCAGCAGGTTCGGCACCGGGGTGAGGTCGATCCGGTACAGCGACTGCAGGAACGGGTCGCGCGGGTGGGCCAGGACCCAGCCGCCGGCGAGGTGGGCCGGCCCGTCCACCGTGATGACCCGCGGCAGCAGGGCCAGCACGAGCAGCTCGACCCCGACGGCGAGGAGAAGGGGGAGGTCGTCGCGGCTGGGCCTCACCCGCAGAGCCGGTCCGCCAGCGCGCCGAGGACCTGCCCGAGAGGGGCGTCGACCCGGAGCGAGGCCTGGGCGTCACCTCGGGTCGCCCCCTGGTTCACGACCGCGACGGGCAGCCCGAGCTTCGCCGCCCGCAGGACGAACCGGTAGCCGGACATCACCGTCAGGCTGCTCCCGAGCACGAGCAGCGCCCGGGAGGACTCCACGAGGGCGAAGCAGTGCTGCACGCGGTCCTTCGGCACGGTCTCGCCGAAGAAGACGACGTCGGGCTTGAGCACTCCCCCGCAGACCTCGCAGGGCACGACGGTGAAAGCGTCGAGGTCGGCGTCGGGCAGGGCGACGTCGCCGTCGGGGTGGACGGCCAGCACCTCGGCGGTCCAGCCGGCGTTGGCCTGCTCGAGCCGCTCGGCGAGGCGGGTGCGCGGGCTGAGCAGGCGGCAGTCGAGGCACACGACGGTGTCGAGCCGGCCGTGCAGGTCGACGACGCCGACGGCACCGGCCGCCTGGTGCAGCCCGTCGACGTTCTGGGTGACGACGCCGTCGAGCAGCCCCTCGTGCTGCAGGCGGGCGACCGCGGTGTGGCCGGCGTTGGGGCGGGCGTCGCCGATGGTGCGCCACCCCAGGTGCGACCGCGCCCAGTACCGGCGCCGGGCCAGGGGGTCGCCGGTGAACACCTGGTAGGTCATCGGGCTGCTCGGCCGGGCCGCGCCGGTGGGGCCGCGGTAGTCCGGGATGCCGCTCTCGGTGGACAGGCCGGCGCCGGACAGGACGACGACTCCCCCGGCGCCGACCAGGTCGGCGAGGGCGTCGAGGTCGGGCGTCGTCCATCGGGGTCGAGGCTAGGGCCCCGGGGCGGTCCCCCGCCCGGCAGTCGCAGGCCGGTCAGCGGGCGGGTACGGCCAGGGCGACGATGGCGATGTCGTCGCGCGGGCTGTCGTCCTGGAAGTCCAGCACGGCGCGCAGGAGTGCGTCGACGAGGCCGGAGGGGCCGCCGAGGTGCTCCTCGACCACGGCGGCGATCCGGTGCTCGCCGAAGAACTCGCGGTCCCGTCGCGCCTCGTCGACCCCGTCGGTGCACAGCACCAGCAGCTGTCCCGGCTCCAGGACGAGCTCGCTGTCGTGGAACTCCGGCTCGTCGAGGGCCCCGACGAGCGACCCGGGGGTGCCGACCTCCACCGGGGGCCCGCCGGGTCCGCTCAGGAGCGGGAGGCCGTGCCCTCCGACGGCGAACCGGCAGCTCCAGCCGCCGGGCACGGGGCGGAGGCGGAGCACGACCGCCGTGCAGAAGTGCTCGGTGTCGGCAGCCCGCAGGCCGTCGTCGAGCCCGCGCAGGGCCTGGGCCGGGGACGGGTCGCGCACGCTCCAGGCCCGCAGGACGAAGCGGGCCAGGGCGGTGACCGCGGCGGCGGTCACGCCCTTGCCCGAGACGTCGCCGAGGACGACGGCCCACTCGCCGTCCGCGAGCTCGAACACGTCGTAGAAGTCGCCGCCCACCTCGTTGCCGCGTCCGGCCGGACGGTAGGCGGCCGCCAGGTCGAGCCCGGGGACCGTCGGCAGCGCCGGCGGCAGCAGGGTCTGCTGGAGAGCGGTCGCCATGGCGCTCGCCCGGGCCTCGGACTCCTCGGCCAGGCGCTTCGTCCGCAGGAGCTCCTTCTCGTACGCGGCGCGTCCCGCAGCACGGAAGACCGCGAGCAGCAGCGAGCCGTCGCCGTCCCGCAGCGCGGCCAGCACCGGGGCCGCCGGGCGTTGACGAGGGTGAGGGCGACGCCCTCCGCCGTGTCCTGCAGCTGCAGCAGCTGGTGGACGTAGGTCTCGAAGTAGATCCGGCTGCCGCCGGACAGCAGGGAGGTGAAGCGCCGCGCGCCGACGAGCTCCGGGAGCGGGACACCGCTCATCAGGGCCGTCTCGGCGTTGGCGCTCGTGATCACGCCGCGCCGGTCGGTGACCAGCAGCCCGCACGGGAAGGCGGCGAGCAGCTCCGCGACCTCCCCGGCGTCGACCGGGGGCGTCACCCGCGCAGGAACGCGCTGATCGCGGCCGTCGTCTCCTGCGGGGCGCTGAGGTTCGGGCAGTGCCCGGTGGCCTCGAGCACCCGCAGGACGCTCCCCCGGATCGCCGCGTGCACGTACTCCCCGACCGCGAGGGGGGCCAGGGCGTCGTCGCTGCACTGCAGGACCAGCGTGGGGACGGCGACGAGCGGGAGCGACGCCCGGGCGTCGGTCAGGAACGTCACGCGGGCGAACTGGCGGGCGATGTCGGGGTCGACCCGGCAGAAGCTGGCGGTGAGCTCCTCGGCCAGCTCCGGCCGGTCGGGCTGGCCCATGACCACCGGTGCGAGCGACCGCGACCAGCCCAGGTAGTTGTGCTCCATGGACTCGAGCAGCTCGTGGATGTCGGCCTCGGTGAAGCCGCCGACGTCGTCGCCGTCGTCGATGGAGCGCGGGGACGGGGCCACCAGCACCAGCGTGGCGATCCGCTCGGGCGCGGCGATGGAGGCCAGGATGCCCATGCCGCAGGCCACCGAGTGCCCGACGTAGACCGCGTCCCGGACGTCGAGCTCGTCCAGGACGGCGACGACGTCGTCGGCGTAGCCCTGGATCGAGGCGCGGCGCTCGACGTCGTAGGCGGCCAGGTCCGAGCCGCCGGCCCCGACGTGGTCGAACGTGATCACGCGGAACTCGTCCTCGAACGCCGGAGCCACGTGCCGCCACATGTGCTGGTCGCAGCCGAACCCGTGCGCGAAGACCAGCGTCGGGGCACCCGGGCGCCCGGAGACGTGGACGTAGTTCGTGCGGACGGCCGACACGGTCGAAGGGTGAGGGCTGCGCGAGCAGGAGGGAGGCGACGCGTCGCGGACCGGACCCCGGGGCCTCAGCCGTCCCGGGCCGGCAGCCTGTCCCCGGGCGGCACGAGGCCCACCAGCAGCCGGTCGGCGAGCCGGCCCAGGAGGCGCACCTCGTCCGGGGTCAGGGGGTCGAGCACGAGCCGGCGCACCTCGGCGACGTGCCCCGGAGCGGTCCGCTCGAGCACGCCGCGGCCCGCGTCCGTCAGGGACGCGACCTGCCCGCGCCGGTCCTGCGGGTCGGGCAGGCGGCGCACCCACCCGCGGTCCTCGAGGCTGCTGACCGCGTGGCTGAGGCGGGACGGGCTGGTCGCGCTGTACCGGGCGAGCTCGCTCATGCGCACGCCCTCGGGCCGGGCGCTGAGCAGGGCGAGCACCTGGTAGTAGACGTGCCCGATGCCGGCGTCGTCGCGCAGCTGCTTGTCCAGCGCCTGCGGCAGGAGGCTGACCAGCTGCACGAGGGACAGCCAGGTCCGCATCTCGTCGTCGTCGAGCCAGCGGGGGGCGGTCATGCCGCGGCGAACGACCGCTTGGCCAGGCCGAGGGCGAACCCGTCGACGGCGGTCGTGACGGGGGCGGTCGGGTCCGCGGCGGCGCCGAGCGTGACGAACAGCGGGGTGAAGTGCTCGACGGTCGGGTGCGCGTAGGGCATGCCGGGGGCGCGGGTGCGGAAGTGCTGGAGCTCGTCGACGTCACCGCGGGACAGCGCGTCCTCGGCCCACAGGTCGAACTCGGCGCTCCAGCCGGGGACGCGCCCGAGGTCGGACCAGTCCAGGTACGGCAGGCCGTGGGTCATGAAGCCGGAGCCGACGACGAGGACGCCCTGCTCGCGCAGCTCGCGCAGTCGCGCCCCGAGGGCGAGCAGCCGGGTGCTGTCCTGGGTCGGGAGGCTCATCTGCAGCACCGGCACGTCCGCCTCCGGGTACATCACCTTCAGCGGCACCCACGCCCCGTGGTCCAGCCCCCGGGTCGCGTGCTGGTGGACGGTCTCGCCGTCGGGCAGCAGCGCGCGCACGGTCCGGGCGAGCCCGGTCGCGTCGGGGGTGTCGTAGCGCATCCGGGAGTAGAGGGGGTCGAAGCCGCTGAAGTCGTAGACCAGCTCCGGGCGCTCCAGCGCCGACAGCGACAGCGGCGCCTCCTCCCAGTGCGCCGACACCACGAGCACGGCCCGGGGCCGCGGCAGGGACCGGGCCCAGTCGTGGAGCTCGGTCATCCACGCGGTCATCTCGAACAGCATCGGTGCGCCGTGGCTGACGTACAGGCTCGGGAGCGGGCCGTCGGCCGGCGTCCAGGGCTGCGACGGGCCGAGCGCGGCGGCACGGGCCAGGTGCGCCCGGAACGGGTGGGCCGCGGGGACCCGTGTGTCAGCAGTGGCGGTCGTCGTCATGTGCTCTCCAGGTCGTTGAACTCTCAACGACAAGGTACGTGAAGTGTCAAGCACCGGCTCTGGTCGACCCTGCAGGGTGCCCTCCCTGCCCGGACTGCTCGACCTGCTCCTGTGCTGGGCGGCCGGCGAGGTCCTGTCCGACCTGCTGGACCTCCCGCTGCCTGGACCCGTCGTCGGCCTGGTGCTGCTGCTCGGCCTGCTGTCCCTGCAGGGCGGCGAGCCGCGCAGCGGGCCGGTCGCGGACGTCCTGCTCCGGCACCTGGGTCTGCTGTTCGTCCCGGCCGGGGCCGGCGTCGTCACGTACCTGTCCCTGCTGCGCGACGAGGCGCTGCCCGTCGTGGCCGGGCTGCTCGTGCCCCTGGTCGCCGGGCTGGCCGGCACCGGCCTCGTCGTCGAGCACCTGCTCCGGCGGCGGTCGTGAGCCGGCGGTCGTGAGCAGGCAGTCGTGAGCAGGCGGTCGTGAGCACCGCCCTGGCGCTCGCCGGCACCGTCCTGGCCTACCGCCTGGCCCTCCTGCTGGCCGACCGGTACGGCCGCCCCGCCCTGCTCAACCCCGTGCTGCTCGCCGTCGCCCTCGTGGGCGGGACCCTGCTGCTGACCGGCACCTCCTACGACGACTACTTCGCCGCGGCCCAGCCCCTGCACGTGCTGCTCGGTCCCGCCACCGTCGCCCTCGCCGTCCCCCTGCACCGGCAGCGGGCCCGCGTCCGGGCGGCCGCCCTGCCGCTGCTGGCGGGGCTCGTCGTCGGTGTGACCGGCGCCGTCGGCAGCGCCCTGGTCGTGCCCCGGCTGCTCGGCGCCCCGGAGGTGCTGGTGCTGTCGATGGCGCCGAAGTCCGCGACCACGCCCGTCGCGATCGCCCTGTCCGACGACGCCGGCGGCTCCCCCGCCCTGACCGCCGCCCTGGTGATCCTCACCGGGATCGGCGTCGCCGTCGCCGGGCCGCGGCTGCTGGACCTGCTCCGGGTGCGCGACCCGGCCGCCCGCGGCTTCGCCCTGGGCATCGCCGGCCACGGCATCGCCACGGCCCGGGCCCTGCAGGACGGCGAGCAGACCGGCGCCCTGGCCGGCCTCGGCATCGGGCTGGGCGCTCTCGGCACGAGCGTCGCCGTGCCGCTCCTGCTGCTCCTGCGGTGACCACCGCGCGGCGGGCCCCCGCCGGCTCCTGTCTACGGTGAGGCACCCCGCCCGAAGGAGTCCCCGTGGTCCGCGCCGCCGTCCTGTCCGAGCCCGGAGCGCCCCTGCGCCTCGCCGACCTCGTGCTGCCCGAGCCCGGTCCCGGCCAGGTGCGGGTCCGCCTGGCCGCGACCGGCGTCTGCCACAGCGACCTGTCGCTCGCCCGCGGCCGGCTCGCGCAGAAGACCCCCGCCGTCCTCGGGCACGAGACCGCCGGGACCGTCGAGGCGGTCGGGCTCGGCGTCACCTCGACGACGGTCGGCGCCCGGGTCGTCCTGTGCTGGGCACCGCCGTGCGGTGAGTGCTGGTTCTGCACGCAGGACGAGCCGTGGCTGTGCGAGCACTCCTCCGACGCCGCCTCCGCCCCGTACGGCACGGTCGACGGCGCCGACGCCTACCCCGGCCTGTCCACCGGCGGCTTCGCCGAGAGCACCGTCGTGTCGGCCCGCGCCTGCATCCCCGTCCCCGACGCCGTCCCGCTCGAGCACGCGGCCCTCGTCGGCTGCGCGGTCATGACCGGGGTCGGGGCGGTGCTCAACACCGCGCGCGTCAAGCCCGGCCAGAGCGTCCTCGTCGTCGGGCTCGGCGGGGTCGGGCTCTCGGTCGTGCAGGGCGCCCGGCTGGCCCGGGCCGGCGAGATCATCGTGGTCGACCGCTCCCCGGAGAAGCTCGAGCTGGCCCGCACGATGGGCGCCACCCAGGTGCTGGAGGCCGGCGGCGCGCTGAACAAGCAGGTGCGCCCCCTCACGGGTGGCCGGGGGGCCGACCACGCCTTCGACTGCGTGGGCGTCGCCGACACCATCCGCGCGTCCTGGGGAGCCACCCGCCGCGGCGGCGTGACCACCGTCGTGGGCATCGGGCCGAAGGAGCAGCAGGTGTCCTTCAACCCGCTGGAGCTGTTCCACTTCGCCCGCACCCTGCAGGGCTGCGTCTACGGCTCGACCGACCCGTTCACCGACATCCCGAAGGTGCTCGCCCACGCGGCCGCCGGCGAGCTCGACCTCGGGGCCCTCATCACCAGCCGCATCGGCCTGGGCGACGTCGAGACGGCGTTCACCGAGATGGAGGCCGGGACCGGCGCGCGCGCGGTGGTCGTCCTGGACGAGCAGGCCGCCCGCTAGTCCGGCGGCTGGACGGGTAGGGCGGACAGCATGAGCGAGCAGACGAACAGCCACCCGGGCCTCGGCGCGGGCACCGACATCTCCGTCGAGACGCAGACCGAGCAGGAGGCCCCCGTGCCGGCCACGCTCGACCCCGAGCAGCGCCGCGACGACGACCTCGGCGCGGGCGACGGCGTCGACGTCCAGCCCGGCGGGGCCGGTTGAGCGACGCCGAGGAGCTCGACGCCGCCGTCCGGGCCCTGTTCGGCGAGCGCTGGGCCGCCACCGGCGTGCTCGACGACGTGCTCGTGGTGGCCGTCGTCGGAGCGACCGACGAGGACGTCGCCCGGCTGCAGGCCCTCGTCTCGGGGGCCGGCGTCCTGGACGTCCGGGCCTCCCGCGCGGACCTCGAGCGCTGGATGGACGAGGTCGAGCAGCAGCTGACCGGGACGGGCGAGCTCGCCGGCTTCCTGCAGATGGCTCCCGACGGCTTCCGCTCCCGGATCGCGCTGGTCGTGGACGCCCCCGTGCCGGAGCTCGAGGCCTGGGCGGAGCGGCACCTCCCGCCCGGGACCCTCGAGGTGACGACTCAGGCCGCCGGGGCCTCCTGAGCCGAGAACTGGGTCCGGTACAGCTCGGTGTAGAGCCCTCCGGCGGCGAGCAGCTGCTCGTGCCGCCCGTGCTCGACGACCCGCCCGTCCTCGAGGACCAGGATCTGGTCGGCGCCGCGGACGGTCGACAGCCGGTGCGCGATGACCAGCGACGTCCGCCCGACGAGCGCGGTCTCCAGCGCCCGCTGGACGGCCGCCTCGGACTCGCTGTCGAGGTGCGCAGTGGCCTCGTCCAGCACGACGACGCCGGGCGCCTTGAGCAGCAGCCGGGCGATCGCCATGCGCTGCTTCTCGCCGCCGGAGAGCCGGTAGCCGCGGTCGCCGACGAGGGTGTCCAGGCGGTCGGGCAGCGTCCGGACGAGGGCCCCGACCTGGGCGGCGTCGAGGGCGCCCCACAGGTCGTCGTCGGTGGCGTCCGGCTTCGCGTAGAGCAGGTTCGCGCGGATCGTGTCGTGGAACATGTGGGCGTCCTGGGTGACCACGCCGACGGTGTCCCTCAGCGACTGCTGGGTGACGTCGCGGACGTCCTGCTCGCCGACGAGGACCGCCCCGCTGTCGACGTCGTACATGCGCGTGACGAGCTGGCTGATCGTGGTCTTGCCGGCGCCGGACGGGCCGACGAGGGCGACCAGCTGCCCCGGCTCGGCCCGGAACGACACCCCGTGCAGCACCTGCGCCGACGGCGCGCCGTCGAGGACGGCGACCGACTCCAGCGAGGCCAGCGACACCTGCTCGGCAGTCGGGTAGGAGAACACGACGTCGCGCAGCTCGACGCTCGCCGCCCCGCTCGGCAGCGCCGACAGCGTCGGGCTTCTCGGCCACCATCGGCTCGAGGTCCAGCACCTCGAAGACGCGCTCGAAGCTGACCAGCGCGGTCATGACGTCGACCCGCACGTTGGACAGCGCCGTGAGCGGGCCGTAGAGCCGGGTCAGGTACGCGGCCAGGGCCACGACCGTGCCGACGCCGAGCGACCCGGACGCCGCCAGCGCGCCGCCCACGCCGTAGACCATGGCGGTGGCCAACGCCGCCACGGTGGTGAGGCTGACGAAGAAGACCCGGCCGTACATGGCGCTGGTGATGCCGATGTCGCGCACCCGCCCGGCCTTGTCGCGGAAGCCCGCCTCCTCGGCCTCGGGGCGCCCGAACAGCTTGACGAGGAGCGCACCCGAGACGTTGAAGCGCTCGGTCATGGTGTTCGTCATCTGGGCGTTGAGCTGGTAGCTCTCGCGCGTGAGCGCCTGCAGCCGCGTCCCGATCAGCTTGGCCGGGATGATGAAGACCGGCAGCAGCACGAGGCTCAGCAGGGTGATCTGCCAGGACAGGACGAACATGGCGACGAGCGTCAGCACGACGCCGATCGCGTTGCTGACGACGCTGGAGAGCGTGCCGGTGAACGCCGACTGCGCCCCCAGCACGTCGTTGTTGAGCCGGCTGATGAGTGCGCCGGTCTGGGTGCGGGTGAAGAACGCGATCGGCATGCGCGAGATGTGCGTGTAGACGGTCGAGCGCATGTCGTAGATGAGGCCCTCGCCGATGCGCGTGGAGCACCAGCGCGACCACAGCTGCAGGACGGCGTCGAACAGGGCCAGACCGGCCACGAGCAGGGCCAGGCTCACGACGAGCCGGTGGTCGCCGGTGGCGGGCGGGTCGGTGCCGATGCCGTCGTCGATGATCTTCTTGAAGATCAGCGGGTTCAGCACCGCCACGAACGCCGCGACCACGATCAGCACGAGGAAGACGGTCAGGTCGCGCTTGTAGGGGGCGGCGAAGCGCGCGATGCGCTTCACCGTCCCCGGCGCGAGCTTCGTGTCCGACACGGTCGGGTCCCGGCGGAACGACCGCATCATCGACATCTGTGCCACGTCCTGCATGAGGACTGCAACAGCGGCTAGAAGGCGTTGATGCCCGTCAGCGCGCGCCCGATGATGAGCTTCTGGATCTGCGAGGTGCCCTCGTAGAGCGTGGTGACGCGGGCGTCGCGCAGGTACTTGCCGCCCGGGTACTCGTCGACGTACCCGTAGCCGCCGTAGGCCTGGATGCAGTTGTTCGCGGCCGTCACGCTGGCCTCCGTCGCGAACAGCTTCGCCTTCGACGACGCCAGGGCGTAGTCCTCGCCCTTGGCCTTGAGGTGGGCGGCGCGCCAGCTCATGAGCCGGGCGGCGTCGAGCAGGACGGCGGTGTCGGCGATCAGCTCCTGCACCAGCTGGTGCGCGGCGATCGGCTTGCCGAACTGCTTGCGCTGCGTCGTGTACTCGACCATGGAGTCGAGGCAGGCCTGGATGATGCCGGTGCAGGACGCCGCGATCGACATGCGGCCGTCGCCCAGGGCGGACAGCGCCGCCTTCATGCCGGTGCCCTCCTGGCCGCCGAGCAGCGCGTCCGGCCCCACCACGACGTCGTCGAGCACGAGCTCGGCGGTGTCGCAGGAGCGCAGACCGAGCTTGCCGTGGATCTTGTTGGCCTGGAAGCCGGGGGTGTCGGTGGGCACGAGGAACGCGCTGACGCCCTTGCCGCCGGGCCCGCCGGTGCGGGCCATGACGAGCGCGAGCCCGGCGATGGTCCCGTTGGTGATGAAGATCTTGCGGGCGTTGATCCGGTAGGAGCCGTCCTCCTGCTTGACGGCGCTGGCCTGCAGGTTGCCGGCGTCGCTGCCGAAGTCCGGCTCGGTCAGGCCGAAGCACGCGAGCACCTCGCCGGTCGCCATCTGCGGCAGCCAGCGCTGCTTCTGCTCCTCGGTGCCCATGCGCTCGATGACGCCGGCGACCAGGCCGAGGTGGACGCTCACGATGGAGCGCACGTTCGCGTCGCCGCGGCCGAGCTCCTCGATGAGCAGCAGGTAGCTGATGGGGTCGGCCCCGCCGCCGCCGTACTCCTCGGGGATCGTCATGCCGAGGAAGCCGAGCTGCTTGAGGCCGTCGAGCGCCTCCTGCGGGAAGCGCTCCTCGCGGTCGTTGGACAGCGCGCGCGGCACGACGACGTCGTCGACCCACTCCTTGACGGCCTTGCGCACGGCCTCCTGGTCGGAGGTGAGGGTCATGTCCACGGCGGGCCTCCTAGAACGACGTTCGGTGTGTGCAGCCTGCCACTCGGGAGAGCGGGCGGCACGCTCAGGTGGTCTTCTTGCGGGTCGCGCCGCCCCGGCCGCGCAGGCTGGTGCCGGACTCCGAGAGGATGCGGTGCACGAAGCCGTACGAGCGGCCGCTGTCCTCGGCCAGGACGCGGATGCTCTCGCCGCCCTCGTAGCGCTTCTTCAGGTCGTCGGCGAGCTTGCCCCGCTCGTCGCCGGTGACCCGGCTGCCCTTCTTGAGCTCTGCCACGTGTGCCTCCGGGGTCCGGGTCGGGTGTCGGTCGATGATCACCCAGTACCCCGGGCCGGGCCACTCACAGCGGCAGCGTGAAGGTGACCGCGTCGTACGCCGTCGTGAACCCCAGCAGCTCGCAGGACCGCTCGGTGCGCCCCCCAGCCTCGACGGTCAGCCACACCAGCGACGCTCCCCCGGTCAGGTGCTGCGCGGCCACGGCGCTGACGAGCGCCCGGCCCAGCCCGTGGCGACGGTGCCCCTGCGCCACGGCGACGTCGACCACCTGGCCGGTCTGCCCGTGCCGGAACCCGGTCGCCACCCCGACCAGGTCCGCCCCGGCGTAGGCGCCCACCGCGACGTGGCGCGCGTCGTCGAGCCGGTGCCCGAGGACCACCCGCTGCCGCTCCAGCGCCGCCGGGCGCCAGCCGAGGGCGTCCCCGAGCAGCGGGGCCACGGCGTCCTCGTCCTGCTCGGGCACCGGCCGCACCCGGATCCCGGGCTCCCCCTCGACCAGCCGGGCCGGGTCGGTGAGCAGCATGGTGGCGGTCTCCTCGGCGGCCTCGTAGCCGAGCTCCTCGCACAGCAGCCCGAGCTCCGGGGCGCTCGCGGGCGAGGCCACGACGTGCACGACCGGGAGCCCGGCCTCCGCCCACACCTCGGGCAGCAGGTGCAGGGCGGTCTCGACCGTGCCGGGTCCGCCGGTGAACGTCGAGGCGTGGTTGCACGCCGCCGAGCGGCTGTCCGGGTTCAGCACCACCGACGCCCCGGACAGCTGCACGACGCTGCCGTACCGGACGGAGCCGCAGGCGCGGGCGGCCTGCTCGAGGGTCGTCGCGAGGGCGGCGGCCCGGGTCTCGTCGAGGTCGAGGTCCACAGGGACGGAGCCTGTCCACAGACTCCGGCCGCGCAACCTCCGACGACCTCCGACCGTCGCAGCCCGGTGACGTGCCGCGGCGGGAGGAGCACCATGAGCCGCATGACCGCGATGCCGCGCGAGCGGGAGTGGACCGCCGACGACCTCGACGCGCTGCCCGATGACGGGTTCCGCTACGAGCTCGTCGACGGGGTGCTGCTCGTGAGCCCCTCGCCGCTGGTGCCCCACCAGCTGGCCCAGGCCGCCCTGCTGCGGCTGCTGGGGGCCGCAGCTCCGCCCGACCTGCGGGTGCTGGTCGCACCGCTGGACGTCCGCTTCTCCCCGACCCGCCAGCTCCAGCCCGACCTCATGGTCTTCCGGCGCGACCAGCTCACCGGTCCGCGCGTCGAGGGGGTGCCGCTGCTGGCCGTCGAGGTGCTGAGCCGCAGCACCCGCGCCACCGACCTCACGCTGAAGCGGCTGGTGCTCGAGGAGGGCGGCGTGGCGTCGTCCTGGCTGGTCGACCCCGACGAGCCGTCGCTCACCGTGCTCGAGCTCGTCGACGGCCGCTACGCCGAGGTCGCGGTCGGCCGGGGCACGGAGTCCGTGGCGGTGGCGCTGCCGTTCCCGGTCACCGTGGTGCCGGCCGACCTCCTGCGCTGAGCACGCGGGTCAGGAACGTGCTGGCCGGGCTCGCGACGTAGTCCGCGAACGGCCCGCACGCCGTGAAGCCGGCGGAGGCGTACAGGGCACGGGCGGGGGCGAAGCCCGGCTGGCTGCCCGTCTCGAGGCTCACCCTCCGGTAGCCCCGGCTCTGCGCGAGGCCCAGCAGGTGGTCGAGCAGCGCGCGGCCCGCACCGCTCCCCCGCGCCTCGGCGACCACGTGCATCGCCTTCAGCTCGCCGTGCTCCGGGTCCAGCTCCTTCAGCGCGCCCAGCCCGAGCAGGACGCCGCCCCGGCGCAGCCCGACGAGGGTGACCGCGGGGTCGGACAGGCCGGTCGCGTCGAGGGCGTGGACGTCCTCCGGGTCGCTCTGCGCGTGCATGAGCGCGAGGTGGCGGTCCAGCAGCGCCCGCACGTCGGGGTCGTGCGGGTCGACCTGCCCGATCACGGTCAGGCGAGCGCGACCAGGTCGGCGAAGTCCTCGCTCCACTGGTCCTCGGTGCCGTCGGGCAGCAGCAGCACCTTGTCGGGCTGCAGGGCCAGCACGGCGCCCTCGTCGTGGGTGACCAGCACGATGGCGCCCTTGTAGGTCGCGATCGCGCCCAGCACCTCCTCGCGGGAGGCCGGGTCGAGGTTGTTGGTCGGCTCGTCCAGCAGCAGCACGTTCGCTCCGCTGACCACGAGCGTCGCGAGGGCCAGCCGGGTCTTCTCCCCGCCGGACAGGGTCCCGGCCGCCTGGTGCACGACGTCGCCGGTGAACAGGAACGAGCCGAGCACCCGCCGGGCCTCCGGCTCGGGGAGGTCGGGACTGCTGCTGCGCATGTTCTCGAGCACCGTGCGGTCGGTGTCGAGGGTGTCGTGCTCCTGGGCGTAGTAGCCGAGCCGCAGCCCGTGGCCGGGCAGGACCTCGCCGCTGTCCGGCCGCTCCGTGCCGCTGAGCAGCTTGAGCAGGGTGGTCTTGCCGGCACCGTTGAGGCCGAGGACGACCACGCGCGAGCCGCGGTCGATCGCGAGGTCGACGTCGAGGAAGATCTCGAGCGAGCCGTAGGACTTCGACAGGCCCTGCGCGGTCAGCGGCGTCTTGCCGCAGGGGGCGGGCTCGGGGAACCGCAGCTTGGCCACCCGGTCCTGGACGCGGACGCCCTCGGCGCCGGCGAGCAGCTTCTCCGCCCGCTTGAGCATCCCCTGGGCGGCCTTGGCCTTGGTGGCCTTCGCGCGCATCTTCTCGGCCTGGGCGTTGAGGGCGCCCGCCTGCTTCTCGGCGTTGGCGCGCTCGCGCTTGCGGCGCTTCTCGTCGGTGTCGCGCTGCTTGAGGTACGTCTTCCAGCCGACGTTGTACTGGTCGAGCTCGGCCCGGTTGGCGTCCAGGTGGAAGACCTTGTTGACCACGGCGTCGAGCAGCTCGACGTCGTGGCTGATGACCACCAGCCCGCCGTTGTGCTTGCGCAGGAACTCGCGCAGCCAGGCGATCGAGTCGGCGTCGAGGTGGTTCGTCGGCTCGTCGAGCAGCAGGGTGGTGGCGTCGCTGAACAGGATCCGGGCGAGCTCCACCCGGCGGCGCTGACCGCCCGACAGGGTGCCGATGCGCTGCTCGAGCACCCGGGCCGGCAGACCCAGGTTGCTGCAGATGCGGGCGGCCTCGGCCTCGGCGCTGTAGCCGTCGAGCGCGGTGAAGCGCTCCTCGAGCCTGCCGTAGCGGGCCAGGACGGCGGCGTCGTCGGGCCGCTCGGCCATCTCGACCTGGACCTTCTCCATCTTCGCGACGATCTCGTCCAGCCCGCGGGCGGACAGGACGCGGTCGCGCGCCAGCTGGTCGAGGTCGCCGGTGCGGGGGTCCTGCGGCAGGTAGCCGATCTCGCCGGTGTGGGTGATCGACCCGGCCGCCGGGAGGGTCTCCTTGGCGAGGGTCTTGGTGAGCGTGGTCTTGCCGGCGCCGTTGCGGCCGACGAGGCCGATCCGGTCGCCCGGCTGCACGCGGAAGGTGACGCCGGTGAGCAGGGCGCGGGCGCCGGCGCGGAGCTCGACGTCCTGGACGGTGATCATGTGCGGCAGTTCCTCACGACGACGGGACGGGCGGGCGCGGGGTCGGGAGCGCGGCTCACGTCGTCAGGGACACCGGACGAGGGTACGCCGCACGCAGCGGCAGGGAGCCGCGGCGAGGAGGACGCCCGTGGACGGCGTGTGGAGCGGGCTGTGGCAGGGCGTCAGGTGGCTCGGCGGCGCGGTGGCGGTCGGCCTCGTCGCCGGCGTGGTCACAGGCCAGCTGCTGCGCCTGGCAGGACGGCTGCGGGGGCGCGGCTTCGTCGACCGCCTGCACGCGTCCTGCCAGCGCCCGTGGACCGCGACCCTCGTGGCGGTCGCCCTGCACGTCGCCCTGCCCCGGGCCGGCCTGTCCGACGGCGCTGCCGTGGTGGCGGCCGACCTGTTGCGGCTGGGAACGATCGCCGTCGTCGCGTGGCTGGCGGTCAAGGTGGTGTTCGTCGTCGAGGACACCCTGTTCAACCGCGTGCGCGTCGACGTCGAGGACAACCGGCGCGCGCGGCGCCTGCGCACGCAGCTCGCCCTGCTCCGCCGGATGACCGCGCTCGTCGTCGTGGTCGTGGCCCTGGGCGCGATGCTCACGACGTTCGACCAGGTGCGCGTCCTCGGGACCAGCCTGCTGGCCAGCGCCGGGCTGCTCGGCGTCGTCGCGGGCGTCGCGGCGCAGAGCACCCTCGGCAACGTGTTCGCCGGACTGCAGCTCGCCTTCACCGACGCGATCCGGCTCGACGACGCCGTGGTCGTCGAGGGCGAGTGGGGCTGGGTCGAGGAGCTGACGCTCACCTACGTCGTCGTGCACCTGTGGGACGAGCGGCGCATGGTGCTGCCGACCAGCTGGTTCACCACGAACCCGTTCCAGAACTGGACGCGCAAGCAGTCCCGGGTGCTCGGCGAGGTGACGCTGCACCTGGACCCGAGCGCGCCGGTCGAGGCGCTGCGCCGGGAGGCGCACCGGATCGTCGAGGCCAGCCCGCTCTGGGACCGGCAGGCCTGGGTGCTGCAGGTGGTGGACACGACGCCCTCCACGATGGTCGTGCGCGTCCTGGCCAGCGCCGCCGACGCCCCGACCGCCTTCGACCTGCGGTGCGAGGTCCGCGAGAAGCTCCTGTCCTACGTGCAGCAGACGCACCCGGGCGCCCTGCCCCGCGTGCGCGTCGAGGACGTCGTGGCCGTCGACCCCTACCCGGCCGAGCGCCCGCGCGACGTCACCTCCCCCGGCCGGGGCCGCAGCCAGTTCTCCTCCGGCGACGACACCGGGCCCGTCCGCGTGCCCGTGCGGGACGAGCCGGTCCCGGAGGGGTAGGCAGGCGCCGTGGACTTCGACGACGACGCCCGGCTCGACAGCTCGCAGGTCCAGGACCGGCGCGGCGGCTTCTCCGGTGGCGGCGGCAGCGCCGGCCTGGGGGCGCTCGGCATGCTGCTGCCGCTGCTGCTCCGCGGACGGGGCGGCCGGGCGGGCGGCCTGGTCGGCGTCGTCGTGCTGGTGGCCGTCGTGCTGCTGTCCCGCGGAGGCGGCGGCAGCGGCAACGCGCTGTCCAGCGGCGGCAGCCGGACCGGCTCCGCCACCTCGGCGAGCAGCGACCTCGTGCAGCGCTGCCAGACCGGCGCCGACGCCGACCGGGACGAGGACTGCCGGGTGGTCGCCGTCGTCAACAGCCTGCAGACCTTCTGGGCCGGGACCGTCCGCGGCTACACCGACGCCGACACGCAGCTGTTCACCGGGCAGACGCAGACCGGCTGCGGCGGCGCGACCAGCGCGGTCGGGCCGTTCTACTGCCCGGCCGACGACACCGTCTACGTCGACCTCGGCTTCTTCGACGAGCTGCGCACCACCTACGGCGCCCAGGGCGGCGACTTCGCCCAGGCCTACGTCCTGGCGCACGAGTACGGGCACCACGTGCAGGACCTCGACGGCACGAGCACCCGGGCTCAGCGGTCCGGCCAGCAGCAGGGCGCGCAGGGCTCCTCGGTGCGCCTCGAGCTGCAGGCCGACTGCTACGCCGGCGTGTGGGCGGCGAACGCCCAGCGGGACGGCTTCGTGACCTTCGACGCCACCGACGTCGAGGAGGGCCTGTCGGCCGCGGCGGCCGTCGGGGACGACCGGATCCAGGAGAAGAGCAGCGGCCGGGTCGACCCGGAGAGCTGGACGCACGGGTCGGCGGCGTCGCGCGAGCAGTGGTTCACCACGGGCCTGCGGGCCGGGCGGCCGAGCGCGTGCAACACCTTCTCGGGGTCCGTCTAGGGCGTCTGCTACTGGTCAGTAGGCTCGGCCGGACATCCCAGACTGCGAAGGACACACACGTGAGCGACATCAGCTTCGACGGCCGCGTGGCCGTCGTCACCGGCGCCGGTGGCGGCCTCGGCCGCACCTACGCCCTGGAGCTCGCCCGTCGCGGCGCGGCCGTCGTCGTCAACGACCTCGGCGGCAGCGTCGACGGTCAGGGCGGCGACCACACTGCCGCCCAGAAGGTCGTCGACGAGATCAAGGCGGCCGGTGGCGAGGCCGCCCCCAACTACGACTCCGTCGCCACCCCCGAGGGCGGCGAGAACATCGTCAAGACCGCCGTCGACAGCTTCGGCAAGGTCGACGTCGTCATCAACAACGCCGGCTTCCTGCGCGACAAGAGCTTCCTCAAGCTCACCTGGGACGACCTGGACGCCATCATCGACGTCCACCTCAAGGCCGCCTTCTACGTCAGCCAGCCCGCGTTCCGGGTCATGAAGGAGAACGGCTACGGCCGCTTCGTCTTCACCGCCAGCAACGCCACGTTCGGCAACTTCGGCCAGACGAACTACTCGGCCGCGAAGATGGGCCTGGTCGGCCTGTCGAACACGATCGCCGTCGAGGGCGCCCGCGCGGGCATCCTCTCGAACGTGATCATGCCGGTCGCCAAGACCCGCATGACCGAGGAGCTGCTCGGCGACTTCGCGAACTACCTCGCCCCCGAGCTCGTCACCCCGATGGTCACCTTCCTGGCCAGCGAGGCGTGCACGACCGCGCACGGCGCGTACTCCGCCGCCGGCGGCCGCTACGCCAAGGTCATGTGGGCGCTCGGCCAGGGCTGGTTCGCCGGTCAGGGCACGACGCCGTCGGCCGAGGACATCCAGAGCCACCTCGGCGAGATCGAGGCCGAGGAGGGCTACATCGTCCCGCAGAGCACCGCGGACGAGATCATGGCGCTCGCGGCCAAGTTCCAGGCCTAGTCACGCCCTCCGACGGCGCCGGTCCCTCAGGGGGTCGGCGCCGTCGTCGTGACCGCCCAGGGCGGCGGCGTCGGAGGCACGTCCGGCGGGGGCAGCCGGCGCAGCAGCGGCTCGACCAGCAGCACGAGCACGCCGCTGAGCACCGACGTCGCGCACACCACGGGCACCTCCACGCTGCAGGCGGCCGCCACCCCGGCGACCACGACCAGCGGGCGAACCAGCGTGAAGGGCCCGAGCACCAGGGTGCTCGCCAGGGTCTGCACCGCCGGCCGCGGCGACCCGGAGTAGGCGACCAGGGCGCCGAGCACGAGCAGCGCGTAGGGCACGAGCACCAGCAGCATGCGCCCACCGGCCGTCGTGAAGGCGGCGTACCGGCCGGGCACCAGGACGGCGCAGACGGCAGTGAGCACTCCGAGGACCGCGGCGCCGGCCACGGTGCCGTGCAGGCAGGCGCGCCTCGCGTAGGCCCGCTTGTCGGTGCGGGCGTCCCGCCCGGCCGCCCCGCGGAAGCCGGAGAAGCACCCGTCGAGCAGGGCGAGGACGGCGAGCGCCAGCGGGACGAGCACCCTCACGGCCGGTGCAGCCGACGGCGCAGCGGCACGGGGCAGGCGTCGAGGAACGGCTCGACGAGGTGCGGCTGCAGGCCGAGGACCGGACGCAGGACGGCCACGAGCGGGTTGCGCCCCGGACCGTCGACCAGCAGGGGCACCAGCCCGGGGGCTCCCTCACGCAGCGCGGCGACCAGGGCGTCGTCGTCGTAGGCCCGCAGCGCGCTGACGACGCCGTCGTGACGGGCCAGCGGCTCGTGCATCCGGGCCCGGTGGAAGAGCCGCGCGCCGAGGCCGGTCAGCGGGCCGGTCGCGACGTCCCAGTGCACGACCGCGGGGACGCCGGCCTGGCGGGCGAGGCTGTCCACGAGGTCGGGGCCGCGCAGGTGGTGCAGGAAGCCCGTGCTGATCACGACGTCGGCCGGCTGCTCGAGCGCGAGCGCGTCCTCGACGAGGAAGGTGCAGTCGAGCCGTTCGGCCGCGGCCAGCCGGGTGGCCTCACCGACGAGGACCTCGTCGAGGTCGCAGCCGACCAGCTCCACCTCGCCGACCGGCCGGTGCCAGGCCAGCCAGCGCAGGACGTGGCCCAGCCCGCACCCGATGTCGACGACCCGGGGCCGGGCCGTCCCGGTCTCACGGAGGGCCTGCAGCAGCGGCCCGAGGACGGTCGCGACCCGGCGTCCCTGCTGCATCTCCTCGGAGAGCCGCTGCAGCTCGCGGTGGCACCGCAGCAGGACCTGGTCGACGGCGGCGGGATCGAGGGTGCCGTCAGGCCGGGTCGGCAGACCGCGGACCACCCGCCGGCCGCGGCGGTCGTGCGCGAGCAGGGCGAGCAGGTCGTCGCGGCGGACCGGACCGGGACGGACGAGGTCCGACACCTCCAGCAGCTCCACGGCCGGACCCTAGGTCAGCAGCGCCAGGAGGTCGGCGGGGCACGCAGCCAGGGCATCGGCGCCGTCGAGCTCACCCGGCTCGGCGAAGCCCCACGTCACCCCGACGGCCCGCAGCCCGTGCGCCCGCGCCCCGTCGACGTCCTGCACCCGGTCCCCCACCAGCGTCCCGGCCTCCAGGGTCTGCAGGGCGTGCGCCACGACGTCGGCCTTGCTGCGCCGGCTGCCGTCCAGGGTGGCCCCGGCGACCACGTCGAACGGCCCGAGCCCGAAGTGGTCCACGATCCGCGTGGCGAACGGCTCCGGCTTGGACGTCGCGACACCCAGCCGCACCCCGGCGGCGGACAGGGCCGACAGCACCTCGGGGACGCCGTCGTACACGCGGTTCTCGTACAGCCCGACGTCGGTGAACCGCTCCCGGTAGAGCCGCACCGCCTCGTCGACCTGTCCAGGGTCGAGCCCGAGGGCGGCGAAGCCCTCCTGCAGCGGCGGGCCGACGAACCGGCGCAGGTCGTCCGGCACTGCGACGCCCAGCCCGGTCAGGGCGGAGACGACGCAGCGGCTGATGCCCTCGTACGGGTCGGTGAGCGTCCCGTCGAGGTCGAACAGGACCGCCCTCAGACGTTGAAGCCCAGCGCGCGCAGCTGGTCGCGGCCGTCGTCGGTGATCTTGTCCGGGCCCCACGGCGGCATCCAGACCCAGTTGATGGTCACGTCGTCGACGAGCGGCTCGAGGGCGCTGCGGGTCTGGTCCTCGATGACGTCGGTCAGCGGGCAGGCCGCGCTGGTGAGCGTCATGTCGAGCGTGCACGTGTTGTCACCGTGCACCTGGGCGCCGTAGACCAGCCCGAGGTCGACGACGTTGATGCCGAGCTCGGGGTCGACGACGTCCTTCATGGCCTCGATGACGTCGTCCTCGAGGGCGACCGCCTTCGGGGCGTCCGCCGCGGTGGGGGTCTGCACTGCCTCGCTCATGACGTCTCCTCGATCGTGCTCTGCGCGGTCGCCTGCGCGGTCGCGTCCTTCCAGGCCATCCAGCCCAGCAGCGCGCACTTGACGCGTGCCGGGTACTTGCTCACGCCCGCGAAGGCGATGCCGTCCTCGAGCACGTCCTCGTCCGGCTCGATCGTCCCGCGGCTCTGCATGAGCGCGAGGAACGTCTCCTGCACCTGCATCGCCTCGGCGACCGGCTTGCCGATGACGAGCTCGGTCATGACCGACGTCGACGCCTGGCTGATCGAGCAGCCCTCGCCGTCGTAGGAGACGTCCTTGACGACGCCGTCCTGCACCTCGACCCGCAGCGTGACCTCGTCCCCGCAGGTGGGGTTCACGTGGTGGACCTCCACCGACCCGTCCCGCAGCCCCTTGTGCCGGGGGTTGCGGTAGTGGTCGAGGATGATCTCCTGGTACATCGACTCCGACACGGTGGCGCTCATGCCTTCCAGAACGCCTTGACCCGGGTCAGGCCTTCCACCAGGCGGTCGATCTCGGCCTCGGTGTTGTAGAGGTAGCTCGACGCGCGGGCGGTCGCGGGCACGCCGTAGCGCTTGCAGACCGGCGCGGCGCAGTGGTGGCCCACCCGGACGGCGATCCCGAGGTCGTCGAGCGACTGGCCGACGTCGTGCGGGTGCACGCCCTCGACGGTGAAGCTGACCGCGCTGCCGCGCGCCTCGGTGGTGTCCGGGCCGATCACCGTCACCCCGGGCACGGTGCGCAGGCCCTCGAGCAGACGAGCGGTGAGGACGGCCTCGTGCGCCGCGACGTTGTCGAGCCCGACCGCCGACAGGTAGTCGCAGGCGGCGGCGAGGCCGACGGCCTGGCTGATGACCGGCGTGCCGGCCTCGAAGCGCTCGGGCGCCGGGGCGTAGGTCGAGCCGGCCATGCGGACGACCTCGATCATCGAGCCGCCGCCGAGGAAGGGCGGCATGGCGTCGAGCAGCTCCTTGCGCCCCCACAGCACGCCGACGCCGGACGGGCCGAGCAGCTTGTGGCCGGTGAAGACCAGGTAGTCGACGTCGAGCGCCTTCACGTCGACCGGCATGTGCGGCACCGACTGGGCGGCGTCGAGCAGGGTGAGCGCGCCCACGGCCTTGGCCCGCCGGACGATCTCGGCGACCGGGTTGACCGTCCCGAGGATGTTGCTCTGGTGGACGAAGGCGACCACCTTCGTGCGCTCGGTGATGATCGAGTGTCCAGCGTCCGTGTCCAGGTCGAGCCGGCCGTCGTCGGTGAGCCCGAACCACTTCAGCGTGGCACCGGTGCGCTCGCAGAGCATCTGCCACGGCACGAGGTTGGAGTGGTGCTCCATCTCGGTGACGACGACCTCGTCGCCCGGGCCGAGGTGGAAGCGCTCGCCCGCCTTGGCGTTGCCGAACGAGTACGCCACGAGGTTGTAGGCCTCGGTGGCGTTCTTGGTGAACACGACCTCGTCGTGGGGGGCGCCGATGAACGAGGCGATGGTGGTGCGGGCCGCCTCGTAGCCGTCGGTCGCCTCCTGCGACAGCGTGTGCACGCCGCGGTGCACGTTGCTGTAGTGGTGCAGCACGAACTCGCGCTCGGCGTCCACCACCTGCACCGGCTTGTGCGAGCTCGACGCGTTGTCGAGGTAGACCAGCGGCTGCCCGTTGACCACGCGCTCGAGCACCGGGAAGTCGCGGCGG
The DNA here is from genome assembly GCA_963761655.1 of uncultured Actinomycetota bacterium. GTDB lineage: Bacteria > Actinomycetota > Actinomycetes > Mycobacteriales > SCTD01 > RYN-122. Next base: position 1,000,024 of record CAVXHI010000002.1, read on the forward strand.
ACCGCCTCCACGTCGAGGCCGGTCACGGGCAGCACGCTCGTCATGCCGTGGTCACCGCGCCCGGGAGGACGCCGGCCATGGGGAGGTCCGCGGGGCCGGCCTTCGTGACGCCGTACTTCGCGTAGCCGTTGGCCTCGAGCTCGTCGGCCAGCTCCTTGCCGCCGGACTCGACGATCTTGCCGCCCGCGAACACGTGCACGTGGTCGGGCTCGATGTACTTGAGGATGCGCGTGTAGTGCGTGATGAGCAGGACGCCGGTCTCGCCGCCCTCGCGCACCCGGTTCACGCCCTCGCTCACGTCCTTGAGCGCGTCGACGTCGAGGCCGGAGTCGGTCTCGTCGAGGACGGCGATCTTCGGCTTGAGCAGCTCCAGCTGCAGGATCTCGTGGCGCTTCTTCTCGCCGCCCGAGAAGCCCTCGTTGACCGACCGCTCGGAGAAGCCGGGGTCCATCTTGAGGCGCGCCATGGCCTCCTTCTGCTCCTTGACCCAGAGCCGCAGCTTCGGAGCCTCGCCGCGGACGGCGGTGGCGGCGGTGCGCAGGAAGTTGGAGACGCTGACGCCGGGGACCTCGACCGGGTACTGCATGGCGAGGAAGACGCCGGCCCGGGCGCGCTCGTCGACCGCCATCTCCAGCACGTCCTCGCCGTCGAGCGTGATGGTGCCGCTGGTGACGGTGTACTTCGGGTGCCCGGCGATGGCGTAGGCGAGCGTCGACTTGCCGGACCCGTTCGGGCCCATGATCGCGTGCGTCTCGCCGGAGCGGATCGTGAGGTCGACCCCGGTGAGGATCTCCTTGTCCTCGACGCTGACGTGCAGGTCGCGGATCTCGAGCGTGGGCATCAGACCTCCACGAGGACGTCGTCGCCCTCGACAGTGACGGTGTACGTGGGCACGGGCTTGGTGGCGGGGAGCCCGGAGGGCTGACCGGTCTTCAGGTCGAACAGCGAGCCGTGCAGCCAGCACTCGATCTTGCCGTCCTCGACGTCGCCCTCGGACAGGCTGACGTCGGCGTGCGAGCAGAGGTCGCCGATCGCGTGGACGGTCCCGCCGGAGCGGACGAGGCAGATCGGCGTGCTGCCGACCTCGACCTTCACGGCGGTGTCCTCGGTCAGCGCGGACAGCTTCGCGACGGAGTGCTTCACAGGACCCTCTCCAGCTCGGCCTCGACGAGGCCCATCAGTCGTCCCTCGAGGTCGGGCAGACCGATCTGCTCGACGACGTCGGCGAAGAACCCGCGGACCACCAGGCGCCGGGCGACGCCTTCGGGGATGCCGCGGGCCATCAGGTAGAAGAGCTGCTCGGCGTCGAAGCGACCGGTGGCGCTGGCGTGGCCGGCCCCGGCGATCTCGCCGGTCTCGATCTCCAGGTTCGGGACGGAGTCGGCCCGGGCCTCGGGGGTGAGCAGCAGGTTGCGGTTGAGCTCGTAGGTGTCGGTGCCGGTGGCGGCCGCCCGGATGACGACGTCGCCGACCCAGACGGTGTGCGCCTCGTCGCCCTGCAGGGCGCTCTTGTAGGTGACGCGGCTGCGGCAGTTCGGCACGTCGTGGTCGACCAGCAGGCGGTGCTCGAGGTGCTGGGCGGCGTCGGCGAACGACAGGCCCAGCAGCTCGGCGTCGCCGCCGGGCGCGGCGTAGTGCACGGTCGGGACCAGGCGGACGAGGTCGCCGCCGAGCGTCACGACGATCGAGCGGTACCGGGCGTCGCGGCCCACCAGAGCGGCCTGCGCACCGAGGTGCGTGGCGTCCGGCTCCCACTCCTGCAGGCTCACGAGCGTGACGTCGGCGCTGTCGCCGACCCGCACCTCGACGCTGCCGGAGTACCGGCCGCTGCCGGTGTGGTCGAGCACGACGACGGCCTTGGCGAAGGCGCCGACGTCGACGACGACGTGCCCGTACGACGTCCCGCCGGTCCCGGCGAGCGACACCGTCACGGGCCCCTCGAGCTGCGCCTCCTGCGGCACGGACACGAGGGTGCCGGCGGTGAAGTCGCGCATCGCGAGGGCGGCGCTCCGGTCGGCCGGCACGAGGACCGACCCGACGAGCGGGTGCTCGGGGCCGATCTCCTCGACCGTCACGCCGGCAGGCGCGTCGACCGTGACCTCGAGCTTGCCGTCGAGGTCGGCGGTGCCGTCGTGCAGGCCGTGCAGGCGGGCGAGCGGCGTGAAGCGCCACTCCTCCTCGCGGCCGGTGATGCGGGCGAAGGCGTCGACGTCGCGGGAGCGGACCTGCACGACGCGGCCGTCGGCCGGCTTCTTCGGGGTCGACGGGGCGACGTTCGCCGCGATCGAGCCCTCCATGAGGCCGCCGGTCTCGGCGAGCGCGGCGCGCTCGGCCCCGACCGCCGCGGCCATGAGCCCAGCGGTAGCGGTCTCGGTGTCACTGCCGGTGCTAGCCAACGGAACCCTCCATCTGCAGCTCGATGAGCCGGTTGAGCTCGAGCGCGTACTCCATGGGCAGCTCGCGGGCGATCGGCTCGACGAAGCCGCGGACGACCATCGCCATCGCCTCGTCCTCGGCCAGGCCGCGGCTCATCAGGTAGAAGAGCTGGTCCTCGCCGACCCGGCTGACCGTCGCCTCGTGGCCGAGGGACACGTCGTCCTCGCGGACGTCGACGTAGGGGTAGGTGTCGGAGCGGCTGATCGCGTCGACGAGCAGGGCGTCGCAGACGACGTTGCTCTTGGAGCCGGTCGCACCCTCCTGGACCTGCACGAGGCCGCGGTAGGAGGTGCGGCCGCCGCCCCGGGCGACCGACTTGCTGACGATGTTCGACGTCGTACGGGGCGCGGCGTGGACCATCTTGGCGCCGGCGTCCTGGTGCTGGCCCTCGCCGGCGAAGGCGATGGACAGGGTCTCGCCGGACGCGCGCTCTCCGAGCAGGTAGCAGGCCGGGTACTTCATGGTCACCTTGGAGCCGATGTTGCCGTCGATCCACTCCATGCGGCCGCCCTCGTGGACGGCGGTGCGCTTGGTGACCAGGTTGTAGACGTTGTTCGACCAGTTCTGGATGGTCGTGTACCGGACGTGCGCGTCCTTCTTGACGATGATCTCGACGACGGCGCTGTGCAGCGAGTCGGAGCTGTAGATCGGGGCGGTGCAGCCCTCGACGTAGTGCACCGAGCTGCCCTCGTCGGCGATGATCAGCGTCCGCTCGAACTGGCCCATGTTCTCGGTGTTGATCCGGAAGTAGGCCTGCAGCGGGATGTCGACGACGACGCCCGGCGGGACGTAGATGAACGAGCCGCCCGACCAGACAGCGGTGTTCAGGGCCGCGAACTTGTTGTCGCCGACCGGGATGACCGAGCCGAAGTACTCGCGGAACAGCTCCGGCTGCTCCTTGAGGGCGGTGTCGGTGTCGAGGAACAGGACGCCCTTCTCCTCGAGGTCCTGGCGGATCGAGTGGTAGACGACCTCGGACTCGTACTGCGCGGCGACGCCGGCCACCAGCCGCTGCTTCTCGGCCTCGGGGATGCCGAGCTTGTCGTAGGTGTTCTTGATCTCCTCGGGCAGCTCCTCCCAGGAGGTCGCCTGCTTCTCCGAGGAGCGCACGAAGTACTTGATGTTGTCGAAGTCGATGCCGGTGAGGTCGGAGCCCCAGGTCGGCATGGGCTTCTTGCCGAACAGCTTCAAGCCCTTGAGGCGCAGGTCGAGCATCCACTCGGGCTCGCCCTTCTTGGCCGAGATGTCGCGGACGACGGCCTCGTTGATGCCGCGGACGGCGTCGGCGCCGGCGACGTCCTTGTCGGCCCAGCCGAACTCGTACGCACCGATGCCGAGGGCGTCGATGTTGCTGTCGACCGTGGTCATGAGACAGGCCTTCCGTCGGTGCTGCTGGAGGTCGTGCTGAGGGGGACGAAGGTGGTGCAGACGCCGTCGCCGTGGGCGATGGTGGCGAGGCGCTGGACGTGGACGTCGAGCAGGCGCCCGAGGGCGGCCGTCTCGGCCTCGCACAGCTGGGGGAACTCGGCCGCCACGTGCTGCACCGGGCAGTGGTGCTGGCAGAGCTGCACGCCGGCGCCGTGCGGGGTGACGGTGGCGGCGTAGCCGTCCTCGGCGAGGGCCTCGGCCAGCGCGGCGGTGCGGTCGGGGGCGCCGTCGAGCCGGTCGGCGTACCGGTCCTGCATCTCGGCGGCGCGGGCCTGCGCGAACGCCTCGACACCGCCGGACTGCTGGGCGAGGAAGCGCAGCGCGCCGAGCGCGAGGTCGTCGTAGGCGCTGGGACCGGCGGCGTGGCCGGCGTCGGTGAGGGCGTAGCGGCGGGCCGGGCGGCCGCGACCGCGCAGCACCGGACGGCGGTCCTCGCGGGCCGTGACCGTGCCGTCGGCGACGAGGACGTCGAGGTGGCGGCGGACCGCGGCCGGGCTGACCTGCAGCCGGTCGGCGAGGACGGTGGTCGTGGACGGACCGAGCGAGAGCAGGAGCGAGAGCAGCCGCTCCCTCGTCCCGACGCTGTCCACGGTTTTCACAACGCCAGCATGACGTAATTGCTGCCCCAGGTCGAACGCAGGCCCGGACTGCCCCGGGTGACCTGCGGCACTGAGGGCGCCCTCACCCGGCCCCGCGCGAATACGCTCCGGGCGTGACCCTCCCCGCCGTCGAGGTCGACGGCCTCGTCAAGCGGTACGGCGCGCGCACCGCGGTCGACGGCCTGAGCCTCACGGTGCGCCCCGGGACCGTCCTCGCGCTGCTCGGGCCGAACGGCGCGGGCAAGACGAGCACCGTCGAGGTCTGCGAGGGCTTCCGCAAGGCCGACGGCGGCACCGTCCGGGTCCTCGGACTGGACCCGCGCGACCCCGCGCTCCGTCCACGCATCGGCGTGATGCCGCAGGGCGGTGGCGCCTACCCGGGGCTGCGGGCCGCCGAGATGCTCCGCCTGGTCGCCTCCTACAGCGCCCACCCGCTCGACCCCGACGACCTCCTGGACCGGCTCGGCCTGCGCGACGTCGCGAGGACGTCCTACCGCCGGCTGTCCGGCGGGCAGCAGCAGCGCCTGTCGCTCGCCTGCGCCGTGGTCGGGCGGCCCGAGCTGGTCTTCCTCGACGAGCCGACCGCCGGGCTCGACCCCGCGGCCCGCCGGGCCACCTGGGAGCTGGTCGAGGCGCTCCGCCGCGACGGCGCCTCCGTCGTCCTCACCACCCACCTCATGGACGAGGCCGAGCGCCTCGCCGACGACGTCGTCATCGTCGACGCCGGCACCGTGGTCGCTGCGGGCACCGTCCACGACCTCACCCGCACGGGCGCGGCCGACCAGCTGCGCTTCTCCGCCCCCGCCGGCCTCGACCTGGACACGCTGGTGCGGGCCCTGCCCGAGGGCGTCGTCGGCAAGGAGTCGCCGGCCGGGCAGTACCTCCTGGAGGGCCTCATCGACCCGCAGCTGCTCGCCACGGTCACCAGCTGGTGCGCCTCGCACGGCGTGATGGCCCGCGACCTCCGCGTGGAGACCCGCAGCCTCGAGGACGTCTTCCTCGAGCTCACCGGGCGGGAGCTCCGGGCATGACCCGCACCGCACCGACCGGCTGGGCCGAGGGCGCGCTGGCACCGAAGCCCGGGCAGGCCCCCCGCAGCGCGATGCTCAAGGCGCAGACCGGAGCCGAGCTCAAGCTCCTGCTCCGCAACGGCGAGCAGGTGCTCCTCAACCTCGTCGTCCCGCTCGGGCTGCTCGTCGTCGTCACGCTGCTGCCCTTCGTCGACGTCGCCGGCGCCGACACCAGGGCGGAGCGGGCCGGCTTCTTCGTCCCCGGCGTCCTCGCCCTCGCGCTCATGAGCTCCGCGTTCACCGGCCAGGCCATCGGCCTCGGGTTCGAGCGGCAGTACGGCGTCCTCAAGCGGCTCGGGGCGACGCCGCTCCCCCGGTCGGTCCTGCTGCTCGGCAAGACCCTCGCCGTGCTCGTCGTGCAGCTGCTGCAGCTCGTCCTCATCGGCGCCGTGGGCCTCGCCCTCGGCTGGCGCCCGCACGGCGACGTCGTCAGCGTCCTGGTGCTCGTCGTCCTCGGCACCGCCGCCTTCAGCGGCCTCGGGCTGCTGCTCGGCGGGACGATGCCCGGCCTGCGCACCCTGGCCGTCGCGAACCTCGTCTGGCTCGTCCTGCTCGTGCTCGGCGGCGTCATGTTCCCGATCGCTGAGTTCGGGCCCGCCGAGGGCGTGCTGCGCTACCTGCCGACCGCCGCGCTGTCGCACGGCCTCCGCGAGGTCCTGCGCGACGGCGCTGCCGCTCCCGTCCGCGACGTCGTCGCCCTCGCCGTCTGGGCCGTCGCCGGTCTGACGGCGGCCACCCGCTTCTTCCGCTGGGAGTGACCTTCGTGCACCGTGGCCGGCCCGTGCGCCTGCTCGCCCTGCTGGCCGCGCTCGTGGGCCTGCTCACCTGGCGGCGTCGCCGGCGGGTCGCCCTGCTCGACGCCCCCGGCCCCGCCGGCGGTGTCCGCACCACCGACGGGCTCCGGCTCCACGTCGAGGAGGACGGCGACCCGTCCGCACCCCTCACCGTGGTCTTCTCGCACGGCTTCACCGCTCAGCTGGAGGAGTTCCTCCTGCAGCGCGAGACCCTCAAGACCCGCGCCCGCCTGGTCCTCTACGACCAGCGCGGCCACGGCCGCAGCCCGCTCGGCGACCCCAAGGACGCCACGTTCGACCAGCTCGGCCGCGACCTCCTGAGCGTGATCGAGCAGCGTGTCCCCACCGGTCCGGTCCTGCTCGTCGGTCACTCCATGGGCGGCATGACGCTCATGAGCTTCGCCCGCCAGCACCCCGACGTCGTCCGGGACCGGGTCGCCGGTGCCTTCCTGCTGGCGACGTCGGCGGGAGAGCTGGTCACCACCGGCGTCGTGGGTGCGGTGGTCCGGATCGGGGCCGCCCTGCGCCTGACGCCGCTGTGGCTGCGCGGCCTGCGGCTGGCCGCCCCCCTGCTCGAGCGCGGGCGCAAGCGCGGCACGCGGCTCGGCCGGCACTTCTACGAGCGGTACCTGTTCGGCTGCGACGACGCCGACCCCGAGCTGGTCACCCTCGTCCAGGACCTCCTCGAGGCCTGCCCGATGACCACCAGCGCCGCCTTCTACCCGGCCTTCCTGTCGCACGACGAGACGGCGTCCCTGCCGGTGCTCGCCCAGGTCCCGACCACCGTCCTGGTCGGCGACTGCGACCGCCTGACCCCGGCCTCGCACAGCCGCCGGATGGCGCAGGAGCTCGGGCCCGACGTCCGGCTCGTCGTCGTGCCCGGTGCGGGGCACAGCGTGAACATCACGCGTCAGGCGGTCGTCGACGAGGCCCTGCTGGAGCTCCTGGACCGGGCGACCGCACGGGTCAGCGCGGCCTGAGCAGACCCTCGCGCACCACCTGCACGTCGGCCTGCGCCCGGGCCGCGACGACGCCGGTCGTCGTCTGCTCCTCGAAGCCCGGCAGCAGCGGCCCCAGGACGAGCGGTCCGAGCGTCAGACCGAGCACCTGGACGGCGGCGTAGTCCAGGTCGACGCCCTCGCGGACCCGCCCCGCGTCGACGGCCGCCCGGAGCCCGGCGTGCACCGGCCGCAGCAGGTCCGCCACCAGCCGCTCCCCCACCGGACCGCCGTCGAGCAGGACGCGGCGCAGGTAGCCGCGGACCGCGGGGTCGCTGACGAGGGTGCCGAGCTCCACCGCCTCGCCGTCGTCGAGCACGGCCTGCGCCGCCCGTTCCAGGGACTCGCCGAGCGGGCCGAGCACGTGCTCGTCGGCCGCCTCGCGCAGGCCCTCCTTGCTGCCGAAGTGGTGCATCACGTTGGCCGGCGAGACCCCCGCCGCCGAGGCGACCGAGCGGACCGACGTGCCGGCGAAGCCGCCCTGCCCGAACAGGCGGACCGCCTCGTGCAGGACCCGCTCGCGGCCGGTGGTGGGGGTCGTCACGTGCCCCATCCTCCCAGGCGGTCTCGCCGGTCCACGCCTACCCTGGAGGGGTGCAGGTGCCCCGTCCGTCCGTGACCACCGTGCGCCGCCTGGCGCTCGCCAGCGTCGTCACCAACAGCCTGCTCGTCGTGACCGGCGGGACGGTCCGGCTGACCAGCAGCGGTCTCGGCTGCCCCACCTGGCCGCGCTGCACCGACGGCAGCTACGTCAACCAGCCCGAGTACGGCGTGCACGGCTACATCGAGTTCGGCAACCGGCTGCTCACCTTCGTGCTGACCGCCGTCGTGGTCGCCCTCGTGGTGGCCGCGGTGCGGGTCCGCCCCCGACGCCGCGACGTCGTCCGGCTGGCCGTCCTCGGCGCGCTGGGGATCCCCGCGCAGGCCGTCCTCGGCGGGATCACGGTCAAGACCGGTCTGAACCCGTGGACGGTGATGGCGCACTTCCTGCTGTCGTCGGTGCTCATCGGTCTCGCCGTCGTCCTGCACCACCGCACCGGCGAGGGCGACCTCCCCCGCCGCACCGTCGTCCGGGAGCCGCTGCGTCCGCTCGCCCTCGGCATGCTCGCCCTGACCGCGGCGACGCTCGTCGTCGGCACTGCCGTCACCGGGTCGGGCCCCCACTCCGGCGACGCCGCGGCGGCACGCACCGGCTTCGACCCGGAGTCGGTCTCCCAGCTCCACGCCGACCTCGTGCTGCTGCTCGTCGGCGGGACGCTCGGGCTGTGGGCCGCCCTCCGGGCGACCTCCGCCCCGGCACGGGCCGTGCGGGCCGCCCTCGTGCTGCTCGGCGTCGAGCTGGCCCAGGGGCTGGTCGGCTTCGTGCAGTACTTCACCGCCCTGCCGGTCGTCCTCGTGGCGGTGCACCTCGCCGGCTCGTGCCTGGTGCTGGTCGCCGCGGTCAAGGTGGTCCTGGAGACCCGCGACCGGGGGCCGGCCGCCGCACCGGTGTCCGCCCAGGACGACCGGGTCCTCCAGCCCGCCTGACCACCCGCTCGGGCCCCGGGGCGCCCTCTCCGGCCGCTGCGTGCCCGCGGGCGGCTGACCCGGGTCGCTCGCGGTCCTCGTGTCGCGTCCTGCCCCGGTGTCAGCCCCGGACCGGGGCGCAGCGCGACACGAGCCCGCCCGGGGAGCGCGACCGGCGGGGGCGCACCCCTCGTGTCGCGTCGTGCCCCGGTGTCAGCCCCCGGACCGGGGCGCCGCGCGACACGAGCCCGCCCGGGGGCGTGACCGGTGGGGGCGCACCCCTCGTGTCGCGTCGTGCCCCGGTGTCAGCCCCGGACCGGGGCGCAGCGCGACACGAGCCTGCCCGGGGTGTGACCGGCCGGGGCACGGCCCTCGTGTCGCCTCCTGCCCCGGTGTCGGCCCCGGACCGGGCCTCTGAGCGACACGAGCCTGCCCGGGGTGTGACCGGTGGGGGCGCAGCGCGACACGGGCCCGCCCGGGGGCGTGACCCCGCGGGGGCGCACTCCTCGTGTCGCGTCCTGCCCCGGTGTACAGCACCGGACCGGGGCGCAGCGCGACACGAGCCCTCCCGGGGAGCGCCGAGCAGGCGGGCGCCCCCGGCTCAGACGAGCTGGTCGACCGCCACGGCGAGGAACAGCAGCGCCAGGTAGGTGATGGACCAGTGGAACAGCCGCATGGGCGTGCCCGGGTCGTCGGCCGCGGCAGCCTTGACCCAGAGGTGGTTCTCGCGCAGGAAGACCAGCCCGAGGGCGGCCGCCGCTCCGGCGTACAGCGGCCCCGCCGCCCCGAGCGGCCAGTAGAGGAGCAGCGACACGACCACCATGGCCACGCTGTAGAGCGCGCTGCGGCGGGCGACCAGCAGGGGGGGCGCCACGACGGGGAGCATCGGGACGCCGGCGTTGGCGTAGTCGTCGCGGTAGCGCATGGCGAGCGCCCAGGTGTGCGGGGGCGTCCAGAGGAAGATCACGCCGAAGAGCACGATCGGGGCCCAGGAGACCGAGCCGGTGACGGCGGACCAGCCGATGACCACCGGCATGCACCCCGCGACCCCGCCCCAGACGACGTTCTGCGAGGTCCGGCGCTTGAGCACCATCGTGTAGACGAGCACGTAGAAGGCGATCGTCGCGACGGCGAGGCCGGCGCTCAGCCAGTTCGTCAGCAGCCCGAGGGTGAGCGCGGACAGGACGCCGAGCACCAGGCCGAAGACCAGGGCCGCGCGCGAGGTCACGGTGTGTCGGGCCAGCGGCCTGCGCGACGTCCGGTGCATGAGGACGTCGATGTCCTGGTCGTACCAGCAGTTGAGGGCGTTGGCGCTGGCGGCGGCGAGCGTCCCGCCGAGCAGCGTGGCGAGGACGAGCCCGAGCGACGGGAGGCCCCGGGCGGCGAGCACCATGGTGGGGACGGTCGTGACGAGGAGCAGCTCGATGACGCGCGGCTTGGTCAGCGCGACGTAGGCACCGACGGTCGCGAGGGCCCGCGACCGGGCCGAGACGGGGGCGACGCCGGGCGGGTCCGCGAGCGTCGTCACGGGGCCGAGACTACCGGCGGAGGCCCTGCCCGGCTCACCCGCGCCGGGCACCCCGGGTGTGCGGTCCGGCACAGCCGCGGCGACGGGTTGGCCCGGTGGGGCGGTGGGCACGGCAGCGGTAGGGTCCGGAGCAAGATCACCGACCGCCAGCAGCCACCCGAGGGGCCCCGTGACCGAGAACGCTCTGGACTGGTCGGACCTCGACCGCCGCACTGTCGACGTCGCTCGCGGCCTCGCCATGGACGCCGTCGAGGCGGCCGGCTCGGGGCACCCGGGCACGGCCATGAGCCTCGCGCCGGCGGCCACCCTGCTGTTCCAGCGCTTCCTGCGGCACGACCCGAGCGACCCGGACTGGCAGGGCCGCGACCGCTTCGTCCTGTCGTGCGGCCACACCAGCGTCACGCTCTACACGCAGCTGTTCCTGTCGGGCTACGGGCTGACCCTCGAGGACCTCTCGCACCTGCGCCAGTGGGGCTCGCAGACCCCCGGCCACCCCGAGCACGGCCACACCCCGGGCGTCGAGACCACCAGCGGCCCGCTCGGGCAGGGCGTCGCGGCCGCCGTCGGCATGGCGATGGCCGCCCGCCGCGAGCGCGGCCTGCTCGACCCCGACGCCGCTCCCGGGCAGTCGCCGTTCGACCACACGGTCTGGTGCCTCGCCTCCGACGGCGACCTCGAGGAGGGCATCTCGGGCGAGGCCTCCTCGCTCGCCGGCACGCAGCAGCTCGGCGGCCTGGTGCTGGTCTGGGACGACAACCGGATCTCCATCGAGGACGACACGAACATCGCCTTCACCGAGGACGTCTGCGCCCGGTACGAGGCCTACGGCTGGCACGTGCAGCGGGTCGACTGGGTCCAGGAGGACGGCACCTACCGCGAGGACCCGGCCGCCCTGGCCGCCGCCCTCGAGGCCGCCCGTGCCGAGACCGCCCGCCCGAGCTTCATCGCGCTCCGCACCGTCATCGCCTGGCCCGCCCCGACCAAGCAGGGCACCGGAGCGGCCCACGGCAGCGCCCTCGGCGCGGACGAGGTCAGGGCCACCAAGGAGATCCTCGGGCTGCCGCAGGAGCCCTTCTCGGTCCCCGACGACGTCCTCGCCCACGCCCGCGAGGTCGTCGCCCGCGGCCGGGCCCTGCACGCCGACTGGCAGCAGGCCTACGACGCCTGGGCCGCCGCGAACCCCGAGGGCCTCGCCCTGCACGAGCGCCTGCAGAAGCGCGAGCTGCCGGCCGGCTGGGCCGACGCGCTGCCGACGTTCGACGCCGACCCGAAGGGCGTCGCCACGCGCGTCGCCAGCGGCAAGGTGCTCGAGAGCCTCGCCGCCGGCCTGCCCGAGCTGTGGGGCGGCTCGGCCGACCTCGCCGGCAGCAACAACACGACGATGAAGGGCGAGCCGAGCTTCCTGCCCGAGGACCGGCAGACCTCCACCTGGAAGGGCGGCCCCTACGGCCGGACGCTGCACTTCGGTGTCCGCGAGCACGCCATGGGCGCGATCCTCAACGGCATCGCCACCCACGGCGGGACCCGCGTCTACGGCGGCACCTTCCTGGTCTTCAGCGACTACATGCGCGGCGCCGTCCGGCTCGCCGCCATCGGTGGCATCCCGGTCACGTACGTGTGGACGCACGACTCCATCGGCCTCGGCGAGGACGGCCCCACGCACCAGCCGGTCGAGCACCTCGCCTCGCTGCGGGCCGTCCCCGGTCTCGCCGTCGTCCGGCCCGCCGACGCCAACGAGACCGTCGTCGCGTGGCGCACCGTCCTGCAGCGTGCCGACGGTCCGGCCGGCCTGTGCCTGTCGCGCCAGAACGTCCCGACCTTCGACCGCTCCGGGCCGTTCGCCAGCGCCGACGGCGTCGAGAAGGGCGCCTACGTCCTGCGGGACGCCTCCGACGGGCAGCCCCGGGTGATCCTCATCGGGACCGGCTCGGAGGTGCAGATCGCCGTGGCCGCGCAGGAGCTGCTCGAGGCCGAGGGCGTCCCCACCCGCGTGGTGTCGATGCCGTGCGTCGAGTGGTTCCGCGAGCAGGACGAGGCCTACCGGCGCACGGTCCTCCCCGAGAGCGTGCAGGCCCGCGTGTCCGTCGAGGCCGCGGTCTCGCAGGGGTGGCACGAGTGGGTGGGCGGGTACGGGGAGTGCGTCGCGCTCGAGCACTTCGGCGCGAGTGCCCCCTACTCCGTCCTCTACGAGCAGTTCGGCCTGACCGCCGAGCGCGTCGTGGCAGCAGCCCGCTCCTCGCTCTCCCGGCTCGGCAAGACCTCAGGCTCGACCACAGGCAACTAGGAGCTCCCCGTGACCGACGCACTCCAGGACCTCTCCTCCGCCGGTGTGGCGGTCTGGCTCGACGACCTCAGCCGGTCCCGCCTCCAGACGGGGGACCTCGCGCAGCTGGTCGAGACCCGCTCGGTCGTCGGGGTCACCACCAACCCGTCGATCTTCCAGGCGGCCCTGTCCGACGGCGCCGCCTACGACGAGCAGGTCCGCGACCTCGCTCTGCGCGGCACCGACGTCGGGGAGGCCGTCCGCGCCCTCACGACGTACGACGTCCGCTGGGCCTGCGACGTCCTGAAGCCCGTCTACGACCGCACCGACGGCGTCGACGGGCGGGTCTCGATCGAGGTCGACCCGCGGATCAGCCACGACGCCGACCGCACGCTGGCCGAGGCCAAGGCGCTGTGGTGGCTGGTGGACCGGCCCAACCTCTACATCAAGATCCCGGCGACCCTCGAGGGCCTCGGGGCCATCACCGGCGCCCTGGCGCTCGGCATCAGCGTCAACGTCACCCTGATCTTCTCGCTCGAGCGCTACGACGCCGTCATGGACGCCTTCCTCGCCGGCCTCGAGCAGGCGGAGGAGAACGGGCACGACCTGTCGGCGATCGGGTCGGTGGCGAGCTTCTTCGTCAGCCGCGTCGACACCGAGATCGACAAGCGCCTCGGCCCCGACTCGCCGCTGCGCTCCCGGGCCGCCGTCGCGAACGCCCGGCTCGCCTACCAGCACTACGAGCAGGTCTTCGGCGGCGACCGCTGGAAGGCCCTCGAGCAGGCCGGCGCCACGCCGCAGCGCGCCCTCTGGGCCTCCACCGGCGTCAAGGACCCGAAGCTGGACGACACCCTCTACGTCGTCGAGCTGGTCGCGCCCGGGACCGTGAACACCATGCCGGAGAAGACCCTGCAGGCCGTCTTCGACCACGGGGCCGTCCGCGGCGACACCGTCACGAGCACCTACGCCGAGGCCCAGCAGGTGCTCGACGACCTCGAGGCCGCGGGCATCGACTACGACGACGTCGTCCAGGTCCTCGAGGACGAGGGGTTGGACAAGTTCGAGAAGGCGTGGACCGAGCTCATCGAGTCGGTCACCGACCAGCTCGAGAAGGCCGGCGCCGACGTCATGCCGGCCGGTGCGACGAAGCCGGCCGGCGACGGCCCTGCGGCCGCGTCCCCCGAGGCGAGCGGCCGATGACCTCCCCGGGTCCCGAGGACGTCGCCGACGCCCTGCGCAGCGGTGTCGCCCCGAGCAGCCTGACCGGCGACGACGCCGGCACGCCCGCCGCCGAGGTGTCCGTCGCGGGCGACGAGACCACCGCCGGTGGAGTGACCGTGCGGACCAGCGGCGGCGCCCTGGTCGGTCCGCGCGACACCGCGCTCGAGGCCCTCCGCGCCGACGGCGTCGCCGCCAAGCTCGCCCAGAAGGACCCGACGCTGTGGGGGCCGGACGCCGCGACGCTCGCCGGGACCCGCCTCGGTTGGCTCGACGTCGTCGAGACCGGCCGCGCGCTGCTCCCGCAGCTGCAGGCCCTCGCCGACGAGCTCCGCGCCGAGGGCGTCGACCGGGTGGTCCTGGCCGGCATGGGCGGCTCGTCGCTGGCGCCCGAGGTCATCTGCAAGACGTACGACACTCCCCTCGTCACCCTCGACAGCACCGATCCCGCGCAGGTCCGGGCGGCGCTGACCGACCTCGAGCGCACGGTCGTCGTCGTCAGCAGCAAGTCCGGCGGCACCGTGGAGACCGACAGCCACCGCCGGGCCGCCCGTGCGGCGTTCGAGGCCGCCGGCGTGGACGGAGCGCGGCGCCTCGTGGTCGTCACCGACCCGGGCTCGCCGCTCGCCGCGACCGCCGAGCAGGAGGGTGTCCGGGCCCTGTTCCTCGCGGACCCCGACATCGGCGGCCGCTACTCCGCGCTCAGCGCCTTCGGCCTCGTCCCCTCGGCGCTGGCCGGGGTCGACGTCGCCGCCCTGCTCGACGCCGCCGAGGCCGTCCTCCCGTCGCTGACCGACGACGCCGGTCCGGGCCTCGTCCTCGGCGCGGCCCTCGGCGGGGGCGCCGTCGCCGGCCGCGACAAGCTCGTCCTCGCCGGCGCCGACAGCCGCGGCTTCGGCGACTGGGCCGAGCAGCTCATCGCCGAGTCCACCGGCAAGCAGGGCCGCGGGATCCTGCCCGTCGTCGTCGAGGGGCCGCACTCCCCCGGCACCGAGCCGGCCGCCGACACCCACCTGCTGCTGCTCGGCAGCGACGTGCCGCAGGTCGGCAGCGCGGTGACCGGTCCGCTCGGCGCGCAGTTCCTCGTCTGGGAGTACGCCACCGCGGTGGCCGGCCGGGTGCTCGGCATCGACCCCTTCGACCAGCCGAACGTCCAGGAGAGCAAGGACAACACCGGAGCGATCCTCGACGGCGACGCCCCCGCGGCCCTGCCGGTCCTGTTCACCGAGTCCGGCATCGAGGTGTCCGCGACCGGCGACCTGCTGGCCGAGGTCGACACGCTCGCCGGCGCCCTCGCGGCGCTGCGCACCGCGGTCCCCGAGCGCGGCTACCTCGCCGTCATGGCCTACCTGGACCGGGCCGCCCAGCCCGAGGCCGCCGGCCTCCGGGCGCTGCTGGCGGCCCAGGTCGCGCACCCGGTGACGTTCGGGTGGGCGCCCCGCTTCCTGCACTCCACCGGCCAGTTCCACAAGGGCGGCCCGCAGACCGGGGTGTTCCTCCAGATCACCGGGGCGGTCGGCGAGGACCTCGACGTCCCCGGCAGGCCGTACACGTTCGGCACGCTGCAGGCCGCCCAGTACGACGGCGACCTGCGGGCCCTGGCCAGCCGGGACCGCCCGGTCCTGCGGCTGCACCTCACGGACCGGACCGCAGGGCTGTCGGCCCTCCAGGAGGCACTCGCCGGATGACCAACCTGCTGCGCGACCCCCGCGACCGTCGCCTCCCCCGGGTGCCCGAGCCCTGCGTGCTCGTGGTCTTCGGCGTCACCGGCGACCTCGCCCGCAAGAAGCTCATCCCGGCCGTCTACGACCTCGCCAACCGCGGCCTGCTGCCGCCCGGCTTCGTGCTGCTCGGGTTCGCGCGGCGCGACTGGGGCGACGGCGAGTTCGAGGGCCTGGCCCGCGAGGCCGCGAAGAAGGGCGCCCGCACGGAGTTCCGCGACGAGGTCTGGCAGCGCCTGGCCGACTCGATCCGCTTCCTGCCCGGCTCGTTCGACGACGACGACGCCTTCGACACCCTCGCCTCGACGCTCACCGAGCTCGACCAGACCCACGGGACACAGGGCAACGCCGCCTTCTACCTGTCGATCCCGCCCACGGCGTTCCCGACCGTGCTGCACCAGATGCAGCGCACGGGCATGGCCGACAACAGCCGCAGCGGCGGCTGGCGCCGGGTCGTCGTCGAGAAGCCCTTCGGCACCGACCTGCCGAGCTCGATCGACCTGAACCACCTGGTCGACAGCGTCTTCACCAGCAGCGACGTCTTCCGGATCGACCACTACCTGGGCAAGGAGACGGTCCAGAACCTGCTGGCGCTGCGCTTCGCCAACGAGCTCTTCGAGCCGATCTGGAACAGCAGCCACATCGACTCGGTGCAGATCACCATGGCCGAGGACGTCGGGATCGGCTCCCGCGCCGGCTTCTACGAGCAGACCGGCGCGGCGAGGGACGTCCTGCAGAACCACCTGCTGCAGCTGCTCGCCCTCACCGCCATGGACGAGCCGGTCAGCTTCGACGCCGCCTCGCTGCGCACCGAGAAGCGCAAGGTCCTCGGGGCGATCACGCTGCCGAAGGACCTCGACCGCTACGCCGTCCGCGGCCAGTACGACCAGGGGTGGCTGGCCGGCGAGCGGGTCAAGGCCTACCGCGCGGAGGACGGCGTCGACCCGGCGTCGACCACCGAGACCTTCGCGGCCGTCCGGCTCGACGTCGACACCCGCCGCTGGGCCGGTGTCCCGTTCTACCTGCGCACCGGCAAGCGGCTCCCCCGCCGGGTCACCGAGATCGGTGTCGTGTTCAAGCGCGCGCCGCACCTGCCCTTCAGCAAGGGCGACACCGAGGAGCTCGGCGCCAACCAGCTGGTCGTCCGGGTGCAGCCCGACGAGGGCGTGACGCTCCGCTTCGGCTCCAAGGTCCCGGGCACCGCCATGGAGGTCCGCGACGTCGCGATGGACTTCCAGTACGGCGAGGCCTTCACCGAGAGCAGCCCCGAGGCCTACGAGCGCCTGCTGCTCGACGTCCTGCTCGGCGACGCCGCCCTGTTCCCGCAGAACGAGGAGGTCGAGCAGAGCTGGCGCGTCATCGACCCGATCGAGGAGCACTGGCACGAGCAGCAGGACAAGGGCCTGCACCTCTACCGGGCGGGCGAGTGGGGTCCGGCTGCGGCCGAGGCCATGCTCGCCTCCGACGGACGCACCTGGAGACGCCCGTGAGCCGCACCCTGTGGGACACCACCGGCACCGACGTCGTGAAGGCCCTGGCCGCCGAGCGCCGGGCAGCCGGGTCGGTCAGCTCGGGGCTCGCCCTGACGCTGGTCGTGGTCACCGACGAGAAGCACGTCGCGGAGGCCGAGCACGCCGCCGTCCGGGCCGCCGAGCAGCACCCGTGCCGCCTGCTGATCGTCGTCCGGCGCCGCCCCGACGCCCCCGAGCCACGCCTGGACGCCGAGGTCTCCATCGGGGACCGCCTCGGGCCGGGCGAGGCGGTGGTCATGCGCATGTACGGCCGGCTCGCCCTGCACGCCGAGTCCGTGGTCCTGCCCCTGCTCGCCCCGGACGCACCCGTCGTCACGTGGTGGAACGGCGCGCCGCCCCGCCTCATCGCCCACGACCCGCTCGGCATCACCGCCGGACGCCGGGTCACCGACAGCGCCGAGGCCCCCGACCCGCTCGAGGCCCTGCGCCAGCGCGCGGCCGACTACGTCCCGGGCGACACCGACCTCGCCTGGGCCCGCACCACGCTCTGGCGCGGGCTGCTCGCCTCGGCCTTCGACAGCGTGCAGGGCGCGCCGCAGCGGGCGGCCGTCGTCGCCGAGCCCGGCAGCCCGAGCGCTGCCCTGCTGGCCGGCTGGCTGCAGACCCGGCTCGGCGTCGAGGTGGAGCGGTCCGAGCACGCCGGCACCGGCGTGCAGGAGGTGACCATCGAGGTCGAGGGGACCCGGCTGGTCGTGGCCCGGGCGGACGGGACCAGTGCCACGCTCACGCGCACCGACCAGCCCGACCGCGTGATGCCGCTCCCCCGCCGCGACCTCGGCGACCTGCTGGCCGAGGAGCTGCGCCGGCTCGACGCCGACGAGCCGTACGCCGAGGCCCTCGCGGCCGCCACCGGCGACGACACCCCGCTGACGCCGCCGACCGGCCGCACGCACATCTGGCAGGACCCGGCGGAGCAGAGCGCCCCGTGACCGGACGGGTCGTCGTCGTCAGCCGCGACGCGGAGGTGCTCGCGGCCTCCACCGCGGCCCGGCTGCTCACCGCCCTCGTCGACGCGCAGCACGCCCGCGGCACCGCCTCGGTCGTCCTCACCGGCGGCGGCGTCGGGATCCGGGTGCTGGAGCTGCTCCGGGAGAGCCCGGCGCTGCACGCCGTCGACTGGTCGGCCGTCGACGTCTGGTGGGGCGACGAGCGCTTCGTGCCCGCTGCCGACCCCGAGCGGAACGAGGGGCAGGCCCGCGCCGCCCTCCTGGACGCCCTCCCGCTCGACCCGGCCCGCGTGCACGCCATGGCGCCCAGCGACGGCCCGGACGGCGACGACCCCGAGGCCGCGGCCGAGCGCTACGCCCGAGAGCTCGCGGGCGCCGCCCCGCACGGGCACGACGTCCCCGCCTTCGACGTCCTGCTGCTCGGCATGGGCCCCGAGGGGCACACCGCGTCGATCTTCCCGGAGTCGCCCGCAGCCCACGACGAGCGCGCCGTGGTCGCCGTCCACGGCTGTCCGAAGCCGCCGCCGACCCGCGTCAGCCTCGGGTTCTCCGCGCTGTGCCGGGCCCGCGAGGTCTGGCTGGTCGTCGCCGGCGAGGGCAAGGCCCCGATGGTCGCGACCGCGCTGTCCGGCGCGGGCCGTCTCCAGGTCCCTGCCGCAGGCGCCGTCGGGTCGCAGCAGACGCTCTGGCTGCTGGACGAGGCCGCAGCCGCCGACCTGCCGAAGGACCTCCGGCGGCGCTAGGCCGCCGGTCGGCCCGACGGCCTACTTGCCGCGGAGCTTGGCGAGGGCCTCGGCGAGGATGGCCTCGCCGTCCTCGTCGTTGCGGCGCTCGCGCACGTAGGCGAGGTGCGTCTTGTAGGGCTCGACCTTGGTCTGGGCCGGCGGGTTCGCCTTGTCCTGCCCGGCGGGGAACCCGCAGCGCGGGCAGTCCCACGTCTCGGGGACGACCGCCTCGTCGGCGAACGACGGCCGGCTCTCGTGCCCGTTCGCGCAGAAGAAGGAGATGCGCTGGCGGGGGGCGGCCTCGCCGCGCTCCGCCTCGCCCATCGGGCCGGCGCCCACCCGGCTGCCCCTGATCGCGTTGCCGCCTGCCACGTCTGTGTCCCCGGTCCCTTAGTTGGTCTGCTTGAGAAGCAGGTTGAGCGCCACGATGGAGACGATCCAGACGGTGCCGCACAGGATGGTCAGGCGGTCGAGGTTCTTCTCGACGACCGCGCTGCCGCCCAGCGAGGACGAGACGCCGCCGCCGAACATGTTCGACAGGCCGCCGCCCTTCCCGCGGTGCAGCAGCACCAGGACGATGAGCAGCAGGCTCGACAGCGCGAGCACGATGGACAGGGCGGTGACCACGGGGACCTCTCGGGTGCGGGACGCGACTAGCTGAGACGCACGCGGGCGTCGAGCAGGGCGTACACGATGTCGACGATGATGTTGGCGATCACGATGAACAGGGCGGCGATCAGGACGGTGCCGAGCACGACCGGGAGGTCGCTCTGGTTGACCGCCTGCAGGGCACTCTGCCCGATGCCCTGGAGCCCGAAGAGGCGCTCGGTGACGACGGTACCGCCGAGCAGGGTGCCGACGTCGATGCCCAGCAGGGTGACGATCGGGGTCAGGGCGCTGCGCAGGCCGTGCTTGTAGACGACCTTGCGCTCCGAGAGCCCCTTGGCCCGGGCCGTGCGGATGTAGTCCTCACCGAGCACCTCGAGCATGCTGCCGCGGGTGAGCCGGGCGTAGGCCGCCGCGGTGATGAAGGCCAGCGTGAACCAGGGCAGCACCAGGTGGCGGGCCCACTCGTAAGGGTCCTGCGTCAGCGGCACGTAGCCCGACGGCGGGAACCAGTCGTGGCCGCGGATGGTCAGCTGGTAGAAGAGCACGTTCAGCAGCACGAGGCCGACGACGAAGGACGGCAGCGACAGGCCGGTGAGCGCGAACAGGGTCGACAGGCGGTCCCGCACGCTGCGCGGCTTGGTGGCGGCGGTGATGCCGATCGGGATGCCCATGAGCAGCCAGAGCACCGCAGCGCCGATGGCGAGCGAGGCGGTGGCCGGCAGGCCGGTGGCGATCTTGCTGTTCACCGAGACCTGACTGGCGAAGGAGTAGCCGAGGTCGCCGTGCAGCAGCCGGCCCAGGAAGTGGAGGTACTGGCTCAGGTAGCTCTCGTCGAGGCCCAGGCGCTTCTTGATCAGCAGCAGGCGGTCGGGCGTGCAGATCTTGCCGCAGAAGGCGGCGCCCGGGTCGCTGGCCACGAAGAACAGCACGAACACGACGATGCTCACGATGAGCATCACCAGGGCGCCGAACAGGGTGCGGCGCAGGAGGAAACGAGGCACGGGGGTCTCCTACTTGGCGAGGACGCGGTCGGCCCGGGGGTCGAGCGCGTCACGCAGCCCGTCACCGAGGAGGTTGAAGGCCAGGGTCGTGGCCAGCAGGGCCAGCGAGGGGAACAGCAGGTACCACCAGGCGACCGTGTAGAGGCCGTCGGAGGAGGCGGCCAGCATGCCGCCCCAGGTGGCCTGCGGGATCGGGACGCCGAGCCCGAGGAACGACAGCGTCGCCTCGGAGACGATGTTCACCGGGATGAGCAGCGTGGAGTAGACGAGCAGCGGAGCGACCAGGTTCGGCAGGATGTCGACCGTCATGATCCGCAGGTTGCTGGCGCCGAGGGAGCGGGCCGCCTCGACGAACTCGCGCTCCCGCAGGGACAGCACCTGGCCGCGGATGATGCGGCCGACGCTGCTCCAGGTGAAGAACGCGATGACCAGCACGGTGATGGACAGCTTCGGACCGGTCACCGCGACGATGGACAGCGCCGTCAGGATGAACGGGAAGCTGAGGATGACGTCCATGAACCGCGACAGGAACGTGTCGGTCTTGCCGCCGTAGAAGCCGGCGAGCATGCCGATCGTGAGGCCGATGAGGACCGCGACGAGGGTGGCCGCCATGCCGACCTCGAGGCTGACGCGGGCGCCGTAGATCAGCCGCGCGAGGACGTCGCGGCCGACCTCGTCGGTGCCCAGCCAGTGCTCACCGCTCGGGCCGACCGGGATGCCGCGCGGGGTGAGCCCGCTGGCCGAGCGGTCCTGGGAGTAGGGGTCCTGGCCGATCAACCGGCAGACCAGCGGCGCGAAGACCGCCACGAGCACGAGGAAGACGATGAACAGGGCGCTGACGAGGGAGACCTTGTCGCGCCGGATCCGTCGCCAGGCGAGCTGGAGCGGGGTCTTGCCCTCGATCCGGTCGGCGGCGGCGACCGGGACCGGCACCGACTCCTCGTGCGGGCCGACGACGTCGGTCAGGCTCTGCGTCACAGGTGCTCCACACGGGTCGAAGGAGGGGCGGACAGGCTCATCAGCTGCGCCCGGTCTTGTCGACGGTGGACGCCTCGTCGGCGGCGGCGTCGGAGACCGAGGCCGTCGTGAGGCCGGCCTGCACGGGTCGGCGCGGGTCGCTCTTCCCGGAGTCGTCCTTCTGCACGATCGTGGGACGGGCGAGGCTCAGGTCCTCGCCGTCCTCGACGGGGTGCAGGCAGGCCGTCACGTGGTCGTCCGGGTCGGACAGGACCGGCAGCAGCGGGGGCACGACCTCGACGCAGTCCGGCGCGGCCTTCGGGCAGCGCGGGTGGAAGCGGCAGCCGGTCGGCGGGTCGATCGGCGACGGGACGTCGCCGAGCAGGCGGACCCGGGTCTTGGTGCCGGCCCGGTCGGGGTCCGGCAGCGGCACGGCCGACAGCAGCGCGCCGGCGTAGGGGTGCCGGGGCTGCGCGTAGAGCTCGTCGGCGTCGGCCTGCTCGACCACCTTGCCGAGGTACATCACGGCCACGCGGTCGGACACGTGGCGGACGACGGACAGGTCGTGGGCGATGAACAGGTAGGTGAGGCCGAAGTCGCTCTGCAGGTCGGCGAGCAGGTTGACGACCTGCGCCTGGATCGAGACGTCGAGCGCGGACACCGGCTCGTCGCAGACGATCAGCTTCGGCTTGAGCGCCAGGGCGCGGGCGACGCCGATGCGCTGGCGCTGGCCGCCGGAGAACTCCGCCGGGAAGCGGTTGTAGTGCTCGGGGTTGAGCCCGACCACCTCCATGAGCTCCTGCACCTGGCGCTTGCGGTCGTCGCCGTCGGCCACGCCGTGGATGTCGTAGGGGTCGCCGATGATCGAGCCGACCCGGCGGCGCGGGTTCAGCGACCCGTAGGGGTCCTGGAAGATCATCTGGATCTCGCGCCGGAACGGCTTGAGCTCCTTGCGCTTGAGGGTCGAGATGTCCTGGCCCTCGAAGGTGATCGTGCCGTCGGTGACCGGGTAGAGGCCGGTGACCAGGCGGGCCAGCGTCGACTTCCCGCAGCCGCTCTCGCCGACCAGGCCCAGCGTCTCGCCGCGCCGGATCTCGAGGTCGACGCCGTCGACGGCGTGCACCCGGCCCACCTCGCGCTGCAGGATGAGGCCCGACTTGATCGGGAAGTGCTTGACGACGCCGGTGAGGCGCATGAGGACGTCGTCGTCGGTGCGCTGCGTCGGCGCCACCTCGGAGGTGGTCATCGGTCGGTCTCCTTGCGGGGGGTCCGCGGACGTGCAGGGCTGCTGCTGCGGGCCTTCTTGACCAGGGTGCTCCGGACGTCGGCGTCGGGCGCCCCGGCGAGACCGACGAGCTCGTCGGCCGGGTCGGTGCCGGCCGAGCTCGCGGCGGCGGCGACGTGCTCGGCCGTGGGCCGCAGAGCGGCTGCGGTCCGCACGCGCTCGGCCTCGACCGCGTCGTCGAACCCGACCTCGTCGGCGGGCAGGAAGCAGGCCGAGCGGTGACGGGGCCCGCCCTCGACGGGCACCAGCGGCGGCACCTCGGTGAGGCAGCGGTCCATGACGTAGGTGCAGCGGGGGTGGAACGTGCAGCCGGTGGGCAGCTGGATGAGCGACGGCGGCGTGCCCTGGATCGGCTTGAGCCGCACCCGCTCCCCGGTGTGGGCGGGGATCGACTCGATCAGGCCCTTGGTGTACGGGTGGTGCGGCCGGTAGTAGGTGGTGGTGCGGTCCGCGAACTCGATGGACCCGCCCGCGTACATGATCATCACGTCGTCGGCGATCTCGGCGATGACGCCGAGGTCGTGCGTGATCATGATGAGCGCTGCGTTGAACTCCTCGCGCAGGCCGGCCAGCAGGTCCAGGATCTGCGCCTGCACCGTGACGTCGAGCGCCGTCGTCGGCTCGTCCGCGATGATGAGCTTGGGGTTGAGCGTCAGGGCCATGGCGATCACCGCGCGCTGGCGCATGCCGCCCGAGAACTGGTGCGGCCGGTCGTCGACGCGCCGGTGCGGCTCGGGGATCCCGACGCGGCCCAGCAGGTCGATCGCGAGGGCCCGTGCCTGCTTGCGGCTCTGGTCGGTGTGCGTCCGGACGACCTCCTCGATCTGCCGCCCGACCGTGTAGTGCGGGTGCAGGCTCGACAGCGGGTCCTGGAAGATCATCGCGATCTCGCGACCGCGGAGCGTGCGCAGCTCGTCCGGCTTCATCGTGAGCAGGTCGCGGCCCTCGAACAGCGCACGACCGCTGATCTGCGCGCCGCGCGTCAGACCCATGATCGTCTGCGTGCTCACGCTCTTGCCCGACCCGGACTCGCCGACGATGCCGAGGGTCTTGCCCGCCTCCAGCGTGAACGACAGGTCCCGGACCGCACGGACGACGCCGTCGTCGGTGCGGAAGGAGACGGACAGTCCGTCGACCTCGAGAAGGGCCATGTCACCTCAGGAGCCAGGCCGGACCGACGGATCGCGTCGCGCCGGAACGGGGGGAGGGCACCAGCAGGTCGGCTGGCGCGGCGTGTCGGGAGAGTCAAGCACAGCGCGGGGGCCTGTCCGGGCGCCTCCGGACACCTGCAGGAGCGCGTGTTCCGGGGGCGGCACAGGGCCGCGACGGGCCGACACACGCGTCGGCGACGGACCCGGAGGACCGCCGCCGACGTGTGCGTGGTGCGTCAGGTCCCCGTGCCGCCGGAGCGGCACGGGAGCCCGAGGGGACGGGGTCCTACTGGACGCCGACCTGCGTGAAGTCCGCACCGGACGGGCCGAACCCGTACTGGAAGTTCTTCACGCGCTTGGAGACGTAGTTCGCCTGGGTCTGGTTGAAGATCGGGACCCAGGGGGCGTCCGCCATGATCTGCTTGTCGATCGCGATCCACTGCGCGGCGGAGTCCTTGGCGTCCGTGGTGGCCAGCGCCTTGTCGGCGGCGGTGTTCACGGCGTCGTTGTTGTAGTTGCCGTAGTTGGTCGAGCCCTCGCCGTACACCCGGCCGTCGAGCAGCGGGGTGAAGAAGGAGCGCTCCGAGGCGCCCTCCCAGTCGGGGGACCAGCCGGGCAGGGAGATGTCCCACTGGCCGGCCTTGGCGATGGCCGGCTTCTGCATGAACTTCGAGTAGAAGTCCTTGTTCGGGACGGACTTCGCCGTGACCGTGATGCCGGAGGCCTTCAGGTCCTCGACGATGGTCGCGGCGATCTTCGGGCCGTTGCCGCTGGCGCGGTGGGCCATGATCAGCGTCAGGTTGGAGACGCCGGCCTCCTTCAGCAGGGCCTTGGCCTTCTCCGGGTCACCCTTGCTCTCGGGGGTGGCGTACGGGTCGACCTTCTCGAAGCCGTCACCGACGACGCTCTCGGAGAAGATCTGGCCGGTCACCTTGGCGACGTCGGGCCCGCCGACGACCTGGGCCACGTTCGCCTTGTTGATGGCGTAGTTGATGGCCTGGCGGACGCGGACGTCCTTGAGCTCCTTCTTGGAGCTGACCTGGTTGATGACCATGTAGGGGTTCTGGCCACCGGTCGGGTTCAGGTGCAGGCCGGCGTCCTTGGTCTGCTGCAGGGTCGCGAGCGCGGCGGCCGGCGGGGCGGTGTTGCCCAGCGCCATGTCGGCGGTGCCGGCCTGGATCTGCTGCTGGATCGCCTCGGTGGCGACACCGAACGTGATGTCGACCTGGTCGACGTTGGCGGCGCGCAGGACGTCGGTCTTCGGGTCCCAGGCCGGGTTGCGCGTCAGCGTCATGGTCTTGTCGGGGACGTACGCGGAGATCTGGTACGGGCCGGACTCGACGATGTTCTGCTTGCTCTCCGGGCTGCCGATGAGGTTGTCGAGCGCCTCGATCGGGCGGGGGGAGATCGTGGGCAGCTCGAGCAGGTGGATGAAGTCCGCCGCCGGCGCCTTGAGGTCGATCTGCAGGGTGCTGTCGTCGACGGCCTTGACGCCGGTGACCTCGGTCTTCTCGACGAACGCCTTCTGGGCGGCGGCGTCGGTCTGGCTGACCTTCGAGAAGGAGTCGCAGAACTCCTTCATGCCGACCATGGTGTCGGTGAAGTAGCCGGTCGCGCCGAAGGGCAGCGTCGGGTTGCAGGTGAACTTGATGCCGCGGACGGCGTCCTGCGCGGTGATCTGGCGGGCGCCGGCGGGGGCGTTCCACTTGACGCCCTGCTTGATCTTGATCGTGTAGGTCTTGTCGCCGTTGGACAGGACGGGGTCGCCGTCGGCGAGGTCCGGCACGTTGGCGACGCGGTCCTCGGTGGAGTTGCCCGAGGGGTTCGCGTAGAGCTGGCGCGAGGTGCCGCGCAGGAGCCAGTAGGAGTTGGTGTCGTAGGCGTCGGCCGTGTCGAGCGTGGTGACGTCCTCCTCGGACAGCACCTTGAGCGTGCCGCCCTTGCCGGCGTCGCTGCCCTCGGCCTTGGGGGTGTCGCTGCCGCCGTCGCCGCCGCCACAGGCGGTGAGGGCGAGAGCGGTGCCGACGACGAGGGCGCCGTACTGCAGCCCGGTGCGCTTGCTGAGCATGTTCCACCTCTCCCGGGCCCTGCTGGACCCGAGGACATGTGAGTGACCGGGGGTGACCCGGTCGTACCGCGCCGAGGTGGCGCGTTCGCGGAAGGCTAGCCAGGGGAAGGGGTCCCGTCTGCGGCCCTCCGGCCCGACGGGCCGATCGTGACCAGCCCGTGACGCTCCTGTGCCCCGCCCGACGCCGGGCGCCGGCGCTACAGGGAGGGGTAGCGGCAGATCTTCGCGAACTCGCCGGCGTCCAGGCTGGCGCCGCCGACGAGCGCGCCGTCGACGTCGGGCTGCTGCATGAGCTCCACGACGTTGCTGCTCTTCACCGAGCCGCCGTAGAGGACCCGGACCTGGTCGGCGGTCTCGCCGGGGTAGGCCTCCGCCAGCGTCAGCCGGACCTCCGCGCAGACCTCCTGCGCGTCCTCGGGCGTCGCGACCTTGCCGGTCCCGATCGCCCAGACGGGCTCGTACGCGACGACGGCGGTGCGGGCCTGGTCGGCCGGCACACCCTCGAACGCCCGGCGAACCTGGTCGACGCAGTGGTCGACCTGCCCGTCGAGCTCGCGGACGTCGAGGCCCTCGCCCACGCACACGATCGGGACGAGGCCGTGCGCGAACGCCTGCCTGACCTTGCGGTTGACGACGGCGTCGTCCTCGCGGTGGTACTGCCGGCGCTCGCTGTGCCCGACGACGACGTAGGTGCAGCCGAGCTTGGCGAGCATCGCGCCGCTGACCTCGCCGGTGTACGCGCCCTCGTCGTGCTCGGACAGGTCCTGGGCGCCGTAGCGCAGGTCCAGGCGGTCGCCGTCGACGAGGGTCTGGACGCTGCGCAGGTCGACGAAGGGCGGGAGGACGGCGACCTCGACCGCGGCCAGGTCCTCCTTCGACAGGCTGAACGCGAGCTTCTGCACGAGCCCGAGGGCCTGCAGGTGGTTCATGTTCATCTTCCAGTTGCCCGCCATCAGCGGCGTGCGGCTCACGTGCTCAGCACCTCGATGCCGGGGAGCGTCTTGCCCTCGAGGTACTCGAGGCTCGCGCCACCCCCGGTGGAGATGTGGGTGAACCGGGCCTCGTCGATGCCGAGCGCCCGGACGGCGGCGGCGCTGTCGCCGCCCCCGACGACCGTGAGGGCGTCGCCGAGCGATGCCACCGCCTCGGCCACCCCGCGGGTGCCCTCGGCGTAGGGCGCCAGCTCGAACACGCCCATCGGTCCGTTCCAGAAGACGGTCTTCGCGCCCTGGAGCGCCTCGGTGAAGACCCGGACGCTGTCCGGTCCGATGTCCAGGCCCATCCGGTCGGCGGGGATCGCGTCGACGGCGACGACGTCGTGGTCGGCGTCGGCGGAGAAGGCGGACGCGGCCACGACGTCGACCGGCAGGACGATCTTGCCGGTCTCCAGGAACCCGCGGCAGACGTCGAGCTGGTCCGCCTCGAGCAGGGAGGAGCCGACCTGGTGGCCCTGCGCGGCGAGGAAGGTGAAGCACATGCCGCCGCCGACGAGCAGCCGGTCGACCTTGGGCAGCAGCGCCTCGATGACCTTGAGCTTGTCGCTGACCTTGCTCCCGCCCAGGACGACGACGTAGTCGCGGGCCGGGTCCTCGGTGAGCCTCTTGAGCACCTCGACCTCGGCCGCGACCAGCGGGCCGGCCGCGTGCGGCAGCCGCTCCGCGACGTCGAACACGCTCGCGTGCTTGCGGTGCACCGCCCCGAAGGCGTCGTCGACGTAGAGGTCGGCGAACGAGGCGAGCGTGTCGGCCAGGGCGCCGCGCTCGGCGTCGTCCTTCGACGTCTCGCCCGCCTCGAACCGGACGTTCTCCAGCAGGGCGATCCGGCCGGGTTCGAGAGCCTGCACGACCTCGCGGGCCGACTCCCCCACGACGTCCTGGGCGATGCGCACCGGCGTGCCGAGCAGCTCCTGGAGCCGCTGCGCGACCGGCGCGAGCGAGTACGCCAGGTCGGGCGCGCCCTCCGGCCGGCCCAGGTGGGCGGTCACGACGACGGCCGCGCCCCTCTGGAGGAGGTCCTGCAGCAGCGGGAGCGAGGCGCGGATGCGACCGTCGTCGGTGATGGTGGTGCCGTCGAGCGGGACGTTCAGGTCGCTGCGGACCAGGACCGTCTTGCCGCTGACGTCGAGGTCCGCAGCCGTTCTCACGTCACTCGCTCCGCAACGGCCGGGCGCGCCGACTCGTGCCTCGTCGGGCACCCGGTCGATGCTCCGCTCACAGGTCTCACTGGAGCGTCGTCCCGACGTGGGCGATGAGATCGACGAGGCGGTTGGAGTAGCCCCACTCGTTGTCGTACCAGCCGACGACCTTGACCTGGTTGCCGAGGACCTTGGTCAGCGGCGCGTCGAAGATGCACGACGCGGGGTCGGTGACGATGTCGCTGGAGACGATCGGGTCGGTGCTGTAGCGCAGGAAGCCCTTCATCGGGCCGTCCGCGGCGGCCTTCACGGCGGCGTTGACCTCGTCGACAGTGACCTCGCGGGACAGCTCGACGGTGAGGTCGGTGGCCGAACCGGTCGGGATCGGCACGCGGACGGCGTACCCGTCGAGCTTGCCCTTGAGCTCGGGCAGCACGAGGCCGATCGCCTTGGCGGCCCCCGTGCTGGTCGGCACGAGGTTGAGCGCGGCGGCGCGGGCCCGGCGGAGGTCCTTGTGGGGGGCGTCCTGCAGGTTCTGGTCCTGCGTGTACGCGTGGATGGTCGTCATCAGGCCCTTGACGATCCCGAACTCGTCGTGGATCGCCTTGGCCATCGGGCCGAGGCAGTTCGTCGTGCAGGACGCGTTGCTGATGATCGTGTGCTTCGCGGGGTCGTAGGCCTCGGTGTTGACGCCCATGACGATGGTGACGTCCTCGTTGGAGGCCGGCGCCGAGATGATGACCTTCTTGGCGCCCGCGTCGACGTGGGCCTTCGCCTTGCTGGCGTCGGTGAAGAAGCCGGTCGACTCGACGACGACGTCGGCGCCGACGTCGGACCACTTCAGGTTCGCGGGGTCGCGCTCCTCGGTGGCGCGGAAGGTCTTGCCGCCGGCCGTGATCGAGTCGGCCGTGTAGGTGACGTCGCCGTCGAGGCGGCCGAGGATGCTGTCGTACTTCAGCAGGTGCGCGAGGGTCTGGTTGTCGGTGAGGTCGTTCACGCCGACGATCTCGATGTCGGCGCCGCTGGCCTGCACGGCCCGGTAGAAGTTGCGGCCGATGCGGCCGAAGCCGTTGATGCCCACACGCACGGTCACTGCTGGTCCTCTCGACTGTCGGGCTCCGCTGCCCGACCGGCTGTCGACCGACCCTAGCGGCGGGCTCCTGCACGCTTCCGGCAGGGGCCTAGGAGAGCTCGGCCCACGTCTCCGTCCGGGCGCTCGTGCGCAGCGCCGCCAGCACGCGGGCGGTCGCGACGAGGTCGGCCAGGCCGGCGACACCGGGCCGCCCCGGGCCCGGGGGCCCGTCCGCCCGTCCGCCGGCCAGCTCGAGCGGCTCGGCGGTCCCGGCCGCGACCGCGGCGGCGAAGGCCGCCACCGACGGGTCGTCGCGCTGCGCCGGCACGACCGCCTCGGCGCCCTCCCACCCGACGGCGTCGGGGCCCGCCAGCAGCCGGGTCGGCGGCAGCGACAGCCGCACCTGCACCGGGCCGCCCTCGTGCGACACGAGCACCGTGGACCCGCGCGCCGTCAGCAGTGACCAGGCGACCGGTACGCCGCCGGGGAGCACGTCGGCGGGCAGGGCCGCGGGCACCGCGGCGGCGGCCACGACGTCGCCGCACCAGGCCCGGACGAGGTCGACCAGCTCGGCGGCCGCGACGGCGCCGCGCGGCCAGCCGCGGACGGTGACCTGCTGGGGCGCGGGCCGACCGGACAGCGCGCCCCCCACCAGTGCGGCCCAGCCGCGGTGCCGCTCGTGCAGCAGCACGGCCACGCCGACGTCCCGGTCGGCCGCGGCGGCCCGGGCGGAGCGCAGCACCGCGGCGTCCCACGGCGCGGGGTCGGGCAGCAGGACCGCCAGGCCCTCGGCCACGAGGTCGGGCAGGGCCGGGGCGAGCGGCGACGACGCCGGCAGCACCACGGCCCGAAGCGGCCCGCGGGCGTCGGCGACCAGGTCGGCGACGCCGGAGTAGTGCCGGGCCACCCGCGGCCGCGGCGCCGCGTCGAAGGGGTCGCCCGCGAGCACCCCGCGGACGGGCAGCCCGACCTGCGCGAGCTCGTGCACGAGCTCGGGGTCGACGTCGCCGAGCAGTGCGACGCCCGCGACGTCGGGTGGCGTCGTCACCCCTCCGCGAGCATCTCCTCGGTGACCGCCGCCTCGGTGTCCGGGACGCCGAGCTCCTCGGCCCGCTTGTCGGCCATGGCCAGCAGCCGGCGGATCCGCCCCGCGACGGCGTCCTTCGTCATCGGCGGGTCGGCCAGCGCGCCCAGCTCCTCGAGCGAGGCGTTGGCGTGCTCGCGGCGCAGCCGGCCCGCCACGAGCAGGTGCTCGGGGGCGTCCTCGCCGAGGATCTCGAGCGCCCGCTCGACCCGGGCGCCCGCGGCCACGGCGGCTCGGGCGCTGCGGCGCAGGTTGGCGTCGTCGAAGTTGGCCAGCCGGTTGGCCGTGGCCCGGACCTCGCGGCGCATCCGCCGGTCCTCCCAGGTCAGCACGGCCTCGTGGGCGCCGAGCCGGGTCAGCAGCACGCCGATGGCGTCGCCGTCGCGCACGACCACCCGGTCGACGCCCCGGACCTCGCGGGCCTTGGCCTGCACGCCGAGCCGCCGGGCGGCCCCGACCATGGCCAGGGCGGCCTCCGGTCCGGGGCAGGTGATCTCCAGGCTGCTGCTGCGGCCGGGTTCGGTGAGCGAGCCGTGCGCGAGGAACGCCCCGCGCCAGGCGGCGGCCGCGTCGCAGACGGCGCCGCTGACCACCTGCGGCGGGAGCCCGCGGACCGGGCGGCCGTAGCCGTCGATGAGGCCGGTCTGACGGGCCAGCCCCTCGCCGTCCTTGCTCACCCGGACGACGTACCGGTTCCCCTTGCGCAGGCCGCCGGGCGCCACGACGTGGACGTCGCTGGCGTGGCCGTAGACCTCGGCGACCTCCTTGCGCAGGCGCCGGGCCGTCGAGCCGGTGTCGAGCTCGGCCTCGACGACGATGCGCCCGGCGACCAGGTGCAGCCCGCTGGCGAACCGCAGCAGGGCCGACATCTCCGCCTTGCGGCAGCACGGCTTGGTGATCGTCAGGCGGGAGAGCTCGTCCTTGACGGCGGACGTCATGGCCATGCGGGGTCCGTTCGGAGCGGTCGAGCAGGGGCGAGCACGGCGCGGTAGGCGTCGGCGAGGAGGTCGGGGTCGTGGCGGGGGGTGCCGTCGCCCCGGGACACGGGGGCGAGCACGAGCTCTGCCCCGGCCGCGGCGTCCATCAGAGCACGCGGGTCGGGGACGGCGTCGGGGTCGGCGAGGACGACGTCGACCGTCAGCTCGGGCGCGTGGGCCGCGAGCACCTCGAGGTGGGCCTCGGGGCTGTAGCCCTCGGTCTCCCCGGCCTGCGCCGAGAGGTTGAGCACGACGACGACCCGTGCGGAGGTCTGCACGAGGGCGTCGCGCAGGCCGGGCACGAGCAGGTGGGTGAGCACGCTGGTGAACCAGGAGCCGGGCCCCAGCACGACGACGTCGGCGTCGAGGACGGCGGCGACGGCCTCGGGGCAGGCCGTGGGGGCGGCCGGCTCGAGGTGCAGCGCGGCGAGCGTGCCGGGGGTCGTCGCGACGGCGACCTGCCCGACCACCCGCGTCAGCGCAGCCGGGTCGTGCGGGTCCAGCCCGGCGACGTCGGCCGCGACGTCGAGCGGCTCGACGCTGGCGGGCAGGACCCGCCCGACGGCGCCGACCAGGCGGCCCACGAGGTCGAGCGCCTCGACGGCGCTCCCCGTCGTCTGGGTCAGGCCGGTGAGCAGCAGGTTGCCGACGGCGTGCCCGGCCAGCGGGCCCTCCCCCGGGAAGCGGTGCTGCAGCAGGGTCGCCCAGGTGCGGCCGCGCTCGTCGTCGGCGGCGAGGGCGGCCAGCGCCATGCGGAGGTCGCCGGGCGGCAGGACGTCGAACTCGTCGCGGAGGCGGCCGCTGGACCCGCCGTCGTCGGCGACCGTGACGACGGCCGTGAGCTCGGACGTGACCTGGCGCAGCGCCAGGAGGCTGGTGTGGAGCCCGTGCCCACCGCCGAGCGCGACGACCCGCACTACTCGCGACCCAGGTCGCGGTGGACCACCTGGACGTCGATGCCCGGCCCGGCCAGCCGCCGGGCCAGGGCCTCGGTGGTGGCGACGCTGCGGTGCTTGCCCCCGGTGCAGCCGACCGCGAGCAGGGCGTACCGCTTCCCCTCGCGCTCGTAGCCCTCGAACACCAGCCGGGCGAGGCCCTCGTAGCGGTCCAGGAACTCCCCCGCGCCGGGCTGTCCGAGCACGTAGTCGCTCACCGCCGGGTCCTTGCCGGTCTTCGGGCGCAGCTCGGGCACCCAGTGCGGGTTCGGCAGGAAGCGCATGTCGACCACGAGGTCGGCGTCGACGGGCAGCCCGTACTTGAACCCGAACGACAGGACGGTCAGGTGGAGGGCGGCGTCGTCGGTCTCCTCGCTGAACGCCTGCACGACCTTGGTGCGCAGCTCGTGGACGTTGAGCAGGCTGGTGTCGAGCACGAGGTCGGCCTCGCCGCGCAGGTCGCGCAGCAGCGCCCGCTCGCGCGAGATGCCGTCGACCAGCCGGTCCGCCCCCTGCAGCGGGTGCGGCCGGCGGACCGCCTCGAACCGGCGCACCAGGGCGTCGTCGGACGCCTCGAGGAACAGCACGCGCGGCCGGACGTCGCGGCCGAGCTCCTCCAGGCTGGTGCGGAGGTCGCTGGAGAACCCGCGGCTGCGGACGTCGACGACGACGGCGATCCGGTCGACCGCGCCCTGCGAGCGGCTGCCGAGGTCGACCATCGTGGCCAGCAGCGACGGCGGGAGGTTGTCGACGACGAACCAGCCGAGGTCCTCCAGGGCCTTGGCGGCGGTGGAGCGGCCGGCGCCGGACAGGCCGGACACGACGACGAGGTCGAGGGCCACTAGCTGCTCACCACCTCTCCGGTGACGGGGTCGAACGCGGGGACGGCGTCCTCCACCGGACCGGCGAGCGCGGAGACGATCGCCTCGGCCGTGCGCCGCCCGAGCCCGGGGACCGCCATGACCTCCTCGACCGTCGCGGCACGCATCCGCTTGAGCGACCCGAAGTGCTTGAGGACGGCCTTGCGGCGGGTGTCGCCGAGCCCGGGGACCTCGTCGAGGGCGCTCTCGATCATGCTCTTGCTGCGCTTCTGCCGGTGGTAGGCGATCGCGAACCGGTGCGCCTCGTCGCGGACCCGCTGCAGCAGGTACAGCCCCTCCGACGTCCGCGGCAGGATGACGGGGTCGTCGTCGCCGGGCAGCCAGACCTCCTCGAGCCGCTTGGCCAGGCCGCACAGGGCGACGTCGACGACGCCGAGCTCGTCCAGCGCCGCCTGCGCCGCCGCGACCTGCGGCTGCCCGCCGTCGACGACGACCAGCTGCGGCGGGTAGGCGAACCGGCGCGGCCGGCCGGTCTCGGGGTCGACCGGGCCGCCGTCCTCGGCCGAGGCGTCCAGGGCCTGCTGCTCCAGGTGCCGGGTGAACCGCCGCCTGACGACCTCGCGCATGGACGCGGTGTCGTCGACGCCGTCGGTGCCCTTGACGGAGAAGCGCCGGTACTCGCTCTTGCGGGCCATGCCGTCCTCGAACACGACCATCGACGCGACGACGTTGGTGCCCTGGACGTGGCTGACGTCGAAGCACTCGATCCGGAGCGGGGCGTCGTCGAGCCCGAGCGCCTCCTGGATCTCCGCCAGCGCGAGGCTGCGCGCGGTGAGGTCGCTGGCCCGCTTGGTCTTGTGGAGGGCGAACGCCTGCTTCGCGTTCCTCTCCACCGTCTCCATGAGGGCCTTCTTGTCGCCCCGCTGCGGGACCCGGAGGTCGACGTTGGTGCCGCGCAGGCCGCAGAGCCACTGGGTGAGGGCCTCGGCGTCGGGCGGCAGGGCCGGCACGAGCACCTCGCGGGGGACGTCGTCGGCGTTGCGCAGGGTGAAGCCGGCGCCCGGCTCGGCGCGGCGCTCCACCTCGACCTCCTGCCCCTGCTCGGGGTCGTCGCCGTACGCCTGGGCGAGGAACTGCCCGACGAGCTCGCCGGTGGACAGGTCCTCGACCTTGTCGACGACGTAGCCGTGCTGCCCGCGGACCCGGCCGCCGCGCACGTGGAACACCTGGATCGCCGCCTCGAGCTGGTCCTCGGCCACCGCGACGACGTCGGCGTCGGTGCCGTCGGCCAGCACGACCGCCTGCTTCTCGAGCGCCCGCTTCATCGCGCCGATGTCGTCGCGGATCCGGGCGGCCCGCTCGTACTCCATCGCCTCGGCGGCGTCGGCCATCTCGCGCTCGAGCCGCTTCACGAACTTCCCGGACTGGCCGGCCAGGAAGTCGCAGAAGTCGTCCACGATCGCGCGGTGCTCGTCCGGGGAGACCTTGCCGACGCAGGGGGCGCTGCACTTGTCGATGTAGCCGAGCAGGCAGGGCCGCCCGACCTGGCCGGCCCGGACGAAGACGCCCTTGCTGCAGGTGCGGGCCGGGAAGACGCGCAGCAGCAGGTCGAGCGTCTCGCGGATGGCCCAGGCGTGGGAGTAGGGCCCGAAGTACCGGACGCCCTTCTTCTTCGGCCCGCGCATCACCTGCAGCCGCGGGACGTCCTCCCCCACGGTGACGGCGAGGGACGGGTAGCTCTTGTCGTCGCGGTACTTGACGTTGAACCGCGGGTCGAACTGCTTGATCCACGAGTACTCGAGCTGGAGCGCCTCGACCTCGGTCTGCACGACCGTCCACTCGCAGGACGACGCCGTGGTGACCATCTGGCGGGTGCGCGGGTGCAGGCCGTCGACGTCCTGGAAGTAGCTGTTCAGGCGCTGCCGCAGGCTCTTGGCCTTGCCGACGTAGACGACCCGCCCGGCAGCGTCGCGGAACTTGTACACCCCCGGCGACGTCGGGATCGTGCCGACCGCGGGGCGGTACGAGGCCGGGTCTGACACCCCCCCAGCCTACGTCCGGCGCGACCCCCGGCATGGCGCCCGGGATGTCCGGGTGGCACCCTTCGCCGATGGAGGACGAGGGCGCGGACGAGCCGCGCCCGTCCCTGCCCGCAGCCGACCGGGCGGCGCCGGAGGACCACGTCGAGACCGGCGAGGACGGCGAGGTCGTCGCGCAGGTCGTCATCGCCGACGGCGGGGTCTCGGGGCGCGGCCGGCTCACGGTCCTGCGCTTCGGGTGGCACGCCGACGACCCGCTCGCGGTCAGCCTGCGGCTCTCCGCGCAGCCCGACCACCCCGCGCTCCCCCGCGGCGAGTGGACCGTCCTGCGCGACTTCCTGCACTACGGGCTGTCCGAGGCCACCGGCGACGGCGAGGTCCGGATCCGCCCGGACGACGCCCGCGACCGGGTCTGGTTCGAGCTCGACCGCCTCGGCCGGCCCGCCTGCGTCTCGGTGCCCCGGGTGACGGTCCGGGCGTTCCTGGCCGCGACCGAGTCGGCCGTCCCCAGCGGCGACGAGCGCAGCGAGCAGGCGGTCGACGCCCTGCTCGAGCGCCTGATGGCCGGCGACCCGTAGGGCCCCTGCTAGTAGACGCTGACCGGGACGCCGATGGTCAGCAGGCCGAACAGGCGGTCCATGGCCGGGTTGGTGATCCGGACGCAGCCGTGGCTGTCCGGGTAGACCGGGACGTTGCCGCTGCCGTGGACGGCCCAGCCCTGCGTGAAGTACGCGGGGCGGTACAGCTCGCCGAGACGGCTGACCCGGATCCCGTCGATCTTGCGCTGCACGCGGAAGCGGCCCGTGGGCGTGTACGCCTTGTAGGTCACGCCGTCGGACTCGTACAGCTCGTTGCTGCCGGTGCTGACGTCGACGATGCGCGTCAGGCGGCCGCCCTCGCTGACGTAGAGCACCTGCTTGGCGATGTCGACCTCGACCGCCCGGCCGCGTGCCGGGTAGCGCAGGCGGACGGCGCGGGGCGCGGCGAGACGGGTGCTGGTGGCCTTGTCGTAGACCCCGG
The DNA here is from genome assembly GCA_963761655.1 of uncultured Actinomycetota bacterium. Taxonomy (GTDB): domain Bacteria; phylum Actinomycetota; class Actinomycetes; order Mycobacteriales; family SCTD01; genus RYN-122. The sequence continues at coordinate 1,035,942 of CAVXHI010000002.1, forward strand.
TGCGCGGCAGGCCCTGCGACTTCTGGAACGCGGTCACGGCGTGGCGCAGGTCGTAGCCGAAGACGCCGTCGGTCGCGCCGACGTCGACCTTCTGGGCCACGAGCCGCTGCTGCAGGCTCAGGACGTCGGGGCCGCGGTCGCCGGTGCGCAGGCTCCGGCCCTCGACGACGCGCTCGAGCAGGGCGCTCGTGGCGGCGCGGTGCGCGGGCGTCGCGAGCAGGGCGGTCCGGTAGACGTGGCGGCCGAGCGCGTCGGCGGCCAGGGGGGCCCGGTAGGCGCCGGTGCCGTCCGGCGTCACCGTCCGCACCGTGGACCAACCGGACGCCAGGCGCCGCTGCACCTTGACGACGGCGCCGGCGTACGCCGGGGTGAGCCGACCGGTGACGACGCCGGTGCGGCCGACCTGGGTGAGCCGGGGGGTGAGGGCCGCCGACAGGAGGGGCTGGACGGCGACGACGACCGTGCTGCTGGTGACGACGGGCGCGGTCGTGCTGCGCAGCTGGTACTCCCGGCTGACGCGCGGCACGAGGCGCAGCGTCGCGAGGCCGGTGGCGTCGGTGGTCATGCGGCCCAGCCGGGCCCAGCCGGTCGCGCCCGGGGTGCGGCCCAGGAGGTCGAGGGCGGCACCGCTGGCCGGGCTGTTCGGCGCCCTGTAGTAGCGGCCGCTCACGGTCAGCTGGCCGGTACCGCGGACGAGGGTGGTGGAGGTGGCGAGGCGCAGCACGGCGGCCGAGGTCGTCGGGGACGGGCTCGCCGTGGGGCTCGTCGTCGGGGACACCGGGACGTCGGCGGAGGCGCTCGGGGACGGGCTGACGGTCGACGTCGTCCCGGTCGGGCTCGTGGTCGGGCTCGTGGTCGCGCTCGTGGTCGGGCTCGGCGTCGGGCTCGCGGAGGGGCTCGCGGCGTCCGTCGAGGGGGACGCACTGGGCGCCTCCTGGGCCACGGCGGCCGGCACCAGCGCGCCGAGCAGGACCACGGACAGACCGCCCGCCACCAGCCCTCCGTGCAGCGCGAGACGAGCGGTGAGGGGGGCGGTGCGGGGCATGCCGAGCCTTCCGGAGCTGGTCCGGGGCGGAGGCCGGACGGGGTCGAACGGGACGAACGGTAGCCGGAACCCCCGGCGTGCACGGCGGACCGCGCACACCGGGGGCGGTCGGGTCAGCTCGCCGGGGCCGTCGTGTACCCGACGACGTCCACGACCAGGGCGGCGGAGGCGTTGCGGGTGCCCTCGACGTCGAGGACCACCGCACGCCCGGCGCCGACCCGGCTGAGCACCTCGTTCGCCTGCGTGAGGCCGGCCGGGAAGTTCACGTTCGACGTCTCCGGCACCGCGCTCCCGGCCGGGTAGACGGTCACGTAACCCGCTGCCGTCCCGGCCGTGGCCGTCACGTCGAGCAGCACGCCGGTCGCCCCCGCGGGGACGGCGTCGGGCAGGGTCAGCGTGACCGGTCCGCGGACCCGGCCCTTCGGCAGGCCGAGGCCGGTGCGGCTGTCACCCGCGCGGACCGGGACCGGCAGGGCGGTGTAGCCGCCGGGCGGCGCCGGGCGGCGGACGACACCGACGAGGTCGGCGACGACGGCTGCGCTGGCACCCTGCAGGGAGAGCACCACCTTGCCGTCGGACCCGACCCGGACGACGACCTCGTTGGCCTGCGTCTGGCCCTTCTCGACGTTGACGTTGCTGGTCGCCGGGCGGGCGGTGCCGCTCGGGTGGGCGACGAGGTAGCCGCGGGCGTCCGGCTGGGCCACCGTCACGTTGAGGACGACGGCGGTGGCCCCTGCCGCAGGCGTGCCGGTCAGGTCGAGGACGACGTCGCCGGTGCGGCGCGGGGTGGCGGTGCGGCGGGTGTCGAGCACGCGGGAGGGGGCGAGCGGCTCGAGCAGGCCGGGGGTCGGCGCGCTGGCCGAGCCGGGCCGCGACGTCGTGTAGCCGATCACGTCCACGACGACGTCGGCCGTCGTGCTCACGAACAGGTCGACGGCCCGCGCCTGCGACAGCTTCACCACGGCCTCGTTGGCCTGCGTGTTGGCCCGGACCCCGCGGACCATGGCCTCGACGTTGAGGTTGCTCGTCGGCGGCACGGGCGCCCCGGCCGGGAAGGCGACGACGTAGCCGCGGCCCTGCGCCCGGGTCACCGTGATGTTGAGGACGACGCTGTCGGCCGCCGGGTCGGAGAGGGCCCCGCGGAGGTCGACCGTCCGGAGCCCGGTCGCCTGCGCCCCGGTGCGGGTGTCGAGCACACGCTGCGACGCCGGCAGCAGGACCAGACCGCTGCTCTGGGCGGGGCGGGCGGGGGCGACGGTCGCCGACCGGTCGGCGCAGTCCGGGGACGGCGAGGTGCGCGTCTGCGGCGAGCCCGTCTGCGGGTCCGGGTAGTGCAGGCAGTCGAGCTGGACCCGGTAGTCGGCGGTCGGCGTCGAGCCGGCGTGCGCGACCGCAGGCTCCCAACCGGGCTTGTCCGGGGTGTCCGGGTCGCGCTCGTCGGCCCCGTCGGTGGCGAGGAACCGGCGGATCTGCTCCTGGCCCTCGAAGTGCGCCGGGAGGTCGAGCTTGGTGAGGAACGCGTGGGGGTCGTTGCCGGCGTTCGGGGTGCGGTCGTTGCGGTAGACCCAGGTCTTGTCGTAGAGGTCGCCGGCCCGCAGCAGCTCCGCCGAGGTCGGGTTCGGCACCGTGCCGTCGCCGTAGGCGACCTGGAAGATCACGTGCTTGTCCTTGAAGGTCCCGGTACGGCCGAGCCGGGGGGCGTAGGCCTCGGGGCCGCCACTGCGGTCGAGCCAGGTGCTGCGGCCGAGGGCGTCCTGCAGCGGGAGCGCGCCCTGCACGGGGTCGGACACGCGCGGGTCGCGGCGCAGCGGCAGCGACTCGGTGAAGCCGGCCAGGCCGGGGCCGCCGTTGCGCAGGGCGCCGAGGGTCGCGCCGAGCAGCGGGCGGAAGAAGCCGAGCCGCGTGACCTCGGTGACCGGTCCGCCGGCGACGTTCGGCACACCGTTGCGCACCAGCGGGTCGGTGCCGAGCAGCATGGTCCCGTAGATGCCGCCGAAGCTCTGGCCGTAGTAGCCGACAGCGCCGTCGCCGGTGCAGGTGTCGACGGTGCCGTTCCCGTCGACGTCGACGCCCTTCTGCAGCGCCCGCACGAGCGCCATCTGGTCCACGACCGTCTGGATCAGGGCGTCGCGCGAGCCGAGGGAGCCGGCAGCGAGGACGCCCTCGGTGCCGTCGATGGTGCCGCTGCCGTCGAGGTCGCGGCCGCGCCCGAAGGTGCGACCGGTCGTCACGGTCGGCGTGGCGGTGGTCGCGCCCGTGGTCACCCGGTAGCGCGACTCGGGGCCGAAGCCGTGCCCGACGACGTCGGTGGAGAAGACGGCGAGGTTGCTGGTGCCCAGGGTGTCGGCGGCCAGGAACAGGTCGAACTTCGTGCCGCCGAAGCCGTGGCCGAAGACGACCGGCCGGATGCAGGTGTCGCTCGGTGCCGGGGAGACCATGGCGACGCCGAGGCGGGCGGCCGACCGGGCGGTCGGGCTCTGCGTGGTGGGGACCGACGGGATGGTCACGTCGGCGCCGAGGTACTGCGGGCTCGAGAAGGAGCCGAAGCCGTAGTAGGCGTAGGTCTTGGCCGTGTTGGTGACGGGCCGGGTCACCGCCGTGGCGGTGGCGGTGGCGCCGGTCTGGACCTGGTCGATCCGCTCGATGCTCGTGCTGCTCGTCGAGGCCGGGAAGACCGAGCGGCTGCCGTCGTCCGCGGTGTCGAAGGCGACCGTGCGGCCGGACGAGGCGATGCCGGCGGCGGCGTAGGCGGAGCCGTCGTCCAGCGAGGCCCGCGCCCTGTCCAGCACCGACGTGGTGGTCATGGTCGTGAAGGTGCTGCGGCTGCCCGAGGCGATCGCACTGCCGTCGGCCGCGCGGACGCCGGTGGTGACGACCAGCGTGTGTGCCGTCGCGGGAGCCAGCTGGTCGACGGGGAGGCCGGCGACGTCGCCCGTGCTCGGGTCCTGGACCAGCTGCGTGAGCCCGGTGCGGACGCCCTGGCGGTCCTCGACGTAGACCGTGGCGGCGGTGATGCTGGCGAGGTCGATCGGCCCGGTGAACGGGACGGTGACCCGAGGGCGGACGTCGAAGCCGTCGAGGCGGTTCAGCAGCGCGAGGTCGGCGCAGGAGCCGGACGCCTCGCAGCCGGCGGTGGGCAGGGCGACGCGGCGTCCCGTGGCCTGCGCTGGGTCGGCGACGGTGAAGCGGTCGTCCGGGAAGGGGCGGGTGGACGGGGTGCTCCCCTGCTCCACCGCGACCGCGGGCCCGGCGGCGCGTGCGGCCGGAGCGCTGAGCAGGGCGGCGCCGCTGGCGGTGAGGACGGCCGCGGCGACGGCTGCGGTGGCCGTGCGCCGTGCGGTCCGGACGGGACGGAGGTGCATGCGTGCTCCTGACAGGACGGACGGGACCGCAGTGTGCACCACGTCACAGACAGGACGCGAAGGACAGCCGCGAGCTCAGCCCGGGTCGACCCGGCGCACCCGGACGGGGCCCTTGGCGGTGGAGGGGTCGACGACGTGGCCGCCCTGGGTGATCTCGACCTCGCCGCGGGCCACCAGCCGGCGTGCGGCGGCGCGGGCCGGCTCCATCAGGTCACGCCAGTCCTCGCCGCCGACCGCCCGGGCCGCCTCGCTCGGGCAGATGGTGGCGCCGCGGGCCCGCCTCGACAGCAGGTCCAGGACGCTCTGCTCGAGGGAGGCGTCCACCGGGTCGGCCTTGCGCCGGCGGCAGGCGTCCGAGCAGTACTTCACGTCGTCCCAGTCGCGGGCCCACTTCTTGCGCCAGGTGATCTCGCGGCCGCAGACGACGCAGGGCTTCGGCGGCGGGTGGCCGCTCAGCGGGCGGCCGCCTTCTCCTTCTTGCGGGCCGCCCCGTGGCTCACCGACGGCCGGACCAGGTGGCCCTCCCCCGGCGCGGCCGGCTCGCCCTGGGGCTGCAGGTGGCCTGCGCCCCGCCCGGCGAGGATCTCCTTGAGGAACCGCCCGGTGTGGGAAGCCTCGACCTTGGCGACCTGCTCCGGCGTGCCCTGCGCGACGACGGTGCCGCCGCCGGAGCCGCCCTCGGGCCCCATGTCGATGATCCAGTCCGCGGTCTTGATGACGTCGAGGTTGTGCTCGATGACGACGACGCTGTTGCCGGCGTCGACCAGCCGCTGCAGCACGCCGAGCAGCTTGCGGATGTCCTCGAAGTGCAGGCCGGTCGTCGGCTCGTCGAGGACGTAGATGGTGCGGCCGGTCTGCCGCTTCTGCAGCTCGCTGGCGAGCTTGACGCGCTGGGCCTCGCCACCGGACAGCGTGGGCGCGGACTGGCCGAGCCGGACGTAGCCCAGGCCGACGTCGACGAGCGTCTGCAGGTGGCGCCGGATGGCCGGGACCGCCTCGAAGAACTCGGCCGCCTGCTCGATCGGCATGTCGAGGACCTCGGCGATGGTCTTGCCCTTGAAGTGCACCTCGAGGGTCTCGCGGTTGTACCGGGCACCCGCGCAGACCTCGCACGGCACGTAGACGTCCGGCAGGAAGTTCATCTCGATCTTGATCGTGCCGTCGCCGGCGCACGCCTCGCAGCGGCCGCCCTTGACGTTGAAGCTGAACCGGCCCGGCAGGTACCCGCGGACCTTCGCCTCGGTGGTCTCGGCGAACAGCTTGCGCATGTGGTCGAACACGCCCGTGTAGGTGGCCGGGTTGGACCGCGGGGTGCGCCCGATCGGCGACTGGTCGACCCGGACGACCTTGTCGAGGTGCTCGAGGCCGTTGACGCGGGTGTGCCGGCCGGGGACCTCGCGGTTGCCGTTGAGCTGGTTGACCAGCACGGCCGCCAGGATGTCGTTGATGAGCGTGCTCTTGCCGGAGCCGCTGACCCCGGTGACCGCGACCAGCTGGCCGAGCGGGACGTCGACCGTGACGTCGCGCAGGTTGTGCTCGCGGGCCCCGACGATCCGGAGCATCCGCTCCTTGTCCCGCTTGCGGCGGGTCGTCGGGACCTCGATCGAGCGGCGGCCCGACAGGTACATGCCGGTGATCGACCGCTCGCTCGCCAGCAGTTCGCTGACCGGCCCGCTGACGACGACCTCGCCGCCGTGCTCGCCGGCGCCCGGGCCGATGTCGACGACCCAGTCGGCGACCGCGATGGTGTCCTCGTCGTGCTCGACGACGATGAGCGTGTTGCCGAGGGCCTTCAGGCGCAGCAGCGTCTCGATGAGCCGCCGGTTGTCGCGCTGGTGCAGCCCGATGCTCGGCTCGTCCAGCACGTACAGGACGCCGACCAGGCCGGAGCCGATCTGCGTCGCGAGGCGGATGCGCTGGGCCTCGCCGCCGGCGAGCGTGCCGGCGGCCCGGTCGAGGCTGAGGTAGTCGAGACCGACGTCGAGCAGGAAGCCCAGGCGGGCGTTGACCTCCTTGACCACCCGCTCGGCGATCGTCTTCTGCCGCTCGGTGAGCTCGAGGCCCAGCAGGAAGGCGGCGCAGTCCCGGATCGACATCCGGGCGACCTCGGCGATCGACCTCCCGCCGAGCGTGACCGCGAGGACCTCGGGCTTGAGCCGGCTGCCCTTGCAGGTCGGGCACGGGACCTCGCGCATGTAGCCCTCGAAGCGCTCCCGCCCGGCCTCGCTCTCGGACTCGGCGTGCCGTCGCTCGAGGAACGGGATGACGCCCTCGTAGGCGGTGTAGTAGCTGCGCTCGCGGCCGTACCGGTTGCGGTACCGGACGTGGACCTCGGTCTCGTGCCCGGAGAGGACGGCCTTCTGCTGGACCTTCGTCAGCTTCTTCCAGGGCGTCTTGAGCGTGAAGCCCAGCGCGTCGCCGAGGGCCTGCACCAGGCGGCCGAAGTACTCCTGGTTGTGGCCGCTGCTCCACGGCGCGATGACGCCCTGCTCGAAGGACTTCTCCGGGTCGGTGACGACGAGCTCCGGGTCGACCTCCTTGCGGACGCCGAGGCCGGTGCAGGTGGGGCAGGCGCCGTAGGGGCTGTTGAAGGAGAAGCTGCGGGGCTCGAGCTCCTCGAAGGAGAGGTCGTCGTAGAGGCAGGCGAGGTGCTCGGAGAAGGTCCGCTCGCGCTCGGGGTCGTCCTCGGGCCGGTCGACGAAGTCGAGGACGACCAGACCGCCGCCGAGGCCGAGCGCGGTCTCGACCGAGTCGGTCAGCCGGCGCTTGGCGGTCTCCTTCACGGTGAGGCGGTCGACGACCACCTCGATGGTGTGCTTCTCCTGCTTCTTGAGCGTCGGCGGCTCGGCCAGGCTGTGCACGACGCCGTCGACCCGGGCGCGGCTGTAGCCCTTGGTCTGCAGGTCGGCGAACAGGTCGACGTACTCGCCCTTGCGGCCCCTGATGACTGGCGCGAGCACCTGGAAGCGGGTGCCCTCCTCGAGCTGGAGGATCTGGTCGACGATCTGACCGGGCTGCTGGCGGGCGATCTCGCGGCCGCACTTGGGGCAGTGCGGCGTGCCGGCCCGGGCCCAGAGCAGGCGCAGGTAGTCGTAGACCTCGGTGATGGTGCCGACCGTGGAGCGCGGGTTGCGGTTGGTCGACTTCTGGTCGATCGAGACCGCCGGGCTCAGGCCCTCGATGAAGTCGACGTCGGGCTTGTCCATCTGGCCCGAGGAACTGGCGCGCGTAGGCGCTCAGGGACTCGACGTAGCGGCGCTGGCCCTCGGCGAAGATCGTGTCGAAGGCCAGGCTCGACTTCCCCGACCCGGACAGCCCCGTGAAGACGATCAGCGCGTCGCGCGGGAGGTCGAGCGAGACGTCCTTGAGGTTGTGCTCGCGCGCGCCGCGCACGATCAGCCGGTCTGCCACGGGGTCCGTTCGGTCGCAGTGCGGGAAGGTCTCCAGGCTAACGTCGGGGTCCGACAAGACGCTTCCTGACCGAGGAGTGCAGTGCCCTACACCGGTGTCGTCGAGCAGGGCGGTCCTGCCGACGTCCGCGAGGTCCACGGCCTGCGGATCACGAAGGTCTGCACGCCCCCCTTCACGAACAACTGCTACCTGCTGCGCTGCACGACGACGGGCGACACGCTCCTGGTCGACGCCGCCGGGGACGCTCCCGGCGCTGCTCTCGCTCGTCGGCGACGGACGGCTGGTCGGCGTCCTCGAGACGCACGGGCACTGGGACCACCAGCAGGCCCTGGCCGAGGTCGTGGAGGCGACGGGCGCCCCCGTGCTGGCCCACACCGGCGACGCCGCCGACCTGCCCGTCCCCGTCGACCGGCTGCTCGACGACGGCGACACCGTGCAGGTCGGCTCCGCGACGGTCTCGCGTCATCCACCTCGAGGGCCACACCCCCGGCTCGCTCGCCGTGCTCTACGAGGGCGACGACGTGCCGCACCTGTTCTCCGGCGACAGCCTGTTCCCCGGCGGCCCGGGAAACACGGAGAAGGACGCCGCCCGCTTCACCTCGCTCATGGACGACCTCGAGCGCAAGGTCTTCGGGCCGCTCCCCGACGAGACCTGGGTCTACCCGGGCCACGGGACCGACACGACCCTCGGTGCCGAGCGGCCGAGCCTGCCGGAGTGGCGCGAGCGCGGCTGGTAGCCGGCGGCACCCTCGGGGCCACACCCCGTCGGGCCGTCAGCGCAGACCCAGGACCGCCTGCACGCCGACGTACACGGCCACGACGACCAGCAGAGCTCCGAAGGACCGGGTCAGCGCCGGCCCCGACACGCGGTCGGCGACCCGCTGCCCGAGCAGCGCCGCCGCGACGGCGGCGAGTGTGAAGGGCACGACGACGACCGGGTCGAGGTCGAGGCCCCCGGTGCTGCGGGCCCCGAGCGCCACCGCGCTGTTGAGCGCGATCACCACGAGCGACGTACCGACGGCGTCGGCCATGCCGAAGCCGAGGGCGACCACCAGCACCGGGACGATGATGAACCCGCCGCCGACGCCGAAGAAGCCGGTGAGGGCGCCGATCAGCAGTCCGGCGGCCAGTCCGCGCAGCCAGGTCCCGCCTGCGGCGCCGCCGTGGTCGGCCGCGTCGTCCGGTCCGGGGTTCCGGGCGAGCATCCCCGCCGCGGCCACCAGCATGAGGGCGCTGAAGGCCAGCAGGACGACGTCGCCGTCGACCCGTCGGTTGAGGAGCGTGGCCAGCAGGCTGGCCGGGACACCTGCGACCGCCAGCAGCACCCCCGTCCGCCACTGCGTGTGCCCGGCGCGGGCGTGCCCGATCGCGGCGACCACCGCGGTGATCCCGACGATGACCAGGCTGGTCGAGGTCGCGTCCTGCGCGCTCTGGTCCAGCAGGTAGACCAGGACGGGGACCGTCAGGATCGAGCCGCCCCCGCCGAGCGCGCCCATCAGCAGGCCGATGACCAGCCCGACACCCAGGGCGACCAGCACCGTCATGCGGGGGACACGGCCACGGCCCGCCCCAGGTACAGGCTGCCGAACACCCTGGGCTCGCCGGCGGCGTAGCGGCGCTCCAGGTGCACCAGCTCCAGGCCGGCGTCGGCGACGAGGGCGTCGATCGGCCGGCTGAGATGACAGCCGGCGGCGACCCGTCGCTGCACCGGGTCGAGCCTGCGCTGCCACTGCAGGACCCCGGCGTCGGGCGCGGCCCCGTGCTCCACGAAGTGCAGCGTGCCGCCCGGGCGCAGGACCCGGGCGACCTCGCGCAGCGCAGCGACCGGGTCGGGGATCGTGCACAGCGTCCACGTCGACAGCGCGGCGTCGAAGACGTCGTCGGGGAAGGGCAGGCGCTGCCCGTCCAGGCCGGAGCGGCGGGTGACGACCGGGCTCGCTGCGCGACGCGCCTCGGACAGCCGCCAGGCGACGTCGGACGGCTCGACCGCGCTGAGCGACGTCACCGACGTCGGGTAGTGCCGCACGTTGCGGCCCGACCCGAAGCCGAGCTCGAGGACCTCCCCCGCGAGACCGGCGCAGGTCTGCGCGCGCAGCCGGTCGTGCTGCCGGCTGCCCAGGACCCGCTCGACCAGGCGCGGGACGACCTGCTCGGACCAGAGCGCCACGACAGGACCGTCGCGGCGGAGCCGTCCGTGCTCTGCATGGGCAGCCCCGCCTCGTGCCAGGCGAGCATGCCGCCGGCCATGTTCACGACGTCGACGTCGACGTCGGCCGCGAGCAGAGCCCGGGTGAGCTGACCGCTGCGGTTGCCCGACCGGCAGACCGCGACGATCGGCCGGTCGGTCGGGACGTCGGTGAGGGTGAGCGTGCTGAGCGGCAGGTGCATCGCGCCGGGGGCGTGCCCGGCGTCCCACTCGTCCTGCTCGCGCACGTCCAGCAGCAGGGCGTCGGTGCGGGCTGCCGCGGCACGGACGTCGGTCTCGGGGGTGGTTCCGGGTGCGGTCATGTCGGGCTCCTCGGTGCAGGACGAAGGGGTCAGGAGTGCCGGGTCGCCGAGAGGGCGACCGCACGGCCGGACAGCTCGGAGGTGATGGCGAAGCGGTCGCCGCGCACGAGGGTGTGCCGGTGCTCGACCGGACGACCGTGCAGGCAGCCGGTGCGCTCGACGGCGAGCAGTGCCACCCCGGCCGGGACGTGCAGCAGGGCGCGCTCACCCCGGGTGGGGACGACGGCGCGGACCCGCTCGCGCCCGCCGGTGAGGCGCACGCCGCAGTGGACCAGCAGCTCGGTGTAGAGCGCCGTGCGGGTGAAGTCGACGTCGAGCAGGGGGCGGGCGAGGTCGGCCGGGAGCCAGACCCGGTCCAGGGCCAGCGGCTCGTCGCCGGCCAGGCGCAGCCGCTCGAGGTGCACCAGCGGCGTCGACTCCTCCAGGTCCAGGCGGGCGGCGATGACCCCGTCGGCGCGGACCTGCAGCAGGCGCACGACGGACCGCTGCTCCAGACCGGCGTCCTCGACCGCCGCGAACAGGCTGGTCAGGGCTCCGAGCTGCTGCTCGACCTCGGGCGGGCCCAGCCGTGGCCGACGGCCTCGCGCCGCCGTCACGGTGCCCTCCGACCGCAGGTGGCGAAGAGCCTCGCGCACGGTGTGGCGGCTGACGCCGTACTGGGCGACCAGGGCCAGCTCTCCCGGGAAGGAGTCGGTGAACTCGCCCGTGCCAAGACGGTGCCGCAGATCGGCGAGCAGCGTCGACCACAGCGGGCCGGCGCCTCGGTCCAGAGGCCGAGGCTCTTGCTGCTTCGCGTCCACCCGGCTAATGTACGGACAATTAGAGCGCCTGACAACAGGCCTCGCCGGACGACCCCGAGGAGCCCGCCGTGCGCGTCGACGTGATCGAGACCCCCGACCTGGGTGACCGCAGCTACGTCGTGAGCGACGGCACGTGCGCCGTCGTCATCGACCCGCAACGCGACATCGACCGGGTGGAGGAGCTCGTCGCCGAGCTGGGCCTGCCCGTCCGGCTCGTGCTCGAGACCCACATCCACAACGACTACGTGACCGGCGGCCACGCGCTCGCCCGCCGGACCGGCGCCAGCTACGTGGTGGCCGGTCGGGACGACGTCGCGTTCGAGCGGTGCGCAGCCCACGACGGCGACGTGCTGTCCGCCGGGACGATGAGCGTGAAGGTGATCGAGACGCCGGGCCACACCGACACCCACCTGTCGTACGTCGTCACCGACCACAGCGGCGACGCGCCGGCCGTCTTCAGCGGGGGCTCCCTGCTGTACGGCTCGGTCGGGCGGACCGACCTGCTCGGCACCGACCGCACCGACGAGCTGACCCGCAAGCAGTTCCACTCGGCGCGGCGCCTGGCCGAGCTCCTCCCGGACGAGGCTGCGCTGTTCCCGACGCACGGCTTCGGGTCGTTCTGCTCCTCCGGCGGGGCCAGCGGAGGCACCGACAGCACCATCGGCCAGGAGAAGCAGCGCAACGACGCCCTGACCGAGTCAGACGAGCAGGCCTTCGTCGACAAGCTCGTGGCGGGGCTCACCGGCTACCCCGCCTACTACGCCCACATGGGCGCCCTGAACAGCCAGGGCCCGGACGTCCCGGACCTCACCCCGACCCGTGAGATGGACCCGGACGAGCTGGCCTCGCGGCTGCACACCGGCGAGTGGGTCGTCGACCTGCGCGACCGCGGTGCCTACGCCGCCCACCACCTGGCGGGCACGGTCAACATCGCCTTCGGCAAGCAGTTCTCCACCTACGCAGGCTGGGTGATCCCCTGGGGCGCCCCGATCACGCTGATCGCCGAGACCCCCGACGACCTGCGGGAGGCGCAGCGCCAGCTCGTCCGGATCGGGATCGACCACCTGGCCGGGCAGGCCGCCGGCGACCTCGACGGCCTCGCGAGCGACACCCGGACGCGCTCCTACGAGCAGGTCACCTTCGCCGAGGTCGCGGCCTTCCCGGACGCGCAGGTCCTGGACGTCCGCCGCCAGGACGAGGTGGCGACGTCACGCATCGCCGGCTCCACGCACGTGCCGCTGGACGCACTGATCGACCGCATGAACGAGGTGCCGCACGGCACCGTCTACGTCCACTGCGCCAGCGGCTTCCGGGCGAGCATCGCCGCCAGCATCCTGGACCGGGCCGGACACCCGGTCGTCCATGTCGACGACGACTTCGACAAGGCCGAGGCTGCGGGGCTCCGCCTGGAGCGGTAGCGCAGACAGATCCTGCTGTCGGGGCGGGGGCCGTTCGGGCCCTCGCCTCGTCGGCGTGCCAGACTCGACGGGTGACCGTCGGCTGCAGCGCGCAGATCTGCCGCTGCCTGCTGGCCAACAGCCTCACGAACGTCGACGACTGCCTCTGTCGCAGCTGAGCCCGGCCTCGCCGCTCAGCCGCCCGCAGCCCCGACCTCCAGAGGACTCCCGTCATGACCGCTCTGTCCCTCGACGCCGCCCCGCCCTCCGCCGACGAGCCCGCCGCGCCGCCGCCCGCTCAGCGACAGGGCCGGTCGGCCGCGCTGCGCGCCTTCTGGCGCGTCATGTGCGCCGTCGCACCACGGCCGCCTGAGGTGCTGACGACGTCCTGAGGCTCCTCAGCAGGCCGCGCCGGGTCCGGAAGGCTCGGCGAGCCCGGCCGGTCCGGGGCCTCGCGATCGGCGTCGCGCCCCCTGCGCGGGGTCCTTCTCGCACCCCTCTGGGCAGAGAAAACTGTCGGTGGGGGCCTCTAGGGTTCTGGTCATGGGGGATCTGCTGTTCGGCTCGACGCGGGAGCAGGCCGCGGCGGTCCGGGCGGCGGCTCGCCTGTCGGCCCGGGCGTTCGTCGCGGAGCAGCGCGCGGCGCTGGCGCTGCTGGAGGCGGCGTCACCCGAGCAGGCCGAGTTCGTGTCCGGCGAGCTCGCCTGCCTGCTCCACCTGTCCCCGGCCACCGGCACCGACCGGCTCGCGACCGCGTTACGGGTCCTGGCGTTCCCCCGGCTCGTCGCGGCCCTGGAACACGGCACGCTCGGGGTCCCGCACGCGCTCGCGCTGCTCGCCGAGATCGAACCCCTGAGCCCGCCGCACGCCGTCCGGGTGCTCGACACGGTGCTGGACGGACCCTCCGACGACGACGGCGCGCTGGATGGCTCCCCGTCGCAGCTGCGCGCCGACGCCCGACGGACCGCGATCGCCCTGGACCCCGACACCGCGCGGCGCCGCCACCAGGCCGCCCGCAGAACTGCCGGCGCCCGGCTGCGCCCACAACCGGACGGGATGGCCGACCTCGTCCTGGGCTGCACCGCCACCGAGGCCGCCGTCGCGCTCGCGGCGCTGCGCGGCCGGGCCCACGCCATGACCTTCACCGAACACCTCACCGAAGGGCAGAAGCAGATCGCGGCGCTGCTGCACGCGCTGGGCTGCGACCGGGTCACCGTCCAGGCCGTGATCGAATGCCCCGTCGAGCGGGCCGTCGACCTGCACGCCGCCGCCGGCAGCGCCGTCTGGACCGTCGACCTGCGACTGCCCGCCGCCGTCGCCCTCGGACTGTCCGACCACCCGGCGCTGCTCGCCGGCTACGGCCCGATCGACGCCGACCAGGCCCGGGCGCTGCTGCCGCAGGCCGACCTCGTCCGGGCCTGCGTTGACGCGACCACCGGCGAGGTCCTCACCGCCGACCGGCCCATCAGGCACACGACCTGGCAGGCCGGCGACCCCAACCAGACCCGGGCGCTACGCACAGCCCTGCTCGCAATGGCCACCAGCAGCGGCACCGTGCCGGACCTGAGCACCGACGGGTACGTCCCGACCGAAGCCCTCGGACGGCTCATCGACCTGCGCGACGTCACCAGCACCTTCCCCGGCGACAACACCCCCACCCGGCACACCGAACGCGACCACCGCCTGCCCTGGCCACTCGGACACACCACCCCCGACAACCTCCAGAACCTCAGCAAACACTGGCACCGGGCCAAACACACCGGCGGCTGGACCACCACCCTCCTGCCCGACGGAACCATCCGCTGGCACAGCCCCGGCGGCGGCACCTACCACCGCCGACCCCGACGCACCCCACCACCACCCCTCCACCCCGACACCACCCTGCCCCCGCTGCACGACGACACCGACCAGGGATGACCAGCAGGCCGAGAGTCCACGACCACGACCACGGCCCCTGCCTGATGGCTTCACCATTGACGTGGCTCCACCGCTCGCCGCCTCGCCCCGGCACCCCGGTCCCGAGCCCCGGCTGTCTGCCTCAGCAGCGGTCGACGGCGTCCCGGCTGACCCGGACGTGGATCTGCGCGTGCCCGGCGTACTCCTTCGCCAGATCCAGGGTCGGAGCGTCCAGGGTCAGCGACGCCCACCCGACCACGCGCTGCGGGTGGCTCGGCAGCGCCGGGAAGGTGTTGTCCGTCGGCGTCCATGCGTCGATGCGTCGGCGCAGCTCGTCCCAGCGACCGGCGGCGTCGTCCCAGCTGCCGCCGAGCACGTCGCGCTCGACGCAGTCGCTGGCGAGCGACGTCACGAGCCCGCGTTGCCCCTGCTCCCCCGGCAGCAGGCCGATGCCGGAGGCGCCCGCGACCTCGCCGTCCCCGTCCGTGTCTCCGTAGGAGCGCACGAAGGGCCCGGTGATCAGGTTGCGGGCAGCCTCGGCGCCTGTCTTGGCCGTGGCGAGGTCGTCGGCCCGTTCCCAGCGGTCGACGGCGTCCGCGATGGCCTGCAACCGCTCCTGGACGGGCCCGTCGCCCGGTGACGACGACGGCCCGGCGTCGTCGCTCGCGACCGACGCGCAGGACGTCAGCAGGACGACGCCGACGAGTCCGAGGCCGAACCTCACACGCGCGCGCTCAGCGACGGAACAGCCCCCAGCGTCGGGCCGGCTTGGCGGCGTGGGTGGCGGGGTCGCGGGTGCAGCGCTGGGCGGCGGGAATTCCGGCCATCACGCTGTCGACGTGCTGTCCGCATCCGGCCCAGGTCGCCTTGCCGCACTGCTTGCACGTCGCTGGCCTGCACATGTCGAGTCCTCTCGTTGCGGGTGGTCGTCAGCTCAGTGGCTGAAGCGGATGTCCGGCAGCACCTTGCGGAGCCACGTCGGGCAGGCCCAGGCTGCCCGGCCGGTGAGTCGCATGAGGACCGGCAGCAGGAGCAACCGGATGAGGGCGGCGTCGAGCAGGACGGCGATGCCGAGCACCACGCCCATCTCCTTGGGCGGCAGCGGGCCGGACAGGGCGAAGGTGAAGAACACAGCCACCATCACGGCGGCGGCCGCGAAGATCACCCGACCCGAGGTCGCGAGCCCGCCGACCATGGCCTGCTTCGCGTCGCCGGTGGTCTCCCAGTGCTCCTTGGCGCTGGCGAGCAGGAACACGGTGTAGTCCATCCCGATGGCGAAGATCATCGCGAAGAAGAAGACCGGCGCCCAGGCGTCCAGGAAGCCCTGGCTCTCGAAGCCGAACAGTCCCGCGCCGTAGCCGTCCTGGAAGATGAGCTTGGCGGCGCCGAAGGCCGCGCCGGTGGCGAGCAGGTTCGTGAGCACGCCCATGGCGGCCAGCAGCGGCGCCTGCAGCGCCACGAGGAGCAGCACGAAGCCGAGCGCCAGCACGATGCCGACGACGAGCGGGGTCTTCTCAGCGAGGACGATCTCGAGGTCGTGATTCTCCGCGGCGGTGCCGCCGACCAGGGTGCCGTCAGGCAGGGCCGCCCGCAGCCGGTCGATCGTCGCACCCGTCTTCGGCGAGGACGGGTCAGTCGCCGGGACGACCTGGACGAGCGCCGTGGCCCCGTCGGCGCCCGGCATGGTCGGGAACACCCGCTCGACGCCGCCGTCGGCCAGCGCGGTCATCCGTACGGCAACGGCCTGGTCGGGGGTCGTGACGACCTGCAGCGTCCCGGGCGCGCCCGGACCGAAGGCCTGCTGCACCGCGTCGTAACCGACCCTGCTGCTGTCCTGCGAAGGAACGACCTTGATGCTGGGCATTCCCGTCTCGAGGTCGAAGACCGGCAGGGCAAGGGCCACCAGGGCCACGAGCGCCAGGCTGCCGTAGACCAGCGGACGACGCCACAGCCGCTCGCCCCACGCCGCGAAGCGCGCGGACCGGTGCTCGCCGGGCGAGATGCCGGGGATCGACAGGCCGTTGACCCGGTCGCCGAGGCGCGCCAGGACCGCCGGGAGCAGGGTGAGCGTCGCCGCCAGGATGAAGACGACCGAGATCATGATGCCGAGCGCCATCGACCGGAAGGCCGGCGACGGGACCAGCAGCACGGCCGACAGCGAGATGAGCACCGTGACGCCGGAGAACAGGACCGCCTTGCCGGCGGTGTCCATCGTGACGGCCGCAGCCTCCGCCGGACCGGCGCCGGTGGACCGGGCCGCCCGGAAACGGACCACCAGGAAGAGCGCGTAGTCGATGCCGAGGGCGAGGGCGAACATCAGGGCGAAGTTGAGCGCCCAGATGCTGATGTCGGCGACCTGGGCGCCGAGGTAGAGCGTCCCGGCGGCCGAGACCAGACCCAGGATGGTGAGCATCAGCGGTAGGCCCGCGGCCACGAGCGAGCCGAAGGCGAGCACCATGATCGTGAGCGTCACGGGCCAGCTGAAGAGCTCGCTCTTGAGCATCGCCTTGAGGTTGGCCTCGTTGAAGTCGCTCCACAGCCCGGACGAGCCGGTCAGGGCGACGGTGACGCCGTCGCCCGACAGCTCGCGGAGCGGCTCCTTGAGGTCGTCGGCAGCGCGGACCATCTCATTCATGTTCGTGGTAGCGGCGCCGGCCTGGACGACCCCGGTACGGCCGTCCTCCGAGACCGACAGCCCCGGCGTCGGCGGCACGATCGTCGACAGTCGGGCGTCGTCACGCAGCAGCGCGGTCGCCTCCTGGACGACCTGCGCGCCGCGGCCGGTGGCCAGGCCGCCGTCGGCCTGGACGACCACCTGCAGGGCAGCGCTGGACAGGCCGCCGAACTGCTGCTGGACCAGGTCGCGGGCCTGCACCGACTCCGAGCCGGACGCCTCCCAGCCGGCTCCGGCCAGGGCGCCCTCCACCCGCGGCGCGAAGGCCCCGAGACCGACGACGACGACCGCCCAGACGACGAGGATGAGCCGGAAGTGCCCGGCCGTCCACAGGCCGAGCCTGCCGAGCGGTCCGTGCGAGGGCTGGTCGGTGAGCCGGGGCCCTGGCGTCAGGGTGCTGATGGCCATGCGGTCTCCAGATTTCGTGTCGATCACACCCGCCGGGGTATGCGGCTGGCGAGAAGAACCCTAGACGGGTACCCCCAGGGGTATCAAGGCAGCTCCGGGAGGATCTATGCCGCACGACCCCGTCGTCGTGGTCGGAGGCGGCCACAACGGCCTGGTCGCCGCCTGCTACCTGGCCAAGGCCGGCCGCCGCGTCCTGGTGCTGGAGGCGGCCGACAAGCCCGGAGGCGGGTCGCGTACCGACGAGACCATCCCCGGGCACCTGTTCAACACCCATGCCGCGGCGCACAACATCATCAACATGACGCGGATCCCGGCCGAGCTCGACCTCGCGGGAGCGGGCCTGGAGTACCTGCCGATGGACCCGTTCGCCGCCGGCTTCTTCCGCGACGGGCGCATCGTGCGCTTCCACCGCGACCTCGACCAGACCGTCGAGGCCATCGCCGAGCACAGCCGCGCCGACGCCGACGCCTACCGCGCCTTCATGCACCGCGCGATCCCGCTGGTCAAGACGGCGGTCACCGGCCTGGAGAGCGGCTCCACGCCCGGAGGCGTGCTCAAGGCGGCCGCGAACAAGCTCGGGCCGCTGCTGCAGGGGGTGAAGCGGGCGGGCGGGCCGATCGGGCTGATGCACGACCTCGTGGCCCCCTACGGCTCCCTGCTCGAGACCGCGCTGCCCAGCGACCTGACCCGCGCCCCGGTGGCCTCCTTCGCGAGCCACTCCTCGGCCGGACCGCACGCGGCCGGCGGCTCCTTCTACGTCTTCTGGCAGGCCGCTTACCACCTGTTCGGGCAGTGGCACCCGCGTGGCGGCTCGCAGTCCCTGACCACGGCGCTGGTCTCCCGGCTGGAGCGGTGGGGAGGGGAGGTGCGCACCGGCGCGGTCGTCGAGCGCATCGACGCCCGCGGCGGGACGGCTCGCGGGGTGGTCCTGGAGGGCGGTGAGCGCCTCGACGCCTCCGCCGTGGTCACCGCCATCGACGTGCAGACCGCACTGCTCGGTCTGCTGGACCCGCCGCTGTCCGGGCGGGACGGCGTGGAGCTGGCCGCGGCGCACCGCGGCAACGCCGTGCAGATGCTCGTGCACCTCGCCACCGACCGGCTGCCGCCCTACCCGAACGCCCGCCCCGGCGACTGGAACGGCCTGCAGTCGCACGTCGACACCCTCGACGAGCTGCGCCGCGGGTTCCTGTCGGCCGAGGGCCGCCGGCTGCCCGACCCCGTCCCCACCTACTGCTTCACGCCGTCGGTCTACGACGACAGCCTGGCCCCGACTGGCAAGCACACGGTCTACCTCGCGTGCCCGTCGGCGCCGTTCGACGTCGAGGGCGGGTGGGAGGACCAGCAGGAGGCCTTCGCCGACGCCATGGTGGCGCAGGTCGAGGCGCACGCCCCCGGCTTCACCGCCAGCATCACCGCCCGGCACGTCCGCACCCCGACCTTCATGGCGCAGGAGCTGCGCTGGCCGGGAGCGCACCCGATGCAGCTCGACATCAGCCTGGACCAGCTCGCCTTCATGCGGCCGACCCGGCGGCTGTCCGGCCACACGGTGCCGGGTGTCGGCGGGCTGTTCACCTGCGGGGCCTCGACCGCCCCCGTGGGAGGCATCGCCGGCAGCAGCGGCAAGGCCGCCGCCCTCCAGCTGCTCAAGGCCCACCCGTGACGCGTGACCGCTGCGACCGCGGCGACCACGCGCCGGTTCGCGCTGTCCGGGCCGGAGTACGCGACGACGGCGGTCGCCGCCGTCGTCTCCAGCGCCGCCTACCTGTCCTCCGGTCTGCCCTACCTCTCGCGCGGCGTCGTCGGCGATCTCGCCGGGTTCCTGCTGCTCGGGGCCGTCGGGCTCGCGGTGGGGGCGCGCGTGCGCCACGAGGCCGCCGTCTGCCTGGTGCTCATCGGGCTGGTGCTGCTGGCCGATCCGCAGTGGCCGATGCAGGTGGGCGAGCCCGTCTGGTGGGCACTGTTCGCGGCAGGGCTGACGGCTTACGTGGTCGTCCGCCGACACCTCTGCGACGACGACGAAGGAGCACGCCCGTGACACCGATCGACCTGCTCGGGAGCCAGACCGGACGGGCCGTGCGCGTCGTCGCCGGACTCGGCATGATCACGCCGGGACTGCGGCGCGGGGACGGCAAGGGCCGCGCCCTGGCTGCTGCCGGGGTGGTCCCGCTGGCGGCCGGCGCCGCCGACATCTGCCTGCTCGGGCCGCTGGTGCACGGCCCGCTGCGCGGTGCGGCCTTCCGCGAGCAGCGGCGGACCCGGTGACGCGGATCGCGCGTACGGAGCGCGCCCGGGAGCAGCCGCCCCGGAGCGTCGCCTGGGAGCTCCCCGGCGAGCCCGACGTCGTTGCCGTCGACACGACCTGGGGCGAGCTGCAGCCGCTCGAGGCCGCCCCCGGCGTCCGCACCGTCGGCGAGCTCGAGCTGATCGAGCTCGTCGAGCAGGGCGCCCGCCTCGTCGACAGCCGGACCGACGGCTCCTTCGGCGGCCGGACCCTGCCCGGGGCGGTCCACCTGCCGCACGACGAGACGGTCGCGCGGCGCGACGAGCTGGACCCCGGCGTGATCTCCGTGCTGTTCTGCAACGGCCCGCAGTGCCCCCAGTCGCCCGACGCGCTGCGGCAGCTGCTCGACGCCGGCTACCCGGCCTCGGCGCTCGCCTACTACCGCGGCGGCATGCACGACTGGGTGACGCTCGCCCTTCCCACCCAGGACGCGTGAACCACTACCCCCAGGGGTATCAGCAGGATCTACGACGACACGAGGAGGTACGACATGGCCGACGAGGTCACGCTCGAGCAGCTCACGAAGGCCAAGGACGAGGGCGCACCGGTGGTCGACGTGCGCGACCCCGACGAGTACGCCGGAGGCCACGTCCCCGGCGCGCAGTCGCTGCCACTGGGCGAGCTGCCCGGCCGCAAGGACGAGCTCCCCCGCGACCAGACCGTCTACCTGGTCTGCCAGAAGGGCGGCCGCAGCATGGAGGCCGCCGACCTCCTCGCGGCCGACGGCTTCGACGTCCGGTCGGTGGCCGGTGGCACCAGTGCCTGGATCGAGTCGGGCGCGCCCGTCGCGGCGGGCACCGACCCCGGCTGAGCCCGGGAAGCAGCACCTGGTCCCCCGCGTTGGACCCGCAGACCCGCACGCCCGACCGGAGGACACGATGCAGCTCGAGCCCGACGCCGTGAAGACGGCAGTGAACCGGCTGCGCCGTGCCGAGGGCCAGATCGCCGGGGTCATCCGGATGCTCGAGGCCGGCCGCGACTGCGAGGACGTCGTCACGCAGCTCGCGGCCGTGTCGCGGGCACTGGACAAGGCGGGCTTCTCCATCGTGGCCAGCGGGCTGCGCCAGTGCCTGGACCCCGACAACGCCGAGCGCGCCGAGGTCGACACCGCCAAGCTGGAGAAGCTCTTCCTGTCGCTGGCCTGACCCGCTCGTCGGCTGCGGCCTCGTCTCATGTCCGCCTGCGAGGCCGGGCGACGGCGTCCAGGGGGTCCGCGCTGCCTGGTGTCTCCCAGGTTCGCCAGGGGAATGGCGCCCGGCGGACGGCACCGCCTCGTTCGTCGGTCTCGAGTGCTTCCGGGGAACCGTCGACGGCCGCCAGGGCAGCCTGGTCCTGTCCGGGACGCACGACCTGCAGGGCTGCTCCGGCGAGGGGTCCTTCCGGGCCGACCCCGCCGGCCAGGTCACGCTCACCCTGCAGCGGCCCTGAGGCGGCCCTGACCCGCAGCCCGGTCCGCCACGGGCTGCACCGATGAGTCCGGAGGCTGCGGGGCGTCTGCACGTGGAGACCCACCATCGCCTGAGGAGCCCCCGTGACCCGCCGCACCACCGCCCACCTGTTCTGCTCCGTGAACGGCGTCGTCGAGGCGCCGAACCTGTTCCAGTTCGACGCCTTCGGAGCCCAGGAGGGCGAGCTCATGGGCCGCGCCCTGGCCGGCGTGACCGACGTCGTGATCGGCCGCGCGCTGTGGCAGGAGTGGTCGGCGTACTGGCAGAGCCCCGACGCGACCGACGGGTTCGGGGACTTCATCAACCCGGTGCGCAAGCACGTCCTCAGCACCACCCTCACCGGCGACCTCGGCTGGAACAGCGTCGCGGTGCCGGGGGACGCGGCCGACCATGTCCGGAGCCTGCGCGAGCAGGGCGAGGGCACGATCAGCGTCGTCGGCGGGATCACCACGGTCCGGTCGCTGTTCCTCGCCGGCGTCATCGACGCGCTCACCCTCACGATGCACCCTGCGGTCACGCCCGAGGGCCGCCGCCTGTTCGACGAGTCCGTCCCGCTCACCCGGCTGCGCATGGTCGACAGCACCATCACCGACGCCGGCAACGCCGTGCTCACCTACGCCCTGCGCGAGCTCTGACCAGCGACCTCCCTTGTGGCCCGGGCCCTGCACGCAGCACGATGCACGCACCGTGCAGACAGTGCGGGAGCAGCAGGAGGCCCCGTGAGCGTCAGTGCCGGACCCGTGCGGCCCGACGGCAGTCCGATCGACCGGCAGTCCGTCCGGGACCGGTACGCCGAGGAGCGGGCCAAGCGGCTGCGCGCCGACGGCAACGCCCAGTACCAGCGGCTCACCGGGCGCTTCGCGCACTACCTCGAGGACCCGTACACCACCCGCAGCGAGCGCGACCCGGTCACCGACCACGTGACGGTGGCCGTGATCGGCGGAGGCTTCGCCGGGCTCCTGACAGCGGCCCGGCTGCGTGAGGCCGGCGTCGACGGCGTTCGCATCGTCGAGAAGGGCGGCGGCGTCGGCGGCACGTGGTACTGGAACCGCTACCCGGGCGCCCAGTGCGACACCGCTTCGATGGTCTACCTCCCCCTGCTGGAGGAGACCGGGCACGTGCCGAGCGAGAAGTACGCGCACGGCCCGGAGATCCTCGGTCACTGCGAGCGCATCGCCGAACAGTACGAGCTGCTCGACTCCGCCCTGCTGCACACGGAGGTGACCGGCCTGGAGTGGGACGACGACGCCGGCGCCTGGACAGTCCACACCGACCGCGGTGACGCGTTCACCGCCCAGTTCGTCTCCATGGGCACCGGCCCGCTGCACGTCCCGAAGCTGCCCGGCATCGCGGGGATCGAGGACTTCGCCGGTCACTCCTTCCACACCAGCCGCTGGGACTACGCCTATACCGGTGGCGACTCCTCCGGAGCTCCGCTGGACCGGCTGGCCGACAAGCGGGTCGCCGTCATCGGCACCGGAGCCACGTCGGTGCAGTGCGTGCCGCACCTGGCCGGGGCCTGTCGCGAGCTGTTCGTCGTCCAGCGCACCCCGTCCTCCGTCGACGTCCGGGCCAACGCCCCGATCGACGCCGACTGGTTCCAGGAGGTCGCGACCCCCGGCTGGCAGCAGCGGTGGCTGGAGAACTTCACCGCCAACCAGGCCGGCGGCGACGCCGCGGAGGATCTCGTGCAGGACGGGTGGACCGACCTGGCCCGGCGCATCCGCACCCGCATCCTCGCCCTCCCGCCCGAGGAGCTGACCCTGGCCGGGATGGGCGCGGCCTACGAGGACTCCGACCTCGAGAAGATGGAGGAGATCCGGGCCCGCGTCGACGCCGTCGTGCAGGACCCGACGACGGCCGAGGGCCTCAAGGCCTGGTACCGACAGCTCTGCAAGCGGCCCTGCTTCCACGACGACTACCTCGACGCCTTCAACCGCCCCGGGACCCACCTGGTCCACACCGACGGCCGGGGCGTCGAACGGATCACCGCGGAAGGAGTCGTGGTCGACGGCCGTCTGTACGAGGTCGACTGCATCATCTACGCCTCCGGGTTCGAGGTGGGCACCGCGTGGACCCGCCGGTCCGGCTTCGACGTCGTCGGGCGCCAGGGCCTGCGCCTGTCCGACCACTGGGCCGATGGCATGCGCAGCCTGCACGGCGCCCACGTCCACGGGTTCCCCAACGCCTTCTTCGTCCAGCCCACCCAGGGCGCGAACCTGCTGTCGAACATTCCGCACAACCTCACCGAGGGGGCCCGCACCGTGGCCGCCGTGGTCCGGTTCGTGCTCGACAGCGGGCGGTCGCGCGTCGAGGTGACGCGGGAGGCCGAGCAGGCCTGGGTCGACCTGCTGCTGACCCACCCCGGCAGCCTCATCGGCTCCCCCGACTGCACGCCGGGCTACTACAACAACGAGGGCCAGGACGGTGGGCGGCCGGCCCAGCTCGCCGTGGGCTATCCGGCCGGTCCCTCGGCCTTCTTCACCCACCTCGCCGCCTGGCGGGCCACGGGGAGCTTCGACGGGCTGGAGCTCGCATGACCGACGTGACCGACCTGCTCGCCGACGTCGACGTCGTCGACCCGTACCCGCTCTGGCAGTCCCTGCTCGACGGCGGGCAGGTGGTGGCCCCCGACGGGGCGTTCGCCCTGCTCACCTCGCACGCCGACTGCGACGCCATGCTGCGCTCGTCGGCCGTGAGCAGCGACCGGCGGAGCTCGTCGCGGTGGCAGGCCCTCGAGCCCGAGCCTGACCGACGTCGACCGGGCCTGGTTCACCCGGGCCCGGTCGTTCCTGTTCATGGACCCGCCCGACCACACCCGGCTGCGGCGGCTCGTCAGCAAGGCGTTCACCCCGCGGACGGTCGAGGGCCTGCACGACGTCGTTGCCGACCTCTCGCGCGAGCTGCTCGACGCGGCGGGCACGCGCGGCGGTCTGGAGCTCGTGGCGGACCTCGCCTACCCCCTGCCGGTCGCCGTCATCAGCCGCCTGCTGGGCGTGCCCGAGCACGACCACGTCCGCTTCGCGGCCTGGTCCGCCGTCCTGGCCAGCGGGCTGGACGACACGCTCGGCAGCGGCGACCCGGAGGCGCTGCGGCCCCGCCGCGAGGCGGCCGACCAGTTCCGCGCCTACTTCACCGACCTGGCCGAACAGCGGCGGCGGGCCCCGCGCGAGGACCTGCTCAGCGCCCTCGTGGCGGCGGAGGACGCCGGAGACCGGCTGAGCGCGGACGAGCTCGTCAGCACCGCGATGCTGCTGCTCATCGCCGGTCACGAGACGACGGTCAACCTGATCAGCAACGGCGCCCTCGTCCTGCTGCGCGACCCGGTCCTGCGCGAGCGGCTCGCCGCGGACGCCTCCCTGGCGGCCGGGGTGGTCGAGGAGGTCCTGCGACTGGACCCGCCGGTGCAGATGACCATCCGGCATGCGCTCGAGGACCTGGCCCTGTCCGGGGGAACGGTCCGCAAGGGGGGCTCGGTGGTCCTGCTGCTCGCGGCCGCGGGCCGGGACCCCGCCCAGCACCCCGACCCGCTCGTGCTCGACCCCACCCGGACCACCGGCCACCTCGCCCTCAGCGCGGGTCCGCACTACTGCCTGGGCGCCCCCCTGGCCCGGCTCGAGGCGCGCGTCGTCCTGCACGACCTCGCCCGGCGGCTCGTCGACCCGACCCTTCGCGAGGTGACCTACCGGGAGAACCGCGTGCTGCGGGGCCCGGCCACGCTGCACATCGACTCCGCCGGTCTGCGCCCCTGAGCCCGCGTCCCGCCAGCACGGGGCACCCCCGCGGCGAGCCCCGGCCTGGCATCCTCCGCACCAGGCACGCGGCACGCGCCTGCGACCGCACGAGCGAAGGACCCCCGGTGAGCACTGCGCCTCCCCCAGACTGCAGCAGCTGCGGAACGCCCGTGGGGTCCTCCCGGTACTGCCCGCGATGCGGTGCGGCCGTGGTCCTGGACCGGCCGCAGGCACCCACCTCCGCGCTGCTCACGCGTTTCGCGCCCGACGCCGGACCCCCACCGGCGGTCAGCCTGGCCAAGCCCCCGCGCCCCGGACCCACCGGCCTGGTCGACGACGCGGCGCCGGGCCACGACGACACCCTGCTCAGCGAGGCGCCGGAGGCCGACGCCGTCCGCCCGGGCAGGCGGCGCACGACCCTTCTGGCCCTGGGGCTGCTGGTGGTGCTGGCCGTGCTCGCCGGCGGGGGAACGCTCGGGTTGCGCCACGTGCGTGACGGCGGGCTGCGCGAGGCGCTGACGGCCAGTACCGCCGCCTACAACCCCGTGGTGGACGACGCCCGGACCGCGGACGACCTCGCTGCCCTCACCATGGTGGCCGACCGCGCCGACCGGGCCGCGAACAGGGTGGGTCGCGCCCAGGAGCGGCTGGGGACGCGCAACGACAGCCGGGCCCGGGCGGTGCGCCGCCAGCTCGAGGCCGAGCAGTCCGTGCTCGAGGCCCTGGCCCGGCTCGGCCCGCTGGCCGTCCGGCCGCTGGACACCTGGGGGTCCGCGCACCGCGCGCTGCGCTCGGCCGTGGACGAGGAGGGCTCCCGGCGCGCCGCCCTCGCGGACGACGACGCTGGCCGCATCTCCGACGCCGCGCTCATGCTCGACCGCCTCACCGTCACGGTCGGCTCCGGGCTGACGACGCAGGCCGGGACCGAGGCGAAGGAGGTCCTCGACGCCCTCTCGACCTCGACCACGACATCGTCCCTACGGTCGGTCGCCGACCGGGCCGTCGCCGCCCAGGACGCCGTTGCCGAGGCGGCCGACGCTCTGCCCAGCGGCAGCGGCAAGGAGGTCCTGGTCGCCTACGCGAGCATGCTGACCGCCCTGTCGGACCTCACCGCCGTCGAACCCGGCGACACCGCCGACTGGCCGGCCGCCCGGACGGCCCTGACCGCTGCGGTAGGGCAGCTGTCGGCGGCGCTGGGTGCCGACGGTTCGGACGTCCGCGCGGCCCTGTCGACGGCCCTGGCCAAGGCCGACGCCGTCGTCTCGCGCGCCGAGCAGGGCTACGCGCGCTACGAGGCGCTTCTGGCTACGGCGACCGCCACGCTCGAGACCGACCGGTCGCTCGCCGAGGAGTACGAGTCCGCCTTCACCTCGGGCCTGGCCACCTACGTCGAGCTCCGCGACGCGCTGGGCGACCTGACCGACGAGGACGATCCCACCGCCGAGCAGGACCCCTTCACCGCGGGCTACACGCTCGACGAGGCCAGCAACGCCCGCTCCAGCCTGCGCGAGGACCTCGCCGGCCTCACCCCGCCGGGTCCCGTCGCCGACGAGCACCGCGCGATCCTGGCGCTGCTCGACCGGGGCGTCGAGGCCATCGCCGGCGCCTCCGTGGCGGTCAGCGAGGCGCAGTCCTGCCTCGACCCGTGCGACTTCCGGGCCTCCTCCGGCTGGCGCAGCTACCTGGCCGAGTCGGAGAAGATCAGCAAGGCCTACGCGCTGGCGGAGGCCGCCTGGCACAAGGCGATGGACGGCGTCGACGCCGAGATCGCCGCACGGACGCTCCCCGGCGCCCCCGACCTGTGATCGCTCAGGGGTCCCAGCGCACCGCGGCCTGCAGCCGCCGGCGCACGCCCTCGCGCACCCCCGCCGGCGCGATCTCGTCGAGGTCGCCGACGACGACGAGCTGGCTGCGGGCGCGGGACAACCCGACGTAGAGCATCTCGCGCGCCCGCGCCTGCGCACTGAAGCCGTTCACCGCCAGGACGACGCAGGTGCGCTCGAGCCCCTTGAACCCCGAGACCGTCCCGTAGAAGACGTCGTCCTCGGCGAAGAAGCCGTCCCAGTAGGCGTCGTCGCCCTTCGTCTCCACCAGGTGCGCCTGGATCGGATGCCGGCTCTTGGTGGTCAGCAGGGCCACCTGTGCGTGGTCGTACGCGTCGAGCAGGCCGTCGACGGCGTCGTCGGCGCGGGACACGGCGTCCTCGGACGCGCACTCCACGAAGCGGACCGCAGGACCCTCCCGGCCGTCGTAGCTGCCCTGCACGGACGCCAGCGACCCGAACACCTGCGCGATGCGCCGGGTGTTGCGGAAGTTGCGCCGCAGCGGGAACGGCTGGCTGTGCACCGGGCTGGAGCCGTGCCGCTCGAACACGCGCTGGTCGTCGTCGAGGAAGGCGAAGACGCCCTCCTCGCCCGTCAGGCAGGCGGTCATGGCGGGCCACCACAGCTCGCCGAAGTCCTGCGCCTCGTCGACGACGACGGCGTCGAACCGGTCCGAGCGGCCGGCGGCGGCGGCCCGCAGCCCCTCGGGTACCTGCTCCTCGAAGTAGCCGTCACCGCTGCCGTCCGGCACGCCCCACTCCCGGGCCAGCGCGTGGAAGGTGCCGACGAACGCCGGGGGCCTGGGCCACCTCCGCGACTGGACCTCCAGGAACCGGGCCAGGCCCCTGGAGTAGCAGACCAGGGCCACCCGACTGCCCGCGTCGGTCAGCCGCCGGGCCTGTGCCAGGGCCAGCCCCGTCTTGCCGGTACCCGCTCCGCCGATGATCGTGAAGGACGGCTGCCGCGACAGCAGGTCGAGCAGGTCGACCTGCTGGCCGGCGACCTGCTCGGACCGCTGCTCGTGCTCGGCAGCATCAGCCGTACCGTCCGGCGCCAGCGGCTGCTCGAACAGGCGCACCACCGCCTCGACGTCCTCGGGCTCCAGCCGGGCGTGGCCGCTGCCCGTGTCCACGAGATCGCGCAGCAGCGGTACCAGGCTGTCCATCTGCGCCTTGTCGACCACCTGGCGCCGGGGGCACGAGGTCGGGTCGAACCCGGCCGGCAGCGCCTGGTGGGGCAGGACCACGAGGTGCTGGACCCGCGCCCGCGCCGCACCCACCCCGGCGTCGGTCAGGAAGCGGTGCAGCTCGTGCCGGACGGTCTCGGCCTGCTCCATCGGGTTGCCGATGACACGGCTGGTGGAGCCCCGGTGGGACGACCAGGTTCCGGCACCGTCCGTCGAGACGCTCCCGCCCTTGACCTCGACGACGGCCACGCCGACACCCGGCCACAGCACCAGGAAGTCGACCTGCCGGCCGCTCGGCCCGTGCGGCACCTTGACGCCGCACAGCAGCGTCGTCCCGTCCGGAAGGTCGGCACACAGCCGCTGCCAGACGTCGTACTCCCCGATGTAGCCGTCCCGGCGCTCCAGGACGGCCGGGATGCTGCGCGCGGTCACCGGGCGATCGTGCCGCATGCGAGGGGGCTTCGGTGGGCCGTGGACCACCCCCCTCGCCGAGTCAGGAGCTCGAGCGGGAGGATGGGCGGGTGCCGCTCCCCTCCCCGTACCTCGACGTCGCCGCCGCCACCAAGGGCTTCCTGCCCGTCGACGAGGGCGACGCGCTGCACGCGGCGGCGCTCGCGGCCGCGCCGGGGACCTGGCTGGAGGTCGGCACCTACTGCGGGAAGTCGACCGTGCACCTCGGGGCTGCCGCCCGCACGGTCGGGGCCCAGGTGGTCACGCTCGACCACCACCGTGGCTCCGAGGAGAACCAGCCCGGCTGGGAGTGGCACGACACCTCGCTCGTCGACCCGCACACCGGTCGGCTCGAGACCCTGCCCTCGCTGCGCCACGCCCTCTGGGACGCCGGTCTCGACGACGTCGTCAGTGTGCTGGCCTCCACCACCCAGCAGGTGGCCACCTGGTGGACCACCCCCCTCACGTTCCTGTTCCTCGACGGCAACCACACCGAGGCCGTCGCCCAGCACGACTACGACGCGTTCGCCCGGCACGTCGTTCCGGGCGGCACCCTGGTCATCCACGACGTCTTCGAGCGCCCCGAGGACGGCGGCCGACCCCCCTACAACGTCTGGCTTCGCGCCGTCGAGGAGGGCTGGACCCCCGTCAGCACCACCAGCAGCCTGCGGGTCCTGCGACGCGCATGACGCCGGCGGAGTCCGTGGTGGCGGCGCTGCTGGACGGCGACCTCACGGCGCTGGGCGCTCTGCAGGACCATCCCGTCGTCGGGGAGGTGGCCCGCGCGGGCCTGGCCCGGCTGGCGCCGAACGACCTGACGGCGGCCGACCTCGAGGTGCTCCGCGCCGTCGGCGGGCACCCGGGCCTGTCGGCCGCCGAGCTGACCGACCGGGTGGGTCCTGCGTTCGCGGCGGCCGGGGCGCGGCTGCGCGCTCTCGGCCTGCTCAGCGCGCAGCGGTTCGAGCGCGCCGACTGCTGGACCCGCACCGCCGAGGGCACCCAGGTGCTCCGACGCCACGACGCGGTCGCCGACGGGCCGCCCGGAGGCGGACGCTAGACCGGGGCGCACTCCGACAGGTCGCACGCCTCGAGCAGGACCCCGGTGGGCAGGTCGTCGCCGCGGAACAGCCGCAGGCTGGGCCCGCCGGCGAGGGCGTCGGCGGCGAGCACCATGGCCGCGCTGGTCCAGCTCGAACGCTCCCCCGGCCAGCGCACGCCCTCGTCGAAGACCAGACCGGTCCAGTACGAGCCGTCGGTCTCGCGCAGGTGCTGGACGTCCTGCAGCAGGGTCCGCGCCCGCGCCTCGTCGCCCAGGCACAGCAGCGACAGCGCCAGCTCGGCCGTCTCGGCACCGGTCACCCAGGGACGGTCGCTCACGCACCGGCAGCCGACACCGGCGACGATGAACTCCTCCCAGCGGGAGGCCAGCAGCGCCAGGCCGGCCGCACCGCGGACGCAGCCCCCGAGGACCGGGTAGTACCAGTCCATCGAGAACCGGCTCTTGTCCAGGAAGGCCTCGGGATGGGCGGCGACGGCGTGCTGCAGGCGTCCCGCGGCGAGCTCCCACTCGGGCTGCGGCTCCCCCACGAGCTCGGCCAGGGCGATGCCGCAGCGCAACGACTGGTACATCGAGCTGGACCCCGTGAGCAGGGACTCCTGCCGGGCGACGCCGTCGTCGCGGGCCCACCAGATGGCCCCACCGGGGCTCTGCGACGCCACGACGTGGTCGAGGGCCCGCCGGACGGTCGGCCACAGCTCGTGGACGAAGGGCCGGTCACCCGTGAGGTCCCACCACTGCCAGACACCGACGGCCACGTAGGCCACCTGGTTCGTGTCGACCATGGGGTCGAGCACCGTGGTCTGGTCGTAGGAGGTGGCCCAGGTGCCGTCCGGTGCCTGCATGTCCTGCAGCCACCGGTAGGCGGCCCGGGCCTGCTCGCGGCGCCCGCCGAGGAGCAGCGCCATGGCGCACTCCACGTGGTCCCAGGCGTCGGTGTGCCCGTCCGGCCAGGGCAGCGAGCCGCAGGGCTGCTGCGCGGCGGCGATCGCGGCGACGGTCAGGTCGAGCTCGGCTGCGCTCAGCAGGCCGGGAAGGTCACGCAGCGGCACGGACGGCCGCCTCGGGCTTGCGCAGGTAGACCACGAGCGACTTGCCGATGACCGGGTCGAGCAGCTTCTCGGTCCAGCGGGTCAGCTTCGGCGCCTTCATCATGTCCCACACCAGGAGTCGGTGATAGGCCTTGACCAGGGGATTGTCGCCGTCGGTGACACCGACGGCGCACTTGAGCCACCAGTACGGCGAGTGCAGGGCGTGCGTGTGGTGACCCCCTACAGGTGTCAGACCCACGGCCTCCAGCCGCCGGGTCAGCTCGGTGCCCCGGTAGATGCGGACGTGGCCGCCTTCGGCCTCGTGATAGGCGCTCGACAGCGCCCAGCAGAGCAGCTCGGGCCCCCATCGGGGCACCGTCACCGCCATGAGCCCGCCCGGCTTGAGCACGCGGGTGAGCTCACGCATGGCCCGGCTGTCCTCGGGCAGGTGCTCGAGCACCTCCGAGCAGACGACGTAGTCGAAGGTGTCGTCGTCGAAGGGCAGGCTGTAGGCCGTGCCGCGGACGGCGGAGGCGGTCGCGCCGGCCGGGGCCTCGCCCTCCTGCGCCATCGCCTCGAACATCGCGGCGACGTCCTTGAGCTCGGCGGCGTCCATGTCGAGCGCGGTCACGTGGGCGCCGCGGCGGTACAGGGCGAAGGCGTGACGCCCCCCGCCGCACCCCATGTCCAGGACGCGGTCCCCGGGTCCGACAGGGAACTGGTCGAAGTCGACGGTGAGCATCAGGCGTCCTTCGGGTCTGCGGCAGCGAGGTAGGCGCGGTACCAGGCGACGGTCTTCTCGGCGACGGAGCGCCAGCTGTACAGGCGCTCGACCCGGGCCCGACCGGCCGCACCGAGGCGGGCGGCGAGGGCGTCGTCGTCGAGCACCCTGCCCATGGCGGCCGCGAGCGCCTCCGGGTCGCCCGGGGGGACGTGCAGGGCGGCCTCGCCGTCGGGGCCCACCACCTCGGGGAGCGCCCCGGCGGTGGTGGCGACCAGCGGGGTCCCGCAGGACATGATCTCGATCGCCGGGAGGCTGAAGCCCTCGTACAGGCTCGGGACGACGCCGAGCTGGGCCGAGCCGAACAGGTCGACCAGGGCCTGCTCGCTGACCCCGGTGACGAAGCGGACGCAGTCACGGACGCCGAGGCGGTCCAGCGCCTTGTCGACGTAGCCGCCCTCCTTGGCGCGGCCCACCACCACGAGCTCGACGTCGCGCTCGGTGCGGAGCTTGGCCAGCGCCTCCAGCAGGGGCACCAGGCCCTTCAGCGGTACGTCGGCGCTCGCCGTGGCCACGATCCGCCCGCGCACGCGCGGCTCGACCGGGGGGACGAAGACGTCGGTCTCGACGCCGACGGGCACGACGGTGAGCCGGTCGGGATCGACCCGGAAGTCGCGGACGATGTCGTCGAAGGAGTTCTGGCTGACCGTGAGCAGCGCCGGCAGACGGCGGATCACGTGGCCCTGCATCCGCAGGAAGGAGTACCAGCGGTGGGTGCTCAGCGTCTTGCGCAGGCCGACCGTGCGGGCGGCGACGAGGTCGAGGGCGCGGTCGACCGTGATCGGGTGGTGCACGTTGGCGATGACCGGGAAGCCCTCGGCCTGCAGGGCGAGGATCCCGTAGCCCGAGCGTCTGGTTGTCGTGGACGACGTCGAACGCGTGCGTGCCGCGACCGCGCAGGTGCTTCCAGGCGCGCAGCGAGAAGGTCAGCGGCTCGGGGAAGGCGGCGGTGCACATGAGCAGGAACTCGAGGACGTCGGTGCGCGCTGCGGAACTCGCGCAGGTGCGGGATCCGGAACGGGTCGGGCTCGCGGTAGAGGTCCAGGCTCGGCAGCGTGGTCAGGGTCGGCCCGTACCGTCCGGATCGGCGTCCAGCTCCGGGTACGGCGGGCCGCTGATGACCTCGACGGCGTGGCCGAGCCGGACGAGCTCGCGGGACAGGTGGCGGACGTAGACGCCCTGGCCGCCGCAGTGCGGCTTGCTGCGGTACGAGAGCAGCGCGATGTTCAGGGGGCGGCCGCCGTCGGCCGCCCGGTGCTGCTCGGTCACGCGCGCTCCCTCGATCCGGAGTCGGCTGAGCGTAGTCGAGGGGGGTTACCGGCGGTAGCGACCCGACGTACCGGCGCTACTTGACCCCCGCGGCGTCCATGCCGCGCAGCTCCTTCTTCAGCTCGTTGACCTCGTCGCGCAGCCGGGCGGCCAGCTCGAAGGACAGGTCGCGGGCGGCCTCGTGCATCTGGTCCGACAGCTGCTGGATGAGCTGGGCCAGCTCCGCGCGTGGCATGCCGGCGAGCTCCTTGACGTGCCGGCCGACGGCGGCACTGCTCCCGGGGGTGCTCATGCCCGGGACGGGCGCCTTGCCGCGGCTCTGCTGCCGGCCCTGCCCGCCGGTGAGCTCGCCGTCCGCGCCTTCGCGGACGAGGTCGTCGAGGATGTCGGCGACCCGCTTGCGCAGCGGCTGGGGGTCGACGCCGCGCTCGAGGTTGTAGGCCACCTGCTTGGCCCGCCGGCGGGTGGTCTCGTCGATCGCCTTCGCCATGCTGGGGGTGATCGTGTCGGCGTACATGTGGACCTGGCCGTTCACGTTGCGGGCGGCGCGGCCGATCGTCTGGATCAGCGAGGTGCCGCTGCGCAGGAAGCCCTCCTTGTCGGCGTCGAGGATGGCGACCAGCGACACCTCGGGCAGGTCCAGGCCCTCGCGCAGCAGGTTGATGCCGACGAGGACGTCGAACACGCCCTGGCGGAGCTCCTTGAGCAGCTCGATGCGGCGGATCGTGTCGACCTCGGAGTGCAGGTAGCGGACCTTGATCCCGAGCTCGAGCAGGTAGTCGGTGAGGTCCTCCGACATCTTCTTGGTCAGGGTGGTGACCAGCACCCGCTCGTTCTTCTCGGCCCGGACCCGGATCTCGTGCACGAGGTCGTCGATCTGGCCCTTGGTCGGCTTGACGACGATCTCCGGGTCGACCAGGCCGGTCGGCCGGATGACCTGCTCGACGACGTCGTCGCGAACCCGGGAGAGCTCGTACTGCCCCGGCGTCGCGGACAGGTGCACGGTCTGGCCCACCCGCTCGAGGAACTCCTCCCACTTAGCGGACGGTTGTCCATCGCGCTCGGCAGCCGGAAGCCGTGGTCGACGAGGGTGCTCTTGCGGCTGCGGTCGCCCTCGTACATCGCGCCGATCTGCGGCACCGTCACGTGCGACTCGTCCAGGACCAGCAGGAAGTCGTCCGGGAAGTAGTCGAGCAGGGTGTGCGGCGCCGTTCCGGGGCTGCGCCCGTCGATGTGGCGGCTGTAGTTCTCGATGCCGTTGCAGAACCCGACCTGGCGCATCATCTCGAGGTCGTAGGTGGTGCGCATGCGCAGCCGCTGCGCCTCGAGCAGCTTGCCCTGCTGCTCCATCTCGTGCAGGCGGTCGGCCAGCTCGAGCTCGATGCCCTTGGTCGCGCGCTCCATCCGCTCCGGTCCCGCGACGTAGTGCGTGGCCGGGAAGACGAAGACCTCCTCGTGCTCCTCGATCACCTCGCCGGTCAGCGGGTGCAGCGTCATGACCTTCTCGATCTCGTCGCCGAACATCTCGACCCGGACCGCGAGCTCCTCGTAGACCGGGAACACCTCGACCGTGTCGCCCCGGACCCGGAAGGTGCCTCGGGTGAAGGCGAGGTCGTTGCGGGTGTACTGGTTGCCGACGAACTGGCGAAGCAGGGCGTCGCGCTCGATCGTGTCGCCGACGCGGAGCCGGACCATCCGGTCGACGTACTCCTGCGGCGTCCCGAGGCCGTAGATGCACGACACGCTGGCGACCACGATGACGTCGCGCCGGGTGAGCAGGCTCATCGTGGCGCTGTGCCGCAGCCGCTCGACCTCCTCGTTGACCGAGGAGTCCTTCTCGATGTAGGTGTCGGTCTGGGGGACGTACGCCTCGGGCTGGTAGTAGTCGTAGTAGCTGACGAAGTACTCGACCGCGTTGTGCGGCAGCAGCTCGCGGAACTCGTTGGCCAGCTGCGCCGCAAGGGTCTTGTTCGGCGCCATCACCAGGGTCGGCCGCTGGACCTTCTCGACCAGCCAGGCGGTGGTGGCGGACTTGCCCGTGCCCGTCGCGCCGAGCAGGACGACGTCGGGACGACCTTCCTGCAGGCGGCGCTCGAGCTCCAGGATGGCGGCCGGCTGGTCACCGGCCGGCTGGTAGTCCGAGACCACCTCGAAGCGGCGGGTCGACCGCTTCAGGTCGGTCGCCAGGCGCGGGACCGTGGGGCGGGCCGACCGGCTCGGAAGGGCAGGTCGGGGGGCAGTCGTCGTCACCCGTCAACGGTACGTCCGGGGTACGACAAGAACCCGTCGAGCGGTCAGGAGACGGGACGTTCCGCGGTCGTGGGCTGTGCGCTCGTGGGCTGCGCGGTCGCGGGCTGTGCGGTCGTGGGCTGCGGGGACGGGGAGGACGAGGGCGCCGGCTCCGGAGCCACCACGGGCGGCGGCGTCGGAAGGGGGCTCGGCGCGACCAGCGGCGGCACGCTGGGCGCGACCAGGGGTGGCAGCGTCGCCGGGGCGCGCCCGGGCAGCGACGGGAACCGCGCCGCGGCCGTGAGCACGGCCCACTGCGCCGCACCGGTCGTCTGCCAGGACCAGAGGCTGACGGCGGGGGCTCCCCCGGCGCGGGCGGCATCGACGAAGGCCTGGACGCTGCGGCCCGGGGCGGGGTCGGCGCGCAGGTGCGGGGCGTCCACGCGGCCGTCGAAGCCCTGTCCCACCGGCAGGACGGGCTTGCCGAAGCGTCGCAGCCAGCGCATCGACGTCGCGGTGACGACGCCGGCGGGGCGGTTGTACCAGTACGTCATCGGCGCCACGGCGTCGACCGAACGCATCGTCCGGTCGTAGGGGTAGGTGTTGGCCCGGTGCTCGCTCGGCCAGGGAACGGTGGCGATGATGGCCACGTCCGGGGGCAGCGCCGCGCGCAGGGTGCGGTAGTAGGAGTCGATCGCGGCCGCCGACAGGCGGGTGCCCTCCGCTCCGGTCTCGACGTCCGGGGCCACCGCCATGACCCGCGGCGCGCCGGTCCGGCGGAAGGCGGCGGCTCGGGCCAGTCGGTGGGCGTCCGCCTCGGGGTGGACGAGGGAGGGGAAGTCCCAGGCCACGACCTTCAGGACGGTGCCCGAGGTTGCGGGGAGCAGCTGCGAGAGCACCGGCTCGCCGATCCAGCCCTTGCGGCTGCTGCCCGTCTGCACGTAGAGGTGAGTGAGTCCGGCGTCGAGGGCGGCGTCGACCACCCGGTCGGCGTGCCCTCCCTCCGTGGAGCTCCAGTCGTGCAGCCACATGCCGGTGCCACTCGGCAGCCATCGGCGGACCGGGACGGCCTTCGGCGTGGACGTCGCCCTGGGCGCCGGCCGGGTGTCGGCGGGGCGGGGCGCGGCCGTCGACCGCACCGGAACCGGCGTCAGGCCGACGACCGCGAGCTGCTCGCTCGTCGCCCCGACCGGCACCGGCCGGATGGACGGGTCGGCGGCGACCCCGGTGGCCCCGACGGCGAGGAGCAGCACCAGCATCGACGCGAGGGCGACCTCCCGGACGCGCGGCGCCAGGCGGCGCTCGAGCGCCTGCAGGACGGGCGGGAGGGCGGGCACGAACCGGACGCTAGGTCGGCATCCGGTCGCGGCAGGGCGGTTGCGGCCTTGAGTACTAGATCGGACTACGCGGGACTGGTCAGCCGGTCCCAGAAGGCGCGCACCTGCTCGGCGAGCTGCTCGGGCGTCCCCTCGTTGTGCAGGACATGGGTGGCGACGGCCAGCCGCTGCTCCCGGGTGGCCTGACGGGACATCCGGTCGCGGGCCGCCTCCTCGGTCATCCCGCGCAGCCGCACCAGCCGATCGAGCTGCACCTGGGGGGACACGTCGACGACGACGACGGCGTCATACCTGCCCTGCATCCCGCTCTCGACCAGCAGCGGCACGTCATGGACCAGAACCTGCACCCCGGCGCGCTCGGCGTCGGCGATCCGCTCGAGGGTGAGCGCACCGATGCGGGGGTGGAGCAGTCCGTTGAGCCGCTGCACCGCCTCGGGGTCGGGGAACACCCGCGCTCCGAGCGCCTCGCGGTCGAGCGTGCCGTCCGGGCGCCG
Organism: uncultured Actinomycetota bacterium; assembly: GCA_963761655.1. Taxonomy (GTDB): domain Bacteria; phylum Actinomycetota; class Actinomycetes; order Mycobacteriales; family SCTD01; genus RYN-122. The sequence continues at coordinate 1,072,563 of CAVXHI010000002.1, forward strand.
CAGGTCGGAGCCGAAGGCGTCGAGCACCGCGGCGAGCCCGTCGCTGCCGGGGGCCACCACCTCCCGGGCCAGCAGGTCCGCGTCGATCACGACCGCCCCGTGGGACGCGAGCAGGGCGCTCACGCTCGACTTCCCCGACGCGATGCCGCCCGTGAGCCCGATGGTCTTCACGCCGCGGACCCTAGTGCGGCGGCGCCTGTGGCGGGCCGGTGCTGCGCCCCGGGCTGGGCGCACAGGCTGCTCGGCCCGGGCTGCTCGGCCCGGGCCGGTGCCTGGCTGTGCTGCGACCTGGGTGGGACGCGCGGGTGGCCTGACCCGGGCCGGTGCCTCGGCCCGGCGCGAGTGCCTCGGCCCGGCGCGACGGACTGCACCCAGGGCCGCCGATTCGCGCTCACTTCCGTCACCCGGCCCGCTTGCCGCCCCCTCCGTCACGCGACTGGGTGCAGGGCGTCGCATGCCAGCGCGCCGCGCAGCAGCACGAGGACCGCCTCCGGGTCGTTCACGACCTGCGACCAGGTGAAGCGCAGAACCCTCCAGCCGGCGGCGGCGAGGCGGTTGTCCACGCCCCGGTCCTTCGTCGCATCCTGGTGCCAGCGCCTCCCGTCGACCTCGACCACCAGTCGCGCCGCCGGGAAGCAGAAGTCCGCCCGCAGGATGTGCCGCCCCTGAGCGTCCCGGAGCACGACCTGGGTCTGCCACCCCCGGACCCCGGCCCGCAGGAGGTGCACCCGCAGCACGGACTCCAGGGGGGATCCGGACAACGGGTCCGCATGGGCGAGCGCCCGCAGCAGCCGTCGGCGGGACGGGCCTCGGAGCAGGCCTGCGGCCCGTCGGACTTCCTCCACGCAGACCGCGCGGGCACGGAAGGCGGAGTCCAGGACGACGACCGCCTCGAGCAGCGGCCGGTCGCGGCAGACCTCCACGAGGGTGTCGAGCACGCCGGTCACCCGGACCCCGGTCAGAAGGTGCTCCGGGAGGTGGCGACGACGACGGCGGACCGCGCTACGACGGACCGAGCGCCGGGACGACCCGTGCGGGACCTGTGCCTCGATGACGTCGGGCTCGACGAGCATCGACCAGCCACGCAGCGCCGCCGCGGTTCTGCCCCGGGCGCACGACCGGGGGCCGAGCGCGAGCAGGGTGGCGGCGACGTGCTGGAGCAGCGCCGGATCAGGCTGATCCTCGCGGACAAGGGCGCTGGGCCAGGGCGGGAGTTCCTTCAGGGCGTACACCCGGGGCAGCACCCGGACCATCCGACCCGTCCGTACCGCCCGGCTCGTGCGGGACCTCGACACTCCGAGCGCCTGCAGCTGCGCGCTGCTCACGGCACCTCGACGTCGAAGGACCTCCTGCACCTGCTCATCGGTGGCTCGCATGCCGGCACGCTGCGTCGTCGCCGGCACGTCCGCCAGGGCAGGAGGCCGGGCTGTGGACGGACGCCCGAGGCGACGCCGTGCACCCGTACCTGCGCCGGAGCGGCGCCGAACCGGACACGGGCCACGCACGGCCACGTCCGCCCCGGGTGTGGGTGCAGTTCGTCGCGTGCGGGCGGCCGGAGACCGGGGGTGGCCCGGGGCCCGGGCGGCCGAAGCACGGGCGGCCGGAGCCCGGGCGGCCGGAGCCGGGCGGCCGGAGCCCCAGGGCCACCCCCGGACGCGCCGGAGCCCGGCACCACGAGGGCGCCGGGCTCCGGGTCTTACGGGAGTGCAGGTCGTACGGGAGTGCGGGTACGGGAGTGCGGGTCGTGCGGAGGTGCTGGTGCTACGCGCCGCCGCCCGAGAGCTTCTCGCGCAGGGCCTGCAGGGCCTCGTCGGAGGCCAGGGTGCCGCCGCTGGCAGCGGGGGCCGCCGGGCGGGCCGGCGCGTCGGGCGCGTCCTCCGGGATGTCGCCGGCCTCGCCCTCGAGGCCGGTGGCGGAGGTGTACGAGGTCGGCAGGGCCGCCTCGGCGTCGGCCGCCGCCATGCGCTTGATCTGCTCCTGGTGGGCCTCGAAGCGCTTCTGGGCGTCGGCGTACTGCTTCTCCCAGGCGTCGCGGGCGGCCTCGAAGCCGGGGAGCCACTCGCCCGTGTCGGGGTCGAAGCCGTCGGGGTACACGTACTGGCCGGCCTCGTCGTACTGGGCCGCCATGCCGTACTGCGCGGGGTCGAAGTGCGCGTCGGCGGTGCCGCCGCCCTCGTTGGCCTGCTTCAGCGAAAGACTGATGCGACGACGCTCGAGGTCGATGTCGATGACCTTGACGAGCAGCTCGTCGCCGACGTTGACGACCTGCTCCGGGATCTCGACGTGGCGCTCGGCCAGCTCGGAGATGTGGACCAGGCCCTCGATGCCCTCGTCCACCCGGACGAACGCGCCGAACGGGACGAGCTTGGTGACCTTGCCGGGCACGACCTGGGCGATCTGGTGCGTGCGGGCGAACTGCTGCCAGGGGTCCTCCTGCGTCGCCTTGAGCGACAGGGAGACGCGCTCGCGGTCGAGGTCGACGTCGAGGACCTCGACGGTGACCTCCTGGCCGACCTCGACGACCTCGGACGGGTGGTCGATGTGCTTCCAGGACAGCTCGGACACGTGCACGAGGCCGTCCACGCCACCGAGGTCGACGAAGGCACCGAAGTTGACGATGCTCGACACGACACCGGAGCGGACCTGCGACTTCTGCAGCGTGGCGAGGAACGTGGAGCGGACCTCGCTCTGCGTCTGCTCGAGCCACTGGCGGCGGGACAGGACCACGTTGTTGCGGTTCTTGTCCAGCTCGATGATCTTCGCCTCGAGCTCCTTGCCGACGTACGGCTGGAGGTCGCGCACGCGGCGCATCTCGACCAGCGAGGCCGGGAGGAAGCCGCGGAGGCCGATGTCGAGGATGAGACCACCCTTGACGACCTCGATCACGGTGCCCGTGACGATGCCGTCCTCCTCCTTGATCTTCTCGATCGTGCCCCAGGCGCGCTCGTACTGCGCGCGCTTCTTGGACAGGATGAGGCGACCCTCCTTGTCCTCCTTCTGGAGGACGAGGGCCTCGACGACGTCGCCGACCTTGACGACCTCGTTCGGGTCGACGTCGTGCTTGATGCTCAGCTCACGCGAGGGGATGACGCCCTCGGTCTTGTAGCCGATGTCGAGCAGGACCTCGTCGCGGTCGACCTTGACGATCGTGCCTTCGACGATGTCGCCGTCGTTGAAGTACTTGATCGTGGCGTCGATCGCGGCGAGGAAGTCCTCCATCGACCCGATGTCGTTGATGGCGACCTGCGGGGCGGAGGACGTGGGGAGGGTGCTCGTCAAGGGAGAGGCTCCGGCTGCGGTGGGATCGTGACCGTCCCCTGGTGGGACGGTCTGCGGGACGCCCTCGCGAGAGGACTGGCGCACCGGGCGGAACGTCGTGGACGAGAGACAGCATGCAGAGCAGTCGGTCGGTCAGGACGAGCGCGGGCAGCCAAGATGCAGCACGGACCGCACGCCCGCGGCGCGTACCGGACAGACTACGCCCATGCCGCAGTCCTCGCCAACGCCCTCCCCCTCCCCGGCGCTCCCGCCCGCGGCGGGCGTCGTCCACCGCGCCGCCGGGCCGGCCGAGAGCGCCCGCGCGAACCGCGCTGTGGTGGGACGCCAGCGCCGGTGACTACTACGACGAGCACGGCGACTTCCTCGGCGACGCCGACCTGCTGTGGTGCCCCGAGGGGGTGCGTGAGGCCGAGGCCCACCTGCTGGGCGAGGTGGCCGGGCGCGACGTCCTCGAGGTGGGCTGCGGCGCGGCGCAGGTCGCACGGTGGCTGACCGCGCAGGGCGCCCGGGTCACGGCGTTCGACGTGAGCCTGGGCATGCTGCGGCAGGCCCGCGCCCTCGACGACCGCAGCGGTGTCGCCGTGCCCCGGCTCGTCCAGGCCGATGCGCAGCGGATGCCGTTCCGCGACAGCGCGTTCGACGTCGTGGTGAGCGCCTTCGGCGGCCTGCCCTTCGTGCGACGACAGCCGGGGCCTGTGGCGGGAGGTGGCCAGGGTGCTGCGGCCCGGCGGGCGGGCCGTGTTCTCGACGACGCACCCGACCCGCTGGGCGTTCCCGGACGACCCCGGCAGGGCCGGCCTGACCGTCCGGCAGAGCTACTTCGACCGGACCCCCTACGTCGAGGTCGACGACGCCGGTGACGCGGTCTATGTCGAGCACCACCGCACACTGGGCGACCGGGTGCGCGAGATCGTTGCGGCCGGTCTCGTGCTGACCGACCTGATCGAACCGGAGTGGCCCGACGGGCACGACCGGGAGTGGGGCCAGTGGAGCCCGCTGCGGGGTCGGCTCATGCCCGGCACGGCCATCTGGGTCGCCCACCGGCCCTGACGGCACCGTCCGGGCCGAACTCCCCCGCACAGCACCGCCACTCCCGGGACAGCACCGCCGCCCGTGCACCAGACTGTGAGCCACCCGACAGGGTGGACGCGGGACAGACGGAGGAACAGCACGTGGCACAGGGACACCTCGACCGGCTGAGCAGCATCGACGCGGGGTTCCTGCACCAGGAGGACGGCGGTGCGCACATGCACATCGGCGGCCTCGGGGTGTTCGAGGGGCCGGCGCCGACGGGCGAGCAGTTCCGCGACCACATCGCCTCGCGGCTCCCGCTCGTGCCGCGCTACCGGCAGCGCCTGGTCGAGATGCCGCTCGGCACCGGGCGCCCGCTGTGGGCCGACGACGCCGGCTTCCGGATCGACTACCACGTGCGGCACACCGCGCTGCCCTCCCCCGGGGGCGACGAGCAGCTGCTCACCCTCGTCTCGCGGATCATCAGCCAGCGTCTGGACCGGACCAAGCCCCTGTGGGAGATCTGGCTCGTCGAGGGCCTGGAGGACGGCCGCTGGGCGATCATCGCCAAGACCCACCACGCGATGATCGACGGCGTGGGGGGCGTCGACCTGCTCACCACCCTGTTCGACCTGACCCCCGAGTCGCGCCAGGCGCCCCCGCAGGGGTGGGATCCCCGGCCGGTTCCGAGCGGGCTCGGCCTGCTGACCGCGGCGGGCCGTAACGGGGTGGGCCACGCCTGGCGCCTCGGCAGCCGCGCCGCCGGCCTCGCGCTGCGCCCGGACCGCCTCGTGCGTGAGGGCCTGGACACCCTCGGCGCGCTCGCGGCCGTCGCCGAACCGCTCGTCAACGGCGCCCCGCGCACGCCGCTGAACCGGACCCCGGGGCCACACCGGACGGTCGAGATCGTCCGGACCGACCTGCAGGACTACAAGCTGGTCAAGAAGGCCTTCGGCGCGACCGTGAACGACGTCGTGCTGACCGCCGTCAGCGGCGCCCTCGGCCGCTTCCTGGAGGACCGCGACTTCCGCACCGACGGCCTGACCATGAAGGCCTGCGTCCCGGTGTCGGTGCGGACCGCCGACAAGGCGGGAGCCGCCGGCAACGAGATCACCATCATGACCGCGCCCCTTCCCGTCGGGGTGCGCGACCCGGTTCGCCGGCTGGGCCTGGTGCGCGCGGCCATGGGCCACCTCAAGGGCTCCCGGCAGGCCGAGGGCGCCAAGGTCATGACCTCCCTGGAGAACGCCCTGCCCCCCGCCGTGCTCGCCCGGGCGTCCCGGCTGGGCTTCAGCAGCCGGCTGTACAACCTGCTGGTCACGAACGTGCCCGGACCCCAGGTGCCGATCTACCTGCTCGGCCGCAAGCTGCTGCAGCTGGCCCCGCTGGCCTTCCTCGCTCCGGAGCACACGCTCGCGATCGCGATCGTCTCCTACGACGGAGCGGTCACCTACGGCCTGCTGGCCGACGCCGATGCCGTGCCCGACCTGCCCGTGCTGGCGGCACACTTGCGCGAGGCGCTCGCCGAGCTGGTCGACCTGGCGAGCGCCTGACGTGCGCCGCTCCACTCCCGCCCTGCTGGCCAGCCTCGCCCTGCTCCTGGGCGGCGTCGGGCTGTCGACCACGACGGCCTCGGCCCAGACGGCGCCCGCCGAGCCGCCGAGCTCGCCCCGCGCCGTCTGCGGCCCCGGCTCGGTGCCCGAGCCCGGGATGCAGGGGAGGGTCAGCGCGGCCGACGTCGCCGCCGGCCGCGCCGCGCAGGGCTACCGCTGCAACACCGAGGTCGTCGGCACCGAGGGCAGCACCGGCGGCTTCAAGGTCGAGCGCTACGTCGACCGGGCCGGCCACGACTGCGCGTTCTACGACACCACGGCCGTGTTCCCGACCGACGCGCAGACCCAGGCGCGGGACGGCTTCGGCGTCGCCGTGGTGGACATGGCCGACCCGGCCTCGCCGCGACGCACGGCGAGCCTGTCGTCGTTCGCGATGCTCACGCCGCACGAGTCGTTGCTGGTCAATGCCCGCCGGGGGCTGCTGGCCGCCGTCTCGGGAAACCTGGTGACCGAGCCCGGTGTGCTCGACGTCTACGACGTGAGCCAGGACTGCCGCACCCCGGTGCTGCGCTCGAGCAGCCCGTTCGGGGTCCTCGGCCACGAGAGCGGCTTCTCCCCCGACGGCCTGACCTTCTGGTCGTCCTCGCTCGGCGGCGGCACCCTGACCGCCATCGACCTGACCGACCCGTCGGCACCGCTCCCGCTGTACGTCGGCAACTGGGACACCCATGCCGTCACGATCAGCGACGACGGTCGCCGGGCCTACCTCGCGGCCGGAGCCGGCTTCCCGCGCAACGAGGCCCGGCTCGGCGGCAAGGTCGACGGGCTGATCGTGCTCGACGTCAGCCAGGTGCAGGACCGGGTCCCGAACCCGCAGGTGACCGAGGTGTCCCGGCTGACCTGGGACACGGTGACCATTCCGCAGACGGCCCTGCCCATGACGATCGGGGGGCGGCCGTACCTGTTCGAGGTGGACGAGTTCGCGACCACCGACGACATGCGCACCACCTCCAACGGCCCCAAGGTGGGGGCTGCCCGGATCATCGACCTGTCCGACGAGAAGGCCCCCGAGGTGGTCTCCGACCTGCGCCTGCAGGTGCACCAGCGGGCGGCACGCCCCGGACTGGCCCTGGACCCCGGCGCGACCGACGTCGGAGCGGGCTACGCCGGGCACTACTGCGCGCTCCCCCGCCGGGACGACCCCGGCATCGTCGCCTGCAGCTTCCTGGCCTCGGGGCTGCGCGTGTTCGACATCCGCGACCCGAAGGCGCCCCGGGAGGTCGCCTACTACGTCGCCCCCGTCCCGCCCGGCGGCACGGCGAACAAGACCTACTCGAGCCCGGCCTTCGTGCCCGAGCGCAACGAGGTCTGGTACGCCGACGCCGTACGCGGCCTGATCGCCGTGCGGCTGACCAACAAGGCGTGGCCCAGGGCGGCCGCCCCTGCTGCGTCGACACCGGCTGCGTCGACGCCGGGCGCGTCGACACCGGGCGCGTCGACACCGGGCGCCGAGCCGGGGCGGGCGCCGCAGGCGGCTCCCCGGGTCGCTCCGGCGACGCTGCCGACGACGGGGGCGGCCCTGCCGCTCGGGGTCGCCGCGATGGCCCTGCTCGCCGGCGCCGCCGCGACCCGCCGGCGGGCCTGACGCAGGACGGCCCTCCGGAGCGCCGCCTGCGCAGGACCGCCCGCCGACCGCAGGTACTAGGCGGCCTGCGTCCCGAGCGCGTCGAGTGCAGCGCTCTCGCCGGCCTCGAGGCTCCAGCCGTCGACGTCGGCGTTGCTCCGGATGCGCTCCTGCCTGGTGGACTTGGGGATGACCACCACCCCGCTGTCGAGGTGCCACCGCACGAGCACCTGGGCAGGGGTGCGGCCGTGCCGCTCGGCGATCTGCGTGACCACGGGGTGCTCGAGCGTGCCGCCGCGCAGGGCGCTGTAGCCCTCCAGCACGATGCCGCGGTCGCGGTGCCCGGCGTACACGTCCGGGTCGAACAGCAGCGGGCTCCACTCGACCTGGTTGACGGCGGGGCGCAGACCGGTGAGCTCCTCGAGCCGGTCGACCTGCGCCAGCGAGTAGTTGCTGACGCCGACGTCGCGCACGAGACCGTCCGCCCGGGCCTGCGCGAAGGTGGTCCACAGGTCCTCGCCCACGCCGCCGTCGGGCGTCCAGTGGATGAGCCACAGGTCCAGGTGGTCGGTGCCCAGCGCCTCCAGGCTCTGCTCGAGCGTCGCGCGAGCCGTGCCGGCCAGGTGCGGCGGGCACTTCGAGGTCAGGAAGACCTCGCGCCGGTCGACGCCGCTCGCCGCGAGGCCGCGACCCACCTCCGCCTCGTTGCCGTAGACGGTGGCGGTGTCGAGGTGGCGGTACCCGGCCTCGAGGGCCCAGGTGGTGGCCTCCACCGCAGCGGGGCCGGTGATCTGCCAGGTGCCGAAGCCGAGCAGCGGCATGGCGGTGCCGGAGGGAAGGGGGGAGGTCACGTCCAGGGGGACGGCAGGAGAGCTCATGCGCCCCTCCCTACCCACCCGGGTCAGGTTCCGAGCAGGGCCGCCCGCTCGGCGTCGGTGAGCGGCGTCGGGCGGCGAGCCTCGTCGGTCTTGACCATGACGGTGCGCCCCGTGGCCACAGGGGCGCCGTCGACCTCGAGGTCGTGGCGCAGGGTGAACGAGGTGCGGCCGACGGACTCGGCCTGCACCGTGACGTCGACGGTGCGCACGCCCGCGCCGATCTCGGCGCGGTAGTCGCACTCCCCCCGCGCGACCAGGACGGGCATCAGTGCGTAGCGGCGCAGGAAGCTCAGCCGGGCGGTCTCCATGAAGGAGAAGAACGCGGCGTTGTTGACGTGACCGAGCGGGTCGAGATCGCTGAAGCGGGTCTGGACCGCGGTGTGCAGGCTGGGAGCGGACATCAGTGACCCGCCTCGTCCCAGGTGCGCCCGACGCCGACACTCACGGTCAGTGGGACGTCGAGGGCGTACGCCGATCCCATCTCGCGACGCACGAGCTCCTCCAGCGCGTCCTGCTCCCCCGGGGCGACCTCCAGGACGAGCTCGTCGTGGACCTGCAGCAGCAGCCGCGACGCGAGTCCCTCGGCGGCCAGCGCCCGGTGCACCCCCAGCATGGCGATCTTGATGATGTCGGCGGCGCTGCCCTGGATGGGGGCGTTCAGCGCCATCCGCTCGGCCATCGACCTGCGCTGACCGTTGTCGCTCGTGAGGTCGGGCAGGTAACGCCGCCGGTCCAGGATGGTGCTCGTGTAGCCGTCCTTGCGGGCCTGGACGACGACATCCTGCAGGTAGTCGCGGATGCCGCCGAAGCGCTCGAAGTAGGCGGCCATCTGCTCCTTGGCCTCGTCGGTGGGGATCCGCAGCTGCGTGGCGAGGCCATAGGCGGACAGCCCGTAGGCCAGCCCGTAGCTCATCGCCTTGACCCGCCGGCGCAGCTCGGGGTCGACCTGGTCGACCGGCACCCCGAAGGCCCGGCTCGCGACGAAGGTGTGCAGGTCCTCGCCGGTGTGGAACGCCTCCTTGAGCCCGTCGTCGGCCGACAGGTGGGCCATGATCCGCATCTCGATCTGGCTGTAGTCGGCCGTCATGAGCGAGGTGAAGCCGGGCCCGGCGACGAACCCCTGGCGGATCTCACGGCCCTGCTGGGTGCGGATCGGCACGTTCTGCAGGTTCGGGTTGTCGCTGGACAGCCGGCCGGTGGCCGCCACCATCTGCTTGAAGGTGGTGTGGATGCGCCCGTCGTCGGCCACCGTGGGCAGCAGCTGCTTCTCGACCACCATGAGCAGCCGGGTGATCTCGCGGTGCTGCAGCAGCGCCTCGATCACCGGGTGGGTGCCCAGCAGGTTCTGCAGGGCGTCGGCGTCGGTGGTGTAGCCGGTCTTGATCTTCTTGGTCTTCGGCAGACCGAGCTCGTCGAACAGCAGCGCCTGCAGCTGCTTCGGGCTGCCGAGGTGGAACTCGTGGCCCACCGTCGCGTAGGCCTCCTCCGCGGCCAGCCGCACCTGGTCGCGCAGGCGGGTCTCGAGCGCCCCGAGGTGCTCGACGTCGGCGGCGATCCCGGTGCGCTCGCAGTCGGCGAGCACCTGCACCAGCGGGAGCTCCAGGTCGCGCAGCAGCGCCGTGCCGCCCCGCCGCTCGAGGTCCTGGTCGAGGGCGACCGCGAGGTCGGCCACCGCACGGGCACGCAGGACGGCGTCGGCGGCGTGCTCGTCCTGCTCCCGCGCCGTCGTCCGAGGCGCCGAACAGGGCGCCGTCCATGGTCAGCTGGCCGTCGCTGCGGGGCTGGGCACGCAGCTCGCGGCGCAGGTAGCGCAGGGCGAGGTCGGCGAGGTCGAAGCTGCCCTGGCCGGGCAGGGCGAGGTAGGCGGCGAGCGCCGTGTCGCTGGTGACCCTGCCAGCGCCAGTCCGCGGGCGGCCAGGGCGTTCAGAGGGCCCTTGTGGTCGTGCAGGGCCTTCGCCACCGACGGGTCCGCGAGCCAGGCTCCGAGCGCCCGGTCGTCGTCGGGGGTGAGCTCGCCGAGGTCGAGGTAGGCGGCGTCGAGGTCACCGGAGCCGGTCGCCGGCTGCTCGGGTGACGGCTGCTCGGGGGTGACTGGGCCGCGAAGCCGATCCCCAGCACGTCACCGGCGCCCCGGCCGAACACCCCCCTCACGTGCAGTCCGACCCGCACCCCCGCCGGCAGGCCGTCCAGGAACGCCGGCAGCTCACCGGGACGCAGGATGCGGGCAGCGACGTCGAAGCCGTGCTCGGCCTCCGGCTCGACGCTGGACAGCGTGGCGTAGAGCCGCTCACGCAGGACGCGGAACTGCAGCGCATCGAAGACCTTGTGCACCTCGTCGCGGTCCCACTGGCCGAGCCGCAGGTCGGTGGGGCCGACCTCGAGCGGGACGTCGCGTACCAGCTCGGTCAGCTGGCGGTTGCGCGCCACGCTGGCGATCCCGGCCCGCAGGTTGTCGCCGACCTTGCCCTTGACCTCGTCGACGTGGTCGATCAGCGACGCGACGTCGCCGTACTGCTGGATGAGCTTGGTCGCGGTCTTCTCCCCGAGACCGGGGATTCCCGGGAGGTTGTCGCTGGGATCGCCGCGGAGCGCGGCGAACTCGGGGTACTGCGCCGGCGTCAGGCCGTACTTGTCCTGGACGGCCTCCGGGGTCATCCGCCGCATGTCCGAGACGCCACGGCTGTTGTAGAGCACCGTGATGCGGTCACTGACCAGCTGGAACGCGTCGCGGTCGCCGGTGACGATGAGGACGTCCATGTCGTCGGCGGCGGCGCGGGTGGCCAGGGTGGCGATGACGTCGTCGGCCTCGAAGCCCTCGGCGGTGACGATCGGCACCCGCAGGGCGTCGAGGACCTCCCGGACCAGGCTGACCTGCCCCTTGAAGTCGTTCGGGGTCTCCGCCCGACCGGCCTTGTACTCGGCGTAGGCCTCGCTGCGGAAGGTCTGACGGCTGACGTCGAAGGTGACCGCAAGGTGGGTCGGCTGCTCGTCGCGCAGCACGTTGATGAGCATCGCGGTGAAGCCGTAGACGGCGTTGGTGGGTTGCCCGGTGGTGGTGGAGAAGTTCTCGACCGGGAGCGCGAAGAAGGCCCGGTAGGCCAGGGAGTGGCCGTCGAGCAGGAGCAGCCTCGAGCGCTGCGGCTCGGGCGCGACGGTCTTGGACGCAGCCATGCCCTGACTCTAGGAGGCGGCTGACCCTAGGAGGCGGGCTCGTCCTCCACCGCGGGGCCGAGCGGCAGCGGCACCACGCCCGTGCCCAGCCGGCCGACCCGACGCGGGCGGCGACGCACCACGTGCTCGGACAGCGGACGGACGTCCGTGCCGGTCAGTCGGCGGCGCACGACCCCGACGGGCGCCACCCGCCGCACCGCGAGCGGCGCGAAGCCCAGCCGGGCGAAGAACCGGTTGGCGTCGCGCGAGCCCGGATGCACCGACACCACGATCTGGTCGACCCCCCGCTCCTCGGCGAACACCGTGCAGGCGTGGACCAGGGCCTTGCCGGCACCGCGTCGCTTGTACCGGTCGCTGACGACGGCGTGGCTCATGTGCACGGCGGGGATGTCGAGCAGGGCGTTCGCGCTCGCGACCGTGAACAGCGCCATCCCCAGCGGGACGTCGTCGTCACCGACCGCCAGGACCAGGTGCCGGTCCGGGTCCTCGAGCGCCTCGAGGTACCGCCCTTCCAGGCCCGGCCGCACGGCCGAGCGTCCCCGCGGGGACTCGGCCACCGGCAGCAGCTGGTCGCGCAGCTCCTCCGCGAAGCCGAGCAGCGCGGGCAGGTCGTCGAGCGTGGCCGGGCGCACGCGCACGGAGGTCCAGGCCACGAAGAGCTCCCTCTGACTGGGACGGACGGGACGGAGGCGGTCGAAGGGGGGACCGGACGCAGTGCTGAGATGGCCCGAGCGCCCGACGCACTCTAGGTCGGCCGGACGAGGCACGTCGAGAGGGGAAACGGGTGGTCCGCGGAGCGGGAACGCTGCTCAACGTCGCGACCGTCCTGGCGGGTTCGGGCCTTGGCGTCCTGCTCGGTGGGCGCCTGCCCGAGCGCACCCGCTCCACCGTGACCGACGCCCTCGGGCTGGTCACCCTGGTCATCGGCGGCCTCAACGTCGCGGCGCTCGCGGACCCTGACTACGTCCGCGCCGTCACCGGCGGCGGCACGCTGCTGGTCGTCCTCGGCGCGCTCCTGCTCGGCGGCGTGGCCGGGTCGCTGCTGCACCTGGAGGATCGGCTCGAGCGCGGGGGGGCCTGGCTACAGGGCCGCCTGACCCGGGGCACGGAGAGCCGCTTCGTCGAGGGCTTCGTCACGGCCAGCCTCGTGTTCTGCGTCGGCCCGCTCGCGGTCCTCGGCTCACTGTCGGACGGTCTGGGCCGCGGCATCGAACAGCTCGCGCTCAAGAGCACTCTCGACGGCTTCGCCGCACTGGCCTTCGCGGCGTCGCTCGGCTGGGGGGTCGCCGCCTCGGCGCTGTCGGTGCTGGTGGTCCAGGGCAGCCTCACCGCCCTCGGCGCGCTGGTCGGGGAGCTGCTGCCGGCCGCCGAGCTCGCCTCGGTGACCGCGACGGGCGGCGTGCTCCTGCTGGGGGTGGGGCTGCGGCTGCTCGACGTCAAGCAGGTGGCCGTCGCGGATCTGCTCCCCGCGCTCCTGGTCGCCCCGCTCCTGACGGCGCTGGTCGCGGCCGCGCTCGAACGTGCCGCGGCCCCGCTCCCCTGCACGGGGAACGGGGCCGTCGCACGGTCGGGTCGGCTCAGGCGGCGCCGATCTCCTCGCCGAGGTAGGCGGCCCGGATCCGCGGGTCCTCGAGCATGGTTCCGGCCTCGCCGCTCATGACGATGCTGCCGGTCTCCAGGACGTAGCCGCGGTTGGCCAGCTTGAGCGCCTGCGCGGCGTTCTGCTCGACCAGCAGCACGGTGGTGCCCTCCTTGTTGACCGTCTCGATGATCTCGAAGATCTGCGCGACGATCAGCGGAGCCAGCCCCATGGACGGCTCGTCGAGCAGCAGCAGCTTGGGCCCGCTCATCATGGCGCGGCCGATGGCGAGCATCTGCTGCTCACCGCCGGACAGCGTGCCGGCGTTCTGGTTGCGGCGCTCCTCCAGCCGCGGGAACAGCTCGAAGACGTGTTGCATCATCTTCTTGTTGCCCCCCTTGCGCTGGTAGGCGCCCATCTCGAGGTTCTCCGTCACGCTCATGATCGGGAACACCCGGCGTCCCTCGGGGACGTGCCCGATGCCGAGCGCCACGATGTCGTGCGCCGGCACGGCCGACAGCGGCCCGCCGTCGAAGAGCACCTGCCCGGCGGTCGGCCGAAGCAGCCCCGAGATGGTGCGCAGCGTGGTGGTCTTGCCGGCGCCGTTGGCACCGAGCAGGGTGACCACCTCGCCCTGCTCCACGGTGAGGCTGACGCCCTTGAGCGCCTCGATCGCCCCGTACTTGACGGTGACGTCGGACAGCGTGAGCAGGCTCATCAGGTCTCCTTGGCGAGCGGGACGGCGCCGTGCTCGATGGCGGACGTGGCGGCGGCGGCGTCGGCGGCGGCGTCACCGCTGCCGAGGTAGGCCTCGATGACCTTCGGATCGCGCTGCACGCCCTGGGGCGTCCCCGACGCGATGACCTCACCGAAGTTGAGCACGACCACGTGGGCCGCCACCGACATGACGAGCTTCATGTCGTGCTCGATGAGCAGGACGCTGATGCCGCTGTCGGCGATCTTGCGGATCAGGTCGATGAGCTGGCGCTTCTCCGCCGGGTTGGTTCCGGCGGCGGGCTCGTCGAGCAGCAGCAGCTGCGGCCGCGTGCCCATGGCCCGGGCGATCTCCAGGCGTCGCTGGTCGCCGTAGGGCAGCGAGCTGGAGATGGCGTTGGCCTGGGCCGACAGCCCGACGAACTCCAGCAGCCGGAACGCCTCCGTGTCGCTCTCGCGCTCCTCGCGCCGGGCGCGGGGAAGGCCCAGCATGGCGCCGATCGGCCCGGTCTTCTGGTGCGACTCGACCCCGATCTTGACGTTCTCCAGAGCGGTCAGGGCGTTGAACAGCCGGATGTTCTGGAACGTGCGGGCGACGCCCATGCGGTTCACGTCGAAGGGCTTGCGCCCCACGATCTGCTGCGCCTTGCGGCCGTCCGGCCGGAAGACGACCTTGCCCTCCTGCGGCGTGTAGACGCCGGTCAGGCAGTTGAACAGCGACGTCTTGCCGGCCCCGTTGGGGCCGATGACCGACAGGATCTGCCCGCGCTCCATCGACAGGGAGACGTTGTTCAGGCTGGTCAGACCACCGAAGCGCAGCGTGACGCCGGAGACGTCGAGCACGGGCTCGGCCGTGGGGGCGGTCATGCCGTCGTCCCGGCGCCGAGGCCACCGCCGCCGACGCCCGAACCGGCGCCGGGCGTGGTGCCCATGCCGTCGGCGCCGCCGATGCCGGCCTCGGACAACTGGATCTCGCGGGCCCGGCGCTTGGAGGGGATGATGCCCTGCGGCCGGAAGATCATCATCACGATGATGAGGGCTCCGAAGTAGATGAAGCGGTCGGCGGGGTCGACGTAGTCGCGCAGCACGTTGGGCAGCCACTGCAGGATGAAGGCGCCGAGGATGACGCCGGGGATCGAGCCCATGCCACCGAAGATGACCATGGTCAGCACCAGCAGCGACGCGACGAGCAGGAAGTTGTCCGGCGCGAAGAAGCCGACCTTGCTGGCGTACAGCACGCCGGACAGCCCGGAGGTGGAGGCCCCGATGGCGAAGGCCAGCAGCTTGTACCGGACGGTCGGGACACCGGTGGCGGCCGCGGCCACCTCGTCCTCGCGGATCGCGGTCCAGGCACGGCCCACGCGGCTCTCCTCGAGCCGCTTGAAGCCGATCACCACGACGACGATGAAGCCGACGACGAGGTAGTAGTAGGGCAGCGAGTCCAGGCCCCACGTGTAGTCGATCGGCCCGACGTGGAACTCCAGCGACGGGATCGTGGCACCGCGCGGGCCGTCCGTGATGTTCGTGCCGGCGATGTTGTCGCCGTTCACCGCGAGGATGCGGACGATCTCCCCGAAGCCCAGGGTGACGATGGCCAGGTAGTCGCCGCGCAGGCGCAGCGTGGGTCCGCCGAGGATGACGCCGGCGAGCATCGACACCGCGATCGCGATCGGGATCACGAAGAAGGCGTTCAGCTCGAACGGGGGCTTCACCGGCAGCGAGCCGGTGAAGTAGGCGCTCGTGTAGGCGCCGATCGCGAAGAAGGCGATGTAGCCGAGGTCGAGCAGCCCGGCCAGGCCGACGACGATGTTCAGGCCGAGGGCCAGCAGCACGTAGATGGCGATCTGCTCGACCGCCACGCCCTGCCAGAAGTTCGACACGAACTGCGGCAGCACGAGCACGAGGAGCGCGACGACGACGTAGGCGGCGTACTTGGCCGCCGGGCTCGTCACGACCGCGCTCCGGGCCGAGGCCAGCGGCGCCGCGGCCCCCCGCAGGGACAGCAGCCCCCGGTCGTTGAGCAGGAAGAGCACACCGATGACGAGGCCGGCGATCAGGTAGGGCACGACCCGGGCGTCGAGCAGGGCACCGCGGAAGCCGAGCAGCGGCTTGTCGCCCGTGCCGCTCGGGCCGGTGATGACGGCGGCGAGCACACCGAGGCCCAGGCCGCCGACGAGGCGACCGAGCTCGGGCCGGCCGAGACCGGGCTTGCGCGTCGGCCCCGCCGCAGGGGATACAGCGGTCATGCGGACCTCCTGAAGGGGTGCGGGAGCAGCATCATGCCGACCGCCCCAGGCGCTCGCCCAGGATGCCGGACGGACGCACGAGCAGCACGAGCACCAGGATCGAGAAGGCGATGACGTCGCGGTAGGCGGAGTCCGCGCACGCGACGCCGTAGTTCTCGACGAGTCCGAGCAGGACGCCGCCGAGGACGGCTCCCCGGACGTTGCCGATGCCGCCGAGCACGGCGGCGGTGAAGGCCTTGACACCGGGGATGAAGCCCATGGTGTTCTGCACGTCGAAGGCCGAGCCGTAGAGGAACCCGGCGGCGCCACCGAGGACACCACCGATGACGAAGGTCTGGGTGATGACCCGGTTGATGTCGACGCCCATGAGGCTCGCGGTCTCGGCGTCCTGGGCGACGGCCCGGATGCCCTGGCCGAGCCGGGTGCCGTTGACCAGCCGGTCCAGCGCGATGAGCAGCACGACCGCCGCTCCGGCGAGGACGAGCTGCTTGGTCTTGACGTCGGCGCCGAAGAGCGTGAAGACGGTGCCGTCGGTGTAGAGCGTCGGCACGTTGACCGCCAGGCGACCGAACTCCTTGCCGGCGATGTTCACCATGAACAACGAGGCGCCGATGGCCGAGATGAGGTAGGCCAGCTTGGGAGCGTGCCTGCGGCGCAGCGGCCGGTAGGCCGTGCGCTCCAGCACGAACGCTGCCGCGGCGCCGACCGTGCCGCCGACCACGAGGCCGAGGACGACCAGGCCGACGGAGGTGAGCCCGGACGGGCGCACGTCACCGACGAGGGGGCGCAGCGCGAAGACGCTGCCGAAGGCGCCGAGCATGAAGACCTCGCTGTGCGCGAAGTTGATCAGCTGCAGGACGCCGTAGACCAGGGTGTAGCCGAGGGCGATGAGCGCGTAGACGGCGCCGATCGCCAGCCCGGTGACCGTGAGGTCCCAGAACTGGCTGGTGAAGCACATGGGTGGATGCTCCAGGCTGGGTGCACCGGTGGGTGCAGGGCGGACCCGGACCCCGGACGGACCGGGTACAGGGCAGGACGGGACATACCGCGAGCGGGGCGTCGGACCGCAGCCACTGGCCGCGGGCCGGCGCCCCGCTCGCTGGTCGTTCTGCTACTTGACGAGGTCCGCGGTGGTGCCGAGGACGTCGCGCTTGCCGCTCTTGACCTGGAAGACGAAGATCGTCTTGCCCTCGACCTCACCACTGTCGGTGAACTTGATCTGCTTGGTGATGCCGGTGTAGTCGACGCCGCGCACGGCCTCGAGCACCTTCTCGCGGGTCAGGTCCTTGCCGACGCTGCGCATGGCCTCGATGATGGCGTTGGCGGCGTCGAAGGACTCGGGCGAGTACGTGCCGGCCGGCTTGGAGAACTTCGCCTTGTAGGCGTCGGCGAAGGTCTTGGCCTTCGGGTCGACGTTGGCGTCACCGCACGGGCAGAACAGGTACGTGCCCTCGGCGACCTCGGGGGTGGCCGACTTGATGTACTCGTCGTCGTTGGAGCCGTCGCCCGACAGGAGCGGGTTGGTGTAGCCGACGCTCTTGAGCGACTTGGCCAGCAGGGCCAGCTCGGGGAAGTAGCCGGAGTACCAGACGGCGTCGACCTTCGCGTTGTTGATCTTCTGCGCGACGGTGGAGTAGTCCTTGGTCTTCGGGACGCTCTCCTTGATGACCTTCACGCCCTGCGCCTCGAGCGTCTTGTTGAACACGCCCGCCAGGCCCACGCCGTACTCGCTCTTGTCGTCGACCGAGTAGACGGTCTTGGCCATGAGGGTCTTCGCGATGTAGTTCGCGGCCTCCTCGCCCTGCGCGTCGTCCGGCGGAACCACGCGGAAGAACGACGTGAAGCCGTTCTCGGGCTTGGTCAGGTCGGGGTTGGTGGCCGACGGGCTGACGGCCGCCAGGTTGGCCGCCGCGAACAGCTTCGCGGAGGACTTGGTGGCGCCGGAGAAGGCCGGGCCGACGACGGCCATGACCTCTTCGTCGTCGATGCTCTTGCGGGCCGCGGGCGGACCGCCCTCGGGGGTGCCGACGTCGTCCTGGCCGGCGTACGCGAGCGTGAAGGGCAGGTCGCCCTTCTCGTTGGCCAGCTCGACGGCCAGCTCGACGCCGTTGCCCTCGTTCTCGCCGATCGCGGCGTTGTCGCCGGAGATCGGGCCCTGGAAAGCGATCTTGTAGGTGGGCTTGGAGTCGCCACCCGAGCCGCCCGGGTTGTCGTCGGAGCCGGAGCCACAGGCGGTGAGCGCCAGGGCGCCGAGGGCGACCGGCATGGCCAGTCGAAGCAGTCGTCGGTTGAGCACACGCACTCCCGGAGATTCGTCAACGCCGGCGGGGGTGGTGCCGGCGAGCCGCGACGAGAGGTCGCGGCGGGCGCGAAGGTATCGGCATCGGGGCGCGCGCCGCTACGACCCTTCCCGTGTCGTGACCGGAGCGTGTCCAAAAGGTGCCCACAAACGGGCAGACCGACTCACGACGGCAACGCGGCTGCGCCGTTCGGCCCTGTCGCCACTGCGCCGTCCGGCCCCGTCGCCCCCGGGTCCTGCGACGCGGCGTCCGGTCGCAGGCTCCCGTCGAGGACGTCCTGCGCCACGGACCGCATGGTCCGCCGGCTGTCCATGGAGCTGCGCTGGACGAACCGGAAGGCCTCGGCCTCCGAGAGCCCGTGCTCGGACTGCAGGCGGGCCTTGGCCCGGTCGACGAGCGTCCGGGCCTCCAGCCGCGCGGACAGGCCGGCCACCTCGGACTCCAGCGCGACCGTCTCGGCGAACCGGGCCAGCGCCATCTCGACCGTGGGCAGGAGGTCCTTCTTCTGGAAGGGCTTGACCAGGTAGGCCATCGCACCCGCCTCCCGCGCGCGGGCCACGAGGTCGCGCTGGCTGAAGGCGGTGAGCACGACGACGGGGGCGATCCGGGCGGCGACGATCTGCTCGGCGGCGGCGATCCCGTCGAGCTCGGGCATCTTCACGTCGACGATGACGAGGTCGGGCCGCAGCTCCTGCGCCAGGCGAACCGCGGTGCGGCCGTCGCCGGCCTCGCCGCAGACGACGAAGCCCTCCTCCTCGAGCATCTCCTTGAGGTCCAGCCGGATGAGGGCCTCGTCCTCGGCCAGCAGGACCCGCACGGTGGGGCCGCTGCGCGGCGGAGGTCCAGGCCGCGGTACCGGACGGTCGGCGGGGGGCATGCGGCACCTCCGGGGAGCGGTCGGCGGACCTGCTCGACCCTACCGGCGGGGCGCTAACGTCGACCGGACAGCTCGCCGCGGCCCCCGTCGCGCAACCGGCAGACGCACGGTGCTCAAACCACCGCCAGTGTGGGTTCGAATCCCACCGGGGGCACTCCCGGGTGCGCGTGCGCACCCGCCCCGGTCAGGCCTGCGGCGGCCCCGCACCGACCGGCGGACGCCGACGCCGCCGGAGCAGCTGCGCCTGCAACCGCACGGTGGCACCGGTGTCCGCGGTCTGCAGGGCCGCCAGCCGGGCCAGCCGGGGTCGCCCGACCGTCCGGGTCCGGTGGTCGCGCAGGTCGAGCACGACGGCGGACGGGCCCCCGGCGACGGGGTCGGCGGAGCCGGCGGGACGGGTCTCGGTGGGGAGGGGCACACCCGCACAACGCCGCGACCGCCCGCAGGACACGGCACCGGGGCGCGTCGCCGGCACGAAACCGCCCGTACCGGGTAATCTCGGACACCGTTCGCCCCGCGGGGACGTCCACCGCCGCAGGTCGCCCCGGTCTTCACCCGGATGGCGCAGCGCCGGGGCTTCAGACCGGGGTCGCGCGCCGTCGATGAACGACTGATCGCTCTGCCTCCCCCGACCCGAAGGCCTTCTCCGTGCCCGTCCTGCGCCGTCTCGCCGTCCTGCTGCTCGCCCTCGTCGCGTGCCTGACCGTGGTGACCCCTCCTGCGTCGGCAGCCGGTGACGACTACCCGTACCGCACGGACACGACCCGGTCGGCCGACCGCTGGGGCTTCACCAAGCGCCAGTGCGTCAGCTTCGTGGCCTGGCGCATGGAGCAGCGCGGCCACAGGTTGACCAACGGCACCCAGAAGTGGGGCAACGCCCTCAACTGGGACGAGACCGCGCGCCGCCTCGGGTACGGGGTGGGCACCAGGCCGGTCGCGGGCTCGATCGCGCAGTGGAACGCCGGCGAGCGCTCGCCGTACTACACCGCCGGATCGGCCACCGCGAACGGCTCGATGTCGGCCGGGTCCTACGGTCACGTGGGCTACGTGCGGGGCGTCTACAGCGACGGGTCGGTCAGCGTCGAGCAGTACAACGCCTCCGGAAACCGCACCTACAACATCGTCCGCGTGCGGGCGCCCCGCTACCTGTACGTGGGCGTGCGCGGCTGACGGTGCCGCGGATCCACCCGATCGGGTAGCTCCGGCAGGAGCCGTGCGCACGCACACTCGGCAGGCCTGACACCGGTCGGGCCCGCCCGCGACGGATCGCGGGGTTCGCACAGGAGGTGCGCCATGGACGCTCTCGCGCCCACCACGACCACGGTCCCGACCCTGCAGGTCAGGCCCCCCGCCCCCCGTGGGGCCGCGCCACCTGAGGACCGGCCGACGCCGCCACCGTCGACGCCGGCGCCGTCGCTGGAGGCGCCGCCGCTCCCCCTCCTGGTGCAGCGCGACCAGCTTCGCCCCCCGGTCGGCCCGCTCATGAGCGGCGAACAGATGAGCGCCCTGCTCCAGGTGCTGCTCGGCGGTGCCGGGGCGGTTACGCGGCACGACTGAGCGCAGCACTGCTGAGCTGAGGTCGGGGCGCCTCGGGTCAGGGCGCCTCGGACCCGGCCGCCGGCAGGGGCGGCGGGCTCGGCACGAAACCGCCGAGACGGTGCACCCGCATCGCGTTCGTCGATCCGGCGGTGCTGGGCGGGCTGCCGGCGACGATCGTGACGAGGTCGCCCGCCTCCATCCGTCCGAGATCCAGCATCGCCTTCTCGACCTGCAGCACCATCTCGTCGGTGTGCGTGACGGTCGGGACCAGGAAGGTCTCGACGCCCCACACCAGGGCGAGCTGGCTGCGCACGTCGGCCACCGGCGTGAAGGCGAGCAGCGGGATCGGCGACCGGTGCTCGGCCAGCCGCCGGGCGGTGTCGCCGCTCTGGGTGAAGGCGACCAGCGCCTTGGCTCCCACGGTGCGCCCCACCCCGGCCGCCGCACGCGCGATGGCGCCGCCGACGGTCGTGGGCTCGCGCACGATGCGGGGAACGGTGCGCAGCTCCTCCTCGGCGGCGACCACGATGCGGGCCATGGTCGCCACCGACTCCACGGGGTAGGCACCCACGCTGGTCTCGCCGCTGAGCATCACCGCGTCGGTCCCGTCCAGCACGGCGTTGGCGACGTCGCTGGCCTCGGCGCGGGTCGGGCGAGAGGCTCCGATCATCGAGTCGAGCATCTGGGTGGCCACGATGACCGGCTTGGCCAGCTCGCGGGCCACCTGGATGCAGCGCTTCTGCACCAGGGGCACCCGCTCGAGCGGCATCTCGACGCCGAGGTCGCCGCGGGCCACCATCAGGCCGTCGAAGGCCTCGACGATGGCGTCGAGGTTGTCGACGGCCTGCGGCTTCTCGATCTTGGCCAGCACGGGCAGCCGGTGGCCCTTCTCGTCCATGATCCGGTGGACGCCCTCGACGTCCTCGGGTCCCCGCACGAACGACAGCGCGACCATGTCGACCCGCAGGCCGAGCGCGAAGCGCAGGTCGTCCTCGTCCTTGTCCGACATCGCCGGCACGCTCACCCCGACGCCCGGCAGCGAGAGCCCCTTGTTGTTCGACACGGGGCCACCCTCGGTGACCAGCAGCCGCACGTCCGGCCCGTCGACGCCGACCACCTTGAGGCCGACCCGGCCGTCGTCGACCAGCAGCCGGTCCCCCACCGAGACGTCGCCCGCCAGGCCGGCGTAGGTCGTGCCCACACGGTCGTGCGTGCCCTCGACGTCGTCGGTGGTGATGGTGACCGTCTCGCCGGTCGCCCAGACGACGGGGCCCGCCGCGAAGGTGCCCAGCCGGATCTTGGGCCCCTGGAGGTCGGCGAGCACGCCGACGCCGCGCCCGGACTCGTCGCTGGCCTCGCGGACCCACATGTAGGCCTGCCGGTGGTCGTCGTGCGAGCCGTGGCTGAAGTTGAGCCGCGCCACGTCCATGCCGGCGTAGACGAGGGCCCGGATGCCCTCGGCGCTGTGCACAGCCGGGCCGAGGGTGCAGACGATCTTCGCGCGACGCTTCACCGTGCCACCCTAGGCCCGCCGGCGGTCCGCGCGATCATGGCCACGCAGCTGCGCCCGGGCGGCGCCGTGCACGATCCCGGCGACGCCGGAGGGCGCCGCCCGACGTGGTCGGACGGCGCCCTCCGGACGAGCGCTGATGGCGCGCTGGGACTACTTCGCGCCGTTGATGGCGGCGAGCGCGTCGATGATGCCGTGGCCGTAGAAGCCGTTGAACTTCGGCGACCCGACGCAGGTGGCCTCGTAGTCGGGCCGCTCGTAGGAGACGGTCCGCGGCGACGGGCAGGCATGCTCGTCGGCGCTGGTGGTCAGCCGGCGCTCGGTCTCGGCCGGAGCCAGCGTGAGCTCACCCCGACGGTCGACCGTGCCGAACTCGCTGACGATGAGCGCGGCGACGCCGACGGCGTGCGGGGCGGCCATCGAGGTGCCCTGCAGGTACCGCCAGTAGTAGTTCCCCTGGCGGATGACCTGGCGACCCAGGGTGGTGTCGGTGGGGTCGCCGTTGGCCTGCAGCAGGCCCTCGTGCTCGAGCGCCCCCTTCGGGTACGCCGCCAGGATGCGGTTGGCCGGCGTGGTCAGCCCGGTGCCCGCGTCGAGGGAGTCGCCGCCGGGCGCGGCCACGACGGCCTGCTCGGTGCCGTAGTCGCTGTAGAACGCCTTGCGCGTGGACGGCCCGACCGAGGTGACGTCGAGGACGTGGTTGGCCTCGGACGGCATCGACAGGCAGGTGCGGTTGTCGATCTGCCGGTTGCGGGAGAACTCCTGGCTCTCGGTGGCCTGCGGGTAGTCCGGGCTGCCGGCGTCGTCGCCGGGGCGGCCGAGGTCCTGCGACCCGTTGCCGGCGGCCGAGATGAGCGTCACGCCACGGGCCCAGGCGTAGTCGACCGCGCGCCGGGTGGCGGCGATGATCACGCGCTGCTCCTCCTGCTCGGCCGCGCTGTCGGCCGGGTTGGCGGTGCAGTTGTAGAGCCACGGGTCGGTGTAGAAGCTCATGTTGACGACGTCGATGCCGGCGTCGCCGGCGTAGCTGATCGCGTCGAGCGTGGGCATGAGGAAGAAGTAGCCGCTGTCCTGACCGGCCCGGATGTTGACGATCCGGACGTCCGGTGCGACGCCCGCGATGCCCACGCCGTTGATCGGCGCCGCGATGGTGCTGGCGACGTGGGTGCCGTGGCCGTCGTCGTCGCGGTCGACGGGGTCGACGCAGGACGGGACCTCGCACGGGCCGTCGAGCTCGTTGCCGGCGGGGTCGGTCGGCAGGTCGCGGACGAAGTTGCGGCTGCGCGCCCTGTCGAAGTTGGCGGCGATGTCCGGGTGGGTGCCGTCGACGCCGGTGTCGATGATGCCGACCGTCACCCGGCGGTCGCCGGTCTGGCGCAGGTGCGCCTCCGACGTCTGGATCATGCGCATGTCCCACTGCCGGTCCGCCAGCGGCTCGCGCGTGGTGGCGGTGGCCGTGTCGGGCGCGTTGTTGGCGACGACGTCCGTGCGGGTGGCGCCGTCGGCGGAGCGCTCGACGTCACGACGGTCGGCGCGCTCCTTCGCGGCGGTGCGCTGCGAGGTGCGCGCCGCTGCCGACGGGGAGGCGCTCGCCGGAGCCGGCGGCGGGGTGTAGCCGATGTACCTGTCGCGGGCGACGCCGCCGAGCGTGGACTGGCGACCGGCGTCGACCCGGAACGTCGCGCTGCGCGTCTCGACGACGGCGACGCGGACGGCCAGGTTCTCCTTCAGGATCTTGCCGCCTGCTGCCGACACCGCCTTGCGGGCCTGCTGCAGGTTGGCGCCGTCCTTGTACAGGACGACGTAGCGCTCGACGACCGTGCCCGCTGCCGTGGCACCGGATGCGGTGACGGCGAGCACGGTGGAACCCAGCGCGGCAGCAGTGAGGGCTGCTCCCCAACGGATGGACTTGCGCACCTAGACCTCCTCCGCGGGCGGCGTGGAGTCCCGCCCGAGGAGCCAGAACCTAGGCCCCGGGACCGCACCGTGGGGGGAGGTGTCCCTTCCCCACGGGAGGCGGTCAGCGCGAGGTCGGCGTCACCGGTGAGGGCAGCTGCGTGTCGCCGGACAGCACGCGGTCGACGGCGCTCGCGCAGGAACGGCCCTCGGCGATCGCCCACACGATGAGCGACTGGCCGCGGCCCATGTCGCCGCAGACGAAGACACCGTCGACGTTGGTGGCCCAGCCGCCGTCGCGGGCGACGTTGCCCCGGCCGTCGAGCTCGACGCCGAGCTGCTCGAGCAGGCCCTGCCGCTGCGGGCCGGTGAAGCCCATCGCCAGCAGGACCAGCTGCGCCGGAAGGGTCCGCTCGGTGCCCTCGACCGGGGTGAAGCTGCCGTCCACCAGCTCGACGTCGACCAGGTCGATGGCGCTGACCCGCCCGTCGGCGTCGCCGGTGAACTGCTGGGTGTTGACACTGAAGACGCGCTCGCCGCCCTCCTCGTGCGCGGACGAGGTGCGGTAGACCAGCGGCCAGGTCGGCCAGGGCGTGGAGCTCGCCCGGCTCTCGGGCGGCCGCGGCAGGATCTCCAGCTGGGTGATCGAGCGGGCGCCCTGGCGGATGGCGGTGCCGAGGCAGTCGGCCCCGGTGTCGCCGCCGCCGATGATGACCACGTCGCGGTCCTGCGCGCTGATCGGCGGCGCCTGCAGCGAGCCCTCCTGCACCCGGTTGCTCGGCACCAGGTACTCCATGGCCAGGTGGATGCCGGCCAGGTCACGGCCCGGAGCCGGCAGGTCGCGCCCCAGGGTCGACCCGCCGGCGAGGACGACGGCGTCGTAGTCGGCCCGCAGCTCCTGGACCGTGACGTCGACGCCGACGTCGACGCCGGTGCGGAAGACCGTGCCCTCGGCGCGCATCTGCTCCAGCCGGCGGTCCAGCACCGCCTTCTCCATCTTGAACTCGGGGATGCCGTAGCGCAGCAGGCCGCCGATCCGCTCGGCCCGCTCGAGCACGACCACCTCGTGACCGGCCCGGGTGAGCTGCTGCGCGGCCGCGAGCCCGGCCGGGCCGGAACCGACGACGGCGACCCTGCGCCCGGTGCGCTCCCTGGCCGGCCGCGGGGTGACGACGCCGTCGGCCCACGCCCGGTCGGCGATCTCGACCTCGACCTGCTTGATGGTCACGGGGTCGTCGTTGATGCCGAGCACGCACGCGGCCTCGCACGGCGCGGGGCACAGCCGGCCGGTGAACTCCGGGAAGTTGTTGGTGGCATGCAGCCGCTCTGAGGCGTCGGCCCAGTCACCCTTGTGGACGAGGTCGTTCCACTCCGGCACGAGGTTGCCCAGGGGGCAGCCGTTGTGGCAGAAGGGGATGCCGCAGTCCATGCAGCGGGCGGCCTGGTCGTGGAGGTGCTCGGCCGGGAACGGCTCGTACACCTCCTTCCAGTCGCGGATGCGGACGTCGACCGGACGGCGCGTGGGCAGCGCCCGGCCGTTCTTGAGGAACCCCTGCGGATCAGCCATGGCTACTTCCCTCCTGCGGCGGCCATGACGGCCGTGTCGACGTCGGTGCCGTCCTGCTGGGCCTGCTCGATCGCGGCCAGGACCCGCGCGTAGTCACGCGGCATGACCTTGGTGAAGCGTGCTGCCTGCTCGGGCCAGCCGTCGACCAATGCCTGCGCGACGGGCGACCCGGTCTCGGCGGCGTGGTCGGCGAGCATCTCGCGCAGGGTCTCGCGGTCGCCGTCGTCGAGCGGAAGCAGGTCGACCATCTCGCCGTTGACCTTGCGCTCGTCGGCGTCGAGCAGGTACGCGACGCCGCCGCTCATGCCGGCCGCGACGTTGCGTCCGGTGACGCCGAGGATGGCCACCCGACCGCCCGTCATGTACTCGCAGGCGTGGTCGCCCACCCCCTCGACGACCGCGGTGGCGCCGGAGTTGCGGACGCAGAAGCGCTCCCCCACCATGCCGCGCACGAACAGCGAGCCGCCGGTGGCGCCGTACAGCAGGGTGTTGCCGGCGATGACGTTGTCCTCGGCGGCGAACGTCGCCGCGGCGTCGGGGCGCACCACGACGCGTCCGCCCGACAGGCCCTTGCCGACGTAGTCGTTGCCGTCCCCGACCAGGCGCAGCGTGATGCCTCGCGGCAGGAACGCCCCGAAGGACTGGCCGGCGCTACCCGTGAAGGTGATGTCGATCGTGCCGTCGGGCAGGCCCTTGCCGCCCCAGCGACGGGTGACCTCGGCACCGAGCATGGTGCCGACGGTGCGGTTGACGTTGCGCACGGGCAGCTCGAGCCGCACCTGCGCGCCGTTGTCCAGGGCCGGCCGGGCCAGCTCGATCAGCGTGACGTCGAGGGCGGCGTCCAGGCCGTGGTCCTGCACGCCGGTGCGCACCAGCGAGGTGCCGGCGTGCAGGTCGGGCACGTGCAGGACCGGCGCGAGGTCGAGCCCCGAGGCCTTCCAGTGCTCGACGGCGCGCTGGGTGTCGAGCACCTCGGCGTGGCCGATCGCCTCCTGCAGGCTGCGGAAGCCCAGGGCGGCCAGGTGCTCGCGGACCTCCTGGGCGAGGTACTCGAAGAAGGTGACGAGGTACTCGGCCTTGCCGGAGAACTTCGACCGCAGCACGGGGTTCTGGGTGGCGACCCCGACGGGGCAGGTGTCCAGGTGGCAGACACGCA
This sequence comes from uncultured Actinomycetota bacterium, assembly GCA_963761655.1. Taxonomy (GTDB): domain Bacteria; phylum Actinomycetota; class Actinomycetes; order Mycobacteriales; family SCTD01; genus RYN-122. The sequence continues at coordinate 1,099,463 of CAVXHI010000002.1, forward strand.
TCATGATGCAACCGCTGACCACGAGCGGCGCCGTCGCGAAGCCGTACTCCTCCGCGCCGAGCAGCGCGGCGATCACGACGTCGCGACCGGTCTTGAGCTGGCCGTCGACCTGCACCGTGATGCGGTCGCGCAGCCCGTTGAGCAGCAGGGTCTGCTGGGTCTCGGCCAGGCCCAGCTCCCAGGGGCTGCCCGCGTGCTTGAGCGAGGTCAGCGGGGACGCCCCGGTGCCGCCGTCGTGGCCGGAGATGAGCACGACGTCGGCGTGCGCCTTCGAGACGCCCGCGGCGACCGTGCCGACGCCGACCTCGGCGACCAGCTTGACGTGGATGCGCGCGGTCCGGTTCGCGTTCTTGAGGTCGTGGATGAGCTGGGCGAGGTCCTCGATCGAGTAGATGTCGTGGTGCGGCGGCGGCGAGATGAGCCCGACGCCGGGGGTCGAGTGCCGGGTCTTCGCGATGTAGGGGTTGACCTTCGGTCCGGGCAGCTGACCGCCCTCGCCCGGCTTGGCGCCCTGCGCCATCTTGATCTGGATGTCGTCGGCGTTGACGAGGTACTCGCTGGTGACGCCGAAGCGGCCGGACGCCACCTGCTTGATGGCGCTGCGGCGCATCGGGTCGTAGAGCCGCTCGGGGTCCTCGCCGCCCTCACCGGTGTTGCTGCGCCCGCCGAGCCGGTTCATGGCGATGGCCATGGTCTCGTGGGCCTCGGGGCTGATGCTGCCCAGCGACATGGCGCCGGTGTTGAACCGGGTGACGATGTCGCTGACCGGCTCGACCTCGTCGACGCGAATCGCCGGCCGCAGCCCCTCACGCAGGGCGAACAGGCCGCGCAGGGTGCCGGCCCGGGCCGACAGCTCGTCGACCTTCGCCGTGTACTCCTTGAACACGTCGTACTGCTGGGTGCGGGTGGAGTGCTGCAGCCGGAAGACGGTCTCCGGGTTGAACAGGTGCACCTCGCCCTCGCGGCGCCACTGGTACTCCCCGCCGGTCTCCAGGCTGCGGTGGGCCCGCTCGCTGGAGTTGACCGGATAGGCGCGACGGTGGCGCGCCGCGACCTCCGTGGCGACGACCTCCAGGCCGATGCCCCCGAGCCGGCTGGTGGTGCCGGTGAAGTACTCGTCGACGAGCTCCTGGCCGAGCCCCAGCGCCTCGAAGACCTGCGCCCCGGTGTAGCTGGCGATCGTGCTGATGCCCATCTTGCTCATGACCTTCAGGACGCCCTTGCCGGCCGCCTTGATGTAGTTGCGCACGGCGACGGCGGGGTCGACCGGGAGGTCGCCGTCGAGGATCAGCTGCTCGATCGTCTCGAAGGCCAGGTAGGGGTTGACCGCCGCGGCGCCGTAGCCGATCAGCAGCGCGACGTGGTGGATCTCGCGGGCGTCACCGGCCTCCACGACCAGGCCCACCCGGGTGCGGGTCTTCTCGCGGATGAGGTGGTGGTGCACGGCGCTGGTGAGCAGCAGCGACGGGATCGGGGCCATCGCCTCGGTCGAGTCGCGGTCGGACAGCACGACGATGCGGGCGCCGGCCGCGATGGCCGTCGAGACCTCGCGGCGGACCCGGTCGAGGGCGTCGCGCAGGGCCTCGCCGCCGCCGTTCACCGGGTAGAGGCCGTGGACGGTCACGGCGGCGAACCCGGGGAGGTCGCCGTCGTCGTTGACGTGCTGGATCTTCGCGAGCTCGTCGTTGTCGAGCACCGGGAACGGCAGCACGATCTGACGGCACGACGCCGCACCTGGTTCGAGCAGGTTCTGCTCCGGTCCGATCGAGCCGGACAGGCTGGTGACGAGCTCCTCGCGGATCGCGTCCAGCGGCGGGTTGGTCACCTGGGCGAAGAGCTGGCTGAAGTAGTCGAACAGCAGCCGCGGCCGCTCGGACAGGACGGCGACGGGCGTGTCGGTGCCCATCGACCCGATCGGCTCCAGGCCCTTCAGGGCCATCGGCCCGACGAGCAGGCGCACGTCCTCCTCGGTGTAGCCGAAGACCTGCTGGCGGCGCAGCACCGACTGGGCGCTGACCTTGACGTGCTCGCGCGGCGGCAGGTCCTCGATGCGCACGAGGCCGGCGTGCAGCCACTCGCCGTAGGGGTGCTCGGCGGCCAGCTCGGCCTTGACCTCCTCGTCGTCGACCAGGCGGCCCTGCGCGGTGTCGACGAGGAACATCTTGCCGGGCTGCAGGCGGCCCTTGCGCACGACCTGGTCGGCCGGGATGTCGAGCACCCCGACCTCGGAGCGACAGGACGATCCGGCCGTCGGCGGTCTGCCACCAGCGGCTCGGCCGCAGGCCGTTGCGGTCGAGGACCGCGCCGATGACCGTGCCGTCGGTGAAGGTGACGCAGGCCGGGCCGTCCCACGGCTCGATCAGGCTCGGCGTGGAACTCGTAGAAGGCGCGCTTGGCCGGGTCCATGTCGGGCGCGTTCTCCCACGCCTCGGGGACCATCATCAGCACGGCGTGCGGCAGCGAGCGGCCGCCCATGTGCAGCAGCTCGAGCACCTCGTCGAAGGAGGCCGAGTCGCGACGCGCCGGGCGTGCAGACCGGGAACAGGCGCGACAGGTCGTCGGGCAGCTCGGCCGGGCCGCGCAGCAGGGCCTCCCGGGCACGCATCCAGTTGCGGTTGCCCCGAACGGTGTTGATCTCGCCGTTGTGCGCGATGTAGCGGTACGGGTGGGCCAGCGGCCAGCTCGGGAAGGTGTTGGTGGAGAAGCGGCTGTGCACGAGGGCCAGCGCGCTGACGAAGCGCTCGTCGAGCAGGTCCGGGAAGAAGGCCTCGAGCTGGCCGGTGGTGAGCATCCCCTTGTAGACCAGGGTGCGGGTGGACAGCGACGGGAAGTAGGTCGCCGGACTCGTGCTCGACGCGCTTGCGGGTGACGTAGGCCCGGCGCTCGAGCGCCTCCGGGGTCAGCGGAGACCTCGGGGGCCGCCGCCAGGAACACCTGGCGGAACACCGGCATGACCGAGCGGGCCGTGGCCCCGACGCCGGCGCCCTCCGGGTCGACCGGCAGGTCGCGCCAGCACAGGACCCGCAGGCCCTCCTCGGCGGCGATGCGCTCGACGGCGAGCTGGGCGTCGACCGCGGCCCGCGGGCTGGTGGGCAGGAAGGCGGTGCCGACGGCGTAGGCGCCCGGCGCGCGGGAGCTCGGCCGGGGCGACCGCGCGCAGGAACGCGTCGGGGAGCTGCACGAGGATGCCGGCGCCGTCGCCGGAGTCCGGCTCGGCTGCCGGAGGCCCCGCGGTGCTCCATGTTGCGCAGCGCCGTCAGGCCCTGGTCGACGATGTCGTGGCTGGCCCGACCGGCGATGTCGGCGACGAAGGCGACTCCGCACGCGTCGTGCTCGTGGGCCGGGTCGTAGAGCCCCTGCTTGACGGGCAGGGCCGAGGGGACAGCAGCAGGCAGCACAGCAGTGCCTCTCTTCGGGGTGGTGGCGCACGCTCGACTACGCCTGTGGTCCTCTGCACCCCGGGACAGCACTGGCCCTCGCGCAGATGTCCGGGACGTTACACGAACGGGCGTCGCCGCCCGTGCGCCCGACGCCGCAGGGTGCGCGGAACCGAATGTTCCGTTCGGGAGCACTGCGTCCGAAATGGCACCGAACGGGCCATTGGCCTCCCGGACGAGCCGACGCACCCTTGACGGGTGTCCCCCCGCAGCACGCACCGACCCCGCGTCGGCTCCTGGCTGCCCTCCGGCCGGGCGCTCACCGAGCCCGACTTCGCCTGGCGGCACCGGGTCGGTCTGCCTGCGTGCTCGCGGCGCACCTGCCGGTGCTGTTCGCCCTCGCGCTGGCTGCAGGGCCGCGGCGTCGCGCACGGCCTGGTGGAGTGCGGCGGCGTCGGCGTCCTGCTCGGGCTGGCCCTGGCTCCGGTGACCCGACGGGTGGCCTCGCTCTCGGCCACCGTGGGGCTGCTGACCTGCTCCGCCGTCTTCGTCCACCTGTTCGACGGACGCACCGAGCTGCACTTCCACTACTTCGTCGCCGTGGCGCTCGTCGCGCTCTACCAGGACTGGCGGGTGCTTCGCCGTCGCGATCGGGTTCGTCGCCGTGCAGCACGCCGTCGTCGGGGCGGTCGCGCCACAGGCGCTCACCGAGGGCGGGCACAGCGCGCTGTGGACCGCCGTGGTGCACGCCGGGTTCGTGCTCGCCGAGGCGCTCGTCCTGGTGCTGTTCTGGCGGGCCAACGAGCAGGCCCGGGAGGGCGGGGACGCCCTGGCGCAGGCCCTCTGGGAGGGCCAGGGCAGCGTGCGCGAGCGCCTGCAGGCGACCGACCGCATCCGGACCGACCTCATCGCGACGGTCAGCCACGAGTTCCGCACCCCCCTGACCGGCATCCGCGGAGCGGCCCTGACGCTGCTCAAGCGCGCGCGACCGGCTCGACGCGAGCCCGGCGCGACCGCCTGCTGCACGCCGTGCTCGACCAGCAGGAGCGCCTGTAGCCGGCTGCTGGAGAACATGCTGACCGCCTCGGAGGCCACCTCGGCCGACCCCACCGCCGTGAGCGACGTGCACGCCGTGGCGGCGGAGGTGGCCATGCTGGCCGGCGCCGAGCACCCCGGACGGCCGCCGGTCTCGGTGCTCGTCGACCCCGCGACCGTGGCCCGCATCGACCGGCGGGCGCTGCACCAGGTGCTGGCCAACCTCGTCGACAACGCCCTGGTCCACGGCGCCCCCGGCACCGTGCCGCTGGTCACCGGCGGCACGCGACGACCGTGGCGCCTGGATCGCCGTCAGCAACGACGGCTCCTCGATGGACGTCGCGAGCGCGGGGCGGCTGTTCGAGCCGTTCGCGCAGGCCGACAGCGGCGCCACCCGGGCCCGGGAGGGCCTCGGCATGGGGCTCTACGTCGTCCGGCGCCTGGTCGAGGTGTACGGCGGCGAGGTCGAGGTGCGCAGCGACGCCGGCTGGGTCACCGTCGAGGTGCGCCTGACGCCGGCCCCGGCCGAGGGCAGGGTGCGCCAGCAGGCCTGAGCTGCCTCAGACGCCTCTGATGCCGGTGCCGCCTCAGACGCCGGTGCCGACGAGGGAGCCGACGACGAAGGTCGCGGCTGCGGCCGCTGCCCCGAGCAGGAGCTGGCGCAGCCCGGAGTAGGCGGCACCCCGGCTGGTGAAGCGGGACACGGCGGCGCCCGCCACGAACAGCGCACCTCCGGCCAGGACGACCGCCACCAGCAGGCTGCTGAGTCCGAGCAGGTAGGGGAGCAGCGGCACGAGGGCGCCGAGCGAGAACGCGACGAACGACGAGCCCGCCGCGGTCCAGGGCGACGGCAGGTCGTCCGGGTCGACGCCGAGCTCCTCGCGGGCGTGCACCCGCCAGGCCTGCTCAGGGTCGAGCCGACAGCTGCCGGGCCACCTCGCGCGAGGTCTCGAGGTCGACGCCGCGGTTGTGGAAGATCTCCGCGAGCTCGGCCTCCTCGGCCGCCGGCACCCGGGCGATCTCGGCCTTCTCGATCTCGATCTCGGCCTGGGTCAGCTCGGTCTGGCTGGCCACGGAGACGTACTCACCGGTCGCCATGGAGAAGGCCCCGGCCGCGAGCCCGGCGAGCCCGGTCAGCACGACGGTCCGCGGGGCGACCCCGCCGCCCGAGACCCCGGCGATGAGCGCGGTGTTGCTGACGAGCCCGTCCATGACCCCGAAGACAGCCGGGCGCAGCCAGCCACCCGTGACGTCGCGGTGCTGGTGCTTGTGCTCTCCCCCTGGGCGCCGGTGGTCGGCCGCCGGCCGCTTCGCGACGACCGGTGAGGGGGCCGGTGCCTGCTGTGTCATGACGTCGAGGCTACGGCCGGAGCGGGCACGACCGCCTCCTGGACGCTCTGCTCACGACCGCTGCGGCGGCGCAGCACGAGGTAGGTGATCGCGCCGAGCAGCACCGCCGTCATCACGTAGTCGTTCAGGCGCACCCCGAAGAACCGGGTGGCGTCGTCGACGCGGAGCGCCTCGATCCACAGCCGGCCGGTCGCATAGGAGGCGCAGTACAGGGCGAACGCCCGGCCGTGGCCGAGCCGGAAGCGCCGGTCGGCCCACAGCACGAGCAGCGCCACCCCGACGTTCCAGAGCAGCTCGTACAGGAACGTGGGGTGGAACGTGGTCACGTCGAGGTACTCCTGCGGGCGGAACCGCCGCTCGATCTCCAAGGCCCAGGGCAGGTCGGTGGGGCGGCCGAACAGCTCCTGGTTGAACCAGTTGCCGAGCCGGCCCACCGCCTGGGCGAGCGCCACCCCGGGGGCCACCGCGTCGCCGAAGGCGCCGACCGCCATCCCCCGGCGGCGGCAGACCAGCCACACCGCCAGCGCCCCGCCGAGGATGCCGCCCGGGATGCCGAGGCCCCCCTGCCAGACGTACAGCACCGCCACGGGGTCGTGGAGGTAGCGATCCGGGCTGGTGACCACGTGGTAGAGCCGCGCCCCGACGATGCCCGCCGGCACCGCGATGCTCGCGACGTCGGCGACCGTCCCCGGCTGCCCACCCCGGGCCACCCAGCGCCGGTCGCCCACCACGACGGCGACGACCACCCCGAGGATGATCGCGACGGCGTAGGCCCGCAGCGGGAACGGCCCGAGGTGGATGACCGACTGCGGCGGACTGGGGATCGACGCGAGCACGGGCACGTGTCGAGGGTAGGCGGCACGGCCGCAACCCCTGCGGCTCCCGCCGCGTCCGAGCGGCAGCTGGAGCAGGTCGTCCGTGCCGAGGCATGATGCTCCTCATGACGACGAGGCCCTTCGCGCTTCGACTCGTGCCGTGAAGCGGCCGTCCGTCCTTGCCTGCGCCCTCATCGGCGCCCTGGTCTTCTTCGTCCCGGTCGTGCTCGCCAAGTCAGGTGAGTACGAGGGATCCGACGTCATCGTCTACGGCGGTTCGGTGCTCGCGCTGATCGGTGCGGTCCTGGGCGCCGCCGTGGGCTACCTCGTCAACCTTCGTCGGTGACCGGGGCGTGCGAGGTGGCCGCGGCTACGTGTGGCCGGGCTCGATGCCAGCGGGCGTCCCGCATGGCGTGGGCCTGTCTGCCGGCGCGGGTGTCCCGTGCAGCGCGGGCAGGGTGACCCCGTGCGGTACCGGGGGTGGGACGGTGCGCTCCGGTCGGCGGTCGGTGCAGCCCAGCACCAGGTCGGCCATCCCGTCGGGCTGCGGCCGCACGCGCGCCCCCGCGGTGCGGCGGGCCCGTTCGTGCCGGCGCCGCGCCGCGCCGGGGTCGACCGTGACCGCCGCGCGACGGGCCGCGGCCCGCAGCTGCGACGGCGTGCCGTCCAGCAGCCCGTCGGCGTCCACCGGCCCGTCCAGCACCGACGCCAGGACCGCCGCGGCGTGCGGCGCGGGCAGCGCCTCGACCTCGGAAAGCAGCGCCAACGCATGCGGCACCGCCAGCGCCCCGGCCTCCAGCGCGAGGAGCAGCCGCGGGAACGAACCCAGCCGCAACGCCTGCCCGAGCCGGTCCGCGCCGGTCTGCGGCGACACACGCAGCAGGCACGCGACCTCCCCGGCCACGAACTCCCGCTGCTCCGGCCGCGCCGCCCGCCACAACCCGACCAGCGCCCGCTGCTCGGCCACGAACGCCACCGCCACCGCCCGCCCGGCAGCCCGCAGCGCCGCGGCCTGCTCCTTCGTGGAGCCGAACAGAAGGTCCCTCACACCCCGAACCTCGCCGGGGGGTCCGACAGTTTCCGCAGGTCAGACGTGGTTCGGTGGGTCAGTCCCGAACGGCCCGGCGCACTCCCGCGGCCAGGTCGGCGGTCAGCGCACGGACCGCCTCGACCCCCCCGTCGCGCAGCGCCGCCACCAGGGCGGACCCGACGATGACCCCGTCGGCGAACGCGGCGACCTCGGCGGCCTGGTTCCCGTCCGAGACCCCGAGCCCCACGCACACCGGCAGGTCGGTCTGCGCGCGCACGCGCGACACCAGCTCCTGCGCGCGGCTGCCGATCTCGGCCCTGGCCCCGGTGACGCCCATGACGGCGGTGGCGTAGACGAACCCGCGGTTGGTGCGCCCGACGACGGCGATCCGCTCGTCGGTGCTGCTGGGGGCGACGAGGAAGACCGGGTCGAGGTCATGCTCACGGGCGGCCTCCACCCAGGGGGCCGCCTCCTCGGGGATGAGGTCGGGGGTGATGCAGCCCGAGCCACCGGCCGCCTTGAGGTCGGCGGCCCAGCGTGCAGGCCCGTACTTCTCGACCGGGTTCCAGTAGCCCATGGTCACCGCGACGGCGCCCGCGTCGGCGACGGCCCGGACCGCCGTGAAGACATCCTTGACCCGACTGCCTGCGCGCAGGGCCGCATCGACGGCCACCTGGATGACGGGGCCGTCCATGCCGGGGTCGGTGTAGGGCACGCCCACCTCGACGGCGTCGGCGCCGGCCTCGACCATCGCCACCATGGCGGCCACGGACTCCTCGACCGAGGGGTAGCCCACCGGCAGGTAGCCGATCAGCGCGGCGCGCCCCTCGGCCCGGCAGCGGGCGAACATCTCGCTCGAGCGCAGCTCATCTAGGGCTGCTCCCCTTCGGAGGCGCGGACCAGCTCGGACTCCGCGACCTGCTCGCCGGTGACGAGGCCGAACCAGCGGGCGGCGGTGTCGACGTCCTTGTCGCCCCGGCCGGAGGTGTTGACGATGACGACGAGGTCGCGGGGGTCGCCGCCCTGCGCCCGGCCCCAGTCGCAGGCGCCGGCGAAGGCGTGCGCGGTCTCGATGGCGCACAGGATGCCCTCGCTCTTCGCGAGCTTCTCCAGGCACTGCATCGCCCAGGCGTCGCTGACGCCGGTGTAGGTGGCCCGGCCGGCGTCCTTGAGCCAGGAGTGCTCGGGGCCGACGCCCGGGTAGTCGAGGCCGGCGCTGATGCTCGTGGTGTCCATCGTCTGGCCGTCGTCGTCCTGCATGAGGTAGCTGCGCGCGCCGTGCAGCACGCCCGGGGTGCCCGCGGTGAGCGGCGCGGCATGCCGGCCGGTTTCGACGCCGTCACCGCCGGCCTCGGCGCCGACCAGGGCCACGGACTCGTCCGGGATGAAGGCGTGGAAGGCGCCCATCGCGTTGGAGCCACCGCCGACGCAGGCGACGACGGCGTCGGGCAGCCGGCCGACCAGGTCCAGGCACTGCTGGCGCGCCTCGACGCCGATGATCCGCTGGAAGTCACGGACCATGGCCGGGAACGGGTGCGGGCCGACGACGCTGCCGATGGCGTAGTGGGTGGTCTCGACGTTGGCGACCCAGTCGCGGAACGCCTCGTTGGTGGCGTCCTTGAGCGTGCGCGTCCCGGTGGTGACAGGGACCACGGTCGCGCCGAGCAGGCGCATCCGGGCGACGTTCAGCGCCTGGCGACGGGTGTCCTCCTCGCCCATGTACACCGTGCACTCGAACCCGAACAGCGCACACGCCGTGGCGGTGGCCACCCCGTGCTGACCGGCCCCGGTCTCGGCGATGACGCGGGTCTTGCCCATGCGCTGCGTCAGCAGGGCCTGGCCCAGCACGTTGTTGATCTTGTGAGAGCCGGTGTGGGCGAGGTCCTCGCGCTTGAGCAGGATCCGGGCGCCCCCGGCGTGCTCGGACAGGCGCCGGGCGTCGGTCAGCGGCGTGGGGCGGCCGGCGTAGGTGGTCAGCAGGCGGTCGAGCTCGGCGAGGAACACCGGGTCCTGCTGGCTGGTGCGGTGGGCCTCGGCGAGCTCGTCGAGGGCGGCGACGAGCGCCTCCGGCACGAAGCGGCCGCCATAGGGACCGAAGTGCCCCGCCGCGTCGGGCAGCTCGGACGGCGCGCCAGGGACGCGGAAGGCGGTCACTCGGAGGCTCCTGCATCGGTCGAGGGGGCGGTGCTGTGGCCGGCGGCCGGGTGGGCACCGGCGGTGACGAGCTCGGAGACGGCGTCGCGGGGCGACCCGCCGGTGACCACGCCCTCCCCGACGAGCACGGCGTCGGCCCCGACCGAGGCGTAGGCCAGCAGGTCGTGCGGGCCGCGGACGCCCGACTCGGCGATCTTGACGACGGAGTCGGGCAGACCGGCGAAGACCCGGCCGGGGACGCTGCGGTCGACCTCGAGGGTCTTGAGGTTGCGGGCGTTGACCCCCAGCAGCGTGGCTCCGGCCGCGAGCGCGCGCTCGGCCTCGGCCTCGTCGTGGGCCTCGACCAGCGCGCTCATCCCGAGCGACTCGGTGCGCTCGAGCAGGCTCACCAGGGCCTCCTGCCCGAGCGCCGCGACGATGAGCAGCACGACGTCGGCGCCGTGCGCCCGGGCCTCCCACACCTGGTAGCTGCTGACGACGAAGTCCTTGCGCAGGACGGGGACGTCCACCCGCGCGCGCACGGCGTCGAGGTCGGCCAGGCTGCCGCCGAAACGGCGCTGCTCGGTGAGGACGCTGATGACGCTCGCGCCGCCCGGCCTCGTAGTCCTGGGCGAGGGCAGCCGGGTCGGCGATGGCCGCGAGCGCGCCCTTGCTGGGGCTGCTGCGCTTGACCTCCGCGATGACGCTGACGCCGGGACGGCGCAGGGCGGCCACCGCGTCACGGCACGACCGGCTGGTCGGCGGCCCGCGCCTTGAGCTCGGCCAGCGGGGTGGCGGCCTCGCGCGCGGCGAGGTCCTCGCGGACGCCGACGAGGATGTCGTCGAGCACGGTCCCGCTCTGCGCTGCCACAGGCCGAGACTACGGGCGACCGCCCGGCCTCACCGGGTCGGGTCCTCCCCCCGGTCCAGCGCCTCCCACACCTGCTTGTCACCGGCGGGCTCCTGCGGCACGGGCTGCGCCGGCCGGGGCGTCGTAGCGACGGCCGAGCGCCGGCCAGGCGCGGCCGCGGACGACGGTGAGGAGCCCGGCAGCCACGAGCAGGGCGCCGCCGACGAGCGCCCCGTAGGCGGCGACGGACGCCCCGGCACCGAGGTCGCCGTACACGTCTGCCCCCTCCGGCAGCCCCGCGGCGCTGCGGTAGGCGTCCGAGCCGTAGACCCGCGACCCGAGGTCGACGAGCACGGCCGCGACAAGCGCCATGGCACCGGCGCCCGTGGCGACGAGCAGGCCCCCGACGAGCACCCGGCCGGCGCGCCGCACCGCAAGCAGAGCGGGAACCCCGGCCAGGGCGACGACGCCGAGGGCCCGCAGGCCCGGGGCGAGGTCGCCGCCGTCGAGCATCACCGTGGTGTCGGGCAGGGGGGCGACGCCGTCCACGACGACGGACACCCACTGCGCCGACCCCCCCGCCAGCAGCAGGACCGCCCCGGCCAGGCACAGCAGCAACGCGGCCGCGAGCCCGCGCCTCACGCGGGACGCAGCGTGGCCGCGGCCGCCACCGCGCGCAGCACCGCCGCCGCCTTGTTCTCGCACTCGGCCTGCTCGGCCACCGGGTCGCTGTCGGCCACCAGCCCGCCGCCGGCCTGCACGTAGGCGGTGCCGCGGTGCAGGACCGCCGTGCGGATGGCGATGGCCATGTCCATGTCGCCGCCGGCGTCGAGGTAGCCGACGCAGCCGCCGTAGAGGTTGCGGCGGTGCGGCTCGAGCTCCTCGATGATCTCCATGGCCCGCGGCTTGGGGGCGCCGGAGAGCGTGCCGGCCGGGAACGTGGCCCGCAGGACGTCGAAGGCGGAGCGGCCGGCACGACCTCGCCCACCACGGTGCTGACGATGTGCATGACGTGGCTGTAGCGCTCGATCTGCATGAACTCCACGACGTCGACGGTCCCGGGGTCGCAGACCCGGCCGAGGTCGTTGCGTCCGAGGTCGACGAGCATCACGTGCTCGCTGCGCTCCTTGGGGTCGTGCAGCAGCTCCTCGGCCAGGGCCGCGTCCTCCTCAGGGGTGGCGCCGCGCGGCTTGGTCCCGGCGATCGGGTGCAGCACCGCGTGGCCCGCCGTCACGGTCACCAGCGCCTCCGGCGAGGACCCGACGACGTCGAAGGGGTGCTCGTGACCGGCGAACCGCAGCAGGTACATGTAGGGCGAGGGGTTGCTGGCCCGCAGCACGCGGTAGACGTCCAGCGCGTCGGCCTCGGTGTCGACCTCGAACCGCTGGCTGAGCACCACCTGGAAGGCGTCGCCGGCACGGATGTGCTCCTTGACCACCTCGACCCGGGCGCGGTGGTCCTCGGGGCTGGTGCGGCGACGCACCTCCGGCTCGGCCGACAGGTCCAGGGTGGCCACGGAGGCGGCGGCGGGCGCGGCGAGCCCGGCGGCCATCGCGTCCAGGCGGGCGACGGCGTCGCCGTAGGGGTCCTGCCCCGGGCTGCTCGCCAGGACGTTGGCGACCAGCAGGACCGTGCCGTCGCTGTGGTCGAGCACCGCCAGGTCGGTGACGAGCATCATGGCGAGCTCGGGCATGCCGAGCTCGTCGGGCGCGGTGCTGGGCAGGCGCTCGATCCGCCGGACGGCGTCGTAACCGACGTAACCGACCAGCCCGCCGGTGAACGGCGGTGCGTCGTCGGCCTTGGGCGTGCGCAGCAGGGCGTCGGCCTCGCGCAGCGCCTCCAGCGGGTCCTCGCTGGTCGTGGGCAGACCCTCGCCCACCCACAGGGCCCGGCCGTCGCGCTCGGTGAGGGTGGCGGCGGCGTGCACCCCGACGAAGCTCCACCGCGACCACGAGCGGCCCTGCTCGGCCGACTCGAGCAGGAACGTCCCGGCCCGTCCGCCGGCGAGCTTGCGGTAGACGCCGACGGGGGTCTCGCCGTCGGCGAGCAGCCGGCGCGTGACCGGGACGACGGCCGCGCCGCCCGCGCGCCGGAGGGCGTCGAACTCCTCGCGGGAGGGCGAGGTGGCCCCGAGCCGGCTCACGCGGGTGCGCCGACCACGGCGTCGAGGACGTCGGCGTCGAAGCAGGTGCGGTCGCCCGTGTGGCACGCCCCGCTGCCGACCTGGTCGACCCGCACGAGCAGGGTGTCGCCGTCGCAGTCGAGCGCCACGGACTTGACCCACTGCTGCGAGCCGGAGGTGTCGCCCTTGACCCAGTACTCCTGCCGGCTGCGCGACCAGTAGGTGCAGCGACCGGTGGTGAGCGTGCGGTGGAGGGCCTCGTCGTCCATCCAGCCGACCATGAGCACCTCGCCGGTGTCGTGCTGCTGGGCCACGGCGACGACGAGCCCGTCGCGGTCGCGCTTGAGCCGGGCGGCCACAGCGGGGTCGAGATCGGTGGGGCGGACGGCGGACGACGGGGTGCTGGCGGTCACCGCTCCATCCTGCCCGAGCGCTCCCCCAGCACGAGCGGTCCGGCGACGCCGAGCAGCGCCGCGACGCCCCCGAGCAGTCCCAGCGCCACCGGCAGGCTGGTGCCGGCGGACACGGCCCCGACCAGGGGCGGTCCGGCGACGAAGCCCCCGTAGCCGAGGGCGCTGACGACGGCGAGGTCGGCGCCCTGCCGGCCCGGGGCCGAGCGGGCACCCACGGCGGTGTAGAGCACCGGCGCGAGGATCGAGGCCCCCGCGCCGGCCACGGCCAGGCCGACCAGGGCCAGGGGCGGCGACGGCGCGAGGACCAGCAGGGCGACGCCCGCCGCTGTAAGGGCGCCGGCCCCGGACAGCAACCGGCCGGGCGCGGTCCGGCTGCCCAGCACGTGCCCGGCCAGCCGCCCCACCCCCATCGCGCCGGCGAACAGGGCCGGACCGAGCCCGCTCACCGCCGGGCCGGCCCCCAGGCCCCGCTCCAGGTGCAGGGCGCTCCAGGACTGCAGCCCGTCCTCGACCAGGAAGCTTCCGGCCACGAGCACCCCGAGGGCCAGCAGCGGGGACGTCAGGCGGCGGCCGCCGGGACTGCCGCCGGCGGCGGGGGGCGTGCGGTGCGGCGGCACCCGTGCGGCGACGGCGGCGACCGCTCCGCCCACGAGCAGCAGCACGGCCAGCGGACCGATGCCCGCCTCGCGGGCCAGACCCGCGCCCGCGCTGCCCCCGAGCACGCCGAAGGAGAAGCAGGCGTGCGCGAGCGACATCAGCCGACGGCCGCTCCCGTGCTCGGCCCGCTCCCAGGCGGCCGCCGCGGTGTTGGCCACGACGTCGAGGGCCCCGGTGGCGACGCCCAGCAGCACCAGCCCGGCGACCAGCGCCGGAAGACTGCCGGCCAGCGCAGGAAGCGGCACGGCGAGGGCGAACGCGACGAGGGTGACCTGCAGGGCCTCGTCCACGCCGTGCCGGTCGGCGAGGCGTCCCGCGAGCGGCATCGCCGGCAGCGCCGCCACGGCGAGGGCGCCGAGGGCCAGCCCCAGAGCGCCGTCGCCGGCCCCACCCGGTGCTGGACGGCGGGCAGCAGCGCCGCCCAGGCACCCCAGAACCCACCGAAGACGGCGAACGCCGCCAGCAGCACGCGGCGCTCGGCCGCCGCCCCCGGAGGAGCCGGAATCAGGGCGGCGGGGGCGGTCACCGCGACTGCGACATCCAGGACGCATGCAGCCGGGCGTAGGGCCCGTCCTGGGTGACGAGCTCGTGATGCGGTCCGCGCTGCACGACCACGCCGTCGTCGACGACGAGCACCTCGTCGGCGGCCTCCGCGGTGGACAGCCGGTGGGCGATCGCGAGGGTGGTCCGTCCGCGGGTGAGGCTGTCGAGGGCTCGCTGCAGCCGCACCTCGGTGGCCGGGTCGACCGCGCTCGTCGCCTCGTCGAGCACGAGCAGGTCGGGGTCGGCCAGGTAGGCGCGGGCCACGGCCACCAGCTGCCGCTCGCCGGTGCTCAGCTGCTCGCCGCGCTCCCCCACCGGGGTGTGCAGGCCGTCCGGCAGGCCCTGCAGCCAGTCGGCCAGCCCCAGGTCGCCGAACGCCCGCGGCGATCTCGTCGTCGGTGGCGTCCGGCCGGCCGTAGCGCACGTTGTCGACCACCGTGCTGTCGAACAGGAACCCGTCCTGCGGAACCATGACCACGCGGGTGCGCAGGCTGGAGAAGGGGACCTCGTCGAGGGGGACGCCGGACAGCAGCACCCGCCCCTCGGTCGGGTCCATGAGCCGGGTCAGCAGCTTGGCGAAGGTGGTCTTGCCGCTGCCGGTCTCCCCCACCACCGCCACCCGGGTGCGCGGGGCGAGGGCGAGGTCGACGTCGTGCAGGACCCGGGGGCCGCCCGGATAGGCGTAGGAGACCCGCTCGAAGCGGACCCCGACAGGACCCGGGGGCAGCGGGGTGCCGTCGGTGGGGTCGGCGACGTCGGTGGGGGTGTCGAGCACCTCGAGGACCCTCCTCATGCCGGCGACGGCGTTCTGCGCCTCGTTGAGCACCTCGGTGGCCACCTGGACGGGCTGCACGAACAGCGTGACGAGGAACAGGAAGCCCACCAGGCGGCCCACGGAGATCTGGCCGTCGACGCCCAGCAGGACGCCCACCACCACCACCGCGCCGGTGGCGACCGAGGCCACCAGCTCACCGGTCGAGAACGTGGTGGCGGCGATGACCTGCGCCCGCACCTGCGCCGACCGGGCGTTCTCCACGGCCTCGTCGATCCGCGCCGCGGTGCGCTCCTGGACGCCGTAGGCGCGGATGACCGGGGCCCCCACCACGGACTCGCCCACCGCCCCCAGCAGCTCCCCGACCCGCTCGCGGACCGTCCGGTAGGCCAGCTGGAGCCGGGCCTGGAACAGCCGGACCGCCAGGAACAGCGGCAGGAAGCAGACGTAGACCACCAGCGTCAGCTGCCAGGACCAGACGAGCATGAGCGCGGTGGCGAGCAGGAGCTGGGCGCTGCTGATGACGACGAGCAGCCCGCCCCACTGCATGAACGTGCTCATGGTGTCGACGTCGCTGGTGACGCGGCTGACCAGCGAACCGCGCCGCTCGGCCGCCTGGTGCAGCACGGACAGGTCGTGCACCCGCCGGAACGCCCGCACCCGCAGGGCGGCCAGGCCCTTCTCCGTGGTCCGGTAGAGGCGGACGTTCATGAGGTAGTTGGCGGCAGCGGTGAGCAGCACGGCGAGGGCGGCGAGCCCGCAGGCCAGGCGGACCAGGGGCAGGTCCGGCGCGCCGCCGGACAGGCCGTTGTCGATGGTCTGCTGCACGGCCACCGGGACGACGACGCGCCCCGCGGTCGCCACGACGGCGAGCAGCAGGGTGACCCGAGGCCCTCGCGGAACTCCGGCGTGAGGCGCAGCGCGTGGGCGAGGACGGCGAACGAGCCGCGCTCGGGCGCCGCTGCGGGGGCGGTCATGCCGGCACCTCCTCGGCGAGGGCCTGCCGCTCGGCCTCGGCACGCTCGTAGGCGGTGACCAGGTCGCGGTAGCCGGGGGCGGAGGTCCTCAGCTCGGCGTCGGTGCCGCGACCGGCCACCCGGCCCTGCTCGAGGTAGACCACCTCGTCGGCCAGCGCGATGGTGGCGCGGCGGTAGGCGACCACCACCACGGTGCTGGCCGCCGCCGAACTGCGCAGGCCAGCCAGGATGCGCTGCTCGACCTGCGGGTCGACGGCGCTGGTGGCGTCGTCGAGCACGAGCAGGCGGGGGCGCCGGACGACCGCCCGGGCCAGGGCGATCCGCTGCCGCTGACCGCCGGACAGCGTGGTGCCGCGCTCGCCCACCACGGTGTCGAGCCCGGCGGGCAGGGCCTGCACGAAGCGCTCGGCCTGGGCGGTGCGCAGGGCGGCCCACACGTCGGCGTCGTCGAGGTCGGCGCCGAGGGTGACGTTGCCGCGGATCGTGTCGTCGAACAGGAACGCCGACTGCGGCACGAGCGCTCCGGCACGGGCGACCTCGCCCGGGGCCAGGTCGCGGACGTCGGTGCCGTCGTAGGACACGACGCCGCCGTCGGGGTCGACCAGGCGCACGAGCAGGCCGGCCAGGGTGCTCTTGCCCGAGCCGGTGGGGCCGACGACGGCCACGGTGCGACCCGCCGCGACATCGAGGCAGACGCCGGACAGCACGGGGACGTCGGCGTAGGAGAGGTCGAGCCCCTCGGCGCGCAGCCCGAGCGGCTCGGGTGTGCGGACCAGCGCGGCCGTCCCGTGGACCTGCTCGCCGGTGGCGGTGAGGACGTTCTGCACGCGGTCCCACCCCACGACGCTGCGGGGCAGCTCGTTGAGCACCCAGCCCAGCGCGCGCACCGGGAAGGCGAGCAGGGTGAACAGGTAGGCCACCCGGACGAGCTGACCGGCGTCGATGTCGCCACTGCCGACCCGGCTGGTCCCGGCCAGCAGGACGACGAGCACGCCGAGCACCGGCAGCGCCTCCATGACGGGGTCGAACAGGCCCCGGACCCGGCCGACCGCCGTCATGGTGTCGCGCAGCTCCTGCGCCGCGGCCCGGAAGCGCTCGGTCTCGTCGGCCTCGCGGCCCAGGGTCTTCACCACGAGGGCCCCGTCGAAGGACTCGTGGGCGATGCCGCTGACCTCGCCGCGCAGCCGCTGGGCACGCGTCATCAGCGGGGTCATCCGCCGGCTGTAGACCACCGTCAGACCGGCGATGGCGGGGAACACGACCGAGCCCACCAGCGCCAGGACGGGGTCGGTGACGACCAGCAGCCCCAGGGTGACCACCAGCATCACGACGACGCCGACGGCGAACGGGAACGGTGCGATCGGGGCCCACGTGGCCTCGACGTCGCTGTTGGCGTTGCTCAGCAGCTCACCGGTGGGGTGGCGCTGGTGCCAGGAGAAGGGCAGCTCGAGGTAGCGCCGGGTGACCCGGCGGCGGTAGGTGGCCTGCAGCCGGTACTGCATGACGCCGGCGCCCAGGCGCCGGCCGACGATCCCCACGACCTTGAGCACGGCAACGGCGAGCACCGCGCAGAACGCACCGACCAGGGTCGCCGTGGTGGTGCGCCCCTCGCGCAGCGCCGGCGCGATGACCCGCTCGGTGATGCCGCCGAACACGTACGCCTGCGCGATCGTGGCCAGCGCGAACAGGGCGCTGCCGAGGGTGGCCAGCGTGAAGATGCCCGGCTCCTCCCGGACCGACACCCCGAGCACGCCGAAGCCGCGCCGCAGGACGCCGCGCTGCCGGGCGGGCTGTTGCTGTGCCGGCCGTTCCTGTGCCGGCTGTTCCTGTGCCGGCTGTTGCCGTGCCGGCCGGGCGGCGTCGGTCTCGGTGCCCGGGCGCGGCGGGGCGGTGCGGGCAGAGCGGGTCACGGTGCTCCAGGGTCGTCGGGCGTCCTCTCGTCCGACACCGCGCGGCTCCGGGGGATTCCCCGGACCGTCCGCGTACGGCGCCGCGGGCGGGGCTCGTGCGGCAGGATGTCCCGGTGCGCCGCTCCCTGTCCGCCCTCGCCGTCGCGCTCCTGCTCGTCCTGGGCGCGACGGGCTCGGTCGCCGCCTCCCCCGAGGCCGAGCGGCGGGTGGTGCGCGGCACCGACAACTACCTGTTCATCGCCCAGGACTGGTCGGTCCCGTGCCAGTACCGCGGACAGGCGAGCGCGACCGCCGGCCGCATGGGCTCCTTCGCCGACGCCGTGCGCCGCAGCGGGCGCGAGGTGCGGATGGTCCTGGGACCGGACAAGGCCACGATCCGCACCGGGAACGTGCCCCGCACCGTGCCGCAGAAGGACTGCGGTGCCGCCGAGAAGGCGGCCGTCTGGACGGCCGTGCAGGACCGCCTCGGCCCGACCTTCGTCGACCTGCGCCGCCCGCTCGCCGCGGCCGGCGCCCGCTGGCAGACGTACTGGCGCCAGGACACCCACTGGACCCCGACCGGGGGCACGGTCTACGCCAGGCAGCTGGTCGCCTCGTTCGACCGCCCGCTCGCCCGCTCCCTGCAGACGCAGCCCGCCACCTGGACCCGCCGCGGCGACCTCGCGAACGTGCTCGGCATCCCCGGGACCGAACGGGTCGAGGGCCTGCGGCTGGTCAACCCCGGGGTCGAGGTGGCCGAGCTCGAGCGCGGTGACGAGGGCCTCGGCATGGGCTCGCGCCACTTCATGGCCACCCCCACCGTGGCCACCGGGCGGGTGCTCCCCGGCCGCACGCTGTTCATCGGCGACTCGATGGACGGCACGGTGGTCGCCCAGCTCGCGCCGGCCTTTCGCGACACGACCTTCCTGTGGCCGGACGGGCAGACGTCCGCGACGGCGCTGCGGGACCGGATCGCCGACTTCGACCGGGTGGTCGTCATGCGGGTGGAGCGCTTCAGCGCGGTCTGGCGGCCCTACGACGCGGACGTGCTCCGGGCCCTGTCGGCCCTGCCGCGCCGACGCCCGTGAGCCTGGCTGCCGCGGAGCGGGCCGCCCTGCTCGGGCTGCTGGCCGAGGCCGGTCCGCACGCGCCGACACTCTGCGACGGCTGGGACACCCACGACCTCGCCGCCCACCTCGTGGTCCGCGACCGGCAGCCGCTCGCCGTGCCCGGTCTGGTGGTGGGCGCGCTGCACCCGCTGACGGCCTGGCTCGAGCAGCGTGCCCGCAGGACGGCGTACGAGGACCTGCTCGCCGCGCTGCGCCGCGGCGCCCCGCTCTGGTCGCCCGTCGGGTCACCGGTGGCCGCCGTCTACGACCTGACGAACGTGCACGAGTTCTACGTCCACCACGAGGACGTCCGGCGGGCCGGCGGCCTCGGTCCGCGCCGGCTGGACCGCGACCTCGAGGCCGCCCTCTGGACCCGGCTGCGCGTGCTCGCGCCGGTGTTCCTGCGACGCGCCGACGACCTCGAGGTCGAGCTGGTCACCCCGGGCGCCCAGGCCCTGCTCGCCCGGCGGGGCGACGCGGGCAAGGTCGTGGTCCGCGGGCGCGTCGGGGAGCTGTTCCTGTGGCTCTACGGACGGACGGCCGACGTCACGGTCGAGGGATCGGGCCTGGACGGCGTCCGCATCGGTCCCTGACCCCTCGCCCTACCGGACGGGGTGGCCGGCCTGTCGCAGGGCGTCCTTGACCTGCGGGATCCGCAGCTGACCGAAGTGGAAGACCGACGCCGCCAGCACCGCATCGGCCCCGGCCTCCACCGCCGGGGCGAAGTCCTCGAGCCGGCCCGCCCCACCACTGGCGATGACCGGAACCCCGACCCGGCCCCGGACCGCGCGCAGCAGCTCGAGGTCGTAACCGCGGCGGGTGCCGTCGGCGTCCATCGAGTTCAGCAGCACCTCGCCCACCCCGAGGGCGGCCCCGCGCTCGGCCCAGGCCACGGCGTCCAGACCGGTGCCGGTACGCCCGCCGTGGGTGGTCACCTCGAACCCGGACGGCGTGCCGGGCGCCCGCCGGGCGTCGACGCTCAGCACCAGCACCTGGCTGCCGAACCGGTGGCTGATCTCCCGCAGCAGCTCCGGTCGGGCGATGCCGGCCGTGTTCACGCCCACCTTGTCGGCTCCGGCCCGCAGCAGCCGGTCGACGTCGTCCACCGACCGGACGCCTCCCCCCACGGTCAGCGGGATGAAGACCTGCTCGGCGGTCCGCCGCACGACGTCGTAGGTGGTCTCCCGGCTGCCGCTGCTCGCGGTGATGTCGAGGAAGACCAGCTCGTCGGCGCCCTCGGCGTCGTAGACGCGGGCCATCTCCACCGGGTCGCCGGCGTCGACCAGCCCGGTGAAGTTCACGCCCTTGACCACCCGGCCGGCGTCGACGTCGAGGCAGGGCACCACTCGCACGGCCACGGTCACGCCGGGTAACGATAGGTGACCCCGACCGCCCGACGCCGTCGCCCGACCCCGAAGCCCCGACGTCGGACCCGGCGCGTCAGCGGGCGCGGCCGCCCCCGTCCTGGGAGGCTGCCCCCATGCGGCTCGCGGTGTGCTCGTCCAAGGGCGGGGTCGGCAAGACGTCGACGGCGGCGAACCTCGCCGCGGTGCTGGCGACCGGGGACGGGTGCTCGCGGTCGACGTCGACCCGCAGGACAGCCTCGGGCGGGCCTTCGGCGTCGTCGCCAAGGGCGCGGGACGACAGCCTGGCCGGCGTGCTCGCCGGGACCACGCGACGCCCGCCGCGTCCTGCGAGCCGAGGTCGCCCCCGGCCTGGACCTGCTGCCGGCTACGCCTCGCTGGAGCAGGTCGGCGTCGCAGCTGGCCGCCTCAGGGCGGGCTGGTCACCTCGCTGCGTCGCGCGCTGCGACCGCTGCTCGCCGACTACGACCACGTGGTGATCGACACCCACGGCGACCTCGGCAA
Organism: uncultured Actinomycetota bacterium; assembly: GCA_963761655.1. Taxonomy (GTDB): domain Bacteria; phylum Actinomycetota; class Actinomycetes; order Mycobacteriales; family SCTD01; genus RYN-122. The sequence continues at coordinate 1,120,403 of CAVXHI010000002.1, forward strand.
CCTCACGCTGGCGGCGGTCTGCGCCGCCGACACCGTCCTCACCGTGTTCACCAGCGACCCCGGATCGGCCCTCGGGGCCGTGCGGGTGCAGGCGTTCCTGGCCCAGCACCGCGACTTCGAGAACACCTCCGCCGAGCTGATCGGCGTCGCCTGCAGCCTCTGGGACGCGGGCGGCAAGGCGGCCCGCGAGGTGGTGGAGGCCCTCGCCGCCACCGACCTGCCGCGTGCTCGACCACCCGGGTGCCGCTGTCGCGCCGCGTGCCGAGCGCCACGCTGGCCAAGCGGCCCGTGGTGCTCGCCGCGCCGAACAGCAGCGTCGCGGCGGCCTACCGTGACCTCACCGACGAGGTCCTGGCCTCCTACCGCGCGAAGGTGACCCGATGAGCGATCTGCTGTCCGACCTCGCAGGCCGACCTCGCCGCCACCCCGGCGACGCCGACGGCCCCGCGCACCTCCGCACGGGCTGCCGCCCGCCCGCTGCCGACGGCGCCGCTGCGGGCGACCACCCCGGCGTTCGAGCTGGCTGTCACGCCGCTGCGGTGGTCGCTGCCGCGCGTCGAGGTCGACGGCGGGCTGGTGCTGCGGGTCGGTCCGCTGCAGGTCGGCGTCATCCGCCGGTAGCGGCTCCCGGCAGGGCCCGGCGCGGATCAGACCAGGCGTCGCCACGACGCCGGCGTACATCCGCTCCTTGATCGTGCCGAGGGTCGGGCCGGCCTTGCCGGTCAGCGGCCGCACCTTGGCCAGCGCGGCCGCGAGGACCTCGGCCTCGGCGACGGCCGCCTGCACGATGCCGCTCTGCACGGCGTGCGGACCGCCGAAGCGGTGTCCGGTGGTCATCGCCTCGGTCGCGGCGGCGGGCGGCAGCTTGGCCTGGATCAGGGCGCCCATGCCGACCGTGAACGGGATCGAGATGTCGACCTCGGGCAGGCACCAGTACCCGCGGTCGGCGCGCATGACGCGCCAGTCGTGGCACAGCGACAGCATCGCGCCGGCGGCGAAGCAGTGACCCTGCACCGCGGCGACCGTCGGCACCGGGCAGGGTCAGCACCCGGGCGAACAGGGCGTGGACGCGGTCGACGTAGGCGCCGGCGTCGTCGGGGTGGGCGAACAGCCAGTCGAGGTCGAGGCCGTTGCTCCAGAACTTGCCGGTGGCGCGTGGTGACCAGCGCCCGCGGGCCCTCGGCGGCCGCGACCTCGTCGAGCGCCTGCCTCGACCGAGGTCAGCCAGGTCGGGGCCGAAGCGGTTCTCGTCGCTGCCGAGGTCGAGCACGAAGACCTCGCCGTCGCGGGTCAGCGACGGTCATGCCGACACCGCCGCGAGCGCCTCGGGCAGCGTGAAGGCCCCGGCGTAGAGGGCCTTGCCGACGATCGCGCCCTCGACGCCCCGCACCCCGGCGAGCGCCCGCAGGTCGTCCAGCGAGGAGACGCCGCCGCTGAGCGACCACCGGCCGGTCGGTCGCCGCGCAGACCCGCTCGAGCAGCTCCACGTTCGGGCCGGTCAGCGTGCCGTCGCGCTTGACGTCGGTGACGACGTAGCGGGCGCAGCCCTCGGCGTCCAGCCGCGCCAGCACCTCGAACAGCTCGCCGCCGTCCTGCGTCCAGCCGCGGGCCGACAGCGTGGTGCCGCGGACGTCGAGGCCGACGGCGATCCGGTCGCCGTGCTCGGCGATGGCCGGCGCGCGTCCACTCGGGCTGCTCGAGCGCGGCCGTGCCGAGGTTGACCCGGGCGCAGCCGGTGGCGAGCGCGGCCGTCAGCGAGGCGTCGTCGCGGATGCCGCCGCTCATCTCGACCGCGACGTCGAGCTCGCCGACGACCCGGGCGAGCAGCTCGCGGTTGGAGCCGCTGCCGAAGGCGGCGTCGAGGTCGACCAGGTGGACCCACTCCGCGCCGTCGCGCTGCCACTGCAGGGCGGCCTCGAGCGGGTCGCCGTAGGAGGTCTCGGAGCCCGCCTCTCCCTGGACGAGGCGGACGGCCTGCCCGTCGGCGACGTCGACGGCGGGCAGCAGGATCAGGCTCAACGGGAACTCCGGGGTGAGAAGAACAGGGTGACGACGAGGGGCAGGGCGAGCAGGCTCAGCAGCAGCAGGCCGAGGCGCTGGGCGGTGCCGGGCAGCAGCTGCCAGCCGACGAACTGCACCGCGACGACGCCGGCGGCCAGCGCCAGGCGGGTCCGCAGGGGCATGGCGCCGTAGCGCGGGGGCGAGCGCCGTAGCGCGGGGCGCGGCGTCGCGGGAGGGCCGGGCGCAGCGCCGACAGCCGGCGGCGTCGGGTGCGGGCCCGCTCGGCCTGCTCGCGCTCCCGCGGCGCGTTCGGCCTCCCGGGCCGCCCGGGCGCGGGCGCGCTCGCGGCTCACGCGACCTCGTTCACAGCGTGGCCAGCCAGTTCTCCAGCAGCGTCGCGCCGGCGTCGCCGCTCTTCTCGGGGTGGAACTGGGTGGCCGACAGCGGTCCGCGCTCGACCGCGGCCACGAAGGGCTCTCCGTGCACGCTGCGGGTGACGACGGCCTCGGGAACGTCGCCGACGGCGTAGGAGTGCACGAAGTAGAACCGCTCCTGCTCGACCCCGCGGAACAGCCGGCTGCGCGTCGGGCACCTGCGACGGTGTTCCAGCCCATGTGCGGCACGACGTCGGCCTCCAGCCGCCGCACCAGGCCCGGCAGCAGCCCCAGGCCGTCGGTCTGCTGCCCGTGCTCGTCGCCCCGGTCGAACAGCACCTGCATGCCGACGCAGATGCCGAGCACCGGCCGGTCGGCCGCAATCCGCTCGCGGACGACGACGTCGCCGCGCACGGCCAGGATCGCCGCCATGCAGGCGGCGAAGGCGCCGACGCCGGGGACGACCAGGCCCGTCGGCCTCACGTGCGGCGTCGAGGTCGGCGGTGACCTCGACGTCGGCGCCGACGCGCTGCAGGGCCCGCTCGGCGCTGCGCAGGTTGCCGGAACCGTGGTCGAGCACCACGACGCGCGTCACAGGTCGTCCGGGTGGGGCGGCAGCGGTCGGCGTTCCTCGGCGTGCCGCAGCCGGGCGGCCCGCAGCACGGCCCCGCAGCCGGTGCCGCCGGCCATCGCGACCACGTAGAGCACGCGTCAGGGCCTCGAACCACCTCACGGCGTGCCGACGGCCGTGAGCTCGTCGGCCGCGAGTCCGGTGGGGAGGTCGCCGTCGACGGCGTAGTCGTAGCCGAACAGCACGACGTAGGCGGGCAGCCCGAGCAGCGGGGCCGCGTCGGCGAGCCGGTCGGTCTCGACGTCGTAGGCGCCGGTGAGCACCGCGCGCAGCGGGCCGACGTCGTGCACGCCGAGCGCCGCCGCCATGGCGTCGAGCTCGCTGACGTCGGGCTCGGCGGGGGTGCCGTCGAGGTAGCCGGGGTCGCTGTCGTAGGTGGCGACCAGCTGTCCGCCGTCGTACACCTGCAGCAGCAGGTCGTCGTCGTCGTGGATGGTCGTGCACACCACCGGTGCCCTCGCCGGACAGCGCGACGGCGACGGGGGTGAGGTGGTCGTCGAGCCGGCCGTCGGCGTCGGGGGCCGCCACGGTCCAGCCCAGCCGCTCCGGACCGACCAGCGCCGCCGCATAGGCCTCGCCGACGACGGCGAGCACCCGCGACCGGGGCGCCCGCGCGGCGACGCTCTCGTAGAACGCGCCCACCGCTACAGGCTGCCCTTGGTGCTGGGGATCCCGGTGATCTTGGGGTCCAGGGCCGTGGCGTCGCGCAGGGCCCGCGCGACCGCCTTGAACTGGGCCTCCACGAGGTGGTGGGCGTTGCGGCCGGACAGGACGCGCACGTGCAGGGCGATGCCCGACGTCGCGACGAACGACTCCCAGATGTGGCGGGTCAGCGTGGTGTCGTAGGAGCCGATGAGCTCGACCATGTCGGGCTCGACATGCACCACGTAGGGCCGGCCGGACAGGTCGACGGCGGCCTGCACCAGGCATTCGTCGAGCGGGACGAGGGCGTCGCCGAACCGCCGGATGCCGGCCTTGTCGCCCAGCGCCTCCTTGAGCGCCTGGCCGAGGGCCAGCGAGGTGTCCTCCACCGTGTGGTGGGCGTCGACCTCGAGGTCGCCCCTGGTGCGCACGGTGAGGTCGAACCCGCCGTGCCGGCCGAGCTGGGCCACCATGTGGTCGAAGAAGGGCACGCCGGTCTCGCTGCTCGCCTGCCCGGTCCCGTCGAGGTCGAGCTCGACGAAGACGTCGCTCTCCTTGGTGGTGCGCGAAATCGTGGCGGTGCGGTGCGGTGCGGTCACCCGGTGACCCTAGCGAGCGCCTGCAGGAACGCAGTGGTCTCGGCCTCGGTCCCGGCGTTGACCCGCAGCCAGCCGGCGAGCCCGGGTCCGCCGCTGACGTCGCGTACCAGCACGCCCTCGTCGAGCAGGGCCTGCCAGGTGCGGGCGGGCTCCTCGAACGGCCCGAAGAGGAAGAAGTTGGCATCGCTGGCCACCACCTGCAGGCCCAGGCTGCGCACGGCGGCCACCGCGCGGTCGCGCTGGTCCTTGACGGCCTCCACGGTGCCGAGCAGCTCGGCTTCGTACGCCAGCGCCGTCCGCGCGGCGGCCTGGGTCAGCGCCGACAGGTGGTAGGGCAGGCGGACGAGCTGCAGGGCGTCGACGACGTCCGTGCTGGCCGCGAGGTACCCCAGACGCGTGCCGGCCATCGCGAACGCCTTGCTCATGGTCCGGCTCACGACCAGCCGCGGGAGAGCGGCCAGCAGCGTCGTCGCGCTCGGCAGCGCGCTGAACTCGGCGTAGGCCTCGTCGACGACCACGACGCCCTCGGTCGCGTCATGGACCGCCCGGACGACGTCGAGCGACGTGGTGGTGCCGGTGGGGTTGTTGGGCGTGGTGAGGAACGTGACGTGGGGCCGGTGCCGGCGGACGGCGTCGACCGCCTGCTCGCCGTACAGGACGAAGTCCGCCGGCGCGCTGCTCGGCGACCCACCGCGTGCTGGTCCCGGCGGCCAGGAGGGGGTGCATGGAGTAGCTCGGCTCGAAGCCCAGGGCCGTGCGTCCGGGGCCCCCGAACGCCTGCAGCACCTGCTGCAGGACCTCGTTGGAGCCGTTGGCCGCCCAGACCTGACCGGGGGCAAGGGTGACGCCGGTCTGCCGTGACAGGTAGCCGGCGAGGTCGGCGCGCAGGGCCAGCGCGTCGCGGTCGGGGTAGCGGTTCAGGGTGGCGGCGGCCTCGCCGACGGCCCGCTGGAGCGCGGCCACGAGGGCTGCGCTCGGGGCGTGCGGGTTCTCGTTGACGTTCAGTCGCACGACGTCGTCGAGCTGCGGGGCTCCGTAGGGCTTCTTGCCGACGAGGTCGTCGCGGACCGGCAGGGCGGTCACCGCTGCCGGACCCGGACGGCCTCCACGTGGCTGGCAAGGTCCTCGGCCCCGCCGAGGGCGGTGACGTGCGGAGCCACCGTGGCCAGCGCCGCCGCCGAGTACTCGATGAGCGACATCCGCTTGAGGAAGCTCTGCGCCGACAGACCGCTGGAGAACCGGGCCGTGCCGCCGGTGGGCAGCACGTGGTTGGAGCCGGCGAGATAGTCGCCGAGGCTCACCGGGGTGTGGTTGCCGATGAAGACCGCTCCGGCGTTGCGCACGCGGCGGGCCCGCGCGGGAGCGTCGGAGGTGATGACCTCGAGGTGCTCGGCGGCCCAGGCGTCGACCACGGTCAGACCGTGGTCGAGGTCGTCGACCAGCACGAAGGCGCTCTGGCCGAGCAGGGCCGTCTCGACCCGCTCGCGGTGCTTGGCCGCGGGCACCTGCCGGGTGAGCTCGACCTCGACCGCGTCGAGCAGGTCCTGGCTGGGGGTGACCAGCAGGCAGGCGGCCAGCGGGTCGTGCTCGGCCTGGGCCACGAGGTCGGCGGCCACGAAGGCCGGCACGGCGGTGTCGTCGGCCAGGATCCCGATCTCGGTCGGGCCGGCCTCGGAGTCGATGCCGCAGCGGCCCTGGACCAGGCGCTTGGCGGCCGCGACGTAGACGTTGCCCGGGCCGGTGATGACGTCGACCGGGGCGCACCCGCTGCCGTCGGCCTCCAGCGCCCCGTAGGCGAACATCGCGACGGCCTGGGCCCCGCCCACGGCGTAGACCTCCTCGACCCCGAGCAGCGCGCAGGCGGCCAGGACGGCCGGGTTCGGCAGCCCGCCGAACTCCGCCTTGGGCGGGCTCGCGACCGCCAGGCTGCCCACACCCGCGACCTGGGCCGGGACGACGTTCATGACCACGCTGCTCGGATAGGCGATCAGCCCGCCGGGGACGTACAGCCCGACCCGACCCACCGGGACCCAGCGCTCGGTGACGGTGGCGCCGTCGACGACCTGGACCACCTCGTCGGCCCGCAGCTGGGCGCGGCTGACGGTGGTGGCCCGGCGGATCGCCTCCTCCAGAGCCGCCCGGACGGCCGGGTCGAGCGCAGCCAGCGCCTGCGCGAGCGCCTGCGCGGGCACGCGGAGAGCCTCGAGCTCGACACCGTCAAAGCGCGCGGTGGCCTCGCGCACCGCCGCCGCGCCACGGTCACGGACGGCCTCGACGACCGGCCGCACCTGCTCGACGGCGCTGGCGACGTCGAGCACCGCTCGGGGCAGCAGGTCCAGGGCGGCTGCGTCGTGCCGTCCGCGGAGGTCGATCCGGGTCAGCACGGCGGGCTCCTCAACAACGGGGTTCGGGCCACGACGGGGCCCGGAGACGGGGCGGTCAGACTACCGGCGGCGCGGGACGGTCGCCGCCCGGCGACGGCGCGGGCCGTACGCTCGCCCGATGGCCCAGCCGGATCCCGAACGGCTCCCCCTGTTCCCCCTGGGGCTGGTCCTGTTCCCCGGGCTGCTGCTGCCGCTGCACGTGTTCGAGGAGCGCTACCGCGTGATGGTCGGCGAGCTGCTCGAGCTCCCCGAGGACCGGCGGCGCTTCGGGGTCGTGGCCATCCGCGAGGGCCGGGAGGTGGGCGTCGACGGGGTGCGGGCGCTGCACGAGGTGGGCTGCGTGGCTCGGCTCACCCATGTGCAGGCCCACCCGGACGGCCGGTACGACCTCGTGGCGCTCGGTACCGAGCGGTTCCGGCTGGGCCGGCTGGTGCACGACCGTCCCTACCTGTCCGCGGACGTCGCGCTGCTGGGCGAGGAGGTCGTCGACCCCGCCGAGACGGGCGTCCTGCGGGCGGCCGTCGCCCGCTCGCGTGCGGGCTACCTCGCAGCCCTGACCGCCGCCGGGGCCGACGTCGGGGAGCTTGAGGACCTGCCGGCCGACCCGGCCGCCGCGGCCTACCTCGTCGCCGCGACGATGCTGCTCGACCTCGGCGAGCGCCAGCGCCTGCTGGCCTGCCCCGGGACCGCGGCCCGGCTGCGGGTGGAGCACCAGCTGCTGCGCCGCGAGAGCACCCTGCTGACCGCGCTGCGGGCGGTACCCGCCCCCGACCTCGCCCGCACTCCCCTCAGCCCGAACTGACCGGCCCCCGCCGGAACGGCCAGACCATCGCGACGGCGAAGGCGGCCAGGGCGCCGGCCGGCCACAGGACGACGAGTTCGGTGGCCCGCAGCCGCACGCTGGCCTCGACGGTGCCGCGGCGGTCCACGTCGGCCACGGCCGCCCGGAAGGCGTCCCGGCCCACCTGCTGACCCGTGCGGGAGGCGACGTAGGCGGCGAGCAGGCCACCCACCAGCAGGCCCACGACGACACCCGGCCCGTAGCGGCGACCGAGCCGGAAGGCCAGGAGCCCGCAGGCCACCCCGACCGCCAGCACGAGGACGGCGAACGCGAGGTCGGCGCCGACGAACGCCCGGGTCTCCGGGTCGTCGAGCCCCGGCCCGCCGGCCGAGAGCACCACCCTGACCCGTGGCGCGAGAGCCGCCCACAGCAGGCCGACCGGCGACCCGAGCAGGACCACGGCCACCCCGGTCAGCAGCCCGGCTCCCGCATCGGCCCGCAGGCCCGGAACCTGCGACGCCGTCGCCGGGAGCGGAGCAAGGGCGGCCCAGGGGGTGGTCGTCACGCCACCATCGTGCCCTCCGCCGGGCTCGCCTAGCCTGCCCCGGTGTCCCGTCGCCGTCGTGCCCGTACCGGGGGCCGTCCCGGCCGGCCGCTTCTGGCGCTGCTGTCGATGCTCGCGCTGGGGCTGCTCGCGGGCTGCACCGCCGGGTCCGGTCCCGGAGCCACGCCGACGTCGCCCTCGAAGGCTCCCGCCGACCCGGGCCGCGCGGCGACCCCGTCCCCCGCCGCCGTCGGCCTGCCGGCCGACCCGCTCCGCGCCTTCGTGCCCTCGCCGGCCGAGGTGCCGACCGGGATGCTTCCGGTGGTCAGCGGCTCGGGCTCCCGGGACCTTCTGGCCGTCGCCGCCTTCTCGGGCGAGCCCACTGCCGCCGCCGCCGCCCTGCGCGCCCACGGCTTCCGTCGGGCCTACGTCGCCCAGTACGCCGAGCAGCAGGCCGCCGGGCGGGTCCTGTCGGTGGTGGTCGTGGAGTTCGACGACCCGGAGGGCGCGGCCGACGACCTCGCTGCTGACGTCGCCGCGGCCGGGCCGGCGTCACCGGCCTCGGTCGGCACGGGAGGCAGTCTGGGCTGCCGGCCCCTGCCGGGAGGGCGCGGACAGGTCTGCGTCCTGCGCTTCCGGGTCGGCAGCCGCACCTTCCTGCTGGGCTTCGGTGCGCCGGCGGCCGAGTCCGAGACGGTGCTGCGGCTCGGGCGGGTCCTGGCCGGCCGCGCCGGGGCGGCCTGAGCCGGTCGGGGCCCGAGCGCGCCGTCAGTGCCAGGCGTCGGCGGTGCGCCACACCAGGACGTCGAGGATCCGCAGCCGGGTCAGCGGGGCGCCGGCGCCGGCCGCCAGCCGCTCGAGCGCGGTGAAGGCCTCCTGCTCGGCCCGCAGGTCGTCGCGCATCTGCCGGACGAGGGCGGCCATGAACTCCTGCCAGCCACGGTCGTGCGAGCGCATCAGCGCCCCCGGGGCGGTGTAGGACTCGAAGATGCGGCTGTCGTAGAGCGGGACGAGGTCGGGTCGCTTGCGGTGGAGCACCTTGCTGACGATCGTGCCCCGCACGCCCTTGCCGGCGTAGGGCGCCCGGTCCAGGACGGCGAACAGGTCCGCGACCCGGTCGACGACGTCGTCGTCGGCGTCCTGCAGCGCCACCGCCGGGAGGTCGGCGATGCCGGCGAGCTCGGGCAGCAGGTCGCGCAGCAGCAGGAAGCGGCCGCGGTCGACCTCGGCCCCGATGAGGGTGGGGGCGAGCAGGTCACCGTCGACGAGCGCGGCGCTGCCGTTGGTCACCAGGCCGTCGTAGGCACCGACGGCGTACCCGTTGCGCGGGTCGAGGTGGTCCAGCAGCACCTGGTCGGGGTGCTCGACGACGAGGGTGCCGGCACAGAGGCGGAGGCTGTCCATGCCGGGCAGTCTGGTGCACGGACCGTCCGGCCGCTGCGGGCGACCGCTACCCGATGGGCAGGCAGCCGGGACCGAGCAGCGCCTTGAGGTCGGCGAACAGCGACGGCGTCGCCGTGACGCGCAGGCGGTCGTCGAGCCGGACGACGGTGGTCCGGCCTCCGCCGGACAGCAGCTGCAGGTGCACCTCGGTGGTGCCGGGGTGGCTGGCCAGCACCTCCTTGAACCGCTCGACCACCGGCGGGGTGACCCGCGGCGTGGGCAGGGACACGATGACCGGGCCCCGCGGCCCCACCGACAGGTCGGGGACCATCAGCTCGTTGGCGATGATCTTCTTCGTGTCCTCGCGGCCGTCGACCCGGCCGCGCACGAGCACGACGGCGTCCTCGACGAGGTGGACCGCCGCGTTCTGGTAGCTCGCCGGGAAGAACATCACCTCGACCGAGCCCTCGAGGTCCTCCAGCTGCACCATGGCCCAGGCGTTGCCCTGCTTGGTGACCTTGCGGGTGACGCTCGACAGGATGCCGCCGACCGTGACCGTGACGCCGTCGTCCTTGTCGGCGATGCCCGACACCGGGCAGTCGACGGCCTGGGCGATGACGTGCTCGACCCCGAGCAGGGGATGGTCGGAGACGTAGAGCCCGAGCATCTCGCGCTCGTAGGCGAGCAGGACCGACTTCTCCCACTCCTCGACCGGGATGCGGACGTCGAACACCGAGCCGCCGAGCCCCTGCTCCTGCGGGCCGTCGTCGAGCCCGAACAGGTCGTACTGACCGGCCGCCTCGGCCTTCTTGGTCTCCATGCACGCGTCGATGGCCTCGACGTGGATGTGGACCAGGCCCTTGCGGGTGTGGCCCAGGGAGTCGAAGGCTCCCGCCTTGCACAGCGACTCGATCGTCTTCTTGTTGCAGGCCAGGGCCTCGACCTTGCGCAGGAAGTCGGGGAAGTCGGCGTACCGGCCCTTGCTGGTGCGGGTGGCGATCACGCTGGCCACGACGTTCGCCCCGACGTTGCGGATGGCGGTGAGGCCGAAGCGGATGTCGGTGCCGCGAGGGGTGAACTCCCCCTCGGAGTCGTTGACGTCCGGCGGCAGCACCTTGATGCCCATGCGTCGGCACTCGGCCAGGTAGAGCGCGCTCTTGTCCTTGTCGTCCTTGACCGAGGTCAGCAGAGCGGCCATGTACTCGGCGGGGTAGTTGGCCTTGAGGTAGGCCGTCCAGAAGCTGACCAGCCCGTATCCGGCGGTGTGCGCGCGGTTGAAGGCGTAGTCGGAGAACGGGACGAGGATGTCCCAGAGGGTCTTGATCGCGTGGGCGGAGTACCCGTTGGCGGTCATGCCGGCGGCGAAGCCGTCGTACTCCTTCTCCAGGATCTCCTTCTTCTTCTTGCCCATGGCCCGGCGCAGCAGGTCGGCCTTGCCGAGCGAGTACCCGGCCAGCTTCTGCGCGATCGCCATGACCTGCTCCTGGTAGACGATCAGCCCGTAGGTGTCGCCCAGGATCTCCTCGAGGGGCTCGGCGAGCTCGGGGTGGATCGGCACCACCGGCTTGCGGCCCGTCTTGCGGTCGGCGTAGTCGTTGTGGGCGTTGGCACCCATCGGTCCGGGCCGGTAGAGCGCGAGGACGGCCGAGATGGTCTCGAAGGAGTCCGGCTGCATCGAGCGCAGCAGCGAGCGCATCGGTCCGCCGTCGAGCTGGAACACCCCGAGGGTGTCACCGCGGCTGAGCAGCTCGTAGGTGACCGGGTCGGGGGTCATCTCGTCGAGGTCCTCGAGCACCACCGTCTCGCCGCGGTTGCTCAGGATGTGCTTGAGGCAGTCGTCCAGGACCGTGAGGTTGCGCAGCCCCAGGAAGTCCATCTTGAGCAGGCCCAGGGTCTCGCAGGCGCCCATGTCGAACTGGGTGATGATCGCGCCGTCCTGCTCGCGGCGCTGGATCGGGATGACGTCCAGCAGCGGCTCGCGGCACAGGATGACGCCGGCGGCGTGCACGCCCCACTGGCGCTTGAGGCCCTCGAGCCCGAGGGCGGTGTCGACGACGGCTTTGGCGTCGGGGTCGGACTCGTACAGTGCGCGGAACTCGCCGGCCTCGGAGTAGCGCTTGTGGCTCGGGTCGAAGATCCCCGACAGCGGGATGTCCTTGCCCATCACCGCGGGCGGCATCGCCTTGGTGATCTTGTCGCCGGTGGCGAACGGGTAGCCGAGGACCCGGGCCGAGTCCTTGACCGCCTGCTTGGCCTTGATGGTGCCGTACGTGATGATCTGGCTGACCCGCTCCTCGCCGTACTTCTCGGTGGCGTAGCGGATCATGTCGCCGCGACGGCGCTCGTCGAAGTCGAGGTCGATGTCGGGCATGGAGACGCGCTCGGGGTTGAGGAAGCGCTCGAACAGCAGCTTGTGCTGGATCGGGTCGAGGTCGGTGATCTTGAGGGCGTAGGCGACCAGCGAGCCGGCGGCCGAGCCACGGCCCGGCCCCACCCGGATGCCGCTGTCCTTGGCGTACTTGCACAGGTCGGCGGTGACCAGGAAGTACCCGGGGAAGCCCATCTTGACGATGACGTCGACCTCGTAGTCGGCCTGCCGCGTGTGTCCCTCGGGCGGGGCCTCGCCCTTGAAGCGCTCGCGCAGCCCGGCGTGCACCTGCTCACGCAGCCAGGTGTCCTCGGTGTAGCCCTCGGGCACGGGTACCCGGGGCATGAGGTCGGCGCCCTCGTTGAAGTCGGTGGAGCAGCGCTCGGCGATCCGCAGGGTGTTGTCGCAGGCCTCGGGGAACTCGCTCCACAGGCGCCGCATCTCCTGGGCGCTCTTGAGGTAGAAGTCCTGCGCGTCGAACTTGAAGCGGTTCGGGTCGGCCATGGTCTTGCCGGACTGGACGCACAGCAGCACCTCGTGGGCGCGGGCGTCCTCGGCGTGGGTGTAGTGCAGGTCGTTGGTGGCCAGGAACGGCAGGCCCATGTCCTTGGCGAGCCGGATGAGCTCCTTCTGGGCCCGGCGCTCGATCTCGATGCCGTGGTCCATCAGCTCGCAGTAGAAGTTCTCCGCGCCGAAGATGTCGCGGAACTCCCCGGCGCTGCGCTTGGCCTTCTCGTACTCCCCCATCCGCAGGTAGGTCTGGATCTCGCCGGACGGGCAGCCGGTGGTGCCGATGATGTCGATGTCGGGGCGGATGTGCTCGGCGAGCAGCTCCTTGTCCATCCGGGGCTTGTAGTAGTAGCCCTCCAGGGACGCGAGGCTGCTCAGCTTGAACAGCCGGTGCATGCCCTCCTGGGAGATCGACAGCATCGTCATGTGCGTGTAGGCACCGCCGCCGGAGATGTCGTCCTCGCCGCCGGCGCCCCAGCGGTGCCGGGACTTGTCGAACCGGCTGCCGGGCGCCAGGTAGGCCTCGGTGCCGATGATCGGCGTGATGCCGTGCGCCTTGGCCTTCTTCCAGAAGTCGTAGGCGCCGAAGACGTTGCCGTGGTCGGTCATGGCCAGCGCGGGCATGCCCAGCTCGACCGCCTTGCCGAACAGGTCGTCCAGGCGCGCCGCGCCGTCCAGCATCGAGTACTCGGTGTGCACGTGCAGGTGCACGAACGAGTCCTTCTCACCCACGCCGCAACCGCCTCCTGAAGCTCTCGAACGCCGGAAAGATCAGCGTCGGTCCGAGGGGAAGGCGGGCCGTGCTGGTGCTGCCCTAGAGAGTGCCACGGGGGTGCGACAGGTTCGGTCGCGACGCACCGCAGACCTCGCTCCGGGTGCCTCCGGACGGCCTCAGGAGCCCGCGACCGGCACCACCAGCAGCAGCGTCGCGCCGTCGCGCGGGAGCGACACCGGCAGGCCCTGCTGAAGCTCCGCGGACGTGACCCGTCCGAGCACGCGACCGCTGGGGGCCTCGAGCAGGTCGAACCGCCTTCCGGCCGGCACCCCCTTCAGGGCGACCGTCCGGGTGGCGTCCGCGCCCTGCTGGCGGAACACCGCCACCGCGCCGCGGGCCCGGTCGGCGTCCCAGGTCTGCAGCGCCGTCCAGTCCTTGGCCAGCGGGTCGGCCAGCAGGGGCAGCGTGACCCCCTCGGTCAGCAGGTCGCGGTGAGCCCGGTGGAAGTCGGTCCACGGCCGGGCCTGCTCCACGACGTCGGCCGGCAGGCTGCGCAGGTCGCTGAAGAAGGTCGGGTGACTGAAGCAGGGCCGCCGCCATCAGCGTGTCGACCGGGTACCGCTGGTACTGCTTGGCGCCGAGGAAGTGCTGGCCGAGCGACTCCGACGGGATGAACGGCGCGAGGTTCCACAGGTTGTGCAGCAGGCGGTCGGGCTCCGGGGCGCCGTTCTGGAACCAGGACGGCCCGCGGCTGACCGACTCGTAGGGGAACAGCCGGTAGTCGTTGGTCTCGTCGATCTGGAAGGTGACCTCCGGGTGCGCCGCCTCGCAGGCGGTCCAGCATCGCGGTGAACGCGTCCTGGTGGTCGTGCATCGTCCCTGGCCGGCGCAGTCGAGCCAGGCCAGGAAGTCGAACTTGAAGTACTCACGCCGCTGCGCTCGATGAGCGTCGCGCAGGCGGGCCTCGACGTGCGGGATCGCGTCGCGGCCCCAGGTACCGAGCCCGGCCTCGTTGGAGCCGGAGTCGGGGTCCAGGGCGTTGGCCGCGGCCAGCCCGGTGCCGAGCGGGGCGCACGACCACTCCGGGTGCTCCCGGAAGGTCGCCGACGCCGGGTTGAAGTGCATCGGGCTCATCCACAGCCCGAGCTTCATCGGCGCGATGGCCTGCGCGGACCGCCGCGAAGGTGTCGTCCGGGAAGCGCGGCCGGGAACGTCGAGGTCGGGGGCGTCGCGGGGCTCGCGGTGCTGCGGGGAGTCGGGGTACCAGTCGCCCGACGCCGCCTGCCAGCCGTCGTCGAGGATGAACGTGTCGACGCCGAGGCGCCGGGCCAGCGGCGCGGTCTCCAGGACGGTCGCGTAGTCCATGTCGTCCTTGGCGCCGGTCGAGATCCGGTTGCTGTCGGTGCCGTTGGAGTTGAACGTGAGATCGGCCGCGTACGGCGCGAGCCGGTGGTCGCGCAGGTACCGGGTGAACTGCCACGGCTCGTCGACCTCCGCATCCGCGCCGAGGCCGAGGAACGCGGCGTCGAGCGCGAACGGGGTGCCGGGCGTCAGGACGCGGTGGCGGGCCGGGCCGTCGGCCGGGTTCTCCGGGTGACCCTGCTCCTCCAGCGGGCCGAGCGAGACGACGTCGCGCGACCAGTCGACCTCCAGGCGGCCGGTGGCGCCGTCGTAACCGGCCCGCGAGGACGGCAGGTCGTTGCGCTCGGCGACCAGGAAGGCCGTGTGGCCGTCGGGGCGCTGCAGCGACAGCCACTGCCCCGTGCCGGCCAACGCGGCACCGGAGCGGCGGTGCGGGTGTCGCGCCAGGTGCCGGGGTGCGCGTCGCCGACGGCGTACTCCGGGCCGGCTCAGCCCGGCTCGCGCCAGTCGGCGCCGGCCCGCAGGGCGTGCAGGGTGGGGGCCGCGGTGCCGACCGCCACCTCGTCCAGGGTGGCCCCGCGCAGGACCAGGGGCGCGGTGGGGTGCAGCACGGTGCGGGTGCGGAACCCGGCAACGCCGTCGTAGGCCTCCACCTCGCGGGTGGCCGCCAGCCCGGGGACGCCGTCGAGGGTCATCGTGACCCGCAGCCCACCGCGGTCGAGCGGCGTCACGGCGACCGAGGCGACCCGGAACAGCTCGCTGCCGACCGAGGCGGCGCCCACCTGCAGCGAGAAGTCCCGGGATCCGGCGCTCCACGTGCGGTCCTGTCCCCGCTTGTCGACCAGAGCGGTCGTGCGCAGGGCCGCCCGCGACCAGCGGCGCTCCGCCAGGGCGTTGCCCAGGACGACGCCGTCGGCGGTGACGGTGGCGTAGACGCTTCCCTCACGGGTCGTGCCGGCCGGGGCGGGCCCGACGGTCCCGCGCGGTCCCGGGGCCGCCAGGGCCGGGGCGACAGCGCCCAGCAGCACGGCGGCGAGGCCGGCAGCCAGCACCGGGCGGGACCGCGTCCAGGTCCGGCGCGTCATCGGCCGACGCACCCGAAGTCGGCCAGCGCGGAGCCGGTGAGCGACGGAGGTCGTGACGACGTGCCCCAGGTGGTCTGCGACGGGCCCATCTGCAGGCGCAGGACGCTGCCGGCGACCTCGTCGTGGCGCAGCCAGGCGCGGTCGAGCGGCGCGCCGTCGAGGGTCGCGGACTGGCACGTACTTCCCGGTCAGGGAGGCTCCCGGCGCCTCGATGACCAGGTCCTTGTCCCCGGGCGGGTCGAGCACCGCGCGGGTGAAGACCGGGCTGCCGACCACGTAGAGGGGCGCGCCGGGGGTGACCGGCCCCAGGCCGAGCGCGCTCAGACGTACCAGGCCGACAGCGACCCGAGGTCGTCGTTGCCCGGGAGGCCGTCGATCGTCGCGCGGAACGCCCCCTGCAGCTGACGCTGGACCGACTGCGTCTTCCAGGGCTGACCGGCGAAGGCGTACATCCACGGGGTCTGCAGGTCGTGCTCGTTGCCGGGCGCGTACTGGTTGGTGCGGTAGACCAGGCCGAACAGCGTCGCCCGGTTCTGCGCCTCGGCCACCGCTACCGGCACGACGGCGCCGAGCGCCTGGCTGAAGTGGGTGTCGAGCCGCTCGACCGCCGCGGCGTCACCGCCCATGCGGTCGAACAGCCCCCGGGCGTCGTGCGGGGCGAGCCAGGAGTACTGCCAGGAGTTGCCCTCCTGGAAGCCGGTCTCGTCGGCGCCGGGTCGAACGGCGTGAGCCAGCGTGCCGTCGTCGTTGCGCGGCCGCACCCAGCTGCGTCTCCGGGTCGAGCAGGCCGCCGGTAGGCCGGCGGACAGCGCGGCGTAGCGTGCCGGCGTCGCCGTCGCGGCCGAGCTCGGTCGGCCATCAGGGCCAGCGCGAAGTCGGCGACGCCGTACTCGAGCGTCGTCCCGGCGCCGCGCTCGGTCGTCTGCAGCGGCAGGTAGCCCCGGCTCTGCCAGGCGCCTCGCCGCCGCGCGACCAGCGCCCGCGCCTCGCGGTAGAGCGCCTCGACGTCGCGGCGGTCACGCCGTCGAGCACGCCCGCGGCAGTAGCCGTCGACGATCATCGGGATCGCGGGGTCGCCGCTCATGTGCGAGGCGTCGAGGTTCTGCTCGCCCCAGCGCGGCAGGTGCCCGCTCTCGCGGCCGTCGGCGAGCAGGGACAGCAGCATGTCGCGGTAGCGGTCCGGCCACACCGTGGCGAGCAGCTGGTTCTGCGCCTTGTAGGTGTCCCAGGACGAGAAGTTCGCGTACTGGACGCGGTCCGGGGCGGTGTGCACCGCGCCGTCCATGCCCGCGTAGCGGTGGTCGACGTCGCTGAACACGTTGGGGTGCAGCAGCGAGTGGTAGAGCGCCGTGTCGAACGTGCGGGGGTCGAGCGGCTGCCGCCCCTGACCTGCACCCGGGCCAGCTCGGTGTTCCAGGAGGCCCGGGCGGCCGCCTGGGTGGCGGCGAGGTCGGGCAGGGCCTCGGCGTCGAGGTTGCGACGGGCCCCCGCGGCGTCGACGAAGGAGATGCCGACCCGGACCGTGACCTCGCCTGCCGGCCTCGAACGACACCCAGCCGCCCGCTCCCGTCGCCGCTCACCGAGCGTCCGCCCGGCGTCAGGGCGTCGCCGAGCCAGGTACCGGTGGCCGTGAAGGGGCGGCTGAAGTCGGCCTCGAAGAACACCGGGTAGCGGCCGCGGGCGCTGCCGCGCACCGTGTCGGCGTCGACCACCTCGAGGGAGCCGCTGTGCACACCCTCCACGCTGCGGGCGACGTCGAGCAGCACGTTGGCCTGCCCCGCCGGCGGGAAGGCGTAGCGCTGGATCCCCGTGCGCGTGGTGGCGCCGACGTCGACCTGCACGCCGTTGCCGAGCCGGACGCCGTAGGCCCCTGGGGTCGCCCGCTCGGTGGCGTGGTCGTAGGTCGCGGCGTAGCGCTGGGGGTCGCTGCTGGTGACCTGGCCGACCGTCGGCATGAGCGGCACGTCCCCCGCCTTCTTCACCCCCGGCCCGGACAGGTGGACGTGGCTGAACCCCTGGATCCGCGGGTCGTGCCAGCTGTAGCCGCTGTAGGCGACCGGGCCCCCGGTGTCGGGCGACACCTGCACCATGCCGAAGGGGGTGGCCGCCCCCGGCACGGTGAAGCCCGGCGCGAACGTGCCGACCATCGGATCGACGTCGGCGGCCCGGTCCACGACCTGCGCCTCCCCACGCGCGAGGACGTTCTGCGGGAGGGCCGCCTGCGCCGGCAGCGCCAGGCACGACCCGGCGAGCCCGACGACGGCCGCCAGCCGGAGTCGGCGTCCGGGGCGGGCGGGGGTCCAGCGCGACACAGGTGCTCCTCGGCGAGAACGGGCGTTGCGTACCCGTTTCGACGCTGCGGTCAGGTGTCCTGCCGGTGCAGCTCCTTGCGCATGCTCCGGTGGTCGATGCCGGCCTCGTCGTAGACCTCGCCGAACCCGACGTAGCCCGCCCGCTCGTAGAAACCGAGAGCGTGGGTCTGGGCATGCAGCTCCACCGCGGACCAGCCGTGCGCGACCGCCGCCCGCTCGAGCGCCTCGAGCACCGCGGCGCCGACCCCCTGACCGCGCACGCGGTCGGTGACGGCCAACCGTCCGATGGTGGCGCTGTCCCCGACGGCGCCAGGGGCGAGCAGCCGCCCGGTGCCGACCACCACCCCGTCGCGGCGCGCCACCACGTGGTCGGCACCGGCGTCGAGCTCGTCGCGCTCGAGGTCCTCGGGCACATCCTGACCCACGACGAACACCTCGTACCGCAGGGCATAGACCTCGTCCATGTCCGCGGGCCCGGCGGCCCGGACGGTGACCGTCACCGGACCGGCCCGGTCGTGGCTCCCGGACGCGAGGCGGGTCGCGACTGCGGCACGCTGCCGACCGAGGCCGTCAGGGTCTGCTCCGGTCCGAGCGGTCGGATCCGCAGCTCGTCCAGGGGCACGCCCTGCGGCGCGACCTCGACGGCCCGCACCCCCTGCAGGGCCGGCAGCGCGGCGAGCACGCGGGCGGGGCCGCGCACGACCACCGAGAACAGGCAGGCACAGCCGGTGCGGTAGGCGGTGGCCTCCCGGCCGGCCAGCCGGGCCGACAGCTCGTAGAACTCCTTGAACCGGCGCTGCTCGTCGTTGGCCGGGTCGATGGTGCGGGCCAGCGCGAGGAACTCGGCCTGGTCGGTGGCCTTGCGGGTCGCCGTGGCCGCGTAGAGCTGCTCGAGGTCACCCACGAGGTCCTCGACGTCGGCCGACAGCACCTCGCTGGGGTCGCTGGAGGGCACCTTCAGGTAGGCCCGCTGCACCTCCAGGCCGGTGAGCAGGTCGAGGACGTCCTGCGGGCGGCGGTACTCCGACAGGCTGACGAGGGCCACCCGCAACGCCTCCGGCCGGGCCGCCGACGCCGCGGCCGCGCCCTCGGCGGCGAGCGCGACGTAGTCGGGCACCGACGCGCCCGGGTCGGGGCCGAGGACCCTGGACTGCTGCTGCCCGGCGCCGGCGTCGGGCCGGCGGTCGTCGCCGCTTCGCGCCAGCGCGACGCCGGACCCGGCCAGGAACACCGCCGCGATGACGACGAACCCGATCGCCGGCACCTCGCGGACCAGCGCGAGCGGTCCCCGGGCGTAGCGGTCGTCCAGCCGCTGCAGCCTCCCCGCCCTCCCGGCCGGGAGGGCCTGCGGCGGCGCAGGCACCAGGCGCCGGGCTCCCGAGGCCATCGAGGCCCGACGCGCCCGGGCCGCCTCGACCACCGAGCGCAGCCGCACGGCCAGGCGGGGGACGATCCGGTCGTCCAGGTCGCGCAGCCCGCTCACGACGCGCCGGCCACCTTGTCCAGTGCCGCCTGCAGGTCCGCGGCGTAGGGGCTCTCGAAGGCGACCCATCGCCCGTCGGCGGGGTGGTGGAACCCGAGCCGGACGGCGTGCAACCACTGCCGGGACAACCCGAGCCGCTTGCTGAGGGTCGGGTCGGCCCCGTAGGTGACGTCGCCGACGCACGGGTGGTTCACCGCCGCCATGTGCACCCGGATCTGGTGCGTCCGCCCGGTCTCGAGGTGGATGTCGAGCAGCGTCGCGTGCCGGAACGCCTCGACCGTCTCGTAGTGGGTGACGCTGTCGCGCCCGCCCTGCACCACGGCGTACTTGTACGACGACGTCGGGTGACGGTCGATCGGGGCGTCGATGGTGCCGGTCATGGGATCGGGGTGGCCCTGGACCAGCGCCCGGTAGCGCTTGTCGACCGTGCGGTGCCGGAAGGCGTCCTTGAGGTGGGTGTAGGCGTGCTCGCTCTTGGCCACGACCATGACGCCGCTGGTGCCGACGTCGAGCCGGTGGACGACGCCCTGGCGCTCCTCCGCGCCGCTGGTACTGACGCGGTGGCCCGCCGCCACCAGCCCCCCGATGACGGTGGGGCCCTCCCAGCCGGGGCTCGGGTGCGCCGCCACCCCCACCGGCTTGTCGACGACGATCACGTCGTCGTCCTCGTAGAGCACGTTCAGGCCGTCGACGACCGTGGGGACAGGCCCGGGGGTGACGTCGGGGCTGGGCAGGTCGACGTCGAGGGTGGCGCCGGCGGCGATGCGGTCGCCCTTGCCCTTGCGCCGACCGTCGACCTGGGCTCCCCCGCCGTCGATGATGACGGCGGCGGCGCTCCGGGACAGCCCGAACAGGCGGCTGATGGCGGCATCGAGGCGCAGCCCGTCCAGGCCCTCGGGAACGGGCAGGCTGCGGCGGGAGGTCACGCCTCCAGTGTGCCCTTCCCGGCGCGCGTCCCGTCGAGCTCGCGCCCACGCAGGCTGAGCAGCACCGCGAGGATCCCGCCGCAGACGATCGCGCTGTCGGCGACGTTGAACACCGGCCAGACCTTGAAGTCGAGGAAGTCGACCACCTCGCCCCGGCCGATGCCGGGCGCGCGGAACAACCGGTCCACCAGGTTGCCGGAGGCCCCGCCCAGCAGGAGACCGAGGCTCAGGGCCCACGGGACCGACCGCAGCCGCTTCGCCGTCCGCAGGATCACGACGACCACCGCCACCGCGACCGCGGTGAAGACCAGCGTGGCTCCCTCGGCGAAGGAGAACGCGGCGCCGGGGTTGCGGGAGACCGCGAGGCGCAGCAGGCCCAGGTCGACGACGCGTCGCCCCTCGAGCTCGGCGACGACGTAGGCCTTCGTCGCCAGGTCGAGCGCGAGGACACCCGTGGCCACCGCGGCGAGGGTGCCGACGCGCCGCGGCCGGGCGTCCTGCCCGCCCGACGGCCCCTCGACCGCTCGTCCGGCTGGGCGTCGGCTCGGCGGGCCGTCCGGCGTCAGCGGCGCTCCTCGCGCTGCTTGCACGCCACGCACAGGGTGGCCCGGGGGGCGGCCTGCAGGCGGGGCTTGGGGATGGCGTTGCCGCAGCTCTCGCAGCGGCCGTAGGTGCCGTCGTCGATGCGGGCCAGGGCGCGCTGCACCTGCAGCAGGAGGTCGCGGCTGTTGTTGGCGAGCGACATCTCGTGCTCGCGCTCGAAGGTCTTGCTGCCGGCGTCGGCCTCGTCGCCCGGGCCCTCCCCGACGGCGTCGCGCTGCACGGCGGCGGCCTGCACCTCGGCGTCGTCGATCTCCCCGCGCAGCTCACGGGCCTGACCCTCGAGCTCCACCCGCACCTCGGCGAGCTCGCTGTCGGTCCAGGCGTCGGCCGGGTCGAGCGGGGCGAGCACCTTGGGGGCCGCCTTCCTGGCGGGGGCCTTGGCGGCGGGGGTCTTGACCGGGGCCTTCGCAGCGGGGGTCTCGTCCGGAGCCTTCGCGGCGGGGGCCTTGGCAGCGGGGGCCTTGACCGGAGCCTTGTCGGCCGGAGCCTTCGGTGGCGGGGGCCTTCGGCGGCGGGGGCCTTGGTGGCGGGGGCCTTGACCGGCGGCCTTGGTCGCGGGGGCCTTGGCGGCGCGGGGCCTTGGTGGCGGGGCCAGCCTCGGCGGCGGGAGCCGCCTTCTTCGCTGCCGGCACCTTGGTGGCCGGAGCCGCCTTCGTGGCGGCAACCTTCGTGGCGGGACGGGGGCTCGGCGTCGTCGGTGCGGTCTCGGCCGCTGCCTTCGCCGCCGGGGCCCGCTTGGCCGCAGGTGCCTTGGCCGGTACCGCCCGCTGGTCCGCGGGGGCGGTCGCGGGCTTCGTCGTCACGGGCGCCTTCTTCGCGACCGGCGCCTTCGTCGCTGCGGGGACCTTCGCTGCCGGCGCCTTGGTCGCCTGCCGGGCGCCGCCTTGTCGCCGCCGGCGCCTTCTTCGCGGCCGCTGCCGGCTGCCTTCGCGGCCGGCGCCTTCTTCGCCGCCGGCGCCTTCTTCGCCGCCGGTGCCTTCTTCGCCGGCCGGTGCCTTCTTCGCTGCCGCTGCCGTCGTGGCCGCTCCGGACCGCGCAGCCTCGGGCGGCGCGCTCGGGGGCGCGGCCTCCGGGGTCGGTGCGGTGTCGTCCGCGGACGTTGCCGCCGCGTCGCCGCCGCGCCGGCCCAGCAGGCCGCGCAGCCGTCCGGTGATGCCGGTGCCTCCCGCGGCCATGCGCGCCCCCTCACGCCCGCGGCCACCATGATCACAAGACGCGGCGAGGATACGGGTTGCCGGACGCAACCGCGTGCGGAAAGCGCCGCGGACGCCCGGGCGGCTGCGCGGCGTCGGGCTAGGCTGGCCCGGTCGCAGGACGAGGACCAGTAGCGCCGCACGCAGCCACGAGCGACCCGGGGACGGTGCGAGCCCGGGGGCGAGCCCGACCGTGAACATCAGCCTCGTGCACCTCCCGCGGCGCGCACGGCAAGAGCGGGCCGCCGGTCAGCGGCGGCAAGGAGGGTGGTACCGCGGGGCACGCCCAGCACCAGGGGCGGCCTCGTCCCTCCGTCGAGCACCACCGACGGAGGAGCCCCGTGAAGCAGCTGCCCGCCCAGGTCGACCTGCCCGCGCTCGAGCGCGGCGTGCTCGACGCGCTGGGAGCGCGACCGCGTCTTCGCCCGCAGCCTGGAGCAGACCGCGGACGGCGAGCCGTGGGTCTTCTACGAGGGCCCGCCGACCGCCAACGGCAAGCCCGGCACGCACCACGTCGAGGCCCGCGTGTTCAAGGACCTGTTCCCCCGCTTCAAGACCATGCAGGGCCGCCACGTCGCGCGGCGCGCCGGCTGGGACTGCCACGGCCTGCCGGTCGAGCTCGCGGTCGAGAAGGAGCTCGGCTTCTCCGGCAAGCAGGACATCGAGGCCTACGGCGTCGCGGAGTTCAACGCCAAGTGCCGCGAGAGCGTGCTGCGGCACGTCGACGAGTTCGAGCGCATGACCACGCGGATGGGCTACTGGGTCGACATGGACGCGGCCTACCGCACCATGGACCCCGCCTACGTGCGAGTCGGTCTGGTGGTCGCTCAAGCAGGTCGCCGACAAGGGCCTGCTCGTCGAGGACCACCGCGTCGCGCCGTACTGCCCGCGCTGCGGCACCGGCCTGTCCGACCACGAGGTGGCCCAGGGCTACCAGACGGTCA
Organism: uncultured Actinomycetota bacterium; assembly: GCA_963761655.1. Lineage (GTDB taxonomy): Bacteria > Actinomycetota > Actinomycetes > Mycobacteriales > SCTD01 > RYN-122. The sequence continues at coordinate 1,143,243 of CAVXHI010000002.1, forward strand.
CCGACCCGAGCGTCTACGTCCGCTTCCCCGTGACCGCGGTCCGCTGCAGCAGCTCGGGGCCGCGCTGCTGGTCTGGACGACGACGCCGTGGACGCTGGTCAGCAACACCGCCGTCGCCGTCAACCCGGACGTCACCTACGTCGCCGCCCGCCGCGGCGACGAGGTCCTCGTGGTCGCCGAGCCGCTGCTGGCGCGTGCTCGGCGACGACGACGTCGAGGTGCTCGAGCGCTTCCCCGGCACCGCCCTGGAGCACACCACCTACGCCCGGCCCTTCGACCTGGCTCGGACATCGCGGACGCGCACTACGTCGCGCTCGGCCGACTACGTCACCACCGACAGCGGCACCGGGCTGGTGCACCAGTCCCCCGCCTTCGGCGCCGACGACATGCAGGTCGCCCGCCGCTACGGCCTGCCCGTCGTCAACCCGGTGCGCCCCGACGGCACCTTCGAGGCGGACCTGCCGCTGGTCGGCGGGCTGTTCTTCAAGGCCGCCGACCGCGCCGCTCGCCGACGACCTGTCCGCGCGCGGGCTGCTGTTCCGCGAGACGCCCTACGAGCACAGCTACCCGCACTGCTGGCGCTGCGACACCGCGCTGCTCTACTACGCGCTGCCCGTCCTGGTACATCCGCACGACCGCCATCAAGGACCGGCTGGTCGAGGAGAACGAGCGGACCGACCTGGTACCCGGCGACCATCCAGCACGGCCGCTACGGCGACTGGCTGGACAACAACATCGACTGGGCGCTCTCGCGCAACCGCTACTGGGGCACGCCCCTGCCGGTCTGGCGCTGCACCGCGGACCGCGCCCACTGGCAGGTCTTCGGCTCGCTCGCCGAGCTCGGCCAGGCGGCCGGGCGCGACGCTGTCCGACCTCGACCCGCACCGGCCGTTCGTCGACGACGTCGTCGTGCCGTGCGTGCAGCGCGTGCGGGGCGACCGGGGCGCCGAGCCGGGTGCCCGAGGTCATCGACGGCTGGTACGACTCGGGGGCGATGCCGTTCGCCCAGGTCGGCTACCCGCACAGCGGCGTCGAGCCGGCCTACCCGGCGCAGTTCATCGCCGAGGCGATCGACCAGACCCGCGGCTGGTTCTACACGCTGATGACCGTCGGCACGCTGGTGTTCGACCGCAGCTCCTACGAGACGGTGCTGTGCCTCGGGCCACATCCTCGACGGCGACGGCCGCAAGATGAGCAAGCACCTGGGCAACGTTCTGGACCCGTTCGAGCTGTTCGAGCGGCACGGGGCCGACGCCCTGCGCTGGTACATGCTCTGCGGCGGCAGCCCCTGGAGCTCGCGCCGGGTCGGCCACAAGCAGGTCGAGGAGGTCGTCCGGACGGTCCTGCTGACCTACTGGAACACCGCCAGCTTCCTCACCCTCTACGCCGGCGCCAACGGCTGGGAGCCCGGCCGGTCGCGCACGCGCACGGCGAGCGCACGCTGCTCGACCGCTGGGCGCTGTCGGAGACCCACGCGACCGTGCTCGAGGTGACCGACGGCGCTGGAGGACTTCGACTCGCTGCGGGCCGGGCCGGCGGCTCGCCCAGCTGCGTCGACGACCTGTCGAACTGGTACGTGCGGTCCAGCCGCCGCCGCTTCTGGGACGGCGACCCGGCCGCGCTCGGCACCCTGCACGAGTGCCTGTGCTCGCTGACGCCTGCTGATGGCGCCGTTCGTGCCCGTTCGTGACCGACGAGGTCTGTGGCAGCGACGCCTGGTCGCCGGCGCCCGCGAGCACCGACAGCTGCCCGACTCGGTGCACCTGCGCGCTGGCCCGAGGCCGACGCCGCGCTGGTCGACGACGGAGCTGGGCGCGCAGGTCGCGCAGGTGCGACGGCTGGTCGACCTCGGGCGGCAGGCCCGGGCCGAGTCCAGGACCAAGACCCGCCAGCCGCTGGGGCGCGCCCTGGTGTCGGCTCCGGGCTGGCAGTCGCTGCCCGCAGGAGCCTGCGGGACCTGGTGGCCGCCGAGCTCAACGTGGTCAGCCTCGGAGCCGCTGGCCGGCGACCTGGTCGACACCAGCGTCAAGGGCAACTTCCGCGCGCTCGGCAAGCGCTTCGGCAAGCGGACCGCGACGGTGGCCGCCGCGATCGCCGCCGCCGACGCGGCCGCGCTGGCTGCCGCGCTCCGCGAGGGCCCGGCGACCGTCGCGGTCGACGGGGAGCACGTCGAGGTGACGGCCGACGAGGTCCTGGTCACCGAGACGCCGCGCACCGGCTGGGCGGTCGCCACGCGGGCAGGGGAGACGGTCGCCCTCGACCTGGAGATCACGCCGGAGCTGCGCCGCGCCGGCCTGGTGCGCGACGCCGTCCGGCTGGTGCAGGAGGGGCGCAAGGCCAGCGGGCTGGACGTCAGCGACCGGATCGAGCTGTGGTGGTCGGCCGACGGCGAGCTGGCCGAGGCGCTGCGCGAGGGCGGCGGCCCGGCTGGCCGAGGAGGTGCTGGCGGTCGTCGGTGACCGAGGGCGCGCCCACGGCCGACCTCGCGCCGCACGAGGACGACGACCTCGGCCTGACGTTCTGGCTGCGCGTCGCCGGCGGCTGAGCGCCTGCCGGCGGCAGCGCCGTCACCCGGCTGGCGCGCAAGACACGGGTGGCGCGGCGGCCGATGCTCCTGGTGACCACCGCCGCACTGCTCCGGGCGGAGCAGCGGGCCGGCACCGCTCCAGGAGGCCGCGTGTCCCTCGTCCTGCGCTGCACCTGTCCGGCCTGCTCGCCGAGGCCGCCCCGGCCACGCCCCGCGCAGCGCTCGTTCCGCTGCGCGCCCGCCCCGACGCGCGACCGTACGGCTGCGACCCCGCCGTCGCCGTCGCCCAGCAGGTCCGACCGGCGCTGGTGCTGCGGGAGCACCAGGGCCGCGCGCTGCTCGGCGCGGCTGCGGCGCAGGACGTCGGTCGCGGGGGCTGCTTCGCCGCCGGTCCGGCCGGGGTCCAGGTGTGGAGCGCGACCCTTCGACGGGCCCGGCGGGACGCACGGCAGCGCGGAGCACCTCGGATCGGTCGACTGGAGCTACGACACCCCGGTCCGCCACTACGTGACCGTCTACCGGGTCCTGGTGACCGTGGACGGCGCCCGGGCGGGCTGTCCGCCGCAGACGTGCTGGCACGGGTCCTGCACCTGGCCGGCATCGAGGAGACCGGGGCGGCCGACCAGGCGCTGTCGGTGCCCCTGCCGCGCGACCCGTTCCGGGCCGAGCACGGGCGACGCCGGACCGACTGACCCGGCCGGCGACCACGACGCCACAGCCCCCAGGGACGGCGAAAGCCCCGACTCCCGCGGAGTCGGGGCTTGCGGCAGCGGGCTAGGGCTTACAGACCCCACACGCGTCGAAGCCCTGCTTCGTGGCCTGCGCACGGCTGACCTGGAGCGCGTCCTCGACACCCCGCACGTAGCGGCAGTCGGGCCGGTGGAAGCGCCCGCGGTCGGGGATGACGACAACGGTGCCCTTCTTGGCTGCGGGGGCGGTCGCCGACGGGTCGGCCGCCGTGACCTCGGACGGCGCCGCGACCTTGGCGGGAGCGGTCTTGGCGGGTGCGGTCTTGGCGGGTGCGGTCTTGGCGGGTGCGGTCTTGGGGGCAGCAGCCTTTGCCGTCTTGGCCTGCTTCGCGGCGGGAGCGGTCTTTGCGGGGGTGCCGGTGCTCTCCGAGCCCGGTGCCGCCTCAGGCGCCGTCGCCGGAATCGGGCGACCGGGCGCCTTGGCCGCGGCGGGGACGCTGCGGGCGGCCGTGCTGCGCACCGGGGGCGCCGACAGGGGCGGAGGGGTGGACGCGGTGCGGGCGGCCGGCGCCTTCGCGGCCTTGGCCGGGGTCTTGACGGCCTTCGTCGCAGCCCTGGCGGGGGCCTTGGACGCCTTGGCCGGCGGGGTCGTTCCGTCTGCGGCAGGCACGGACTCCTGGGCCGAGGTGCCGGCGACCGGGGTCTTGGACATGTCGACGGCGGCGAGCGTCCGGGTCGGCGCGGACAGGTCGCCCGCCTGCCCGGCGGCGACGTCGCCGTCCTCGGACCGCTCGGCCTCGTCGAGCTCGGCAGCGTCGACCAGCTCGACGTCGCCGCCCTCGAGCTCGGCGGCCAGGGCCTCGTCGGGCTTGCAGACGCCGCACGGGGTGAACCCCTCGTCCTGGGCGTCGAACACGTCGAGCTCCTCGACGTCCTTGCCGTTGAGGTAGCGGCAGCCGTCCACGTGGTAACGGGGGCGTCCGGCGACGACGAGGACGAGCCCACCGGCCAGCAGCTCGTCGGCGACGTCGTCGTCCTCGACGGGCGGGTCGACGTCGGCTCCGGCCGGCGGGACGCTGCGGGACGTCGACGGGTGCTCCCGCCGGGCGCGAGGGGTCGGCCTCCGACGCGGTGGCCGGGACCTGCTCACCGCGGCGCTGCAGGATCCCGATGATCAGGAAGACGAACGCCGACAGGCTCACAGCGATGGAGGAGTAGACGAACGTCAGGCCCTCCGTGGTGAGTCCGAGGACGAGCAGCACGAGGGCGACGAGGACGAGTGCCCCGCTGATCACGATCACGAAGGGAGTTCCTCACCGAGGGATTGGGGACGACGGGGCATCGTAGCGGCGGGCCGGTGCCGACCGGCGCGTTGCGGGTCGGTCCGGCTGCGTGAGGGTCAGCCGGCGTCGGCGGGGACGCCGGCGTCCGCGTCCACCTGCGGCAGGGCGCCGGTGGCGGCCCGCTCGGGGGCGTCGTGCGGCACGCCGGTGCGCCCGTCGTCGTCGGGACCGTGCCCGTCGTCGAGGTCGGCCAACTGGGTGCGCAGGAAGGCCTTGAGCCGGGTGCGGTACTCGCGCTCGAAGCTCTGCAGGTCCTCGATGCGCTGCTCGAGGCCGGTCCGGCGCTCCTCCAGGTCACCGAGCGAGGCGGCCACCTTGGCGGCGACCTCGGCGTCGGCGCGGGCGGCCGTCTCGCGCGAGCGCGCAAGGGTCGTCTCCGCCTCGGCGCGGGCCGAGGACAGGGTGGCCTCGGCCTCCGCGGTCGCACTGCCGACGGCTCCCTCGGCCTCGGCGCGAGCCGAGGTCACCGTGCTCTCGGCCTCGGTCCGGGCGGACGTGAGGGTGCTCTCGGCCTCGGTCCGGGCGGACGTGAGGGTGCTCTCGGCCTCCGCGCGGGCGGACGTGAGGGTGCTCTCGGCCTCCTCGCGCGCCTCCCGCACCGTGCGCTCGGCGAACTCCTGGGCCTGCGAGACGAGCCGCTCGGCCTCGGCCCGCGCATCGGTCAGCGCCGTGTCGGCCTCGGCCCGGGCGCTGCCGACCGTGCCCTGCGCCTCTGCCCGCGCTGCCTCGACGATCTGCGCCGCTTCGGCGCGGGCCTCCGCCACGGCCTCGTCGGCGGTGCGCTGGGCCAGCAGCAGCGTCCGCAGCGCGGCCTCCTGGCCCTCCATCGCCGCGAGCGGCCGCTCGACCGGTGCCGCCACGGGCTCGACCTCGGGCTTGGCGAGCGTGACCGGCGCCGTGGTCGTGCTGCCGGACGTGCGGAGCTGGTCGTTCTCGCGCAGCAGGCGGCCGATCTCGCTCTCGACCTCGTCGAGGAACGCGTCGACCTCGTCGAGGGAGTAGCCCCGGAAGGCCACCTTGAACTGCTTGTTCGAGACGTCGGACGGAGTCAGCGGCACAACATCACCTCGGGGAGCGCAGCGGACAGGGACGGGCCGGCCATCACGGCTGCTGAACCGCCTGCATGAGCAGGTAGGTCACCATGAACAGCACGATGAAACCGAGATCGAGCTGGACCTGGCCGATCCGCAGGGGGGGCAGCACCCGGCGCAGGGCCTTCAGGGGCGGGTCGGTCGCCGAGTAGGCGACCTCCAGGACCGCGGCCACCAGGCCGTTCGGCGTGAACGAGCGCGCCAGCATGAAGACGTAGTCCATGACGAGCCGGAAGACCAGCAGGAGCAGGAAGACCAGCAGCACGAAGTAGACGACGGACGCGACGACGGACACAACGTCAGACTAGCGACCGGCTCCCGCGACGGTGATCACGACTGGTTGAAGAAGCCGCCCTCGGCGATGAGCGCCTTGTCCTCGGCGGTGACCTCCACGTGCTCGGGCGAGAGCAGGAAGACCTTGTTGGTGACCCGCTCGATGCTGCCGTGCAGACCGAAGATGAGCCCTGCGGCGAAGTCGACCAGGCGCTTGGCGTCGACGTCGTCCATCTCGGTGAGGTTCATGATCACGGGAGTGCCGGAGCGGAAGTGCTCGCCGATGGTGCGGGCCTCGTTGTAGGTGCGGGGGTGCAGCGTGGTGATCCGGTAGCCGTCGAAGCCGGCGACCGGAGCGGGTGCGGTCCGCAGCGTCGAGGGGGCCGTGTCGAGCGCGGTCGCGCCGTGCGTCTCCCGGCGCCCGCCCTCGGGGGCCCACCGGCGCACGGGGGCCGCGTCGTGCTGCGGCTCGTCCTCGTCGTCGTAGGCGTCGTAGTGCCCGCGCGCGTCGTCGTCGTCCTCGACGAGGCCGAGGTAGAGGCCGACCTTGCGACCGAGTCCGGGCATACGGCTCTCCTGCTGTTGCGGTGAGGTGGGGGGTGCGCTCTGGCGGCGGACGTTACCGGCCCGGAGGGCTCCTGCGGCCGAGCAACGCCGTGCCGATCCGCACGATCGTGGCGCCGGCGGCGACTGCCGCCTCGAGGTCACCGCTCATGCCCGCGCTGACCGCGCCGGCGGTCGGGTGGTCGTGGCGGACCCGGTCCGCGACCTCGGCGAGCCGGGCGAAGGCCGACGCAGGGTCGCCGGACAGGGGCGCGACGGCCATCACCCCGCCCACGCGCAGCCCCGGCAGGCCCGCGGCGAGCTCGGCCAGGGCGGGGACCTCGGCGGGCAGCGCTCCCGCACGGCCCGGGTCGTCGTCGAGCCGCACCTGCAGGAGGACGTCGAGGTCGCGTCCGGCCCGCACCGCTCCCTTGGACAGCGCGTGGGCGAGCGAGGACCGGTCGAGCGCGTGGACGACGTCGGCGCAGGCCGCGACCCGGGCCGCCTTGTTGGTCTGCACCTGACCGACGAAGTGCCAGTCGACGTCCGTCACCAGGGCGGCCTTCTCGGTGGCTTCCGGCTCGCGGTTCTCGCCGAACGCACGCAGCCCCAGCTCGCGCAGCAGCTCGACGTCGGAGACCGGCCAGGTCTTGGTGACGGCGAGCAGCAGCACGTCGGACCGCGGCCGGTCCGCCGCGGCGCAGGCGGCGGCGATCCGCTGCTCGACCCGGGCCAGGTTGTCGGCCAGCTCGGCCCGTCGTGCCCGGTCGGCCGTCACAGGACGATCACGGCGGCGTGGCGTCCCGTGGTGCGGCTGCGCCGGTAGGAGAACAGCTCGGGGTCGTCGACGGTGCAGCGCCCGAGCGCCTCGACGTCGCGCAGACCGGCCGCGGTGAGCACCGAGCGGGCTCCCCCAGCAGGTCGACCGACGGGGTCCCCGCGCGGGTGGTGCCGCGCGTGGCCGGCAGTGTCTCGGCGGCCGCGTCGGCCATGTCCTGCGGCACCTCGTAGCAGCAGGCGCCGGCCGCCGGGCCGATCCGGGCGAGGGTCCGCCCGGGCTCGGCACCCAGACCGACCATGGCCTCGACCGTGCGCTGCAGCACCCCCGCCAGCAGTCCCTGCCTGCCTGCGTGCGCCGCCCCCGCGATGCCGGCGACGGGGTCCAGCAGCAGGACGGGCAGGCAGTCGGCGGCCAGCACCACGAGCCCGAGCCCGGGGGTGGCCGTGACCAGGGCGTCGACCCCGGCGGCACCACCGGTACGGCGCCGGCTGCTGGACGCGCGCACCACCTCGACACCGCTGCCGTGCACCTGCTGGGCGAACACCAGGTCCTGCGCGCCGACGGCTCGCTGCAGCAGGTCCCGGTTGGCCAGGACGCGCCGGGGCTCGTCGTCGACGTGCAGGGCCAGGTTCAGCCCGTCCCAGGGCGGTGCGCTGACACCGCCGGCCCGGGTGCTGAACCAGCCTCCCGGCAGGCCGGCGTCGAGCAGCGGCAGCACGCGGGGGCTACTTCAGGAAGTCCGGGACGTCGAGGTCGTCCTCGAACACGACCGTGCGCCGGGGCCGCTCGGGCTGGGCAGGCGGGAAGGGGCTGGGCCGCGACGTCGGCCGCCCGGCCGACGGCGTGAAGGTGGGCTGGGGCGCGGGGGGCGTCGTCTGCGGCGCCTGGGTCTGCATCGGACCGGGCGACGGGGACGGCCGGCGCAGCGGCTCGTGCCGGCGCAGCGGCGACGGGCTGCCGGCGTCGAAGCCCGCGGCGATCACGGTGATCCGCACCTCGTCGCCGAGCGCGTCGTCGATGACCGCGCCGAAGATGATGTTGGCGTCCTGGTGCGCGGCGTCGGCGACCAGCTGGGCCGCCTCGTTGATCTCGAACAGACCGAGGTCGCTGCCGCCGGAGATGCTCAGCAGGACGCCGTGCGCGCCGTCCATGCTGGCCTCGAGCAGCGGGCTCGCGATGGCCATCTCCGCCGCCACCACCGCGCGGTCGTCGCCGCGGGCGCTGCCGATGCCCATGAGCGCCGAGCCGGCGTTGCTCATGACCGACTTCACGTCGGCGAAGTCGAGGTTGATCAGGCCCGGGGTCGTGATCAGGTCGGTGATGCCCTGCACGCCCGACAGCAGCACCTGGTCGGCGCTCTTGAAGGCGTCCATGACGCTGACCTGCTTGTCCGACAGCGACAGCAGCCGGTCGTTCGGGATGACGATGAGGGTGTCGACCTCGGCGCGCAGCCCCTCGATCCCGGCCTCGGCCTGACCGGCGCGCCGCCGGCCCTCGAAGGAGAACGGGCGGGTGACGACGCCGATGGTCAGGGCCCCGAGCGAACGGGCGATGCTGGCCACGACCGGTGCCCCGCCCGTGCCGGTGCCGCCGCCCTCACCGGCGGTGACGAAGACCATGTCGGCGCCCTTGAGCACCTCCTCGATCTCGTCGCGGTGGTCCTCGGCGGCCTGCCGGCCGACCTCCGGGGCGGCGCCCGCACCGAGGCCGCGGGTGAGCTCCCGGCCGATGTCGAGCTTGACGTCGGCGTCGCTCATGAGCAGCGCCTGGGCGTCGGTGTTGATGGCGATGAACTCCACGCCCTTGAGGCCCACCTCGATCATGCGGTTGACGGCGTTGACGCCGCCGCCGCCGATGCCGACCACCTTGATGACGGCGAGGTAGTTCTGCGGTGCTGCCACGTGGAGGAGGCCTCTCAGGAGCGGTGGAACCGGACCGGCACAGGAGCCGGCAACGGAGGGGGGGTCGGGTCGGACGGGTGCCGGAGCACCCTCACCCTCAACTAGACGCTTAGCGTTATGTCAACCTGAGGGGTACGGGCGGGGACGGTACGGGGACCGGGCGGACAGGGTCAACCCGCCGCCCCGGCGTGTCGGAGGTCTCTGCGGCCCGCCGGGCCCGGAACCTCCGCGGCGTGACCGAGGGGGCCCGCTCAGGACTGGCGGGCCCGCTTCACCGCGTACATCAGGCGGTCCGCCCGGGCGAGCAGACCCGCCGGATCGGCGTCGCCCGCGGTGCTCGTGGAGGTGCCGATGCTCACACCGATCTCCACCGTCGGGCCGACGGCGAACGGCGCCGCGAGCGAGGCCTCGAGCCGGTGCGCCAGGGGCTGCAGGCCCTCGTCGGTGACCCCCTCCACCAGGACCACGAACTCGTCACCCCCGAGCCGGGCCACCGTGTCGGAGGGCCGGACGCCGGCGAGCAACCGCTGCGCCACCTCGCGCAGCACGGCATCACCGACGGCGTGCCCGTGGTCGTCGTTGACCCGCTTGAAGCCGTCCAGGTCCAGGAACAGCAGGCCGGTGCGGCCCCCGGTGCGGCCGTCGCGGGCCAGCGAGCCCCGCAGCCGCTCCTCGAGCAGCCCCCGGTTGGCCAGGCCGGTGAGCGGGTCACGCACGGCCCGCTCGGTCAGGGCCGCGGTCATGTCCCGCAGGTTCTGCTCGGCCCGGTGCCGCTCGGTGATGTCCTGAGCGCTGATGGCGAACCACAGCGCGGCGCCGTGGGCGTCCCGCACGACGGTGACGCTGTGCAGCACCCAGACCTCCTCGCCGCCGGCCCGCACGTGCCGGGCCTCCGAGCGCAGCGTGGCCTCGTCGCCCCGCAGCAGCAGCGTGAGCGAGGCGTCCGGCGTCGGCCGGCCGTCGGGCTGCAGCAGGTCGCGGAACGAGCTGCCCACGAGGTCTTCGGGGCGGCGGACCAGGAGGCGCGCGTACGCCTCGTTCACGCGCACGTACCGGGTGGACAGGTCGGCCAGGGCCAGTCCCATCCCGACCTGCTCGAAGAAGGTCTCGAACGCGTTCGTACTGTCGGCGAGCGCCGCCATGGTCCGACGCGCACCGTCGAGCTCCGGGCGTGCGGGCGGGTGCAGGATCGGCTCCTCACAGGCGGGGCGGCGTCCGTGCCGGGGGCGCGCGAGCAGGCGCTCGCACAGGTTGTCCTTACCCAGGGGACGGGGCCGCGACCCCTTGCGCCGCTCCCGGCTCACTGCGGGTGACGACGTCCGGGCTCGTCACGTCGACGACGCTGCCGGGCAGCCGGAGCAGCGCCAGGGCGGCGGCGGCCTTGTCCGGCGCCCGGCCGGGACCGCCCCAGACGACCTGGCGTCCGTCCTTGAGCAGCAGGGTCACCCCTGCCGGTGAGGCCGCCCGCACGATGCGCACGCGGGCGCGCAGGTCGGTGGGCAGCTCGCCCAGGACCGCCAGCGCCGAGCGGGTGGTCGGGTCGTCGCCGGCCGGGCGGGCCACCTGCAGGCGCACCGTCCCCTCGGGGAGCCTCGCGACCCGCGCGAAGGGGACGCCGTCGGCGTCGATGAGCACGTACCGACCGGCGGTGAGGAACCCCACCTGCGGGATGCGCTCCACCACCCGCAGCCGCAGCACGGACGGCCAGGACCGGTGCACCTCCACCCGGGCCACCGGGTCGAGCCGGGCGATCCTGCGGCTCACGCCCGCGGTGTCGACCCGGGCCAGCGGCGTCCCGGTCTCGACCGCCGCGGCGGCCAGGACCTGGGCCGGCGTCGCGCGGACCGCGCCGGTCACCACGACGCGGTCCACGGCGAGGACGGACGAGAACAGGACCAGCCAGCCCAGCAGCCCGACGGCGCCTGCCCCGAGCAGCAGGCCCAGCGCCCGGCGTCCCCGCGGGGCTCCCCCGGACGCCGGCCTCATCCGCGCTCCAGCAGCCGCAGGACCTCTGCCCCCACCAGCGTGATGTCGCCGGCGCCGAGGGTGATCACGAGATCGCCCGGGTGGGCCCGGGACGCGAGCTCCCCGGGGACCTCCGACCAGGACGGCTGGAACACCGCCCGCCCCCCGGGGACGGCGGAGGCCACGGTGGCGCCGCTGGCGCCCGGGATCGGGTCCTCCCCCGCGCTGTAGACCTCCATGACGACCACCTCGTCGGCCAGGCCCAGGGCCCGCCCGAAGTCGTCGGCGAAGGCGAGCGTGCGGCTGTACCGGTGCGGCTGGAAGGCCGCGATCAGCCGGCCCGACCCGGCCACCTCGCGGGCGGCGAGCAGCTGGGCCGTCACCTCGGTGGGATGGTGGGCGTAGTCGTCGTAGACCCGCACCCCGGCCGCCACGCCCTTGAGCTCCATGCGCCGTCGCACCCCGGTGAAGCCGCCGAGCCCCCGCACGAGGGCCTGCTCGGACAGCCCCAGCCCGATGCCCGTGAGCAGGGCCGCGGCGCTGTTGAGGGCGAGGTGCCGGCCGGGGACGGCCAGGGTCACCGGAGGCAGCGGGCGCCCGTCGAGCACCGGCACGTACCGGCTCGTCGTCCCGGACACGGTCAGTTCGGTCAGCTGCAGGTCGGCCGTCGGGGCGGTGCCGTACGTGCGGACCGCAACCCCCTCCGCGCGGGCCACCGCCGCGAGCCGCACGGCGCCGGCGTCGTCGGCGCAGGTGACCAGGCCCCCCGGACCGAGGGTCCGGACGAACTCCTCGAACGCCCGGTCGACGGCGGCGGCGTCGCCGTAGTGGTCGAGGTGGTCGGGCTCGACGTTGGTGACCACCCCCGTGTGCGGGCGGTAGACCAGGAAGCTCCCGTCGCTCTCGTCGGCCTCCAGGATGAACAGGTCGCCGCTGCCGTGGTGGGCGTTGCTGGCGGCCTCGTTGAGATCGCCCCCGATGGCGAAGCTCGGGTCGACGCCGCAGGAGAACGCCGCGACGGTGAGCATCGACGTCGTCGTCGTCTTGCCGTGGGTGCCGGCGACCGCGACGGCCCGCCGGCCTTCCAGCAGCGCGGCGAGCGCCTCGGCCCGCAGGAGCACGCGGGCGCCCCTGGCCCGGGCCGCGGCCAGCTCGGCGTTGGTCTCCCGGACCGCGCTCGAGACCACGACGGTGTCGGCGCTGCGCCTGGTGCTCCGCGTCGTGCCCGACGTGCACCTGGGCCCCGAGGGCCTGCAGCTCGCGCAGCGCGAGGCTCTCCTTGGCGTCGCTGCCGCTGACCCGGGCGCCCCGGGCCAGCAGGACCCGCGCGATGCCGCTCATGCCGGCGCCCCCGATCCCGACGAGGTGCACCGCGCCGAGCGCGTCCGTGGGGTGGCCGGTCATGAGGCGGCCTCCAGGACCATCCGGGCGAGGGCGACGTCGGCGTCGCGGGCGCCCTGCCCGGAGGCGGCCCCCGCCATGGCCGCGAGCCGGGCGGGGTCGGTGAGCAGGGGCAGCACCGTGCCGCGCAGGTAGGCGGCGTCGAGGTCGGCGTCGGCGACCAGCAGGCCCCCGCCGGCCGCCACCACCGGACCGGCGTTCAGGGCCTGCTCGCCGTTGCCGATCGGGAGCGGCACGTAGACCGCGGGCAGGCCGACCGCCGACAGCTCCGCGCAGGTCATGGCGCCGGCCCGGCAGACGGCGAGGTCGGCCGCGGCGTAGGCCAGCTCCATCCGGTCGGCGTAGGCGACCACGACGTAGGCAGGGTCCGACGGAGCGGCCGCGCGGACGGCGTCGGCGTTCTTCGGTCCGGCCACGTGCAGCACCGACACGCCGGCCGCCAGCAGGTCGGGGGCGGCAGCGAGCACGGCGGTGTTGACCCGCTGCGCCCCCTGGCTCCCCCCGGTGACCAGCAGGACGGGGCCCTCGCCGAGGCCGAACAGACGGCGGGCCGCGGGGCGCTCGGCGCCCCGGTCCAGGGTGCTGACCGCCTGCCGCAGGGGGATGCCCAGCACGCGCGCACCCCGCAGTCCGCTGCCCGGCACGGCGGCCGCCACGTGGGGGGTCAGCCGGGCGCCGATCCGGTTGGCCAGCCCGGCCCGGGCATTGGCCTCGTGCACGACGCTGGGCAGGCGGCGCCGTCGTGCGGCGAGGTAGGCCGGCAGGGCCACGTAGCCCCCGAACCCGACGACGACGTCCGCGCCGACGCGGTCAAGGTGGGCCCCCGTCTCGCGGACCGCGCGGACCACGCGGGCAGGCAACCGCAGGAGGTCGGGCGTCGGGCGTCTGGGCAGGGGCACCCGCGCAATGGTGGCGAGGTCGTAGCCACGGGCCGGCACCAGCCGGGCCTCCAGGCCCGTCGCGGTGCCGAGCGCGGTGATGCCGATGGTCGGGTCGAGGCGCACGAGCGCGTCGGCGAGGGCGAGAGCCGGCTCGACGTGACCGGCGGTCCCGCCGCCCGCGAGGACGACGTGCAGGCTCATGCCCGCGTCACCGCACCCGGGAGACGGCGCGGCGCGGCACGGACGACGAGCCCGTGGGCGACGAGGCGGTGCGGGCAGCCGGCACGGAGGCGGCCGACCGGCGGGCCGCTCCGGCCTGACGACGACGGGCGACGTCGGCCTCGCGGGCGCCGGGCTCGGCCCGGGCGAAGGCCAGCAGCATGCCGATCGCGGCCAGCGTCACCAGCAGCGAGGACCCGCCGTAGGACACCAGCGGCAGGGTGATGCCCGTGATGGGCAGCAGCCCGACCACGGCACCCATGTTCATGAGCGCCTGGCAGCCGATCCAGCAGGCGATGGCGGCCGACGCGAGGCGCACGAAGGGGTCGTCGGTGCGCTGGGCGATCCGGACCCCGCAGTAGACCAGCGTGGTGAACAGCCCCACGACGGTCAGCGTGCCGATCAGTCCGAGCTCCTCGCCGATGATGGCGAACACGAAGTCGGTGTGCGCCTCGGGCAGGCCGCCCGACCACTTCTCGCGGCTGCCGCCGAGGCCGAGGCCGAACCAGCCGCCGGAGGACAGGGCGTAGAAGCTCTGGACCGCCTGGAAGCCGCTGCCCTGGGCGTCGGCGAACGGGTCGCTGTAGGACAGCAGCCGGGCCACCCGGTAGGGCTCGGCGAGTGCCAGCGCCACCGCGGGCACCGCGAGCAGCGCCATGAGCCCGCTGACCCAGCGCAGCGGCGTCCCGACCACCCAGAGCAGTCCGAACAGGACCGTGGTGGTGGCCACCGAGGTGCCGAGGTCGGGCTGCAGCATGATCAGGAACAGGATGAGCCCCGTGACCGGGACGAGCGGCACGAACAGGTGCCTCCAGTCGGCCAGGAGCCTGTGCTTGCGGGCGAGCAGGTCAGCGCCCCAGAGCACCAGCGCGAGCTTGGAGAACTCGGCCGGCTGCAGGTTGAAGCCGCCCCCGAGGTTGATCCAGCTGGTGGCTCCGGCCACCGTGTCGCCGACCAGGAGCACCAGCACCAGCAGCGCCACCGCGAGCAGGAGCGCCGGGTAGGCCGCCGCCCGGTAGAACGCCACCGGCAACCGGGACGCGATGAGCGCCCCCGTCACGCCGATGCAGACGAACAGGGCCTGCTTGAGACCGGTCGAGTAGGAGGCGCCGGTGTCGGCGTAGTCCTGCACGCTGCTGGCCGAGAACACCATGACGACGCCGATGACCAGCAGGGCCGCGGTGGTGGCCATCAGCAGGTAGTAGGACGCCATCGGCCGCTGCAGCACCGGCCCGGTCCGCGGCTCGCGGTCGGCCGGGCGTGCGTCAGCGCGGTCACGCGCGCGCCCGGACGAGCGCGGCGAACAGGTCGCCCCGCTGCGCCGTAGTCGCGGAAGCAGTCCATCGACGCGGCGGCGGGGGCGAGCAGGACGGTGTCCCCGGGCTGGGCCAGGCGGGCTGCGGCGTCGACGACCTCGGGCATGGCGCCAGTGTCGAGCCGTTCGACCTCGACCACGGGGACCTCGGGGGCGTGTCGCTGCAAGCGCCGTCGCGCAGGACCGCCCGGTCGGTGCCCAGCAGGACCGCGGCCCGCAGGTGCGGGGCGGCGTCGCGCACGAGGTCGTCGACGTCGGCGCCCTTGAGCAGGCCGCCGGCGACCCAGACCACCGGGTCGTAGGTGGCGAGCGAGGCGGCCGCGGCGTGCGGGTTGGTCGCCTTGCTGTCGTCGACCCAGGACACCCCGGCGACGACGGCGACCAGGGCGTTGCGGTGCGGCTCGGGCCGGAAGGCGGCCAGCCCCTCGCGCACGGCTCCGCGGGCACGCCGTAGGCCCGGGCCAGCGCGGCCGCGGCGAGCGCGTTGGCGACGTTGTGCCCGCCGGGCACGGTCAGGTCGGCCAGCGCGGCCAGCTCGGTCGCCTCCCCGCGACGTCGGCGTCTCCGCCCACGTGAAGGCGCGGTCGACGAGCAGGTCCTCGACCAGCCCGAGCTGGCCGGGCGCGCGGCACGCGCAGGGTGAAGCCGACCTGCCGGCCCGCGGCGCCGCGGCCAGCAGGGGCGCCACGACGTCGTCGTCGGCGTTGCCGACGCTGTGCCGGCCGGTCCAGACGCGGGCCTTGGCCGCGACGTAGGCGCCGAGGAGCCGTGCCAGTCGGTGTGGTCGTCGGCGAGGTTGAGCAGCGCGGCGGCGTGCGGCGCGCAGCGTCGCGCTCCAGTGCAGCTGGAAGCTCGACAGCTCGACGGCCAGCACGTCGTAGGGCCGCGGTCGACGGCCTCGAGCAGCGGCAGCCCGACGTTGCCGGCCGCGACCGTGCGCTGGCCGGCCGCGTGCAGCACGGCCTCGAGCATCTGACCGTCGTGGTCTTGCCGTTGGTGCCCGTGAGGGTCAGCCACGGCGGCGGCGCCGGGGCGACGCAGCCGCCAGGCCAGCTCGACCTCACCGATCACCTCGATGCCGGCGGCCGCGGCGGCGAGCAGCAGCGGGCTGTCCGGCCGCCAGCCCGGGGCTGGTGACGACCAGCGCCGTTCCGGCGGGGGGCTCGAGCGCGCCTGGACCTGCAGGCCCTGCTCGCGCAGCGGCTGCGACCGCGCGGCTCCTCGCTCGCGTCCGGCACGGTGACCGCGCACCGAGCGCCGTCAGGGCACGTGCCGCCGCAGCACCCGAGACGCCCGCGCCCGCGACGACGACGGGCAGGCCCGCCGCCTCAGGTCACGCCGAGCGGACCGGTGCAGAGGAACTCCGCGTAGAAGACCCCGAGCCCGAAGGCGACCGCGAGCCCGGCGACGATCCAGAACCGCACGATGACGGTGTTCTCCACCCAGCCGGCCAGCTCGAAGTGGTGGTGGATCGGCGCCATGTTGAAGACCCGCTTGCGGGTCAGCTTGAAGAAGCCGATCTGCAGGATGACCGACAGCGTCTCGACGACGAACAGCCCGCCGAGGACGACCAGCAGCAGCTCGGTGCGGGTGAGGATGGCCAGCCCCGCGAAGGTGCCGCCGAGCGCCAGCGAGCCGGTGTCGCCCATGAAGATCTTGGCCGGGCTGGCGTTCCACCACAGGAAGCCGAAGCAGGCGCCCATCGCCGCGGCCGCCACCAGCGCGAGGTCGAGCGGGTCGCGGACCGTAGCAGCTAGCAGGTAGGCCTCGGCGGTCGACGTCAGCCCTCGGGCGCTGCAGGCGTTGCCGAACTGCCAGAACGAGATGATCACGTAGGAGCCGAAGACCATGGCGCTGGACCCGGCCGCCAGCCCGTCGAGCCCGTCGGTGAGGTTCACCGCGTTGGAGGTCGCGGTGATGATCAGGTAGGCGAACACCAGGAACCCGAGCGTGCCGAGGCCGAGCGCGGCGTAGTCCCGGACGAACGACAGGTTGCGCGACGCCGGCGTGAGGTCGGCGCCGTTGCGGAACTGCAGTGCACCGAACGCGAAGCCGACCCCGACCACGAGCTGGCCGAGGAACTTCGCGGCCGCGGTCAGGCCGAGCGAGCGCTGCTTGCGGATCTTGATGAAGTCGTCCAGGAAGCCGACGACGCCCAGGCCCACCATGAGGCCGAGCACGAGCAGCCCCGACGCCGTGGGCCCCCGACCGCGCTGGCCGACCACGACGAGGTGCGCCACCAGGTAGCCGACCACCGTGGCGGTGATGATGACGGCCCCGCCCATGGTGGGGGTGCCGCGCTTGACGGCGTGGCTGCTGGGCCCGTCCTCGCGGATCTCCTGGCCGTAGCCGCGTCGCCGGAACAGCTTGACGACCGCGGGCGTGCTCAGCAGGGCCACGATCAGGGCCGTCATGGCGGCGATGAGGACGGACTTCACGTGGGGGTGCTCCCGGGTTCGGTGTCGGCGAGCAGGGCGGCGGCAAGGGTCTCGAGCCCGGCGGAGCGGCTGGCCTTGACGAGCACGACGTCGCCGGGCCGCACCTCGGCCCGCAGCAGGGCCAGCGCCTGCTCGGCGTCGTCGACGTGGACCGACTCCCCGCCCCACGAGCCCTCGAGGACGGCGCCGGCGTAGATGCCGCCGGCCGCCGGCCCGACGACCACCAGCGCGGTCGGGTCGAGCCGCACCAGGAAGCGGCCGAGGTCCATGTGGGCGGCGCGGGTGTCCTCGCCGAGCTCGGCCATCGGTCCGAGGACGGCCCAGGTGCGCCGCGTCTTCCCGCGGCTCATCACCGCGAGGGTCCTGAGCGCGGCGCGCATCGAGTCGGGGTTGGCGTTGTAGGCGTCGTTGACCACGGTGACGCCGTCGGCCCGCTCGCGCACCTCCATCCGCCAGCGGCTCAGCGGGACCGCCGCCGACAGCAGCGCCGCCACCTGCTCGACGTCGTCGGTGACGTGGCCGAGCACCGCGGCGGCCACCGCCAGGGCGTTCGAGGCCTGGTGCTCACCCACCACCGACAGGGCGACGTCGGCGCTGCCCTGCGGGGCGACCAGCACGAACCGGGCGCGGCCGTCGTCGTCGAGCTCGAGCCCCTCGGCCCGGACGTCGGCGTCCGGGCCCGTGCCGAAGGTGGTGACGGGGCGCTCGGTGCGCGAGGCCATGGCGCGCACCCGGGCGTCGTCGGCGTTGAGCACCACGGCCAGCCGGGCCGCCTCGACCAGCTCGCCCTTGGCCCGGGCGATCGCCTCGACCGAGCCGAACTCCCCGAGGTGGGCGCTGCCGACGTTGAGCACCACGGCGACGTCGGGCTGGGCGATGCCGCACAGGAACGCGATGTGGCCCACGCCCCGGGCCGAGTACTCCAGCGCGGCGAACCGCGTGGTGGTGGTGCGGCGCAGGGCGGTCAGCGGCAGGCCGAGCTCGTTGTTGAACGACCCCTCGGGGAACAGCGTCTCGCCGAACCCCGACAGCACCTGCCCGAGCAGGTCCTTGGTGGAGGTCTTCCCGCTGCTGCCGGTCACGCCCACGGTCAGCGGCTGGGCCTGCCCGTACACGGTGGCGGCGAGGTCCTGCAGGGCGGCCAGCGCGTCGGGGACCACGAGCAGCGGGCAGTCGGCCGCGACCTCCCGGGTGACGATCGCGGCGACCGCGCCGGCGCGGGCCGCGGCCTGGACGTGGTCGTGCCCGTCGACCCGCTCGCCCGGGAGCGCCACGAACAGGTCACCGGGACCGACCAGGCGGCTGTCGACCCGTACCTGTCCGGTCACCTCGCCGGACGGGCTGCCGGGAGCACCGACCAGGCGCGAGACGCTGCGCAGCGGCAGGGCGATCATGCGCCGACCCGCTCGAGCGCTGCCCGCAGGACCACGCGGTCGTCGAAGGGCGTGATCACGCCGGCTGCCTCCTGGCCGCTCTCGTGCCCCTTGCCCGCCACGACGACGGCGTCGCCGGGTCGCGCCAGCGCCACCGCGTGGGCGATCGCCTCGGCCCGGTCGGGCACCACGGTCGCCGCCTGCGCCCCGGCGGCCATCTCGGCGAGGATCGCCGCGGGGTCCTCGCTGCGAGGGTTGTCGCTGGTCAGGACCGCGACGTCGCAGCCCCGGGCCAGGGCCTGCCCCATCAGCGGCCGCTTGCCGCGGTCGCGGTCGCCCCCGCAGCCGAGCACGCCGATCACCCGACCGGTCGTCACGGTGCGGACCGCCGCCAGCAGGGTCTGCACGGCGTCGGGGGTGTGGGCGTAGTCGACCACCGCGAGGAACGGCTGCCCGACGTCGACCCGCTCCATCCGGCCGGGCACCCCAGGCAGCGCCGCGATCCCGCTCGCCGCGGCGTCGAGGTCGACGCCGGCGCGGGCCAGCACCACCAGGGCCGCCACCGCGTTGGCCACGTTGAAGGCCCCGGGCAGCCGCACCGACGCCCGCAGGTCGACGTCCGGGCCGACCAGGCGGAAGGTGCTGCCGGCCGGGCCGAGGTCGACCTCCCGCGCCTGCCAGTCGGCGTCCTCGCCGAACGTGGTCAGGGGCACGCTGCGCGGAGCGCAGGAGCCGGCGTCCGGCCGCGTCGTCGGCGTTGACCACGCCGGCGCGGGAGCGGGCCGGAGTGAACAGCTGCGCCTTGGCGGCCTCGTAGTCCTGCAGCGTCGGGTGGAAGTCGAGGTGGTCCTGCGACAGGTTGGTGAAGGCGGCGACGTCGAAGACCAGGCCATCGACCCGCCCCAGCGCCAGGGCGTGGCTGCTGACCTCCATCGCGACCGCCGTCACCGCCCGCTCGCGCATGACCGCCAGCAACCCGTGCAGGTCGGGCGCCTCGGGGGTGGTCCGCACGCTCGGCAGCACCTCCCCGGCGACGCGGGTCTCCACCGTGCCGAGCAGCCCGGTCACATGGCCGGCGGCACGCAGGCCCGCCTCGAGCAGGAAGGCCGTGGTCGTCTTGCCGTTCGTCCCCGTGACCCCCAGCATCAGCAGGTCCTCGCCGGGGCGGCCGTAGACCCGGGCGGACAGCTCGCCGAGCACGCTGCGGGGGTGCGCGGCCACCAGGACGGCTGCTCCGGTGTCCCGGCAGCGCTCGGCGCCGGCCTCGTCGGTGAGCACCGCCACGGCACCGGACGCCACGGCCTGCCGCGCGAAGTCGGCGCCGTGCGCCCGGGCCCCGGGCAGGGCGGCGTAGAGGTCGCCGGGGCGCACGGCCCGGGAGTCGAGGGTGCACCCGGTCGGGGTGGCGGCCCCGACCACGTGCACCGGGAGACCCTCGGTCAGCGCCGGCAGGGGCCGGCCGGGCACGGCCGAGGGCCGCAGCGGGCCGCTGTCGGAGGAGGCAGCGGGCACGGCCGTCACGCTACTTCGGGCACCCTTCGACCAGGCACAGCGGCGCCGGGGTCGTCAGGGTCGGCGGCACCTTGGCGCTGCGCAGGGCGAAGCTCATGACGTCCTTGAAGACCGGACCGGCGGTCGCACCGCCGTAGTAGGCCTTCTTGCCCGTCCCCTGCAGGACCACGGCGGCGACCAGCCGGGGGTTGTCGGCCGGCGCGAAGCCGATGAAGGAGCTGGTGTAGTTGCCCGGGGCGTACCGGCCCGCGACGACGCGCTGGGCCGTCCCCGTCTTGCCGGCCACCCGGTAGCCCGGGATGGCGGCCAGCTCTGCCGTGCCCTCCTCGCTGACGACGCCCTCGAGCATGGTGCGGATCTGGCCGGCGACCTCGGCGCTGACCACCCGGGTGGGGGCCGCCGCCGCGACCGGGGCCGGCCGGCCGTCCTTGCCGACCACGGAGCGGACGATGTTCGGCGTCACGCGGACGCCGCCGTTGGCGATGGTCTGGTAGACGCCCAGCGCGTTGAGGACGGTCCCGTCGATGCCCTGGCCGATGGCAATGGTCGGCAGCGAGCTGTTGGACCACTCCGCGACCGGGTGCACGGTGCCGGCGCTCTCGCCGGGCAGGCCCAGGCCGCTCCTGCTGCCGTAACCGAAGCGCCGCACGATGTCGTGCAGCCGCTGCTCGCCGAGCCGCTCGGCGACCTGGATCGTGCCGGTGTTGCTCGACTTCACGAGCACGCCCGCGAACGTGAGCCGCTCGACCGGGTGGGGGTGGCTGTCGTGGAAGGCCCGCCCGCGGTGCACGTAGGTGTACGGCACCGACAGGACGGTGTCAGGAGCGACGACCCCTGCCTCGAGAGCCCCGGCCGCCGTCATGATCTTGGCCACCGAGCCGGGCTCGTAGACGTCGCGCACGGCGGGGTTGCCGAGCACCTCGGCCGGGACGCCGCGGCGGTCGTCGGGGTCGAAGGTCGGGGCCGTCGCCAGCGCGAGCACCTCGCCGGTCTTCACGTCCATGACGACCGCCGTGCCGTTGGTCGCCTCGGTCTCGGCCACCTTCTTGGCCAGCAGGTCCTGGGCGTACCACTGCAGGTCACGGTCGAGGGTGAGCTGCACGGAGCGGCCGGCCACCGGGGCCTTCTCCGACTTGCGGCCGGTGGGGATGATCCGGCCCTTGCCGTCGACCGTGGCCCTGGTCTCGCCGTCGCGTCCGGCCAGGGTCGACTCGAAGGCGGACTCGATGCCGCCCAGGCCTCGCCCCTCGTTGTCGGTGTAGCCGACCACGCTCGCGGCGAGGTCCTTGGCCGGATGGGTCCGCCGCTGCTCGGTCTGCACCCCGACCCCGGGTAGCCGCAGGGCGCGCACGGCGGCGCCGAGCTCGGCCGTGCGGTCACGGGCCAGGTAGACGAAGGCCGTCCTGGTGTTGCTCAGCTTCTCCTGGAGCTCGGCGGCGGGGATGTCCAGCGTCGGGCTCAGCGCGGCGGCGATCGAGGCGGGGTCGCACGGCGCGGTCGAGCCCTTCACGCAGGTCGCCTTCGCGATGACGCGCGGCTCGCCGAAGACCGCCCGCGCCTGCACCGACAGGGCCAGGGCCTGGCCGTTGCGGTCGGAGATCTCTCCCCGCGGGGCGTCCAGCGTCGTCTTGCGCATCCGCTGCTCCTCCGCGACCGCCGCGTACGCCGGGGTCAGCCCCTGCAGCTGCACCAGGCGCCCGCCGATCACCGCCAGGGCCAGCAGGACCACGAGGAGACCGGCGTGCAGCCGCGTGCGCGACGGCGCGAGGGGACGCAGGACGGGCTGGCGGGGCGGCCGGCTGGCCCGGCCCGGCCGGCTGACCCGGGGCGGTGTGGCCGCGACGGAGGGGCGACCGGTGGGACGGGCGCCGTCGCGGGAGGTCGGGGTGCGGGTCGGCGTGCGGCTCGAGGCGGGGCGTGCGGGACCACGCCGGGAGGGGGCGGGGCGCTCGCCGGCCTGCCGCGCGCCGGCCTGTTGCGCGCCGGCCCGGGGGTCCTTGGCCCGGGGTGCGGTGGCCCGGGGGTCATGGGCACGTGGGTCATGGGCGCGGGCGTCACCGGGACGAGGGGTGCCGGGGCGGGGGGCCGGGCGGGCGGCGGTCGGTGCTCAGCGGGTGCTCCCAGCCTCGTCGACGTCGGGGACGGTCGCAGCGATGTCGACGTCGGGCGCGGTGCTACCGGCCGGAGCGGAGCTCTGGTCACCGGCGGCGGGGGAACCCTCGGCGACCTGCCCGGGGGCGTCCGCCGCGGCGCCGCCGCCGAGCAGGGCGCCGTCGGGCAGGCGCAGGAACGCGGGCGGTCCGCCCTGCACCATGCCGAGCCCGGCCGCGCGGTCGGCGATGGCCCGGGGCGCCTGCAGCGCGTCGACCGCCGACTGCAGCTCCTGCTCGCGGTCGCTCAGCTGCTTGCCCTGCACCTGCAGCTCGTGCAGCGTGAAGGCGTCCTGGGCGAGCAGGGTGTTCAGCGCCAAAAGGCTCAGCAGGCCGGCCGCCAGCAGACCGAGGACGACGGCCAGGAACGGGGCCCGGCGGACCTTGCTGCGCCGTGGCGGCACCAGCCGCAGGGAGGCGGCCTTCGCTCCCTTGACCGGGAGCGGTGCCGGCGCGGCGGGGGTGGCCGGGACCAGGGCGCGGGCGGCGGCGCTCATGCGGCGTCCCGGACGCGCTCGGCCGCACGCAGCCGGACGGACTGTGAGCGGGGGTTCGCGGCCTGCTCGGCGTCGGAGGCCTGCTCGCTGCCGCGGACGAGCAGCCGCAGCTCGGGCTGGGCGCCGTCGGGGACGAAGGGCAGGTCGTGCGGCACCTCGCTGGTGGAGCGGGCCACCAGCTCTGCCTTGACGATCTTGTCCTCCAATGACTGGTAGCTCATCACGACCACGCGACCGCCTGTCTGAAGATGATCGATGGATGCCGGGATTGCGCGGCGCAACACGCCGATCTCGTCGTTGACCTCGATCCGGAGGGCCTGGAACGTCCGTTTCGCGGGGTGGCCACCGGTCCGACGGGTGGCGGCCGGGATCGCGGTCCGGACCAGCTCGGCCAGCCGGGCGGTCCCCGTGAACGGCTCGACGGCCCGGTCCCGGACGATCGCGTCGGCGATCCGGGAGGCGAAGCGCTCGTCGCCGTGCTGCTTGAGGACCCGCGCGATGTCCCTGCCGCTCCAGGTGTTGACGATGTCGGAGGCCGTCAGGCCCCTCGACTGGTCCATCCGCATGTCGAGCGGCCCGTCCTGGGCGTAGGCGAAGCCCCGGTCGGCCTCGTCGAGCTGCAGGGAGCTGACCCCGAGGTCGAACAGCACCCCCTGGACCCGGCGCAGCTTCAGGTCCGCCAGCACCTGCGGGAGCTCGTCGTACACGGCGTGCACCAGCGTGACCCGGTCACCGAAGGGGGCGAGCCGCTCGCCGCTGCGACGCAGCGCCTCGTGGTCGCGGTCGAGGCCGATCAGGCGGGCGGGCGTCCGCTGCAGCAGGGCCTCGGCGTGCCCGCCCATCCCCAGCGTGCAGTCGACGACGACGTCGTCCGGACCGGTGAGCGCCGGTGCGAGCAGGGCCAGGCAGCGGTCCAGCAGGACCGGGACGTGGGCCGGATCGGCGGGGTGGTCCGGGCCGGTCACGACCCGAGCAGCGCCGCTGCGGCCTGGGCGGTCGTCACGACGACGGCGGTGAGGCCGAAGGACAGGCCGAGCAGCAGGGCACTGGCCCGGAGCTCGCCGCCGAGGCCCTGCTGCGGGCGCGCGTTCTCGTCGTCCATGTCGACCCTCTGAGATCTGTGTGCGGTGGACCCCCGGGTCGCGGTCCGGGGGGCGGTGCTCGTGCCGGGTGGTGCTGGGCGGTGCTGGTGCTGGTGCTGGGCGGTGCTGCTGCTGCTGGTGCAGGTGCGCGGCCGGGGGGCCAGGTCCCCGCCCGCTCCCGCGCCTGGCACCGGGGAAGGTGCGCCAGGAGAGGGAGCGGTCGGAGACCTCGACCACCGGACGGCGGGTCGAGCGGGGGTCAGAGCAGGCCGGGCAGCACCTCGTCGGACAGGTCGGCGAAGGCGTCCTCACGGGTGGTCTCGTCGGCCTCCCACGCGAGCAGGTCCCAGACCTCGAGACGGTTGCCGGCGCCGACGACGACGCAGTCGCGGTCCAGGCCCGCGTAGGAGCGCAGACCGGCGGGAACGGTGATGCGCCCCTGCTTGTCCGGCGCCTGGTCGAAGGCGCTGGAGAAGAAGGTGCGGGCGGCGTCGCGCGCGGCCCGGGTGGCCTGGCTGGCGGCCTGCACCGCGGCGGCGCGCCGAGCGAACTCCTCGGCCGTGTAGACGAACAGGCAGCGGTCCTGGCCCTTGGTGAGCACCACTCCCCCTGCCAGCTCGTCGCGGAACCGGGCCGGAAGGAACAGCCGGCCCTTCTCGTCGAGGCGCGGGGTGTGGGTGCCGAGGAACACCGTTCGTCCCCCTCGCCGCGCTTCGGCGGAGCCCCTTCGCTCCGCTGCGCCCCACGTTACTCCACTTCACTCCCCCGTCAACGACCTTCGCTCCACCACGTCCACACCCATCAGGTCCGTGCAGGTCAGGGCGGTGCGCCGTCGACGGTTCGCGCGAGGGCGGCCGCCACACCGCGGGGCCCCGGTCGGCCCCGTCCCGCGCGGCGCCGGCTCCAGCGGCTCTCCGTCAGCGCTCCGTCGGCACTTCGGTGGAGCAAGGTGGAGGGCCGTCCGGGAACCCCGCGGCGAGGTCGCTCGTCGGACCCACCAACCGCCCGACGCCCCGCCCCCGCGTCCACAGGCCCCCGCTCCCGGAGGCCGTGGCAGGAGACGGACCGGCGCCCGGGTGGGACACTCGACGTCCCTGCGCACCCCTTCCGGAGGCTCCGTGGTCCGCCGCACCAGCACCGCGCCCGCATCCGGCGCCGGGCTCGACGACCTGCTCGAGGCCACCGGCCGGATCCGGGGCAACATGGAGCAGGTCATCGAGGGCAAGCCCGACGTCGTCCGGCTCGCGCTCATCGTCCTGCTCGCCGAGGGTCACCTGCTCATCGAGGACGTGCCCGGCGTCGGCAAGACCCTGCTGGCCAAGACGCTGGCCCGTTCCATCGACTGCTCGGTCCGGCGCATCCAGTTCACGCCGGACCTCATGCCGTCGGACATCACCGGCGTCTCCATCTTCGACCAGGAGGCGCGCGAGTTCGAGTTCAAGCCCGGCCCGGTGTTCGCCAACCTCGTGGTCGGCGACGAGATCAACCGCGCCTCGCCCAAGACCCAGAGCGCGCTGCTCGAGGCCATGGAGGAGCGCCAGGTGACGGTCGACGGCGTCACGTACGCCCTCGAGACGCCGTTCATGGTGGTGGCCACGCAGAACCCGATGGAGATGGAGGGCACCTACCCGCTGCCGGAGGCCCAGCGCGACCGCTTCACGGCCCGGGTGTCCATGGGCTACCCCACCCCCGCGGCCGAGCTCGACATGCTCGAGAGCCACGGCGGCGCCGACCCGCTGGACGACCTCGAACCGGTGGCCGACGCGCTCGAGGTGCGCAAGCTCATCGAGACGGTCCGCGAGGTGAACGTCTCCGAGCAGGTCAAGCGGTACGTCATCGCCCTGGTCGGAGCCACCCGGGACAGCCCCGACCTGCGCCTGGGGGCGTCACCGCGCTCGAGCCTGCAGCTGCTGCGTGCCGCCCGGGCCGCCGCCGCGCTGGACGGGCGTCACTTCGTCGTCCCCGACGACGTGCAGGAGCTGGCCGTCCCGGTCCTCGCCCACCGGATCCTGCTCACGGCCGACGCCCAGGGATCGCGCCGGACGTCGGAGGACGTCGTCCGGGCGCTGCTCGCCGAGGTCCCCGTCGAGGACGCCCCGGCCCGCCGACGCCCGTGACCGGGCCTGCGCACGGCCTTCGGCGGGCTGACCACCCGCGGGCGCTGCCTGCTCGCCGCGGGGCTCACCCTGGCCGGCTGCGCCGTCGCGCTCGGCCAGCGCGACCTGCTCCGCGTGGCGGTGTTCCTGCTGGTGCTGCCCCTGGCCGCCGTCACGGTGGTGACGCGGACGCGCTACCGGCTCTCGTGCACCCGGGCCCTGTCGCCGCCGCGGGTGCAGGCCGGCCGGTCGGCCGACGTCGCAGCTCACCCTCGAGAACGTGTCCCGCCTGCCCAGCGGCGTCCTGCTCCTGCAGGACGGGCTCCCGTACCTGCTGGGCGGCATCCCGAGGTTCGTCCTGGACAAGGTCGAGCCCCAGGGACGGCGGACCGTCAGCTACCCGGTGCACTCCGACGTCCGGGGCCGCTTCCCCATCGGTCCGCTGTCGGTGCGGCTGACCGACCCGTTCGGCCTGGTCGAGCTGTCGCGGGCGTTCGCCTCGGTCGACGAGCTCGTCGTCACGCCCGTGGTCAGCCCCCTGCCTCCCGTCCGGCTCGGGGGCGACTGGGCCGGGGGCGGCGAGTCGACGGCCCGGTCCGTGGCCGCCAGCGGCACCGACGACACCGCCACCCGCGAGTACCGCCACGGCGACGACCTGCGCAAGGTGCACTGGCGCTCGACCGCCCGCCGCGGCGAGCTCATGGTGCGGCGCGAGGAGGAGCCGTTCCAGAGCCGCGCCACCCTCCTGCTGGACGGACGGGCCTCGGCCCACCGCGGCCAGGGGCCGGGGTCGTCGTACGAGTGGGCGGTGAGTGCCGTGGCCAGCGCGGGGGTCGCCCTGTCCCGGTCCGGCTTCGCGCTGCACCTTCTCGACCACACGGGCCGCGACCTCGGCCCCCCGGGCGTGCCCGTCACGGAGGGGGTCCTGCTGCAGGCCCTCGCCGACGCCCAGCCCGATCGGACCGACTCGCTCGAGCCGGCGATCGGGCGACTGCGCCGGGGCGGCGTCGACGGCGCGCTCATCGCGGTCCTGGGCCGGCTGGACGCCGAGCAGGCCGCTGCGCTCGCCCGGCTGCGGCCCGGCTCGGCGAACCTGCATCGCCGTGCTGCTCGACACCGACAGCTGGGCGCCGGTCACCCCCCGGGCGCGCGAGGCCGCCCTGGCCGACCACGACGCCGCCAGGTCCCTGCTCGCGACGACGGGCTGGCGGGTCCTTCCCGTCGTCCACGGCACCACGCTGGCCTCGGTCTGGCCGCTGCCGCCGGCCGGCACGCGCGCTCGGAGCAGGCGCCGTCGGCCCCGCGCGACCCATCCGGGCCTCGCAGCTCCGGGACTCGGCTCCGTCGGGGCTCCGGGCTCGCAGCTCCCCGCTGCGGACCGCCCGGGGCGGCACGTGAGCGCCCGCGACCGCCTGACGCTCGCGGCGGCCCTCGCCGTCGGCCCTGGCCTGCACCTCGCTCGTCCCGCTCTACGACGGCGGGGGGTGGGTGCGTGCGCACGCTCGGCGTCGTGGTCCTGGTGGCCGCGGCCGGCGCAGCCGCCCGGCGCGCGGGCCTCGCGGTCGCGGCCGTGCCGGTGGTGCAGCTGCTCGCCGTCGCCTCGTTCGTCTGCCTGGTCTTCCTGCGTGCACCTTCACGTCGCTGCTTCCCACCCGGGCGACGGTGACCGCGCTGCGGGCCCTGCTGGACGCCGCAGCCGCCGACGTCGAGCAGCTAGCCGCCCCGGTGCCGACGCGGGCGTCGCTGGTGCTCGTCGCGGTGCTCGGCGCTGCCGCGGTCGCCCTCGCCGTCGACCTGCTCGCCGTGGGGCTGCAGCGGCCCGCGCTCGCCGGTCTGCCGCTGCTCGTCCTGCTCGCCGTGCCGTCGGGACTGCTGCCCGGGGGCCTCGGCTGGCTGCCGTTCACCCTCGGCGCCGCCGGCTGGCTGGGGCTGCTTCTGGTGAGGGCGGCGAGCGGGTGGGCCGCTGGGGCGTGCCGCTGCGGTCGGCACCGACCAGCAGCGACAGCTACGACCCCGACGCCGGCAGCACCGGGCGGGTCGGCCGAAGGATCGGAGCCGCCGCCCTCGGCTTCGCCGTGTTCGTCCCGGCGCTCGTGCCGGGGCTGGACGCCAGGCTGCTCCCGGGCTCCGGCGGTTCCGGAGGGGACGGGAGCGCCGTCGGACCGAGCACCACCGTCGACCTACAACCCCATCACCGAGCTCCAGGGGCGAGCTCACCCTGCCCGAGCCGCGGACGGTCCTGCGCTACAGCACCGACGACCCGAGCCCGACTACCTGCGCCTCACCACCCTCGACGCTTTCGACGGGGCGCAGTGGCAGCTCGTCCTCCCTGACGCCCGACCAGCGCGTGCGCGACCGCCTGCCCGTTCCCCGCGGCATCGGCTCCGGCACCGACACCTACGAGGTGCGGACCCGGGTCAGCGTCGACGCACTCGATGCCCAGTGGCTGCCGCTGCCCCCCGTGCCGAGCAAGGTCGACGTCCCGGGACCCTGGAACTACAACGTCGCCAGCGAGACCGTCTTCGCCACCCGTTCCAGCACCCGGCGGGCGCGCGACTACACGCCCGCAGCGTGCGGGTGACGCCGGACCGGAACGCGCTCCGGTCCGCCGAGGGCAACCCCCGCGCCCTCGCGCCCTACCCGGCCCGCCCAGGGTGTCGCCCGGCGTCATGGCCCTGACCCGGACGGTGACGGCCGGGACCGACAACGGCTACGACGCCGCGGTCGCGCTGCAGCGCTTCTTCCGCGACCCCGACCAGGGCTTCCGCTACGAGGAGCAGACCCAGAACCCGTTCGACAATCCCGATGCCCTCGAGGCCTTCCTCGACAACCGGGTCGGGTTCTGCGAGCAGTACGCCTCGGCCATGGCGGTCATGCTCCGCCTGGTGGGGCTTCCCGCCCGGGTCGCGGTGGGGTTCACCCCGGGAACGCTGCGCACCGACTCCACCTACGTGGTCAGCACCGATGACGCGCACGCCTGGCCGGAGGCCTGGTTCGACGGGGCCGGCTGGGTCCGCTTCGAGCCCACCCCGGTCGACGACGACCGCGAGATCGTGCCGACCTACACCGAGGAGGAGGACGCCGCGGTCGGCCCCGTGTCGCCGACGACAGGGGCGAGCACGGACCCGGGCGCCCAGGAGTCCGCGGCGCCGAGTGGCAAGGACCTGGACAAGGCGCTCGAGCGCGGCGGCGACACGCCGCTGGCCGATCCCTCCGCCGGCGGGGGCACCCGGGTCTCGAGCTCGACCGTGCTGCTCGGCCTGCTGGCGGTTCTGGCGGTCACCCCGGCGCTGCTGTCGCTGCTCCGGCGACGGCTGCGGTGGCGCCGCCCGGGAGCACTGTCCGCCTGGGCGCAGCTGCACGACGACGCCCGCGACGTCGGGTACCGGTGGCGCCCGTCGGACACCCCCCGGTCCGCCGCGGCCCGGCTGCGCAGCGACCGTGACCTGCCCGAGGAGGCGGTGCAGGCCCTCGGGCGGCTGACCGCCGGGATCGAGCAGGAGCGCTACGCCCGGGCGGGCAGCACCGTGCCGCAGCCGTGGCGGGCCGATGCCCGGACCGTACGGGCGGCGTTGCTCGCCGGCAGCTCGATCCCCGTCCGGCTGCGGGCGGCGGTCGTTCCCTCCTCGACCCTGCACTGGGCGGCAGAAGGGGTCGGGAACGGTCTGGCCACCGGGCTTGACCGGATCGACGACCTGCTGAGCCTGCTGGCCCGGCGGCTGCATCTGCGCCGGGCCTGACCGCTCGGGGCTGCTGAGGGAGAGCCGGGCGGCTCGGGAGCCAGCTCCCCTGGTCTCCCCTTCCCTCGGGCACCCCTCCTCCCCGGACCCGGCACCCCTGCTCCCCGGGGCACCCCTGCCCCCGGCACCCCTCCTACCCGGGCACCCCTGCCCCCGTGATCTTCCGGTCGTGGCGGCCGACACGCCGGGCGGACCCGCACCACGCGGACGCTCGACACGTGGGCGGGCCCCGCAGGCACCCCTCCCCCGTGATCTACCGGTGCGTGGCGGCCGACACGCCGGGCGGACCCGCACCACGCGGACGCTCGACACGTGGGCGGGCCCCGCAGGCGCCCCTCCCCCCGTGATCTACCGGTCGGTGCGGCCGACACGCCGGGCGGACCCGCACCACGCGGACGCTCGGCAGGACCGCGGTTCTCGACGAAAGGGGACCGGCGCGAGGATGCTGTCTGCGCGGGCCCCGGCTGAGGCGTCCCAGGGCGACGTACGCCCCGCGCGAGTCCCGGCAGAGGAGACCCGGTGCAACGTCCCCGGGCCGCGAGCAGCCGGAAGGACCTAGCGGTTGCCGCCCCCGCGCTCGTCCCAGCGGCGCTGCCACCGCTCCTCGAGCCGACCCTTCCACCCACCCGCACCTCGGGGGCCACCGCGACGGGGCTTCTTGGCAGGCCGGCCGCGGGCCGGCGCGGGACCAAAGTCACCCGCGGCAGGGGCGCCGGAGCCGTCCGAGCCGCCTCCGTTGCCGAGCCGCTTCCAGCTCGACAGCGCCAGGAGCAGAGCCCCCAGCATGACCACGAAGCCGGCCACACCGATGACGAACTGCTTGGCGACGACGCCGGCGAGCATCAACCCGAATCCGAGGGCGAGCACGAGGGCGGCCCGGCGGAGCCGCCGTCGCATGTGACTGCGCAGGTCGGTACGGCGGACGGTCGAGGCGAACTTCGGGTCCTCGGCGTACAGGGCCCGCTCGATCTGATCGAGCAGGCGCTGCTCGTGCTCGGAGAGCGGCACGGCGCTCCCTCCCGGAGGACGACGACCACGAGGATCGGGACGGTCGTGCCGCGGGGCGTCGCGGCACAGGATGAGGATACGAGGGTGAAGCCCGCACGTCACGACGAGTCGCGAGGCGGTGAGGTTCCCGCTCGGCCTCGAGCCCCTCGATCCGGCTCGGAGCGCCCTGCCGGAGGCCGCGGGGACGCGGCAGGAGGCCGACGACCAGCGGCCGGCGGAGGTCCGGTCGGCGTCGCGGCCGCCCCTTCGGGACGTACCAGGGCGGCCGGACGGACGGCACCCGCACCGAACCTCAGGGCGGCCCGGTCCACGGCCTGTTCGGCCTCGCGCCAGCCCGAGTCGCGCTCGCCGAGGAGCAGCTGGCGAGGGGCGGTGGAGGCGTCGACGATGCCCTCGACCCGCACGCCGACCAGGCGCAGCCGCGCCCGTTGCAGCCCCAGGGCGTCGAACAGCGACACCGCCGTCTCATAGACCTCCCTCCCCACGTCGGTCGGCTCACGCAGGGTCCGCGAGCGGGTGATGGTCGTGAAGTCGGAGAAGCGGACCTTCAGCGACACCGTCCGGCCGACGTGGGCCTTGGCCCGGAGACGGGCTGCCGTCCGCTCGGACAGCCGCAGCAGCTCCCGGTGGATGATCTCCGGATCGTCGATGTCGACCGAGAACGTCTCCTCGGCGCCCACGCTCTTGTCCGGTTCGGCCGGGGTGACCCGCCGCTCGTCGCGGCCCCACGACAGCGCCTGGAGGTGCGCCCCGACGGCCTGCCCCAGGGCCCGTTGAAGCGTCGACAGCGGGGTGTTCGCGATGTCTCCGACCACGTGCAGGCCGAGCCGCCGCAGGACGTCCTCGGTCTTCTCCCCGACGCCCCACAGGGCGGAGACCGGCAGCGGGTGCAGGAAGGCCACGACGTCGGGCGCCGGGACGACGAGCAACCCGTCGGGCTTGCATCGCGCCGAGGCCAGTTTGGCGACGAACTTCGAGGAGGCCACCCCGACCGAGCAGGTGATGCCCTGCTCGTCCTGGACGCTCGCCCGGATCCACTCACCGATCTCCCGCGGACCCCCGAGGCGCCGCGACGCACCACGGACGTCGAGGAAGGCCTCGTCGAGGCTGATCGGTTCGACCAGGGGCGTCACCGACCGGAAGACCTCCATGACCCCGGAGCTGACCTCGGCATACGCCGCGTGGTCGGGCGAGATGACGACCGCCTGAGGACACATCCGGCGGGCCCGGGCCATGGGCATCGCACTGTGGACGCCGTGCGCGCGAGCCTCGTAGGTGGCCGACAGGACGACCCCCCGCGAGCCCCCGCCCCCGACGATCACGGGTCGGCCATGCAGCTCCGGACGGGTCCGCAGCTCGACGCTGGCGTAGAAGGCGTCCATGTCCACGTGGAGCACGGTGCAGCCGCGGTCGTCACCCGGGGGCCCGGTGGGGGGGCCGATCGCGGGCACGCCGCCCCTGCTCATCGCCCGACTCCGGTCGGGTCAGTCGGCAGCGCGGACGGCCAGGACGTGGAGCTGGGTGGCGAGGTCACGGAACGGCAACCGGTCCGACAGCGCCCGTTCCAGGGCGAGCAGCGCCGCACCGGCGCCCGGCTCGAGGTCGAGCACGTTGCTGGGGACCAGGTCGGCCACGACCCGGACGCCGTGCACCTGCTGGACGACCAGCCCGGCCGCGGCGACGAGCTCCCCCAGCGAGTCCGCGTCCCACCGGCGCGCGGTGCCGTCGGTCGGGCCCCACCGACCGGCGGGGTCCGACAGCACGTGGGCGGCTTCGTCCGGACGGCCGGCCAGGGCCCGCGCCAGCACCGCCGCGGCCCGGTTCGGGGCCAGCAGGCTGAGGCGACCACCCGGCCGCAGCACCGCGGCGACAGCGGCCAGCGCCGCAGCGGCGTCGTCGACGACCTCGAGCACGCTGTGGCACAGGACGAGGTCGACGCCGTGGTGCTCGCCGTCCAGCAGCCCGGGCAGGTCGGTGACGTCGCCCTGGACGGCGCGGACGCGATCGGCGACGCCGGCATCGCGGGCACGGCGCGACAGGGCCGCGAGGGCGTCGGGGCTCGGGTCGACGACGACGACCCGGTGCCCGGCCTCGGCCAGGGG
This sequence comes from uncultured Actinomycetota bacterium, assembly GCA_963761655.1. GTDB lineage: Bacteria > Actinomycetota > Actinomycetes > Mycobacteriales > SCTD01 > RYN-122. The sequence continues at coordinate 1,176,170 of CAVXHI010000002.1, forward strand.
CACCGCGAAGCCGCCACTGCCACCGCCGGCGTCGACCACGTCGAGACCTCGCCCCTGCGGGTCGGCCTCGGCGACGGCCGCCGACAGCACCTCCCACACGACAGCGGTACGGGCCGACGCCCCCGGGCCCCGTCGGACCGGTCGGGAACCGCGCGGCACCCCGATCGGAGCGGCCTCAACGGCGGAGCCGTCCGGTCCCCTGCTGTCGTCCACGCCGCTCCTGCATCCGGCACCGCTGTCGGCAGCGCGCTCCCCGCCGAGCCTAGGCCGCTGTGCGCCGACGGCGGTCGGTTCCGCGCCGATCGCTCCCGTCCCGACGACGCCCGTCCGCCCTGGACCGTGGTCATGCGCCCGAGCTCCCGCTGCTGGAGTGCCACAGCTTGCGCGGCGGGGCCGGGGTCGGGCGCCCTCCCGAGGTGCCGGTCCCGTCGCCTGCGGGCTTCACGTCGGCGTACTGGTTGGCCTTGAACCCGGTGGCGTAGACGTGGACCATGCCGCCGACCCCCGAGTGCCCGGACCCGCCCCCCACCAGGGGCGGGCCGGCCATCACCGGCCGCGAGGACCGGCTGGCTGCCGCGCCCTGCACCGCGGCCTCCGTCAGGACGGCCGGGGCGTCCAGGAACGCGACCACCGCCGCCATCCCGCCCTGCTGCCAGGCGGCGTAGAGCTCGGGAAGCTCCCAGCAGCCGGTCGCCTGCATGGAGACCCCGCGGGGACCGGTCCGTCGGACGAGTCCTCGCACGACGAGCAGCCAGGAGTGGAAGACGGTGGTGGCGTAGCCGACCTGGGCGTCCTCGAAGAAGGTGGCATCGAGCGGGCCTGTGCTGTCGTCGAGGGTCACGAAGATGACCCGGCGTCCGGAGCGGATCGGCGGGGTCTGGGTGGCGACCTTCACCCCGGCCACGAGCACCTCCTGTCGGCTGCGGCAGCCGAGCAGGTCGCGCGCCTTCGTGGTGCCGAGCTCGGCGAGGAAGCCGGCATAGGCGTCCATGACGTGGCTGCTGACGTCCAGGCCGAGGACGTCGAGCTCGGCCCGCACGCGCTCGGCCCGGTTCATCTCCGGCAGGCCCGACGCCTCGGTCTCGGGGGAGTCGCCGAGATCGAGGGCGAGCTGGACGTCGACCGGTTCGGGTACCGCCGAGGCCTGGGACTGCTTGGCGGCCCGGGCCCGGACGTCGTCGAGGGCGACGAGCTCGCCCGGACCGCTCGTCGGCCGGCGGGGGCGCGACCCGCCCCGCGAGGACTTCTGCACCGACCGGCTCCAGCGGTCGAGCTCGGCCACCTGGAGCAGCAGGTCCCGCCGGGTCACCTGCCCCCGTCGGCGGCCGGGGACGAGCGAGCCCAGGCCGTAGAGGCTGTCGAACGCCCCGGCGACGACCAGTCGTTCGGCCACGGGCCGGGACGGGGCCGCCCGGTGCCAGAAGTCGGACAGGCTGCCGTAGGGCCGCCCCGCGACGATCCGGGTGATCTCGGCGTCGTTGATCCCCTTGACCTCGGCCAGCCCGATGCGGATGCCGTGCCCCCGCCCGTCGGGCAGCCCGGGAGCGACCGTGCGGGGAGCCCGGTGCGGATCGGACGGGTCGTCAGGACCGGCGGCACCGGGCAGAGCGTCCAGGACCTGGTCCAGCTGGTCCAGGATCCGGGGCGGCGGCTCGTCGAGCACCCCGACCTTCTCCACCGTGTAGCCGGCTTCGGAGAGGTTGACGTCGAGCGACAGGATCGCGATGCCGAACTGCCGGGCGTCGTCGAGGATCAGCCGCTTCGGGTACATGCCGGGGTCGTGGGTGAGGACCCCGGCGAGAAAGGCCGCGGTGTGGTGGGCCTTGAGCCAGGCCGACTGGTAGGTGGGAAGAGCGAACGCCGCGGCATGGGCCTTGCAGAACCCGAACGACCCGAACGCCTTGAGCACCTCCCAGACCCGCTCGACGACCTCGATGCCGTAGCCCCGGCCGAGGGCGGCCGGGACGAACCAGATCCGGACGTCGGGCTGCCCCTGCGGGTCGCCGAGGGCGCGGCGCACCTCGTCGGCCTCGGCGAGGCTGCAGCCGGTCATGGTGCTGACGATCTGCAGCACCTGCTCGTGGAACACGACCACGCCCCAGGTCTGCTCCAGGTGCGGGGCGAGCGAGGGATGGGGGTAGGAGACGGCGCGCCAGCCCTGCCGCCCTTCGAGGAAGGGGCGGACCATGTCGCTCTTGACCGGGCCCGGCCGGAACAGCGAGATGTCGATGATGAGGTCCTCGAAGGTCTCCGGGGCGAACTTGCCGACCAGCTCGCGCTGACCGGGGACTCGATCTGGAAGCAGCCCAGGGTCTTGGTGGACTGCACCAGGGCGAAGGTCTTCGGGTCGTCGCGGGCGATCGTGTCGACGTCGACGACCTCCCCGTCGAGCTGGTGGACCTGCTGCACCGCGTAGGCCATGGCCGACTGCATCCGGATGCCGAGGACGTCGAGCTTGAGCAGTCCGAGCGCCTCGACGTCGTCCTTGTCGAACTGGCTCATGGGGAAGCCGAGCCAGCTGGACTCGACGGGGGTGCGGTCGAGCAGCGTGGCGTCGGACAGCAGCACACCGCAGGGGTGCAGGGCGATGTGGCGGGGCAGGCCGTCGAGGCGTTCGACCAGGCGTAGCAGCAGGTCGGTGCGGCCGGCGTTCTCCCCCCGGGCCAGGCCGCTGGCCCGGAGCTCGGGCAGGTCGCGCATGGCGGCGCGCACCTGGGAGGCCCGGATGTGCGGGAACGCCTTGGCCAGCGCGTCGACCTCACCGGGCGGCAGGCCGAGAGCGGCTCCGACGTCGCGGATGCCGTGCCGGGCCCGGTAGGTGTCCATCATCGACACGCAGGTGCAGCGCTCACCGCCGTACCGGCGCAGCACCTGCTCGTAGACCTCGGTGCGGCGGGCGGACTCGACGTCGAGGTCGATGTCGGGCAGCTGGTGGCGCAGCGGTGACAGGAACCGCTCCATGAGCAGGCCGTACCGGATCGGGTCGACGTCGCTGATGCCGAGCAGGTAGGTGATCAGGCTGCCGGCCCCGCTCCCCCGGGCGGCAGCCCGCACCCCCATCCCCTTGATGAGGTCGACGACGTCGGCAACGGTGAGGAAGTAGCTGGGATAGCCGAGCGTCTGGACGACGCCGAGCTCGTCCTCGAGCCGTCGCAGGGTGGAGGCATCCCGGGACATCCCCCGTCGGCCGAACCCGGCCTCACAGCGCTCGCGCAGCACGGCATCGGCCGCGCCGGGGCCGGTGTGCCGTCCGGCCCCGCTGACCTCGAGCTCGGGGAAGTGGACCTCCCCGATCCCGAGGTCGTCCCGGGGGTCGACGGCGCACCGCTCGGCCTCGGCCCGGGTGCGGGCCAGCAGTCCGCGGCCGCCGTCGGTCAGTCCGGCGTACCGGGCGACCTCCTCGGCCACCTCCGCCATCTCCTTGCCGCCCTTCAGGCACGCTTCCGCGTTGGCGCGGTCGACGTGGCGACCGTCGAGGGCGACCAGTCGCCGGGCAGCGTCGAGGACGTCGGCGGTGGGGGCATCGGCCCGGTCGGCGTAGCGGACGACGTTGGCGAGCACGACCGGAGCCCGGACCTCGGTGGCGAACCCGAGCGCCCGGGCGGCCCGGGCGGCGTCGCCCTGCGCCCGGTGGGACACGACCTCGACGACGGCGGCCTCCCGGCCGAGGACCTCGCGCCAGCGGTCGAGGTGCGTGCGGGCGACATCGGGGCGACGGGCGGCGAGCGCCCGGCCGAGCTCGGAGCCCGGTCCGAGCAGGACGGCGAGCGACCCGGCCTGCGCGGCGGCTCCGGCGTGCTCGGCGACGAGCTCGAGGCTCGTGACGGGGGTGCCGCGCTCCCCCGCGAGGTGGGTGGCCGAGACGAGACGGCACAGGGCGGCCCAGCCTCGGCCGTCCCGGGCGAGCAGCACCACCCGGGGCAGGGACAGCCCGTCGGGTCCGCGGTCGGTGAAGGCGCCGCCCCGGGCGGGGCTCTGCCGGGCCGGCCGGCCGCCTCGGGGCTCCTCGGGCGGGACCGTCGACCGGACCGCGAGGTCGACCCCGAACAGCGGGCGAAGGCCCGCCCGGGTGCAGGCCTGGGCGAACTTGACGGCGCCGTACAGGCCGTCGCGGTCGGTCAGGGCCAGGGCGTCCATGCCGTGCTCGGCCGCGCGCTCGACGAGCGCGCTCGGGTGGGAGGCCCCGTGGCGCAGCGAGTAGCCGGAGGCCACGTGCAGGTGGACGAAGGGGTCGGACACAGCAGGGGCTCAGATCTCGGGTCGGGCGGCAGGGCCAGGGGTGGGAGCGGCGGCGGAGCAGAGGTGGGCGGCAGCGGGGGCGGAGGAGCGGCAGGGGTGGGACAGCTCAGCCCGAGGCCAGCAGCAGCTGTCCGGGCAGGCTGTCCTCGACGACCCGCAGGAAGGCCTCGGCGTCGCGCAGCAGGTCGTCCGCCTCCCGGCCGGAGACGGCGGGCAGCCCCGCTTCGGCCGCGGCCCGCTTGCGGGCCCCGGAGGCGAAGAAGGTGGCCCACTCCCCCAGCTCGGGCGCGACCTGGGTCAGCAGCACCCAGGCGCTGGTGGGACGCGACCGCCGGCCGGGCGGGGCCGGACGGGCCCGGCAGGCCAGGACCGCCGCGGCCGTCCGCAGCGCTGCGAGGTGGGCGAGCGCGTACCGCTCTGTGGGGTGGTGCTCCGGAGCGGCCGCCTCCTGCAGTCCTCGCCGGGCGAGCGCGAGCAGGGTGGAGACCGGAAGCGCAGAGGTGCGGACGGCCGGGCGCGGATCCGCGGCCGAGAGGGTGGCCGCACGGGGATGGGCGGCGGACATCGTGGTCACGGCGCTCAGTCCAGGACCCGGGCGAGGGACCAGGCGTCGGCCGACCCGTCGACACAGAGGTCGAAGACCCCGGTGCCGGCGTAGCGGCCCTGTCCGGCCTCCACCCGGAACCAGGTCCGCTCTCGGTCGTCGATGGTGGTGATGCCGAGTGGGTGCAGGGCTGCCAGGGCGGCGGCAGGGCTGCTCGCGCAAGGAGTGCCGGAGGACTCCCCGGTGGGAGCGCGGCGACGGCGGCGCCCTGCCACCAGCTGCCGGACTCGGTCCAGCGGGCCAGGATCTCGCGGACGACGTAGAGCCGGCCGCGCCAGAGGAACTGCTCGGGCTCGTCGTCGCGCTTGCGGACCTCGACGGGATCGGCGTGCAGGCGGGTCATGGGTCCTCCCTCGGTGCGGGCGGGCAGCGAGCGCTGTCCGCGGGGCGCCGGGGGAAGACGGCTGTGGCGGGCCCACCGGCCCGACCGGGGCGCTTCCCCACGCCACGGCCGGACCGGTGGACCCCGCCCGGCGGCGGTGCGAGAGGGTCGAGGTCCGCACGCACCACCGAGCGGGGGTCCGCCCTCGGAGAGACCCGCGACGGCCTCTCCGCTGTTGTTCGAACAGGTGTTCGAACAACAGGGACAGTAGACCGTGCCACCGACAGAACCGTCAACCGTCGACCTCGGGTCGAGACCGGGCCGGGCGGACCCGGGAACGGACCAGCGAACGGACCTGGGACACGGGCGGAGACCCGGCGAGAGACCAAACGCAGACCTGCGCGAGACCAGTCCGGAACCAGGCGCGAGACCAGGCCCGGACCCAGGCCGAGACCGGCCTTCCCGCGGCAGGTCCTGCCCTCCCGGACGCCGCCCCCTCCGCCCGGTCCCGGTTCGTCCCGGAGCGCCCGACCTCGCCTTGTGACCTGCACCACAAGAACCCTGCGTTGACGCCCTCCGGCCGCCACCCGTACGCTCCCTCCTGAAGTGAGGTTGCCCTAACAAGAACCTCTCCCCCTACGCCCGGAGGCTCCCGTGCTCGGCACCTACCTGATCGGGCTGCGCGAGGGCCTCGAGGCCGCCCTGGTCGTCAGCATCCTGGTGGCCTACCTGGTCAAGACCGGTCGCCGCGACGCGCTCGCGCCCGTCTGGGCAGGTGTCGCCGTCGCCGTCGGGCTGAGCGCAGGGTTCGGCGCGCTGCTCACCTTCACCAGCGCGCAGCTGTCCTTCACGGCCCAGGAGGTGCTCGGCGGCAGCCTGTCGATCGTCGCCGTCGCGTTCGTGACCTGGATGATCTTCTGGATGCGCCGCACGGCCCGGTCCCTCAAGGGCGAGCTCGAGGGACGGATCCAGTCCGCCCTGGTCGGCGGCGGGGTCACCCTTGCCGTCGTGGCCTTCTTCTCGGTCGGCCGCGAGGGGCTGGAGACGGCCCTGTTCCTGTGGGCGGCGGCGCAGTCCAGCGCCGGCACCCGGCCCCTGCTGGGCGCCACGCTCGGCCTGCTCACCGCCGTCGTGCTGGCCTACCTGCTGTACCGGCGGTCGGTGAAGCTCGATCTCGGCAAGTTCTTCCAGACCACGGGCGCCCTGCTCATCGTGGTGGCCGCCGGGGTGCTGTCCTACGGCATCCACGACCTGCAGGAGGCCGGCGTCCTGCCCGGCCTGACCAGCCTGGCGTTCGACGTGAGTGCGCAGGTCCCGCCGAGCAGCTGGTACGGCACCGTGCTCAAGGGGACCCTCAACTTCACCCCGGCCACCACCTGGCTGCAGGCCGTGGCCTGGGTGGCGTACGTGACGCCGGTGGCCGTCCTCTACTTCCGCCCGCAGCGGTCGACAGCCCCTGCTGTCACCCGCACCGCACAGCCGACGAGCGTCTGAGCCGTCGGACGATGCGCCACCCTGCCGCTCTGCGCCTCGGCGCGCCCCTCGCCGTCGTCCTGCTCCTCACCGCCTGCGGGACCGGCGGGCAGGCCACCCCGGACACGAGCGTCGTCCAGGTCAAGGCCGGCGACGACAGCTGCGACCTCGACCGGACCGAGCTCGCGGCGGGCACCCACGTCTTCCGGATCGTCAACACGGGGAGCCGGACCACCGAGCTCTACGTCTACGACGGGTCCCGCATCGTGACGGAGAAGGAGGACATCGCCCCCGGTCTGGACTACGACCTCACCACCGAGCTGGCCGCCGGCGCCTACGAGGTCGCCTGCAAGCCCGGCGGCACCGGCGACGGCATCCGCGCCCCCCTCACGGTCACCGGCGTTGACGGCGCCCCCTCCGACGACCCGGCTGCCCAGAAGGCCGTCGCCGAGTACCGCACGTACGTGACGGCCCAAGTCGACGCCCTCGTTCCCCTCGTCAAGGGTTTCGCTGCGGCGGTGGAGGCGGGCGACGTCGCGAAGGCCAAGGCCCTCTACGCCCCGAGCCGCCTGCCCTGGGAGTCGATCGAGCCGGTCGCGGAGAGCTTCGGCGACCTCGACCCGAGGATCGACGCCCGCGAGGCCGACCTCGAGCCCGGCGAGTCCTGGACCGGGTGGCACCGGATCGAGAAGGCCCTGTGGACCACCGGCAGCACGGCCGGTCTCGCCCCGGTCGCCCAGCAGCTGGTCGCGGACGTCACCGAGCTGCAGCGGCGCATCCCCGAGGCCGTCCTCACCCCCACCTCGATCGGCAACGGCGCCAAGGAGCTCCTCGACGAGGTCGCCACCGGCAAGATCACCGGCGAGGAGGAGGCGTTCTCGCACACCGACCTGGTCGACGTCGAGGGCAACGTCGCAGGAGCGGAGAAGGCCTACGACGTGCTGCGGCCGCTGGTCCGCGACACCGCCCTGATCGCCGAGCTCGACCGCGCCTTTGCCGGACTGGACACCGCCCTGGCCGTCCACCGTCGCGGCTCCGGCTACGTCTCCTACGACACGGTCGACGCCGCCGCCCGGCGCGCCCTCGCCCAGGCCGTGGACGCCCTCGGCGAGCCGCTCTCGCGCCTGACCGCGGCCGCGAGCGCATGACCGTCTCCCGCCGGAGCCTGCTCGCCGGTGTCCTCGGCGCCGGAGCCGCCGGCGTGGCGGCTCCGCTGCTGGTCCGCGCCGAGGCCTCGGGCCCGGCCGACCCCGTCGTGCCCTTCCACGGCGCGCACCAGGCCGGCATCACGACGTCGGTGCAGAGCCACCTGCACTTCGCCGCCTTCGACGTCACCGCGCCGGACCGGGCCGGCCTCCTGCGCCTGCTGCAGACGTGGACCGCGGCGGCCGCGCTGCTCACCCGCGGCAAGGACCTCGGCGTCGACGACGGACCGCTGGCCCCGCCCCGCGACACCGGCGAGGCCGTCGGTCACGACGCCGCCCGCCTCACCCTCACGTTCGGCTTCGGACCGTCGCTGTTCGACGACCGCTTCGGCCTGACCGACCGGCGTCCCGCGGCCCTGGCCGACCTGCCGCGCTTCGCCGGCGACGCCCTGGACCCCGACCGCAGCGGCGGCGACCTGTGCATCCAGGCCTGCGCCGACGACCCCCAGGTCGCCGTCCACGCCATCCGCAACCTGACCCGCCTGGCCGCCGGGAGCGCGGCGATCCGGTGGGCACAGCTCGGCTTCGGCAAGGCGTCCAGCACGAGCGCGACGGCGCAGACGCCGCGCAACCTGTTCGGCTTCAAGGACGGCACCGCCAACGTCACCGCCGACGACCGGCCGGGCCTGGACGACCACGTCTGGGCCACCGCGGCCGACGACGGGAACGCCGCGGCCGCCTGGATGGCCGGCGGCAGCTACCTCGTCGCCCGGCGGATCCAGATGCACATCGAGACCTGGGACCGCACCAGCCTGCAGGAGCAGGAGCAGGTGACCGGACGGACCAAGGCCTCGGGCGCCCCGCTCGGGATCACCGCACGAGCACGGCGAGGTTGACCCGGCGGCCCTGCCGGCGACCAGCCACGTCGCTCTGGCGCACCCCAGCGCCCACGACGGCGCCCGGATGCTGCGCCGGGGCTACAGCTACGTCGACGGCGCCGACGGGCTGGGCCATCTGGACGCCGGGCTGTTCTTCCTGGCCTACCAGCGCGACCCGCGCACCGCGTTCGTCTCCGTGCAGAACGCCCTCGCCCGGTCCGATGCCATGAACGAGTACGTGAAGCACGTCGGGTCGGCGCTGTTCGCCGTCCCCCCGGGGGTTCGCCGGCCCGGCGACGTGCTCGGAGCGGCCCTGTTCGCCTGACCGACCGCCGTCCTACCAGTGCACCCGTCCTACCAGGGCACTCGTCCTACCAGTGCACTCCGGGCAGCAGCCGCACCATGGCCGCGGCGCCCCGGGACAGCGCCTCGGGAGCGGCCTCGGACGGCTTGCGGTCGCTGCCCCCGGCGGCCACCGAGTCCGGGAAGACGTGGTAGGCGGTGTGCAGCAGGGCGTCGACCAGCTTGGGCGCGAGCGCGTGCGCGACGGCTCCGGTGGTGCCGAGCTTGGTGCCGATGTGCTTGGGCTGCTCCTCGAGCGCCCGCACCACCATGTCGGCCGCCTGGGTGGGCGACAGGGTCGGGAAGGCGTCGTAGATCTTGGTGGGGGCGATCATCGGGGTCCGCACCAGCGGCATGTGGATCGTCGTGAACGAGACGCCGTCGGTGACCAGCTCCGAGCTCACCACCCGGCTGAAGGCATCCAGCGCAGCCTTGGACGCGACGTAGGCGGAGAACCGCGGCGGCCCGGTCTGGACCCCGATCGAGCTGATGTTGACGACGTGCCCGAACCGCCGCTCGGTCATCGAGGGCAGCAGCGCCAGCACGAGCCGGACCGGGCCGTAGTAGTTCAGCTGCATGGTGCGCTCGAAGTCGTGGAACCGGTCGTAGGACAGCTTGATCGAGCGCCTGATCGACCGGCCGGCGTTGTTGACCAGCATGTCGACGGAGCCGTGGTCGCCGAGCATCTGCTTGACGCAGGCATCGATGGAGTCGGCGTCGGTGAGGTCGACCGAGTAGACGTCGGCGGCTCCTCCGGCGGCCACGATCTCGTCGCGGACGGCCTCGAGCTCGGCGATCCTGCGGGCCAGCAGCAGCGGCACCCCGCCCTTGCGGGCCACGGCCAGGGCCACCTCCCGGCCGATGCCCGAGGAGGCCCCGGTGACGGCGACCGTGCGCCCGGCCAGCATGCCGCCGGGGGTGCGGCGTCGGGCCTTGAGCGGGTCGAGGTGCTGGCTCCAGTGGTGCCACAGGACCTTCGCGTACGTGTCGAGCTCGGGCGGCTCGCCGACCCCGAGTCGGGCCAGCTCGGCGTAGGTGGCCGTGGCGTCGAAGACCGGCGCGAAGGTCAGGTGCGGCACCACCTCGGGCGGAACGCCGATGCGGGTGAGGAACAGGTCGCGGGCGGCCAGGACCCCGGGCAGTCGGGACACCAGCGACAGCCCGAAGGAGACGGGGGCGAACAGCTGGCGCGGCAGGCCGAGCACCACCTGGGGGGCGCCGGCGGCGGCGGCCAGGGCGTTGTAGACGTCCAGCAGCTTCTGCGGCCGGGGGTGCACCAGGTGGAAGGCCCGGCCGTCGAGCCCTTCCGCGTGCAGCAGCGCGTCCATGCCGTCGACCACGGCGTCGACCGGGATGACGTTCGTCGCTCCGAGGTCCGGGCCGACGAGCGGCAGTGCGCCGGCGCCGGGCAGGTCGCCCAGCCCGGCGAGTGCCTTCATGAGGTAGTAGGGCCCGTCGATCTTGTCGATGTCACCGGTGCGGGAGTCGCCGACCACCACGGCCGGCCGGTAGACCCGCCAGGGCACGGTCGACTCCTGGCGGACGATCCGCTCCGCCTCGAACTTGGTGGCGTGGTAGGGCGAGGGCAGGTGCTGCCCTTCGTCGAACATGGCCTCGGTGAAGCGGCCACGGTGCTCCCCGGCCACCGCCACCGAGCTCACGTGGTGCAGGCGACCGGCACCGAGCGCGTTCGCGAGGTCGACCACCCGCCGGGTTCCGGCGACGTTGGTCTCCCGGTTCAGCTCGTCGCTGGCGGTCATGTCGTAGAGGGCGGCGAGGTGCACCACGTGGTCGACCCCGACCAGGCCGGCCCGGTCGGCGTCGCCGAGCCCGAGGCCGTCGGCGGACAGGTCGCCGACGACCGCCCGCAGACGCTCCCCGCCCGGCAGGCGCTCGGCCAGGGCCCGCAGGCGCTCGCGCGAGGAGGCGCGGACCAGTACGGCCACGTCGGCGTCCGGGCGGCGCAGCAGGCGCTCCAGCAGGTGCCGACCGAGGAAGCCGGTGCCGCCGGTGACGAGGTAGGTGGTCATGCCCCGGAGCCTGTCAGACTCCGGGTGTCCCCGTCTCGTCGTCCGGATGCCGGTGCGGTACCTGCGGCGCCCCGACGGCGGACTCCCGCCCGGGCAGGGCCACCCGGTACAGGCACGCGTCGCAGTTCATCCGCAGATCACCGTGCAGGGCCTCCTCGTACCGACCGAGCAGCAGCCGGGCCAGTCCGTCCGAGACGCCGAGGGGCTCGCTCACGACGACGTCGACATCGACGGTCGCGGCCTGGGTCACCACCAGCCTCGGCAGGTACCCGGGGCCGAGGAAGTAACGGGCCAGCGACACCCGCCGGGCGCCGAGCCGGCGCAGCCGGTCGAGCACCTCGGGAACGGTCGGGCCGGTGGTCGAGGCGAACGCGATGTCGACGCTGGGCCAGGGGCGGCCCTCCCACAGCAACCGGGCCGTCGCAGCGATCTGCGCGTTGGCGTCCGGGTCGAGGGCGCCCCCGGCGACGAGCACGACGGGATCCTCCGGCGAGGCGCCGGCCTCGACGAGCCGCCGCGCCAGCACGTCGACGAGCACCGGGTGCGGCCCGAGCGGACGTCCGTACCGCAACCGCAGCCCGGGATGGTCGAGCCGGCCGGCCTGCACGGAGGCGGCGACGTCGGTCTTGCTGTGCGACGCCGGGGTCAGCAGCAGCGGCACGACGGCGATGTCGTCGGCCCCCTCCGCGACGAGGGCGGCGAGCGCGCGACGCACCGACGGCGAGGCGTTGTCGACGTACGCGGCGCGGGTGACCAGCCCGGGGCGCAGGGCGGCGGCGCGCTCCAGCAGCCCCTCGACCACCGCCTGCGACGCCGGGTCGCGGACTGCCGTGGGCGACCCCGAGCAGCACCGTCACCGGCGCACCCCGACCACCTCGCCGACGACGACCACGGCCGGCGGCCGGACGTCGGCGGCGTCGACGGCGGCGTCGGCGAGGGTGGTGACGACAGTGCGCTGGCCGGGCAGCGAGCCCTCCTGGACGACGGCCACGGGGGTCGACGGCGAGCGTCCGCCGGCGACGAGCGCCGCGCACACGGCTGCGAGCCGCTCGACCGCCATGAGCAGCAGCAGCGTGCCGCCGAGCCGGGCCAGGGCGTCCCAGTCGACGGTGCAGGCGTGGTCGCCCGGGGCCACGTGGGCGCTGACCACCGTGAAGCTCTGGTTGACCCCGCGGGCGGTGACCGGGATACCGGCCAGGGCAGGTGCGGCCAGGGCGGAGGTGACCCCGGGGACGACCTCGACGGCGATGCCGGCGTCGAGGCAGGCCCCCACCTCCTCGATACCGCGGGCGAACACGTGCACGTCGCCGCCCTTGAGCCGCACCACCCGCTGCCCGGCCTGCGCGCGCTCGACCAGCAGGTCGCAGATGTCCTCCTGCCGCCACCCGCCGGATGCCGACTTCCCGACCGTGACGACCTCGCCCGGCACCTCGACGTCGGGGGCGAGCCGGTCACGGACCACGACGTCGGCGCCGGCGAGCAGCTGCCGCCCGCGGACGGTCAGCAGGCCCGGGTCGCCGGGTCCGCCTCCGACGAGGGCCACCGAGCCGACGCCGGGACGACGCCGACGCAGGTCGGGCGGCGAGGTCTGCAGCAGCAGCGCGACGGCGTCGCGGACCGCCGTCGAGCGGCGTGGGTCGCGGCCGGCGGTGACCGACACCGTGACGTCGTCGGCCGTGGTGACGGCGGGAACCCACGCCGGGGAGCGGGCGGCGTCGTCGGCGCGGACGCACCAGACCCGGGCCGCCTCGCAGGCCGCGGCGACCTCGTCGTCGATCACCCCCGTGCAGGCGTGGACCAGCCACGCCCCCTCGACGTCGGAGGCCGCGAACGGCCGGAGCACGACGTCGTCGGCGGCGAACCCGACCTTGGGGGCGACCACCTGCACGCGTGCGCCGGCGGCCACGAGCGAGCGCACGCGCCGCTCGGCGACGGCTCCCCCACCGACCACCAGGACCTGCCGGCCGGCGACGTCGAGGTGCAGGGGGTAGCGGGGGCTCACGCGGCCCAGTCTGTCAGCGCCGCGCGGCACCGAGGCCGCGACGGTGCAGCACCCGGCGCTCCACCGGCGCGAATACCAGCAGCTCCACGGCGATCCCCACGGCCAGGATGCCCAGGATGCCCGCGAAGACCGCGCTCATGTCGGACGTGAAGCGGCCGGCATCGAGCAGCTGGCCCAGGCCCTCGCCGAGCTCGGGCGAGCTGACGATGAGCTCGGCCGCCATGAGGGAGCGCCAGGAGAACGCCCATCCCTGGCGCAGCCCCCCCACGTAGCCGGGCAGCGCCGCGGGCAGCAGCACGAAGCGGGCCTGCTGCAGCCCCGTGGCGCCGAGCACCTGGCCCACCCGGGAGTAGATCGGCGGCACCTGCGCGATGCCGCTGACCATGCCGTTCGCGATCGACGGCACGGCGCCCAGCAGGACCACGGTGTAGATCGCGGTGTTGCCGATCCCGAAGAAGATGATGGCTGCGGGCACCCAGGCGACCGACGGCAGGCTCTGCAGGCCGCTGACGAACGGGCCGATCCCGCGCCGCACGATGCGCACCTGCGCCATGAGCAGGCCGAGCGGTGTCCCGACGGCGAGGGCGACCAGGAAGCCCGTGCCGCCGCGGGTCAGGCTGGTGCGCATGGCATCGACCAGGCGACCGCTCTGCAGCTGGTCCAGCAGCGTCAGCCCGACGTCGGCCGGCGAGGGCAGGGCGTAGGTGGGCTTGAGCCCGGCCCGGTAGGACAGCTCCCAGACCAGCAGGAACAGGCCGAAGAAGACCACCGGCGGCCACAGCCCGCTCCAGGTCCGGCGCAGCGGGGAGTCCGCGCGCACCTGCTCGGCATCGAGGGCGTCGAGCCCGGCCTCGAGGGAGGCGAGGTCGTCGCGCTCGGCCGCCTCGACCGGTGCGGTGCGGTCACGACTGACCGCCGTGGCGGCGGATCTCGGTGCGGAGGTCGTCGGTGATGTCCACCGACATCCGGGCCACCTCGGGCGACTCGATCCGGCGCGGGTGGCCGTAGGGCACCGGGTACTCCCGGGCGACGCGGCCGGGCCGCGACGACAGCAGCACGACGCGGTCCCCGAGCCGGACGGCCTCGCGGACGTTGTGGGTGACGAACAGCACGGTGAGGTCCTGGCTCTCGCGCAGCCGGACCAGCTCCTCGTGCAGCACGTCGCGGGTGATGGCGTCCAGCGCCGCGAAGGGCTCGTCCATGAGCAGGACCGGGCTGTCCTGGGCCAGCGCCCGGGCCATCGCCACCCGCTGCCGCATGCCGCCGGAGAGCTCGTGCACGCGCTTGCCGCCGGCGTCCTTGAGGCGGACCAGGCCGAGCAGGTCCGCGGCCCGCGCCCGCCGTTCCCGCTTGCCCACCCCGCGCAGCCGCAGCGCGAGCTCGACGTTCTGCGCCGCCGTCAGCCACGGGAACAGAGCCGGCTCCTGGAACATCAGCGCCGGGCGCGCGCCCCCCACCTCCACGGTGCCGGACGTCGGCCGGTCCAGCCCGGCGACCAGGTTGAGCAGCGTCGACTTGCCGCACCCGGAGGCGCCGAGCAGGCAGACGAACTCCCCCGGTGCGACGTCGAGGCTGACGTCGTCGAGCACGTTGGGCCCGTCGCCGAAGCGCTTGACGACGTGCGAGACGCGGACGGCCGACGGCGCACCGGTCGCCGGGCCGGGTGCCTGCTGGAGCTGCTGCTGGAGCACGGTCATGGCTCAGCCCTTCGCGGTAGTGGGAGACGGGACGGAGGTAGCGGGAGACGGGGACGGAGGTGGTGGGAGACGGGACGGAGGTGGTGGGAGTGCTGGCCGGCCCTGCCGGGCCGAGCCCGGCGTCGTCGACGGGGCGCCCGAGCACCTCGCGCAGCAGCGTCAGGTCGTAGAGGCCGCGCAGGTCCCCGCGGGGAACCAGGCCGGTGGCGAACGCGTGCTCGGCGCTGGTCTGCAGCGTCCCGGCGAGCGGGTCCTCGGTGAGGGAGATCGCGCGGACGGCCCGGTCGAGGACGGCCGGGGGCAGCGCCGTGCCGGTGAGGGCGCTGAGCTGCTCGCCGAGGACCGCCGTGCCCGCCGGGAGGTCGGCGGCGAGGGCGGCGTTCGCCGCCACCTCGCCCTGCAGGAGGGCTCGCACGGTGGCGGGGTGCTCCTGCAGGTACGCCGTCCGGACCACGAGCTGGGTCGTGACGAAGGCGCCCTCCGGCCACAGGGAGGCCTCGTCGACCAGGACGGAGCCGCCGCCCTCGAGCACCAGGCGGGAGGCCCAGGGCTCGGGCACCCACGCTCCGGCGATCCGCCCGGCCTGGAACTCCTGCAGGGTCTGCGCGTTGTCCTGCGCCCGGATGGTGACCTCTCCGGCGCCCGCCTCGTCGACGGGCAGCCCCTGGCCCGCCAGCCAGGTGCGCAGGGCGACGTCCTGGGTGCCCCCGGTCTGCGGGCTCGCGACGATGGCGCCGCGCAGCTGGCGGGGAGTGCTGATGCCCTTCGCGACGACGAGCGAGGCCCCGCCGGACGTGGCTCCGGCGACGACGCGGAGGCCCTGGCCGCCACTGCGCAGGAAGCCGTTGACGGCCGGCGTCGGGCCGAGGAAGGCGGCGTCGAGGCTGCCCGCGAACAGCGCCTCGACCGCCGCGGGGCCGGCGTTGAACACCTGGGTCCGGAGCCGGGTGGGGCTCAGCGTCCTGGCGAAGGTCCCCGTCCCGACGCCGTAGACCGCCCCCGCATGGGTGACGTTCGCGAAGTAGCCCAGCCGCAGCTCGGCGGCCGGACCGAGGTCGGCGCGCGCCGGGGCGGCCAGGGCGGCCTGCGTGCGGTCCGTGGTGGCGCAGGCGGACATCAGGACGACGGCGGACAGGGCGAGGACAGCACTGCGCAGGGCTCTCATGGAGCGGGGACGTGCCTTCCGGGATCGACGAACGAGCTAGGAGAGCGGAACGAGCTCTTCCCGACATCGCGATCCGGGGCGGCAGGAGTCGACGCACCAGCCGACCCACGGCGTACGACCCCAGCCCTCGACCGTGGCGGACGTGCGCACGGCGGGGGTCACCCGCACAGTCTGCAGTTCCTGAGCGGCTGAGTCAACAATGGCCCCGTGTGGTGGGGTGACCCCGTGCAGGTGTCGGCGAAGAGCGACTACGCGCTGCGGGCGCTCTGCGTGCTCGCGACCCACGAGAGCCACGGCTGCAGCGTCAAGGCGGCCGACCTCGCCGCCGCCCAGGGCATCCCCCGGACCTTCCTGGACCAGATCCTGGTCGACCTGCGCCGCGCCGGGATCGTCGAGAGCGTGCGCGGCCCGTCCGGCGGGCACCGGCTGGCGCGGCCGCCCTATGCGGTCACCGTCGCCGACGTCGTCCGGGTCTGCGACGGACCTCTGGCGCTCGTCCACGGCCACCGTCCGGAGGAGCTCGCCTACGACGGTCCGGCCGCGCGCATGCAGGACGTCTGGGTCGCCGTCCGGGCCGGTCTGCGCCAGGTGCTCGAGCACACGACGCTGGAGCAGGTGGTGCAGGGACGGTTGCCGCCACAGGTCACGGACCTGTCCGGCGACGCGCGCAGCTGGACCAGCGTCTGGCCCCGGCCCGGTGAGGGCTCCGGCCAGGTCGAGCACGCGTGACGGACCCTCAGGCCACCATGCCCGCGCCGACGGTGGCGCCGGTGGCCTCGTCGATGAGCAGGAAGGCTCCCGTGCGGCGGTCGACGGCGTAGGCGTCCACCACCAGGGGCTGCGCGGTGCGCACGGTCACGCGGCCGATGTCGTTCAGCTGCAGCTGCCCGACCGGCTCATGGTCGAGGGTGGTCACGTCGAGCCGGTCCTGCACAGCACCCACCACGGCCTTGACGGTGCGCGTCGTGTGCTTGACCAGCAGACGCCGGCCCGCGACCAGCGGCGCGTCCGCCATCCAGCAGACGGTGGCCTCGAAGGTCGAGACGGGGGTGGGGGCGTCCTCGGCCGCGGCGAGCAGGTCGCCCCGGCTGACGTCCACCTCGTCGGCCAGCCGGATCGTGACCGCCTGGCCGGGCAGCGCCTGGGCCAGCTCGCCGTCGAAGGTGTCGATGCCGGCGACCGTCGTGGTGCGGCCGCCCGGCAGGACGACCACGGCGTCGCCGGGACGCAGCCGCCCGGCCGCCAAGGTGCCGGCGTAGCCGCGGTAGTCCGGGCGCTCGGTCGACATCGGGCGCAGGACGTACTGCACCGGGAAGCGGGCGCTGCGCGCATGGGCCTCGTCACGCACGACGTCGACCTGCTCGAGGTGGGCCAGCAGGGTGGGGCCGTCGTACCAGGGGGTGGACGCGGAGCGGTCGACGACGTTGTCGCCGTGCAGCGCCGACAGGGGCACGGCCGTGACGTCGGGCAGGTCCAGGTGGAGGTCGTCCGCGAACTGCGCGAAGTCGGCGACGATCCGGTCGAAGACGGCCTGGTCCCAGCCGACGAGGTCCATCTTGTTCACCGCGAGCACCAGGTGCGGCACCCGCAGCAGCGCCGACAGCGAGGCGTGCCGGCGGGTCTGCTCGATGACCCCCTTGCGGGCGTCGACCAGCACCAGGGCGAGGTCGGCCGTGGAGGCGCCGGTGACCATGTTGCGCGTGTACTGCACGTGTCCGGGGGTGTCGGCCACGATGAACGAGCGGACCGGGGTGGAGAAGTACCGGTACGCGACGTCGATCGTGATGCCCTGCTCGCGCTCGGCCCGCAGGCCGTCGGTCAGCAGCGCCAGGTTGGTGTAGTCGTCGCCGCGGTCGGCGGACGTGCGCTCGACGCTCTCGAGCTGGTCGGCGAACACGCTCTTGCTGTCGTAGAGCAGCCGGCCGATGAGGGTCGACTTGCCGTCGTCGACCGAGCCGGCGGTGGCGAAGCGCAGCAGGTCCGACATCAGAAGTACCCCTCCTTCTTGCGGTCCTCCATGGCGGCCTCGCTGGCCCGGTCGTCGGCCCGGGTGGCGCCGCGCTCGGTGATCCGGGTGCCGGCCACCTCCGTCCACGACCTCCTCCGGCGTGCGCGCCGGGCTGGCGACGGCGCCGGTGCAGGACGCGTCACCGACCGTCCGGTAGCGCACCGTGCGGGTGCTGACACGGTCTCGCCCTCGCGCGGCGGCGAGACGGGGGTGACCCCGAGGATCATGCCGTCGCGCTCGAACACCTCGCGCTCGTGCGCGTAGTAGAGCGACGGCACCTCGATGCCCTCGCGGGCGATGTAGCGCCAGACGTCGAGCTCGGTCCAGTTGCTCAGCGGGAACACCCGGATGTGCTCGCCCGGGTTGTGCCGGCCGTTGTAGAGGTCCCAGAGCTCGGGGCGCTGGTTCTTCGGGTCCCACTGGCCGAACGCGTCACGGAAGGAGAAGAAGCGCTCCTTGGCGCGGGCCTTCTCCTCGTCGCGCCGGGCACCGCCGAAGACCGCGTCGTAGCGGCCCTCCTCGATGGCGCGCAGCAGGGTGGTCGTCTGCAGCGGGTTGCGCAGGCCCCCCGGGACCTCGACGACGCGGCCGGCGTCGATGTCGTCCTGGACGCTGGCGACCACGAGCCGGGCCTGCAGCTCGCTCGGCCCGGCGGTCGCGGAAGGCCAGCACCTCGTCGAAGTTGTGGCCGGTGTCGACGTGCACCAGCGGGAACGGCAGGCGGGCCGGCCAGAACGCCTTCTGCGCCAGGCGCAGCATGACGATCGAGTCCTTGCCGCCGGAGAACAGCAGCGCCGGGCGCTCGAACTCGGCGGCGACCTCGCGCATGACGTGGATGCTCTCGGCCTCCAGCACGTCGAGCTGGTCCAGGGCCTCCCGGCCGGTCATGCCAGGCCCCGTCGCGGTGAGCAGCGCGAGCAGCTGCTCCACCGACTCCTGCTGCGTCTGCTCGTGCGTCGGCACGACGGCGTCGGGCGCGGTCGGCGGCTCGTACGGGCGCGTCGACGCCGGTCAGCCCGGTGAGCTCCCCCGCTGCGCTGCCGGGCGTAGAGCCCCTTCACGTCGCGCTCGCTGCAGACCTCGACCGGGGTCGCGACGTGCACCTCCAGGAAGCCGGCGCCCCGCTCGTCGTGCAGGGCGCGCACGGCGTCGCGGGTCTCGGCGAACGGGCGAGATGACGCTCGCCAGCACGAGCACGCCGTGCCGGGCGAGGGTGGCGGCGACCCAGCCGATCCGCAGCACGTTGGTGTCGCGGTCGGCCCGGCTGAAGCCCGAGGCCCTTGGACAGGAACTCGCGCACCTCGTCGCCGTCGAGCAGCTCGACCCGGCGCCGGTCGCCGAGCGCGGCGCGCAGCGGCGGTGGCCAGGGTGGTCTTGCCGGCGCTCGGGCAGACCGGTGAGCCACAGCGGTGGCGCCGGCGGGCAGCGTCGGGCGGCGCGCTCGGGCGGCGCGGGCAGGGCGGTGGTCACACGTGTCCTCCGGGACGGGCGTGGAGCGGGTGAGCGGGGCAGGTCAGCGGGTCGGGAGACAGACCGCGCTCGACGTGCGCAGGAGGTCGACGTGCAGCCGCGCCACCAGTGCCGGACCGTCGCTCACCCGATCAGCGTGCCACGTCGCGGACTCGCCCCGTCCGCGACCGGCGGCCCGCCCCCGCCCGGCGTGGCAGGCTGACCCCGTGGGAACTCCTGCTGACGTCGCGTCGACACGTCGACCTGCAGCGCGTCAGCAGTGCCCTCTGTCGCCTGGGCTGAGTCCCACCGCCGTCCTGCACTTCCCCCCACCCCAGGAGACAGCCATGCCCGCCGTGCGCGGACAGGGACAGTGGGCGCTCGGTTACCGCGAGCCGCTCAACCCCGCAGAGCAGGTCAAGAAGGACGACAGCGCGCTGAACGTCAAGCAGCGCGTGCTCGACATCTACAGCAAGCAGGGCTTCGACTCGATCGACGCCGCCGACCTGCGCACCCGCCTGCGCGCCTACGGCCTGTACACCCAGCGCGCCGACGGCATCCCCGGCGGCCGGACCGCCGTGCTGGAGCCGCACGAGCTCGAGGCGCCCTTCTTCATGCTGCGCATCCGCATCGACGGCGGGCAGCTCAGCAGCACGCAGCTCGCCGTCATCGGGGAGATCGCGACGCGAGTTCGGCCGCGACGTCGCCGACATCACCGACCGGCAGAACGTGCAGCTGCACTGGATCCGGATCGAGGACGTCCCGACGATCTGGGAGCGCCTGGAGGCCGTCGGCCTGGGCACCACCGAGGCCTGCGGCGACGTGCCGCGCGTCATCATCGGCTGCCCCCTGGCGGGCGTGCAGGCCGACGAGGTGATCGACGGCGGACCGGCGGCCCGGGCGCTCGCCGCCCGCTTCGTCGGCGACCCGGAGTTCGCGAACCTGCCGCGCAAGTTCAAGACGTCGGTCTCCGGGTGCTCGGTGCACTGCACCAACCACGAGATCAACGACGTCGCCTTCGAGGGGGTCGTCCACGCCGAGCTCGGCGCGGGCTACGACCTGTGGGTCGGCGGCGGCCTGTCGACCAACCCCAAGCTCGGCGTGCGCCTGGGCGCGTTCGTCGAGCCGTCCCGGGTCGAGGAGGTCTGGGCCGGCGGTCTGCGCGGTCTTCCGCGACTACGGCTACCGCCGCTCCCGCAACCACGCCCGCCTGAAGTTCCTCATGGCCGACTGGGGTCCCGAGCGCTTCCGCGAGGTGCTGGAGACCGAGTACCTCGACCGCCCCGCTGCCCGACGGGCCCGACCTCGCCGACGCCGCCCACGCGAGGACCGCGACCACGTGGGCGTCGGGAAGCAGGCCGACGGCCGCGCACTGGGTCGGCGCCGTCGCCCGGGCCGGCCGCACCAGCGGGCTGCAGCTGCAGCGGGTCGCGGCCCTCGCCGAGCGGCACGGCGGCGCCCGGGTGGCCACGACCGCGCAGCAGGGGCTGGTCGTCCTCGACGTGCCCGACGAGCAGGTCGACCCGCTGGTCGCGGCGCTCGAGGCGCAGGACCTGCGGGTGCGGCCGTCGCGGTTCCGCCGCGGCCTGCTGGCCTGCACCGGTCTGGAGTTCTGCAAGCTGGCCATCGTCGAGACCAAGAAGCGCGGCGAGGACCTCTACACCGAGCTCGAGCGCCGGCTGCCCGACTTCGACGAGTCACTGACCATCAACGTCAACGGCTGCCCGAACTCGTGCGCCCGCTTCCAGACCGCCGACATCGGCTTCAAGGGCTCGATCGTCGACGGCGTCGAGGGCTTCCAGGTGCACCTCGGCGGCCGCCTCGGCGAGGACGCCGGCTTCGGCCGCAAGAGCCGCGGCCTCAAGGTCACCGCCGACGGCGCGGCCGACTACGTCGAGCGGGTGCTGCGCAACTACGAGGGGACCGCGCGCCGACGGCGAGCGCTTCGCCTCCTGGGCCCGCCGCGCCGACGAGGCCCTGCTGCGGTGACCGAGCGCGCGCGCGACGCCGTTCTTCTGCCCGTACTGCGGCGAGGAGACGCTGCGCCCGTTCGGCGACGACCCCGACGGCCACGCCGACTGGCGCTGCGAGTCGTGCGCCGGGCCTTCACGGTCCGCTACAAGGGCCTGACCGGCCGCGACTGGCCGAGTCGGCTGCCGCTGCGGCACGTCCGAGCCACTACCCGCCGGCTGGCTCCGCAGGGCCTCGAGGCCGACCGCCTGGCGGCGCCTCGGACCGGGCCCCGGAGGGCCTGCGCAGGCCCGGTCCGTCGGCGTCGGGCGCGGCGCGGCGGTGCACGGGCTACAGGTGCAGGCCGCACTCGGTCTTGCCGCTGTCGGCCCAGCGGCCGCTGCGGGGGTCCTCGCCCGGGGCGACCCGGCGGGTGCAGGGCGCGCAGCCGATCGAGGGGTAGCCGTCGTAGGCGAGCGGGTTGACCAGCACGCCGTGCTCGGCGACGTAGGCGTCGGCCTGCTCCTGCGTCCAGGTCGCGAGCGGGTTGACCTTGACCATCGACGCGCTTGGCGTCCCACTCGACGACGCCGATCGTCGCGCGGTTCGCGGTCTCGTCGCGGCGGATGCCCGAGGCCCAGGCGGTGTACGGGGCGAGCCCGCGGGCCAGCGGCTCGACCTTGCGGATCGCGCAGCACGCGTCGGGGTCGCGGCGGAACAGCTCCGGCCCGTGCTGCGGCGTCCTGCTGCTCGACGGTGAGCAGCGGCAGCACCGTGCGGACGTCGACGTCGTAGACCTGCGCGACGGCGTCGCGGGTGCCGATCGTCTCGGCGAAGTGGTAGCCGGTGTCGAGGAAGAGCACGTCGACGCCGGGGGCCACCGACGCGGCGAGGCGAGGCCAGCAGGCCGTCGCCCATGGAGGAGGCGATGACGAAGCGGTCGCCGAACGTGTCGACCGCCCAGCGCAGGACGTCCTGCGGCGCGGCCGTCTCGAGGTCGCGACCGGCCTGCTCGGCCAGCCTGCAGCTGCACGGGTCGTTGGCGTGTCGAGCGGTGCTCCATGCCTGCGCAACCGCCGCGGGTGCACCGCCCTTCCCGGGGCAGGGCACGGCATGAAGCGCTCCCTCGTGGCCCTCGCCCCGCCTGCTCGCTCCCGCCCTCGCCGCCTGCACCAGCAGCGGCAACCAGTCGGGCGACAGCCAACACCGACAGCCAGGTCGAGCAGCCGCCGCTGCCGTCGGACGACCCGGACGCCGGCGGCCGCGAGCAGGGCGCGTCGGCCGCCCCTCGCGCCCCTGAGGCGCTGCCTGCCAGGCTGGAGGCGTGAGCGCGCCCGAGCCCGTCCCCGCGCTCGTCACGCTGCACCTGTGGCGGGTCGGCCCGCGCGCGTCCCCGCGGCGCTGCTGCGGATGGGCCTGGACCGCGGCCGGGTCCGCCGCACCGACGGCGTCCGGTTCGCCAAGCTGCTCGGCACCGGCGACGGCCGCACCTTCACCTCCCGCGACGCCGACCCGCTGCGCTGGGGCCTGCTCACCACCTGGGCCGACGCCGCGCCGCCCGCGCCTTCGAGCGACGGCCCGGTCGCCCGCGGCTGGGACCGGCTGGCCGCAGGAGCGGCTGCGGCTGGACCTGCGGCCCGTCGTCAGCCGCGGGCGCTGGAGCGGGCGGCAGCCCTTCGGCGACCCCGTGCCCGCGCGCGCGACGGACGGCCCGGTCGCCGCCGTCACCCGCGCCCGGCTGCGGCGCCGGCGCACGCTGCGCTTCTGGTCGGCGGTCCCGCCCGGTCAGCGCCGACCTGCACCGCTCCGCCGGCCTGCTCGCCGCCGTCGGCATCGGCGAGGCCCCCGTCGGCCTGCAGGGCACGTTCAGCCTCTGGGACAGCGCCGACGCGCTGCGCGGAGTTCGCCCACCGCGGCGCCGCGCACCAGGAGGTCATCGCCCGCACCCCGCGCGAGGGCTGGTACGCCGAGGAGCTGTTCGCCCGCTTCGCCGTGGTCGGGGCCGAGGGCACGCTCGACGGCCGGGACCCGCTCGCGTGAGCGCGGTCACGTCGGTGCGAGTGGGACCGCGGCGGCGCTGCGCGGCCCGCCGCGACGAGGTGCTCGACGTCTACGCCGACGGCGATGGGCGTCGACCCCGGCGTCGCCCGGGCCCGGCGCAGCATCCTCGACGCGCACCTGCGCCGCGACGGCCTGCGGGCGGTCGCCGCCGAGCAGGACGGCGCGCTCGTCGGCATCGCCTACGGCTACCTCGGCGCCCGCGGCCAGTGGTGGCACGACCAGGTGCGCGCGGCCATGGGCGACCTGCTGGCGCGCGCAGTGGCTCGACGGCTCGTTCGAGGTCTGCGAGCTGCACGTGCGGCCCGCGCTGCACGGCACCGGCCTCGGCCGGACGCTGCTCGCGCGAGCTGCTCGCCGGCACGCCCGCCCCCACCGCCGTGCTCACCACGCCCGACACCGAGACCCGGGCCCGCGCGCTTCTACCGGGCCGGCGGCTGGACCGACCTCGTCCGCGAGCTGCGCTTCCCCGGCGACCCGCGGCCCTTCGCGGTGCTCGGCCTGCGCCTGCCGCCTAGCGTCGCAGCCGCGTGACCGCCTCGACCGCGCCGTCGTCGTCGGCGCCGGGCACAACGGGCTGGTGGCCGCCTGCTACCTCGCCAAGGCCGGCCTCGACGTCGAGGTGGTCGAGCGCGACACCGTCGTCGGCGGGGCGGTCTCCACGGTCGAGCGCTTCCCCGGCTACCGGATGGACCGCGGCTCGAGCGCCCACATCATGGTCCGCCACACCGGCATCGTCGAGGACCTCGAGCTGACCCGGTTCGGCCTGGAGTACCAGGACCTCGACCCGTGGGGCTTCGCCCCGTCGGCGACGAGGGCATCCACTTCTCACGTCGACCTCGACCGCACCTGCGCCTCCATCGAGAGCGTCTGCGGCAGCCGCGACGCCGACGCCTACCGCGGCGTTCGTCCTCGACTGGTCGGCGCGCAACACCCGCGTGTTCGAGGCCTTCCAGGGCGCCCCGACCGGCGCGCACCTCGGCCGGACGCTGTGGGGCGTCGGCAAGAGCACCGGCCTCGGCGGGCTGGAGCTGTCCCGGCAGTTCCTCACCAGCGGCGACAGCCTGCTCGACGAGCACTTCGACGACGAGCGGCTCAAGACCGCGCTGGCCTGGATGGGCGCGCAGTCCGGGCCGCCGACCCACGAGGTCGCGACCGCCGACCTGGTCGGCTGGAACACGATGATGCACCTGCTGCCGCCGGGTCACCCCAAGGGCGGCAGCGGGATGCTCAGCGAGGCGCTGCAGGCGCCGGCTGGAGTCGCTACGGCGGCCGGGTGCGGCTCGGCGACGGCGCCGCCGCGATCACGACGTCGGGCGGCCGCGCCACCGGGGTCACGCTGCAGTCGGCGCGCACCTGCCGGCGTCGCGTCGTGGTCAGCGGCGCGCACGTCCTCACGACGCTCGAGCTGCTCGGCCGAGCCCGCTGGCTGGACCGCGCGCGCACGCGCAGCGTCCGCACCGGCAACGGCATCGGCATGGTCGTGCGGCTCGGCCACGAACGCGCTGCCGCAGTACGCCGCCGGCACCGACCGAGACCCACCGCGCGATGCAGCTGCTCGCCGCCAGCCGGCAGGCGCTGCGCAAGGCCCACGGCGAGTACAGCGCCGGGCTGCCGCCGGAGCGACCCGGCGGCGCTGGCCATGACCTTCAGCGCCTTCGACGACACGATCGCCCCGCCCGGCAAGCACAACGTGACCGTCTGGGGCCAGTGGCACCCGTACGCGCTGTCCAACGGCGAGCACTGGGACGACATCCGCGAGCGCGAGGGCACCAAGCTGGTCGAGGCCGTCGACCGCGTCGCGCCGGGCTTCGCCGAGCAGCGTCGAGCAGATGCACGTGCAGACGCCGCTCGACCTCGAGCGCGAGCTCGGCCTGCGCAACGGGCAGGTCATGCACGTCGAGATGGCCTTCGACCAGATGTTCATGTGGCGTCCGATGCCCGAGCTGGCCGGCTACACCGTGCCCGGACGTCGACGGGCTGTACCTGTGCGGCGCCTCGACCCACCCCGGCGGCGGCGTCTTCGGCGCCAGCGGCCGGTCCGCCGCCCGCAAGGCCCTGTCCGACCTGAACCCCTCCTGCCTGGAAGAGAGTGCTCCGTCGTGGCTGAGCTGTACGAGGTCCTCGTCGTCGACGGCGAGCAGCGGTGGCACGCCGGCTTCCTCGTCGACGACGAGACCGAGACCGACGTCCTGCTCGGCGACGACGCCGGACGGGTGCTGCTGTTCGGCAGCCGGCCCGCCCTGGAGCACTTCGCCCAGGAGCACGGACTGGACCTGCAGGACGACCTGCCCGACGAGGTCGACCTCGATCTCGGCGGGTGGCTCGTGAGCGGAACGCCGAGGCCGACCCTGGCGGAGGTGTCGGAGCTCTGGCACCTGCTGGTCGACGACCCCGACGCGTCGGCGCCCCTGCACAGCGAGATCGTGGAGGAGGCCTACGACGACCTCGTCGAGGAGGGCGTCGGCGACGGCGAGGCGTGGTTCACCGAGCACGGCGGACGGGCGCGGGCCGCCCTGGCGCAGTCCGTGGCCCGGCTGCGGGCGTCGTTCCGGGTGGCTTGAGGCCGCAGGGCTGTGACGCCCGTCGCGGGCCCATCTCACGCTCACTCAGCGTGATTTCCGGCCCGCCCGGACGCACCATGGAGGGGACCGAACAGCCCGCTCCCGGAGGCCCCCATGAGCACCCTGACCCTCACCCAGCCGCTCCGCCGCGCGGGCTCCTCGCGCCTGACCGACGGCCTGCGCTCCCGCCTTGCCGAGCTGCGCGCACAGCGGGCGCTCGCCGAAGGCCTACGCCGTCGGAGACGTCCGGATGAGCGCCGAGCTCGACGCCGCCGCCCGCCGCCTGGACCGCTGACCCCGCACTAGTCTCCAGCGGGTGCGCGCCGCCCCCGCGACCTCGCGCAAGGCACCGCTCCCGGCCCTGCTCGCCGCGCTGGTGGTCCTGCTGCAGGTGGCCTACCCCCTGACCGCCGGGGACCTGCGGCACCTGCTCACCGTCGCCACGGTGATCGTGTTCTTCCTCGCCAGCACCGGCCACGCGCTGCAGCACCGCGGCGCGCGATGGACGGCCGGTTTCGTCGCCGTCACCGTCCTCGGCGGGTTCCTCGCCGAGGCGGTCGGCACCGCCAGCGGCGTTCCGTTCGGCGACTACCGCTACGCCGACAGCCTCGGTCCGAGCCTGCTGCACGTGCCTGTCGTCATCCCGCTCGCCTGGGCCATGTTCGGCTACCCGGCGCTGCTCGTCGGCCAGCGCTTGACCCGCTCCCCCGTCCTCGCCACGCTCGTCGGTGCCTGGGCCCTCGCGTCGTGGGACCTGTTCCTGGACCCGATGATGGTCGGCGACGGACACTGGGCGTTCGCCTCGGCGGCCGGCGCCCTGCCCGGCGCCCCGGGGATCCCGGCGTCGAACTACGCCGGGTGGCTGCTCGTCGCCGTCGTCCTCATGGCCCTGCTGCAGGCCCTGCCCCGCACGGTCGCCGACGACCGGCAGCCTGCTGCGCTGTTCCTGTGGACCTACGCCGGTTCCGTCCTGGCCAACGCCGTCTTCCTCGGCCGGCCACAGGTGGCCGTCATCGGCGCCGTGGTCATGGGCGTAGTCGCGGTGCCCTTCGCCGTGCGGCTGCGCACCCCGTGAGGATCACCCGGCTGGGTCGTGGCTGCGCTGACGGTGCACGCCTACGTCAACGCCCGCCTGCTGCGCGTGCCCGTCGGCACCACCACCCCGCGGCGCGTGAGCGTGCTGCTGCCCCTGCGCGACGAGGCCACCCGCGTGGGTCCGTGCCTGCGTGCCCTCCTGGCTCAGACGGGCGTGGCCGGGCTCGAGGTGCTCGTGCTCGACGACGGCTCCACCGACGGGACCGCCGGGGTGGTGCGCGCGCACGGCCTCGAGCCCCTGCCGGGCGCGCCGCTGCCCTCCGGCTGGCTCGGCAAGCCGCACGCCTGCCAGCAGCTCGCCGACGCCGCCACCGGGGAGGTCCTGGTCTTCCTGGACGCCGACGTGGTGCTCGCCCCGCACGCGGTGGCCGCCTCCGTCGCCCTGCTGGACGACGCCGGGCTCGACCTCGTGAGCCCCTACCCCCGGCAGCAGGCCCCGGGGGCCACCCGGCTGGTGCAGCCGCTCCTGCAGTGGTCCTGGCTGACGTTCCTTCCCCTGCGCCTCGCCGAGCGCTCGGCCCGCCCGTCGCTGTCGGCCGCCAACGGTCAGCTGCTCGCCGTCCGGCGCGAGGTCTACGACCGCGCCGGTGGTCACGCCGCGGTGCGGGCCGACGTGGTCGAGGACCTCGCGCTGCTGCGCGCCGTCAAGCGGGTGGGAGGCACGGGCGGGGTCGTCGACGGCACCGGCCTGGCCACCACCCGGATGTATGAGGGCTGGGACGAGCTGGTCGAGGGCTACACCAAGTCGCTGCACACCGCCCCGGCCGCGGCCACCGTCCTGCCGGTGCTGCTGTACGTCGTTCCCCTGCTGCGCCGCGACTGGCCCACGGTGGCGCTCGGGGTTCTCGGCCGGGCCGTCACCTCCCACCGCACCGGCTCGCCGGTCTGGCCCGACGCCCTCACCCACCCCGTGTCGGTCGCCCTGCTCGCCTGGCTGTCGGTCCGGTCCCGCCGCCGGGCCCGGCGGGGGACGCTTACCTGGAAGGGACGGCCGGTGTGAGCCGCGTCGTCGTCGTCGGGGCGGGGGTGGGCGGTCTCGCTGCCGCCCTGCGCCTGGCCGTCCAGGGCCATGCGGTCACCGTCTGCGAGGCCGCAGCCACGGTCGGCGGCAAGCTGGGCCTGCTCACCCGGGACGGCTTCTCCTTCGACACCGGACCGTCGCTGGTGACGATGCCGCAGGTGTTCCGCGACCTGTTCGAGGTCACGGGGGGCTGGCCCGCCGACCTGCACCTGACCCCGCTGGAGCCGCTCGCCCGCTACCGCTTCGCCGACGGGACCGGCTTCGACGCCTCCAGCGACCTGGACGCGCACTGCGCCGCCCTCGAGCAGTGGTCCCCCGGCGCGGGGAGCAACACCAACTGAACCAGAAGGAGCAGA
>CAVXHI010000003.1:0-676697 GCA_963761655.1 uncultured Actinomycetota bacterium
TAGAGCCGGGGCGGCAGGGGTGCCGCGCGCGCGTCGTCCGAGTGTGGCACCGGGGTCCGGAGGCAGCGAGCCGGGGACGGTGTGGAGAGCGTCACCCCTTGCGGGCCACCAGCGCGGTCCACCAGCCCAGGTAGCGGGTGGTCTGGCCGACGACCTCGAGCCCCGCCTCCCGGCAGGCGGCCGCGATCCCCTCCGGCGTCGGGCGGTCGCCGTCGCGCGGGTGGTGGCTGACGGCGCGCAGCAGCGTGCTGTCGACGAACGACGCCGTCATCTCGGTCGAGCGGAAGGTGCCGCCGGGGCGCAGCACGCGGGCTGCCTCGGCGACGGCGGCCCGCCAGTCCTCGGCGTGGTGGAGCACGTGGTAGCCGAAGACGACGTCGTAGGACGCCGTCCTCGGCCTGCAGCCGCGTCACGTCGCCCTGCTCGACGGTCGCCCGGCTGCCCACTGCCCTCCGGCACGCCGCGACGCTGGCCGGGTGCAGCTCGACGCCGTGCGCCGACGCCGCCCCGAAGGCGTCCAGCGCCAGCAGCAGTCCGGTGCCGCGCCGTCCGGGTCCGAGCTCGAGGGCGCGGGCGCCGTCGGTGCGGCCGCCGAGGGCGAGCAGCTCGCGGGCCTCGAGGACGTCCTGGGCCTGGGCCCGCACGTACGAGTCGACCCACAGCCGGTTGCCGTTCACGTACGTGGGCGGGACACGTGTCTCGGTCGTCATGGCTGCTGCGGTTCCCGGGGGTGCGGGCTCGGGAACGCCGGGGACATGGTCGACCTGCTCACTGTCCCCCGCACCGTCGTCCGGGGCGGTGTGGCCGCCGCCCTCGGGCTCGGTACCGCCGTCCGGGGCGCCCGCGTGTTCCACCCGCACGGCGCCACCCGGACCTGCCGGCTGGTGGTCGACGGCGGCCAGGCCTGGGGCAGCACGCTGCTCGACGACGCCGCGGTCCACGAGGGCGTCGTGCGGCTGAGCCGTGGCGTGGGACTGCCGGCGCCGCTGCCCGACGTCGACGGCCTCGCCCTGCGTCTGCCCGGGCTGGGCCGGGACGGCCGGCCGCTCGACCTGCTGGCGAACAGCGCCTGGCGGTACGCCTTCGCGCCGTCGGTGATCGCCCCGACGTGGTCGTCGGTGCTGCCGTACCGCACGGGAACGGGCCGACGGGTCCTGCTCGGCGCCCGCCCCACGCGCGAGGGGTTCACGCTGCTCGTCGCCCCGCTGCTGGGCGGCGTGGATGGAGTGGGGCAGCTGACGCTCGGCGAGCCGGTCGACGGCGAGGACCTCCGCTTCGCGCCGACCGTCGGCGCGGACGACCTCGAGCCGGTCGAGCTGTTCCGCACGCTGCGGGCCTGGGCCTACGACGCCTCTCAGGCAGGGCGCGACTGACCCAGGACGGCCCGCCCGACGGCGCGGCCGAGGGCGGTCCCGGCCTCGTCGCTCTGCCGGAGGTGGACCCCGCCCCAGACGCGGGCGTCCTCGTTCTCCTGCACGAGCTGCTGCCAGGCGGTCCAGCTCCGGCCGCGGGCCGTGACGGGGACGTCGCCGACGAGCTGCTCCAGGACGGTCGCGGCCGCGCCGGCGTAGGCGCAGTGGCCGCTCGGGTGCTCCGGGTTCGGCGGGGTCTCCACCAGCGGCAGCCAGCCGGGGAGGCCGCCCTCCCGGAGCGCGGTCACCGGGCGCCAGCGGGGGGCGCGGTACTTGTCGCGGTAGACCGCCAGGGTCGCGTCGAGGGTGGCCCGGTGCACGGCGCCCACGACGGCGGCCGCGCGGGCCGGGGGCATCCCCACGACGACGGGGCGGACGGCGTCGCTCCAGATCCCGACGGCCGACGGGCCCCAGTACAGGGCGGTCGCGGTCTGCGCCGGGGTGCGTCCGGTGCTGCCGGCCTCCCCGAGGCGGCGGACCTCGTCGAGGTCGGTCCGGTAGCGGGGGCTGTCGAGGGCGGAGGCCGGGGCGGAGCGCAGGGCCCCGGTGTCGGCGGCGGGGCGGGCCCGGGCCAGGCCGGACGAGCCGCCGGGGAGCAGGCCGGGCGGCGTCGGGCGCCAGACGCCGGGCGCGGCCGGGGGCGGGCTGTACGGCGGGTCGACGTCGTCGACGGACAGCCCGTCGTCCCGCCGCTCGGCGAGCAGGGTCCGGGCCGCAGCCCGGCCGCGGGCGAGCCCGGGACCGTCCGCGCAGGACGCGTCGAGCGCCCGGGCCACGGCCGCCCGCCGGGACGGGACCACGTCGCGGAGCACCTCCGACACCGCACCCGCGAGGGCGTCGTCGGCGCCGGGACCTCGCGCGGACCGCTCGGCGGCGGTCCAGGCGACCGCCCAGGTGCGGTCGGCGACGGCGTCGGGGAGGCCGCGGACGGCGAGCGCGGTCTGGTCGTACCAGCGGGGGACGGCGGCGACCCCGGACGTGCAGCCGTGCGGGACGACCAGGACGGCGACGGCCGCGGCCGTCAGGACGCCCGCGAGGACCGCGGCTACTCGACGGGCAGCGATGGCGAGGCCTCCCCCGCGCGGATGACCAGGGCCAGGCCGAGCACCAGCAGCACCGCCGCCGGGACGGCGAGCAGCGGCGGGGTCTGCCCGAGGAACAGCGCCGCGATGAGGGCGGCGCCGGGGATCTCGAACAGGATCGACAGGCTGACCAGGGTGGGGCTGACCGACCGCAGGACGGTGTTGAACAGGGAGTGCCCCAGCAGCTGCGCCCCCGCCGTGAGGGCCAGGAGGCGGAGCCAGTCGACGCCGTCGTAGCCGGACAGCGCCTGGCCGCCGACGACGCAGACCGGGAGCAGGAGCAGGGCGGTCGTGGCGTAGCAGAGGGTCGTGTAGGTGGTCGTGGAGACGCTGCGACGGACCTCGCTGCCCACCACCATGTAGCCGGCGGCGAAGGCGCCTCCGGCCACCGCCATGAGGTCGCCGACCAGCGCCTGCCCGGACACCTGCAGGTCCGCCCCGGACAGCAGCAGGGCGCCCGACACCGCGACGCCGATCCCGCTCCACACCTGCGCGGAGACGTGGGAGCCCCGGGCCCGGGCCAGCAGGGCGGCCCACACCGGCTGCGTCGCCACCAGCGCGGTGGCGGAGGCGACCGAGGTGTACCGCAGCGACGGGATCCAGACCGCGAAGTGGAGGGCGAGCAGGGCGCCGGCGACCAGGGCCAGCCGCCACTCGTGCCGGGTCAGCCCGCGCAGCTCGCTCCGGCGGCGCAGCAGGACGGCCGGGACGAGGACGACGCCGGCCAGGGCGTTGCGCCAGAACGCGATCGCCAGGGCGGGGACCGCGGTCGCGGCGATGAGCGGGCCCGACGTGGAGACCGCGCCGAGCGCGACCGTGAGCAGCAGCGCGTCGACCCGGGGCACCGGAGGGGGAGCGGTGCGGGTCACGGGGCAAGGATGTCAGGCGTGACCGTCGACCGCCTCGTCGCCGAGGCCACCCGCAGGAGCGGGCTGGTGTGGGTGCGGCCGTCGTCCGGAGGCCCGGAGCGGCCGGTCTGGCACGTGTGGGACGAGTCCGCCGCTCTCGTGGTCACCGGTGGGCTGGAGCAGCCGTTCCCGGACGCGGACGAGGTCGTGGTGTCGGTGCGCAGCCGGGCGCGGCAGGGCGACCTGCTCGTGCGGTGGGTCGCGGCCGTCGTCGTCCTGGAGCCCGGCGCCGAGGGCTACGACGACGCCGTCCGGCTGCTGCACGCCGAGCGGCTCAACGCCCCCGACGGCGAGCAGCAGCCGGAGCGCTGGGCGCGGGAGAGCCGGGTGCTGCGGCTCGTCCCGACCGGGGAGCTCAGGGCCTGACGACCTCGCCGCGCGCCACCGGCACCACCGAGCCGCGGACCTGGAACCGGTCGCCGACCCGGCGGCAGCGCAGCACCGACCGGCGGCCCATCTCGACGCCCTGCGTGACGACGTACTCGGGCTCCGCCAGCCCCGACGCCGCCAGCCACACCCCGAGCCCCAGCTGGGCGCTCCCGGTGGCGGGGTCCTCGGGGACGCCGACGCCGCCGGCGAAGACCCGGCTGCGGACCTCGCCGTCGACGGGGAGCGTGAAGACGTTCACGCCCGAGTGCCCGAGCCCCTCGAGCAGGCGCAGGTCCGGCGACGTCCGGGCGAGGGCGTCCGGCACGACGGCCAGGTGGGCGAAGTCGATGCCCGTGCCGCAGACCCGGGGGGCCGGTCCGGCGAGGTCGGACGGCTCCAGCCCGACGGCGGCGAGCAGCGGGGCCGGGTCCACCTCGCCGGCGTCGTGCGGCTCGCCGCCGGTGAGGGCGACGTCGTCGGGGCCGACCTCCAGCGGCAGCAGGCCCGCCCCGCACGCCATCGTGACCGGACCGGGAGTGACCCGGCCGAGCTGCGCCATCACCCACGCCGCGCCCACCGACGGGTGGCCGGCGAAGGGCAGCTCGACCGCCGGCGTGAAGATCCGCAGCCGGTAGTCCGCGTCGTCGCAGGCCTGCGGGAAGGCCGTCTCGGACAGGTTGAACTCGCGGGCCAGTGCCTGCAGCTGCGCCGTCTCCATGCCGTCGGTGTCGAGGACGACGGCCAGCGGGTTGCCGGAGAAGGCGGTGCCGGTGAAGACGTCGACGACCTGGTAGGCCAGCGTGCTCATCAGGTGATCGTGAGCCCGCCGTCGACCGCGAGGGTCTGGCCGGTGACGTAGCTGCCGGCGTCGGAGGCGAGGAAGACCAGCGCGGCCGCGAGCTCCTCGGCCTCGCCCTTCCGCCCGGCGACGACGCGCATCATCATGAGGTCGAGGTAGCCGTCGGGGTACTGGTCGGTCATCTCCGAGGTGAAGAACCCGGGCGCCAGGCAGTTGACGCGGATGCCCTTGCGGGCGGTCCACTGCTGGGCGAGGTCGCGGGTGAGGCCGATCATCGCGGCCTTGGTCGCGGCGTAGGCGGCCTGCGGCAGGCCCGCGGTCGTGAGGCCGAGGACGCTGCCGATGTTCACGATCGAGCTGCCCGGCTGCATGACCCGGCCGCAGGCCTGGGCCATCCAGTAGGCGCCGTTGAGGTTCACGTCGACGACCTGCCGGAACTGCTCGGGGGTCTCGCGGGTCGCGGGGACGGCCGTGCCGATGCCGGCGTTGTTGACCAGGACGTCGACCCGGCCGAACTCCTCCATCGCCCTGGCCACGAGGGCGGTGCACTGGTCGGGGTCGGACACGTCGGTGCCGTGCGCGACGTAGCGGCGTCCCGCGGCCTCGACCAGGGCGCCGGTCTCGGGCAGGCGGTCGACCCGGCGGGCCCCGAGGGCGACGTCGGCGCCGGCCTCGGCGAGGGCCTGGGCGAAGGCGACGCCGAGGCCGGAGGAGGCACCGGTGACGACGGCCACCTTGCCGTCGAGGCGGAAGCGGTCGAGCACGGACACGAGGGGCTCCTTGTCAGAGGTGGTCCCCCTAGGGTCGCACTGTGAGCACCGCCGGTCGCGTCTTCGTCGCACGCGTCGCCGGGCTGCCCGTCTTCGACCCCAACGGCGACCAGGTCGGGCGGGTCCGGGACGTCGTCGTCGCGCTGCGGATCGGCCGCGACGCCCCCCGGGTGCTCGGCCTCGCCGTCGAGATCCAGGCCCGGCGCCGGATCTTCGTGCCGATGGGCCGGGTCACCTCGATCGAGCCCGACGCCGTCCTGCTGTCGACCGGGACGGTGAGCCTGCGCCGCTTCGACAAGCGGCCCGGCGAGACCCTGGTGATCGCCGAGCTGATGGACCGGCGGGTGCAGCTGGTCTCCTCGGGCGAGGACGTGACGGTCCTCGACATCGCCATGGAGCAGACCCGCACCGACTTCCTGCTGACCCGGGTCGCCGTGCGGAAGGGTCGCGGCCGGCGTCGGGCGGAGGTCGTGCAGCTCGACTGGGACGAGGTCACCGGCTTCTCGCTGCCCGAGGACGGCCAGGGCGCCGCGAACATGCTGGCGGTCTTCGAGAAGCTCCGCCCCGCCGACCTCGCCGGCGTCATGCACGACCTGTCGAGCAAGCGGCGCGGCGAGATCGCGGCCGCGCTGGACGACGAGCGCCTGGCCGACGTCCTCGAGGAGATGCCCGAGGACGAGCAGGTCGAGCTGCTCGGCGGTCTCGAGGACGAGCGCGCCGCCGACGTCCTGGAGGCCATGGCGCCCGACGACGCCGCCGACCTCCTGGGCGAGCTCCCGGCCGCCGACGCCGAGCGGCTGCTGACCCTCATGGAGCCGGACGAGGCCGGGCCGGTGCGGCAGCTGCTGGCCTACGGCGACGACACCGCCGGCGGCCTCATGACCCCCGAGCCGGTGGTCCTGCCGCCGAACGCCACCGTGGCGGACGCCCTCGCCGCCGTCCGGAACCCCGACCTGTCGCCGGCCCTGGCCGCGCAGGTCTACGTCGTGCGCCCCCCGTACGAGACCCCGACCGGCCGCTACCTCGGCACGGCGCACTTCCAGCGGCTGCTGCGCGAGCCGCCGTCGTCGCTGGTCTCCGCGGTGGTCGACACCGACATCGACCCGCTCGCGCCGGACTGCTCGCTCACCGACGTCACGCGGCACCTGGCGTCGTACAACCTCGTCGCGGTGCCGATCGTCGACTCCGAGCAGCGCCTGGTCGGCGCCGTCACGGTCGACGACGTCCTGGACCACCTGCTCCCGGCGAACTGGCGCGAGGGCGCCCGCCGTGGCTGACAAGCAGACGCCGTCGCGGCGGCCACGGCTCGACCAGCCGGCCGTCACCGGCCGGACCTACCTCCCCCGCTACGACGACGACGCCTTCGGCCGGACCTCCGAGCGGATCGCCCGGTTCCTCGGCACGAGCAAGTTCCTCGTCTACCTGACCGTCGTCGTCATCCTGTGGCTGGCCTGGAACTGGCTGCTCCCGCCGCGCCTGCAGTTCGACCCCCGCGCGCAGAACTTCACGCTGCTCACCCTGATCCTGTCCCTGCAGGCCTCCTACGCCGCGCCGCTGATCCTGCTCGCGCAGAACCGGCAGGCCGACCGCGACCGCGTCACGCAGGAGGAGGACCGGGGCCAGAACGCCCGCCTGCAGGCCGACGTCGAGTACCTGACCCGGGAGCTCGCCTCGCTGCGGACGTCGCTGGGCGAGGTCGCCACCCGCGACTTCCTGCGCGACCAGCTGCGCGAGGTCACCGACGACATCGTGGCGAGGAGCGCCGCCGGCACGGCCGAGGCGGTCTACGACCGGCAGAAGCGGCTCGAGCGCGAGGAGCGCGAGCGGCGGGCCGAGCGCAAGCGGCGGCGCGAGGTGCAGCGCGACTCGCAGCGGGTGGAGGAGGCGGCCGGCGGGCTCGGGGATCCTTTCGTCGGGAGACGAAGGGCGAGCACTGAGGGAGTTCGGCTTCACCCGTACGGGTCAACGGCCGATGCACCTCCCGTGACGACCACTCCGTCCCGCCCCGCGGCCCCGGACACCGCCCTGCCCCGCCAGCGACGGCGCCTGGGCGAGGTGCTCGTCGAGCAGGGCGTCCTCACCGAGGAGCAGCTGTCGGCCGCGCTGGTGGCGCAGCAGGACGTCGAGCCGGGCCAGCCCCGCCAGCGGCTCGGGCAGGTCGTCATCGGGCGCGGCTTCGCCACCGAGCGGCAGATCGCCGAGGCCCTCGCCGAGGCGCTCGGCCTGCCGCTGGTCGACCTCGGCCGCACCCTCGTCGTCCCCGACGCCGTCCGGCTGCTCCCCCGCGCCGTCGCCGACCGCAGCGGCGTCCTGGTCATGGCGAAGGACGGCCAGCGGCTCACCGTCGCGACCGCCGACCCGACCAACGTCATGGCGCTCGACGACGTCAAGCTCTACACGGGGGCGGGCGAGCTGACCGTCGTCGTCGCGACCGACAGCCAGGTGCGCGACCACCTCGCCCGGGCCTGGTCGCTGTCGGAGGACTCCTCCGACATGCACACCATGTTCCAGGAGATCGGCCAGGAGGCCGAGGTCGAGGCCGACGTCAGCGCGCAGGCCGTCGAGGCCGCCCCGATCGTCCGGCTGGTCGACGTCGTCCTCGCCGACGCCGTCCGCGCCCGGGCCAGCGACGTCCACGTCGAGCCGCAGGCGGGCGACCTGCGCATCCGGTACCGCGTCGACGGGCTGCTGCGCGACGTCATGACCGTGCCGAAGAACGCGACCGCGGCCGCGGTCAGCCGGATCAAGATCGTGTCCGGCCTGGACATCGCCGAGCGCCGCCGCCCGCAGGACGGCCGGGCGAAGCTCGTCGTCGACGGCATGACCGTCGAGGCGCGCATCTCGACGCTGCCGACGCTGCACGGCGAGAAGGTCGTCATCCGGCTGCTGCCCCGGGCCGAGAACGTCCCGCTGCTGACCAAGACCGGCCTCACGCCGTCAGCAGCAGGAGACCGTGGCGGCGGCGCTCGTGCAGTCGCAGGGCCTCGTGCTGATCACCGGCCCGACCGGCTCGGGCAAGACCAACACCCTCTACGCCGCGATCCAGCAGGTGAGCACGCCCGACCGGAACATCGTCACGCTCGAGGACCCGGTCGAGGTGCAGGTCGCCGGCATCACGCAGGTGCAGGTCCAGGCGAAGTCGGGCCTGACCTTCGCGGCCGGGCTGCGCAGCGTGCTGCGCCAGGACCCCGACATCGTGCTCGTCGGCGAGGTCCGCGACCAGGAGACCGCCGAGCTCGCGCTCCAGGCCTCCCTCACCGGCCACCTCGTCCTCACGACGCTGCACACCAACGACGCCGTCTCGGCCATCACCCGCCTGGTCGACATGGGCGTGGCGCCCTTCCTGGTCGCGTCGTCGCTGACCCTCGTCGTCGCCCAGCGGCTCGTCCGCAAGCCCTGCGCCTCCTGCGCGGCCCCGTACGTCCCGACGCCGCGCACCCTGTCGCTGCTCGGCCTGCGCGAGGCCGACCTGTCGACGGCGACCCCGCTGCGCGGTCGCGGCTGCGCGGACTGCGGCGGCACGGGCTACCGCGGCCGCACCGGCATCTTCGAGGTGCTCCCCGTCAGCGCGCACCTGCGCTCGGTCCTGCTCGCGACACCCACCGAGGCCGCGATCTCGGCCGCCGCCCGGTCCCAGGGCATGACCACGCTGCGGGCCGCCGCCGTCGCCGCGGCGCACCGGGGCGAGACGACGTACGAGGAGGTCCTGCG
The DNA here is from genome assembly GCA_963761655.1 of uncultured Actinomycetota bacterium. Lineage (GTDB taxonomy): Bacteria > Actinomycetota > Actinomycetes > Mycobacteriales > SCTD01 > RYN-122. Next base: position 9,052 of record CAVXHI010000003.1, read on the forward strand.
GGCGACCTCCGTCGACGCCGACGCCGGCCACCGGTGCCCCGCGTGCGCCCGGGCGCTCGCCGACGACATGGTCGTCTGCCCCTACGACGGCACGGCCCTGCAGACCGGTCTGTGCACCGGCTGCGAGCGGCAGCTGGTGCCCGAGTGGGCGGTCTGCCCGTGGTGCCGGACGCCGGTGGCCAGCAGCACGCCGTCGGCCCCGCCCGCCCCGGCGCGGCTGCCCCGGCTGCTCGTCGTCGACGACGACCCCAGCGTCAGCGCCTTCGTGGCCGCCGCCCTCACCGGCACCGCCGACGTCGTCGTCGCGCACGACGCCGAGCACGGCCTCGCCCTGGTGGGCGCGGAGGAGTTCGACGGCGTGCTCGTCGACAACGGCCTGCCGGACCTGTCCGGTGTCGAGTTCGTCCGGCTGCTGCGTGCCGACCCCAAGACGCTGTCGCTGCCGATCGTGCTGTTCACCGGCAACGCCTCCAGCGAGGTGGAGCGCAACGCCCGCCTCGCCGGCGCGGACGACTTCCTGGTGAAGCCGGTCGAGCCGCTGCTGCTCGAGGAGCGCGTCCTGGCCCTGCTCACCCGCCAGACCCGGTCGCTGCCGACCGCCGCGCACTAGACCCGGAGCAGGGCCGCCGTCAGGGCCGCCGCCACGACGACGACGAGGAACGGCGCCCGCACCAGCACCAGCACCCCGGCCACCGCGAGGCCGGCCGCGCGGGCGTCGAGGACGAGCGCCTGCCCGTCGGCGAAGGCCTGCACGACGACGAGCGCCGCGAGCAGGCACAGCGGCAGGAGCGTCGCGGCCAGCCGGACCCGCTCGCGCTCGAGCAGCGCCGGGGGCACGGTCCAGCCGGCCAGCTTGAGCAGGTAGCAGCCGAGCGAGCCGCCCAGCACGGCCGCCCAGATCACCGGCGCGCTCGCGACGCCGGAACCAGGGCCGGGACCACAGCGAGCGCCGCCACCAGGACGGGCACCCCGGCGGGCAGCAGCGGGACGGCGGCGGCCGCGAGCAGCCCTCCCCCGACGGCGACCCGGACCGCGCGGGCGTCCCGGAGCTGCGGCGCGAGCAGTGCGAGGAAGGCCGCACCGACCGCGGCGTCGAGGCCCAGGCTCCTCGGGTCGACGACGCCGGCACCGAGGGCGCCGAGCAGGGTGGCGAGGTTCCAGAACAGGTAGACGGACAGCCCGGTGGCCCAGAAGCCCCGGGCGTGCTGCCCCACGGGGGCGCCGGTCGCCATCGCCGTCGACTCGTCGATGGTCAGCTGCGCAGCGAGGAGCCGGCGCGGTCCGTGCAGGGGCACGAGCGCGGCCAGCCGGACGGCGTACAGGGTGTTGCGGCTGCCGAGCAGCAGGGCGCCGGAGATCGCGGCCAGGGCGCTCCCGCCCGCGCCGAGCACCCCGACGAGGGCGAACTGCGAGGCGCCGGTGAACAGCAGCAGCGACAGCGCGCAGGCCTGCGGGACGGTCAGCCCGGCCGACGTGCAGGCCGCGCCGAACGACAGCCCGTACGCGCCGACGGCGATCCCGACGCCGAGGGCGTCACGGTCGAGCGCGTTCAGGTCGCGAGCCGGCCGAGGAGCTCCTCCAGCACCACGAGCTCGTCGGCGGACAGCTTGCCGGTCACGTGCTCGGACACCCCGCGCAAGTGGGTCGGCCAGGCTCGGCGCAGGCGGTCCAGGCCGCCGTCGGTGAGGACCGCGAGGGTGCCCCGGGCGTCGTCGGGACAGGCCTGCCGGGCCACGAGGCCGTCGCGCTCGAGCCGGTCGACGAGCCGGGTGAGGCCGGAGCGGGACAGCAGGACGCGCTCGGCCAGCTCGGTCATCCGCAGCGCCCGCGTGGGCGCCTCGGAGAGCTGGACGAGGACGTCGTAGGACGCGAGCGGCAGCTCGTGCTCGGACACCAGCTCGTTCTCGAGCCGGCGCGTCACGGTGGCGTGCGCGCGCAGGAAGCTGCGCCAGGCCGCCAGCTCGGTGCTGCTGAGCGGTGCCGTGTCTGCCACACCCCCAGCCTACGGCGAGAGCGTGCTCGCTAGGGTCCGACCGTGCGCACACCCAAGGACTTCTTCCGCCCCCTGGCCGTCGGCGCCCCCGCGCCCCTGCGCGAGATCCCGTGGCGCCCGTCGCGGATGATCCACTTCTTCGACCCGAGCAACCCGAAGATGGTCGCGAAGGTCCCCGACCTCGCCACGAAGGTCGACGTCCTGCTGGGCAACCTCGAGGACGCCATCCTCGCCTCCAACAAGGAGGCCGCCCGGGCCGGCCTGGTCGAGGTCGCTCGGACCGCCGAGCTCGGCGACTGCCAGCTCTGGACGCGCGTCAACAGCCTCGACAGCCCCTGGGTGCTCGACGACCTCACGACGCTGGTCACCGAGGTCGGCGACAAGATCGACGTCATCATGGTCCCCAAGGTCGAGGGGCCGGAGGACATCCACTACGTCGACCGGCTGCTCGCCCAGCTCGAGGCCAAGGGCGGCGTGACCCGGCCGATCCAGGTCCACGCGATCCTGGAGACGGCGTCGGGCGTCGCGAACGTCGAGGCGATCTGCCAGGCCTCGCCGCGCATGCAGGGCATCAGCCTCGGCCCGGCCGACCTCGCCGCCGACCGCCGCATGAAGACCACCCGCGTCGGGGGCGGCCACCCCGGCTACCTGGTGCGCCAGGACCCGTCCGGCGACGACGCCCCCCGCGCGACCTACCAGCAGGACCTGTGGCACTACACGGTCGCCCGCATGGTCGACGCCTGCGTCCAGGCCGGCATCTACGCCTACTACGGGCCCTTCGGCGACATCAAGGACACCCTCGCCTGCGAGGACCAGTTCCGGAACGCCTACCTGCTCGGCTGCGTCGGCACCTGGACGCTGCACCCCGTGCAGGTCGACATCGCCAAGCGCGTCTTCTCCCCCGAGGTCGCCGACGTCGCCTGGGCCCGCAAGGTCGTCGAGGAGATGCCCGAGGGCGGCGCCGGCGCCGTGATGATCGACGGCAAGATGCAGGACGACGCGACGTACAAGCAGTGCCAGGTCGTGCTGAAGCTCGCCCAGGACCTCGCCGCCAAGGACCCTGAGCTCGCTGCGGCGTACGGCCTGTGAGCGCCGTGCTGAGGTCCGTCCTCTACATGCCGTCGTCCAACGCGCGGGCGCTGGAGAAGGCCAAGACGCTCCCCGCCGACGCGATCATCTTCGACCTCGAGGACGCCGTCGCGCCCGACGCCAAGGAGACCGCCCGGGACCAGGCCTGCGCCGCGGTCCGGTCCGGCGGGTACGGCGGCCGCACGCTGACGATCCGGTGCAACGGCCTCGACACCCCGTGGGGGCTCGCGGACCTGGAGGCCGCCGCCGCCGCGGGGCCGCACGCGGTGGTCGTCCCGAAGGTGGCCGACCGGGCGCACGTCGACGCGATCGCCGCCGCCACCGGTCCGGACACCCGGATCTGGGCCATGGTCGAGACGCCGTCGGGCGTGTTCAACGCCCGCGAGATCGCGGCGCACCCGCAGGTCGACGTGTTCGTGCTCGGCACCAACGACCTCGCCAAGGAGCTCCGCGCGCAGCTCGTCCCCGGCCGCGCCCCTCTGCTGCCGCACCTCGCCACCGCCCTGCTGGCCGCCCGCGAGGCCGGGATCGTCGCCCTCGACGGCGTCTACAACGACGTCAAGGACCTGTCGGGCTTCGAGGCGGAGGCCCAGCAGGGCTTCGAGATGGGCTTCGACGGCAAGACCCTCGTGCACCCGACCCAGGTCGAGGTCGCGAACCGGGTCTGGGCGCCGACCGAGGACGAGGTGTCGCACGCCCGCCGCGTCATCGAGGCCTTCTCGGAGGCGCAGGCGGCCGGCAAGGGCGTCGTCACCGTCGACGGCCGGATGATCGAGAACCTGCACGTCGCCAACGCCGAGCGCACCCTCGCCACCGCCGAGGCGATCGCCGCCCTCGGGTAGGACCGCACCAGCCCCCCTCCCCACCGCTCCCGGACCCGCGCCCGGACCCGCGCGGTGATCTTCCGCACCTGGCGCTCCCGCACGGCGTGTCGGCAGCAAGGAGCGGAAGATCACCGCGGGTGGGACGGCGCTCGGGGGGCGCCTGACCTGCCCGTCCGTACGATGGAGGGGTCCGGCTCCCGTGCCGGCCCCCTTCATCGAGGACTGGCGTTGACCACTGCAGTGCCCACCGACGAGCAGCTCCTCCAGGTGCTCGCCACCGTCAAGGACCCCGAGATCCGCCGGCCGCTCACCGAGCTGGGCATGGTCAAGTCGGCCACCGTCGGCCCGGACGGCGTCGGCCGGGTCGGCATCTACCTGACCGTCAGCGGCTGTCCGATGAAGGACACCCTGACCAAGGACGTCACGGCCGCCGTCATGACCCTGCCCGGCGTGCAGCGGGTCGAGGTCGAGCTGGACGTCATGAGCAGCGACCAGCGCAAGGAGCTGCAGAGCCTGCTCAAGGGCGACAACCCCGAGCGCGAGATCCCGTTCGCGCAGCCCGGCTCGCTGACCAAGGTCTTCGCGGTCGCGTCCGGCAAGGGCGGCGTCGGCAAGAGCTCCGTCACGGTGAACCTGGCCGCAGCGATGGCCGCCAAGGGCCTGAACGTGGGCGTCGTCGACGCCGACATCTACGGCTTCTCCGTGCCGCGCATGCTCGGGGTCGAGCACAAGCCGACCCAGGTCGAGTCGATGATCATGCCGCCGACGGCGCACGGCGTGAAGGTCATCTCGATCGGCATGTTCACCAAGGACAACACGCCGGTCGTCTGGCGCGGCCCGATGCTGCACCGCGCCCTGCAGCAGTTCCTCGCCGACGTCTACTGGGGCGACCTCGACGTCCTGCTCATGGACCTCCCGCCCGGCACCGGCGACATCGCCATCTCGGTCGCGCAGCTCGTGCCGTCGGCGGAGATCCTCGTCGTCACGACGCCGCAGCTGGCCGCCCAGGAGGTCGCCGAGCGCGCCGGGTCGATCGCCCTGCAGACGCACCAGCGGATCGCCGGCGTCGTCGAGAACATGAGCTACCTGCCGTGCACCCACTGCGGCGAGCGGCTCGACGTGTTCGGCAGCGGTGGCGGCCAGGCCGTGGCGAGCTCGCTGTCCCGGCTGCTCGGCGCCGACGTGCCGCTGCTCGGTCAGGTCCCCATCGACGTCCGGCTGCGCGAGGGCGGCGACAACGGCCAGCCCCTCGTGCTGTCCGACCCCGACGCGCTCGCGTCCAAGGAGCTGCTCGGCGTCGTCGACGCGCTGACGGGCAAGCCGCGCGGCCTGGCCGGCATGAGCCTCGGGCTGTCCCCCGCCCGCAAGTAGCCCGGACGACGGGCCCCGGCACTCAGGTGGTGTCGGGGTCCCAGGGCGCGGGCTGACCGGCCGGCAGCACCTGCGAGACCGGCTTCGTCAGCGCCACCGGCTCGTCGTCGTCGCGCATGATGTCGGCGACGAAGCGCTTCGGGTGCAGGCTGGCGAGGTCCAGGTCACCGACCTCCGGGCCGAGCTCGGCCTTGAGGTCGTCGGTCACGCCCTTGAGGGTCAGCCGGGCCTTGCGGAGGAACTGCCCGACCTCCTTGGCCATCCCCGGCAGCCGCTCCGGCCCGAAGACGAACAGGGCGAGCAGGAGCAGCACCCCCATCTCGCCCCAGCCGACCTGGTCGAACACGTCGTCAGCCTATGCGCGGCCCTAGCGGGTCCGCTTGTCCTGCAGGGTCGCCTGGGCCGTGCGGCGGTCGCCGTCGCGCGTGTAGGTGATCTCGACCTCGTCGCCGACGTCGTGGCCGCGGATCGCGAGGATGAGCTCGTCGACGCTGGTCACGGGGTCGTCCCCGACCTTCGTGATGAGGTCGCCGCCGCGCAGCCCGGCCCGCTCGGCGCTGCTGCCGGGCGCGACCTCGCTGATGCGGGCGCCCTGCCCGGCGACGGTCGCCGCCGTGACGCCGATCGCCGGGTGCGTGACCTTGCCGGTGCGGATGATCTCCTCGGCGATCGAGCGGGCCTCGTCGATGGGGATCGCGAAGCCGATGCCGATCGAGCCGCTGGCGCCGCCCGAGCCGCCGAGGGTGGCGATGGCCGAGTTGATGCCGACGACCTCGCCGCGGCTGTCGACCAGCGCCCCGCCCGAGTTGCCGGGGTTGATGGCGGCGTCGGTCTGGATCGCGTTGGACAGGACGGTCGCCCCGCCGGTCTCGGCGGGCACCTGCGGCGTGCGGTTGAGCGCGCTCACGATGCCGGTGGTGACACTGCCGGCGAGGCCCAGCGGGCTGCCGATGGCGATGACGGGGTCGCCGACGACGAGGTTGCGGGACTGGCCGAGCGTCGCCGGGACGACCTGCCCGCCCTCGACCTTGAGGACGGCGAGGTCGGTGTCGGGGTCGAGCCCGACGATCTGCGCCGAACGCCGCTCGCCCGTGCTGTTGACCGTGACGGTGATCTGCGCGTTCGTGCCCTTGGCGGCCTCGACGACGTGGTTGTTGGTCAGCACGTAGCCGTCGCTGCGGACCACCACGCCGGAGCCGGTGCCGGACCCGCCGCCCTGCACGTCGACGCCGATGCTCACGGTGCTCTTGAGGACCTCCGCCGCGATCGCGGCGACCGTGCCGTCGGGGCGCTCGACGGCGGGGGCCGCCGTGCTGCTGCCGCCGAGGCTGGCCGACGGGTCGAGCAGGCCGCCGCTGCCGCTCGCCTGCGACCCGACGACGCCGCCGACGCCGCCCGCCACCAGGGCGGTGGCCAGCACGGCACCGGCGACGGCGAGGCCCCGACGCCGGGCGGGCGCCTCGGTGCGGCCGAGCGTGTCGTGCGCCGGGACCGGCTCGCGGTAGCTGCCGGGCGGGAACGCCCACGGGGTGGTGCGCCCGTCCTGCTGGAGGACCTCCGGACGGCCGTAGCCGGGCTCGCCGTACCCCGCCTCGCCGTACGCCGGCTGCCCCGTCCCGCCGTACGGCGGCTGGGGCTGCTGCTGCGGCTCGACGAGCGTCGGCTGCTCCGGGGCGCCGTAGGGGCGGGCGGCGGGGTCGGGCGTGGGCGCGCCCCAGGACCCGCTGGGGGTCGACCACCAGGGCGCAGGAGGCGGGGTGCTCGGGTCGTCGGCGGGGCGGTCGCTCACGGGTTCCTCCTGCTGGTCCAGCGGCGCGGGTCAGGGCCGCTGGGACCAGTGTGCCCAGCCGGGTGTGAGGTCTGCGTACGGCGACCGGATCAGTCGAAGGGGTCGAGCCAGTGCCCGACGCGGGAGGCGCCGCGGCCGAGCCGGGCCAGCAGCCCGCGACCGGGGGCGGGGTCGCGCGGGAGGACGCCCACCGCGGCCCGGACCGTGGCGGGCGCGGCGTCGCTGACCACCGTGAACACCCGACCGCGGCCCTGCCAGACGACCCGCTCGGGGGCGACCGGCTGCACCCACGCGCGGGTGCCCGCCACGCGCTCGGAGCGGAAGCCGCCGGAGGGGCGGCCGCCGAGCGCCCCGCGCTGGACGAACAGCGACAGGGTGGTCAGGCCGTCGCTGTAGGCCAGGTGGAGCACCTGCCGCCCCGGCGTCGCGAGCCCGGGCCTCGAACAGCTCGAGCCCGCCCGGGAGCTGCCGGGGCGGCTGCCAGCCGGTGCGGGGCAGGGCGTCGGCCGGGTCGGGCCGGACGGCCGCCGGCTGCACCTCGCCGGCGCCCGCGGCCGCGACCTGCAGGTCGACGAAGGCGCTGCTGCGCAGGCGGGACCCGGCGTCGTCGTAGACCTCGCGGCGCAGGACCAGGCCGCTGGCGGTGTCGAGCCAGAAGCGCCCCGCGACCTGCCCGGCGCCCGTGACGCCCGCCCGGCGGGCCTCGACGACGTGCGCCGAGCGGCCGGCACAGCGGGCGCTGCCGACCACGACGAGGTCGTAGTGGGCGGCCAGCAGGGACAGCAGCCGCTCGTCGAGCTCCGGGGTCGCGACCGCCCGGGCGGAGCCGTCGCGGACGGTGCTCCCCGTGCCGGGCCGGTGGACGACGTCGACGACGGCGCTGGTCTGCGAGGCGCCGCGCCAGGTCCCGACGTACTGCGTGCCGGACCAGCTGCGCGTGGCGGCCGCGCGGGCGGCGTCCAGCAGCAGGGACCGCGCCCGGGTCTCGGGGTCGGGGGCGGCCGACACCGGCACGGCCCCGACCAGGGCGCCCACGCCCGCCAGCAGGACGAGCAGGCGGAGCCGGATCACCGGCCCGGGCGCGACGCGGACGCCGGCACCACGGTGGCGAAGGCCGGCTCGGTCAGCGGCACCTCGGAGGTGGTCTCGACGTAGGCGGTGACGAAGGCGGGGCTGGCGGGGTCGACCGGCGTGCGGGCGCCGCGCCGGGCGTCCGGGGCGCCCAGGGCCAGCGCTCCGGCGAGGCCGACGGCGAGCAGGACGCCGGCCGCGGCACCCCGGCGGGCGCTCGGGCGGGCCCGCAGCGGCCGGACCGGCGGGCGGGCCGCACCCCGGGGACGGCGGGGGCCACGACGGGTGGACGGCGGGGGCGTCGCGGGGCGGGTCGCGGCGGCCGCGAGCAGGCGGGCCGCGAGGTCCGGGGACGGCTCCACCGGCAGCGCGCGCAGCCGCGTCAGGGACGCCTTGAGCCGGCGGTGCGCCTCGACCTCGCCGCGGCAGGGGGCGCAGTGGGCGAGGTGGCCGAGGACCCGTTCGCGCGCCGGGTGGTCGAGCTGCCCGTCGACGAGGGCGGTGACGGCGTCGCCGAGGTGGTCGCTCACCGCGTGCTCACGACGTCGCCGGGGCGCGGTGCGCCAGGGAGGCCCGGAGCTGGCTGCGGCCGCGGTGGATGCGGCTGCGGACCGTGCCGATCTTGATGCCGAGGACGTCGGCGATCTCCTCGTAGGTCAGCCCCTCGAGGTCGCACAGCACGACGGCCGCCCGGAAGTCCGGCGGGAGGGCGTCCAGCGCCGCCTGGACGTCGTGGTCGAAGTGGGTGTCGTCGTAGACCTGCGCCGGACCGCGGTCGCGGCTCTCGAGGCGCTCGGCGTCGTCGGGCAGGGCGTCGAAGCGGATCCGGGCCTTGCGGCGGACGACGTCGAGGAACAGGTTGGTGGTGATGCGGTGCAGCCAGCCCTCGAACGTGCCGGGGGTGTAGCTCGACAGCGAGCGGAAGACCCGGACGAAGACCTCCTGCGTGAGGTCCTCGGCGTCGTGCTTGTTGCCGGTCAGCCGGTAGGCGAGGCGGTAGACCCGGGCCGAGTGCAGCCGGACGACCTCGTCCCAGGAGGGCGGGGTCCAGTCGTCCTCCACGCGCGCCTCCTGCCCGTCCGCCGTGCCGTCCAGCACAGCCGTCCCGACCATGGTGCCCGCCTCCTCGTCCGTGCGCACCTGCGCTCCCCTCCCAACGGCGTCCCGCGGTGGGCCGTTCCCCTAGGCTCGGCCGCCCGGCTGTCGATCACCGTGGACAGCCGCCCGCCGACCCTGGAGGCACGCCATCGACGCCGGCGAGCAGAGCGCACCCGCCCGTGCCGGCCGCGACAGCCAGAAGGCCGAGTCGCAGAAGGAGGCGCAGAAGGAGGCCCAGCCGAGGCGTGGCTGGACGGCTTGCTGCCCGAGGACGCGCCGCTGCAGGCCGCCCGGCAGCGGGCCGCCGAGGTCGGGATCGGCGCCGTCGAGCCCGCCGCCGGGGCGGTGCTGCGGATGCTGTGCGCCGCGACCGGCGCCCGGACCGTCGTCGAGGTCGGCACCGGCGCGGGCGTCTCGTCGCTGTGGCTGCTGCGGGGCATGCGTCCCGACGGCGTCCTCACCACCGTCGACAGCGACGGCGAGCACCAGCGGCTGGCCAGGCTGTCGCTGGCCGAGGCCGGGATCCCCGGCGGCCGGGCCCGCCTCATCACCGGCCGCGCCCTCGAGGTGCTCCCCCGGCTGTCCGACGCCGGCTACGACCTCGTGTTCCTCGACGGCGCCCGCGGCGAGAACGACGACTACCTCGACGCCGCCCTCCGGCTGCTCCGCCCGGGCGGCGTCGTCGTGTTCGCCGGCGCCCTGTCCGGCGGCCGGGTCGCCGACCCGTCGGCCCGGGACGCCGAGACGGTCGCCCTGCGCGAGCTCGCCCGGCGGGTCCGCGAGGAGCCCCGCCTGGTCCCCGCGGTCCTGCCCGTCGGCTGGGGGCTGCTGGTGGCCGCGCTCGCCTGAGGTGCACCTGTCGCGAGGGACGGGGCAGGGTGGCGGCGCTGACCGCGCCCGCCCCGCACCGCACCCGCCACCGCCCGCCCCTTCCTCGTGCTCGGGATCGTGCTGACGTCGGTCTTCGTCCAGCTGCTCGACGTCTCGATCGTCAACGTCGCCATCCCGTCGATCCAGAGCGACCTCGGCGCGAACAGCGCGAGCATCCAGCTGGTCCTCGCCGGCTACCAGCTGGCCTTCGCCTGCACGCTCATCACCGCGGCCCGGCTGGGCGACATCCGCGGCCGCCGCCGCATGTTCCTCATCGGCATGACGGTCTTCACGGTCGCGTCCCTGCTGTGCGGCCTCGCGCCCGAGCCGAAGACCCTCGTGCCCGCGCGGGTCCTGCAGGGGCTCGGCAGCGGGCTGATGTTCCCGCAGGTGCTCGCCGTCATCCAGGTGACCTTCTCCGGCAAGGACCGCGGCAAGGCGTTCGGCATCTTCGGCGCGACCATCGGGCTCGCCACGATCCTCGGCCCGCTCATCGGCGGGCTGCTGCTGAAGGCCGACCTGTTCGGGACCGACTGGCGGATGATCTTCCTGGTCAACGTCCCGGTCGGGATCGGCGCGCTCGTCATGGCGGTCAAGGAGCTCCCGGAGAGCAAGGCCCCGGACGCCCCGCGGCTGGACCTCAAGGGGGCGGCCCTCGTCACCGTGGGGCTGCTGCTGCTGGTCTTCCCGCTCACCGAGGGGCGCGAGCGGGGCTGGCCGTGGTGGATCTGGGTGATGCTCGGCCTGAGCCTGCCCGTGCTCGCCGCGTTCGTGGCGCTGCAGCTCCGCAAGACCCGCCGCGACGACGACCCGCTCGTGCTGATGAGCCTGTTCGGCAACCAGAGCTTCCAGGCCGGCGTCGTCCTGTCGGCGGTGTTCTTCCTCGGCATCGCGCCGTTCTTCTTCGCCTTCTCGCTCTACCTGCAGGTCGGGCTCGGCTTCACGCCGCTGCACTCCGGGCTCACCACCCTGCCCTTCGCCATCGGCTCGGGACTGGCGTCCGCCCGCTCGGACGGCATCGCGAAGAAGCTCGGGCGGGACGTGCTGCTGGTCGGCACCCTGCTCAGCACGGCCGGCATGGTCGCGCTCATCGTGGTGCTGCACCTGGTCGGGCCGGACCTGCACTCCTACGAGGTCGCTGCCGGTGCTGTTCGTCGCCGGCCTCGGGCTCGGGCTGTTCGTCGCACCGCTGTCGAACATCGTCCTGGCCGGCATCTCCGGCCGCGAGACCGGCAGCGCCTCCGGCGTCCTGTCCACGCTGCAGCAGGTCGGCGGGGCGCTCGGCGTCGCCCTCATCGGCGTCATCCTGTTCGGCCTGCTCGGCAGCGGCGGCGGCCTCCGCGGCGCGCCGGCGCGAGCGGCGGGCTGCGGCAGCAGCTGCTCGCCGCGGGCGTGCCCGCGCAGGGCGTCGGCGCCGCCGTCGGGACCTTCCGCGACTGCTTCACCCGGCGGGCCGAGTCGGGCGACCCGTCGGTGACCCCGCACGGCTGCGAGCCCCGCCCGGGCCCGGCCGCCGCCGCCTTCGCCGCCGCCGGCCGGACGGCGACCGCGCCGGACTACCAGCGCGCGATCGAGCGCACCCTGCTGTTCGAGGTGCTGGTGTTCGGCGCGGCCGCCCTGCTGGTCGCGGCGCCTGCCGAAGACCCCGCGCAGCGAGCCCGGCGGCCGCGCTAGGGCGCCGCTGCGCTAGGCGCTCTTGCGGCGGGCCGTCGCGGACGGCGGCGCGGTGGCGCCCGACGGGTCGTCAGCACCTCGAGCCGGACCAGCAGCCGGACGCCGAAGCCCGTGCCGCCCTTGACCAGCTCGTCCTCGTCGCCGCCGACGAACGCCGGGCCCGGCGATGTCGAGGTGCGCCCAGGGCGGCCGCCGGTGAACTCGCGCAGGAACAGCGCCGCCGTGATCGAGCCGCCCTGCAGCTTCTTCCTCGGGTCGCCGATGTTGCGCAGGTCGGCGACCGGGCTGTCGAGCGCCTGCCGGTAGTCGTCGACGAGCGGCATCCGCCAGACCCGCTCGCCGCTGGCCTCGCCGGCCGCCTCGAGCTGGCCGGCGCAGGGCGTCGTCGGTCGGCGAACAGGCCGGCGATGCGCTTGCCGAGGGCGACCGGCATCGCACCGGTCAGCGTCGCGACGTCGACGACGACGTCGGCGTCGAGGTCGCGGTCGGCGTAGGCGAGCGCGTCGGCGAGCACGAGCCGGCCCTCGGCGTCGGTGTTGAGCACCTCGACGGTGCGGCCGCCGTACTGCGTGATGACGTCGCCGGGGCGCTGCGCCTCGCCGGACGGCATGTTCTCGGCGATGGCCATGAGGGCGGTGACGCGGAGCGGGAGGCGGAGGTCGGCCGCGGCCCGGACGGCGGCCAGCACCGCCGCGGCCCCGCCCATGTCGCTCTTCATCTCCGGCATGCTCGCCGCCGGCTTGAGCGACAGGCCGCCGGTGTCGAAGGTGATGCCCTTGCCGACGAGGACGACGTGGCGCGCGGCGGTCCCCCGGCGGAGCCGTCGTAGCCGATCTCCACGAAGCGCGGCGGCCGGCTCGAGCCCTGCCCGACGGCGACGACGCCCCCGAAGCCCTCGGCCCGGAGCTCGGCGTCGTCGCGCACCCGGACCGCGAGGTCGGCGCACCGCGTCGCGGCGGTCTTCGCCAGGAACTCCGGGCTGCACTCGCGCGGCGGCAGGTTCACGAGGTCGCGGGCGAGCGCGGTGGCCCGCGCGACGACGACGGCCTGGAGGACCGCCACCGGGTCGGCGCCCACGAGCACGACGTCCTGGAGCACCCGCGGCTCCGCGCCGGGCTTCAGGGTGAAGCGGTAGGACGCGAGGAGCAGGCCCTCGACGAACGCACCGGCGGCGTCGGACCCGGGCTGCAGCCCGTCCAGGTCGACGACCAGCTGCGGCGAGCCCTTGGCCTTGCGGGCCAGCGCGGCGCCGGCCTTGCGGAGGTCCTTCGGCGCGGCCGCACCGACGCCGAACAGCAGGACGTCGGGGGCGCTGACGACCTCGCCCGGCTCGCCCTTGGCGGTCTCCGCCAGCAGGACCGCGTCGAGGTCGAGGTCGCCGGCCTGGCCGAGCGCACGGACGGCGTCGTCGTCGGCCCGCCGGGACGGCAGCGCCAGCAGCGCCGCGTCGGGGCGGGCGGCCAGCAGCCGGACGTCGGGCAGGGGGGACGAGCCGGGCAGCGGCGCCGGGGCGCTCTTCCTGCGGGCGGGGGGCACGGGGGTCCTCACGGGTCGATCGGGCGCAGACGGGTCCGGCCGGGCACCGCGAGAGGTGCCCGGCCGGGGGTGGTGCCGTGCTGTCGGTCTGGTCTAGGCGACGACGGCCTTGAGCGCGTCGCCCAGGGCCGTGGCCTCCTCCGCGTTGAGCTCGACGACGAGGCGCCCGCCACCCTCGAGCGGGACGCGCATCACGATGCCGCGCCCCTCCTTGGTGACCTCGAGCGGACCGTCGCCCGTCCGCGGCTTCATGGCCGCCATGCGCGTACCTCCGAGCTCAGGCACGCTGCGACCGGTCCCGGCCGCAGTCGTGCACGTGTCCGGACAGTCTCCCACGCTCGCGCGTCGGGGTGACAGGCTGGCCCTCCTGCTCCCCCCTCCCGGAGGTCGACGTGTCCGACGAGCTCGTGCTGCTGCAGGTCCAGGGACCGGTCGCCACCGTCGTCCTCAACCGGCCCGAGGCGATGAACGCGCTCGTCGTCCCGATGAAGCTGGCGCTGCTCGACGTGCTGCAGCAGGTCCACGACGACGCCGCCGTCCGCGCCGTCGTCCTCACCGGCAGCGGCCGCGGCTTCTGCGTCGGCCAGGACCTCAAGGAGCACGCGGGGCTGCTCGAGTCCGGCGACCCGGCACCGCTGGCGACCGTGCGGGACCACTACAACCCCGTGGCGACGCTGCTCGCGACGATGGCCAAGCCGGTCGTCGCCGCCCTCAACGGCACCGCCGCCGGCGCCGGCCTGGGCCTGGCCTGCGCCTGCGACCTCCGGGTCGGCGCCGCCGGCAGCCGCTACACGACGGCGTTCACCGGCATCGGGCTCACCGCCGACAGCGGCCTGTCCTGGTCGCTCCCCCGCCTCGTCGGTCTCGGGCGGGCGACCGCCCTGCTGCTGCTCGCCGAGCCGTTCACCGCCGAGCAGGCCCTCGAGATGGGGCTGCTCAACGTCGTCGTCCCGCCCGAGCAGGTCCTCCCCGTCGCCCAGGAGCTGGCCGGACGGCTCGCCGCCGGACCGACGGCGGCCTACGCCCTGACCAAGCAGGCCCTGGCGGAGGCGGCGTCGTCGTCGTTCGTGGAGGCGCTGGCGACCGAGGACCGGCTGCAGACGCTCGCGGGGCGCACCGAGGACCACCTCGGCGCGGTGCGGGCGTTCCTGGCCAAGGAGAAGCCGGTCTTCACCGGCCGCTGACGGGCCTCAGGCGCGGCGGCCCGCGGCCTCGGTGTGCGGCCGTCCGGCCTCGACCCACCGCGCGAACTTCTTCAGCGACGCCGTCACCCCGGCCGCGAACACCGGCTTGCCGACGACCCAGCCGGCCCGCCCGAGCGCGCCGAACGGCAGCTCGAGCTCCTCGCTCCAGACGAACGTCGCCAGCCCGTCGCCCCGGGGCTCGACCTCGAAGGCGCCCGTGCCCCGCACCAGCTTCCCGGTGTGCAGCACGTGGCAGGCCCGGGGCGGGTCCCACCTCGTGATGTCCATCGTGTCGAGGAACCCGACCGGACCGAAGCCCGTCCAGGCGGCGATGCTGCCCCCGACGCCCTGTCCGCGGTAGCGGGTCGGCCAGACCTTCGTGCCGAGCATCCACTCGCCCTGGCCGGCCCAGTCGGTGGCGCCCGCGAACACCTCCTCCGGGGAGGCGTCGACGTCGACCCTGAGCTCGAGCGAGGCTGTCACTCGATGATCATGCTGCCCGGTGCGGCGTCCCGCGACTCGGGCTCCGCCTCCACGAGGACGACGGGGTGCGTCTCGGGCGCCGTGACGGGGCCGGTCACCTCAGGGAGGCCCTGCTCCGAGGACTGTCGTTCCAGCTCGGCGGCGAAGCGTGCGAGGACGGCGTCGACCTCGCTCATCCGGTAGCCGCGCAGCGACAGCCCGAACCGGACCCGGCGGACGTCGTCGGCGACGAGCGGCCCGTCGGGCAGGACGACGTCGGAGGCGTCCCGGGCGACGGGCGCGAGCTGCTCGGACTCCCTGGTCGCGAGCGCGGCCGCGAGGAACAGGGCGACGAGGACGCCGGCGATCGCGAGGGCAGTCAGCACGTCTCCGAGTCTGCCAGCCGTCCGGGGGCACACCCGGGAGGTGAGCGACGCGGAGACCATCGACCTGGCCCAGCCCCTGGCCCCGGACGACCACGCGGCGCCGCACAGCGCCAGCGGCGAGGAGGTCGTGACCCGCGACCTGGAGGGGCTGGCTCCCCCGGCCCGGCCGGCCCGGCGCTGGACGCCCAAGCGCGTCGTCATCACACCGGCCGCGGCCGACCTGCCGCACGGGCAGCGCATCGTCGAGCGGGTCGAGGCGCTCGGGATCGAGGTCGAGCGGCTGAAGGCCAACCGGCTGACCGGCGTCAAGGGCGACGACGAGCGGCAGACCTACGCCCGCGCCAAGTCGACCATGGCGATCGTCGTCAGCCCGCCGTCCCGGCGCAAGCTCCAGCCGATCCCGCCGTCCGCGGACTGGCGCTTCGACCTCGCCGAGGGCTGCCCCGCGCACTGCCAGTACTGCTACCTGGCCGGGTCGCTGTCGGGTCCGCCCGTCACGCGGGTGTACGCCGACCTCGACGAGATCCTCGGCGGCCTGGCGCCGTACGTCGGGCAGGACACCGCCAAGCGCCGCACGGAGGAGGGCACGACCTTCGAGGCCTCCTGCTACACCGACCCGCTGGCGCTCGAGCACCTCACCGGGTCGTGGCAGCGGGCGGTCGAGCACTTCGGGCAGTGGGAGGCGCCGGTGCAGCTGCGCTGGACGACCAAGTACGACGACGTCGCCCCGTTCCTCGCGCTCGACCACCGGGGCCGCACCCGGGTGCGGCTGTCGGTGAACTGCCTGCCCGTGACGCAGCGGTTCGAGGGCGGGACCGCTCGCCTGGAGGACCGGATCAGCGCGCTGCGGCGACTTGCCGGCGCGGGCTACCCGGTCGGGCTGACCCTGGCGCCGCTCATGCCGCTGCCCGACTGGCGCGAGCACTACGGCCACCTGCTGGACCTCGTGGCCGCGGCGACGGACGACGTCGTCGGGCTGGACCTCACCGCCGAGCTGATCACCCACCGGTTCACGCCGGGCAGCAAGGAGGTGCTGATGGGCTGGTACCCGCGCTCGCAGCTCGAGATGGACGAGGAGCAGCGGACGCAGAAGCGGACGAAGTTCGGGTCGGTCAAGTACGTCTACCCGAAGGGCGTCATGGGCGAGATGCGCGGCTGGTTCGAGGCGGAGCTGGCGGCACGGCTGCCCCGCTGCCGCGTCCTCTACTGGACCTAGGGCTCTGACTCCAGCTGCTCGTCGACCGTCGGCTGCAGGTGCACCGGCGTCGCCAGCCCTGCCTCGATGACGTCGAGCGCCTCGCCCACCGACGTCGTCCACTGCAGCGCCGCCACCCCCTCGGGCCGCAGCAGACCGCGCTCGGTCAGCAGGTCGATCTGCTGCCGCAGCGGCGCGTAGAGCCCGTCGACGTCGAGGACGACGACCGGCTTGTCGTGCAGGCCGAGGCTGCGGGCGACCCAGACCTCGAGCAGCTCCTCGAGGGTCCCGATGCCGCCGGGAAGGGTGAGGAAGGCGTCGGAGCGGGCGTCCATGAGGCCCTTGCGCTCCCGCATGTCGTCGACGACCACGAGCTCGTCGGCGTCGCGGTCCCCCACCTCGAGGTCGAGCAGGGCCTTCGGGATGACGCCCAGGGTGTGCGCGCCGGCAGCCCGGGCGGCCCGGGCGACGGCGCCCATGCAGGCGAGGTCGCCCCCGCCGGACACCAGGCTGTGGCCGCGGCGGGCCAGCTCGGTCCCGACGTCGGCCGCCAGCTGGACGTACTCCGGCGGCGTCGTGCGGGCGGAGGCGCAGTAGACGCAGACGGCGGCCACTACGGGGCGGGAGCTTCTGCGGGGCGCTCCTGCCGGTCCTGCCAGGCCTGGTCGATGATCCGCACGGCCTCGTCGACGTCGTCGGTGACCTGCAGCAGGTCGAGGTCGCCGGGGCTGACGTAGCCGTGGGCGAGCAGGCTGCCGCGGACCCAGTCGACCATCGGCTGCCAGAAGGCCGACCCGACGAGGACGACCGGGAACTGGTTGACCTTCCTGGTCTGGACCAGGGTGAGGGCCTCGAACAGCTCGTCCATCGTCCCGAACCCGCCGGGCAGGATGACGAAGCCCTGGCTGTACTTCACGAACATCGTCTTGCGGGCGAAGAAGTACCGGAAGTTCAGCCCGAGGTCGACCCACTCGTTGAGGTGCTGCTCGAACGGCAGCTCGATCCCGAGGCCGACCGACAGCCCGCCGGCCTCGCTCGCCCCGCGGTTGGCCGCCTCCATGGCGCCCGGGCCGCCACCGGTGATGACGGCCCAGCCGGCCTCGGCCAGCTTGGCGCCCAGGGCCCGGCCCGTGGCGTACTCGGGGGCGTCGGGCTGCGTCCGGGCGCTGCCGAAGACGGCGACCGCCCGCGGCAGCTCGGCGAGCAGGCCGAAGCCCTCGACGAACTCGCTCTGGATGCGGAGCACGCGCCACGGGTCGGAGTGCACCCAGGCGCTGTCGCCCCGGCTGTCCAGGAGCCGCTCGTCGGTGGTGCTCGCCTGCACCTGGTCGCCCCGCAGGGTCACCGGCCCGCGCTGCTTGGTCGGCTTCGGGTCGCTCACGCGAGGCAACCTAGTTGCTCAGCGCCTCCAGCAGCGCCTTGCCGAACGCGGGCAGGTCGTCGGGGTTGCGGCTGGTGATGAGGGGCCCCGCGCCGTTCGTGTCGACGACGACCTCCTCGTCGACCCAGGTCGCGCCGGCGTTGCGCAGGTCGGTCTGCAGGCTCGGCCAGCTGGTCATCGTGCGCCCGCGGACGACGTCGGCCTCGATCAGCGTCCAGGGCGCGTGGCAGACGGCGGCCACGGGCTTGCCGGCGTCCAGGAACGCCTTCGCGAAGGCGACCGCCGCGGGCTGGGTCCGCAGGAAGTCGGGGTTCGCGACACCGCCGGGCAGCACGAGGGCGGCGAAGGCGGCCGGGTCGGCGTCGTCGAGGGTCTGGTCGACCGGGAACGTGTCGGCCTTGTCCAGGTGGTTCAGGGCCTGCACCTCGCCCGCGTCGGTGCTGATCAGCGTCGGCGTGCCGCCGGCGTCCTGGACCGCCTTCCAGGGCTCGGTGAGCTCGGCCTGCTCGATGCCCTCGGGGGCGACGAGGAAGGCGACGGTCTTGCCGGTCAGGTCAGCGGGCACAGTGTTCTCCAGGAGTCAGAGGGACGTGTCCCGCTCCTACCCCGGACCGCTCGACCCATGAGCTTGAGGAGAACACCGTGAGCACCACCCGTCCCCGCACCGCCCTCGCCCTCAGCGCGCTCGCCCTCGGCGCCGCCCTGACGGGCTGCAGCGGCTCCGACGACGACCGTGGCGCCGCGCCTGCACCCGTGAAGGCGCTCCCGGCCCCGGTGCAGACGCAGGTCCAGACCGACGTCGGCGAGTACCTGGTGAAGCCGCGCACCGACATCACGCCGAAGCAGGTGGCCGACACGATCGCCGTCCTCAAGAAGATGGCCGGCGTCCAGGCCGTCAAGACCAACCCCGACGGCCGGGTCGACGTCGTGTTCCTCGGCGGGTCGACCCCGGCCCAGCGCCAGGCCGCCGTCGCCCAGCTGGCCGCCCTGGGGAACGTCGAGCAGGGCGTCTAGCCCGCGGCGGGGGCGAGCAGCGCGCCCCCGCTCACGCACGAAGGAGGGGCGCCCCCGTGGGGACGCCCCTCCTTCGTCATGAGGTCGAGCGAGGGGCGGAGCCCCGGTGGAGCGGGGCGCTCGCGCGCCCCGCTCCGTGACGCGGGCTAGTAGACCAGCCGTCGGACGGACGTTGCTCGTGCCCGTGTTGTTGTTCGGGTTGCCGTTCGCCTTCACGAAGAAGTCGAAGCGGCCCGAGCCGGTGAACTTGCGGTTGATCGCGTAGAGGCCGTTGGCCCCGACGCGACCCTGCGAGGTCAGGATCTGCTGGCCGCTGGGCGTCACCCGGTAGAGGGAGACGAGCGAGCCCGACAGGGCCGGCAGGAGCCGACCGCTGAAGGTGTAGTTGCGGACACCGTTGCGCTTCGCCGCGAGGGAGACGACGTACTGCACCGAGACGGCGTCGCTGGTGCCGAGGTCGGTCGGGGCGGTGCAGTTCTCGTACAGGGCCGCGACGCGCGTGTTGCGCGGCGGGGTGACGAGGAACTCGAGCGTGCCGTCGGCCGGGATCGTCTGCGCCTCGCGGACCTTGATGAAGGTCGTGGACGGGCGCGTGTAGGCGAAGAGCACCACACGACGACCGGGCGTGCCGGTCACGACGACGTCAGCGCCGGCACCCGCGCGGATGACGACCTGGTTGATCGCCGTGGCGGGCTTGTCGGTGCCGCAGCCGGGGGCCGGGCTGGTGGGGGGCGTGCTCGGCGACTGCGTGACCGTGACGGTCCGCGTGGTCGTCGGGCCGGGGACCGTGACGGTCGAGGTGACCGGCTGGTTCACGCAGATGGTCTGGGTGACGGTGACGGTCGAGCTTGCGCCGTTGGTCACCGGGGTGCCCGTGACCGTGCCGGGGTTGCAGTCAGCCGCGGTGGACTTCTGCGTCACCTTGACGGTCTTGACGTTGCTGGCGGCACTGGCGGAGACGGCGAAGTACGCCGGCACACCAGCACCGAGGACGACGGCCGCGACGCCGGCCGTCCCGAAGCGCGTGAGCGCCTTCGAAGGTCGGGTCAAAACATTTCCTCTCTCAGACCGCGGGACAGGTCGTCCCGCGGTTCCAGCGACCGAGGTCGCTGTAGGGCGGTGTCTCCCGGTGGTGGGGCACCTGATCAGCGTGTCCCACCGGGAGGTGGGAGGTCAGAGCCCCCCACATGCATCTAGGACGACGGGGACAGTCCCCGGTCGTCCTGCTCACGACACTTCTTCCTCGGGACCTCCTCGGAAGGGCTCCGCCCTAGGCTGGAGGGATGTCCGGCGCCCCGGTCGGTCCTGCCGACGCCCCGCCCGCACTCCCCGACAGCGGGACGAGCTCCCCCGGCGCGGCGCGCGTCCTCCCCCGCTTCCTCGCGGACCGCCTGGTGCTCGCCGGCGTCCTGCTGCTCACCTGCGCGGTCTTCGACACCTCCGCCCTGGACCCCGTGAACGTGGTCAAGGCGTGCCTGCTCCTGTCCGGCGCCGTCCTGCTGCTCGGCCTCGCCGCGGTCCGGGCCCTGCGCACCCGGACCCTCCGCCTCCCGACCGGCGCGTCCGCCCTCGTCGGCGTCGTCCTGCTCCTCGCCCTCCTGGTCGCGACCGCGAGCGCCACCCACACCGGCACCGCGGTCTGGGGGACGTACGGACGCGGCAGCGGCCTGCTGGCCTACGCCGCCGGCCTGGTGGTCTACGCCGTCGGGCTCCGCGTCCTGCGACGGGAAGGGGCGTCGTACGTGCTGGGCGGGCTGCTCCTGGGGGGGCTGTTCACCGCGCTCTACGGCATCTTGCAGTACACCGGCCACGACCGGATCGGCTGGGCCAACCCCTTCAACCCCATCATCTCCGGCCTCGGCAACCCCGACTTCGCCTCCGCCTACCTCGGCATGGCGGTCCCGGCGGCCGCCTGGGGAGCGCTGTGGACACGCTGGCGACCGGTCGTGCGCCTGCTGTCGGCCGCGGCCCTGACCTTCATGCTGGTCACGGCGGCCCTGTCCTCCGCCGTCCAGGGTCCGCTCGCCGCGGCCGCCGGGCTGCTCGTCGTCGCGACGGGCTGGTCGCTCGAGCAGGCCCCCGCCCGACGCCGGGTGCCTGCTCGCGCGCCCTGGGCGCAGCAGTCGCCCTCGGGCTGCTCCTGATGCTGCTCGGGCTGCTGGGCACCGGACCGGCCCGCCCGTTCTTCACGGGTGTGAGCTGGGACGCCCGCACCTGGTACTGGGGCGGTGCGCTCGACATGTTCACGTCGGCACCGCTCTGGGGCGTCGGTCTGAGCAACTACGGCATCAACTGGTGGGCGCACCGGCCGCTCGAGGCCATCGCGACCGGGGGCTACGCCGACGCCGCCCACAGCGTGCCGCTGCAGATGCTCGCCGAGGGCGGGCTCCTGCTGGCCCTCGCGTACCTCCTGTTCGTCGGGCTCGTCGCCGTACGCCTGGTGCAGGGACTCCGCCGTCTGCAGGGCGAGCAGCGCCTGCTCCTCGCGGGGACGGGCGGCGCCTGGCTCGCCTACCAGACCCAGGCCGCCGTCTCGATCGACCAGGTGCCGCTGCTGGTGGTCCACTTCGCCCTGGCGGCCGCGGTCCTGTCTGCTGCCGGTGCCGCGCCGCTGCGCACAGTGCGGCTCCCCGACCTCCCCCGGGCTGCGGCGGTCGCCGGACAGGTGGCGGTGGCGGCAGTCGTCGCCGCAGGTGCGTGGCAGGCCTGGGCTCCGGAGCGGGCCAGCCGGGCTGCGCTGACAGCGCAGACGCTGCCCGGGGGCGAGGGCGTCCCACTCCTGGAGCACGCTCTCGACCTGCAGCCGCAGGTCATCCAGTACTGGCAGCGGCTCGGCGAGACGTGGAACAACGTGGGGCTGCCCGCCGACGCGCTCGACACCTACCGCGAGGCCCTGCGGCACGACGACACCGACATCGCCGCACTGGTACGGACCGGCTCCCTGGCCGAGGCGCAGGACGACCTGCCGCTGGCCCGCCGCGCGTTCCGGCGGGCAGCCTCGCTGTCCCCGTTCGACAGCGGAGTGACGTCAGGAGTGGTCGGCTTCGAGGTGCGGCACGGTGAGGCCGCGACCGCGGCGCGTCGGGCGGAGCGGTTCCTCGTCGACCTGCCCGGCGACCCGGCCGTGCTGTCCGGCCTCGGTGACGCCCGGGCCGCCCTCGGCGACCGGGCGGGCGCCCGACAGGCGTACGAGCGGGCCCTGGCCGCGAGCCCGGGGCTGGCCTCGGCCACCACCGGCCTGCAGGCTGTGCGCTAGTCCGGCAGTCCGCCCGACGGGGCCGCCGTCGGCGTCGGCTGGGAGCTCGACGGCGGAGCCGCGTACTGGCGCTGGAGGCCGTCCGTCGCACCCTCGGTGGGCGTCGGCACCGGCGCGGGAGTGACCGTGGTCGTGACCGTCCCGCTCGCAGCGCGGCTCGGGACCGGGCTGGCGAGAGGGACGGGGGCGGCACGCGGCGCCTGCGTCACGGTGACCTCCGGGTCGACCGGCGCCGGTCGGGCGACCACCGGACCGGGGCGGTCGACGCCCTGGGGCAGTGCGTCCGGACCCGGCGTGTCGCGGACGACCACCGGTGCCGGCCGGACCGCCGGGGTGCGGCGGGCCGGCGTCGGCGCGGCCTTCACGGCGTCGTGGATGAGGGCGGACACGGTCTGCAGCGCCTCCGCCGGCGTCTTCGGTCCACCCAGCAGCAGGGTCAGGCCCGCCAGGGCGACGACGACCATCCCCGCACGCTGCGTGCCGGTCACCGCGCTCCTGGCCAGCAGGCTCAGCGTGCTGTGGTCCTCGGCGTCGAGCCCGCGCGCGGTGCGTGTCTCGACCAGCCGGCGTCGCAGTGCACGTCGAGCCCGGTGGAGCAGGTGCTTGACGCTGTCCTCGGGCACGTCGAGCTCCGCGGCGATCTGCGGGAGCGGCTTCTCCTCGACCTCGCGCTTGAGCAGCGCCTGCCGGTGGAGGGGAGACAGCAGGGCCAGGGCCTCGCGGACGATCGCCGCGTCCTCGGCCTGGATGACGGGGTCGTCGGGCTCGTCGTCCGACAGCACGTCCGCCGGCACCGACTCGAGGTCCACCAGCCGCGGCCGGCGCTGGTCGGCGCGGTACCGGTCGATGCAGAGGTTCGTGATCGTGCGCCGGCAGTAGGCCAGCGCCTGGAGCTCGCTGCTGAGCTCGGGCAGGGCGAGGAACAGCCGCAGGAACGACTCCTGCACCACCTCGTCGACGTCGCGGGGGTCGCGCAGGAAGCGGCGGGCCTGGGCCGCGAAGGAGCTGCGGTGCCGCAGGTAGAGACCGGCGAAGTCGTGGGGGTCGGCCCCGAGGACGCGCTGCGGGTCCAGGGACGACGTCGGGGTCGGCGGCCCGCTCAGCGCGTCGTCGACGGCCTCGGCCAGCACCGGGTCGAGCGACCGGGCCACGGCAGGATCGCGCAGGGCGACGTCTTCCCGCGACAGGTCCACGCGCCGAGGCTACGCGCCGCGCGGGCAGGTCGGCGTCGATAGCCTGCACCGATGGACGGACTCTCGCTCGTGCCCGACCGCCTCGTGGTCGCCGGAGCGGTCCTCCTGACCGGTCTGCTGTTCGTCAAGGACGCCAGCGACCCGGTCAACATCGTCAAGCTCTCCGCGCTCCTGCTGTGCGCGCTCACGGTCGCCGTGCTGGCGGTGTCCCGCGTGGCGCGCGAGCGGGTCCTGCGCCTGCCGTCGGGCGCTCCTGCCTGGGTCGCCGTCGGGCTGCTCGCCGCGCTCACCCTGGCCGCCGTCGTCGCCCCGCACACGCCGACGGCGCTGTACGGGACGTACGGGCGCAACAGCGGCCTGTTCGCCTACGCGGCCGCGCTGCTGCTGTACGTCGTCGTCCTGCGCGTCTTCGACGCCGCCTCCACGAAGGTCGTCGCCTTCGGCTTCGTGCTGGCCGCGCTCGTCACGGCGTCGTACGGGCTGTGCCAGTACCGCGGGATCGACGCCGTCGGGTGGAACAACCCCTTCAACCCGATCATCGCCGCCCTCGGCAACCCCGACTTCGCCGCGGCGTACATCGCGATCGGCGTCCCCGTCACGGTCTGGGCGGCCTGCTGGCCCGGGTGGAGCACGGCGTGGCGGGTCCTGTCGGGCGGCGCCGCACTGCTGATGCTCGTGGTCGCCGTCCTGTCCGACGCCGTGCAGGGACCGATCGCTGCCGCGGCCGGGCTCGTCGTGCTGGGGCTGGCGTGGGCGCTCGGGCAGTCCGGGCAGGCGCGCCGGCTGAGCCTGGGAGGCGTCGCCGGCGTGTCCGCGCTCGGCCTGCTGGTCCTCGCCGCCGGGGCCGCGGGCACCGGTCCGGGCAAGGTCGCCTTCGAGGGCATCAGCTACCGCGCCCGCACCTGGTACTGGGAGGGCGCGCTGCACATGTTCCAGCGCTCCCCCGTGTGGGGCGTGGGGCTGGACAGCTACGGGATCCGGTGGCGGCAGGAGCGGCCGGTCGCCTCGGTGCGCGAGCTCGGCGGCGACCACTTCTCGGACGCCGCCCACAGCGTGCCGCTGCAGATGCTCGCCCAGGGCGGCCTCGTCCTCGGGCTGGCCTACCTGGCCTTCGTCGGCGTGACGGCGTACTGCCTGGTGAAGGGGCTGCTGCGCCTGCGGGGGCAGGAGCGGCTCCTGCTCGGGGCGCTCGGCGGGTCGTGGGTGGCCTACCAGGTGCAGTCCCTCATCTCGATCGACCAGATCCCGCTGCTGGTGGCGCACTTCGTGCTGGCCGGCGCGGTGGTCGTCGCCAGCGGCCAGGCGCGACTGCACGAGGTCCGTCTGCCGGGGGCGCTCGTGACGACCGCCCCGACAGGACGGCGGCGAGGAGCACCGCTGCTGCGCACGCGGCAGGTCACCCCGGGCGACTACGCGGTCATCGGGATCGCCGGCGTGCTCGCCCTCGTGCTGGCGTGGCAGTCCGTCACCCCGCTCCGCGCTGCCCGGGCCAGCTTCGCGGGTGACGCCGCCCTCCCGACCGGCAACGGGACCCTGGCCCTCGCCGACTACGACCGCGCCGCGGACCTCGACAGCCACAGCGCCCTGTACCTGACGAAGAAGGGGCAGCTCTACAACCAGGCGGACCAGCTGCCGAAGGCGCTGGAGGCCTACCAGGAGGCGGCGACGAGGGACCCGTTCGACCTCGGCGCACTGCGCACGACGGGGCGGCTCGCCGACAACCAGCAGGACTTCCCGAAGGCGGAGCGGTTCTTCCGTCGTGCCGCCCTGCTCGACCCCCTGAACTCCGGGACGGTCCTGGACCTGACGCAGTTCCAGCTGCGGCACGGCCAGGCGGCTGCGGCACGGTCCCGGCTCGAGGCGCTGGTGGGACAGCTGCCGTCGGACGGCGGGCTGTGGGCGACGCTCGGGGACGCGCGGCTAGTGTCGAAGGACTGTCCGGGCGCCCGCACCGCCTACCAGCAGGCCCTGGCGCTCGACGCCGGGCAGGCAGTGGCGAAGGCGGGTCTGGGCAAGTTGTCGCCCGGCTGCTGATGCAGCACCCCTGCACCCCTTGAAAGGGAGCGCCGCGTGTCTTCCTCGCGCTATGCCGTCGACATCGACCCCGAGGCGAACACCAGCCACGCGATCATGCTCCGACTGGTGGGGGGCGACAAGCGGGTGCTGGACCTCGGGTGCTCTGAAGGCGACCTGGCGCGTGCCCTGGGCGCACGCGGCTGCAGGGTCTCGGGCGTCGAGCTCGACGCCGAGGCCGCGGAAAAGGCGCGCCCGGACCTCGAGCTGCTGCCTCGTCGCCGACCTCCAGACGATGGACCTCTCCTCCGCCCTGCCCGGAGAGCTCTTCGACGTCGTCGTGCTCGGCGACGTGCTGGAGCACCTCGACGAGCCCGCTCGAGCTGCTCATGCAGGGCCGGCGCGTGCTCGCCCCGGGCGGGTACGTCGTCGTCAGCATCCCGAACGTCGCGCACGCGAGCGTGCGGCTGGCCCTGCTGCAGGGTCAGTTCCCCTACCGCGACCTCGGCTTGCTCGATGCCACGCACCTGCGCTTCTTCACCCGCTCGAGCCTGTACGAGATGCTCGCGCAAGCCGGCCTCGCTCCCGCCGACGTCCGGCGCACCACCGCCGGTCCTTTCGAGACCGAGCTCCAGGTCCGCCGCGGCGATGTGCCGCAGGACGTGGTCGACCGGGTCCTGCAGGACCCCGACGCCACGACCTACCAGTTCGTGCTGACCGCGGTGCCGGACGACGCCGGGGCGCAGGTGCGCCATGCGGAGCGGCTCGACGAGGCGGGGCAGACGCGCTGTCCGGAGCGCAGGAGGCCGTGCGGTCGCAGCGACCGAGGCCGTCGTCGAGCGGCGTCGCGCGCTGCCGCTGCCGCGGCCGCCAGGGTGGCTGAGCTCGAGAGCGGCCTCGCGGCCGCACGCGAGCGGCTCGAGCGACGCAGACGCCGCGGCTGGCGTCTCGAGGAGCAGAGCGCCCGCAGCGGAGCAGCGCCTCGCCGCCGTTCTCGGCTCGACCGTCCTGGCGGGTGTCCGCACCGGTCCGGGTGCTCGGCCCGCGCGCGCGTCGCGCTGCAGGGACCGGTGGACAGCCCGCCGCAGCCTGCGGGCCGCGGCCTGGTGGACCTCGCCGGCAAGGCTCAAGGAGCAGGGGTACGGGGACGGTCTACAGCGTGCGGCGCGCGCTCGCCGCGCCCGGGCGTGCAGGCGGAGCTACCTCGAGTGGGTCGCCGCGCACGACACCCTCGACGACGCGGACCGCGGCGCGGTCCGCGCGACAAGCTCGCCGCGCTGCCCGACCGGCCGCTCCTGATCGTCCGTCTGATGCCCGTGTACCAGACGCGACCCGGAGCTGCTGCGCGACGCCCTGGCGAGTCGCTGTCGGCTCAGCTGTACCCGCACTGGGAGCTCTGCGCCGTCGATGACCGCCGCCCCGACGACGCGCGCCTGGGACGGCCTGCAGGAGCACGCTGCCATGCGACCCCCGCTTCACGTGTGATCCAGCGGGCTGAGAACGGCGGCATCGCCGCGGCGACCAACACGGCACTCGCGATGGCGCACGGGCGAGCACGTCGTGCTCATGGACCACGACGACGTGCTCGCCCGAGCACGCCCTGTTACGTCGTCGCGGTCGAGCTCGCCCGCCACCCCGAGACCGACCTGCTGTTCAGCGACGAGGACAAGCTCGACGCCGACGGACGGCGCAGCGAGCCGTACTTCAAGCCCGACTTCAACCACGAACTGCTGCTCGGTCAGAACTGCGTCAGCCACCTCGGCGTCGTGCGTACCTCCCTGCTGCGCGCAGGTCGGCGGCCTGCGGCCCGGGGTCGACGGGAGCCAGGACCACGACCTGGTGCTGCGGGTCGTGGAGCGCACCGACCCCGAGCCGCGTCCGGCACGTCCCTTCGTGCTGTACCACTGGCGCCAGTGGGCCGGGTCGGGCACCTTCTCCTCCGCCAACCTCGACAAGGCCGCCGCCGCCTCCCGCGCGGCCGTGCAGGCGCACCTGTCGCGCCTCGGCGAGACGGCGACGGTCGAGCCGAAGCCCGTGGTGCCCGTCGTGGAACCGGGTCCGCTTCCCGCTCCCGGAGCAGGCCCGCGCGTCACGGTCGTCGTCCCGACCCGCGACCGCGTCGGGCTGCTGCGGGACTGCCTCGAGGGCCTGCTCGACCGCACGGACTACCCGGCGCTGCGAGGTGCTCG
Source organism: uncultured Actinomycetota bacterium (assembly GCA_963761655.1). GTDB lineage: Bacteria > Actinomycetota > Actinomycetes > Mycobacteriales > SCTD01 > RYN-122. Next base: position 36,640 of record CAVXHI010000003.1, read on the forward strand.
TCGTCGACAACGACAGCGCCGAGCCGGAGACGCTCGACTACTTCCGGCAGGCTGCGGCGGCGACCCGCGCGTGCGCGTGCTGCACGTTCCTGGCGCCTTCAACTTCTCGCGCGCTCAACAACCGTGCCGTCGAGCAGGTCGACAGCCGCTCTGCTGCTGCTCAACAACGACATCGTCGTCCGGCGACGCGGACTGGCTGACCGAGATGGTCAGCCTCGTGGTCCGCGACGGCGTCGGCGCCGTCGGCGCCAAGCTGCTGTACGCCGACGGACGGGTCCAGCACGGCGGGGTCCTGCTGGGCATCGGCGGCGTGGCCAACCACGCCCACCTTTCGCGGCGCCGCAGCCCCGGCTACTTCGGACGGCTCGTGCTCGCGCAGGAGGTGTCGGCCGTCACCGGCGCCTGCCTGCTCATCCGACGCGAGCCTACCGGGAGGTCGGCGGGCTCGACGAGGTCGACCTGGCCGTGGCGTTCAACGACGTCGACTTCTGCCTGCGGGTCCGGGAGGCCGGGCGAGCGGATCGCTGTTGACGCCCTTCGCCGAGCTCTTCCACCTCGAGTCGGTCTCGCGCGGGCTCGACGAGCACAGCCGAGCAGGCTGCCCGCTTCCACCGCGAGATCGCCTACATGCAGGCGCGGTGGGGCCACGCCTGCAGCGCGACCCTGCCTACAACCCGAACCTCAGCGACGTCCTGCCCGACTTCACGTTGCGGCCGCGCCCCGGGTGAGGAGGCCTGGGCGGCTTTCCTCCGCTAGCGCACGGCGGTGCGACCGGAGGGCTCCTGCCAGCGTGCCGCCCAGCGCGACGTACCCGCCCGACTCCCGGGGCGTCGCCGGGGGAGACGTCGAAGCGCAGCAGCGCCTTGCGGTGGTCGAGACGTCTCGGGCCGTCGTACGTCACGTCGACGCCGAGAGGTCGAAGATGCCGGGCTGCAGCATCAGCCGCGGCACGTGCGAGGTCGACGTGACCGACGCCCTCGACCGCGTCCGGCACCAGCCCGCCGTCGCGGCTGTTGTGGGCCCACAGGTAGACGCCGTCGAGCGTCTCGACGGCCAGCCGAAGACCGGGTCTGCACGCGCTCCGGTGCTGTGTAGTGCAGCCGGAAGGTGACGGCGTCGCCGGTGCGGAACCGGTACCGCGTGGCCGGCGCCGTCGAGCAGCTCGACCCGCTCGACCGTGCACCTCGCCCGAGCCCCAGCGCGCGGTGCCGCCGTCCGGCGTCGGCCATGCGGTCCTCGTGGGTCTCGCCGACGTAGTCGTCCACGACGTCGAACGGCGCGCCGACGCTCGAGCAGCCGCCCGTGGTCGAGCCAGGCGACCTCGTCGCAGAGCTCCGCATGGATGACATCGCGTGGCTGACCAGGACGACGGTGCGGCCGCTGCGCGGAAGTCGGCGAAGCGCTCCTCGCAGCTCGCTGGAACGCCGCGTCCCCGACCGCGAGGACCTCGTCGACGAGCAGGACGTCGGGGTCGACGTTGATCGCGACGGAGAAGCCGAGCCGCACGTACATGCCGGAGGAGTAGTTCTTCACCGGCTGGTCGATGAAGTGCTCGATGCCGGAGAAGTCGACGATCTCGTCGAACTTGCGCGTCGAGCTCCTCGCGGCCCATGCCGAGGATCGAGCCGTTGAGGTAGACGTTCTCGCGGCCGGACAGCTCCGGGTGGAAGCCCGAGCCCAGCTCCAGCAGGGCGGCCGAACCTGCCCGCGGACTGCGACCGTCCCCTCGTCCGGGACGAGGATCTTGGCGAGGCACTTGAGCAGCGTCGACTTGCCGCGAGCCGTTCTCGCCGATGAGCCCGAACGTCGCGCCCTGCGGGATCTCGAAGCGAGACGTCGCGCAGCGCCCAGAAGTCCTCGTAGCCGGCGCGCGCTGCGCTGCAGCAGGCTGGCCTTCAGCGACTGGTTGCGCTCGTGGTAGAGCCGGAAGCGCTTGGAGAGCCCCTCGACCGCGACGGCCGGCGCTCACAGCTCCTCCGCCAGCCGGCCGCTGAACCGCCGGAAGACGCACACGCCGACCACCAGGGCGAGCGCCGGTCGACAGAGGCAGCCGACGCCAGTCGTGCCAGTCGGGCAGGCGGTTGTCGTACAGCAGCGCCCGGAACACCGCCGAGGAACCGCTCCATCGGGTTGAGCCCGTAGAGGTGGTCGACGGGCACGCGACGCCGAGCGACGGTCAGCCCGCCCGGCGCCGACCGCGTCGTCGACGAGCGTGGCCGGGTAGACGACCGGGGTCAGGTAGAACCAGAACTGCAGCACGATGGCCATGAGGTAGCTGGTGTCGCGGAAGTAGACGTATCGCGATGGACAGGCGAGGGCGAGCCCGAGCGCGAAGACCGTCAGCAGCACCACGGCGAGCGACGACCAGCGGCAGCCACAGCAGCGGTCGCCCGCCGGCGACAGCAGCAGGACCGTCAGCACGCCGAGCTCGATCAGCGAGGGTGACGACGAAGGAGAAGACCGTGCTGCCGACGAGCACCTCGCGCGGGAAGTAGACCTTCTTCACGAGGCTGGCGTTGGCGAGCAGCGCGCCCATGCCGTTGGTGAGCGCCCGGAGAAGAACGTCCAGGGCAGCAGGCCGCGCGGCCAGCCACAGCGCGAAGACGTCGAGCCCGCTCGGGTCGCCCTCGGCGGGTTGCGCCTGCAGCAGGACGCCGAAGACGAGCGTGAAGATCGCCATCGTGGCGAGCGGGTTGAGCAGCGACCAGCCCTGCCCAGCGACGGTCCGCTTGTACTTGCCGCGGACCTCGCGCAGCGTGAGGTTGACGAGCAGCTCGCGGGAGTCGCGCAGCTCCGCGCCAGGGTCGTCACGGGACAAGTTTGTCACGGCGCCGGGGCAGCAGCCTGCCGGCGAACGGTCTACGGCGGCCGGGGATGGATCGCATCGAACCTGCCGTCGGTCGCCAGGGAGACGGATGCGCGACGGTCCGCCTGCTCGCTCTCGTCCTGCCCGGGGGCAGGCCGAGCGCAGCGCACCCGTCCGCTCGCGGACGGTCGTCCCGACGTCGCCCCTCGCTATGGTGAGCCGCTCCCGTGCGGGCGGCTGGGCGGCGCGGCAGCCACCGGACTAGGGGGCCGATGTCGCCAGGGACCGTCGACCGCGATGCGGCCGCGCACGTTCAGCGAGACCCTCGCGCTCCCCGGCGTCGCGGAGGCCTCGTCCTCGTGTTCGCGATGGTCGCGTGGGGAGACGAGCTCTTCGACCTCCATCTCACGATCGACGAGGAGATCTTCGCCGACGTCGAGGCCTGGCGCAACTGGCTCACGCAGGGCCGGTGGGGCATGGCACTGCTGAGCCGCTTCGTCCTCCCCCATCCGGTCGCGCCGGTGGTGTCGACCTCGCTCGGCGTCCTCGGCTTCTGTGCCGCCCTGCTCGTCTTCCTCAAGACCTGGTCCACGTCCCGCTTGACCCTGCTCGCGGTCGCGTTCGGCATCGTCTCCCCTGCCCTTGGCTACCTGCTCACGTTCTCCACCATCTCCTTCGGGGTCGGCGCGGCCGCCGCCGCCAGCGCTGCGCCTTCCTGCTGCTGGTACGAGACCGCCGATGGCTGGGCGCCGCCGGCCTGGCCACGCTCGCGGTCGCGATCTACCAGAGGTTCGTCGTCGTGCTGCCGGCGATGCTCGCCGTCTTCCTGGTCGCCGCACTGATGGGGGCGACCCCTCCCCGGACTGTGGCGCCTGACCTGGAAGACCTCGGCTGCACTGCCGTGTCCGGCTCGCCTACAGCGTCGGCAACAGATCGCCCTGGCTGTCACGAACACCGAGCAGACCCCCTACGTGCAGGGCAAGGTCGACCTCGCCGGCCTGGTCGACCAACCGCTGGTCCGACTGCGGCGCGCTGCGTCCGCTGTCCGAAGCGCCCTCAGTGACTCCCCCAGCGAGTTCCACGTCCAGACCGAGCACGTCGGACTGGTCCTGCTGCTCCTGGTCGTCTGCGCGACAGCAGCCTGTGCAGTCGCGGGCGGGTGGAGGCACCTGGCGCTGGCCGGGGTGGCGCTCGGCTCCCTCGCCCTGCTGCTCGTCGGGCTCGAGGCCACCACCGCGACCGGAGCCGATCCGAGGACGCTCGTCCACCTGCCGTTCGTCTCGGCCGGCCTCGCCGGCCTCGGGCTGGAGGGCCTGCGTCGCCTCCCCCGACCCCACCTCACCGTGCGCCCAGGGGCCGCTGTGATCATCGTCCTGACCTTGGGTCTCACCGCCGACCTCAACGGCCTGTTCTTCTCGACCCAGCTCGTCTACGACCGGGACCGCCCACCTCGCCCTTCAGGTGACGACAGGCTGTCGAGCTCGGGCATGGGACCGATCACCGTCCCCCGAGCCTCGCGCTCATCGGTGCGACCGCACCCGAACGAGGGGCCCCTCACGCCGACCCGGGACACGATCGGAGCGTCGTTCTTCGCCTGGGACGGCGGCAACCCTCAGCGGGCCGCCGCGTTCATGGGCGATCGTCGCCGGACGGGCCATGACCCCCTCGGCGTCCGGTGACGTCGCGGGAAGGTTCGCCACCCTGTCCCCTTCCATGCCCTCCTGGCCGGCGCCGGGCAGCGTGCCCGGTCGAGGGAACGGTCGCCGTCCTCAAGCTGAGCGAGCCAACTCCAGCGCAGCGCGACCTGTGGTGCGCGTCGGGCGTCCAGGGCTTCTGCGCCACACCGCGATGACGGGGTCGACTCCCCTCCTGGACTCGGCGGGTCCGCCGGTCAGAGGGGCCCGGGCCGTGCGGCCATCGGCGTACGCTGACGCCAGGAACTCGTCGTAGTCGCGGATGTAGTCGTCGGCGTCGTACGGGCCGAGGCGAGCACGAGGAGCACCGCGTCGGCGGAGTAGCTGTACTGCGTCCCCCACACCATCGCCGGCATGTGCAGGCCGAGATCCGGCCGGTCCAGCGCGGAACTCCTGCCGCTCGTGCCCGTCGTCGACGACGCAGGACACGGCCCCGGACGCAGACCAGGAACTGCTCGCAAGCGCGGTGGGCGTGCTCGCCGCGGACGTCCGGCTCGGGACGTCGAACACGGTGAAGACGCGCTGCGGCGACGAAGGCAGGTCGTGCGGCGAAGTCGGCGGCCACCAGGCTGCCCCGCAGGTCGTCGGCGCGCGGTAGCGGTGCAGGCCGCACCCCGGCCACGCGGCTCTCCGGCGCTCGCTGCCCGGCGCCGGCGCGCCTGGCCCGGCTGCCGCGTCGCTGCGCGTCGACGTAGCCGACGATGCGGGCCGGGTTGCCGACGACGATGGCGTTCGGCGGCACGTCCCTGGTCACGACGGCGCCGGCACCGACCATGGCCCGCCGGCCGATGCGCACACCGGGCAGCAGGACGGCGCCGCCGCCGATGCGACGCGCCCGGCGCCGACGACCGTCTGCGCGAAGACTCGGGGTACTGCCTGCTGCGCGGGAAGAGGTCGTTGGTGAACGTGACGTTGGGGCCGACGAAGACGTCGTCCTCGAGCCGCACGCCGTCCCAGAGCTGCACGCCGCACTTGACGGTGACGCGGTCCCCGACGACGACGTCGTTCTCGACGAAGACGTGGTCGCAGATGTTGCAGTCCCGCCGATCCGCGCCCGGGCAGCACGTGGGCGAAGGCCCAGACCCGGGTGCCCTGCGCCGACGTCGTGCTGACTCGCAGAGACCCTGCGGTCATGGACGAAGACGCTCATCGACCGACACTCCCGTCGGCTCGGCGCCGGCGAGCGGGCGGCGCGACGCAGGTCAGAGAGCCGGCCGCCCGAGGAAGCTCAGCGGGGCGGTGAGGCGAGGATCGGCGAGCGCGCCGACCGACAGGACCCGCGCGAGTCGACGCGTCGCGGTCGACGCACGCACACGGACGAGCCCGAGGCCGACGCACGTAGCACGCGCGAGGTACCACCCGCAGCGACCAGGCCACGCGGGACGTCTGGCGCGCGACCGGGCGGCGCCGAGAACACGAAGCGGCCGGTGAGCAGCCTCGTGAAGCAGGCCGGCGGCGAAGACATGGTGTAGGCGACGCTGGCGGTCCAGCACGTGCGCGAGCAGCGACGACAGGCACGAGGTCACGAGCGTGTTCGAGTCCGCCGACGAGCAGGAAGCGCAACACCTGGCGCGCTCGCGGGCGGTCAGCCACCGGCGCGGCCCGGGAAGACCTCGTGCGTCATCGGCGACCGCACCGGGCCGCCCCTTGCTGTTCTCGTACGTGCGCCACACGTAGGAGCCCGACGATGCCCAGGCCGAACAGCACGGTGAAGGTGGACAGCAGCATCACCAGCATCAGCGGCGTGTAGCCCGCCTGGTCGATGGCGCCGGTCAGGCGGGCCGACCAGCACGGTGACTGCGCGCGAGCACGGTGAGCACCCCACCGACCGCACCGACCAGGTCAGCAGCAGTGATCGGGACGTCGGTGAACGAGAAGACGCTGTCCAGGAAGTAGCGCAGCTTGCGCCGGAGGGACCAGCCGCTGCGGCCCTCGGTCGCGCGGCGCAGCGGCGTAGGGCACCTCGACGCGGCGGAAGCCCAGCCAGTACAGCAGCCCGACCAGGCTGGAGTGCGACTCGTCCAGAGCCGACCAGCTCGCTCGCGACCTGGCGGCTGCAGCCGAAGATGTCGACGCCGCCGGCCGGGATGTCGCGGTGGACCCACCGCCGGTACAGCGCCCAGAAGGCGCGGGACAGGAGCATGGTGGTGCGTGGGTCGTCGCGGCCGGTCCGGCGTCCGACGGCGACGTCGTAGTCCCCGGCGGCGAGCCGCTCGAAGAACGTCTGCGACCAGCTCCGGGGGCTCCTGGAGGTCGGCCGCCATGGCGGCGACGTACGTCGCCCCGGGCGGCGGCCAAGCCGGTCCGGATGGCTGCGAAGGAGCCGAAGTTGCGCGAGTGCGCGATCAGCTGGCTCGGGAAGCGCCTCGGGAGCAGCCGGCGCAGGACGAGCAGGGAGCCGTCTGGCGAGCCGTCGACGACGAAGACGACCTCGATGCGGCCCTCGAGCCTGGCGCGCCATGCGCCTCCAGCCGGTCCAGCAGCGTCCGGCAGCTGGCCTCGTTGCCGTAGACCGGCACCACGACCGAGTAGGGCACGGGCGTCTCGCGGGCAGCGAGCATGTCACCGGCAAGCACGCGGCAGACCCGCTCGACCTCGTCGTCTGTCAGCTCCGGGAAGCACGGGAGAGTGAGCACCTCGCCTGCAGCCGCCTCGGTCACCGGGAGGCTGACCTGCCCGTATGCGCTCGGCGAACCGGCTGCCGGTGGTCGGGCACCGGGTAGTGCACGTCGGTCTGGACGCCCGCGCTCGCGCAGCCGCCGCGCGACGGCGTCGCGGTCGTCGGCGACAGCGACACGGCAAGGTGCCCGACGTGGCCTCCGCCCTCGGCCGGCAGAACGCGCACGCTGGTTCCGCGGCCGCCGTCGCGTAGCGGCCGACGATCCGCCCGCCGGCGCGTTCCGGCGTCCAGCGAGCGGCAGCCGCACCCGGAGCATCGCCGCCTGCATCTCGTCCAGACGGCTGTTGCGGCCGCCGTCCACGCCCGATGAGGTACTTCGCGCGCCCAGCCGTACTGCCGCAGCTGGCGGACCCGGGCGGCGACCTCGGGTCGGTCGCTGCGACGACCGCGCCGCCGTCGCCGAGCGCGCCGAGGTTCTTGGTCGGGTAGAAGCTGAAGGCCGCGACGTCGCCGAACGCGCCGGCGCGCCGGCCGGCGCGGCGGCGCCCCGCGGCCTGCGCGCAGTCCTCGACGAGGGCGACCCCGCGCCGCTCGCGCAGAGCGCCGCGAGCCCTCGACGTCGGCCAGCCGACCGTAGAGGTGGGTGACGACGACCGCTGCGACCCGGCGTCGAGAGTGGCTCGACGTCCTCGACGCCGAGGGGAGCGTGCCGGGTGGACATCGGCGACCGCGACGCCGAAGCCGGAGCGCAGCGCGCGGCCGCCGCGTGTAGCCGCCCGCGTTGGCCGCGGTGACCACGACGTCGCCGACCGGCAGGCGCGACGGCGCAGGGCCAGCTCGAGCGCGTCTGTGCCGCTGGCGATGCCGAGGCAGCGCGCGACGCCGAAGTACTCCGCGAACTCCCGCTCGAACGCCTCGTGCTGCGGCCCGTGCACGTACCAACCGGAGCGCGAGACGTCCAGGAGGGCGGCCTCGGCGCTGAGCCTTCTGGTCGTAGCCTCGGCGCAAGTCGTTGAGCGGACCACGACGGCCGGCGTCTGCACATCAGGACCGGATGGACCTCTGCACGCACCTCAGCAGGGTACGTGCGGGCACCCCGCCTCAGACGCGCCCCAGCACCTGCAGCCCCTTGAGCACGAGGTCGCTCCCGCGGGTCTGCCGGTGCGCCGCGCCCGCGCACCGCGTAGCGCAGCCGCCGCGCCCAGCGGCCTGCGCGGCCAGGAAGGCCTCGAGCTGCGCCCGCGCCGGCGGGGTAGGTCGCTCGCCGTGCATGCGCAGCAGCTCGCGCGTCCTGGCGGCCGTGCTTGCCCGGCCCGTCCGGCGACAGCTGCCGCCGCACCCGGCCCGGCGCAGCCGCGACACCGGGCCCCGGCCCATGCCCACGCGTGTTGCGGCCGTGCTGGCGGTAGTGCACGACGATGGCGTCGTCGTAGAGGACGGTCCCGGTGCCCGGCCACGACGAGGTACATCCACGCGTCGTGCATGACGCACTCGCGGGGCCAGCCGCCGGCCCGCAGCACGTCGCGGGCCGCGCCGGTTGAGCACGACCGTGCAGCCGAGCGCGATGTTCTGCACGAGCGCGTTGGCGAACGACGGGCCCCGGTGCGGCAGCTCGTGCGGGTAGAGCGGCTGCAGCTGCTCGTCCACCACCAGCACCCGGGCGCAGTACAGCGCCGGACCCTCGACGCCCGTCGAGCGCCGCCACGGCACGCGCGAGCTTGTCCGGCACCCAGACGTCGTCCTGGTCGGCGAGGGCCCACAGGTCGGCGTCGTCGCAGGAGCAGGTCGAGCAGGCGGAAGAACGCGCTGCGGGCACGCCCGACGTTCGGCGCACCCTCGACGACCCGCAGCGCGGTCGCCGTCGAGCGCGCGCAGGAGGGCGAGCGGTGCCGTCGCGTGGAGCCGTCGTCGCGCACCAGCAGCCGCAGCCGCGGGTGCGTCTGGCCGAGCACGCTGTCGAGCTGCTCGCGCGAGGTAGCGCTCGCCGTCGTAGGTCGCCATGAGCACCTCGACGAGCGGCGTCACGGGCTCCTCCCCGGCGTAGAGCTCCTCGAGCTGGCGGACCATCGTCGTGCGCGTCGAACTCGGGCAGGCGGGCGGCGGCCGCGCCGGCGAGGCCGAGCGCGCCTGCTGCGGGGTCGTCGAGCGCGCGGCCTAGGCCCGCCGCGAGGCCTCCGCGTCGCCGAGCGGCACGAGCAGCCCGGTCGCCCGTCCGTGCACGACGTCGACCACGCCGTCGGCCGACGGTCGCGACGACGCGGCAGTCCGGTCGCCACCGCCTGCAGGACGGTGCGCGGCAGCCCCTCCCAGCGGCGAGGCGGTGACGAAGACGTCCATGGCGGCGAGCAGCCGCGGGACGTCGTGGCGCAGGCCGGCCAGCACCACCCGGCCCTCGACGCCCGGACCCGGACACCGCCTCCTCGACCTCGGCGCGCAGCGGACCGTCACCGACGACGAGCAGGCGCAGATCCGGGCGCGCTGCGCAGCACGCGGGCCGACGCCCGCGACGCAGGGTGAGCGGGTCCTTCTGCGGGCTCAGCCGGTTGACCGCGCCGAGCACCAGCGGCGTCCGGCGGCAGGCCCAGCTCGTCCCGCACCTCGGCGCGGGCGACGGGTCCGCGCCGTAGCAGGTCGAGCTCGAGGCCGCTGCGCACCGTCACGTACTGCTCCGGCCGGCCGATCGCCGGCGGCCAGGCCCTTGTCACGGTCGGCGTCGGCGACCACGACCAGGCGCTCGGCGAGGGGCGCGCAGCCGGCGCTCGACAGCGTCGCCAGACCGCCGAGGCGAGCCGGGGCTGCGCTGCGTCGTGGAAGGGCCAGCCGTGCACCGTGTGCAGCACGCGGGGCACCCCCGCGCGCCGGGCGGCCAGCCGGCCCGACGACGCCCGCCTTGCTGCTGTTGGTGTGCACGACATCGACCTGCCGATCCCGGAACAGCCGCGCCAGGGCCGACACCGCAGCGCAGGTCCGTCGAGCGGGCGAGACCTGCCGCACCAGCTCGGGGACGACGACGACCTCGACGCCGCGGCGCGCGGCCTCCTCGTGCAGCGAGCCCTCGGAGCCCGTCTGCGGCCCGGTGACCAGGACTGGCGGTGAACCGCGTGCGGTCGGCGAGCGCCGCGGCGAGCAGGACCGTCTCCTGCGCGCCCCCGACGATCAGTCCGGGTGATCACGTGCGCCACCGGCAGGCGGCCCCCAGTCGGCACGACACACCGTAACGTGGGGCAGGTGCGCGCCCTCATCACCGGCGGGGCCGGCTTCATCGGCTCCCACCTCGCCGACGCCCTGCTTGCCCGTGGCGACTCGCTGATCCTGCTCGACAACCTGAGCACCGGTCGGCTCGAGAACATCGAGCACCTGCGCCAGCGCGACGACGTCGAGTTCGTGCTCGGCAGCATCCTCAACGCCGACCTGCTCGACGACCTCATGGCTCGCGCGGACGTCTGCTTCCACCTCGCGGCCGCCGTCGGGCGTGCAGCTGATCGTGGACAAGCCGCTCGAGAGCCTCGCCACGAACATCCGCGGCAGCGAGATCGTCTTCGAGAAGGCCCACAAGCACGGCACGAAGGTGCTGGTCACGAGCACGAGCGAGATCTACGGCAAGAACACCAGCGACAAGCTGGGCGAGGAGGACGACCGCATCCTCGGCAGCCCACTGAAGAGCCGCTGGTCCTACAGCGAGGCCAAGGCGATCGAGGAGATCCTCGCCTACACGTACTGGCGGCAAAAGGGCCTCGCGACCGTCATCGTGCGGTTGTTCAACACCGTCGGGCCGCGGCAGACCGGCCACTACGGCATGGTCATCCCGCGCTTCGTCGGGCAGGCGATCAAGGGCGAGCCGATCACCGTCTACGGCACGGGGCAGCAGACGCGCTGCTTCTGCTACGTCGGCGACGCCGTCGAGGGAATCCTCGCGCTCGTCGACCACCCTGAGGCCAGCGGTCGCGCGTACAACATCGGCGGCGTCGAGGAGATCTCGATGGAGTCCCTGGCGCAGCGAGTCATCACGGCCGCGGGCTCGTCGAGCAAGGTCCGGTACGTGCCGTACGACGAGGCCTACGAGGAGGGGTTCGAGGACATGCAGCGCCGGGTCCCCGACACCACCCGGGCCCGCGAGCTGGTCGGCTTCGAGCCCAAGGTGGGGCTCGACGAGATTCTCAGCCAGGTCGTCGCGGACCAGCGTCGCTGAGCGACTGGCAGACTGAGCCGCATGAGCAAGAGCGACTGGGTCAGTCAGGTCAAGCGGGTCGACAAGCCGTGGGGCCACGAGGAGTGGTTCGCCCTCGTCGACGGCAAGTTCTGCGGCAAGGCCATCCACGTCAGTGACGGCCACTCGCTGAGCCTGCAGTACCACGAGCGCAAGGAGGAGACGATCTCCGTGCAGTCGGGGCAGCTGCGCGTCGAGATCGGCCCGCACGAGAGCCAGCTCGAGGAGTTCGACCTCCTGCCCGGTGAGTCGATCCACCTGACGCCGGGCACGCGCCACCGGGTCACCGCGGTCGGGGACACCGTGATGCTCGAGGCCAGCACCACCGAGGTCACCGACGTCGTGCGGCTCGAGGACCGCTACGGCCGCCAGGGGACCAGCGCGGGCTGATGGACGAGCTGCGCTGGCCGGCGTACGTCGCGGCGTTCCTGGCCCCCCTCGCGGTGGCCTGGCTGCTGACGCCGGTCATGCTGCGCCTGGCGCTCAAGCGCCGCATCCTCGACGGCCCGACGGCGGAGGCCCGCAAGGCCCAGCAGGAGTCCATCCCCTACCTGGGCGGCGTCGCCATCGTCGTCGCCTTCAGCGGGCTGGTGTTCGGTGCGGCCGCCCTCGACCGCGGGCAGAGCGTGCTGGTGCAGCTCGGCGAGCTGCTGGGTGTGGGCCTCGTGCTGGCACTGATGGGCCTGCTGGACGACCTGCGCGGCGGGCTGACGGCGCGGCTCCGCCTGCTCGTCGAGGTCATGGCGGGGGTCGTCGTGTACGCCAGCGGGTCGGGCGCCGACCTGCAGGGCCCCGCAGCGCTCAACGTCGTCGTCACGGTCGTGTGGGTCGTCGGCATCACCAACGCCTTCAACCTGCTCGACAACATGGACGGCCTGTCCGCCGGGGTCGCGAGCATCGCCGGGCTCGCCTTCTGCCTCATCGCGGCTGTGAACGGCCAGTTCCTCGTCGCGGCGCTCGGCGCAGGCGTGGCCGGCTGCGCAGCCGGCTTCCTGCGGCACAACTTCCACCCCGCCAAGATCTACATGGGTGACGCCGGCAGCCTGTTCCTCGGCTACCTGCTCGCGGTCCTGGGGCTCAAGATCCAGCTGGTCGGGACGCCGCCCGCCGTGGCGCTGTTCGTCCCGCTGTTCGTCCTGGGCGTGCCGCTGTTCGACACCACTCTCGTCACCCTGCAGCGCCTGCTCCACGGCCGCAGTCCCGCGCAGGGCGGTCGTGACCACGCCAGCCACCGCCTCGTCTGGGTCGGCATCCCGGTGCCCGTCGCCGTCTGCCTGCTCTACGCGGCCGGCGTCGCGCTGGCCTGGCTCGCGGTCGTCCTGGCCCGGCTCGACACCGTCAGCGGGCTGCTGCTGGTCGGCTTCGTGCTCACCTGCGGCGCCTTCCTCATGGGGCTGCTGTCCGCAGTGCCGGTCTACGACAACAGCAAGCAGCGGCAGGTCATGCTCCGCGTGGTCCGCGACCACGAGCCCGAGCAGCAGGCCGGCTGAGCCTCAGCGGTGCAGTCGCCGGGCGGCCCACCGGCCGATCGGCTGCTCGATCACCGTGTACGACATCGCCCCCGCCGCGATCGCGAAGGTCACCTCGAGCAGCAGCACGAGGCCCAGCGGCAGGTCGGACCGCTTCTCGAAGGCCCGGAAGAACGGGTAGTGCCACAGGTACACCGAGTACGAGATCCGCCCGAGGAACGCCACCGGCGGGGCGGCCAGCAGGACCGACGCCGGTCCGGTCGCTCCACCGAGGAGCGCTCCCACGAGCGCCACGGTGGCCACGACGGTCAGCGGCACGGCCACCTGCAGCGTCACCGGCTGGACCAGCAGCCCGTACGCGTACGTCCCGAGGACGGCCAGCAGGCCGGCCTCGGCCACCCCCGGTCGCGCGAGCACGGACCGCCGCCAGGCGAGCAGGAACGCCAGGGCGCACCCGAGCAGCAGCCCCCCTCCCCGGCCGTCCAGCCGGAAGTCGTCCGACGGGCGGACGTCTGCCACCTGGACGACGTACAGCGCGTGGAAGCACCAGAGCGCGCCGGCGGTGCAGGCGGCAGCGAGCACGAGCCGCGGGACCCGCAGGGCGAGCAGCGCGACGAGCAGCAGGGGCCAGACGAGGTAGAACTGCGCCTCCTGACCGAGCGACCACGTGTGGTCCAGCGGGCTGATCGACTGGTGCTGCACGGTCAGCGCGAGGTTCGACCGGAACTCCGCGGCGTACAGGGCGCGCTGCACGTAGACGTCGCCGACCAGCTTCTGGCCGAGCGGGTAGAGCGCGACGAGCCAGAACAGGGCGGGGGGCGCGATCCGCAGGAAGCGGCGTCCCCAGAAGCGCGGGACGCTGATGTCGCCGTACCGGTCGCGCTCGCCGAGCAGCAGCGAGGTGATCAGGTAGCCGGACAGCACGAAGAACACGTCCACACCGACGGCGCCGGGGAAGTCGGACCGCGGGAACGCGTGCACCACGAGGACCGTCGTGACGGCGAGGGCGCGGACCCCGTCGAGCGAGTCGACGCGGCGCCCCGAGGCCACGAGAGCAGCGGGCACCACCTGCGCGGCAGGCGCGACGGTCACGACAGGTAGCCCCGCAGCAGCCGCGTCGCCTCGGTGATCCGGTCGACGTCGACCCACTCCTCGCGGGTGTGCGCGAGGTTCGGGTCACCCGGGCCGTAGTTGACGGCCGGGATGCCGAGGGCGGCGAACCGGGCGACGTCCGTCCAGCCGTACTTGGCGACCGGGACGACGCCGACGGCGTCGACGAAGTGCCGGGCGGCCGGCGCGGACAGCCCGGGCAGCGCTCCCGGCGACGAGTCGGTGACGACGCACTCGTAGGGGGCGAGGACGGACCGCACGTGCTCGAGCGCCTCGGCCTCGGTCCGGTCCGGGGCGAACCGGAAGTTCACGGTGACCGTGCAGACGTCGGGGACGACGTTGCCCGCGACCCCGCCCTCGATCCGGACCGCCGACAGGCCCTCGCGGTAGACGCAGCCGTCGATGTCGACCTCGCGGGCCTCGTACCGCACGAGCGCGACCAGGAGCGGAGCGGCGCCGTGGATCGCGTTCTCCCCGAGCCAGGAGCGGGCGCTGTGGGCGCGGACGCCCGGCACCTGGACCTGCACGCGCAGGGTCCCCTGGCACCCCGCCTCGACCTGCCCGCTCGTCGGCTCCATGAGCACGGCGAGGTCGGCGTCGAGCCAGTCGCGGTGGTGCTCGACCAGCCGCTTGAGGCCGTTGCGCGACGCCTCGACCTCCTCGTTGTCGTACAGCACGTACGTGACGTCGACCGCGGGCTCGGGCAGGGTCGCGGCGAGGTGCAGCAGCACGGCGTCGCCGGCCTTCATGTCGCTGGTGCCGCAGCCGGCGATGCGGCCGGGCGACCGCGTGGACGGCACGTTGTCGGCGATCGGGACGGTGTCGAGGTGCCCGGCGAGCAGGACCCTCCGGTCGCGACCGAGGTGCGTCCGGGCGACGAGGGCGTCGCCGTCGCGGTCGACCGTGAGGTGCGGCAGGGCCCGGAGCGACTCCTCGACGAGGTCGCACAGGGGGCCCTCGGACCCGGAGACGCTGGGGACGTCGACCAGGGCCGCCGTCAGGTCCACGGGGTCGGCACGCAGGTCCAGAGGCACCGGGCCATCCTTCCCCAGGCCGACGGACGCCTCGGACCGGCCCCTAGGGTGGCGCTCCATGAGCACCCGCACCGCCTCCGGCACCGGTCTGGCCACCACCACCCTCGACGGCGTCGTCCTCGACACCTGGTACCCGGTGCCGTCGCTCGCTGAGCAGCCGGCGCAGGTCGAGGGGCTGGACGCGCTCGCCGGGCCCGACGACGCCCGCGGGGTCCGCCGCGAGGTGGTCACCCGGACGATCGACCTCGACGCCGCCCCCGCCGACGCGAGCGACGTCTACCTGCGCCTGCACCTGCTCTCGCACCGGCTGGTGCAGCCCCACGGGGTGAGCCTCGACGGCCAGTTCGGGCTGCTGGCCAACGTCGTCTGGACGAGCGCAGGTCCCTGCGCGGTCGAGGGCTTCGAGCAGACCAGGCTGCGGCTGATGGCCCGCGGTCCGGTGCTCGTGCACAGCGTCGACAAGTTCCCGCGGATGGTCGACTACGTCCTGCCCAGCGGCGTGCGCATCGCCGACGCCGACCGCGTCCGCCTCGGGGCGCACCTCGCCCCCGGGACGACCGTCATGCACGAGGGCTTCGTGAACTTCAACGCCGGGACGCTCGGCACCTCGATGGTCGAGGGCCGGATCAGCGCGGGCGTCGTGGTGGACGACGGCAGCGACGTCGGGGGCGGCGCCTCGATCATGGGCACGCTCTCCGGTGGGGGCAGCGAGGTCATCCGCATCGGCAAGCGCTGCCTGCTCGGGGCCAACGGCGGCACCGGGATCAGCCTCGGGGACGACTGCGTCGTCGAGGCCGGCTGCTACGTGACCGGCGGCAGCAAGGTCACCCTCGAGGACGGGCGGGTCGTGAAGGGCACCGAGCTCTCGGGCTCGAGCGGGCTGCTGTACTTCCGCGACTCCGTCACGGGCGCGCTGCGTGCCCGGGGCCGACAGGGCAAGACGGTCGCGCTGAACGCCGCCCTGCACGCGAACTGACGATCCACGGAGCCTGAGACAGCGTCAGGAGCACCAGGAGCTGTCTCAGGTGCCGTTGATCGAGGGCGAGAGCGCGACGAGGCGCTCCACGGCGGCGTCGACGCGCTCGTCGGTCGCCGTGAGCGCCATCCGGACGTGCTGCGCCCCCGCCGTCCCGTAGAACTCCCCCGGCGCCACCAGCACCCCGACGTCGGCGAGCGCCGCGACGGTGTCCCAGCAGGGCTCGTCGCGGGTGCACCAGAGGTACAGGCCGGCCTCGGAGTGCTCCACCCGGAACCCCGCGCCCTCGACGGCGGCCCGCAGCCGGGTGCGCCGGGCGCGGTACAGCTCCTTCTGCGCCGCGACGTGGACGTCGTCGCCCAGAGCGGCCACCAGGGCGGCCTGCACCGGGGCGGGCGACAGCAGGCCGATGTGCTTGCGGGCCTCCACCAGAGCCGCCACGGCAGCCGCGTCCCCGACGGCGAACCCGGCCCGGTAGCCGGCGAGGTTGCTGCGCTTGGACAGCGAGTGCAGGGCCAGCACCCCGTCCGTCGAGCCGCCGGAGACCGACGGGTGCAGGACCGACACGGGCTCGGCGTCCCAGCCGAGCTCGAGGTAGCACTCGTCGCTGGCCACCAGGACGTCGTGCTCGCGCCCCCAGGCGACGATCCGCGCCAGCTCGCCGGCCGGCAGGACGCGCCCCGTCGGGTTCGACGGCGAGTTCACCCAGACCAGCGACACCCGCGACGGGTCGTGCGCCGTCGGGTCGTCGGTGGCGACCGGGACGCAGCCGGCCAGCCGGGCGCCGACGTCGTACGTCGGGTAGGCGAGCGCAGGGAGCAGGACCTCGCTGCCGGGCTCGAGGCCGAGCAGCACGGGCAGCAGGGAGACGAGCTCCTTGCTGCCGATGCTCGGGACGACGTGCTCGGTTCCGACGTCGGCCCCGAGCCGGTCGCGCGACCAGGCGACGAGGGCGTCCCGGACGGCGAGGGTGCCGACCGTCAGCGGGTAGCCGGGAGCGTCGGCGGCGGCCCGCAGGGCCTCCTGCACGACGGACGGCGTCGGGTCGACCGGCGTGCCGATGGACAGGTCGACGACGCCGCCCTCGTGGGCCTTGGCGCGGTCGCCGTAGGGGGCGAGCCGGTCCCACGGGAACGCGGGGAGCTGGGCGCGAGCGGCCCAGCCCGGCCTCGCGCTCAGTGGCCTTCGGTGTTCTTGCCGACCGGGACGGCCATCACGACGGGGTGGTCGAGGTCGACGGGGCCGACCTTGCTCGCGCCGCCGGGGCTGCCGATCGACGTCGTCTCGGTGAAGAAGTCGACGTTGGCCTTGTAGTAGTCCTTCCACTGGGACGGGGTGTCGTCCTCGTAGAAGATCGCCTCGACGGGGCAGACCGGCTCGCAGGCGCCGCAGTCGACGCACTCGTCCGGGTGGATGTAGAGGGAGCGCTTGCCCTCGTAGATGCAGTCGACAGGGCACTCCTCGATGCAGGCCTTGTCCTTGACGTCGACGCAGGGCTCGGCGATCACGTAGGTCACGTGGACAGTTCCTCTCAAGGGCGGGGTGCTGACACCTAGTGTCGCCGATGTGAGCGCCGACCAGCCAGCCGGGGTGCGCTACACGCGCGACGTCACGGCCGCAGACCTGCCCGTCCGGGTCTCGCTGCGGCGCCGGCTGCCGGAGGGCGGGCTCGGGGACGTGCTCGGCGTGCTCCACACCTGGTCCGACGGCGCCCTCACGGTGCGCCGCCGCGACGAGACGGAGGTCACCGTGCAGGAGGCCGACGTCGTCGCCCTGAAGCGGGTGCCGCCCGCGCCGGAGCGCCGCCGGTGACGTCGGCCAGCCGGGCCCGCTTCGCCGACGTCGTCCGCAGCGAGCCGCTCGACCTCGGGCTGGCGTGCCTGCTGGTCGGCGGTGAGGTGGAGCCCGACCTCGACGTCGACCTGCCGCTGGCCCTGCTCGACGCGCACGCGGCCGCCGTCCGCGACGCCCTGCCGCCGCGCCCCCGGCCGGTCCAGGCTGCGGAGGCGCTGCGGCGGGTCCTGGGCGAGCAGGCCGGGTTCGCGGGGTCCGCCGAGGACTACACCGACGTCCGGAGCTCGCTGCTGCACGAGGTCCTGTTCCGGCGGCGGGGGCTGCCGCTGACGCTCTCGGTGGTGTGGGTCGAGGTCGCGGCCCGGCTGGACGTGCCGGCCTACCCGGTGGCCCTGCCCGGCCACGTCGTCGTCGGGATCGGCGACCCGGACGACGAGCACGTCCTCGTGGACCCCTGGAGCGGAGGCCGGGTGCTCGACGCCGCTGCGCTGCCTCCCGACGCCGACCTGCGGCCTGCACCCCCGGACGCCCTGCTGCTGCGCCTGCTGACCAACGTGCGGGCGCTCACCACCCGGCAGGACCGGCTGCTCGAGAGCGTCCGGACCCGCCTGTGGGCGGTCGAGCTCTCGCTGCTGCTCCCCCGCCACCCCGTCGCCCTGCGGCGCGAGCGGGGCGAGCTGCTGGTCCGGCTGGGCGACCACCTGGGCGGGGCGGCGGAGCTGGAGCTGTTCGCGGCGGTGGTCGACGGCAGCGAGCCGCAGCAGGCCGAGCAGGCACGCCGGGAGGCGGGGTTGGCCCGGAGCCGGCTGAACTGAGGGACAGCCCCGGACACGCCGCAGGGGCGGCCCTCCGGGTGGAGGACCGCCCCTGCGGGACGTGCTGCGCGGTCTAGAAGATCGCGGTGGGACGGGGCTTGCCGGTGCCGTCCTCGACGTTCGCCCGGTCGGTGTTGCTCTCACCCGCCTGGTTGGTCAGGTTCTGGCCGGTGCGGGTCAGGAACCCGAAGGTGCCGGAGCCCGTGAACTTCCGGGGGATCCGGTAGGTGCCGGTGCTGTCGGTCTTGATCTGGCTGGTCAGCACGCGGGTGCCGTCGCTGGTGATGCGGTACAGCGTGATCAGCTGACCGGCCCGACGCGGCAGGATCCGACCCTGGAAGGTGTAGTCCCGCTTGCCGTTGCGCACGACCGTGAGGCTCAGGGCCGTCCGGACGTTGATGACCTGCGAGGGGCTCTCGCTCGCGGTCTGGCCGACGCAGGTCGCGAACAGGCGGGTGTTGGTGCCCGGCGTGACCTGGTAGGTGACGGTGCCGCTGGACGGGACGATGCTCGAGCGGGCCACGCTGTACTTCGTCACCGGACGGCTGTAGGCCTGCAGCTGCACGGCAGAGCCAGCCGGTGCCGTGACGGTCACGCCGACGGCGGTGCCCGGGAAGATGATCGTGCGGTCGAGCGTGAGGCCGAGGGGGCTCGTGCAGGCGACCGCGCTCGGCGACGGCGCCGGGGTGGACGGCGACGGGGTCGGCGTCGTGGTCGGGCCGTCGGTGATGGTCACGACCGAGGTGCGGGCGTTGGTCGTGGCGGCGTTGCCGTTCGGCGTGCCGAGGGTGACCAGGAACTGCTCGGCGCCCTCTGCCGCGTCGGCGTCGGCCGGGAGCGTGAAGGTGAGCGCGGTCGACGTCGCGCCGGCCGGGATGGTGACCGTGCCCGTGGCGGGCGGTAGTCGACGTCCGGGGTGGCGCCGCCGGTGCCCGTGGTGGGCGTGGCCGACGAGGTGTAGGGGACGGTCACGGAGGCCGTGGTGTCACCGGTGCGCGTGACGGCGACGGTGGCGGTGCCGCCCTCGGTGCCGCTGCCCGTCGGGGCGATCGAGACGCGCGGGCTGGCGATCGCGATGTCCTCGATGGCGGTGTCCGCAGCGGCGAACGGCGCGATCTGCACGAAGCCGCCGGCGGTGGTGAAGCTGTAGAGCGACGGGACGCTGCTGCCGTCGCCGAGCAGGGCGTAGCCGTTGTCGGTGCGGGCCTCGAAGTCCAGGCCGACGCCGACGGTCGAGGTCGCCGCGGTGACCGTGTTGGTCGCGGGGACGTCGACGGGCGAGGACGTGACGCTGGTCAGCACGCCACCGTTGGGGCCGGGCGGGTTGACGGCGCCCTGACGGACGAAGGCGTCCGCGCCGGCGACGTCGTAGTCGTAGATCGCGGTGCTGGTGGGGGCGAACACGTTGTTCGTGTAGGCGGCGCCACGGACCTGCGGCTTGGTGCCGGAGCGCGGGTCCCCGGTGGCCGGGTAGGCGAGCGGGCCGTCGACGAACGTCGCGCCGCCGCCGCCGCCGCCGATGCGGAGGTCCTGACCGCTGTCGCTGACGACGCGCAGCGCGTCGGCCATCGGGTTGAAGTCGATGTCGAAGTTGGTGCCGTCGAGCTTGGTCGTGAGGGTGTTCACGACGGTCGCCGCGCCCGAGGTGACGTCGATCGTCACGACGCGGCTGTCGTCGGTCAGGCCGTAGAGCGCGCCGGTGGCCGGACGCACGTCGATGCCGACGAGGTTGACCGGCGTGGTGACGGTGGCGCTGCCGACGCCGGTCGGGCTGGTGATGGTCACTGCCCCGATCCGGGTCGTCGTCGCCGGGGTGCGGGAGTGGAAGGAGACGAGCCGGTCGTTCAGCCCGTCCTGGACCAGGCCGTAGACGAGGACGTCGGAGGGCGGCGGCGCGATCTCGACAGCGGCGTTCGAGGTGCCGGCGAAGGCCGCGAGGCCTCCGGCAGCGAGGCCGACCGCGAGGGTCGCCCCCAGCGTTCTCTTGACGGTTGGGCGCACGTTCAGCTCCAGGTTCAGGGAGGACAGGCGTCACGCAGGTCACGCGATCCCCGTGACCCTCTCCCGGCGGGACGAATGCCGCAAGAGTGACCGCACAACTAACCTGGCCCGGTGCTGCGCCTCCACGACACCCGCACCCGCCAGCTCGAGGAGATCGTCCCCTCCACGCCCGGTCTGCTGACGGTCTACGCCTGCGGCCCGACGGTCTACCGGTACGCCCACGTCGGCAACCTCCGGACCTTCCTGCTCACCGACCTCGTGCGGCGGACCGCGGAGCAGCACAGCCTCCGGGTGAAGCTCGTCCAGAACATCACCGACGTCGGGCACATGCAGGACGACAGCGGCATCGACGACGGCGGCGAGGACAAGCTCCTGGCGCAGGCGCGGCTCGAGGACAAGAGCCCGTTCGCGATCGCCCGGTTCTACGAGGACGCCTTCCACCAGGACCTGCGGGCGCTGAACGTCCACCCGGCCGACGCCTACCCGCGGGCCAGCGAGTGGATCGAGAGCATGGTCCGGCTCATCGAGCAGCTGGTCGAGAAGGACAAGGCCTACGTCGGCACGGACGGCACGGTCTACTTCTCGCGCGCAGAGCTTCGACGGCTACGGCGCCATCAGCGGCAACCGGCTCGAGGACCTGCGGGCCGGGCACGGCGCGGCGGGCGAGTCGACGGCGACCAGCGCCAAGCGCTTCCACGCCGACTGGGCGCTGTGGAAGAAGGCCGGCGAGAACCGCGAGATGACCTGGGACAGCCCCTGGGGCCGCGGCTTCCCCGGCTGGCACGTCGAGTGCTCGGCGATGTCGGTCGACCTGCTCGGCGAGACGATCGACGTCCACACCGGCGGGATCGACCTGCGCTTCCCGCACCACGAGGACGAGCGGGCGCAGAGCGACAGCGCCGTCGGGCACGAGGTCGTGCGGCACTGGGTCCACGGCGAGCACCTGCTGTTCGAGGGCCGCAAGATGGCCAAGTCGACCGGGAACGTCGTCCTCGTGAGCGACGTGGCCGATCGGGGCCACGACCCGCTGGCCCTGCGCCTGGCCTTCCTGCAGAGCCGGTACCGCACCCAGGCGAACCTGTCGTGGGACGCCATCGCGGCCGCCGACACGCTGCTGACCCGCTGGCGGGGCGCCGTCGCCGCCTGGGCCGAGGAGCCCTCGCAGGCCATGGCGCCGGGCTACCGGGACGAGGTGCTGGCCGCCTTCGACGACGACCTGGACACGCCGAAGGCCCTGCAGGTGCTCCGCCGGCTGGAGAAGGACCCCGGGATCGCGCCGGGCGCCAAGTTCGAGACCTTCGCCTGGGCCGACCGGCTGCTGGGGCTGGACCTCGCCCGGGAGGTCGGCCAGGTGCAGGAGACGGCGGTGCTGCCCGACGGCGCCCAGGCCCTGCTGGACTCACGGGCGCAGGCCCGGGCGGACAAGGACTTCGCCGCGAGCGACCGGCTGCGCGACGAGCTGGCCGCCGTCGGCGTCGTCGTCAAGGACACGAAGGCCGGCCAGGAGTGGACCCTCGGCTAGGAGGGCGCCGGCCCGCAGATGAAGTTGGGCTCGGGCTTGTACCGGGTGAAGAAGCGCTGCCGCTTCACCTCGCTGCCGCCCTGCCGGAACACCCGGGTGACGACGACGTCGAACCCCTCGTGCCCGGACGCCGCGGTGCAGTCCTCGCGGGTGACGTACTGCTTCTCGAACGGCTTGACGTTCGTGCGCGGCCCCTTGAGGGCGGCCACCTCGTAGCGCTTGGTCCCGTAGAAGGTCACGGTGACGGACGTCCCGGTGGTGGAGGTCGTGACGAGGACGCCCTTGCCGGAGTCGTTCCTCCACTTGAGGTCGACGCTCGGGAAGAAGACCGTCGCCTCGCGACCCTCCGGGTAGCGGGTGATGTAGTAGCTGTGCGCCTGGTGCTGGACGTCCTGCAGGCCGCTGAAGAAGACGGCGTTGAACATCGTCGTGGCGAACTGGCTGACGCCGCCGCCGAAGTCCTTGACGAACTCGCCGTCCAGGATCTGCGGCGCGGACACGAACCCCTTCGCGGCGGTCCGCTCCCCGACCTGCCCGTTGAGGCTGAAGGTGTCGCCGGGGAGCACGAGGGTGTCGTCGACGAGGGCGGCGATCCGGCGGATGTTCTTCACGCGGGGCGCACAGCAGGGGAAGCGCGTGGTGAAGGTGCCGATGACCTCCTTCACCCCGAGGGCGCGGGCCTGCTCGGTGGTCAGCTCCGGGGCCTCCTCGACGAGGGCGACCGTGGCGGTGCGGGGAGCGGGCGTCAGCAGGGCGGGCAGCACCGCGGCCGACAGGGCGTCCGGCTCGAGGGTCAGCCCGGTGCGCGACGGCTGGACCTGCGGCGTGCCACCGACCAGGCGGATCCTCGCCTCGACCGGGCTCTGCTCGACGGCGTCGACGCGGCTGCCCAGGGCCTTGACGAGGGCCGCACCGTCGAGGGCCGGGCGCAGGGCGCCGTCCTCCCCGACGGAGAAGGTCAGGGCGGCCGCCACGTCGGCCGGCCGGACCTCCAGGGAGCCCTTGCCGACGTCGACCGTCACCGGGGCCGACACGGCGGGGGTCGCCACCGAGGTGAGGGCCGTCTGCACGGTGGCGGGCGTGCTGCGGACCGGCTTCGTCGCGACGTCGAGCGCGACGTCGTCGGCGTCGCCCGGCCAGGCAGCGCTGACCGCCGTCACCGCGGCGTCCAGGTCGAGCGTGCGGCCCGACTGCGGCGCGACCGCGACGGGCCGGGTGCCCGAGAAGCGGACGGTGCCCTCGCGGGGTGACCGGTCCACGGCCTGCTTGACCGGCGTCAGCGCCGCGCGCAGGGCCGCCTCGTCGACCGCCCCCTTGACCGGGACGTCGCGGCGGGTGCCGAGCAGGCCCCGGACCCGGTCCAGCGGGCCGCCGGCGAGGGCGTCGTCCACGATCGCGTCGACGTCGAGCGACAGGCCGTCGGTGGAGGGGTCGAGCGGCCGGACGACGTCGTCGGCGCGGACCTGCACCTCGGGGACACCGACCAGGGAGACGACCTTCGCCGTGGCGCCCGCCCGGTCCTCACCGCTCAGGTCGACGCCCGCGACCCGGACGCCCCGGGGGACCTCCCCGCCCGACGCGGCGACCGCCACCCCGACCAGGGCGCCGCCGGCGACGACGGCTCCCCCGACGACGAGGAGCAGGGTCCGGGGCAGGGAAGGCACGGGCAGCAGGCTAGGTCAGGCCGCGCGCCCGGCGAGCCGCGCGTTGTCGATGACGATCGCCGCCGGCCCCTCGACGAGCTTGAGGGTCGACAGCGCCGTCTCCCCGAACGCGTTCTTCTGCGAGCTCGACAGGGCCAGCACCCCGACGACGGCGCCGCCGTGCCCGCGCAGGGGCATGGACAGGAACGTCGACATGGGGGCCGACTCGGCGCCGCCCGGGAGGTCGTCGGGGTCCTCGACCAGCTCGCCGCCGGCCTGGGCGACCCGGGCCGAGAGCGCCGCGGGCTCGAGGGTCACGCCGTAGGACGACAGGGACTCGACGGCGGCCGAGACGAACTGCCCGTAGTGGACGTGCGCGGTGGGCTGCCCGACGGCGACGAACGCGGCCTTCTCCTCGGCGAGGACGACGGCGGCGAGGTCGTAGCCGACGAAGCGCTGCGCGACGCCGAGCAGCGCGGCGACGGTGGCCTCGAGGCCGTGCGAGGTCGCGGCGATCGCGGTCACGGAGGAGGCGACGGAGGACTCGAACAGCTTGCGGTCGAGCAGGTCGCAGACCCGGGACAGCACGTCCTCCTCGGACAGCTCCAGCGGGTCCGCCGACATGCGGGCACGGCCGCCCCGGGACGCCTGGGCGGCGAGCAGGACCTCGTCGAGGGCGCCGGCCAGCTCGGGCGCCTCGAAGTCCTTCGTGAGGTACCGGTCGACGCCGGCCTGGCCGGCCCAGTAGCGGTCGGAGGCGGCGTCGAGGGAGGTGAGCATGACGACGGGGATGTCCGCGGTCTGCCAGTCGTCCTTGAGGACCCGGGCGGCGATGAAGCCGGAGACGCGGGGCATCTGGACGTCGAGGACGACGGCGTCGGGCTGGGTGGCGAAGACCTGCTGGACGGCGCCGATGCCGTCCTCGGCCTGCACGACCTCGTGCCCGGCCTTCTCGAGCACGGAGGAGACGATCCGGCGCAGGGTCGGACTGTCGTCGGCGATCACGATGCGGGCCACGGCTCTACCTTCCCACCAGGCGCCGGACCGTCGACACGAGCTGCTCCTGGTCGAACTCGTGCTTGAGCAGGTACGCCGAGCAGCCGGCCTCCAGGCCCGCCTCCCGGGCGTGGTCCTCCCCGCGCGAGGTCATGATGATGACGGGGACGTTCTCCCAGCCGGCGGTGCGGCGGATCGTGCGGGTGAGGTCGAAGCCGTCCATGCCCGGCATCTCGACGTCGGAGAGCACGAGGTCGGCGGGCTCGTCGCGCAGCCGGGACGCGCCGTCGAGGCCGTCGACGGCGGTCTCGACCTGGTAGCCGGCGCCCTCCAGGATGACCCGCTCGAGCTCGCGCACCCCGACGGAGTCCTCGACCACGAGCACCCGCGGGCGCCGCTGGTGCGCGACGGCGGGGGCGGCGCGCTGCACCAGCGGGGCCGCGACCGGGAGCCCGCCGGTCGCGGTCTCGGCCAGCTCGCGGAGGTCGAGCAGGCAGACGACCGAGCCGTCGCCGTCGATGGTGGCGCCCGCGACGTGGGGCACCCGGCCGAGGAAGCCGCCGAGGTCCTTGACGACCAGCTCGGACTCCCCCTCGAGCCGGTCGACGGCCCAGGCGACCTGGCCGCCGCCCTGCCGGACGACCAGGGCGGCCCGCGGCTCGTCGCCGGGCGCACGGGCGAGCCCGAGGGCCGCGCCGAGGTCGAGCAGGGGGACGCTGACGCCGTGCCGCACGACGACGGTGGCTCCGGCGAAGACCCGGACCTCGGCGTCACGCAGGGACACCGACTCGACGACGCCGGGCACCGGCACCGCGTACCGCTCCCCGCCGACCCGGGCGACCAGGCAGCGCAGGACGCCGAGCGTGACCGGGAGGGTGAGGGTGAAGGAGGTCCCGGCGCCGCGGACGCTGGTCACCTCGACGGAGCCGCCGAGGGCCTCCACGGCGTCCTGCACGACGTCGAGACCGACCCCGCGGCCGGACGTCGCGGTGACGGCGCCGGCGGTCGAGAAGGCCGGGGTGAACAGCAGGGCCAGCAGGGGCGGTCCGGTGAGGGTGGAGTCGGGCGGCAGCATCCCGAGCGACACCGCCTTGGCCCGGACGACGTCCTCGTCGACGCCGGCGCCGTCGTCGCTGACCTCGAGGACGACCGTGCCGCCGACGCTGCGGGCGCTCACCGTCACGAGGGCCTGCTCGGGCTTGCCGGCGGCGCGGCGGGCGGCGGGCGTCTCGCAGCCGTGGTCGACGGCGTTGATGACGAGGTGCTTGAGGGCGTCGGCGACGCCGTCGAGGACCTGCTTGTCGAGCTCGACCTCCTCGCCGTCGGTGCGGATGCGGAGGTCCTTCTGCGTGGCGACGGCGACGTCGCGGGCGATCCGGGGCAGCGGCGCGAAGGCCCGCTTCACGGGGACCATCGCGAGGCCCATGGCGCCGTCGCGGACGAGCCCCATCGCCCCGCGGGAGGTCTCGACGAGCTCGCGCAGGCCGCGGACCTGCTCGGCGACCTCCTCCGACGTCCCCGAGCAGGCGGTGCAGGGCGAGGGTGACCTCGGGCGGGAGGACGACGTCGGCGCGGCTGGCGGCGGCACGCAGGGCGGCGGCCCAGCGGTGCTGCTCGGCGGTCTGGGCGAGCAGCTGCACCGCCGTGCGCTCGACGCGGCGGGCGCCGAGGTCGGCCTCCCCGACGACGTCGAGCAGGTCGTAGACCTTGGTGGCGGCGACCCGGACGCTGTCGGGGGCGGTGCGCTGCGGGGGGACGGCGGCCTCGACCACCGGCGCGAGAGCCTCGACCGGCGCCGGAGCGGGCGGCGCGACGAGCGGCGGCCCGGCCGAGAAGACCGGGGCAGGAGCGGCGGTGGTGGTCAGCACGCCCAGCACCGGCACGCTCACCGGGTCCGCTCCCCCGACGGCGGACACCAGGGCGTCGACCAGGGGCTGGAGGGCGTCGTCGGTGAGGTCGCCCGCGACGGCCCGGCCGATGCCGTCGCAGGAGGCGAGCAGCAGGTCGACGAGGTCGCGGCGGACACCGAAGCGCCCGTCGCGGAGCGCCCCGAGCAGGTCCTCGACGTGGTGCGCGACCCGCAGGACGCCCTGCAGGCCGAGCATCCGGGCCGAGCCCTTGACGGTGTGGGCGTCCCGGAACAGGCCGGCCACGACCTGGCGCGGGCTGCTGTGCGTCTCGAGCTCGAGCAGGCCGGCCTGCAGCGACGCGAGCCGCTCCTCGACCTCGGCCCGGAACGTCGCGAGGAGCTCCGGGTCGTCCCCCCAGGCGGTCATGCCGAGGCGCCGACCTTGAACCGGCTGATCGAGCCGCGCAGCTCGGCCGCGAGCACGTTGAGCTGGGCGGCAGCCGCCGCGGCCTGGCGCGAGCCGACGGCGTACTGGCGGGACACGTCCGACACCTGGGTCATCGCGGCGACGACCTGGTCGGAGGCCGACCGCTGCTGCTGCGTCGCGATCGAGATCTCCTTGGCGGCGGTCGTCGTCTCGTCGACCATGCCGCTGATGCGCTCGAGGGCGTCGACGACGCCGCGGGCCAGCTGCGTGCCGGCGCGGACCTCCTTGGCCCCCTCCTCGGAGGCGATGATCGTCGAGTTCGTCTCGGCCTGGATCTCCCCGACGATGGCCTGGATCTGCCCGGCGCTCTCCTGCGAGCGCTCGGCCAGCTTGCGGACCTCCGACGCGACGACGGCGAACCCGCGGCCGTGCTCCCCGGCCCGGGCGGCCTCGATGGCGGCGTTGAGGGCCAGCAGGTTGGTCTGGTCGGCGAGGTCGTCGATGACGTCGAGGATCCGGCCGATCTCGTGGCTCTTCTCGCCGAGGCTCAGCGCGCGGGTGGCGATGCCGTCGACGCGCTCGGCGATCGTGTCCATCGAGTCGACCGAGGCGCTGACGGCGGCCCGGCCCTGCTCGGCGTACCGGAGGGTCTCGGCGGCGTAGCGGGCGACCGCCTCGGACGTCTCCGCGATCTGGGCGGCGGTCGCGGCCAGCTCCTCGATCGTGGAGGTGGTCTCGGAGACCGCCGAGGACTGCTGGGTGGCCGAGGCGGCGTGCTCCTCGGCGGTGGCCAGGAGCTCCCCGGCGGACGCCGCGATCTGCTCGCCGCCGCCCTTGATCTGGCCGACGAGGCTCCGCAGGTTGCCGATCGTGTTCTCGAACGCGCTGGCGAGACCGTGCAGCTGCTGGCCCTCCGTGGTCTCCATCCGGACGCCGAGGTCGCCGTCGGCGGCCCGCTCGAGGACGGCGGAGAGCTCGAGGACCCGGGCCTCGAGGGCCTTGCGGTCGGCGCTGGCCCGGCGGCGGAGCTCCCAGACGGCCGAGCTCAGGGTCGAGTTGAACCAGGCGACCACCGGGAACATGAGGCCGACCAGCACGAGGGTGCCGGCGACCTCGCGGTCCAGGGTGTGGGCCAGGACCGTCGCCAGCACGACGCCGCCGGAGGCCGCCACGCCGAACAGCGCGGCCTGCCAGGCGGGCATGGACACGGCGGCGAACAGCACGATGCCGATGAACAGGATCCAGAACGGCCCGCGGGCGCCGCCGGTGACCGCGCAGGTGGCCGTGGCCCAGACGGTGTCGGCGACGAGCAGCAGCACCCGGATGACGGTGATGTTCTTCAGCACGAAGTGGGAGCGGACCGCCAGGCCCGGCAGCACCGTGAGGAACGTCGTGGCGAGCGCGCCGAAGACCGTCCAGCCGGCGAAGGCGTACGGGTGCAGGACGACGCCCTGGGGCGCTCCGAGCTCCAGCATCAGGCCGAGACCGACGATCCCCACGACGAGGCTGAGCCAGGTCATGACGGCGGCGGCGCGCGCGAGCTTGATCGAGTAGTCCACGCTCTCCTCTCGGCAGGGAGGGCGGGTCGCTGGAGTCAGCCGGCGCGGCGAGGCCGGGGCAGCGTGGTGGACAGCGCGAACAGGGCCGCGACGTCGGTCAGCCCGAGGGGCCCGTCGGCGTCGGTGACCTGTCCGGCCAGCAGCGACGCGGCCGCGCCGGGCAGGTGCGCGAGCGGCGGCTCGACGGCGTCGGGGTCGATCAGCACCGTCCCGTCCACCCCGTGGACGAGCAGCCCGACGGTGGTGCCCTCGTGGGTGAGGACGAGCAGGCGGGGACGGGTCCCGGCCGGGGCGCCGCCGGTGCCGAGCAGGGGCACGAGGTCGAGCACGGCGAGCACCCGGCCGCGCCAGTTCGCGACGCCGGCGACCCAGGCGGGCAGGCCCGGGACCCGGGTCAGCCCCGGCGGGCGGCCGACCTCGCCGACGACGTCCATGGGCACGGCCAGGCGGCTGTCGCCCAGCCGCACGACGACGACCTCGACGGGGGCGGCCGCAGTCTCCATGCAGGGACTGTCGGCACCGGGGGCGCCGAGGTGGAGCCGCCGGCGGGACGGGCTACCGGACGGCGAGCCCCAGCGTGCCGCTCGACCCGGCCACGTTGACCACCGTGGTCGAGGTCCTGGCGACCAGGGTGTGCCGGCCGGCGCCGGTGAAGGCGTGGGTCGCCCGGTAGGTCCCGTCGCTCGCCGTGCGGGCCTGCTCGAGGAGGACGTCGCCCCGGCTGGTGCGGCGGTACACCGTGACGAGCACTCCCCCGCGCCGCGGCAGCAGCCGGCCCTGCAGGGTCACCGTCCGGCCGGCCCGGCGGGCGACGCTCAGGCTCACGGCGGACCGCACCCTGATCACCGTCGACGGGCTGGAGGTCGCCGACCCGGGGCCCGCGTCGGCCTCGCAGGACGCGAACAGGCGCGTGTTCGTCCCGGGCAGCAGGCCGAAGACCAGACGGCCGTCGGCGCCGAGCGTGCCCGTGCGGACCACCCGGTACCGGGTCGAGGGCTGGCTGTAGGCCTGCAGCTGGACCGCGGTGCCGGGGGCGCCGGACACGGTCACCGGCACCCGCTGGCCCGGTTCGATCGACGCCTGGTCCGCGGCGAGCGTCAGCTTCTGCGGGCAGGCCGAGGGAGCGCTCGACGTCGGGCCCGAGGTCGGCGTCGGGCTGATGACCGGACCCGACGACCGGGGGCTCGGGGTGGGCGTCGAGGAGGCGGGCGGAGAGGAGGCGGGCGGAGTGGAGGCGGGCGTCGAGGCGGAGCTGCTCGGCGAGGTGGTCGCCGGAGGAGCGGTGGTCGCCGGAGGAGCGGTGGTCGCCGGAGGAGCGGTGGTCGCCGGAGGAGCGGTGGTCGCCGGAGGAGCGGTGGTGGCCGTGACGGCCGGGGTGTCGGCGGCCAGCAGGACGTCCTGGGGGGCGGTCGCGTCCACGGTGCGGCCCAGCAGGGCGAAGGTCTTCTCGTCGGCCTCGCTGGGTCCGGCCGTGGTGAAGCCCGTGACGCTCAGGAGCTGGCGGCCGGCGGCGACGCCGAAGGCCGAGGCCGGGGCCTTGAGCACGAGCGTGCTGCCCTCGACCGCGCTGGTGACGGGGTAGCCGGCGTCGGTGTGGTACCCGGAGCCGAGGACGGACGTGCCGTTGGTCAGGCCGTCGTTGGCGTCGATCTTCCCGCCGAACGCCCGGCGCGTGCCGTCCGCCAGCTGCTCGAACGACAGGTGGAAGACGTCACCCGCCTTCCCGGCGGTGACCGTGGGGGCCTCGGTGGAGAAGCGGACGACGTACTGCAGCCGCTCGGCCGGCACGGCGGCCGGGAGCTTGCTGTTGAAGGTGCCGAGGTCGGCGGTCATGCCGGCGACGTCGGCCTTGGCCAGGGGCATCCGGGCCACCAGCTGGTCGCCCTCGAGGCGGACGGTCAGGCCGAGGGTGTCGAGCGTCGGGAGCAGGGCGCCGTCCTTGCGGTTCAGCCAGGTGGCGTCACCCGCGGGGTCCGTCACCGACCCGGTCGGCACGGCGACGGAGACCGGCGTCGCGCTGAGCAGCGACGGACCGGCGACCTGCTTCGCGAAGTGCACGAACGGGCTCTTGCGGGGACCGTCCGCCTTCGGGTCTGAAGCGGGGTCGGGCAGCGCCAGCGTGTTGTTGTTGTCGGTGAAGACGACGCCGACCCGGCCGTCCTGGTCGAGGCCGATGTCGATGAGGTCCAGCAGGGAGCGGTCCTTCTCGGGCACGGTGGCCGCGCAGGTGGTGCCGCTGGTGCAGATGTTGCCGGTGTGGACCGGCCGGTGCGACACCTTGCCGGTGCGGATGACCAGCTTGCCGTCGCCGCCCTGCAGCGCGTTCTCGACCGTGCTGACGTAGGTGTCCCAGCGGGTGTTCGGCGGCGCGGCGTCGGTGGAGCCGGTGTGCTCGGTGGTCGCGTCGTAGGCGATGGCGATCTTGCCGGGATCGCCGGCGACGACCTCGGGGAAGATCGCCGAGCCGATCCCGGGCGGGGTGATGATCTGCTCCGGTGACCACTTCGTGCCGGGGCGACCGCCCTTGCCGGGGTCGTTGGCGGCGTCGTCGATGAGCATGTAGCTGTAGAACAGCCGGCCGGCGTTGACCCAGACCGCGTAGACGTTGCCCCGGCTGTCCAGGGACAGCCAGGGGAAGACGTCCGGGTTGGTGGCGGCCGCGCCGACCGGTGCGCTGGCCCAGCCGGACGGGGTGGCGTAGTCGGCGGCCTTCGCCGTCGCGACCATGTAGCGGGACGTGCGGTAGGGCTGGTAGATCCAGCCGCGGCCGGGCCCGTTCGTGTTGTCCACCCGGATCTGGCCGCTCTGGCTGACGCTCGGGACCTGGGGCACGGCCTGCGGGACGGGCACCCCGTCCTCGGTGATCGCCACGACGTACTGACCGGCGGTCGGCACGTGGTAGGCGTAGAAGCCCTGGATGCGCTGTCCCGCCACGCTCAGGATGGACGGGTCGATCGCCGCCAGCCACTGCCGGTCGACGGCCGTCGCCGCGCTCGTGCCGCCGAAGCTGCTCTCGGTCGGGAAGGTGTCGCCCTTGTCGAACGACGTCGCCAGGGCCTCCTGCGCCAGCACCTCCTGGTCGCCGAACAGGACGTGGCCGGTCCAGGGGTTGATCTCGCTCTCGGTGTCGCCGCCGCCGCCGGTGTTGCACTGCGGGCGGCTGCGGGCGGCGCACAGCGGGTCGAACAGCAGGCGGAAGCTGTCGCCGCCGTCCTGGGAGCGGCTGAGGGTGCCGGTCATGGCTCGGGACGACAGCGGCCAGTCGACGAAGACGGCCTTCGGGTCGACCTTGCCCGAGGTGTCTCCGGGCACGGGCCGGGCCACTGTCGTCTGCGGCTCACCGCCGAGCAGGTGCGCGGAGACGACCGTCGCGGGGGCGAAGGCCGGCGCGCCGTCGGTCCGGTAGGTGACGTCGGGGTTCGTGGTGGCGACCGGCGTCCCGGAGTCGCGGTCGGTGCTCGCGAGCGTGACGGTCCCCGTGTACGGCTGGGGAGCGGCGTTCACGTAGCCGCAGACCGCGATCGAGTAGTCGCCCGCGGCGGGGTCGACCAGCGTCACGGTCTCGGTGGTGGTGCTGCCGTCGCTGCTGGCCAGGACCTCGCCGCCCGGACCGCTGACCGTGAGCACCTCGTCGCTGGTCATCGCCTGGCCGACCGGCGTCCAGGTCACGCTGAAGGTGGCGACCGTCTTCACGGTGCTGTACGTACCGGCCGGCACCTGGAGCGTGATCGGGCTCGTCGACGCGGTGCCCGGCACCGTGCACTCGCTGGTGGGGTTGCTGCCCGTGGGCACGGAGCCGCTGAAGGTCGCCGAGGTCGTGCCCCCCGCTGGCGGGACGGCGAGGGTGGAGGGCTCCGTCGCCAGGGCGGGCAGCACGAGGGCGAGCGCGCTCACCGTCGCGAGGGCGACGAGGGGCCGCAGGCGGGAACGGGACGGACGGGTCACAGCGGGGCCTCGGCATCGTCAGCGGCAGGTGCGCCGGACGGTATCGCGGTCCTGACCTCCCGGTGGGCCGTCCGGGCTAGTCGGGGCGAGCCGCCCTCCGGACGATCCCGACGGGCACCGCTGCGCAGACCGCCCCGAGCAGCAGCAGCGCGAGGCCGGTGGTGCTGCCCGTGATGACGAGGTCGCCCTCGGGCCGGCGGGACTGCAGCGTCGCGACGACGGCGAACCAGAGCACCCCGGGCAGCGCCGCCCCGACCCGGCCGTAGAGCCGGCCACCCGCGAGGCCGAGCACCACGTTGGCGGTGCCGGACAGCAGGACCGCCACCGGGAGCGCCACCCCGCCGAGCCGGAACGGCACGAGGAAGGCCCCCCAGACGGCGCAGAGCAGGGCGAGGAGCAGGACCAGGCCGTACGTCGCCGACCGCCGGACCTCCTCCACGGGGCCAGCCTAGGGAGCGACGACCTCGGAGGCGTCCCGCAGGTCGATCGTCCTCGGGGAGCGGTGGGCTGCCTCGAGGACGTCGGTGATCTCGTGGCCCACGAGCTCCTCGCGGTCGAGGAGCGCGTCGCGCAGGGCCTCGACGAGGTGCCGGTTCTCGCCGAGAAGCCGCAGGGCGGTGGCCTTCTGCGCCTGGAGCAGCGCCTCGACCTGCCCGCGGCCCTGGCCGTCGCCGAGCACGCGGCCGACGATGTTGGTGTCGCTGAAGCTGCTGTTCTGGACGGCGAGGTAGCTGGTGAGGGTGCCGTCCATGCCGTGCGAGCCGACCATCTCGGCGGCGCAGTTCGTGGCGTACAGCAGGTCGCCGCCGGGGCCGGTGGAGACGTCGCCGAAGAACAGCTCCTCGGCGCACTGGCCGCCCATGGCGATCTGGATCAGCGACTGCAGCTCCTTCCGGCTCCGCGTGAAGACGTCCTCGCGGTCGCCGTGGGCCAGCAGACCGAGCGCCCCGCGCCGCTTGATGATGGTGAGGACCTCGAGGCGGCGCTGCGGGGCGGTGAGCCAGGCGAGGGTGGCGTGGCCGGCCTCGTGGGTCGCGATGAGGCGCCGCTCGTGGTCGGTGTACTCGACGGGGGCGCCGGTGCCGACCTCCTCGACGAGGCGGGCGTGCTCGACGTCCTTCCAGGTCATGGCACGGTGCCCCCGGCGGACGGCGGACACCAGGCCCTCGTCGAGCAGGTGCTCGATCATGACCGGGCTGTAGCCCTGGGTGATCGCGGCGAGGGCGTCGCGGCGCTCCGGGTCGTCCAGCTCGGCCTCGTGCGCCTTCTTGGCCAGGAAGTGGTCGAGCAGGGCGCGGCGGCCGGCCTTGCCGGGCAGCTCGAAGGTGAGCCGGCGGTCGAAGCGGCCGGGCCGCAGCAGCGCGGGGTCGAGGCTGTCGGCCCGGTTGGTGGCGGCGATGAGCAGCACGTTGGCGGGCAGCACCGACGGCCGCTGGAGCTGGCGGTGCAGCGGCAGCAGCAGGTTGACCCGGTCGACGAACCACCCGCCGACCCGCTGCCAGCCGGTGAGCGCGTCGAAGCTCTGCATCTGCACGAGCAGCTCGTTCACGACGCCGCCCGTGCCCTCGCTCATGAACGGGGTCGTGACGGTGCCGGCCGAGTTCACCGCGACCGGGCCCATGCAGCCCGCGACCGTCAGCGGCGTCATCGCGGTGGAGACCCCGCCGCGGCTCATGGCGATCGCGTCGATCTCCTCCATGAAGCCGATCGCGCCGCCCTCCTTGCGGGCCGCCTTGCGCAGGGCCTTGAAGTACGAGCGGATCTTCTTCGCCGTCGCGCCGTACCACATGGACTGGAAGCTGGTCCCGCTGACGAACAGGAACGGGACGCCGGCCTCCTTGGCCATCGCCCGCGCCAGGTGGGTCTTGCCGGTGCCGGGCGCGCCCTCGAACAGCAGCCCGCGGCGCGGCGTGCCGCCCATCTCGGTGCTGAACGTCCGGTGGGCGAGGAACAGGTTGAGCGAGCGGACCACGTCGTCCTTGACGCCGTCGATCCCGACGACGTCGTCGAGCGTGATGTCGATCTGCTCGGGCCGGTAGACGACGTGCGGCGAGCGGCCGGAGAGCACCTGCTGCCCGATGCCCATCGCCATGAGCAGGCCGAAGAAGACGATGATCGTGAGCAGGAACGGGTCGACGTGGGGCAGCGGCACGAAGGCCTGCCCGGGGTCGACCGCCAGCGTCCGCCAGGTGATCAGCCCGACGACGAGCCACACCGCCACCGCCAGCTTGACGAAGCGCGTCGTCCGGCGGGCCTCCCGGGTCGTGCCGACGTCGGCGTCGCGGACCGCCAGGACGGTCCCGCCCGCGCCGGTCAGGTCGTCCAGCGAGCGGGGAAGGGCGTCGGGCACGGGAGCTCCTCGGGGCATGCGGGGCGGTGTCCCCCGACCCTGCCCGGCTTCACGCTCCGTAGCCACTCCTGGAGCGATTGCCACCCGAACGGCCTATCAAGTCACGCTACGTGAGCCCCGCGAACAGGTCGGGCTCCCGGCCGTCGGCGCCGTCGCGGGCTCCGAGCTCGCCCTCGGCCAGCACGAAGTACTCGGTGCCGAAGGCCTGCAGCCCGACGCCGTCGGCCAGGGCGAAGAACGGGCCGTCGACCGAGATCTGGGTCTTGTGCGCCCGCATCGCGGCCATCTTGGCGTCGACGTGCTCGGTGGCGTCGACCGACGTCGTGACGTCGGCGTCGGGGTTGCCGAAGGGGAGGTCGTCGGCGGAGTCGGCCCCGAACATGTCCGGCTGCCCGGCCTCCTTCAGGTGGTCGATGCCCGCCTGCAGGACGCTCTTGGGGAACGCCGTCCAGTAGAGCTTGCTGGCCTGCCAGGGCTCGCCGAGGCCCGGCGCGTAGGCGGGGTCGGCCGCGGCGGCGAACGCCTGCACGGTGATCCGGTGGGCCTGCACGTGGTCGGGGTGGCCGTAGCCGCCGTTCGCGTCGTAGGTGACGACGACCTGCGGCCGGGTCTCGCGCACGACCGCGACCAGCTCGCGCACGGCCTCCTCGAGGTCGGCCTGCCAGAAGACGTCGGGGCGGTCGTTCGGCGGGGTGCCCATCATCCCGCTGTCGCGCCAGCGGCCCGGGCCGCCGAGGAAGCGGTGGTCGGTGACCCGCAGCGCCTCCATCGCGGCAGCCAGCTCCCCGACCCGGTGCTGCCCCAGGCCGTCCTGCTGGTCGGCCGCGAGGTGGGCGAGCTCGGGCACGAGCACCTCCCCCTCCTCGCCGAGGGTGCAGGTCACCAGCGTCACGGCCGCGCCCTCGGCGACGTACTTCGCCATGACGGCGCCCGTCCCGATGGTCTCGTCGTCGGGGTGGGCGTGCACGAGCAGCAGCCGGCGCGGGACGTCCAGCGGCGTGACGGCGACCTCGGCCTCGAGCCCGTCGACCAGGGTCGCGGCCTCGGCGAGGACCGCCGCCTCGGCGTCCAGCCGCTCGCCGGGCTCCGGCGGCGGCACCGTCGCGTCGGTGCTCACGCGCTGATCAGGGTCGAGGGTCCAGGCATGACCCGACCCTACGTGCGGGCGTGGCACGCTCAGCGCCGTGATCACCCGCAGGTCGACGAGCCTGACCGGGCGCGTGGCCGCCCTGTCGCGGGTCGTGCTGGGAGCCCTGACGGCCGTGTCGCTGGTCAGCGGCGGCGTCCTGCTGGCCCTGGTGCTCGTGCAGGCCCCCCAGACCCACCGGTACACCGAGGGCTCCCGAGCGCTGCGGCTGGCGCACCTCGCCATGCTCGACCAGGAGACCGGCGTCCGGGCGTTCCTGCTCACCCGGCAGGAGGTTTTCCTCGAGCCCTACCGGCAGGGACGCGCCGACCTGCCGGGCCGGAACGCCACCGCCCGCCGGGCCTTCCGCGGTCAGCCCGACGAGGTCCGCCTGATGGCGGAGACCGAACGGCGGCAGCGGACCTGGGTCGACACGTGGGCGGTCCCGGCCCTCGGCGGCGTGCCCGCGGGCGAGTCGGTCGGCTCCTTCACCGCCCGCGGCAAGGCCCTGTTCGACTCCTACCGGGTGGCCGAGCGCGCCTCGGAGCGGCGCGGGGACCGGGTGCGCGAGCAGAGCAGCGCGCGCCAGGTGCACCTGCTGGTCTCGGGACTGGCGCTCGAGCTGCTCGTGCTGCTGCTGGCCGCCCTGCTGCTGCGCCGCCAGTTCCGGGCCCTGCGGGCCGACGTCGTCGAGCCGGTGGACGACCTCGTCAGCACGCTGGCCGACCTGCGCGAGGGGCGGCTGGAGGCGCGCTCCGGCGGCCAGGGCCCGGACGAGCTGCGCCAGGTCGGGGCCGGGCTCGACGAGCTGGCCGCGGCGCTCGCCGCCGAGAAGGTGACCGTCAAGCAGCGCGAGCGCGAGATGCTGCACGCCCGCCGCGAGGCGGAGGCCGCGACCATCGCCAAGTCGGCGTTCCTCGCGACCATGTCGCACGAGATCCGCACCCCGATGAACGCCGTCATCGGCATGACCGGGCTGCTGCTCGACACCGGGCTCGACGTCGTGCAGCGCGACTACGTCGAGACGGTCCGCAGCAGCGGGGACGCCCTCCTCGTCATCATCAACGACATCCTGGACTTCTCGAAGATCGAGGCCGGCGAGCTCGAGCTCGAGCGCCAGCCGTTCTCGCTGCGCGAGTGCGTCGAGACGGCGCTCGACCTCGTGGCCGCGACGGCCGGGGACAAGGGGCTGGACCTCGCCGGCGTGGTGGAGGCCGACGTCCCCGCCGTCGTCGAGGGTGACGTCACGCGGCTGCGCCAGGTGCTCGTCAACCTCCTCAGCAACGCTGTCAAGTTCACTGAGCGGGGGGAGGTCGTCCTCACCGTCACGGCCGGCCGGACCCGCGACGACGGCACCGTGGACCTGCGCCTCGACGTCCGCGACACCGGCATCGGCATCCCCGAGGACCGGCTCGACCGCCTGTTCCGCAGCTTCAGCCAGGTCGACGCCTCCACGACCCGGCAGTACGGCGGCACCGGCCTGGGCCTCGTGATCAGCCGCCGGCTCGCCGAGGCGATGGGCGGCACCCTCACGGTCGACAGCACCCCCGGCGTCGGGACGACGTTCACCGTGCAGGTCGCCCTGGTGCCGCGGCCCGACGCCGAGGGCACGCTGGACCGGCCGCAGGCCGCGCTCGCCGGGCGCACCGTCCTGGCCGTGGACGACAACGCCACGAACCGCCGCCTGCTCGAGGTGCAGCTGGGCGGCTGGGGGATGCGGGTCCGCTCGTTCGCCGACCCGGTCGAGGCGGTCGAGCACCTGTCCGGGGGCGCGGACTACGACCTCGTCGTGCTCGACATGCACATGCCCGGGCTCGACGGCCTGCAGGTCGCCGAGCGGCTCCGCGCCCTGCCCCACCTCACCCGGACGCCGATGGTGCTGCTCAGCAGCCTCGGCCAGCGCCCGGCCGAGGCCGCCGGCCTCGGGCTGCTCCACCTCACCAAGCCGATCAAGGCCGTGGCCCTGCGCGAGGTGGTCAGCCGGCTGCTCGGCGACGCCGTCGACGCCGCTCCGGCCGCCGCCCCCGTCGCCCGCGGGCGGATCCGGATCCTGCTCGCCGAGGACAACGCCGTGAACCAGAAGGTCGCGACGCTGATGCTCGGCCGCCTCGGGCAGCGGCCCGACGTCGTCGGCGACGGCGTGGAGGCCCTGACCGCGCTGAAGGCGGCTCGCTACGACCTCGTGCTCATGGACGTCCAGATGCCCGTGATGGACGGCCTGGAGGCGACGCGCGAGGTGCGCCGGCTGCTCCCTCCCGAGCACCAGCCGCGGATCGTCGCGATGACGGCCGGCGCTCTCGTGGAGGACCGCGAGCGGTGCCTCGCCGCCGGCATGGACGACTACCTGTCCAAGCCGGTCAGGGCCGAGGACCTGGCCGCCGCCCTCGACCGGGCCCGCGAGGCGCTCGGCCTGCAGCACGTCCCTC
The DNA here is from genome assembly GCA_963761655.1 of uncultured Actinomycetota bacterium. GTDB lineage: Bacteria > Actinomycetota > Actinomycetes > Mycobacteriales > SCTD01 > RYN-122. Next base: position 75,009 of record CAVXHI010000003.1, read on the forward strand.
CGGAGGTCCCCGTGACGATCCCGCCGCCCGCGACCGGCGACGGTCCCGACGCCGTCGACCCGTCCGTGCTCACCGCGCTGACCGGCCGGCTCGGCGACAAGGCGTCCGCCTTCACCACCACCCTGGTCTCGACCTGGCGGACCGAGTCGACGCAGAAGCTCGTCGAGCTGGACGCCGCCGTCGCGGCCGACGACCCGCAGGCGGTCGGTCGGGTCTGCCACGCCCTCAAGAGCGGCAGCGCGGCGCTCGGCGCGCTCCGGCTGTCCGCGCTCTGCGAGGGGCTCGAGACGCGGCTGCGGGCGGAGCAGCCGGTCGACCTGGCCGCGGCCGCCGCCGACGTCCGGAGCGCGACCGCGGCTGCGGACGCCGCGTTCGCCACCTGGTTCCCCGGCTGAGACCGCTGCCGCCGGTCGTCGTGCCGTTCCCGGTGCGGGTGCCGTGGTCGGCCGCGCCCGGACCGCGGCCGCTCGGGGACGCGCCCGCCGTGGTGCTCGACGACGCCCACCCTGCCGCGCTCGCCCGGCGCCGGGAGCGGCTGGCCGCGGACCGCGACGGCGTCCTGGTCCGCTCCGGCTCCTGCGACGAGGGACTGGGCGCCGCGCTGCGCTGTGCCTTCGCGCTGCTGCCCTGGGCTCCGGCGCCCGAGGGCGGCTGGGCGGAGCTGGCCGAGGCGTGGCTGCTCGCCTGCAGCGACGACCTCGTGGTGCTCCGCCGCACCGGTTCGGGCGCGGTGGTCGCCGAGCTGCTCGCGGTGGCGTTCCCGAGCGGCTGGTCCCCGCGGGAGCGGCGCGGCGCCTCGCTGGCGGAGCTGCACGCCCCGGTGGCCGACGGGGCGCGGCTGCGGCGGGCGACCGGCGCGCTGTCGGAGGCGCTGCTGACCAAGGGCCCGTACGTGCAGTACGTCTGGGGCCTGGACCCGTCGGGGCGCCTGGACCGCGACCCCTCCGCACCCGACGCCGAGCCGCCGTCCTGCCCGCCCCCGGAGCGGTGGTGGCTGCGGGTGGAGCGCCAGACCACGGTGCCCCTCGGGGACCGCGCGCTGTTCACGATCCGGCCCTACCTGCAGCCCCTGACGGCGCTCCCGCCCGAGCAGCGGGGCGTGCTGGCGGACGCTCTGGCGTCGATGTCGGAGGAGGCGGTCGCCTACAAGGGGCTGACAGGGGTGCGGGACGCGCTGGTTCAGTTCTGCCGAGGGTCCTCGGGGTAGGTCGAGACGAGGCTGAGGGTGCCGCCCTGGCGGCGCAGCACCTGCCGCCACAACCGGTCCGGCTCGGTCGAGAACGGGTCGCCCGGCAGGCTGTCGAGCACCCACCACGAGCCCTCCTCGACCTCCCCCTCGAGCTGCCCCGGCGACCAGCCGGCGCACCCGGAGAAGATCCGGAGCCGCTGGACCAGGGGCGCGACGGCGTCGGGAGCGGCGTCGAGGTCGACGGTCGCGAGCAGCGGGGCCGACGGCAGCGGTGCCACCGTCGGGCCGTCCGCCCCGGGGCGCAGCCGCCCGAGGCAGATCGCGGCCTCCGGCGAGACCGGCCCGCCGACGAAGACCCGCTCGGGGGCCGCGACGAGGTCCTGCCAGCCCGGCAGGACCTCGTCGACGTCGGTGCCGCTCGGCCGCGTGACGACGACGCCCAGGGCGCCGTCGTCGTCGCTGTGCTGGAGCAGGAGCACGACGCTCCGCGCGAACGTCGGCTCCGTGAGCTCCGGCGTCGCGACGAGCAGCCGCCCTGCCCAGCTCACTAGGCCAGGGAGGACTTGGCCTTGTTGCGCGAGGCGCGGCCGCGCTCGCCGGCCTCGAGGATGACCTTGCGGATGCGCACCTTGCCGGGGGTGACCTCGACGCACTCGTCCTCGCGGCAGAACTCGAGCGCCTGCTCGAGGCTGAGCTCCTTGTGCGGGATGAGCGGCACGAGGACGTCGGAGGAGCTCTGCCGCATGTTGGTGAGCTTCTTCTCCTTGGTGGCGTTGACGTCCATGTCGTCGCTGCGGGAGTTCTCGCCGACGATCATGCCCTCGTAGACCTCGGCGCCCGGCGGGACGAACATGGTCCCGCGCTCCTGCAGGTTCTGGAGGGCGAAGCCGGTGGTGGGGCCGCTGCGGTCGGCGACGAGCGAGCCGGACGGGCGGGTGCGGATCTCGCCGTGCCACGGCTCGTAGCGCTCGTGGACGTGGTGCAGCAGGCCGGTGCCGCGGGTCTCGGTGAGGAACTCGGTGCGGAAGCCGATCAGGCCGCGGGCCGGGACGATGTACTCCATCCGGGTCCAGCCGGTGCCGTGGTCGACCATCTGCTCGAGGCGGCCCTTGCGCAGCGCCATCAGCTGGATGATCACGCCCTGGTAGTCCGACGGGGTGTCGATGGTGAGGCGCTCCATCGGCTCGTGGATCTTGCCGTCGACCAGCCGGGTGACGACCTGCGGCTTGCCGACGGTGAGCTCGAACTGCTCGCGGCGCATGACCTCGACGAGGATCGCCAGCTGCAGCTCGCCGCGGCCCTGGACCTCCCAGGTGTCGGGGCGCTCGGTCGGGTTGACCCGGATCGAGACGTTGCCGACCAGCTCCTTGTCGAGGCGGTCCTTGACCTGGCGGGCGGTGAGCTTCTTGCCGCTCCGGCCGGCCATCGGGCTGGTGTTGATGCCGATGGTCATCGAGATGTTGGGCTCGTCGATGGTCATGAGCGGCAGCGGGACCGGGTTGGCCGGGTCGGCCAGGGTCTCGCCGATGAAGATCTCGGGGATGCCGGCGATGGCGACGATCTCGCCCGGGCCGGCGGACTCGATGGAGACGCGCTCGAGGGCCTCGGTGCCGAGCAGCTCGGTGAGCTTGACGTTCTCGACGGTGCCGTCCTTCTTGCACCAGGCGACCGTCTGGCCCTTCTTCATCTCGCCGTTGAAGATGCGGCACAGCGCGAGGCGGCCGAGGTACGGCGAGGCGTCGAGGTTGGTGACGTGCGCCTGCAGCGGCGCGCCCTCGGTGTAGGTCGGGGCCGGGATCGTGTCCTTGATGACCTGGAACAGCGGCTCGAGGTCGGGGCTGTCGGGGCTGGTGCCGTCGGCCGGGCGGTTCAGCGAGGCCTGGCCGGTCTTGGCCTGGCAGTAGACGATCGGGAAGTCGATCTGCTCCTCGGTGGCGTCGAGGTCCATGAACAGCTCGTAGGTCTCGTCGACGACCTCGGCGATGCGGGCGTCGGAGCGGTCGACCTTGTTGATGATCAGGATGACCGGCATGTTCTGCGCCAGCGCCTTGCGCAGCACGAAGCGGGTCTGCGGCAGCGGGCCCTCGGAGGCGTCGACCAGCAGCGCCACGCCGTCGACCATGGACAGGCCGCGCTCGACCTCGCCGCCGAAGTCGGCGTGGCCCGGGGTGTCGATGATGTTGATGAGCAGGTCCTTGCGGCGGACCGCGGTGTTCTTCGCGAGGATGGTGATGCCCTTCTCGCGCTCCAGGTCCATCGAGTCCATGACCCGGTCCTGGACGGCGCCCTCCTCCTGCTGGTGCTCGGAGTAGGCGCCGGACTGCAGGAGCATCCCGTCGACGAGGGTGGTCTTGCCGTGGTCGACGTGGGCGATGATCGCCACGTTGCGGATGTCGTCGCGCGTGGGCACAGCAGTACTCCTGGTCATCGGCTGGGGAACGGCCGAGCAGACTGCCGGCACCCCGAGTCTACGGCGAGCGCTCTTCGCGGGGCTCGAGCCGATCCGGAGGGCTCGGGGGCGACCCGTTCCCGGCCGACAGGGCGTGGTCACGCCCTCGGTGACGCAGGGCGCCGCCGCCGATCGCGCCAGCAGGATCGGCCACCGGCGGGGTCGGCCCACGCGTGACGGGCAGGACGTCCGGCGTCAGGGCTGACAGCCGCAAGCGGCACCTACCGTCGAGCGCGTCCGCGACGGAGCCGGACGAAGACTGGCCCGGCCAAGGCCCCAAGGACTGGCCCCAGGAAGATCGGCCACTGACTTCCCTGTCCGCTCGCGACCAGCACCAGGACGAGGAGCAGGGAGACGCATCCGGCGACGACCAGGACCATGAGCAGGTGACGATTGCTCCCTGGCTCCGGTGCAGGGTCGGTCAGACCGAAGCCCACGCGCCGCTTGAGTAGAGCGTCGACACGGTCGTCTAGTCGCTGGGTCCACTTCGCGGAGGCCATGCGTACAAGGTTGCAAACCTCAGCGAGAACGGCACATACCTTCCGGCGTTAGAAGTCACTCGCAGACAGGGCTTGTAGCGCGAAAGCAACGCCACCCAGCAGGAACACGACGCCCGCGCCTCGAACCACGCGCACATCGCCGAAAATCGGGGGTGAGAAGCGGCTCTTACCTGCCTTCGCGGCAACCTCACTCGTCATGCCGAAGAGGTTCATTAGGAGGCAGAGCCCGTACAGAGCCAGCATGACCCCGATGGCCGTGAAAGGGAGCCGGAGGTGATTGGGCGCGATGAAGAAGAGGACGAGCACAACCCCGAACACGGCGACATACAGGCCCTGGAACCAGCGCAGCGGAGTCACGCCTGGCAACGTAGCCGCACGGTGGTAGAAGGCCCGCTAGGGCCGGCTACGGCACACCGGGTAGGGGCGGCAGCGTCGTGCCGGGCGGCACGGGTGGTGGAGCCGTCCGATGTGGTCGTCGTCGGTAGACGCCTCCGCCGGGGCTGGTCCACCGGACGGTGCCGTCGTCGGTGGTGCGGGTGGTCCAGCCGGTGTGCTTGGCGCGGTGCCAGTGGCGGCTCAGGTCCTGCAGGTTGGTCTCGTCGGTCTGGCCCAGCGGCCAGGGGAGGCGGTGGTCGCGGTCGGTGCGTCGGGCGGGGGTGCTGTCGCCGGGGAACACGCTGGTGACGTCTCGGAGGTCGACCAGCCGGCCAAGGGCTGCGCACGGGACGTAGCCGGGCTCGGCGAGGTCCGGGAGCGTGCTGGCGGTCGTGGCCATGTCGACCAGTGCCCGGCGGAGCGCCGCGGGCCCGGTCCGGGTCGCCCTTGACCCAGGCTGCTCGGCGTAGGGGCGGCTGGGCGGTGAGGACCTCGCCGGTGCGGCTGTCGACGCACGCCTTCACCAGATCAGCCTGCGGCAGCAGTCCCCGGGCCTGGTCGGCGCCGATCGGCCCGTACCCGGCCAGCACCGCCGGGCAGTCCGACAGTCCGAGCGCGACGGCGGCGGGCATCGCCAGGCCGACGGTCCAGACCGGGGCGGCGGCCAGGGCGTGCACGTCGACGGCCTTCTCGACGGGGCACTCGATCACCGCCTGGACGCTGACCCGGTCGCACCCGAGGGCGTGCAGCAGCCCGGCGACCTGCTTCTGCCCCTCGGTCAGCTCCTCGGTGAACGTCATCGCGGCCGCCCGGCCCCGCAGCGCAGTCAGCACCGTCGCGCCCTCGGTCGCCGTGCACCCCAGGACGAGGTCGGCCATCCCGTCGGGCTGCGGCCGCAGGCGCGCCCCGGCGGTCCGGCGGGCAGCCTCGTGCCGGCGTCGGGCGGCGTCCGGGTCGACCGTGATCGCCGCCCGCCGGGCAGAGGCCCGCAGCTGCGACGGCGTCCCGTCCAGGACGCCATCATCAGCCGGCCCGTCCAGCACCTCGGCGAGGACCGCCGCGGCATGGGGAGCGGACAGCGGCTCGACCTCCGCCAGCAGCGACAGTGCGTGCGGCACCCCGAGCAGCCCGACCTCCAGGGCCGCGAGCAACCGGGGGAACGACACCAGCCGCAGCGCCTGACCCAGCCGGTCCGCACCGGTCTGCGGCGACACGTGCAGCAGGCACGCGACCTCACCGGACACGAACTCCCGGTGCTCCGGCAACGACACCCGCCACAGCTCGACCAGGGCCTTCTGCTCCGCCACGAACGCTGCCGCCGAGGCCCGGGCAGCAGCGCGGACCGCCGCGCACTGGCTCCGCGTCGACCCGAACAACGTCCCTGACATGACCCGAACCTACGACCCGGGTCCGACAGTCCTGGACGAGAAAGACCAGGTCGGAGCACGTGCCAGTCAGCCCAGGGCGAACAGGGAGCCGGGCACACGCCCGACGGGCGGGGATGCGTCGAGCGGGCCCGCGGCAGGAGTCGGGACGGACGGAGGCAGGCGCCACGGAGGTCGAGGCCGGCGCCACAGGGGGCGGCGACGGCAGCGGCGGCGCGGCGGGGCGGCCTCCCGGCGCCCCCTGGGAACGAGCGTCGCGGGTGCACCTGCCCCAGGGAGCGGGCAGACCGCCGTCATGAGCGACTACACGGACCCCGCCCTCCGCGAGGCGGTCAAGGCCGAGGTCCTGGCCGGCGACAAGGGCGGCCGGCCCGGGCAGTGGAGCGCCCGCAAGGCGCAGCTGGTGGCGCGCCTCTACAAGGAGCGCGGCGGGGACTACGTGGGCGACAAGGACGAGACCGCCCAGCACCTGGACCGGTGGACCGAGGAGCAGTGGCAGACCGCCGACGGCGACGCCCAGGCCCGCGACGGCGACACCACCCACCGGTACCTGCCGAAGGAGGCGTGGGACCGCCTCACCGACGCCGAGAAGGCCGAGGCGGACCGCACCAAGGTCGCCGGCGACGGGCAGTTCGTCGAGAACCCGGATGCCGCGAAGCAGGCCGGGCGGGCGGCCCGCGAGCCGTGGACCGGCTACGACGAGCAGACGGTGCCCCAGGTGAGGGCGGCCCTGCGCGACCACCCGCGGGCGGTCGAGGCGGTGCGGGCGCACGAGACCGCGCACAAGGGCCGCAAGGGCGTCCTGGAGGCCCTGGAGCAGCCGCCCGGGTGACAGGCTGCGCGGCGTGGACGACGTCTGGGTGCGCGCGGGGCTGCTGACCCCCGGCGACGACGCCCGGCGCGACCTCCTGGTCTGGCTCGACGGCCGCGGCGTCCGGCTCGAGGAGATGGTCCAGGCGCACGCGGCGGGGCGGCTGTTCGCCCTGGCCGGCGACCGCGAGATCACCCTGCCCGGGCCGCGCCGCACCGTGCCGGACGCCGCCGTCGAGCTCGGTGCCGACGAGGGGCTCCTGCGCCGGGCCTGGCTCGCCCTCGGGCTGCCCGACCCGACCGGACCCGTCCTGCACGAGGCCGACGTCGAGGGCCTGCGGACCCTGGTCGCGGTGGCCGGCCTGGTCGGGGAGCAGACCGCGCTGGCCCTCGCCCGGGTGCTCGGCGCCGGTCTCGCCCGCCTCGCCGACGCCGAGAGCTCGGCCCTGCGGCAGGCCGCCGACATCGATCTGGCCGCCACCGGCAGCGAGCTGCGGACCGCGCAGGCCTGGCAGGCGGTCGCCGCCCTGGTCCCCCGGGTCGGGTCCCTGCTCGACGCCGCCCACCGGCACCACGTCGAGGCCGCCCGGCGCCACTGGGAGCAGGTCGTCGTCGACGGGACCGTCCGCAGCGGCGTCGGGTTCGCCGACCTGTCCGGCTTCACGGCGCTCACCGAGCGGGCCACCCTGCCCGAGCTCGGCGCCCTGCTCAGCGCCTTCGACGCGACCGCGCAGGACGTGGTCCAGGCCGGCGGCGGACGGCTGGTGAAGTTCCTCGGCGACGCCGTCATGTTCGTGGCGTCCTCCCCCGACGACCTCGCCGGGATCGCCCTCGACCTCGTCTCCCACGCCCGGGCCGCCGAGGCGGGCCTGCAGCTCCGGGCCGCCGTCGCTGCGGGGGAGCTCGTGGCGCAGGAGGGCGACTGGTACGGCCGGCCGGTGAACCTCGCCGCCCGCCTCGTGGCGGTCGCGCAGCCCGGGCAGGTGCTCGCGGCGACCGACCCGGCCCTGCGGCTGTCCCCGGCCTTCCGCACGCGGGCGCAGCCCCCGGTGGCCCTGCGCGGGGTCGACGCCCCGGTCACGGCGTACGACGTCAGGCGCGCCCAGCGGTCATGACCGGCGACCCCGCTACGGGTCGCGGGGCCGCCGCAGGCGTCAGAGGAGCCCGCGGAGCGCCTCGACCACGGGGGCGTCGACGGGGATCCACGGCACGTCGTCGAGCTCGGCGAGGGACAGCCAGCGGTGCGCATCGTGGTCGACCAGCGCGGGCTCGCCGACGGCGGTGCACCGGTAGACCCGGAGCACGAGGGCGTCGCCGACGGGGACGTCGCCGCCGACCCGCTCCCCCACCCGGGCCTCGACGCCGAGCTCCTCGCGCAGCTCCCGCACCAGCGCCTCGACGTCGGACTCGCCCGGCTCGACCTTCCCCCCGGGGAACTCCCACAGCCCTGCCAGCGACGGCGGCCCCGTCCGGCGGCTCGCCAGCACCCGGCCGTCGCGCACCAGGGCCGCCCCGACCACCCCGCGCCGCTCCACGGCCGCAGACTAGAGCGGTGCGCACCCCCCTGACCGCCGCCCAGCTGGCCGAGGCCCTCGACACCCTCCCGGCCTGGTCCGGCGACACCTCGCGGATCAGCCGCACCGCCCGCCTCGACGACGTCCTGCGGGCCGCCGTGGCCGAGACCGCCGACGCCCTGGACCACCACCCCGTGCTCGAGGAGCAGCCCGACGGCAGCACCCGGCTCGTGCTCTGGACGCACGTCCGCGACGCCGTCACCGACCTCGACGTCGCCCTGGCGGTGCGCCTGGACACGGTGCTGGACCAGGCGCTGGACCAGGCGCCCGGTGGGTGAGCAGGTCGCCCGCCTGCTCGCCGGGCCGCCGCCGTACGGCGAGGTGCCCCCGCCCGGTCCGGTGACCGCGACGGCGCGGCTGGCGCGGCCGGCGTCGTTCGGCCTGGACGCGACGGTCCGCTCCGGCGCGACCGTCCTGCTGCCCCCGGCGTCGTACGACGGGCACCGGCTCGCGCTGCGGCTGCCCGGCGGGGTGGTGCGGGTCGACGCCGACCTCGTCGTCGAGGGTGGCGGGCCCGCCGCGGAGGTGGTGCGCCGGGTGCTCGGCCTCGACGACGACCTCACCGGCCTGCACGAGGCCTGCGCCCGGGTGCCGTCCCTGGCGTGGGTCCTGCCGCTCGGGGCCGGGCGCGTGCTCCGCGCTCCCACGGTGTGGGAGGACCTGGTGAAGCTCCTGCTGTCGACCCGGACCTCGCTGCGCGGAGCCCGCTCCTCGGTCGCGGCGCTGGTCGGCTCCGGCCCGTTCCCGACACCCGACGACGTCGCCCGGCGGCCCGACCTGCCCGGCGGCTACCGCGCCCCGTGGCTGCGGGCCCTGGCCCGGGCCGTCGCGGACGGGGACGTCGACCCGGAGACGTGGCACGACCTGGACGACGACGTCGTGCAGGCCCGGGTGCGGGAGCTCCCCGGCCTCGGCCCGTTCAGCGCGGCGTCGCTGCTCCCGCTCCTCGGACGCCCCCGGCCGCTGCTGCTCGACGGGTGGCTCGCCCGCGAGGTGCCCGACGCGCAGGAGCGGTTCGGGCACCTCGGCCGGTGGGCCGGGACCTGCCTGTGGCTGGAGGTCTGCGGGCGGTGGCTCGCGCCTACTCGCTCTCGATCCCGAACGGGTCGCCCACCAGCGGGATGACCTCGGCGCCGTGGGCGGTCGGCGACTCGTCGCCCTTGGTCCTCCAGTCGCTCCGGTAGGCCTTCTTCGGCAGGGCCTTCACAGCGGCGAAGCAGGCCTCGCGGTCCCTCGCGGTCCGCAGGCAGCCGGCGACCTTCCCGGCCTTGAACGCGTCGACGAAGCCCCAGCCGTAGTCGTCGTCCTTGCCCTTCCTGCCGAGGTCGGTGGCGGTCCGGGCCAGGACCTCCTCGGCGACCTCGCCGGTGAGCGCCGGGTAGGCCTGCTTCATCAGCGCGACGACGCCGGCGACGTGCGGGCTGCTCATCGAGGTGCCGGAGATCGCCATGTAGCGGGGGAGGTCCTCGGCCGGCGTCGTCGGGTCGGCGGTGTCGATGACGGCGCCGGTGCTGCGGGCGGCGACGATGAGGCTGCCCGGGGCGGTGACGTCGACCTGGGGGCCGCGGCTCGAGAAGTCGCTGACAGCGAACGTGCCCGTCTTCTCGGTCGCCCCGACCGTGATGACGTTGCCCATGGCGCCGGGCCAGCCGACGCTGTCCTTGTCGGGGCCGTTGTTGCCGGCGGAGAACACGAAGGTCAGCCCGGCGTGCTGGATCGCGGCCCGGACCATCTGGATCGTCGGCTCGCTGTCCGGGTCGGTGACCTCGAAGATGCCCCAGCTGTTCTGCACGACGTCGACGCCGAGCTCGGGGTGCTCCATCAGGTACTCGATGGCGGCCATGGCGTTGGCCTCCCAGCCGAAGTCGTAGACGACGCCCTGGACCGCGCTGGAGATCTTGAAGCCGACGAAGTCCACGCCGGGCGCGACCCCGCTGTAGTCGGCCCCGCTGATGCTGCCCGCCCCGCTGCCGCCGACCGTCGAGGCGACGTGCGTCCCGTGGCCGATCTCGTCGACGGTCGCGTACGGCGCGGTCGTCTCGGCCGCGAAGTCGCTGATGGCGCCGTCGTTGTACTGGTCGTAGAGCCAGGCGCCCTCGAAGCCGTAGGTGGCCTTGACCCGGCCGGCGAAGTCGGGGTGGCGGGCGTCGAGGCCGGAGTCGATGACCGCGACCGTGACGCCCTTGCCGGTGAGCCCGAGGCCCTTGGGCCTCGCGGCCCGCGCCTCGGGCACGCGCAGCGCCTTCTTGCTCTTGTCCAGGGTGAGCTTCAGCCCGTGGTCGCGCTGCACGCGGGTGACGCCGGTCAGTCGCGCGCTCGCCTCGAGCAGCGACGCCGGGGCGACGACGGCGACGGCGGGGACGTGCGCGAACGGGTGCAGCTGCGTGATGCCGAGCGCCCGCAGCGCCGTCACGTCGGACTCGCGGACCGGACGGGAGTACTGCACGAACGCGTGGAAGCTGCCGGCACCGCGCAGGCTCGCCTCGACGGGGGCGGGCCGCACGGACGGCGCAGCGGTCGCGGCAGTGGCGGCGGCGCCCGTGCAGAGCAGGGCGGAGGCGGCCAGCAGGCCGACGAGACGACGTGACACGGGGGCTCCAAGGGGTGCGGCTGTGCACGGGGAGTTCGACGCGGCCGCCCGGGTTCCTGCCGGCGTCGGCGAGGCTGTCCGGGTGACCTCCGCCGTGCCGCTGCCCTCGGGGCGGCTGCTCTGGTGGCGGGCCGCGGTGGCCGCCCGGCCGCTGGTCGAGTCGGGGGTGCGGCCGCGGTCCTGCTGGGACCTCGGGGCGGTGGCCCGCCTGCTGCACGGCACCGACCGCGACGACCCCGCCGCCGTCTGGGCCCTCGCGCACGGCCTTCCCGTGCCGCCGCCCCGCGCGCCGGCCGCCGGCACCCTGCTGGACCTCCCCCCCTCGGCCGAGCCGGTGGTGGACGGGCAGCTGGTCGGCGACGAGGACGACCTCCCGGACGCGCTCGCCCAGGAGGTGCAGGCGCTCCAGGCGGCGTCGCTGGACCGGCTCGAGGACCGGCGCGCCGACCCCGCCGGCCTGCCCCTGCCCCTGCTCACGGCGTACGCCGAGTCGTCGGCCGCGCTGCTCGCCGTGGAGCTCGAGGTCGACGGGCTCCCGGTCGACCGCGTCTCCGCGGAGACGTGGGTGGCGGCGTCGGCGGGGCCCCGTCCGGTCGACGACGCGCACGCGCTGCAGGTCCGCACGGCCCGCGACCGGGTGGTGCACGAGGCCTTCGGGGCGGTCGTCGACCTGCGCAGCAACGAGGCCGTCCTCGCGCTGCTGCAGTCCCGCGGGTACGACGTCGCCGACACGAGGTCGTGGCGGCTCGAGCCGCACCGCGCGACCTCGCCCGCCGTGGCCGCGCTGCTCGACTGGCGCAAGGCCGAGCGGGTCGCGACGACGTACGGCTACCGCTGGCTCGACGAGCACCTCGGCGACGACGGGCGCCTGCGCGGACGCTGGACCGCGGCCGAGGGTGCCGGCCGGATGACCGCCAGCGCCGGGCTGCACAGCCTGCCGGCGAGCTTCCGGGCGGCGGTCGCGGCCGAGCCGGGTCACGTGCTCGTGCGGGCCGACCTCGGGCAGGTCGAGCCGCGGGTGCTCGCCGTCGTCAGCGCCGACCCGGCGCTGGCGGCCGCGGCCCGCGAGGTCGACATGTACACGCCGGTCGCGGCCGCCCTCGGCGTCGACCGCCCGACGGCGAAGGTCGCCGTGCTGGCCGCCATGTACGGGCAGACCAGCGGGACCGCCGGGCGGGCGCTCGAGCGGATGCAGGCGGCCTACCCGCGGGCGCTCGCCTTCCTGTCCGCCGCCGAGGCCCGCGGGCGCGAGGGCGGCGAGCTCCGGACCTGGGGCGGACGGCTGCTCCCCCTCGGCACGGGCGGGCGCGGCAGGTTCGCCCGCAACGCCGTCGTGCAGGGCGCGGCCGCGGAGCTGTTCAAGGTCTGGGCCGCCACGGTCCGCGGAGGGGGCGGGCAGATCGTGCTGTGCCTGCACGACGAGCTGCTGCTGCACGTGCCCGCCGACGAGGCGGACCGGGCGGTCGCCCTCCTGCACGGCGCCCTCGAGGAGGCCGCGGGACGGTGGGCCACCGGCAGCGGCGTGCGGTTCGTCGCCGACGTCGCCGTCGTCCGGAGGTGGTCCGAGGCGAAGGAGGGGTAGGCAGCGCCGCATGTCTGCCACTCGCACGGGTCAGAAGAGCGTCGTCGTCACCGGAGCCAACAGCGGGATCGGGCTGGCCACCGCCCTCGAGCTCGCCCGGGTCGGGTACGACGTCATCGGGACCGCCCGCACGCAGGACAAGGCCGACGCGATCGTGGCCGCCGGTGCGGAGCGGGGGCTGACCGTGCGCACCGCCCTGTGCGACGTCGCGGACGCCGCCTCCACCGAGGAGGGCTTCGCCGAGATCGCCCGGATGACCGACGGCGGCCCGTGGGCCGTCATCAACAACGCCGGGTTCGCCCAGGCCGGGGCCGTCGAGGACGTCAGCGGCCGACGACGCCCGCTACCAGCTCGAGGTCAACCTGGTGGCCCCCGCCCGGATCGCCCAGCTCGTCCTGCCTGCCATGCGCGAGCGCGGCGACGGCCGGATCGTCAACGTCTCCTCCATCGCCGGCCGCGTCTCGGCGCCGCTGACCGGCTGGTACGCCGCCAGCAAGCACGGCCTCGAGGCGCTGTCGGACGCGCTGCGGATCGAGGTCGCGAAGTTCGGCGTCCGCGTCGTCCTCATCGAGCCGGGCGGCTTCGGCACGGGCATCTGGGACGCCGGCGCGGAGAGCTTCCCGGAGCCGGAGGGCTCCTCGTTCAGCGGGGCGTACGCCGACGTCTACGACCGCGCGCCGGCCATGACCCTCAAGGGCAAGCACTTCCCCGACCCCGTCTGGGTCGGGCGCGTCATCCGCCTGGCGCTCGCGAACCCGGTGCCGCTGCCCCGCTACCTCGTGGGGGTCGACGCCGTGGCCATGGCCGCCGGCGAGGCCCTCGCCCCGACCGCGCTGGCCGACTACGTCAAGGGCGTCGGGGCCGGCGTCCGGGGCCTGCTGCCGGGTCGGTGACCGCGCCGGCCGCCCTCGCGGCCTGGGCCCTGGCGTACGGCGTCCTGCACCACCTCGGGCTGCTGCCGGACGGCCTCGGTCCGGCGGGCGGCGGCCTCCGGGTGGCCGACCTGCTCGACCTCGCCGTGCCGCCGCTCGTCCTCGCACCCGCGGCCCTGTTCCTGCACCGGGCCCGGGCCGACCGCGTGTCCTGGCTGCTCGGCGGCGTCGGGGCGCTGCTGTACGTCGAGGGGCACGGCGTCCACCTGGCGGCGAACGCGATCGGGAACGCCCGCGGGGACGCTGCCCCGGTGCACCTGCTGGACGAGGTCCTGGGGCACGGGCTCTGGTACGGCGGCCTGGCCGTGGTGGTGGTGGCCCTCGCCCGGGCGTCCGTCGCGGTGCCGCTCCGCCTGACGCCGGTCTCCGGTTCGGCCTCGCCCTGCTGGTCGGGCTGACCTGGGGCTCGAACGCCCTCGGGGCCTCCGGGCTGGTGCTCCCGGCCGGTGCGGTGGCCCTCGGGCTGTGCGCCCACGGCGTCCGGCTGCTGCCGTCGGCGTCGGGGCGGCTGCTGCTCGTCGCCTTCGCCCCGGCGGCCCTGGTGCTCGCCGGCAGCCTCGCCGGTATCAGCGCCCTCTGACACGTCCACAGACCTGCCCGGGCGGTCTCCCGCGTCGGACCCCTCGCCTAGCGTCCCCGCCATGCCCAGCACCGTCCCGAGGGACCTCCAGCGGTCCCGCGTCTACGCCGCCGAGGACGCCTGGGCCGACCGCCTCGACGCCGCCCGGCGGGGCGCGGCCCTGGCCACCGTCGGGGGCAGTGCGCTGCTGCTGCCGGCCGAGCGCCGGTTCGGCACGCTCGACGCCGCCGCGGCGTACGCCGCCCGGGTGCTGGCGCTGCCCGAGGTGGTCGCTCTGCTCGGGCCGGTCGCGCCGCCTCTCGTGCGCCAGCGACGTGGCGCCACGAAGGCCCACTGGGAGCCGCCCGGCACGATCGCGCTCCCCGTGCCGGTGCACGGCGAGCCCTGGGCGCTCCGCGAGAGCGTCCTGCTGCACGAGCTGGCCCACCACGCCGGCGCGCTGACCGGTCGTGCCGCGGGTCACCGGCCGCCGTTCCCGGCCCTGCTGCTCCTGCTCGTCGAGGCCTCCCTCGGGCCGGAGGCCGCCCTGGCCCTGCGCGTCGACTACGGGCGCCACGACGTCGAGGAGGGGACCCTGTGAGTGAGCCCGCGGACCGCCTGGTCGACAAGGTCGGGAAGCTCCTGGCCCAGGCCGAGGGCACCGACAACGAGCACGAGGCCGCGGCCTTCGTCGAACGCGCCCAGCAGCTGGCCACCGAGCACGCCGTCGACCTCGAGCGGGCCCGTGCCCGGCAGCGCGAGCGGCAGGAGCGCGGCACGCAGGAGCCGCTCGTGCAGGAGCAGGTCGAGATCGGGGAGAAGGGCCGGCGGGGCAACCGGCACCGGGTCCTGCTCTACAGCGTGGTCGCCCGCCCCAACGACGTCCTGGTCAACGTCGCCCGCGACAGCAGCTACGTCCTCGGGTTCGGGCACCGCAGCGACCTCGAGGTGGTCGAACGGCTGTGGGCCTCGCTCGCCGTGCAGATGACGGTCGCGGCCCAGCGCCGGCTGGACGCCGGGGAGCACCGCAGGGCCGGCGTCGCGGCGCAGACCTGGCGGCTGTCGTTCTACGACGGCTGGGTGACCGAGGTCGGCCGGCGGCTGGCCGAGGCCCGGGAGCGGGCGGTGACGGCAGCCGCCCCTCCGCGGGAGGACACGGGGGCACCGTCCGCCGCCCTGGTGCTGCGGGCCAAGGCCGAGCGGGTGCAGGAGTTCTACGCGCAGGCGTCCGAGGCCCGGGGCGCCTGGCGGGGCCCCTGGAGCGGTCGGACCCAGGTCAGCGGCCGCGCGCAGGCTGCCGGCAGGGCCGACGGGCAGCGCGCCGACCTCGGCAGCCCGGGGGTCCCCCAGCGCCGTCGGCTGACGGGCTGACGGGTGACCCCTCCTGACACGGAGCCGTTCCGTGTCTACCGTCCGCCCATGACCCCGCTCTCGCACGTCCGCAGCATGACCAGCTGGGCCCTGCGCCACGGGACCGTCCGGGTGGCGATGAAGCGGGCGCAGAAGGTCGGCGACCTGCAGGCCGCCTTCATGACCGACCCCCGCTACCGCGACGACCCCTTCACCTTCTACGAGACCGTCCGCGCCCGGGGGCCGCTGGTGCAGGGGAAGTTCGGCAACGTCACCGCCGACCACGCCGTGTGCAGCACCGTGCTCAAGAGCGACGACTTCCGGGCGGGCCCCGACGAGGACGCGATGCCCGCGGCCATCCGCAGGGCCATCGTCTGGTCGCGCGACCCCCTGGCCCTCGGCCCGATCGACCCGCCGTCGATGCTCGCGGTCGAGCCGCCCGACCACACCCGCTACCGCCGGACCGTCAGCAAGGTCTTCACCGCGCGCGCCGTCGAGCAGCTGCGCAGCCGCACCCAGGCCATCGCCGAGGACCTCCTCGACCGCATGGAGGGCCGGCCCGAGCTCGACCTCGTCTCCACCTACTGCACCCTGCTGCCCGTCGCGGTCATCTCCTCGATCCTCGGCATCCGCGAGCAGGACTACGCCACCGTCCTCGAGTTCGGGCACAAGGGCGCCCCGAGCCTCGACGTCGGGCTGCCCTACCGGCAGTACCGCGTCGTCGACGACGCGATCCGGGGCTTCCAGTCCTGGCTGGGCGACCACCTGGCCCGGCTGGTCCGCGAGCCCGGCGACGACCTCCTGTCCCAGCTGGTCCTCGCCGAGACCGACGGCGTCCGGCTGAACGACGCCGAGCTCCGGGCCACCGCCGGCCTCGTGCTCGCGGCCGGGTTCGAGACCACCGTCAACCTGCTCGGCAGCGGCACCGTCCTGCTGCTGCAGCACCCGGAGCAGCTCGAGCGGCTCCGGGCCGACCCGTCGCTCTGGCCGACCGCCGTCGACGAGGCCCTCCGCCTCGAGGGCCCGGTGCAGATGACCGGGCGGTTCGCCGTCCGCGACACCGAGGTCGCGGGCCGCCGGCTGCGGCAGGGCTCGCTCGTCGTCACCTACCTCGGCGGCGCCAACCGCGACCCCGGCGTCTTCGCCGACCCCGCCGCCTTCGACGTCACCCGGGCGAACGCCCGCGACCACCTGACGTTCTCCGCGGGCCGCCACTTCTGCCTCGGGGCGTCGCTCGCGCGGCAGGAGGGCGAGGTCGGGCTGAAGGCCCTGTTCGACCGGTTCCCCGACCTCGCACTGGCCGGCCCCGGCCGCCGCCGCACCACCCGGGTGCTCCGCGGCTGGGAGTCCCTCCCCGTCCGCACCACCGCCCGCGCCTCGGTGCCCGCGTGACCGACCTGCGCACCGCCCTCGCCGACCAGACGGCCCGGGCCGTCGCCGACCTCAGGGCCCTCGTCGAGGTGAGGAGCATCAGCAGCGACCCCGGCTCAGCCGGCGAGGTCCGCCGCGCGGTCGACGTCGTCGCCCAGCACGCCCGGGACGCGGGAGCGGCGTCGGTCGCGGTCGTCGCGGTCGACGGCGGGCAGCCCGCGGTGCTCGCCTCCTGGCCGGCTCCGCCCGGCGCGCCGACCGTCCTGCTCTACGCCCACGCCGACGTCCAGCCCACCGGCCCCGAGCAGGAGTGGACCAGCCCGCCGTTCGTCCCGACCGAGCGCGACGGCCGGCTCTACGGGCGCGGGGCGGCCGACGACAAGGCCGGCGTCCTCATGCACCTCGCCGTGCTCCGCGCCTTCGGGGGCCGTCCGCCGGTGGGCGTGGTGCTGTTCGTCGAGGGCGAGGAGGAGATCGGCTCCCCGACCCTCCCGGCCCTGCTCGCCGCCCACCGGGACGCCCTGCGCAGCGACGTCATCGTCATCGCCGACTCCGCCAACGCCTCCGTCGAGGTCCCCGCCTTCACCACCAGCCTGCGCGGCCTCGTCGACCTCCTCGTCGAGGTCCGCATGCTCGAGCGCCCGGTCCACTCCGGCCTCTACGGCGGCCCCGTCGGCGACGCCCTCACCGCCCTGTGCCGGCTGCTCGCCACCCTGCACGACGACGCCGGCGACGTCGCCGTCGCGGACCTCGTCCGCGGGGACTCCGCCGCCCCGGACCTCCTCGAGGACGTCCTGCGCGGCGACGCCGGCGTGCTCCCCGGCGTCGAGCTGCTGGGCACCGGCACGTTCCCGGAGCGCATGTGGCACCGCCCGGCCCTCGCCGTCCTCGGCATGGACGTCCCCTCCACCGACGCCGCCTCCAACGTCCTGCTGCCGCACGCGCGCGCGAAGCTCTCGCTGCGCCTGGCACCCGGGCAGGAGCCCGAGGAGGCGCTCGCCGCCCTGACCCGGCACCTGCAGGACCACGCGCCGTGGGGCTGCGAGGTCGTCGTCACCCCTGGCGCCCTCGGTGCGCCCTTCGCCCTCGAGACCGTCGGGGACGCCTACGACGTCGCCCGCGAGGTCTTCGAGGAGGCCTACGGCAACGCCCCCGTCGAGGCCGGCATCGGCGGGTCGATCCCGTTCATCGCCGAGTTCGCCCGCGCCTACCCGGGGGCGGCCGTCCTGGTCACCGGCGTCGGCGACCCGTCCTCGCGCTGGCACGGCATCGACGAGAGCCTGCACCTCGGGATGTGGGAGCGGGCCTGCCTCGCCGAGGCCCTGCTGCTGGAGCGCCTGGGAGCCCCTACAGCTCCCTGAGCATCCGGGTGTTGCCGAGCGTGTTGGGCCGCACCCGGGCGAGGTCCAGGAACTCCGCGACGCCCTCGTCGTGGCTCTGCAGCAGCTCCTCCTGCACCCGCGCGTCGACCAGGACCTCGCTCGCCGGCCGGAACCCGTGCCGGGCGAAGAAGGCCGTCTCGAAGGTCAGGCAGAAGACCCGCCGGACCCCGAGGTCGACGGCCCGGCGCAGCAGCCGCTCCAGCAGCAGCGACCCGATGCCCAGACCGGTCGCGGCCGGGTCGACCGCGACGGTGCGGACCTCCGCGAGGTCGGCCCACAGCACGTGCAGCGCCGCGCAGCCGACCACGACGCCGTCCCGCTCCGCGACGACGAACTCCTGCACGTCCTCGTACAGGGTGACCGTGGCCTTGCTCAGCAGCCGGCGGTCGGGGGCGTAGAGGTCGACGAGGGCGCGCACGGCGGGGACGTCGTCGGTGCGGGCCCGCCGCGTCGTCACCTCCACCCGCCCCACCCTGCCCCAGCACTAGCGTCCCGCCGGTGACCGGCCTGCTGCGTGCCTTCCGCGACGACGCCTCGGGCCAGGCCGTCGGGGCCGGGCTGTCCGCCGCGGTCGTCGGGTACGCGAGCTCCGTCGCCGTGGTCGTCGCCGGGCTGCAGGCGGCCGGGGCGTCCCGGGCGCAGGTCGGCGCGGGGCTCGTCGCCCTCGGGGTCGTCCTGGCCGTCGCGACCCTCGCCCTGTCCGTCCCCGGCCGGGTGCCCGTCGCCGTCGTGTGGAGCACCCCGGGGCTCGCCCTGCTGGCCGGCGGCGGCCCCTACGACGGCGGCTTCCCGGCGGTCGTCGGCGGCCTCGTGCTCTGCGGGCTGCTCGTCGTCCTGACCGGACTGGTGCCGGCCCTCACCCGGCTGCTCTCGCGCCTGCCACCCGCGCTCACGTCCGCCGTCCTGGCCGGGGTCCTGCTGCCGTTCTGCCTCGCGCCGGCCCAGGCCGTGGGCGACCTGCCGGTCGAAGCGGGGGTGGTGGTCGTGGTGTGGCTGGCGGCCCTGCGCCTGGCCCCCGCGTGGTCCGCCCCGGCGGCGCTGCTCGCCCTCGTGGCCGTCGTCGTGGTGTCCGGCGACCTGCAGCTCCCCGCCGCGACGCTGCCCGCGGTGCACCCGCTGGTGCCGCACCTGACGCTGGCGTCGGTCACGCAGGTCGCCCTGCCGGTCTACCTCGTGACGATGGCCGGGCAGAACCTCGTCGGGCTGGCGGTCCTGCAGGCGAACGGGCACCGCCCGTCGGTCCGGCGGCTGCTCGTCGGCACCGGGCTGGCCTCGGCGGCGGCCGCCCCGTTCGGCGCCCCGACCGTGAACCTCGCCGCCATCACCGGCGCCCTGACGGCCGGCCCGTCCGCGCACCCCGAGCCGGAGCGCCGGTGGGTGGCCGCGGTGGCCGGGGGCGGGGCCTACCTGCTGCTCGCCCTGGTCGCCCCGCTCACGACGGCGCTGGTCACGCAGACCGACCCGCGGCTGGTCCGCACGGCGGCCGGCCTGGCGCTGCTGGCCTCCTTCGCCGCCGCCACCAGCGCCGCCCTGCAGGACGAGGCGACCCGGCTTCCCGCCGTCGTCACGCTGCTCGTCGCGGCGTCGGGGACGACGGCGGCCGGCCTGGGGTCGGCGCCCCTCGGGCTGCTGGCCGGACTGGTGCTCCTGCGGCTGCTCAGGCGCTGACCCGCCGCCGCACGACCAGCGCCGCCCCGACGACGACCAGCCCGGCCGCCGCCGCCCCGGCGGGGACCCCCGTGAGGGGCAGGCCGGCCGGCATCCCGCTCTGGCACATCAGGGGCACCTGCCCGTCGACCGGCGCGCACGGGTCCTCGGCCGGGGACGGCGACGGGGAGGGGGCGACGAGGGCGAGCGCGGGCGCCGCCCCCAGGACGGGCAGGAGCAGGGCGGGCAGCAGGACGGCGGACGGGCGCACGAGGTCTCCTCGGGGACGGGGTGTGCGGGTGGGACGTCGCCCGCGGCCGGCCGGTTCCCCCGTCTGCCTGTCCGCCTGGCAGGCTGAGCCCCTCGGAGAGGAGAGCCACCGTGGCCAGCAAGGGCGAGAGCGCGTTCGAGAAGTTCCAGCAGGCGATCGGTCAGCCCGAGGGCACCGGCGAGTGGTTCGAGGTCGACCAGCAGCGGATCGACGCGTTCGCGGACACGACGATCGACCAGCAGTTCATCCACGTCGACCCCGAGCTGTGCAAGACGCTGTCGCCGTGGGGCGTGCCGATCGCGCACGGCTTCCTGACGCTGTCCCTGCTCACGCACCTGTCCGGGTCGATCCCGCAGGACATGGGCCGTCTCGACGGCATCGTCATGGGCGTGAACTACGGGTTCGAGAAGGTCCGCTTCGTCAACCCGGTCAAGGTCGGCTCGAAGGTCCGGGCCAGCAGCGTGCTCACCGCCGTCGAGGCCAAGGACGCCAACACGCTGCAGGTGACCCGCACGTTCACCGTCGAGATCGAGGGCGAGACCAAGCCGGCGCTCGTCGCGGAGTGGATCACCCGGCTCGTCTACGGCTGAGCCGGCCCGGACGGCGCCTCACCGCAGGGCGAGGCGCCGTCCGAGGTCGACCTCGTCCGCGGGCAGCGGACGGCCCAGCAGGTACCCCTGCAGGTGCACCCCGGACGGCAGGGCGTCGCGCTGCTCCCGGGTCTCGACGCCCTCCACCACGCAGCCCAGCCCGAGGTCCTCGGCCAGGCCGATGACGGCCCGCACGACGGTCGCGCAGGCGACGTCGTGCGGGAGCCCCGCGGTGAACATGCGGTCGACCTTGAGCAGGTCGACGGGCAGCTGGGTGAGGTAGCGCAGGCTGGCGTAGCCGGTGCCGAAGTCGTCGATGGCGATCCGCACCCCGAGGCCGTGCAGGCGCTCGAGGGCGGCGAGGGTGCTCGGGCCGGCCTCGAGCAGGACGGTCTCGGTGAGCTCCAGCACGAGGTCCGCGGGGACCAGTCCGTGCCGGTCGAGGGCGTCGAGCACGGTGCCGGCGAACCCGGCGTCCTGCGCCTCCCGGGCCGACACGTTGACGGCCATCGTCAGCCGGTCGCGGCCGGTCGCCCGCCACGCGGCGAGCTGCCCGAGGGCGAGGTCCAGCACCCGCACCCCGAGCGTGCGCACCAGGTCGTCGACCTCCGCGACGGGGACGAACACGTCCGGCGGCACGGCGCGCCCCTGCTCGTCGCGCAGGCGGGCGAGCGCCTCGACGCCCACGACCTCGCCCGCGCCGTCGACCACCGGCTGGTAGGCCAGCGACAGGGTCGGCCAGGCACGCGGCCGGGGGACGACCGGCACCGGCTCGAGCGCCTGGCGCAGCACCCGCTCGACCCGCAGCCGCTCGGCGAGCTCGTCGCGCAGGCCCTGCTCGAACAGCTGCAGCCGGTCCTTGCCGAGAGCCTTCGCCCGGTACATGGCGGTGTCGGCGTCGGCGAGCAGCTGCTCGACGTCGAGCCCGTCCTCGGCGACGACGACGCCGCCGCTCGCCCGGACGAGGTGCCCGGTGCCGGCCACCTGCACGGGCACCTGGAGGGCGTCGGCGACCTCGAGCGCCCGCTCCAGCGCGTCGTCGACGGGCGGCAGCAGCACGACGAACTCGTCGCCGCCGAGCCGCGCCACGGTCCCGTCGGGCCCGACCGCCTCCAGCAGGCGGCGGGCGACCTCGCGCAGGACGGCGTCGCCGGCGGCGTGCCCGGCGTCGTCGTTGACCCGCTTGAAGCCGTCGAGGTCCAGGTAGACGAGCACGGGCGCCGGGGTCTCGCCGCGGTGCGCGGCGTCGACCGCCTGCTGCAGCCGGCGGGCCAGCAACGTCCGGTTCGGCAGGCCCGTCAGGGGGTCGTGCAGGGCGGCGTGGGCGAGCTGCTCCTCGGCGCGGACGACGTCGGTGATGTCGCGCACGACGCCGAGCACCTGGACGACCTCGCCGTCGGCGTCGCGCTGGAAGGGCGTGGCCCGGCGCTGCACCCAGACCTCGTGGCCGTCGGCGTGCCGGCACCGGTACCGCACCTGCACGACACCGCCGTCGGGGAGCTCGGCGGTGCGCCGGTCGGCGTCGTCGAGCAGGACGACGTCGTCGGGGTGGACGTGCTGCGTGCGTCCCGCGCGGCCCAGGGCGACGGTGGCCTGCGGGTCCTGCCCGAGGACGGTGAGGATGCTGGGCGAGACGTACACGGGCGCCTGGGCACGCAGGTCGGTGACGACGACGACGTCGGGCGTGGCCGCGAGCACGGCGCCGTGCAGGGCGTTGACGTCCTGCGCCTCGAGCCGGGCGAGGACCAGGTCGGTGACGTCGACCTGCGCCCCGGTGATCCGGCGCGGGCGGCCGTCGCGGCCGAGCACGACCTCGACCGTGCTGCGCACGTGGCGCTGCTCCCCCGTGTCGACGCGGGTGATCCGGAACTCGACGTCGTGCCGGCCGCCGTGGGCCAGGCCGGCGTCGAAGGCGGCCCGGACGAAGGGCTGGTCCTCGGGGTGCAGGACGTCGCGGGCGAAGACCTCGGGGTCGTCCCGGAGCGGGCTGCCCGGGGCGACGCCCCACAGCGCGAAGAGCTCGTCGGTGAAGGCGAAGACCCTCGTCACGGGGTCGCAGGTGAAGCTGCCGAGGCCGGCCAGCACGGCCACCTCGGCCAGCACCGCCCGCTGCTCCTCGAGCCGGCGCACCAGCAGGGCGCGCTCGCGCGTGGCGGCGCGGGTGCGCGCGAGCAGCACGGCTCCGGCGACGAGCACGAGGACCCCGAGGACGTACGGCGCAGTGCTCACCCGAGGAGTCTCGTCCGGGACGGGCCGCCGGCACATGGCCCGGGGGGCACAGCCCGGCTGGTCACAGGGGACGGGGCCGTCTGGCCCAGTACCGTCGGGCCCTGTGGAGGTCCCGGAGCAGCACCTGGCGTCCTGGCTCGGCGGCTGGCCGCCCCGGCTGCCGGTGCACGTCGTCGTCGACCCCACCCCCGACGACCCTGCCTGGGACGGCTCGCCCCGCGGGGTCGCCGGCGTCGTCGACCCCGACGGCCGCTGCGTGGTCCGCGTCCCGGCCGACGTCGCCGGCCGCCTGCCCGACCCGCTGCCCGACGTCGCCGCCCTGCTCGAGGCCCTGCCCGGCGCCGTCGGCCGCCCGGGGACGGCCGGGACCGGGACGCTGCGGTGGGCGCAGGACGTCCCGTCCGAGGAGCAGCTGCCCGACGCCGGCGTCTGGCTGCCCGCCACCCTCGCCGACGACGCCGACCCGCGGGTGCCGCCGTGGCTGCGCCCGTTCGGCGGGGACGTCCTCGTCGCCCTCGACGACGACGGCCGGTACCTCGCCGGGGTCGGCCTCAAGCGGCACGCGGACGACGGCCGGGAGATCGCGGTCGTCACCGACGAGCGCGCCCGCGGCAAGGGCCTGGCCCGCCGGCTCGTGGCGCAGGCCGCCCGCGCGGTGCTGGCGGAGGGCCGTGCGGTCGTCTACCTGCACGCCCCCGGCAACGAGGCGTCCGCGCGGGTCGCCCGGGCCAGCGGCTTCCCCGACACCGGCTGGCAGGTCCTCGGCTTCTGGGAGGGCCGGCCCTAGACCTCCGCGGCCTCGAACACGGTCGTCGGGGCCACCAGCTCCTCCTGCGCCGCGACGAGCAGCAGCTCGCGCGACCCGGCCTCCTGCGTGCGCCGCAGCACCCCGAACACCGACGACGCCGCGGCGCCGAGGGCCTGGACGGGGTCCCGGGTCCGCAGCCAGTGGGCGAGGAACAGGGCCGCGACGGCGTCGCCCGCGCCGTTGACCGACACGGCGAGCTCCGGCGTCCGGACCCGGGCGTGCCGGCCGTCCTGCGAGACCAGCAGGTCCAGCGAGCCGGCCGGGGTGTCGTCCGCGACCAGCGACGTCGTCAGCACGGTCCGCGGCCCGCACGCCTGCACCCGGGCGACGGCGTCCTTCACCTCCTGCAGCGTCCGGGTGGTGGTCCCGGCGAGCAGGTCGAGCTCGAAGTGGTTCGGGGTGACGAGGTCGGCGGCCGGGACCGCGACGTCACGGACCAGCTCCGGGACGCCGGGCCGCACGAACACGCCCCGCCCGACGTCGCCCATCACGGGGTCGCAGCAGTAGACGGCGTCCGGGTTCGCCTCCTTGACCCGGGCCACCGCCCCCACGACGGCGTGCCCGACGTCGGCCGAGCCCAGGTAGCCGGACAGGACGGCGTCGCAGCCGCCGAGGACACCGCGGTCGGCGACGCCCTCGACCAGCTCGTCGACCGAGGTGCCGTCGTAGACCCGGCCGCGCCACTGCCCGTAGCCCGTGTGGTTCGAGAACTGCACGGTGTGGACCGGCCAGGCCTCGATACCGAGGCGCTGGAGGCAGAACACGGCGGAGGCGTTGCCGACGTGGCCGTAGGCGACGTGCGACTGCACGGTCAGGACGTTCACGCCCCCTGCCTACCCTGAGCCCATGTGCGCTCTCGAGGTCCGCCCGCTCGCGCGGCCCCCGCACGCCTCGCTCCGCCCGCCCGGCAGCAAGAGCCTCACCAACCGCGCGCTGCTCTGCGCGGCGCTCGCCGACGGGACGTCCACGCTGACCGGCGTCCTGCTGGCCGACGACACCCGGGCCATGCTCGGCGCCGTCGAGGCCCTCGGCGCGGACGTGCGGCTCGACGGCACCACGTGCACGGTCCGGGGCACCGACCCGCGCCGGCTGACGACGTCGGTGACGGTGCACGCCCGCCAGTCGGGCACGACCTCGCGCTTCCTGCTGCCCGCCCTCGCCCTGTCGCCGGTGCCCGCCCGGCTCGACGGCGCCGAGCAGCTGCGGGCCCGGCCGTTCGGCCCGCAGGTCGACGCCCTGCGCACACTCGGGGCGACCGTCGTCGAGGAGGAGGGCGCGGGCCGGCTCCCCCTCACCGTGTCCGGGCCGCTGCGCGGCGGGACCGTCTCCCTGCCCGGCCACCTGTCGAGC
This sequence comes from uncultured Actinomycetota bacterium, assembly GCA_963761655.1. Lineage (GTDB taxonomy): Bacteria > Actinomycetota > Actinomycetes > Mycobacteriales > SCTD01 > RYN-122. The sequence goes on from CAVXHI010000003.1 coordinate 99,952, forward strand.
CAGTTCCTGTCCGGGCTGCTGCTCGCCGGTCCGCTCGTGCCGGGCGGCCTGCGGGTCGACCTCACCAGCGCCCCCGTGTCGCTGCCCTACCTCGAGATGACCCGCGCGGTCATGGCCGCGTTCGGCTGCCCGACCGGCGACGACTGGTCCGTCCCCGAGGGCACGTACACGGCGACGGCGTACGACGTCGAGCCCGACGCCAGCGCCGCCTCCTACCTGTGGGGCGCGGCCGCGGTGACGGGCGGCACGGTCACGGTCGAGGGCCTCGGCAGCAGCAGCACGCAGGGCGACGTCGCCTTCGTGGACCTGCTCGCCCGCATGGGCGCCGAGGTCGTGCAGACCGCGACGTCGACCACCGTCCGCGGCACCGGGGTGCTGCACGGGATCGACGTCGACATGCGCGACGTGTCCGACACCGCGCAGACCCTCGCGACCGTCGCCGTCTTCGCCGACTCCCCCACCCGCATCACCGGCATCGGCTTCATCCGGGCCAAGGAGACCGACCGCATCGCGGCCATGGTCACCGAGCTGCGCCGTGCCGGGATCGACGCCGCCGAGGACGACGACGGCCTGACCGTCGTCCCCGGCACGCCCGCTCCGACGACGTTCGCCACCTACGACGACCACCGGACGGCGATGAGCCTGGCGCTGCTCGGCCTGCGGGTGCCCGGGGTGCGGATCGCCGACCCGGGGTGCGTCGCGAAGACCTACCCGGGGTTCTGGGACGACCTCGAGCGCCTGCGTCAGGTGCCGCAGTAGGTGACGTACGGGTCCTGCGGGCCGGGCTCGGCGTAGCGCTCGAGGCCGGGGCGCTCGGTGTACGGGTCCTGCACGGCCTCCAGCAGCCGCTGCAGCGGCGCGAGGTCGCCGTCGGTACCGGCCGCGAGCGCCTCCTCGACGAGGTGGTTGCGCGGCACGTAGACGGGGTTGGTCCGGTCCATGGCGTCGGCGTCGGGGGCGAGCGCCCGCCAGCGGTCGAGCCAGGCGTCGATGCCGGCGAGGTCGAGGAACAGGCTGCGGGCCGGCTCGGCGTCGCCCCGGGCGGCGGACGACAGCCGCCGGAACAGCGAGGTCAGGTCGACCCGGTCGGTCTGCATCAGGGCGAGCAGGTCCTGGGCCAGCGGGTCGTCCGCGAGAGCGAGCCCCAGCTTGCAGCGCATCCCGTCCGACCACGTCGCGCGGTAGACCACGGCGAACGTGTCCAGCGCCGCGACCGCGAGGGCGATCGCGGCGTCCTGGTCGTCGTCGAGCAGGGGCAGCAGGGTCTCGGCGAACCGGGCGAGGTCCCACTGCACGAGCGCCGGCTGGTTGCCGTAGGCGTACCGGCCCTGCTCGTCGATGGAGCTGAAGACGGTGGCGGGGTCGTAGGCGTCGAGGAAGGCGCAGGGGCCGTAGTCGATGGTCTCCCCGGACACCGTGACGTTGTCGGTGTTGAGCACACCGTGGACGAACCCGACGAGCATCCACTGCGCGACCAGCCGCGCCTGCGCCGCGACGACGGCCTCCAGCAGGGCCCGGTACGGGTGCTCCGCGGACGCCGCGGACGGGTGGTGCCGCGCGACGGCGACGTCGGCCAGGCGGCGGAGCAGACCGGTCTCCTCGCGGGCGGCGACGTACTGGAAGCTCCCGACCCGCAGGTGGCTGGACGCCGACGCGCACCAGCACGGCGCCGGGCTGCAGGCCCTCCCGCCGGACCTCGCGCCCGGTCGCGACGACGGCGAGCGACCGCGTCGTGGGGATGCCGAGGGCGTGCATCGCCTCGCTGACCACGTGCTCGCGCAGCATGGGTCCGACCACCGCGTAGCCGTCGCCGCCGCGGGAGAACGGCGTGCGGCCGGAGCCCTTCAGGTGCAGGTCGCGCAGCCGTCCCTCGGGATCGGTCAGCTCGCCGAGCAGCAGCGCCCGCCCGTCGCCCAGCCGCGCGTTGAAGCCGCCGAACTGGTGTCCGGCGTAGGCCTGCGCCACCGGCCGCGCGCCCTCGGGGAGGTCGAGCCCGAGCAGGGCGCGGACGCCGTCGGGGGTGGTCAGCTGCGCCGGGTCGAGGCCCAGCTGGAGGGCCAGGACCTCGTTGAGCACCAGAAGGCGCGGCGCCGGGGCCTCGGCCGCCCGCCACGGGACCGTGAGCTCCTCCAGCTCGGTCGCGAAGCGGGACGAGAGCACCAGGGGGGACGTCACCTGGGCCAGAACGCCCGGCCGGCGAGGCCTCTTCCGGGTCGCGGACGCTCGGCCCGCGGACGACCGGGCCCGCCCTCGTAGCCTCCCCTCGTGGACACCAGGTGGGGCGTGCTCGGGCCCGGACGGATCGCCGAGAAGGTCGTGCAGGACGTCGGCCACGTGGAGGGCGCGTCCGTCGTCGCCGTCGGGTCCCGGTCGCTGTCGAGGGCGCAGGACTTCGCCGGACGCCACGGCGTCGCGCGCGCCCACGGCTCCTACGCCGACCTGCTCGCCGACCCCGAGGTCGACGTCGTGTACGTCGCGACGCCGCACGCCCAGCACGCGGCGCACGCCCGGGCCGCGGTCGAGGCCGGCAAGGCGGTGCTCCTGGAGAAGTCCTTCACGGCCACCTACGACGGTGCGGTCGGCGTCGTCGACCTGGCCCGGGAGCGCGGCGTCTTCGTCATGGAGGCCATGTGGACCCGCTTCCAGCCGGCCGTCGTCGCCCTGCGCGAGCTGGTCGCGGACGGGGCGGTCGGGGAGGTGCGGTCGGTGCAGGCCGACCTCGGGGTGCAGCGCGCGTTCGACCCGGAGGACCGGCTGTTCTCCCTCGCGCTCGGGGGCGGGGCCCTGCTCGACCTCGGCGTCTACGTCGTGAGCTTCGCGCAGATGCTCCTCGGCACGCCCGACACCGTGACCGCCTCCGGGTCGCTGTTCCCGACCGGCGTCGACGCCGAGGCCGGGCTGCTGCTCGGGTACGCCGACGGCCGGGCCGCCACCCTCACGACGTCGCTGCGGTGCGGTCTGCCCGGGCAGGCACGCGTGTTCGGCACGGCCGGCTGGATCGACGTCCTGCCGCGCTTCCACCACCCGCAGACGATCGTCCTGCACCGCGTCGGCGCCGACCCCGAGACGATCACCCGGCAGCAGCTCGGCGGCGGGTACGCGCACGAGCTGGCCGAGGTGACGGAGTGCCTGCGGGACGGCCGGACCGAGAGCGCGGTCATGCCGCTGCAGGACTCGCTCGACGTGCAGTCCGTGCTGCAGCAGGCGGCCGACCAGCTCGGCGTCCGGCACGCCGAGGCCGAGCAGTAGAGGCGGAGGCTAGAGGCCGAAGGCCTTCCCCAGGCTGGTCGCCGTCCGGCCGCTGCCGAGCGAGGTCGGCGCGCCCACGACGTCGGTCATCCAGCGCGTCCACGAGTAGTGCGTGAGGGGCGCCGTCACCGTCACCCCGTGCAGGGACGGCGTCGCCACGACGGTGAGCACCGTGTTGTCCCGGTCGGTCTCGGACTCGTCGAAGGTGACGACCAGCGCCAGCCGGCCCGCCTTCCAGTCCGGCCCGGCCTGGACCGCCTTCGTCCAGCCGGCGAGCCAGCGGTCGGCGGTGGCGAGCGAGCAGTCGTGGGCGTCGTGGCACAGGTCCGGGACGACCATGCCGACGTGCGGGAGCGTCCCCCTGACGACGTCGTCGTGCAGGTACCCGGCGCTCAGGGTGCCGAGCGGGACGTCGCTGGCGAGGCACTGCTTCGCCGGGGTGGCGTCCCGGTAGTACGCCCACGGGTTGTGCTTGACGGCGTACCGGCCGGACGGCTGCTGCCCGCACCGGCCCGGCATCCCCTCGGCGTACACGCGGGCGGTGCGGCGCTGGGCGCGGGCGACGTCGAAGACGCTGCTGCCGTGCAGCGGGTGCGCGGACGGGGAGCGGTCGTCGCGCACGCCGCCGGTCGAGCCGCCGGCCATGCGCCAGGTAGTTGGGCAGCGACGGGTGCGTGACGGCGCGGTAGCGGGTGGTGCGCCCGTAGGTCCGGCCGAGCGCGGCCAGCTGCGGCATGCCGGCCGTCGCCGACTGCGTGCCGTGGTTCTCCATCACCACCGTCAGCACCTTGGTCACCGGCGCCGCGGCCGAGGCGACGGCGGGCTGCGCCACGACGACGGGGGCCGGGGCCGCGACCGGCTGGGCCGTCCCGCACGCGGCCAGCAGCAGCAGGGGCGCGACCAGGACCGAGCGCAGGGAGGGCACGCCCCCAGTGCAGCACGGGTCAGGGCGCGTCGAGGAAGCTCCGCACGACCCGCCGCACCTCGCGCGGGTGCACCGGGGCGAGGTGCCCGACACCGGCGACGACGTGGGTCCGCGCGGCCGGCAGCAGGGCCTGCAGCCGGGCGGTGTCGCCCAGGGGGACCAGCTGGTCGCGGTCGCCCTGGACGAGCAGGACCTCGGTGCCCGTTCCGGCGAGCTCGTCGACGGCGTCGTCGGGCAGGGTCAGCAGGGCGCGGAGCTGGGCGGCGACGGCGCCCGGCCCGGTGCGGAGCAGGAGCGGCGGGACCAGCCGGCCGAGGGCCCGCCAGGCCGGGGCCGGCCGGGCGGTGCCCGGCGCGACCAGGAGCGGCGCGAGGGTGGCCCACAGGGCCGGGAGGTCGCCGGCGTCGGCGAGCACCAGGAGCCGGCGCAGGAGGGCGTCGCGGTCGGGGCGCCGGCCCGTCGGCGCGCTGACGAGCACGGCGCGACGTACCCGGGCGGGGTGCCGCACCAGCAGGCGCTGCGCGACCGCCGCCCCGAAGCTCAGCGCGGCGACGTCGACCCGGTCCAGGCCGACCGCGTCGAGGACGGTCACGACGTCGTCGGCGTAGCCGTCGAGGTCCTGCGGGCGCCACGGCCGGCCGGGACGCCGCGATCCCCCGCGGGTCGAGCGCGAGGGTGCGCCGGCCCAGGGTCTGCAGCGGCAGCAGGCAGACCCGGCCGAGGCTCAGCCCCGGCAGGAGCACCAGCGGGGGGCCCGCGCCCCTGGCGTGCCAGGCCAGGCGGGAGCCGTCCGCGGCCGGGGTCGAGGGCACGCCCGGGTCGTTCCCCCGATCAGGCTGGGGGAACGGCCCGTCCGCCTCAGACCGGGTCGGAGGTGACCCCGTTGAGCGAGATGCGGATCGTGTCGGTCCCGCCCTGGGCGTCCGGGGCCGAGGCGCTGTAGTAGTCCTGGCCGTCCTTGTCGTCGGACAGGGTCAGGTTCGGGTAGACGGTCGTGGCGATGGCGTCGCGGCCGGTCGGGTCGGACTCGTAGGCGACGACCTTGACGTCGACCACCCCGCTCGTGCCCGGCAGGGCGATGCCGGCCGAGAGCGGTCCGGCGTTGCCCCAGTTCTGCGCGAAGGGCGCGTCCCGGTCGTAGGCGATCGTCGACAGCAGCGTGTAGGAGTTGTTGCCGCCGTCCTTGTCGACGTAGACCTCGAAGCGGTTCTCGTCGGTGCTGCCCGGGTCGTGGTCGGCCGCGATGGAGGCGTACTCGAGGCGGACGGTCGCGGTGCCGGTGAGGCGGCGCGTGCCGCTGCCGGTCTGGGTGCTCGTGTAGCCGAGCTTGCCGATGACGAGGTCCAGCGGGGCGTCCTGCGTGAGGAGCTCCCCGTGGTTGCTGCCGACCAGGTCGAAGGTCGCGCCGGACACGGCCGGCGACTCGGCGGGCACGACGCCGTCGAACCCGTGCTTCACGCCGTCGCCGGTGTAGTCGTACTTGAGGAACTGGCCGTACGTCGGGTCGCCGCCGATCGAGGCGTAGTGCTCGCCGGCCGGCATCGACGCGCCGGTCCTGGTGAGGAACGTCGAGCCCGGCCGCATGTCGCCGCCGCTGGCGTTCCAGGCGCCGAACAGCCCGATCGTGCCGGGGACCCAGCCCTCCCAGGTGCCGTGGTTGGGGGTGCCGAGCATGACGAGGTCGTCGATGCGGGAGGCCCAGTCGCTGCGGATGTCGGCGACGCCGTCGCCGTGCCAGCCGGTGCTGTCGAAGGTGTCGACGTCGGCGCCGGGGTGCTCGACGAGGAAGCGCGTGACGAGGCCGCCCATCGAGTGCGCGACGACGTCGACCTTCTGCGTGGCGGCGTAGCCGTTGGCGACGAGGGCGGACTGGATCTTGTCCTGGACCTGCTTGGCGATCGCCGGGATGTGCTGGCCGGACTGCGGCGTGTAGCTCAGCGCCTGGGTGCCGGTCGCGGCGGTGTCGAAGTCGAGGACGGTGAAGCCCTGGGCCTTGAGCTTGCCGGCCATGGCCGAGAACGACCCGCCGTTGCCGGTCCAGCCGTGCACCAGGACGACGGGGTAGCGGGCCTCGCCGGCGGAGGCGGGGGTGACGAGGGGCTGGAGCAGCCCTGCGGCCAGCGCGAGCAGCGCGGACAGGAGCAGGACGGGACGGCGACGCAGCAAGGCGGACTCCTCAGGACATGCCCGGCCTTCCGGGCGCCGCGGACCGTACTGTGGCGACCGTCACACCGTCTACGGCCGTCGCGTGGCCAGCCGCGCGAGGATGTTGCGGGTGACCTGCTCGACCTGCGGGTCGCGCTCGGCGAGGCCGTGCACCCACTCGGTGCTGCCGCTGTTCACGACCGTGCCGCCCCGCGTGTACGTCCCGAGGACGGCGTGGCCGAAGTTCAGCCGCGGCCACGCCTGCGCGCTGCCGAGGACGCGCTCGGCCATGAACTCGACGTCGGACGGGTGGTCGTCCGGGAGCGGCCGGATGGTGCCGTGCCGGCCGAAGGGCTGCGCGGGCGAGGTCCCGACGACGACGAACCCCTCGGGGGTCCCGTCGCGGTGGGTCGGCTCGGGCAGGCCGTCGACGTAGGCCAGCTCGCAGCCGTCGCACTCGTACCCGACGACGACGGCCTCGGCGCCCAGCAGGTCGCCGTAGACGAGGCCGGTCCCCTCGAGCAGCCAGTGGTCGGGGCGGTGCACGGTGAAGCCGCCCGAGCCCTGGGTGACCCGCTTGCCGATCCGGGCGTAGCCGCCCCGCGAGAACGAGAGCCCCGTCATGGTGTTCTCGGGCCGGCCGGTGAGGGTGTCGGACCACATGGAGGTGACCTCGCGCTGCCGGTCGGTGCCGTGCACGGGGTCGTCGGCGTAGCCGCCCTTGTAGCCGACCATCACCGTGCCCTCCTGCTCCAGCCGCACCTGCCAGAAGGCGGTGTTGCCGGTCAGGAACGCGACGTTGCCGCCGCCGGCGATGAAGCCCTCGACGGTGTCGCGGGCCGGGCCGCTCCAGTACTCGTCGTGCCCGACGGACAGCAGCAGGTCGTACCGGGACAGCAGCTCGGGGTCCTCGAGGTCGTGGCTGGTCGCGACGTCGATCTCGTGGCCCTCGCGCTCCATCCACTGCACGAACGGCAGCTCCCAGTTCGGCCAGCCCGCGGAGCCGGCGTAGAGCGACAGCGCGTTGAGGAACAGGTAGCCGACGTGGGTGGCGTGCTGCGGGTCCGGCACGTTGGTCGACGCCACCCGGCGGCCCGCGCCCGGGGGCTTGGCCAGGAAGCCGGGGCTCATGGGCCGCTGGAACGAGACCGTGGTGCCGCCCGTGTAGAGGTTCTTGCCGCCGAACTCGTTGTAGGCAGCCCACGTGTTGGTGCTCAGCACGAGGAGCATCCGGCGCGTGCTGTCCGGCGTCGGGCGCACGACGGTGAAGGCGAGGTCGGTGGCGGAGGCGTCGCCGTCGCGGGCCGTGAGGGTGACCTCGTGGTAGCCGGACTCCCAGCCGGTGGTGTCGACCGTGGCCGCGCTCGGCCAGCCGCACCCGGCGGAGTCGGCGTCGGCCGGGACGGGGTGGTCGCCGACCTCGACGGTCCCGCTCCACACCGGTGTGCGGCCGGCACCGATCCGGTGCACCTCGATCTCGACCGTCGACGTCGCCGAGGACAGGTGCAGGTCCAGGGGCGAGCCGGGGGCGACGGACTGGGGCCAGCAGTAGCCGGCGACGCGGGGGGTGGTCACGTGTCGGACCGTAGGGCAACCACGGAGCCGTCCGACGTGGGAACGTGTGACTCACGCCGCACGACGGGCGCTCCCCCAGTCAGCTCCACCACCTGTGCCCGGAGGGCTCGTGTCCGACGTCCGCGGGACGGTCCTGCTCAAGCGCTACGCCCCGTTCCTCGCGGTGGTCGCCGTCCAGCTGCTGCTGGTCGGCGTCGCGCCGTCGGTCGGCCGCGCCACCAGCAGCAACGAGGCGCTCGCCCCGCTGCCCCTCGACGGCGGCAGCGGCCAGGGCCTGCCCGGGACCGTCGCCCCGGACGGCACGGTCGTGCCCGGCGCCGTCGGCTCGGACGGCGCTGTGGCCCCCGGCGGTGCGGGGGCACCGGGCACCCCGGGCGCCCCGGGCTCGGTCCCCGGCGCCCCCGGGTCCTCGACCGGCCCCGGCGCGGTCCCCGGCGGCCCGGCCGCGCCCGGCACCGCTGCCGTCCCGCCCGCGGGCAGCGACGTGAGCAGGTGCGCCAAGGGCGGGAAGCTGCAGCAGACCGTGACGACGCAGTCGCCGGCGTGCAGGGCGGCCTTCACCGGCGACAACGGCGGGGCGACCTACCGGGGCGTCACCGAGGACACGATCACGGTCGTCGTCTACCAGGCGAAGGTCGACCCGGTCGTCAACTCGGTCATCCAGGCGGCCGGCGCGGGCGAGGACCCGGTCGCGGAGCGCGACGTCATCGCGGCCTACCAGACCTTCTTCAACAAGCACTACGAGTTCGCCGGACGCCGGATCGAGTGGAAGACCTTCCAGGGCGACTGCAAGGTCGACCCCCCGGACAACGCCTGCCTGCAGGGCGAGGCCCGCACGATCGTGCGCACCCTCAAGCCCTTCTGGGTGCTCTGGCCCACCGGCCGGCCGGCCTTCTTCCAGGAGCTCTCCCGCCAGGGCGTCCTCAACTCCGGCGGCCTGACCTACGGCGGCGCCTTCAACCGGGCCCAGCGGCCGTACCACTGGTCGGCCTTCATGGACGGCGACCGGGTCGCGAACAACGTCGCCGACTACTGGTGCAAGAAGCTCAACGGCAAGAAGGCCGTCTACGCCGGTGACGCCCCGCTGCGCACCCAGACCCGGAAGCTCGGCATCCTCGTGCGCCAGGAGCCGGCCAACAAGCTGGCCGCGGACCTGCTGGCGAAGCTGGTCTCGGGCGGGCGCTGCGCCGGGCCGAAGCCGACGATCATCACCTACAGCCAGGACATCTCGCAGAGCCAGCAGCAGAGCGCCTCGGGCGTGGCCGCGCTCCGCCAGGCCGGCGTCACCACCGTGGTCAGCCTCGGCAGCATCCTCGAGATCATCCTCACCGCCCAGGGCTACGAGAACAACGGCTACCACCCCGAGCACCTCATGAGCGGGGCCGGCCTCACCGACATCGACAAGGCCGCCCGCCAGGTCCCCGCCACCCAGTGGAACAACGCGTTCGGCCCGGGCAACCTCATCGGCGCCCACCCCCGCACCGAGGACGACGACGCCAAGGCCTGGCGCGACGCCGGCCGCACCGGCGACCCGTACGTCCAGGCCGGCATCCGCTTCCAGGAGATGCAGCAGGTGGTGTGGCAGCTGCAGGCCACCGGGGCGCGGCTGACGCCGCTCGACGTCGAGCGCGCCAGCCTGTCCATGCCCGTCATCGGCGGCTGGGACCCGACCGGGGGGAACCCGTTCGCGCAGCGCTACCAGTTCAGCAGCGACGGGTACTCCGGCCCGAGCGACTCCCGGCAGGTCCACTGGGACAGCAACGCGGTCAGCAAGGCCGACGGGCAGCGCGGCGCCTACGTCGCGTCCGAGGGCGGGCGCCGCTACGTGGTCGGCACGTTCCCGCGCACCGCTCCCAAGTGAGGCCCACGCCCGGCACCGCCGCCGCGGCCCTCGGCGCCGTCGTCTTCCTCGCCCTGACCCGCCCCACCGTCGGCGTCCTGCTCAACGGCATCGTGCTCGGGTCGCTGGTCGGCCTGGTCGCCCTCGGGATCGTCCTGGTCCACCGGGCCACCCGCGTGCTCAACATCGCGCAGGCCGGCCTCGGCGCGGTCCCGGCCAGCGCCGGGCTGCTGCTGGTCAGCCGCGGACTGTCGTACTGGCTCGCCGTCCCGCTGATCCTCGTCACGGCGGTCGTCCTCGGGCTGCTCGTCGACCTGCTGCTGCGCCGGTTCGCCGACGCCCCCCGGCTGATCGTCACGGTCGCCACCCTCGGGCTCGCCCAGGTGCTGGCCGCCGTCGAGGTGCTGCTCCCCCGCGCGCTCACCGGCGACGGCCTGCCGCCCAGCAGCATCCGCACGCCGTTCGGCGGCGTCGGGCGTCAGGTCGGCGGGCTGCGCCTCACCGGCGACCACCTCGTGGCGTTCGTCGTCGTCCTGCTCGTCACCGGTGCGCTGGCCGTGTTCCTGTCCCGGAGCCTGCTCGGCACCGCGCTGCGCGCCTCCGTCGACAACCGGGACCGCGCCGCCACGCTCGGCATCCCGGTCGAGCGCCTGACCGCCGTGGTCTGGGTGCTCGCGGCGGTGCTGTCCGCCCTGGCCGTCCTGCTGCGCTCCCCCCTCGTCGGCCTGCCGAGCGGAGGCGGGACCTCGACGACGCTGCTGCTCTACGCCCTGGCCGCCGCCGTCATCGGCCGGCTCGAGTCCCTGCCGCTGACCTTCCTCGCCGGCATCGGGATCGGCGTCCTCGACGGCTGCGCCTACTTCGCGACCCGCACCCCCGAGCCGAGCATCGCCCTCGTGCTGCCGCTGGTCCTCGGCGCCCTGCTGCTGCGCCGCCGCTCCACCAGCCGCAGCCGCGAGGAGTCGTTCCGCGCGGTGCAGGGAGCTCCCGCCGGTGCCGGCGCTGCTGCGCGACCTGCCCGAGGTCAGGGCCGCGCGGATCGCCGGGCCGCTGCTCGTCGTCGCCCTGCTGCTCGCGCTGCCCGCCCTCGTCGGGCCGGGCCGGGTCGAGCAGCTGCCCCAGGTGCCGATCATCGCGCTGGCCGCGCTGTCGGTCGTGGTCCTCACCGGCTGGACCGGGCAGATCAGCCTCGGCCAGTGGGCCTTCGCCGGCATCGGCGCGCTCGTCACCGGCCGGCTGTCGGCGGACGCCGGCTTCGACGCCATCGTCACCCTGGCGCTCGCCGCCGTCGTCGGCGCCGTCGTCGCCGTGCTCGTGGGCATCCCCGCCCTGCGGGTGGACGGGACCGCGCTCGCCGTCGTGACGCTCGCCGTCGCCGGCACCACCAGCGCCTACCTGCTCAACGGCCGGGAGCTCCCCGCCCTGCAGCCCGACGGCGCCGTCGTCCGGCCGGTGCTCTACCAGCGGTACGACACCGCCGACCCGCGGACGTTCTACTTCTTCTGCCTCGCGGTCCTCGCGGTGGGCCTGCTGGTCGCGGCCGGACTGCGCCGGTCGCGCACGGGCCGGCTGCTGCTCGCCACGCGGGACAACCCGCGGGCGGCGTCCGCCTACGGCGTCGGGGTCGCGACGACGCGCCTGGCCGGGTTCGCCTTCGCCGGGGCGCTCGCCGCGCTCGCCGGCGCGCTGTCGGTGTACCAGTCCTCCGGCGTCGACCAGGGCACCTACAACGTCGGGCAGTCGGTGACGGTGTTCGCGGTCGCGGTCATCGGCGGCGTCACGTCCCTGCCGGGCGCCCTCGCCGGGGCGCTCTACTACACGACGTTCACCTACCTGCTGCCCGACTACGCCGTGCTCGCCACCGGCGCCGGCCTGCTCGTGCTCCTGCTCGTCGCCCCCGGCGGCCTGGCCGAGCTCGGGGTCCGCCTGCGCGACGTCGTCCTCGGACGCATCGCCGCGCGCCGCGGCCTGGTCGTCGACGTCTTCGGCGGCGCCCTGGCCGGGACGCCCGACCCCGAGCCCGTCCTCGTGCAGGCCGGCGCGTGACCGCCGCCGTCCTGGAGCGCCCCCGCGCCCGGCTGCTCGCCGTCACCGGCGGCGCCGCGGTCCTGCCCCTTGCAGTCCTGTTCGGGCTGAACCTCGTCGACGAGCTCGACCGCGCCGCGTTCGCCACCCTGACGCCCGAGATCCGGGCCAGCTTCGGGCTGTCGAACCAGCAGTTCCTCGGCATCGTCACCGCCGCGAACGCGATCGTCATCCTCGCCGCCCTCCCCGTCGGGCGCCTCGCCGACCGCGTGGACCGGGTCCGGCTGGCCCGCTTCGTCGCCCTGCTCTGGGCGTTCGGCTCGGTGCTGGTCGGGGTCTCCCCGATCATCCCGGTGCTCGTGCTCGGCCGGCTCCTCGGCGGGCTCGGGCGCATCTCCAACGAGCCGCTGCACGCCTCGCTGCTGGCCGACTGGTACGCCCCCGCGAACCGCCCCCAGGTCTACGCGACCCACCGCCTGGCGAACTTCTTCGGCAACGTGCTCGGTCCGGTCGTCGCGGTGGCGATCGCCGCGGTGGCGGGCGGCACCGAGGGCTGGCGCTGGGCCTTCGGCTTCCTCGCGATCCCCACGGTCGTCCTCGTGCTGCGTGCCCGCGGGCTGTCCGACCCCGGCCGGCACGGCGCCGTCGTCCCGGTCGGCGCGCTCTCCCCCGACGGCCCGCTGGTCCTCGAGGGCCCCGCCGACGACGGCCCTCCCCTGCCGCTGCGCCCGGCCCTGCGCGCCCTGTCCCGGCTGGCCACCCTGCGGCGCCTGTGGCTGTCGGCGGTCTTCTTCGGGGCCGGCGTCGGGTCGCTGCCCATCTTCATCAGCGCCTTCGCCAACGACGCCCTCGGCATCGGCCCCACTGGGCGGTCCGCGCTCAACGTCGGCTTCGGCGTGGCCGGCTTCGTCGGCCTGCTGGTCGCCGGCCGCCTCGCCTCCCGCACCGTCGAGGCCGGGAACATCCCCGGCCTGGCCCTGCAGACGGGCGGCGCCATCGTCGTCTCCGGCATCGCCATCATGTGCGCGGCCGGTCTGCCGACCGTGCCCAGCGTCCTGCTGCTGCTGGTGTCGGGGCTGTTCCTCGAGTCGTTCTTCCCGGCCTACCTGCCGCTCGTCGCCGAGGTGGCCCCGGCCCGGCTGCGCGCCCAGGCGTACGGCAGCACCATCACCTTCGTCGCGATCGGCGCGATCTTCGTCGGCATCCCGGTCGGCGGGATCAGCGACTCCGCGGGCCCGCGCACCGGGTTCGCCGTCCTCGGGCTGGCCATGACGCTGGGCGGCCTGGTGGCCGCCAGCGCCCGGTCCGCGGTCGCGCGCGACCTGGCCGGCCGCGGGCAGGAGCCCGGCGGGGGCCTCGACGTCGTCAGCGGCGGCGGGTCCCCGGGCCCGACGCCGGTCCTGGACTGCCGCGGCGTGCAGGTCGCCTACGACGGCGTCCAGGTCCTGTTCGGCGTCGACCTGGTGGTCGAGCCGGGCGAGGTCGTCGCCCTGCTCGGCACGAACGGCGCCGGGAAGTCGACCCTGCTCAAGGCCGTCGCCGGGCTCGCCCCCGTCACCGGCGGCAGCATCCTGCTCGACGGCGACGACATCACCGGCGTCGCGGCCTCGAAGCTGGCCGGCCGCGGCGTCGCCCTCGTGCCGGGCGGCAAGGGCGTGTTCGGCTCGCTCACCGTGGCCGAGCACCTGCGCCTGTCGGGCTGGGGCGCCGACAAGGCCGTCCACGCCCGGGGCGTCGAGGACGCCCTCACCCTGCTCCCCCGGCTGCGCGAGCGCACCGAGACCGCGGCGGGCGACCTCTCCGGAGGCGAGCAGCAGATGCTCGCCCTCGCGATCGCCTTCGTCGGCAGGCCGAAGCTGCTGATGATCGACGAGCTGTCCCTGGGCCTCGCCCCCGCCATCGTCGGCACCCTGCTCGAGGCGGTCCGGGCGGTGTCGGCCCAGGGCACGACCATCGTGCTGGTGGAGCAGTCGGTGAACGTCGCCCTGACGGTGGCCTCCCGGGCGACGTTCCTCGAGAAGGGCCGGGTCGTGTTCAGCGGCCCGACGGCGGACCTGCTCGAGCGCCCCGACGTCCTGCGCTCCGTGCTGCTCGCCGGCTCGCAGGCCCGGCTCGAGACGGTGGAGCGGGAGCAGACCGACGAGGGCGAGGTCCGGCTCAGGGCGGAGAACCTGGTCAAGCGCTACGGCGGGGTGACCGCCGTCGACGACGTCTCCTTCGAGGTCCGGGCCGGCGAGGTCGTCGGCATCCTCGGGCCCAACGGCAGCGGCAAGACCAGCCTGCTCGACCTGCTGGCGGGCACCGCCCCCGGCGACGGCGGCCGGGTCCTGCTGGTCGGCCCGTCCGGCGAGGTCGACGTCACCGACTGGTCCTCGCGCCGCCGGGCTCTGGCCGGACTCGGCCGGTCGTTCCAGGACGCCAAGCTGTTCCCCGCCCTGACCGTCGCGCAGAACGTCGCGGTCGCCCTCGAGCGCCACCTCGACGTCCGTGACCCGCTCGCCGACGTCCTGCACCTGCCCGCGACGTCGCAGGTCGAGGAGGACGTCCGTTGGACCGTCGGCGACCTGCTCGGACTGACCGGCCTGACCCCGCTGGCCGGCCGGTCCGCCGGCGACCTGTCCACCGGCACCCGCCGCGTCCTCGACCTCACCCTCGCCCTCGCGCACGACCCCTCCGTGCTGCTCCTGGACGAGCCCGGCGCCGGGATCGCCCAGCGCGAGGCCGAGGCCCTCGGGCCGCTGCTGCGCCGGGTGGCGGCCGCCACCGGGTGCGCCCTGGTCCTCGTCGAGCACGACGTCCCCCTGCTGCGCGGCCTGTGCGACCGCCTGGTCGCCATGGTCGAGGGCAGGGTCGTCACGGTCGGCCCACCCGACGAGGTCCTCGCCCACCCCGTCGTCGTCGCGGCGTACCTCGGCGGGGACAGCGCCACCATCGAGCGCAGCGGGTCGGCCGCCCCGCGGAAGCGGGTCCGTCGCGCGAAGGCCCCCTCGTGAGGCGCCTCGTCGCGCTGGTCGCGCTCGCGCCCCTGCTCGCCGTGCTGCCCGCGTCGACATCGGCATCGGCGGCCGAGCAGGCGCCGGCGGGCTGGTGGTACCAGCCGCAGCAGCTGCCCTCGACGGTCCCGGCGGCCGTGCCCGCGCCGCCCTACGTCGGCTCCGGCCAGCTGCTCGTCGAGGGGACCGGCGCCGCCCCGAACGCCGTCGCCGCGGTCCGGCTGCAGGTGCCGAGCGGCAGCACCGCCGGCCTGCTCACGCTCCCGGTCGCCAGCGCCCGGGGCGTCCCCGTGGTGACCGCCTGCCGGGCGCTGAGCGGCTGGGCGCCGGTCGAGACCGGCCGCTGGGAGCTGCGCCCCCGCTGCGACGGGCCCGCCGTCGTGCTGGCGCTCAGCGCCGACGGCACCACGCTCAGCGGGCCCGTCGGCACCCTCGTCCGCGAGGGCGTCCT
Organism: uncultured Actinomycetota bacterium; assembly: GCA_963761655.1. GTDB lineage: Bacteria > Actinomycetota > Actinomycetes > Mycobacteriales > SCTD01 > RYN-122. The sequence continues at coordinate 115,155 of CAVXHI010000003.1, forward strand.
CGACGTCGTCCTGGAGCCCGCGGCCACCGACCCGTTCTCCGTCACGCTGGCCGCGCTGACCATCGACGTGCTCGCGACGTCGGCGGCGGCCCCGGTCGAGACCCCGGCGCCCGCCGCCGAGGAGGCGGCCGCCCCGGCCCCCGACGCCCCGGTCGAGGCGCCGACCGCACCGGAGCAGCCCCCCGTCGACACCCCGCAGGACGTCCCCGGGACCGCCGTCCTGCCCGCCGTCGAGGCGCCCCCGGCCGCCCCGGAGACCGTCGCGCCGCAGGCCCCCGCGGTCGCCGCCCCTCAGGCGCTGCCCCGTACCGTCGCCGCTCGGCCCGGGGACGACGAGGCCCGCCGCCTCGCCCTCGTCCTGCTCGCCCTCGTGGCCGGCACGGCCGCGCTGCTCTCCCAGGGTCGCGCCCGGCTCCCCCGACCTCTCGTCGCCGTGGCCGGCAGCGCGTCCGCCCCGCCCTCCTCCGCCCCGCCCTCGCCCGCGTCGCCCCTGCGCGGCGTCGGGCGCTTCCGCTCCGCCCGCACCGGCACCCCGCCGGTGCGGCTCTGACAGGAGAACGTGTGACCGAGACCGAGGCCCCCGCCGTCCTGCCCGCGCACGGCGTGCCCCGTGAGCAGCTGCTGGACGAGCTCCGCGCCAACCGGCACGACGACGCCGACTGGCGCGGCGGCCGGATCTTCGGCCTCGTCTACAACCCCGACGACGAGGAGCTCGAGGAGACCCTCGCCGCCGTCGGGCGCGAGTACCTGGCCGAGAACGCCCTCAACCCGTTCCGCTTCCCGTCGCTCGCCCGGCTCGAGCGGCAGGTCGCCGACACCGTCCTCGACCTGTTCCACGGGTCCCCCGGCAACGGCGGCCTGACCAGCGGCGGCACCGAGTCGATCCTGCTGTCGGTCTACGTCGCCCGCGAGGTCGCCAAGGAGAAGGGCATCGCGGCGCCGAGCATCGTCACGGGCATCACCGTGCACCCCGCCTTCGCCAAGGCCTGCCACCTGCTCGGCGTCCGGCAGGTCCGGGTGCCCGTCGGGGAGGACAAGCGGCTCGACGTCGCGGCCCTCGAGGCGGCGTGCGACGACACCACCGCGATGGTCGTCGCCAGCGCCCCCAACTACCCGTACGGCGTGATGGACGACGTCCCCGCCGTCGCCGCCGTCGCCTCCGCGCGCGGGCATCCTGTGCCACGTCGACGCGTGCCTCGGCGGCCTGCTGCTGCCGTTCTGGGAGCGGCTCGGCGAGCACGTGCCGCCGTGGGACTTCCGGGTCGAGGGCGTCACGAGCATCAGCGCCGACGTCCACAAGTACGGCTACGCCTTCAAGGGCGCCAGCGTGCTGCTGTTCCGCGACCTCGACCTCTACTGGAAGCAGTGGTGGTTCGACGACGGCGCCTGGGGCGGCGGCATGTACGGCTCCCCGACGGCAGCCGGCACCCGGCCCGCGCCCCCGATCGCCGGCGCGTGGGCGGCGCTCCGGTCCCTGGGCGAGGACGGCTACGTGCGCCTCGCCGGCGTCGTCCGCGACACCCGCGACCGCCTGGTGGCAGGCATCGCCGAGATCGAGGGCCTGACCGTCACCGTCCCACCGCTGTTCAGCGTCTTCGAGGTCAGCAGCGACACCGGCCTGGACATGGAGGCGGTCGCCGACGCCCTGGGCGAGCGCGGCTGGTACCCCGACCGCCAGCCCGGGGGCCTGCACCTGATGCTGTCGCCGGTCCACGCCACCGTGGCCGACGACCTCCTGCGCGACCTCGCCGCCGCTGCCCAGGAGGTCCACGCGGGCCGCACCGGGGCCGGGGCCACCGCCACGTACGGCGCCACGCTGCCGACCGAGATCTGAGGACGACCCCGTGACCGAGCCCTGGCTGCAGGACGCCTGCGCCCTCGTCGACGCCTACCGCGACGGCACCACCACGCCCACCGAGGCCGTCCAGGCCGTGCTCGACGCCGTCGAGAAGGACCCCTACAACGCGGTCTGCCACGTCGACCCCGAGGGCGCCCTGGCCGCTGCGGCCACGGCGGACGTGTCCCTCCCCTTCGGCGGCGTCCCGTTCGCGGTCAAGGAGCTCGAGCCGGTGCAGGGCTGGCCGTTCGCCTACGGGACGAAGCTGCTCGAGGGCAACACCGGCGCGTACACGGCGGTCCACGTCGAGCGGATCCGCGACCTCGGCGGGGCGATCCCCGTCGTCCAGACGACCAGCAGCGAGCTCGGCCTGGTCGCCTACACGTCCACGAAGGTGCACGGCACGACGACCAACCCGTGGGACACCACCCGCACGCCGGGGGGCAGCAGCGGCGGCACCGCGGCCGCGGTCTCCGGCGGGCTGGTCCCCATCGGCACCGGCACCGACGGCGGCGGCTCGATCCGCATCCCCGCCTCGTACGTCGGCCTCGTCGGGTTCAAGACGAGCTTCCGCCGCATCCCGTTCGCCCCGCAGGCGCAGATGGAGCCGCTGACCTCGACCGTCGGCTGCCTGTCCCGGTCGGTCCGCGACAGCGCCCGCTGGCTCGACGTCGCCAACGGCAGCCACCCGCGCGACCCGTTCAGCCTCCCCCGCGTCGAGGGCTTCGAGGCCGGCCTCGGCACCCGCGACCTGTCCGGCCTGCGGGTCGCCGTCCTGCCCGACTTCGGCGGGTCGGTCGTGCACCCCGACATCGCGGCCGTCGTCGTCGAGACCGCCGAGGCGCTGATCCGGGAGGCCCGGATGGCCCGGGTCGACGTCGACTTCACGCTGCCCGACATGGGCGCCGCCTGGGCCGGCCCCGCGCTGCCGATCATGTGGGCGGGCCTCGGCCCGTTCTGGCCGGACGTCCGCGAGCTCGTCACCGACGAGGTCGCCGCCGCGCTCGACATGGCCAAGGCCTACGACATCGACGTCGCCGCAGCGATCGACCCGGTGCGCAAGGCGCTCAACGAGGCCGTCGCCGACCTGTTCGAGCAGGTCGACCTCGTGCTCGCCTCGACCTGCCCCGACGACGCCCACGCCGCCGAGGGCCCCTCGCCCCGGCAGGTCGGCGGCCTCGAGGTCGACCCCTTCAACGCCGGCCGCCTCACCATGGGCATGAACATCACGGGCCTGCCGTCGATCAGCGTCCCCTCGGGGCTGTCCCCGAACGGCCTGCCCACCGGCATGCAGATCGTCGGCATGCGCCACACCGACGGGCTGCTCCTCGACGTCGCCGCGTTCGTCGAGAGGATGCGCCCCTGGCCGCTCGTCGCGCCGGCGGCCCGGCGGTAGCGGTTCCCCCTGGTGGCTGAGGGCAGGGGCCTGGCATGACGCAGCCCCTGCCCCCCGAGCCCCACGACGGCCTCAAGGCCGACACCGACGCCGAGCGCACGTTCAACGAGGCCGCGCAGACCGGCGGCCGGGCCGGTGCCGGCACCAGCGGCATCGTCGACACCGGCCCGGCGCCCGCCGACGAGCAGCCCTCGAAGGCCGTCGGCGGGGGCACGGCCGGTGGCGACGCCCTGGCCGGGGTCACGGCGTCGGAGGAGGACGTCGAGGAGGCGGTCTCCGGCGACACCGGTCCCGAGCACCCGGGCACGCGCCGGTCCTGACAGGTCTACGGTCGTCCCGTGTGCCGCAGCATCCGGGTCCTGCACGGCTTCGAGCCGCCCGTCACCGAGGACGAGGTCCAGGCGGCTGCCCTGCAGTACGTCCGGAAGATCAGCGGCTCGACGACGCCCGCCCGGGACAACGCCGACGCCGTCGCCGAGGCCGTCGAGCAGGTCGCTGCGGCGACCCGGCTGCTGCTGGGCCGGCTGCACCGGCACGGTCCGCCCAAGGACCGCGAGGTGGAGGCGGCCAAGGCGCGCGCCCGGGCCGCCTCCCGCTACGCGTAGACCCGCCTCAGCTGTTCGCCTCGACGTAGGCGTCCGGGTCCTTGACGTCCGTGTCGAGCCCGGGCGCCGCCGTCGTCGTCTTGGCCGTCTCGAAGGCGATCGCGAGGTCGTTGCGCAGCTGCGCCGAGGCGTGCCGCCGGAAGTCCGGGAGGCCGTCGTCCTCCTCCTCGCCCATGTGCTCCGTGTTCGCCTCGCGGGCGTCCTTCACCGCGGCCCACCAGTCGTCCGAGCCGACCTCGGCCGCGGCGGCCCGCTGCACGGCCTCGCGGATGTCGTTGTGGTCGCCGACGGCGTCCCGGGTCTCCTCGCCGCCCTCGTCGGCCAGCTTCAGCAGCTCGGGGTAGAAGACGGCCTCCTCGGCCGCGGCGTGCACCTCGAGGAACTCCGCGAGGTCCTTCCACAGGGCGCCGAGCCGCTCGGTGTCCTTCGGGTCGACGTCGTCGAGCACGGCGAAGGCGAGCCGCTGGCGGTGGTGGTCGGCCAGGATCAGGTCGGTGATGTCCATGCCGGACTCCTGCCCCTCCTGGCCGACCCGCACCCGGGGTCAGCCGGGGACGACGTCGCCCTGCTCGCCCGCGTCGTGCCCGCGCCCGAGCGCCGCCGAGGCGATCTGCAGCAGCGAGCCGATGCGGCCGTGCGGCCCGTCCCAGTACTCGCCGTAGGACACCGCGACGTCGAGGACGCGGACCTTCGGGTCGTCCTTGCCGTCGAAGTACGCCGCCGCGCCGACGTTCCACAGCTCGGCGATGCGGGCGCGGTCGTCCGCGGTCCGGGCGCTCCCCTGCAGGGCGACGTAGCTGTTCTTGCCGGGGTCGCTGAAGGTGACCGTCGTCGGGGAGCCGCTCGCCTCCAGCGACCCGACCCAGTCGGCGTCCACCCCGACGAGGAACGACAGCACCCCGCCCTCCTGCCCGGCGAGAGCGAGCGGGCGGGACTTCCAGGTGCCGTCGGTGTCGGCGGTCGCCACCATGGCGAAGCGCATGCCGTCCAGCGTGTCCTCGAGCGTCTTCTGCGTCATGGCCGGGCTCCTTCCCCGGCTCCGCCGTCGCACTCCCGGGCGCCCCGTGCCAGGGTCGACGACGCCCTGCGCCCTGCCCCTGAGCCCCTGGAGATGCCCGTGTACGACGCCGTCCTGGCCGAGACCGTCCGCCTGCCCGGAGCCGGCGGCGACCTGCTCGAGGCCTACGCCGCCCGCCCCCTCGACGGCGCCCCGCGCGGGGGCGTCGTCGTCATCCACCACCTGCCCGGCTACGACCGGGAGACCAGGGAGTACGTCCGGCGGCTCGCGACGCTCGGCTACAACGCGGTCTGCCCGCACCTGTACTCGCGCGAGGGCTCCGGTGTCGAGGGTGGCGTCGCGCACGACGACGCCGCCGCGGCCGCCCGGGCGGGCGGGGGCGTGCCCGACGAGCAGGTGGTGGGCGACGTCGCGGGGGCCGCCGCGTGGCTGCGCGCGCTGTCCAACAGCAACGGCCGGGTCGGCACCCTCGGGCACTGCTCGGGCGGTCGGCACTCCTTCCTCGCCGCCACCGCGCTGCCGCTGCAGGCCGCCGTCGTCTGCTACGGCGGTGCGGTCGTGGGCGACGCGCCCTTCCCGACGATGGTGCCGCTGCTGGACCGCGCGCCCTCGATCGGCTGCCCGGTGCTCGGCCTGTACGGCAACGACGACTCCTTCCCGACGCCGGCGCAGGTCGACCAGATCGAGCAGGAGGTGACGGCGGCCGGCAAGGAGTTCGAGGTGCACCGCTACGACGGCGCCGGCCACGCCTTCTTCTCCCCGGACCGCCCGTCCTACCGGGTCGAGGCCGCCGTCGACGGCTGGCAGCGGATCGAGGCCTTCTACGCCCGCACCCTCAGCTGATGTGCACGCACCTCGCCGAGACCCTGACGGTGCAGGGCAGCGCCAAGGGCGGCGGCACCTGGATGCGGGTCACCGACGCGACGGTCTCCTTCGACCACCCGGTGCACGCGCGTGCCGTCCACACGCTGAACATCGACCTGCGCCTCCCGAGCGAGGGGCCGTCGGCCCGCGTCGGCATCGAGCTGACGGCGGCGTCGGCTCGGGCCCTCGCCGAGCAGGTGCTGGCGCTGCTCGACGGGCTCCCCGAGGGGCTCGTCGACGCCGGCTAGAAGGCTGCCGAGAAGGGCGTGCCCTTGCCGGTGGCCACCTCGAGCAGCTGGCGCTTCAGCAGGCTGGTGCCGCCGCAGACGCAGGTGATCCGGACGTCGTAGGTCTGTGACGCCGCCCCGCAGCGCCCGCCGGCGATGTGGTCGGACACGTACCGGGTGCGCCCACCGGTGACGAACAGCTGGTCCGGCGACGCGGAGAAGCCCTCGACGCCGCACCCGGCGCCCGCGCGCCGCGGGAAGACCCGCACGACGACGTCCTTCGGGTCCACGGCCGCGCCCCGGTACGTGACGTAGCCGGCGACGTAGCCCACCTGCCCCCCGAGCTGTCGCACCAGCGGCAGCCGGAGCAGGACGTCGTTGCGCACGCCCGGCCGGAGGGGCTGGTCGTGGTGGGCCGCCGAGCCGTACCGGGTCTTCGTGGTCGCCGAGTAGCGCGCGGCGTTCTGCGGGTAGACCTCGAGGTAGACGCGGGTGACCCTGGTGCTGACGCACAGGTCCCCGGCGGTGCGGGGGTCTCCCCAGGTCCGGGTGAGGCCGGTGTCGGTCGAGCCCTCCGGCGGGATGCCCGGGTTCACGCGGTCGCGGTAGGCGTAGCCGGCGACCGTGGACGGCCGGCCGTCGGCGTCGACCTGCTTGCCCGCGGCGTTCAGCAGGTCGATCCCGACGACGGCGTTCAGCGACCGGCCGTCGACGCCGACGATGCCGCCGCCGAGCGCGGTCGGCCGCGCGGCCGTGCAGCCCGGCGCCACCGCCTGCGCGGGAGCAGCGACCAGGACGGCTCCGGCCAGGGCGAGGAAGGACGTGACGAGGGCGAGCAGGGCACGAGGGGGACGGCGCACCCGTCGAGTGTGCGCTGCGGGAGCCCGACGTGCGGCCCGTTTCCCGGAGGTCCGTGGCGACGGTGCCCGCGCTCGCGCCTCGTCGGCTCAGGCGGTGGGGACGGGTGCCTGGGTCAGGGACGGCACCGTGACGCTCAGCAGGACGCTGTCGCCCAGGTGCACCAGGCCGCGGCCCGGCTGGACCGGCTGGCCGAGCAGGCTCCGCGGGAGGCGCAGGCCGATGAGGTCGCCGTCGCTGCCGCCCTGCGGCGACAGCAGGACGCCCTGCCTGCCCTTCTTGACCTCCACCTGCCAGCCGGACAGGCCGGTGCAGATGCCCTCGGCGTTGCCGCCCAGCACGAGGGCGACGTCCTCGCCGCGCAGCCCCTTGACGACGTCGCGGAACACGGCCGCGGCCGGGCAGTCCTTGAGCACCTCGCCGTCGTCCAGCAGGACCACCAGGGGGGCGCCGCCGGCCCGGTCGAGCGCCGCGGTCCAGACCTCCTCGGGGGCGGCGACGTCGGTGACGACCTCCAGCACCCCGGGGCGCCCGGCGAGGTCGCGCAGCGGCGACGGCCGGGGAGCGCCGATCAGGACCTGCACCCCCGCCTCGAGCAGCGAGGACGCCATCACGGCCAGCAGCGTGCTCTTGCCGCTCTTGCCCGGCCCGGCCACGACGAACGACGACGCACCCGTGGCGAAGTCGGGCCCGACCGCCGCCAGCTCGTCGCCCCCGACGCCGACGAGGGCGAACCGCCCGGACGGGGTCGGGGCGTGCATGGCGAGGGCGGCGTCGAACCGGATGCGGCTGGGCAGCAGGTCGACCCGGAAGGGCCGCAGCGCCCGGGGGACGTCGGTGTCCCGGGCGCGGGCCTGCCCGGCGAGGTCGGCGAGGACGGCGCCCTGGGCCTGGCCGGAGGCGTCGGCGGTCAGCAGGGCGACCTGCGTCTCGGTGCCGACGCCGGCGGCGAACGCCCGGCCGGCGGGCATCTCGTCGGGGAGCTGCTTCGGGTTGAGGCCGACGAAGCCGTAGTCGCCCTTGTCGGCCAGGCGCAGCACCAGCTTGTTGTCGGTCAGCGAGGCGATCCGGCCCGAGGCGAGACTGCGGTCGCCGGTCAGGACGCAGTGCACCCCGACCGACGCGCCCTCGCGCAGCAGGGCCAGGACGGTGTCGGTCAGGCGGCCGCCGTCGACGTCGCCGAGCGTGGCGGTGAAGCCCTCCCAGCGGTCGAGCAGCAGCAGCAGGTGGGGCAACCGGTCGGCCTCCGGCACGCTGCGGCGCTGCTCGCTGATGTCGCCGAACCCGGACTCGGCCAGCAGGGCCTGGCGTCTCTCGGTCTCGGCCTGCAGCCGGCCGAAGAGCCGGACGACCCGCTCGACCTGGCTGCGGGTGACGACGGCGCCGCAGTGCGGCAGGTCCTGCAGCGGCAGCAGCGCGCCGTTGCCGCAGTCCAGGCCGTACACGTGCAGGTCGGCGGTGCTGCACAGCCGGGCCACCGAGGCGGCCAGCGTGCGCAGCAGCTGCGACCGGCCGCTGCGGCTCGAGCCGATGACCATGAGGTGGCCGTCGGCAGCCGGGTCGAACCCGGCGACCCGCTGCTCCTGCAGGTCGGGCAGGTCGCTGAGGCCGAACGGCAGGACCGGGACGGTGCCGGGCACCAGCGCGGCGGGCCCGAGGTCGTCGAGCACCACGGACTCGGGCAGGGCGGGCAGCCACGGGCTGCGCTGCACCGGCACGGCCTCGGTGACGGCGGCCTCGCGCAGGGCGCCGACGAGGACGCTCAGGTCGGTGAGCTCGTCGTCCTCCGTGCTGTCGCGGGGCGGCGCCTGCGGGGCGGCGTAGCCCAGCTGCGGCCACCCCACCTGGACCACGAACGGCGCGGGGGCCTTGGTCGCGCGGACCCCGGGGCGGCGCCCCCCGACCCGGGCGGCCTGGAACGGCGAGAGCGCACCGTGCCCGAGCCGGGCGTAGCCGCGGCCCGGCGCGGACTTCGGGATGCGCGAGGCGTCCGGCGTCTCGATGACGTCCTGGCTGTCGGCGCCGTCCGTCACGCGCAGGGAGATCCGCAGGTTCGTGTTGGCCCGGATCTCCGGCGACACGACGCCGCTGGGGCGCTGCGTGGCGAGCAGCAGGTGGATGCCGAGGGACCGGCCGCGCTGCGCGATGTTGACCAGGCCGGTGACGAACTCCGGCAGCTCGCGGGCCATGGAGGCGAACTCGTCGATCACGATGAGCAGCCGCGGCATCGGGGTCCGGTGCGGCTCGCGCTCCTGCAGCTCGGTGTAGTCCTCGATGTCCTTCTTGCCGGCGTCGGCGAGCCAGTGCTCGCGGACCTTGAGCTCGGCACCGAGGCTGGTGAGGGCCCGCTGCACGAGGTGGGCGTCGAGGTCGGTGACCATGCCGACGGTGTGCGGCAGGACGACGCAGTCCTTGAACGCGCTGCCGCCCTTGTAGTCGACCAGCACGAAGTTGAGCTGGTCCGGCCGGTTCGCGACGGCGAGCGAGGCGATCATGGTCTGCAGCAGCTCGGACTTGCCGGCGCCGGTGGTGCCGGCGATCAGGCCGTGCGGGCCGTCCGAGCGCAGGTCGAGGGCGAAGGCGCCGTCCAGGCCGGCCCCCACGACCATGCGGGTGCTGCGCGGCTTGAGCTGCCACCGCGACCGGACGACGTCGGGCGTCGGGGGCTCGAGCCCGAGGACGTCGAGCAGCCGCACCGCGTCGGGCAGGACGACGTCCTCCTGGTCGCTGCTGACGTCGCGCAGGGGCGCCAGCGCCCGGGCCGCGGTCGTCGCGAGCGCGACCCCGACCTGCTCGGTCAGCAGGCCCTCGACGGGCTCCTCCCCGGTGCGCCGGAGGGTCGCCCGGGCGGGGTCGACGGCGTCCAGGACGAGCGTGGCGGTGCAGGCCTCGGGCAGGAAGCGCTCCTCCTCGTCCGCGCAGACGGCATACACCCCGACCGACGGGCCGTCCGCCAGCAGGCCGGCGAGACCGGGTGTGGTGCGCAGCTGCCGGGCGCCGTCCAGGACGACGACGTGGGCCGGGAAGTGGTCGGGCTCGACCCTGCCGACCCGGGTCACCAGCTCGCGGCGGGCCTTGACCAGCGCCCCGAGCTCGGCCACGCGCGCCGCGACGGTGTCGGCGTCGTTGCCGACCAGGGCCGCCGGGCCCTCGCCGTCCGGGGTCCGGCAGTGGGGCAGCCAGCGCACCCACGCCCAGGTGCTCTCCGACCGGGGGGCGAGCAGCGTGATCGCGAGGTCGCGCGGCGGGTGGTGCACCCCGAGCTGCAGGACCAGCCAGCGCAGCACCCCGGGCAGCACCGCCTTCGGCCCGGCGACGCCGAGCACGCCGACCTCGCGCAGCGGCAGCGGCACGGGGACGTCGTGGACCACCTGCGCGACGGACGCGGGGTCCTCGCCGCGCGGCGGCTGCACCGTCAGCGCGGCGGGCAGGGTCGCCGTGCCGACGCGCAGGACGAGCGCGTCGGGGTCGGGGCGACGGCGCTCCCACAGCCGCCTGGTCGGGCGGGTCGCCGTGAGCAGGACGGCGGCGGCGTCGGGCAGCTCGTCCCGGCGCTGCACGGACTCGGCCTGGAGGCCGTCGGCCAGCTGCGCGCGGACCGCCTTCAGTGCCTCGGCGTGCTCGGCCTTGGCCTTGCGCAGCTCCTTGCTGCCCTGGCGCCGCTCCGAGACGGTGTTGGACACCGCCATCACCGGGCTGGCCACGGCGAACATCAGGTAGAGCGGGTTGCCGACGATGAAGGCCATCACCACGCCGAGGGCCAGCGGCATCACCACCATGACGAGCGGGAACTTGCGCGGCGGCCGCTCCTCCGGCGGGGTCGGCAGCACGAGGGTGGGGGTGCGGGTCGAGGGCAGCAGCCGCGGGGGCCGGACGAAGGCGAGCGTGCCGGGGGTGCCGCGCTCGACGGCGGCGGCGTCGGGCTGCGCCGAGACGACGGTCAGCAGGGTGTCGCCCAGGGCGATGACCGCACCCGGGCGCACGGGCACGGGGACGGCGTCCTCGTCGGTGTCGACCGGGACGGGCTCGCCGTCGAGCAGGGTGCCGTTGGCCGACCCGAGGTCGGCCAGGGCGGCGCCGTCCTCGCTCACCCGCAGGACGGCGTGCCGACGGGACATGGAGCGGTCGGTGAACGCCAGGGCGCCACTGCGGCCCAGCTCGTGCACCCCGACCGGGAGCTCGAGGATGCCCCCGCTGTCCGGGCCGCTGACCACGTGCAGCTGCCACCCGGTCAGGGGCGGCTGGAACGCGCGCCGGCCGGACGGCCCGACCTGCAGCAGGCACCCGTCGACCACGCCGGTCTCGGACAGCGGCGCCTCGTCGTCGAGCCGGACGCCGTCCAGGTGCAGCCCGCTGTCGGGCACGCCCGCCGCCTGCGCCAGGGCCGCGGACAGCACGGCGACGGTGCCGTCGTCGTCGACGTCCACCACGACGTCGACCGGGGGCCGGTCGCCGGCACCGACGCTGAGCGCGAGCCTCACCGGCCGGCGCTGTTCTGGACGACGTCGAACGGGCTGCTGCTGGACTCGAGCGTGCCGATCCGGACGGTGATGGTGCAGCCGCGCCCGGGGGTGTTGGCGTAGGGGGCGCCGCGGGTGAAGGCGATCGAGCCGCTGCAGTCGTCGCTGCCGATCGACAGCTTGCCGCCGAGCTGACCGAGCAGGGCGCCGGGACGGACCGACCTGCTGCTGAACAGGACGTCGACGTTGTCGGGCTCGTCGGTGCCGGCCCACACCGGCAGGACGGTCAGCGAGATCGGCGAGCCGACCTTCGGGACGCCGTCGACCCTGACCTCGAGCCGGTCCAGCCGCTGCGGTGCGTAGACGTCGGTGGCGGTCAGCCCGTCCAGTGCGGCGCGCGTGGCCTCGGCGGCGGCCGTCAGCCGGGCCCGCAGGGCGCCCCCGACGTCCTCCCCCGCCTTCGGACGCCACGGCAGGGCGTACGTGGCGACGACGTCGCCCTGGGCAGGCAGGCCGGCGACGTCGACCCGGTAGCCGCACGACGACGGCGAGACCTCCGGCGAGGTGTCCGGGAGCGCGGAGACGCTCCAGGCGGGGTCGGGGCAGGCTCCCCCGGGCGTGAGGGGAGGGACGGCCTCGAACAGCGGGCCGGACAGCGGCGTCGAGCCGGCCTTCCAGGTGACGGACGTGGTGAGGACGCGCTTCGCGGTGTCGTAGCTGGCCGACCGCTGGGTGATCAGCCCCGTGGGGGCGCTCTCCAGCGGGAGGTCGGCGGTGACGACGTCGTCGGCCGAGGTCGTGGCCGCCTCGACCTCCTCCTTCGCGGGCCCTGCGTCGCCGCCTCGCGTCAGGGCGAAGGCGCCTCCTCCGGCGGCGAGGACGACCACGGCCGCGGCCGCCGCCCACACCCGGCGGTCGGTGCGCCAGGTGCGGGCGGGCGCGGCCGGGTCCTCGGGGACGGCGAGCGGCGCGGGCCGGGGCGCGGCGGGGGCGCGCAGCTGGGTCTGGCCGTCCAGGACCTGCGCGTCGAGGCCGTCGTGCGGGGCGAGGGGCGCGAGCGGTCCGGCCAGCCCGGGCACCGGCACGGACACGGGCGGGGCGGGCGCCGACCCGCGGACCGTGGTCTGCCCGGGGTCGAGGTCGGCCGTGCGCGCGGCACCGCTGAGCACGCCGAGGGCCGCCCCCGGCTCGTCCCCGGCCTGCTCCCACACCGACGGCGCCGGCTGCTGCGGCAGCGCCTCCGCGTCCGCGAGCTCCGGCAGCAGGGCGCGCAGGGCCGCGGCCGCGCCGGCCGCCGTCGGGCGCCGGGACGGGTCCTTGGCCAGCAGCGACGGCAGCAGCGCCGCGAGCGGCGCCGGGAGGCCGGGCAGCTCGGGCGGGCGGCTGTTGACGTGCCGGTGGGCGACCGCGTAGCCGGACCCGCCGCCGGCGAACGGCGTCCGGCCGGCGAGCAGCTCGTACAGCAGGACGCCGGTGCCGTAGACGTCGGCGGCGGCGCTGATCACCTCGGCGGTGAAGACCTCGGGAGCGATGTACTCGGCGGTGCCGAGCACGCCCGTCATCCGGACGGTCGTCTCCTGCGCGAGCCGCGCGATGCTGAAGTCCGACAGCAGGACCTGGGGCGGGTCCCCGGGGCCGAGCAGCACGTTGTCGGGCTTGACGTCGCGGTGCAGGACGCCGCGGGCGTGGGCCGCGGCCAGGGCGTCGAGGACCAGGGCGGTCGTGCGGACGGCGGCCTGCGGCGAGAAGGTGCCCTCCTCGCGCAGCCGCTGCCGCAGGTCGCTGCCCTCGACGAGGTCCATGACGATCGCGAGGTCCTCGCCCTCGACCACGAGGTCGCGGACCCGGACGATGTTCGGGTGCGCGAGGTCGAGCAGGATCGCGCGCTCCTGCACGAAGCGGCCGACGATGACGGCGTCGCGGGTGTGCTCGGTGCGCAGCAGCTTCGCCGCGACCCGCTCCCCCGTGCGCTGGTCGACCGCGACCCAGACCTCGCCCATGGCGCCGGTGCCCAGCACGCGGTCGAGCAGGTAGCGGCTGCCGAGAGCGCGCTGAGGCTGCACGCCGGGGCTCACGTCGGGGGTCACGTCGTCCGCCTGCTCGTCCTCGGTCAGGGCGCGTCGCGGGGCACGGCGAACCACTGCAGCGCGGGCGCGGTCTCCTGCACCCCGCCGCGCAGGTCCGGCCCGCGGGTGCTGGCCTGCAGCGCCACGACGTCGGCGTCGGCGACGGCGTCGGTCGAGGCGAACGACAGCGGGGCGCCCGCGAGGCCCTGGTCCGCGGTCAGGCGGGCGCCTCCGAGCGCCTTCCGGACGGCGGCCGGGGTCGTGCTGCCCGCCCGGCTGGCGGCGACGGCCAGCGCGAGGACGGCGTCGTGGCTGCGGACGTCGGCCGAGGCCCCGCCGTCCTGGCTCCAGGTCCTCCGGCCGCGCAGGGCGAGCACGCCGGAGTCCTGCGCCGCCAGCCGGACCGCCGCGAGGAAGGCGGTCACGCCGGGCGCGGTCGAGGCGTCGGTCGCGGCGAGGCCGGCCGTGAAGTACTGCCCCGAGACCGTCGCCGCGCCGGCGCCGGCCAGCTGCCCGAGCCGGGCCGAGAACAGCGGCGCCAGGGCGGCCGGGCCCAGCTCGACCGGGGTGGTGGCGTCGTGCTCCTGCAGGCCGGCGACGGCCTCGGCCTGGCGGACGCTGGAGCCCGACACGACGACGGCGTCGGCCTTCCCGGCCGCGACGGCGGCGGCAGCCCGGGCCGCCGCGGTCAGCAGCCCGTCGCCGACGCCGAGCGCCTCCCGCCGGGCAGCCGGGACGCCCTGGACGAGCTCGTCCGCAGGGTCGGCCGTGAGCACGTAGGGGGCCTTCTCGTCGCGGGAGGCCAGCAGCGCCTGCAGCGTGGACGCGACCTGCTTCCCGCTGGGGCCGGTGCGCCACACGCCCGGTCCGCGCACGCGGGTGCGCGTCTCGTAGGGCAGCAGCACCGCGGTGCCGGCGGCGGCGGCGTGCTGGACGGCGGCGTCCAGGTGCGGGCCGGACGAGGCGTAGACGATGCCGGCCACCCGGGCCCGCAGCAGCCGGTCGACGGCCGCGGCCGCACCCTCGTCCGTGCCCCGGTCGTCCTCGACCTGCAGGACGAGGCGCTGCGGGCCACCGAGGCGGAACTGGGCCAGGCGGGCGCCGGCCGCGGGGCCGAGGTGCTCGCCGCCCTCGCTGCGCGCCCCCGTCCCGGTGACGACCACTCCGACCGTGACGACACCCTTCTCCTTGCCGAGGGTGTCCAGCGTGACCGCGGCCGGTCGGGCCGGGGCGTAGGAGACCGGGCGGACCCGCCTGCCGTCGCTGTCCGCGGTGCAGCCCGCGACGAGCACGCCGACGAGCAGCAGGGGGACCGGCAGCAGCCGGCGCATCAGCCGACCGGCCGCATGGCCAGGGTGAAGACCGTGCTGTGCGCCGAGCCGGCCGGCAGGTCCAGGGCGAAGGCGGGGAACGTCTGCGCCTGCCGCAGGGCCTGGGCCGCTGTCCGCTGCTCGAGCCGGGCGTCGGCCAGCTCGGCCAGCCGCACCCCGCGGAACTGCGCCGCGGAGTCGCTCGCCTCGGTGACCTGCGCGGCCTTGACGCCGGTCTGGCCGACGCTGTCCTGGATCGTGCCCAGCAGGCCCCGGCCCGACGTGCCCGACCCGAGGTCGAGCAGGACGGTGCTGAGCTGACCCTGCAGGGCCTGCGAGGCGGCCTGCTGCTGGGTGTTGGAGCGGGCGACCTGCTCGGCCAGGGTGCCGACGGCGGCCCGGGCGGCGTCGTCGAGCTTGCGCGCGGCGGCCGTCTTCTGGGCGTCGAGGCGCTGCCGCTGCACGGCGACCACCTGACGGCCCCGCACGAGCTGGGCGTCGGCGGTCGAGGTCAGCTGGCCGGTCAGGCTCGTCAGCAGCGACGCGAGCTGGGTGTCGCCGGCGCGGCGGGCGCCGTCGAGGTCGGTCGCGCTGGTGCCGACGCTCGTGGCCGCGGACCCGTACGCCGGCACGCTGTCCTTGAGCAGCTTCGTCAGGTCCGCACCGGTGCTCCTCTGGTTGCAGCTCAGGGCGCTGAAGCTGCGCTCGAGGGTGTTGAGGACGCCGCCCGTGGGCGCGGTGGCGCCGCAGTCGGCCGTCGCGGCGGCCGGGTCGTACAGCGCGGAGGACCGGGCGACGACGTCGTCGACGAGGGCCTGCAGCGACCCGCGGCCCGCCCCCTCCGAGGTGCCTCGCACGATGCCGAGCGCGGCCTCGACCTCGTCCTGCAGGCCGACCAGCTGCTCGCTGACGCCCAGGACGTCGTCGAGGGCGCTCTTGCCGCCCCCGCCGTTGCCGCCGCCCTTCACCTTGGCCGGGGCCTCGGTGAGCGCGGCCACCTGCTGCCAGAGCGCGACGTCGGCCGAGGCCGCAGCCAGCAGGCCGCCGGCGCCGGAGCGTCCGCGCGTGATCGAGTCGACGAGCGGACCGAGCGGGTCCGCCGTCGGGCTCGGCGAGCCGGGGGCGTCGTCGCCCGCGTCGTCGTCGTCGCCGGGCAGCGGGACGGGGAGGACGGGGCCGGTGCCCACGGTCGGCGTCGCGGAGGGCGAGGCGGACGGCGACGGCGAGGTCGACGGGGAGGCGGTCGGCGACGGGGTCGCATCGGTGAAGTCGCAGGTGCCGCCGTCGACCTGGGCGCGCAGGCTGTCGGCGTAGGCCCGGGCGGCAGCGACGTCGACACCGCGCAGGGGCGGCAGGCTGCAGACGCTCTCGGCCAGGCTCTGCAGCCCGCTGGCCAGCCCGTTCGCCAGCGGTGAACCGCGCAGCAGGGCGAGGTCGTGCAGGTCGGCGAAGGCCTTGAGCAGGCTGCTGTCGCCGTCGGTGCTGGCCTTGCGGGCCGTCAGGACGGCGGCCCGCAGCGCCTCGAGGCGACCGCCCAGCGCACCCACGGACGACGCGGAGCCCGGCTTGAGCGGCGCGGCCTGCGCCTGCAGGTCCTTGACGGAGCCCACCAGTGCGGCGATCCGGTCGGAGACCTTCTGCGTGGCCTCGGCGTCGAAGGCCCCGAGGATGCGGGCGCCCTCCTGGGCCATCGTCGTCGCGACCCCGCTCAGGCGCAGGCCCGTGGTCTGCAGCTGGCAGACGAGCGGACCGGTCGTGGAGGGGACCGCCGGGCAGGCGGTGGCGTCCCCGATGAAGGAGCTGAGCTGCGCCCGCAGCGTGTTGACGCACGCGGTGCTGGACCCGGCGAGCCGGGTGAGACCGTCGCTGACCTGGGACAGCTGGCCCAGCAGGGTCGAGGAGGCCGGCTGGCCCTTCGTGGCGCCGCTGAGGCAGGTGGTCGTCGTCGGCGGGGCCGGGGCGTCGGTGGGTTCGCCGAGGTAGGCGGTGATCCCGTCCAGGCTCGCCTGGAGCGCGGTCAGGCTGTCGGAGCGGGTCTGCTGCAGGGTGCCGGCGACCGTGGTGTTCAGCGAGGCGAGGTCGCTGAGGACGGCCTGGGAGGCGGAGTCGATGTCGGCGGAGGCCCCGTTCAGGCGCTCGGTGGCGGCGGCGCCGACCTCACCGGCGTTCGCGCTCAGGGTCTCCTGCACGTCGGTCAGGCTGCTGACGGCCTCGCCGAGCGTGGTGTTGATGCTCGCGATGAGACCGATCGTGTTGTTCTGGGCGCCGACGAACGCGGCCGAGCCGCCGAAGGCGTCGCCCACGAGGCGGGACACCGACGTGTCGGTGGCGAGGCCCGGCTGCACCGACAGGTCCAGGTGGGGCATCCGGAAGTCCTTCGCCTGCTGCACCAGCGTGAAGGTCGTGCTCGCGTCCAGGCGCGGGGGCGCCAGCAGCGAGGCCCACTGCACGGTCGTGGCACCACCGGCCCGGCTGACGACGCCGTTCGTGGTGTGCGGCGAGGCCGTGCCGGGCCGCGGCTGCTGCAGCTGCCCGAAGGCGGCCTCGGGCAGGGTCGCGCTCGCGACGACGGTCAGCGGGGTGCCGACGAGGGCGTACCCGTCGCGGGCGACGCCGGCGGTGTCGTAGCGGACCAGCTGCGGGCGCACCGTCGTGTTCTGCACCGTGACCGACACCTCGACCAGGCCGTCGACACCGGCGAGGTCGGCGAGGTCGGTGCCGACCTTGCCGTCGTGCGCCCAGGCGGTGGTGACGCGGAACGGCAGCGCGCTCGACAGGGCCCGCGGGTCGAGCTGCCGGGTGGTCGTGTCGGAGCCGTCCTTGCTGCGGCGCACCTCCGTGGAGGTCAGGCCGAACAGCGAGCCGTCCGTGCCGAGGTCCACGCTCACGGCCTGCAGCAGCTTCTCGGGCCGCTCCTGGGCGACGACGAGCGGCGCCAGGACGCCGGCGCCCAGCAGGGCGACGAGGCCGAGGCCGGCCGCGGTCACGGGGCGGCGCAGCGGGCTCCGCCTCCGGTGACCGCCCGGACGAGGGGCACGGGCGCTGAGCTGCACGAGGGGGTCCTTCGAGACGGTGTGCCGGTGGAGCGGCCGGGACACCCCGGTCGTGCCGCACGGCGGACTGCTGACCCGTCACCCAGAGTGACGGGATCTGTCGGGCGACACCCTAACCGTCCTGTCCTGCCGTGTCTGCGACTTCCTGAGACCGTCTGGCCGATCCACCTCGCTACTCTCCGCGAGTGCGCGGGCGCCGGCCCGGCAGGAGGGCCACCATGACGAGACCCCGCCCCGGAGGCGCCGCGTGACCGGCCCGCGGCTGCCGGCAGGCACCGCCTTCAGCCTGGCCGTGCCCGCCAGCTGGTTCGAGCACGACGTGCACCCGGACACCCGCGAGAGCTCGCTCGACCGCCTGCTCGAGGAGCAGGTCCGCGACGTCCCCGAGCTGCGCCCGCACCGCACGGCGCTGAGCCGGCTGCTGCGCGAGCAGGCCGCCGCCGCCTGGGACGCCGGCGCCGCGTACTCCGCCAGCATGGTCGAGCCCACCGACGACGGGCCGGTCGTCGCCAGCGTCGTCGCCCTCGTCGTCCCGGGGCCGGTCGACGGCGACACCGGCCTCGACGCCCTCCTGGCGCCCTTCGCCCCCGAGCCGCGCACGCAGGACGACCGGCCGTGGCGGGAGACCGGCACGGTCGAGGTCTCCGGGATCGGCGCCTGCGGTCGCAGCTGGGGCGTGTCCGACGTCGTGCTGCCGGACGACTCCGGCACGGTCCGCGTGGTCACCATGCAGACGCTCGTGCCCCTGCCCCAGCGCACCGTCCTGCTGCTGACCTGCTCGAGCCCCGTGCTGGCCCTGGTCGACGACCTGCTCGACCTGTTCGAGGCCGTGAGCGACACCCTCGAGGTGCACGTCGGTCAGGAGGCTCCGGCGCCGTAGCCGGGGGCCGTCGCCAGGCGGGGACGCGTGAGCAGCGTCGCCAGCACCGCGAGGACCACGAGGGCGGCCGCCCACGCCTGCTGGACCACGGTCAGGAGCAGGACCGTGAGGACGACCGACACCAGGCCCGACGCGCCCTCGCCGGCCGTGCCGTCCGCGCCGGGCGCCCGGACGGCGACGTGCGGCGGCGGGGCGGTGCCCGCGGCCCGGCTCACCACCACCCCGGACCGCTCCAGCAGCCGCACCACGCCGTCGTCGACCGGCAGCACCACGAGCACGGTCTCGTCGCGGTCGAGCAGCACGAGCACCTCCTCCACGACGGCGACGCTGACCGCCCCACCGGCCTGCGGTCCCGGCAGCCAGGCCCGCCACCCGCGCGCGTCCACGACGACGAGCTCCTGCCGCTCGCCCTGCCCCCGCACCCCGACGCCGGCCTCGGACCCCGTCGCCGCCCACGCCTCCACCGGCGGACGGCGGGTCCGCGCGCGCCCGACGGCGAGGACGACGTCGACGGCGGCCGGGACGAGGAGCCCGGACGCCAGGGCGGCTGCGGCCGCGACCGTGCTGACGCCGGCGAGGGCGGCCGCGACCAGCACGCCGAGCACGGGCCCGGCCAGCGTGACCACCGCCGGCGCGGCCCGGTGCCGCACCCGGCAGCGCACGACCTCCAGCCCCTCGGGCCAGTGCAGCGGCGCACCGTGGCCCTGCACCTCGAAGGGGACGCCGAGCGCGTGCGCCAGGGCCTCGAACCCCGCGGTCCGTACCAGGGCGGCGCCCGGACCCGACGCCGCGCCCGGGACCCAGTCCGTGACGCGGAACGCCGTCCCTCGCGGGCTCCCGTCGTCGAGGACGACGTAGCCGAGCCGCACCGGCGGGGTCCGGGCCGCCTGCTCGCCGCCGTCGACGAGCCACACCACGCGCCGGACGTCGCGGGCCAGCACCCCGGCGTCGGGCCCCTCGAGCAGCACCGCACCACCGGCGACCCGCACCCGGACGTCGGACGCCGCCCGGCCGTAGGCCGCCCCTCCGGCCCGCGGGAGCAGCACCGGGGCACGCAGGGGCGCCCGGTCGCGCGGGGCGACCGGCTCCGGCCCTCCGCCCGTCAGCCACGCCTGCTCGGCCTCGGTGGAGAAGGACGTCAGGCGCTCACCGCTCACGAGCCGAACAGCAGCAGGAACAGCAGGAACAGCAGGACCACCCCGCCGGCCAGGACCAGGACGTTGTACGGCGCCGTGGTGAGCCACCACCGGGGAGCCGCACCGGGGTGGGCGCGCTGGACGCGACGGCTGTCGGGGTGGACCTCGTCGGGCAGCAGCGGCAGGCCCAGCCCGGCGAGCACCTCGGGCGGCCACACCGCGGACAGCAGCGGCCACGGCAGGACCTGCCCGCGCGCCAGCGTGCGGCCGTCGCTCCCCACCACGAGCAGGCAGGCCGCCGCGGGCGCGCGGCGCTGCTCGCCGCCCCAGCGCGACCGCACGAGGCCGGCGACGTCGGCGAGCGGCACCCGGACCTCCGCCGCGCGCACCAGCTCCGGGTGCAGCAGCAGGACGGCCCGCTCCTCGTCCACCCTCAGGTAGGCGGCCCGGATGCCGGGGACGGGGTCCGGGAAGACCCGCGCCGGGAGCGCGCCCGGGTCCGGCACCAGTGGCAGCGCCTCGCGGCGGCCGCTCACGCGTCCACCTCCGCCGGCTGGACGCTCCTCGCGAGCGCGTCCAGGGCCGGTCGCCAGCGCTGCGCCTCGAGCAGGTCGGGGAAGGCGGTCCCGAGCACCAGCGCCGCCTGCTGGGCCGGGAAGGCCCACAGGTACTGGACCGACTCGACGGCCGTCCCCCGCTCGCCGTTCGTCCGCTGCACCAGCCGGTGGACCGGGCCCAGCGGCGCGTCGAGCTGCTCGGTCTGCGGCGGTCCGAGCAGCTCCGCGACCTCGGTGGTCAGCTCGGCCAGCAGCTCCTCGACGGTGAGGTCCTCGCCGACGTCGACCGCCTGCAGGCGGACCACCGCGGAGATGCCGGCGTCCGGCTCGGGGACCAGCAGGAAGGCGGCGACGAGCGGGCTCCCGGACAGCAGTGCGGCGACCGAGGCGAGCTGCGACGGCCAGCCGGTCGACGTCGTCCTCGCTGGCCACGACGTCGGCGGCGCGCCAGGCCTGCTGCGCCTGCGCGCGGGCCCAGAGCGGGACGTCCTGCTCCTCGGGCAGCAGGACGACCCACGGCAGGTCGAGCCGGGCGACGACGTCGGGCGGGGCGCTCACCGGCCCGCCCACCAGAAGGTCTCGGCCACGGCGTCGAACAGCACGGTCAGCGCCGGGGCGAGCTCGGGGACGCCGGTGGAGAAGGTCAGGGCGAGCAGCCCCGGCCGGCCGGGAACGCGCAGCCAGTAGGCGACCTCGGCGACCTCGAGGACCTGGCCGTCGTCCGACGGCTCGACCCGCGTGGTGGCCCGCCGCACGGCAGGACCGGACGCCAGCTCGACGACGGACGTCTGCGCGCCCGGCCCGCCCAGCTGCTCCAGCAGCTGCTCGACGGGGAGGCTCCCGGCGTCGTCCGGCCCGGGCTCGACGTAGCTCACGAGGCAGACGGCGGGCACCGTCACGCCCTCGACCGGGTCGACGCTCAGCAGCAGGTCCAGCCCGCCCGCCCGACGCCCCTGCTCGACCGAGGCCAGCAGCAGCTGCGCCAGCGCCTGGCGGGCGCCCTCCTGCTGCTCCACCGGCAGGGCCCCGCTGCGCCGCTTGGCCACCAGCGCGACCACCCCCGCAGCGCGGTCGTCGAGCGGGAGCCGCACCCACCCCGCCGGCAGCGTCAGCCGGAAGTCGACCGGCAGCCGCTCCGGAGTCGTCACCGCGCTCGCGTCGGTCACCGGACGTGACCCGACATCCCGGAGTAGGCGGAGGTGACCTCGTGGGCGTGGTGCCCGACCTCAGCGCGCTCGCGCGGCTCGGTCCACAGCTGCTTCACGGCGTCGCGCAGCCCGTACTGGAACACGTACGCGTCGGAGGCGAGCTTGCCGCCGCCCCCGGCCAGGGCGGCCAGCTCCCGGGCCTGGTTGCGCAGCACCGCAGGTGCCTGCCGGTTCAGCTCGCGCAGCGCCCGCAGGTGCTCGGCGATCTCCTTGTCGCCCTCGGTGAGCACCCGGACGAGCCGTGGCGCCTTCCCGGACACCTGCACCGCGGACCGCGCGGCGGACGCGGCCTCGTCCCCGGCCCGGACCGCGTCGTCCAGGCCGGGCAGCAGCCGCTCGCCGAGCCGGAGCAGCCGGCCGTGTCCGGACAGCCGGTACAGCACGCCGGGCAGGCCCTTGCCGCGCAGCACCGCCGCGCCCGCCCGGCCCCCCGCGACCGACCTCGCCAGGGCCTCGGCCTTCGCCGTCGCGCTGGTCAGGGACGGGATCCCCTTGCCGAGGCCGAACACCGCCTTCCCGCCCAGCAGGAGCCGTCCGAGCCCGAGCGTCGCCAGCGCGGCGACGTCGATCGCGACGTCCTTCCACGAGCCCTTGTCGGTCGCGGCGAGGGCGACGTGCCCGGTGAGGGACAGGACCGTCGCTGCCGCGATCAGCGTCTCCAGCGCCGCGCCGACGGAGACACCGGCAAGGCCGACGCTCGAGAAGAAGGCGCCGCCCAGCAGGACACCACCGGCGCCGCACGTGGCGACGACGATCGCGATGACCACGAGCACGAGGATCACCACGGCGAGGACCTTGAGCGCGGACTTCACCCAGTGGGCGTTGCGGTCCCACCAGGAGTCGTGCACGCCGTCGTGCTGGACCGCGGAGTGCAGGGCGTCGTGGGCCTTCTTCGCCGCCCGCTCGTAGTCGTGGGCGGCGTCGTCGGCGGACTGCCGGGCAGCGGCGAGCTCCTCGACGGCGTGCTGGTGCGCGGAGGCGCGGCTGGCCGCGGCCCGGTGCTCGGCTGCCGCGGCCTGCTGCTGCGCGGGCGTGGGCGGCGGTGCGTCGGCGGACGGGGGCGGACCCGCCGGCAGGGGCACGGTCGCCGCGAGCTCCTGCTGGGCCGCCTCGGCCCGGCGCAGGGCCGCCGCGGACTGCCGCTGGGGCTCGGCCATCTCGCGGGCGAACCCGCCGACCGCCTCGGCCGCGCTCTCGTACCGGCCGCGGGCCTTCTCGATGTGCTCGGCCAGCTCGCCGGCCCGCGAGCGGAAGGCGTCGCCGGCCTTGCCCTTCCAGGAGCTCGCCCCCATCCGCCGGAGCCGGCCGGCCTGGTCCTCGATCGCGGCGGCGGTGTCGGCGTAGCGGCGGGCGAGGGCGGCGACCGCCACCTGGTCCCCCGGCGCGGGGTCGTGCGCACGGCCGAGGGCCGACCAGTCCCAGGGACGGCTCACCGGTGCTCCTCGTGGACGGCGTCAGCGATGTCCTTCGCCAGCTCGTTGTCGGCGTCCAGGTAGGTGTGGGCGCTGGCGTCGGCCATGTCGTGCAGCGACGACATCTCCTCCACCAGGTCCTTCTTGTGGGCGTTCCAGTTGGTCGCGAACTCGTGCAGGGCGTCGGCGACGGTCCGGGCACCCACGTCGGTGCCCCGGGCGATGTCCTCGGCCCGCGAGAACTCCGCGATCAACAGCCCCAGCTCGTCCCTGCAGCGCGCCAGCTCGTCCAGGTCGACCTCGAGATCCCCCATGGACCACACCTCCTGTCGGCGGGGGCATCCTGCCCCAGACCGGGGCGCCGCGGAGCGGGACCTGTGGAGGCACCCGTTCGGCCCAGCGCTCCGCCGGCGTACGGCTCCATGTTGTGGACAGACGCTGACGTGTCGGGCGCGGACCGTTACCGTCCCTCGCACCAACCCCTGCCGCGACGCCGTCGTGGCCCACTCCCGGGAGCACACATGGCCAACGTCAACGTCACCTACCAGCAGATGCAGGACGCTGCGACCAAGCTGAACAACGGTCGCACCGAGATCGACGACATGCTCGGTCAGCTCAAGACGCTGGTCGACCAGCTCGTCGCCGAGGGCTACGTCACGGACAGCAGCTCCAAGAGCTTCCAGGGCGCCTACGACGAGTTCACGACCGGCGCGAAGCAGACCATCGCCGGCCTCGAGGGCATGAGCACCTACCTCAAGACCGCCGCCCAGACCTTCCAGGACGCCGACACCCAGCTCGCCAGCGCCCTCGGCCGCTAGCAGCACCCGTGGCCCGGCCGGTGCCTGCGGGCACCGGCCGGCGCCGCGGTCCCGGACGACAGCACGAACGCGATCAGGAAGGGGTGTCGGGTGGCTGACCTGGTGGTCGACCTGGACGGGCTGGACCGGCTGGCCGGGGCGCTGGAGCGGATCCAGAGCCAGCTCGCCCGCGCGAAGGCCGACCTGCACGCCGGTAGCGACGTGCTCGGTGACAGCGAGGTCGTCGACGGCCTCGACCGGTTCGAAGAGCGGTGGCGCGACGGCCGCAAGAGCATCAGCGAGAACGCCGAGACGCTGCACACGATGCTGACCGAGTCGGTCCGTACCTACACCGACGCCGACCAGCAGCTGGCGGCCGGGCTGAGCACCAGCTGCGTGCGGACCGAGGCCGGTGGCCGCCGGTGAGCCGGCCCCACGACTGGCACGTCCTGGACCTGCCGGGCGACCCGACGCCCGGCGAGCCCTACAGCATCCGCGCCCTGGCCCGCAGCGCCGGGACCGTCGCCGACGACGCCCAGCAGGCCCACAGCGCGGTCCGGGCGCTCGCCGGTGACGGCGCGGTCCTGTCCTGGATCGGCGCGGCCGGCGAGGTGTTCCGCGGCGCGCTGCACGACTTCCCGTCCCAGCTCGACAAGCTCCACCGCTCCTACGAACAAGCCGCCGGCGCGCTGAGCCGCTGGGCCGGGCTGCTCGAGGACGCCCAGCACCAGGCCGACCGGGCGCTCGCCCAGGGCCGGCAGGCCCGCGCCGAGATCGACGCCCTCACCGCCCAGCTGTCCGCGGCCCGCGCCGACGCCTCCCGCGCCGCGACCACCTCCCGACGGCTGTCCGACGTCCCGGCCGGCGGACCGCCGCCGGACCCCGCGCAGGTCCGGGCCGCGACCGCCGCCGCCAGCGCCGCCGGCAGCCGCGTCGCCGGGCTCGACTCCGCGCTGAGCGACGCCCACGCCCGGCTGCACGCCGCGACCCGGCTGGCCCAGCAGGCCCGCGAACTGCGCAAGGACGGCGCCCGCCGCACCCGCCACGAGCTCGACGACGCCTCCGACGCCGGGATCCAGCCCAAGAGCCGGTGGCAGAAGTTCAAGGACGCCGTCGCCAAGGCCTGGCACATCACCGTGCAGATCGCGACCGTCGTGGCGATCGTCGTCGCCGTCGTCGCGCTGTTCGTCGGCGGCCCGATCGTCTGGGGCATCCTGCTCGCCGCCAGCGCCGTCCTGCTCGCCGACAGCCTGCTCAAGTACGCCAACGGCGAAGGCAGCCTCTGGGACGTCGGGCTCGCCGCGCTCGGCGTCATCCCCGGCGGCAAGCTCCTCACCGGCCTCGGCAAGATCATCGGCACCGTCAAGGCCGGCGAACACGTCCTCGCCGCCGGCGCCCGCGGGCTCGCCCGCGGCCGGACCGTGCTGCAGGGCATGACCCGCGCCGTGCGCAACACGGCCAACCGCTTCACGCCGCGCTTCGTCTACAACGGGAAGTTCGCGCCGCCGCGCGCCGGCGCCGGGCCGCAGCACTACGACCCCGTCTACCGGCCGGGTCCGCTCCACGACCCGCAGGGAGGCTACGTCGGCAGGCAGGGCGGGACCTTCCGCGGTGGTGCCTACACCGGCGAGGTGCTCGAGGAGCCGATGGTCGTGCACCGCTACTACGGCGGTCCGGCCCGCGAGAACGGCTCCTTCTGGACGCCCGGACACCCCGCCGGCCCCGGGCAGGCCCAGTACGGCAACGCCATCAAGCCGGAGTGGAACGACCTCACCGAGGTCAGTGTCCAGACCGTCCCGCGCGGCACCACGATCTACCGCGGCCCGGCCGCGCCGCAGACCCTCGGTCCGGAGGTGCCGCACCTGCCCGGCCAGCACCCGCCCTACCGCGGTCCGGGCGAGCTGCTCGGCGGCGACGACCAGATCTTCCTGCCCGAGCTGCCGAAGTCCTGGGGCCTGCCCGGTCATGGCTGACCTGCGCAAGGCTGCCCGTGCGGTCGAGAAGGTGGCCGCGGCCGAGCAGGGGCGCCTCCTCGTCGTGACCCCGCTGGGGACGCGCGGCAACCCGCACGACCCCGACCGGCTCGACACCGTCACGACCGACGGCAGCTCCCTCGAGGTCCGGGTCGGGGACGGGCACGCCGTCTACGTCCTCGAGGGCGCGTCCCTCGTGACCGCGGACACGCACAGCGCGCGGCTGCAGGGGCGCTCCCTGTCGGTCGTCTTCACCGCCTACGGCTCCGGCACCGTCGAGCGCTGGGCCTTCGACGACGCCGAGCTGGTCGTCACCTGCCTGCCCGACGTCGCCGCCCAGGCGCGCCGCACCCCGGGGACGCGGCGCGTGGAGGCCACCCCGTGAGCGGTCTCGGACACGCGGCCGAGCTCGCCCTGGCCGCGGCCCGGGACCGGGGAGCCGTCGACGACGTGCTGCTCACGGCGCTCCGCGTCGAGCCGCTGCTGTGCGGCGTCGACGTCGTGGAGGGCAGCGACCGGCCGGCGACCCGCCAGGTGCAGGGCCGCTGGTGCGTGCTCGCCTGGACCAGCGAGGAGCGTGCCCGCGCGAGCGGCTGGACCGACCGGCTGGCCCGCAGCTCCGGTGCCGACGTCGCCCAGCTGCTCCTCGGCACCGGCCTGTCGCTGGCTCTCAACCCGGGCGAGGACCTCGGCGTCCGGCTGGACCAGGACGGCCTCACCACCCTCGCCGGTCCGGCGGTGCCGCCCGGGACCGCGGTCTACCTCGGCCGGCCCGACGTCGTCCCCGAGCAGCTGGAGTCCGCGCTGCGGCGGGAGCTGGCGGACGTCCCCGGCGTGGCCGCCGCCCGCCTGGTGCTCCTGGCCGTCGGCGCTCCGGCCGCGGCCCGGCGGCTCACCGTCGTGCTCAGCCTGTCCCCCGGGGCCGACCGGGAGCTGCTGCCGGCCGCCTACGCGGCGTGCGACCGGGCCGCCTCCGGCAGCCGCCTCGACGGGCTCGACGTCGTGCTCGACGAGGACCTGCGCGGTCTGCGCGAGGAGGCGCTCGCCGTGCCGACCGTCTTCCCCGCCCCGGACGCCCCGGCGTAGACCGCCGCTCGGGTCCGCTCTCCTGGTCCGGACCGGGGCAAGGCCGTCAGACGTTGAAGCGGAACTCCACGACGTCGCCGTCCTGCATCACGTAGTCCTTGCCCTCGATCCGGGCCTTGCCGACGGCCCGCGCGGCCGCGACGGACCCGGCCTCCACGAGGTCCTCGAAGCCGATGACCTCGGCCTTGATGAACCCGCGCTCGAAGTCGGTGTGGATGACGCCGGCCGCCTGCGGGGCGGTCGCGCCCTTCTTGATCGTCCAGGCCCGGGACTCCTTCGGGCCGGCGGTCAGGTACGTCTGCAGGCCGAGGGTGTCGAACCCGATCCGGGCGAGCTGGTGCAGCCCCGACTCGTCCTGCCCCATCGACTGGAGCATCTCGAGCGCCTCGTCGTCGCTCATCTCGATGAGCTCGGACTCGACCTTGGCCGACAGGAAGACGGCCTCCGCGGGCGCCACCAGCTCCGACAGCGACGCCTTGAAGGCGTCGTCGCCGAGGGAGTCCTCGTCGAGGTTGAACACGTAGAGGAACGGCTTCGCGGTGAGCAGGTGCAGCTCGCGCAGGGGAGCGGGGTCCAGGCCGGCGCCGAAGACGGTCTGCCCGGCGTCGAGGACCTTCTGCGCCTCCTTCACCGCCTCGATGACAGCGGCGTTCTCCTTCTTCAGCCGCAGCTCCTTCTCGAGCCGCGGCAGGGCCTTCTCGATGGTCTGCAGGTCGGCGAGGATCAGCTCGGTGTTGATCGTCTCCATGTCGTCGGCGGGCGAGACCCGGCCGTCGACGTGCACCACGTTGTCGTCCTGGAACGCCCGGATGACCTGGCAGACGGCGTCGCTGTCGCGGATGTTCGCGAGGAACTTGTTGCCCAGGCCCTCGCCCTCGCTGGCGCCCTTGACGATGCCGGCGATGTCCACGAAGTCGACGGTCGCCGGGATCGTCTTCTGCGAGGAGAACAGCTCCGCGAGCTTCCCCAGCCGCGCGTCCGGCACCCCGACGACACCGACGTTCGGCTCGATGGTCGCGAACGGGTAGTTCGCGGCCAGGACGTCGTTCTTGGTCAGCGCGTTGAACAGGGTGCTCTTGCCGACGTTGGGCAGGCCGACGATGCCGATGCTGAGGCTCACCGGCCAGACGCTACCGAGGTCAGTCCTCCTCGAGCGCCGCCCGCTCCAACAGCAGGCGCATGGGGACGAGGTCGACGTCGACGTGGCCCTCGCTGACCCACGGGTCCCGCTCGACCAGCACCCGCGCGTCGCGCCGCTCCAGCCCGTCGAGGACGACGACCTCGTCGCCGCCGTCGAGCAGCTGCCCGGCCAGGACGCACACCCCGGCGACGGCGAGCTGCTCGAGGAACCGGCCGTGCCCGTGCAGCGCGGCCCGCTCGGCGGCCCGGGGCGTGGTGGACCACTCCGGGCGGGTCGAGCGGTAGACGGCGTACCAGGTGGTGCAGCCCTCGGGGGCGTGGCCGATCCGGACCGTCATCCGCCCGTCCCGTGCGCCGTGCACGCCGCCCGCGCGACGACCGCGGCAGCGCTGGCCCCGGCCTGGGCGTGGTCCGCGAGCAGCAGCCGCGCGAGCTCGGGCGGGTCGACGACGCCGTCCGCGAGGTGGCGCAGGGCGTCCGCGCCGAGCAGGCGGGCGGTCTCGGGCGGCAGGCCGGGGTCGTGGGACAGGGCCCCGGTCACGACGGCGTCCAGGTCGGGCGGGGAGAGAGGGTCCGACACGCCTCCAGGCTACGGCGGGCGGCACGAGCGACGGTACGGTCGCCACCGTGAGCCCCCGTCCCACGCCCGGCCTGTCCGCGCCCGCCGCCGTCGCGGTCGGCCTCGGGCCCGGTCTCGCGGGCGGGCTGTACGACGTCTCGACCGGCCCGGGTCTGGGCACCGTGTTCGCCGTCTGCTTCGTCGGCGGCGCCGTGCTGGCCGCCCTGCTGGTGCGCCGGCGCGACCTCGGCGTCACGGTCGTCCTGCCCCCGCTGGCGTACGTCGTCATCGCGCTGGTCGCCGGGGCGGTGCGCGGCTCGTCGACGGCGGGGTCGTTCGTGGTCCGGCAGGCGCTCGACCTGTTCACCGCGCTCGTCCTGGAGGCCCCCGCCCTCCTGGTGGCGACGGCGGCGGCGCTCGTGGTGGCCCTCGCCCGCGGGCTGGGGCGGCGCCGTCCGGTCGAGCCGTACGAGGAGCCCGCGCGCCAGGAGCAGCCGAGCTACCAGCTCTAGTTGTCGGGGAGCCCGGCGGCGCGCAGGTCGCGGCGCAGCTCGGGCGGGAGCGCGAACAGCAGGTGCTCCTCGGCCGCGGTGACCTCGGTGCAGTCGGTGTAGCCCTTGTGCGCGAGCCAGTCGCGGACGTCGCGGACGAGGATCTCCGGCACCGACGCCCCGCTGGTGAGCCCGACGGTGCTGACGCCCTGCAGCCAGGCCGGGTCGATCTCGCCCTCGTGGTCTACCAGGTAGGCCGCCCCCGCACCGGCGTCGAGGGCGACCTCGACCAGCCGCACGGAGTTCGAGGAGTTGCGCGAGCCGACGACGATGACGAGGTCGCTCTGGGCAGCGATCTGCTTGACGGCCACCTGGCGGTTCTGCGTCGCGTAGCAGATGTCGGCCGACGGCGGCCCCTGCAGGGCGGGGAAGCGCTCACGCAGGGCGGCGACCGTCACGTTCGTCTCGTCGACCGACAGGGTCGTCTGCGAGAGGTAGGCGACCTTCTCCGGGTCGCGGACCTGCACGGCCGCGGCCTCCTCGACGCCGTCGACGAGGTGCATGTGCGCGGGCGCCTGACCCTGGGTCCCGACGACCTCCTCGTGCCCCTCGTGGCCGATCAGCACGATGTCGACGTCGTCGGCGGCGAAGCGCTTCGCCTCCTGGTGCACCTTGGTGACGAGCGGGCAGGTCGCGTCGATCGTCTTGAGCGACCGCTCGCGGGCCTCCTCGTGGACCGACGGCGCGACGCCGTGCGCGGAGAAGACGACCGTGGCGCCCTCGGGCACCTCGTCGGTCTCGTCGACGAAGACGGCGCCCTTGTTCTCCAGCGTGCGGACGACGTGGGCGTTGTGGACGATCTGCTTGCGGACGTAGACCGGGGCGCCGTACAGCTCGAGGCTGCGCTCGACGGTCTGGACGGCGCGGTCGACGCCGGCGCAGTAGCCGCGCGGCGCCGCCACGAGGACGCGCTTGGGAGGGGTCGGCGCGGTCGTGGTCATGGCTCCATGCTACGTCCGTCACTCCGTCCTCGCGGTTCGTGCGCGACGCCGTCGGGCAGGGGGAGGTGGACGCCCGACCTCCCGGAGGAACCCCCGCATGCCCAAGCCCGTCCCCACTCCCGTCGCTGCCGCGATCGGCCTGCTCCCCGCCGTCCTGTCCGGCGTGCGCACCCTGCCGGCCAAGGTCGTGCAGCTGCCGATCCTGGCCGTGAGCAGCGCCCTCACGACGCTCGACTCGACCCGCCGCGGCTACGACGACCTCGCCCTGCGCGGCGAGCGCCTGGTCGCCAAGCTCCGCGGGACCTCCTTCGACGAGGTCGAGGACGCCGTCGAGGACGCGCTGCAGGGCACGCCCGTGGCGAAGGCCTACGACCGGGTCGAGGACGCCGCCGAGGACGCCGTGGCCGCCGCAGGCCGGGCGCTGCGCTCCGTGAAGGACTCCGGCCAGGAGGCTGTCGCGGAGGTCGCCGAGGAGGTCGCCGAGGAGGCCGCTGCTCCGGTGACCCCCGTGGCCGAGGCGCCGAAGGGCGCCGCCACCCCGAAGGCGACCGAGCCCGAGAGCACCCGGGTCGACAGCGCCGCCCCCGAGGCCGCCGTCCGCGCGGCCGACGACATCACGGCCGCCTCCGGCGCGGTGCTCGCCCACGACGACCTGCCGCTCGCCGACTACGACCACATGACGCTGGGCTCCCTGCGCGGCCGGCTGCGGAGCCTGTCCCTGCCGCAGCTCGGCCAGGTCCGGGCCTACGAGAAGGCGCACGCCGACCGCCTGCCGGTCGTGACGATGCTCGACAACCGGATCGCCAAGCTGACCAGCGACATCACGGCGGAGCCCACCGGCAACGTCGACGCCCCCGACCTCGCGGCCGCCCCCTCCGCGGCCGGCGGCTCGAAGGTCCAGCCCGCCACGGGTGGCCCTGCGCTGAGCCCGCCGCCCGCCGGCGTCCCGGGGAACCCCTCGCAGCCCCGCTAGACCTGCAGCACCCCCCGAGCGGCCTCTCCGAACCGGAGGGGCCGCTCGCGCGTGGAGGGGAGGTGAAGCCCCTGCTCGCGGCGCTGGCCGCTCTCGCCGTCCTGTCCCCCGCCGTCCCCGCGTCCGCCGCCACGACGCAGGTCGCGTGCGTGCCCCGCGTGTCCGCCGCCGCCGACGGGGACGTCTACGGCGCCGGCAGCTGCTCCGGCGACGCCGTCACGCTGTACCGCCGCTCTGCGTCCGGGGGCGGCTTCCGCACGCTCACCACCGCCTGGAAGGGCTTCACGGTCGAGGACGTCGCGGACGACGGCTCCGCCACCTTCGTGCTGCTGCACTGCCAGGCCGACGTCCCGGGCACCTGCCCCGGCAGCGACCCGCTCGTGGGCAGGTACGCCGCGGCGAAGCTGCCGCACGGCGGACGGCCCAGCGCCGTCACGCTCCTCGGCGACGGGCAGGCGGGCGGCGGCAGCATCGCGGCGTCCGGCGGGAGGTGGGTGGCCGCCTACGCCGCCGCCTCGTTCCGGCGGTCGGAGGAGGAGCGCGCCTCCAGCCACCTCGAGCTGCGCGGCACCGCGGTGGGCGGCGGGCTCGGGGTGACCGTCCGCCCGCAGCACCCGTACGCGACGCCCGAGCCGTACGTCACCGAGCCGGCTGTCGCACTGACCGCCTCCGGCGCGGTGTTCGCCTACCTCGAGCGCGACAGCGACTCCGACCCCTCGCCCGAGCTCCGCACCGGCACGGTCGACGCCGCCCGCCGCGTGTCGACCGCGCCCTTCGCGCCCGCGGCCGGAGCGCCGGCCGGCTCGCCCGCGGTCGCCGCCTCCGGCGGTCGTGTCTTCGTCGCCTGGTCCCGCGCCGGTCGGCTCGCCCTGGCCCACGACGGCGTCCGGCAGGACCTGCCCGTGCGGGGGACGGCCTCCGGCGTCGCTCTGGCGGCGTCGGGCGGGAAGGCGTTCCTGCTCGACCAGGAGGCCTTCGCCTACGACGGCAGCACGACCGCGCGGGTGTACCTGCGCACGGTGACCCTGGGCGGGTCGACCACGACGACGGAGCTGTCCGCCGCGGCCGGCCGCGCCGACAGCCACGTCCGCGCGCAGGCCTACGACGTCACGGCCGCACGGGGCCTGCCGACGGCCGCGCTGTTCGACGGTGCGAGGAACGTCGTGGTCAGCCCCTAGCCTCGGCGGGTGGCCCTGCAGAGCACCCCGGAGTCGCCGCTGCCGGTGCGCACCGTCGCCCGGTCGATCGGCGAGTGGGTCGCGCGGCTGGGCCGGGTCTGGGTCGAGGGGCAGGTCACCCAGGTCAGCCGCCGTCCCGGCACCGTCTTCCTGACCCTGCGCGACCCCGTCGCGGACGTCAGCCTCTCGGTGACCTGCGCCCGGAGCGTCTGCGACCAGGTCCAGCCGCCGCTGGTCGAGGGCGCCCGGGTGCTCGTGTTCGCCAAGCCCGACTTCTACCTCGGGCGCGGCACCCTGTCGCTGGCCGCCACCGAGATCCGCCCGGTCGGGGTCGGCGAGCTGCTGGCCAGGATCGAGCGGCTCAAGCAGCTGCTGGCCGCCGAGGGCCTGTTCGCGCCCGAGCGCAAGAAGGCCCTGCCGTTCCTGCCCGGGGTCGTCGGCCTGGTGACCGGCCGGGCGTCGGCCGCCGAGCGCGACGTCCTCGAGGTCGCCCGGCGGCGGTGGCCGGCGGTCCGGTTCGACGTCCGGCACGTCGCCGTGCAGGGCCACCTCGCGGTGCAGCAGTGCGTCGAGGCGGTCCGCTCCCTCGACGGCGCGTGCGACGTCATCGTCGTGGCCCGGGGCGGCGGCAGCGTCGAGGACCTGCTGCCGTTCAGCGACGAGGCCCTGCTGCGCGCCGTGGTCGCCTGCCGCACCCCCGTGGTCAGCGCCATCGGCCACGAGCCCGACACCCCGCTGCTCGACAACGTCGCCGACCTCCGTTGCGCCACCCCGACGGACGCCGCCAAGCGGGTCGTCCCCGACGTCGCGGAGGAGGCCCAGCGGGTCCGGCAGCTGCGCGACCGGGCCCGCCGCGTGGTGCTCGGGACGGTCGACCGTGAACGGAGCCGGCTCGAGCACGTCCGGTCGCGCCCCTGCCTCGCGGCGCCGCAGACCCTCGTCACCACCCGGGCCACCGACGTCGAGGCGCTGCGCGGCCGGGCGCACCGCTGCACGAGCGCCCGGCTCGACGCCGCCCTGGGGGAGCTCTCCTCGCAGCGCGCCCGGGTCGCGGCGCTCAGCCCGCAGGCGACCCTCGCCCGGGGCTACGCCGTCGTGCAGCAGGCCGACGGGACGGTCGTGCGCGACCCCGGGCAGGTCGTCGTCGGGGAGCGGCTGCGGGTGCGGCTCGCGGGCGGGGAGCTCGAGGTCAGGCCCTAGCCGGCATGCCGGGCCGGACGCCCGCGGCGGTCCAGGACATGGTCGCCCCGCCCAGCACCCGGAAGCCGAGGCTCTCGTAGAGCGGCTGCCCGTCGGGGGTCGCCCGCAGGTCCACCCGGTGCACGCCCTGCTCCTCGCGCAGCCACGCCAGCAGGGCCTCCAGGACCGCCCGGGCGTGCCCCTGCCGGCGCGCACCCGGGTCGGTGCTCATCGAGGAGACGTGCCCCCGGCGGCCGTCGAGCTGGGTGGGCGAGGGCAGGTGCTCCTCCACGTGCGCCACCCCGCAGGCCACCACGTCACCGGCGACCTCCACGACGACGACCGCGAAGCCCGGGTCCTCGGCCAGCCGCCGCCGGAACGCGGCCTCGGCGGCCTCCCGGTAGCCCGCGTCCCCGGCAGGGGTGCCCATGGCCTCGTGCATGAGGGCCCGGAGCCGCACCAGCGCGGGGGCGTCGTCGGGCACAGCGCGTCGTAGGGTCGCCACGTGCCCGATCCTGCCAGCGCGCCCACCACCTACGAGGCCGCGCGCGAGGAGCTGGCCGACGTCGTGCGGCGGCTGGAGGCGGGCGGGGCGACCCTCGAGGAGTCGCTGTCGCTGTGGGAGCGCGGCGAGCAGCTGGCGACGACCTGCCAGGAGTTCCTGGACGGCGCGCGGGCCCGGCTGGACAGCGCGCAGGCCGACTAGCGCAGCGAGGCCGCCAGCGCCTGGACCTCGGCGTCGTCGGCGTCCTCGCGGAGCCCCCCGACCACCACGGTGCCCTGCGGCTGCGCCAGGACCAGCGACGTGTGCTGCTGGTCGTCGGACCAGACCACGAACCGCCGTGTCCCCACGGTCAGCGGGCTGACCTCCTTGCCGTCACCGGTCTGGTCGGCGACGAAGGCCTCGGGGGCGCCGCCCTGCGCGGCGTACTCGGCGTAGCCGCCGCCCGGGGTGAGGTAGCCGATCCGGAGGCGCGACCCGTCGAGGGTGGACGACGTCGCGCGCCAGCCCGCGGGCAGGCCGGTGGGCACGGGGACGCCGGGGGCGAGGGCCCGGAAGGAGGCGAGCTCGGGGCCCGGGTCGACCACGCGGTAGCTCTTGCTGTCCGACTCCGGCGGCTGCGCGAGGTACCAGACCGGGACGACGACGAGCATGCAGGCGCCGAGCGACAGCAGCATGTCGCGGACGTTCTCGGTCCCGCGCTTGCGCTTCTTCGGCGGCGCGACGGTCTGGGTGCTCACCGCTCCAGTGTCCTCTACGTGACGCGCGCGGGCGCGGCGGGACGGGACAGGTGGGCCCCGGTCTCGAGCACCTCGCGGACGACGACGAGGGCGTCGTGGACGTCGACGAAGCGGGTGTAGAGCGGGGCGGGCCCGAGCCGGACGCGGTCGGGGACGCGGTAGTCGCCGACGACGCCGCGGGCGGAGAGCTCCTGGGTCAGCTGCCAGGCCTCGGGGTGCTCGAGGACGACGTGCGACCCGCGCCGGTCCGGGTCGCGGGGGCTGGCCACCCGGACGCCGTGGGGGGCGAGCCAGTCGTCGGCGAGCTCCACCAGGTACGACGTCAGGGCCCGGCCCTTCTCGCGCAGGCGCAGCAGGCCCGCCTCGGCCAGCAGCCGCACCCCCTCCTGCACGGCGAGCAGCCCGCCCACCGGGGGCGTGCCGGTGAGGAAGCGGCGCACCCCGGGGGCCGGCGCCCAGGGGTCGTCCATCGCGAAGGGGTCGGCCGCGCCGAACCACCCCTGGACGGGGTTCGCCAGCTCGAGCCCCTCGCGGACCCACAGCCAGGCGGGGGCGCCGGGGCCGGCGTTGACGTACTTGTAGGTGCACCCGACGGCGAGGTCGGCCGTCGAGAGGTCGCACGGGACGGCCCCGACCGAGTGCGAGAGGTCCCAGAGCGTCAGCGCCCCGACGGCGTGGGCCAGGGCGTCGACCTCCGCGACCGGGGCGAGGGCGCCGGACCGGTAGGCGGTGTGCGACAGCGAGACCAGGCCGACGTCGTCCCCCAGCGCCTCGTCCAGGGCCGCCAGCGACACCCCGCCGTCGAGGTCGGAGTGCACGAGCCGGAGCTCGCCGCCCAGCAGGTCGGCCACCCCGGACAGGACGTGCCGGTCGCTCGGGAAGTTGTCGTCGTCGGTGACCACGACGGTCCGCCCGGTGGACCGCAGCGCGGCGACGGCCAGCTTGAACAGGTTGGTGCTCGTGGTGTCGCAGACCAGCGTCTGCCCGGCCCCGACCCCGAGCAGGGCCGCCCCGAGCTCGTCGCCGACGACGCCGGGCAGGTCGATCCAGTCGGGCCAGCCCCGCACCAGCCGGTCGCCCCACTCCTGCTCGACGTGGGTGCGCAGCCGGTCCGCGGTCGCGTGCGGGAGCCGCCCGAGGCTGTTGCCGTCGAGGTACAGCAGGTCGGGGTCGGCGACGACGACGCGCTCACGGAAGGCGGCGAGCGGGTCGGCAGCGTCCAGGGCGAGCGCCCGGTCGCGGGTCACGGCGTCCACACCGGCGCGCTGGTCGCGGCCGCCTGCAGGAGCGGTGCGGGGTCGACCACGACCGAGCTCTCCTGGATCCCGCGGTCGGGCCAGCGCACCCCGACGACGAGCCCGCCCTGCGGCGGCAGCGGCCACAGCCAGTACTCGCCCTCCCACTGCAGGACGCCGCCGCGGGAGTGCTGCAGCGTGAGGACCGGTCCGGTGTCGGGCTGCACGAGGTCGGGCGCGTCGCGGGTGCCGGTGGTCGCACGCCGGCCGTCGGAGAACACGACACCGAGGCGGAACCGGCCCGGGCTGCGGCTGTACTCCTGCAGCGACCAGTCGAGGTCCTCGGTCCGCTGCTCGTCGGCGAACAGCACCACCACGTGGAGCACCAGCCCGTCGGAGTACGCCGTCGTGCCCTTCACGGCGATGACGGCGTCGCTGCCGCGGGCCAGCGTGTAGGCGCTCATGGCCAGCACCCCGACCTCGTCGCGGGGCGGCCCGGCGTGGGCCTGCCGGTGCTCGCGGTGCCGCTGCCAGTCGCCCCCGCTGCGGGGCAGCCGGGCCGGCTCGTCGTCGAAGACCCTCACCGGCGTCCGATCTTGGCCATCAGGGCGAGCAGCTCCTCGGCGAGGGCCGCCGCCGAGTCCTCGTCGTCGCAGACCGCGACCTCGTGGGCCGACTCCCGCACGACGGTGGTCAGGACGAGGACCACGGCCTCGCCCCACGGCTCGTCGCCGGTGCGCAGCAGGTTGGCGTTCAGGGCGGTCCAGGTGCGGAAGCGCTGCCGCGCGGTGAGCTCGAACCCGGGCGGGCCACCGCCGGCGAGGAACAGCCGGGCGAGGTCGCGCTCGGCCCAGGACCCCTCGAGGTAGCCGCGGGCCCCGGCGACGAACAGCCCGACCGGGTCGGTCTCCCCGCCCGCGCGGGCCGCCCGGACGCCCGTGGTGGCCCGCTCCTCCTGCCGCACCGAGTACTCCTCGAACAGGGCCAGGTAGAGGTCGGCCTTGCCCCCGAAGTGGTGGTAGAGGCTCCCCACGCTGGCGCCCGCCCCGGCGACGACGTCGGCGATCGAGGCCTCGGCGAAGCCGGACGCGGCGAACACCGAGCGGGCGGCCCCCAGCAGGGCGCCCCGGGTGGTCGTGGCCCGCGTGCTGGTCGTCACCGCCCGACCTGCGAGAACGGGATGCGCTTGCGCTCGCTGATCCGGCCGGCGGTGCCCCACTCGTCGGCGCCGAGGCGCGAGACCGGCTGCAGCAGGGTGACCTCGGGGCGCCCGTCCTGCAGGACCTCCTCGTCGACGACGGCCCAGACCACCTCGCCGAACACGACGGTCGAGTCGCCGAGCTCCACCGTGCTGTGCAGCCGGCACTCGAGCGCCACCGGCGACTCCGCCACGCGCGGCGGCGCCACCAGGCGCGACGCCTCGCGGCTGATCCCCTCGACGGCGTCGAACTCGCTGACGTCGGCCGGGTAGTCGGTGCCGGTGAGGTTCACCTGCTCGACGAGGGCCTCGGTGCACAGGGACACGACGAACTCCCCGGTCTCGAGGACGTTGCGCAGGCTGTCCTTCACCCCGACGGACGTGAACTGCACGATCGGCGGCTGCACGCACGAGATCGTGAAGAACGAGTGCGGCGCGAGGTTGTCGACGCCGACCGCGCTGCGGGTCGACACCCAGGCGATCGGCCGCGGGACGACGACGCTGTTGAGCAGGGGGTAGACGTCGTAGCCGAGGGCAGCGGGGTCGTAGTCACGTCGGGTCACGACCCGACTCTCCCACCCTGCTCGCTAGGGTCGGCGGATGAGCGACTCCGACCTCCCCGCCGCGCTCCTCGTCGACCGCGAGGCCCCCGACCGCAACATCTCGCTGGAGCTGGTGCGCGTCACCGAGGCCGCCGCCATGGCCGCCGGCCGCTGGGTCGGGCGCGGCGACAAGAACGGCGGGGACGGCGCGGCCGTCGACGCGATGCGCACCCTCATCGGCACGGTCTCGATGAAGGGCGTCGTCGTCATCGGCGAGGGCGAGAAGGACGAGGCCCCGATGCTGTTCAACGGGGAGGCGGTCGGCGACGGCAACGGCCCCGAGTGCGACGTCGCGGTCGACCCCATCGACGGCACCACGCTGATGGCCAAGGGCATGCCGAACGCGATCGCGGTCATGGCGGTCGCCGAGCGCGGCACCATGTACGACCCGAGCTCGGTCTTCTACATGGAGAAGCTCGTCACCGGCCCCGAGGCCGCGGACGTCGTCGACATCAGCGCCCCCGTCAAGCACAACGTGCAGGCGGTCGCCAAGGCCAAGGGCCTGTCCGTCGAGGACGTCACCGTCTGCATCCTGGACCGGCCCCGACACGAGGACCTCGTCCGCGAGGTCCGCGAGGCCGGCGCCCGGATCACGTTCATCAGCGACGGCGACGTCGCGGGTGCGGTCATGGCCGCGAGCGACGGCACGGGCGTCGACCTGCTGCTCGGCATCGGCGGCACGCCCGAGGGGATCATCACGGCCTGCGCGGTCAAGTGCCTCGGCGGGGTCATCCAGGCCAAGCTCTGGCCGCAGAAGAAGAGCGAGTTCGTCAACGCGGCGGCCGCCGGGCTCGACCTCGGCGCCGTGCTGTCCACCGACGACCTCGTCCGCAGCGACAACGTCTTCTTCGTCGCGACCGGCATCACCGACGGCGAGCTCGTCCGCGGCGTCCGCTACAAGGGCGGCGGCGCCACCACGGAGTCGCTCGTGATGCGGAGCAAGAGCGGGACGATCCGACGGGTCAGCAGCGAGCACCGCCTCACCAAGCTGCGCGCCTACTCCTCCGTCGACTTCGAGCGCCCCGCCCGCTAGCAGGGCGCCCCCGTGCGGCGACGCGCGGGTCGCGATGGCGGTGGGCTCTCCTCCCGGAGAGGTCCCTCGAGGCCCGCGGTCACCCGTGCGTCCTGACCATCGTCGGCGCCGTCGGGCGGCAGGGCCAGCAGATCCGGCGTCCTCCTGCGGCCAGTGGCCGGTACCTGCCACCCTCCGGGCGTGGACCTGCTCGGACTCGCCCCCGCCCCGGCCGCCGTCTACCGGGCGCTGCTGCGCCGGCCGGGCACCGACGTGGCCGCGCTGGCCGTGGTCTGCGGCCACGACCCCGACGTCGTCGTGGCCGCCCTCGCCGAGCTGGCCGGGCGCGGGCTGCTCGACGGCCTGGTGCCCGTCCGGCCCGACACCGTCCTCGAGCCCGCCCTGGTCGACGTCGAGGCCGGGATCGCCGAGACCCGCCGGGCCGTGCTGGCGGCCCGCCGCGAGCTGACCGAGCTGGTCGAGCTGTACGCCGGCGGCGTCGCCCGGTCGGACCGCACCGTGGACGTCGAGCGCATCGACGGCGGCAACGAGGCGGTGCAGCGGCGGATCGACGAGCTGGTGGGCTCGCTGTCGCGCGAGCTCCTCGCGGTGAACCCGCAGTACACGGCCGCCCACCTCATGCAGGAGGAGGCCGAGCAGTCCCTGGCCCTGCTCGCCCGCGGCGTGCGGCTGCAGACGGTGACCGGCCCGGGCGTGCTGGCGGACCCCGAGGAGCTGCGGCACGCCCGGCTCATGGACGCGCAGGGCGACACCCACCGGGTCCACCCCGACCCTCCGCTGCGGATGCTGCTGCTCGACCGCCGGGTCGTCGTCGTCCCGCTCGACCCCGACGACCCCTCCGACGGCGCCCTGTTCGTCTGGTCCGCCCCGCTGGTGCGCAGCTTCGTGGCGCTGTTCGCCTCGCTGTGGGAGCAGTCCCGGCCGCTGACGACGCCGGTGGTCGAGGGCCTCGGCGGCCGGGAGCGCCAGCTGCTGGAGCTGCTCGCCGCGGGCCTCAAGGACGAGAGCGTGGGGCGCCACCTCGGGGTCAGCGTCCGGACGGTCCGCCGCGAGTCGGCCGCCCTGCTGGACCGGCTCGGCGCGCAGACCCGGTTCCAGGCGGGGGTCGAGGCGGCCCGGCGCGGCTGGCTCTGAGAGCCTCGGGGCCATGCGCCTGGCCACCTGGAACGTGAACTCGATCGGCGCCCGGCTCCCCCGCCTGCTCCCCTGGCTGGAGGAGGTCGCCCCCGACGTCGTCGGGCTGCAGGAGACCAAGTGCGCCGACGCCGCCTTCCCCTACGCCGACCTCGCCGCGCTCGGCTACGAGGCGGCCCACGCCGGGGACGGCCGGTGGAACGGCGTGGCGGTGCTGTCCCGGGTCGGGCTGACCGACGTCGACACGACGCAGCTGGTGGCGGGCCTGGAGGGCTCCCCGGAGCCGCGGGTGGTGTCCGCGCAGTGCGGGCCGCTGCACGTGACCAGCGTCTACGTCCCGAACGGGCGCAGCCTCGACGACCCGCACTACGCCTACAAGCTCGACTGGTTCGCGACCCTCCGGGAGCGGATGGAGCGAGACGGCGCGAGCACCCCGCGGGTCGTCATGGGCGACCTCAACGTCGCCCTCGAGGACACCGACGTCTGGGACATCGCGAAGTTCGAGGGCAGCACGCACGTGAGCGCAGCCCGAGCGCGACGCCGTCCGGGCGCTGCTCGACGTCGGGTACGCGCTGGCCGACCCGCGACCCGGCAAGGGCGACGTCGCCTTCACGTTCTGGGACTACCGCGCCGGGATGATGCACAAGAACCTCGGCATGAAGATCGACCACGTGCTGCACACGCCGTCGGTCGCGGTCACCGACGGCTGGGTCGACCGGGAGGCCCGCAAGGGCAAGGGCGCGAGCGACCACGCCCCCGTGGTCGTCGAGGTCGAGGTCGCCTAGGCCAGGAGGGCGCGTCCGCGGCCCGCGGCCTTGGCCCGGTAGAGGGCGGCGTCGGCGTCGCGCAGGAGGCGGTCCTCGTCCAGGACCTCGCCGCACACCCCGACGCTGATCCCGACCGGCAGCAGGCTGCCGTCGTCGAGGCGGACGGGCAGGTCGGCCACCTGGCGGCAGAGCCGGTCCGCGAGGACCAGGCCGGCCGCGCCGCAGGTCAGCGGCAGGACCGCGAGGAACTCCTCGCCGCCCCAGCGGCCGATCACGTCGCTCTCGCGCAGGGCGCCGCGCAGGGCGGCCGACACCTCGACGAGGACCCGGTCGCCGACGGCGTGGCCGTAGGAGTCGTTGACGCGCTTGAACTCGTCGAGGTCGATCATGAGGACCGTCAGCGGCAGGCCGTAGCGCCGGGCCTTGGCCAGCTCGGTCGCGAGGACCTCCTCGGCGGCCCGGCGGTTCAGCAGCCCGGTCAGGCCGTCCGTGCGGCTGACCCGCTCCAGCTCGGCGTTG
This sequence comes from uncultured Actinomycetota bacterium, assembly GCA_963761655.1. Taxonomy (GTDB): domain Bacteria; phylum Actinomycetota; class Actinomycetes; order Mycobacteriales; family SCTD01; genus RYN-122. Next base: position 156,149 of record CAVXHI010000003.1, read on the forward strand.
CGGGCACGCAGCTCGTCCGACAGCCGCTTGACCCGGAGCGCGGAGGAGAGCCGGGCGAGCAGCTCGTCGGTCTCGAACGGCTTGCGCAGGTAGTCGTGGGCGCCGCGCTCCATGGCGTCGGTGATGTCGCCGACGTCGGAGCGCCCCGTCAGGCAGACGACCGGCACGTGCAGCAGGTCGGGGTCGGCCTGCAGGCGGTCGAGCACCTCGAGGCCGGACATCCCCGGCATGACGACGTCGAGCAGGACGACGTCGGGCGGGTCGACCAGGCACAGCTCGAGCGCCTCGGCGCCGTCCACGGCCTCGACGACGACGTAGCCGGCGTCCTCGAGGTTGGCCACCAGGATGGCGCGGATGAGCGAGCTGTCGTCGACGACGAGGACCCGCGGGGGCCGGTCCGGGTCGGTCCGCTGCGAGGGCAGGCGCAGCGACGGGGTGGGGGACACGTCCAGATCGTCGGCGCCGGGAGGCAGACCTTGAGCACCCGACCGTAGGGTTCGGCCCATGCGCACCTCGCTCCTCGCCGCCGGGACCCTCGTCGCCGGCTACGCCGTCGCGGCCTCCACGGGGGTCCGTCCGCTCGGCGGCGTCGTCCTGGCGGCCGGCGCGGCCGTCTGCACCCGCGAGTGGGCCCGCACCTCCGGCCCGGGCACGGCGGCCGGCCTGCTGACGGTCTTCGTCGGTGCCTTCGCGGCCTCCCACGCGCTGGCGAAGCCGCTCGGGGCCTGGCCGTCGGTCCTCACCGTCGCCGCCGTCACCGGTGCGGCCGCGCACCTCGCGAACGACCGCCGCGAGGACCGTCGCCTGCTGGCGGTCCGCTAGTCACAGGTGCGGCAGGGCGGCCCGCGCCTCGTCCACCGACGTCCCCGTCCCGACCAGCAGGTCGACGACCGCGGACCGCAGCTGCGCGACCACGACCTGCCCCGAGAGCGTCTCGGCGTGCAGCCGCGCCGGGTCCAGGTCGCGGCCGAGCAGGTGCAGCGCGGCGTCGGCGCCCGGGTCCCGCTCGGCCAGCGCCACGAGCACCTCGGCCAGCAGGTCGAGCAGGTCCGGCAGCGCCGGCGGGAGCGCCTCCGCGGTCTCGAGGGCGAACAGCACGCGGCGGACCAGGACGCGCAGGTTCCGGACGGCCCGGTCGACGCCCGCGTGCAGCCGGACCTGTGCGGCGTGGGTGCGGCCGCCCGGGTCCCGGCGCAGCAGCGAGAGCGCACTGATGTCGCGCCCGGTGGTGACGGCGTCGGCCCAGGCCTGCAGCCCGGGGGCGGTGGCCCGGCCCTCCGCCAGCGCCTCGGCGGCGAGCCCCGGGTCGGCCCGGCGGACGGCGTCGGCGTCGAGGGCCAGCACCCGGGCGAGGTCGAGCAGGACGCCCTCCCCGTGCCGGCGGGCGCGTCGCCAGGGGTCGGCGGGCAGCAGCGCCGCGACGAGCAGGGCGGTGGCGCCGCCGACGAGGGCGTCCTGCCAGCGGGCGAACCCGCTGCCGGGCGTCCGCGGGAGCGCCACGACGAAGACGGCCTGCAGCCCGGCCTGCGCGACCAGCAGCGGCCCGCCGTCGAGCGCGACCGCGAGCAGCAGGGCCACCGTCACGACGACGCCGATCTGCCACGCCCCCGTGCCGACCAGCCCGACCAGCGCGTCCCCGACGGCGACCCCGACCGTGACCCCGACGGCGAGCTCGGCGACCCGGCGCAGCCGCTGGGCCGCCCGGACCCCGAGGCAGACGACCGCGGCCACGCAGGCGAAGAAGGGCCGGCTGTGGCCGAGCAGGGTGGTCGCCAGCGCCCAGGCCAGCCCGGCGGCGATGCCGCACTGGGCCACCGACCAGGCCGAGGTCCTCAGCCGCAGCCCGGCGGCCGCGAGGGCGCTCACCGCAGCGCCTCGGGCAGGTCGCGGGCGTGCAGGACGACGAGGCTGCTGACGGCCCGGGTCAGGGCGACGTAGAGCAGCCGCAGCCCGACGACGCCGGCGCCCGCGAGGTCGGCCGGCTCGAGCAGGACGACGGCGTCGAACTCGAGGCCCTTCGCGAGGTCGGCGGGGACGAGGCAGACCTGGGCGGCCGGGCCGGTGACCTCGAGCAGCCCGGCGTCGACGCCGGCGTCCCGGAGCGCCTGGCCGGTCCGGTCGAGCAGGGCGCCGTCGGCGGCCACGACCGCGACGGTCCCCCTGCCGCGGGCCGCCACGACGGCGGACACGGCGTCCGCGGTCAGGTCGTCGCTGCGCCGGACCTGCAGCGACCCCGGGACGCTGCGCAGGCTGCTCGCCGCCGGCAGCCCGGGGGCGATCAGCGGGAGCAGCCGGTTCGCCAGGTCGAGGACCTCGCGGGGCACCCGGTAGCCCAGGGTCAGCGGCGCGACCCGGCCGTCCGGCTTGCCGAGGTGGTGCAGCGCGGCCTCCCAGCTGCCGGGCGCCCAGGGGGTGGTGGCCTGGGCCTGGTCGCCGAGGACGGTGGCGCTGCCGGTGGCGCACCGCCGCCCGACCGCCCGCAGCTGCATCGCCGAGAGGTCCTGCGCCTCGTCGAGCACCACGTGGGCGTACGACGCCGGCCGCACGAGCAGCGCCTGCGCCTCGTCGAGCAGCGGCAGGTCCGCGCGGGTCCAGCGGGGCCGGTCGCCCGCCAGCCCGTGCTCCTGCAGGACGCGGGTCACCAGCGCCTTGGCCGTCGTCGGGGGCCAGAGGGCGTCGACGTAGGCCTTGACGTGCCTGCTGGCGGCCAGCCGGTCCACGCTGCGGTCGTCGCTGGAGCCGCCCGCGTCCTCGCGCTGCTTGGTCAGGTGGTGGGCCAGGGCGCCGGCGAGCGCCCTGCGCCCGGCGTCCCACGGCATCCCACGGGCCCGCACCGCCCGCTCCAGCTCGCGGACCTCCTCGGGCCACACCCGCCAGCGGACCGTCCCGGTCGTGTGCACCAGCGGCTCGGTGGCCCGCACGGTGGTCGCCCAGAGCGCCTGCTCGAGAGCTGCCGCCATCGACGCGTCACCCTTGCGGACCGCCTGCTCGTCGGTGTCGGTGCCCGTGAGCCTCACCGCGGGGGCGAGGTCGTCGGCGGTCACCTGCGTCACCTGCACCTCCCCGAGCGCCGGCAGGACCTCCTGCACGTAGGACAGGAACGCCCGGTTCGGCCCGACGACGAGCACGCCGGTCTGGGCCAGCTGCTTGCGGTGCGCGTAGAGCAGGTACGCCGCCCGGTGCAGCCCGACGGCGGTCTTGCCGGTGCCCGGGGCGCCCTGGACGCAGACCGTCTCCTCCAGCGGCGCCCGCACGAGGACGTCCTGGTCGGGCTGGACGGTCGCGACGATGTCGCGCATCGGGCCGCTGCGGGGCCGCTCGACCTCCTCGACCAGCAGCGCGGACGCCTGCTCGGACCGGAGCCGGTCGTCCTCGAAGGCGGTGAGGACGCCGTCCCGGAAGCCGAACCGGCGGCGCAGGTCGATGCCCTGGCGGTCGGTGGAGGAGGCGCGGTAGTACGGCTCGCTGACCGGGGCGCGCCAGTCGACGACGACGGGCTCGCCGTCGGGGCCGCTGACGTGGCGGCGGCCGACGTGGAAGACCTCGGCATCGCGGGAGTAGTCGAGGCGGCCGAAGAACAGCGGCGTCGTGCCGTCGTCGAGCAGGGCGTCGAAGCGCTGGGCGAGGGCGTGCGCCAGGGCGCGGCCGGTGCCCTCGTCGTTGCCCCAGGCGTGCTGGGTGTCGAGCAGCTCGCGGGTGTGCTCGCGCATGCGGGCGAGGTCGGCGCGGGCCCGGCGAGGTGGTCGCGCTCGTCCTGCAGGACGTCGGTCACGCGGCTCCCTCCTCAGCCCGGTGGCGTCCTACCCTTGCACCGTGGCCCCCGACGCTGACACCTTGGACTACAGCGACCTGCTCCCGCTCGGCAAGGACGAGACGCCGTACCGGCTGCTCACGTCGTCGGGGGTGACGGTGTCGAGCGCGCTCGGCCGCGACTTCCTGCAGGTCGAGCCCGAGGCGCTGCAGCTGCTCGCCCGCACCGCGATCAGGGACATCAGCCACCTGCTGCGGCCCGGGCACCTCGCCCAGCTGCGCCGGATCCTCGACGACCCCGAGGCCTCCGCGAACGACCGCTTCGTCGCGCTCGACCTGCTCAAGAACGCGGCGATCTCCGCCGGCGGCGTCCTGCCCATGTGCCAGGACACCGGCACCGCGATCGTCATGGCCAAGCGCGGCATGACGGTGCTGACCGACGGCCAGGACGAGCGGCACCTGTCGGCCGGCATCCAGCAGGCCTACACCGAGCTGAACCTGCGGTACTCCCAGCTGGCCCCGCTGACCATGTGGGACGAGAAGAACACCGGCACGAACCTCCCGGCCCAGATCGAGACCTACGCGACGCCGTACGACGCCTACGACTTCCTGTTCATGGCCAAGGGCGGCGGCTCGGCGAACAAGAGCTTCCTGTTCCAGGAGACCAAGGCGGTCCTCAACCCGGCCTCGATGATGCGGTTCCTCGAGGAGAAGATCCGCTCGCTCGGCACGGCCGCGTGCCCGCCGTACCACCTGGCGGTCGTCATCGGCGGCACGAGCGCGGAGTTCGCCCTCAAGACCGCCAAGTACGCCAGTGCCCGCTACCTCGACACCCTCCCGACGTCGGGCTCGGCGTCCGGCCACGGCTTCCGCGACCTCGAGCTGGAGGCCGAGGTCCACCTGCTCACGCAGCGCCTCGGGATCGGGGCGCAGTTCGGCGGCAAGTACTTCTGCCACGACGTCCGCGTGGTGCGCCTCCCCCGCCACGGCGCGTCCTGCCCGGTCGCGATCGCCGTCTCCTGCTCGGCCGACCGGCAGGCCCGCGCCCGGATCGACGCGCAGGGCGTCTGGCTCGAGGAGCTCGAGACCGACCCGGCGCAGTACCTGCCCGACGTCACCGAGCAGGACGTGTCCGGCGACGTGGTGCAGATCGACCTGAACCAGCCGATGGCCTCGATCCAGGCGGTCCTCAGCAGGCTGCCGGTCAAGACCCGGGTGTCGCTGACCGGCCCGCTCGTCGTCGCCCGCGACATCGCCCACGCCAAGATCGCCTCGCTGCTCGACGCCGGCCAGCCGATGCCGCAGTACCTGCGCGACATGCCCGTCTACTACGCCGGTCCGGCCAAGACCCCCGAGGGCATGGCGTCCGGCTCGTTCGGCCCGACGACGGCCGGCCGGATGGACTCCTACGTCGACCGGTTCCAGGCGGCCGGCGGGTCCCTGGTGATGCTGGCCAAGGGCAACCGGTCGCCCCAGGTGACGGCGGCGTGCAAGGCGCACGGGGGCTTCTACCTCGGCAGCATCGGCGGCCCGGCCGCGCGGCTCGCCCAGGACTGCATCCGGAAGGTCGAGGTGCTCGAGTACCCCGAGCTCGGCATGGAGGCGGTCTGGCGGATCGAGGTCGAGGACTTCCCCGCGTTCGTCGTCGTCGACGACAAGGGCAACGACTTCTTCACCGGCCCGGCCGAGGCCGACGCCGGCCCGACCCCGGTCACCATCGGTTCCCGCCCGAAGGACTAGGCCCCGACGGCCGCCACCATGCCCTCCCAGTGGCGCAGCCGCCGCTCGAGGACCTCGTTGACCATCAGCACGCGGCGCAGCTCGAGCTGCCCCACGACCTGGTCGGCCAGCGTGCGCAGGGCCGAGAGCTGCCGGGGCGCGAGGTCGCGCGGGCGGCGGTCCAGCACGCACAGCGCGCCCACCGGCCGGCCGGCCGCGGTCACGAGCGGGACGCCCGCGTAGGAACGCAGGCCGAGCTCGCCCGTCACGAGCGGGTTCGCGGCGAAGCGGGGGTCGCGCGTCGCGTCGGGCACGACCAGCGTGGACGCCGGCTCGAGGATCGCCCAGGCGCAGAAGCTGACGTCGCGGCGGGTCTGCCGTACCGGCAGCCCGACCGAGGACTTGAAGCACTGCCGGCCGATCTCCACCACGGACAGCGCCGCCATCGGGGTCTGGCAGATCTCGGCCGCGAGCTCGGTCAGCTGGTCGTACTCGGCCTCGGGCGCGGTGTCGAGCAGGCCGTACTGGTCGAGGTCCTTCAGGCGCTCGATCTCGTCGACGGGCAGCGGTGCGGAGGGGGAGGGCACGTCGAGGGGGGACATGCCTCCTGCTTCGACGTCGCGAGACCTGCGCCCGAGCACCCGCAGGGCGTAGCCGCGACGGGGGGGAACGGACCTGGTCCCCCGGCACGGGTCCGGAGGGGTTCCCGCGCCACGCGGCAGGGCATGATCTGCGTGCCCGTGCCCCAGGTGCAGTGGGCGAGCGCCCCTCGTCGCTCGCCTCCCGAGGGGAGCGTGCCGCGATGCAGCAGGTCCTGGAGCTGGACACCCGCCTGGCCCGGGCGCAGGTGCCCGTCGCCGTGCTGAGCCCGGACGGGACCGTGACCGGCGCCAACGCCGCGCTGGCCCTCCTGCTGGGGCGGGACGCGCAGGAGCTGGTCGGCGTCGGGGTGACGGCCCTGGGCGCGTCCCCGGAGGACGCCGCCGCGCTGGCGGGGGTCGCGCGAAGCACGGCCTCGGGGGTCGGCGCGGGCCAGCTGGACGTGACGCTGCGGTGCGCGCACGGGAGCGACGTCCCGGTCCGGCTCACCTGGTCCAGCGTCGAGGACCCGTCCCGCACGGTCGTGGTCCTGCACGACGAGACCCCGCGGCTGCACGGCGAGCAGCAGCTGCGGCGCAGCGACGCGAGGTTCCGGTCGCGCTTCGACCAGTCCGTGGTCCCCCAGAGCATCCTCGGGCCGGACGGCGCGGTCATGGAGGTCAACGACGCCTGCCTGGCCCTGCTCGGCCGGCCCCGGGAGGAGGTCGTCGGACGCCCTCCGGCCGCGTTCACCGCCGCGGCCGACGCCGGTCTCGCCGACGCCGAGCTGGGGCGGGTGCTCTGCGGGGTCGTCCCCTCGGCGCAGGCCGAGCGCTGCCTCCAGCGCGCCGACGGCGCCGTCGTCCCCGTGCTGGTGAGCATGAACGGCCTGCGCGACGCCGACGGCGCCCTCGACGGCGTCGCCGTCTTCCTGCACGACCTGACCACGCTGCGCGACGCCGAGCAGCGGCGCACCGAGCAGGAGCGGTTCTTCCTGGCCCTGAGCACCCGGGCCACCGACTCGGCGCTCGTGCTCGACGCGGAGGGCACGGTGGTGTTCGCGACCGGCGGTCTCGCCCACGTCCTCGGGCGCGGACCGGCCGAGCTGCTGGGGACGTGCGTCGGCGACCTCGTCGGGGAGCGGGACCGCGAGCGGGCCCTCGCGTGCTGGCAGCGCGTGCTCGAGGGGCAGACGGAGACGATCGAGGTGTCCGCGCCCGGTCCCGACGGCAGCGAGCGCTGTCTGGAGATCACCCTCAGCGACCAGCGGGGCTCGGCGGTCGGCGGCCTGGTCGGCAACCTCCGCGACGTCACCGACCGCGTGCTGGCCGAGCAGGGACGGCGCGTGTCCGAGGCGCGCTACCGGACGATCGCCGAGACCTCCGAGGAGGGCGTGTGGGCGGTCTCGACGGGAGGCGGTGTCCTGTACGCCAACGCCCGGCTGGCCCAGGTGCTCGGGCGTCCCCTGGTCGAGCTGTGCGCGCCGGGCGCCCGGGACCGGCTGCTCCCGCAGGCCGCCCGGCCGGCGTCGGGCGCCTCCGTCCGCACCGAGGTCTCCTACACCCACCCGGACGGCAGCCTGCGCCTGCTGTGGGTCTCCACCAGTCCGCTGCTGCGCGAGGACGGCACCCCCGAGGGCTCGCTGAGCATGGTCATGGACGTCACCGAGACGCGGCGGCTGGAGGCCGAGCTGCGCCGGGCCGCCCTGCACGACGCCCTCACCGGGCTGCCGAACCGCGCGCTGCTGCTCGACCGCCTCGAGCACGCCCTCTCGCGCGAGACCCTGGGCACCGCCGTGCTGTTCCTGGACCTCGACCACTTCAAGCTGGTCAACGACTCGCGCGGGCACGCGGCCGGGGACCAGCTGCTGCAGGTCGTGGCCGACCGGCTGCTGTCCGCGGTCCGTCCCGGCGACACGGTGTCCCGCTTCGGCGGGGACGAGTTCGTCGTCGTGTGCGAGGAGACCGACGACGCCAGCGCCCGCGAGCTCGCCGACGACCTGCTGGCCACCCTCCGCCGCCCGGTCCGGGTCGACGGGGAGGTGCTGCAGGTCCGGGCCTCCGTCGGTGTCGCGGTGTCGCCGGCGGCGTCCGGGGAGGACCTGCTGCGGTTCGCCGACACGGCGCTCTACGCCGCCAAGCACGCCGGCCGCGGCCGCGTGCGGATGGCCGACCCCGCGTTGACCGAGCAGGCGGAGCTGCGCTTCGCGCTCGCGGCCGACCTGCGCACGGCCCTGCTCGAGGACCGCCTCGAGGTCCACCTGCAGCCCGTGGTCGACCTGCACACCGGGCGGCTCGCGGGCATGGAGGCCCTGACCCGCTGGCACCACCCCGAGCACGGCCCGGTGCCGCCCGCCCGGTTCGTGGAGGTCGCCGAGCAGCACGGCATGGCGGGGCAGCTCGACCGGTGGGTGGCCGACCACGCCTTCGCGGCCGTGGCGGAGCTGCACGCCGCGGGCGCCCTGGACCCGGGCGCCTACGTGGCGATCAACCTGTCGGCCCGCAACCTCGCCGACCCGGGGCTCGAGGAGCACGTCGTCGAGTGCGCGCAGGAGCACGGCCTGGACGCCTCGCAGGTCGTCCTGGAGATCACCGAGGGCGCCGTCATGGACGAGCCGGAGCTGGCCCGCCAGATGCTCGCTCGCCTGCGCGCCCGCGGCTTCGGCGTCGCCCTGGACGACTTCGGCACCGGCCACAGCTCGATGGCCTACCTGCGCGACCTGCCCGTCACCACGCTCAAGGTCGACCGCAGCTTCGTCCGCGGGATCGAGCAGGACCGCGACGCCCTGGCGATCGTGACCTCGCTGGTCGAGCTGGCCCGCGCCGTCGGGGTCGGGACCGTGGCGGAGGGCGTGGAGACCGCGGGGCAGGCGGCCCTGCTGCGCAAGGCGGGCTGCCGCACCGGGCAGGGCTGGCTGTGGAGCCGGGCCGTCCGGCCGGACGTCGTCCGGAGCGACCCGCGCTGGCGCGACGGCTTCGAGCCGGCGTCGCTGGGGGTGCCCTCGGTCCCGACGGCGACGGCCCGGCTGGCCGTCCGGTCCGAGCACGGGCTCGACGTCCTGCTCGCCCTGCACGCGCAGGGCGCCTCGCCGGCGAGCGTCGCGGCCGCGCTCAACCGGGAGGGACGACGGACGCCGGAAGGCACGCGCTGGCACGCGCGGAGCGTGGAGCGGGCCCTGTCCGCGGCCATGGGGGCCTGACGGGACCGGGCCCTGAGACCGCCTACCGCACCGGCGTGAGCCGGACCGACGACGTCCCGGCGGGGAGCGGCACCCGCACGACGCCGCCCCTGCCCGCCCCCGTGACCGTCCGGCCGCCGACGGTGACCCGGACGGCGTGCTGCACCCCGGTCAGCACCAGCGCCGCGGGTCCGTCGCTGGTGACGGTCGCGGTGACAGGGCGACGGTCGTCGAGCCGCATGCGGTCGGTGTCCAGGGTCGCGGTGGACAGGTTGCGGAGCGTGGCCGTGAAGGTGTTCGACAGCGGCGCCGCGCCCGTGTCGAGCCACTCCAGCCCGGTCCGCGCGAACGGCGTCGTCTGGGAGCCGGGGCTCACCGCGCCGGGCGTCGGCAGGGCGAGGTGCTCCTGCGCCGCGATCGCGCCGCTGGTCGCGTCCAGGCGGCCGGAGACGTCGTTCCCGCCCTTCGTGCGGACCCGGAGGCCGTCGGTCCAGTAGGCGCCGTCGGGCGAGAAGCCGTAGCGGACGCCGTCGGCCGTGCTGGTGTTCACGGCGTCGACGAGGGCGGGGACGACCTCGTAGGTGACCGTGCGCGGGTCGCGGACCCGGCGGTGCGAGAACAGGTAGTCGGTGCCGTCGGCCCACTCGTCCACGACGGCCTGCGTGTAGTGCTCGTACCCGGCGAACCGGTCGACCCGGTGCCGGTACCCGAGCTCGGTCAGCCGGGCCGCGACGCGCTCGATGCCGCTGATCGGCACGAACTCGTCGTCGGTCCCGTGGTCGATCACCAGGGGCAGGTTCCGGGCGTTGGCGAGCGCGCGGTAGGTGTTCTGCGCGTCGGCGTCGCCGCCGTTGGCCTGCTGGTAGCAGGCGTCCCCGCAGTCCGCGCCGGTCCACAGGCCCTGGGTGATCGCGCCGCTGGTGGAGAAGCCGCCGGCGAACAGGTCCGGGTAGAGCAGGCCGAACAGGTAGGTGCCGTAGCCCCCCATGGAGTACCCGGCGAGGTAGCGCCGGTCGGGGTCGACGGTGAGCAGCCGCTGGACGTCGCCGAACACCTCGAAGAAGTCCTGGTGCGCCTCGGTGACGTACCAGGTGGCCGTCCCCCGGGCCCGGGGGGTCGCGACGATCGCGCCCTTCTCCTCGCCGAGCTGCGTGAGCAGCCGGGGCGTCCAGGCCCCGCCGCTGTGCGCCTTGCCGCCGCGGTAGTGCAGCCAGGTCACCAGCGGCGTCCGGCGGCCCGGCCGGTACGACGTCGGGACGTACAGCCCGTACGGCTGCCAGAGGCCGTCCTCGCCGCGCTCGCGGCTCATCGCGGCCCGGCTGACGACCTGGCGCTCGAGGTAGCCCGGGCCCGGGGCGGAACGCCTCGGTGCGGCCGCGGCGCAGCCCGGCGAGGTCCAGCGGGGTGCTGAAGGCGTCGACGTCCCCGGCGTGCAGGGCGAACGCCTGCTGCCTCTCGTTGTAGACCCCCGCCACCGGCTCGGCCGCGCGGTAGGCGACGTTGCTCGGCGTCAGCACGCCCCCCGCGAGGGTCCCCGTGACGACGCCGACCCGCCGCGGGGCGAGACCGGCCGGGAGGGACGCCTCGAGGGCGTTGTCCCAGCCGGCCGCGCGGACGGCGACCCGCGCGTCGAGGGGGACGCGGCGCCCGGTCGCGAGGTCGCGGGCCGAGGCGCCGGCGCTGCTGAGCAGGACGGCGGTGTCGTAGCGGCGGCTGGTCAGGCCGCTGCCGAAGCCGACCTCGCGGGGAGCGCCGTCCCGGCCGTCCCGGTCGAGCAGCACGAGCACGCCGAGGGCCTTCGCGTCCGTGAGCGTCGTCGTGCGGGCGAGCAGCAGGAGCCGGTCGGCGTCGGCGGCCCAGCGCAGCTCGCGCAGGTCGGCCTGGCCGCGGGTGCCGTCGCCGTAGTGGTCGGGCGTGCCGGCGGGCGCGGGGGCGTCGAGCTGGTCCCCCGCGACCTGGCTGAGCTGCGACAGCCGACGGGTCCGCTCCTCGGCCGCGAACAGCGGCTCGGACAGCTGCGCGCGCTGGACGTCGTCGCCGCCGTCGGCCCCGAAGTCGTCGAAGAGGTGGTCGGTGTGGACGAGCTCGCCGCGGTCGTAGCGGCTGGTGCCGGCGAGCATCGTCGGGGTGCCGGTCCAGTCGGACACCCGGCCGTCGACCGTCTTGCGGCTCGGCGCCCGGTCGGGGGACGGCGTCGTGACCAGGGTGCCGCGCTGCAGCGTGGTCGACAGGACCGGCAGCCGGTCCGGGACGGCGTCGGGCACGACCGCGGCGGCAGCCGGCAGCGCGGTGGCGAGCAGGACAGCGGGGACGACCAGGCGGAGGCGCACCCCCTCTGCTTCGACGCCGGAGCCGCTCCACCTGCCGCGCAGCGGGTAGGGGCTGTCCATGAGCTTCCGCACCGAGCACGACAGCATGGGCGACGTCCAGGTCCCGGCCGCGGCCAAGTACGCCGCCCAGACGCAGCGCGCCGTCGAGAACTTCCCGGTCAGCGGCCAGCGGCTGGAACGGGCGCACCTCGAGGCGCTGGCCCGGATCAAGGCCGCGGCGGCCAAGGTGAACGCCTCGCTCGGCGTGCTCGACGCCGACGTCGCGCAGGCCGTGCAGGACGCTGCGGCCGAGGTGGCCGACGGGCGCTGGGACGACGAGTTCCCGGTCGACGTCTTCCAGACCGGCTCCGGGACGTCGTCGAACATGAACATGAACGAGGTCCTCGCGACGCTCGCCACCGAGCGCCTCGGCCGGCCCGTCCACCCGAACGACCACGTCAACGCCTCGCAGAGCAGCAACGACGTCTTCCCCAGCAGCATCCACGTCGCTGCGACGAGCGCCGTCGTCAACGACCTCGTCCCCGCGCTCGAGCACCTCGCCGCCTCGCTCGAGCGCAAGCGCGAGCAGTGGGCGACGGTGGTGAAGTCGGGGCGGACCCACCTGATGGACGCCACCCCGGTCACCCTCGGGCAGGAGTTCGGCGGCTACGCCGCGCAGGTCCGGTACGGCGTCGAGCGGCTGCGCTCGGTGCTCCCCCGCCTCGCCGAGCTGCCGCTGGGCGGCACCGCCGTCGGCACCGGCATCAACACGCCGGCCGGCTTCAGCGCGGCCGTCATCGCCGAGGTCGCGGCCGCGACCGGCCTGCCGCTGACCGAGGCCCGCGACCACTTCGAGGCGCAGGGCGCCCGCGATGCCCTGGTCGAGGCCAGCGGCCAGCTGCGGACGATCGCCGTCGGGCTGTTCAAGATCAGCAACGACCTGCGCTGGATGGGTTCCGGCCCGCGCGCCGGCCTCGGCGAGCTGCAGCTGCCGGACCTGCAGCCGGGGTCCTCGATCATGCCGGGCAAGGTCAACCCGGTGGTCCCCGAGGCGCTCAACATGGTGGTGGCGCAGGTGGTCGGCAACGACGCCGCGATCGCCTTCGCCGGCGCCTCCGGCAACTTCGAGCTCAACGTCATGCTGCCCGTGCTGGCCCGCAACCTGCTCGAGTCGGTCCGCCTGCTGTCGAGCAGCACCCGCCTGCTGGCCGACCGGACGATCGACGGCCTGGTCGCCGACGAGGAGCGCTGCCGCGAGCTGGCGGAGTCCTCGCCGTCGATCGTCACGCCGCTGAACAGGTACCTGGGCTACGAGGCCGCGGCGAAGGTCGCCAAGCAGGCGCTGGCGGAGCGGAAGACGATCCGCCAGGTCGTCGTGGAGAGCGGGCACGTCGAGCGGGGCGACCTCACGCTCGCGCAGCTCGACGCGGCGCTCGACGTCCTGTCGATGACCCGCCCTCCGGCCTAGCCCTTCCGGCGGGGCGGGAGGTGCCGGAACACCCGTCCTGCCAGCTCCTTCGGAGGGGGGCCGGAGGCGCCGTCCCGCAGCCACCCGACCAGCGCGTCGGTGGCCCGGGTCGTCGTGAGGCCGCCGAGCCACAGGTCGCGCTCCTTCTTCGGCAGCCCCGGCCGACGGACGACCGCGACGTTCTGCCGGTCGCACTCGTCCAGGCAGTCGACGACGCGCACGTCGACGGCGTCGACCTCCAGCAGCGCGTCCTCCTGGGCGAGGTGGTCGAACCCTCGGGAGGTCCCGCAGCAGCAGCCGCGGCACAGCAGGACGACGGTCACGCTCCTCGACGCTAGCCGCCTACAGGGCCGGGGGGAGGCCCCTCGGGAGGCCCTGGCCTGCGCGCCATGACGACGCCCGCCGGCTGGTACCCCGACCCCCAGGACAGCACCACCCTGCGCTGGTTCGACGGCAGCGCCTGGACCGCGCACACGCAGCCGACGCCCAGCGCGCAGCCGCCCTACGCCGGCCTGCCGGCCGACACGACGACCCTCGGCGCACCCGAGGTCCTCGGCAGCCCGGAGCCCCCGGCCCGACGCGGGCGCCTGGCCAAGGGCCTCGCCGTCGGCGCGGACGGCCGCTTCCTGTTCCGCGTGACCTTCCGCTAGGCCGGCTCGAGCATCTCCGTCACCAGGGCGGCGATGGCCGAGCGCTCGGAGCGGGTGAGGGTCACGTGCGCGAACAGCGGGTGGCCCTTCAGCGCCTCGATCACCGACACGACGCCGTCGTGCCGCCCGACCCGCAGGTTGTCGCGCTGCGCGACGTCGTGGGTGAGGACGACGCGCGAGCCCTGCCCGAGCCGGCTGAGGACGGTGAGCAGCACACCGCGCTCGAGCGACTGCGCCTCGTCGACGATGACGAACGAGTCGTGCAGCGAACGCCCGCGGATGTGGGTCAGCGGCAGCACCTCGAGCATCCCGCGGGCCAGGACCTCGGTGACCACCTCGGGGCTGACCAGGGCTCCGAGGGTGTCGTAGACGGCCTGCGCCCACGGGCCCATCTTGTCGCCCGCGTCGCCCGGGAGGTACCCGAGCTCCTGGCCCCCGACGGCGTACAGCGGCCGGAACACCACGACCTTCTTGTGCTCGCGCCGCTCCAGCACCGACTCGAGCCCGGCACACAGCGCGAGCGCGCTCTTGCCCGTCCCGGCCCGGCCGCCCAGCGACACGATCCCGACGCTCGGGTCGAGCAGCAGGTCCAGAGCGACCCGCTGCTCGGCGCTGCGCCCGTGCACCCCGAACGCCTCGCGGTCCCCGCGCACCAGCTCCACGCTCTTGTCGGCCTGCACCCGGCCGAGCGCGGAGCCGCGCGGCGACAGCAGCACCAGCCCGGTGTGGGTCGGGAGGTCGTAGGCCTCCGGCAGGTCCAGCACGCCGTCGTCGTAGAGGCCGTCCAGGCTGTCGACCTCGAGCTCGGTCATCCCGGTCCAGCCGCTCTCGACCGCCAGCTCTGCGCGGTACTCCTCGGCAGCCAGCCCGATCGCGGCCGCCTTCACCCGCAGCGGGAGGTCCTTGCTGACCAGGACGACGTCGCCGCCCTCTGCCGCGAGGTTCGCCGCGACGGCGAGGATGCGGGCGTCGCCGGAGCCGTCGCGCAGCGCCGCGGGCAGGACGCTCTCGGCAACGTGGTTGAGCTCCACGCGCAGGGTCCCGCGGCCGACGGGCAGGGGCGTGTCGAGCCGGCCGTGCTCGACCCGGAGGTCGTCCAGCAGCCGCAGGGCCTGGCGGGCGAACCAGCCGAGCTCGGGGTGGTCGCGCTTGCCCTCGAGCTCGCTGACGACGACGAGGGGCAGGACCACCTCGTGCTCGTCGAAGCGACCCACCGCCTGCGGGTCGGAGAGCAGGACGGAGGTGTCGAGCACGTACGTGGTCATCGGTGAGCCCCGTTTCATGACGGCTGTCAGCAGGGTCCGGGACCGGGCCACCGTGTCGCAGAGGGCGGCCGGTCCGGCCCCCTTCCGCGCTCTCGCACGAGGCCTCCCGAGCGGCCGGACGGGTGCCCTTCCGCTGTCCCGGACGCTAGGTCGGCTCCGACCCGCCGCCCTGTGCGACACGCCCGCCACCGCGCTACGGGCGGGTGAACTCTCCGGGCGTCACGGCGCGGCCGAGCAGCTCCCGGTAGGGACGGCCCGCGTCCAGCCGGCCGCCGACCAGGTCGGCCCCGGCGCCGTAGGCCACGGCGTGCACCGACCACAGCGGGTCGGCCAGGAAGTGCAGCTGCCCGAGGGTCCGCGCCGTGCTGTGCAGGCCCCAGCGCTGCAGGTGCGCGGCCGCGGCGTCCTCCCCGACGGTGTGCAGCAGGACAGCGGCGTCGGTCTTGGTCCGGGCGAGCGGTCCCGCGGCGTCGGCCACCGCCTGCGCGAGGTCCGTGTCGCCGGTCACGCCGGTGTCCTGCAGCCGCACCCCGCTCGCCCGCAGCGCCGTCTCCCCGAGCCCCTCCGTCACGACCGCCTCGGGCGTCGCGACGACGGCGACGGCGCGCTCGGGCAGGTCGGCGAGCAGCACCCGCTCGAGGTGGTGCCCGGGGTAGGTCTCGTGCGCAGCGAGCGCCAGCAGCGAGGCCGCGGGCAGCGGCCGCCAGGTGCTGAGCAGCACCTCGCTGACGAGCGCCGAGCGGCCGCGGCACAGCGCGCTCCACGGCGCCCACGACACCGCGTGCAGGTCGACCCGCTCCCCCGCGGGCAGGTCCGGCGTCCGGGCGCGGAGCAGGGACACCATCGCGGCGAACACCTCGACCAGCCGCGCGGGCGCGACGGCGGTGGCCTGCCGGTGGGCCTCGTAGCGGTCGAGCAGGGGCCCGGAGCCCGGCAGCAGCGCCTCGAGGGCGTCGTGGGCGGCGGCGTACGCGTCGAGGTCGCCGAGCGACGGCCGCACCTGCAGGCAGCCCTCCACCTGCGCCTCCCACGCGACGTCGGCCCCGGCGCGGACTCGGCAGGCGAGCGCGACGGCCGCGGCCTGGCCGGCCACCCAGCGGCCGCGCGGGTCCTCACCGGCGTCGCGGGCGAGCCCGGCGGCCTCGGCGGCCAGGGCCTCCCAGCCCACCGTCGGTACCTGTGGCACAGGCAGCGTCGTCTCGACCAGCGCGGGGTCCTGCCGGGCGAGCCGCAGGACCAGCCGCAGGTACGCCTGCGCGAGGGCGTCCGTCAGGTGCCGTACCGCCGGGTGCGGGCGGCGTACGCCCGCAGCGCGCGGAGGAAGTCGACCCGGCGGAAGTCCGGCCAGTAGGCGTCGCAGAAGTAGAACTCGCTGTGCGCGCTCTGCCAGAGCAGGAACCCCGACAGCCGCTGCTCCCCGCTGGTGCGGATCAGCAGGTCGGGGTCGGGCTGGCCGGAGGTGTAGAGGTGCTCGGCGATGTGCTCGACGTCGAGGACCTCCGCGACCTCCTCGAGGGTCCGGCCGGAGGCGGCGTGCGCCTGCAGCAGCGCCCGGACGGCGTCGGCGATCTCGCGGCGCCCGCCGTAGGCCACGGCGATGTTGACGATGACGCCGGGTCGGGCGCCGGTGCCCTCGGCGGCCTCCTTGAGGACCTGGGCGGTGTCGCCGGGCAGCAGGTCGAGGGCGCCGACGATGTTGAGCGTCCAGCGGTTCTCGGGGCGGGCGAGGTCGGTGACGACGCCCTCGATGATCCGCAGCAGCGGGTCGAGCTCCGCGGCCGGCCGGGCGAGGTTGTCGGTGGACAGCAGCCACAGGGTGACGACCTCGACGCCGGCCTCGTCGCACCAGCGGAGCAGGTCGATGATCTTGTCGGCGCCGCGCTGGTGGCCGTCGTTGACGCTGGGCGCCCCGACCATGCGGGCCCAGCGGCGGTTGCCGTCGAGCATCAGCCCGACGTGGCGCGGGACCGGCGCGGCCTGCCGGGCGAGGCCGCGGGCGAGGCGTCGCTCGTACAGGTCGTAGGCGACGTCGCGCAGCCCCACCGCCAGACCTCCCGCTCGTGCCGAGCCTCGAGGGTATCCCGGGCTCACCCGCCCCCGCAGGTGCCGAGCAGGTCGTCCAGCAGCCGGCACAGCTCCTCCAGGGACAGCACGGCGCCCACCCCGCAGCCGTCGTCGCCCCACGCCTGCAGCACCACGCGCGGGCGCTCCGTCCACCCCGCTCCTGTCCAGGTCCGGTCGACGTCGACCCGGGCGCGGAGCTCGCCGCCGGACGGGACGTCGTCGGGGTCGCGGGACCGCAGGTCGAACAGCTCCCCCGCGCCCGGTCCGACCCGCTCCCGGACGCCGGCGAGCAGCCCGAGGCAGCGCTGCCCGACCTCCCCCCAGGGAGCGCCGTCCAGGAGCAGGCGCAGCGTCGCCTCGTAGGGGACGCCGGCCCGGTCGGGCACGGGCACGGCGAGGACGGCGAGCTCCCGCCCGTCGACGCACCGCACCGAGGCCACCCCCGGCTGCTGCCCCGCGGGTGCTCTCCGGACACGCCGGGAGCCCGGCCGCCGTGGCGACCGGGCTCCCGTGCGGACGTGCTGCTAGCCGAGGCGCTCGACGAGCTTCTGCTGCTCGGCGGCCAGGGCGGCCGGCAGGTGCTCACCGAACTGGGCGAAGAACTCGGGGATGAGGGCCGCCTCCTGCTTCCAGACGTCGCTGTCGACGCTGAGCAGCAGCTCGAGGTCCTCGGCCGGGATGTCGAGGCCGTCGAGGTCGAGCTCGCCCTCGGCCGGGAGGATGCCGATCGGCGTCTCCTTGCCCGCGGCCGTGCCGTCGAGACGGTCCACGATCCACTTGAGGACGCGGCTGTTCTCGCCGAACCCGGGCCAGAGCCACTTGCCGGCGTCGTTCTTGCGGAACCAGTTGACGTAGTAGATCTTCGGCAGCTTCGACGCCTCGGTCTGCTCACCGATCTCGAGCCAGTGGCCGGCGTAGTCGCCCATGTTGTAGCCGCAGAACGGCAGCATGGCGAAGGGGTCGCGGCGCAGCTGGCCGATGGCGCCGGCCGCGGCGGCGGTCGTCTCGGAGGAGACGGTCGAGCCGAGGAAGGTGCCGTGGGTCCAGTCGAAGGACTCGGTGACCAGCGGGACGGCGCTGGCGCGACGGCCGCCGAACAGGATCGCGCTGATCGGGACCCCGTTCGGGTCCTCCCACTCGGGCGCCGCGGTCGGGCACTGCGAGGCCGGCGTCGTGAACCGGGCGTTGGGGTGCGCGGCGGGCGTGCCGGACTCGGGGGTCCAGGCGTTGCCCTTCCAGTCGGTGAGGTGCGCCGGCGCCTCCTCGGTCAGGCCCTCCCACCAGACGTCGCCGTCGGGGGTGAGCGCGACGTTGGTGAAGATGCTGTTGCCGTAGAACGTGTCGACGGCGTTGGCGTTGGTCTCGACGCCGGTGCCGGGCGCGACGCCGAAGAAGCCGGCCTCGGGGTTGATCGCGTACAGGCGACCGTCCTCGCCGAAGCGCATCCAGGCGATGTCGTCGCCGACGGTCTCGACCTTCCAGCCCGGCAGGGTCGGGGTGAGCATCGCGAGGTTGGTCTTGCCGCAGGCGCTCGGGAAGGCGGCCGTGACGAACTTGGCCTCGCCGGTGGGCGGCGTGAGCTTGAGGATGAGCATGTGCTCGGCCATCCAGCCCTCGTCGCGCGCCATGACGGAGGCGATGCGCAGCGCGAAGCACTTCTTGCCGAGCAGGGCGTTGCCGCCGTAGCCCGAGCCGTAGGACCAGATCTCGCGCGTCTCGGGGTAGTGGACGATGTACTTGGTGTCGCTGCACGGCCACGGGACGTCCTGCTCGCCCGCGGCGAGCGGCTTGCCGACGGTGTGGACGGCGGGGACGAAGAAGCCGTCGTCGCCGATCTGCTCGAGCGCCGCGGCGCCCATGCGCGTCATGATCTTCATGCTGACGACGACGTACGGGGAGTCGGTGATCTCCACGCCGTACTGGCTGATGCGGCCGCCGAGCGGGCCCATGCAGAACGGGACGACGTACATCGTCCGGCCCTTCATCGAGCCGTCGAACAGCGGCTGGAGGGTGGCCCGCATCTCGTCCGGGGCCATCCAGTTGTTGGTCGGGCCCGCGTCCTTCTCCTGCTCGGAGCAGATGTAGGTGCGGTCCTCGACGCGCGCGACGTCGGTGGGGTCGGACGCGGCGTAGAAGCTGTTCGGGCGCTTGGCCTCGTCGAGCTTGGTGAAGGTGCCGGCGTCGACGAGCAGCTGCGTGAGGCGGTGCCACTCCTCCTCGGACCCGTCGCACCACTCCACGCGGTCGGGCTTGGTGAGCGCGGCGACCTCGCTCACCCAGGCGACCAGCTTCTCGTTCTTCGTCGGCGCCTGGTCAAGGCCCGGGATCTGCGGGGCGGTGGTGGTCATGGGATCCTCTCCATCGAGGCGGGACGGCGCACGCGCGACGCCCCGGGGGTCTGACGAAGGTACCCGGGGAGCCCCCGCTCAGACCTGTGAGGTACCGCACCCGGCAGGCGTGATCGCGGCGGGACAGGGGAGGATGACCGGGTGACGGAGCCCCTGCTGGACGCCGCCGTCGAGAAGGCGCACGCGCTGGTCGAGCGGGTGAAGCCGAAGCTGCGGGGCGTGCTCCACGAGGTCGCGTTCGCGGTCTCGCTCATCACGGGGACGGCGCTGGTCTGCCTGGCCCCGGCCGGCCGCGCCACGCTGGCGGCCGCGGTCTACGCCGTCTCGGTCGCGGCCCTGTTCGGCACCTCCGCCGCGCTGCACCGCGGCACCTGGTCGCCCCGCAGCAACGAGCTCATGCGCGGGCTCGACCACTCGATGATCTTCGTGCTGATCGCCGGGACGTACACGCCGTTCGCACTGCTGCTGCTGGACGGCCGCACGCGCGTGCTCGCCCTGTCGCTGGTCTGGGGCGGGGCGCTGGTCGGCGTCGTCCTGCGGCTCCTGCTCGGCCCCCTGCGGTGGGTGTTCACCGCGCTCTACCTGCTGCTCGGCTGGGTGGCGCTCGGCTTCCTGCCGCAGCTGGTCGACCGCGGCGGCTGGACCGTCGTGACCCTCATCCTCGTCGGCGGGCTGTTCTACAGCGTCGGCGCCGTGGTCTACGCGACCCAGCGGCCGAAGCTGTCGGAGCGGTGGTTCGGCTTCCACGAGCTGTTCCACGCCTTCACGATCGCCGCCTTCGCCTTCCACTACGTCGCGGTCTCGGTGACGACCTACCGGGCCGGCTGAGGGCCGACCCGGCAGGACTGTCGCTCACGAGGTGCCCGGCCCCTGCTCGCGCAGGCGCTGCACCTCCTCCAGCGAGCCCCGCAGGGCACCGAGCCACGCGTCGGCGTTGGCACCGACGGTGCGCACGCACCAGGCGAGGGCGTCGGAGCGGCTGCGGGCGACCCCGGCCTCGACCAGGGTGTCGAGGACGAGCCGCTCCGGCTGGCGCAGGCGCGTCATCACCGGCACCGACTGCGTGGTGAACAGCGTCCGGGTGCCGCCGGCCCGCGCGCCCCAGGCGACCGAGCGCCCGTAGCGGTGCTCGACCTCGCGGGCGAGCTGCATCCTCTCCTCGCGGGTCTCCTCGCGGAACCGGGCGATGCGCCCCGCCTCCGCCTCGGCGACCGCGGCGGGGTCGCCCTCCTCGAGCGGGGCCGCAAGCCGCCCGAGCACGACCACCTCGTCGCGGTCGACCGTCACCTCGGGCGACCCCTCGAACCAGCCGTCGGGCAGCCGGCCGGTGAACCAGCCCTCCAGCCCCGCGGCCGACGGCGGCGCCGCCTGCTCCCCGCCTCGTCCGCGCCCCGGCCCACCTCGGCCGGTGGCGCGCTGGGACCTCTCGTCGTGGCTCATGCTCGTGCCTCTCGTCTGCTTACGTGCTTACACCGTTGCAGAACGCCCAGGCGGCGTACGTGTTCCCGAGCAGCAGCAGCGCCTGCGCCGGCGGTGGACGAGGGTGTCCCCGTGGCAGACCTGGGGAGCGTGGCGGGGGCCGTCGTCGGCGGGGTGCTCGTGCTCGGGACGGCGTCGAGCGTGGTGTCGTCGCTGGTGGTCCCGCGCCGGTCGCGCAGCCGCGTCCCGGTGCTGGTCGACCGGCTGGTGGACGCCGCGTACCGCGCCGTCTGCCGGCCGCTGCGCAGCTTCGCCCGCCGCGACGCCGTCCTGGCCACCCAGGCCTCGACCACGATCCTGCTGCAGCTGGCGGTGTGGCTGCTGCTGTTCCTCACCGGCTTCTCGCTGCTGCTGTGGCCGCTGGACGGCCGGGGCCTCGGGCACGCCGCAGCGCAGGCCGGGTCGTCGCTGTTCACCCTCGGCTACGCCGGGCCGGACAGCGGCGCGCTGACCGTCGTCGACTACACCGCGGCGGCGTGCGGGCTGGTGACCGTGGCGCTGCAGGTCGGCTACCTGCCGACGCTGTACGGCGCCTTCAACCGCCGCGAGACCGAGGTGACGCTGCTGACCTCGCGCGCCGGCACGCCCGCCTGGGGCCCGGAGATCCTGGCGCGCACCCGCTTCGGGTTCGGCGAGGACGACGAGGGCGCGGTGATGGACGCCTTCTACCTCGGGTGGGAGCGCTGGGCGGCCGACCTCGCGGAGAGCCACACCAACTACCCCGTGCTCACCCGCTTCCGCTCGCCGCAGCCGCTCAGCGACTGGCTGGTCGGGCTGGTCGCGGTGCTCGACAGCGCTGCGCTGTGGATGGCGCTGGCCCCCTCCCGCGCGCCGGCCGTCGAGTGCCGGCTGTGCCTGCGCATGGGCTTCACCGCCCTGCGTGCGATCGCGGAGACGCTCGGCGTCGAGGTCGACCACGACCCCGACCCGGACGCCCCGCTGCTGCTCCCCCACGACGCCTACCTCGCCGGGCTCGCCCGCATCGGGACGACGTCGTTCCGCACCGAGCGCACCGCCGAGCAGGCGTGGCCGGACTTCCGCGGCTGGCGCAACAACTACGAGGCTGTCGCCTACGCGCTGGCGCTGCGGCTGGACGCCGTGCCCGCGCCCTGGACCGGCCCGCGCCGCTCCGGGGAGGAGGAGCTGACCCCCGTCCGGCCGCCGAACCGCACCCCGACGCCGCACCCGGGCAGCGGTGCGCCGTGAGCGCACCTCCCGAGGTCCCGCGGTTGGACCGGCTGCAGCGCCGGCACCCCTGGCTCGGCTTCCCGCTCGCCGTCGTCTACAAGTACGTCGACGACTCGGGCGGCTACCTCGCCGCGCTCATCGCCTACTACGGCTTCCTGGCCCTGTTCCCGCTCCTGCTGCTGGCCGCGACCGTCCTCGGGCTGGTGCTGGCGGGCGACCCGGAGGCGCAGCAGGCGGTGCTGGACACGGCGCTGCGGCAGTTCCCCGTCATCGGCCCGCAGCTCGACGAGCCGTCCCGCCTGGGCGGGGGCACGACCGGCGTCGTGCTCGGCAGCCTCGGCGCGCTGTACGGCGGGCTCGGTGCGGCGATGGCCGTGCAGACCGCGATGGACGTCGCGTGGCGGGTGCCGCGCAACAGCCGCGGCAACCCGTTCCAGCGCCGCGGCAACGCGCTGCTGCTGCTCGTCCTGCTGGGTGTCGGGCTGCTCGCGGCGACCGCGCTCTCGGTGCTGGGCAGCGGCGCGGGGGTCGACCGGACGGCGCTGCGGGCCCTGGCGGTCGCGGGGTCGGTCGTCGTCAACACCGGCGTCCTCGTGCTCGCGTTCCGACGGGGCACGGCGCGCCGGCCGACGGTGGGGCAGGTCCTGCCCGGCGCTGCTGCGGCGGCGGTCGCCTGGCAGCTGCTGCAGACCTTCGGCGCCGGCTACGTCGCGCACGTCGTCAAGGGCGCGAGCGCGACCAACAGCGTCTTCGCCCTCGTGCTCGGTCTGGTGGCGTTCCTCTACGTGTCCGCCGTCGCCCTCGTGCTGTGCCTGGAGGTCAACGCCGTGCGGGTGGACCGGCTCTGGCCCCGCGCCCTGCTCACCCCCTTCACCGACGCCGTGCAGCTGACCGAGGGCGACGAGCGGGCCTACGCCGACCAGGCCCGGGCGCAGCGCTCGAAGGGCTTCGAGCAGATCGACGTCAGGTTCGAGCGCGACGCTTGACCTTCACGGCGCTACTCGGTATGCATACCGGGTATTCCGAGGAGGAGGTGACGCGATGTCGGTCAAGCACGGGCTCCTGGCCCTGCTGTGCGAAGGACCCCGGTACGGCTACGAGCTCAAGGCGTCGTTCGAGGCCCGCACGGGCGAGGCCTGGCCGCTCAACGTCGGGCAGGTCTACACGACGCTGGCCCGGCTCGAGCGCGACGGCCAGGTGGCCCGCGACAGCGAGGACGCCGAGGGCCACGTCCACTACCGGCTCACCGAGGCCGGCCGCCGCGAGGTCGCCGCGTGGTGGGACGCCGAGGTCGAGCGCGAGGCCCCGCCCCGCGACGAGCTCGCCATCAAGCTCTCCCTGGCCCTGACCGTCGACGGCGTCGACGCCCTCGGCGTGCTCCAGCGCCAGCGCACCGCCACCGTCCGCGCGCTGCAGACCCACACCCGACGACGCCGGGGCGTCCCGGCCGACGACACCGCCGCCTCCCTCGTCCTCGACTCGCTCGTCTTCGCCGCCGAGGCGGAGGTCCGCTGGCTCGACCACTGCGAAGCACGACTCACCCGGAAGGGCTCACGCCGATGACCGTCCCGATCCTCGAGCTCCGTGCGGCCGCGCGCATGCACGGCACCGGTGACACCGCCGTCCACGCTCTGCGCGGCATCGACCTCGCCGTCGCCCCGGGCGAGCTGGTCGCCGTCATGGGCCCGTCCGGGTCCGGCAAGTCGACCCTGCTGACCCTCGCCGGCGGGCTCGACACCGCGACCTCCGGGGAGGTGCTCATCGAGGGCGTCCCGCTCTCGGGCCTCGACGCCTCCGGGCTGGCCCAGCTGCGGCGCCGCTCGGTCGGCTACGTCTTCCAGGACCTCAACCTGCTGCCCGCCCTCACCGCGGCCGAGAACGTCGCGCTCCCCCTCGAGCTCGACGGGGTCCGCGCCCGCGACGCCCGGGTGCTGGCCCTGCGGGCGCTCGAGGAGGTCGAGCTCGGCAGCGAGGCGCGGCGCTTCCCCGACCAGCTCTCGGGCGGCCAGCAGCAGCGGGTCGCCATCGCCCGGGCGCTCGTCGGGGACCGCCGGCTCGTCCTCGCCGACGAGCCCACCGGCGCGCTCGACTCCGTCACCGGCGAGACCGTCCTCGAGCTGCTCCGCAGCCGGGTCGACGCCGGGGCCGGCGGCGTGCTCGTCACGCACGAGGCCCGGCACGCCGCCTGGGCCGACCGCGTGGTGTTCCTGCGCGACGGCGCCCTCATCGACAGCACCGACAGCACCGACCACGCCGCCCGTGACGCCGAGGCGGTGTCCCGGTGACCGGGCAGCTCCCGCCCGACGTCGTCCGCCGCGGCCGCAGCGGCGGCTGGGCGCCCGCGCTCCGGATCGCCCGCCGCGAGCTGCTGCGCGCGAAGGGCCGCACGCTGCTCGTGCTGCTCATGGTGCTGCTGCCGCTGACCGCCGTCGTCGGGCTGGACACGCTGCTGCGGACCGCCGAGCTGAGCGCCGAGGAGACCCTCCCCCGTGAGCTCGGGACCGCCCAGGCGCGGGTCGACCCGCAGTACGGCGCGGTCCAGCAGTCCCCCGACCTCAGCCGAAGCGGCAGCGTGGGCGGTGACCGCGAGGTCGTCCTCACGCCGTCGCAGGTGGCCGCGGTCCTGGACCCCGCCGCCGTCGTCGTCCCGGTGCGCACGACCGGCGGCGAGGTCCCGGCACGCACCCCCGACGGCCGCACCGCCCGGGTCGCCCTCGTCGGGGTCGACCTGCGCGACGCCGCCCTGCGCGGCCCCTACACGCTGCTGCGCGGGCGCGCCCCGGCCACTGCCGACGAGGTCGCCGTGACACCCCAGGTCGAGCGCTTCGGCTTCCCGGCCGGGTCCTCGGTCCTGCTGCCCGGCGGCGTGCGGCGCACCGTCGTCGGCACCGTGCTGTACCCGCTGTCCTACGGGGCGGTCCGCGCCGTCGTCGGCCTGCCCGAGGCGGTCGGGCTGGCCTCCGCCCGACCCGGACGCTTCTACGTCGCCGGCGCCGCCGTCTCGTGGGACGACGTCCTGCAGCTCAACGCGCTCGGCGCCGCCGTCCTGTCCCGGTCGGTCGTGCTCGACCCGCCCCCGGGCGACCAGGTGCCCGACGTCCCCGGCTACGACGGCCAGGACGCGACGACGGCGGCCGTCGTCGCACTGATCGCCGTCATCGCGGTGCTCGAGGTGGTGCTCCTGGCCGGGCCCGCCTTCGCCGTCGGCGCACGCCGGCAGCGCCGGGCCCTCGCCCTCATGGCGGCCGGCGGCGCCGAGCCCCGGCACGTGCGGCGCGTCGTCCTCGCGCAGGGCGTGCTCGTCGGGGGGACGGCCGCGGTGCTCGCCGTCGTCCTCGGCGTCGGCGGCGCAGCCCTCGCCCGGGGCCCGCTCACCCGGTTCGCGGGCGCCGGCTGGGGGCCGTTCCAGGTGAGCGTCCGCGACGTCGCGCTGCTCTGCCTGCTCGGCGCCGGCACCGCCCTGCTCGCCGCCCTGGCGCCCGCCGTGCTCGCCGCCCGCCAGCCCGTCGTCGCCGCGCTGCAGGGACGGCGCACCACGTCGGGACGGCCCTGGCGGCTCTCGGCGCTCGGCGGCGTCCTGCTGGTCCTCGGCGTCCTGGCCTGCTACCGCTCGGTCAGCCGGCAGATCGTCGACACGGAGTTCTGGGTCGCCGTCTCGGCCGTCCCCACCGTGCTCGGCGCCGCTGCCCTCGCCCCCGCCCTGCTGCACCTCACCGGCCGAGCGGCCGGGCGGCTGCCGCTCGCGCTCCGCTTCGCCGTCCGCGACGCCGACCGCCAGCGCGGGCGGACCGCTCCCGCCGTCGCCGCGGTCACCGGTGTCGTGGCCGGCGTCGTCGCCCTGGCCACCGCGGCCGGCAGCGACGCCTCCTCCTACCGCACGACCGCCCGGCCCGGCCCGCTCGCTGCGAGCGCGGTCGTGCAGGTCTACGGCCCGGGCGCGGACTACCCGGCCCTCGCGGCGGCCGCCCGTCGCGCCCTGCCCGGCGAGCGGACCCTCGTGGTCCAGGGGGTCGCCCTGCCCTCCAGCGGGACGACGTCCCGCCAGGTGCTGGTGTGCCGGCCGGGGGACCCCGCCGGCGCCGCCTGCCCGGGCTTCAGCCCCGACGGGACCGGGTCCGGCACCGGCGTCCTCGGCAGCAGCGCGGTGGTCGGTGCGTCGGGCCTCGACGTCGTGCTGCCGGGCCTGTCCCCCGCGGACGCCGACGCCGCCCGCGCGGCCCTGCAGGCGGGCCGCGCGCTGGTGCCCGGAGCCCCTGCCGGCGCCCGGGTCGAGGTGCGGCTGGTGGACCAGCGGTACGACCCGGCGTCCGGCCGCGACACCTCGCTCCTGGTCCGCAGCACCACCCTGGTCGCCGAGCCGCTGCCCCTTCGCGCCGGGCGCTCCCCCGTCGCGGTCGTCCTGCCCGACGCCGCGGCGCCGGCGCTCGGTGGCTCGGCGCCCGTCAGCCTGGTGGTCGGCGGGACCGTCGACGACGGCGAGCGGCGCCGGTTGGAGGCTGCGCTCCAGCGCGTCGACACCGGCGCGACGGTCTACGTCGAGCAGACCGACGGCAGCCGCGACGACGAGCGCCTCGTCGTGCTGCTGCTGTTCCTGGCCGCGGGCTTCCTCGTCCTCGCCGGCTCCCTCGCGGCCACCTCCCTGGCCCTCACCGAAGCCCGGCCCGACCTCGCCACGATGGGTCAGGTCGGGGCCCGCCCGCGGACCCGCCGGCTGGTCGCCGCGGCGTACGCGTTCGTCCTGGCGCTCGTCGGGGCGGCGCTCGGCTGCGCGGCCGGCCTGGTGCCGGGCGTCGCCGGCGCGGTCGCGATCACCCGGGACGGGAGCTACGCCGCTACCCCCGGCCAGGCCGTCCTGTACTCCGACGCCCCGACGGCGCTGTCCCGGGTCGACGTGCCCTGGCTGCTCCTGCTCGGGCTGCTCGTCGTGCTGCCGCTGCTGACCGCCGCCGTCGCGGGGCTGTCGGTGCGCAGCGCCCTGCCGGGCGTCGGGCGCCGGGTGCGGGCGTGAACGACCTGCGGGCGGCCCGCCGGGTCCGCGACCGGCAGCTGCTAGAGGTGGCCGTCCGTCGACTGCTCCAGCGCCCGCCGTCGTCGCTCGTCCGACCGGATGCGGTCCAGGACGACGTCGGCCGTGGCCGTGCCGCGCTCGGGCAGCAGCAGCTCCTCGACGGCGTCGAGGGTCGACTGCAGGGCCGCCCGGTCCCGCAGGGCGGCCTGCAGCTCGGCCCGCCGGACGCGCTGCGACCCGGCGCTGCGGCTCACGAGGAGAGCGACCACGGCGGCGACGCCGAGGACCAGGACGAGGGGCAGCAGGACCCTCATCAGCCGCCCGTCGTCGGGGCGGGAGCCGGCGCCGAGCCGCCCACGACGTAGGTCGGCTGGTAGGGGTTGATGCCCTTGAGGATGGCCTGCGCCTTGTTGTACTCGTCGACGGAGCCGTAGGCGCTGATGTCGGCCCGGGTCTTGAGGGCCTGCTGCTGCTGCACCGACACCTGCGCCTTGGCGGCCAGCCGCTGCGCCTCGGCCTGGGCCTGGGCGGACTGCGCCGCCGCGACGGCCGCCTGCTGCTGGGCGATCGCCTGCTTGAGCTGCTCGTTGGTGGGCGCCGGCTGCTGCACGAGGACCTGGAAGTCCTCGAAGTAGTCGCCCTGCATCTTCTGCTTGACGAGGTCCGGCAGCTCGGTGTCGATCCGGGTCTGCAGCGCCGTCCGGGCCTCCGGCCGGCTGTAGAGGTCGCGCCAGTTCGCGCTCTGCACGACCCGGTCCAGGGACACGTTGAGCGGCTGGCCGATGTAGAAGGCGAGCATCTCGCGCCACCCCGACGTCGTGTCGTCGCCCTCCATGTAGGCGTGGTAGCGGTTGCCGATGTTCTCGTGGAAGGCCCGCAGGCTCTTCTCGTCGGTGCGCAGCCGGAAGGTCACCGAGACCGGCACGGACATCTCGGCCTGGTCCTTGCTCACGGAGATGAAGGGCTTGCTCTCCGAGCCGGGGCCGCCCGTGGCGTCGTAGGAGCGCTGGTTGTTCGGGTACAGGTACTCGCTGTCGCCCGGGCCGTACCAGCGCTTCGTGCTGGCCGGCACGTAGTCGTCGTAGGACTTGCTGCTCAGCGGCCCGCCCAGGTAGTGCAGGCCGACCTGGTCCGGGGCCGTGCTCACCGAGTGGGTGCCGCAGGCCGTCGCCGTGAGCAGGAGCAGGCCCACGACACCCGCGGCAGCCAGGGCTCGTCTCGTCGTCATGCCCGCATCCTGCTCCTGCCGGGGCCGCGGCGTCAGCGGACTGTGGACACTCCCGGGCGGAACGCCGGTCCGTGCCCCGGGACGACGAGCGTCGCCAGCTCCAGCACGCGCTCGCGCTGCTGCCGCAGCTGCTCGCGGTCGGGCGCGTACGGGTCCTCCTGCGGCCCCTGCTCCGTCCACCACAGGTGCGTCAGCGCGACGACGTCGTCCGGCGTGCCGACCAGGGTGGTGATGTCCTGCGCCGTGTGGCCCGGGGTGGCGAGCAGCTGCACGCTCGCGGTCAGCTGCGCGCCGTCCGACGGCCGCGAGCTCCAGGTGTCGCCCTCGTAGACCGCCTGCACGTCGTGCACGGGCACCACGGGGAACAGCGCGACGTTCAGGACGTGGTCGGGGTGGTGGTGGCTCAGGACGACGTCCGTGACGTCCTCCGGCCGGACGCCGAGCTCGCGCAGCGGCCCGAGGATCGCCTCGCGGTCGGGGACCATCCCGGGGTCGACCACGATGACCCGCCCCTCGTCGCGGACGAGGCTGACGGTGCCGGCGACCGAGGGCATCCGGGCGTAGCCGGCGAACAGGACGTCGAGCCGGGCGGTGCGCGCGAGGGTCATGCCGGCATCCTGCCGCGTGCCACGCCCGGGCGCTCCCGGCGCCCACCCCGTGCGCGTCCGCCCCGCCCCGCCCCCCGCCCGGCCCCCGCCTTGATCAACGGAGGCTGAGACAGCGCCCGGCTGCGCGGCAGCTGTCTCAGGCTCCGTCGATCATGCAGAGGGGGGCGGGAGCGGGAGCGGGCTAGCGCGACCGGGGGCGGCGGGCCGGCGCGGCCGCACCGGCGCGGGCGGCCAGCTCGGCGCGGGTCCGGGCGGGGCCGGCGGACGTGCGGGGCGCCTTGGCCGCGCCGCTGCCGGCCGCCTTCGGGGCACCGCCGCGACCGCGGCCGCGGCCCACCACCGCCGCCGCCGCCGCCGGACGGCTGCGCGGGCTGCTCGACCACGGGGGCCGGCTCGACGTGCGGCGCCGCCGGGCCGGTGAGCGAGGTGATGACGTCGTCGCCGGGGCGCACCGCCACCGTGGTCGGCCGGATGCCGGCCTGCTTCGCGAGGGTGCGCACCTCGCCGGTCTGGTCCGGCGTCGCGATCGTGACGACGGTGCCGCCCGCGCCCGCCCGGGCCGTGCGGCCGGACCGGTGCAGGTACGCCTTGTGCTCGGTCGGCGGGTCGACGTGCACCACGAGGGCGACGTCGTCGACGTGGATGCCGCGGGCCGCGATGTCGGTGGCGACGAGCACCCGGGTGCTGCCCTGGGTGAAGGCCTCGAGGTTCCGCTCGCGGGCGTTCTGCGACAGGTTCCCGTGCAGCTCGACGGCCGGGATGCCCGCCGCGGTGAGCTGCTTGGCGAGCTTCTTCGCGGTGTGCTTGGTCCGCATGAACAGCAGGCTGCGGTCGAGGCCGCCGGCGAGCTGCTGCACGACGGCCGCCTTGTCGGCGGCGCTGACGGCGAACACGTGGTGGGTCATCGTCGAGACGGGCGCCACCGCGGGGTCGACCGAGTGGGTGGTCGGGCTGTCGAGGTAGCGCTTCACGAGGACGTCGACGCCGTTGTCCAGGGTGGCGGAGAAGAGCATCCGCTGGCCCTTGGCGGGGGTCCGGTCGAGCAGGCGCTTGACGGCGGGGAGGAAGCCGAGGTCGGCCATGTGGTCGGCCTCGTCGAGGATGGTGATCTCGACGGCGGACAGGTCCACGAAGCCCTGCCCGATGAGGTCCTCGAGCCGGCCGGGGCAGGCGATGAGGACGTCGACGCCGGGCGCCATCGCCTTCACCTGCGGGTTCTGGCCGACCCCGCCGAAGACGACCGCGCTGGTGAGGCCGGTCGCCTGGGCGAGCGGCTGCACGACGGCGTGGACCTGGTTGGCCAGCTCGCGGGTCGGGACCAGCACGAGGGACCGGGCCTGCTTCGACCGGCGGGCGCCACCCTGCAGCCGCGCCACCAGCGGGAGGCTGAAGGCGAGGGTCTTGCCGCTGCCGGTGCGGCCGCGGCCGAGCACGTCCTTGCCGGCGAGGGTGTCGGGCAGGGTCGCGACCTGGATCGGGAACGGCGCGGTGCGGCCCTCCCGGACGAGCACCTCGACCATGCGCGGCGGGACGCCGAGGTCGGCCCAGGACGGGACGTCCCCACGGGGCGGGGTGGCGGCGTCGGGGGCGGCGGGGCGGGGCTGGGGCGCGGGGGCAGCGGGGCGGGCGGCCGGGGCCCGGTCGGGCGCCGCGTCACGGGCAGGGGCCGGTCGGGCTGCGGGGCGCGGGCTGGAGGGGCGGCCGTCGCGCCGGGGCGGGCGGCCGGAGCCGGGGGCGCGCCCGGCCTGGTCGGCGCCGAAGTCCTCCCCGAGGCGGGTCCGCCCAGGAGCGGGGACGGGAGTGGCCGGGCGGGCCGGGGTGTGGACGGCGTCGGACGGGGCGGCGGGGCGGCTGGCCCGACGGTGCCGCGAGGGGGCGGACGGCTCGGCGGGGGCCGCGGCCGGGGTGCTCGAGGTGCTCGAGGTGCTCGGGGCGGCGGCGGACGAGGCGGGGCGGGACGCGCGGCGGCGCGGTCGGTCAGGGGTGGTCACGGGGAGGTCCTCTGCTGCTGGCCGTCACTGCCTCCGGCCGGTGCGGCGGGGAGGTGCGACCGGGCCGACGTGCACGGCGGGCGCGGGTGCGCTCCGCTGCTGCTGCACGGGGTAGTCGCGGGACAGGGTGTCGGCAGGTCAAGCACCCGGCGGGCGCGGCCTGTTCCCGCAGGCTACGTGCGGCGGAGCACCAGCGCCGTCACCTCGAGCGGTCTGCCGTCGGCTGTGACCCGGTGCACACCTCGCCGCTCCCCCACCCGCGCGAAGCGGGGACCGGTCAGCAGGGCGAGGGTCGCGCCCTCGTCGAGGTCGGCCGCGACCGTCACGGCGAGCAGCCCGTCTGCGGGCAGCAGGTCGGTGAGCACCTCGAAGGCGGCGTGCGGCAGGTGCCCGAAGCCGACGGCGGCGACCACGGTGACGACGTCGGGGGCGGCGGTCCGCAGCCAGCCGGCGTCGTCGTCGGTCGGGCGCAGCAGGTCGAGGGCACGGACGTCGTCGTAGGTGCCGGGGCGGTCGCGGCGGACGGCGACGGCGGCCTCGGGCTCGAGGTCGACGCCGTGCAGGGCGGCCACGCCGTGACCGCGCAGGGCCGTGCCGACCGCTCCCGTGCCGCAGCCGACGTCGAGGACCCGCCGGGTGGCCAGCGCGGGGTCGACGTCGGCGAGCAGGTCGGCGAGCAGCTGCGGGGAGCCGCCGCGCAGGTGCACCAGGTAGACGGCGTCGTAGAGGCCGGGGACGGCGTACAGGGCGGCGTAGTCGTGCAGACCCGTCGTCCCGCCCGACCAGGTCACGGTGTCGGTCGCCTCGTCGACCTCGAGCCCCGGCAGGAGCGCGTCGAGGGTGGGCTGCAGCGCGGAGGGGATCATGATGGGAGCGTGCCCGGTCCGCTGCAGATCACGTCGCGCCTCGTGGTCCCCGAGGGCGAGCTGTCGTGGCGGTTCTCGCGCTCGTCCGGGCCGGGCGGGCAGTCGGTGAACACCACGGACAGCCGGGCCGAGGTGTCGTTCGACGTCGGGCGGTCGCCGTCGCTGGACGAGCACCAGCGGGCCCGCGCCCTCGAGCGCCTCGCAGGCCGGCTGGTCGACGGCGTCCTGTCGGTGGTCGCGCAGGACGAGCGCAGCCAGCTGCAGAACCGCGAGCTCGCGTCGTCCCGGCTGGCGCAGCTGCTCCGCGAGGCGCTCGCTCCACCGCCGGCGCCCCGCCGGGCGACGAAGCCGACCCGGGGCAGCAAGGAGCGGCGGCTCGCCGGCAAGAAGCTCAGGTCCGAGGTGAAGCGGGGTCGTCGGGCGACGGAGTGACCGGCTCCTCCGGGAACTCGGCCGGGAGCCGCTTCAGCCGGCCGCTCATGTTGCGCACGAGCAGCACGACCGCGACGAACAGCAGCACCACGAGCAGCAGCGCGAGGTAGCCCGCCGAGCCGCCCCGCTCGAGGGTGTTGGCGAGCACCATCAGGGCGCCACCCTCTCGCGGACCCCGGCGAACAGGTCGTCCTCGGGCAGGGCGGTGTCGACGAGCGACCGGGCCAGCTGGAAGTCCTCGTAGGGCCAGGTCTCCTGCTGCAGCTCGATCGGGCAGGCGAACCAGCGGCCGGTGGGGTCGACCTGGGTGGCGTGGGCGATCAGGGCGGCGTCGCGGACCGGGAAGAACTCGGCGCACGGCACGCTGCGTGGTGAGGCGCTCGGCGTCGCCCTCCTTGTCCTCCCAGTTCACGAGCCACTCGGCGTACGGCGACTCGATCTTCGCCGCGAGCATCGCCTGGTGGAGCTTCTCCAGCCGGCTCTTGTGGAAGGTCAGGTTGTAGTAGAGCTTGCTCGGCTGCCACGGCTCCCCGGCGTCGGGGAAGCGCTCGGGGTCACCGGCCGCCTCGAAGGCCGCGACCGACACGACGTGGCAGCGGATGTGGTCGGGGTGGGGGTACCCGCCGTTCTCGTCGTACGTCGTCATGACGTGGGGGCGCTGCTCGCGGACGACCCGGACGAGCGCCTCGGTCTGCTCCTCGAGGTCGCCGACGGCGAAGCAGCCGTCCGGCAGCGGCGGCAGCGGGTCGCCCTCGGGCAGGCCGGAGTCGACGAAGCCGAGGAACACCTGCCGGACCCCGAGGATCTCGCGGGCGCGGTCCATCTCGGCGGCCCGGACCGCCGTGATGTCGGCCTGCACCTCGGGACGGTCCATCGCGGGGTTGAGCACCGAGCCGCGCGAGCCGTCGGTCAGGGTCACGACGAGGACGTCGACGCCCTCGCGGGCGTAGCGGGCCATGGTGGCGGCGCCCTTGCTGCTCTCGTCGTCGGGGTGCGCGTGCACGCACATCAGGCGGAGCGGGTCCTGCGTCACGCGGTGCCTCCGGAGCGGTCGACGGGGATGATGGTCGAGCCAACACCGCCGAGCCCTCCAGGAGTCCCGTTGCGCCGCCCCAGCACGCCGACCGTGCTCGGCGTCGTCGGTGCGCTGGTCGGGCTCGCCTTCGCGATCGGGCTGTTCCGCCAGCTCGGGCCCGAGACCGGCGCCTCCACCCAGCTGCGCGGCTTCGTCGTCGAGTCCGACACGGCGGTGCGGGTCGAGTTCGAGCTGGCCCGCTCCCCCGGCGCCGCGGTCCACTGCGTGCTGCGGGCACGCGGGACCCTGGGCAGCGAGGTGGGACGCGTCGACGTCGACGTCCCGCCGTCCACCCGGCGCAGCACGGTGGTGCGCGAGACGGTCCCGACGACGGCGCGGGCCGTGACCGGCGAGCTCGTGGGCTGCCGACCGGGGAGGGCCCAGCCGTAGGCTCGGGTGATCTGTCCCACTGTGCGAGGAGCGACCCCGTGACCCAGCCCGTCCCGACCACCTGGCTCACCCAGGAGGCCTACGACCGGCTGTCGGCCGAGCTCGAGGACGCGAAGGGCCCCAAGCGGGCCGACATCGTGGCCAAGATCGAGGCGGCCCGCGACGAGGGCGACCTCAAGGAGAACGGCGGCTACCACGCCGCCAAGGACGAGCAGGGCAAGAACGAGGCCCGCATCCGCCAGCTGACCCAGATGCTGGAGCGGGCCGTCGTCGGGGAGGCGCCGGCCAGCGACGGCACGGTGGCGCCCGGCATGGTCGTGGTCGTGGCCTTCGACGGCGACCACAGCGACACCGACCGGCTGCTCCTCGGCTCCCGGGAGTCCGGGACGGCCGACCTCCGCGCCACCTCCACCGACTCCCCGCTGGGCGCGGCGCTGATCGGGGCGAGGATCGGCGACTCGGTGACCTACGCGCTCCCGAGCGGTGCCCGGGCCACGGTCGAGGTCGTCTCGGCCGAGCCCTACGCGGGCTAGCCCCGCAGCACGTACCCGGCCTGCCGGAGCAGCGCCTG
Source organism: uncultured Actinomycetota bacterium (assembly GCA_963761655.1). Classification (GTDB taxonomy): domain Bacteria; phylum Actinomycetota; class Actinomycetes; order Mycobacteriales; family SCTD01; genus RYN-122. The sequence goes on from CAVXHI010000003.1 coordinate 190,315, forward strand.
CACGGCGTCGCTGTGCTCGGGACCACGCGTCTCGAGCTGCACCGCGACCTCGACCTCGTCGACGTGCAGGTCGCGCCCCGTGCGGCTGTGCTCGACGTCGAGGACGTTGCCGCCGCTCGCCGCCAGGGTGGCCAGCAGGCCGGCCAGCTCACCGGGTCGGTCGGGCACGGGGACGCGCAGCGACAGGAACCGGCCTGCGGCGACCAGTCCCCGCCGGATCACCTTCCCGAGCAGCAGCGGGTCGATGTTCCCGCCCGACACGACGGCCACGACCGGCGGGGTGAACGACCTCGGGTCGGCGAGGACGGCGGCGACCGCGGCGGCCCCGGCCGGCTCGACGACGAGCTTCGCCCGCTCCAGGCACAGCAGCAGGCCGCGCGACAGCTCGTCCTCGTCGACGGTCACCACACGGTCGACGAGGTCGCGGACGTGCGCGAAGGTGTGCTCACCGGGGAGCGCCACCGCGATGCCGTCGGCCATGGTCGACATCGACGCGAGCGCCACCGGGTGCCCCGCCGCGAGGCTGCCGGGGAACGCCGCCGCCCCCGCGGCCTGCGCCGCCACCACCTCGACGTCGGGGCGCAGGCCCTTGACGGCCGCGGCGATCCCCGAGACGAGGCCGCCTCCGCCGGTGCACACGACGACGGTCCGGACCTCCGGGCACTGCTCCAGCACCTCGAGGCCGACCGTGCCCTGACCGGCGATGACGTCGACGTGGTCGAAGGGGTGGACGAGCACCGCGCCGGTGCGCTCCGAGAAGGCGTACGCCTCGGCCAGCGCCTCGGTCAGGGTGGCGCCGTGCAGCCGCACCTCCGCGCCGTACGACGCCGTCGCGGCGACCTTCGGCAGCGGCGCCGACTCCGACATGAACACCGTCGAGGAGATGCCGAGCAGGGAGGCCGCCAGGGCCACGCCCTGCGCGTGGTTGCCGGCGCTGGCCGCGACCACGCCGCGGGCCCGTTCCTGCGCCGTCAGCCGGGCCAGCCGCACGTACGCCCCGCGGAGCTTGAACGAGCCGGTGCGCTGCAGGTTCTCGCACTTGAGCGAGACCGGGCCGCCCACGGCGTCGGACAGCGGGCGCGACCCCTCGAGCGGGGTCGTCCGCACGACCCCCTGCAGCAGGGTCCGCGCGGCCTGCACGTCGGCCGTCGTCACCAGCACGGTCCCACTCTGTCAGGCCCGGAGCGGTCCTGCCCGCAACCGGCTCCGGCGGGGTGCGGCGAGCAGCTCCTCCCACAGGGCGGCACCAGGGTCAGTGGCGTCACCCGGACCGCTACCCCAGCAGGCCGGCCGCGCCCTCGTCCGCCAGCAAGCCGTCGCCGAGCCGCGACACGGCCGCCCGCATGGCCCGCTCCGGCGGGAGGTCGCTGTCGCGGCCGAACTGGAACGGCAGCTGCGTCGCGTAGCAGGCGCACGCGTCCGCCCTGCGGTCCGCGTCGCCGGGCAGGTGCAGCGGCACGAGGCCGCCGGGCAGGTCCGGGCTCGGCGGGGCGTCCGGCGCTCGGAGCACGTACGGCGCGTCGGGCCACCAGGCGGTCGGGCGGTCCAGGGCGGCCACGGCCCGGACGACCTGCAGGTGGTCCACGTGGCTCCCCAGCCCCTGCGGGGCGAGCAGCACGTCGGCGTCGAGGTCGGCGAGGACCGACAGGTCGAGCGGGTCGTCCTCGCGGATCCCGGCGAAGAGGGCGGCCGGGCTGTCGTAGCCGCGGTGCGGCGCCTCGGGCAGCGGCAGGTGCACGTGCCGCACCCCGAGCACCTGCATCGCGCGCCGGTCCTCCTCGCGCCGCACCGCCATGTAGTCGACCTCCGGGCCGAGGCCCTTGTCGGTCTGGCAGGCGAGGGCGAACCCCTGCGGGTCCGGCACCGTCGCGGTCAGGCAGGTGACGACGGTGACCTCGTGGCCGGCGTCGGCGAGGCGGGCGAGGACCCCGCCGACCGAGAAGGCGGCGTCGTCGAGGTGCGGGCTGACCGCGGTCACCCTCACAGCAGGTGGGGCGCGGACCGGAAGCGGCAGGACAGGTCCGGCTCGGGCAGCGGGCCCGGCTGCGGCGACGCCGTCCCGAGGACCTCCTCGTAGACGTCGAGCACGCTCCGGGCGAGCACCGGCCAGGAGTAGAGCCGGCGCACCTCCTCCAGCGCGGTCTCGGCCAGGCGCGTCCGCAGCGGCGGGTCGTCCAGCAGGCGGCACAGCTGGGCCACGAGGCCCTCGACGTCGCCCGGCTGGTGCAGCAGCCCGTTGCGGTCGTGCTCGAGGCAGTCGACGACGCCGACGCTCTCGGTGCTGACGACGGGCAGGCCGCTGGCCATCGCCTCGAGGATCGTGTTGCTGAAGCCCTCGCTGTAGGTCGGGCTGACGAAGACGTCGGCCGAGCGGTAGACGTCCGGGGCGCCGTCGGGGTCGGTGTAGCCGGTGAGCTCGATCCCGTCGGTCTGCCGCGCGCGGACCTCGTCCAGGTCGGGGCCGATGCCGCTGACCACCAGACGCAGACGTCGACCGCGGGACCGCATCCGCTCGACGGCGTCGAGCAGGTCGAGCACGCCCTTGCGGCGGTCGACCCGGCCGTGGAACAGCAGCACCGGCGGGTCCTGCAGGGAGCCCAGGGGGCCCGGCGTGAACCGGTCGGTGTCGGTCGCCCCCGGCACGATCCGGAACCGGGCGGGGTCGGTGCCGTGGTGACCGACGACCTCGTCGCGGAAGCTCGCCGAGCCGATGAGGACGGCGGTGCTCCGGTCGAGCACGGTGGTGATCGCGGCCTGGTGCGTGGTGCAGCAGGTACCGACCCAGTGCCCGTCGCCGCCCTGGATGCTGACCACGCTCGGCAGCCCGAGCTCCGCGCCCGCCTGCAGGACGGCGAGCCCCGGCGGGTAGCCGTACTGCGCGTGCAGCACGTCGAACGGCTGCGCGGCGTGCAGGTCGCGCACGGTCTGCACGAGCGCGGCGGTGTCGCCCTCGAAGTCGGCCGGGTCGACGGCCTCGCCGCGGCTCGGGACCCCGACGGCGTGCACGCCCTCGGGCACGCGGACGGGCGGGCCGCCGCCGTAGACGCGGGTGCCGGCCTCGTCCTCGCGGTACTGGCCGACCAGGGTCACGTCGACGCCGAGGGCGACGAGCTGGCGCAGGAGGTTCTCGGCGTAGACGCTCATGCCGGAGACCGCCGGCCAGTAGCGGCGGCTGACGAAGCAGACCCTCACTCGGACGCCCGCAGGGTGGCCATCGCCCGCGGGACCATCTCGTGCGCGCGGTGGCTGTCGCGGGACAGCTCCAGGGTCACGAGCCCGGCGTACCCGACGTCGGTGAGCGCCTGCAGGACCGCGGGCAGGTCGACGTCGCCCTCGTCGAGCGGCAGGTGCTCGTGCACGCCCCGGCGCATGCCCTCGACGGCGACCGTCCCGAGGTGAGGGGCGAAGGCGCGGACGGCGCCGTCCGGCGTGTACTGCCCGGCGACGACGCAGTGCCCGGTGTCGAGCGCCAGGGTCACCTCGGGCACGGCCGCCTGCAGGCGCTGCCAGTCGTCGCAGTCCTCGACGAGCATCCCGGGCTCGGGCTCGACGGCGAGGGCGTACCCCCTGCCGCCGTGGCTGGCGACCAGGGCCCCGACGGCGTCGCGCACCCAGCGCCAGGCGGCCTGCCGGTCGACGCCCTCGCGCGGCACCCCCGTCCAGAAGCTGACCGCCTCGGCCTGCAGGACCTCCGCGAGGTCGCAGGCGCGGCGCAGGTAGTCCAGCCGCCGCGCACGTCCCTCCTCCGACGCCGTCACGAGGGTCGGCTCGTGCTTGTCGCGCGGGTCCATCAGGTAGCGCGCACCGGTCTCGACCATCACGGCGAGCCCGAGCTGCTGGCAGCGCTCGTGCACGCGTGCGGCCTGCTGCAGCGCGTCGTCGGCGAACGGGTCGAGGTGCTGGACGTCCAGGGTGAGGGCGACGCCCGCGTACCCGGTGTCGGCCAGGAGGGACAGGGCGTCGTCGAGCCGGTGGTGGGCGAGCCCGTTCGTGTTGTACGCGTACCGCAGGCTCATCGGGCGAGCACCTGCGCGGCGACGTGCCGGCCGGGTTCGCGGTACAGCGGGTAGAGCGCGCCGACCCGGCGGTCGAGGGCCGCGCGGTCCAGCCAGGCCGGCCCGCCGAGCCGCTCCTCGGCGTCGGCGGTGAAGGACCACGCGCGACCAGCCTCCCGGGTCCGCACCGACGTGGGACAGCCCGTCGTCGAGCAGCCGTCGCACCCCGCGCTCACCGACCCGGCCGTAGCTCATCGTCTCGACCTCGAGCCCCGGCACGAGCACCTTCGCCGCGACGGCGTCGCCCTGCGACGGCTGCACGTCGACGAGCACGTCGTAGGCCGACAGGGCGTCGAGCAGGTAGGCGTGCAGGTCGGTCGGACGGGCCGTCGGCAGGTCAGCGAGGCGGACCGTGGACCGTCGGGACAGGACCGTCTCCCCGAGCAGGTCGACCAGCGCCGGGGTGCCGAGCCGGGTCCACGCGAGCATGGCCTGCAGCGCCCTGTCCTCCTCCACCAGCCGCTCCGGCGGGTGCCCGTCCAGCCAGGCGTCCAGGTAGCCGGCCGGCGTCGCGGCACGCACCCGGTCGAGCGGTCCGTGCATGAAGGCCTTGCGGCTGCGGGCGGCCGCGAACTCGTGCAGCGCCTTGCGGACGGCGACCTCGCGGTCGGGGTGCGCCGCCTCCCCGCACGCGGTCGCCATGACCGGCACGTCCTCGTCGCCGGAGCAGCCGACGGCGTACACGTCGACGACCCCGTGCTCGGTCGAGGCGAGCTTGACCACCACGTCGATCCCCTGGCCGCGCAGCCGGTCCAGGAGGGCGAGCGAGTCGGGGTCGGTCAGGCCGTGCAGGTCCACCTCGACGCCGCGGTCCATGGCCCGGAACGCCACCGCGTTGCCGTCCCGCTGCAGGACCTCGAGCAGCGCGTGGTCGACGGCGGCGTCGGCGTCGAAGGAGGCGCCCTGGCCGTTGGTGATGACGGTGGTCAGCCAGCCGCCGGGAGGCGCGTCGCCGGGCAGGTCGTCGGGGGCGCTGGCGACGAGCTCAGCCGGCACGAGGACCTCGTCGCCGTCGCGCAGGCGGGTCATGGGCAGCCACTGCAGGGGGCGGTCGTCGTCGTAGGCGGTGCCGGCCTCGAGGCACAGCGTGCGCGGGTCCTGCACGCGGTCGGCGCCCTCCTTCGCGACCAGCTGGCGGTAGGACGCCTCGACCCGGGGCGTGCCCCGGAGCCTCCTGGTCGAGAGCGCCATCTCGGCCATCTCGCCGAGGGCACCGGTGCGGGCCTGCTCCGGCGTCGCGCCGTACCCCAGGCCGCTGCCGCCGGGGTGCTGCTCCGTCGCGCGCAGGGCCGCGCTGTGCAGCGGCACGTCCAGCGGGTCGAGCCCCGTGATCGGGAACTCGACGATCCCCTCCGGGAAGGACGCGAGGTAGCGCTCGGCAGGCGTCATGCGAGTGACACCAGGGGCACGGGGCCGGCGTCGGGCTGCCGGCTCAGCAGCCGGTCGACCAGGTTGAGGACGTGCGTGGTGGTGATGCCCGTGGCGCCCTCGAACGGCGTGAAGACGGTGTCGAAGTCCAGGTGCTCGACGACCGAGCGGTAGTGCCGCAGCTCGCCGTGCGACAGGGGGATCTGCGCGTGGAACGCCTTGTGCGCCGAGAGCGCCACCGGCTGCCCGGCGTCGTCCAGGTCGATCTTCATGCTGTCGCCGCAGAACAGCACTCCCCGGCGGGAGTCGTGCAGGACGGAGTGCCCGTCGAAGTGGCCGCCGGTGCGGTGCAGCACGAGGTCGGGGGCGAGCTGCAGGACGTCGTCGGCGGGCCAGGTCACCCGGAACGCCTTGGTCCAGACGAGGTCGCGCACGCCGACGGCGACGACCGGCGGCTGGAGCTCCTGCTGCAGCTGCCACAGCGCGCCGTACCCGTGCACGTGGCTGCTGGCGAGGACGGCCAGGCCGCCGCGGCGGCGGAGCTCGTCGAGCGCCTCTGCGGAGTACCAGGGCGCGCACTCGAAGCCGACCAGGCCGACGTCGGTCTCGATCACCCAGCCCTTGCTGTCGAGGCCGAAGCGGGGCGTGCAGGTGAACTCGGTGATCCCCTCGACGACGGTCGGCCCCCACGAGCACGTGACCAGCGCGTCCACCTCCGCCTCGGTGAGGAAGGCGAAGCCGTCGTCGGGCAGGGCGTTGCGGACGTCGGCGCAGACCGGGCACAGGGGCGGGACGCCGGGCCAGCGCTGCCAGTGGCCGCAGTTCGTGCAGGCGTACGCCGGGTGCTGCGGGAGGAGCCCGCGGTAGGGGTTGGTCATCGGTCGAGCGCCTCCAGGAGCAGGGTGTGCAGTCGCAGGTCGCGCGCGGCGTCGTACGGCCAGGAGCCGGTCCCGTCGACCGCTGCGGAGAAGGCGGCGAACTGCTCGGCGAACGGCGACGCGTCGCCGAACCGGACGTCACGGGGCGAAGGGTCCAGCACCGTGAGGGAGCCTCCCGCCGTCTGCCCCATCGTGTCGACGGCGACGGCCATGCCCTCGGTCCCGACGACCTCGAGCCGGCGGCGTGGCAGGGCGTCCGGGGTGTTGTAGGCGACGTGGAGGTCGACCAGCACCCCGCTCGCCGTCTGGCCGGACAGCAGCGCACCGTCGTCGACGGCGTAGCTCTGGACCCGCCGCTGCAGCCGCGCGGACAGGTCGACGACGTCCTCGCCCAGCAGCGTCCCCACGAGGTCGAGGCCGTGCGGCGCGAGGTCGATGGCGGCCCCTCCTCCGGCGCGGACCGGGTCGACCCGCCAGTTGTCGTGGGGTGTGCCGTCGGGGGTCCAGTCGGCGGGGAGCCAGCAGCAGTAGACGATGCGCACGGCCGTGACGGTGCCGAGCGCCGGCACGAGCTCGCGGAGGGCGACGTGGGCCGGGTGCCACCGCTGGTCGTAGGCGGTGCCGAGCAGGACGCCGGCGTCGGCGCAGGCCTGCACCATCGCGGCGGCGTCCCCGATCGACGCGGCCAGCGGCTTCTCGCAGAGCACCGCCTTGCCCGCCGCCGCCGCGGCCTCGACCAGCGGCCGGTGCGCGCTGTTGGGGGAGGCGACGTAGACGGCGTCGAGCCCGGGCGTGGCGAGGAAGGCGTCGAGGTCCCGCAGGCGCGGGACGTCGACGGGCATGCGGGCCATGGCCTCGGTCGACAGGTCGTGCAGCGCGACCACGGCGTCGCCGAGGGCGGGCAGCGCGTGGTCGCGGGCCACCCAGCCGCAGCCCGCGACCCCCCACCCGGTCACCAGTGCTCCGGCAGGTCGAGGTGCGAGCGCGGCCCTGGACCGAACGACGACGGCAGGTACTCGGAAGCCCGCGCGTACTCCTGCGCCCACCGGTCGCTCGGCCAGGTGCGGACGCCGTCGACGTAGAGCGGGTTCGGCCTCGTCGGGCCCACGGGCGCGGACAGGTCGGGGCCGGGCACGGTGTCGCCGACCACCAGGGCGACGGCACGGGAGGAGCCGGTAGCACCGGCGACCGGGGCGCGCCGTTGCAGGAACGCCGACGTCAGCTCGTCGTCGTCGTAGACGAGGTCCGTCCCGAGCAGCGCGGCGTAGGCCGCCGGGGTCAGCGGCTCGCCACTGCTGTGCACCTCGACCGGCGTGTGCGCGTGCCCCACGACCAGGACGTCCCCGAGCGCGCGCAGGGCAGCGACCGCGGCCTCCTTGTCGCGCAGGAAGTACAGCGCGTCGACGCACAGCACGTACGCGGGTGCGGGCAGGTCGAGCGGCGGGAGACCGGCCGTGACGTCCGCGCAGACGTAGGTGGCCGAGGGGCAGACGAAGCGCTGCGCCAGCCAGAGCTTGGAGAACACGACGTCGACGCCCACCAGGGGGCCGACGCCGCGCTGGTCGAGCTCGCGCAGGAAGTGCCCGACGCCGCAGGCGACCTCGACGACGGGCTTGTCGCCCGGCCAGTGCTGCTCGAGCAGGGCGAGGCCGGCCAGGTAGGTCGGGTCGGACCAGCGGTGCGCGAAGTAGTCGCCGACCCGGCCGTACCCGAGCAGGTCCATCGCCTCGCGCAGCGTCGACGCGCCGACGACGCGGGCCAGCTGCTCCGGGGGCGGGGGCGCCTCGCCCCACCAGTCGTCGGCGTCGGCGAACAGGGCCACCCGGGCGGCGTCGACGTCGCCCTCGTCGAGCAGGGCGAGCACGCGCTCGCGCAGCTCCTCGCGGCCGTGCCGCTGCCAGCGGATCCCGTCGACGACGGGCCACCGGACCTCAGAGCCCACTGGCGGCCAGCACCTCGTCGTGGAAGGCCTGCACCGGTCCCTCGTGGACGAGCTCGAGCTCGTCGAGCGCCTGCGTCGCCGTGAACGCCGCCGCCCGCGCGTGGTGGTGGACCTGCAGGACGCGGTCGAGCACGTCGGCGGCGTGGAAGGCCCGGGCCTCCGGCACGGACGCGTCCGCGCGCAGGAGCAGCACCTCCCGCAGCCGTCCCTGCAGCGGCTCCGGCAGCGCAGCCAGCTCGCGCTCCTCGAGCGTCCCGAGGACCCGCTCGAGGTGCTCGCCCAGCAGGATCTCGCCGGCGTACCCGGCGTCGGGCAGGCAGACGTTGTGCAGGTGGTGCGCGACGCCGACGAGGAACGGCGCGACCGGGTCCGCCCCGAACACGGGCGCCAGGAGGGCCCCGTAGACGGCGGTCGTGAAGCAGTGGTCGCCGTGCGACTCGGGCGGCTCGACCAGCAGGCGGGGCTTGCCCGGGCAGGTCGCCCCCGCACGGGGCTGGCGCGACAGCGTGTCCACGAACGCCGGCGGGGGGCCGGCCGGGTCGAGCAGCCGGACGGACGACCGCAGCGAGGCGGCACCGGGCAGGGCCGCGCTGACCTCGTCGAACGCCCGCAGCAGCACCTCCTGCGCCTCGTCCCCCGTCAGCCCCGCGCCGCGCAGCACGGCGCCGTCGATCCCGGCGAGGCGGGCCCGGCAGACCGCCGCCGCCGTCTCCGTGAGGGCGACCTCGGCCGGGTCCTCGCCGGCGAGCAGGCGGGCCCAGGTCCGGGCGAACGCCTGCTCGGCGAGCGACCCGGGGGCGGAGGCGACCCGGACGCGCTTGGCGTCCCCGATCTCGACGAGCAGCGGGCGGACCGCGGCGAGGAGCTCCCGCTCAGGCACGGACGTCGGATGCCGCGCTGCCGCCCACCAGCCAGTCCAGCAGCACCCGCTCCTGCTTGTGGAGGGCGTGCTCGGGCACGGCGCCGGACGGCGTCATCGGTGCCTTGAAGAACCAGCCGAGCTGCTCCTGCACGCCGCCCTCGCCGCGCTGCTGAGCGACGTCGAGCAGACGGGCCAGCTCGAGGGCCAGGGGCGCGGCCAGGATCGAGTCGCGGCACTGGAAGTCGACCTTGACCTGCATCCGCTGGCCGAGGAAGCCGACCAGGTCGATGGCGTCCCAGGCCTCCTTCTGGTCACCGCGCGGGCGGTAGTAGTCGATCCGCACGACGTGGTCCTCGACCGGGTAGCCGAGGATCGAGTCCAGCACCTGGCCCTTGGTCTTGAGCTTGCTGTTGAGCGAGTCGGCGTCGTCGAGGGCGAGGCCGTCGCGGTTGCCGAGGATGTTGGTGGAGTACCAGCCCTCGACCTTCAGCGCCCGGCTGCGGAAGGCCGGCGCCAGGACGGTCTTCATCATCGTCTGGCCGGTCTTGCCGTCCTTGCCCGCCACCGGCACGTTCTGCTGCTCGGCGAGCAGCTGCAGGGCCGGGGCGTCCGCGCCGTACGACGGCGTGAAGTTCGCGTAGCCGCAGCCCTCCACGATGGCGGCGTAGGCGTAGAGCATCCCGGGGCTGATGGCGTCGTCGTCGGCGTCCAGGCCGGCCTCGAAGGCCTCCGGGGTCTGCAGCGAGGGCGAGGCCATGTCGGGCCAGCGCTCGGTGGAGGCCAGGTTGACCACGACGAGGCCGTCGAGCGACTCCTGCGACCGGAAGCGCTGCAGGTCGCTGCGGATCGCGTCGGCCTGGGCGCGGCGGCCCTCGGCGACGACGGTGTTGCCCCCGACCACGTTGCGGCAGAACTCGGCGTCGCCCGCGGCGGCCCACGGCGTGATGCGCGACAGCCCGGCGCGGGCGGCCTCCATCTGCCGGTGGTCGAGCACGCCGTGCACCTCGGCCGCCTTGCCGAGGTCGGACCCGTCGAGGTCCCACCCCCCGACGACGAGGGCGTCGTACGGCGCGAGGTCCGGCACCTGGCCGTCCAGCTCGGCCAGGGGCAGGCCCTCCGGCCCCACGAGGCCGAGCCGCAGCAGCTCGAGACCGGCGACGGCCGTCGTGGCGACGGCGCCACCGAGGCCGACGACGGCGAGGCCGACGCGGCGGGACGACGGGGACATGCAGACCTCCAGCGGCTTCAGGGCAGGTGCGACGACGTCGCGACAAGCGTCGTCAACCTAGGCACAGGCCGACCTGCCCCGCACTCCGGCACCGAACCCCGCGGCCCCTCAGGGCAGCAGCAGCACGGCCGCCGTCCACGCGTGCAGGGCGTTCCGGCCGCCGACCGGTCCCAGCTCCCCGGCGGCGAAGAACCCGCCCACGCCCTGCACGCCCAGCACCTCACGGACCACCGCGGGGTCGTGGCCCGGGCCGCCGTGCGACGGGCCGAACAGGGCGGCTCCCCGACCGGTGCAGGTGAACAGCAGGGCCCCGGCCAGCGGGGGCGCCCCGCCCCGGGCCCGCAGCAGCAGCGCCCGCAGGTCGACGTCGGCGGCGTCGGCGTCGCGGACCTGCAACCGCACGGTCTGCCCGACCCCGACGAGGTCGCCCACCACCAGCCCGCCCGTCGCGGGGTCGGTGCCGAGGATCCCGCGGACCAGCAGGTCGAGCTCCTCGGGCTGCTCGTCGGCCGCGAGCCCCAGGTGCAGGCCGGCGCTGGCGAGCGCCTGGTCCTCCGGCGGGAGGTCGCGCAGCACCTGCTCGACCCGCTCGAGCGCGGCGACCCCGGCCAGCTCGTGCAGGACGTTCCCGGACGCGCGGGTGACGGTCATCGCGGGTCCGACCGGACGGCAGCCCTGCGACACCACCACCGACGCCCCCGTCCCTGCGAGCACCACCCCGACGGCGCCGCGGTCGACCGCGCGGTCGTCGAGGAGCAGCCGGGTGCTCCCCGCTCCTGCCGCCCCGGAGGCGAGGCCGCCGACGACGGGCAGGCCGGGCAGCACCTGCGTGCTGCGCGAGACGAAGCCGTCGGCCGGGAAGCTCCAGGGGTCGGCCAGCAGGACGACGACCTCGTCGTCCCGGTGCGGCAGCGGCATCCCGACGACGGCGCTCCCCGCCTCGCCCGGCAGCACCTCCAGGTGGAACGGCCGCACCGACGCACCCGGGGGCAGGACCGCGGCCCAGACGCTGACCGCCGGCCGCTCCTCCACGCCCTGCACCCCGCCGACCACCCCGCGGGCGCTGCAGCCCAGCAGGGCGCCGGGCCGGGCGAGCTCGTGCACGCGGGCACCCACGGCCTCGGCGTCGTCGGGCGTGCCCCCGCTGACGAAGACCGCGACGAGGTCCGGGACCGCCCCGCCGAGCCCCGCCAGGGCCTGCGCCACGGCGCTCTCGGCGGCGGCGAGCAGGTCGGCGTCGACGGCGAGTCCGTCGGAGGTCCGGGTCACGGGGGCAGTCTGGCGCCTCGCGGGGTCTCCGTGGCGGACGTACGGTCGGGAGGTGACAGCTCCTGCCTCCACCACGCTGGGCGCGCTGCGCGCCAGCGGCCACGAGCACCGCACCGTCAAGGCCGAGGTGCGGGCCAACCTGCTGGCCCGGCTCGCTGCCGGCGAGCCGACGTTCCCCGGTCTGCTCGGCTTCGAGGACACCGTCCTGCCCGAGGTCGAGCGGGCGCTGATCGCCGGCCACGACGTCGTCCTGCTGGGCGAGCGCGGCCAGGGCAAGACCCGGCTCGCCCGCACCGTGGCCGGCCTGCTCGACGAGTGGGTGCCCGAGGTCGCGGGCTGCGAGATCCACGACCACCCCTACGCACCGGTCTGCGGGCGCTGCACCCGGCTGCTCGCCGAGCTCGGCGACGAGCTGCCCGTGGCCTGGCTGCACCGGTCGGACCGCTACGGCGAGAAGCTCGCGACGCCGGACACGTCCGTCGGCGACCTCATCGGCGACGTCGACCCCATCAAGGTCGCCGAGGGCCGCACCCTGGGCGACCCCGAGACGGTCCACTACGGCCTCGTCCCCCGCACCAACCGCGGCGTCTTCACCCTCAACGAGCTGCCCGACCTCGCCGAGCGGATCCAGGTCGCCCTGCTGAACGTGCTCGAGGAGCGCGACGTCCAGGTCCGCGGCTACACGCTGCGCCTGCCCCTGGACCTGCTGCTCATCGCGAGCGCCAACCCCGAGGACTACACCAACCGCGGCCGCATCATCACGCCGCTCAAGGACCGGTTCGGCACCGAGGTCCGGACCCACTACCCGCTCGTCCTCGAGGACGAGGTGCGGGTCGTGCTGCAGGAGGCCGACCTGTCGGGCGCGGTCGTCCCGGACCACCTCGTCGAGATCGTCGCCCGGTACACCCGCGCCGTCCGTGACGCCCCGCAGGTCGACCAGCGCTCCGGCGTCTCCGCCCGGTTCGCCGTCGCCTCCGCCGAGACCGTGGCAGCGTCCGCGGCCCGGCGTGCCGCGATCACGGGCGAGGCGCAGGCGGTCGCCCGGGTGAGCGACCTGCCCGCCGTCATCAGCGCCTCCCGCGGCAAGGTCGAGTTCGAGGCCGCCGAGGAGGGTCGCGAGACCGAGGTGCTGGCCCACCTGCTGCGCAAGGCCACCGCCGACACCTTCCGGGCCCGCCTCGCCGGCCTGGACCTCACGGCGCTGCAGGAGCGGGCCGCGGGCGACCCGGTCGAGACCGGCGACCTCGTGCCGGCCGCCGACCTGCTCGCCTCCCTCGGCCCCGTGCCCGGCCTGGCGCAGCTGCTCCAGCGGCTCGGCGTCGAGCAGGAGTCGCCCGGCCTCGCCGCGGCCGCCCTCGAGCTCGCCCTGGAGGGGCTGTACCTGAACCGGCGGCTGGCCAAGGAGACCGTCGGCGGCAAGGCCGTCTACGGGGGCCGGTGAGCCACGCCCCGATGACCGCAGCCGAGCTCAAGCGGCGGGTCCTGCTGACCGCTGTCCTGACGCTGGTGCTGTTCCTGGCGGCGACCTACGTCCACACGGCGAGCGGCGCCAGTGACTGGTGGCTCGTGCCCGTCGTCGTCCTGCTGTACGTCGGGGTGGTCCGACCGCTGATGGCCCCGGTCCGGGCCGCGAGCCGGCTGCGCCGCGACCTCGCCTACCAGGCCTTCCTCGAGATGCGGGAGGGCTCGCGATGACCTCCGCCTACCGGTACGGCGCCTGGGACGGCGGCCGCGACCCGCTCGAGCCGCCCTTCGACGTCGCCTCCGCCCTCGACGAGGTCGGCGAGCGCGTGCTGGCCGGAGACAGCCCGCGGCAGGCCCTGCGCGACCTGCTGCGCCGCGGCACCGACGGCCTGCGCGGCCTCGACGACCTCCGCCGCAAGGTGTCCAAGGCCCAGCGCGAGGCCCGCAAGAAGGGCCGCCTGGACGGGACGCTCGAGGAGGTCCGCGAGCTGCTCGAGCAGGCCCTGGAGCAGGAGAAGGCCGCGCTGTTCCCCGACCCGTCCGACGCCGCCCGGATGGCCGAGATGGAGCTCGACACGCTCCCCCGCGACACCGCCCGGGCCGTGCAGGAGCTCAAGCCGTACTCGTGGCGCAGCCCGGAGGCGAAGGCCACGTACGACCAGATCGACGACCTGCTGCGCCGGGAGGTCCTCGACAGCCAGTTCAAGGGGATGAAGGACGCCCTCGAGGGCGCGACCCCGCAGGACGTGCAGGCGGTCAAGGACATGATGTCCGACCTCAACCGCATGCTCGAGGCGGACGCTCGCGGGGAGCACACGCCCGAGCAGTTCGCCGCGTTCATGGAGGAGCACGGGGAGTTCTTCCCGTCGCAGCCCGAGTCCCTGGAGGAGCTCGTCGACGAGCTCGCCCGCCGCGCCGCGGCCCAGCAGCGCCTCATGGACTCGCTGACGCCGCAGCAGCGCCAGGAGCTCGGCGAGCTGATGCAGGGCGCCATGGACATGGACCTGCAGGCGCAGATGGCCCAGCTCGGCGACAACCTCCGGGCCGCCCGGCCCGACCTCCCCTGGGGTGGCCAGGAGCGGATGAAGGGCGAGCAGGGCATGGGGATGGGCGACGCCACCACCGCCCTCGAGGAGCTCGCCGACCTCGAGGACCTCGAGGCGTCGCTGTCACAGGACTACCCGGGGGCCTCGCTCGACGACATCGACGAGGCCGCCGTGCAGCGGGCGCTCGGCCGCGGGGCGGTCGACGACGTCGCCGCGCTGCGCCGGATCGAGCGCGAGCTCATGGAGCAGGGGTACCTCGTGCGGGACGCCCAGGGCCGGCTCGAGCTGTCGCCCCGGGCGGTGCGCCGGCTCGGCGCGACCGCCCTGCGCAAGGTGTTCAGCCAGCTGTCCAGCAAGGGCCGCGGCGGTCACGACGTCCGTGACGCCGGGGCCGCGGGCGACCGCACCGGTGCGAGCCGGCAGTGGGAGTTCGGCGACGAGCAGCCGCTCGACGTCGTCCGCACCGTCCGCAACGCGGTGCTGAGGTCCGGTGCCGGCGACGTGACGCTCACCGTGCAGGACTTCGAGGTGGTCGAGACCGAGCGGCGCACCACGGCCGCGGTCGCGCTGCTCGTCGACCTGTCGTTCTCGATGGAGATCAACGGCGTCTGGGGCCAGGCCAAGCAGACGGCGCTGGCGCTGCACAGCCTGGTGACGACGCAGTTCCCGCAGGACGCGATCGAGGTCATCGGCTTCTGCGACTACGCGTCCGTGCTGCGGCCCGAGCAGCTGGCCGGCCTCGACGCGCAGCGGGTGCAGGGCACGAACCTGCAGCACGCCCTCATGCTCGCCGGCCGGTTCCTCGCCAAGCACCCCGACAGCGAGCCGGTCGTCCTGGTCGTCACCGACGGCGAGCCGACGGCGCACCTCACCCGCGACGGGTACGCCGACTTCTGCTGGCCGCCGCTGCCCGAGACGCTCGAGCTGACGATGGCGGAGGTCGAGCGGATCACCCGCCGCGGCGCGACCATCAACGTGTTCCTGCTCGACGACACCCCGGCGCTCGTCGACTTCGTGCACGGCATCGCCGCCCGCAACGGCGGCCGGGTGTTCAGCCCCGACCCGACCCGCCTCGGCGAGTACGTGGTCGGGGACTACCTCCGGGCCCGCCGCGGGCGGAACGGCTAGCGCAGGGCGGGCTCGCTGTCGGGCGAGCAGACGCGGCACGGCTTGAGGGCCTGGGCGCGGGCCTCGGCGGGCGTCAGGTAGCCGGTCTCCTCGCGACCGTCGACCAGGCGGCAGCCGGGCAGGTGGTAGCTGGCCGTGCCGGCGACCACGAGTCCGGCGACGTCGCGGGGGGCGGACGAGGCCGGCCCGGCCGCGGCGGACGCGGCCATCACCTCGATCAGCTCGTCGAGCTTGCCCTCGAGCCGGGCGCGGTCCTCGCGGGCGGCCGTCACGACGATCATGGCCGCGCCGACGACGACGAAGCTCAGGCCGATCAGCCCGCCGGAGAGCAGGTACGGGACCTGCGCGATGACGGACGTCTGGCTGGCGGCGCCGTTCCAGCCGACGGCGACGGCGAGGATGCCGACGGCGACGAGCACCACCCCGACGGGGCTGCCGAACTTGCCGAACTGCGGGGGCTGCGTCACGGGCGGGTCCTCTCGGGGGCGGGGACCGTCACGACGACGTCCCCAGGTAGGTGGCACGGAGCTCGCCGGACTCCTCGAGCTCGCGGCCACGGCCGTCGAACGTGAGGGTCCCCTTCTCCATGATCAGGGCCTGGTCGGCGTAGGGCAGCACACCGACGTTCTGCTCGACGATGATCACCGTGGTGCCGTCGTCGTTGATCTGCGAGACGACCTGGAACACCGTCTGGGCCAGCTTCGGCGACAGGCCGAGCGAGGCCTCGTCGATCATCAGCAGCCGCGGCTTGCTCATGATCGCCCGGCCGATCGCGAGCATCTGCTGCTCGCCGCCGGACATCGTCCCGGCCAGCTGGTCCTTGCGCTCCTCGAGCCGCGGGAAGTAGCCGAAGACCTGCTCGATCGTCTCGCCGACGGTCTTGTCCTTGGCGCCGCGGACCCAGGCGCCGAGCTCGAGGTTCTTCAGCACGGTCAGGCCCGGCCACACCCGGCGGCCCTCCGGCGACAGGGCGATCCCGGCCTTGACGATGCCGGGGGCGTCCTTGCCGCTGACCTTCTTCCCGTCGAAGCGGATCTCGCCGCTCCAGGTCGGGAGCACGCCGGCCAGGCAGTTGACCGTGGTGGTCTTGCCGGCGCCGTTGAGCCCGAAGATGACGGCGGTCTCGCCCTCCTCGACGGAGAACGAGATGCCCTGCAGCACGGGCAGCGCGCCGTAGCCGGTGCGCAGCTCCTCGACCTCGAGCAGCGCCATCAGAGGTCCTTCTTCTGACGGGTCGCGGGCTTGGCCGGGGCCTTCTTGGCGGGCGCCCGCTTGCGCGGGGCGCGCTTCACCGGGGTCTGCGCGACGTCGTCGTGGTGCTCGACCGCCTCCTCGAGCTGGGCCTCCAGGGCCGCGTCCTCCTCGGTCTCGACCGTCTGCGCCAGGGCCTCGGGGGCCTCGCCGCCGAGGTAGGCCGCGACGACCTCCGGGTGCGTCTGGATCACCGACGGCTTGCCCTCGGCCAGCAGCCGCCCGAAGTTCAGGACGTAGACGTGGTCGCAGACGCGGAGCACGAGCGGGACGTGGTGCTCGATGACGAGCATGGTCAGCCCGAACTCCTTGCGCAGCACCAGCAGGCGCTCGCCGAGCTCGTCGGACTCGTCCGGGCCCATGCCCGACGTCGGCTCGTCGAGCAGCAGGACGTCGGGGTCGGTGGCCAGCGCGCAGCCGAGCTCGAGCAGCTTGAGCGTGCCGTAGGACTGGCCGCCGACGCGCCGGTCACGGATGTCCTGCAGGCCGAGCAGGTCCAGGATCGCGTCGGCCCGGGCGGTGAGCTCGCGCTCCTTGCGGGCGGCGTTCGGCAGCCCCAGCAGGCCGCTGCCGACGTCGTAGCCGGCCTTGGCGTGCTGCGCGGTCTTGAGGTTCTCCATCGCCGTCGCGCTCTTGACCATCCCGACGTTCTGGAACGTCCGGCCGAACCCCATGGCCGCCTTCTGGTGCGGCGGCGCGTCGGTCACGTCGCGGCCGCGGTAGCGCACCCGCCCGGTCGTCGGCGTGTAGAAGCCGGTGATGCAGTTGAAGGCCGTCGTCTTGCCGGCGCCGTTGGGGCCGATCAGGCCGACGATCTCGAACTCGTTGACCTCCAGGTTGACGTCCTGGAGCGCCTGCAGGCCGCCGAAGCGGATCGACAGGTCGCTGATCTCGAGCACGGCGGAGCCGGCTCCAGGAGCGGTGCTGCTAGGCGCGGACACTGGAACCCTCCACCGCGGCCGGGCCGCTGTCGCTGTCGCCGTGCAGGGAGAACGGCTTGCCGAGCAGCCAGCTCGTCAGCGGCTTGATCTGCTGGCCGATGCCGCCCGGGTACTGCACGAGGGTCAGCAGCAGGCCGAGCGCCCCGATGAACTGCGGGAACGCGTCGCGCACGTTGGCCGGCAGGACGTCCTGCACGCCCGACAGGAAGGTGTTGTTGAGCAGGAAGTCCAGGACGGCGAACAGCGTGCTGCCGAGGATGACGCCGAGCCGGTTGCCGAGGCCGCCGACGACGGTCATGAGCACGAACGTCAGCGCGAGGAAGAAGCCGAACCCGCTCGAGCTGACGATGCCGATCCGGAACGCGAACAGCGCGCCCGCGACACCGGCGAGGGCGCCCGACAGCGTGAAGGCGATGAGCTTGAACGCCGTCACGTTGACGCCGAACGCCTCCGCGACCCGCTCGTTCTCCTTGAGCGCGAGCAGCGCCCGGCCGCCCTTGGAGCGCAGCAGGCAGAAGTCGAGGTAGACCGCGCCGAGGAGGAAGGCCAGGCAGAACAGGTAGAAGTTGCCGTCGTCGAGCAGGAACTCGGGGCGGTCCGCGGGCTGACCGGCGCCGCCGTTGGTGAACTTCGGGATCTCGAACAGCGACCCCTCGAGGGTGAGCCCGAAGACCAGGGTGATCAGCGCCAGGTAGAGGCCGGTGATGCGCAGCGCGACCAGGCCGAGGGCGAAGGCGAACGCGGCCGACACCACGGCGGCGAGCACGAACGTCAGCGCGAAGGGCACGCCCTGGACGGTCAGCGCGTAGGCCGCCGTGAACGCGCCGATGCCGACGAAGCCCTGGTGGCCGAGGGACAGCTGCCCGGTGTAGCCGATGATGATGTTGAGCGAGAGGCCGACGATCGCGTAGATGCAGGCGTCGGCGGCGACCGCGGAGTACTCCTGGGTGTTCGGGACGTAGAGCAGCAGCCAGGCCAGCAGCGGGACGACGACGAGCAGGCGCGGGACCCAGCGGACCGGCCCGAAGTCGCGGCCCTGCGGCTCGGCCGCGACCGGCGTCGAGGCGGGGCGGGGCGGGGCGAGCGTCATCAGACCTCCTTGCCGAGCAGGCCGGCGGGCCGGACCAGGAGCACGCCGAGCAGGGCGACGAACAGCACGACGAGGCCGCTGCCCGGGACGTCCTCCTTGGGGATGTTCGCCTGCGCGAGCGCCTCGACGACGCCGATGACGACGCCGCCGAGGAACGCCCCCGGCAGGCTGGTGATCCCGCCGAAGACCGCGGCGGTGAAGGCCGGCACGAGGGCCAGGCCGGTGAGCGAGCCGGGGGCGACGAAGCCCACCGACCCGGACAGCAGGATCCCGGCGATGGCGCCGAGCAGGCCCGCGAGGCCCCAGGTCAGCGAGGAGATCCGGTTGACGCTGATGCCGACCAGGCTGGTCGCCGTGGGCTCCTGGGAGACCGCGATGATCGCGGTGCCGGTGCGGGTGCGGCTGAAGAACAGCGCGGACGCCAGGGCCAGCAGCCCCAGGACGACGACGATCAGGCCCTGCTGCGCGGTGATGCGCACGGCCCCGGCGTCGACGAGGTCGCCGGAGAAGATCCGCGGGTAGTTGCTCGGCTCGGCGCCGGCGACGAAGCCCTGCAGCGAGATGAGCAGCAGGGTGATGCCGGCGGTCGCCACCACCAGGGTGACCTTGGGGGCGTTGAACAGCGGCCGGACGACGACCCGCTCGGTCAGCAGCCCCAGCCCGACGCCGGACGCCAGGCCCAGCACGACCGCGATCGGCAGCGGCAGGTCGGGCAGCACGCCGGTGCCCTGGTCGAAGAACAGCGTGACGAAGGCGGCCGACGTCCCGAACTCGGCCTGGGCGAAGTTGAAGACCTTGTTGCTCTTGTAGAGCAGGACCAGGCCGAGGCCGAGCAGGCCGTAGACGGCGCCCTGGATGGCGCCGCTGATGGCCGGCGCGACGACGTCGAGCGCGACGAGCTGGACGGAGGCAGGGTCGGTCACTTGAGGTACTGCTTGACCGTCTTGTAGGTGCGGCTGCCGCAGTCGGCCTTCAGGGCGAAGGCGCTCTTGCCGCCGAAGCGGCTGCCGCCCTTGTACGACGCTCCGGGCGCGATGCCGTCCGGGATCTCGGCCTTGGCCAGCGCCGCCGTGAACTTCTCGCGGGTCAGCTTGCCGGGCACCAGGTTGAACGCCTTCTCCAGGCCCTGCATGGCGCCGTAGATCTGGAACTCGATGTCGTCGCGGAACGAGACGCCCGGGGCACGCTTGGCGGCGTCGGCGATGCCGGCGGACGGGTGCAGGAAGAAGCCCTTGTAGGTGCCGCCGCTGCCGCCGCAGGCGAGGTTGGCGACCGTGTTGATGCCGAAGGACGGGCCGACGCCGGTGTACGTCGGGCCGGGGCCCACCGCGCCGACGCACTGGGCGAAGAAGGACGGCTGACCGAGGAAGTAGATGCTCGTGTACATGCCGCCGCGCAGCTGCGAGCTGAGGGCCGCGCAGTCGCGGGGCGCCTTGGCGGTGAGGAAGACGTCCTTGCCGGCGTCGAACTTCGCGCCGGAGGACTTCAGGGAGTCGACGATCGCGTCCTTGGCGTCCTTGAAGTTCGGGCCCTCGGTGATGACCACGGCCCACTTGCCGCCGAAGAAGCCGTTGTCCTTGGCCATCTTGATGACCAGCGGACCCTGCTGCTTGTAGGTCAGCGACGTCGCGAAGTAGTTCGGGAGGCTGCCGAGACCGGCCTGGGTGACGCCGGCGGACAGGTAGGGGACGTTGCCGCGGCGCAGGACCTGGCTCTGGGCGCAGGCCTGGATCTGGTCGGTCCCGGCGCCGCCGACGATGAGGAAGTACTCCTTGGCGGCCGCGTTGCAGGCGCGCAGCGCGTCGGGAGCGTTGTACTTGTCGTCGATCGCGACGGCCTCGACGGAGAAGCCGTTGGCGAGCTTGTGGTTCGTCCAGTACTTCGGCGTCCCGGTGCGGAACGACTCCTGCGGCACGCCGGCGCCGGTCAGCGGGCCGTGCAGGGCGATCTTGACGACCTTCTTCTTGAAGTCGATGCCCGTGGTGGTGCCGTCGTCGCCGGGGAGCGCCTGGGTCTGCGTGCCGCCGGTGCCGCTGCTCCCGGTGCCGGACGAGCCGGTGCCGCTGCTGCCCGTGCCGCTGCTCCCGGTGCCGGACGAGCCGGTGCCGCTGCTGCCCGTGCCGCTGCTGCCGGTGCCGGAGCTGCCCGAGCCGGTGTCGGTGGTCGTGCCGGTGCCACCGGTGTCGGTGGTCGTGCCGGTGCCGCCCGTGTCCGTGGTCCCGCCCGTGTCGGTGGTCCCGCCGGTGCCGGACGTGTCGCCGGTTCCGGACGTGTCACCGGTGCCGGACGTGCCGCCGGTGCCGCCGTCGACGACCCCCGACGACGTCCCGGGGGCGGAGGCGAGCTGGTCCTTGACGTCGGACTTGAGTCCGCACGCGCTGGACAGCAGGGCGCTGGACAGCACGACGAGGGCCAGCTTGTGGCCGGGACCGATCTTCACGGGGGCTCCTGGGGCGGGGCGGGAGGGGCAGGGCGAGCAGGGGGTGGGGCTTGTCGGGGAGGTGCGCGGGAGGGACTAGGCGCGGCCGAGGCTGAGGGTGCGGCGGGGCTCGCCGCGGCCGGCCGGCTGCTGGCGGGACTGCAGCGCGAGCGACAGGCGCGAGGCGGCCCGGCCGGGGCGCGGGACCTCTCCGTCGCCGAGCACGAGGGACACGAGGGCGAGCAGGCTGCCCGCGCCGGCCAGGCCCAGCCAGAACGGCAGGCCGGGGGTGAGCGCCGGCTCGCGGAGCACCCGCGGCCGCCCGACGGCGACCTGGTCGACGGCGGTCTCGGGCGCCGGCGCCGCCTCGACGGCAGGAGCGGCGGCGGTGTCCAGGGGCGCGGCGTCGAGCGGGGCGGTGAGCGGTGCCTCCGCGACGCCGGTGCCGCCGGTGCTGCCGCCGTCGAAGGCGGGGACGCCGGAGTCGGCGCCGAGGGCCGGCGTCTCGGCCGTGCCGGTGCCGCCGCCCGTGGACGTGTCGGGCGCCGTCGGGACGGCCCCGGTGCTGCCGGCGTCGGGACGGGGCGACGTGGCCTCGTAGGAGAACCGGGCCTTCGTGCCCTCGGCGAAGACGACCTGGAAGGGGGTCGCGTCCGCGGCGGCGGTCAGGGCGAGGCCGTCGTTGGCCTCGGTCCACTTCTGGGCGAGCGCCGTCACGTCGAACACGTACGCCTTGCCGTCGGGCGAGGCCTTGCCCGGGGCGCTGAAGGCGTCGCAGAGCCGCTTCGGGGCGACGTCCAGCGCGGCGCCGTCCTCGCCGCCGAACCCGGCGTCGTCGATCGCGCAGACCTGGACCTTCTCGGGCGCCGGCGAGGCCTGGACGTCGCCCTCGCCGTCGGCGAGCGGGACGGTGAGCTGCGCGCTGGAGACCTGCGCGCCGGGCAGCAGGCCGACCCCCGGGAACAGGAGGAACGAGACCTTCTGCTCCTGTCCGCCGCCGCCCTGGACGCCGAGGTGCCCGGCACCCACGCCGTCGACCATGGTCCCGATGTTCATCGGCGTGCCCGCGGGGGTGCCGGTGTCCTGCGGGCCGGTGCTGGAGAAGTACCCGGAGGCGCTCGCGGGCTCGACGGCCGGAGCGGCCGACGCCGGCCCGACACCGAGGGCGGGCGCCACGACGGTGGCGAGGAGCAGCGTGCTCCCGAGCCTGGCGGTCCTGCGCATGGGTGTGCCCCTCCGTGCCGACGGCGTGTCTGACCATTGTGCTGCCGGTCACTCTTCGTCACCGAGGAGCCGACTCCTGCTCACTGCGAGCAAGAGTTTCCGAACCGTGTCCTCCGGCGTCAGGCGGGAGGGGCGTCCAGGGTCCAGCCGCGGACCGGGTCGCCGGCCGTCTGGGGCGTCTGCCGCCCGTGCGGGCGCTGCCCGAGGGTGATCTTCTGCGCGTAGTACGTGGAGTAGCGCAGGGCCTCCCCCACCGTGACCCGCCCGTCGGTGTCGGCGTCGGCCTGGCCCTGACGCGTGCCGACGTCGAAGACGAGCCCGGTCCAGACCGACTGGCCCCACGGCGGGTACTCGTAGGACTTCTCGGAGCCCTTGGAGCTCGCGGTGACCAGGGTGCGGTCGCTGGGCAGGCCGGGCAGGAAGCTCCCGGCCTCGCAGCCGGCGATGTCGACCCACATCCGCCCGGCGCTGCCCGCGAGGGCGTCCGTGACCTCGGTGTCGCGGACGAAGTCGCGGTCCACCGGCCACAGGGCCTCGGTGCTGCCGCCGAGCTGCTTCACGTGGCCGCTGTAGTGGAACAGCGCGAACGTCCCGGCGGCGTTCTTCGCCTTGAGCCACGCCATGCCGGCCCGGACGGCCGAGCCGGTCGCCTGCGCGTCGACCGCGGTGCGGATGTTCGCCGGCAGCCAGCCGGCGTCGAGCAGCGACCGGCGGATCAGCGCGACGTCCTGGGCGCTGCCGATGGTGTCGTGCGTGGGGGCCCGGTAGTCCTGGACGCCGACGAGGAAGGCGTACCGGTCGGCGGGGGCGGCGGTGCGGGCCGGGACGGCGTCCGCCTGCGGACCGGGGGGCGGTCCGAGCGGGTCGGTCACCGGCTCGGCCCGGACGGGGGCGTCGACCCGTCGGGCGCGCGCGGGGGCGGCCGCGCGGCGGGGGACCGCGGTGGGGCTCGGCCTCGGGGAGGCGCGGACGACCGCCGGCGACGGCGTCGAGACCACCGGGGGGAGCACCGCGGCCTCGACGACGGGCGCGGCGTCGTCGGCGAGGGCCGCGACCGGCTCCTGGACGCTCACCGCCGAGACGACGCCGGCGAGCAGGACGAGGGCGCCGACCCAGGCCACGACCTCGGCGGGGAAGGACGCGCGGGGTCGGGGCACGTCACCAGAGTCGGCAACGACGCGCCGGGGGTCAAGCCCGGTCGAGCGCCGAGCTCAGGTCGGCGAGCAGGTCGTCGGCGGTCTCGATGCCCACCGACAGCCGGACGAGGTCGGACGGGACCTCCAGCTGCGAGCCGGCGACGGAGGCGTGGGTCATCCGCGCGGGGTGCTCGATCAGCGACTCGACGCCGCCCAGCGACTCCCCGAGGGTGAACACCCGGGTGGCCCCGCAGACGTCGAGCGCGGACTGCTCCCCGCCGGCCAGCCGGAAGCTGACCATCCCGCCGTACTGGCGCATCTGCTTCGCGGCGACCTCGTGCCCGGGGTGCTCGGGCAGGCCCGGGTACAGCACGGACGCGACCGCGGGGTGGCTCGTGAGGAGCTCGACGACGCGGGCGGCGTTCTGGCAGTGCCGGTCCATCCGGACGCCGAGGGTCTTGGCGCCGCGCAGCACGAGCCAGGAGTCGAAGGCGCCGGGCACCGCGCCGAGGGCGTTCTGGTGGTAGGCCAGCTCCTCCCCGAGGGCGGCGTCGGCCGCGACGAGGGCTCCCCCGACGACGTCGGAGTGCCCGCCGAGGTACTTCGTCGTCGAGTGCACGACGACGTCGGCGCCGAGGGCGAGCGGCTGCTGGAGGTAGGGGCTGGCGAAGGTGTTGTCGACGACGAGCCGCGCCCCGCCGTCGTGGGCGACCTCGGCGAGGCCGGCGATGTCGGCGACCGACAGCAGCGGGTTGGTCGGGGTCTCGCACCAGACGAGGACGGTCTCGGGGCGGATCGCGCTCCGGACGGCGGCGAGGTCGCCCAGGGGCACCGGCGTGTGCGCCACCCCCCAGCGCTCGAGCACCTGGGCGAACAGCCGGTAGGTGCCGCCGTAGGCGTCGTCGGGGATGACGACGTGCGCGCCGGGGCGGGCGACGGTGCGCAGCAGGCAGTCCTCGGCGGCCAGGCCGCTGGCGAAGGCGAGCCCGGTGCGACCGCCCTCGAGGGCGGCGAGGCAGGTCTCGAGCGCGGTCCGGGTGGGGTTGCCGCTGCGGCTGTACTCGTAGCCCTTGTGCCGCCCGACCTCGCTCTGCACGTAGGTCGAGGTCTGGTAGATCGGCACGACGACGGCGCCGGTGGTCGGGTCCGGGTCCTGGCCGGCGTGGATCGCCAGGGTCTCGAACCCGAAGCCGCGCCTCGCTCCAGCGGTCGGCGCTCGCCGTGGACGTCGGAGCCGAAGTCGTCGAGGGGGTCGCCCGGAGCCGTCATGGCTCAGACGGTACGGCGCAGCGGGACGTCCAGCCCGAGCAGCCGGCGGACCCGGGCGAGCGCCCGGGCGTCGCCCGGCGAGCAGCAGCCCGTCGGCGACGAGCAGCGACGTCAGGGCGAAGAACAGGGCCTCCTCGAGCGGCAGGCCGAGCAGCAGCACACCGGTCGACGACGTCGGGGAGATCGTCCAGACGCCGTCGGCGAGGGCGAGCCGGTCGGCGACGCAGAGCCACAGGGCGACGGGGCCGGCGAGCAGCAGCCGCTGCAGGCGGCGCGGCCGGAGCAGGTCGCCCGCGACGGCGGCCTGCAGGGCGAGCGGCGGGGCGGCCCAGACGAGCAGGAGGCCGAGGTAGCGCGCCTGCCCGCCGACGAGCAGGAGCACCGCGCCGAGAGCGCCGACGGCGGTCCACAGGAGCGGGGAGCAGGGGCCGGAGGGCGCGGGTGCAGGGCGGTCGAGCAGGCCGGTGCGCCGGCCCCAGGCCGCGACCAGCACGACGAGCAGCAGGACGAAGGCGTACTCCTCGACGGGGACGCTGCCGAGCGTGGCGACGACGCGGTCGGGGCCGTAGGACCAGACGCCGGTGCGGACGAGGTGCTCGTCCCAGGGCGCCGTCCAGGCGAGGGCGACCCCGCCGAGCAGGGCGACCCGGCCGAGCGGCAGCCGGTGCCCGCGGGCGAGCAGGGCGGCGGGCAGGGCGACGGCGAGCAGGTCGAACAGCCAGTAGTCCACGAGGGCTCCTACGGGGCGACGCGACCCGGGGGCGGGAGGGTCCCGCCCCCGGGGTCGGGACGTCAGGCGCCGACGCGCTGCCCGCTGCCGGGCTCGGCCGCGACGTCCTCGTGCCCGTCCTGGTGGGCGAACGTCGGGTCGTCGTACTGGCTCTTGAGCCGGGCGATCTTGAAGATGACCAGGCCGAAGGCCGCCTTCGCGAGGATGTCCGCGAGGGTGTAGCCGGCCTGCTTGAGCACGAACGCGTTGCCGCCGTCGAAGCCGAGGACCGGGAACAGGTAGGCGATCGGGTAGACGCCCCACAGGCCGATCAGCATGAGGCGCAGCTTGCTGACGGTGCCCTTGACGTCGGCCGGCTGGCGCTCGATCGACTTCGTCAGCTCCACGAACAGCACGTACAGGATGTAGAGGAACGGGATCGTCGAGAGCGTGCCCCAGAGCAGGCGGGTGCCGGTCTCGGCGCTGATCTCACCGGGGTAGCCGAGGATGATCATGAGGGCGCTCGCGGGCACCAGCTTGGTGAGCAGGCTCTTCTGCACCGAGGCGGCGAGGGCGAGGACGGCGATCGTCTCGACCAGCAGCAGCGGCACGGTCAGCAGCCAGTCGACGTACCGGTAGCCCTCGTTGAAGACGACGTTCGTGAGCGTGTAGACGCCCTGGCCGCCCTGCGCGTCCGTCTCGTACGAGTCCTTGAAGTTCGTGAAGATCCGGATGTAGTGGTAGGTGGCGATGAACACCACGATCGCCGACACGATGACGGCGTTGCGGTAGCGCGGCAGCACCCGGCGCTGCGAGAGCACCAGGTAGAGGCCGGTGAAGCCGAGGCTGGCGATGGCCAGCGAGAGCAGGTTGTAGACCGTCTCGTACTGGTTGGCGGTGAGTTCGAGGACCTGCTGACCGTCCACTGCGATGTCTCCACGTGGGGCGTGCGCCGACGACGACGGCGGCGCGGGCGAGACGGGCGACCCGGTCGGGTCGTCCGGTCCCGGAGCGGCGTGGCCGCTGCCCGGCGGTGCTGGGCGAGCGGTCCCCGACGGGGCGACGCGACTGTGACGCCGACCTCACGATCGCGCAACTCGAACCACTCACGACGCGGTCTGGCGGCCCGGTCCGCGGTCTCGGGCGTCAGCCCACCGTGAGGAAGGCCAGCACGTCCTGCCGCGTGAGCACGCCCACCGGCCGCCCGTCGGCCACCACGACCGCGGCGTCGGCCTTCTCCAGCGCCGTCATCGCGGCCTGCACCGACTCGCCCGCCCCGACCATCGGCAGCGGCGCGCCCATGTGGTCGGCCAGCCGGTCGTGCAGCTGCGCCCGCCCGGTGAACAGGGCGTCGAGCAGGTCGCGGTCGTGGACCGCCCCGACGATCTCGGCCGTCATCACCGGCGGCTCCGCCCGGACGACGGGCATCTGCGAGACGCCGTACTCCCGCAGGATGTCGATCGCCTCGCGCACCGTCTCGGTCGGGTGGGTGTGGACGAACTCCGGGAGCGGGCCGCTGACACCCTTGCGCGCCAGGACGTCACCGACCGTCTGGCCGCCCTCGGCCTGCAGGAAGCCGTAGTCGGCCATCCACTCGTCGTTGAAGATCTTGCTCAGGTAGCCCTTGCCGCTGTCGGGCAGCAGCACGACGACGACGTCGTCCGGGCCCGCCTCGGCCGCGACCTGCAGCGCCGCGACGACGGCCATCCCGCACGAGCCGCCGACCAGCAGGCCCTCCGTCCGGGCGAGCCGGCGGGTCATGGCGAACGAGTCGCGGTCGCTGACGGCGATCACCCGGTCCGGGACGCTCGCGTCGTAGGTGCTCGGCCAGAAGTCCTCGCCGACGCCCTCCACGAGGTAGGGCCGGCCGTCGCCGCCGGAGTAGACCGAGCCCACCGGGTCCGCGCCGACCACCTGCACCTTCCCGCCCGACACCTCCTTGAGGTAGCGCCCGACGCCGCCGATCGTGCCGCCGGTGCCCATGCCGGCCACGAAGTGCGTCACCCGCCCGTCGGTCTGGGCCCACACCTCGGGGCCCGTCGTCGCGTAGTGGGCCGCGGGGTTCGCGGGGTTGGAGTACTGGTCGGGCTTCCAGGCGCCCTCGATCTCCTTGGCCAGCCGGTCGCTCACCGAGTAGTAGGAGCGGGGGTCCTCCGGGTCGACCGCCGTCGGGCAGACCTCGACCCGGGCGCCGTACGCGCGCAGCACGTCGATCTTGTCGCGGGCCACCTTGTCCGGGCAGACGAAGACGCACGAGTACCCGCGGCGCTGCGCGGCGATGGCGAGCCCGACGCCGGTGTTGCCCGACGTCGGCTCCACGATCGTCCCGCCCGGCTGCAGCGCCCCGGAGGCCTCGGCGGCCTCGATCATCGCCAGCGCGATCCGGTCCTTCACCGACCCGCCCGGGTTGAAGTACTCGACCTTGGCGACCACCTGGGCGGGCAGGCCCGCGCCGACGGTGCCGAGGCGGACGAGCGGGGTGTTCCCCACCAGTTCGATCACGCTGTCGTGGACCTGCACGAGGCTCTCCTGACGCCGGGGCGCCAGCCTAGGGTGGTCGACCCGAGCAGTGGAGGAACAGCGTGGCAGCGGTACCGCTCGCCCCCCTCGCCGGACGGGCCCTGTGAGCGACGGCCCGCTGCTGACCGTGTCGGGTCGCGCCGTGCCCCGTCCGGGCCGCCGTGCCGCCCTGGCCGTGCGGTCGCTCGCCGTCGGGGTGGGCACGCTGACGGTGCTGGCCGGCGGGACGGGCGCGCTGTTCAAGGTCGAGGCCCGGCTCGCCCGGCGGTCCATCGGGCGGCCCCAGACGAAGGCGCCCGACCCGAGCGGCGTCTACGGCCCGACGTCGGACGCCCCGGTGCTGCACCTCGCCGTCGTCGGGGACTCCGCGGCGGCCGGCCTGGGGTGCGACCGCGCCGACCAGACCCCCGGCGCCCTGCTCGCGGGCGGGATGGCCCGCGACCTCGGGCGGCAGGTCGAGGTGCGCGTGGTCGCCCGGACCGGCGCCCGGTCGGCCGCCCTCGACACCCAGGTCGGGCGTGCCCTGCGCGGCCGGGTCGACGTCGCCTTCGTGCTCGTCGGCGCCAACGACGTCACCCACCAGGCGCCCGTCGACGAGGCCGCCCGCGACCTGGCGCGCGCCGTCCGGACCCTGCGCGCCGCCGGCGCCGAGGTCGTCGTCGGGACCTGCCCGGACCTCGGGACCGTCAAGCCGGTGCTGCAGCCGCTGCGGACCTACGCCCGGTACGTCAGCCGCAGGCTGGCGGCGGCGCAGACCGTCGCGGTGGTCGAGGAGGGCGGGGTCGCGGTCTCGCTCGCCAGCCTGCTCGGGCCGCAGTTCGCCCGCGAACCCTCCATGTGGAGTGCCGACCGCTTCCACCCGTCGCCGGAGGGCTACCGCCGGGTCGTGGACGCCGTGCTGCCGAGCCTGCTGCAGGCGGCCGGCGTCGAGATCCCGGTCATGGTGCCGCTCAGCGACAGCGTCCAGGACGTCGCCCTGGCCGCCTCGGTCGCCGCCCGCGAGCCCGGCCTGGCCGTGGAGACCGTCGCCGGCGAGGACGGCATCGCCTCGGCCGGCCCCGGGCGCCTCGCCCGGCTGTCCCGCCGACTCCCCCTCGTCGGGCGCGGCGCGCCGGAGGCCCGCACCAGCGGTCCCGCCCCCGAGATGCACGTCACGCCCCCGGCCTCTGGCGCTCCTGACACGTCCCCGTAACCTGCGACTCACCGAACGCCGTTCTAGCAACTGGAGCCCCCGTGCCCGAGGCAGTGATCGTCTCCACCGCCCGCTCGCCGATCGGCCGTGCCTTCAAGGGCAAGCTCGTCGACGTCCGCCCCGACGACCTCGCCGCGACCATCGTGCAGGCCGCGCTCGACAAGGTCCCGAACCTCGACCCCCGCGACATCGACGACCTGCTGATGGGCTGCGGCCTGCCCGGCGGCGAGCAGGGCTACAACATCGGCCGCGTCGTGTCCGTGCTCATGGGCTACGACTTCCTGCCCGGCACGACCATCACGCGCTACTGCTCCTCCTCGCTGCAGACCACCCGGATGGCCGCCCACGCCATCAAGTCCGGCGAGGGCGACGTCTTCATCAGCGCCGGCGTCGAGATGGTGAGCCGCTTCATCAAGGGCAACAGCGACGGCATGCCCGACACCGAGAACCCCCTGTTCGACGACGCCAAGGCGCGGACCGCGCAGCGCGGCGCCGAGGGCATCCAGTCCTGGACCGACCCCCGCGAGGGCGGCACGCTCCCCGACGTCTACCTGCCGATGCTCCAGACGGCCGAGAACCTGGCCCGCCTCAAGGGCGTCTCCCGCCAGGAGATGGACGAGTTCGGCGCCCGCAGCCAGCAGCTCGCCGAGAAGGCCATCGCCAACGGCTTCTGGGAGCGCGAGATCACGCCCGTGACGCTGCCGAACGGCGAGGTCATGAGCAAGGACGACGGCCCCCGCGCCGGCACCACCGTCGAGGGCATCGGCGGCCTCAAGTCGATCCTCCCGGACGGCCTCGTCACCGCCGGCAACGCCTGCCCGCTCAACGACGGCGCCGCCGCCGTGATCATCATGAGCGACACGAAGGCCGCCGAGCTGGGCCTGACCCCGCTGGCCCGCGTCGTCTCCACCGCCGTCACCGGCCTCTCGCCCGAGATCATGGGCTACGGCCCGGTCGACGCCGTCAAGCTCGCCCTCAAGCGGGCCGGCAAGGAGGTCTCCGACATCGACCTGTTCGAGATCAACGAGGCCTTCGCCGCGCAGGTCATCCCGTCCTACAAGGACCTCGGGATCGACATCGACAAGCTGAACGTGCACGGCGGGGCCATCGCCGTCGGCCACCCGTTCGGCATGACCGGCGCCCGCATCACCGGCACCCTCATCAACGGCCTGCAGACCCTCGACAAGCAGTGGGGCGTCGAGACCATGTGCGTCGGTGGCGGCATGGGCATGGCGATGGTGCTCGAGCGCCTCAGCTAGTCCCCCGCACCTCCCGCGGCCGGTCCCTCACCCGAGGGGCCGGCCGCGGCGCTGTCCACCCCCCTGTCCAGCACGTCCCCCGCGTGGGAGGGTCCACCCGTGCCCTCCTCCCCCCTGCGCCGTGTCCTGGCCGTCGTGGCCGCTGCCGCCGCCGTGCTCGCCCTCGCCGGGCCCGCCGACGCCGCCAACCGCTACACCGTGAAGGGCAACGTCGCCAAGCCGTCGGTCTGCAACAACAGCGGCACCATCGCCGCGGGCGGCTGGGTCGCGAACAAGCCCTGCGGCTACGTCATGGGGACGGCCCTCAAGGGCACGGCCTTCGACAACCACGTCAACACCGACAAGGGCTTCCACTACGGGCGCACCCGGCAGAGCGAGGGCAGCTTCTGCACCTGGATCGTCCCGGGGGCCTTCGACCTCGGCACGAAGCGGACGGCGACCGACAGCTGCGGCACGGGCACCAGCGACGCGATGCGGCACCGCCGCACCATCGGCAAGGACTTCGACAACAAGCCGGGCGTCGGGAACGGCTCGACCACCATCGCGGTCAACGCCTCGCGCTGCCGCGGCTACTACAACTACTTCACGACGTCGGACTTCCGGAAGGGCCACCTGCACGACGCCGTCGGCTACACGCTGCCCGCGCAGGGCGCCTACCGCTACGCCACCCGCGACGGCCTGGCCGCGATGATCCGCACCGGCAGCGGCCCCTCGACCACGTGGCTGTTCGTGTCCCGCTCCTGCATCGCCTCGCAGCTGCAGGGCAAGAGGTTCTCGAACCTCGACGACTAGACCCGGCGCTCACTCCGTCCAGGAGCTCGGGAAGCCGCACACCGCCCGCCCGGCAGCGAGGACGTCGTCCAGGCCGAGCGCCTCGGCCAGCCCGGCCGGGACGTCGTCGCCGAGCAGGTCGTGCCGGTGCAGCAGCAGGTGGGCGGTCAGCGCGACCCCGTCCTCGGTGCCGGCGAGGACGAGGTCGTGGGCGGCGACGGCCAGCTGGTCGGGCAGCGCGAGGTCGGCCGGCAGGCGCGGCAGCGGCCGGTCCGTCTCCCCCGCGGCCTGCACGAACGACGCCGCCAGGTGGTGGACGACGTCGGCGCGGGTCAGCCCCGGAAGGCACCCGGCGGCCCAGCGCTGGGGCGTCCAGACCCGCAGGCGCTGCACCAGCGAGCGGCTCTCCCGGTCCAGGACGCTCACGAGGTCAGCCACCGCTGCACCTGCTGCCGGCTGTCGTCGTCGCTGCCCGGGAGGGTCTTCCCGGTCGGTGCGGCCCCCAGGGCACGCAGCCCGTCGGCCAGCGCCTGCACGCTGCCCGCTCCGACGACGACGTGCTCCGGGCCGAGCCCCTCCGCCAGGCCGGTCTCGTCGGTGGTCAGCAGCCGGCAGCCGTGCGAGAGCCCCTCGACGAGGGACAGCCCGATCTGCTCGCGCCACCCGTCCACCCGTCGGCTGGGCAGCACGACCGCCGCCGCGCGGCGCAGGGCGTCGTGCACGGTGGCCCGGTCGGCCCGCACGACGACGTCGACGTCGCCCCGGCCGTCGGCCCACTGCTGCACGACCGCCGTGCGCGGCCCCCAGCCGAGCAGCCGCAGCCGCCAGCCCGCGGGTCCGACCGTGTCCCAGGCGGCCATCAGCAGGTCGATGCCCTTGCGCTCGGAGAACTCCGCCGCGAACACCAGCTCCCCCGACGCCGGTACCTCCCCGCCGCCCGGGAAGCAGGAGGCGCAGCGGGGACGCCGCTCCTCGACGACCGTGCTGCGCCACGCCGCACCCGGGCAGCTCTGCGCGTAGGCCCGCTCCGCGGCGGCGCTGCCGAAGGCGACGGCCTGCAGCCGCTCCCACCCGGGCGGCGCCTCGTGCGGCAGGACCTCGATGGCGTAGGTGGTGAGGACGGCGTCGGGGGCGGCGTCGGCGAGCACGAGCGACGCCGGCCACTCGGCCCGCCACAGCGGCTCGGTGACCTCGAGCACGTCGGGCGGGTCGGCGCGGAGGTCCGCGGCGAGTGCGGCCGGGTCGGCCAGGACCACCGGGAAGGGCGCGGCGGCGAGGACGGCGTCGTCGCAGTCGGGGTGGCGGCCGCTGGCGAGGAGCCGGAAGCCGGGCAGCGGGGCGAGCCGCTCGAGGTGCGACGAGCGCAGCACCGGTGTGTAGAGGGCGTACGACGTCACACTCCCAGCCTAGGGAGGCCGCAGCAGGGCAGACTGGTCCACGTGACGCCTGCCAGACGCCCGCGCCGGTGATCGCCGCCCTGCTCGGGGTCCTCGCCGTCCTGCTCCTGACGGCCGGGACCGCCCTGTTCGTCGCCGCCGAGTTCTCGCTGGTCGCCGTCGAGCGGTCCACGCTGGAGGCCGCCGAGCGCGAGGGCGACGCCGGCGCGAAGCGGGTGCTGGCCTCGGTGCGGACGCTGTCGTTCCAGCTGTCCGGCGCCCAGCTGGGCATCACGATGACGACCCTGGTGGTCGGCTTCATCGCCGAGCCGTCGTTCGCCGCGTTCTTCCGCGGGCCGCTCGAGGCGGTGGGCGCGCCCCAGGGGGCCGCGGACGCCGTCGGCCATCGCGCTCGCGCTGCTGATCGCCACCGTCCTGCAGATCGTCTTCGGCGAGCTGGTCCCGAAGAACCTCGCCATCGCCCAGCCGCTCCCGACGGCGCGGGCCGTCGCCGGGCCGCTGCGCGTGTTCAGCGCGCTGCTGCGTCCGCTCATCGCCGCGAGCAACACCAGCGCGAACGCCGTCGTCCGCAGCCTCGGCATCGAGCCGCAGGAGGAGCTCCGCTCGGCCCGGTCGGCCACCGAGCTGGGCAGCCTCGTCCGGTCGTCGGCCGAGGAGGGCACCCTCGACGAGCAGACCGCGACGATGCTCACCCGGTCGCTCGCCTTCGGGGACCGCAACGCCGGCGACGTCATGACCCCGCGGATGCAGATGGTGACCCTCGAGCAGACCGACAACGTCGCCCGCCTGCTGGAGCTGGCCCACGAGAGCGGCCACTCCCGCTTCCCGGTGGAGGGCAACGACGGCGTCGACGACATCGTCGGGGTCGTCCACGTGAAGAAGGCCTTCGCCGTCCCCCGCGAGGAGCGGCGCCGGACCCGGGTCAGCCAGCTGATGGGCCCGGTCGCCCCGGTCCCCGAGACCGTGCACTGCGACGACCTCCTGCGCACCCTGCGCGAGCCGGGCCTGCAGATGGCGGTCGTCATCGACGAGTACGGCGGCACGGCCGGCGTCGTCACGCTCGAGGACCTCGTCGAGGAGCTGGTCGGGGAGGTCGACGACGAGCACGACGCCCCGAGCCGCCCCGACGTCGAGCCGCAGGCCGACGACACGCTCGTGCTGTCCGGCCTGCTGCGCGACGACCAGGTGGCCGACGCCTGCGCCTTCGTCGTCCCCGAGGGCCCCTACGACACCCTCGGCGGCCTCGTCATGCAGCGCCTCGGCCGGCTGCCCCGCAAGGGCGACGTCGTCGAGGTCGACGGCTGGGCGCTCGAGGTGCTCGAGCTCGACGGGCGCCGGGTCGACCGCGTCCGCCTCACCGAACCGGTGGCCGCCCCGTGACGACCCTCAACCTCGTCGTCGCCGTCCTGCTGCTCGTCTTCAACGGGCTCTTCGTCGGGGCCGAGTTCGCCGTCATCAGCGTCCGGCGCAGCCAGATCGAGCCGCTCGCCGAGGGCAGCCGCCGGGCCGTCGTCGTGCTCGAGGCGCTCAAGAGCCTGTCGGTCATGCTCGCCGCCGCGCAGCTGGGCATCACGCTGTGCTCGCTCGGGCTGGGCGCCGTGGCCGAGCCCGCGGTCGCGCACCTGCTCGAGGACGCCCTGCACGCCGCGCACGTGCCGGAGTCGCTGCTGCACCCGATCGCGTTCGCCGTCGCGCTGTCGCTCGTGGTGTTCCTGCACATGGTGATCGGCGAGATGGTCCCGAAGAACATCGCCATCGCCTCGCCGGAGCGGGCCGCGATCGTGCTGGTGCCGGCCCTGTTCCGCTTCGCGACCGCGATCGGACCGGTCCTGTCGACGCTCAACGCCTTCGGCAACGCCGTCCTGCGGGCCTTCCGGGTCGAGCCGAAGGACGAGCTCGCCAGCTCCTTCTCGCCCGACGAGCTGGCCGGGATCATCGCCCACTCGCGGGAGGAGGGGCTGCTCGACGACGAGGAGCACGAGCGCCTCGCCGGAGCCCTCGAGCTGGGCTCGCAGCCGGCCTCCTCCGTCATGCTGCCGCTCGAGCGGCTGGTCACGGTCCCCTCCACGGTCACCGCGGACGAGCTCGAGGAGCTGGTCGTCATCACCGGCTTCTCCCGCTTCCCGGTCCGCTCCGCCGCCGACGACGCCGCGACCTCCGACGCCGTCGAGGGCGGGATGCTCGGGTTCGTCCACGTCAAGGACGTGCTCGGGCTGTCCGAGCGCGAACGACGCCGCCCGCTGGTCGAGCGCCGGCTCCGCCGCATGCCGCCGGTGCCCTGCGAGCTGCCGCTCGGAGAGGTCCTCGCCCTGCTGCGCCGCAGCCAGAGCCACCTCGGGCAGGTCGTCGACGACGCCGGGTCGGCCGTCGGCGTCATCGCCCTCGAGGACGTCGTCGAGCAGCTCGTCGGGCAGGTCGAGGACGAGAACACCCCGCTGAACGCGGCGGCCCTCCCGGAGTGACGTGCCGCTCCCCTGCTCCCGGCTGACAGGGTGGGCCTCGTGATCCCCCCGTTCGTCTCCCCCTCGTGGGTCCTCCAGCACCCCGAGGTCGTCCTCGCCGACTGCCGCAGCTACCTCGACGGCAGCTCCGAGCGCGAGGCCTACGACCGCGGCCACCTGCCCGGGGCGGTCTTCGTCGACGTCCACCGGTGGGTCGCCGGACCGGCCTCCCCGCAGGCCGGCCGGCACCCGCTGCCCGAGCCCGCGGTCTTCGCCGAGGGCATGGCCTCGCTCGGCATCGGCGATGACGACGTCGTGGTGGCCTACGACGACGGCGGGGGCGTGACCGCCGCGCGCCTGGTCTGGATGCTCCGCGTGACCGGCCACGAGGCGGCGGTGCTCGACGGCGGCGTCCACGGCCGGCTCGTCGCGTCCACCGTGGCGCCCCGGCCCCGGGCGGTCTTCACGCCGCGGCCGTGGCCGCACGAGCTCCTGGCGACGGCCGACGACCTCACCGGGACCGTCCTGGACGCCCGCGACCGGGCCAGGTTCCGCGGGGAGGTCGAGCCGGTCGACCCCCAGCCCGGCCACGTGCCGGGAGCCCGCAACGTGCCGTGCCGCGAGAACGTGCGCGGCGACGGCAGCCTCGTGCCGGTGGAGCGGCTGCGGGAGGTCTACGCCGAGGCCGGCGTCACCGACGCGTCCGACGTCGTCGTCTACTGCGGCAGCGGCGTCACCGCCTGCCACGACCTGCTGACGATGGAGCACGCCGGGCTCGGTCAGGGGCGGCTGTACCCGGGGTCGTGGTCGCAGTGGAGCGCCGACCCGTCCCGGCCGGTGGCCATCGGGCCGTGACACGACGGAGGCCGCCACCCCCTCGCGGGAGCGGCGGCCTCGGACGTGCTGCGCGGTGCTAGTCGCGGCCCTGCAGGTAGCTGAGCAGGCGGAGCACCTCGAGGTAGAGCCAGACGAGCCCGACGACGAGGCCGAACGCGATGCGCCAGGACTCGCGCTCGTCGACGCCGGCCTCGACCATGCGCTGCGCCTGGTCGAAGTCGAGCACGAAGGTCAGCGCGCCGAAGGTGATGAAGGCGAGGCTGAACAGGATCGACAGCGGCAGGTTGTCGCCGCGGATGCCGAGGGCGTCACCGTCGCCGAACAGGCCGACCACGACGTTGACGAGCAGCAGGCCGAACAGGCCCAGGAACGCCGTGGTGATGACCTTGCGGAACTTCGGGGTGGCGCGGAGCTTGCCGGACTTGTAGGCGAGCAGGACGGCGCCGAAGACCGTGGCGGTGCCGATCACGGCCTGGGTGACGATGCCGCCACCGAAGACGTCGTTGTAGACGTGGCTGATGGCGCCGAGGAACACGCCCTCGAGCGCGGCGTAGGCCAGCACGAGCGGCGGGCTGACCTGCTTCTTGAACATGTTGACGAGCGCGAGCACGAAGCCGGCGAGACCGGCGACGACCGCGACGCCCATCCCGAGGTCGGCGACCCAGGCGACCGTGCCGGTGACGACGATGATCCCCAGCAGGATGCTGGTCTTGACCACGATGTCGTCGTAGCTGAGGCGGGCGGGGGTGCCGTAGATCCGACCGACCTCGTCGGCGCTGGGCGCGTACTGCCCGGTGCCGCGGAGGCTCTCGTGCAGCGCGGTGCTGCGCTGGAACACGGGGTTGCTGGACTGGCGTGCCATCAGGTGATGCTCCTCTGCGAAGCCCTCGGACGGGACCTTGCCTCCAGTACAACGCACCCGGCCGTGCAGGTGTGCCCGACGCTGGTGGGCAGAGTGCAGGCTCCGGCGTTGCCGGGACCCGGCAACCCTGCAGTACCCGGAGCGGGATTCGAACCCGCGATCTCTTTCGAGCAGAGGGGTTTAAGCCCTCCGTGTATGCCGCTCCACCACCCGGGCTCCGACCCGACCCTACGACTGCGTACGGGCGGCGCGTCGCGCGATGTTGCGCCCGCGCCAGGTGTCCGTCTGGGCGTGGCAGTTCGGACACAGCAGCCGCAGGTTCTCGAGCCGGTTGTCATCGCGGTCGCCGTCGACGTGGTCCAGCTCCAGCGCGATCGGCCGGCCCTGCCACTCCTCGAGCCCGCAGCCGGAGCAGCCCGGCGGCAACAGGCCTTCGGCGAGCAGGCGCCTGCGCAGGCTGCCGGACTCCGTGCGACGGCCCGCGACGAGGAGCTCGTCCGTGGGTGTACGCGGGCGGCGGGTCCCGCTGGCCCATCCCCGCCCCGAGAAGTGCTCGGTGGACAGCCCTGCCTCCGCGATCGCTGCCCGCAGCGGCCGGTACGCACGCGGCTCGACGTCCAGCCCGAGCCGGCGCAGGACCTCGGCGTACGAGCCGGACCGGCGGACGGCGAGGTCGAGGGCTGCGGGGTCGACCGGCGAAGGAGCGGGCCGCGTGCCCCTCGGTCGGCGTCGGAAGCGCTCGTCGAGCAGCCCGACTGCCTCCAGGCGCCGTCGGGCGATCTCGTAGTTCCCTCCGCACGGCACCAGCCCGAGCAGCGTCAGGAGCGCGAAGAGGTCCTTCGCCTGCGGTACGGCCTCGCGGAGCTGCTCGTCACTGACCCTGCTGCGTCCCATGGGCAGACCCTCGCGCCGGCCACCGACAGGCCCGACCTGCACGTCCACAGGCGGGCGTCCGTCCACAGCGCAGGAAGCACACGTGACCAGACAGGGCTGCGGTGGGTCAGCCCGACGGCGGGGCGCTCGCGAGCGCAGCCCCCGTGCAGACCGCGCCCTCCTCCGAGCACCGCGGCGCTGGTGCAGCCGTGCCCTCGCTCCCCGTGCCGACGACCGCCTCGACCACGGGCGACGGGACGGCGACGGCGGGGTCCGGGCGGGACGGGTCGGCCGGAGCAGGCCGGACGGCCGGAACGGCGCGAAGGCCGGCGGGGCGCTCGGGCCGCCCGAGCAGCCAGCCCTGCCCGAGGTCGACGCCGAGCTCGAGGGCGGCCTCGGCCTGCTCCTCGGTCTCCAGGCACTCCGCGAGGACGCGCCCGCCGTAGGAGTGCGTGATGTCGACGATCGCCCGGACGACGGCGCGGCCGGTCGCCCCCGGGAGCGACTGGACGATGTCCTTGTCGATCTTGACGATGTCGGGCTCGAGGCGGACCAGCATGTTGAGCGAGGAGTAGCCGGCACCGACGTCGTCGAGCGCGACCTGGCAGGAGTTCGCGCGGTAGTGGTCGAAGACCCGCTGCAGGTGGTCGAGGTCGTGGACGCGGTGGCCCTCGGTCACCTCGAAGACGATCTGGTCGAGGCGGATCCCGGCGGCCTCCGCGGCCTGCTCGGTCGTGCGCAGGCAGACCTCCGGCCGGTAGATCGACGTCGGGACGAAGTTGATGAACAGCAGCTGGTCCTCGGGCAGCCAGCCCCCGGCGTCGCGCAGGGCGGTGGTGCGGCCGACGCGGTCGAGCAGGTGGGTCCAGTCGGCCGCGGCCGCGGCCGCGGCGGGGAACAGCACGTCCGGCATCACGGCGGCGCCCTCCGGCGTCACGGCGCGCAGCAGCGCCTCGTAGCCGACCGGACGCCGGTCCCCGAGCGTGCGGATCGGCTGGTAGACGGAGGAGAAGCAGCCGGCCTCGTCGGCGAACAGCGGCAGCAGGTCGGCGTGCTCGAGCCGGGCGCCGGCCGCGGCGAGCGTCGGGGCGGTCAGCGCCTGGGCGAGGACGGCGACGTCGGCGAGGTCCGGGAGGTCGGCGAGATCAGCGTGATCGCTGCTCGCGAGGACCAGGCAGCGGACCTCCACCGCCTCGACCGACGTGAGGTGCTGCCGGGCGGCCGACACGAAGCTGCCGACGTCGGGGCCGTCGACGGCGAGGAGGCCGGGCGTGAGCGGCCGCAGGGACACGCCCCGCGCCCGGGCCAGGCCGCGGAGGGAGGCCGCCGTGTGGGCGACCTGGGTGGCGAGCAGCAGGCGGCCGGCCGCGGGCGCGACCCGGGGGCGCGAGCACACGCAGCCGAGGCAGGACGAGGACAAGACGGGGCTCCAGGGGTCGGTCTCCTGGTCCATCGACGGTCGGCCCCGGCTCGTGAGCGGGATCAGACGCGGACGACCAGACCGGACACCGCGGACTCCCGCGCGGCGTCGAGCACCCGCAGGACCGACAGCGCCTCCCGCGGCTCGACCGGCACCGGCCCCTCGCCCCGCAGGGCCCGCGCCAGGCCGGCGTAGAACAGGCGGTAGTCCCCGGGCTCGGACACCACGGGCTGCAGGAGGTCACCGGCGGCGAGCAGGCCGTCCGGCGTCGGGGCGTCCCAGGCCGGGGTGCCTGCGCGCAGGGCCGCCTCCTGCAGGTCGAGCTCCTGCGCCACGTACGCCGCCCGGCTGCCGAGCAGGCGCAGCCGCGGCCCGCGGTGGGCCGCCGTGGCCGACAGCCAGTGGGTCGACCGCGCACCCGAGGCGTGCGTCAGGGCGAGCATCACGTCGTCCTCGACGACGGCGCCCGGACGGCGGACGTCGAGCTCGGCGTACACGGTCGCGACCGGTCCGAGCAGGTGCTGGGCGACGTCGACCTGGTGGCTGCCGAGGTCGAGCAGCAGGCCGCCGCCCTCGCCCGGGTCGGCGCTCTCCCGCCAGCCGGTGCCGGGCGAGGGCCGCCACCGCTCGAACCGGGTCTCGAGCCGGAGCGGCTCCCCCACCGTGCCGTCGTCCAGGAGGCGCCGCGCGGTGCGGACGTCGGCGTCCCACCGGCGGTTGTGGAACACGGTCAGCAGGACCCCGGCCCGTTCGGCCGCCTCGACCAGGGCGAGCCCCTCGTCGGCGGTCCGCGCGAGCGGCTTGTCCACGACGACGGGCGTCCCCGCCGCGACCAGCTGCAGCCCGAGCGGGACGTGCGACCGGTTCGGCGTCGCCAGCACGACGACGTCGGCGTCGAGGCCCTCGGTGCCCGGCCGGACGTCGACGCCCGGGTGGTCGGCCCGGGCCTGTGCGGCCCGCTCCGGGGACGACGTCACGACGACGCCGAGGGACAGCCCGGGGACCGCCGTGAGGACGGGCGCGTGGAAGGCGCGACCGGCCAGGCCGTACCCGACCAGCGCGACCCGCAGGTCGGTCAGCGCTTGCCCAGGGACTTGCGGCGGGAGATCGCGTCGACGGAGGCGGCGATCAGCAGGACGAGGCCGGTGATGACCTCCTGGTGCTGCACGCCGAGGTTGGGCTTCAGGCCGATGCCGTTCGGGATCATCACGATGACCAGCGCACCGAGGATGGCGTCCCGGGGCTTGCCGCGGCCGCCGAACAGCGACGTCCCGCCGATGACCGCCGCCGCGACGGCGAACAGCAGGATGTTGCCGGCGCCGAGGTCGAGCTGCGCGCCGCCGGTGTTGGAGGCCAGGAAGATCCCGCCGAGGGCGGCGAAGCCGGAGTTCAGGGTGAACGCGGTGACCTTGATGTGCCGGACGTCGATGCCGGCGCGGCGGGCGGCCTCCTCGTTGCCGCCGATGGCGAACAGGTGCCGGCCCCAGGTGGTCTTGGTGAGCGCCAGCGTCGTGACGATCATCAGCGTGATCGGGACCGTGGCGGCGTAGGGCAGGCCCTTGATCTCGAGGAAGTCGTTGGTGTTGCGGTTCTGGTTGGCGAAGTACGTGAGCACCAGGCCGACCGCGGCGACCAGACCGGCCCGCACGAGCACCAGCTGGAGCGTGTCGGCGGCCAGCCCCTTGGCGGTGGCGCGCACGCTCTTGAGGATCGTGAAGGCCGCGTACCCGCCGACGACGACGACCGTGAACGCCCAGCTGGCGCCGGTGGACATGTTGTCGTGGGCGAGGCCGTACCAGAGGTCGTAGTCGTTGACGCCGATCGGCTCGCTCTTGAGGGCGAACAGCAGCACGCCCTGGAAGGCGAGGAACAGGGCCAGCGTGACGATGAAGCTCGGGATGCCGACGTCGGCGACGAGCCAGCCGACGTAGATGCCGATGGTGCAGCCGATGGCGAGGGCGAGCGTCAGGGCCAGCAGGACGCCGTCGTCCTGACCGGTCAGGGCGATGAGCAGGCCGAGGGCGACGACGGCCGGCCCCGTCCGGCACTTCAGGTAGAGGCCGAGCAGGACGGCGCCGGCCATGAAGCCGAGCAGCGACCAGTAGAGGAAGCCGGAGACGCCGTCGTGCAGGCCGTTGCTGAAGATGGCCTGGGCGGCGAAGCCGGCGCAGACGCCGCCGGTGGTGCCGGCCGACAGGTCGATCTCGCCGAGGAGCAGCACGAAGACCAGGCCCAGCGCGATGATCGCGATGTAGGCGCCCTGTCCGGGGAGGTTGCCGATGTTGCTGGCCGACAGGAACCGGTCGCTGACCTGGCTGAAGATCGCGGCGAGCACGACCAGGCCGAGGACCGACGGCAGGGCGCCCGGGTCGCCGGAGCGCAGGCGGGTCACGTAGCCGCGGACGGCGTGCGGGACGGTCCGGCGCTCGACGTCGAGCGAGAAGTCGCCGGCCGGGCGGCCCGTGGCCTCGGGCGTGGCTGTCGTCGTCATCAGATGCCTTCGTCTGCGGTGGCGGGGGCGAGCCCGATGTCGCCGCTGCGCCCGGCGGTGATCAGCTCGACGATCTGGGTCGTGCTGCTGTCCTTGGTCAGGACCTCCGCCGCGATGCGGCCGAGGTAGAGGGCGGCCACGCGGTCGGCCACCTCCATGACGTCGTTCATGTTGTGCGAGATGAGCACGACGCCGAGCCCCTGGTCGGCGAGCCGCCGGACGAGGTCCAGGACCTGCCGGGTCTGCGCGACCCCGAGGGCGGCGGTGGGCTCGTCCAGCACGACGATGCGGCTGTTCCAGAGCACGGCCTTGGCGATGGCGACCGTCTGGCGCTGCCCGCCGGACAGGCTGGACACCTGCTGGCGGACCGAGGAGACGGTGCGGACCGACAGGCTGGTGAGGGTCTCGCGGGCCTTGCGCTCCATCTCGCCGTCGCGCAGGAACCCGAACGTCCGGATCTCCCGGCCGAGGAACATGTTCTGGGTGATGTCGAGGTTGTCGGCCAGGGCGAGGTCCTGGTAGACGAACTCGATGCCGAGGGCGGCGGCCGCCCGGGGGTCGCCGAGGGTGACCGGCTTCCCGTCGAACAGCACCTCGCCGCTGTCGATGGTGTTGATGCCGGCGAGGCACTTGACCAGCGTGGACTTGCCCGCGCCGTTGTCGCCGACGAGAGCGGTGACCTGGCCGGCGTAGACCGTGAGGTCGATGTCGCGCAGGACGTGCACCGGGCCGAAGCTCTTGTTCAGGCCGCGGATCTGCAGCAGGGGTTCCACGCGGGTCTCCTCAGCGGGTCAGGTCGGGGTCGTGCTCCCGCCGGCGGCGTCGCGGGGACGCCGCCGGCGGGGCGAGCAGGGAGGGCTAGGCGACGCCCGCGGTCTGGCAGGCGGTCTCGATGCCCTTGCAGATCTGTGCCGCGGTCAGGGCGCCGGACTTCACGACGTCCATGATGTTCGCCTGGGTGATGACCTGGGCCGGCAGGAGCAGCGCCTTGATCTTGTGGTCCGGCGCCTTCGGGTCGGCGAAGTCGGTCAGGGTCAGGCCGGCCGCGGCCGGGTCCTGCCCGCTGATCAGCGCGATGGCGAGCTGCGCGGCGGCCTGCGCCTCGAGCTTGACGTCCTTGAAGATCGTCATGCTCTGCTGCCCGTTGATGATGTTCTGCAGGCCGTTGACGCCGGCGTCCTGACCGGTCACCGGGACGCGACCGGCGAGGCCGCTGCCCTTGAGGACACCGATCGAGGCGTTGGCGATGTCGTCGTTGGCGGCGAGGACGCCGTCGACCTTGCCGCCGGCGGCCTGGAGCGCGTTCTGGAAGGTCGGGGCGGCGACGTTGACGTCCCAGCCCTTGACGGTCGAGACGGACGCGATCTTGACCTTGCCGCTGGACTCGAGCGGCTTCAGGACCGACAGGGCGCCCTTCTCGAACAGCACGGCGTTGTTGTCGACGTCCTTGCCGCCGGACATCACGATGAGCTGCGCGTCCTTCACGCCGCTGCTGTCGAGGCAGTCGACGAGGGTCTGGCCCTGGAGACGGCCGACGTCCTCGTTGTCGAAGGAGACGTAGTAGTCGGCCGTGCCGCCGAGGTTGACGCGGTCGTAGTCGATGACCTTGATGCCGGCAGCCGCGGCCTGCTTCTCGACGGCCGCGCCGGAGGTGGCGTCGATCGAGTCGATGATGAGGACCTTCACGCCGCCGCTGATCATCCCCTGGGCGATCTGCTGGAAGCGGGCCGTGCTGCCGCCCGCGTTCTGGATGTCCGGGGTGACGCCGGCCGCCTTGAGCGCGCTCTCCAGGAGCGGCTTGTCGTACAGCGTGTAGCGGGTCGAGGACGTCGTGTCCGGGAGGATGACGCCGACCTTGCCGGACGCCTTCGCGGTGGACGCGGCAGCGGCCGGGACCTTGGCGGCGCTCACGGGCGGCGACGTCAGCTTGCAGGCGGCGGTGGGCGCAGCGGCCGCGCCCGTGCTGGCCCCGGCGCTGGCTCCGGCGCCGGCGGTCGTGTCGGTGCCGCCCTCGTCGCTGCCGGAGCTGCAGGCCGACGCGGTGAGCGCGACGGCGAGCAGCGAGGCCGCGGCGGCGACGCGGGCGGGACGGGTCGAGCGGGGAGCGTGACGCACCGGGACCTCCGTGAGTGACGGCTCGAGGCGAGCCGAGGTTGCAGGGCTGTTGCACTCCCTGTGGTCCGGGACAGTGGAGCCCGGAGCAGGGTTCTGTCAAGCCACCGACACAACGAAGAGGTCACAGCCCTCACAGCGGCCCCCTGACGACACCCGCCGACGCCGCGCACGCTCGGCCTGTGACCGGCTCCACCCGGCTTCTGGTCGCTGCTTGACAGAAGCGGCGGGACTGCGCACAGTGCGGCCCGTGACCTCCGCCGCCCCCTCCGTCGTGCGGGCGAGCGACCCGAGGACGGCGAACCTGGCCCGGGTGCTCGACCTGCTGCGGCTGTCGGACGGCCTCACCCGGGCGGAGGTCTCCACCCGCACCGGCCTGTCGCGGTCGACCGTCTCCAGCCTGCTGACCGAGCTGCTCGACCGCGCGCTCGTGCAGGAGGCCCCCGACCCGTCCCGTGCCGCGGGCGGCCGCCCGCCTGCCGTGCTGCGCCTCGAACCGCGGGCCGGAGCGGCCGTCGGCGTCGACGTCGGCAACACGCACGTCCGCGTCGTGGTCGCCGACCTCGGCCTGGGCGTGCTGGCCGAGGAGCTGCAGCACCTCGACGTCCCG
Organism: uncultured Actinomycetota bacterium; assembly: GCA_963761655.1. Lineage (GTDB taxonomy): Bacteria > Actinomycetota > Actinomycetes > Mycobacteriales > SCTD01 > RYN-122. The sequence continues at coordinate 234,379 of CAVXHI010000003.1, forward strand.
GAGCACCCGCGCGAGACGCTCGACCTGGTGGAGGCGTCGGTCGCCCGGCTGCTCGCCCAGGCCGGCCTGCAGCCTCGCGACCTGCTCGGCGCCGGCCTCGGGCTGCCCGGCCCGGTCGACCGCCAGACGGGCCGGCTCGGGTCGGCCACCATCCTCCCCGCCTGGGTCGGGCTGGCCCCGGCCGCGGAGCTCGCCGACCGGCTCGGCTGCGGCGTCGTCGTCGAGAACGACGCGAACCTCGGGGCGCTCGCGGAGTCGCTGCACGGCGCCGGGCGCGGCAGCCGGGTGCTCGCCTACGTGAAGGTCGCGACCGGCGTCGGCGCCGGCCTGGTGGTCGACGGGCGGCTGTTCCGCGGGGCCTCCGGCACGGCCGGCGAGATCGGGCACACCACCCTCGCCAACGCCGGGCCGGTCTGCCGATGCGGCAACCGCGGCTGCCTCGAGCAGCTCGCCGGGGCGCCCGCCCTGCTCGCGCAGATGGCCGAGGCCGGCGTCGAGCTCGACAGCGCGTCCGCCCTGCTGCGGCTGGCCCAGGACGGCCACGCCGGGGCCCGCCGCGTCCTCGCCGACGCCGGGGCGCACCTCGGGGTCGCCGTCGCGAACCTCGTGACCCTGCTCGACGCCGACCGCGTGGTCATCGGCGGGGAGGTCGGCGCCGCCGAGGAGCTGCTGGTGGGGCCGCTGCGCTACGCCGCCCGCTCCGCCGCCGTCACCACCGCGGGCAGCAGCATCGACATCGTCCCGGCCCAGCTGGGCGAGCGGGCCGAGGCCCTCGGCGGTGCCGCCCTGGTGCTGCGCGAGCCGGTGTCCCTGGGGCCGGAGCTGCTGGCCCGCCGCTAGACCTGCTCACGAGAGCTGGCGAGCCCGCGCGAAGACGTCGTCGAGCATCGTCTCGGTGAGCCGGCCGGTGAAGGTGTTCTGCTGGCTCACGTGGTAGCAGCCGATGACGGTGAGACCGCCCGGCAGCGCCACCTCGACGCCGTGCCCGAACCGCGGCACCGGCGTGGGGACCTCCACCCCGGCGGCGCGCAGGGTCGGCCACAGCGCCTGCCAGCCGAAGCCCCCGAGCACCACGACGGCTCGCGCGGTCGGCAGCAGGTACCGCCACTCGGCCGCGAGCCACTGGCTGCAGGTGTCGCGCTCCTGCACCGTCGGCTTGTTCCCGGGCGGGGCGCACCGGACGGGAAGCGTGAGGCGGGTGTCGAGCAGCGCGAGGCCGTCGTCGGCGGAGACGGACGTCGGCTGGTTCGCCAGGCCGGCCCGGTGCAGGGCGGCGAAGAGCCAGTCGCCGCTGCGGTCGCCGGTGAAGATGCGGCCGGTCCGGTTGCCGCCGTGGGCGGCCGGGGCCAGCCCGACGACGACGACCCGCGCCCCGGCCGGGCCGTTGCCGGTGACCGGGCGCCCCCAGTACGTCTCGGCGGCGAAGGAGGCCCGCTTGTCCTCGGCGACCTGCTCGCGCCAGGTCACGAGCCGCGGGCAGGCGCGGCAGACCGACGAGCAGGCGTCGAGGTCGTCCAGGGTGGCGGCGTCGCGGGCGAGGCGGCCGACGTCGGAGTGGTCGCGGGCGACCGGGGTCCGGGTGTCCGCCAGGTCCGTGGGCCAGCCGGACCCCGGGGGGATCACCGCGCGGCGCTCCAGGCGATGCCGTCCAGGATGTCGGCCTCGCTGACGACGACCTCGGCCAGGCCCAGCCGGTCGACCAGGGTCCGCAGGACGAGGGCTCCCGCGCCGATGACGTCGACCCGGCCCTCGTGCACGTACGGCAGGGCGGCCCGCTGCGCCCGGGTCATCTCGAGCAGCTCCGTGCAGGCGCGGACGACGTCGGCGGCGGGCAGCCGGGCGAGGTGGATCGCCTCGCTGTCGTAGGTGGGCAGGCCCAGGACGTGGGCGGCCACGGTGGTGACCGAGCCGGCCAGCCCGAGGAAGGTCCGGGCCTGCTCCACCGGGACGACCTCCCGCACGAGGGCGAGGCCGGCGTCGACGTCGGCCTCCGCGGCCGCGACCTGGGCGGCCGTCGGCGGGTCGTCGTGCAGGTGCCGCTCGGTCAGCCGGACGCACCCGACGTCGACGCTGCGGGCCGCCTCGACCCGGTCGGTGCCGAGGACGAGCTCGGTGGAGCCTCCGCCGATGTCGGCCACGAGGAACGGGGCGCCGTCCTGCGGCAGGGCCCGCGTCGCGCCGTCGAAGGAGAGCGCCGCCTCCTCGTCGCCCGTGATCACCTCAGGCGTCGTGCCGAGGACCTCCTCGACCATGGCGACGAAGTCGGCGCTGTTGGAGGCGTCGCGGCTGGCGCTGGTCGCGACCATGCGGACGCGGGCGCACTCGAGGCTGTGCACCAGCGACGCGTAGTGCTCTAGCGCCTGCCGGGTGCGGGCCAGGGCGGCGTCGGACAGCCGGCCGGTGCGGTCGACGCCCTCGCCGAGCCGGACGATCCGCATCTCGCGGGAGACGTCGTGCTTGGTCGAGCCGTTGACGTCGGCGACCAGGAGGCGGACCGAGTTGGTGCCGCAGTCGACGGCAGCGACCCTCATCGGTGCAGCTTCTTGCCCGGCACGGCCTCGGGGTCGTCCGGGTCGACGCACGGCCCGGACGCCCACCAGTCGGGGAGCGCCTCGAGGGCCTCGTCGCCGAAGGGGTTCACGCCGGGACCGGCCGCCAGGCTGTGCGCCACCAGGACGTGCAGGCACTTCACCCGGACGGGCATGCCGCCCTGCGCGGGCACGCCGGCGAGCACCTCGTGGGCGTCGCGGCGGGCGACGTAGTCCGCGGCGGCCGCCTCGTAGCGGGCCCGCAGGTCCGGGTCGGCCTCGAGCCGCGACGTCATCTCGCGCATGAGGCCCTCGGACTCGAGCGTCCCGATCCGCGAGGCCAGCTTGGGGCAGGTCAGGTAGTAGAGCGTCGGGAACGGGGAGCCGTCCGGCAGCCGCGGCGCGGTCTCGACGACGTCGGGGAGCGAGCACGGGCAGCGGTGCGCGACCGAGGTCATCGCCCGGGGCGTCCGGCCCAGCTGCAGCCCGACGGCCCGGCGGTCCCGGTCCTCGTCCGTCACCTGCGGGGCGCGGAGTCGGCTGCTCCCACGCTGCCCCAGACCTGCTGGTACCAGGGCTGCTCGGGGCTGGTGGGCCGGACCTGGACGCCGTCCTCGGGCGCCGGCGTGGCCGGGGCCTCCGGCCGGAGCACCGTGTAGAGCGTCTCGCCGGGCAGCACGTAGCCGAACCGCTCCCGGGCCAGCCGCGTGACCTCCCCGGGGTCCTGCAGCTGCTGCTGGCGCTGCTGGAGGGCGGCGATCCGGGCCTTCGCGTCGGCCTGCGCGGCCTCGGCCTGCCGGATGTCGCCGCGCTGCGCCAGGAACTCGCGCAGGGGCACCGCGGCCGACAGCACCAGGGCGACGAGCACCAGGCCCAGGACCGCCGCCCGGGTGGTGAGCCCGCCCCGGGCGGGAGCGGGCGCCACCGGGCTGCGGCCGGCCGTCCGGCGCGCGGCCGCGCGGGCCGCCGTCCGGCTCCCGGCGTCGGGGCGAGACGACCCGCGGCCGGGCGACCCGGGGCGCTGCGAGGCCATCGGAGCTGTCCTAGCCCCGGGTCCGGGCGAACCGGGGGAACGCCGAGGCACCGGCGTAGCGGGCGGCCTCGTCGAGCTCGTCCTCGATGCGGAGCAGCTGGTTGTACTTCGCCACGCGCTCGCTGCGGGCGGGGGCGCCCGCCTTGATCTGGCCGCAGTCGACCGCGACGGCGAGGTCGGCGATCGTCGTGTCCTCGGTCTCGCCGGAGCGGTGGCTCATCATGCAGGTGTAGCCGCTGCGGTGGGCCAGGGAGACGGCGTCGAGGGTCTCGGTGAGCGTCCCGATCTGGTTGACCTTCACCAGCAGGCTGTTCGCGCAGCCCTTGGCGATGCCCTCGGCGAGGCGGGCCGGGTTGGTGACGAACAGGTCGTCGCCGACCAGCTGCACTCCTGCGCCCAGCTGCTGCGTGAGAGCGGCCCAGCCGTCCCAGTCGCTCTCGTCGAGCGGGTCCTCGATGGACACCAGCGGGTAGTCGGCGACCAGGCCGGCGTAGTAGGCCGACATCTCGTCGGAGGTCTTGGCGCTGCCCTCGAACGTGTAGCCCGCCTCGCTGTGGAACTCCGACGCCGCGACGTCGAGGGCGAGGGCGATGTCGGTGCCGGGCGTGAGCCCGACCAGGCCGATCGCCTCGAGGATGAGGTCGAGGGCGTCGCGGTTGCTCGGCAGGTCGGCGCGAAGCCGCCCTCGTCGCCGACGGACGTGGCGAGGCCGCGCTGCTTCAGGACGCTCTTGAGCGCCTGGTAGGTCTCGGCGCCCATCCGCAGGGCCTCGGCGAAGGTGGCCGCCCCGATCGGCGCGACCATGAACTCCTGGACGTCGACGTTCGTGTCGGCGTGCGCCCCGCCGTTGAGGATGTTGAGCATCGGGACCGGCAGCACGTGGGCGTTCGGGCCGCCGAGGTAGCGGAACAGCGGCAGGCCGGTGGAGTCGGCGGCCGCCCGGGCGACCGCCAGGCTGACGCCGAGGAGCGCGTTCGCGCCCAGGCGGCTCTTGTCCGGGGTGCCGTCGAGGTCGAGCAGGGCCTGGTCGACCAGCCGCTGCTCGGTCGCCTCGAAGCCGAGCAGGGCCTCGCCGATCTGGTCGAGGACGGCGTCGACCGCCTTCGTCACGCCCTTGCCGCCGTACCGGCTGCTGTCGCCGTCGCGGAGCTCCACGGCCTCGAACTCGCCGGTGCTGGCGCCGCTCGGGACGGCGGCCCGGGCGAGGGTGCCGTCGTCGAGGGCCACCTCGACCTCCACGGTGGGGTTGCCGCGCGAGTCCAGGATCTCGCGGGCGCCGACGGCCTCGATGGTGGGCACGGTGACGTCTCCAGACAGGTAGGGGTTCTCGGCGACGGTACCGGGATCGGACGGCACACTGGCCGCATGACTCGCGCGTGCGTCGTCGGAGCCGGCTCGTCCGGCATCACCGCCCTCAAGGGCCTGCGCGAGGCCGGCGTCGACGCCTTCGCCCTCGAGCGCACCGACCGGGTCGGCGGCAACTGGGTCTTCCGCGAGGGCAGCGCCTCCTACCGGTCGCTCCACATCAACACCTCGCGCGGGAAGATGGCCTACAGCGACTTCCCCATGCCCGACGACTACCCGGACTTCCCGCACCACAGCCAGGTCGCCGCCTACTTCGACGCCTACGTCGACCACTTCGGCCTGCGGGAGCTCGTCCGCTTCGGCACCTCCCTGGACCGGGCCGTGCCGCGGGACGGCGGCGGCTGGGACCTCGTCCTCGACGACGGCAGCACCGAGCAGGTCGACCGGCTGGTCGTCGCGAACGGCCACCACTGGGACGCCCGCTGGCCCGAGCCCGCCTTCCCCGGTGCTGACGCCTTCCCGGGCGAGCAGCTGCACGCGCACTCGTTCACCGACAACAGCGGCTGGGCCGGCAAGACCGTGGTCGTCGTCGGCATGGGCAACAGCGCGATGGACATCGCGGTCGAGGCCTCCTGGGTCGCGGCCGACGTCGTCCTCGCCGTCCGGACGCCGGTCCACGTCGTCCCGAAGTACGCGTTCGGCAAGCCGCTCGACACCGTCGAGGACCCGCGGCTGGCCCGGCTGCTGCCGTGGAGGGTCCGCCAGGCGCTGACCGAGCGGATGCTCAGGATCGCCGTCGGGGACCTCACCCGGTACGGCCTGCCGAAGCCGGCGCACGGGTTCATGCAGGCGCACGCCACGGTCAGCGACTCGATCCTGTCGCGGCTCGCGCACGGCAAGGTCCGGGCGAAGCCGACGATCGACCGCTTCGAGGGCAGCGACGTCGTGTTCGCCGACGGCAGCCGCGTCACGGCCGACGTCGTCGTCTACTGCACCGGCTACCGGATCACCTGGCCGTTCCTCGACGCCACCGTGATCAGCGCGCCCGACAACCAGGTCGCGCTCTACCGGCGGGTCTTCCCGGTCGACGTCCCCGACCTCGCCTTCATCGGCCTCGTCCAGCCGCTCGGGGCGATCATGCCGATCGCCGAGGAGCAGGGCCGGCTCGTGGCCGCCTGGGCCGCCGGCCGCTACCGGCTGCCCCCGCGGCCGGCGATGCAGGCCAGCGTCGACGCCGACACCAGGGCCGTCCGGGAGCGCTACGTCGGCAGCAAGCGGCACACCATCCAGGTCGACCCGGACGTGTACCTGCACCAGCTCAGGAAGGAGCGAGCAGCCGTCTGAGGTGCCGCGGCGCCGGGCTGCCGTGGGCGAGGACGTCGTCGAAGGAGCTCCGCCCGGCCAGCAGCGGCGCCAGCTCGGCGTACCCGACGAAGTACGTCGACAGCTGCGCGCTGGTCAGCAGGGCCCGGCGCCACTTGCCGACCGCCTCGCCCTCCTCCTGGAAGCCGCGGCGGGTCATCAGCTCGATCCCCTCGGCCTCCTCCAGTCCGCCCGCGTGGACGCCGGCGTCGAGCAGGGCGTTGATCGTCATGCGCAGCTGCATCTTGAGCTGCTGCAGCCGCACCGGCAGCCCGCCGTGGCCGTGCTCGACCATGAGCTGCTCGGCGTGCACCGCCCAGCCCTCGATGAAGCTCCCGCTCGGCAGCACCTTCCGCACGAGGCTGGGGTGGCGGCGGGCGTGGGCCAGCTGCAGGACGTGTCCCGGCATCGCCTCGTGCACGGTGAGGTTCGTGATCATCGCGGCGTTGTACTCGCGGTAGAAGCTCGCGACCCGCTCGGCCGACCAGTCCGACGGCGTGGGGCTGATGGCGAAGTGCGTGGTGCCGCCGGACTCGAGGGCGCCGGGCGGGTCGCAGTAGGCCACCGCGACGCCCCGCCGGAACTCCGGCATGACCTGCACCTCGCACGGGTCGTCCGGCACGGTGGCCAGGCCGGTGCGGCGGACGACGTCTGCCGTCTCGAGGAGGTTGCGCCGGGCGAGGTCCACGACCGTGGCGTCGTCGGGGGCGTCCTGCGCCAGCCGGGCCAGAGCGCCCCGGACGTCGCCGCCCGTGGCTCGTTCCAGCTCCTCGGTGACCCGCTCGAGGTTCTCCCGGGCCGCGTGCACGACCTGCTGGCTGCTCGTCCCGGCGTCCAGCACCAGGTGCAGCTTCGCGGCGAAGACCTCCGCCCCGAGGCGGGGGTCGCGGGTGGCCGGCTGGTCGCGCAGCCACCCGGCGTACCGCTGCAGGGCGGCGATCGCCCCGGCCTGCGCGGGCTCGACCTCGCCGCGCAGGGACGGCTCCTGCTGCAGCAGCCGGGTCACCTCGTCGCGCACGAGGGCGACCGCGCCGGCGGCCTGCGCGAGCGCGGTGTCGCGGTGGACCCCGGGCAGGTCCTCGAGCACCCGCTCGGCCAGCGCCAGCCGGTCCGGGACGGCGCGGAGCCGGGCGGCGAGGGCACGCAGCCGGTCGCCGGCGGGAAGGGTGTCGCGGGTCAGCAGCGGGTGCAGGGCCTCCCCGGGCAGCCAGACCAGCGGGTCCCAGGTGGGGGTGCGCAGGACCTCGATCTCGAACAGCCGCAGGTCCAGGCCGCCGCGCAGGACGTCGAGGTCGACCTGCTCCTCGACGGTCAGCGCGTCCTCGTCCAGGCTGTCGAGCTCGTCGCGCCGGTCCGCCAGCACCCGCGCGGCCGCCGTCCGGCCCTCGGGCGAGAGGTCGTCGAGCTGGTCGTCGTAGGCGTGCTCGCCGTGGGACGTCGCCGTCTCGGGGCTCAGGCGGAGCAGGTCACCGACGACGTCCTCGAACACCCGCATGCCGTCAGCGTCGCACCAGGTCGGGGGTGATGTCGGCCAGGGACGTCACCCCGCACAGGCGCATCGTCTCGGCCAGCTGCGCCCGCAGGCCGGCCAGCAGGGCCCGCACGCCGTCGGCGCCGCCCTCCGCCAGGGCGTGCAGCTGGGGCCGGCCCAGCAGGACGGCGTCGGCGCCGAGGGCCAGCGCGGTGAGGACGTCGCGGCCGGTACGGACGCCTCCGTCGACGAGCACCCCGGCCCGGCCTGCCACCGCCTCGGCGACCTCGGGGAGGGCCTCCGCCGTCGCGACCGCACCGTCGAGCTGCCGCCCGCCGTGGTTGCTCACGACGACGCCGGCCGCCCCGGCCCCGACCGCGGCCAGGGCGTCGTCGGCGCGCAGGACGCCCTTGACCCAGAACGGCAGCCCGGTCGCCTCCGCGAGGGCGACGGCGTCGGCGAGGGTGGCGTCCGGGGCGATCGCGTCCCCGGGGCGGCTGCCGACGCCGGGCGCGCTGCGCAGCACCTCGGGCGGGAGCGTCTGCTTGCCGGCCGCCCGGGTGGCGAGGACGGGGGCGTCGCCGGTGACGACCAGGGCGGCCGCGCCCAGGTCGCGGGCCCGCAGGGCGAGCTCGCGGGTGAGGCCGCGGTCCTGCAGGACGTACAGCTGCTGCCACCACCGGCCGGGCCTGAGGCCCATGTCCTCCAGCGCCACGGACGCCCGGGCGGACACGACCGGCAGGCTGCCCCCGGCGCCGGCCACCGTCGCGGCCTCGCCGTCGGGGTGGGCGAGCCCGTGCAGGGCGCACGGCCCGAGCAGCACGGGGAGCTCCAGCGCGGTCCCGCCGACGGTCGTCCGCGTGGACACCTCGGTGACGTCCCGCAGCACGTGCGGGCACAGCCGGTGCGCCCGCCAGGCGGCGGTCGCCTCGTCGGCGGTCTGCCCCTGGCCGGACCGGCCGTCCCAGTAGGCGAGGACGGAGGGGTCAGGCACGCCGCAGCACGGCCCCGACCGCGACCCGGCCGGTGCCCTGCGGGGTCAGGTAGAAGCCGCGGCGGCCGTCCTCGAGGAAGGCCAGGGCGTCCCGGACGACGTCGTCGACCGGGGTGTCGACGTCGCGCAGGAGCAGCCAGCGCGTGAACTCGACGCAGGGCGGCGCCGCCCGCGCGCCGGTCAGTGCGAGCGGCGGGCCGTCGACGGTGTCGAGCAGGAGTCCGCCCTCGAGGTCGGCCTGCGTGAACGGCCCGTCGGTGTCCAGCAGGAGGGTCTCGCCGGCGCACCCGTCCACGGCGTGCGGCCCGAAGTGCGCCCGGAGCGCCTCGTAGTGCGCCCGCGGCAGGACCGAGACGCCGTTCCCGAGCTTCACGTTGCGCGACTGCGGGTGGTCGGCGTGGTGGGCGTCGAGAGCGCCGTCGGGCGCGGTGACCCCCCGGGGCCCGACGTCGAGCGCGGGCAGCTCGAGCAGCGGCGACGGGTCGTAGACGCGCTGCCCCCGGGGTCCGGGCTTGAGGGGCGACCGCTGCAGCTGCAGCCGGACGACGGTGCCGAGGTCAGTCACAGGTCTCTCCGGCGCTCAGGCGGGTGACGGTGGCGGCGCCCTCGACGGTGAGGCCCGGGGGCGCCGCCGGGGGGCGGGGCGAGCCGACGTGCAGGCCGTCGTCGGTGCGCAGCGTCGTGCCGGTGGCGGACCAGCCGACGAAGCGGTCGCCGTCGAACAGCACCGTCAGCCCCGGGGCCGTGACCTCGGTGCGGCTCCCCCGCGGGCAGGCGCGCACCTCCTGACCGGGCTCACCGAGGTCGGCGGCGAGGGCGGGGACGACCACGCTGGTCCCGGTGCCGAAGGGCAGCGGGGCCTCCTCGTGGATGCCGTCTGACAGGGCGAGGCCGTCGGCGCGCAGCACGAGGGTCGACACCTCCTGGGCGGTGCCCGGGTCGACGACCTCGACGCCGCTGGTCGTCGTGGTGCTGCTGCACGCGGCGAGCAGGAGCAGCGGCAGCAGCCTCTTCACGAGGCGGCCAGGGCGTCGCGGAACTGCCGCGCGACGGCCCGCAGCTCCGCCTCCGGGTCGACCCCGGCCTCGCGGCACCGCCGGACCAGCTCCCACAGCTCGCCGCCCAGGCCCTCGAAGGCCGGGACCTCGCCACCGGACCGCTTCTGCAGGGACGCCGCGAGCGACAACGCCGGCTGCCCCATCGGGACGCCGCTGGTGGCGGTCTTGCCCTCGGCCGCCTTGAGCTGCGCCCAGCTGCCCTCGAGGTCGTCGGAGGACGCCCCCGCGAACACGTGCGGGTGCCGGCGCACGAGCTTCGCGACGAGGGTGTCGGCGACGTCGTCGATCGACCAGTCCTCCGCGATCCGGGCGTGGAAGACGACCTGCAGCAGGACGTCGCCGAGCTCCTCGCGCAGCGCCTCGGTGTCGCCCTCCTCGAGCGCCTCGTAGGCCTCGTACGCCTCCTCGATCAGGTACTTCCTGAGCGACGCGTGGGTCTGCTCCGCGTCCCAGGGGCAGCCGCCGGGGCTGCGCAGCCGGTCCATCAGGCCCACGACGTCGAGCAGGTGGCTGCCCGGGAGGTCGTAGGAGCCGTAGACGACGTCGAGGGAGCCGCCCTCGCGGGCCGCCACGTCACCGAGCGCCCGCACCAGCCCGCCGTCGGCGTCGCCGTCGGTCAGCCAGACGACCCGCTCCGGCCGCGACGCGAGGTCCCGGGCGAGGGCGACGTCGGCCGGGGACGCCTCGCCCCCGTAGCCGGTGCGCAGGCCCTCGGACGCGTCGGGACGCGGCACGACGACGACGTCGACCCCGGCGTCGCGCAGGAACGGCACCTGGGGGTGGTCGTCCCGGCCGACGAGCACCGGCGCCGAGCGCAGCGCCTCCCAGGCCGGCCAGGACAGCAGGCCGGGCGGCGTCCGCGGGGAGGTGACGACGAGGACGACGCCGGGCACGGGCGCTACTGGCCGGCGGGGGGCGGCTCGACCGGGACGCCGCCGTCGGGGGCGGGCTCGCCGGGGGCGACCTGCTGCTGGGCCGGGTCGCCGAGCGGGGCGGCGCTGGAGCCGCCCTCCGGGGCGGGCGAGCTGACCACGCCCGGGCCGTCGGGGGCGACCTCGGCGACGACCACCTGCTCGCGGTCCCACCGGCCGAAGCGGGGGTTGACCCTGATCCGGTCCCGGCGCTCCACGCGCCGCAGCTCGTCGAGCAGGGCGGCCTGGCTCTGCTGCTGCAGCACCTGGCGCCGGAGCTCCGGGGTGGCCTGCGCGAGCGTGCGCGTGGTCCGGCTGACCAGCTGGTAGACGTGGAAGCCGTCCTGCTCCTGCGTGACGCCGAGGGCGCCGGGCCGACCCGCGAACAGGGCCGTCTCGAGCTTCGTGCCGGTGGTGCCGCGCCCGATGGGGGGCAGCTGCCCGCCGGCCGCCTTGGTGGCGGCGTCGGTGGAGCGGGCCGTGGCGACCTGGGCGAACGTGCCGGGGGCGGCCTTCACCTGCGCCAGGACCTGCTGCGCCTCCGCCGCGGTGGCCACGACGATGTGCCGGGCCGAGACGGTGTCGAACTGCGCGATGTTCTCCGTGTAGAGCGACCGCAGCTGCTCGGCCGGCACGGGGAGGGCCGCCGTCAGGGCGTCGCCGAGCTTCTGCCGGTAGAGGCCGTCGCGCAGCACCCCGCGGAGCTCGGCCGGAGCCACGAGCGACTGCGCGGCCTGCGCCTCGAGGGCCTGCTGCCCGCCGGCCCGCTGCACGAGGTCGGCCAGCTGCGTGTCGACCTCGCCCTCCGTGACCGTGATGCCCTTGGCGCGCGCGGCCGCTGCCGTCAGGTCCGACCGCAGCAGGTTGGTGAGCACCTGGCGCTGGAACGCCGGACGCTCGGTCCCGACCTGGTCCGCGATCGCCTTCACCGCGAGGTCGCGGTCGACGATCTTCTGCAGGTCGGTGTCGGTGATCCGGTCGCTGCCCAGGGTGGCCGCCGCACCCGTGCGGACCGCGCCGCTGCACCCGCTGAGCAGGACGGCCGCGAGCACGACCGGGACGACACGGGCAGTGCGGGACAGCGTCATGCTCCCGAGCCTAGCGAGGGACCGCAGCCGCCGCGGCCACGCTCTCGCCCAGCACGGCCTCGAGCAGCTGCGACGCCCACTGCAGCAGGGCGACGTCGCGCAGGGGCTGCCCGCCGACGCGGGCGGTCTTCGGCGTCGGGACCAGGACGGTGCCGACGGCCGGCTTGACCGTCGTCCCCGGGTAGAGCCGGGTGAGGCGCATCTGCTGGCTCTCCCTGAGCTGCAGCGGCGCGAACCGCACGCCCTGGCTGCCCTGCAGCGCCACCTCGGTGAGCCCGTAGGACTTCGCGACGGCGCGGAAGCGGGCCACGGCGAGCAGGTTCTCCACCGGCGTCGGGAGCGGGCCGTACCGGTCGACGAGCTCGGCCTTCACCGCCTCGATCGCGGCCTCGTCGCTGGCCGAGGCGAGCCGCCGGTAGGCCTCGAGGCGCAGCCGCTCCCCCGGCACGTAGGCGTGCGGCAGGTGCGCGTCGACCGGGAGGTCGACCTTGCACTCGGCGACCTCCTCGACGTCCTCCCCGGGCATGGCGCCGGACTTCTTGAAGTCGCCGACGGCCTCGCCCACGAGGCGCATGTAGAGGTCGAAGCCGACGCTCGCGATGTGGCCGGCCTGCTCGCCGCCGAGCAGGTTCCCGGCGCCGCGGATCTCGAGGTCCTTCATGGCGACCGCCATGCCGGCGCCGATCTCGGTGTTCTGCGCGATGGTCGCGAGCCGGTCGTGGGCGAGCTCCGTGAGCGGCTTCTCCGGCGGGTAGGTGAAGTAGGCGTAGGCGCGCTCGCGGCCACGGCCGACGCGGCCGCGGATCTGGTGCAGCTGGGACAGGCCGAAGGCGTCGGCCCGTTCGACGATGAGCGTGTTGGCGTTGGGGATGTCGAGGCCGCTCTCGACGATCGTGGTGCTGACGAGGACGTCGTAGTCCTTGTTCCAGAACCCGACCATGACCTGCTCGAGGGCCTCCTCGGTCATCTGCCCGTGGCCGGTCGCGATCCGGGCCTCGGGCACGAGCTCGCTCAGCCGCTTGGCGGTCCGGTCGATGCTCTCGACCCGGTTGTGCAGGAAGAAGACCTGCCCCTCGCGCAGGAGCTCGCGCCGGATCGCGGCGGTGATCTGCTTCTCGTCGTACGGCCCGACGAAGGTCAGCACCGGGTGGCGCTCCTCGGGCGGCGTGAGGATCGTGCTCATCTCGCGGATGCCGGTGAGGCTCATCTCGAGCGTGCGGGGGATCGGCGTCGCGGACATCGTCAGGACGTCCACGGCCGTGCGCATCTGCTTGAGGTGCTCCTTGTGCTCGACACCGAAGCGCTGCTCCTCGTCGACGATCACCAGGCCCAGGTCCTTGAACGCGATGTCCTTGCCGAGCAGGCGGTGCGTCCCGATGACGACGTCGATCGTGCCGTCCTTCATGCCGGCGAGGACCTCGGTCTGCTCCTTGGCGGAGTTGAAGCGGCTGGTCGCCCGGACGGTGACGGGGAACTGCGCGAAGCGGTCGCGGAAGGTCCCGTAGTGCTGCTGGACCAGCAGGGTGGTGGGCACCAGCACGGCCACCTGCTTGCCGTCCTGCACGGCCTTGAACGCGGCCCGCACGGCGATCTCGGTCTTGCCGTAGCCGACGTCGCCCATGATCACCCGGTCCATGGGGACGCTGCGCTCCATGTCGGCCTTGACCTCGTTGATCGCCTCGAGCTGGTCGGGCGTCTCGACGTAGGGGAACGCGTCCTCGAGCTCGCGCTGCCACGGGGTGTCCGGCGCGAAGGCGTGCCCGGGAGCGCTCGTGCGGGCGGCGTAGAGCTGGATGAGTCCGGCGGCGATCTCCCTGACCGCCTTCTTGGCGCGGCCCTTGCGCTTGGCCCAGTCGCCGCCGCCCATCTTGTCCAGGCTCGGCGCCTCGCCCCCGACGTAGCGGGTCACGAGCTCGAGCTGGTCGGTCGGGACGTAGAGCTTGTCGCCCGGGTGGCCCTTCTTGCTGGGCGCGTACTCGATGACCATGTACTCGCGGGTCGCGCCCTGCACGGTGCGCTGCACCATCTCGACGTAGCGCCCGACGCCGTGCTGCTCGTGCACCACCGGGTCGCCCTTGGCCAGGGCCAAGGGGTCGACGGCGTTCCGGCGCCGGCTGGGCATCCGCTTGGACGGGTCCTTGGCGCCGGTCCCGCGGGTGCCGGTGAGGTCGGACTCCGTGAGCACGAGGGTCTTGAGCAGGTCGCTGGAGAAGCCCGTCCCGAGGCAGCCCTGGGTGACGGTGACCCGGCCGGCCGCGCTCTCGCCGTCGAGGACGGCAGGGACGTCGGCGTTGCGGAGCACCTCGATCAGCCGCTCCGCCGTGCCGTGCCCCTCGGCGGACAGGACGACCCGCCAGCCGTCCTCGCTGAGGCGCTTCACGTCCTCGACGGCCCGCTCGGTCTCACCCCGGTACGCCGTCGGCTGCTTGGCGGCGAGCACGACGGCGTCGTCCTCGAGGTCCTCGTCGGCGGTGAACGGCGACAGGCTCCACCACGGCATCCGGAGCTCGCCGGCGTGCGCGCGGACGTCCTGCAGGGTGCGGTACGCGGCGGCGCCGAGGTCGAGCGGGGCGGCCCCGCCGGTCGCGGCGGTGGCCCAGGAGGCCTCGAGGAACTCCTGGCTGGTGCGGACGAGGTCGTGCGCGCGGGTGCGGACCTTCTCCGGGTCGCACACGACGACGCTCGTGCCCGCCGGCAGCTCGTCGAGGAGCAGCTGCAGGTCGTCGACGAGGACCGGGGCGAGCGCCTCCATGCCCTCGACCGGGGTGCCGTCGGCGATCTTGTCGAGCATCTCGGCGAGCTGCGGCTGCTGCTCCTTCAGCTCCTTCGCCCGGGCCCGGACGGCCGGCGTCAGCAGCAGCTCGCGGCAGGGCGGGGCCCACAGCCCGTGCTCGACCGCACCGGGCAGCGACCGCTGGTCGGCGACCTTGAAGGAGCGGACCTCCTCCACGGTGTCGCCCCAGAGCTCGACCCGGACCGGGTGCTCCTCCGTGGGCGGGAAGACGTCGAGGATGCCTCCGCGGACGGCGAACTCGCCGCGCTTCTCCACGAGGTCGACCCGCGAGTAGGCCAGCTCGACCAGCCGCTCGACCAGGCGGTCGAGGCCCCCCTGGACGTCCTCGCCCTGCAGCGCCTGCACGGGCTCGAGGTCGGCGAGGCCGGGCACCTGCGGCTGCAGGACGCTGCGCACCGGGCAGACCACGACCTGGACCGGACCGGTGGCGGGGTCGTCCGCGCGGGGGTGCTTGAGCCGGCGCAGCACCGCGAGCCGCTTGCCGACGGTGTCGGCCCGGGGGCTCAGCCGCTCGTGCGGGAGCGTCTCCCAGGACGGGTAGCTGGCGACGAGGTCGGGGTCCATGAGGCAGCCCAGGGCGTCGGCCAGGTCCTCGGCCTCGCGCCCGGTGGCCGTCACAGCGAGGACGGTGCGGCCCTGGCGCGCCAGGCTGGCGACGACGAACGGCCGCAGCCCGACCGGCCCGGTCAGGTCGAGCACGGGGGTCTCGGGCGCGTCGAGGGCGCGGGCGAGGGAGGGGTCGGCGGCGACGACGTCGAGCAGTCCGGCGAGGGACACAGGTCTCCTGAGAACGGCGAGAGGCCCCGGTCGGCCGAGAGGCCGGGGGCTGGCTCCCAGGCTACGGCCGGGGCGGGGCCACGCCGGGGTGAGCCGGCGTGCCCTGCGGCACGTGCGGACTCCACCTCGGCCCGGACCCGGGACCGGTGCGGCCGGCCCCGGCGCACCCAGGGGGTGGTCCGGGCGGGGTGGAGTCCGGACCTGCCGCTGCCCGCGGGTGACCTACGGCAGCATCGGGTGGAACGTGTTCTGGGCCGCCTCGAGCGTGCCCGTCAGCAGCGCCTCCACGGCGTCCGCCGCCCGGTCGACGTGGAACGGGAGCTCCCTGCGCTCGGGCGGCCCGAAGTCCTTGAGCACGAAGTCGGCCGGGTCCTGCCGGCCCGGCGGCCGGCCGATGCCGAACCGCACCCGCAGGTACTCGCGGGAGCCGAGGCTCTTGTCGATCGACCGCAGCCCGTTGTGCCCACCGTGGCCGCCGCCGCGCTTGAGCCGCAGCACGCCGTAGTCGACGTCGAGCTCGTCGTGCACGACGAGCAGGCGGTCGACCGGCACCTTGAAGAAGCCCGACACGGAGGCCACCGGCCCGCCGGACTCGTTCATGTAGCACTTGGGCTTCGCCAGCACGACCCGCTGGCCGGCGAGGCGCCCCTCGACGAGGTCGGCCCGGCCCTTGTGCGCCTTGTACTTCCCGCCGACCCGCTCCGCGAGCAGGTCCAGGACCATGGAGCCGGCGTTGTGCCGGTTCCCGGCGTAGGACGGCCCGGGGTTGCCGAGGCCGACGACGAGCCAGACGTCGTCGGCCACGGCAGGGACTCCGGTGTGCGGGGCCTAGGCCTCGGTCTCGGGGACGACGTCGCCCTCGCCCTCGGCCTCGGCGGCCGCGGCGATGTCGGCGTCGCTGTCGGCACCCGTGTCGGTGCTGCCCGCGCCGGTCTCGGCGTCGGAGGCGGCGATCTCGGCCTCGACCTCCTCGGCGGTCGGGGCGCCGGTGGCCTGCACGACGACCAGCTCGGGGGCGGCGACCAGCGTCATGCCCTCGGGGAGCTTGACGTCGGCGGCGGCGATCGGACGCCCGACGGCGAGCTTCGAGATGTCGATCTCGATCGACTCGGGGATCTTGGTCGCGTCGGCCTCGACCTGGAGCGCCGTGGTCTGCAGCTCGACGATGACGTCGCCCTTGGCCTCACCGACGAGCGTCACCGGGACGTCCACGGTGACCTTCTCGCCGAGGCGGACGGCGACGAGGTCGACGTGCTCGAGGTAGCCCTTGATCGGGTCGCGGACGATCGACTTCGGCAGCGCGAGCTGCTCACCCTCGGAGGTCTGCAGCGCGATCAGCGCGTTGGGGTCGCTGCGCAGGGCGAGCATGAGCTCGTGGCCCGGGAGCGTGAAGTGGCGGGGGGCGTCGCCGTGGCCGTAGAGGACCGCGGGGACCTTGTTGGCCCGGCGGATGCGCCGCGACGGGCCCTTGCCGAACTCGGTGCGAGGCTCGGCGGTGATGCGGACTCCGGACACGGTGGGACTCTCCTGTTGCGGTGGCCTGATGCGGGGCTGCGGACTGCGGGTGGTCTGGGTGGAGCGGGGGCCGGGGCGTGTCGTCACCGCCGCGCGGGGCGCAGCGGTCGACACTACCGGGTTGTCACACCGGGCGGTCAGGCGTCCCCGTCGAACAGGCTGGTGACCGAGCCGTCCTCGAAGACCGCCGTGATCGCCTGGGCGAGCAGCGGCGCGATCGACAGCACGGTGAGCCTGTCGAAGCGCTTCTCGGTGTCGATCGGGAGCGTGTTGGTGATGAGCACCTCGCTGACCCGGCTGCTCGACAGGCGGTCCATCGCCGGTCCGGACAGCACGCCGTGCGTCGCCGTCACGATGACGTCCTCGGCGCCGTTCTCGAACAGCAGCTCGGCGGCCTTGGTGATCGTGCCGCCGGTGTCGATCATGTCGTCGACGAGGATGCAGGTCTTGCCGGCGACCTGGCCGACGACCTCCCCGACCTTGACCTCGTTCGGCACGTTCGGGTCGCGCCGCTTGTGGATGATCGCCAGGCCGCAGCCGAGGGTGTCGGTCCAGCGCTCGGCGACGCGCACCCGGCCGGCGTCGGGGCTGACGACGACGAGGTCCCGGTCGCCCCACTCCTTCTTGACGTGGGCGGACAGCAGCGGCAGCGCGAACAGGTGGTCGACCGGGCCGTCGAAGAAGCCCTGGATCTGCGCGGTGTGCAGGTCGACCGTCATGAGGCGGTCGGCGCCGGCGGTCTTGAACAGGTCGGCGATGAGGCGCGCGCTGATCGGCTCGCGGCCGCGGTGCTTCTTGTCCTGCCGGGCGTAGGGGTAGAAGGGCATGACCACGGTGATGCGCTTGGCGGAGGCCCGCTTGAGCGCGTCGACCATGAGCAGCTGCTCCATGACCCAGGTGTTGATGGCGTTGGCGTGGCTCTGCAGCACGAACGCGTCGCAGCCGCGGACCGACTCCTCGAAGCGGACGAAGATCTCGCCGTTCGCGAACTCGTAGGCGCTGGTCGGCACCGGCTGCACGCCGAGCTCGGACGCGACCTCCTGCGCCAGCTCCGGGTACGCGCGCCCCGTGAAGAGCATGAGGTTCTTGCGGCTCTCGATCTCCAGGCCGGTCACTGCGGCTGCTCCTGCTGCTCGGGGGACGCTGTGGTGGGGGTCATCCGGTCGACCCAGCCCTCGACGTTGCGCTGGCGGGCACGCCCGACGCCGAGGGCCCGGGCGGGGACGTCGTTCGTGATGACGGAGCCGGCCGCGGTGTAGGCGCCGTCCCCGATCTCGACGGGGGCGACGAGGCTGTTGTTGCCGCCGACCTTGGCGTTGCTGCCGATGGTCGTGCGGTGCTTGGTGCGGCCGTCGTAGTTGAAGACGACGGTGCCGGCGCCGACGTTGGTGCCCGTGCCGATGGTGGCGTCACCGACGTAGGACAGGTGGGGCACCTTGCTCCCCGCGCCGACGTCGCTGGCCTTGATCTCCACGTAGGCGCCGGCCTTGCTGCCCTCGCCGAGCCGCGTGCCGGGCCGCAGGTAGGTGAACGGACCCACGGTCGCCCGGGCCCCGATCACCGCGCCCTCGGCGTGCGTCCGGACGACCGTCGCGCCCTCGCCCACCTGCGTGTCGGTCAGCGTGCTGTCCGGCCCGACGACGGCGCCCGCCGCGACGGTCGTGGTCCCGTGCAGCTGCGTGCCCGGGCGGACGGTGCAGTCGGGCTCGAGGACGACGTCGGCGTCGATCCAGGTGGTCTGCGGGTCCAGGACGGCCACGCCGGCGACGAGGTGCCGGCGCACGATCCGGTCCCGGAGCACCCGGGCGGCGTCGGCGAGCTGGGCGCGGTCGTTCACGCCGGCCGTCTCCGCGGCGTCGGCGGCGACCTGGGCACTCACCCCGAGGCCCTGCGCCCGGTGGATGCCGACGACGTCGGGGAGGTAGTGCTCGCCCTGGGCGTTGTCGGTGGACAGCTGTCCGAGCGCCTCGCGCAGCCGGGCGGCGTCGAAGGCGTAGACGCCGGTGGCGATCTCGTCGATCCGCCGCTCGTCGTCGGTGGCGTCCTTGTGCTCCACCACGCGGTCGACGCCGTCGGCGCCCCGCACGACGCGGCCGTAGCCGGTGGGGTCCGGGAGGACGGCCGTCAGCAGGGTGGTCGCGGCGTCGCGGGCCTCGTGGTGGGCGACCAGGGCGGCGAGGGTCTCGGCGGTGAGCAGCGGGGCGTCGCCGGGCGTGACGACGACCGTGCCGGTCAGGCCCTCGAGGGCGTCCAGGGCGACCCGGACCGCCGAGCCGGTGCCGTCCTGGCGCTCCTGGACGACGGCCCTCGCGGCCGGGTCGACGTCGGCGAGGTGGGCCGTCACCTGCTCGCGGGCGTGCCCGACGACGACGACGAGGTGCTGCGGCTGCAGGGCCCGCGCGACGGCGACGACGTGGCCGAGCATCGTGCGGCCCGCCAGCGCGTGGAGCACCTTCGGGGTGCGGCTCCGCATGCGGGTGCCCTCACCCGCGGCGAGGACGACGACCGCCGCGGGGCGCGCGTCGGCAGGCGTGCTCACGGAGGCTCCTCGCGGATCGGGCGCCGGGACCCCGGCGGGCCCGAGACTACCGGCGGAGGATCGAGCACTCCGCGCCTGGCGACGTGAGTTCCGCTGCCTGGACTCGAACCAGGATCGCATCGCACCAAAGGCGAGCAGGTTGCCATTACCCCACAGCGGACTGATTGTCAAGAGGCGAGGGGCGACTGCCTCGCCGGCAGCGTAGAACGTTTGTCACGACGGCGGGTCGGCCGGACCCTGCCCGCCCTGCGCCGAGCTGGTCAGCGCTGCGACCAGACCGTGGAGCCTCTGGTAGAGCTCGCGGCTGCCCCGCACCCTGACCGTCAGGCAGCCTCGGTAGTGCTCCCCGGAGGCGTGGCGCACCGTCGTCGGGTTGTGCCGCTTGAGCGTGGTGCGCGCGAAGGAGTCCGGCGTCACGCCGACGTGCTCGGCCCACCACGTCCGCGCGGCGACCTCGTCCGCCCGCTCGTGGATGCTCAGCCGGAAGGTGACCTGCTCCGGCCGCACGCCGGCCTCGCGGAGGCCGGCGAGGAACAGCGAGACCAGGCCCGGATCGCTGTTCATCCAGTGCACCGACTCCCGAGGGTTCCAGGGCTTCGCCTTTGCGCCCTCGCACCAGTACGACACGGCGAGCGCGACGAGCAGGTCGCGCGAGGTCACCGGCCCGAGCTGGGCGGCAGCCGCGGCGTGCACCTCCTCCCGCCGCCGGTCCCGCGCCTCGCGCAGCGGGCGCCAGCGCGCCTCCGCCATCGCCTTGACGTGCTCCAGGTCGCCGCCGTGCCGGCTGCGAGGGACCACGGGCATCCCCAGGCACCAGGAGCTGACCGTCGCGACGGTGACCTCGAGCTCCGCGGCGATCTCACGCAGCAGCGCACCGGCAGCACGCAGCTCACGGGCCCGCGAGCGCCGCTCCGGGGCGCTGAGCGGGGGCCGCAGCGCCGCCGGGAAGGCCGGCGCAGGCAGCGGCTCCGGCCGGGGCAGGTCACGCAGCCACAGCGAGCAGGTGCTCTTCGCCACCCCCAGCTCCCGGGCGACCTCGTCGTACGTCCAGCCGGCCCGCCGGAGCTGCCGCGCCAGGTCCCGGGCGTCGTCCTTCGCGCGAGGACGTCGCAGGGCGTCGGGCACGGCGGTGCCGGCCAGCAGCTCGGTCAGCAGCGCGTCACCGACCCCCAGCTCGCCCCGGATCTGCCGCCGTGGGCGTCCCTGCTCCCGGAGCAGGCGCGCCCGCTCCCCCAGCTCGACCTTCTCCTGCATCGTGCGGTGTCGTCCCATCGGAGGCCCCTCGTGGTGGCGGCTCGACCCTCCACCTCGCACGCTCCCACCCGGGTCCGACAGTCCTGGGCGACCACCTGGTCCGGGAGGACCAGGTGCACCCACCCTCCGGACCACCGGCCCGGTGCCGTCCGGGCCGTTCGGGCACGGACCGGGCATCGGGTCCGCGCCGAGGGCGCTTCCTGGGGACATGGACGCCACGCACCCGGAGCCCGACGCGACGCTCGCCCGCGAGGGTGCTCCGCTGCAGGCCCGCGTCGACCTCCCCCGCCAGCCGCAGGCCTGCTCGACGGCGCGGCGCACGGCGCGCCTGCTGCTCGGCACCTGGGCGGTCACCGACCACGCGCTCCTGGACGACGCCCTCGTCGTCGTGAGCGAGCTGGTCGGCAACGCGGTCCGGCACGGCGACGTCCGCCTGGCACTGGACCTGCAGCTCGACGACGCCGGCCTGCTCGTGGCCGTGAGCGACGGTGCTCGTGCCCTGCCGCAGCAGCGCACCGGCAGCCAGGACCAGGAGTCGGGCCGGGGCCTGACGATCGTCGAGGCGCTGGCGCAGGAGTGGGGCACCGAGCAGCTCCCCGACGGCAAGCGGGTCTGGGCACGGCTCCGGGCCTGGGCACCTACGGGTCCGTAGGTTACGGTCCCGTACCTCTGCTGCCTGCCCTCCCGGAGCCCGCCCGTGACCACCACCCCCGTCGAGCGCCTCCAGGGCAACGCCGGTGACCCCGACGCCCCCACCACGACGATCGACGTCGCCGAGGACGTCGCGCGCCCGATGCAGGCGGTGCCGAAGAGCCTCGCGCTGGCCCGGGCCGAGCAGGCCGCGCTGGCCGCCTTCATCGCCGTCCCGTTCGTCTGCGTGCTCGTCGGGGCGTTCGTGGCCTGGGGCGGCTTCCTGTCCTGGCGCGACGTCGTCATCAGCACGGTCTTCTACGCGATCACCGGTCACGGCATCACGGTCGGGTTCCACCGCTTCTTCACGCACGGCTCGTTCAAGGCCGGCCGGGGCGTCACGATCGCCCTGGCCGTCTCCGGGTCGATGGCCGTCGAGGGCCCGGTCACCCGCTGGGTCGCCGACCACCGCCGCCACCACGCGTACTCCGACAAGGAGGGCGACCCGCACAGCCCCTGGCGCTACGGCGAGAACTTCCCGGCCCTGTGCAAGGGCCTGTGGCACGCGCACATCGGCTGGCTGTTCGACGTCGAGCAGACCGACCAGAAGCGCTTCGTCCCCGACCTGCTCGCCGACGACGACGTCGCCCGGGTCAACCGGCTCTTCCCGCTCTGGGTGACCCTGTCGCTCGGCCTGCCGCCCGTGCTCGGCGCCCTGCTCGCCCTCGCGACCGGGAACGACGTCAGCACGGGCGCGGTCACCGCGTTCTTCTGGGCCAGCCTCGTGCGCATGGCCGTCCTGCACCACAGCACCTGGGCCATCAACTCGATCTGCCACACCTTCGGCGAGCGCCCCTTCAAGACCCGCGACCGGAGCAGCAACGTCTGGCCGCTGGCGTTCCTGTCCATGGGCGAGAGCTGGCACAACCTGCACCACGCCGACCCGACGGCGGCGCGTCACGGCGTCGACCGTTGGCAGTTCGACAGCAGCGCGGAGCTCATCCGGGGCCTCGAGAAGCTCGGCCTCGCCACCGACGTCCGCTGGCCCAGCCGGGAGCGCCTGGACGGCAAGCGGGTCGCGGCCTGACGGTCGCCCCGGAGGCGCCGCGGCGCCGCCGGATGACCGGGCCCGAGCGGCGCGAGCAGCTCCTCGACGTCGGGCGGAGCCTGTTCGCCGAGCGCGGCTACGACGGCACCTCCGTCGAGGAGGTCGCCTCCCGGGCCGAGGTCTCCAAGCCGGTCGTCTACGAGCACTTCGGCGGCAAGGAGGGCCTCTACGCCGTCGTCGTCGAGCGGGAGGTCCAGACCCTGCTGTCCAGCTTCACGGGCGCCCTGCTCGCCGACCGGCCGCGGGAGCTCCTCGAGCAGGCCACCCTGGCGCTGCTGACCTACGTCGAGGACTGCTCCGACGGGTTCCGGATCCTGGTCCGCGAGTCCCCGGTCGGCCAGGAGAGCAGCGGCGGGTTCGGCACGATCATGAGCGACGTCGCCGTCCGGGTGGAGCACATCCTGGCGGCCACCTTCATCGCCCGGGGCTTCACGACGACGCCGGCCCCGCTGTACTCGCAGGCGCTCGTCGGGCAGGTCGCCCTCGTCGGGCAGTGGTGGCTGGACTCCCGCGACCTGACCCGCGACGAGGTCGCCGCGCACCTGGTCAACCTCGCGTGGAACGGACTGTCGCACCTGGAGGCGGAGCCGGTCCTGCGGCTGTAGGGCAGGCTCGGAGGATGCCGACGACGTCGCCACTGACCCTGCTGGTCAACGGCTCCCCGCACCACCTCGAGCTCGACCACCGCACCACGCTGCTGGACGCCCTGCGCGAGCACCTCGGGCTCACCGGCAGCAAGAAGGGCTGCGACCACGGCCAGTGCGGCGCCTGCACGGTGCTGCTGGACGGACGCCGGGTGAACGCCTGCCTGACCCTCGCGGTGCAGGTCCGCGGCCGCGCCGTCACCACGGTCGAGGGCCTCGGGACGCCGGACGACCTGTCCCCTCTGCAGCAGGCGTTCGTGGAGTGCGACGCCCTGCAGTGCGGCTACTGCACGAGCGGCCAGGTCGTCAGCGCCGTCGCGGTGCAGCAGGAGGCGGCCGACGGCTGGCCGAGCGCCGTGACGGAGGACCTCACCGCGGAGGTGGTCCTCGACGACGCCGAGGTGAAGGAGCGCATGGCGGGCAACCTGTGCCGGTGCGGCGCCTACCCGGGCATCACGGCCGCGGTGCTCGCGTGAAGGCGCTCGAGCACGTCGTCCCCGCCGACGTCCGGGAGGCCGTCGCACTGCTGCAGCGCCCCGGCGCGAAGGCGATCGCCGGCGGCACGAACCTGGTCGACCTGCTGAAGCTCGGCGTCGAGACCCCGGACCTGCTGGTCGACGTCGACGCCCTCGACCTCGCCGGGATCGAGGACACGGACGACGGCGGCCTGCGGATCGGCGCGGGGACCAGGGGCAGCGACCTCGCGGCGGACCTCCGCGTCCGCACCCGCTACCCGGTCCTGTCCCGCGCCCTGCTGTCGGCGGCGTCCGGCCAGCTGCGCAACGCGGCCAGCACCGGCGGCAACCTGCTGCAGCGCACCCGCTGCCTCTACTTCACCGACACGAGCAAGGCCTGCAACAAGCGCGTGCCCGGCAGCGGGTGCCCTGCGGTCGAGGGCCTGTCCCGCGGCCTCGCCGTCCTCGGAGCGTCGGAGCACTGCCTCGCCACGCACCCCGGCGACATGTCCGTGGCCCTCGCCGCGCTGGACGCCGTCGTCCACGCCGAGACGCCGGACGGGCCCGTGCAGATCCCGCTGACCGGCTTCCACCGGCTGCCCGGCGACACCCCGCAGACCGACACGGTGCTGCCGCCCGGCTCGGTCGTCACCGCCGTGACGCTCCCTCCCGCGTGGGGCAGGTCGACCTACCGCAAGGCGCGGGACCGGGCGTCGTACGCCTTCGCGCTGGTGAGCGTCGCGGCGGTGCTGCAGGTGGACGACGGCGTCGTGCAGGACGTCCGGCTGGCCCTCGGCGGTGTCGCCCACAAGCCGTGGCGGGCGGCTCGCGCCGAGCAGGCCCTGGTGGGGCAGCCGGCGACGGCGGACGCCTTCCGGGCCGCGGTCGACGTCGAGCTGGCGCAGGCGACGCCGACGGAGCAGAACGCCTTCAAGGTGCCCCTCGCCCGCCGTCTCGTGGTCGGCACGCTGCTCGAGCTGGCGGGCGCGTGACCGCCGTCGGGCAGTCGCCCACCCGCGTCGACGGGCCGGACAAGGTCACCGGGCAGGCGCGCTACGCCGTCGAGCACCCGGTCGACGCCCCCCTGCACGGCTGGCTGGTCCAGGCGGAGGTCGCCGTCGGGACGGTCCTCGACGTGTCCGCGCCCGACGGCGTCACCGTGCTCGACCACACCAGCGCCCCGCGGCTGGCGGAGCACGAGGACCCGGAGCTGCTCGTCCTGCAGTCGCCCGAGGTCTCCTACCGCGGCCAGGTCGTGGCCCTGGTGCTGGCGGACTCGCTGGAGGCCGCCCGCGAGGGCGCGCGGCAGGTGCAGGTCAGGTACGAGGAGCGGCCGCACGACGTCCTGCTCACCCGCGAGCACGCCACGTACGCCCCCGACGAGGTCAACGGTGGCAAGGAGACCGACGAGGGCGAGGGCGACCTCGCCGACGCCCTGGCCCGGAGCGCCCACGTGGTCGACGTCGAGTACGCGACGCCGGCCCTGTTCAACAACCCGATGGAGCCGCACGCGACGACGGCGTCCTGGGACGGCGACCGCCTCCTGGTCCACGACTCCACGCAGGGCACGACCGGGGTCAAGCAGGACCTCGCCGCGCTCTTCGGGGTCGAGGAGGTCCGGGTGCTCGCGCCGCACGTCGGCGGCGGGTTCGGCAGCAAGGGCAGCGCGCGGCCGAACGTCGTCCTGGCCGCCATGGCCGCCCGGGTCACCGGCCGGACGGTCAAGCTCGCCCTGACCCGGGCGCAGCAGTTCTCGATGGTCGGCTACCGGACGCCGACCCTGCAGCGGCTGCGGCTCGGGGCCGACGCCGACGGCCGGCTGACCGCGATCGGGCACGACGCCGTGGAGCAGACCTCGACCCTGTTCGAGTTCGCCGAGCAGACCAGCGAGGCGACCCGGCACGTCTACCCGAGCGACGCCCGCACCACGACGCACCGGCTGGCGACGCTCGACGTCCCCACCCCTCGCTGGATGCGCGCGCCCGGTGAGGCCCCCGGGATGTTCGGCCTCGAGTGCGCGATGGACGAGCTCGCGGTCGCGACGGGGATCGACCCGGTGGAGCTGCGGCTGCGCAACGACACCGCCACCGACCCCTCGACCGGGAAGCCCTTCAGCAGCCGCAACCTGGCCGCGTGCCTGCGCCGGGGCGCGGACCTGTTCGGCTGGGCCGGCCGCGACCCGCGCCCGGGCGTCCGCCGGGAGGGCCGCTGGCTGGTCGGCACCGGCGTCGCGACCGCGACCTACCCGGTCTACTTCGCGGTCTCCTCCGCCCGGGCCCGGCGCCTGCCCGACGGCACGTTCGAGGTCGGCGTCAACGCCACCGACATCGGCACGGGGGCGCGCACGGTGCTGCGCCAGCTCGCCGCGGACGCCCTCGGCGTCGAGCCGGCACGGGTGCGGCTCGACCTGGCCGACAGCGACCTGCCGGAGGCCCCGGTGGCAGGCGGCTCGTGGGGGACGTCGTCGTGGGGCTCCGCGGTGCACAAGGCCTGCTGCGCCCTCGTCAGCGGCCGGGCCGACGAGGTCGTGGTCGACACGCAGGACGAGGCCGACGCGCAGGCCGAGCTGTCCCGGCACGCCTTCGGGGCGCAGTTCGCCGAGGCCCGGGTCGACCTGGACTCCGGCGAGGTGCGGGTGCCCGCGGATGGTCGGGGTCTTCGCCGTCGGGCGGGTCGTGAACCCGCGGACGACGGCGTCGCAGCTGCGCGGCGGCATGGTCATGGGGCTCGGGATGGCGCTGCACGAGGGCGGCCTGCTCGACCTCCGGTACGGCGACTACGCCAACAGCAGCCTGGCCGAGTACCACGTCCCGACGAACGCCGACGTCGGCGACCTGGTGGTCGAGACCGTCGACGAGGACGACCGGCAGCTCAACCCGATCGGGACGAAGGGGGTCGGGGAGATCGGCATCGTGGGGTCGCCCGCGGCCGTGCTCAACGCCGTCTGGCACGCGACCGGGGTGCGGGTGCGCGAGCTCCCGTGCACGCCCGACCGGCTGCTCGACGGCCTGCCTGTGCAGGAGTGACCCCGCGGGTGCGCCCGAGCGCGTAGCGTCCGCGCCTCCGACCCGGAGGAGCCACCGTGACCGACCCGTTCGCGACGCCCGACCCGTTCGCCAAGCCCGCGCAGCCGCCGCCCTACGGCCCGCCGTCCGGGTACGGCGCCCCCTCGACGTACACGCCGCCGCCGGCGAGCGGACCGGTCGGCCGGGTCCGCGGCACCGGCTTCGGCATCCTGCTGTTCGTCATCACGTTCGGCATCTACGGCCTGTACTGGTACTTCGTCGTGCACGAGGAGATGAAGAAGCACAGCGGCGAGGGCCTCGGCGGCGGGATCGCCCTGGTCATCGCCGTGGTCGTGGGCGCGGCGTCGCCGTTCCTCACCAGCCACGAGGTCGGCCAGCTGTACAGCCGCCGCGGCGAGCAGCCGCCCGTCACGGCCCTGACCGGCCTGTGGGTGTTCCCCGGGATCCTGCTGCTCGTGCTGCCGATCGTCTGGTTCGTCAAGACGAACGGCGCCCTCAACGCCTACTGGAAGAGCCTCGGCGCGGTCTAGCCGACCTGCTCGTAGAGCTCCATCCACTGGTCCTCGAGCCCGGCCTTCTTCTCCTGCAGGGCGCGCAGCTGCTCGTCCAGCTTCGTGACGGCGGCGTGGTCGGAGGCCTGGGCGGCCATCTCGACGTGCAGCGCGGCCTCCTCCTTGTCGATCTTGGCGATCTCGCGCTCGACCCGCGACAGCTCCTTCTTGGCCGCCCGGGGGTCGCCCTTGGGCGCCGTCTGGGCAGCGCTCGAGGACACCGAGGGGTTGGACCGCCGCACCCGCTCCTGCAGGTACTGCTCCACCCCGCCGGGCAGCGCCTTGACCGACCCGTCGCCCATGAGCGAGGACGTCACGTTGGTGACCCGCTCGAGGAAGTACCGGTCGTGGCTGACCACGAGCAGCGTCCCGGGCCAGCCGTCGAGGACGTCCTCGAGGGCGTTGAGGGTGTCGATGTCGAGGTCGTTGGTCGGCTCGTCGAGCAGCAGCACGTTGGGCTCGCCCATGAGCAGCCGCAGGACCTGCAGCCGGCGGCGCTCGCCACCGGAGAGGTCGCCCACCCGGGTCCACTGCGCGTTGCCGGTGAACCCGAACCGGTCGCACAGGCTCGACGCCCCGACCGGCTTCCCGCCGAGGTCGACCGAGTTCGCGACCTGCTGCACGGCCTCGAGCACGCGCAGGGTCGGGTCGAGCTCGGCGACCTCCTGCGACAGGTAGGCGACCTTGACGGTCTGCCCCACCTTGACCGTGCCGGCGTCGGGCTGCTGCTGGCCCACGAGGAGCTTGAGCAGCGTCGACTTGCCGGCACCGTTCACCCCGACGATGCCGACGCGGTCGCCCGGGCCCACGCGCCAGGTCACCTGGTCGTAGATGGTCCGCCCCTCGAAGGCCAGGGACACGTCCTCGACGTCGTAGACCTGCTTGCCGAGGCGGGCGGTGGCGAAGCGCTGCAGGGCGATCTCGTCGCGCGCGGGCGGCTCGTCGGCGATGAGCGCGTTCGCGGCGTCGATGCGGAACTGCGGCTTGGAGGTCCGGGCGGGCGGGCCGCGACGCAGCCAGGCCAGCTCCTTCTTCACCAGCTGCAGGCGCTTCTGCTCCTGCGTGGAGGCCATCCGGTCGCGCTCGGCGCGGGCCAGCACGTAGGCCGAGTAGCCGCCCTCGTAGGCGTCGACGACGCCGTCGTGCACCTCCCACGTGCGGCTGTTGACCTCGTCGAGGAACCAGCGGTCGTGGGTCACGACCAGGTGGGCCTGCTGGGGCGTGCGCGCCTTGAGGTGGGCGGCCAGCCACGCCACGCCCTCGACGTCGAGGTGGTTGGTCGGCTCGTCCAGGACCAGCAGGTCCCACTCCTGCACGAGCAGGGCGGCCAGGGCGACCCGGCGGCGCTCCCCGCCGGACATGGTCGAGACGACGCTGTCGAGGCCGACGTCGTGCAGGCCGAGGCCGTCGAGGACCTCGCGGACCCGGGCGTCGCCGGCCCAGGTGTGCTCCGCGGCGTCTCCGAGGATCGCCTGGTGCGCCGTGAGCCTCTCGTCCACCCGGACGTCCTGGGTGAGGACGCCGACCCGCAGGCCGCCGCTGTGGGTGACCCGGCCGGAGTCGGGCTCCTCGGCCTTGATGAGGGTCTTGAGCAGGGTCGTCTTGCCGCCGCCGTTGCGCCCGACGATGCCGATGCGGTCGCCCTCGGAGATGCCGAGGCTGACCGCGTCCATCAGCTGCCGGCTGCCGTGGGCGACGGAGACGTTCTCGAGGTTGACCAGGTTGACGGCCATCAGGTGGCACTCACGACTCTCGCTCCAGGGACCGGCCCGTCGGCGCGGCGGACGGTCCGGCAGACGCCGAGACCGGACAGGGTGGCGGCCAGGGCGACCGCGGAGGCCTCGTCCCTGGCCAGGAAGGCGCAGGTGGGGCCGGAGCCGGAGACGACCGCCCCGAGCGCGCCGTGCTCGCGGCCGGCCTCGAGCAGGGGCCGCAGGGCGGGGCGCAGGGTCAGCGCCGGCTCCTGCAGGTCGTTGGACAGCGCGCGGCCCAGCAGGACGGGGTCGCCGGTGCGGAGCGCGGTGAGGACCTCGCTCGGGTCGCCGGCGACGCCGACCGGGCCGGTGGCCCGCTGCCGGTCGAGCTCGCCGTAGACCGACGGCGTCGACAGTCCGGCGTCGGCGAGGGCCAGCACCCACGCGTAGTCGCCCTGGCCGAGCACCGGGGTGAGCCGCTCCCCGCGCCCGGTGCCGAGGGCGGTGCCGCCGTGCAGGCTGAAGGGGACGTCGCTGCCGAGGGTGGCGCCGACGTCGGCCAGCTCGTCCTTGGACAGGCCGGTCCCCCACAGGGCGTCGCAGGCCACGAGGGCCGCGGCGGCGTCCGCCGACCCTCCGGCCATGCCGCCCGCGACCGGGATGCCCTTGCGCAGGACGAGGGCGACGCCGGGGTCCTCACCGGTGGCCGACGCCAGCGCGGCGACGGCGCGCGCGGCGAGGTTGGTGCTGTCGGTCGGGACGTCGTCGGCACCCTCGCCCGAGACCGTCAGGGTCAGGGCGTCGGCCCGGGCGACCTCGAGCTCGTCGAACAGCCCGACGGCCTGGAACACCGTCTGCAGCTCGTGGAACCCGTCCTCGCGCCGCGGCCCGACGCACAGGCAGAGGTTCACCTTCGCCGCCGCCCGCGCGATCACGCGGTCAGGGGTGCGGCGGGTCATGGGGACCCAGGTTACGTGGAGGCGAGCTTCGCGCTGTCCCTCATGCTCCGCTCGCAAGCTTCGCGAAGTCGTCCACGCCCAGCACCTCGCCGCGTGCCCCCGGGTCGATCCCGGCCGCGCGGAGCCGGCGCTCCGCCTCGACCGCTCCCCCGGCCCAGCCGGCCAGCGCGGCCCGGAGCGTCTTGCGGCGCTGCGCGAAGGCGGCGTCGACGGCGGCGAACGTCGCGACGCGGTCGCCGGCGGGGGGCTCGCGCCGGGTGAACGCGACGAGGGCGCTGTCGACGTTGGGCGCCGGCCAGAAGACGTTGCGGCCGATGGACCCGGCCCGCCGGACGTCGGCGTACCAGGCGGCCTTCACCGACGGGACGCCGTAGGTCCTGCTGCCGGGCGGCGCGGCCAGCCGGTCGGCGACCTCGGCCTGCACCATCACCAGCCCGGTCCGCAGCGACGGCAGGCGCTCGAGCAGGGTGAGCAGCACGGGGACCGCGACGTTGTAGGGCAGGTTCGCCACGAAGGCCGTCGGAGGCGGCCCGGGGACCCCGGTGAGGGTCAGGGCGTCCTGCAGCACGACCTCGAGGTCGGCGTCGGGCAGCCGGGCCGCCACCGTGGCGGGCAGCTCGGCCGCCAGCACCGGGTCGATCTCGACGGCGACGACCCGCCGGGCGACCTGCAGCAGCTCCAGCGTCAGCGACCCGAGACCCGGGCCGACCTCGACGACGACGTCGTCCGCCCCGACCCCGGCCGTCCGGACGATCTTGCGGACCGTGTTCGGGTCGATGACGAAGTTCTGTCCGAGCGTCTTGGTCGGCCGGACGTCGAGCCGGGTGGCGAGGGCCCGGACGTCGGCGGCGCTGAGCAGGGTCACGCGGACTGTCTACAGGCGGCGACCCGCACTGCTCATCACAGACGAGAACCGCACTGGGGCCACGGGGCGCGGCCGTCGCGCTGGAACAGCCGGTAGGCGCGGGCGGTCTGCGCGTCGCGGTCGTGGTCGACCGGGTCACCGGTGCCACCGACGCTGCGCCAGGTGCTGAGCGAGAACTGGTACAGCCCGCGGAACTTCCCGGTGCGGCTGACCGCCCGGGGGTCGCCGCCCGACTCGCACTGCGCGAGGGCGTTCCAGTCCAGGCCGCCGTAGGTGGGGCGGACCCTCGTCCCGACGGCCACGACCCGGGACTGCGGCTCGCGGACGCGCTGCTCGCGCACGAGCACCCGGCCCGCGGTACCCAGGTCGGCGTAGGTGCGCTCGAGGACGCCGGTGCGTCCGGGGGCGACGACGGCCTCGGTGCCGCGGTACCGGCCGGGGTCCTGGCGCCGGACCACGGGGAACGGGATCGGCAGCCGCTCGGTGACGACGCCCTGCGGCGTCCGCACGACGGCGGGGGCCGCGGCGCCGGGGGCGAGCCGGACGCGGTCGACACCGACGGCCCGATCGACACCGGTGTCGGCCGAGGCGGCGGTCGGGGAGGCGACGGCGCCGGCCCCGAGCAGGGCGGTGAGGGCGAGCAGGACGGGGGTGCTGCGGGACATGCGGCTCCGGACGTGGCGGTCTCCGGGCACGGGACGGGCGCGGCTGACCGCGGCACCGTCGAGGGCGCTGCGTGCGCGCCGGGAGAGCGAGGTCCCGATCCGGCGGTCTGGCCGCGGACGCTAAGCGGACATCCCGGACAGGTCCAGCAAGCACGTCACGCTCAGGAGTGCTCGCGGGGCGCTCGCAGGTGCAAGCACCCTGGTCAGGGCACGCTCGTGTGCGGTCGGTCTCAGAGGCCGAGCAGGCGCCGTCCGTTGGCGGCCAGGGCGGTGCACAGCGCGTCCACGTCCTCCCCGCGGGCCGCCGCCAGGGTCCGCACGGTGTGGGGCACGAGGTAGGGCGCGTTGGGCCGGCCGCGGAACGGCGCGGGCGTGAGGAACGGCGCGTCGGTCTCGACCAGGAGCAGCTCCTGCGGGGCCAGGGCGGCGGCCGCGCGGAGGTCGTCGTTGGGCTTGAACGTGACCGGGCCGGCGAAGCTCAGAGCCCACCCGTGCTCGGCGCAGGTGCGGGCCAGCGAGGGACCGCCGGAGAAGCAGTGGAAGACGACCCGCTCGGGCGCGCCCTCGCTCAGGAGCACCCGGACGACGTCGTCGTGGCTGTCGCGGTCGTGGATCACGAGCGCCTTGCCGTGCCGCTTGGCGATGGCGATGTGCGCCCGGAAGCTCTCCTCCTGCGCGGCCCTGCCCTCGGGCGGCGTCCGGTAGTGGTCGAGCCCGGTCTCCCCCACGGCGGTCACCTGGGGCAGGGCGGCGAGCGCCTCGACCTCGCGCAGGGCCTCGTCGGTGGCGGCGCCCGCGCCGGCCTCGTTGGGGTGGATCGCCACCGCGGCCACGACGTCGTCCCGCGACGCCGCCAGCTCCGCCGCCCAGCGCGAGGACGGCAGGTCGACCCCGACCTGGCAGACCCCGGAGATCCCCACGGACCGGGCGGCCGCCAGGGCCTCGTCGACGTCGGTGCCCATGATGTCGAGGTGGCAGTGGCTGTCCGGCACGGGCACGGCCAGCGGCTCGGGAGCGGGCGGCGGCGTCTCGTCGCGGGGTCCGTTGCGGTGCCGGGCGCTCACGACGACAGCCGCTCCAGCTCCTCGTCCACCACCGACGGGTCGAGCTTGGTGAACAGCGGGGTCGGGGTGGCGATCGGGGTGCCGGGCACGATCGGGCGCGACTCCCAGACGGCGGCAGCGCTCGCGTAGTCGCCGGTCAGGACCGGGTAGCCCGGGCCGCCGTCGAGGTCGTCGACCTCCTCGATCCGGGGCATCCCGGACCACTCACCCGTACCGCCGAGGGTCCGGTGCACGGCGTCGCTGCTGTCGGGCAGGAACGGGGTCAGCAGCGTCTTGGCGTCGTCGATGAGCTGCAGGGCGACGTGCAGGACGGTGTCGCGGCGCGGCACGTCCTCCTTGAGCTTCCACGGCGCGGTGTCGGACAGGTACTTGTTCGCCTCGCCGACGACGCGCATCGCCTCGGCCAGCGCGGCCTTCTGCTGGTTCTTCGCGAGCAGGGCGCCGACGCTGTCGAACCCGGCCCTCGAGGCGGCCAGCGCGGCCCGGTCGACCTCCTGGGCCTCCCCCAGGGCAGGGATCGCGCCGTTGTTCTTGGCCACCATGGAGACGGTCCGGTTGACGAGGTTGCCCCAGCCCGCGACCAGCTCGGTGTTGTTGCGGGTGACGAACTGCTCCCAGGTGAAGTCGGTGTCGCTGCTCTCCGGCCCGGCGGCGGCCAGGTAGTAGCGGAGCGCGTCGGGGCCGTACCGCTCGAGGACGTCGCGCACGTGGATGACGACCGACCGGGAGGACGAGAACTTCTTGCCCTCCATGGTGAGGAACTCGCTGCTCACGACCTCGCCGGGCAGGGACAGGTCGGCGTACGGGCCGGTCTTCGTGCCCAGCAGGATGCTCGGCCAGATGACCGAGTGGAAGACGACGTTGTCCTTGCCCATGAAGTAGTAGGACTCCGCGTCCGGCGACCAGAACTCCCGCCACGCCTCCGGCTCGCCCTGCCGCCGGGCCCACTCGACCGACGCCGAGAGGTAGCCGATGACGGCGTCGAACCAGACGTAGAGCCGCTTGTCGCCGCGCTCCTGCCAGCCCGGCAGCGGGACGGGCACGCCCCAGTCGAGGTCCCGCGTGATCGCGCGGGGCTTGAGGTCGTCGACGAGGTTCTTGCTGAAGGCGAGGACGTTCGGGCGCCAGCCCTCACGGGTCTGCAGCCACGCTACCGAGGGCGTCGACGAACGCGGGGAGCTCCAGGAAGAACTGCGCCGACTCCACGAACGTGGGGGCCTTGCCGTCGATCTTGCTGCGGGGGTCGATCAGGTCCTGGGGGTCGAGCTGGTTGCCGCAGTTGTCGCACTGGTCGCCGCGGGCGCCGTCGTAGGCGCAGATCGGGCAGGTGCCCTCGACGTAGCGGTCAGGCAGGCCGCGCCCGGTCGACGGGTCGATGGCCGACAGCTGGGACCGCTCGACGACGTAGCCGTTGGTGTGCAGCGCCCGGAACACCTCCTGCACGACGGCGTAGTGGTTGCGCGTCGTCGTGCGGGTGAACAGGTCGTAGGACAGGCCCAGGCCCTGCAGGTCCTGCGCGATGACCCGGTTGTAGCGGTCGGCCAGCTCGCGGGTGGTGACGCCCTCGCGGTCGGCCTGCACCTGGATCGGCGTGCCGTGCTCGTCGGTGCCGCTGACCATGAGCACGCGGTCGCCCCGCATCCGGCGGTACCGCGAGAACACGTCGGACGGGACGCCGAACCCGGCGACGTGCCCGATGTGGCGGGGGCCGTTGGCGTAGGGCCAGGCGACGGCGGTGAGCACGGAGGACATGCCCGGGAGCCTAGGAGCAGGAGCTACGCCCCCACCGGCCGCTCCCACGACAGCGCCGGCGTCGGGCTGACCGCGCGCAGCAGGACCTGCTCGCCCTCGCGCAGCACCTGCGACTCCCAGGTCGCGGCGTCGCAGGCCTTGCCGAACAGCCACCCCTGCACGGTCGTGCAGCCGGCGGCGACCACGCGGTCGAGCTGTCCCGGCGTCTCGACCCCCTCGCAGACCGGCACGATCCCGAGCCGCCGCGCCATCGACACCACGCTCTCGACGATGACCTCGTCCTGCTCCGACCGCCCCAGACCGCTCACGAAGGAGCGGTCCACCTTGACGGCCGCGAACGGGTAGAGGCGCAGCTGGGTCAACGACGAGAAGCCGGTGCCGAAGTCGTCGAGGGCGAGGGTGAGGCCGGCGTCGAGGAGGTGCTGCGCGTCGGCCGGGCTGAAGGCGCTGGCGTCGAGCAGGGCGCTCTCGGTGACCTCGAGGCAGAGCAGGCCGGGGGTGGCCCCCGTCTCCCCGAGCAGCCGGTCGACGAGGACGGCGATCCCGCCCTCGTGCAGCTGCTGGGCGGAGATGTTGACGTGCATCGTGAAGTCGTCCGGGAGCAGGTCGGCCCTCTCCCAGGCGGCGAGCTGCTCCAGCGAGGCTCGCAGGACCGTCTCGCCGAGCCGGGTGGCCAGCCCCTGCGCCTCCATCGCGGGGACGAACTCGCCGGGCAGCAGGAGGCCGCGGGTCGGGTGCTGCCAGCGGACGAGGGCCTCCGCCCCGGAGACCCGGACGGCGAGGGCGCGGCCGCGCTCGGTGACGTCCCAGAACGGCTGGTAGTGCACGACGAGCTGGCCGAGCGCCTCCTCCAGCCCCGGGACGTCGGGGGTGGGCGTGCGGGGCCGGGCCGCGCTGAGGGCCTCCTCGGCCAGCGCGACCCTGCGCAGGGCGCGGTCCCGCTCGAGCTGGGCGACGACCTGCTGGGCGAGGGTCCGCAGCGCGGCCAGCTGGCGGTCACCGAGGTGGCGCGCCTCGACGTCGAGCACGCAGAGCGTGCCGAGCGGCTGGCCGTCGGCGCCGACCAGCGGGGCCCCGGCGTAGGCCCGCAGGAACGGCGCCCCGGTGACGAGCGGGTTGTCGTGGAAGCGGGCGTCGCGGTGGGTGTCCGGCACGACGAACAGGTCGTCGGGCTGCAGCAGGGCGTGCGAGCAGAAGGCGACGTCGCGGGGGGTGCAGACGAGGTCGGTCCCGAAGGCGGCCTTGAACCACTGCCGGTCCTCGTCGAGCAGGCTGATCAGCGCGATCGGCATGTCGCAGACCTGCGCGGCCAGCCGGGTGAGCCCGTCGTACTTCTCCTCGCGGGGCGTGTCCATCACCGCGAAGCTGCGCAGGACGTCGAGGCGGGCGGCCTCGTCGCGGGGGAGCGGCGCGGGCGGGGACAGGTGGGGCACGGGGGTGTGGCCTCCGGACAGCATCAGGTGGTGCGGGGTGCGGCAGGTCGTGCCGCTGCTCCCACCCTCGACCGGCCGGGCCGCCCTCCGCACCCGTTCCGGCGAACAGGGTCCGGAAGGACTACCGCCGATCCGCCTTGGCAGCGACGACGGCGTCGAACACGTCCCTGCGGGGGACCCCGGTCTCGACGGCGACCGCGGCGAGGGCCTCCTTCCGGGTCAGCCCGGCCTGCTCCCGGACGCCGACCAGCCGCACCAGCTCGGCCGGCGTCAGCTCCGTCGTCGGCTCCGGCGCACCGGCCAGGACCACGGTGACCTCCCCCAGGACGCCCGCCTCGGCCCATGCGGCGAGGTCCGCCAGGCGCCCCCGGCGGACCTCCTCGTGCGTCTTGGTCAGCTCGCGGCAGACCACCGCCCGCCGGTCCGCCCCGAGGACGTCGGCCATGTCGCGCAACGACGCGTGGAGCCGGTGCGGCGCCTCGAACAGGACGGCGGTGCGCCGCTCCGCGACGAGGCCCTGCAGCCGGGTCCGGCGCTCGCCCTGCTTGCGGGGGAGGAAGCCCTCGAAGCAGAACCGGTCGCTCGGCAGCCCGCTCACCGCGAGCGCGGTCGTCACGGCCGACGGCCCGGGCACGCAGGTCACGTGCAGGCCCTCGGCAGCGGCGGCGGCGACCAGCCGGTAGCCCGGGTCGCTCACCGTGGGCATCCCGGCGTCGGTCACGAGCAGCACGCGACGCCCCGCCCGGACGGCGTCGAGCAGCTCGGGCACGCGCTGCTCCTCGTTGCCCTCGAAGCAGCTGACCACCTTGCCGGTCGGCTTCACCCCGAGGTCGGCGCACAGCCGGTGCAGCCGACGGGTGTCCTCCGCGGCGACGACGTCGGCCGAGGCCAGCTCCTGGGCGAGGCGCGCGCTGGCGTCGCCGGCCTGTCCGATGGGAGCTCCGGCGAGGACGAGGGGCACCCCCCGACCCTAGGCTGGCGCCCATGACCGTCGTGCTGGAGAAGCCGTCCGCCGAGGTCCCCGCCCCCGTGCCGTCGGCGCCCTGGCGCGAGCGCATCCTGCCGGCGTCGCTCGGGCTGCCGTGGGTCGGCTGGCTCGCGACGCTGCTGGTCGCCGTCGTCGGCGGGGGACTGCGCTTCGTGCGGCTCGGTCAGCCGGGCGGCCGGATCTTCGACGAGATCTACTACGCCTGCGACGCGCAGAACCTGCTCCGCTACGGCGTCGAGCACGCGACGCTCGGCAACACCGACGCCGACCAGACCATCGCCGCGAAGTGCATCCCCACCGGCTCGGGCGCCTTCATCGTCCACCCGCCGCTGGGCAAGTGGCTGATCGCGCTCGGGCTCCGGGCCTTCGGGACGAACGAGGTGGGGTGGCGCGTCGCCGCGGCCGTCGCCGGCACCCTGACGATCGTGATCACGGTCCGGGTCGCCCGCCGGATGACCGGCTCGACCCTGCTCGGCGTGCTCGCCGGGCTCCTGCTCAGCCTCGACGGGCTGTTCTTCGTCCAGTCCCGCGTCGCGATGCTCGACGTCTTCCTGGTCCTGTTCACCACCGCTGCGTTCGCCTGCCTGGTGGCCGACCGCGACTCCGTACGACGCCGCCTCGCCGGCACGCCCGACGACGCCCTGGCGGGCCGGGGACCCCGGCTGTGGGGCCGGCCGTGGCTGTTCGCGACCGGGGCGATGCTCGGCGCGGCGCTGGCCACCAAGTGGAGCGGTCTGTACTCCGTCGCCGCGCTCGGCCTGCTCGCCTTCGCCTGGGAGGTCGGTGCGCGCCGGACGGCCGGCGTCCGCAGCCCGGTGCGGGCGACCCTGACGCGCAGCACGCTGCTGCTCGTCGCCGCGCTGCTCGTCCTGCCGGCGGTGCTCTACACGGCGTCCTGGGCCGGCTGGTTCCACAGCGACCTCGGCTACGACCGGTCCTGGGCCCGCGACCACCCCTCGGGCAGCCCGGTCCCCGACGTGCTGCGGTCCTGGTGGCAGTACCACCGGGAGATCTACGGCTTCCACAGCAGCCTGAGCACCAAGCACCCGTACCAGTCGCACCCCTGGGGCTGGCTGCTGCTCGCGCGGCCGGTCAGCTACTACTACCCCGCGGGGCTCGTCGCCGGGTCGGCCGGGTGCACCGCCGCCCGCTGCTCGAGCGAGGTCCTCGCCGTCGGGACGCCCGCGATCTGGTGGGCGTCGATCCCCATGGTGATCGCCCTGCTCTGGATGTGGCTGGCCAAGCGCGACTGGCGGGCCGCCGCCGTCCTGGTGCCCTTCGCCTTCGCGATCCTCCCCTGGATCCGTGAGGACCTGCACAACAGGACGATGTTCCTGTTCTACGCCCTGCCCGCCGTCCCGTTCATGGCGCTCGGGCTGACCCTGGTCGCCGGCTGGGCGCTCGGTGGACCGGGCGCGTCCCGGACCCGGCGCACCTGGGGCGCGGTCGGCGTCGGCGCCTACCTGGCCCTGGTGGTCGTGGACTTCGCGTACCTCTACCCGGTGCTCGCGGCCCAGGTGCTCCCCTACGACGACTGGTACGCCCGGATGTGGCTCAGCAGCTGGATCTGACCGCTGGACGGCCCCGCGACGCC
Organism: uncultured Actinomycetota bacterium; assembly: GCA_963761655.1. Classification (GTDB taxonomy): domain Bacteria; phylum Actinomycetota; class Actinomycetes; order Mycobacteriales; family SCTD01; genus RYN-122. The sequence goes on from CAVXHI010000003.1 coordinate 272,436, forward strand.
GGGAGGCTGAGACACTCGTCCCGTGGACGACCAGGAGACCGCCTTCCTGCACGGCACGGCCGCTGCCCTGCAGCCCGGCGACGACGTCGTCCCCGGACGGCGGTCCAACTTCCAGGCCGACCGCGTGATGAACCACGTCTACTTCACGAGCCGGATCGAGACCGCGGCGTGGGGCGCGCAGCTGGCCAGCGCCCTCACCGACAGCAGCGACCGCGGGCACGTGTACGTGGTCGAGCCCACCGGGCCGTTCGAGGACGACCCGAACGTCACCGACAAGAAGCTCCCCGGCAACCCGACCCGATCCTTCCGGTCCCGACTGCCGCTCCGCGTGGTCGAGGAGGTGCCGGACTGGCCGTCCCACCCCCCGGAGGCCGTGCAGGGGATGCTCGACGGCCTCGCCCGGCTCAGGGCCGAGGGACGCGACGTGATCGAGGACTGAGCGGAACCTCGAGCAGCACGGCGGGGACCACGCCCGTCATGACACACCAGGGCCCGGCACTCGTGAGTGCCGGGCCCCGGGACGACCTGCGGTGGAGCTGAGGGGATTCGAACCCCTGACCCCCTCGATGCGAACGAGGTGCTCTACCGGACTGAGCCACAGCCCCGCGGATCGGCCAGGACGTTACCAGTCGCCGGAGGCCCGACGCCCCTCGAGGATGTCGTCCAGCTCGAGGTCCGCAGCCGGCCCGGCGGGGTCGGTGAGGTCCAGCACGCGGGGCGCGCGGTGCGCGACCGGCTTGGTCGTGTAGACGGGCGGCGGGACCGGCACCGGGCTCCACTCGCCCACGGCCAGCGGCCGCTCCTCCACCTGCGAGGACGGCACCCACGCGGGTGGCTGCACCCGGGCCGGCATGCGGTCGGGCACCCCGGCGACGACGACCGGCTGCGGCCGCACCACGCCGGTCTCCCACGAGGTGCCGGCACGCATGGACGCCTCGGCCCTGGCGAGGGCGAGCCGGCGCAGGTGGACGACGTAGGCCACGGCCAGGACTCCCAGGACGACGCCGACCAGCAGCAGCCACCGGGTCACGAACCCCCCGAGCAGGCCGGCCAGGGCGCCGCCGAGGAGCGACAGCAGCACCCGGCGTCGTCGCTGCACGACGGTCAGCGGCGGCCGGGGAGCGACGCCGCGGACGTCGTGCAGGAGCGGCTCGACCGGCTCCTCGGGCGGGGCCGCCGGTCGGCGCGCGCTGCGGGGCGCGAGCACCCGCATGGCGTCGCCGAAGCGCTCGGCCGACCGCATGGCCGTGCCTGCGTCCTGCGAGCGCAGTGCCATGGGCACCAGCACCGCGAGCCAGGCCCCGACGATCACCAACAAGATCAGTCCGCTGCCCACGGGGCCGAACGGTAGGGCGGCAGACCCGCAGGTCAGGGGAGGCGCGCCGACCGGTCTACGAGGAGCGGTACCGCCGCAGGACACCCTCCGGGACGTCCTCGCGCAGCAGGGCGTGGGCGACGTGGTCGCGCCAGTCGCCGTCGATGTGCAGGTACCGCCGGTGCAGGCCCTCCCTGACGAAGCCGAGCTTCTCGACCACCCGCAGCGACGCCGCGTTCTCCGGCCGCACGTTCGCCTCGACCCGGTGCAGCCCGAGGACGTCGAAGGCGTGGTCGACGAGCATCGCGACCGCGGTCGGGGCGATGCCCCGGCCGGCCAGCCGCCCGTCGACCCAGTAGCCGACGTAGGCGCTGTCGAAGGCCCCCCGGACGACGTTGCCGAGGGTGACCTGACCGGCGAGGCGGCCGTCCCAGGTGATCGCGCAGGGCAGGGTGCGGCCGGCTCGGGCCTCCTTGCGCAGCCCCCGGAGCATGGCGGCGAAGACCGCGGGGCTGTGCCGGTCGGCCCAGTCGGCCTCGCCGGCGGTGGGGGGCCGGCCCTCCCAGGGGCTCAGCCACTCCTCGTTGGCGGTCCGCACGGCCGACCAGGCGGAGGCGTCGCGCAGCCGCAGCGGCCGCAGCGCCACCGGCCCGTCCTCGAGCAGGACGGGCCAGCCGGTCAGTGGTCGCCCCCGCGCAGCTGCTGCACGGCGTGGACGAGCACCGGAGCGAGCACCCGGACGCCGTCGCGCACGCCTCCGGTCGACCCCGGCAGGTTCACCACGAGGGTCGTGCCGATCGTCCCCGCGAGCCCCCGGCTCAGGACGCTGGTGGGGACGGCCTCCCGCGACACCGCCCGCAGGGCCTCGGCGAGGCCGGGGACCTCGCGGTCGAGCAGCGGCCGGGTCGCCTCGGGGGTGGTGTCGCGCGGCGTCAGGCCGGTGCCCCCGGTCGTGACGACGACGTCCGCTCCCCCGGCGACGGCGTCGCGCAGGGCCTGCTGGACGGCGTCGACGTCGTCGGGGACGACCACGACCGGGCCGACGGTGCAGCCGGCGTCGGTGAGGAGCGAGGCGAGCAGCGGGCCGCTGGTGTCCGGCCGCTCCCCGCGTGCGGAGCGGTCGGACACCGTGATCACGGCCGCGTCCACAGCCCCGTCTTCCCGCCCGTCTTCTCCTCGACCTGCACCGAGGAGATGACCGCGGCCGGGTCGACCGCCTTGCACATGTCGACGACGGCCAGGCACGCGACGACGACGGCGGTGAGCGCCTCCATCTCGACGCCGGTCCGGTCGGTGGTCTTCACCAGGACGCGGACCGCGACGCCGGCGTCGTCGACGGAGAGGTCGACGGTCACGCCGGACAGCGCGATCGGGTGGCACAGCGGGACGAGGTCGGGGGTGCGCTTCGCGCCCATGATCCCGGCGATCCGGGCCACCGACAGCGCGTCGCCCTTGGGGACCCCCGGTCCGCGCAGCAGCGCGACCACCTCGGCCGACAGGTCGACCCGGCCGGTCGCGGTCGCCGTCCGGGCGGTGACGTCCTTGGCCGACACGTCCACCATGCGGGCCGCGCCGGCGTCGTCGAGGTGGGTGAACGACCGCTCACCGGGCGCGCCGCTCGAGCATCATCACGGTCACGGCGCCCCCCGCCTCGATCTCGGTCACGTCCTCCGGCACGACGGCGAGCGCGTTCGCCCGAGCCATCCCGGCCAGCAGGTGCGAGCCGGACCCGGACACCGGCGAGACGACGTAGGCGCCGTCGCGGACCTCGAGGTGGACCCGCAGGAACGAGCGCTTGCCCTTGCTCGAGGTGCAGCGCGCTCCGTGGTCACGGCGCGCACGCGCGGGCGCTCCAGCGGGTCGGCGCCGAGCATCCGGCGCAGGGCCGGCCGCACGAAGGCCTCGAAGGAGACCATCGCGCTGACCGGGTTGCCGGGGAGGCCGAAGAACGGGGTGCTGTCGGGGCCGAGGGTGCCGAAGCCCTGCGGCATGCCCGGCTGCATGGCGACCTTGGTGAACTCGACCGTCCCGATGCGGGACAGCACCTCCTTGACGACGTCGTACGCGCCGACGCTCACGCCGCCGGAGGTGACGAGGACGTCGGCCCGGACCAGCTGGTCCTCGAGGGTGTCGAGCAGCTTGCGCGGGTCGTCCGGCACGATCCCGACCCGGTAGGCGATCGCCCCGGCCTCGAGCGCAGCGGCGGTCAGGGCGACCGAGTTGCTGTCGGGCAGCTGCCCCGGCCCGATCGGCGCGCCCGGCTCGACCAGCTCGCTGCCGGTGCTGAACGACGACGACCCGCGGCCGCGGCCGCACCAGCAGCCGGGACCGCCCGACGGCGGCGGCGAGCCCGAGCTGGGCGGCCCCGAGGGCGGTGCCCTGCTCGAGGACGGTCTCGCCGGCCTTCACGTCCTCGCCGGCCCGCCGCACGTAGCCCCCGACGTCGGGCGTGCGGTCGAAGCGGACCTGCGCGACACCGCCGTCGGTGTGCTCGAGCGGGACGACCGTGTCGGCGCCGACGGGCAGCAGCGCCCCGGTCATGATCCGGACGCAGAGCCCCTGCTGGACCCGCAGCGGCGACGCCGGCCCGGCCGCGACGTCGCCGACGACGGGCAGGACGACGCCCTCGCGCGACGTCCTCCGCCCGCACCGCGTAGCCGTCCATCGCGCTGTTGTCGAAGCCGGGGAGCGGGTGCGGGGCGACGACGTCCTCGGCCAGGACGCAGCCGTGGGCGTCGAGCAGCCCGAGGTCGAGCGGCGAGAGCACCTGGACGAGGTCGAGGACCTTGGCCAGGTGCTCGTCGACCGACCTCACGTCCGGGACTCCAGGTACTCCCGCAGCCAGGCCAGCAGGGGCGGCCCGAGGTCCTCGCGGTCGGCGGCCAGCTGCACGCAGGCCTTGAGGTAGTCGAGGCGGTCGCCGGTGTCGTAGCGGCGGCCGCGGAAGACCACGCCGTGGACCGGCTCGCGGGCGATCAGGGTCTGGAGGGCGTCGGTCAGCTGGATCTCGCCGCCGCGACCCGGGACCGTCTCGCGCAGGACCTCGAAGACGGTCGGCGACAGCACGTAGCGGCCGATGACGGCGAGGTCGCTGGGCGCCTCCTCCACCGGGGGCTTCTCGACCAGCCCGGTGACCCGGACGACGTCGCCCGTGCCCTCCACCGCCGCGCAGCCGTACATGCTGACGCTCTCGCGCGGGACCTGCATGAGGGCGACGACGCTGCCGCCCTCGCGCTCCTGCACCTCGATCATCTGCTCGAGCAGGTGGTCGCGCTCGTCGATGAGGTCGTCGCCGAGCAGCACCGCGAACGGCTCCTGGCCGACGTGCTGGGCGGCGGCGAGCACGGCGTGACCGAGGCCCTTGGGGTCGCCCTGGCGGACGAAGTGCACGGCCGCGAGGTTGCTGGCGTGCCGCACCGCGGCGAGGCGCTCCTGGTCGCCCTTGGCCTCGAGGGCCATCTCGAGCTCGACGTTGCGGTCGAAGTGGTCGATCATCGGCTTCTTGTTGCGGCCGGTGACGAGCAGGACGTCGTCCAGGCCGGCGCGCACGGCCTCCTCGACGACGTACTGGATGGCCGGCTTGTCGACGACCGGGAGCATCTCCTTGGGGGAGGCCTTGGTCGCGGGCAGGAAGCGGGTCCCGAGCCCCGCGGCGGGGAGGACGGCCTTGGTGACACGCATCCCCGGACCCTAGTGGGGGGCCGCTGCCCGCCACGTGTCGCGCCCGCTGTCCTTGGCCGTGTAGAGGGCGCCGTCGGCGGCCCGCAGCAGGGCGGCCGGCGTGGCGCCGTCGGCGGGGAAGACGGCGACGCCGATCGAGACCGTGATCGGCAGCGGCACCTCGCCCGGCTCCCCGAACGGCCGCCGCCGGACGGCGTCGCAGATCCGCTCCGCGGCGTGGGCGGCGCCGTCCGCACCGGTCTCCGGCAGCACGACGGCGATCTCCTCCCCGCCGTAGCGGGCGACGGTGTCGACGTCGCGGACCTCCCCGCGCACCCGCGCGGCCAGCTCGACGAGGACGGCGTCGCCGCGCTGGTGCCCGTGCGTGTCGTTGACCGCCTTGAACAGGTCGAGGTCGAGCAGGAGCAGCGCCATGGGGCGGCCGAACCGGGCGGCGCGCTCGACCTCGCGGGTCGCCGTCTGCGTGTAGTGGCGGTAGTTGCCGAGGCCGGTGAGCCCGTCGGTGACGGCCATCCGCTGGACGTCCTGGTGGAGCAGGACGTTGTCGACGGCGACCGTGGCCTGGGTGGCGAAGGTGCGGACGCTCGCGAGGTCGTTCTCGTCGAAGCCGTCGGCGTCGACCCGGTCGTAGAGGTCCAGGACCCCGAGGACCGTGCCGCCGTTGGAGAACGGGACGGCGACGACGCTGCGGGCGTCGGGCTCCCCCGGTCCCGGGCGCAGTCCGCCCTCGCCGGTCCGCCCGCGCAGGGGTTCGCCGGTGCGGGCCACCTGGCCGCTGATCCCCGTGCCGACCGGCAGCCGCAGCCCGGCCGGGACGTCGACCCCGCGGGACACCGCCAGCACCAGCTCGTCGCGTCCGGGGGACAGCAGCAGCACCATGCCTCCGCGGGCCCGGGTCGCGGCCATGGCCGTCTCCAGGACGACGGCGAGGATGCGGTCGAGGTCGTGGGTGCCGGACAGGGTGGCCCCGAGGCGGGCGAGGCCGGCCTGCAGCTCGTCGCGCCCGGCCTGCAGGGCCTCGACGTAGGTGCGCAGGTCGCGCGTCATCTCGTTGAAGGCCTCGGCCAGGCGGGCGACCTCGTCGCGGCCCCGGACCGGGATCGTCGTCGTGAGGTCGCCGCCGGCGATCCGTCCGGCCGCCTCCCCGAGCTCCTGCAGCGGCCGGGTCGTGGCCCGGGCCAGCAGCAGGGCGAGCCCGGTGGACAGCAGGGCCGCGCCCAGCAGCACGGCGGCGGCCACCGGCACGAGCAGCGACAGCTCGGCCAGCGGCTCGGTGACGACGACGGGCAGCAGCCCCCGGGTGTCCGCGAAGGCTGCGAGCCCGCCGTCCTGGACGGCCCGACCGGGGGAGTCGAGCGCGCGGGCGAGCAGGGCGCCCGGGACCGGCCCGGTGCGGACCAGGACCGTGCCGCCGGGCGCGAGGACCGCCGCCTGCCCGCGGGTCCCGGCGCGCAGGACCTCCACGAGCCGGTCGAGCCGCAGCACGACCTCGACGCTGCCCGCCGGGGCCTGCGCCGTCGTCCGGAGCGCCAGCCGGGCGGACAGGGCCGCCTCCGTGGGCCTGCCTCCTCCGGCGCAGCCGGCGGCGCCGTCCGGCTGCGTCCCGGCCCGCGCGACGGTGCGGCCGGCGGCGTCGGTCAGCCGGACGCCGTCGACCGTGCGGTCGTCCACGAGCCGCGTCACGAGGTCGCGGACGGCAGCCGGCTGCGGGTCGTCGGTGGCGGCCCGTGCGGTCGCGGCCGCGGCGGCCGCAGCCCGGGCGCAGGTCGCCTCCAGCAACCGGCTCGACAGGGTGGCCGCAGAGGCGAGGCCGCTGGCCTGCTGGTCCTGGACGGCGGCCGGGACGGCCCGCTGCAGCAGCACCGTCCCGACGACGAGCGGCAGCATGACGACGAGCAGGAAGGCGAGCGCCAGTCGACTGCGGAGCGTCACCGCAGGACCGTCTCGAGCACTGCTCAGGATGGCACGGCCGGACACGCAGAGTCAGATCCGCCAGGGAGTGCATCCCTCGCCGGAAGGCGGGCACCGACTCAACACCGACCTGAAGGAGAACCCCGTGGCTCTGGACTACCCGACCCTCCCCGGCGACATCGACCACCTGATCGCCGACGACCACGCGATCGTCGAGCGCCAGTTCCAGCACCTGGAGGCCGGTCGCGGCGACCGGCGCGTGCTGGTCGACCAGATCGCCTTCGAGCTGGCCCTGCACGCCTTCGCCGAGGAGACCGTCCTCTACCCGAAGTGGCTCGAGCTGGGCATGGAGGAGGACAACCAGGACGCCCGCGAGGAGCACGCCGGGATCAAGGACCTGCTCGTGACCCTCGCCCGCACCGAGCCGGGTGAGCAGGAGTTCGAGACCGCGCTCACCGAGCTGATCCGCCTCACCCGCCACCACGTCGACGACGAGGAGAGCAAGGAGCTCCCGGCGTTCCGCGAGAAGGTCGGCGCGGAGCAGATGGCCACCCTCGGCAAGGAGTTCCTCGCCGCCAAGCGCCAGGCCCCGACCATGCCGCACCCGCACGCCCCCGACGGCGGCAGCACGTTCGAGAAGCTCGCCGGCGCGATGACCAAGCCGCTCGACCAGCTCCGGGCCACCGTCTCGGGCAAGAAGTACACGCTCGCCACCGACGCCTCCGGCCTGCTCGACCCGCAGGCCCAGGCCATCGTCGACGCGCACTCCTCGCTCGGCCCGCTGCCGTTCGAGATCCTCACCGCCGAGCAGGCGCGTCAGCAGCCCGGCCCCAAGGAGGCCGTCCTCGAGGTCATGAAGGACAGGGGCCTCGACGGTCCCGCGCAGGTCGGCTCGGTCGAGGACCTCGACGTGCCCGACGCCGCGGGCGGCACGCAGCGCCTGCGGGTCTACAAGCCCGAGGGCGTCCAGGCCGGCGCGCCGATCGTCTTCTGGGTCCACGGTGGCGGCTGGGTGCTGTTCACCATCGACGACCACTACGACGACTCCTGCCGCGGCCTGTGCCTCAAGACCGGCGCGATCGTCGTGACGCCCGACTACCGGCGCGCGCCCGAGGCGACGTTCCCCTCCGCGCACGACGACGTCCTCACGGCGTACCGGTGGGTCGTGCAGAACGCCGCGCAGCTCGGCGGCGACGCGTCCCGGATCGTCATCGGCGGCGAGTCCGTCGGCGGGAACATGGCCCCGGCCACGGTCCTGCAGCTGGCCGAGGCCGGCGAGGCGCTCCCCGTCGCGCAGGTCTGCGTCTACCCCGTGACCACCGGCGAGCAGTTCGGCGACTCGATGGTGGAGGAGGCCGACGGCCGCCCGCTCAACCGCGCGCTGCTGAGCTGGATGGCCATGCACTACCTCGAGGGCCACCCCGACGCCGGCACGGACCCGCGCATCGCCCTGCTCGACTGGACCGACGAGCAGCGCCGCCTCATGCCCCCGACCCTGGTCCTCACCGACCAGCGCGACGTCCTGCGCAGCCAGGGCGAGCAGTTCGCGAAGGACCTCGAGGCGGCCGGCGTCGAGGTCGTGGCGACCCGCTACGAGGGCGTCATGCACGAGTTCTTCGGCGCGAACGCGGTCCTGGACCAGGCCGAGAAGGCGCAGCAGGAGGCGGCCGACTGGATCCTGGCGAAGGTCGGCGGCCCGGACCCCTACCCGGCGTCCACCGAGACCGGCAGCCAGGTCACGGCGTGAAGGCGGTCGTCTACCGCGGCACGAAGCAGGTCGCGGTCGAGGAGGTCCCCGACGCGACCGTCGTGGAGCCGACCGACGCGGTCGTCCGGATCACCACGAGCAACATCTGCGGCTCGGACCTGCACATGTACGAGGGCCGGACGTCGGTGGAGGAGGGCAAGGTCCTCGGCCACGAGAACACCGGGATCGTCGAGGCGGTCGGCTCCGCGGTCGCCCACGTGAAGGTCGGGGACCGCGTGTCGGTGCCGTTCAACATCGCGTGCGGCACCTGCCGCAACTGCCAGACCGGCTGGACGTCGTTCTGCACCCGCACCAACCCGACCGAGGGCATGGACGGCGCCGCGTACGGCTACGCGAACATGGGCCCGTACGACGGCGGCCAGGCGGAGTACCTCCGGGTGCCCTTCGCCGACGTGAACCTGCTCGGGCTGCCCCAGGGCACCGAGCACGAGAACGACTTCACGATGCTGTCGGACATCTTCCCGACCGGCTGGCACGGCGTCGTCCTGTCGGGCATGCAGCCCGGCGACCGGGTCGCCGTGTTCGGTGCCGGACCGGTCGGGCTGATGGCCGCGCACAGCGCCTTCCTCATGGGCGCCAGCGAGGTCTTCGTCGTCGACCAGCAGGCCGACCGGCTCGCGCTGGCCTCCTCGATCGGGGCGACCCCGGTCGACTTCAGCCAGGGCAGCCCGGTCGACCAGATCCTCGAGCTGACCGGCGGGCTCGGCCCGGACCGCGGCGTCGAGGCGGTCGGGTTCCAGGCGCACGACCACGGCGGCGAGGAGCACCCCGAGCTCACCCTCGACAACCTCGTCAACGTCGTCCGCACCACCGGCGGCATCGGCGTCGTCGGGGTCTACGTGCCGCAGGACCCGGGCGTCGACCCGCCCGAGAAGGCCGACCGGGTCGGGTTCCAGTACGGCACCTTCTTCACGAAGGGCCAGTCGATGGGCACCGGCCAGTGCCCGGTGAAGCGGTACAACCGGCAGCTGCGCGACCTCATCGTCACCGGCCGGGCGACGCCGTCGTTCATCGTCAGCCACGAGGTCGGGCTCGACCGGGCGGTCGAGATGTACGACCGCTTCGACCGGCGCGAGGACGGCGTCACGAAGGTGCTGCTGCACCCGTAGCGTCGTCGGCATGACGACAGCAGGGCGAGGTGCGGGTCTCGGCCTCGCCCTGCTGTCGGCGGCCAGCTTCGGCACCTCGGGACCGTTCGCCGGCAGCCTGCTCGCCGTCGGGTGGACACCGGGGGCCGCCGTGACGGTGCGCGTCGTCGTCGCGGCGCTCGTCCTCACCGCCCCCGCCCTGCTGCTGCTGCGCGGGCACGTCGGCCGGCTCCGCCGCGACGCCCTGCCGGTCCTCGTCTACGGCGTCGGCGCGGTCGCGGGCGCTCAGCTCTGCTACTTCCAGGCGGTCGACCGGCTGTCGGTCGCCGTCGCCCTGCTCCTCGAGTACAGCGGGGTGCTGCTCGTCGTCGGGTGGCAGTGGCTGGCTCGCGGCCACCGGCCCCGACGGCTCACCGTGCTCGGGGCCGCCGTCGCGGTGGCCGGACTGGTGCTCGTGCTCGACCTGCTGGGCGACGCCCGGCTGGACCCCGTCGGCGTCCTGTGGGGCCTCGGCGCCGCGTTCGGGCTCGCCGTCTACTACGTCCTGTCCTCGGACGCCGACGACGCCCTGCCACCGCTGGTCGCGGCCTGGGCCGGGCTGGCCGTCGGGGGCGCCGTCCTCGGGCTGGCCTGCGCGAGCGGCCTGCTCGCCTTCCGCACCACCCGCGCCGACGTCGTCCTGCTCGACCGCTCCGTGCCGTGGCTCGTCCCGGTGCTCGGCCTCGCACTCGTCGCGGCCGTCGTGGCGTACGTGACGGGCATCGTCGGCGCCCGGCTGCTGGGGGCGACGGTCGCCTCCTTCGTCGGGCTGACCGAGGTGCTGTTCGCCGTCCTGTTCGCCTACGTGCTGCTGGACCAGGTGCTGACCGTGCCGCAGCTGCTCGGGGGCGCGCTCGTCGTCGGCGGCATCGCCCTCGTTCAGGCCGGCGAGCCGGGAGGGTCGACCACGGTCAGCGGGGCAACCCCCGACCCGCTGCCGCCTGTACGCGCCGAGGAGCGCGGGTGACGGGCGGGCGGACCCCGGGTGAACAGCGGGTGAACGGGTAGGTCTGCGCCGCCCACCCCGACCCGTGGGCGCTCCGGAGGTCTGTCGTGCACGCCGTCCTGCCCCTCGCGGCGTCGTTCTCCCCCGAGACCGCTGCCGGCGCCGCCCTGCGGTTCGCCGTCGACGTCGTCGCGATGGGGGTCCTGACCCTCGCGCTGTTCCTGCCGCGGCACCGCAGGCGCGACCTCGTGACCGTCTTCTGGCTGTTCAACGTCGCCCTGTTCGCCGTCCTGCTGGTCATCGGCGGGGGCGGGGTCTCGGTCGGGGCCGGCCTCGGCCTGTTCGGCGTGCTGTCCATCGTGCGGCTGCGCAGCGAGCAGTACCGCAACGTCGAGATCGGCTACTTCTTCGTCGCCCTGGCCCTCGCCCTCGTCACCGGGCTCGCCTCGGGGGTGGCCCGTCCCGTCCTCATCGTCGTGCTGGTGCTGGTCGTCACGGCCGTCGTCGACTGGCCGCGGCTGTTCGCCGGCAGCACCTCGGTCGCGGTCCTGCTCGACACCGTCCACGACGGCCCGGAGGCGCTGCGGGCCGACGTGGAGCGGCGCTTCGGCGGCGGCGTCGAGGACGTCGCGGTGCTCGAGGTCGACTACGTGCGGATGACGACGCGCCTCACGGTGCGCCTCGTCGACGGCCGGGCCGGCCGGGCGGCGGAGGTCCGGGCATGACCACGGCAGAGCACCGGAGCGGGGTCGGCGCCCTGCTCGCCTCCTACCGCCCGCTGAGCCTGCGCGGCCTGGAGGCCCGGGCGGCGCTGATGGTCCGCGAGGACCGCAAGTACGTCGTCCCCGTGCCCGTCCTGACCCGCCTGCTGGACCGGCTGCGCCCCGCCTTCGAGGTGCTCGAGGTCGAGGGCCGGCGGACCAGCCGGTACGACTCCACGTACTTCGACACCCCCGACGCCGGCCTGTTCCGGGCCCACGCCCAGGGGCGCCGGCTCCGCTACAAGGTCCGGACCCGCGAGTACACCGACCTGCAGACCCGGTTCGTCGAGATCAAGCTCAAGGGCGAGCGCGGCCGCACCGTGAAGGTCCGTCGGCCCTGCACCGCGCAGGAGCACCGCGAGGGCGGTCCGGGCGTGGTCGCGTACACGGCGCACGTCATCGGGGCCCACTACGGCGAGCCGCCCGCCGACCCGCTCGTCCCGACGCTGTCCGTCGTCTACGACCGCAGCACGCTGGTCGCCTCGTCGGAGGAGCTCCGGCTGACGATCGACACGTCCCTGGCCTTCGCCCGCCCGGACGGACGCCGGGTCGCCGGCCTGCGCCCGGACCTCGCCCTGGTCGAGGTCAAGTCGCCGTCGGGACGCAGCGACGTCGACCGGCTGCTGCTCGGGCAGGGGCTGCGCCCGCAGTCGTTCAGCAAGTACGGCCTCGGGCTGGTGTGCGCCCGCGACGACGTGCCCCGCGCGGACCTGCGCCGGTCGGTGCAGCAGTACCTCGACGTCGCGGCGTAGGACCGGAGCCCGTCGCCGTACACTTGGCACTCCCGCTGCGCGAGTGCCAGGGGCCCGCGTGTCAGAGGACGAGAGGGACAGACGTGCCGACCTACCAGTACCGGTGCACCGCGTGCGACCAGCCGCTCGAGGTCGTGCAGTCCTTCTCCGACGCCGCCCTGACCGAGTGCCCGGCCTGCGGTGGCCCGCTCCGCAAGGTGTACGGCGCCGTCGGGGTCGTGTTCAAGGGCTCCGGCTTCTACAAGAACGACAGCCGCTCGGAGAAGAAGAGCGGCGCCCCTGCCGCCTCCTCCTCCTCGGACACGACGACGACGCCGGCCAAGACCGACAGCCCGGCCGCGGCTCCTGCCGCCGCCCCGGCCAGCACCCCGGCGGCCTCCCCGAGCAAGCCCGCCTGACCCGTCTGTGGACGGCGGCTCCCCCGGGGGCCGCGCCCCCGGCACCGCCCTAGTGTCGGCCGCATGACGCAGCCACGCACCGCCGAGATCGGGGTCATCGGGGGCTCGGGCTTCTACGCCTTCCTCGACGGCGCCCGCGAGGTCGCGGTCGAGACGCCGTACGGCCCCACCAGCGACCCGGTCGTCGTCGCCGAGCTCGGCGGGCGCACCGTCGCGTTCCTCCCGCGGCACGGGGCCGACCACCGCTTCCCGCCCCACCGCATCCCCTACCGGGCCAACCTCTGGGCGCTGCGGAGCCTCGGGGTGCGGCAGGTCGTGGCGCCGTGCGCCGTCGGGGGCCTGCAGCCCGAGCTCGGGCCCGGCACCCTCGTCGTCCCCGACCAGCTGGTCGACCGCACCAGCGGCCGTGAGCACACCTTCTACGACGACGCCGCCGTCCACGTGTCCTTCGCCGACCCGTACTGCCCCCGCGGCCGGGCCGTCGTGCTGTCCCGCGCCGAGGCGCAGGGCTGGGAGCCGGTCGACGGCGGCACGCTGGTGGTCATCCAGGGCCAGCGCTTCTCCACCCGCGCGGAGTCCCGGTGGCACGCCCGGCAGGGGTGGTCGCTGGTCGGGATGACCGGGCACCCCGAGGCCGTCCTCGCCCGCGAGCTCGCCCTCTGCTACACCGCGGTCGCGCTCGTCACCGACCACGACGCCGGGGTCGAGAGCAGCGGCGCGGTCACCCAGGCGGAGGTGTTCCGCGTCTTCCAGGAGAACACCGAGCGGCTGCGCAGCCTGCTCGCCGACGTCGTCCTGGCGCTGCCCGCCGACCAGGAGTGCACCTGCGCCCGGGCGCTCGACGGCCTCCCGGTCGACCTCGCCCGCGACCTCCAGCTGCCGTGACCGCCGCCCTCCCCCCGGCGCTGCGGACCGCCCTGCGGGTCGTCCGCCGCCGCCGCGGCCTGCTCGCCGCCGGGCTCACCGCAGCGGCCGTCGCCAGCGCCCTGCCCGTGCTCGCTCCGCCGGTCGAGCCCGGCACGGTGGTGCTCGCTGCGGCCCGCGACCTCCCCGCCGGGGCGGTCCTCGACGACGCCGACGTCGTCCGGCTCGAGCTCCCCGCGCGGGCCCTGCCCGAGGGCGCCCTGCCCGACGCACCGGTCGCCGGGCTGCGGCTCGCCGGGCCCGTCCGCCGGGGCGAGGCGCTGACCGACGTCCGGCTGCTCGGGGCCGGCCTCCTGGCCCGGGCCGGCGAGGGCCTGGTCGCCAGCCCGGTCCGGCTGGCCGACCCTGCCGGAGCCGCCCTGGTGCGGGCCGGCGACCACGTCGACGTCCTCGCCGCGGCGCCCGACGGCGGTGCCCCCGTCGCCCCGACCGCCGCCAGCGACGTCCTGGTCCTGTCCGTCCCGGCGCCCGACGACGCCGTCGAGGGCGGGCTCGTCGTCCTGGCGACGACGCCGGCCACCGCCGCCCGGCTCGCCGCGGCCGCGGTCAGCAGCCGGCTCTCCGTCGTCCTGCGACCGGCATGAGCTCCTACGCCGTCTGGGGCTGGGGCGGCCCGGCCGACGAGCCCCGCCGGGCCGACCTCGAGGCGCTCGCCCCCTTCGTGCAGGACACCACCGGGGTCGCGGTCCAGCCGCCGGAGGACCCGGCGCCGCTGCAGGCGGTCTCCCCGTCCCGCCGGCTCGGCGCGCTGCCCGGGCCGCTCCGGGAGCTCGCCTCGGACGACCCGGCCGACCGGCTCCGCCACGGCATCGGCCGGTCCTACCGGGACGTCGTGCGGGGTCTGCGCGGGCAGGTGCCGCACCCCGCCGACCTCGTCCTGCGCCCCCGGGACGAGGCCGACGTCGCCGCCGTCCTGGACTGGGCCGGCAGCGAGGGCGTGCCGCTCGTGCCCTTCGGCGGCGGGACGAGCGTCGTCGGCGGGGTCGAGCCGGTCGGGCTCGAGGCCCCCGTGTCCCTGGACCTCGGGCTCCTCAGCGGGCTGCTCGAGGTCGACGGCACCAGCCGGGCGGTCCGCCTGCTGGCCGGCACCCTCGGCCCGGACGCCGAGGAGGCGCTCAAGCCGCACGGCCTGACGCTGCGCTTCTACCCGCAGAGCTTCGAGCGCTCGACCGTCGGCGGCTGGGTCGCGACGAGGGCCGCAGGCCACTTCTCCACCGGCCCCACCCACGTCGACGACCTCGTGCAGTCGGTCCGCGCCGTGACCCCGGCCGGGCCGTGGGAGTCGCGCCGCCTGCCCGCCTCGGGTGCCGGCCCGTCCCCCGACCGGCTGCTGCTCGGCAGCGAGGGCACCCTCGGCGTCGTGACCTCGGCCTGGCTGCGGGCCCAGCCCCGGCCGGCGCACCGGTGGTCGGCCACCCTCGCCGCCCCGACCTTCGCGGGCGGCGCGGCCGCGGTCCGCGCCCTCGTGCAGGCCGGCTTCTCCCCGGCGACCTGCCGGCTGATCGACCCGGCCGAGAGCGCCCTGACCGGGACGCTGACCACGGGGGAGGCCGCCCTGGTGCTGGGCCTCGAGTCACTGCACGCGCCCCTGGACCCGGAGCCCCTGCTCGCGCTCTGCCGCGACGCCGGCCTGCGGGTGGTCGAGGCCGGAGCGAGGGGCGAGGCGGGCTCGGCCTGGCGGTCGACCTTCGTCCGGGCGCCGTACCTGCGCGAGCAGCTGGTGCTGCTGGGCGTCCTGGTCGAGACCTTCGAGACCGCCTGCACCTGGAGCGCCCTCGACGGCCTCGTCGCCGGGGTCACGGGCGCGGTCACGGAGGCCCTGCAGCGCGTCTGCGGAGGAGGCTCCGTCAGCTGCCGGCTCACCCACGTCTACCCCGACGGCGCGGCCCCGTACTTCACGGTCCTCGCCCCGGCCCGGCGCGGCAGCGAGGTCGCGCAGTGGGACGAGGTCAAGGCGGCCGCGACCGAGGCCCTGCTGGCTCACGGCGGGACGGTCACGCACCACCACGCCGTCGGGCGCGACCACCGGCCCGGCTACGACCAGCAGCGGCCCGACGCGTTCGCCCTCGCCCTGGGAGCGGCCAAGGCGGCGCTCGACCCCGCCGGGGTCCTGAACCCCGGCGTGCTCATCGACGCTTCTGCGGCTTCCCCCGCCAGGTGAGCGACTGCGCGTCGAGGGCCCGCAGCAGCGGGTCGCCCTCCTCGAGCAGCCGCTCCCCCAGCGCGACGGCTCCGGCCAGCTGGGCGTCGTCGAGCTGCCGGTAGGCCGGCCTCCGGCGGTCCAGGGCGTCGTACCAGCAGCCGCCGACGGCGTGGTCGAGCAGGACGCGGCCGAAGCAGTGGTCCAGCCGCAGCACCCACCGCTGCTCGCGGGCCCTGGCCGGCAGCCGCTCCTTCACGAGCGCCAGGTAGGCACGCTCCGTGTCGTCCCTGCTCACGGGGTGGTCGTCCCCGGGGACCGCCGGTGGCACACTCGCGCGGCCCTGCCCCCGACCGTCGAGGAGTCCCCGGTGGACGGCTTCCAGAAGTTCATCCTGCGCGGCAACGTCGTCGACCTCGCGGTCGGTGTCGTCATCGGCGCCGCGTTCGGCGCCATCGTCAGCGCCGTCGTCAAGGGCGTCATCACGCCGCTCATCGGGCTGCCCGGCTCGGCGAACTTCGACGCGCTCGGCGTCTGCCTGCGGGGCGCCTGCCCGGTCGACGGGTCCGGCGCCCGCACCGGGCACTTCCTCGCCTACGGCAGCGTCCTGACCGCGGTCCTGAACTTCCTGATCATCGCGGCGGTCATCTACTTCGGCGTCGTCCGGCCCGTGCAGCGCCTGCTCGACCGGCACAAGACCGAGCCCGAGGTGGTCGCGGAGACCAAGGAGTGCCCGGAGTGCCTGTCGAGCATCCCGGGCGCGGCCCGCCGGTGCGCCTTCTGCACGGTCGAGCAGCTGGCCTAGTCAGACCCCGCGGTCGTGGTGCGGCGGCCGGTCGGCGAGCAGCCGCTCGTCGTCCAGGGGCTCACGGTCCGGCGTCGGCGCGCGGGGCTCGTCGCGCACGGGGACGGCCCCGGGGGGCCCGACCGCCCGGCGTCGGCGTCGCTCGGTCCGGCGCTCCTGGTCCACGGGGCCAGGCTACGGACCCGACCGGACCCGACCGGACCCAACCGGGAGCGGGCGGCGCGGCTAGTGGGGGGTGTGGAGGTGGACGAGCGGGTCGAGCCCGGGTTCCAGGACGCCCTGGCCGCGCACCTGCCCGCCATGTGGTGGCTCGCCCGCCGGTACGCCGGGGGCGCCGCCGAGGACCTCGTCCAGGAGGCCCTCGAGCAGGCCTGGCGGCGGCGCGACAGCTACGACCCGGCGCGCGGGAGCCTCCGGACCTGGCTGCTCGTCCTGGTCGCCGACCGCTGCCGCAAGCACGCCCGCGCCGCACGCCCTACCGCCGAGCTGCCCGACGTCGCCGCGCCCGTGCGGGACGGGGACCTGCCGGTCGACCTCGGCCGTGCCGTCGCCTCGCTGCCGCCGCGGCAGCGGCTCGCCGTGGAGCTGTTCTACGTGGTCGGCCTGCCGGTGGCCGAGTGCGCCGAGGTCATGGGCTGTGCCGCAGGCACGGTGAAGTCGACGCTGTCGGACGCCCGCGCCCGGCTCCGCCCGCTCCTGGAGGTGTCCGGATGAACGAGGACGACGTCGACGCCGCCCTGCGCGCCTGGGGGGAGCAGCAGCGGGCCGCGGTCCCCCGCCGTCTCGCCGAGCCGGGGGTGACCGAGCTCCGGCTGACGCCGGGCGTCCGGACCGCCGCCCGGCCGCGCCCCGTCCTCGCCACGCTGCTGACCGCTGCCGCGGTGGTCGCCGCGGTCGCGGTCGGCGCCGTCCTGCTGCCCGGCCGGGACGGGGCCGGGCCTGTCGCGGAGCCCTCGGGTCCCCGCGACACCGGCGGCATCGCGGCCGTCCGCACCGCCGACGGCGGTCGCAGCCTCGTCGTCACCTACGGCCACGGCGCCTGCGACGGCCTGGCGTCCCTCGCCGCGAGCGAGACCGACGACGCCGTGAGTCTGCGCCTCGACGTCCCACGCACGGCCACCACCTGCACCGCGCAGCTGGTCCTCGCCAGCCTGGCGGTCCGGCTGACCGCCCCGCTCGGCGATCGCCGGCTCGTCGCCGGCAGCGCACCCGTGGAGCCCTTCGACGGCGGCCGGCTGCTGGAGCCGAGCGCTCTGCCCTCGGCCTACACGGAGCGCAGCGAGAGCAGCCCCGGCGAGGCGGACGGGTCGGCGACCGTGCTCTGGTCCCGCACCTGGAGCCCGCCGCGCGCGGTGGCCGAGGGCGGCTGCACCCCCGTCGGGGCGCCGCTGACCGTCTCCCAGGGCCCCGCCGGCCACACCTGGGCGCCCCCCGACCTCCGCCGCAGCGGCACCGCCCGGGTGCAGGGCACGACTGCCGACGTCTTCTCCGGCACGACCGGCCGGCTCCTCGTGTGGCAGGCCCGCGGTGGTTCGGTCGCGGTGTCGTCGCGACCGGCCTGCGGCGGCGAGCGGGTGATGTCGCAGGAGCAGCTCGAGCAGGTGGCCGACGGGCTGCGGCCGGGCGACAGCGTCGGCGGCCCCGTGTCGGGCGAGCAGCAGACGGGACCGGCCGTCGCACGGATCAGCCTCGCGAACAGTCTGCTTCGGCGCGTGCGCCTACACCGCCCCGCTCGGCCTGCCCGCCGTGACCGTCTACCCCGACCGGTCCTGGGTCGCCGCCGTCCCCGGGCGGGAGGGCCCGACCGGGGCCTTCCGCCGCGGCACGCTGACCGCCCCGGAGTACGCCCGCCTCCAGGACCTCGCCCGCGACGCCGGCCTGCCGGGCGACGTCCGGCCGCTGCGGCTCAAGGACGGCTACCTGATCGAGGACGGCGGCGGGAGCGTCTTCACCGGCACGGACGCCGGCGGGGCGCCGTTCCGGCTGGACGCCGCGCACCTGGGCGAGAGGGACGACCGCATCTCCGAGGACGTCCCGCGACGGCAGCGGCTGCGCGCGCTGCAGCAGGCCCTGGAGGACGTCGCGACCGGGCCCGGTGACCCGTTCGTCGCGGCGCGGAGCGCCCTGCTGGCCCGGCTCGAGCCGCAGCCGGTCGAGGCGTCGCCCTGGTCCGGGCAGCCGCTCGCCGGACTGCCCGTCGCCACCGACGGCGTCCGCTGCACCGAGCTGGCCGACGACGCGCTCGCCGGCGCGCAGGAGCAGCTGGGCGGGGCCAGCCGGGCCGGGGCCGTGACGGTCGTCCGGAGCGCCGGACAGCGGTGGGCCGTCCTGCTGCGGCCCCTGCTGCCGCACGAGCAGGGCTGCGACGCCCTGGACGTGGAGTCCTTCCGGCGCTGACCCGGGGCTACCCTCGACGCGTCCGCCTCCGTAGCTCAGTGGACAGAGCGCCTCCGTCCTAAGGAGGGCGTCGGGAGTTCGATTCTCTCCGGGGGCACCACCGGTCCTAGGGTCGCGCCGTGACCGTCTCCGTCCTGTGGCTGCGCCGTGACCTGCGCCTGGCCGACCACCCCGCCCTGCACGCCGCCCTCGACGAGGCCGACGAGGTGCTCCCGCTGTTCGTCCTCGACGACGCCCTGCGCGGCCCGTCCGGCGCCCCTCGGCTGGCCTTCCTCTACGGCTGCCTGCGCGAGCTCGAGGAGCGCACCGACGGCCGGCTGCGGGTCCTCACGGGCCGGCCCGAGCAGGTGGTCCCCGACGTCGTCCGGCAGGTCGGGGCGACCGGCGTCCACCTCAGCAGCGACCACGCGCCGTACGGGCGGGCGCGCGACGAGCGGGTGCGGCAGGCCCTCGGCGACGTCCCGCTGACCGCCACCGGCAGCCCCTACGCGGTCACGCCCGGGACGCTGCGCAAGGCCGACGGCACCCCGTTCAAGGTCTACTCGCCGTTCGCCCGCGCGCACCGGGCCCGCGGCGTGCACTCACCGGCGGCGGAGGTCGAGGTCCGCTGGACCGACGGCGGCCTGCCCACGGACGGCGTCCCCGCCGACCCCGACCTCGGCGACGTCGTCCTGCCTCCCTCGGGCGAGCGGGCCGCGCTCGAGCGCTGGGGGCAGTTCGTCGGCACCCGCGCGCCGGCGTACGCCGAGACCCGCAACGTGCCGGGCGCCGAGGAGGGCACCAGCGGCATGAGCGTCTACCTCAAGTACGGCTGCATCCACCCGCGCACGATGCTCGCCGACCTCGGCGACGCCGACGGCACGTTCAGCGGGGAGGTCGTCTGGCGCGACTTCTACGCCGACGTCCTGTGGCACTCCCCCGACTCCGCCCGCCACGACCTGACGCCGGCGCTGAAGGACCTCGAGTACGACGAGGGCCCCGACGCCGACGCCCGGTTCGAGGCCTGGGCCGCGGGGCGCACCGGCTTCCCGATCGTCGACGCCGGGATGCGCCAGCTGATGTCCGAGGCCTGGGTGCACAACCGGGTCCGGATGGTCGTCGCGAGCTTCCTCGTGAAGGACCTGCACCTGCACTGGACGCGCGGCGCCCGCCACTTCATGCGGCACCTGCGCGACGGCGACCTCGCCAGCAACCAGCACGGCTGGCAGTGGGTCGCGGGCACCGGCACCGACGCCTCGCCGTACTTCCGCGTGTTCAACCCGACGACGCAGGGCCTCACCCACGACCGGGACGGCGACTACGTCCGGCGCCACGTGCCCGAGCTGCGCGACGTCAGGGGCAAGGCCGTGCACGAGCCGTGGACCCTGCCGGGCGGACCCCCGAACGGCTACCCGCTGCCGATCGTCGACCACAGGGCCGAGCGCGAGGAGACCCTCCGGCGGTACGCCGCGGCCCGCGCCTAGCAGAGGTCGTCGACGTCGAACGCCTGACCGCTCTGCGCGGGCCTCAGCTGCACCATCTCGACCGGTCCGCGCGTGGTCGACGCCGACGCCGGGACGCACAGCTCGCGCGTGCCGGTGTTGCTGGAGGCGAAGACCCAGAGCGGCACCTCGGGCAGGGTCAGCTCGCCCATGATCAGCTTCCAGTCGTTCCTGTTCGCGGGCGTCTCGGCGTCGGTGTAGATGCCGTAGCGGGTGTACCCGGCGGAGCGCAGCCCCTCGGCGACGCCGTTGAGCACGCCGCGGTTGAGGGCGACGGCGCCCGCCCCGGTCTGCCAGGTGGGGCCGAGCTCGACGTCCAGCCAGACGAACGGCCTGCCGCCCGACGGCGTCCTCGGGATGCGGGAGGCGTCGTAGGCGGCGACGTCCCGGCCGTACTGGGTGGCGCAGGCCGCTGTCGGGGTGGAGCCGCAGACGGCCGCCCACTCCGGGCTGTCCGGTCCGGGGGCGTTCAGGTTGATGTACGCGGCCGGCTCGCCCGCCAGGGACGACGCCCAGGACCACTCGGCGGCGAGGCACTCGTTGTCGGTGAAGGGCGTGCGGCGGTTGATGCCCACGATCCCGAAGCCGGCGCCCGACGGGGTGTTCGCGGTCGTCGCTCCCGCGGTCGTGCACTGCGGCCAGCTGACGTCGTTGCCGGTGCCGGCCGGGCCGTACCAGCCGACGAGGTCCACGACGAGCTGCACCGTGCCCTGGGTGTTGCGCAGCCGCACGGACCCGTCGCGCCCGACGGCGGACAGGACGGTGTTCGCGGTGACGACGCCCTTGACCGTGTTGAGGTTGCTCGAGCCCGGGAAGCCGGCCCCGTCGCGCGGCGTCGGGTACACGCGGACGTCGCTGACCGTGCTCGGCGAGACCGCCGTGACCACGAGGGCCACGCCGGAGGCCTGCGCCGGGACGGCCCGCTCCGGGTACCCGCGGGTCAGCGACCGTCCGCCCGCCACGACGACGTCGCGGGTCGCACCGTCCCCGGTCAGCCCGGGCGCGTCGACGGCGTCGCGGGTGTCGAGCAGGCGCCGCGGCGGCAGCGGGTGGAAGACCGCCCCGCCGCTGGCCGAGGGCACGTACCAGCCCTGCAGGTCGACGATCACGTGCAGGGTCCCGCCCGCGTTGCGCAGGGTGATGGAGCCGTCCGACCCCACGGCGACGACGGCGGCCACGGCGGCGTCGCGGCCCTTGGTCGGGTTGCTGTTGCTGGCGTTCGGCAGCGGGGCGCCCGTCGGGTAGGCCCGCAGGTCGGTGAACGTCGTGGCGTTGACGCCGGTGAGGTTGAGGGCGACGGCCGTCGCGTCGGCCGGGACGGAGGTCCCCGTGCCGGCGACCTTCAGCACGCGGCTGCCCTGCGGCCCGAGCGGGCTGCGGGTGGTGCGGGTGTCGAGCAGGCGGGTCGGCGTCGCGGGGACGTAGAGCGAGCCCGCGCCCTCCTGGTAGTAGCCGGCGAGGTCGACGATGAGCTGCACCGTGCCGCCGCTGTTGCGCAGCCGCACCGCGCCGCCGTCACCGACCGCGGCCACGACGAGGTTCGACGCCGTCCCGCCCTTCGTGACCACGAGGCTGCTCGCGGCCGGCTCGTCGGGCACCGGGTAGACCTTGACGTCGGTGCTCGCCGAGGCGCCCACCGCCGTCACGGACAGGGCGACCGCCGTCGCTCCTGCCGGGACCCCCGCGACCCCGGTGACCTGCAGGTCGCGCGCCTCGCCGGGCCCGACGCGCCCGCCCTGCTCGCGGGTGTCGAGCAGCCGGACCGGCGTCACCGGCGTGTACGTCGACTGCCCGGCGGTCGGGACGGCGGCCTGCGCCGGCGTCGGCAGGGACAGCATCAGCAGCAGCGCGGCCAGCGACGACCGGAACAGGACCTTCACGCACGCACCCTGACACGTCGGGCGGGGTAGAGGAAGCACGTGCCGAGACGTGACGCGGACTGGCCCACGGCCGCCGCCTTCCTGCCGCCCGACCCGACCCTCGACGCCCTGCGCGACGCCGCCGCCGGCTGCCGCGGCTGCCCGCTCTGGGAGCCCGCGACCCAGACCGTCTTCGGCCGCGGCGGCCCGAGCGCCCGGCTCGTCCTGGTCGGCGAGCAGCCCGGCGACGTCGAGGACCAGAAGGGCGTGCCGTTCGTCGGGCCGGCCGGGCGGGAGCTCGTGGCGGCACTGGACGAGGCCGAGGTCGACCGCACCGACGTCTACGTGACCAACGCCGTGAAGCACTTCACGTTCACCGTCAGCGGCAAGCGCCGGATCCACGCCAGCCCCGACGCCCTCGAGGTGCGGGCCTGCGCGCCCTGGCTCGGTGCCGAGCTGGAGGCGGTGCAGCCGGAGCTCGTCGTGCTGCTCGGCGCGACCGCAGGCAAGGCGCTCATGGGCCCGTCGTTCCGGGTGACGACCGACCGCGGCCGGCTGCTGGAGGGCCCCGGCGGGCAGCAGGTCCTCGCGACGCTGCACCCGTCCGCGGTGCTCCGCGCGGACGACCGGCAGGCCGCCCACGACGGCCTGGTGGCCGACCTCCGGATCGCCGCCCGGGTGCTGGGCCGCTGACTACGGGTGCGGGTCGCGGGCGTCGTACCTGAGGAACCGCGGCACGACGCTCGCCACCGCGAGGGTGAGCCCGACGCAGGCCAGCCCGCCCGCGACGACGGCCCCCTGCAGCCCCACCAGCGACGTCCCCGCGCCGGCCCGGGCGTCGCCGAGGCGCGGCCCGCCGGCCACGACGACGATGAAGACGCCGCCGAGCCGGCCGCGCATCTCGTCGGGCGCGGCCGCCTGCAGGATGGCCGTCCGGAAGACGGCGCTGACCATGTCGGCCGCGCCGGCGAGGGCCAGCGCCAGCAGGCCGAGCCAGAGCACGTCGGTCGCGCCGAACAGCACGACCGACAGCCCCCAGCCCAGGATGGCGACGACGACGGCGAGCCCCTGCCGGTGGATCCGCCCGAACCACCCGCCGCCGAGCGCGCCGAGCAGGCCGCCCACCGCGATCGCGCTGAACAGCGCCCCGGTCGTCTCGGGGCCGCCGCCGTAGACCTGCACGCTGATCGCCGGGAACAGCGCGCGCGGCATCGCGAAGACCATGGCGATGAGGTCGAGGACGAAGGTCAGCATCAGCACCGGCCGGGTGCGCAGGAACCGCAGCCCCTCGACCACCGACGCGAGCCCTGCCTTGCGGCCGCCTCCCTCGGGCGACATCGACGGGAGCGACGCCACCGCCCACAGCGACGCCGCGAACGACACCGCGTCGACGCCGTACGCCGTCCCGAGGCCGAACCCGCCCACGAGCAGCCCGCCGAGCAGCGGTCCGACGACCACGCCGGTGTTGAACTCGACCTGCCGCAGGGCGTTCGCGGCCGGCAGCATCTCGTTGGGCAGCAGCCGCGGGACGAACGCCTGCCGGGCCGGGCTGTCGAGGGCGAACAGGCCGGCCTGCGCGGCGACGACCGCGTAGAGCAGGCCGATGTGCGTGTTGCCGGCGAGGGCCTGCACGGCCAGGACGAAGGAGAGCAGCGCCTGCCCGACGGTCGTGGCGAGCACGAGCTTGCGGCGGTCGACGGCGTCGGCGACCGCGCCCCCGTAGAGCCCGAACAGGACCAGCGGCAGCAGCCCGGCCACGCCCACCAGGCCGGTCAGCAGGTTGGACTGCGTCTGGTCGTACACCTGCACCGGCACGGCCACGGCGGTGATCTGCGTGCCGACCACCGACACGGCGTCGCCGACCAGCAGGTTCCGGAACGGGCGCGACGTCCGTAGCGGCGTGACGTCGAGGGCGAGGCCCCGCAGCCGGGACAGCCTGGTACGGACGTCACCCGGGTCCTCGTCCACGTCCGTCAGACTGCCAGGGTGACCCGCGACGAGCTCCTCGCCCTCTACGGCCCCGTCCCCGTGCGCGCGGCCGGGAAGGTCCACCCGGCGCTGGACGCCCACGACCGCGCCTTCGTCGCGGTGTCGCCGTTCCTCGTGCTGGCGACGTCCTCGCCCGACGGCCTGCTGGACGTCAGCCCCCGCGGTGACCGCCCCGGCTTCGTCAGCGTCACGGACGACGGCCGCATGGTGCTCCCCGACCGCCCGGGCAACAACCGGGTCGACTCGCTGCTGAACGTCCTGGCCGACCCGCGCGCCTCGCTGATCCTGCTGGTGCCCGGCGTCGCCCACTCGCTGCGCGTCAACGGCACGGCCGACGTCAGCACCGACCCGGACCTGCTCGCCCTCGGCGCCGTCAACGGCCGCCTCCCGACGACGGCCCTCGTGCTGACGCCGGTCGAGGTGATGTACCAGTGCGGCCGCGCCCTGGTCCGCTCGCACCTCTGGGACGCTCCCGCGCCGGTGGACCTGCCCTCGCTCGACGTCGTCCTGGCCGACCAGGTGGCGGGCCTGACCCTGGAGCGGTCGATCGCCTACGGCGCGGAGGACGACCCGCTGTACTGAGCCTCGATCGACGTCAGGGTGAGAGCCGCTCCACCACGCCGCGCTCCAGGTCGTAGCGCAGCCGGTCGTGCAGGCGGCTGGGCCGGCCCTGCCAGAACTCGACGGTGCGCGGGACGACGCGGAGCCCGCCCCAGAAGTCCGGCACGGGGACGTCCTGCCCGGCGAAGCGCTCCTCGAGCTCGCGCTGCCGCTCCTCCAGCACGTCCCGGGAGGGGATGACCGACGACTGGTGCGACACCCAGGCCCCGACCTGCGAGCCGCGGGGACGCGACCGGAAGTACGCCGCCGTCTCCTCGGGCGCCACCTGCTCGACGTCCCCGACGACGACGACCTGGCGCTCCAGCTCGACCCACGGGAAGACCAGCGAGGCGCGCGGGTTGGTCAGCGCCTCCCGCCCCTTGCGGCTGGTGTGGTTCGTGTAGACGACGAGACCGCGCTCGTCGAACCCCTTGAGCAGGACGGTCCGGGCGGACGGGACGCCGTCGGGGGTCGAGGTCGCGAGCACCACGGCGTTCGGCTCGAGCAGGCCGGCCGCCTCCTCGAACCAGCGGGCGAACTGCGCGTGCCAGGTCGGTGCGAGGTCGGGCTCGGACAGGCCGGCGAGGCTGTAGTCGCGTCGGAGGTCGGCGGGGCTGCTCGTCACGGGGCGAGCCTCCCCCACCGGTCCGGCAGGGGGCATCCGGGAGCGGCTGGTTGGATGCAAGCAAGAGCACGTGAAGCGCCCAGGGACCCTGGGCCGAGGACCGGAGCCGACACATGGCCGACGCGACCCCCTTCAAGGCCGGCCTCGAGGGCGTCGTCGCCTTCGAGTCCGAGATCGCCGAGCCGGACAAGGAGGGCAGCGCGCTGCGCTACCGCGGCGTCGACATCGAGGACCTCGTCGGCAACGTCAGCTTCGGCAACGTCTGGGGCCTGCTGGTCGACGGCAAGTTCAACCCGGGCCTGCCGCCGGCCGAGCCGTTCCCGCTGCCGGTCCACTCCGGCGACATCCGCGTCGACGTCCAGTCGGCGATCGCCATGCTCGCGCCGGCCTGGGGCCTGCAGCAGATGCTCGACATCGACGTCGACCAGATCCGCGACGACCTGGCCCGCACCTCGGTCATGACGATGGCCTTCGTGGCGCAGTCGGCCCGCGGGCTCGGCAAGCCGATGGTCCCGCAGAAGCGCGTCGACGAGGCCAAGACCATCGTCGAGCGCTTCATGATCCGGTGGAAGGGCGAGCCCGACCCGGCCCACACCAAGGCCGTCGACGCCTACTTCGTCAGCGCCGCCGAGCACGGCATGAACGCGTCCACGTTCACCGCCCGCGTCATCGCCTCCACCGGCGCCGACGCCGCCGCCTCGATCTCCGGCGCCATCGGCGCGCTGTCCGGCCCGCTGCACGGCGGTGCGCCGTCGCGCGTGCTGACCATGCTCGACGACGTCGAGAAGGCCAAGAGCCCGGAGGCCTACGTCAAGGACCTCATGGACCGCGGCGAGCGCCTCATGGGCTTCGGCCACCGCGTCTACCGCGCCGAGGACCCCCGCGCCCGCGTGCTCCGCCGCACCGCGAAGGAGCTCGGGTCGACCCGCTACGAGGTCGCCGAGGCCCTGGAGAAGGCCGCGATCGAGGAGCTCACCGCGCGCTACCCCGACCGCCCGCTCCGCACGAACGTCGAGTTCTGGAGCGCCGTCGTCCTCGACTTCGCCGAGGTGCCCGCGCACATGTTCACCTCGATGTTCACCTGCGCCCGGACGGCCGGCTGGTCCGCGCACGTCCTCGAGCAGAAGCGCCTCAACAAGCTCATCCGCCCGTCCGCGAAGTACGTCGGCCCCGGCCCGCGCCCGGTCGCGGACGTCGAGAGCGGCACCCTGCCTGCGGGCAACCAGGTCTGATGATCGAGCTCCCCGCAGCCCTGCTCCCCGCTGACGGGCGCTTCGGGGCCGGGCCGTCGAAGGTCCGCGAGGCGCAGCTCGACGCGCTCGTCGCCACCGGCCGCAGCTACCTCGGCACCTCCCACCGGCAGAAGCCGGTCCGGGACGTCGTCGGGCGGCTGCGGTCGGGGCTGGCCGACCTGTTCTCGCTGCCCGAGGGCTACGAGGTGCTGCTCGGCAACGGCGGCGCGACCGAGTTCTGGGACATCGCGACCTTCGGCCTCATCCGCAGCAAGTCGCAGCACCTGACGTTCGGCGAGTTCTCCAGCAAGTTCGCGCAGGCCGCCGACGCCGCCCCGTTCCTCGAGGAGCCGTCGGTCATCCGGACCGCCCCGGGCACGCACCCGAAGCCCGTGGCGGAGCCGGGGGTCGACCTCTACGCCCTCACCCACAACGAGACCTCGACCGGCGTGATGATGCCGGTCGCGCGACCGGTCGGTGACGTCGACGAGGGCGCGCTCGTCGCCGTCGACGCCACCAGCGGTGCGGGCGGACTGCCGGTCGACCCGTCCCAGTTCGACGTCTACTACTTCAGCCCGCAGAAGTGCTTCGCCAGCGACGGCGGGCTGTGGCTGGCCCTCGTGTCGCCCGCCGCGGTCGCGCGCATCGGGGAGGTCGGGGCGTCCCGGTGGGTGCCGGCGTCCTACGACCTGCGCATCGCGCTCGACAACAGCCGCCTGGACCAGACCTACAACACCCCGGCCCTCGCGACGATCCACCTGATGACCACCCAGGTGGAGTGGATGAACAGCCAGGGCGGCCTCGACTGGTGCGTCTCGCGGACGAAGGACTCCTCCGACCGGCTCTACGGCTGGGCCGACGCGTCCTCCTACGCCACGCCCTTCGTGCAGGACCCCGCGATGCGCTCGCAGGTGGTCGGCACCATCGACCTCGACGAGGGCATCGACGCCGCTCTCGTGGCGTCGACCCTGCGGGCCAACGGCCTCGTCGACACCGAGCCGTACCGCAAGCTCGGCCGCAACCAGCTGCGCATCTCGATGTTCCCCGCGATCGAGCCGGACGACGTCGAGAAGCTCACGCTCTGCATCGACCACGTGGTGCAGTCGCTCTCGTGACGCAGCCGCCCCCGCTGCCCCAGGCGTGGGTGCCGCGGGTCGTCAACGCGGCTCTCGCGCTGTTCCTGCTGGCCTTCCTCGCGCCCGCCGTGACCCGGCTGGACGACCTGCCCGTGTTCGCCGCCGTCGCCGTCGTGGTGCTGTTCTGCCTGCCGGTGCTGCTCGTGGTGGTGCTCTGCCTGTGCAGCGCCGCCCGGCCGGGCTCCCTCGGCCGGGCGGCGCGCCGGGCCCGGGCGAGGCGCCAGGCCCGCTCCGCCGACTGACCCTTCTCCTGAGCGGCCGAGCATGCGTAGGCAGTACCACTTCCGGGCCACGACGGCCGGGCTGTGCGCCTGGGACGTCGACCGGCTCCTCGAGCTGGTGCAGGACCGGCCGACCGAGCAGGTGCCGCTGGACGCGATCGCCGAGCTGGACACCGAGTACTGGTTCGACCACGGCTACGCCCCGACGGTCCGCGCCGTGGTGGAGCACGCACGCCTGCTCGCCGACGCCGACCTCGCCTGGCCGATCCTGCTGGATCCCGGCGGCGGCGTCCTGGACGGGATGCACCGCGTGGGCAAGGCCCTGCTGCTGGGGGAGCGGACGATCGCGGCCCGGCGGCTGACGACCCTCCCGCCGCCCGACCACGTGGGCGTGCACCCGAGCGACCTGCCCTACGACCGCTGATCGACCGTGACCGCGGACCCTCAGGCCCAGCCCCACTCGCTGATCGAGCGTCCGTCGCGCAGGCGCAGGGTCTTGCTGCCGTCGTGGACGTCGTGGTGGTGGTGCTCGCAGAGCGGGACGAGGTCCTTGAGCACGGTCTGCTGCGTCTTCCACCACGGTTCGGCGTGGTGCGGGACCGTGCCGGTCAGCGCGCAGCCGTTGACCGAGCAGGTGCTGCCCCAGGCGGCGCGCATGGCCCGTCGTTCGCGGGGCGTGGCATGGCGGT
The DNA here is from genome assembly GCA_963761655.1 of uncultured Actinomycetota bacterium. GTDB lineage: Bacteria > Actinomycetota > Actinomycetes > Mycobacteriales > SCTD01 > RYN-122. The sequence goes on from CAVXHI010000003.1 coordinate 301,193, forward strand.
GGTCGCCGGACGCTGCGACGGGTCGCCGTCGGGCGTCGGTGAGGACGGCGGACAGCAGGCTGCCGCAGACGTGCCGGCGGAGCTGGCCCGGGGTGAGCAGGACGTCGCCGCGGCTCGTGTGGAGCCGTCCTGGTGGGGCTCCTGGCCGGTCTTCAAGGGCGTCGAGGCCGGCGATGATGGTGAGGTGGCTCGGGGCGGGGGTGCCGGTGCCGGCCGTGCAGGTGGTGAGGTCGGCGAGGAGCTGCGCGAACGCGTCGTGGGCCCGCTGGTCGCGGCTGACGAGCGGGGTGCTCTCCTCGGGGTGACCGAACGGGTCGGGGTCGACGCCGGCTCCGGCCGTGCCGAAGCGGCCCGTGTCGTCGGCGCTGTCGCTGTCGTACCGGCCAGACGCGTCCGCGTCGGTCTCTTCGGTCGGGGTCCCTCGGACCCGGGCCACGTCGATGCGCTCTGCTTCCCCGCCCTCGTCGCCGTCCCCGCCCTCCTCGCCGCCTGTTCCCTCCCAGCTGATCGCTGCGGGGTCGGCATGCTGGCTGGGCTCGCCAGGCTGGCCGGGCTCGCCGGGCTGATCTGCCGCGTCGGGCCGCAGGATCTCCTCGACGGTCACGCCGTCGGCGTCCGGGGCGGCCTGCTGCCGCGTGACCCGGGCCTTCGCGGCGGGGCTGTCGGGGTCGCGTGACACGAGCTCGTCGTGCAGGTGCTGCCCGACCTCGTCGGTCAGGTGCGCCCGCAACGACCACCCGCCGGTCCGGAGCTTCCGCAGCGTCAGCCCCCGGGCGCGGTAGGCCTGCTCGGCCGCGTCGTCGGCCTGTGCCTCGGGCTGCAACGCATCCACCAGCAGCTTCACTCCTGCGACGACCTCCGCCGGCGGCAGGACGGTCGCGGCGAGGGTGAACGCCGGCTCGAGCTTGCCCGCCGCGTCGGACCAGGTGTCGGTCAGCCCCTGCCGCACCACACGTGCGAGCTGCTCGCGCCGGGCGTCGAACATCTGCTCCTGCTCCGGTGTCGGGTCCAGGCACGCCGCGCCGGCCCAGACCCGCATGACGTCACCGAGCCCGTCGATCAGCACGCCGGACAGCTGCTCCGGGTCGACCTGCACCGGCACCCGCGCGAGCTCCCGGGCGACCGCCCCGAACGTCCTCGCCGACACCTGCCCGTCCGCGAACGCCCGGCCCAGCACCGGCCGGTCCTCCACCAGCCGCCCCAGCGCCAGCTGACCGGTGTCACCGCACGGCAGCGTCCGCAGCCACGTCCGGGTCGACCCGGCCTGCCGCTCCCGCCACAGCCCCCGCTCCTCCACATCAGCGACCGCCCGCAGCGCCGCCGCACCGACGCGCTCCTGCAACACCAGCAGCGCCTCCGCCCGGACCACCGCCACACGTGAGGACAGGATCGACGGGACGACCGCCAAGGACTCCTCCACCGCCGCGACAAGGGCCGCGATGTCGGCACCAGCGACCGGATCAGCAGCCGACGACGGTGCCGCGGCCCCGGCGGCAGAGGGTGCCAGCGACGAACGAGCAGGAGCGGCGGCGGAAGCGCCGGGGGTCGCCGACCCGCGAGAGTCTGCGGCAGCACTGAACGGCACACCAGGGACCACCCACTGCGCGGCCGACGTGTTGTCGTCGAGCATGGCTGCCCCCTCCCCCTGATCGCTGGGGCGAGCCTGTCACCGGAGTCCGACAAGAACGGGCCTCAGATGGGCCTCCTGAACAACGAGTTCAAAGAACTTTCTCGGGCCTCTGCACACTCCGGAGCACGCCCTGCCTGCCGGGCCCGGAGCGGGCGCCGCCGGCCCCGGAGCGCGCGTCGCCGTCGAGCGCCAGTGCGCTTGAGCGGCAGCCCGCCTGTGCTCCTGTACGCGCCTTCGAGCACGGCCGCCTGCACACGCCCCGGAGCGCGGGCCGCCTGGACGCCCCAGGCACGACCCGCCCCGGGGCGCCAGAGCGACCCGCCGGTCACCAGCAGTGCGGGCGGGCCCACGCAAGCCCTCGACAGGTCTAGCGTCCCGCCCGTGCCCTCCCTCGCGCTGCCCGACGGGCTGGTCGCCGTCGTCAAGCGCGACTGCCCGACGTGCGTGCTCGTCGAGCCGGTGCTGCGCGGGCTCGGCGCGGCCCTGTTCTGGCAGGACGAGGTCGCCGGACGGCGACGAGGACGACACGTCGCTGGAGCTGTCGTGGCGGCTCGGCGTCGAGACCGTGCCGACCCTGCTGCACGTGCAGGACGGCGCGGAGACCGCCCGCACGGTCGGCTGGTCGCGGCCGCAGTGGGAGCAGCTCACGGGCGTCGACGGCCTGGGCGAGGGCCTTCCGGAGCACCGGCCCGGGTGCGGCTCGCTGTCGGTCGACCCGTCCCGCGTCGACGCCCTCGAGGCCCGCTACGGCGACGGGCTCACCAGCCGGCGGGTCGAGCTCGCCGGCCAGGAGGACGAGCAGGAGGCCCTGCACGACCGCGGCTGGACCGACGGCCTGCCGGTCGTGCCGCCGACGCCCGAGCGCGTGCTGCGGATGCTGCGCGGCACGACCCGGGCACCGGACGAGGTGGTCGCCGTCGTCCCGCCGGACCTCGCGCCCTGCACGGTCGAGAAGGTCGCGGTGAACGCCGTCCTGGCGGGCTGCCTGCCCGAGCACCTCCCGCACGTGCTGGCCGCCGTCGAGGCCGCGTGCGACGACGCCTTCGCCCTGCACGGCCTGCTCGCCACGACGTACATGTCCGGGCCCGTCGTCGTCGTCAACGGCCCGGGTGCACGTCGCATCGGCATGAACGACGACGTCAACGCCCTCGGGCAGGGCAACCGCGCGAACGCGACCCTCGGCCGCGCGCTGCAGCTGGTGGTGCGCAACGTCGGGGGCGGCCGGCCCGGGGAGGTCGACCGCGCGGTGCTGGGCAACCCGGGCAAGCTCGGGTGGGCGTTCGCCGAGCGCGAGCACGACAGCCCGTTCGCGCCCCTCGCCGCGGAGCGCGGGGTCCCGGGCGACGCCGTCACGCTGTTCGCCGGAGCGGGGGTGCAGCCCGTCGTCGACCAGCTCAGCCGCGACCCCGAGTCCCTCGCACGCTCCTTCGCCGCCTGCCTGCGCGTGGCCGCGCACCCGAAGCTGCCGATGGCGTTCGACGCCCTGCTCGTGGTCTGCCCCGAGCACGGCCGGGTGTTCCGCGAGGCCGGCTGGGACCGGGCCCGGCTGCTCGCCGAGCTCGAGGCGCTGCTCGTCCTCCCGGCCGCCGAGCTGGTGCGCGGTGCCGGCGGCATGGCCGAGGGCGTGCCGGAGGCGTTCGAGGGCCACGACCTGCCGAAGTTCCGTCCCGGAGGGCTGCTCGTGGTGCACGCCGGCGGCGACGCCGGGCTGTTCAGCGCGATCATCGGGGGGTGGGTGTCGGGCGAGTCCGGCAGCAGTCCCGTGACCAGAGGAGTGACGCCGTGATCCTGCTCGACCCCACGTCCGAGCGGACGCCGTCGGCCCGCACCCTGCTGCCCCGGCCGGACGGACTGCGCGGCCGCACCGTCGGGCTGCTCGACATCGGCAAGGCCCGGGGCGACGTCGTGCTCGACCGGCTCGAGGAGCTGCTCGTGGCCGACGGCGTGGTGGTGCGCCGCTACCGCAAGCCGACGTTCGCCCGGACCGCGCCGGTCGACCTGCGGCACGAGATCGCCGAGCAGTGCGAGGTGGTGATCGAGGCGCTCGCCGATTGAGGCTCGTGCACGTCGTGCAGTGTGCACGACATCGCCGACCTCGAGCGCCGCGGCGTGGTGGGGCTGTTCCTGTGCACGACGGCGTTCGACGAGGCCGCCCGTCACCAGGGCCAGGCCCTGGGGTTCCCCTCGCCGTTCGTCCTCGTGCCGCACCCGGTGCAGGACCGCACCGACGCCGAGCTGCGTGCGGTGGCCGAGCAGGCCTACCCGCAGGTGCTGGCCGCGGTCACGCGGTAGGCCTACAGCCGCGTGCTCCCCGCGAGCGGCCGGACGTGGACGTGCGGACGCCGTCGCAGCACGTGCGCCGAGAGCGTGAGCGACCGCTGCCGGGCCAGCCAGGCGGCCGCGAGCACCGCCGAGAGCGCCGTCACCGCTCCGCCCAGGACGATGCCCGACCGCGCCCCGAACGCCTCGGCGAACGCCCCGACGACCGGCGCTCCCAGCGGGGTCCCGCCGAGGAAGACCAGCACGTAGAGCGCCATGACCCGGCCGCGGACGTGCGGCTCGACCCGCAGCTGGATGCTCGTGTTCGCGGTCGTGCTGAAGGTCAGGATCGCGATGCCGGTCGGCACCAGCAGCACCGCCATGACGGCGTACGACGGCGCGAGCCCGACGGCGACCTCGAGCAGCCCGAAGGCGAGCGCCGCGAGGAACAGGCGCCGCTGCCGCGGCGGACCGGTCCGGCGGGCCGACAGCAGCGCCCCGGCCAGCGACCCGACGGCGAGGCAGGTGGTGAGCAGCGCGTAGGAGCCGGCTCCGCGCCCGAAGACCTCCTTGGCCACGAGCGCCAGGGTGATCTGGAAGTTCAGGCCGAACATCCCCACGAGACCGACGAGGACGATCGGCACCAGCAGGTCGGGGCGGCTGCGGACGTAGGCCAGGCCCTCGCGCGTCTGGCCGGGGGCGCGGACCTGGCGCGTCCCCGGGTGCAGCTCCGAGGCCCGCATGGCGCCGAGACCGGCGAGGACGGCCAGGTAGCTGACGGCGTTGGCCAGGAAGACGACCCCGGTGCCGGCCGAGGCGATGGCGATGCCGGCGAGCGCGGGCCCGACGATGCGCGCCGAGTTGAAGGTCGCGCTGTTCAGGCTGACGGCGTTGGGGAGGTCCTCGGGCCCGACGATCTCGCTGACGAACGACTGCCGCGTGGGGGTGTCGACGACGGACGCGAGCCCGAGGCCGAAGGCCAGCGCGTAGACGTGCCACAGCTGCACGACACCGGTCAGGTCGAGGACGGCGAGCACGAGGGCCAGCACGCCCATGACCGCCTGCGCGCCCATGAGCAGCCGGCGCTTGTCGTACCGGTCGGCGAGCAGCCCGCCGTAGAGCCCGAACAGCAGGACGGGCAGGAACTGCAGGCCGGTGGTGATGCCCAGGGCCACGCCGTTGTCGCCCGACAGCTCGAGCACGAGCCAGTCCTGGGCGACCCGCTGCGCCCAGGTGCCGGAGTTGGAGACGACCTGGCCGGCCGCGTAGAGCCGGTAGTTCCGCACCCGCAGGGACTGGAAGGTGCTCATGCGCGGGCCAGCCGGTCGAGGACGTCGGCGGCACGGCGCAGGACGTCGAGGTCGTCCGCCGGGAGCCCGCGCAGCTGCTGGGCCAGCCAGGCGTCCCGGCGTCGTCGGTCCTCGCGCAGCAGCGCCTCGCCCTGGGGAGCGAGCGCCACGACCACCTGGCGCCGGTCGGTGGGGTGCGCCGCCCGGGTCACCATCTGGGCGTCCTCGAGCGCCGCGACCAGCCGCGTCATCGACGGCGGCTGCACCCGCTCGTGCCCCGCCAGCTCGCCGGGGGTCAGCGGTCCGTGCCGGTCGAGGGTGGCGAGCGCGCTGATCTGGCTGACGGTCAGCGAGGAGTCGCTGCGCTGCTGGCGCATCCGCCGGGCCAGCCGCATGACGGCCAGCCGCAGCGCACTGGCCAGCGCGGTGTCGGTGGCGGTGGGCATGTCGTTAGCCTAGGTCATTACCCGGAGCAACGACCTGTCTGCCCGGTCACGCGGCGGCGCGCGTGACCGGGCAGCGCACTACCCGACGAGCGCGTCCTGGATCGGGTCGATGGCGAAGTAGACGACGAACAGCGCGGCCACCACCCACAGCAGCGGGTGCACCTTGCGGGCCCGGCCCGACGTCGCCATGAGCAGCGCGTAGGACACGAAGCCGGCGCCGATGCCGTTGGTGATCGAGTAGGTGAACGGCATGACGACGATGGTCAGGAACGCCGGGATGGCGATCACGTAGTCGTCGAAGTCGATGTTCTTCACCTGCGTGATGAGCAGGAAGCCGACGATGACCAGGGCGGGGCTGGCCGCCTCGAAGGGCACGACCGAGACCAGCGGCGTGAAGAACAGCGCCAGCAGGAAGAGCAGCCCGGTGGCGACGCTGGCCAGGCCGGTGCGCGCCCCCTCCCCGACCCCGGCCGCCGACTCGATGTACGTGGTCGCCGACGACGTCGAGGCCACGCCGCCCGCGACGGCGGCCAGACCGTCGACCAGCAGCACGCGGTCCGCGCCGGGCAGGGTGCCGTCCTCGGCCAGGAGCCCGGCCTCCGCACCGACGCCGACCACCGTGCCCATGGTGTCGAAGAAGTCCGCGAGCATCAGCGTGAACACGAACAGGACGGCGGCGATGGCGCCGACCCGGGAGAACGCGCCGAAGACCGACACGTGCCCGATCAGGCCGAGGTCGGGGAGCGAGGCGACGGAGTCCGGCAGGCCGGGCACGTTGAGCGACCAGCCGGTCGGGTTCACCGAGTCGGGCGGCGTGAACGACGGGCCGACGTCGAACACGGCCTCGACGACCGCCGCGAACACGGTCGTCACGATGATGCTGATGAGGATCGCGCCCTTGGTCTTGCGCATGACGAGCACCGAGGTGATCGCCAGGCCGACGACGAACACGACGGTGGGCCAGCCGCGCAGCTGGCCGGTCGCGCCGAGCTGCACCGGGACCGTCGTGCCGGCGGCGTCGGGGATGCGCCGCACGAACCCGGCGTCGACCAGGCCGATCAGTGCGATGAACAGGCCGATGCCGACGCTGATGGCGGTCTTGAGCTGCGCCGGGATGGCGTTGAAGATCGCGCCGCGGACGCCGGTGAGGACCAGCACCGTGATGACCACGCCCTCGAGGACCACCAGGCCCATGGCGTCGGCCCAGCTCATCTCGCTGGCGATCGAGAACGTGACGAAGGCGTTGAGCCCGAGCCCGGTGGCGACCGCGAACGGGTACTTCCCGACGATCCCCATGAGCAGCGTCATGACGGCGGCGACCAGGGCGGTGGCGGCCGCGACCTGCGGCACCCCGAGGGTGGTGCCGTCCGCGTCCTTCGCCAGCCCGATGATGAGCGGGTTGAGGACGACGATGTAGGCCATCGTGAAGAAGGTGGCGAGGCCGCCGCGGAGCTCGCGCTCCACGGTCGACCCGCGCTCGGTGATCTTGAAGTAGCGGTCGAGGGCGGAGGTCCCCGAGGGGGCGGCCGTCGCGGCCGTGCGGGTGCTCATGCGGGCCAGGGTGGCAGACCCGGATCACGACTAGGTTGCCTGCATGTCCTTGTTCGCGAGCCGGGGTGTGCAGCGCCGCCCCGACCCGCCCGCCTGGGAGACCGACGACGTCCCCGTCGTGCTCGCCGGCACCGGCCTGTGGCTGGCCGCGCTGGTCGTCCTCGGCGTCCTGCGGCTGGTCGACGTCGACGGCGTGCACGACTGGTGGCTCGCCATGTGCGCCTGCGGCGTCGCCCTCGGGCTGATCGGCGTCCGGCACTGCCGTCGTCGCCAGGCCTACCGCGAGGAGCGGGGCGTGTCGGCCGAGGAGCGCACCGGGCTCCCCCAGCCGGAGTGAGCGCCGCGGCCGGGGTGGAGGACGGTCGGCAGTGGCGCGGCCTGTCGGCGGACGAGCGCCGGGAGCAGCGCCGCGGCCGCCTGCTGGGGGCCGCCCTCGAGCAGTTCGGCACCCTGGGCTGGGCGGGCACCTCGCTCACCGGCCTGTGCGCCGCGGCCGGCGTCTCGCCGCGCCACTTCTACGAGCTCTGGCCCGGGCGCGAGGAGCTCCTCACCGAGCTCTACGACGGCCTCGTGCTGGAGGCCGTCGCCGCCGTCCACGTCGCCCAGGAGGCGGCGCCGCTGACCGTCGAGGACCAGGTGCGCAGCGGGCTGTCCGCCGTCGTCCGCGCGCTCGGAGACGACCCCCGCCGCGCCCGCATCGTGCTGCTCGAGGTGGTCGGGGTGAGCCCCGGGCTCGGCGAGCACCGCCGCAAGGTCATCGACGCCTTCGCCGACGTCGTCGCCGAGGGGTACGCCCGCCTGGTCGCCACCGGGCAGGTGCGCGACCAGCCGTTCCGCCCGCTCGCCCTGGCCCTCGTCGGCGCCATCAACGAGCTGCTCTCGGCGTGGCTGCTGGCCGACCCGCAGCCGCCGCTGGACGACCTCGTGCCGCCGCTCGTCCAGGTGTTCGAGGCCGTCTTCCGCACGTGACGCCGGTCGCAACGGAAAGGGCGGTTGCCGATGTTGCACACCCCGTGCGAACGTCGGAGGGTCCTCCCCCGGTCTCCTGAAGGGCGGCCCTTCGTGGCTGAGCTCACCCCCGTCCAGCGCGAGGTCCTGCGCGCCCTCGTCGACACCGCTGTCCCGGCGCTGCCCCCGCCGGACGGCGAGGACGACCCGCACGGCTTCTGGGCCACCCCGGGCTCCGCCGTCGGTGCCGACGCCGGGCTCGAGCTGTTCCTGTCGCAGCTCACCGAGGTCGACCAGGCGGGCATCGCCCAGCTCCTCGACGGCCTCGCGATGCTGGGGTTCCAGCACCAGGGGCGCAACACCCGCGAGGGCATGCTCGGCACCCTGATGGCGATGGCCCCCGAGGCCCTCATCGCGGTGTCGACCCTGCGCGGAGCCTCCTGCCTGCTCGCCCACTCCATCCCGGACGAGACCGGCCAGAACCCGTTCTGGAAGCAGTACGGGTACCCCGGCCCCCAGTTCGCGCCGTCCACGGCCGAGCCGTACATCACCTGCCACGTCCCCGCCGACGGCGAGGTGATCGAGGCCGACGTCGTCGTCGTGGGCTCCGGCGCGGGTGGCGGCACGATCGCCGGCGTCCTCGCCGCGCAGGGCAAGAAGGTCGTCGTCCTCGAGGCCGGCGGCGCGACGAGCGAGCGCGACTACCGCCAGCTCGAGATCGAGGCCAGCGCCACGATGATGTACCGCGCCGGGCTGTCCGTGAGCGCCGACGGCAACATCGGCCTGCTCGCCGGCGCCACCCTCGGCGGCGGCACCACCGTCAACTGGCACAACTGCGTGAAGCCCTCCGACGCCGTCCGCGCGGAGTGGGCGCAGGAGCACGGGCTCGAGGGCCTCGACACCCCCGAGTTCGACCGCCACCTCGAGGCCGTCCTGACGCGCATGAGCGCCACCGACGCGTGCTCGGACTACAACGGCCCGCACCAGCGGATGGCCGAGGGCGCCGAGGCGCTGGGCTGGTCGATGCACCGCGCCGTCCGCAACGTCGACGAGGCCACCTACGACGCCGCGGCCGCCGGCTACACGCAGTTCGGCGACCCGAGCGGCAGCAAGCGCGGCACCCTCACCACCTACCTGCGCGACGTCTTCGACAACGGCGGCGTGATCATGGCCAACACCAGGGCCGACCAGGTCTGCGTCGAGAACGGCACCGCCTGCGGCATCGCCGGCACGTACACCGACCCCGCCACCGGCCAGACGCGCCGGGTGCAGGTCCGCGCCGCCGACGTCGTCCTGGCGTGCGGCGCGCTCGAGACGCCCGCCCTGCTGCTGCGCTCCGCGATCGGCGGCCCGGCAGCCGGCAAGAACCTGTACCTGCACCCGAGCGCCGGCATCTTCGGGGTGTACGAGGAGGACCAGAAGGCGTGGTGGGGCCCGCCGCAGGCCGGCGTCATGGACGAGTTCCGCGACCGCGGCGACGGCTACGGGATCCTCGTCGAGGGCTCGCAGTGGTACTCCGGCGTCTTCGCCTTCCAGCTCGCCCGCCGCGACGGCAAGCAGGCCAAGGAGGCCATGAGCAAGCTCGGCCGCATGGCCGACTTCCTGTTCATCATCCGCGACCACACCGGCGGCGAGGTGACGATCGACGAGCACGGCGAGGCCGTGCACACCTACGCGCTCACCGACCCGCGCGACGTCGACAACTACCGCTTCGGCCTGCGGGCCATGGCCCGGCTGCACGCCGCAGCGGGCGCCGAGGAGATGTGGTTCGGCACGACGCCGCGCGTCTGGAGGAAGGGCGACGACGTCGAGGCCTGGTGCGACGAGCTCGACCAGATGCACATCGGCGCAGGCGGGCTGTTCATGGGCTCGGCGCACCAGATGGGCAGCGCCCGCATGGGCACCGACCCCGCGACCTCGGTCGCCAAGCCGAACGGTGAGCTGCACGACGTCGCCCGGGTCTGGATCGGCGACACGTCCGCCTTCCCGACGCCGTCCGGCGCCAACCCGATGCTGACCTGCATGGCCCTCGCGCACCGGACGGCGGAGTTCATCGGCTCGCGGGACGAGGCGGCGATCCCCGCCTCGGCCGAGCAGGCCCTCGACGCGGCGCCCGCAGCATGAACCACACCCGGGACACGATCTACGTCGACGGCGCCTGGACCCCCTCCACCGGGACCGGCACCCTCGAGGTCACGAACCCCTACACCGAGCAGGTCATCGGCACGGTGCCCGACGGCACCGCCGAGGACGTCGACAAGGCCGCCCGGGCCGCCAGGGCCGCCTTCCCGGCCTGGGCCGCCACCTCGCGCGAGGACCGCGTCAAGTGGTGCACCCGGATCGCCGAGGGGCTCAAGGCGCGGGCCCAGGAGATCGCCCTGGCTGCCTCCACCGAGATGGGCGCGCCCTGGCAGATCGCCGTCATGGTGCAGGCCGGCCTGCCGGTCATCGACTTCGCCTCCATCGAGGACCACGTCGACGACGTCGAGTGGGAGCGCCGGACCGGCAACTCGCTGCTCGTCCGCCAGCCGGTCGGCGTGGTCGGGGCGATCACGCCCTGGAACTACCCGCTGCACCAGATCGCGGCCAAGGTGGCGCCCGCCCTCGCGGCCGGCTGCACCGTGGTGCTCAAGCCGTCCGAGCTCGTGCCCGGCGTCGCGTACCTCCTGGCGGAGGTGATCCACGACGTCGGCCTCCCGGCGGGCGTGTTCAACCTCGTCACCGGCACCGGGCCCGTCGTCGGCGAGGCCATCGTCGCCCACCCCGACGTCGACATGGTGTCGTTCACCGGCTCGACGCGGGCCGGACGCCGGGTCGCCGAGATCGCCTCGCAGGCGCCGAAGCGCACCTCGCTGGAGCTCGGCGGCAAGAGCGCCTCGGTGCTGCTGCCCGACCTGTCCGCCGACGAGATGGGCAACGCCGTCGCCGGCTCGCTCACCGGCTGCCTGATCAACTCGGGGCAGACCTGCAGCGCCACCACCCGGCTGCTCGTCCCCCGCGACCGGCTCGACGAGGTCTGCGGCCTGCTGGAGGTCTTCAGCCAGTTCGCCCCTGTCGGCGACCCGATGGACCCGGGCACGCAGCAGGGCCCGCTGGTCAGCAAGGTCCAGCAGGAGCGGGTGCGCGGCTACATCCAGGCCGCGATCGACGACGGCGCCCGGCTGGTCGCCGGCGGGCCCGAGCAGCCTTCGTCGACCCCGACCGGCTTCTTCGTCCAGCCCACGGTGCTCGTGGCCGAGGCCGGCTCGACGATCGAGCAGGAGGAGGTCTTCGGACCGGTCCTCACGGTCGTCCCCTACGACGGCGGCGTCGAGGGCGCGCTCGCCATCGCCAACGGCACCGCCTACGGGCTGTCCGGCGCGGTGTGGGGCTCGGACAAGGACGCCGCGATCGCCTTCGCCAAGCGGATGCGCACCGGGCAGGTCGGCGTCAACGGCGGGGTGTTCAACCCGACCGCCCCGTTCGGCGGCTTCGGGCAGAGCGGCTACGGGCGCGAGCTCGGGGCGCTCGGCATCGAGGAGTTCACGAACATCACGTCGCTGCAGCTGTAGCGGCCGCCCCCGCAGCCCCGGTCGCCCTGCGCGGCCGGGGCTGCGGCGCGTCCGGGACCACCCGTGCCGCTCGTCCGTCCGCCCGCCCGGACCCCGCTGACCCGTCCGCCCGACCGCTGTGCGCCGTCCGCCCTGGGCCCGCCCTCACGTTCCGCAGTCCGACCCGTCCCGCTCGTCCGGGCAGGGCGACGTCGGGAGCGGCCCCCGGCGTCGCTGCGTCCTGCAAGGCCCCACCCGTCCCGCTTGTCCGGGCAGGGCGACGTCGGACAGCGGCCGCGGGCGTCGCTGTGGACGGACAAGCGGGACGGCCGGGACAGGTGGGGCGGCCGGGACAGGTGGGGCGGCCGGGTCAGGTGGGGCGGCCGGGAGAGTGGGCGGCCGAGTCAGCCGGTCGGCCCGGCACGCCCCTCACGTCCTGCAGCCTCACCCGTCGCGCTTGTCCGGGCAGGGCGACGTCGGGAGCGGCCGCGGGCGTTGCTGTGCACGGACAAGCGGGACGGCCGGGCAGGTGGGGCGGCTGGGGCAGGCGGGGCGGCGGCCGGGTCAGCAGGTCGGCCTGGCGTCCTCAGTCACGTCCTGCAGGCCCCACCCGTCCCGCTTGTTCGGGCAGGGCGACGTCGGGAGCGGCCGCGGGCGTCGCTGTGCACGGACAAGCGGGACGGCAGGGTCAGGTGGGACAGGTGGGACGGCGGGAGCGGGAGCGGGAGCGGGAGGGCGCGGCGGGCGGGCGGGCGAGGGAGCACGCGGGACCGGCCGGGCGCAACGGGCACCAAGCAGCCCCTCGGGCAGCAGCGGCAGCTCAGGCAGGGCGGCGCGCCAGGGCCCGCACCAGCCGGGTCAGCCGGGCTTGATGCTGAAGGTCGCGAGCGCGTCGGCGACGACGTCGCCGTCCTGCACGACCTCGCCCTGCACGACCAGCAGCCGCTTCCCGCGCTTGCGCACCTGCGCGGTCGCCTCGAGCCGCCCGGGCCGGCCCGGCTCGAGGTACGTCACGGTCAGCGACACCGTGACGGGGCTGTCCCCGCCGGTCTCCTGCACCGCGCCGCTCATGGCGACGTCGAGCATCGTCGCGATCACCCCGCCGTGGACGGACCCGTGCGGGTTGAGGTGCTCGTCGGTCGCGTCGACGACGACGGTGCCGCCGTGGACCTGCAGTGCGGCGTGCTCGCGGAAGCCCATGCGCAGGGGCTACCCCACCAGCCTCGACCGGAGCCGGGTCACGGCGGCGAACCACATGAGCACGAGGAAGACCACGAGGACCCCGACGTGGGCGAGGTCGACCAGGGCCTCCTGCCCGAACACGACGTGCCGGACGAGCTCCACGCAGTGGTACAGCGGGTTGAACAGGGCGACGACGCCGACCCAGTCGGGGAAGCCGGTCAGCGGGAAGAACGTCCCCGCGAACAGGAACAGCGGCAGCACGACCAGGCCGATGACGTAGTCGAGGCTGTTGATCCGGGAGATGACGGCCGACATCCAGATGCCGAAGGCGGCGAACCCGCAGGCGGTGAGCACCGCGACGGGCAGGACGAGGACCATCCCGAACGACGGGTCGAGCCCGAACGCCATGGCCACGAGCAGCGGCGACAGCCCGTAGACCCCGGCCTTCAGCCCGAGGAACAGCACCTGCGCGGTGACGAGGTCCTCGGTGTCGACCGGGGCGGCGAGCATCGCGTCGAAGGTGTGCTGCTGCGTCCGTTTGAAGAACGTGTCGAACATGCCGGGGAACACCGAGCTGAACAGCACGGCCGTGGCGACGACGCCGGTGCCGACGTACTCGAGGTAGGAGTAGCCGCCGACCTCGGTGACGAGCGCTCCGAAGCCGTACCCGAAGGCGAGCAGCGACAGCAGCGGGTCGGCCAGCGAGACGGTCGTGGCGGAGCGCCAGTACCGGCGGAAGACCGTCCACTCGCGGAACAGGACACCGAGGACGGCCCGGCGCTCGACCCTGAACCGGGGCCCCCGACGCACCGGGGCGGTCATGCCACCTCCTCCCCGGTCAGCACGACGAACACGTCCTCGAGCACCGCCTCCCGACGCCGTACGCCGAACTCCGGCCCGTCCGCACCCAGCTGCTCCGGACCGACCTGCTCGGCGCGGAGCACGGACAGGGTCGGGCCGGTGCGCCGGGTCGGCAGCCCCAGGCGGCGGGCGGCGTCGGCGACCTCGGCCAGGCGGTCCTGCGGCGCGTGCACCTCGAGCGCCTCCTTGCCGACGTGCTCGGTGACCAGCTCGCTCGGGACGCCCCGGGCGACGACGCGCCCCAGGGAGACGACGGCGACCTCGTCGGCGAGGCGCTCGGCCTCCTCGATGTAGTGGGTGCTCATCAGCACGGTGGTGCCGTCGTCGCGCAGGCGGCTGATCAGGGTCCAGAGGTCGCTGCGGACCTGCGGGTCGAGCCCGACGGTGGGCTCGTCGAGGAGCACGACCCGCGGCCGGTGCACGAGGGCACGCCCGATGAGCAGCCGGCGCCGCATGCCGCCCGACAGCGCGTCGACCTTGGTGTCGGCGCGCGCCGTCAGGGTGGCGATCTCGAGGGCGCGCCCGACGGCGCCGGCGGTCTCCCGCCCGGGGACGCCGTAGAGGCGGGCGAACACCTCGAGGTTCTGCCGGCAGGTCAGCTCCTCGTCGAGGTTGTCCTGCTGCGGCACCACGCCCATGAGCGCCCGCGCCTGCTTCGACACCGGCAGGCCGAGGACCTCGATGCGCCCGGAGTCGGGCAGGGCCTGCCCGGTCAGGAGCTTCATCGTCGTCGACTTGCCCGCGCCGTTCGGGCCGAGCAGGCCGAGGCAGGTGCCCTGGGCGACCTCGAGGTCGAGGTGGTCGACCGCCTGCAGGTCGCCGAAGCGCTTGACGACGTCGGCGAGCAGCAGCGCAGGGACGGTCACGCCGTCACCCTCCCGCAGCTGTCGAGCAGGTTCAGGAGTGGCCGAGCTCCTCGGCCTGCTCCTCCTCCGGCGGGTCGGGGAGCGGGTCGGGGAGCGGCTCCGGCAGCGGGTCCGTGGCGGGGGACGGCTCGGTGCCGGTCTGGCCCACCGGGCGCTCCTCGAACTCGAACTCGACCTCGTCCACCACCAGCTCCGCGGCCGGCGGACGGGTGCTCTCCAGCGGTGTCTCGCTGTGCGCGCCGCAGCCGTGGCCCAGGGCGACCACGCGGCCGTCGTCGGGGGCGCTGCCGTTGGCGCAGACGCCGAAGCCCTGGCGCAGACCGCCGGCGAGCAGGACGAGGAAGCCGCAGTCGGCGCAGTTGCCGGGGGCGGCGAGCGCACGCGGGCTGCGCGGGCCGGTGTCGCCGTCCTCCCAGCGCTCCGCGGCGTCGGCGCGGCCGTCCAGGGACAGGACCCGCGGGCGGCCGAGGCCGAGCTCCCAGAACGCCTCCTCGGCGAGGAGCGCCTCGGGGTCGGCGTAGGCGGGGACGAGACGGACGTCGTCGGCGTCGGGCGGCAGGAGGTCGGCGGCGCCGAGGTCGCCCGGCTCGACCCGGTCGCTGTACGGCACCCAGGCCGGGGCCAGCAGCGCACCGGTGCCCGGCAGCAGCACGACCTCGTCGACGGTCACGACGTCGCTGCCGTCGGACCGGGCGACCGTGACGGCCCAGTGCCAGCCGACGTACGCGCGGTCGGTCGTGGCGAAGCGGTGGGTGACGGTGAGCGCGTCCTCGGCGTCGACGCCGACGTGCTCACCGACGCTGCGGCCGCCCTCGAGGACCGCGGCCTCGCGGGCGAGGTCGACAGCGGCGGCGCAGACGTCGTCCACGGACGGCTGCTCCAGGACGGGGGGCGCCTCGACGGTGGTCACGTCCCCAGTGTCAGGGACGGCGTCCGGGGCGGCGTCGGGGACGGCAGGTTCCACGGGCGCCTCCGGCTCGGCCGGCCGGCCTCCCAGCAGCTCGGGCACGACCTCGTCGCGCAGGGCACCCAGCACCCCCGATACCCTCGCTCCGACGTCGCGCAGCCTGCGACCCACTCCTGGCACCCCCTGATGGTGTCAGACCGTCACTCGAGCCTCCGGAGCACCCCGCATGCGCGCCCCCCGACTGCTCGCCGCCGGCGCGGCGACCGCCTCCCTGCTCGTGCTCACGGCCTGCGAGCAGCCCAGTCCGCTCGTCACCGTCGTGTCCGGCGGGCAGAGCGTGAACGACGAGGCGACCTCCTACTGCTTCGACGGCCAGGACGCGAGCAAGCAGCCCGGCACCCCCGGCGGCTGCAGCTTCGACGAGCGCAAGCCCCGGCTGGTGCGCGTCCAGCAGGGCGAGCAGGTCGGGATCGACGTCTCCAAGGAGATCTCCGACAAGGCCTGGATCGTCGTCATCGCGCCGCAGGGCGGCCAGGCCGAGCAGCAGCAGGAGCAGGCCTCGGCCCCGCAGGACGAGCACTACTTCACGTTCACGCCGCAGTTCCAGGGCGGCACGCCGCTGGACCTGCAGGTCCGCTCGCTGGCCAGCGACGCCCCGAACGCCCAGGTGACCGGCGTCTGGCGCTTCGTCCTCGCGCCGAAGTAGGGCTCAGCCCTCGAGGTCGCCGGCCACGGCGCGCAGGATCGTGGCGACCCGGCGGCCGGTCTCGCGGTCGGGGTGCTTGCCGCGGCGCAGGCCCGGCTGGACCTTGGCCTCGAGCAGCTTGATGAGGTCCTCGACCATGCCGCCGAGCTCCTCGGCCGGACGCCGCGCGGTCGCCAGCACCGGCGGGGCGTCGAGGACCCGGACCGACAGGGCCTGCTCGCCGCGCTTGCCGTCCGCGACGCCGAACTCGATCCGCATCCCGGCCTTGAGCTCGGAGACACCGGCGGGGAGCGCGGACTTCGGGACGAAGACGTCGCCGCCGTCGTCGCGGGACACGAAGCCGAAGCCCTTGTCGGTGTCGAAGAACTTGACCTTGCCGGTGGGCACCAGGACCTCGCGTCGTCGGGGGGACAGGACACCCCGAGGCTAGCCGCGACGGAGCGCCCTAGGCTCTCCGAGACGGGCCGACGGGCCCGGGTACGGCGGAACCGATCGGGGAGGGCACGTGCGTCGTCCTGCCCTGCCGTCCCCGCGGCCTGCGGCGGCGGCCGCGGTGGTCGTCCTGGCGATGCTCGCGCTGCTGCTCACCGGAGTGATACCTCGCGCCGGCGCTGCGCTGCAGCAGGTGTCGGCCGACCCGCCGTCGGGCGAGGCCGTGGCGGACGGCGTCGTGCGGCAGACCCGCTCGTACGGGCCGGCGGGCGAGGAGAACCTCTACGACGTCTACCTGCCCGCGGACGAGCCGGTCCGCCCCCGGCCGACCGTGCTGTTCCTGCACGGCGGGAGCTGGGAGATCGGCGACAAGGTCGAGTACGTCGACGAGGCCGTCCAGGTCGCCCGCCGCGGCTGGACCGCCGTCAGCGTCAACTACCGGCGCACCCCGACCGCGGGGTGGCCCGCGCCGCTGGTCGACGTCCGGGCCGCGCTCACCGACGTGCAGCGGCACGCGGCCGAGATCGGGGTCGACGTCGAGCGGACCGGGGCGCTCGGCGACAGCGTCGGGGCGCAGCTCGCCGCCCTGCTGGGCCGGCCGGCCCCCGGTCTGGTGCCGGTGCGCGCCGTCGTCGCGTGGTCGGGCGTCAACGACATGGCCGGCCTGACCCGCTGGCCGCGCTCGGGCGGCTGCGTCGGGACGCCGTGCCGCTACACCGGCCTGGCCCACAAGGTCGTGGGGGCGCTCATGCACTGCGCGCCCGCGGCCTGCCCGGACCAGTACCGCGAGGCGTCCCCCGCCGCCGACCTGACCACCGGTCCGGCGACGTACAGCCTGAACAGCGAGTCGGAGCTGATCGACAGCCGGCAGGCCTGGGTCATGGACGCGGCGCTGTCGCGGGCGCACGTCACCAGCCGGGTCCGGGTGCTGGCCGGCGGCGTCCACGCCCGCGGGTACCAGCGCCTGGTCTGGGACGACAGCCTCCGCTTCCTGGCCGCCGCCCTGACGCCGGAGTCCGCGCCGTCGTTCCCCCGCCCGACCGTCGGGGTGCGGCTGCGGGCCGACGCCCCCGCCGCCCGGGTCGGGCAGCCGGTCCGCCTCGACGGCCTCGTCCGTCCCCGGGCGCTGGGCAGCACGGTGTCGCTGCAGGTCCGGCAGCCCGACGGCAGCTGGCGCACCGCCCGGACCGTGCCCCTGCGGTCCGAGCCGTCCGACACCGTCTTCTCGCTGTCCTGGACCCCGCCCCGCGCCGGGACCACCGTGTGGCGGGCGACCTGGCGCGGTGGCGGCGGGAGCGGCGCCTCCTCGCCGGTCGCCGTGACCGCCCGGTGACCCCCCGCCACGCCGCTCCGGAGCAGCGCGGGACGGGCAGCCGCCTGGTCGCCGTCGGTGCCGCGCTGTTCGTCGTCGGCGTGGTGAGCGTCGTGGTCGCCGTCGTGCCGGTGCTGGTCGACCCGCAGCGCGACGCCCCCGACCTCCCGACCCTGGCCGCGGGCGTCCTGCTCCCGCTCGGCTTCGCCCTCGCCCTGCTGGGGCTGCTCAGGGGCGCGCGGGCACGGCGGCGCGCAGAGCGTCGTTCATCGACCCGCTCCTGAACGACGCCGCCACGACGTCGGGGAAACCCTCCGACCGGACCGCGGCCAGGACGGCGTCGTCGACCCGGGCCAGCGCCTCGGGGTCGAGCTCGAGCCGGGCGGCGCCGTCGCCGAGGTCGCGCACCCGGAGGTGGACCGGGGACAGCAGCGCCCGCACGGCCTGCTCGGCGCGGTCGACCCGGGCCAGCGCCCGCGGCGTGACCTGGACCCCGTAGGCGATCCGGCTGGCCAGGCAGGCCGCGGCGGGCTTGTCCGCGGTCACCAGACCCCAGGAGCGGCTGGCCTCCCGGACGTCCGCCTTGGTGAGGCCGGCGTCGCGCAGGGGGGTCAGGGCGCCCCGCTGCGCCGCGGCCGCGATGCCGGGGCGGAAGCCCGCGACGGCGTCGTCGGCGTTGGTGCCCGTCGCGACCGCCCGGCCCTCGGCGAGCGGCAGCAGGGTGTCGAGCAGGGTCGCCTTGCAGTGGAAGCACCGGTCCGCACCGTTCGCGGTGTAGCCGGGGCGGGACATCTCGTCGGTGCCGGGCGTCAGGTGCCGGACCCCGAGCGAGGCGGCGAACGCCTGCGCGGCGGGGAGCTCCCCCGCGGCCAGCGACGGGCTGACGGCGGTCGCGGCGACGACGGCGTCCGCGCCGAGGGCCCGGACGGCGGCCGCGAGCAGGAAGGCGGAGTCGGCGCCACCGGAGAAGGCCACCAGCAGGGGCCCGGCGGCGCGTAGCCGGACGTCGAGGTCGGCGAGGCGACCGGCGAGTTCCACGGTTCGACGATAGGTGTGGCGTGCACCACGTACCGTCGCTCCCCGTGCGTCTCCCCCTCGTCGCCCTGTCCCTCGCGGCCGTCCTGACCGCCGGGCTGGCCACCGTCCTGACCGCTCCGGCCCCGTCGCTGGCCGCTGCGGCGGCGTCCGACGTCGTCCCCCTCCCGCTGCCGACGCCGGCCCCCTCGCCCAGCCGCACGCCGTCGGGCCGGAGCGACCTGTCGGCGTACCGCGGGCTCGGCACCTGGCTGGACGCCTACGACTGGGCCCCGGAGTTCGGCGGGAAGACCCCGGTCAGCGCGGTCGACGAGATGGCCCGCCGCGGCGTGCGCACGATCTACCTGCAGGCCGCGAAGAAGGGGCCCCGCAGCCCGGGCGACCTGCTGTCGCCGGCCCGGCTCGGCCAGTGGCTGGAGCGGGCCCACGCCAGGGGGATGAAGGTCCAGGCCTGGTACCTGCCCACGTTCGACGAGCCCGCGGTCGACCGTCGCAAGGTCGACGCCGTGCTCGCGTTCCGGTCCCACGGGCAGCGCTTCGACTCGTTCGGCCTCGACATCGAGTGGCGCAACGGCGTCGCCGACGTCGCCGAGCGCAACCGCCGTGTCGTCGCCCTCAGCAAGCACCTGCGCGCGAAGGCGCCGAGCCTGCCGCTGTCGGCGATCGTCGTCGCCCCCGTCGTCACCGAGGACGTCAACCGGAGCTTCTGGCGGCCGTTCCCGTGGGCCGACCTCGCCCCGCTCTACGACGTCTGGCAGCCCATGGGCTACTGGACCGACCGCAAGAGCACCTCGCGCTGGTCGGACGCCTACACCTCCACGCAGGGCAACATCCGGCTGCTGCGCCGCAACCTGGGCCAGCCCGGGGCTCCGGTGCACGCGATCGGGGGCATCGGGGCGACCCAGGCGGCGGCCGAGGGCTTCGTCCGGGCCGCCCGCGAGGAGAAGGCCCTCGGCGGGTCGCTCTACGACTGGCCGACCACCCCCGGCGCCCGCTACCCCGCGCTGGGCAAGGTGCCTCGCTAGGTGCCCCGCTAGCCCTCGCCGGCCTGGAGCTGCTGCCCGCTCCCGCGCTCGTCCCGCGCCTGCCGCGACTCCGCGGTCTCCATGTCCACGGGGACGGCGCCCTGCTCGTCGTCGTCGGGGGCGCCGTGCGGGGGCTCGCCCAGGACGTCGCCCGTCTCGACGGCCGCCTCGACCGTGCTGTCGGCGCTCGCGTCGTCGACGCCTTCGGAGGTCACCAGGTCCCGGGTCATGCGGGTGCTCCTCCCCCCGTTCCCGGGACCGACACCGGACCGCGCGGCCGGCCTCGAGCGACTAGCGTCTTCCGGATGGCTCCTCCCCCGCGCAGCCTCGCCGACGCGCTGCGTGCCTGGCCTGACGAGCGCCTCGCCGGCCTGCTCCGGGCCCGGGTCGACCTCGCCTCCCCCGTCCCGCCCGACGTCGGTGTGCTGGCCGCCCGCGCCGGGGTGCGCCTGTCGGTCCTGCGGGCGCTCGAGCAGCTGGACGCCTTCGGCCTGGCCCTGGTCGACGCCCTGGTGCTCCTCGAGGACGGCGCGACGACCGCGCAGGTCCGGAAGCTCGTGGGCGGGGCCGCGACCCGGCCGCAGGTGGTGGCGGGCCTGGAGCGGCTGCAGGACCTCGCCCTGGTGTGGGGCACCGAGAAGGACCTGCACCTGCTGGCCAGCGTCCGGGAGGCCTCCGCCGTCTCCCCGGCCGGGCTCGGCCGGCCGGTCGCGTCCTGCCTGGCCCGGGCCAGCGAGCGCTCCCTCGTCCCGGTGTGCCGCGCGCTCGGGCTGCCCGAGGACGCCGGGCTGCTCGGCGTGGTCGAGCTCTTCGAGGACCCCGCGCGGCTGGCCGCGGCCGTCGAGGACGCCGGGGAGGAGGCCGGCCGGGTGCTGCGGCAGCTCGCGGCGGGACCGCCCTTCGGCCAGGTCAAGGACGCCCTGCGGCCCCCGGTCGCGGGCGACGACAGCCCGGTGCGCAGGCTGCTGGCCCGGGGGCTGCTGGCGGCCGTGGACAGCGGCACCGTCGAGCTGCCCCGCGAGGTCGGGCTCCTGCTGCGCGGCGACCGCCCCCTGGGCGAGGTGGACCCGGCTCCCCCGCCGCTCGTGCCGGCCCGCGACACCGGCAGCGTGGACGCGACCTCCGCGCTGGCCGCGGCCGACACCGTCGCGCGGGCGGAGGCGCTGCTCGAGGCCTGGGCCGAGGTGCCCGCCCCGGTCCTGCGGGCCGGCGGCCTGGGCGTCCGCGAGCTCAAGCGGGCGGCGAAGCTGCTCGACGTCGACGAGCGCACGGCGCGCCCTGGTCGTCGAGGTGGTGGTGGCGGCCGGGCTCGCCGACCAGTCCGCGGGGATCGAGCCGGAGTGGGTCCCGACCCCGGCGTACGACACCTGGCTGGCGCTCCCGCCCGAGCGGCGCTGGACCGCGCTCGCCTCCGCCTGGCTGACGACGACGCGCCTGCCCGGGCTGGTCGGGCAGAAGGACGGCCGCGACAAGGTCCTCGCCGCGCTGAGCCCCGAGATCGAGCGGCCGATGGCGCCCGTCGAGCGGCTCCGGGTCCTGCGCACCGCGGCCGCCCTCCGCGGCGCCCCCACCCGCGAGAGCCTGCTCGCGACCGTCGTGTGGCACGCCCCGCGCCGGGGCGGACGGCTGCGCGACCTCGTCCTCGGCTGGCTCCTCGACGAGGCCGAGCTGCTCGGGCTGACCGGGCAGGGCGGGGTCGCCACGGCCACCCGCGCCCTGCTCGACGGCGACGAGCGCGGCGCCGCCCGGGCCCTCGGCGACCTCCTGCCCGACCCCCTCGACCACGTCCTCGTGCAGCCCGACCTCACCGTCGTCGCGCCCGGGCCGCTCGAGCCCGACCTCGCCCGGGCCATGGCGGAGGTCGCCGACGTCGAGTCGACCGGCGGCGCGACGGTCTACCGGGTCAGCGAGACCTCGGTGCGCCGGGCCCTCGACCTCGGACGCAGCGCGACCGACCTGCAGGAGCTGTTCCGCACCCGCAGCCGCACCCCCGTGCCGCAGTCGCTGACCTACCTCGTCGACGACGTCGCCCGCAGGCACGGCCGGCTGCGGGTCGGCGTCGCGACGTCGTACGTCCGCTGCGACGACGAGGCGATGCTCACCGAGGTGATGGCGCAGAAGAAGGCGGCGTCGCTGCGGCTGCGCCGGCTGGCCCCGACCGTCGTCACCAGCACCGCCCCGGTCGACCTCGTCCTGGAGGTCCTGCGCGGGCTCGGCTACGCACCGGCGCCCGAGGCCGAGGACGGCGCCCTGCTGCTCGAGGGCCCGGCGTCGCGGCGCACCCCGGCCCGGCAGCGGGCGGCCCGGTGGTCCGAGCCGACCCTGGCCGAGGAGCAGGCGGCCTCCGCCGTGCAGGCGCTGCGGGCGGGCGACGTCGCGGCCCGGGCGGCCCGGCGTGCCCCGGTCTCCACCACCCGCACCGCGCCCGCCGACGTCCTGGCCTTCCTGCAGGACGCCGCCCGCGAGGCCCGGCAGGTGTGGATCGGCTACGTCGACGTGCAGGGCCGGGCGACGTCGCGGGTGGTCGAACCGCGGAGCGTCGAGGGCGGCTACGTCACCGCCTACGACCACCTGCGCCAGGAGGACCGGACCTTCTCGGTCCACCGGATCACGGGCGTGGCGGAGCTGGAGGAGGACTGAGCCGGGCCGGACCCGCGACCTAGGCTGGGCCGATGCCCAGCGAGCAGCACTTCGACGTCCTCGTCATCGGCAGCGGCTTCGGCGGCTCGGTGACGGCCCTCCGCCTCACGGAGAAGGGCTACCGCGTCGGGGTGCTCGAGGCCGGCCGGCGCTTCGCCGACGCCGACCACGCGAAGACCTCCTGGGCGCTCAGGGACTTCGTCTGGGCGCCGCGCCTCGGCCTCACCGGCGTGCAGCGCGTCCACGTCCTGCCCGACATCGTCGTGCTGGCCGGTGCCGGCGTCGGGGGCGGCTCGCTCAACTACGCCAACACGCTCTACGAGCCCAAGAGCCCGGCCTTCTACGCCGACCGCCAGTGGGGCCACATCACCGACTGGCGCGAGGAGCTGAGGCCCTACTACGCGCAGGCCCAGCGGATGCTCGGCGTCGTGACGCAGCCCAGCACCACGCCGGCCGACGTCGTGATGCAGAAGGTCGCCGAGAGGATGGGCGTGGCCGACTCCTACGGCCCCACGCCCGTCGGGGTGTTCTACGGACGCGACGGCGTCAAGGAGCCGGGCGCGACCGTCCCCGACCCCTACTTCGGCGGGGCCGGCCCGGCCCGGACCGGGTGCCTCGAGTGCGGCGAGTGCATGACCGGCTGCCGCCACGGCGCCAAGAACACCCTCGTCAAGAACTACCTGTACCTCGCGGAGGGGGCCGGGGCGCAGGTGGTCCCGGAGCGGACCGTGACCGAGGTGCGCGAGCGCGAGGGCGGCGGCTTCGTCGTCACGACCGTCCGCAGCACCGCCTGGGACCGGGCTGCGACCACGCGCCGGTACACCGCCGACCAGGTCGTGGTCAGCGCGGGCACCTGGGGCACGCAGCAGCTGCTGCACCGGATGAAGGCGGGCGGCCAGCTGCGCCGGATCTCCGACCGGCTCGGCCACCTCACCCGGACGAACAGCGAGAGCCTCGGCGGGGCGGTCGCGAAGCGGAGCAACCCGGCCGACCTCGACTTCACGCAGGGCGTCGCGATCACCAGCTCCATCCACCCCGACGACACCACCCACATCGAGCCGTGCCGGTACGGCAAGGGCAGCAACGCCATGGGCCTGCTGTCGACCCTCGCGACCACGCCGCGGCCCGGGCAGAAGCGCTGGCTGACCTGGCTGGGGAACCTGGCCAAGGAGCCCGGCACGCTGGTCAGCCTGTACCGCGACATCAACCGGTGGAGCGAGCGCGGGATCATCACGCTGGTCATGCAGAGCTCGGACAACAGCCTGACCCTCAAGGCGGTCCGCCGGTTCGGACGGACCCGGGTCACGAGCACGCAGGGCCACGGCGAGCCGAACCCGACCTGGATCGCGCACGCCGACACCGCCCAGCGGCTGATCGCCGAGGAGATCGACGGCGTGCCGGTGAACAGCCTCGGCGAGATCGTGGACATCCCCATGACGGCGCACTTCCTGGGCGGCTGCGCCATCGGCGACTCCCCGGAGACCGGCGTCGTCGACCCGTACCAGCGCGTCTACGGCCACCCCGGGCTGCACGTCGTCGACGGGTCCACCATCTCGGCGAACCTCGGCGTCAACCCGTCGCTGACGATCACCGCGCAGGCCGAGCGGGCCATGGCGCTCTGGCCGAACAAGGGCGCTGCAGACCCCCGGCCGGCCCTCGGCGAGGCGTACCAGCGGGTCGCCCCGGTGCGACCGGTCGCGCCCGTCGTGCCCGCCGACGCGCCCGGCGCCCTGCACCTGCCGATCGTCGAGGTCCGGCACACCGCGCCCCAGCCGGTCTCCGTCTGAGCTCCTCCGCGCCGCCGGAAGCGCCGGGCGCCGCGGGGTGTTGGCTCCTGCTGTGACGACTCCCGACGGCCCGCTCATCGTCCAGTCCGACAAGACGCTCCTGCTCGAGATCGAGCACCCGCTCGCCAAGGAGTGCCGGATGGCGATCGCGCCGTTCGCCGAGCTCGAGCGCTCGCCCGAGCACGTCCACACCTACCGCCTGACGCCGCTGGGCCTGTGGAACGCCCGGGCCGCCGGCCACGACGCCGAGCAGGTCGTCGACGCGCTGGTCCGCTTCAGCCGGTACGCCGTCCCGCACGCGCTGCTGGTCGACGTCGCGGACACGATGGACCGCTACGGCCGGCTCCGCCTGGAGAACGACCCCGTGCACGGCCTGGTCCTGCGCACCACCGACCAGGCGGTGCTCGAGGAGGTCGTCCGCAGCAAGAAGGTCAGCCCGATGCTCGGCGCCCGGCTCGACCCCGAGACCGTGCTCGCCTTCGCCTCCGAGCGCGGCCGGCTCAAGCAGGCGCTGCTCAAGGTCGGCTGGCCGGCCGAGGACCTCGCCGGCTACGTCGACGGCGAGGCGCACCCGATCGAGATGAAGCTCGACGGCTGGGAGCTCCGCGACTACCAGCAGATGGCCGTGGACGGCTTCTGGCACGGCGGGTCCGGCGTCGTCGTCCTGCCGTGCGGGGCCGGGAAGACGATCGTCGGTGCGGCCGCCATGGCCCAGGCCGGCGCCACCACGCTCATCCTCGTGACCAACACGGTCAGCGGCCGGCAGTGGAAGAACGAGCTCCTCAAGCGGACGTCGCTGACCGAGGAGGAGATCGGCGAGTACTCCGGCGAGAAGAAGGAGATCAAGCCGGTCACCATCGCGACCTACCAGGTCATGACGACGCGCCGCAAGGGCGAGTACCTGCACCTGGAGCTGTTCGGCGCCCGCGACTGGGGCCTCGTGGTCTACGACGAGGTCCACCTGCTCCCCGCCCCGGTCTTCCGCATGACCGCCGACCTGCAGAGCCGTCGCCGCCTGGGCCTCACCGCGACGCTCGTGCGTGAGGACGGCCGCGAGGGTGACGTCTTCAGCCTCATCGGCCCCAAGCGGTACGACGCTCCGTGGAAGGACATCGAGGCGCAGGGCTACATCGCGCCGGCCGACTGCACCGAGGTCCGCGTCACCATGACCGACGCCGAGCGGCTCACCTACGCGACCGCCGAGCCCGAGGAGCGGTACAAGATCGGGGCGACGGCGCACACGAAGATCGCCGTCGTGAAGAAGCTGGTCGACCGGCACGACGACCAGGTCCTCGTCATCGGGGCCTACCTCGACCAGCTCGAGGAGCTCGGCACGGCCCTCGACATGCCGGTCATCCAGGGGTCGACCAAGAACGCCGAGCGCGAGCGCCTGTTCGACCTGTTCCGCCGCAAGGAGATCCCCGGGCTGGTCGTGTCCAAGGTCGCGAACTTCTCGATCGACCTGCCCGAGGCGACCGTCGCGATCCAGGTGTCCGGCACGTTCGGGTCGCGCCAGGAGGAGGCCCAGCGCCTCGGCCGCGTGCTGCGCCCCAAGGAGGACGGCCGGACCGCGCACTTCTACACGGTGGTCAGCCGCGACACCCTCGACCAGGAGTACGCCGCGCACCGGCAGCGCTTCCTCGCCGAGCAGGGCTACGCGTACACGATCGTCGACGCCGACGACGTGCTCAGCGGGTGACCGCCCGGCTCGTCCACGTGGTGGCCGCCGTGGTCGGGCTGGTCGTGCTGGTCGGCGCCGTCGGGCTGCACGACGGCGGAGTCCTGCCGGCCTACGTGGCGACCCGCGACCTCGTGGCGGCAGCGCTCGGCGCCGTCGTCGTCGGGCTGTGCCTCAGCGGTGCGCGCCGACCGCGGCGATGACCTGGGCCGGCGTCGGGCTGGCCGCCGCCGGCACGCTGGCGGTGCTCGTGCGTCGCCAGACGGCGGTCGAGCGGGTCAACTTCGCGTTCGTGGCCGGGCAGGTCGAGCACGGCCGGGCCGCGCTGGTCGCCGCCCTGCTCGTCGGCGTGGTCGTCGGCCTGCTGCTGCCGGGCCTGGTCCGCCGGAAGGCTCGCTAGAGCCTCAGGAAGTTCTGGGCGGCGAACACCGTCCCGTCCGCGGCGCGGGTCGCCCCGGTGCCGACGTGCGTGTAGTCGCCGAGGATGTTGGCGCGGTGGCCGGGCGAGTCCAGCCACATCTGCACGAGCCGGTCCGCCGTGATGCCGCCGTACGCGATGTTCTCGCCGACCCGGCTCCCGCCGCAGGTGGACAGCAGCGCCGCCAGGTCGGTCCGGTGCACGAGGGTGCGCAGGACCGCGAGGTGCGCGCCCCAGGCCTCGGCGTACCGGTCGGCGCAGGCGGACACGGCCAGCGGCCGCAGGCCGTGGGAGGTCCGGGCCGCGTTCACCAGCTGGACGACCCGCGCCTCGTACGCGTCGTCGACGGCAGGTGCGGCCGGAGCAGCGACGAAGCGGAACCGGTCGAGGCGCAGGTTGCGGTCGGCGGTCGCGGTGCGGGCGTCGTTCGGGAAGCGGACCGTCACCGTGTGCGCGCCGGGCGCCCAGGAGCCCGCGACGGCGTGCTCGGTCCAGGTGCGGCTCGCCACCGACAGGACCCCGACCTGCCGTCCGTCCACCGTGACCACCGCCCGGGGCGCCCCGGCCGCCTGGTCGCCCCGCAGCCGCAGCAGGAGGCGGTCCGCGGTGCTGCCGGCGCCGACGACGGCGGAGACCGTGCCGTTCGTGACCATCACCCGGGCCCGACCCGCGGAGGCGGCCGGGTCGGCGTAGACGCTGGAGCGGCCGGACAGCACGCGCACGGTCCCGGCTTCCGCCTCGACCGACGCAGGGACGGGGACGGCAGACGCGGGCGCGGCGAGGGTCAGCCCGGCGACCGTGACGGCGAGGAGGATGCCCAGAGTGCGACGCATGTCCAGGAGGTCGGGCCCGGGCGCGGCTCACCGGTCACCCGCTCGGGTGGCAACGCGGCAGACTCGGGGCGTGGACCCGCTGACCGAGGCTGCCGCCGCCGTCCGCCGCGACGGCGGCCCCGACGACCTCGTCGACCAGGCGCTCGTCCACCGGACCTGGTGGCTGCAGCAGTGGCCGGACGGCGCCCCGCACGTGCTGGGGCTGCTCGCACAGGACGTCCAGGAGGCGGTGCACGTCGCGGACCCGCTGTGGCCGCCCTGCCCCGAGCACCGCGACCACCCGCTGTTCGTCGAGCCCGACCTCGGCCCCGACCCGTTCTGGGTCTGCCACCGCAGCGGTCTGCCGGTGGCCGCCGTCGGCTCGCTCTAGAGGAGCGCCCCGGCGAGGGTGCGCCAGTCCTCGCGCGGCACGCCGAACGGGTCCGCGCCGAGCACCTGCACGCACACGTGCGAC
This sequence comes from uncultured Actinomycetota bacterium, assembly GCA_963761655.1. GTDB lineage: Bacteria > Actinomycetota > Actinomycetes > Mycobacteriales > SCTD01 > RYN-122. Next base: position 328,982 of record CAVXHI010000003.1, read on the forward strand.
GCCCCGGCGTCGAGGTGCTCCTGCACCCGGGCGACCGCCGCCTCCAGACCGCGTGCCACGAGGGCGTCCTGCAGCCGGGCGCTGCCGCCACGGACGGCGTCGTCCTCGGTGAAGCCCAGCCGGAGCCAGCTGTTCCGGTAGTTCGGCAGCCCCGTGTAGATCTCCAGGTGGGCGTGGGCCCTGCGCCGGAACTCCTCCTCGTCGTCCACGAGCACGACCGCCTGCTCCACCGCCAGCACCGGCCCGTCGCCGAGGAGCTGCCGCGCCGACGCCGTGTGCTCCGGCGTCACGAGGTAGGGGTGCGCCCCCTGGGCCCGGTCGCGGGACAGCTCCAGCATCTTCGGCCCGAGGGCGGCGAGCACGCGGGGCGGGGCGTCGCCGGCCTCGGCGGCGAGGAACGGGGCGCCGTCCATCGCGTCGAGGTACTCCCGCATGGCCTGCACGGGCTTGCCGTAGGAGTGCCCGCGCATCCGCTCGACCAGGGGCGCGTGGCTGACCCCGAGGCCCAGCAGGAAGCGGTCAGGGTGCAGGGCGCTCAGGGTGCGGGAGGCGGCGTTGGCGGCCACGGCGTCGCGACCGTAGATGCTCGCGATCCCGGTCGCGACCACCATGCGCGTGCTCGCCTGCAGGTACACCGAGGCCGCCGTGAAGGCCTCCCGGCCGTAGGCCTCGCCGAACCAGAGGGCGCCGTAGCCGAGCTCGTCCACCTCCGCGACGGCCTCCGCCGCCTCCGCCAGAGGCAGGCCGTCGAGACCCGCCGTCCACAGTCCGACGCGTCCGAGGTCGAGTGCCATGGCCGGTACGGTCGCACGTGGAGGCGTACGCGTTCCTGGTGGGCGCCCCGGCCTTCAAAGCCGGTGAGCGGCGGTACCCGTCGCTGGCGGGTTCGATTCCCGTCCGCCTCCGCCAAGCCTGAGCAGGAGGACCCGTGCCGCTGAGCCCCGCGCAGCTGGTCGCCCACGTCCGCGCCGCCGAGGGTCCGGACGGGCGCCTCCCGCGCCCCTCGATGGCCGGCTGGGAGACCTGCCCGTTCGAGCACGACGGCCTGCAGGTCGTCCCGCTCGCCGACCCGGTCGTGCCGGAGGAGCCCCGCGGCGACCTCGACCCGGCCGACTGCGGGGCCTGCCGCGGCGAGGGCCGCGACGTCTGGTCCGACGACCGGTGGCGGCTGCTGTCGATGCGCTCCGGCGCTCCCCTGCTGCTCATGCTCGTGCCCCGCGCGCACCACGACCTGCCCGACCTCCCCGATGACCTCGCCGCCGAGCTCGGCGTCCTGTCGGTGCACCTGGCCCGGGCCGTCGAGGGGCTGCCGCACATCGCCCGGGCGCACGTCTACCGGGTCGGCGACGGCGGGGCCCACCTGCACGTCTGGGTCTACGCCCGCCCCGAGGGGTTCGCGCAGCTGCGCGGCAGCTTCTTCGCGGTCTGGGACGACGTCCTGCCCCCTCCGCCCGACGACGTCCGCGCGGCCGACGAGCACGCCGTCGCCGAGGCGCTGGCCGCCTCCTACGGCGGGACCGCCTCCTGACGCCGGCGTACGGCGCGGGGGCCCTGTCGGACCTGATGCCCTCCGTGCTGGCCTCGCTCGGCGTCCCGGGCGAGCCGGACGTGCTCGGGCTCGACCCCGTCCGCCGCACCGTCCTGCTGCTCGTCGACGGTCTCGGCGCCCGGCTGCTGGAGCGCCACGCCGTCCACGCGCCCTTCCTGACCTCGCTCGCGGCCCGACCGCTGACCACCGGCTTCCCCTCCACGACGGCGACCAGCCTGGCCAGCCTCGGCACCGGCACCCCGCCCGGCGCGCACGGCCTCACCGGCTACACGACCCTGGTCGAGGACCGGGTGGTGTCCTGGCTGACCTGGTCCAGCGACGGGGCGGACCGGCGGAGCGACCTCGTCCCCGAGCAGCTGCAGCCGCGGGCCACCGCGTTCGAGCGGGCCGAGCGGGCGGGCGTCACGACGACGGTCGCGGGGCTCGCCCGGTTCGCCGGGTCGGGTCTCACCCGGGCCGTCCTGCGGGGCGGGACCTACGCCGGGGTGGTCTCCCCCGGCGACACCGTGGCCCGGGTCTCGGCGGCCGCCGCCGAGGGCGACCGGAGCCTCGTGTACTGCTACACGCCCGACCTCGACCTCACCGGCCACGTCCGCGGCACGGACAGCGCGTCCTGGCGCGAGCAGCTGGCCGTCGTCGACGCCTTCGCCGCGCAGCTGCACGACCGGCTCCCCCCGGGCACCCGGCTGCTCGTCACGGGCGACCACGGCATGGTCGACGTCGACCGCGAGCTGCAGGTCGACTACGACGACGACCCGCGGCTGCAGGCCGGCGTCCGGGTGCTCACCGGCGAGCCGAGGGCCCGGCACCTGCACGTCGAGCGGGGCGCCGAGGACGACGTCGTCGCGGCGTGGACCGCCGTGCTCGGCGACCGCGCCCGGGTGCTCCGCCGGGAGGAGGTCGTGGCCGGCGGCCTGCTCGGTCCGGTCGTCACCGACGAGGCCCGCGCCCGGACCGGCGACGTCGTCGTGCACGCGGTGTCCGAGGTCGCCGTCGTGCGGCGGTCGGCCGAGCCGGGGCCGTCCAGGCTGCGCGGGCACCACGGGGCGCTCACCCCGGACGAGGTCCTCGTGCCGCTGCTCCAGGCCGGCCCGTGATCCGCTTCCCCGCCCCGCTGCGGCCGGGCGACCTGATCGGCGTGACGGCGCCGTCGTCCGGGGTGGGCCGGCGCGAACGGGCGCGGCTGGACTTCTGCGTGCAGGACCTGCGCGAGCGCGGCTACCGCGTGCGGCTGGGCGACTGCCTCGGCGAGGGCGACGGCGTCGTCAGCGCCCCGGCCCGCGCGCGCGCGGACGAGCTGACGGCGCTCCTGACCGACCCGGAGGTCCGCGCCGTCGTCCCGCCGTGGGGTGGCGAGCTCGCCATCGACCTGCTCCACCTGCTCGACGTCGACGCGCTCGCGGCCGACCCGACCTGGCTGGTCGGCTACTCCGACACGAGCACGCTGACCTCCGCGCTGACCGTGGCCACCGGGCTCGCGACGTTGCACGCCCCCGGTCTCATGGACACGCCGTTCGCCGCGCCGCCACCGCTGCTGCACTGGCTCGACCTCGCCGGCGCCCCGTCCGGTGCCGTGCTGCGGCAGGGGGCGGCCGCCTTCTCGCAGCGGGCCTGGCCCGACTTCCACGCGGGTCCGGGCGTCCGGACGTGGCGGCTCGACGAGCCGGCCGCGTGGAAGCGGCTCGACTCGGACGTGCCCTTCACCGCCTCCGGCCGGCTCCTCGGCGGCTGCGTCGAGACCGTCTGCCACCTCACGGGCTCGCGCTTCGGCGACGTCCCGCGCTTCGTCCAGGACCACGCGCCCGAGGGCGTGGTCGTGCACCTCGAGGTGGCCGAGAGCGGCGCCCTCGACGTCTGCCGGATGCTCCACGGGCTGCGGCTCGCCGGCTGGTTCGACGCCGCGACCTGCGTCCTGCTGGGCCGGACCGCCGCGCCGGCCAGCGGCAGCTTCACCCAGCTCGACGCCGTCCGGTCCGCCCTCGGCAGCCTCGAGGTCCCCGTGCTCCTCGACGTCGACCTCGGCCACGTCCCGCCCCAGCTGTCCCTGGTCGACGGCGCCCTGGCCGCCGTCGCCTGGGAGCCCGGCGGCGGGAGCGTCACCCAGACGCTGGCCTGAGCGCCCGGGCCGCAGCGCTGTCGAGGACCAGCAGGAACGCGCCCTGCACCAGCACGGCCTGCCCGTCGCCCCGCCACCGACCGTCCCGCACCAGCCAGGCACCAGCGGCCAGGTAGCCGACGTCGAGACCGGCGTTCACCAGCAGCACCCGGCGGAGCCGGGCGGGGTCGGTCGGGCCCTTGCGGCTGCGATTACGGGCGCCGACCAGGGCGATCGCGCCGTCGACAGCGCCCCAGGCCGCGGTCTGCCGGGCGAACCCGGGAGCTCGGCGCGACAGCAGCGCCCCGACGGCCAGCGACCCGACGGCCCAGCCCCCGAGCACCCGGGTCAGTCGGACCTCGACGTCGCTCATGCGAGCAGGTCGGCCGGATCGACCCGCACGGGGAACGGCAGCACGACCTCGACCGGCTCCGTGCCGGACGCGACCTCGACGTAGACACCGCCCTGCAGCTCGAGCACCAGGACCGTCAGGGCGTCGGGGTCGACCAGCCAGTACGACCGGCAGCCTGCCTCCTGGAGCCGGTCGCGCTTGAGCAGCAGGTCCACCCGCCGGGTGCTCGGGCTCAGCACCTCGACGGCGAGGAGCGGGGCGCCCGGCAGCTCCTTCTCGGTGAACTGCGACCTCGGCGCCACGAGCAGGTCGGGCTGGATCTCCGTCGCCTCGTCGAGGCCGACGGCGAAGGGTGCGAGGACGACCTGCAGGTCGGGCGGACAGGCTGCCCGCAGCAGCAGGTGCAGGTTCCCCACGACGACCTGGTGCCCGTGCAGCGGCGCGGGGCTCACGACCAGCGTCCCGTCGATGAGCTCCCACCGGCGCCCGTCGTCCCAGGGCAGGGCCTCCAGGTCACGACGGGTCAGCGGACGCGAGGTCGTGGGCAGCAGTCCGGGCGCAGTGGTCACAGCGGTCATCGTGCTCCGCAGGGTCGGCCACCGGCCAGAGAGTCCGACAGCCCGAAGGGCGGCCCCCCGGCAGGAGGACCGCCCTTCGGCGTCGTGCAGGAGCTACCGCAGGGTCACCCCGATGACCGGGCTGTTGTTCGCGTAGACGTCCGTGGTCTGCGCGGCCCGGGCGAGGAGCCGGACCGGTCCGGCCTTGGTGAAGCGGCGCGAGACCGACCAGACGCCGTCGGCGCGGGTGCGGGCCTGCGCGGTCAGCACGAGGCTGCCGTCAGCGGTCTGCCGGTAGACCGTCACGAGCTGGCCGGCCCGGCCGGGGACGACCCTCCCGGTCAGCGTGTAGGTCAGGCGCCCCGTGCGGACAGCCCGCTCGGAGACCAGGGCGCGGACCGCCAGGACCGTGGACGGCCCCGGCCGGGTGCTGCCCCTGGTGATCGCGTACAGGCGCGTGCTGCCGAGCGGGGCGAGCTGGCTGCTGGCCCTGCCGGAGGCGTCGAGCACGAGCGTCCGCAGGAGCCCGTAGCGGGTCGAAGGACGCACGTAGCCGTACAGCTGGACCGTGCTGCCGGGGACGCCGGTCACCGTCACGGTGGACCTCTGCCCGGCGGTGATGGTGCCGGGGCTGAGGGTCAGTCGCGGCAGGACGGCTGCCGGAGGAGCCGTCGTCGGAGGAGCCGTCGTCGCCGGAGGAGCGGTCGTCGCCGGCGGAGCAGTGGTGGCCGGAGGAGCGGTGGTGGCCGGCGGCGCCGTCGTCGCGGGCGGTGCGGTCGTGGCCGGAGGCGCGGTCGTCGCGGGCGGTGCGGTCGTCGCCGGAGGAGCCGTGGTGGCCGGCGGCGTCGTAGCGGGTGCGGCCGGCTCGCGGACCTGGACGACCTGGGCGCGGTCGGCCTCGGTCCCGTGCAGGTGCAGCAGCAGGACGCCGAGGTCGGGGCTGGTGGTGTCGGTGGTGTCGGTCCGGACCTCGAGCTTGCCGGGCACGTCGCGGCTCAGCAGCGTGCCGGTCTCCTTGGGCACGACCAGCGTCCGCGGGTGCGCGACGTCGAACGGGACGTACGGCGTCTGCTCGAGCAGGGCCGCGGCGTCGTCGAGGCTGTACGTCTCGACCCGGTAGCTGACCTTCGTCGAGCCGGCCGGGAGGCCGAGCGTCTGCAGGGTGACCGGCACGATCAGCGCGTTGCTGCTGAGCGCGTTCGTGTCCACGCCGTAGTCCGCGCTGTTCAGCGGCTGGTCGTCGAGGAAACGACCGCCCGGGAGGGCGTAGGCCTCGGCGACCATGATGTCGGTGTCGGGCGCGTAGCGGGTGACGTCGACCTCGCGGTCGTCCTCGCCGTCGCCGTCGGTGTCGAAGTAGACGACGAAGGCGACCTCACCGCTGCCGGAGCCGGGGTCGTACGCCGGGGTGTTCCAGCGGCCGTAGGTCGACAGGGCGATGCCGACCTGCGGCGTCGTCGAGCCGACCGGCAGGGTCGAGGTGGCGCCGACGTAGCGCAGGTCGCCCGAGCGCTGGCCCTCGAAGCCGATGCACCCGTCGGTCGCGGCGCTGGTGCAGGCGGGCAGCTGCGGGCTGGACACCTGCAGCTGGAAGCCGCCGACGAGGCTCTGGACGGCGTCGGGCGAGCCCGGGGTGCCGTTGTCGACGCCCGTGCCGGTCAGCGGCAGGCTGCCGATGCTGGTCATGACGCCGCTCGGCGGGACGACGGCGTCGCCGCCGCGGACCGTGGAGGCCGGGCGGGGAGCCACGGCGACGGGCAGCCGCAGGACCTGACCGTTGGCCGGGGTGAGCAGGACGCGGCCGTTCTCCTCGGCCTGGAACTGGCGGGCGAGGTCGTCGGTCTGCGTCAGCGAGATCGTCGCGTCGGGGGTGCGGCGCAGGGCGGTCACGTCAGTGATGCGCATGACCACGTCGAACGTCGCGGTGCCCGGTGCGGTGGCAGTGCCGGCGGGGACGGTGACGGGGCCCGGCACCTCGAAGGTCACGCCGGGCACGTCCTGCGCGGAGACGTAGGAGGGCGTGTACGTGCGGGCGGTGCGGCCGAAGTTGCTCAGCCGGACCGTCTTGGTGCGGGTCAGCGGACCGGTCGCCTCGACCGGGCCGAAGCCGAGACCGACCGAGCCGGCGTCCCCGACGACCGCAGCCACGACCGTGTTGGCGACGGCGTCACGGCCGTCGATGCGGCCGGCGCCGACGCGCGTGACGCCGTACTCCGTGCCGGTGCCCTTGCCGCCGGTCGACAGGACGGCGGAGGCGGTGTTGACCAGGTCGGCCTTGACCTGCTCCGGCGTCCAGGTCGGGTGCTCCGCGAGGACCAGCGCGGCGGTGCCGGCGGTGTGCGGCGTCGCCATGGACGTGCCGCTCTCGTCCAGGCCCTCGTTGCCGGTGCCCGAGTTGGCCGAGAACGTGTGCAGACCGGGCGCCCCCACGTCGGGCTTGAGGAAGCCGTCGGCCGGCGTGCCACCACGGGAGGTGAAGTCGGCGATCTTGTCGGTGGAGGCGGGGTCGTCGATGCGCGCGCCCTGGGCGGACCCGGCGCGGAAGGCGTAGCCGAAGGTCGCGTAGACGGCCTGCCCGGCCTCGAGGCGGGTGCGGACGTCGTCGGCGCCGGTCTTGTTGACGAGGGTCACGGGGATGGTGGTGTCGCCGGTGATGCCCGCGGAGAAGCGCAGCTGGTTGCTGCCCAGGACGACGCCGAGGGCGCCGGCCCGCTTGGCGCCGGCCGCGTGGCCGACCGAGCCGCAGCGGCGGGTGGTGGAGTCGTCGTCCCACTCGAGGAAGGCGTACTTGCCGTTCACCCGGGCCGCGTCGGCCGGTGTGTACGTGCCGCAGCCGTCGAGGTTCGTGGGGTCGGTCAGGGCGACGAGCTGGCCGGTGTTGTCCTGCCGCTTCGTGTCGTACGGGTAGGCGATCGAGTTCGTCGCGGGGTAGGTCGTCACGCTCGCGGTGTCCGTGGCGCTCGTCGTGCTGTCCACCGTCTCGATCCGGACGCCGTCGACCGTGTCCTGGCCGTCGTCGCTGGCGGCGACGGTCAGGGCGGAGCGGGCGCTGCCCGGGGAGCCGACGGAGTGGAACAGGTCGCCGGCGTTGCCGGCCGCGATGACCGACAGGACGCCGAGACGGCTGAGCTCGTCGATGGCAAGGGCGTCGGGGTCGTCGCCGCGGGTGAAGTCCGAGCCGAGCGACAGGTTGAGGACGTCGACGTCGTCGGCGGCGGTGTCGTTGGTGTTCAGGCCGGCCACGTAGTCGAGGGCCTGCGCGACGAGCAGGGTGCCGCCGGAGCAGCCGAACACGCGCAGGGCGGCCAGCTTCGCCTCGGGAGCCGAGCCGGGCCCGATGTTGAGGCTGGCGAGCTCCGCGTCGGACGCCGTCTGGTAGGTGCCGTCGTAGGTCGTGCCGGCGCTCGTGACGCCGTAGCCCGCGACCGTGCCGGCGACGTGGGTGCCGTGGCCGCCGCCGAGGGAGGTGCGGCAGTCGAGCGGGTCGGCGTCGGGGGCGGCCGGGGTCTCGCCGTCGTAGGTGTCGCCGGCGAAGTCGTAGCCGGCGACGACCTTGCGGGTCGGGAACGTGCCGGGCTCGACCGTCGTGCTGTCGTTCGCGTCGTAGGCCGCGCGACCGGCACCGCCGAAGTCGACGTGGTCGTAGTCGATGCCGGTGTCGACGACGCCGACCGTGACGCCGACGCCGGTGTTGCCGAGGTCGCGCCATGCCTGCACGGCCCGGGTGACCTGGTCGGAGCGGGTGTTCTCGCGCTGCTTGAGCGTCAGCGGGCGGACCGCGACGACGCCCGGCAGCGAGGCGAGGGCGCCCAGCCGGCGGGCGTCCGTGCGCACCGCGAGGCCCGGGAAGACCCGGGTCGTGCGGTAGAGCTCGGTCCCGCGGGTCGCGGGGTCGCCGAGGCGGGCGGCCGCCTTGTCGACGGCCGCGGCGGCCTGGGCGGCGGCGGAGGCCGCGGCGTCCCGGGCGGCGGCCGGACCGCGGCTGCGGGCGGCCGCGAAGCTCCGGGTCGCGCTCGGCGCCTGCAGCTGGAGCAGGACGTCGACGCTGCCGCGGGCGGCGGCCAGGCGCGCGCTGAGCGGCGTCTTGCCGGTCGCGGACGGGGAGTCGGTCGGGACCGCGGCGGAGGCCGGGCCGGAGACGGTGAGCAGGGCGCCGGTCAGCGCACAGACGAGCAGGGCCGCGCCGGGGGCGCGACGAGGGTGCAGCGGCACAGGTGTCCTCGAGGGGTGAGGGTCGTGTCCGTGCGCTCCAGGGGCAGCGAGGCACGGACGGGATGCCGCACACAACCACGACGGCCGGGACCGGGCCAGGCCCTGCCGGACAACGGTCCGGTCACGCCGACGGGCGGCCCTCCTGTGGTGGAGGACCGCCCGTCGGGGTGGTGCAGGTCGTGCGGGTCGAGCAGGAGGACTAGAAGTCCATGCCGCCCATGCCGCCCATGTCGCCGCCACCGCCGCCACCGCCGGCCGGGGTCTTCTCCGGCTTGTCGGCGATGACCGCCTCGGTGGTGAGGAACAGGGCCGCGATGCTCGCCGCGTTCTGCAGCGCGCTGCGGGTGACCTTGGCGGGGTCGAGGATGCCGGCGGCGATCATGTCGACGTACTCGCCGGTGGCCGCGTTCAGGCCGAACCCGATCTCCAGGTTGCGGACCTTCTCCACGACGACGCCGCCCTCGAGGCCGGCGTTCATCGCGATCTGCTTGATCGGGGCCTCGAGCGCCAGGCGCACGATGTTCGCGCCGGTGGCCTCGTCGCCGACCAGGTCGAGCTTGTCGAAGGCGGTCTTCGAGGCCTGGAGCAGCGCGACGCCACCACCGGCGACGATGCCCTCCTCGACGGCGGCCTTGGCGTTGCGGACGGCGTCCTCGATGCGGTGCTTGCGCTCCTTGAGCTCCACCTCGGTGGCCGCGCCGACCTTGATGACCGCGACACCGCCGGCGAGCTTCGCCAGGCGCTCCTGCAGCTTCTCGCGGTCGTAGTCGGAGTCGCTCTTCTCGATCTCGGCGCGGATCTGGTTGACCCGGCCGGCGATCTGGTCGGCGTCGCCGGCACCCTCGACGATGGTCGTCTCGTCCTTGGTGATGACGACCTTGCGGGCGCGGCCGAGCAGCTCCAGGCCCGCGGTGTCGAGCTTGAGGCCGACCTCCTCGGAGACGACCTGGGCGCCGGTCAGGATCGCGATGTCCTGCAGCATGGCCTTGCGGCGGTCGCCGAAGCCGGGCGCCTTGACGGCGGCCGACTTGAACGTGCCACGGATCTTGTTGACGACCAGGGTCGCGAGGGCCTCGCCCTCGACGTCCTCGGAGATGATCGCGAGCGGGCGACCGCCCTGCATGACCTTCTCCAGCAGCGGGAGCAGGTCCTTGACGGAGCCGATCTTGGAGTTGACGACCAGGATGTAGGGGTCCTCGAGGACGGCCTCCATGCGCTCCGGGTCGGTGACGAAGTAGGGGCTGATGTAGCCCTTGTCGAAGCGCATGCCCTCGGTGAGCTCGAGCTCGAGGCCGAAGGTGTTGCTCTCCTCGACCGTGATCACGCCCTCCTTGCCGACCTTGTCCATGGCCTCGGCGATGATCTCGCCGACCGTGGTGTCCGCAGCGGAGATGGACGCGGTCGCGGCGATCTGGTCCTTGGTCTCGACGTCCTTGGCGGCGTTGCCGATGGCCTCGACGACCGAGGCGACAGCGGCCTCGATGCCCTTCTTCAGGCCCATCGGGTTCGCGCCGGCCGCGACGTTGCGCAGGCCCTCGCGCACGAGCGCCTGGGCCAGGACGGTGGCCGTGGTGGTGCCGTCGCCCGCGACGTCGTCGGTCTTCTTGGCGACCTCCTTGACGAGCTCGGCGCCGATCTTCTCGTAGGGGTCCTCGAGGTCGATCTCCTTGGCGATGGAGACGCCGTCGTTGGTGATCGTGGGGGCGCCCCACTTCTTCTCCAGGACGACGTTGCGGCCCTTCGGGCCGAGGGTGACCTTGACGGCGTCGGCGAGCTGGTTCATGCCGCGCTCGAGGCCGCGACGGGCCTCCTCGTCGAAGGCGATCTGCTTTGCCATGGTGGTTCCTCTCGGGTGCGTACGTACAGACGCGTGCTGGTCCCGGAGGTGCCCGCGACGGACGACCGGATCTCCGGCCTCACCTGAGGACCTGGCACTCTCGACGTCTGAGTGCTACGTCCTTGTTAGCACTCGACCCCTGAGAGTGCAAGCGTCGTCAGGGGCGTGCGGACACCGGGTAGTCGTGCCGGACGGCGTACGCGTCGAGCACGGCGCGCACCTCGGCGAGCAGCGCGACGGCCTCCTCGGTGGCCTCCCCGTGACGGGCCGCCTCGGGGTGCGACGACGCCGACCGGGCCCGCTCGAACACCTGCCGCGCGCCGGCCCGGTCCCCGCCGTCCGACGCCCTGCTGCCGTGGGCGAGCATCGCGTCGGACAGCCGCCGCAGGGCCTGCTCCATCGCCTTGACGTGCCGCGGCAGGGGGCGGTCCTGGTCGTCCGCGAAGTGCGCCGCGACCCACAGCCCGAGCCCGCCGCGGGCCAGCGCCACGACGGACTCGTCGTAGGGCGGGTGGAAGTAGTGCAGCACCGGGAAGCGCTGCAGGTGCTGGCGCGCCGCGAGCAGGTCGCGCCGGACGGCGTCCAGGACGAGCACGGCGTCCACGGTGAGCAGCTCGGCCGCACCGTCGACGTCGTCGGCGCCGAGGTCGGACACCGCCTGGTTGTTGGTGCGCAGCTCGCTGACCAGCGTGTAGATCGTCGGCAGGTAGCCGAGGGCCGCGGTCAGGACGCCGAGGCCGGCCCCCGCCTCGACGACCGTCAGCGCGTGCAGCAGCGACGAGCCGCCGACGACGTCGCCGAAGCCGATGGTCGTGAGGGACACCCCGGACAGGTAGAGCGCGGCGCCGAGGCCGGGGCGCTCCGGCCGGTACTGGTCGGAGTAGGCCAGACCGTCGACGGCCGGCAGGTACAGCAGCGCGAAGGCGAGCAGCAGCGTCACCAGCCACCCGACGACGGTGAGGACCAGGGCCAGCGGACCGGTCGCCCCCAGGACCCCCGGGCGGACCCGCTCGGGCAGCCGCCGGCAGGTGCGCCACAGCCCGAGGCTGAGCAGCTGGCTCAGGCCGCCCGACGACGTCGGCAGCAGGACCGTGCGGAAGGCGTCGACGGCGACGAGGACGACGAGCAGCACGCCGAGGACGGGCGCGAACACGGACACACGGGTGCGCTACCCCCTCGAGCGCCCCGCACCCGGAGCCCGGAGTGGCAAGGTCTGCCCGTGCCCACCGGACGCGTGCTCGTCGTCGACGACGCCGAGGAGGTCAGCGACCTGCTCGTCGCCGTCCTCGGGGCGGCCGGGTTCGAGGTCCGGGTCGACGTCGACGGCGAGGCAGCCCTCGTCACGGCGGCCTCGTGGCAGCCCGACGTGCTCGTGCTCGACCTCGGGCTGCCCGGCCTCGACGGCGTGGAGGTCTGCCGACGGCTGCGGACGTTCTCCTCGGCGTACGTCCTCATGCTGACCGGGCGCAGCGACGAGCTCGACCGCGTCGTCGGCCTCACGGTCGGCGCCGACGACTACGTCACCAAGCCGTTCAGCCCGCGCGAGGTGCAGGCCCGCGTCGAGGCGCTCCTGCGCCGGCCCCGCACACCCGTGACGGCGGACGCCGCGCCGAGCGGTCGCCGGTTCGGGCCGCTGCAGGTCGACGTCGAGGCCCGCGAGGTGCGCGTCGACGGCGTCGAGGTCGAGCTGACCCGGACGGAGTTCGCCCTCGTCGACGCCCTCACCGAGCAGCCGCGCCGGGTGCTGACCCGCGAGCAGCTGCGCGACCGGGTCTGGGGCGGCGGTTGGTTCGGCGACGACCACGCCGTCGACGTCCACGTGTCGAACCTGCGCAAGAAGCTGACGGCCGCCGGCGCGGGCACCGTGGTCGCGACCGTGCGCGGGGTCGGGTACCGGCTCGCTCCGGGGCTGCTCGAGTGACGACCGTGGAGGAGGAGCGCCTCGCCGCGGTCGCCGCGCTCGGCCTGCTCGACACCCCGCCCGAGGAGCGCTTCGACCGCATCACGCGCACCGCGGCCGCCCTGTTCGGCGTCGACGAGGCCCTCGTGACCCTGCTCGACCGGGACCGCCTGTTCCTCAAGAGCTGCGTCGGGGCCCTCGCGCCGTCGCACCCGCGCGAGGCGTCGATCTGCGCGACGACCGTCGCCGAGGACGCCGTCGTCGTCGTCCCGGACCTGGCCCTCGACCCGCGCTTCCGCGACCTGAGCGCCGTGCGGGTGGACGGCGTCCGCTTCTACGCGGGTGTCCCGCTGCGCTCGCAGGGCCGTCCCGTCGGGACGCTGTGCCTGTCCGACCGCACGCCCCGCGCGTTCGGACAGACCGACGTCGCCCGCCTGCTGGACCTCGCCGGCTGGGCGCAGGACGAGCTGACCCGGGTCGAGCTGTCGAGCTCCCTGGCCCACCAGCACGAGACCTCCGCCCGGCTGACGGCCGTGCTCGACGCCTCCCCCGACGCCGTCCTCGTGCTGGCCGCGGACGGCGTCGTCCAGGAGGCGAGCGCGGCGACGGCGTCGGTGTTCGGGCGCCGCCGCGAGGAGGTCCTGCACCGGCACGTCGCCACCCTGCTCGCCACCACCGACGGCCGTCCCCTCGGCCCGCTGCTGCAGCAGGACGGGCTGGTCGAGGCCGGGCTGCGGGCCCGGCGACCGGGGGGCGCGGTCGACGTGCAGGTGCGCAGCCGGGCCCTGCCCGGTGAGGAGCGCGTGCTCGACGTGCGGGACGTGAGCGGCGAGGCCGAGACGGCCCGCGCCCTGACCGCGCTGCAGCAGCGGTTCGAGCTGCTGCTCGAGGCGGCCGAGACGGGGGTGGTCGGGACCGACGGCGACGGCGTCGTCACGTGGGTCAACCCGGCGGCCGCGCGCATGCTCGCCCTCGTCGTGCAGCATGAGGGCGCCGACCTGCACGACCTCGCGCACGGGACGCTGCACCCGCGCGAGCAGTGCCCGCTGCTGCGCGCCCTCGAGGAGCGGGTGGCGCAGCGCGTCCCCGTCGACGCCGTCGTCCGCGCGGACGGGACGCTGCTGGACGTCGAGTGGACGGCCGCTCCCACCGTGGTCGACGGCGAGGTCACCGGCGCGGTCGTCACGCTGTCCGACACCTCGAACCGCCGCGCCGTCGACCGGATGAAGGACGAGTTCATCTCGGTCGTCAGCCACGAGCTGCGGACGCCCCTGACCTCGATCCGGGGGTCGCTCGGCCTGCTCGGCTCGGGTCGCTTCGGGGAGCTGCCGGCGGCTGCCACGCGCCTCGTGCAGATCGCCGTCGGCAACACCGACCGGCTCGTCCGGCTGGTCAACGACATCCTCGACCTCGAGCGGATCGAGTCGGGCAAGGCCGACGTCGAGATGGTGCTGCAGCCGCTGCACCCGCTGATCGAGCAGGCACGCGACAGCGTCGTCGACGCGACGTCGGGGGTGACCGTGGAGATCGTGGGCGCACCGCTCGAGGCGGCCGTCGACGCCGACCTCCTGCTGCAGGCGCTCATCAACCTCATGGCGAACGCGGTGAAGTTCTCGCCTCCCGGGGCCACCGTCGAGGTCGAGTGCACCGAGGTGGGCGCCGAGGTGCAGGTGGCGGTGCGCGACCACGGCCGGGGCATCCCCGCGGACCGGCTGACGCGGGTCTTCGAGCGCTTCGAGCAGGTCGACGCCTCGGACGCCCGCGACAAGGGCGGGACGGGGCTCGGGCTGGCCATCACGCGCTCCATCGCGACCGCGCTCGGCGGCCGCGTCCTCGTCGCGAGCGTGCCGGGCGAGGGCAGCACCTTCACGCTCACCCTGCCGCGCCCGCTCCAGCACGACGCCGACAGCGGCCGCTGGGTCGTGCTCGTCGAGGACGACGTCGACCTGTCCGAGGTCCTCGAGGCGGGGCTGAGCGAACGCGGGTTCTCCGTCGCGGTGGCCCGGACCGAGGACGACGCGGTCGACCTCGTCCGGCGGCTGCGGCCCGCCCTGCTGCTCCTGGACGTGGAGCTGGCACGCGGCAGCGGGTACGGCGTCGCCGCCCGGCTCCGCGACGACGCCGCGCTCGAGGGCGTCCGCGTCGTCGTCGCCACCGTGCACGACCTCGACGAGACGGCGCGCGGCCGGCTCCGCGTCGGCGACACCCGGTTCGTCCGCAAGGGCCGCGGCGACGAGGACGTGGTGCAGGTGGTCCTGGCCCTGGCGGAGGACTGGACGTGACGCGGACCCTGGTGCTGGTCGAGGACGAGGACGACATCCGCGAGATCGCACAGATGGCGCTCGAGCTGCACGGGTTCGAGGTGGTGGCGGCGTCGGGCGGCGTCGAGGGCGTGGAGACCGTGCGCCGGGTGCGCCCGGACGCGGTGCTGCTCGACGTGATGATGCCCGAGCAGGACGGCCCGGCGACCCTCGCCGCGCTGCAGGCCGACCCCTCGACGGCCGGCATCCCGGTGCTGTTCCTGACCGCGAAGACGCAGGCGCGGGAGGTCGAGCAGCTGCTCGGCCTCGGCGCGGCCGGGGTGCTCCGCAAGCCGTTCGACCCGCTCCGGCTCGGGGAGCTGGTCGCGCTGTCCCTGCGCTGGTGAACGAGCTCGAGGACCTCGTCGAGGCGGTGTGGCAGCGCCAGCGACCTCGCGTCCTGGGACGGCTCGAGGTGGTGGTCGGGGCGCTCCGGGCCGGAGTGGCTGACCAGGAGGCCGCCCGCGAGGCGCACGTCCTGGCCGGTGCCCTGGGGACCTACGGGCGGCCGGGGTCGTCCCTGCTGCGGCGGGCCGAGCTGGCGCTGACGTCCGGCGACGTCCCGTCCGGGCTGTCCGCCGAGGTGCTAGCGCTCGTCGAGCAGGGCGCGCTTGACCGCCACCAGCAGGCACCCGGCGATGAGCAGCAGCAGGGGGATGCGCAGCGCTGAGCCGTTGGTCAGCAGGGCCAGGCTCCCGACGGCCGGCGCGCTCGCGACCACCCGCGGGACCTTCGCGCTCGTGATGGTCAGCTGCCAGTCGTCCTTGGTCGGGTTGGCGTCACCCTTGGTCTGGACCACCGGACCCTGGGGGCTGTCCTCCACGCTGACGACCCGGTGCACGTAGCGCTGACCGGGCGCGTCCGGCAGCGGCAGGACCAGCACCTGACCGACCTCGATGCTGCGGCTGCTCATGGGCTTCGTGACGAGCAGGGCGCCCGGGTCGTACGTCGGGACCATGCTGCCGGTCAGCACGGGGCTGAAGCCGAGGCGCTCGACGACGACGACGCCGGCGCCGACGACGGACGCGATGGCGGCGACGGCGAGCAGGGTGTGCAGGAGCAGCTGGAGCGGAGACCGCCGGGCGCGGCGGCGCGGCGGCTGCTCGACCAGCGGCGCGGTCTCGTCGACGACAGCGGTCACGGTGTCCTCCGGGGCAGGGGTGGTGGTCATGCGGAGCTCGTGCGCGAGCCGGGCGTCGTCTGGGCGCGCGTGACCGTCATCCCGATGGTGACGGTGAAGCCGGTGATCTTCCTCGCGGGACGCACCTTGGCGCTCAGGGCAGACCCTGCCGGGAGGGAGTAGGTCGTGGTCTTGCTCGCCGTCCCGCCGCCTTCGACGAGCCCTTGGACCACAGGGGTCTCGTTGCCGGAACAGACGGCCTGGGCGTTGTACGTGCCCCCGACGCAGGCCAGGACGTCCACACTGCCCTTCACGACGCTGTTGGAGTTGCTGATGGTGACGTTCCAGGTCTGTCCTGACAGTGCTAGCGAGCCCGTGCTGCGGACGAAGAAGACCGTTTCCTGTGTGAGCGTGCCGAACGTCAGGACCAGCGGTCCGGCCTGGCTGCTGGACGTGGCCGACGTCGACGCTTGCGCTCCGAACGTCGCCACCGCCGCCACCGGCTGCGTCCCCGTCGCTCGGGCCTGAGCAGTCGCCCAGGCTGCAGTGCCGGCAGATGCGCTCACGCCGACGGCGACGGAGAGCACGACGGCAGCGTGGCTCCACGGTCGGCGGGTCATGGGAGCAGCATCGGCTCGCACGCTCAGACGAGCGTCAAGCGGACCTCAAGAACACGTCAAGGCAGGTGCGGCAGCGCCGGCTGGACGGCGTCGACCTGCACTCCGCCCGACGTGGTCGACACCCTGACGTGCGCTCCTCGAGGCAGACGGACCTCCTGCGCTGCAGTACTGAGCGCGACTCCTCGGAGCACGTCCACCTGCCGCCCGGGGCACTGGCCGGTCTCCGACCACGCGTGGGAGCAGGTCAGGACATCCACCCGTGCCGCCCGCGTGCCCGCTTCGGCGCGGTGCAGGGCGACGGTCCTCGCACCGCGGGTCAGGTCCAGGTAGGCCGGGCGCGCAGGTGCAGCGATCCGGCTCACGGAGCGAGAGACTGCACGGGAGGCAGTCCGAGGGGCGTTGACGCGGGCTGTCATCGGCGCGGCAGCGGCCGGCGCACTGACCAGCACCGCGGTGGACTGCGATTGCACGGTCGCGCTCGACAGGGCCGCGACGACGACGGCGCCGCTCACGACCATGAGCAGCGCAGCGACCTTCATGCCTCCCCTACGACGTCGGGGACCGACCTCGGGACACCCGACGGGGTGATCCACGTCTTGAGGCTGTCTTGAGGTGGGCCAGATCCGGACCAGACGCACGGCGCCGAAGGTCATGTCATCGAAGCGCCGGGACCGCGGCGCACCCGGCCACCACACCGCTGCGTCGCAGCCCACCACCAGGAGACGACATGACCGAGCAGACCGCCCCCACCGCCCAGACCGTCGCGAAGAAGCGGTCTGCCTGGAAGCCGCTCGCGGCTGCCGGCATCGGCGGCGCCGTCCTCGTGGCCACCGGCTTCGGCGTCTTCGCCCAGTTGAGTGCCACGGCGACCAACGCGCCGCAGGAGGTCAACACGGGTGACCTGAAGCTCGTCATGGCTGCCGACGCCGCGACCGGAGGCACAAGTGCCGGCTTCGCCACGGGCATCAACAACATGGCTCCCGGCGACGTCGCCAACCGGTTCGTCTCCCTGACCAACACCGGCAGCCTCGACGGCCTGGCCAGCAGCCTCAAGCTGAAGGTCACGGACACCGTCGGCAGCCTTCTCAGCACCGACGCGCTCCACGGCCTGCAGCTCAAGGTCCAGGAGTGCTCCGTGCCTTGGACCGCTGCGTTGAGCACCGCCAACCCGACTCCGTTCGTCGGCACCCCGACCGCCGGCGCACTCCCCTCCTGCACGGGAGGCAGCACGTCCACAGCGCTGGTCACGAACCTCGCGGCCTTCACCGGCAACGGCGCGGCGCAGACACTGACTGTCAAGAGCACGGCCGCCGGCGCCGTCAACCACCTCCTCGTCAGCCTCTCGCTGCCGGACCAGAACGAGGTCAGCCTCAACGGTGGGACGCCCAGCCCGGTGGCGGCCAACGCGGCGGGCGGCTACACCGGGATCAGCGGCGCGGCGACAAGCATCCAGCGGCTGTCCGCGGCGCTGACCTTCACCTTCTCCGAGTTCCAGCGCGACGCCGTCGCCTCGAACAGCTAGTCACTTCTGCTGCTGGCTGCCAGCAGCATCGTCGGGCTCGTCCCCGACCGCGGCGCTCCGGGCCTCGACGGCCGGAGCGCCGCGACCAGTGCCCACTGACGTCCCGGAGCGAGCGCGAAAGGAGTCCTCGATGGCCAAGCACGCGGTCCGACGACCCCGCTCTGCCTGGGCTCCGGTCGCCGTCGCCGTGGCCGCTGGTGCTGCGCTCCTGGGCAGCGGCGCCGGCGTCTACGCCATGTTGCAGGCCGTCGCCACCGGTTCGCAGACGGTCAACACTGGGACCCTGACCCTCAACGAGGTCGGGAACGGGACTTTCGGGACCGCTGTCCCCAGCCTCGCGCCGGGGGACCTGGTGCACCGCTTCGTCACCGTCACGAACACCGGCAGCCTGAGCGGCACGGGGCTCACGCTGGGGGTCTCCGGCACGAGCACCGGGACGAACGAGCTGGTGAACGGCACGGCCGCTACCGCATTGCGCATCACCGTCAGCGAGTGCCCGGTTGCGTGGACCCCCACGGGCATGACCAACGGTGTGCAGGAGGGCAACTGCGGCGGCAACGCCACTGGGAGCAACATCGTGAGTACCGCGGTGAACAGCGCCTCGGTGCCGGTCGCCACGACCTCGCTCCCGGTCGGGACTGTCGCTCCCACGGTCGGAGCTCGGTACTTCCGGCTGTCGATCCGCGTGCCGGACGGCAACGAGATCAGCGTCGACGGGGTTCCTCCCACGACCACGGTCCAGGGCAAGAGCGCTTCCCTGACGTTCACCTTCACCGAGAACCAGCGCACGGGCACCGTGAGCAGCAGCTGATGGCTCGCAGGGACGAGCTCCTCCCCCTCCGCGCCGCCCGGCCCGCGTGGGTCCCCCTCGCCGGCGCCGCCGTCGCCGCCGCCCTCCTCGGCACCGCCGTCGACGGCTCCCAGGCGGTCGCGACCCCGGTCGCCCTCCCGCCCGTGGCGGACGACCTCGCGGCGACCGACCGGGGCGCCAGCACTGCGGCTGCGGGCACCCTCCTGCTGGAGCTCCGCGACCGCGGCGCCGGCTTCACGCAGGCGGTCACCGGTCTCGCACCCGGCGACAGCGCGGCCCGCTACGTCGACGTCGTCGAGACGGGCACCCTCGACGGTCGCCGCCTCACGGTCCTCGCCACGGGCACCGGCGCCCTCGCACCCGCCCTGCAGGTGGCTGTCGACGGCTGTCGAGGCGGCGCCTGGGAGCCGAGCAGCGGTCGGTGCACCGGAACGACGAGCCGACTGCTGTCGACGACCCCGCTCGCGGCGCTCGACGTCCCGAGGGTGCTCGACCCGCTCGGACCGGCCCGGCGACTGAGTCTGCGGGTGACCCTGTCCCTGCCCGACCGCGACGAGGTCGCGGCGAACGGCGTCCTGCCGCCGCAGAGCCTGCAGGGTGCCGACGCCCGACTGTCCTGGACGTTCCGGGTCGTCCAGGCCTAGTAGAGCTGCGTGCCGTACGACGGCCCGTAGTAGGCGGCGAGCTCCTCCGGCGTCGCGTCCGGCCGCTCGACCTCGCCGGCGATGACCGCGCGCGGCGGCACGGCGTCCGGCTGCCACGAAGACGGGTCCCAGAGCGCCGACCGCAGGAACGCCTTCGAGCAGTGGAAGAAGACCTCCTCGACGTCGACCACCAGGGCCAGCACCGGCCGGTGCCCCTTCACGACGAGGTCGTCGAGGAACGGCGCGTCCTTCACCAGGGTCGCCCTGCCGTTGACCCGCAGGGTGTCGCCGCGCCCGGGGACGACGAACAGGAGCCCGACGTGCGGGTTCTCCAGGACGTCGAGGAAGCCGTCGACCCGCTTGTTGCCGGGCCGCTCCGGCAGCACCAGGGTGCGGTCGTCGAGCGCGTGCACCGCCCCGGGCGGGTCGCCCTTGGGTGAGGCGTTCACGGTCGCGTCCGCGCCTGCCGTCGCCATCACCCAGAACGGTGCGGCGGCCAGGAACGCGAGGTCCATCGGGTGGAGCCGGTCGCGGACCTTGTCAGCGGTCCGCCGCAGCGGCACCCCGACCAGGTCGCGGAGCTCACCCTCGTCGGTCACCACGTCCCAGCCGCTGCGGTCCACGTCGGGAGCGTGACACGCCGCAGGCCCGCTCCCCAGGAGGGGGCGGGCCTGCAGCGGAGGGGTGACTAGCGGCGTGCGGTGCCCGTGGTGGTCTCCGTGCGCGTGTGCTCCTTGCGCTTCGCGAGGCCCGCGAGGCCGAGCAGGCCGAGGAGGCCCCAGAGGCCGGTCTTGTCGGACTCGCTGCTGTCGGCGTCGGTCGGGCTCTCCGTCGCGGTCACGACGGGGGCGGCCTGGGCCGGGGCGGCGAACGCGGTGACCGTCGCGGCGGTGCCTCCGGTCAGGGCGGCGGTCAGGGCGAGGGCAGTCAGGCTCTTGCGCATGTCAGGTGCTCCTTGGGGAGGTGGGGAGGGGGTGGGAGGACTAGAGGCGGCGCGAGCCGGAGCCGTCGGTGTCGACGCCCCCGACGGCCGCACCGGAGCGGCTGGCCTGGTGGTCCCGGTACTTCTTGTAGCCGAACAGTCCGGTGAGGCCGAGCAGGCCGGCGAGGCCCCAGCGGCCGCTGTCGTCGTCGCCGTCCTGGGCGGCGCCGAGCTCGTCCTTGTCCACGCTGTCGACGGACTCGCCCTGGGTGTTCGTCAGGACGGGGGCGGCGTGGGCCGAGCCGGCGACGACGGCGGGCGTCAGGACGACGCCCCCGACGAGGGCGGCGGTGGCGAGTGCTCTGCGCATGTGTTCTCCTCGACTCGAGCGTCCGGTGGTGCCGGCCGCTCGTGTTGAGGCGTTCGTCCGCGGTGTCCCGCCGCCCGAACGGCACAGCCGCCTGACCCTCGGGCAACCCGTCTCTGCCGTCGCGCACAGGTTTCGGTCGGGGACGACGACGGCCCGCCCCGCGAGCGGGACGGGCCGGGTCGAGCGGAGCAGGCCTAGTCCCCCAGGCCGGTCTTCGCGAAGGCGCCGTACGACGGCGCGATGGTCACCGTGGGGCCGGACCCCGCCACGGCGTCCATGGTCTTGAGACCGTCGCCGGTGTTGTAGAGGACGGTCTCGGCGTCGGGGTCGATCTCGCCGCGCTGCAGGAGCTGGCGCAGCGTGGCCACGGTGACGCCCCCGGCGGTCTCGGCGAACAGGCCCTCGGTCTCGGCGAGCAGGCGGATGCCCTCGACGACGAGCTCGTCGCTGACGTGCCCCATGGCTCCGCCGGTGCGGCGGACGACGTCGAGGGCGTAGGGGCCGTCGGCGGGGTTGCCGATGGCGAGGCTCTTGGCGATCGTCGAGGGCTTGACCGGCTTGACGGTGTCCCAGCCGTTCTCGTAGGCGGTCGCGATCGGGGAGCAGCCGGTCGCCTGCGCGCCGTAGACCTTGTACGGCGACTCCTCGACGAGGCCGAGGCGGACCAGCTCACCGAAGGCCTTGTCGACCTTGGTGAGCAGCGACCCGGACGCCATCGGGACGACGACCTGCTGCGGGAGCCGCCAGCCGAGCTGCTCGGCGACCTCGTACCCGAGAGTCTTGGAGCCCTCGGCGTAGTAGGGGCGGACGTTGACGTTCACGAACGCCCACTCCTCCTGCTCGGCGATCTCCGAGCAGAGGCGGTTGACGTCGTCGTAGGTGCCGTCGACGGCGACGAGGGTCTGGCCGTAGACAGCGGTCTGCACGACCTTGCCCTGCTCGAGGTCGCTGGGGATGAACACGACCGAGCGCAGACCGGCCCGGGTGGCGTGAGCGGCGACGGAGTTGGCGAGGTTGCCGGTGGAGGCGCAGGAGACGGTCGTGTAGCCGAAGGCGCGGGCAGCCGACAGGGCCACCGACACGACGCGGTCCTTGAAGGAGTGCGTCGGGTTGCCGCTGTCGTCCTTGATCCACAGCTTCTTCATGCCCAGCACGCGAGCCAGGTTCGGCGCCTCGCGCAGCTGCGTCATGCCCGCGCCGAGGTCCACCCGGGTGGCGAGGTCCTGACCGGCGGGGAGCAGCCCGGCGTAGCGCCAGATGGTGTTCGGGCCGGCCTCGATCGAGGCGCGGGTGACCTGCTGCAGGCGCTCCTCGTCGTACTTCACCTCGAGCGGGGCGAAGCACTCGGCGCACACGTGCACCGGGGCGAGCGCGACCTCGTTGCCGCACTCGCGACAGGCGAGCGACCGGGCGGGGCTGTCGGCGAAGGCAGCGGGAACGGTCAGGGCGGTCATGGTGAGGCCTCTCCTCATCTTCCCGGCACAGGTGCTGCCGGACGGAGTTGGCACCTGGCGCGAGCGCGCTGGTTGCCGGGGCGTCGTAGGGCCGTGTCCCTGGTGCCCCTCTGGATGAGCGGTGCGTATGCAGTTGTGGGTCGTGCTGGGCCAGAGTCTAGCGGGCTGCCCCGTGCAGGGCAGCGGCCGCGGAGCGGCGGCGGAACAGGCGGAAGCGGGCGGCGTCGTTGCCGAGCGCGGCCGACGAGGCGCGGGTGGAGCGCACGAGCGCCGCGGGCGGAGCGTCGTGGCAGGGGCAGCCGCTCGCGCACCCGACCAGACCGGGGACGGGGCGGCGCCCGCCCTCGTCCCGGAGCGAGGAGCAGGAGCAGACGGTGCAGCGGTCGACGTAGGACACGAGCACAGGAGACCTCGGGGTTCCGGACGACCAGTTCCCTCAGGTCGGCCGGAAGCAGTGGAGGTGATGAAGTCCGTCTCACCACCGTGACCTGACCATCGTCGGCGCGTGCGGGGCCCTCCCTGGTCACCCGTGAGGGTGGTGCTGCGGCCCCTAGGCTCCGCGTCGTGGATCACGGGGTGCCGCTGCTGCTGGCCTCCAACCGCGGACCCGTCTCGTTCGTCGACGGCCCGGACGGCGGACTGGAGCTCCGGCGCGGCGGCGGCGGGCTGGTCAGCGCCCTCGTCCCGCCCGACGGCGTCGCGAGCGGCTGGGTCTGCGCGGCCCTGAACGACGCCGACCGGCGCGCCGTCCGGGAGGGCCTCGTCCCGCCCGAGGTCCGGATGCTGCCGCTGGACGCCGAGGTCTTCGCCGCCGCCTACGACCGCGTGGCGAACTCGGTGCTCTGGCCGGCCCAGCACCTGCTGCCGGCCGACCCGGTGACGGACGCCGACCTGGCGGGCTACCGGGCCTACGCCGACGCCTTCGCCGAGGCCCTCGCGTCGTCGGCCGCCCCGCACGGCTCGGTCCTCGTGCAGGACTACCACCTGGCTCTCGTGCCGGCCCGCCTGCGGGCCCTGCGGCCGGACCTGCGGGTCTCCCACTTCAGCCACACGCCCTGGGCCCCGCCCGACGCCTTCGCCCGGCTCCCGCTGGCCGGCGAGCTGCTCGAGGGGATGCTCGGCGCCGACGCCGTCGGCTTCCTGTCCCCCAGGTGGGCCCGCGCCTTCCTCGCCTGCTGCTCCCGGCTGCTCGGCGCCCAGACCTCCGACGACGCCGTCCGCTGGCAGGGGCGCACCGTCCGCGTCGCGATCCACCCGCTCGGCGTCGACGCCGGCGCCCTGCGTGCCCGGGCGGCCCGGCCCGACGTCGCCCGTCGGACAGCCGAGCTGCAGGCCCTCGTCGGGGACCGGCAGCTGGTCCTGCGGGTCGACCGGAGCGAGCCGACCAAGGGCATCGTCCAGGGGCTGCAGGCGTACGCCGCGCTGCTCCGCCGCCACCCCGAGCACCGCGGCCGGGTCGTGCACCTCGCGCTCGCCTACCCGTCCCGGTCGACCCTGCCGCAGTACCGGGCGTACGCCGTCCGCGTCCGGGAGGAGGCCGACGCCGTCCGCGCGGAGTTCGGCGACGACGCCGTCGAGCTGGTGGTGGAGGACGACCACGCGCGCAGCCTCGCCGCGCTCGGGATGGCTGACGTCCTGCTGGTCAACCCGGTCCGCGACGGCATGAACCTCGTCGCCAAGGAGGGCGCGGTGCTCTCGCGCGCGGGCCTGGCCCTCGTGCTCAGCCGGGAGGCGGGCGCCGCCGACGAGCTCGGCGCGGACGCCCTGCTGGTCGACCCGCACGACGTCGTCGCGACGGCCGACGCCCTGCACGCCGGGCTCGTCATGGGCGCGGACGAGCGGCGGGAGCGCACCGGACGGCTCGCCGCCGCCGCGGGCGCCCTGCCACCGTCCGCCTGGCTCGCCGCGCAGCAGGCGGACCTAGTCTCCCGGGCGTGACCTCCCCCGCGGCCAGCGTCCGGCTCACCGCGGTGCGCCGCCTGGCCGCCGACGAGCAGTCGCGGGGGCTCGTCCGGGTCGCCTCCACGGTGCTCGCCGCGCTCGGGATCGGCGCCCTCGACGTCGTCCACCTCGAGGGCACGCGCCGCACGGGGGCGCTCGCCGCGGTCGCGCCGGCCGGCACGCCCCCGGACCTCCTGCTCTGCGACGAGCTCACCCAGGCGAACCTCGGCGTCGCGGACGGCACCGTCGTCGAGGTCCGCGCGGCCGCGATCCTGCCCGCCACGACCGTCGTCGTGCACGGCCCGCCCGAGGTGGTCGCCACCATCGACGTCGCACTGCTGCGGTCCGCGCTGCACGGCAAGGTCCTCACCGCCGGCGACGCAGCCTCCCTGCTCGTGCAGGACCTGCCCGAGGTCGCCGCACCGGACCGGGCGCAGGCTCGAAAGAGCATCAGCAACCGCCTCATGTTCCAGGCGACCACCGTGCGGGTGAGCGTCCTCGACGTCGTCCCGCCCGGGCCGGTGCTCGTGGGCGCCGGGACCAAGGTCCGCTGGCACGACGCCGCGGAGCCCGTCCCCGTCGCCGCGCCCGTGCCGGTCGTCGCCCCGCGCCAGGCCGCCGACCTGCCGGGGCTCGAGGAGCAGGTCGCCCGGCTCAAGGAGTGGCTCGACCTCGGCTTCTCCCACCCGGCGCTGCTCGCCCGGCTCGGCAGCGCCCCGCAGATGGGCGTGCTGGTCGCGGGGCCGGCCGGGTCGGGGAAGGCGTCGCTGGTCGAGGCGGTCGCGGCCGACCTCGGCGTCGGGCTGGTCCGCGCCTGGTGCCCCGAGCTCGCCGCCCTCACCCCCGACGACGCCGCCACCCGGCTCCGGGCCCTGCTGGCCGCCCCCGGCGTCGTGCTGCTCGAGGACGTCGACGCGCTGGACGGGCCGCTCCTGCCGACCCTCCTCGGCCTGGTCCGCACCGCTGTGGAGGGCGGGCGCACGGCGGTCGTCTGCACCACCAGCCGCCCCGAGGCGGTCTCGGAGCAGCTCACGTCGCCCGGCCTGCTCGAGCACGCCCTCGTCGTCCCGCTGCCGGACAAGGCCCAGCGACGCCGCCTGCTCGGGGCGCTCACCGCCTCGCTGCCGCTGGCCGACGACGTCAGCCTCGACGACGTCGCCACCCGCACCCCCGGCTTCGTCGCCGCCGACCTGCAGTCCCTGCTCCGCACCGCCGGCACCCGCGCGGCCGCCCGGCAGCGCGACGCCGCCTCCCCCTCGGTGGCCGCTGTCGACGTCGAGGGCGCGCTCGGCGTCGTCCGCCCGACGGCGGCGCAGGGCACCCTCGAGCTCGGCGGCCTGACCCTGGACGACGTCGGGGACATGGTCGAGGTCAAGCAGGCGCTCACCGAGGCGGTCCTGTGGCCGCTGCGCTACCCCGACACGTTCACCAGCCTCGGCGTCAGCCCCCCGCGGGGCGTCCTGCTCTACGGGCCGCCCGGCTGCGGGAAGACCTTCCTGGTCCGGGCCCTGGCCGGGTCGGGCGAGGCCAACGTGCTCACCGTCAAGGGCGCCGAGCTGCTGAGCAAGTGGGTCGGGGAGTCCGAGGCGGCGGTCCGCGAGCTGTTCCGGCGGGCCCGGGAGTCGGCACCCTCGCTGGTCTTCCTCGACGAGGTCGACGCCCTCGCGCCGGTCCGCGGGGCGGGCAACGACGGCGGCACGACCGACCGGGTGGTCGCCGCGCTGCTCACCGAGCTCGACGGCATCGAGCAGATGCGCGACGTCGTCGTCGTCGGGGCCACGAACCGGCCGGACCGGATCGACCCCGCGCTGCTGCGCCCGGGACGGCTCGAGCGCCTGGTGTTCGTGCCTCCGCCGGACGCCGCCGCCCGCACGGAGATCCTCAAGGCGGCCTCCCGCAAGGTGCCGCTGCAGACCGACGCCCAGCCCCAGGTGGAGGCCACGCCGCCCCTGTACGCCGGCCACCCCGACTGGCCGCTCCCCCCGGTCGACCTCGAGGAGCTGGGGCGCCGCACCGAGGGCTTCTCGGCCGCCGACTGCGCGGCGCTCATCCGGGAGGCCGCGCTGGCCGCGATGCGGGAGTCGCAGGACGGCGCACCTGGTGACCAGCGCCCACGTCGAGGCGGCGCTGAAGGTGGTCCGGCCGTCGCTGGACCCCGCGCAGGTGGCCGAGCTGGCGGCCTACGCGCAGGACCGCCAGGACCGCTAGGCGGCCGGGGGCTCCGGCAGCGGTCGCTTCTCGACCAGCGCCGTCTCCCGGACCGCAGCGGCCTCCCACGCCGTGGCCGCCGCGGCCCGCGCGGCGGTGGCCCCGACCCGCTGCGCCACCAGCTGGCCGAGCGGAGCGGCCGCCACCACCCCGGGGGCCGGAGGGGCGGGCGGGAGCGGCGGCAGTCCGGCCTGGACGGCGAGGGCGTCCGCGACCGCCTGCACCGCAGCTGCCTCAGCAGCGGCCGCCTGCGCGAGGGCCGTGTGCTCGGGGGCGAGCGCGACCGGGGGCACCAGCGCAGCGAGGCCCGCGGCGGCACGCTGCCGCACGGCGACGTCGTCGGCGAGGACGACGAGGTCCTCGGGCGTCACGAGCCGGGCCACGAGGGTGTCCAGCAGCCCGGTCAGCCGGACGTCGAGGGCGCCGTAGCCGCTGGTGAGGCCCCGGACCGTGCCGGTGTGGGCGGTCAGGGCGGCCTGCTCCGCCTGTCGGGCACCCTCGGCCGCGGCGACCACCGCCTGGTAGTCGCGCTGGGCCTGCACGGCGGTGGCCAGCACGGCGTCGACCCGGGCCACGGCGTCGGGGGCGACGAGCGCCTCGACGAGGACGGGCCGGACAGCGGCCCAGGCCTCGGGGGCCGCGCCGCTCAGCCCGTCCAGCCCGGCGACCGCCCCGACGACGGCGGCGCACCGCTCGAGCGGACGTCCCCCGGACGACGACGCGGACGCCTGGACCGCCACGGTCTGCTTCGCCGCGACCTCCCCGGCGCCTCGGACGTCGGCGGTGCTCGCGGCCCCGGCCAGCACGGCCCGCACCCGGGCGAGCTCGGTGGTGCAGGCCCGGGTCAGCAGCGGGGCGACCGCGCGGTCGACAGCAGGCCCGAGCGGCGACACCGCCCGCCCGACCCGGTCGGCGTCGCGGGGGCGCTCCCGCCGGAGCGACCTGCGCGTGAGCGCCTCGGCGTCGAGCGCGGCCTGGAACGGCTCGCGGAAGCGGCCCCACGCCTGCAGCGGACCCCTGCCGAGGTCAGCCAGCGGGGCGAGCGCCGCCAGGACGTCGTGCTGCGCGTCCAGCTCGTCGGCGGCCGCCCCGCCGTCCCGCACCCGGGCCCGGGCCCGCCCGACCCGGTCGCCCGCGAGGGCCGCCTCCTGGGCCACGAGGGCGAGGTCGGCCGATGTCCGGACACGGGCAGCCCGGGAGACGACAGCCTCGAAGCCGCTCGTGGACGCGGTCAGCGCAGCGCGGAGATCGCCGTCTCGCAGCCAGCCCGTCCCGTACCAGCCGCCCGCGCCGAGGGCGCAGGCGGTGACCAGCCCGGCGAGGGCGAGCAGCGCGGTGCGTCGGCGGGAGGTCGGCGCCGGCTCGGCGTCGAGCAGCTCCTCGAGCAGCGCGTCCACCGCGGCAGCATGCACCCGCGGAGGGGTCCCCGTCAGCCGGTCGTCGCTGGGCGGGCGGCTCAGGGCAGCAGCTGCTCCAGCAGGGCGACGACCCCGGGCGGCCCGTCGACGACGACGTCGGCCCGGTCGGCCAGCTCGGGCGGGCCCTCGTCGCTGCCGCTGCAGACGGTCAACCCGGGGACGCCGCGGGCGCGGAGCTCCTCGACGGCGGCAAAGCCCGGCAGGTCCCCGACGTCGTCACCGGCGAACAGCACCGCGGACGGCAGGGGGTCGGCGAGCGACAGCAGGGCGTCCCGCTTGTCGCTCCCCGGGGCCCGCAGCTCGAGGACGGACCGCCCCGGGTGGACCTCGAGGCCGTGCTCGGCGGCGAGGGCCTGCAGGGGGCCGCGCAGCCGCTGCAGGGCCGCGGCCGGGTCGGGGCAGCCGCGGGTGTGGACGACGAGGGCGAGGCCCTTGTCCTCGAGCGTCGCGCCGTCCAGCAGGGGCGGCACGAGCCGGCGCAGGTCGGCGAGCCCGGGCGCCTGCTCGCCCGTCGTGTGCACCCCGGCCTCCCAGCGCTCCAGGCCGTACGCCCCCAGGACGACGAGGCCGGGGAGGTCGGCCAGGCCGGCCAGCCGGACGGCGACGTCGGCGGGGCGGCCGGTGACCAGCGCGACCCGACCCAGCTTCGGCGCCACGGACCTGAGCGCGGCGACGGCCCCGGGCGCGGGGACGGCGTCGTCGGGGTCGGCGACGACGGGGGCGAGGGTGCCGTCGTAGTCGAGGGCGAGCAGCGCCCGCGCAGGGTCGGCGCGCAGGGCGGCGAGACCCTGCCGGCCCGCGGGGGTGCGGGGCTCCACGGTCAGGCCGGGAAGGAGCGCGTGAGGACGACGACCAGGCCGCGCGGCCCGGGGATGTTCGACGGGCGGGGCAGCACGCGCGGGATGCCGCGGAACGTGCTGGCGAAGCGCTCGGCGGCGGCGCGCTGGCCCGGCTCGAAGTAGACGGTCGTGGCGCGGAGCTTGCCGCGGAAGTTCCCGGTCTGGCGGACCGGCCAGCCGGCCCGGGAGAAGCGGGCGGCGGCACGGTCGGCGAGCCCGGTGCGGGTGGAGTTGTTGAGGACGGTCACGGCGGGCCGGGCGGCCACCGGTCGGGCCGCGGCCTCGGTGCGCCGCGGGGCAGCGGCCCGGGGCGAGGCCGGCACAGGAGAGGCCGCCCGGGGCGAGGGAGGTGCAGGCGCCGTCGTCGTCGGCGCGGTGCTCGGGACCTCGACCGGCTGCTGCTCGACCGCAGGCAGGGCGTCGGCGACGACCGGCCCGGGTCCGGGGTCAGCCCCGGACGTCACGGTCAGCAGGGCGCCGATCCCGAGGGCGACCCCGGCGACCGCGACCCCGGCACCCGCCAGGGCACGCAGCGGCGAGACGTGGCCGCCGGACGGCGTCGCCCTGGCCGGACGTCCGTCGCGGGTCAGCGGCGGCTCGTCGACGACGAGGGGCACGTGCGGGGCGTCGGCCTCGACGTCCCCGTCGGTGCCGGTGCTCACGCTCAGGCGTCGATCCCGAGACGGCGGGCCGAGCGGGTCCGCTGACGGGTGGCGCGCAGGCGGCGCAGCCGCTTGACCAGCATCGGGTCGTGGACGAGCGCCTCGGGCTTGTCGATCAGCGTGTTGAGCAGCTGGTAGTACCGGGTGGCCGACAGGTCGAACAGGTCGCGGACGGCCTGCTCCTTGGCCCCCGCGTACTTCCACCACTGGCGCTCGAACGCGAGGATCTCGCGCTCGCGCTCGGTGAGGCCCGTGGCCGTCGCGACGGAGCCACCGGCGGGTGCGGCTGCGCTGTCCACGGGGACCTCCAGGGAGAACTACACGCGTGTGGTTCGGGCGGCCCATCGAAGCACAGGGAGGGGCTCGCGCAGGGCAGGTCCGCCGGGTGACGAGTGCGTCACGGCTCGCGCGCGGGTCCCGCGACCGGGCCGAGGCCGTGTTTGAGTCGGACAGACCGCCCAGAAGACCACCCTGAACGGATCCCCCCTCGTGCCCCTGCTCCGCCCGCTCGCCGTCGCCCTGCTCGGTCTCTGCACCGCCGCCACCGCCGTCCCGGCCCTCGCCGCCTCCGGCCCGGCCGCGGCCGCCCCCCGCGCCGTCGGGTCCGGCGAGCTCGGCTACGACCGGATCGGCGTCCGGCGCGGCGACACCTGGATGCTCCGCGACAGCCTCGACGGCGGAGCGCCGCGCAGCTACGTCGAGGAGACCGGGGGCTGGCAGCCCGTCGCCGGCGACCTCGACGGCGACGGCACGGCCACCGTGAGCCTGTTCCGCGACGGCGTCTGGCACCTGCGCGACGCCGAGCGCGGCACCTCCCGCACGGTCCGCTTCGGGCTGAAGGGCGACGTCCCCGTCGTCGGCGACTGGGACGGCGACGGCGTCGACACCCTCGGCCTGTTCCGGGCCGGCCGCTGGTTCCTGCGCTCGGGCAACGGGCCGGCCGCCACGGGGTACCGCACCTTCGGCTTCGGCGTCGGGGGCGACAGGCCCGTCGTCGGCGACTGGGACGCCGACGGCGACACCGACATCGCCGTCACGCGGGGCGTCACCTGGTACCAGCGCGACGCCGCCTCGGCCGGCCCCTCGAGCCGGACCTTCGCCTTCGGCAGGGCGGGCGACCTCCCGGTCGCGGGCGACTGGGACCACGACGGGCGCGACACCCCGGGCCTGTTCCGCTCCGGCACCTGGTTCTTCAAGCTCGGCAACGGCTTCGGCGGCTACCAGACCACCGTGTTCGGCCGGTCCGGCGACCGCCCGGTCGTCCGCCGCACCCCGGGCCTCGCCCCCGGCGTCACCCACCGGGTGCTGCGCTCCGGCGCCTCGACCGTCCACCTCGCGACGATCGACCTCGCCGCCGCCTCCAGCCCCGACGCCGTCCTGTCCGGCGACACGCTGCGGAACCTCGAGAAGACGTCGTCCATGGGGCGGCGCACCGGCGCGGTGCTCGCCGTCAACGGCGACTACTTCCTCGGCAACGGGCGGCCGGTCCACGCGATGGCGGCCGACGGACGGCTCCTGCAGACGCCGCAGCTGCTCGGCCGCGCGTTCGGCCTGGACGGCACCGGGACGAAGGTGTCGATGGGCTTCCCCGACACGAAGGTCGTCCTGACGACGCCGACCGCGACGGGCACCGCCACCACGACGATCGGCCGCTGGAACTCGGGCGGCACCAGCGGCAGCAGCGTGGTCGGCTACACCGCCGTCGGCACCGGGCTCGACCAGCCGCAGGACGACCGCTGCTACCTCGGCGCCACCTCCGGACCCCCGACCGTCCGCCCCGACGGCGGCGTCGAGAGCGCCCTGCAGGTCACCGGCAGCCGCTGCTACGGCAAGGCGCCCTACCTCGGCCCGAGCAGCACCGTCCTGGCCACCGAGCCGTTCGGCAGCGGCGCCACGCTGTTCGCCGGCCTCGCCCCGGGCCAGTCGGTCGCCCGCACCAGCTACCTGGGCTTCCCCGGCGCGGTCGACGTCCTCGGCGGCAACCCGCTGCTCATCAGGAACGGCGCCCGCCAGTCGCAGGACCTCTCCGGCTCGGGCGACTTCTTCGCCCGCCAGCCCCGCACCGCGGTCGGCTCCACCGCCGACGGCCGGATGCTGATCGCCGTCGTCGACGGCCGCGGCGGCGCCTACAGCGCCGGCATGACCCTCGGCGAGCTGGCCGACCTCATGACCAGCCTCGGCGCCACCGACGCCATCAACCTCGACGGTGGTGGCAGCAGCACGATGTACCTCAACGGCCTCGTCGCCGACCGGCCCTCCGACGGCTACGAGCGCGGCGTCTCGACCGCCCTCGTCGTCCTGCCGGGCGGCGACCCGGGCCAGGCCGACCTCACCGTGGGCGCGGCCCGCAGCACGAGGCCCCGCCTGGTCGGCCGCGCCGCACCGGCCCTGCCCGCGACCGGCCTCGTGGACGCGCGCACCGGCTTCGCCGAGGCCGCCGCGGACCCCGGCAGCATCGGCGGCCTCGCCGACGCGCTCGCCCGCGAAGGCGTCCCGCTCCCGCCGGCCGTCGCCCAGGCGGACGCCCTGTACGACGCCGCCCGCTAGGGGCCTCGCGCCGGTCTCGTCGATCGACGGAGGCTGAGACAGCGCCCGAGCGTCAGGGCGCTGTCTCAGGCTCCGTCGATCAAGGGGTCGCGTGCGGCCTAGGGGTACAGCCCCCGCGTGCGGTGGGCGTCGGCGACCCGGCCGACGCCGATCGTCTGCGCGGCCGTCCGCAACGAGATCCCCCGCTCGGACGCGAGCGCGCTGACGTCGTCGTACGCCCGGGTCATCAGGCCCTTGAGCCGGTCGTTGACCTCGTCCTCGCTCCAGAACCACGCCTGCAGGTCCTG
Source organism: uncultured Actinomycetota bacterium (assembly GCA_963761655.1). GTDB lineage: Bacteria > Actinomycetota > Actinomycetes > Mycobacteriales > SCTD01 > RYN-122. The sequence goes on from CAVXHI010000003.1 coordinate 361,149, forward strand.
CACCCACTCGAAGTAGGAGACGGCGACGCCGCCGGCGTTGGCGAGGATGTCCGGGACGACGACGGTGCCCTTGGCCTCGAGCACGGCGTCGCCGTCGGGGGTGGTGGGTCCGTTGGCGCCCTCGACGACGAAGCGGGCCTTGACCCGGTCGGCGTTCTCCTCGCTGATGACGCCCTCGAGCGCGGCGGGGACCAGGACGTCGACGTCGAGCTCGAGCAGCTCCTCGTTGGTGATGGTCTCCGTGCCCGGGTGCCCGACGACGGACTCCGCGCCCTCCTTGAGCCGGGCCAGCAGGGCCGCCGGGTTGAGGCCGGCCCCGCGGTACACGCCGCCCTGGACGTCGCTCACGGCCACCACCTTGCAGCCGGCGTCGTGCAGGTACTGGGCCGCGAGGCCGCCGACCTTGCCGAAGCCCTGCACCGCCACGGTGGCCCCGCGGTGGTCGACGCCGGCCTCCTCGAGCGCGCTGAACGCCGCGTACATGACTCCCCGGCTGGTCGCCCCGCCCCGGCCCTGCGAGCCGCCGATGCTCACCGGCTTGCCCGTCACCACGCCGGTCACCGTGTAGCCCTGGTGCGCCGAGTACGTGTCCATCATCCAGGCCATCGTCTGCTCGTCGGTGCCGACGTCGGGGGCGGGGATGTCCTTGTCGGGGCCGACGATCGGCATGATCTCGCTGATGTAGCGGCGGCTCACCCGCTCGAGCTCGAGCCGGGACAGCGCCCGCGGGTCGACGGCCACCCCGCCCTTCGCCCCGCCGTAGGGGATGCCGATGAGGGCGCACTTCCAGGTCATCCACATGGCGAGGGCGCGGACCTCGTCGAGGTCGGTGTCGGGGTGGAAGCGGATGCCGCCCTTGGCCGGTCCGCGGCTGAAGTTGTGCTGCACCCGGTAGCCCTTGAGGACCTGCAGCGTGCCGTCGTCGCGGCGCAGCGGGACGGCGACCTCCATCGAGCGGCGCGGGGTGGCGAGCAGCTGGTGCATCCCGTCGTCGAGCCCGAGCTGCTCGGCCGCGCCGGCGAGCTGGTGCAGGGCGCTGTCGAGCGCGGACATGCGTGCGGACACGGGTGCTCCCTCGTGGGCGGGTGTGATCGCCGCCACCCTTCCACGGGTCCTACCCGGACAGGCTCCCGACCGGGAGCGCGGCGTCCGGCGGACGCAGCCGCAGCAGCCGCTGCGCCGGCCGCAGGTCCTCGACGAGGCGGACGCACCCGCGGGTGCGGGCCGGGGCAGGTGGCACGGCGCCGCTGACCGAGGTGCGGACGCCCTGCCAGCAGCGTCCCCGCCGGGTCACCTCCACCAGGTCGCTGCCGCTCCCGGACGGCGAGACAGCGCACGTGCGTGCGCCCCGGACCTCCACCTCGCACGACGTGGAGCGACTGCCGTTCTCCCGCGCCACCGACTGCGCCACGGCGACCGGCGTCGGCACGCCCGGGCAGACGACCGTCGCGACGGCGACCACCCCGAGCAGGACGGCGCCCGTGATCAGGGCTCGCTTCACGACCCGGTGTCGGCGTGCAGCCTCGACCCGGACGCGAGGCCGGCCGCCGCCTCCTGAGGCAGCCGTCCGACGGTGCCGACGACGGTGTCCTGCTTCCAGGTGCTCAGGACCAGGGGGCCGAGGCGACGTGGCGACACCCGGACGCCCCGTCCCTGGCCCCGCGGGTCGGCGATCCACCGGCCGGGCGCGTGCGTCATGCGGGCAGCGTGCGGCGGACCGGGGAGCCCGTCAACGGACGCACCCGCAGCACCCTGCGCCGGAGCACGCAGCGGCACCGGCGAGGGACCGGCGTCAGACCGGTGTGATCACCAGCGAGCCGTTGTGCCCGCCGAAGCCGAACGAGTTGCTCAGCACCGGCCCGGGCTCCCACGCCCGCGCTTCCGCGACGACGTCCAGCGACCCCGTGTCCTCGTCACCGGCCGAGAACCCGGCCGTCGGCGGCAGCACCCCGCGCTCGATGGCCAGGCAGACCGCGGCCGCCTCCAGCGCGCCGGCGGCCCCGAGCCCGTGGCCCGTGACGCCCTTGACGCTCGTCACCGGCGCACCCCGCGGTCCGAGCAGCGCGGTGATGGCGGTCGCCTCCGCGGCGTCGTTGAGGGGCGTGCTCGTGCCGTGGGCGTTGACGTGCCGGACGTCGTCGGCGGTGAGGCCGGCGTCGGTGAGGGCCTGCCGCATGCAGCGCAGGGCCCCGGTGCCGCCGGGTGACGGCGCGGTGATGTGGAAGGCGTCCGCTCCGCTGGAGGCACCCTCGATGACGGCGTAGACCCGGGCGCCGCGGGCGAGGGCGGCGTCGAGCGGCTCGAGCAGCAGCAGGGCGGCCCCCTCGCCGCCGGCGAACCCGTCCCGCTCGGCGTCGAACGGCCGGCTGATCCCGCTCCTCGTCATGGCGCCCGCGTTGGTGAAGCCGGCGATGGTGGTGCCGACCAGCGACGCGTCCGACGCACCGGCGAGGACGACGTCGCAGACCCCGGTGGCGACCGCCCGGGCACCGTTCCCCACGCCGTGCGTCCCGGCCGCGCAGGCGGTGGTGACCGTCTCGCACGGCCCCTGCCACCCGAGCCGGAGCGACACCGACGCCGCCCCGGCGTTCGGCATGATCATGGGGACGCTGAAGGGGCTGACCCGCCCGGGTCCGCGCTCCGCTCCGGTGAGCACCGCGGTCTCGAACGTCGCGAGCCCGCCCATCCCGGTGGCGCAGTGCACGCCGGCACGCTCGGGGTCGACGTCGCCCGCGGACAGCCCGGCGTCGGCCAGCGCGAGGTCGGCGGCCGCGACGGCGAACTGCGCGAACCGGTCGGTGTGCCGGGCGTCCTTGCGGCCGAGCCACGGGGACGGGTCCCAGTCGGGCACGGGCCGCACCTTGCCGTCGGTGGCCGGCGCCAGCAGCGCGTCCCAGAACGCGTCCTTGCCGACCCCGCCCGACACTGACCACCCCGAGACCGGTGACAGCGACCCTGCGACCCTGCTCCGCTCCGCGCACCGCCCTAGTGTTCACGACATGGAGCGCAGCGCCGTCTACGACGTCGTCCGGACGACGGCCGTCGACCTGCTGGACCTCGAGCCGGGCCAGCTGACGGAGGACGCGACCTTCGGCGGAGCTCTCCGTCGACAGCCTCGCCCTCGTCGAGTACTGCATGGCCCTCGAGGACGCGCTGTCGGTGTCGCTGCCCGAGGACGAGGTCGCGGCGACGGCGACCGTCGGGCAGTTCGTCGACCTGGTCGCCTCCAAGACCCCGTGAGCGCCGGCAGCGCGCGGGAGCCCCGGGGCTCCGGTGCCGGAGCGGGCCTGCTCGAGGGCAAGCGCCTGGTCGTGACCGGTGTGCTCACCGAGGCGTCCCTGGCGAGCGCCGTCACCCGGCGGGCCCTCGCGGAGGGCGCCGACGTCCTGCTGACCTCCCCCGTCTGCCGGGCCCACCGCATCACCTCCCGGGTCGCCCCGCGGCTCGGTGTCGCGCGGGAGGTGCTCGAGCTCGACGTCGAGCTCGACGAGGACCTCGCCGCACTGCCCGACGCCGTCCGCGCCCAGGGGTGGGACGGCGTCGACGGCGTCCTGCACGCGATCGGCTACGTCCCGGAGCACGAGGGCACCTGGACCGAGCAGCCGTGGGAGATGGCCGGCAACGTCCTGCGCACCTCCGCCTGGTCGCTGCCCGCCCTGGTCACCGCCCTGCAGCCGCTCCTCACGCCGGGGTCGGGAGTCGTCGCGCTGACCCGTCAGCCCGACCGCGCCCACCCCGGACTCGACTGGCTCGGCGTCGCCCAGGGCGCCCTCGGCGGCGCGGTCCGCTACCTCGCCCGCGACCTCGGCCCGGCCGGCATCCGGGTGAACGCCGTCGCCGCCGGGCCGGTCCGGAGCATGCTCGGCCGCGCCTTCCCGGACGCGGACCGGGACGCCCCGCTGGGCTGGGACCCCGCCACGGACGCCGACGCCGTCGCCCGCGCCGTCGTGATGCTCCTGTCCGGCTGGTTCCCGAAGACGACCGGGTCGGTCGTCCACGTCGACGGCGGCGCGCATGCGGTCGGCTAGCCAGTCCGGGCCCGACGACCTCGTCGTCGAGACCGTCCGCGGCGTCCCCGTCCGCTGCTACGCCTCCCGGCCGACGTCGGTCGTGCAGGTCCTGCAGGACGCGCTCGGCACCCGCGCCGACGACGTCCTCCTCGTCGACCCCGCCCTCGACCGCACCGTCACGTACGGCGCGTTCGCGCGGCTGGTCGAGGGAGCGGCACGCACCCTGCGGGCCCGCTGCGCCCCCGGCGACCGCGTGGCGTTCCTCGGCCGGAACGGGCTCGAGGCGGCCGTCGCCATCTGGGCCTGTGCCCGGGCCGGGCTGGTCCACGTGGGCCTGCCCGTCGACGCCCCGCCCGCCCGGCACGCCGAGCTGCTCGAGCTCGTCGCGCCGTCGCTCGTCCTGGTGCAGGCCGGACTGGACCTCGCCGGGGAGGACGCCGCCCTGCTGCTGCAGCACGAGCTCCCGTGGGACACCTCCGCCGTGCTCCCGGACGAGGACGCCACCTACTCGCTGATCGCCACCAGCGGCACCACCGGGCGTCCCAAGGCGGTCCGGGTCACCGGGCGGATGACCTGCCACGCCGCCGTCTTCTACGCCCGCACCCTCGGCCTCACCCCGGCCGACCGGACCGCTGTCCACCTGCCGTTCGCCTGGGTCAGCGGCCACGTCACGCAGCTCACCCCCGCGATGCTGTCGGGCGGCTCGATCGTCACGATGGCGGCCTTCTCCGCGACCCGGCTGGTCGACGTCTGCACGGAGCACGGCGTCACCTGGATCGACGTCGTCCCGGCGATGTTCGAGACCCTCCTGCGGGTGCCCGGCGCGACCCTGCCCGGCGTCCGGCTGGCCGTCTTCGGCGGCGCCCCCGCCCCGCCCGGCACGCTCGACCGGGTCCGCGAGGTCATGCCGCAGCTGCGCCTGTTCGACGTCTACGCGCTGTCCGAGACCTGCGCGCCCGTCACCTGCCTGCCCGACGCCGAGTCGGTGCGCCGGGCCGGCAGCGTCGGCAGCCCCGCGCCCTACGTCGACGTCCGGCTGGTCGGCCCGGACGGCGACGTCGTCGAGCGGGGTGAGCCCGGCGAGATCCAGGTCCGCTCCCCCGCCGTCACACCCGGCTACTGGGGCGACAGCGTCGCGGTCCCGCTCACCGACGACGGGTGGCTGCGCACCGGCGACGTCGCCCGCATGGACGACGAGGGGTTCCTGACCGTCGGGGGCCGCGCCGTCGACCTGATCATCCGGGGCGGCGTCAACGTCTACCCGGGCGAGGTCGAGCGGGCGCTGCTGTCGACCGGGCTGCTCGCCGACGCCGCCGCCGTCGGGGTGCCGTCCGCCGTGGCCGGCCAGAACGTGGCGGCCGGCGTCGTCGCGCTGCCGGGGGTGACGCCGTCGCCGGAGGTGCTCAAGCGGGCCGTCGCCGACGCCCTCGGCCCGCACGCCGTGCCGCGCCCGCTGCGCGTCCTCGAGGAGCTGCCCCGCAACCGCAACGGCAAGGTCGACCGGGTCCTCCTGGCCGGGGCGCTGACCACAGGGAGGACGTCATGACCCAGCTGCTCAAGGTGCACAACTTCACGGTGTCAGCGGACGGCTTCGGCGCCGGGGAGGGACAGAGCCTGGAGCGCCCCTTCGGCACCGTCGACCCCCGCGAGCTGATGGCCTGGGCGTTCGGCACGGCGCACTCGCCGGTCGGCAGCAACCCCTCCGGCACCCGGGGCGTCGAGGACCTGCTGATGCGGGACTACTCCCAGGGCATCGGCGCGGAGATCATGGGACGGAACAAGTTCGCGCCGTCGCGGGGACCGTGGCCGGACGAGGAGTGGACCGGCTGGTGGGGCGACGAGCCGCCGTTCCGCACGCCGGTCTTCGTCCTGACCCACCACCCCCGGCCGAGCCTCACCCTCGGCGAGACCACGTTCCACTTCGTCTCGGGCGAGCCCGCCGAGGTCCTGGCCACCGCGAAGGAGGCGGCCGGGGGCAAGGACGTCCGGCTCGGCGGCGGGGCCAGCAGCATCCGGGAGTTCCTCGACGCCGGGCTGGTCGACACGCTGCACGTCGCGGTCGCCCCGCTGCGTCTGGGCGCGGGCACCAGGCTGTGGGAGTCGCCGCAGGAGCTCGACGACCGGTACCACCGCGAGGAGGTCGCGGGCTCGGGCGGCGTCGTCCACCACCTGCTCTGGCGCCGCTGAGCCCCGGGGCGGCAGCTACGCGACGAGCTCGGCCAGGGTCGCGCTCCTGATGTGCCCGGCCTGCGAGTGGACCAGCTGGAACGACGCCGCCCGGAGCAGCCGCTGGGCGGGGTCGGCCAGCCCGAACGCCTGCCCGCCCCGGGCGGTGACCGCTGCCGTGGCGCAGTCCATCCCGAGCCGCAGCGCGCGGGCCCGCAGCGCCAGCCGCTCCTCGTGCCGGTCGGCCGGGTCGACGTCGTCGAGGAGCCGGTAGGCCTGCTCCCGGACGGGCAGCAGGCGCTCCCGCAGGACCCGGGCGGTCGCCGGCTCGCGTGCCTCGAGCAGGTCGAGCGCGGCCAGCGCGATGCCGAACGTCGACGGCTGGACGTTGGTGTTCAGGGCGCTGTCCCGGGCGGCCCAGGGCGCGTGCGGGACCACGGCGACGACGTCGTCGTCGGGCAGGAGCAGGCCGTCGTAGGCGAGGGCGTGGGTGGCGCTGCCGCCCATGACGGCGAGGCCGAGCTCCCCGGTGCTGTGCAGGGCGGGGCGGTCGCCGGTCGGGACGATCCCGAGGACCACCTCCTGCGTCTCCTGGCACAGCGCGCCGGCCAGGACGACGTCGGAGAACGGCCAGCCGGTGCACCACGGCTGGCTGCCGGTGAACGACCAGCCGGCGTCCGTCCGGGTGGCGAACACGCTCGGCCGCGGCGTCCGGAGGTGGCTGAAGGAGACGCCGCCGCGCAGGTCGCCGGCGCACAGGCCGGCGAGGTACCGGTCGCGCAGCCCCGCGTTCTCGGTCCCCGACAGCGCCCGGACGACCGGGCCGTGCTGGAACCAGACGAACCACGCGTCCGGGCTCGCTCCGGCCAGCACCTCGGCGACCTCGCGCTGCTCGGCCGGGGACGCTCCGCCGAGCTCGACCGGCCCGTGCACGCCCATCAGCCCGGCGGCCGCGACCCCGTCGAGGTCGGCCCGGGTCACGCCGTCGCGCTCCAGCTCCTCCGCGCGGTCGGCCAGCAGCGCCGCCTCGGTCCGGGCGGCCTCCACGACGGTCACAGCACCTCCACGAGCGGCTCACCGGGGGTGCGCTGCGGTCCGGCCTCGGGCGGCCGGGGACGGTCCTCGGGGAACAGGCGCAGCGCGAGCAGGGCGACGTCGTCCTCGCGGTCCGCGCCGAGCGAGGCCAGCAGGGCGTCGCACAGCTGCTCGGCCGGCAGCGCGGCGTGCTGCTCCGCCGCCTTGCGCAGCCGCTCCAGCCCGGCGTCCAGGGACTCCCCGCGGCGCTCGACCAGACCGTCGGTGTAGAGCAGCAGGGTGGTGTCGGGGCCGAGCTCGAGGGTGTGGTCGGAGCGGGCGCTGGTGGCCTCGAGGCCGAGCAGCAGGTCCGGCGGCCGCGACAGCAGCTCCGCCCGGCCGTCGGCGTGCAGCAGCAGCGGCGGCGGGTGGCCCGCGTTCGACCAGCGGACGGTCCGGGCGCTCCGCGTGCGCTGCTCCGGCGTCTGGTCGACCTGCACGAGGACCGCCGTGGCGAGCGCGTCGACCGCGAGGTTGTGCAGGGCCCGGTCGAGCGCCGACAGCACCGCACCCGGCGGCTCGACGACGATCTGCGCCACGCCGCGCAGCACGTTGCGCATCTGCCCCATCGCCGCGGCCGCGTTGCGGTCGTGCCCCGTGACGTCGCCGACGACGAGGGTGGTGCTCCCGTCCGGCAGCAGGAAGGCGTCGTACCAGTCCCCGCCGACCTGGGCCTCGAGCGCAGCGGGCTGGTAGCGCACGGCGATCTGCAGGTGGTCGGGCTCCGGCGGCTCGGTGAGCAGGCTGCGCTGCAGCGTCTCGGACAGGCGCCGGACCGTCGCGGCCGAGCGGCGCTCGACCTCCCGGACCTGCAGCCGGTCCAGGGCCTGGGCGCACTGCGCGGCGAAGGCCTCGAGCAGCGGCACCTCGTCGGCGAGGGCCTGCTCGTCGGTCCAGCTGGCCGTCAGCGAGCCGAGCACCCGGTTGCCGACCCGCAGCGGCAGGGAGGCCCAGGCGCTGCGGCCGGTCGTCGCGTAGACCTCGGCCATCTCGTCCGACCAGGCCAGGCCGGTCGCCCGGTCCAGGAGCAGCACCGGCTCGCCGGTCCGCGCCGCGACGCAGGCGGGCAGGCGGGCGTCGAGCGGCACGACGGCGTACCGCTCCCGGGTCCGCTCCCCCAGGGAGTCGGTGATCGTCAGCTCCAGGGTCTCCTGCGCGGTCAGCACGGCGACCGCACCGCCGTCGGCACCCAGGGCGGTCAGACCCGCCCCGATGACGCTCCCGAGCAGGTCCTCGACCGACTCCGCGGTGACCAGCTGCAGGGCCGCCTCGGCCAGGCCGGCGAGCTTGCGCGACGTCCGGTCCTTCTCGGCCAGCGCGACGGCGAGCTCCTGCGCCCGGGCGTAGAGGTCGGACTCGACCTCCTGGGCACGCCGGCGCCAGCGCTCACCGCTGGTCCTCTCGGCCTGCCGGGCCTCCCGCTCGCGCACGTAGTCGGTGACGTCCTCGGCCCGCTGCAGCAGGTACCGCGGAGCCCCGTCCGGACCGGGGACCGGGGTGTGGATGAGCGACCAGTGCCGCTCCATGAAGCCGCCGTTGACGGCGTCGGGGACGTCGTACTTCTGGATCGGCATCACGTCGGGCCGGCAGGTGGCGAGGGCCTTCTCGAACGACGTCCTGATCCGCGGGACGCCGTGCTCGTCGAGCGAGTCGGGCATCGGCGGGAACGCCTCGAAGACCGGCATCCCGAGGATCTCCTCGCGGGTCCGCCCCACGCTCGCCAGGTAGGTCTCGTTGGCGTCGGCGATGGTGAGGTCGGGGTGGAGCAGCAGGTAGGACGTCGGGAGCCGGGCGAACAGGGCGCCGTAGTCGATGCCGTCCTGCTCCACCAGACCCCCTCTGCTCTCCTGCCGCACGCGCCGTCTGCGACCCAGACAGTAGGCGGCACGCCGTCCGGTCCTGCGCTGTCACGCGCACGGCACGGCGACGCCCCACGACGCCGACCGGGCGGAGTGGCGGGACCAGGCTCGAGGGGGCCGGATGTCGGGGTCGAACCGACGACCTACCGCTTACAAGGCGGTTGCTCTACCACTGAGCTAATCCGGCGGGACGCCGGCAGGGGGTCCAGCCGGCGGGACGGGTCGTGCGCGCCGAGTCTGTCAGAGCCGACCTCGGCCTCGCACGAGCCCGGGCCCCACGTCCTCGGGTGCGCCGGCTAACCGGCGTCGGCCGCCGACCGGGCCTCGAGGTGGCCCTCGAGCTTCTTCTTGATGCGCTGCAGGGCGTTGTCGATCGACTTCACGTGCCGCTGGAGGCGCTCGGCGATCTCCTGGTAGCTCTTGCCCTCGACGTAGAGCCGCAGGACCTCGGTCTCGAGGTCGGACAGGACCGCGTCGAAGTGCGCCTGCAGGGCCCGGATGCGCTCGGCGCTGATGACGAGGTCGGCGGGGTCGCTGATGCCGCCGGCAGGCAGGACGTCGGCGAGGGACCGCTCGCCGGCGTCGTCCTCGGCCTCGGGCCGCGAGAAGGACACGTAGTTGTTCAGCGGGCCGTGCTTCTGCCGGGTCGCCGTCTTGATGGCCGTGATGATCTGACGGGTCACGCACAGCTCGGCGAAGGACCGGAACGAGCTCTGCAGCTCGGGGTTGAAGTCGCGGACGGCCTTGTACAGGCCGATCATCCCCTCCTGCACGATGTCCTCGCGGTCGGCGCCGACCAGGAAGTACGAGCGGGCCTTGACCCGGGCGAAGGCCCGGTACTTGTTCAGCAGCTCGCACAGGGCCTTGTCGTCGCCGGAGCGGGCACGCAGCACCAGGGCGTCGTCGGCGCACCCGTCGGCCGTCCGGACCCGGCCGGACGCGCTGTCGCGGACCTCGCCGGCGAGCTCGACCACGAGCGACTCGGCCGCGGCGATCTCCGCCTCGAGCGCACCCGCGGCGGCGTCCCGGGCCAGCTCGGCCTGGACCTCGGCCTCGATCTCGGCGGCGAACTGCTCCTCCGGGTCGACCAGCTGCACGAGCTCGGCCAGCCCGGCGATCTCCTCGCGACGGAGCACCTCGTGCGCCGCAGCAGGCAGCACGGGACTTTCTCGCACGAGTCGCACGTGGGCTGTCCTCAGGGTGTGAGGCGGATCATGCCGGACCAGTCGGTTGCAGGACTGTACGACTGTTCAGCCCGTCTGGGAACCCCTTCGGGAAGACTGCTTCGCGACCGTGTGTCAGCCCTGTTGCACCCGACGCCGCCGCGCCACCTCGGCGAGGGCGACCGCGGCGGCGATCCCGGCGTTGAGCGACTCCGTCGTGGCGACCATCGGGATCGAGACGGTGACGTCGCAGGTCTCGGCCACCAGGCGCCCGAGGCCCTCGCCCTCGCTCCCGACGACGAGCACCAGGGGGCTGGTCGACACCTCGAGCTCGTCGAGTCCGGTGTCGCCGTCCGCGGCGAGGCCCGCCACGAACAGCCCGGCCTCCTTGTAGCCCGCCAGCGTGCGCACGAGGTTGGTGCACCGGGCGACCGGCAGCCGCGCGGCCGCGCCCGCGCTGGTGCGCCACGCCGCCGCGGTCATCCCGGCCGCCCGCCGCTCCGGCACGAGCACGCCCTGCGCGCCGAACGCGGCCGCGCTGCGGACGACGGCCCCGAGGTTGCGCGGGTCGGTGACGCCGTCGAGGGCGACCACCAGGGGGACGTCGGCGGCGAGCGCCCGCTCGAGGAGCTCGTCCGGGTGCAGGTACGTGTACGGCGGGACCGTGAGCGCGAGGCCCTGGTGCAGGGCGCCCCCGGTCATCTTGTCCATCGCGAGCCGCGTCATCTCCAGCAGCGGGACGCCGGCCTTGCCCGCGAGGGAGACGGCCTCGGTCACGCGCTCGTCGGCGTCCATGCCGAGGGCGACGTGCAGGGCCGTGGCGGGGACCCGGGCGCGCAGCGCCTCGACCACGGGGTTGCGCCCGACGACGGTCTCGGGGGCGTCCGGGCCGGACCGACGGGGCAGCCGGCCCGGGGCCGCGGGGCGGGCGGGGGCGGTGGCCGCCCGCTTGGCCGCGAACGCTGCAGCCCGGGCCTTCGGGTGGTTCTTGCGCAGCTCGCCGGGCGGCGTGGGCTTGCGGCCCTCGAGGGCCTGCTTGCCCTGGCCGCCCGAGCCCATGGCCGCGCCCTTGCGGGGTGAGCCCGCCTTGCCGGCCCGGCCGCCCTGCCCGCCGGCCTTGATGGCCTTCGGCGCACCCGTCGTCGTGCGCTTGCGTGGCGGCATCGCGCTACTCCCCTGTCGGTGCCGCGAGGCGCCAGCGCACCCCGTCGGCGGTGTCCTCGAGCACGACGCCCGAGCCGGCGAGGCGGTCGCGGATCGCGTCCGCCTGCGCGTAGTCCTTGCGGGCCCGGGCCTCGCCGCGGGCCTCGACGGCCAGCGCCACCAGGGCGTCGACGACGCCGGTCAGCTCGCCGCCGCCCGTGCCCGGCCACTGGTCCACGGGGTCGAGCGCCAGCACCCGGAGCATCCGGCGGACGTCGGCCAGGGTGGCGGCCAGCGCGGGGAGCTCCTTCGCGGCGAGCAGGGCGTTGCCCGCCCGGACGGCGGCGTGCACGACGGCGAGCGCCTGCGGGACGCCGAGGTCGTCGTCGAGGGCGGCGGCGAACTCGTCCCAGGACGCTCCCGACTCCCCCGGCTCGACGCCCTCGGCGGCCTGCCCGGCGTTCCGCACGAAGGTCTCGACCCGCCCGTACGCCGCCTCGGCCTCGGTCAGCGTGGTGGGCGACCACTCGAGGCTGGAGCGGTAGTGGGCGGTGCCGAGCGCGTAGCGGAGCACCTGGGGACGGACGGTCGCGAGGACGTCGTCGACGCCGGTGACCGTGGCCCGGTCGCTCTTGCTCATCTTGGCGCCGCCGCTGACCGTCACGAGGCCGTGGTGCAGCCAGGTGCGGGCGAAGGCGTGGCCCGCGCAGGTCGACTGGGCGACCTCGTTCTCGTGGTGCGGGAAGAGCAGGTCGACGCCGCCGGCGTGCAGGTCGAACTCGGGGCCGAGGTGCGCCGTCGCCATGGCCGAGCACTCGATGTGCCACCCGGGGCGGCCGCGGCCCCACGGGGACGGCCAGGACGGCTCGCCCTCCTTCGCCGCCTTCCACAGGGCGAAGTCGAGCGGGTCGCGCTTCTCGCCGGTCAGCCCGTGGGCGACCGTCTTGTCGGAGGCCTTCAGCTGGTCCGGGGACTGGCCGCTGAGCGACCCGTAGCCCGGGACGGTGCGGACCGCGAGGTAGACGTCGCCGCCGCTCTCGTAGGCGTGGCCGCGCTCGAGGATGGTCCCGATCAGGGCGACGATCTCGGTGATGCTCCCCGTCACCCGCGGGGTCGCCGTCGGGGGCAGGACCTGCAGGGCGTCGTAGGCCCGGTCGAAGGCCCGCTCCTGCCGGGTCGCGAGGGCCCACCACGGCTCGTCGTCGTGGCTCGCGTCGTGGATGATCTTGTCGTCGACGTCGGTGACGTTGCGGACCCAGGTCACGGCGAGGCCGCCCTCGCGCAGCCACCGGTGCAGGACGTCGAGCGCGACGGCGCTGCGCAGGTGCCCGACGTGGGGCGCGGCCTGCACGGTCGGCCCGCAGACGTAGACCCCGACGGCGCCGGCCACGAGGGGCTCGAACGGGCGCACGGAGCGCGTCGCGGTGTCGTACAGGCGCAGGGTCACTGTGCTGAGGCTACCGGCGGCCCGGTGAGCGTCCCCTGGTGGAACAGCAGCAGCCACTGCCCGCCCTCACGCACCCACACGGAGCTGCGCAGCGCGGTCCGGCCGGAGGCGTCGCTCCGGTAGGTCACGAGGACGACGTCGGGGGCCAGCCGCCGGGCGACGACGTCCGTGGCGACGATGCGCGCGGGCGTGCCCGCCGTGGCGCGCACGGGGTGGAGGAGCTCTGGGTCGTCGACCCGGTCGAGCGCACGGCCCGGGTCTGGGAGCTGGCCGACGGCGCCTACCAGGAGCGGGACACCAGCCCTCTGCTCGGCGTCACCACGGCCGACGTCGTCAGCGGGGTGGACTGGCCGTAGCCACCACCAGGGCGGTCGCCACGGCGGCCCGGCCCTCGCCTCGCCCGGTCAGCCCGAGGCCGTCCGTGGTGGTGGCCGAGAGGCTGACGGCCGCCCCGCCGAGGGCCTCGGACAGGGCCGCCTCGGCCTCCTCGCGTCGCGGGCCGATCCGCGGCGTGTTGCCCACCACCTGGACGGCCACGTTGCCCACCTCGAACCCGGCGGCCGTGACCCGGCGGAGCGTCTCGCGCAGCAGGTCCGCCCCGCTGGCGCCCTTCCACTCGGGCCGGCTCGTCCCGTAGTTGCTCCCGAGGTCGCCGAGGCCGGCGGCGGACAGCAGGGCGTCGCAGGCGGCGTGGGCGGCGACGTCGCCGTCGGAGTGCCCGGCGCAGCCGTCCTCGCCCTCCCACAGCAGCCCGGCGACCCAGCACGGCCGGCCGGCCTCGAGCGGGTGGACGTCGGTGCCGATGCCGGTCCGGGGGAGGGTCACGCGGACAGTGTGGCGGGGCGGGTGAGGCCGGGCGCGAGGAGCGGGCCGCCAGGACGGCCTCGGCCAGCAGCAGGTCCAGCGGACGGGTGACCTTGAAGGCCTCCTCGTGCCCCGGGACCGTCGTGACGGGCAGCCCCAGGGCCTCGACCAGCCCGGCGTCGTCGGTGTGCAGCGGCCCGGCCGAGGCGTGCGCCCGGGCGAGGACCTCCCGGGTGAAGCCCTGGGGCGTCTGCACCGCCCGCAGGTCCCTCCGGTCCACGGTCCGCAGCACGGCCGCCCCCACGACCTGCTTCACCGTGTCGACCACCGGCAGCACCGGCACGACCGCGCCCGCCCCGGCGCGCAAGGCCTCGACGACGGCCTCGACGACCGACGGCGGCGTCAGGCAGCGGGCGGCGTCGTGCACGAGCACGAGGTCGACGTCGGACGGCAGGGCGGCGAGCGCCAGGGCGACGGAGTCCTGCCGCTCGGCGCCCCCCGCGACGACGACGACGTCGAACGGGACCAGCAGGGCGGCGACCGCCGAGACCTCCGACGGCGGGGCGGCGACGACGACGGGCCCGACCGACGGGCAGGCCCGCAGGCCGCGGACGGCGTGGACGAGCAGCGGCTCCCCGGCGAGCCCGCGCAGCGCCTTGGGCGCGCCCGGTCCGAGCCGCTCCCCGCGCCCGGCGGCCGGCAGCAGGACGCCGACGGTCACGGGCGGCGCGGGGGGACGGACGCGGGGGTCGGCCGGGGGGCGGGGGCGTCGAGCGGCTTGCCGAAGACGAGGCGGCCGTTCGCGGTGGTGAGCACGCTGGTGACCTTGACCGGGACCTCGCTGCCGAGCCGGTCGCGGCCCCGCTCGACCACGACCATCGAGCCGTCGTCGAGGTAGCCGACGGCCTGGCCCGCCTCCTTGCCGGCCTTGAGCAGCAGGACGGGCACCTCGTCGCCGGCCGCCACCGGCGGGCGCAGCGCCAGGGCGAGGGCGTGCAGGTTCAGCACCTGGACCCCGGCCAGCGACGCCGCCTTGGCCAGGTTGGTGTCGAGGGTCAGCAGGGCCGCGCCGCGGTCGAGGCAGATCCGGACCAGCTTGGCGTCGACCTCGTGGACCGACGGGACGTCGAGGTCGAGCACCTGCAGGTCGATCCCGGGCTCGCGCCGCAGGGCCTCCAGCAGCTCGAGGCCGCGCCGGCCCTTGGCCCGGCGGAGGTCGTCGCCGGCGTCGGCGAACCCCTGCAGCTCCCCGAGGACGGCGTTCGGGACCAGGACCGTGCCGTGCAGGAAGCCGGCCCGGACGATGTCGAGGACACGGCCGTCGATGGCGACGCTGGTGTCGAGCACGCGCGGGAGCGCGGGGGTCGCGACCGGGCCGCGCCCGCCCCCGACGAGCCCGAGGACGCCGTCGCGCCGCGAGACGCCGAGCTGGAAGCCCAGGTAGCCGAGCACGACGACGACGAACCCGAACAGCGGGAACGCCAGGTAGGCCTGCCGCAGGAAGAACACCGGCCAGGCGACCCCGGCCCCGACCAGCACGCCGCAGACCGTGCCGACGGCGCCCGCGAGCAGCTGCTCGGCCGAGACGCCGCGCAGGCGCTCGGTGACCTGCTCGGCGCCCGCGGCGGTGGTGCGCCCGAGGACGCCGCCCAGCACGTAGCCGAGGCCGCTGCCGAGGACCAGCCCGAGGGCCGTGCCGTTGAGGGCGCCGAGCACGGGGCGGCTGTCGCCGACGCCGTCGCCGATCTGGAAGCCCGCCCCGGCGAAGAACACGACGACGAGCAGCCGCAGGACCTCGAGGACCAGGGACGGCATCCGGGGGCGGCGCGGGGAACGCGAGAGCCCCGCCCCGCTCCCCTCGAACGGGGGCGGGACGGGGCTGCTCGGGACGTCGATGGAGAGCGCCTAGGAGGCCAGGACCTCGTCGAGGATCGCCTCGGCCTTGTCCTCGTTGGTGCCCTCGGCGAGCGCGAGCTCGCTGACGAGGATCTGGCGGGCCTTGGAGAGCATGCGCTTCTCGCCGGCCGACAGGCCCCGCTCCTTGTCGCGGCGCCAGAGGTCGCGGACGACCTCGCCGACCTTGTTGATGTCGCCCGAGGCGAGCTTCTCGAGGTTGGCCTTGTAGCGGCGCGACCAGTTGGTCGGCTCCTCCACGGCCGGGGCGCGCAGCACCTCGAACACCTTGTCGAGCCCGGCCTGCCCGACGACGTCGCGCACACCGACGATCTCGGCGTTGTCGGCGGGCACCCGGACGGTCAGGTCGCCCTGGGCGACCTTGAGGACCAGGTAGATCCGGTCCTCGCCCTTGATGGTGCGGGTCTCGATGGCCTCGATGAGGGCTGCACCGTGGTGCGGGTAGACGACCGTCTCGCCGACTGCGAACGTCACGCTGCGTCTCGCCTCACTGTCGTGTCCTGCGAGGGGACCGCGGCGTCTCCGACTGGCGACACCGGGGAGTCCCCTCTCTCCGGAGCCCAGAGTAACACGCGACCGACCCCACCTGCGACCTGTTCTCGCAGGTCAGAGGGGGTGCGATCGTCGGAACACCTCTTGACAGGGGCAGGACGGCGTGCTGCCGGAGCCCTCCAGGTCGTGGTGACGGAGCGTCGTCGGTGACGATGGGGAGGTGACGCTCGACCCTCCTGACGGCCCTGCCGAGCAGCCCCCCGAGGCCTTCGTGGTCCCCGACGACGCCTCCGGCCTGGCCCGCGACGCGGAGGCCCTGCGGCGGGAGCGCCGGGCGCTCGCCCGCAGGTCACGGCTGGTGCGGATGGTGCGCGGCCGGTCCGGCACCGGGGTCGGCACCCCCGTCGTGGCGGGCGTCCTGCTGACGGTCGGGCTGTTCGCGGCCCTGCCCGTGGTCCTGCGCCCCGACCTCGACGGCAGCACGGGTCCCCGGCCGCTGGCCCGCCCCACGGCGAGCCCCGGGACGCTCGGCGGGCTGCTCCCCGACGTCGCCCTGACGACGCCCGGCGGGACGAGGTCCGCCCGCAGCACCGCCCGGCCCGGGGTGCTCCTGCTCGTCCCGGTGACCTGCGGCTGCGACGTCGTCGTCGGGCAGGCCGTGGCGCAGGCGCGGGAGTTCACCCGCAACGTGCGCCTGGTGCTCGACGGCCGGGTCGCCGGCGCCGAGGCGGAGGCCGCCCGGGTGCGGCGGGAGGCGACCGGCGGGATCGCGGTCAGCGCCACCGACCCGACCGGGGCCCTCGCAGCCGCCTACGCCGCGAGCGGCCTCACCGCAGTCGTCGTCGCCGCGGACGGGGTGGTGGTCGACGTCGTGCGGGGGGTCGTGCAGGACCAGCGCCTCGAGCCCCGGTTCAGGCCGCTGCTGCCGCCCGCGGGCGGGGGCTGACCCGGGGGAGCAGGAGCAGCACCCGGAGGTCGACCAGCACGTGCAGCAGCACCGGCAGCAGGAGGCTCCCGGTGCTGAACGCCAGCTGAGCCAACCCGAAGCCGGCGAGCCCGGTCAGCACCACGCCGCGCACCCCCTGGTAGGCGTGCCCGAGGCCGAACGCGACCGAGCTGACGACCAGCGCCCCGCCGTAGCCCCCGACGGGCGCGGCCAGCAGGAGGAACCACACCAGCCAGCCCCGGTAGAGCACCTCCTCGGTGATCCCCGCCGTCACCGCGACGACGGCGAACGCCCACTTCTCGGGGCGCGTCCGGGGCAGCAGGGCCGTCAGGGGGCGGAGCAGGCCGTCGAGGACCGAGCGCCCGGGGCGGCGTCGCCGGTCCCACCGCAGCACGACGACGGCGAGCGCCCCGACGGCGATCCCCTGCAGCACGCCCGGCAGGTAGCGCAGCTCGCGCTCCCACCGGGGCACGAGCCCGAGCGCCTGCGGGGGCGCCCCGACGCCGACCAGCGTCACGAGCGCCGCGACCGCCGTCAGCGACCACTGCCGGACGACGCCGTCGCGGTACCGCTTCAGCAGCGGGACGCCGCGGCGCTCACGCAGGACGCCGCTGACCGGCTGCCCGACGAGGAGCCACAGGGCCAGGACCAGCGCGACGGCGCTGGTGACCTGGCGGACCACTCAGGTGCGGCGACGGAGCAGGGCGGCGTACAGCGTGAGCCCCGGTCCGAACGCCATGGCGACGACCGTCCCACCGTCGGGGACCTCGCGCGAGGCGAGCAGCTCGTCCAGCACCATCAGCACGGTCGCGCTCGAGCAGTTGCCGACCCGGTCCAGCACGGCGTAGCTGGGGGCGAGGTGCTCCTCGGCGAGGTCCAGGGCCTGCCCGACGACCTCGACGATCTTGCGCCCGCCCGGGTGGACCGCCCAGCCGCTGACCTCGTCGACGGCGATCCCGTGCCGCCCGAGCAGCTCCTCGACGACCGGCCGCGCGTGCCGGGCCAGGACGTCCGGGACGGCCGGGGACAGGCCCATCTTGAAGCCGAGGTCGGTGACGTCCCAGGTCATGTGGTCGGCCGTGGAGGCGTCGGTCCGGGCGACGACGTCGACCACCTCGAGGCCGGGGGCGTCGGGCTGCAGCACGACGGCGGAGCTGGCGTCGCTGAACAGCGCGTGGGCGACCATCTGCTGCAGGTCCTCCGGCGTCGGGGAGGCGCTCTTCGCCGTGTCGGTCGTGGGCTGGACGTGGAGGCTGGTCAGCTCCAGGCACAGCATCACGGCGGGCTTCTGGCGGGCCGTGACGAAGTCGGCGGTCGCGGCGAGCCCGGGCAGGGCGGCGTAGCAGCCCATGTGGCCGACGTGCAGGCGCTGGACGCCGTCGCTCATGCCGAGGTCGCGGGCCAGCAGGACGTCGAGGCCCGGCGTCGCGTAGCCGGTGCAGGACACGACCGTGAACTGGCCGACGTCGGACGGCGCGAGCCCGGCGTCGTCGAGGGCGCGCGTGACCGCCTCCTTGCCGAGCGGCATGGCCTCCTCGACGAAGCGGCGCATCCGGGCGCCGGTGCCCCAGGAGGAGATGTCCTCGCGGGTGGGGTCGACGACGCCGCGGCGCGTGGTGATGGCGCTGTGCTCCCAGACCTTCCGGGCCAGGCGGGCGTCGTTGTAGTGCTCCTTGAAGAAGCCGTCCCAGAGGTGCTGCTGGTCCATCGGCGGGGGCAGCGCGGTCCCGCTGCCCGTCAGCGAGGCGGTCACGCCTTCGTCCCGTGCGCCTGGAAGAGCCCCGACGTCGGTCCGTTCCTCAGCATGCGCACGTCGGGCCTCCTGCCCGCCAGCCACCGGACGTAGTCGGGCAGCGAGGGCCGGAGCCCGTTCAGGGTCAGCCGCACCCCGCCGTCGGCCGCGAGCCGGACCAGCCGCTGCCGGTCGACGTAGAGGGCAGGGTCGTGCAGGCGCTTCGGCGGCCCGCCCGGGACCCGCTCCCCCACGGTGATGCTCGAGAACCGGCCGAACCAGGTGGCCGCGATCGTGTCGACCACCAGCGTCCCGCCCGGCCGCAGCACCCGGCAGGCCTCCCTGACGGCCGCCGCCAGGTCGGGCACGTGCTCCAGCACCTCCCCCGCGACGACGACGTCGGCCACGCCGTCCGCGAGCGGCAGCCGCTGGGCGTCCCCCCGGACGACGTCGACCCCG
Source organism: uncultured Actinomycetota bacterium (assembly GCA_963761655.1). Taxonomy (GTDB): domain Bacteria; phylum Actinomycetota; class Actinomycetes; order Mycobacteriales; family SCTD01; genus RYN-122. The sequence continues at coordinate 380,358 of CAVXHI010000003.1, forward strand.
TGCTCCCGGGCCGTGGCCGACGCCGTCGGGGACAGCTCGACGCCGACGTGCCGGTGCCCCTTGCCGGCGACGTGGGGGGCGAGCAGACCGCCCCCGCAGGCGACGTCGACCAGGACGCTGCCCTCGCGGGCGGCCGGCGGGACGAGCTCGGCCCGGGCGGCGTTGATCCAGTGCAGCATCGCGAAGCGGCCGCGGGTGTCCCACCAGGAGCCGGCGAGGTCGTCGTACTGGGCGGGGTCGTTCCTGGGTCGGACCGGGAGTTGACTCGTCACGTGCCCACCGTCCCCGCCCTGGTGCGGGCCAGCCACCCGGAGCCCACCCTCCTGGTCACCGCCGTGGCGACGGCCCTCGCCCTGGCGGTCGGCGCCCGGGCCGGTTGGGTCGCCCTGGCCTTCCTCACCGGGCAGCTCACCACCGGCTGGACCAACGACTGGCGCGACCGCGAGCGGGACCTCGCCGTCGGGCGGACCGACAAGCCGGTCGAGCTGGCCCGGGGCGTCGTCGGGACGGCGGCGCTGACGGCCGCGGTGCTCTGCGTGCCGCTGTCCCTCGCCATGGGCGCCCGGGCGGGGCTGTGGCACCTCGTCGCCGTCGCGTCCGCGGCCGCCTACAACCTGCGCCTCAAGAGCACGGTCCTGTCCTGGGCGCCGTACGCCGTGTCCTTCGGGCTCGTGCCCTCGATCGCCACGCTCGGCGTCGGCGTCTGGGCGCCCTGGTGGGCCACTGCCGCGGGGGCGCTGCTCGGGGTCGGCGCGCACCTGGCCAACACGCTGCCCGACCTCGAGGACGACCTCGCCACCGGCGTCCGCGGCCTGCCCCACCGGCTGGGGCGGCGGGTGTCGGAGGCGCTCGCGGCCGTGCTGCTCCTGGCGGCCACGGGCCTGCTGGCCGTCGGGCCAGGGCGTCCGGGGCCGCTCGCCGCCCTGGCCCTGGCCGTCGCCGTCGTCGTGACCGCGACCGGGCTCGCCGCGGCGCGCCGGCCCGGCTCGCGGGCCGCCTTCCGCGCCGCGCTGGTGGTCGCCGCCGTCGACGTCGCGCTGCTGGTGGTGCGCGGCTCGTCCCTGGTCTGACGGCACGGCGCGGCTGAGGGAGACTGGGGGCGTGATCCGCGCCTGCCTGCTCCTGTCCGGGGCGCTGCTGCTGACCGGCTGCGCCGGCACCTCGACCGCCCGCCCCGACGCCGTCCCGGCCGGGGCGGTCTACCACGGGGTGGAACCGCAGGACGCGCCCGAGCGGCCGTCCTTCACGCTCACCGACACCGCGGGCAGGGCCTTCGACTTCGAGGCCCGGACGAAGGGCAAGCCGACCCTCGTCTACTTCGGCTACACCGACTGCCCCGACGAGTGCCCCACCGCCATGGCCGACATCGCCACGGCCCTGCGCCAGGCGCCGTCAGCCCTGCGCGAGCAGGTGCAGGTCGTCTTCGTCACCACCGACCCGGTCCGGGACACCGCGCCGGTGCTCACCAAGTGGCTCGGCCACTACTCGACGCGGATCGTCGGGCTCACCGGCACGCAGGCCGAGGTGGACGCCGCCCAGCGCGCCGTCGGCATCGAGCCGGCCCGCCGCGACGGGATCGTCCCGACGCTGCCGGGCCGGCCGAACGAGCACGTGCACAAGCCCGGGACGGTCCCCCACACCCACGACGGACCGCTTGGCTACGCTGTTGCGCACAGCAACGTCATCTTCGCGTACGACGCCGCCGACCGGCTCCCGGTGGTCTACCCCGGCGGGGTCACCCCGGCCGACATCGCCGCGGACCTCCCCGTCCTCGCGGCAGCCCGCACGTGACCGCCCGCCTGACCCGCCCGCCCCACCTGGAGGACTCGTGAGCCCCGCGCTCCCGTCCCGCACCACCACTCGCCGCGCTCTCCCCGCCGCGGGCCTCGCGCTCGGCCTCGCGCTGGGCCTCACCGGGTGCGGCACCGGCCTGCGGGCGCAGACCTACCAGGAGCGGGCCACCGCCGACGCCACCAACGAGGCGATCGGCACCCTCGCGATCCGCAACCTGAGCGTCCTGCCCCCCAAGGGCAGCGACCAGTACGCCGTCGGCAGCGACGCCCGGGCGACCTTCGTGCTCGTCAACGAGGGGGCCGAGGCCGACCGCCTGACCTCCGTGACCTCGGACGCCGCCACCAGCGTCTCGGTGGCCGGGCCGGACGCGAAGGCCACCACGCTGCAGGTGCCCGGTCAGGCCACCCTCTCGGGGTACTCGTTCGTGCTCAGCGGCCTCACCGCACCGCTCCGCCCCGGGCAGTTCGTCAAGATGACGCTGACCTTCGCGGTGAACGGCACCGAGGAGATGCTCGTCCCGGTCGCCGTCACGCAGAGCCCCGCTCCGCGCACGGAGTACGAGGTCCCCGAGACCGACTCCGCCGGCGAGGCCATCACCAAGTCCGGTGGTGGCAAGGAGGAGGTCAGCGACCCGATCGGCGACATCAACGGGGGCGGCAGCGCCGCGACCCCGCCGCCCGCGCGCTGACCCGTCCTGTCGGACGGCGCCGCTAGCGTCGTCCGCATGGCCAAGGCGGCAGTGCGCACCCACCGGTGCGGCGAGTGCGGGCTCGTCGTGGCCAAGTGGCAGGGGCGCTGCCCCGAGTGCCAGGCCTGGGGCTCGCTCGTCGAGGTCGACGCCCCGCGGGCGCTGCCCGGGCTGAGGACCACCAGCACCGCGGCCGTCCCCCTGCGTCCGGCTCGCGGGGTCGCCGAGGTGGTCGCCGACGCGGCGCCCCGCACCTCCACCGGCCTCGCCGAGTTCGACCGGGTGCTCGGCGGCGGCCTGGTCGCCGGACAGGTCGTGCTGCTGGCCGGGGAGCCCGGCGTCGGCAAGTCCACCCTGCTGGCCTCGGTCGCCCACCACCTCGCGCTGCGCGACCCGTCCCGGCCGGTCCTGTACGTGTCCGGCGAGGAGAGCGTCGAGCAGATCGGCGTCCGGGCCCGGCGCACCGGGGCCACCGCCCCCGGGATCCTGCTCGCCGACGAGACCGACCTGTCGGCCGTCCTGGGGCACGTCGAGGCGCACGACCCCGCCCTGCTCATCGTCGACAGCGTGCAGTCCATGGCGAGCTCCGCGATCGACGGCCGGGCCGGGGGCGTCTCCCAGGTGCAGGAGGTCGCGGCCGTCCTGACCCGGGTCGCGAAGGAGCGACGGCTCCCCCTGCTGCTCGTCGGCCAGTCGACCCGCGAGAACGCCGTCGCCGGGCCGCGCACCCTCGAGCACGTCGTCGACACGGTGCTCACCTTCGAGGGCGACCGCCACACCAGCCTCCGGCTGCTCCGGTCGGTGAAGAACCGGTACGGCCCGGCCGACGAGGTCGTCTGCTTCGAGCAGACCGACCGGGGGCTCCGCGAGGTCCCCGACCCCTCCGACCTGTTCCGGAGCCACCGCGACACCCCCGTCCCGGGCACCGCCGTCGCGGTCGCCGTGGACGGCCGGCGGGCGCTGCCCGCGGAGGTGCAGGCCCTGGTCGGCAGCCAGACGTCGCCGAACCCCCGGCGGGGCGTGACCGGGCTCGACACCAGCCGCGTCGCGATGCTCCTGGCCGTCACCGAGCGGGCCGCCTCGCTCACGCTCGACCGCGACGTGTTCGTGGCCACCGTCGGAGGAGCCCGGCTCACCGACCCGTCCGCGGACCTCGCCGTCTGCCTGGCGGTCTGCTCCGCGGCGTGGGAGGTGCCGATGCCGGCCGACGTCGCCGTGCTCGGGGAGGTCGCCCTGTCCGGGGACATCCGCCCCGTCGGGATGGTCGCGCAGCGGGTCGCCGAGGCGGCGCGGCTGGGGTACCGGCGGATCCTCGTGCCGCCCGGGGCGCGGGCCCGGCTCGAGGCCGTCCCCGAGGGCGTCGTCGTGAAGGAGCTCGACCACCTCGACCGCGCCCTCGGCGCCCTGCGGGGCTACGCCGCACGCTGACCGGTCCGGTCCCCTGCGGCGCGGCTGTGCACCGGAGCGTCCTGATCGTCCCTAGACTGTGCGCCGGACCACTGGGAGGGGCAGCGTGGCGAGCACGGACGACCAGCTCCGCACTGTCCTCGCCGCGGTCGCCCCCGGCACGGCGCTGCGCGACGGCCTCGAGCGGATCCTGCGCGGCAACACCGGCGCCCTGATCGTCCTCGGGCACGACCGGACCGTCGAGGGCCTGTGCACCGGCGGCTTCGCCCTCGACGTCGACTTCTCGGCGCAGCGGCTGCGCGAGCTGTCCAAGATGGACGGCGCCCTCGTCGTCACCAGCGACCTCGGCAAGATCGTCCGGGCCAGCGTGCAGCTCGTCCCCGACCCGAACATCCCCACCGACGAGACCGGCACCCGGCACCGCACGGCCGAGCGCGTGGCCAAGCAGACCGGCTTCCCCGTCGTCAGCGTCAGCGCGTCGATGCGCATCATCGCGCTCTACATCGGTGGGACCCGGTACGTCCTCGACGACAGCGCCGCCATCCTGTCCCGCGCCAACCAGGCGCTCGCCACCCTCGAGCGCTACAAGCTCCGCCTCGACGAGGTCGCCGGGACCCTGTCCGCCCTGGAGATCGAGGACCTCGTCACCGTCCGCGACGCCATGGCGGTCAGCCAGCGGCTCGAGATGGTGCGCCGGATCGCCACCGAGATCGAGGGCTACGTCGTCGAGCTCGGCACCGACGGCCGCCTGCTGTCGCTGCAGCTCGAGGAGCTGATGGCCGGTGTCGAGGGAGAGCGCGAGCTCATCGTCCGCGACTACCTCGTCAGCGGGAGCGGCCGCAAGCAGCGCACCGTCGAGCAGGCCCTCGAGGAGCTCGACGCCCTCCCCCAGACCGAGCTCGCGCTCGACCTGTCCGCCGTCGCCCGCGCCATGGGGCACCCCGGCACGGTCGACGCCCTCGAGGTCCCGGTCAGCCCGCGCGGCTACCGCCTGCTCGCCAAGGTCCCCCGGCTCCCCCGCCTGGTCGTGGACCGGCTGGTCGAGCACTTCGGGGGGCTGCAGAAGCTGCTCGCCGCCTCGATCGACGACCTCCAGGTGGTGGAGGGCGTCGGCGACACCCGGGCCCGGAGCGTGCGCGAGGGGCTGTCGCGCCTCGCGGAGTCGAGCATCCTCGAGCGGTACGTCTAGACCCCGCAGCTCAGGCCCGGACAGCACGACGGCCGCCGCCCCTCCCGGGACGGCGGCCGCGACGTGCTCGCTCAGCGGGCCGTGAAGTACCCGACCGCGTCGAGGATGACCTGCACCGAACCGGTGTTGGCCGACAGCGACAGCGACCCCCCGGACAGGCTCGCGACGTCGAGGTTCGGCACCGCCTGGCCCGGCCGCAGGTTCAGCACCGAGGTGCGCACGGACGGCTTGCTGCCCGTCGGGTAGACCTGGAGGTCCAGCGGGCGGGTCGCGCCGACCGCCGTCACGTTCGCGACCAGGCTGGCGGCGTCGGCGGGGATGCCGTTCCTGGCCGCCACGGTCTCGGTGCGGTCCTGCCCGGCCGTGACGGTGTCCCGGTCGACGATGCGCAGCGGCGTCATCGGCACGAAGCGGCCGCCCGTGGCTCCGTAGTAGCCGACGACGTCGACGATGGCCCGGGCGCTGCTGCGCGACAGGGACAGCCCGACGCTGCCGTCAGACCCCAGGCTCGCGTTCACGAGCGTCGCGCTGGTGCGGCCCTTGAGCAGCCCGAGGTTGCTGGTGCGGCGGGCGGGGCGTGCCCCGGTCGGGAAGACCTGCAGGTCGGCCGACTGCTGCACCCCTTCGGCGGTCAGGTTGAGGACGACGCCGGTGACGTCAGCCCGGTCCGGGACCCCGCCGACGCCGCGGAGCACCAGCCGGCGGTCCGCCCCGGCCGTGAGCCGGCCCGCCGACCCGGTGTCCAGGACGCGGGTCGGGACCACGGAGGTGAAGCGGGCACCGGAGGTGTCCGTGTCGTCGCCGTACCAGCCGAGGACGTCCACGACCGCGTCCACCGTCCCGTCGTTGACCGACAGGCCGACCTTGTCGGCGTCGCCGACCGCGACCGTCACGAGGTTCGAGACGGTCGAGCTGCGTGGCCAGTTCAGGTTGCTGGTGCGGGCCTGCGGCTTGCGGCCCAGCGGGTAGACCTCGAGGTCGCCAGCCTGCCTCGTCTGCGGGACGGTGACCGACAGGACGACCGCGCTGACGCCCTTCGCAGGGACCCCGCCGACGCCCCGGACGACGAGACCGCGGTCGACGACGCTGCTGACCGGGCTGCGGTCGGTCCGGGTGTCCAGCAGCCGCTCCGGCGAGAGCGCGTGGTACTGGCCGGAGCGCGCGACGGCCGGGGCCGGACTCGTGGGAGCCGGGGTCGTCGGAGCCGGGCTGGACGGCGCGGGGCTCGTGGGTGCGGGGCTCGTGGGTGCAGGGGTCGTCGGAGCCGGCGTCTCGGGTGCCGGCGTGGTCGGTGCCAGAGTCGTGGGTGCCGGGGTCGTCGGAGCCGGGGTCGTGGGTGCCGGGGTCGTCGGAGCCGGGGTCGTGGGATCAGGGCTGGTCGGAGCGGGAGTCGTCGGAGCCGGGTTCGCCCCACCCGCCGGCAGCACGAGGTCGTAGACGCCGCGCCCGTAGCTCGCCGCGACGATCTCGTCCGGGCTCCGGGGGCTGTTCTGCAGGCTGAGCACGGGGGCCGCGGGCAGGCCGGCGGCGAGCGTCCGGTACGTGCCCGGCGCGCTCGACGACGTCGTGTAGACGCCGTCGTCGGTGGCGACCACGAGGGCGTCGCCGTGGAGGAGCACCGCGTTGGCCGGCAGGTCGGGGAGGTTCCCGCTGATGTCGGTGAACGTCTCGCCGGCGTCGTGGCTGACGAAGACGTGACCGGTGCCGACCTTGCTGGTGTCGTCGTTGAGCGCGCCCGGCGGGATCCACCGACGGCCGTAGCCGGCGACGGCGGCGTAGACGGTCCGCGGGTCGGCGGGGTCGAGGGTGACGCCCTGCACGTACCGCTGCGGCAGGCCGACGGCCTTTGCGACGTGCCAGCCGTCCGAGGTCCCGGTCTTCGGGGGCTTGGTGCCGCCGACGTTGGTGGCGATGCCGGACGAGAACGGGCGGGTGCCGGTGACGATGTCGCACGCGCCGCAGTAGCCGACGTAGGCGCTCGCGCCGACGAGGTCGACGGCCGACGTCTGGTTGTTGGCGCTCGCGTTGTTCGGGTCGCTCGTGTCGGCGGTGGCCGTGGCCACGCCGGGCTGCAGGCGCGTCCCGAGGTCGTAGACCTTGGTCCAGGCGCCGGTGGGCCCGGTCGTCCGCTCCTTGAGGTCCCGCCCACCGATCAGCAGGTGCTTGGCGTCGCGCGGGTCCATGACGAAGGGGGTCGCGAACAGGCCGGCCACCAGGGCGGGGTTGATGGCGGTCCAGGTGGAGCCGCCGTCACGCGTGACCGAGACGGCCCCGTTGGTGTACTCCTCGTAGGCGATCCTGCTGTCGTCGGGGTCGACCGCGCTGTAGAAGCCGTCGCCGCCGTAGACCTGGAACTGCCTGCCGTCGGGGAGGATCTTGAGCTCGCCGTTGTCCTGCAGCCCGGCGTAGACGGTGCCGTCCTTGGCCATGCTCGCCTGGTACGGCAGCAGGGTGTGCATCGTCCCGGCACCGGTGCCCGAGGCGCCGTCGCCCCAGCCGCCCTGGGTGGCGACGTTGCTGCCGGTGGTGTGCTGCGCGTACGCGCCGCCGTCGTTGCCGACCAGCAGGGTCACGCCCTTGCCGTCCTCGTCCGGGACGAAGACGCCGGCGTGCTGGTCCGGGTGCGTGGTCGTGGCGCCGGTGTTCTGCACGTTGGTCGCACAGGTGACCGGCACGGTGGCGACGAGTCCGTAGCAGCTCTGGCCGCCGTAGTAGCGGCCCACGGTCTGGAACTGCGTGGTCTGCGAGGGCGCCACCGGCGAGCCGACCGGGGACATGCCGATCGGTGACAGCACGTTGTCGGCGGTGGTGTTGTGCCAGACCTCCTCGAGCCCGAAGGCGAGGTGGGTCGGGGCGCCGGTGAGCGGGTCCGCCATGGTCGGGTCCGGCGTGATCCACTCGTTGTACCAGGACTGCACGCCCGGGCTGTAGGTCGCGGAGCCCGGCCCGATCAGGGCGGACTGCGCGGCCGGGGACTTCAGGGCCTCGGAGTCGGCCAGCCGGGTCCAGGTCAGGCCGAAGTCCGCCGAGCCGTAGACGCCGTTCAGGACGGTGCCGGCCGCGCACAGGGCGCCCGCGCCCGCGAAGTCCGGGGCGTCCAGGGCACACGCGTTGGCGTTGAACTTCTGCGCGTCCTCCACGAGGGCGTACACGTAGTCGTGGTCCTGGGCGGAGCCGGTCGCGATGCCGAGGGCCGTCCGCCCGAGGAAGGGGGTGTCGGGGAAGCCGGTCTCGGACGCGCCCGGCAGGCCGGTGCCCGCGGGATCCAGGTACGTGAAGGTCCCGGGCGCACCGTTCGCCGAGGTGTACAGCCCGTTCCGCGGAGCCTGCATCTTCCCGACCGCGTTCAGCTTCTGGCCGGCCCGCCAGCCGACGGCCGCGAGGACGGCGCCACCGGCCGCCTTCCCCACGCCGCCCGGTGCCTGCACGACGACGTCGGTGACGATGTTGGCGAAGTAGCAGTTGCGGTCGGCGAGGTCGGTGCAGGTCGTCGGCAGGACGACGTTCGTGTAGCTCGCGCCCCGGTCGGTGGACCGGTAGAGGCCCTGGCTGGTGGCGAGGTAGACCCTGGTCGGGTCCTTCGGGTCGACAGCGAGCTGGAACGACAGCGTGCCGCTGGGGACGCCCGTCGCGTGGACCCAGGTGGCGCCGTCGTCGTCGGTGTAGAAGGCGCCGAGCCCGGACAGGCTGCTGCCGCCGAAGGCCGGGTCGCCGGTGCCGAGCAGGATCCGGCCGGGGCGGCCGGCGACGGCGGAGTACGCCACCGTGCCGGTGATCTGGGTCGGCAGGCTGTCGCCGATGGAGCGCCAGTTCTTGCCGGCGTCCGTCGTCTCGTGCACGCCGCCGTTGGCGACCGCGGCGAGCCAGTGCCCGTCCTCGCCCGGCACGTAGGAGAGGTCCTCGATCCGGCCGGCCTGGTTGACGAAGCCCTGCTTGTTGACCGAGCCGTACTCGGGGCCGTTGCCGACGAGCGGGGTGCTCCCGAGTGGCGTCCAGATGGCAGTGGTGGCCGGGCCGGTCGCCGCGAGTCGCGAGGCCTGGGCCGCCCCGGCCGCGTAGGCCCCGGGCTGCACGCCGTACGGCGCCTGGTCCTGGGTCTCCCGCTGACCGTTCGCGAGCGCGAGCTCCCTGAACGACTCAGGGTGCTTCGCCGGGACGCAGGTCCCGCGCTGCCCGGCGGCGAACGACAGCAGGTCGGTCTCAGCCTCCAGCAGGAAGCCGACGGGGCAGCCGTCCTGGGCAGGCGCGGCGCTGGGCACGGACGCCGCGGGGAGCACCCCGACCGCGAGCAGGGCGGCGAGCCCCGTCGCGGCGGCGAGCAGGGACGGGCGGGGCAACGGCACGACGGCGCTCCAGGGTGCAGACCAGCAGTGCCGAGGACTGTGGCACGTCCTGTCCGTCCGCGGAGGCCTCTCCGGGCTACCGCAGCGAGGGCCGGGTCACACCGCGGCGCCGCGCCGGCTGTCGACCATGACGCGCAGGTCGACGAGGAACACCGGCCCGCGGCGTCCGCGCCGCACCTCCAGCACGTACGCCGGCAGCTCGTCGGACCCGGCGTCGCCCCGCGGCAGCTCCTCCTCCGGGACGACGGCCGACACCGCGTCGACGGCGACCCCGACGGCCGCCACGCCCTCCTGCTCGAGCACGAGGACGTCGCCCCGGGCGCCGGGTGCCAGGCGCAGGTCGAGCACGGGCAAGGCGGTGCCGCGCAGGTCCAGCACCCCGGCGAGCGGCGGCGCCATCCCGGGGAGGTCGGCCAGCCCCTGCAGGCGCACCACCTCCCGCACCTCGCCGAGACGGGCGGCGTAGTCGCGCTCGCCGATCCGGAACGTCACCAGCGAGCTCATCGGGTCTCCTCGGCAGGGGTCGGGGCGGCGAGCCGCCGGCACAGGGCGACGAGGTCGGCCAGGCTGCGGCCCCCCAGCTCGGGGGCGGCGGCGTCGCGCGCGGTCAGGGTGGCCGCGGCCGCGGCGTACTCGCGCCGCGCGGCCGCGCGGTCGCCGCACCGTTCGAGCGTGCTGCCGAGCAGGAAGTGCGCCAGCCCGGCGGCCGGGTCGGCGTAGACGGCCTTGCGCAGGGCGACCAGCGCACCGGCGTCGTCGCCGAGGCTGACGAGAGCCAGGCCGCGCAGGTAGTGGGAGACGGCCAGCAGCGGGTCGGCAGCGGCCAGCTGCGCCGCGAGGTCGGCGGCCTCGGCGTACCGGCCGTCGGCGAGCGCGGCCCGCACCTGCGGCACCGCGGCGGCGCTGGACCCGAGCAGGCGCACCCCCGGAGCGTCCGGCACGGTGCGCGGCGGCGGGGAGAGCCGGCCGGCCCGCGCGGGCGGGGTGGGGACGTGGTCGGGACGGGCGCCCGGGGAGAGCGCGCGGGGCCTCGGCACGGCGTCGGCGGGGAGACGGCGCGGGCCGGTGCGGCGCTCGGCGGTGGTCAGCGGGTCGTCGCCGGTCCGCCGGTCGGGAAGGACCGCGCGGCGGTCGGGCGGGCCGTCGAGCCGGCGGTAGACGAACGCGGCGGAGTCCCCCGAGCCGAGCGGGACGAGCCGGAAGTCCTCGCTGACCTGCCACAGGGTCTCGGAGTGGCCGAGGAACAGGTAGCCGCCGTCGCGCAGGGAGGTGTGCAGCCGGGACATCAGGCCGCGGGTCGTGTCCTTGCCGAAGTAGATGGTGACGTTGCGGCAGAGCACGAGGTCGAGCTCGCCGGGGCCGAAGGGGACGGGCTCGGTGACGAGGTTGTGGTGCCGCAGCTGGACGAGGTCCCGGACCTCCGGACGGACCTCCACGCCCCCGTCGGGACCGGGCCGGAAGTGCCGGGCGAGGTCGTCCGGCGTCGCCATCTGCACGGCACGGGGGCCGTACCGGGCGGAGCGGGCGGCCGCGAGGGCACGCTGGCTGACGTCGGTGCCGAGCACGCGGACGTCCCACCCGGCCGCACCGGAGGGCAGCAGCTCGCGCAGCAGCATGGCGATCGTGTAGGGCTCCTCGCCGGTGGAGCAGCCGGCGCTCCAGATCCGGAGGCGCCGCGTGTCTGCCGCCGCCCGGATCAGCCCGGGCAGCACGTGCTGACGCAGGGCCCGGACCTGCGGGGGGTTCCGGAAGAAGTGCGTCTCCTGGATGGTGACCTCGTCGAGCAGCCGCTGGCGCTCCTCGGCGTCGGTCAGCAGCGCGAGGTAGGCGTCGACGTCGGGGACGCCGGTGGCGCGGAGCCGCTCGGCGACGCAGTAGCCGACCGAGTCGCGGCGGGACGGCTCGAACACCAGGCCGGCCAGCCGGCCCAGCAGGCCGCGGAGCTCCTCGAACTGGTCGTCGGTGAGCGCGGGCGGCCTCATGCCCGCCCCAGCAGCGCGAGCAGCGCCGGACCGATCTGCTCCAGCGGCAGCTGCCGCTCGACCGCGCCCGCGGCCAGCGCGGCGGCCGGCATCCCGTAGACCGCACAGCTGGCCTCGTCCTGGCCCAGGGTGGGCGCGCCGCGGTCGCGCATCTCCTTGAGGCCGAGCGCGCCGTCGCGTCCCATCCCGGTCAGCAGGACCCCGACCGCGCTGGCGCCGAGGACGGAGGCGACGCTGCGGAAGGCGGCGTCGATGCCGGGGACGTGGAACTGGCCGGCGTCGGGCGGCGTCGCCAGGGTGCGGAGCCGGTCGTCCTGCACGAGCAGGTTGCCGCCGCTCGGGGCGACCGTCACCGTCCCCGGCTCGAGCCGCCGGCCGCTCCCTCCGACGACGACGGACAGCGGCACGAGGTCGTCCAGCCAGCTGACCAGCCCGGGGATGAACCCCTCGGCCATGTGCTGCACGACGAGGACGGGCTGCGCGAGGTCGGCGGGGAGGCACCCGAGGACGGTGAGCAGCGCCTGGGGCCCGCCGGTGGAGGCGCCGATCGCGACCAGGCGGGCGTCACCGGAGGACGGCAGGGGCGGCTCCAGGACGGGCGCCGCGCCGAGGGGCCGGCGGCCGGAGGCGGTCGCACCGAGCGGCGCGGCGTGCAGGCCCTGCTCGCGCAGGCGGCCGCGGGGGTGGGTGATGACGCGGATGCGCGAGACCATGCGCAGGCGCCGGCGCAGGGCCTCGGCGTAGGACTCGAGCGTCCCGGTGTCCTCCGGGCCGGGCTTGGCGAGGACGTCGACGGCGCCGGCCGCCAGGGCCTCCACGGCGTTGCCGCTGTCCGTGCCGCCGACGAAGGCGCTGTAGACGAGGATCGGCGTCGGGGTCGAGGCCATGATCAGCTCGATCGCCTCGATGCCGCCCATGACCGGCAGGTCGAGGTCCATGAGCACGACCGCCGGACGCAGCCGGGCGACGAGTGCGACGGCCTCCCTGCCGTTGCGGGCCTCGCCGCAGACCGAGAACCCCGGGTCTGCGTCGACGGCCGCCCGCAGGAACCGGCGCTGGACCGGGCTGTCGTCCACGACGACGACGTCGAGCTGCGGCGTGCTGGCGGCAGGCGTCACACCGACCACGCACCGAGCGCGGCGGCGAGCTGCGCCACCTGCTCGGCGAACGGGCGGCCGTCGAGCAGCCGGGCCTCGACGTCCCGGGCGATCCGGCCGGCCCCGGGCTCGTCGACGACGAAGCTGCTGCTGCCCAGGGTGTGGGCGTCGCGGACGACGTCCGGCCCGGTGCGGCCGTCGGCCGCGGCCTGGACCAGTCGGGGCAGCCGCTCGGCCACCTCCTCGGCGAAGGCTCCGCGCAGGCCGGCGAGCACGTCGGGAGGGAGGTCCCTGCCGCGCGTCGTCCCGTGCTGCTGCGCCCCTCGCACTGCCCTACCTGCCGTCCGTCGCCGAGCCCCCGTCCGTGGAGGATCGGGACGACCCGGAGCTCCCTTGAGCGATCAGCCCACCGTGAACGCGGTGCCCTCGGTGCGCAGCGTCCCGACCCGGCCGACCACGCGGTAGGTGCCGGGCTCGGCCGCCTCCGCGCCGCCGGGACACCCTGGGCGGGAGCGGCGTCCGCCCCAGGTGAGGGTGGTGACCACGAGCTGCTGCGGCTGCAGGACGACCGTCCCGTCCGGCCCGCCCGCGGCGCAGTCGTCGCTGCTCCAGATCCGGTCGCTCCCGCTGTAGACGAGCAGCTCGACCGCCCCGCGGCCCAGCGCGCGCGTGCAGGGGACCGCACCCCCGTTGCGCACCGCCAGCCGCAGGGCCGGCCGGGGGGAGGCGGCGTAGCGGGACCGGTCGGGCGTGGCGGTGACCCGCAGGGCGTCGTCGGCGCAGGCGGTCGGGGACGCGCTCGGGCTCGGGCTCGGGCTGGCAGGGTCGACGTCGTCGGGACCGGGGCGGCGGTCGGCGACGCCTGGGCCAGGGCCTCGGGACCGGGGTCGTCCCCGCCGCACCGGCTGAGCAGGACCAGCAGCAGCACGGCGACCGCCGCGACGACCGCCCGGCGCCGCCAGTAGGTCCCGGCGGGCAGGGGCCCGACGGGGCGCAGGTGCAGGGGCATCGGGGTCGAGCCTAGCCTCGGGACGTGCTCACGGAGGTGCTCGTCCAGTGGTACGCGGGTGCCGCCCGCGACCTCCCCTGGCGCCGGCCGGGCACCACGCCGTACGCCGTCCTCGTCAGCGAGGTCATGCTCCAGCAGACGCCGGTGGTGCGGGTCGCGCCGGTGTACGAGGCGTGGCTGGCGCGGTGGCCGACGGCGTCGGCGCTGGCGGCGGACGAGCCCGGCGAGGCGGTCCGCGCCTGGGGCCGCCTCGGCTACCCGCGGCGGGCGCTCCGGCTGCACGCGGCGGCCTGCGCGGTGGTCGAGCGCCACGGCGGGGAGCTGCCGTCGACCGTCCCGGAGCTGCTCGCGCTGCCCGGCGTCGGCGACTACACGGCGCGGGCGGTGGCGGCGTTCGCCTTCCGGCAGCGGGCCCCCGTGGTCGACACCAACGTCCGGCGGGTCGTGGCGCGGGTCGTCGAGGGCGTGGCCGATGCCGCGGTCACCCGGCGGGACCTCGCTCTCGTGGAGGCCCTCCTGCCGGAGGACCCCGAGACGGCCGCGGTCGCCTCGATCGCCTTCATGGAGCTCGGCGCGCTGGTGTGCACCGCCCGGGCACCGCGCTGCCCGTCCTGCCCGGTCGTCGACCTGTGCGCCTGGACCCGCGCCGGCCAGCCGCCGCTGGACGCCCCGGTACGGCGGCCGCAGGGGTACGCGGGCACCGACCGGCAGGTCCGCGGGCGGCTGCTGGGGGTCCTGCGCGACGCGGACGGCCCGGTCGACGCCGACCTGCTGGCCCAGGTCTGGGACGAGCCGGTGCAGCGGGCCCGGGCGCTCGACGGACTCGTCGCGGACGGCCTCGTGGACCCGCTGCCGGACGGCCGCTACGCGCTGCCTACCGGCCGAGCAGCTCCGCGATGACCTCGCCCAGCTCGACCAGGCGCTCCTTGCGCAGGTAGCCGTCGACCGCGGGCTCGGCCTGCGCCCGTTCGGCCATGTCGAGGGCAGTGCAGAGCAGGACGACGGTGCTGGCGTGGGCGGCCTTGATCTGCGGGGCCGCCTCCAGACCGGTCAGCAGTCCCTCCAGCTGGTTGTCCAGCAGCACGAGGTCGGGCCGCAGGCCGGCCACCAGGTCGATCGCGTCCTCGGCCGAGCCGGTCACGCCGACGAGCTCCAGCCCGGGCTCGGTCTCGAGCAGCATCGTGATGACCGACCGCACGGTCGGGTCGTCCTCGACGAGCAGCACGCGGGTCACCGGGCGCCCTCCGGAGCGGTGCGCGGGAAGGTCACCCAGAACGTCGTGCCCTCGCCGACCCGGCTGGACAGGCCGAGGGTGCCCCCGTGCGCGACCACCAGGCGCTTGACGATGGACAGGCCGAGCCCGAAGCCGCGCACCGCCGTCCGCTTCGACGCGTCCGTGCGGGTCCAGCGGTCGAACAGGTGGGCCTGCTCCTCCTCCGGGATCCCGGGGCCCTCGTCGCGGACGTCGAACCGGACGTGCTCGCCCTCCAGCCGCGCCGTGATCCGGGCCGACCCGGCGTGCTTGAGCGCGTTGCCGACCAGGTTGTCGAGGACCTCGCGGACCATCTCGGCGTCCCCCGCCAGGGTGGGTGGCGCGTCGGTGCGGTCGCCCAGCACGGCGTCGTCCGTGCCGGTGAGCGCCGCCCCGTCGCGCTCCAGCGCCCGCAGCAGCGCCTCGACGTCGACGTCGGTCCACTGCGGCTCGACGCCGGCCGTGGCCGAGCGCTCGTCGAGCAGGAGGCGCTCGCTGAAGGCCTCGATCCGGGTGAACGAGTCGACCAGGCCCGAGAGCGCGGTCTCGACCTGCTCCGGCGACATCCGGTCGCGGCGGCGCTGCAGCAGCAGGGCGAACCCCTTGCCGGCACCGACCGGGGTGCGGATGTCGTGGCGGGCGGTGTCGACGACCTCCTGGCGCACGAGCGCCCGCTCGCGCTCCCGCTCCGAGGCCGCCGCCCACGTGATGGCGACGGCGGCGTGCGCGGCGAGGTCGACCAGGAGCGACTCGTCGACCTCGTCGAAGGTCCGCTCCCCGGGGCCGTTCGCGACCGCGAGCTCCCCGAGCACCTCGTCGCCCGCGACCATCGGCACGGCGACCAGCGGCCCGATCGGCGGGTGCACCCCGGGCAGCCCGACGCCGGCGGGATGGCCCCGGACGTCGTCCAGCCGTGCGGGCTGCCGGGTCGCCAGGGGCACCGCGAGCAGGCCGACCGCCCGGGGCATCCGCTCCGGGAACAGGTGGCGCGGGGCGTCGTAGACGAAGTGGCTGCTCTCGGTGGTGCTGCCCTCGCGCAGGAGCAGCAGGGCGCTGTACGACGCCCCGGTGACGACCTTGGCCTCGGTGCAGAGCGTCTGCATGACGTGCTGCACCGACGGCGCCGTCGACAGCAGGGTCCGGGTCAGGGCGGCGATCCGGCGCAGGCCGTCCTCGCGGCGGACGTCCGCGGTCACGTCCCTCAGCATCAGCACCGACATCGAGCCCACGCGGCGGTGCACCGCGGCGACCGTGCCGTGCGGCTCCAGCAGGACCCGGACCTTGGGCGCGTCGAGCGGCAGCGCCAGCAGCACCCCCAGGTGCTCCCCGAGAGGGGCTGCGCCGGGCACCGTCGCCTCGGCGGCGGAGATCCCGAAGAACTGCTCCGCACAGGCGTTCACGGCCACGACCTGCTCGCCCTCGAGCAGGACCACGGCGTCGGACGTGATCTCGAACAGCGCCCCGATCGACGTCGTGTCGACCGGCCCGCTCATGGTCCGACCCTAGCCCGCGGGGGCAGCCGTCAGGTCCAGTCCACCGCGAGCGCCTCCACCCCGGGCAGCGGCGTCACGGTCGAGCCGCTGACCCGCACGACCGGGCCGCCCACGTAGTCGTCGCCCTCGGTCGGGAAGCGGATGCCCAGCAGGTCGGCCGCGGGGCCGTAGGACACCGCGCCCACCTGCTGCGGCAGCGTCCGGGCCGCGCCCACCGGCCGCCCGGTCCGGTCGTCGACCGCGACCAGGGTCAACGGGCTGTCGGCGTCGGCCAGCTCGGCGGTCGTGAGGACGAGCCGCCCGTCGGGGCGGTACTGGGCGTCGACCGAGAGCCGCTCGGGCACGTCGACGGGGGCGACGCCGCGCAGGGGGTCGGCCGAGGCGGTGTCGACCACCCGCCCGTCCACGTACAGGTGCCGGCTGTCCGGGGCGTAGGCGAGGCCGTTCTGCGAGCGCTCGTCGTCGTCGGGCAGCGCCACCCGGCGCTCGCGCCCGGTGCCGAGGTCCTTGAGCACGAGCACGCGCTCGCGGGGGCTCGTACACGCGGAGGTGACGCGGGCGACCGTACGGCGGTCCGGGGACACGGCGAACTCCGAGAAGCGGTCCGCCTGCTCGACCAGGACCCGGGCCGGCCCCCCGGCGGTCGCGATGCTCACCACCTGCGTGCGTCCGCACGCGGCGAAGCCGCCGTACTCGCGCAGGGCGTACACGCTGGCGCCGTCCCGGGACAGCTCGACGTCGCTGTCGACCGCGCCCGACGGCGTCTGCTGCAGGACGCGTACCAGCCGGCCGGTGGCGGGGTCGCGCAGGCGCAGGGCGTCGAACTCGGCCGTCACGAGGTACCGGCCGGGCGCTGCGACGGGGGCCGCGCTCGTCGCCTCCGCCGAGGGTGAGGGCGCGGCGGAGGGCGAGGCCGCGGTCGGGGCGGCCGACGTCGTTGCCGGGGGCCGCGCGTCGGGCGTCCGCGACGCGCTCCCGCCCTCGTCCGAGGTGCAGGCCGCAGTCAGCAGCAGGGCGGTCACGGCGAGGACGGAGGCGGTGCGCACCGCTCCATGGTGCCCGCCGGGAACGCCGCGAGGGCGGCCCCCCTGTGGAGGACCGCCCTCGGGTCGTGCTGCCTGGGTGCTACTGGCCCTTGGCGAGGTCGACCGGCGGGGCGTCCGGGACCATGCCCGGCTTGGGCTCGCCGCGGAAGGAGAAGGTCTTCTCCTCGCCGTCGCCCTCCACGTCGACCACCACGATGTTGCCGGCGGTCAGCGTGCCGAACAGGATCTGCTCGGAGAGCACGTCCTCGATCTCGCGCTGGATCGTGCGGCGCAGCGGGCGGGCACCGAGGACCGGGTCGTAGCCCTTCTTGGCGAGCAGCTCCTTGGCCGCCTGCGTGAGCTCCAGCCCCATGTCCTTGTTCTTCAGCTGGCCGTCCACGCGGGCGAGCATGAGGTCGACGATCGTGAGGATCTCGTCCTGGTTCAGCTGCGTGAACACGACGATGTCGTCGATGCGGTTGAGGAACTCGGGCCGGAAGTGCTGCTTGAGCTCGTCGTTCACCTTCTGCTTCATGCGCTCGTAGGCACCGGTGACGTCGTTGTCCTTCTGGAAACCGAGGTTGAAGCCCTTGCCGATGTCCCGCGTACCGAGGTTCGAGGTCATGATCAGCACGGTGTTCTTGAAGTCCACGACGCGGCCCTGGGAATCGGTCAGGCGACCGTCCTCCAGGATCTGCAGCAGGGTGTTGAAGACGTCCGGGTGGGCCTTCTCGACCTCGTCGAACAGGACCACGGAGAACGGCTTGCGGCGCACCTTCTCGGTGAGCTGGCCGCCCTCCTCGTAGCCGACGTAGCCGGGGGGCGAACCGACCAGGCGGCTGACCGTGTGCTTCTCCATGTACTCGGACATGTCGAGCAGGATCAGGCTGTCCTCGTCGCCGAAGAGGAACTCGGCGAGCGTCTTGGACAGCTCGGTCTTCCCGACGCCGGAGGGGCCGGCGAAGATGAACGAGCCACCGGGGCGCTTCGGGTCCTTGAGGCCGGCGCGGGTGCGGCGGATGGCCTTGGACACCGCGACGATGGCCTGCTGCTGGCCGATGACGCGCTTGTGGAGCTCGTCCTCCATGCGCAGCAGGCGGGCGGTCTCGGCCTCGGTGAGCCGGACGGCGGGGATGCCGGTCCAGATCTCGAGGACCTCGGCGATCTCCTCGTCGCCGACCTCGGCGACGACGTCCATGTCGCCGGCCTTCCACTCCTTCTCGCGCTGGGCCTTCTCGCCGAGCAGCGTCTTCTCCTTGTCACGGAGGGACGCGGCCTTCTCGAAGTCCTGCGCGTCGATCGCGCTCTCCTTCTCGCGGCGGACGTCGGCGATGCGCTCGTCGAACTCGCGCAGGTCCGGCGGCGCGGTCATGCGGCGGATGCGCATGCGCGAGCCGGCCTCGTCGATGAGGTCGATCGCCTTGTCGGGGAGGAAGCGGTCGGAGATGTACCGGTCGGCCAGGGTCGCGGCGGCGACCAGGGCGGCGTCGGTGATGGAGATGCGGTGGTGCGCCTCGTAGCGGTCGCGCAGGCCCTTGAGGATCTCGATCGTGTGGGCCAGCGAGGGCTCACCGACCTGGATCGGCTGGAAGCGGCGCTCGAGCGCGGCGTCCTTCTCGAGGTGCTTGCGGTACTCGTCCAGCGTGGTCGCGCCGATCGTCTGCAGCTCGCCGCGGGCCAGCATCGGCTTGAGGATGCTGGCGGCGTCGATCGCGCCCTCGGCGGCACCGGCACCGACGAGGGTGTGGATCTCGTCGATGAACAGGATGATGTCGCCGCGGGTGCGGATCTCCTTGAGGACCTTCTTCAGGCGCTCCTCGAAGTCACCGCGGTACCTGCTCCCGGCCACGAGCGCGCCGAGGTCGAGGGTGTAGAGCTGCTTGTCCTTGAGCGTCTCGGGCACCTCGCCCTTGACGATCGCCTGGGCCAGGCCCTCGACGACGGCGGTCTTGCCGACGCCGGGCTCGCCGATGAGGACCGGGTTGTTCTTGGTGCGGCGCGACAGGACCTGCATGACGCGCTCGATCTCCTTCTCGCGCCCGATGACCGGGTCGAGCTTGGACTCGCGCGCGGCCTGCGTGAGGTTGCGGCCGAACTGGTCGAGCACCAGCGACGTCGACGGCGTGCCCTCGGCGGGGCCGGCGCCGGTGCCGGCGGTCTCCTTGCCCTGGTAGCCCGAGAGCAGCTGGATGACCTGCTGGCGCACGCGGTTGAGGTCGGCGCCCAGCTTCACGAGGACCTGGGCGGCGACGCCCTCGCCCTCGCGGATCAGCCCGAGCAGGATGTGCTCGGTGCCGATGTAGTTGTGGCCCAGCTGCAGCGCCTCGCGCAGGCTCAGCTCGAGGACCTTCTTCGCGCGGGGCGTGAAGGGGATGTGCCCGGACGGCGCCTGCTGGCCCTGACCGATGATCTCCTCGACCTGGCTGCGGACGCCCTCGAGCGAGATGCCCAGCGACTCGAGGGCCTTGGCGGCGACGCCCTCGCCCTCGTGGATGAGGCCGAGCAGGATGTGCTCGGTCCCGATGTAGTTGTGGTTGAGCATCCGGGCCTCTTCTTGGGCCAGGACGACAACGCGGCGGGCTCGGTCGGTGAAACGCTCGAACATGCTCATCGCTCCTCACGCGGGCGGGCAGACCACCCAGGTCGTGCGCACGGTACTCCCGGCAGAGCGATCCCACCGGGGCACCGTCGCGCCCGGCACTCGGTCTCCTGGGAGCGCCGGACTCCCGGTACAACCGTGCCCCGGCCCGGCCCGTTCCCGGGTCGCTACGCCCCCAGCGAACGGGGCGGACGACCTACTTCTGGGCGGCCTCGTACGCCTCGAGCACGGTGCTCGACAGGCGCCCCCGCTCGGAGACCTCGTGGCCGTTCGCCCGCGCCCACTCGCGCACCTCGGACACGTTCCCCCCGGCACCGCCGGAGGACTTGGCCTTCGCGCCGCCCCCGCCGCTGCTCCTTCGCGGCGTGCCGCCCCCGCTGCGACCGGCCCGACGGGCCGCGCCGACGTAGGACGCGAGGTCGTCCCGGAGCTCGCCCGCGTGCTCCTCGCACAGGTCGATCTCGTAGGAGGACCCGTCGAGACCGAACGTCACGGTCTCGGTGCCCTCGGTCTCGTCGTCGTGCAGGTCGCACACGAGCATGACCTGGACCTTCTGCGCCACGGTTCTCCCTCCGACTCCCGGGACGATCCCGGAAGACGCCCTCAGGAAAGCATTCCTGCGGGTCCCGCGGCAAATTCCGGAGCGTTCGTCACGTTCCGACGGGACAGAAAGCGGACACCGGGGCTGTCGCTTTCTCGGAACGGGGCGCAGGAATGGCGGGAACGAGCTTCCGGCGCAGCTCCTCGGCGGGCAGCGCCGCGGCGTACAGGAACCCCTGGGCCAGCGGGCAGCCCATCTCGCGCAACCGGTCGGCCTGCTCCTGCAGCTCCACGCCCTCGGCCACCACCACCAGGTCGAGGCTCCGCGCGAGGCTGAGGACCGCGGTGGCGAGGGCGGCGTCGCGCGGGCTGCGGTGGACGTGCCGGACGAACTCGCGGTCGATCTTGACGATGTCCAGGGGCAGCTGCGGCAACAGGCCGAGAGCGCTGTAGCCGGTGCCGAAGTCGTCCATGGCGACCCGGACCCCGAGGGCCCGCACCTCGGCGAGCCGCACCGACGCCGTGCCCGGGTCCTCGACGACGCAGGTCTCGGTGATCTCGAGGACGAGCTGCCGGCTGGGCAGGCCGCTACCGGCGAGCGCGTCCCGCACGTCGTCGACGAACGACGCCGACGCCAGCTGCACCGCCGACACGTTCACCGACAGGCTCGGCGCGGACGCGAGGACGCCGGCGGCGGCGTCGCGGTGCCACTGCGCCGCGACCCGGCAGGCGTCGCGCAGGACCGCCCGGCCGAGCTGGACGACGAGGCCGCACTGCTCGGCCAGCGGCACGAAGACGCCGGGCGGGACCGACGTGCCGTCGGGGCGGGTCCACCGGGCCAGCGCCTCGACGCCGGTCAGCGCTCCGGTGGCGAGGTCGACGACGGGCTGGAAGTGCGGCACGACGTCGCCGCGGTCCAGCGCCTCGCGCAGGTCGGCCTCGAGGTCGAGCCGCTGCAGGACGGCCTCGTGCATCGACGGCTCGAACAGGCGCCGGCTGCCGGTGCGGGCCTCCCGGCGTCCGGGCGCGAGCTCCTTGGCGGCGTACATGGCGACGTCGGCGTTGCGGAGCAGGTCGGCGGGGGTGTCGCCGGGGCGGGCCCGCACGATGCCCAGGCTCGCGACGACGACGACCTCGCGGCTGCCGACCCGGGCGGTCCCCGTGACGGCGGCGAGCAGCCGGTCGGCGGCCCGCAGGGCCTGTGCGTCGTCGAGGACGCCCGGCAGGACGACGGCGAACTCGTCCCCGCCGAGCCGCCCGACGGTCTCGCCCGGGAGGACGGCTCCGGCGAGCCGCTGGGCGACCTCGCGCAGCAGCTCGTCGCCCGCCTCGTGGCCGAGGCTGTCGTTGACGGACTTGAAGCGGTCGAGGTCGAGCAGGGCGACGGCGACCGGTCCGGCCTCGGACGCCGACGCCGTGCGCTCCGCGAGCAGGGCGCGGTTGGGCAGGCCGGTGAGCGGGTCGCTGTGGGCGAGCGAGCGCAGCTGGGCGGTGCGCTCGGCGACGACGCCCTCGAGGCCGTGGGTGAGCCGCCCGTTCTCGAGCAGGGCGGTCAGCTGCCGGACGCCGGCGACCACGATGACCAGCACCAGCAGCGACCCCGCGACGCTGTCGACCGGGGCCCCGCGCAGCCGGTCGACGACGGCGGTCACGAGGGCGAGCGCCACCGGCACGTAGGGCAGGCAGGTGCGCACCGTGCTGTGCCGCCGGACCGGCAGCGCGGCGTCGGTCACGGGCTGCTGGCGGACGGCTCCGGCGGCCAGGAGCAGGAAGCCCAGCCCCCAGGCGGCGTCGACCGGGCCGCCCGGCGTCCACCGTCCGGCCTGGGCGAGGACCCCGTAGACGAGGTGGCCGGCGGTCCCGGCCGAGACCCAGCCGGCGACGAGCAGCAGCGGCAGCGCCGTCGCCCGGTTGGCCCGGCTCAGCAGCAGGACGGCGAGGGTCAGCAGCACGACGTCGCACAGCGGGTAGGCGAGGCCGAGCAGCTGGGGCAGGGCGAGGGAGCCGCTGCCGTAGGAGGCCTCCAGGCCGATCCGCCAGACGCTGCTGAGCAGCGAGGCACCGACGAGGACGCCGTCGCCGAGCAGCCGCAGCCGGCCGGTCACGAGCCGCGGGGCCTGCGGGTGGACCAGGAGGGCGAGGACCGCGAGCGGGACCGCCAGCAGGTAGCCGACGTCGGGCGGGCCGGGGAAGGGCACCTCGGCGCCGAGGCCGAGCTCGAACCAGCACCAGGCGGCCTGACCGGCGGCCCACGACAGGGCGGAGGCCGCCAGCAGGTTCCAGCTGAGGGCCAGGCGCCCGGTGCACCGGCGTCCGGCGGCCCGGCTGGCCCCGGCCGCGACCAGCGGCGACAGCAGGTTGCCGACGTCGTCGACGGCGATCGCCGCCGGGCTGCCGGTGCGGGTCAGCAGCACGGTCAGGTAGGCAGCCGCCAGCAGCGCGACGAGCACGTGGCGGAGCCGGACCATGCTGGTGCATCGACCTCGGTGGTCAGGTGCTCCATGGCCTGGAAGGACTAGCCGGCCTCCGGCTTCACCAGCGGGAACAGGATGACGTCGCGCACGCCCGTGCCGGTGAGGAGCATGAGCAGCCGGTCGACGCCCATCCCCTGCCCGCCCATCGGCGGGCAGCCGTGCTCGAGGGCCCGCAGGAAGTCCTCGTCGAGCTGCATCGCCTCGGGGTCGCCGCCGGCCGCCTTGAGCGACTGCTCGGTCAGGCGGGCCCGCTGCTCCACGGGGTCGACCAGCTCGGAGTACCCGGTGGCCAGCTCGGTCCCGGCGACGACGAGGTCCCAGGCCTCCGACAGCAGGGGGTCGTCCCGGTGCGCCCGGGCGAGCGGCCGCACGCTCACCGGGAAGTCCCGCACGAAGGTCGGGGTCAGCAGCTCGTCCTCGACCAGCTGCTCGAACAGCTCCAGCACGACCTCGCCGTCGTCCCACTGCGGCTGCAGGGCCACCTCGTGGCGCTCGGCCAGCTCGAGCAGCCGGGCCCGCGGGGTCGACGTCGTGACGGGCTCCCCCACCGCCTCGCTGACCAGCCCGTGCAGGGTCGCGCTGCGCCACGGCTGCTCGAGGTCGACCTCGCCGCCCCGGCCGTCCGGCACGACGGTCCGCCCGACGGCGCGGGCACACGCCAGGACCATCTCGCGGGTGCGGTCGGCCACGGTGTCGTAGTCGCCGTAGGCCTCGTAGAACTCGAGCATCGTGAACTCGTTGGAGTGGGTGGTGTCCCAGCCCTCGTTGCGGAAGTTCTTGCCGATCTCGAAGACCCGGTCGAGCCCGCCGACGACGGCCCGCTTGAGGTACAGCTCGAGGGCGATCCGCAGGGTGACGTCCAGGTCCCAGGCGTTCACGTGCGTCCGGTACGGCCGGGCCGAGGCGCCCCCGTGCACGACCTGCAGCTGCGGCGTCTCGACCTCGACGTAGCCGGCGCCGTGCAGCTGCTCGCGGATGGTCCGGACGACGGTCGCGCGTGCCAGGGCGGTCTCGCGCGAGGCGGGGTTGACGAGGAGGTCGAGGTAGCGCTGGCGCACCCGGGCCTCGGGGTCGGTCAGGCCGTGGTGCTTGTCGGGGAGCGGCCGCAGGGCCTTGCTGGTCAGGGCCCAGTCGGTGGCGAGGACGCTCAGCTCGCCGCGGCGGCTGCTGATGACCTCGCCGGTGATGCCGACGTGGTCGCCGAGGTCGACGTCGCTCTTCCAGGCCGCCAGCCGCTCCGCACCGACGCCGTCGAGGCTGACCATGACCTGCAGCGTGGCGCCGCCCTCCTGCAGGGTCGCGAAGCACAGCTTGCCGCCGGTGCGGGACAGCACGACCCGTCCGGTCACCCCGACGACCTCCCCGCTGCCGGTGTCGGTGGCGAGGCCGGCGTGGCGCTCCCGGACGTCGACCAGCGACGTCGTGCGGGGGAAGCCCAGCGGGTACGGCGGGGTGCCGGCGGCGACGAGCCGGTCGTACTTCTCGCGCCGGACCCGGACCTGCTCGGGGAGGTCGTCGGCAGGGCGGACGGGCGAGTCGGTCACGGGCTCGAGGCTAGTGGCGGGGCGCCGGCCAGGGCCGTGAGCACCTCACCGCGGAGCTCCTGCAGCCGGTCCCGCTCCGCGCCGTCGAAGTCCTGCTCGCCGGCCGTGGCGTCGAGGCGGGACAGCTGGGCGCGGACGCCGGCGCGCGCGTCCGGGCTGCCCACGGTCCAGGCGAGCTCGGCGAGCAGCGCGTAGAGCCGGCCGAGGACGTCGGGGTCCGCCGCCCCGTACCGGCGGGGGCCGGACACCGCCACGTCCAGCAGGTCCTCGAGCCGGGGGACGTCGCGGTGGACGCGCGCGACCCCGTCGTCGTCGTGCAGCACGACCGGCCCGAGCCGTCGCCGCGCCGCCTGGCACAGGAGAGCCGAGGCGTGTCCCAGGGCGTGCACCGCGGTCCGCGGGTCGTTGACGCCGGGCGAGAGCGCCTTCGTGGCGACGTCCGTGATCTGGCGGAAGCCGTACGCGACGTCCTGCGAGCCGGTCTGCTCCTTGGACGTCGTGAGCGCCCGGGCCACGCCCTCGCGCAGCCGCGCGGCCGCGTCGTCGTCGAGGGCCGGCCAGCTCCACCCCACGGGCGTGCCCTGCACCAGCGAGCTGCCGAGCGGGACGGTCAGCAGCAGGACCGCGCCGGCGTCGGCGGCGGCCTGCACGAGGCGGTCGTCGTCGACGGAGGTCAGGAAGCCCGACGACGGCGCGAGCAGGGGCACGGCACCGGGCGGCGGACGCGGCAGCGCGACCGGGGGCTCGACGTCGTCGGACAGGGGCGCGAGCACCCTGCGCAGGGTGGAACCGGCCTCGCCGTGGACGCGCTGCAGCATCGTCTCGACCCGGATCTCCGACGCCAGGTGGGCCAGGAAGAGCACCAGGGCGAGCAGGCACGCCAGCGCCAGCACCAGTCCGAGCGTCACGGCCATCTGGGGCACGAAGGCCGGGGAGCCGGAGCTGTCGCTGCGAACCGTCCGGAGCACCGTGAGGGCGTAGACGAACGTCGACACGAACAGGCCCAGCGTCACGTGAACGAAGCCGTCGCTGCTGAAGGTGCGGAGCAGCCGCGGGGAGAACTGGCTGCTGGCGAGCTGGAGCGTGACCACCGTGAGGCTGAACGTCAGGGAGGTCAGGGTGGCGACCGCTCCCGCGACGGTGGTGAGCACCGAGCGGGCGGCGTCCGGGCCACCGGTGAACAGGTAGCGGGCGAGCAGGTCGCTCAGCTGGTCGTCGAGGCGACCGTCGAGGACGGGCAGCACGATGCCGAGGACGAGGGCCAGCAGCAGGCCGACCGAGGGCAGCGGCCAGATGCGGCTGCGGGCGCTGTCGACCACCACGGCCACCCGCTGGGCGACGGCACGGGGACGGCTCACGCCTGCTCCTGCTCGCGCTCGTCCGCGTCCCGGCTGTCCCGCCGCGCGAAGGCGTGGGCGATCGGCACGTCGGTCGAGGAGTGGGCCAGGATCGACAGCGTCACGACCAGGGCGATCAGGTGGAACAGCTCGTCGGAGCGGACCAGCCCCGCGTCCAGCACCAGGAGCCCGTACACGATCGAGGCGAAGCCCTTCGGGCCGAACCAGGCGGCGACCAGGCGCTCCGCGGTCGGCAGCGAGCTGCGTGCCAGGGCGACGGCGATCGCCAGCGGCCGGGCGAGCAGGATCGCCAGCACCGCGAAGACGTAGCCGAGGACGGGGACGTCGCCGAGGAAGGCCGGGCTGACGAGAGCGCCGAAGACGAGGATCGCGGCGAGCTTGAGCAGCTCCGTGACGAGCTCTCCGAACTCCTCGAAGCTGCGCTCCACCTGCGGGGTCAGCGCGGCCACCGTGATGCCGCCGGTGAAGGCCGCGAGGAACAGGTTCGCGTGCAGCGCCTCGGCCAGACCCAGCAGGACCAGGCCGATGGACAGCCCTCCGAGCGCGGCGTAGAGCGGTGTCGCGGCGGTGAACCGGCTGCGCACGAAGACGGCGGCCACCGCGGGGACGGCCACGCCGAGGACGACGCCGAGCAGCAGCTCGACGCCCAGCTCGCGCAGCGACAGCTCCTCCTTGCCGAGGACCGCGATGAGCACGAGCACCACGGGCAGCGCCAGCCCGTCGTTCAGGCCGCTCTCGACGTTCAGCAGGGAGCGCAGCCGGGCCGGGACCTCCTTGCGGCCGACGATCGCGCTGGCGAAGACCGGGTCGGTGGGCGCGAGGACAGCGCCGAGCAGCATCGACTCGGTCCACGGCAGCCCCGCCACCACGTAGGCCAGCAGCGCTGTGATCAGGAACGTGAGCGGCATCCCCAGCACGAGGGCGCGACCCGGCAGACCCCAGGCCCGGCGCAGGTCGCTCGGGGCGACCCGCATCCCGTCGGTGAACAGGACGCTGAACAGCGCCAGCTCCGCCAGGCCGGTGACGACCGGGTCGCTCGCCTCCACGTCCAGCACCCCGGTGACCCCCGGGCCCAGCGCGAACCCTGCGAACAGGAACAGCACCGCGGTCGAGACGATGGTCCGGTGGGCCAGGTCCGAGACGAGGACGCCCACGAACAGGACGAGGGCGAAGGCGAGCAGCAGGTCCACGCTGCGGGGTCCTGCCCTCCTGCGGCACGTCTGCACGTGCCGCCTCGACGCGGGCTGGGCTCAGCCCGCGGGGGGCGCCGCGTCGGCGCGCACCACGACGGCCCAGGCGCCGATGCCCAGCAGCCGGTCGCCGGCGACCTCGCCGGCGCTCGTCAGCAGCGCGGTGACGGCGCCCGACGCCGGGTCGAACTCGACGTCCTGGAGCGTCCCGGCCTCGTCCCCGGCGTCGGTGAGCACCCGCTTGCCCACGGCGGCGTGGCGCTTGGTGCGCAGCTCGACGACGTGCTCGTCGGCCTCGGTCAGGGCCTGCTCGCTGCCCACGGTGACGGCGTCCGGCCCGAAGCTCTGCAACGCCCCCCACAGCAGCGTGTCCGCGTCGCCCTTGCGCTTGACGGTCACCGCGACGACCGTGCGGGTGGCCGGGTCGAGGACCAGGCCGTCGACCTTGCCGAGCGTCAGCGCGGTCGACGTGTCGAGGACCGGCCGCTTGCGGCACTCCGTGAGCCTCATGCCGTGCTCCCGAGCCGCTCACGGAAGGCCGTGACCGCGGCGCCGAAGCCCGCGAGGTCGTCGGTCACGAAGTCGACGACCGCCGCAGGGACGACCAGGGCCTCGACCGACACGGCCAGGGTGTCGGGCAGCGGGACGAACACGCGCCGCCCGTCCCTGCCGAGCGCGGACGAGGAGTCGATCTCGTAGCCGACGACGTCGGCGCGCTGCGAGGACTCCACGACGACGTCGACCACCTTCCCGAGGTCGACACCGGTGTCGGTGAGCACCCGGGCGCCCAGCACGTCACCCGTGCCGGCTCCCTTGCCCCGACCCTGCGCCAGCAGCTCCTCGCGCGGGACGAACGCCTGCTCGCCCTCGACCACGAGCGCGTCGCGGCCCAGGCCGTGCACGCCCGCCCACGGCAGGCTCGTCTTGAGCGGCCCGGCGAACAGCCCGCGGCCGTTGAGGGTGAAGCCGGCCACGTCGCCGCCCTCGGCCGTGTAGACGACGTCCTTGACCTGGGCGACGTCGTCCCCGGCGAGCGTCACCACCGGCCGGCCCACGAGCTCCGCGGCGCGCACGAGCAGGCTCACGAGCGCTGTCCCGGGCGCGTCGTCACGACGCCTCCTCGACGTCGCCGCGCCTGCAGCGCTGCCGCAGCCACGACGAGCACCGCCACGACCGCCAGGGCGATCAACACCCAGACCCACCAGTCCACGCCGCACCCCTGTCTCGACCCCGCCGGGCGCCGACCCTCGCACAGCAGCCGGCGACGTGCACCCGCGGACGACCTCAGTCCGTGCGGTCGGGCCGGGGACGCACCTGCCCGCCGGGCGTGGGCTCGAGGTCGCGCTCGTGCAGCGCCGCCTGCAGGCTGGGGGTGCCCTGCAGCAGCACGATGTCGGCGGGCATCTCGATGTCGGCCTCGGTGAACGCCGACAGGACGGCCTGCAGGACCTGGTCCCGGGCCGTCCGCACGTGACGCTGCTCGGGCTCGCTCCAGAACAGCAGGCGCAGGTCGACGGTGCTCGTCCCGAGGGCGTCGACCAGCGCGGCCGGTGCAGGGTCGGACAGCACGCCCCGGCACCCCTCCATGGCCCGGACCGCGAGGGCGGCGGCCGACGTGACGTCCGCCTCGTAGGCGATGCCCACCGGGATCTCGGACCGGACCGGGCCGGCCCCGGTGCGGACGACGATCGGGTTCTTGTAGACGCTGCTGTTGGGCACGAGCACGTGCTGCCCGTCGTAGCGACGCAGGACGGTCTCGCGCAGGTTGATCTCCACGACGGTGCCCTGCGTCCCCTCGACGTCGACCTCGTCGCCGGTACGGAAGGGCGCGCGGAACAGCAGCAGGACCCCCGCCAGCAGGTTCTCGAGGATGTCGCGGAAGGCGAAGCCGACGGCGATGCTGAAGATGCCCAGGCTGCTCAGGACGTCCACGGGACGGACGGTCGGGAAGACGATCGTGGCGGCGACGAGCAGTCCGACCGTGGTCGCGACGAGGGACACCACGCGCCCCATGACGTGGGCGAAGCTGGGTCGGTCGCGGGTCAGGTAGCGACGGCGCACCCCGAGCCCGGCCAGCTTGCCGACAGCGACGAGCACCACGAGGACGACCAGCGCGACCCCCACCCGCGGGCCCGCGTCCCTCAGGGTCTCGAGCACACCGTCTCCTCGCGTCAGGGGTCCAGCGCGCCTCGCCCGCCGGGAGGTCCCCTACCCCGTCGACCACCCGGCACCCGGCACCCGCTCCGACCGCGCAGGCTCGAGCGGCAGGGCTCCGGTCAGGCAGCGGGGACGGCCAGCACCATCGTGACGTCGTCGGCGAGCGTCCCGCCCGTCCAGAGGCGCAACTCGTCGCGCAGGGCGCTCAGGGCCTCCGTCGGTGATCCCGCCAGCACCGTCGCCGCACGCTCCTCCAGCGGGAAGAACGCGCCGTCGCCGGGACGTCGAGCCTCGGTGACCCCGTCGGTGTGCAGCAGCAGCCGGGAGCCGGGCTCCAGCGTGCCGCGGAAGACCTCGACGTCGCCGCTCAGGCCCAGCGGCGGGCTCGGGCGCCGCGGGGCGAGCCGGACTGCGGAACGCCCGTCGAGCAGCAGCGGACCGTCGTGTCCGGCGCTGGCCGCGGACAGCCGGGTGCCATCGACCTGCACGACCAGCGCCGTCACGAAGTCCTCGTCCTCGGCCTGCCGCAGCACCGCGGCGTCCAGGTCGGCGATCAGCTCGGCGAGGTCGTGGCGCTCGCGCGCCCGCTCGCGGAAGGTGCCGAGCACCGCCGCCGACAGGCGGACCGCCTCGAGGCCGTGCCCGCGGACGTCGGCCACCAGCAGCCGCACGCCGAACGGTGTCTGCTCGGCTGCGTAGACGTCGCCTCCGACCTGCGCCTCCTCGATGGCGCTGTCGTAGGAGGCCGCGAGCAGCAGCGGGCCGAGCCGCTCCGGGACCGGAGGCAGGATGGCGGCCTGCGCCACTGCAGCGACCTGCAGCACGCGGGCGAGCCGGGCCTCCCTCAGCACTCGCGTCCGGGCGCTGGCGAGGGCGAGCAGCCCGCCGACCGACACCGTGGTCAGGCGGATGGCCTGGTCGGAGCGCCGACCCGGGTCGTAGTGGTGGCCGTAGACGCCGAGGAGCGCGGCCACGACGACCGACAGGAGCGCCAGGCGGCCCGTGGCCCGCGGCGACTGCGAGGAGGCGGCCAGCAGCGGCGCGATCACCACGAGGCTCAGGACGGTGGCGTGCGCGCCGGTGACCAGCTCGAGCAGCACCACGGCGACGACGACCAGCGGCGCGACGGCGCTCCGGCTCGCCGCGCTCGACACTGCCCTGAGTGCGCGGCGACCCCGCGACGACACAGCTGCTGTCACCCGCCCACTGTGCCCTGCCGGGGCGCGGGCGGGGCACAGCCGGCAACGACGAGCGCCCGGACCTGACCGCCCCCCACCTGGGGAGCGCCGCAGTCACGTCGTGACCGGGCGGGGCGTGCAGCCGGCGGGCGACCGCCGGACGCATGGCCCGCCCACCGTCGGGCACCGCCCTGGTCATGGTGCTCGCGCAACCCGACCTCGTCTCGTCCGGAACACAGACGCTGGACACGGTGGTGCGGACACTGCTCGTCTACGTGCTGGCCCTCGTGCTCGTCCGACTCGCCGGGCGTCGCACGCTGGCGCAGCTCAGCGCTTTCGACGTCCTCGTGACGATCGCGGCCGGCACCGTCGTGGGCTCGGCCGCGCTGCCGAGCAAGCCCGCTGTGTCCGACGGCGTGGTCGTCCTGGTCACCCTGTTCCTGCTGCAGGTGCTGCTGGCCGCGTTGCGGCAGCGGTCGGCCGCTGCACGCCGGGTGCTGGACTTCTCGCCGCGCACGGTCGTGCGCTCCGGTCGGCCCGAGCCGGGCCGCGCGCCGTCGACCGCTCAGCTCACGGACAGCGACCTCGCGGCGCTCCTGCGGCGGCACGGCATCTCCGACCTCGCCCAGGTCCGGCTGGCGGTCCTGGAGCCCACGGGCAAGCTGTCCGTGCTGCGGGTGGACCAGGGTGCGGGCCCGCTGTTCTCCGAGCCCTAGCCACCGGACCCGCCGGACCTGCGCTCAGGCGGCGTGCTGCGCGGCGCCGCGTCATGCCCAGGAGGGCTGCGGACCGAGGCCCAGCCTCCAGCGGGCGGCCTCCTCGCTGGGGCTGCGCGGTCCCAGCGCGAGCTGCAGCCCGCGCAGCTGCACCCGGGCCACCGCCAGGGGCACCCTCCCCGCCCCGCGGCCGCTCCCCCGTCCCGGCACCTCGGCTCCCGGCGCCAGGACCGGTGACAGCACGTGCTCGGCAGCGCGCGCGAGCCCCCGGTAGAACAGCCGCTCCGGCGGCGACAGTCCGGGCGGCCCGGCCAGGAACGCCCGCAGCTCGGCCGGCACCGGCTCGAGCACCGGCGCGTACCCGCGCACCGCCTCGTCGAGCTCTGCGCGTGAGGCGGGGAGGTCGGTCGCGCCGAGCTCGCGGGCCGCGCGCGACCACTCCCGCACGTACGCGTCCGGCCAGTCGCGGCCGAAGCGGGACAGGTCGCGTCCGACGGCCTGCTGCGCGGCCAGGAACGCGTCGGTGAAGGCGAGGTGCACCCAGCGCAGCAGGTCGGGCGCGCCCGCGGAGTAGGCACGGCCGTCCTCGGTGCTCCCGACCACCCGGCGGTGCAGGGCGCGCACGCGTCCCGCTTCGCGCGCCGCGAGCTCCTCCGACCCGAAGGTGCTCACCACCAGCCAGCGGGCGGTCCCGGCGAGCCGTTGCCACGGGTCGGCCAGGTAGGCCGAGTGGCGCTGCACCCCGGCGAGCGCCAGGGGGTGCGTCCCCTGGCCGAGCAGTGCGGCGATGCCCCCGACGAGCGTCGACAGGTCGCCGTGGACGTGCCACACGACGCCGTCGGGCTCGAACCAGCCCGGGCCGCTCCCCACGGTGGCGAT
Source organism: uncultured Actinomycetota bacterium (assembly GCA_963761655.1). Classification (GTDB taxonomy): domain Bacteria; phylum Actinomycetota; class Actinomycetes; order Mycobacteriales; family SCTD01; genus RYN-122. The sequence goes on from CAVXHI010000003.1 coordinate 412,272, forward strand.
GTCGCGCACCCAGTCCGGCGCACCCGTGGGGTCGCCGGAGACCCGGGCCCGGAAGGCGCGTCGGGCAGGCTCGGCCAGGTCGGCGACGTGGGGCACGACGGGCTCCTGCCCTCGCGCGGGGACGGCACGCCCGAGGGCGACCCCGCTGTGCACCGGCGGACCCGGCCCCGGGTCAGCCGGCGAGGCCGTCCCCCAGCTCGCGCCAGCGGTCCCTGAGGGCCTGCACGGCCTGCTCGACCGGCAACGCGGCCCAGGACCCGCCCTGACGGCGGACCACCCCGACCCGCTCGAGCTTGCCCAGGGCGTCGGAGACCTCGAAGTCGACCCGGGCCGCGCCGAGCCGCCCGCTGTCCGCGAGCAGCTGCTCCACCTGCGCGTCGAGGACGTCGGCGGTCAGCGGCTGCTCCAGCAGGCCGGCGTACGCGAGCAGCGACTCCTTGACGTCCTCCTCCTCGGCCGAGTCGAGCACCGTGAACAGCACGCCCGGGCCGTCGCCGATGCTCTTGTAGTAGAGGCTCTCCGACAGGGTCTTCATGTACGACGTCCGCCGGCTGGTGAACTTCCCGTACTGCCGCCAGAGGTAGCCGCCGAGCGCGGTGAGTCCGCCCAGCACGGTGAACAGCGCGCCCGTGTCGAGCTCGGGCGCCCGCCGGCGCAGCCCGAGCCCGGCGGCGACCAGGAGGACCAGCAGGCCGAGCGCCGTGGCGAGCTTGGTGGTCGCCACGACGATGCCGCTGACGAGTGCGGGGACGCCGAACAGCACCTTGTCCAGCGTGCGCATCCGCACCTCGGTGTTCGGCAGCAGCATCTCGAGGTCCTTCTCCGGCACCTCCTGGAACAGCTTCAGCACGGCGCGGCCGGGCCGGAACGGCAGCTCGTCGAGGTCGCGGCCCCGCTCGCGGAACCACGCCGCGTCCTGGTAGCGCGCGTACAGCACGACCCGCCGGTACTCGAGGTAGTCGACGTGCAGCGTGCGCAGGCCGCGCCAGCGCTCGAGCGTGTCCGACCGCTGCGCCACGCCCCGGCGGAAGACGAGCAGGTCGGCGAAGTCGTCCAGCTCGGCGTGCAGCTGCACGCGGAACACCGACGACTCCCCCAGCGCCTGCTCCAGGACCTCCCGCGGGACCTCGTCGTAGTTCGCGGCGTCGAGCACCTCCCGCAGCTCGTCGACCAGCCGCTGCTGCGCCTCCCCGCTGCCCGCGCTGGCGGTGTCCGGCCGCTGCTCCTGCGTCTCGGTGTCGGGCGAGAACGGTGCGTACGCGTCCTTGGCGCGCTGCCAGCGCTCGCGGTAGGAGGCGTGCAGCAGCGCCCGCAGCAGGCCGGCCACGCGGTGGAAGCCGTCCGCGTCGCCTGGCCCGACCCGCTGGGCGCACAGCGCGACGACCTCGTCGACGCGCAGCGGCAGGTAGCGCTGCGCCGCGTCACGACCCTGGACGTCCGGCCCGGTCGCGGGGTCGCTGAGCGGAGGCGCTGCCATCCCCCCACGCTGCCACGCCCGCGAGGTCGTGCCCCGTGGTGACGCCGACCCAGCGGCCGGACCGGACCGCTCCGTCAGGTGTTCTTCTCGAAGACCAGCCGCAGGCCGATCAGGGTGAGGTCGGGCTCGTGCAGCGACACCGTCTCGCAGTGCTCCACGACGAGCGGAGCGAGGCCGCCCGTGGCGATGACGGTCGCGCTGCCGCCGAGCTCGGCGACGATGCGTCGGACCAGCCCGTCGACGAGGCCCGCGAACCCGTAGAGGATGCCGCTCTGCAGGACCTCGACCGTGTTCTTGCCGATGGCGTTGCGCGGCGGCACGAGGTCGATCTTGCGCAGCTGCGCTGCCCGCTGGGCGAGGGCCTCGACGGAGATCTCGATGCCCGGCGCGATCGCCCCGCCGATGAACTCCCCGCGGTCGCTGACGACGTCGATGTTCGTGCCCGTGCCGAAGTCCACGACGACGACGGCGCCCCCGTACAGGTGGTGCGCGGCCAGGGTGTTGACGAGCCGGTCGGCGCCGACCTCCTTCGGGTTGTCGACCAGCAGGGGGACCCCGGTGCGGACCCCCGGCTCGACGATGACCGTGGGGATCTCGGCGTAGTAGCGGCCGAGCATGGTGCGCATCTCGCGCAGCGCCGCCGGGACGGTCGAGCACAGCGCGATCCCGGTGACCTCGTGGCCGTGCAGCAGCCCGCGGAAGGCGAGCATCAGCTCGTCCGCGGTCGCCCGGGCGTCGGTCTTGATCCGCCAGGTGTGCTTGACCTGCTCGCCCTCGAAGACGCCGAGGACGGTGTTGGTGTTGCCGATGTCGATCGCGAGCAGCACTACGGCTCCAGCCGGAGGTCGAGCCCGAGGTCGAGCACCGGGGCGGAGTGGGTGAGGGCGCCGACCGCGAGGAAGTCGACACCGGTCTCGGCGACGGCGCGGGCGACCTCCAGCGACAGCCCGCCGGACGCCTCGGTGAGGACGCCGCGGGTGCGGCAGAGGTCGACGCAGGTGCGCATCTGCTCGGCCGTCATGTTGTCGAGCAGGACGAGGTCGGCGCCGGCGTCGAGCACCTCGCGGACCTGCTCCACGGTGTCGCACTCGACCTCGACCGGGACGCCGGGGAACGTGGTCCGGACGAGGTCGAAGGCCTGCGCGACGCCGCCGGCCGCGACCACGTGGTTGTCCTTCACCAGGGCGGCGTCCGACAGCGACATCCGGTGGTTGGTCCCGCCGCCGGCGACGACGGCGGCCTTCTCCAGGGAGCGCATGCCGGCGGTAGTCTTGCGGGTGTCGCGGATGCGCGCCCCGGTCCCCTCGACGGCGTCGACCCAGGAGCGGGTCAGGGTCGCGACGCCGGACAGGTGGCAGAGCAGGTTGAGGGCGGAGCGCTCGGCGGTGAGCAGCCCGCGCACGGGCCCGCGCACCTCGAGGACCGCCTGCCCGGGGACGGCGGCGTCCCCGTCGTGCCCGACGGTCAGCCACTCGGGCTCGCCGAGCACGTGCTCGAGGACGGCCATGGCCGCGCCGAGCCCGGCGACGACCCCGGGGCGGCGGGGCACGAAGGCGGCGACGCCGAGCAGCCCGGCCGGGACGGTCGCCACGCTCGTGACGTCGACGCCCCCCGCGAGGTCCTCCTCGACCGCGCGCCGGGCGAGGTCGGTGACGACGGCCGGGTCCAGGCCGGCCAGGACAGCGAGCGTCTGCGGCGTCACAGGGTCTCCCGGAAGGTCGTGCCGGCGAGGGTGGTGACGAGGTGGCCGTGCCACTCCTCCCGGGCCTGCGGGAAGTCCTCGCGCCAGTGCGCGCCGCGGGTCTCCTCCCGGCGCTGGGCGGCGGCGACCAGGGCCTGCGCGACCTCGACCAGGTCGGTGGCCTCCCAGGCGTCCGGGGCGGGCGTCGTCGAGGTGCGGGCGGCCAGCGCCGCGACCGTCTCGGCCGCACCGTCGAGGGAGGAGCGGCTGCGCAGCACGCCGGCACCCAGCGTCATGGCCCGACCGAGCTCGGGGCGCACGGACGGGTCGAGCAGGACCTGCTCCGCGGCGCCGTCGACCGGGGGGCCGGGCGGCGGGAGGTCACGGAGCAGGGCGTCGCCGATGCGGGCGGCGAACACGAGCCCCTCGAGCAGGCTGTTGGAGGCGAGCCGGTTCGCGCCGTGGACGCCCGTGCAGGCGACCTCGCCGCAGGCGTACAGGCCGGGCACGGACGTGTGTCCGTGCAGGTCCGTGACGACACCGCCGCTGGCGTAGTGCGCGGCGGGCGCGACGGGGACGACGTCGGTGAGCGGGTCGATGCCGGCCTCGCGCAGGCGGGCCACGATGGTCGGGAAGCGGGTCTCGAGAGCGGGGATCGCGCGGGCGTCGAGGTACACGTGGTCGACGCCCTGGTCGAGCATCCGCCGGTGGATCGCCTTGGCGACGACGTCGCGCGGAGCGAGGTCGGCCAGCGGGTGGTCGGCGGTCGTGATGACGCGCTCGCCCTCACCGTCGACGAGGAACGCGCCCTCGCCCCGGACGGCCTCGCTGACGAGCGACTGCTGCCCCGGCCGGTCACCCAGGAACAGCGCCGTCGGGTGGAACTGCACGAACTCGAGGTCGGCCACCTCGGCCCCGGCACGCAGCGCGAGCGCGACGCCGTCGCCGGTGGAGACCGACGGGTTGGTCGTGCTGCTGAACACCTGGCCCATGCCGCCGGTCGCCAGGACCACCGCCTGGGCGTGCACCGCACCGACGCCGTCCTGCGTGCCCTCGCCGAGCACGTGCAGGGTGAGCCCGCAGGCCCGACCGGCCTCGTCCTGCAGCAGGTCGAGCACGAGCGCGTGCTCCACCAGGCGGATCCGCGGGTCGGCCTTCACCGCCGCGACGAGCGCCCGCTGCACCTCCGCGCCGGTGGCGTCGCCGCCCGCGTGCACGATCCGGTCGCGGTGGTGGCCGCCCTCCCGGGTCAGCGACAGCTCGCCGGACGGGTCGCGGTCGAAGGCGGCGCCGAGCGCCATCAGCTCGCGCAGCCGCTGCGGTCCCTCCGTGCAGAGCACCCGCACGGCGTCCTCGTCGCAGAGGCCGACGCCGGCGACGAGGGTGTCCTGCAGGTGGTCCTCGGGGCTGTCCTCGGGCGAGAGCGCCGCGGCCACGCCGCCCTGCGCCCAGCGCGTCGAGCCGTCGTCGACGAGCACCTTGGTCACGAGCAGGACCGACCCGGCCTCGGCCGCGTGCAGGGCAGCCGTCAGCCCGGCGACGCCCGACCCGACGACGACGACGTCGGCGCTGACGACCCAGCCGGGTGCCGGTGCGAGCAGCCGCCGTCTCACCAGACCAGCGTCGGGTCGTCGTCGAAGGAGCCGCTGCGGGCCACCCGCGGGTCGAGGACGTCGAGCTCGCGCCCGGACGTCAGACCGGTGGAGGCCAGCGCCTCGGCGGGGTCGTCGCCCGTGCCGGTGATGCGGTTGTCGGCGTCGACGAAGACCACGCGCGGCTTGCGGGTGCGCGCCTCGGCGTCGTCCATCTGGCCGTAGCCGATGAGGATCACGAGGTCGCCGGGGTGCACCAGGCGGGCGGCCGCGCCGTTGATGCCGATGATCCCGGAGCCGCGCGGACCGGTGATGACGTAGGTCTCGAGCCGCGCGCCGTTGGTGACGTCGACGATCGCGACCTGCTCGCCCTCGAGCAGGTCGGCGGCCTCCATGAGGTCCTCGTCCACGGTGACGGAGCCGACGTAGTGCAGGTCCGCCTGCGTCACGGTCGCACGGTGGATCTTGCTCTTGAGCATGGTGCGGAGCATCAGGCGTCCTTCACGAGACGGTTGTCCAGCAGGCGGGTCGTGCCGACCTTCGCGGCGACCACGAGCAGGTCGCCGTCCGGGTCCACCTCGAACGTGCCGCTGTCGACACGCGCGAAGTAGTCGGGGTCGACGCCGGGCTCGACGTCGAGGGGGCCGCGGTCGCCCGCAGACAGGGCCTGCGACAGGGCGAGCGCGGCACGGCGCTGGTCCGTCGACAGGTAGCGGTTGCGGCTCGACAGCGCCAGGCCGTCGGGCTCCCGGACGGTCGGCACCGCGACGACGTCGACCGCCAGGTCCAGGTCGTGGACCATCCGCCGGATGCAGGCGAGCTGCTGCGCGTCCTTCTGCCCGAACAGCGCGACGTCGGGGCGGACCAGGTGCAGCAGCTTGCAGACGACGGTGAGCATCCCGTCGAAGTGCCCCGGCCGCGACGCGCCCTCGAAGACCTCGCCGAGCCGCCCGGCGGTGATCGTCACGACGGCGTCGCCCCGGTAGACGACGTCGGGGGTCGGGGTGAAGACGAGGTCGGCGCCCTCGCGCGCGCAGACGGCGAGGTCGGCGTCGAGGGTGCGCGGGTAGCGGTCGAGGTCCTCGCCCGCGCCGAACTGCAGCGGGTTCACGAAGACCGTGACGACGACGCTGTCGGCCTGCTGGCGGGCCTGCCGGACGAGCTCGGCGTGGCCCTCGTGCAGCGCCCCCATGGTCATGACGACGGCGACCCGGCCCTGCAGCTCCTTGCGGGCAGCCTCGAGGTCGGCGCGGGTGCTGACGACGTTCATGCGAGCACCCCGAGCAGCTCGCCGGCGTCGATCGCGTCCAGGCGGCCGGAGGCGAGGGCGCGGTCGGCGGTGAGCCGGGCGAGGGCGACGTAGGCGGGGCGGGCCTCGGCGGGGAGGGCGGCGAGGTGGGCGCGGACGGTGCCGGCGTCGCCGCGCGAGACCGGCCCGGTCAGGGCGGCGTCGCCGCCGCGGAGCGCGCCGTCGAGGGCGGCTCCGAGCAGGGGCCCGAGGACGGCGGCCGGGTCCGGGGCGCCGGCGGCGCGGAGCAGCTCCGCGGACTGGGCGACCAGGGCGACGAGGTGGTTCGCGCCGTGCGCGAGGGCGGCGTGCCAGAGAGGGCGCAGGGCGTCCTCGACCCAGACCGGCTCGCCGCCGCACTCCAGCACGAGCGCCTCCCCGACGGGGCGCAGGACCTCCGGGGTGGTGACCCCGAAGGACGCGCCGGTCAGGCGGACGAGGTCGAGGTCGGTGCCCGTGAAGGGCAGCACCGGGTGCAGCGCCAGGGGCAGCGCGCCGCACCGGGTGGCGGGCTCGAGGACGGCGAGCCCGTGGGCGCCGGACACGTGCGCGACCAGCTGCCCGGGGCGGAGCGCACCGGTCTCGGCCAGGCCGAGCACGAGGCCGGCGAGGGCGTCGTCGGGCACGCAGAGCAGGAGCAGTCCGGACCGGCGGGCGACGTCGTCGGCGGGCAGCAGCGGGACGCCGGGGAGCAGGTGCGCGGCGCGGGCGACGGACGCGGCGGAGACCCCGGACGCCGCGACGACCCGGTGGCCGGCCCGCGCGAGGGCGGCCCCGAGGACCGCACCGACACGTCCGGCGCCGACGACGCCCACGTCCAGGCGTGAGCTCGCGGTGTCACTCATCAGGGGCCGTTCCAGTCCTGCCAGGGGTACCGGACGTGCGTGCGCCGTGAACGCTACGCGTGCGCAGCCCGGCGTCCAGCGGCTGTGATCGAGTGCACAGGTGGCTCTCCCGTGGCGCGTGGCGGCCGAGCGGGCCCTCTACGGACCGGACGGCTTCTTCCTGCGCGAGCGGCCCCGCGACCACTTCCGGACGAACGCGACCTACCCGGCGTTCGCCGAGGCGGTGCGCGGGCTGGCCGGACGCGTCGACGACGCCCTCGGGCGGCCGGACCCGTTCGACGTCGTCGACGTGGGAGCCGGTCGTGGCGAGCTGCTCCTCGCCCTGCCGGACGTGCCCGCCCGGTGGCGCCTGACCGGTGTGGAGCGGGCCGACGCAGACGTGCCCTTCCGGTGGCTGCCCGAGGTGCCGCCGGTGACCGGGCTGCTGCTCGCGAACGAGTGGCTGGACGCCGTCCCGGTGGACGTCGTCGAGGACGGCCGCGAGGTGCTGGTCGAGCCGGACGGGACCGAGGTCCGGGGCGCCCCGGTGCACCACCCGTGGGCTGAGCGCTGGTGGCCGGGCTCCGGCCGCGTCGAGGTGGGGGCGTCGCGGGACGCCGCCTGGGCGGCAGCGGTCGGACAGGTCCGGCGCGGGCTGGCGGTCGCCGTCGACTACGGCCACACCCTCGAGGACCGTCGCCCGACCCTCACCGGCTACCGCGGCGGCCGGCAGGTCGCGCCCGTCCCGGACGGCTCCTGCGACCTCACCGCGCACGTCGCCCTCGACGCCTGCGCGGCCGCCACCGGAGCACGCGTGCTGTCCCAGGCCGACGCCCTGCGCGACCTGGGGGTGACGGCGGCACTGCCCCGCCCCGTCACCCGCGAGGGGCTCGCCCGGGCGTCCCAGGCGGCCCGGCTGCTCGACCCCGCGGGACTCGGCGGCTTCGGCTGGCTCGTCCAGGAGGTCGACGTCCCTAGGCTCCTCCCGTGACCCGACAGGTGCTGGCCGGAGTCGGACCGGCCGCGTTCGGCGCCGACCTCGTGCTGGACCTCGGCCACGCCCACCCGAGCACCGCCGGCGGCCTGCAGCTGCGGCTCGTCCTCGACGACGACGACGTCGTGACCGCGGCCGAGCCGGTCGTCGGGTTCATGCACCGGGGCGCCGAGAAGCTCTTCGAGGTGCGCGACTACCGGCAGGTCGTCGTGCTCGCGGACCGGCACGACTGGCTGGCCGCGTTCGGCAACGAGCTCGGGGTCGTGCTCGCCGTCGAGACGATGCTCGGGATGGTGCTGCCGGAGCGGGCCGCCTGGCTGCGGGTGCTGCTCGCCGAGCTCGACCGGGTGCTCAGCCACCTGTCCTTCTGCGAGGGCACGCGGGCCGAGCGCGAGGTCGTGCAGCAGCTGCTCGAGGAGGTCACGGGCGGCCGGCTGCACGTCGGGTTCAACCGCGTGGGCGGGCTCCGGGAGGACCTCCCGGCGGGCTGGACCGGTCGTTGCGAGCGCGCCCTCGGGGCCCTGCGGACACGGGCCTCCCAACTGGTCGACGAGGCGGCGTCGTCGCCCGAGGGTGTCGGTCTGCTCACCCGTGACGACGCCCTGTCCTACGGCGCGAGCGGACCGGTCGCGCGGGCGAGCGGCGTCGACGTCGACCTGCGGCGCGACGACCCGTACCTCGTCTACCCCGAGCTGTCCTCGTTCCGGGTCGTCACGGGGACGGCCGGCGACACGAGGGCGCGGCACCTGTGCCTGCGCGAGCAGGTGCTCGTGTCGCTCGACGTCGTCGAGGAGTGCCTGCAGCGGCTGCCCCCCGGTGACGTCGCCGTGAAGCTGCCGAAGACCGTCAAGGCCCCCGAGGGCGCGGTCTACGCCTGGACGGAGAACCCCTCGGGGGCGATGGGGTGGTACCTGGTGAGCAAGGGGCAGAAGACGCCGTACCGGCTGGCCATGCGCACCGCCGGGTTCGGCAACGTCTCGACCCTGCCGAGCCTGCTGCCCGGCACCCGGCTGGCCGACCTGCCGGACGTGCTGCGGTCGCTGTTCTTCGTCGTCGGGGACGTCGACAGGTGACGCCGCTGCTGGAGTGGCGGCGCACCGTGGCCGACCTCTACGCGACGGTCCGGGCGCTGCCGCCCGCACAGGGGCACGCGGCGTGGATCGAGGGCCGCGCCGCGCTGTTCGCGTCGTCGACCGTCTCGCCGTCGCGGACCGCGCAGCTGCGGGTCGCCCCCTACGACGCCGCCCTGCGCGCCGTCGTCCCGCTGTCGGACGCCGCACCCGCCCGGATCGAGGTGCCGACCGGCACGGACGGCGTCGTCCCGTTCGAGCGCATCGGCGTGCTCCGGACGCCCTGGGGCCCGCTCGACGCGTGGTGGCTGGCGTCGTACGGCGGCGGGCTCTGGGTGCCGGTCGGCGGGGGCGAGGGCGGCTACGGCGGGGGCCGCTACCTGTACGACACCGTGAAGGGCGCCGACCTCGGGGACGGCCTCGTGGTCGACCTGAACTTCCTCTACAACCCCTCGTGCGCCTACGACGAGGCGTGGGCCTGCCCGCTCGCGCCCCCGGGGAACCGGCTCCCCGACCTGCCCGAGGTCGGGGAGCTGCTGCCGGTCCTCCCGTGACCGTCCGGGCTGGATCCCCGCCCGGTGCTGCTCAGGAGAGCGGGCGCTCCGGGTCGGGCACGACCTCCGACCCGACCACCGCGCCCCCGGCGGTGACGACGTCGCCCGCGCCCTCCTCCGCCGACGGCGGCGCGTCCACCTGCTCGTGCGCGGCCGGTCCGGGCGCCGGCGGGCCTCCGTCGGCGGCCGCGACCTCCCCGAGGTAGCGCACGACGACGGCGGCCACCGCGGCGACGGGCACGGCGAAGAAGGCCCCGGCGATGCCGAACAGGCTGCCGCCCGCCGTCACGGCGAGGAGCACCACGGCGGGGTGCAGCGCGAGCGACTTGCCCTGCAGGACCGGCTGCAGGACGTTGCCCTCGATCTGCTGCACCGCGAAGATCAGCGCGACGACGATGAGCGCCGTCGTCGTCCCGTTGCTGACCAGTGCGACGAGCACGGACAGCCCGCCGACGACGAACGCGCCGACGATCGGGATGAAGCCGCCGAACAGGGTGAGCACCGCGAGCGGCAGCGCCAGCGGGACCCCGAGCACCAGCAGCCCGATCCCGATGAACACGGCGTCGACCAGCCCGACGAGCGCCTGCCCCTTGATGAAGCTCCCGAGCACGGCCCAGCTGCGCAGGAGCACGACGTCGAGGTGCCGGCCGGCGCGCTCGCCCACGAGCAGGTTCAGCCAGGGCAGGAACTTCGGGCCGTCCTTGAGGAAGAAGAACGTCAGCACCAGGGCCAGGAAGAAGGTCACCAGGTAGGAGCCGATCGCCCCGACGCCGGACAGCACGCCGGTCGCGATGGCGGACGCACTGCCGCGCAGCCGCTGCGTGGCCTGGTTGACGGCGCCGTCGACCTGCGCGCTGTCGAGGTTGAGCGGCGGACCGGTGACGTACTGCTGGATCTTCTCCAGACCGCCCGCCGCCCGGCCCGCGATGTCACCGACCTGGTCGACGACCTGCGGCGCGAGCCCGGCGAACAGGCCGACGAGGGCGGCGAGGCTGCCGAGGACGACGACGAGCGCCGCGACGGCCGGCGGGACCCGGTGCCTGCGCAGCCACGCCGTCGGCGTCCAGAGCACGCTCGCCAGCAGCAGCGCCAGGACGACCGGGAGGACGACGACGTACAGCTTCGCGAGCAGCTCGTAGACGAGGTACGCCCCGACGACGGTCAGCGCCAGGCGCAGGCTCCACGTCGAGAGCCAGGTGAGGGCGCGGCCGATGTCGCGGCCGCGCTCCGGGTCGGCGGCCTTCCCGGGCGCCAGGGGCGCAGCGACAGGAGTCGTCACGGGTCAGGCGCCGTCGCGCAGGTACTGCAGGAAGCGGGCCCGCACCAGGGGCTCGTCGTCGCCGAGGTCCTTGCCGAGCAGTTCGCGGCCGAGCTCGACCAGCTCGGTGATGCTGCCGGTGAGCGACCCGGACGAGCCGTCCTCGCCCGCCAGCGCGGAGGAGGCGCGCAGGTGCTTCGCGAGGTCCCAGAAGAAGCCGACGTCGTGCGCCCCCTTGGCCTTGTCGAAGGCCCGCACGCGCAGCTGCTCGGTGGACAGGTCGTCGAGGTCGTCGGTCACGGCTCGACCCTACGAGGGCGGGTCCGGCGTCCGGCAGGCACGCTCCAGCAGGAGCGCCGCGACGACGAGCAGGACGGCGGCCGCGACCGCGACGACGGCGGCCCGGGAGTCGTCCCGGGCCTGCTCAAGGTCGAGGCGGAGCACGTGGGCGAGGAAGCCGCCGTAGACGCCGACCAGGACCGCGCCCGCCGACGACGACGCCTTCGCCAGGACGGCCGCCCGGGCGACCTGCAGGGGGTGCATGGGCCGGCCGCGGACCGGCCCGCGCAGCCGCTGCCGCACCGCCCGGCCGAGACCCAGCTCGCCCAGCGCGAGGAGCACGAGGGTGACGGGGGCGTACGCCGGCAGCGGCGGGAGGTCGCCGTAGGTGAGGCGGACGAGCACGTAGGCGAGCACGGCCGCCAGCGTCGCGAGGCCGGCCAGCACGGGGAGCCGGGTGGGGGTCATCGGCGGCGGACCCCCTGGTCGGGGAGCGCCGCGAGCAGGTCGGCGACCCGGCCCTGCGGCAGGACGGCGCCGGGGTCGAGGTCGAGCCAGGGGGCGAGGACGAACGCGCGCTCGTGCGCCCGGGGGTGCGGCAGCACGAGGTCGGCGGGGACCGGGCCGTCGGCGACGACGACGTCGACGTCGAGGGTGCGCGGGCCCCACCGGAGCTCCCGGGTGCGGTCGGCCCGGCGCTCGGCCTCCTGGGCCCGGCGCCACGCCTCGGCGGCGTCCCACGGGACGACGGCGACGAGGTTGAGGAAGTCGTCCTGCGCGACGCCCCCGACCGGAGCGGTCTTGTACAGGGGCGACACCGCGGCCGGCGCGAGCAGCACGAGGGCGTCGCGCAGGTGGGCCTCGCGGTCGCCCAGGTTGCTCCCGAGGCTGAGCACGGCGGTCACGGGCGCACCACCGTGACGGACACGTCCTGGAAGGCGAGCGGGATCGGGGCGGACGGCTTGTGGACGGTCACCTCGGCGGTGAACACCCGCGGGTCGGTGAGGCAGACGCCGGCCAGCCGCTCGGCGAGGGTCTCGATCAGGTCCACCGGCTCGCCCGCCACGACCTCGGCGAGCGCGAGGGCCAGGGCGCCGTAGTCGACGGTGTCCTCGAGGTCGTCGGAGGCGGCCGCCTCGCGGACGTCGACGGACAGGACGGCGTCGACGAGGAAGTCCTGGCCCTGCTCGCGCTCGGCGGCCAGCACGCCGTGGAAGCCGCGCACCCGCAGACCGCGCAGCGCGATCCGGTCCCTCACCCTGCCGCCCCGACCGCGGCCACGACCCGGACGGCGTCGGCGGAGGGGCGGACGTCGTGCACGCGCACCGCCCACGCGCCGGCCTGCGCGGCGAGCACCGTCACGGCGGCCGTCGCGGCGTCGCGCTCCGCGGGGGTCCCGGCCACCGAGGAGCGCCCCGAGGAACGCCTTGCGGGAGGCACCGACCAGGAACGGCAGCCCCAGGGACAGCGAGGACAGGTGCGCCAGCAGCGCGAGGTTGTGCTCGGCGGTCTTGGCGAACCCGAGCCCGGGGTCGGCGACGACCTGCCGGACGCCCGCGGCCCGGGCCGCCTCCACCCGGGCGGCCAGCTCGGCGCGGACGTCGTGCACGACGTCGTCGTACACCGCCCGGCTCTGCATGTCGGCGCTCGGGCCGCGCCCGTGCATGACGACGTACGGGACGTCGAGGGCGGCGACCGCCGCGAGCATCGCCGGGTCGCCCGTCCCGCCGCTGACGTCGTTCACGACCGCCGCACCGGCCTCGACCGCGGCCCGGGCGACCGAGGCCCGGACGGTGTCGACCGAGACGACGACGCCCTCCGCGGCGAGCGCCCGCACGACGGGCACCACCCGGCGCAGCTCCTCGTCCTCGTCCACCCGCCCGGCACCCGGCCGGGTCGACTCCCCGCCGACGTCGACCAGGTCGGCGCCCTGCTCGACGAGCAGGAGCCCGTGCCGGACGGCGGCGTCCACGGTGTCGTGGTCGCCGCCGTCGGTGAACGAGTCGGGGGTGACGTTGACGACGCCCATCACCAGGGTGCGGGCGCCGTCGAACGGCAGGGGCACCTAGGAGGCGGGGTCGGTGCCCGGCGCGCGGCGGCGGCGGACCGGCGCCGTCCCCGTGTCGGCCTCGCGGCTGACCGACGTCGTCCGGCGGCGCGGGGCAGCCGGCTTGGTCAGCGACGCGGGCTTGCGACGGCTCTTGGTGAGGTCGGCCTTGCCGCGACCCCGGGCGAGGTCCTCGAGGTCGGCCGGGCCCATGACGGCCAGCTCGGCCGCCGTGAGGACCGGCGGGCGGGTCGACAGCGGACGGCGTCCGTTCGCCGTGGGGTGCTCGCGCTCGGGGCGCTTGGCGACCGGGGCGAAGATCTCGAGGACCTCGTCCTTGGTCAGCGTCTCCTTGTCGAGCAGCTTGAGGACCATGTCGTCGAGGACGTCGCGGTACTCGACCAGGATCTCCCAGGCCTCGTGGTGCGCGTTCTCGACGAGCAGGCGGACCTCCTCGTCGACGATCCGCGCGATGTCCTCGGAGTAGTCGCGGCCGTGGCCCATGTCGCGGCCCATGAAGACCTCGCCGGACTCCTGGCCGAACTTCACCGCGCCGAGGCGCTCGCTCATGCCGTACTGCGTGACCATGGCGCGGGCGGTGCCGGTCGCCTTCTCGATGTCGTTGCTCGCGCCCGTGGTCGGGTCGTGGAAGACGAGCTCCTCGGCGGCGCGGCCGCCCATGGCGTAGGCGAGCATGTCGAGCAGCTCCGCGCGCGACTGGGAGTACTTGTCCTCCTCGGGCAGGACCATCGTGTAGCCGAGGGCCCGGCCGCGCGGCAGGATCGTGATCTTGTGCACGGGGCTGGTGTTGGGCAGCGCGTGCGCGACGAGGGCGTGACCGGCCTCGTGGTACGCCGTGACCTTCTTCTCGCGCTCGTTCATGAGCCGGGTCTTGCGCTGCGGACCGGCCATGACGCGGTCGATCGACTCCTCGAGCGTGACGCCGGTGATCTGCTTCTGCCCGGTGCGGGCGGTCAGCAGGGCGGCCTCGTTGAGCACGTTGGCGAGGTCGGCGCCGGTGAAGCCGGGGGTGCGTCGGGCGATGACCTGCAGGTCGACGCTCGGGTCGAGCGGCTTGCCCTTGCCGTGGACCTCGAGGATCTGGCGACGGCCCAGCATGTCGGGGCGGTCGACGGCGATCTGCCGGTCGAAGCGGCCCGGGCGCAGCAGCGCGGGGTCGAGGATGTCGGGCCGGTTCGTGGCCGCGATCATGATCACGCCGCCCTTGACGTCGAAGCCGTCCATCTCGACGAGCATCTGGTTGAGGGTCTGCTCGCGCTCGTCGTGCCCGCCGCCCATGCCGGCGCCGCGGTGCCGGCCGACGGCGTCGATCTCGTCGATGAAGATGATCGAGGGGGCGTTGGCCTTGGCCTGCTCGAACAGGTCGCGGACGCGGCTGGCGCCGACGCCGACGAACATCTCGACGAAGTCCGAGCCGGAGATCGAGTAGAACGGCACGCCCGCCTCGCCGGCGACCGCCCGGGCCAGCAGGGTCTTGCCGGTGCCGGGAGGGCCGTAGAGCAGGACGCCCTTGGGGATCTTCGCGCCGACCGCCTGGAACTTCGCGGGGCTCTCGAGGAACTCCTTGATCTCCTGCAGCTCCTCGAGCGCCTCGTCGGCGCCGGCGACGTCCGCGAAGGTCGTCTTCGGGGTGTCCTTGCTGACCAGCTTGGCCTTGGACTTGCCGAACTGCATGACCCGGCTGCCGCCGCCCTGCATCTGGTTGGCGAAGAACAGGAACAGCCCGACCAGCAGCAGGATCGGCAGGAAGCTCACCAGCAGGCTGACCAGCAGGCTCTGCTCGTTGACCTTGACGTCGTAGCGGACGCCGGCCTTCTCGAACGCGGTCGCGAACTCGCGGCCCTGGTCGATGAGGAACTTCGCCTCGAGCTTCTTGCCGCCGTCGGCCAGCGTGACGCGGACGGTCTGCTCCTTGTCGAGCAGCAGCGCGGTGTCCGCGTCCTTGTCGGTGCTCTCGACCTGGCCGTCACTGATGGCCTTGAGCACACGGGACGTGTCCGTCGTCGTGTAGCCGCCGTTGCCACGGAGGCCGCCGCTGACGGCGAGCAGCGCCAGCACGGCGATCGTGACGTAGAGGAAGGGTCCGCGGGCGTACTTCTTCAGGTTCACAGGTGTCCTCGCAGGGCCGGGGCCCCGTCCCTCCGATGAGCGTTCGTGGAGCGCGACGGTACCGGCGGTCCCGTCACTGTGGCCAACGGACGCCGACAGGGAGGTGTTCCGGGGGCGGATCAGCCCTCGGCGTAGACCGAGCGCCGCAGGACGCCGATGAACGGCAGCTCCCGGTAGCGCTCCGCGTGGTCGAGGCCGTACCCGACGACGAACTGGTCGGGGATGTCGAAGCCGACGTACTTCACCGGCACCTCGACCTTCTGCGCCTCGGGCTTGCGCAGCAGGGCGCAGACCTCCACCGACGCCGGGCCGCGGGACTGCAGGTTGCGCAGCAGCCAGGACAGGGTCAGCCCGCTGTCGATGACGTCCTCGACCACGAGGACGTGCCGGTCGCTGATGTCCTTGTCGAGGTCCTTGAGGATCCGGACGACGCCGCTGCTGCTGGTGCCGCTGCCGTAGGAGCTCACGGCCATGAACTCCATCGAGACCGGCACCGTGAGGGCCCGGGCGAGGTCCGCCATGATCATGACCGCGCCCTTGAGGACGCCGACGAGCAGGACCTCCTTGCCGGCGTAGTCGGCGTCGATGGCCCGGGCCAGCTCCGCGACCTTGTCGGCGATCTCCTGCTGGCCGGCGACGACGCGCTCGACGTCGGGGTGGGTCATGGCCGCAGGCTAGTCAGGCGCCCGTCGCGCCGGTGCAGTGCCGTCCCCCCGGGCAGCCCGACCGGTCCCTGGCCGTGCCAGTCCTCGACCAGGGCGCGCAGCGCCGTCACGTGGGCCGCCGTCACGGCCCGGCCGCAGGTGCGCTCGGCCAGGCCGCGCACGGCCCGCGACCGCAGGGCGGCGGGCAGCGCGGCGAGCTCCGCGCAGTCGTCCGTCGCAGGCGTCAGGGCGTCGAGGGCGTCGGCGTCCTCGCGCAGCTGCGCCGCCGTCCGGGCCAGCGCCGCCGTGACGCCGGGACCGAGCGACGCCTCCAGCAGCGGGAGCACGTCGGCCCGCACCCGCACCCGGGCGTACGACCGGTCGGTGTTGTGCGGGTCCTCCCACGGGACGAGCCCGGCCTCGGCGCAGGCCTGCCGGACGACGTCGCGGGGCAGGTCGAGCAGCGGCCGGCGGAAGCAGTCGCGGACGGCCGGCATGCCCGCCAGCGACCTCGCTCCGGACCCGCGGGCGAGCCCGAGCAGGACGGTCTCGGCCTGGTCGTCGCGGGTGTGGCCGAGCAGCACCGTCGCCCCGGCGTCGGCGAGCAGCCGGAGCCGCAGGTCCCGCGCGGCCGCCTCCCCGGTCCCGGCGACGGTCCCGGTCAGCACCTCGGCGTCCAGACCGAGGCCCGCGCACTGCTCGGCCGCCCGGGCCGCGACGTCGGCGCTGCCGCGCTGCAGTCCGTGGTCGACGACGAGCGCGCGGGCCCCGGGCCGTTCGTGGGCGAGCGCGGCGGCGAGGGCGAGCGAGTCGGCTCCCCCGCTCACGGCCGCGGCGACGGGACCGTCCGGGAGGGCGCGCCGGACCGCCAGGCGGACCGCCGCGGTGGCGGGCGGCGGGCCGGGCACGTCAGACCGCGTCCTCAGGCGGCACGGCCGCCGTGCACCCGGCGCACCCACTCCTGCGGCTGCCGGACCTCCTGCCGGGTCGGGAGCGTCCCCGGTTCCTCCCACACCCGGTTGAAGCCCTCCATGCCGACCGCGCCGACGGCGGCGTCGACGAAGCGCTTGCCCTCGGCGTACTGCAGCGCCTTGAGGTCGAGGCCGAGGGCGCTGCGGACGAGCCGGTCGAGCAGGCCGCCGCGCTCGTGGCGCCGCGCGTCGAAGCGCTCCCGGATGTGGACCACGCTCGGCACGACCGCCGGCCCGACGCCGTCCATGACGTGCTCCGCGTGGCCCTCGAGCAGGCTCATGAACGCCGTCACCCGCTCGAGCACCTCGCGCTGCTCGGGCGTCTGCAGCAGCTCGAGGAGGGACCCCCCGCGCGGCAGCCCCGTCGCGACGGCCTTGAGCCGGGCGAGCAGCGCGGCCGGGTCGTCGAGGGAGGTGGCCGACAGCAGGGCGTCGATCTCGCCGCGCACGTGGTCGTGCAGCCACGGGACGGCGGTGAACTGGGTCCGGTGGGTGACCTCGTGCAGGGCGACCCAGCGGCGGAAGTCCTGCGGGTCGACGCCGAGGCGCTGCTCGGTCTCGACGATGTTCGGCGCGACGAGCAGCAGGCGTCCGGGTCGGCCGTCGGCGGTGAACGCCTCGTACTGGCCGAGGACCTTGCTCGACAGCAGCGCGAGGACGCTCCCCATCTGCACGCCCGCCAGGGTCGCCGTGACCTTCTTCGCGATCGCCGGCTGGCTGCGCTCCTCCAGCTTCCCGGTCAGGGGCTCGAGCACGACCCGGAAGCCGTCGACGTTCGCCTGCGCCCAGCCGCGCCGGTCGACGACCGTGGCCGGACCGGGCTCGCCGGGGGGCACCAGGCCGGTGACCGCGCGGACGTGCTCCTCGGCCTCGACGGCCAGGCCGCGGAGCTCGGCGACGACGGCGTCGGCCTCGTCGCGGCCGATCTGCGGGCCGGCCGGGGCCAGCCGGGCAGCTGTGCGCACCGCCAGGTCGTAGTCGATCGCCGGGGTGGCCACCTGACCGACGCTACGCGCGGACCGTCAGCGGCAGCCGCACGAGGCGAGGGCCGCGGCCAGCCGGTCGAGGGCCCGCTCGGCGGCCCGGGTCGCCCCGACGGGGACGGCGTCAGCAGTGAGGTCGAAGGCGAGCAGGCGCCCGTCGGCGGTGCGGACCAGCCCGGCGAGAGCGCTGACGCCGAGCAGCGTCCCGGTCTTGGCCCGGACGACGCCGGCGGCCGGCACCGACGGCCCGGTCCGGTACCGCTTCGCCAGGGTCCCGTCGAAGCCCCCGACCGGCAGGCCGGACAGCAGCGGGGCCAGCCGCGGCCGGTCCCCGCCCGCGACCGCGGCCAGCAGCCGGCTGACCGACGCCGGCTGCACCCGGTCCAGGCGCGAGAGCCCGCTGCCGTCGACCAGCCGCACCGCCGACGCCGGCAGCCCGACGTCGTCCAGCACCGTGCCGAGCACCTGGCTGACGGCGGCCGCCGCGCCGGCGAACGACGGCGGCTGGCCCTGCGACAGCGCGACCTGCCGGGCGAGCGCCTCCGCGAGGTCGTTGTCGCTGCGGGTCAGCATCGCCTCGACCAGCTGCGGGACGGCCGGGCTCTGCACGGACGCCAGCTGCCGGGCGCCCTCGGGAGCGGTGCCGCGGACGACGGGCGCCGGCACGTCGAGCAGCCGGGCCAGCGCCTGCCCCGCGGCGAGCGCCGGGTCGGCCACCCGGGGCGGGCGCCCGGGCCGGACCCGGCCGCCGTCGACGGACAGCGCGGACACGGGGGCGACGTCGCCGGAGGTCACGTAGGTGGGCTTCCAGCCGGGACCCAGCCGGGGGCCGGGCCAGGCGGTGTCGTCGACGAGGACGCGGGTGACACCGGCCCCGGCCAGCTGGGTCGCGAGGTCGGCGAGCCGGGCGGGCCGCGGGTAGGAGGGCGCGGCCCGGGGACCGGCCAGCAGGGCGTCCCCGCCGCCGACCAGCACGACCTCCCCGGGCTGCGCGCCCGCCAGCACCTGCGTGGTGAGCCGCAGACCCGGGTCGAGCGCGGTCAGGGCGGCCACGGCGGTGGCGATCTTCGCGGTCGACGCCGGGACGACGGAGGCGCCCGCGCGCTGCTCGAGCAGGGGGTCGCCGGTGCGGACGTCGACGACGGAGGCCGCGATCGTGCCGCCCAGGGCGGGGTCGCGCAGGGCCGCGGCCACGACCCCGGCCAGTCCCCCGGGCGTCGGTGCCGGCGCGTCGGCGAGGGCGGGCAGGAGCGGGCCGACGGACGGCGTCGGGGAGGGGGTGGCGGCAGGGGCGACGACGGGGACGGCGTCGTCGCGCAGGGTCAGGGCAGCGCCCGCACCACCGAGCAGGACGACCGCCAGCACGCCGGCGACCCGTGCGCGCACGCCGTCCCCCTGCCCTGCCCGCAGGCCCCACGGCCGTGTGCGGGAGACTGTCCGCTCCCGAGACCGTCATCGTAGGAGGAGCACGCCCCGTGGAGTTCGACGTCACCATCGAGATCCCCAAGGGGCAGCGCAACAAGTACGAGATGGACCACCACACCGGTCGGATCCGCCTCGACCGCCGCCTGTTCACCAGCACGAGCTACCCGGCCGACTACGGCTTCGTCGAGGACACCCTCGGCGGCGACGGCGACCCGCTCGACGCCCTGGTGCTGCTCGAGGAGCCGACCTTCCCCGGCTGCCTCATCCGCTGCCGCGCCATCGGCATGTTCATCATGACCGACGAGGCCGGACCGGACGAGAAGCTGCTCTGCGTCGTCGCGGGCGACCCGCGCCAGGAGCACCTGCAGGACATCAGCGACGTCAGCGAGTTCGACCAGCTCGAGATCAAGCACTTCTTCGAGGTCTACAAGGACCTCGAGCCCGGCAAGAGCGTCGAGGGCGCCGAGTGGGTGGGCCGGGCCGAGGCCGAGGCCGAGGTCATCGCCTCGCGCAAGCGCCTCGCCGACGACCCGCACGCCGTCGACCACGTCGGTCGGCCCGAGTCCGGCGGGGACAACCTCGACGACCTCCACCCCCGCCCGAGCGAGGGCAAGGGCACCGGCACGGGCGGCGGCACCCGTACCGGCGACGAGGGCTGACCCGCCCTCAGCCCCGTCTCAGACGACCTGCTCGCCGTACATCTCGCCGAGCGGGTCGCTGATGATCTCCAGCCGCACGCCGTCGGGGTCGGCGAAGTAGACCGACGTCCCGCTCTCGTGGACGTGCTCGACCCCGGCGGCGGTGAGGTTGTCGTGCAGCCGCTCCCAGTTCTTCCGCTCCACGCTGATCGCGACGTGGTGCAGCCCGCCGAGCACCTCGGCGTAGGGCCCGAGGTCGAGCCCCGGCAGGTCGAAGAACGCCAGCGCGTTGCCGTTGCCGAGGTCGAAGAAGAAGTGCGTGGAGCCGGGGTAGTCGCGGTTCTCGAGCACGTGGCTGAGCGGCAGCTCGAGGACGTCCTGGTAGAAGCGGACCGTCTGCTCGACGTCGGAGCACAGCAGCGCGGTGTGGTGGATGCCGCGGGCCGCGCTCTTCGGCCGCTCGTCCTTCAGGTGGTCCGCGACGATCTGCTGGCGGCGCAGGGCGAGGGCTTCGACCGAGGTGCTCATGAGCAGACGCTAAGGGGAGCGCGGTGACCACGCAGCACGTGCTCGTCCTGTGCGCCTTCGCCTTCCTCGCGGGCGGGCTCGACGCCGTCGTCGGCGGGGGCGGCCTGGTGCAGCTGCCCGCCCTGCTGGTCGTGCTGCCCGGGTACCCGGTCGTGTCGCTGCTCGGCACCAACAAGCTGGCGTCCATCGTGGGGACGTCGTCCGCGGCGGTGCACTACTCGCGGACCGTCACCGTGGACCGCAGGCAGGCGGCCGAGATGGCGGGCGCGGCCTTCGCCGGGTCGGGCCTCGGGGCCCTGCTGGCGACGAGGGCCGACAGCGGGCTGCTGCGGCCGGTCGTGCTGGCCGCCCTGGTCGTGGTCCTCACGTACACGCTGCGGCGGCCCGCCCTCGGCGAGGTCGAGCAGCTGCGGCTGCAGCCCCGCGTGCAGCGCCGGGTCGCTGTCGCGGGCGGCGCCGTCATCGGGCTGTACGACGGGTTCCTCGGACCGGGGACCGGCAGCTTCCTGGTGTTCCTGCTGGTCGGCGCCGTCGGCCTGAGCTTCCTGCACGCGAGCGCCACCGCGAAGGTCGTGAACGCGTCGACGAACCTGGCCGCCCTGCTGCTGTTCGCCTCCGGCGGCCACGTGCTGTGGGGCCTGGGCGCCGCGATGGCCGCCAGCAACCTGTGCGGCAGCCAGGTCGGTGCCCGCCTCGCCGTCCGGCGCGGCAGCGCGTGGGTGCGCCGGGTGTTCGTCGTCGTCGTGGGGGCGCTCGTGCTCAAGCTCGCCTACGACCTCGCGAGCTAGGGGACGGTGATCTCCACCCGGCCGGTCTTCACGTCGTAGAAGCCGCCGCCGACCACGAGCCCGGTCGGCAGGAACGGCCAGCTGCGCAGCCGCTGCACGTCGTCGGCCAGCGCCGCCTCGGGGTCGGAGAAGACGCCGAACCGCAGGCTGCGCAGGTCGCGCTCCGCGCCGGCGAGCAGGCCCTGCACGTCCTGCTCGGACTTGTCGCCCATGGCGCAGCCCGGTGTGCTTGAGCACGAGCACCCGCTGCACGTTCAGCAGCACGGCCGACAGCGCCACCGTGTTCAGCACGTCGTCGGTGACCCGGCCCCCGGCGTTGCGGTAGACCTTCGCGTCTCCCGGCTGGAACCCGAGGGCGGCGAACGGGTCGATGCGCGAGTCCATGCAGGTCACGACCATGAGGCCCCGGGCGGCCGGGGCGGGCAGGTCCGCGCCGGCGAAGGTCTCCGCGTAGGCGGCGTTGGCGGTGAGGACGTCGTCGAAGGCGGTCACCCGGTCATCTTCCCAGGCAGGTGCAGGACGCCGGAGGGGAGGGCCACCGCGTCGACCGGCACGTCGTGCGGCTCAGCCGGGAGCTCGTCGACCAGCTCGCCGTCGTGCAGCAGCGCGACCACCAGTCCGCGGGCCCGGAGCAGGGCGCGGTCGTAGGAGCCGCCGCCGCGCCCGAGCCGGGTGCCTCGGCGGTCGACCAGGAGCGCCGGCACGAGGACGACGTCGACCGTGCTCACCGCGTCGACGCCGAGGTCCGGCCCGCCCTCGACCCGGCGCCACCCGAGGTCGCGGTCGGGCAGGAGCACCGGCACCAGGGCGCCCGGGACGGACGGCGGGACCGGCTCGGTCCCGAAGGGCACGTAAGAGGCGACCGTCCGGCCCGCGAGCAGAGGGGCCAGAGCGGCGTCCCGGGCGGCGTCCTCGGGCACGCGTGCACGGCGCGACTGCTCGGCCTGCCGGCGCAGCTCGGCCTTGCTCAGAGGCGGAACAGGCACCAGACGGCCTTGCCGGTCGGCGTCGGGCGGGTGCCCCAGCGCTCGGCCAGCAGGGCGACCAGCTGCAGGCCCCGCCCGTGCTCGTCGTCCTCGTCCGGCCGGCGCCGGCTCGGCAGGTAGCTCGCGCCGTCGTGGACCTCGAGCACGAGCGACCTCGCGGTCAGCCGCAGCCGCACCTCCACCGGAGGGCGGCCGTGCACCAGGGCGTTGGTGGCGAGCTCGCTCAGCAGGAGGAGCACGCCGTCCTGCAGGTCGTCGTCGACGTCCCACGCGCGGAGGCGGTCCCGGACGGTGTGCCGGGTGACCGACACCGCCGCGGTGTCGTCGGGCACCGCGAGGGTCAGGGTGCGTGCCTCGACGCACGGGTCGACGCGGGCGGCCAGGACCGCGACGTCGTCGTCCGGACCGTCGGGGAGCATGCCGTCGACCAGCCGGGTCGGCAGCGACGGGTCGAGGCGGGCGCCGTCGCCGAGCGGCTGCTCGTGCAGCAGGCCGACCAGCGCGTCGACACCGGTGTCGATGTCGCTGTCGCGGCGCTCCACCAGGCCGTCGGTGTAGAGCAGGAGGACCGACCCGGGCTCGAGCGCGACGCGGCGCTCCACCAGCGACCCGACGGCGGTGCCCAGCGGCGGGCCGTCGGCGTCGTCGAGCCGCTGGACGGTGCCGTCGGGGCGCCGGACCAGGGGCGGGAGGTGGCCCGCGTTGGCGTAGGTCAGGACCTGCTCGTGGGGGTCGTAGACGGCGTAGACGCAGGTGACGATCTGGTCCTCGCCGAGGTCGCGGACGACGCCGTCGAGGTGCTCCAGGACGTCGGCCGGCGGCAGGTCCAGCCGGGCGTACGCGCGGGTCGCGGAGCGCAGCTGCCCCATGACGGCGGCGGCCCGGACGCCGCGGCCCATGACGTCGCCGAGCACGAGCGCCGTGCGGCCGGCACCGAGCTCGATGACGTCGTACCAGTCGCCGCCGACCTGCGTCCCCTCGACGCCGGCGCGGTAGTAGGCGGCGATCTGCAGGGCCTCGGCCTGCACGTCGGGCGGCGGCAGCAGGCTGCGCTGCAGCTCGTCCGCGATCCGGTGCTCGCGCGACGCCGCCTCGGCCGACGCCGCCGCCCGGGCGATGACCTCCTCGGCGGCCCGCTGGTCGGTGACGTCCTGGTTCGAGCCGCGCAGCCGCACCGGCGTCCCGTCGGGGTCGCGCTCGACCTCGCCGATGGTCAGGTAGGTGCGGGTGGCGCCGTCCGGCGTGACGAGGCGGACCTCGTACGACAGCGGCGCGCCCGTCAGCGCCGCCTCGAGCGCGTCCCGGACCCGCTGCTGGTCGTCGGGGTGGATGCGTGCCGCCATGGCGCCCTCGAAGTCCGACAGGCCGGCGGCGTCGAGCTGGATCTGCCGGGCGAACTCGGCCGACGCCGTGATCGCGCCGCTGGCGAGGTCGAGCTCCCAGCTGCCGACCCGGGCCAGCCGCTGCGCCTGGTCGAGGAGCTCCTGGCTGCGCTCGAGGTCGCGGCGGGTGCGGCGGACCCGCTCGAGCTCCAGGTTCGCCCGCACCCGGGCCAGCAGCTCTCGGCCGGAGAAGGGCTTGGCGAGGTAGTCGTCGGCTCCCGCGTCCAGGCCCTCGACGGTGGCCTCCTCCCCCGCCCGGGCGGACAGCAGGACCACCGGGACCTGCGCGGTGAGGGGGTCCTCGCGCAGGGCGCGCAGCAGCCCGAAGCCGTCGAGGTGCGGCATCATCACGTCGCTCAGGACGAGGTCGGGAGCGGCGCTGCGGGCCAGCTCCAGACCCTCCCGGCCGTCGGCCGCGGTGAGCACCTCGTGGTCGGCGAGGAGCAGCCGCTCGACGTAGTCGCGCATGTCGGCGTTGTCGTCCACGACCAGCACGACCGGTCGGCCCGTGCCGGCGGGCGCGTCCTGCGCGTCCTCACCGCGGCCGGTGAGCCAGCGCAGGGCCTCGGCCAGGAAGCCCTTCGCGGTCCGGGTCGCGGTGTCGCGCTCGCGCGGGACGGTCTCCACGACCTGCTCGGCAGGCAGGTGCTCGCGCCCGAGCGGCACGGTGACCGTGAAGGCGCTGCCCTCGCCCGGACGGCTGTCGACCGACACGTCACCGCCGTGCGCCGCCGCGAGGTCGGCGACGAGGGCCAGGCCGATGCCGGAGCCCTCGTGGCTGCGCGACGCCGCCCCCGCGACGCGGGTGAAGCGGGTGAACAGCGCTGCCTGCTGCTCCGGCGGGATGCCCGTGCCGGTGTCGGCGACGACCAGCCGCGCGGCCCCGTCGACGACGTCGAGCCGGACGTCGATGCCGCCCTCGAAGGTGAACTTGAGGGCGTTGGACAGCAGGTTGAGGACGACCTTCGCCCACATCTCGCGGTCCACCCAGACCGGCTCGGGCAGGGGCGGGCACGTCACCGTGAGACGGAGCCCCACCCGCTCGACCGCGGCGGCGAACGCCTCGGCCAGCTCGCGCGTGTACGCCGCGAGGTCGACCGGCTCGAACGTCCCGGTGAGGGCGTCGGACTCGAGGCGGCTGAAGTCGAGCAGCGTGTTGACCAGCTTGAGCAGCCGCTCGCCGTTGCGCTGCACGATCTCGACCCGCTCGCGCTGCACCGCGTCCAGGGCGTGGCTGCGGTCGGCGAGCGCGTCCTCCGCCGGACCGAGCATGAGGGTCAGCGGGGTGCGGAACTCGTGGCTGACGTTCGTGAAGAAGGCCGTCTTCGCCCGGTCGAGCTCCTGCAGCCGCTCGGCCCGCTCCCGCTCCTCCTGGTAGGCCCGGGCGCTCGCGAGGGCGGCGCCGATCTGGCCCCCCAGCAGCTCGACGAACCCGCGGTGCTCGTCGTCGACCGGGCGGTAGCGGTCGAGGGCGGCGACGAGGAAGCCGGTCGGCTGCTCGCCCTGGCGCAGGAACGGCACGACGAGGGCGGCCACGGGAGGCTCGTCCCAGGCGCCGGTCGGCAGGTCGGCGAACCGCTCGGCGAGGTCCTCGACGAGGACGGCCTCCCCGGCCAGCACGGCCTCGAGCGGCCAGGCCGTGCCCTGCGCGGCGGGGTGCCCGGCGTCCAGGCCGACGACGGCCGCCAGCTCCGGCACGCCGTCCTCGGCCCCGAGCCGCTGGACGACGGCGAACGGCAACGACGCCCGGTCCGACCCGAGGACCCGGGTGGTCGCGGCGAGCACCTCGGCCTCGGTCTGCAGCGCCGTCAGGGCCGAACCGAGGTCGCGCACCGTGGTCATGCGTCGCGACCCGACGACCCGCCCGGTGTCCTCGCTGACGACGCAGAGCATCCCGACCCGGCTGCCGTCGTCGTCGGTCAGCGGGCTGTAGGAGAAGGTGTGGTAGCTCTCCTCGCGGTAGCCGCTGCGCTCCAGGAACAGCAGCAGGCCCTCGTCCCAGGTGGCCACGCCGGTCTCGAGGACGGAGTCGATGCGGGGGCCGATGTCGGGCCAGATCTCGGCCCAGACCTCGCTCGCAGGTCGGCCCAGCGCCCACGGGAACTTGCTCGCCAGGGTGTCGCGCCGGTAGGCGTCGTTGCAGAAGAAGACCAGCTCCGGGCCCCACGCCATCCACATGGAGAAGCGCGAGGCGAGCATGACGCGGACGACGTTGACGAGGCTGGTCGACCACGTCGACGTCGGGCCGAGCGGCGTCGCGGCCCAGTCGACCTGGCGCAGGGCGGCGGCCACCTCGCCGTCGCCGACGAAGACCTCGGAGGGGGTCGTCACCCGGGAGAGTCTGCCGGAAGCGCCGGGGGGTGCACCACCGGGGCATCGTCTCGGGATGCGTGGAGCGGCTTGTCAGGATTGAGGTCCCGTGCCGTGGAGCCGCTTGTCAGAATCGAACTGACGACAACCTCATTACGAGTGAGGTGCTCTACCGACTGAGCTAAAGCGGCGTACTGCGCGGCCGACTCTAGCGGAGGCCTCAGCCTGTCCGCAGCGCGAGCGCCATGGCCTCGACGGCCAGCAGCGGCGCCACGTTCGCGTCGAGGGCGGTCCGGCAGGCGGCGATGGCGTCGAGCCGGTGCAGGGACGACTCGGGGGTGGTCGAGCGGGCGATGGTCGCGGCCTGCTCGCCCAGGTCGGCGTGGATCAGGGCGGACCCGGTGCCGAGCTGGATCGTGAGGACGTCCCGGTAGAAGGCGGTGAGGTCGCCGAGCGCCCGGTCGATGCTGTCGCGGACGGTGCGGGTGCTGCGGTTCTTCTGCCTGCCGCTCGAGGTCCTTGAGCGCGCCCGCGCCGCCGCGGGGCGTCCCGCCGGAGTAGCCCTTGCCGGTCGCGCCCGCGCCGAGCGCCGTGGAGAGCTCCTCCTTCTCGGTGGCGTCCCGGCCGGACGAGACCCGTGCCGCCTCCTCGGTCGCGGCGTCGACGAGGTCGGCCGCGGCGGCCAGCGCCGAGCCGAGCGTGCCCAGCGAGCGGACCATCCCGAGGACGTCCTGCCGCTCGCGCCGGGAGGCCTCGTCGGTGGCCAGGCGCCTGGCCCGGCCGACGTGGCCCTGGGAGGCCCGGGCGGCGAAGGCCGCCATCGCGGGGTCGACGCCGTCGCGGCGGACGAGCACCTCGGCGACGTCGTCCGCGCCCGGGGTGCGCAGCGGGACCAGCCGGCAGCGTGACCGGATGGTGGGCAGCAGGTCCTCGGCGCTGGGCGCGCTGAGCAGCAGCACCCCGCGCGGCGGCGGCTCCTCGACCGTCTTGAGGACGGCGTTCGCGGCCTCGTCGGTCATCCGGTCGGCGTCCTCGAGCAGCGTCACGAGCCAGCGGCCGAGCGACGGCCGGCGGGACGCGTGCACGACGATCTCGCGGACCTCCTTGATGCCGAGCGACAGCCCGTCGACCAGGGGGACGGCGACGTCGGTGTGGCTGCCGTGCAGCACCTGGACGCAGGACGCGCAGTGGCCGCAGCCCGGCTCGGGGCCGGTGCACTGCAGGGCGGCCGCGAAGGCCCGCGCGGCGACCGAGCGGCCCGACCCGGGCGGACCGGTGAACAGCCACGCGTGCGTCATGCCGCGGCCCTCGCCGCCGTCGACGGCGTCGCGCGCGGCGAGCGCGGCCGCCTGCAGCTGCGCGATGACCGGGCCCTGCCCGACGAGGTCGTCCCAGACGCTCATGCGGGCACTCCCAGCAGCCGGCCGACGCGGTCGCGCAGGGCCTTCTGCACGACGTCGGGGTCCTGGTCGGCCGGCACGACGAGGTAGCGCCCGGGGTCCTTCCCGGCGAGGTCGAGGAAGGCCTGCCGCACCCGGCGGTGGAACGCCAGCGACTCCTGCTCCAGCCGGTCGGGCGCCCCGGTCTGCCGGGCCCGCTGCAGGCCGACGTCGGGGTCGACGTCGAGCAGCAGGACGAGGTCGGGGCGGAGGTCGTCGGTGGCCCAGCGGGAGAGCTTCGCGACGTCGTCGACGGCGAGGTCGCGGCCGGCGCCCTGGTAGGCGAGCGAGGAGTCGACGAACCGGTCGGTCACGACGACGGCGCCGCGCTCCAGGGCCGGCCGGACGACGGTCGCGACGTGGTGGGCGCGGTCGGCGGCGTAGAGCAGGGCCTCGGCGCGGGGGCTGACCTGCTCGCCGTCGAGCAGGAGCGCCCGCACCCGGGCGCCGAGCGCCGTCGCCCCGGGCTCGTGCGTGACGACGACCTCGAGGCCGGCCTCCTGCAGCCACGCGACGAGCAGCCGCGACTGCGTCGACTTCCCGGCCCCCTCGCCGCCCTCGAGGGCGAGCAGCGTGCCCGGCAGGACCGCCCACGGGACCCCCCGCTTGAGCAGCCCCAGCAGGTCCTGCCGGAGCGGGACCCCGGGCCGGTCGTCCATCTGCCGGAACGCCGCGAACCCGACGCCGAGGGCGAGCAGGCCCCCGACGAAGAGGGTGACCGAGACGCCGTTGACCGTGTAGACGGCCCCGCCGGGGAGGTCGACGTCGCGGCGGCCGATGGCGCCGCTGAGGAAGGGAGTGGTACCGGTGACGAGCAGCAGGTCGATCCGCATGAGGGACTGCACGAGGCCGAAGGTGCGGCCGCGGCGCTCGTCCTCGACCTCGCCGCCGAGCAGGGTCAGGCCGATGACGTAGGCGATGCCGGCGAAGAAGCCGACGAGCAGCGTGGCGAGGACGGCGAGGGCGAGGTTCGGCACCAGCGCCATGGCGACGAGGGCGAGGCCCGCACCGACGATCGAGGGCCCGAAGGCGCGCCGCCGCGACAGGTCGCCGAGCAGCTTCGGACCGGCCCCGACGCCGCCGGCGATCCCGAGGAAGACCGCCCCGAACAGCAGCGCGTACGCCGCCTGGCCGCCACCGAGGACGGTCGTGGCGAACAGCTGGCCCTGCGCGATGATCGCGCCGCCGGCGGCCAGCGCGCCGAGCATCCCGACGAGCAGGCCCCGCACCAGCGGCGTCTGGCGGGCGAAGGCGACGCCCTCGCGCAGGCTCTCCAGGACGGTCGGCGGCCGCTCCCCCGCCGCCCGCGGCGCCACCTTCGGCGAGGGGATCGCGTCGCCGAGGCCGTACACGGTGAACGCGGCGAACAGGAACGTGGCGGCGTTGACGTACAGCGCGAGGTCGACCGGCTGGGTGGAGAAGTACTCGAAGGGGTTGCCGAGCGCCCGGCTCACCAGACCGAGGCCGCCGAAGACCAGGGCGGCGACCGGGGCGCTGCCGTAGGTGGCGATCAGCGACAGCTGGTTGGCCGCCTCGAGCTGCTCCCTCGGGATGAGGTTCGGGACCGAGGCCTCCTTGGCCGGGATCCAGAACAGGCTCACCGCCTCGATGAGGAAGCTCGCCACCAGCAGGTAGGGCAGCGACCCGGTGAGCGGGATGAGCACGAACAGCACGAAGCGCAGCAGGTCCGACAGGACCATGGTGCGGCGGCGGTCCCACCGGTCGGCGAACGCGCCGGCGAGCGGCCCGAGCAGGACGGCGGGCAGCAGCCGGAAGACCAGGACGCCACCGGTGGCGTAGGCCTGGTTGGTGAAGCCGTCGACGAGCTGGCTCGCCAGGGCCGTCGTCGCGAGGAACCCCAGCCAGTCGCCGAAGCTCGACAGCGCCAGCGCCGTGTAGAGCCGCCGGAACGCGCTGTTCGCCAGCGGACCGGCGGGTCGCCCCGCCGAGCGCACCGGGACCGTCACCGGGCCAGACTACGGCCGGTCAGGTCGCCTTCTTGGCCGCGGCCTTCTTCGCCGGAGCCTTCTTCGCGGGGGTCTTCTTCTTCGCGGCCGCCTTCTTGGCAGGCGCCTTCTTGACCGCCGGCCCGCGGGCCCGGCGCTCGGCGAGCAGGTCGCTGGCGCGCTCGTCGGTGAGGCTCTCGAGGTCGTCGCCCTTGCGCAGGCTGGCGTTCGTCTCGCCGTCGGTGACGTAGGGCCCGAAGCGGCCCTCCTTCACGACCATCTTCGCGCCGCTGACCGGGTCGGTGCCGAGCTCCTTGAGCGGCGGCTTGGCGACGGCGGCCTGCCGGCCGCGCGGCTTCGGCTGCGACAGCAGGTGCAGGGCCTCCTCCAGCGAGACCGTGAACAGCTGCTCCTCGGTCTCGAGGCTGCGGCTCTCCTTGCCCCTGCTGATGTACGGCCCGTACCGGCCGTTCTGCGCGGTGATCTCCTCGCCGTCGGTCGCGCCCAGCACCCGCGGCAGGGTCAGGAGCTTGAGGGCGTCGTCGAGGGTGAGGGTCTCGAGGTCCATCGTCTTGAACAGCGAGCCGGTGGGGCCGCGGTCCTTCGAGCCCTCGGGCATGGTCAGCGTCACGTAGGGCCCGTACCGGCCGGACTTCGCCACGACGTCGTAGCCGGTGGTCGGGTCGACGCCGAGGACGCGGTCGCCGGACGGCTTGTTCGCCAGCTCGACGGCCAGCTCGACGGTCAGCTCGTCCGGCGCGAGGTCGTCCGGGAGGGAGGCCCGGAGCTGGCTGTCGCCGTCCTCGCCGACCTGCACGTAGGGGCCGTACCGGCCGACCCGGACGACGACCTCGCGGCCCTCGCCGTCGCGGCCGATGACGATCGAGTTGATGTCACGGGCGTCGATGTCGCCGAGGTTCTCGCCGACCATCTTCTTGAGGCCGCCCTGCTTGGCGAGCCCGCCCTCCTTGCCCTCGTCGCTGCCGAAGTAGAAGCGCGTGAGCCACTCGACGGCGTGGCCGCGGCCGCCGGCGATCTCGTCGAGGTCGTCCTCCATCGAGGCGGTGAAGCCGTAGTCGACGAGCCGCCCGAAGTGGTCCTCGAGCAGCTTGACGACGGCGAACGCCAGCCAGGTCGGGACGAGGGCGCTGCCCTTCTTCCAGACGTAGCCGCGGTCCTGGATGGTCGTGATGATGGAGGCGTAGGTGGAGGGGCGGCCGATGCCGAGCTCCTCCAGGCGCTTCACGAGCGAGGCCTCGGTGAACCGGGCGGGCGGGCTCGTGGTGTGGCCCTGCGGCGTGAGCTCCTCCGTGGTCAGCCCGTCGCCGACCGCGACCCGGGGCAGCCGGCTCTCGGCGTCGTCCTTCTCGGCCTTCTCGTCGTCGTTGCTCTCGACGTAGGCGCGCAGGAACCCGGGGAAGGTGATGACGCGGCCGCTCGCGGAGAACTCGGCGTCGGTGCCGTCGGCGGTCTGCGTGCCGAGCCGGACGTTGGCGGTGACGCCCCGGGCGTCGGCCATCTGCGAGGCGACGGTGCGCTGCCAGATGAGCTCGTAGAGGCGCATCTCGTCGCCGGACAGCTCGCGGGCCAGCTCGCCCGGGGTGCGGAAGACGTCGCCGGACGGGCGGATGGCCTCGTGCGCCTCCTGCGCGTTCTTGCTCTTGGAGGCGTAGCGGCGCGGGGCGTCCGGCACGTACTCGGGGCCGTACAGGTCGCGCGCCTGCTGCCGGGCGGCGGTGATGGCTGTCTCCGACAGGTTCGGGCTGTCGGTGCGCATGTAGGTGATGTAGCCGTTCTCGTACAGCCGCTGGGCGGTCTGCATGACGCGCTGCGCGGAGAAGCGGAGCTTGCGGCCGCCCTCCTGCTGCAGGGTCGACGTCATGAACGGCGCGTACGGCTTGCGGCTGTACGGCTTGTCCTCGACCGACCGCACGGTGAAGTCGCGGCCGTCGAGCCGGGCGACCAGGTCGCGGGCGGAGGCCTCGTCGACGTGCACGACGTCGCTCCCGGCCTTGAGCGCGCCGGTCTCCTGCTCGAAGTCGCGTCCGGTGGCCAGGCGCTTGCCGTCGAGCCCGACCAGGGTGGCCGTCAGGCTGCGGGGCGCGGTGGGGTCGGACGGGTCGGCGGCTGCCTGGAAGCGCCCCTCGACGTCCCAGTAGGAGGCCTCGACGAAGCGCATCCGGGCCCGCTCGCGCTCCACGACGATCCGGGTCGCGACCGACTGCACGCGGCCCGCCGACAGCCGCGGCATGACCTTCTTCCACAGGACCGGGCTGACCTCGTAGCCGTACAGGCGGTCGAGCACGCGGCGCGTCTCCTGCGCCTCGACCATCGCGGTGTCGAGCTCGCGCGGGGTGTCGACGGCGTGCTGGATCGCGGCGGGGGTGATCTCGTGGAAGACCATCCGGCGCACCGGCACCTTGGGCTTGAGCGTCTCGAGCAGGTGCCAGGCGATGGCCTCGCCCTCGCGGTCCTCGTCGGTGGCGAGGAACAGCTCGTCGGTCTCCTTGAGCAGGGCCTTCAGCTTCGTGACCTGCGCCTTGCTCTCCGGCGTGACGACGTAGAGCGTCTCGAAGCCGTTGTCGACGTCGACGCCGGTCTTCGCCCAGGCCAGCCCCTTGTGCGACGCCGGGACGTCGGCAGCGTTGCGCGGCAGGTCGCGGATGTGGCCGTAGGAGCTCTCGACGACGTAGCCCGCCCCGAGGAAGGAGGCGATCTTCTTGGCCTTCGTCGGGGACTCGACGATGACCAGACGACGGCCGCCCGTGCCTGCGGGGGCCTTCTTCGCCGGCGCCTTCTTCTTGACGGCGGCGGCCGGCTCGGCGGCGGTGTCGGTCACGGGTCTCCTGTGCTGGGGTGCTGCGGGGGGCGCCCCCACTGTGGGGGGCGCTGTCAAACGTAGGACGGCCTACCGCGGTGCCTGCAGCAGGTCGGCGACGGCGTCGCCCAGGACGCGGTGCCCCTCGGTGGACAGGTGCAGGGCGTCGCCGAGGTCGTACGCCGGCAGCAGGCGGCGCGGCCGCGCCGGGTCGCGCAGCAGGGCGTCGGCGTCGAGCACCTGGTCGGCCGCGCCGGTCCTGCGGAGGGCCTCGTTGACGGCGAGCCGCACCTGCTCGGCCGCCTCGGGACGCCGTTCGGCCGGCGGCAGCGTCCCGACGACGACGCGCTTCCCCGCCCGTCGCGCCTGCCGGCAGAGGTCCTCGAGCCGGGCCAGCAGGGCCTCGGCGGACAGCCCCACCGACACGTCGTTCGTCCCGGCGAGCAGCACCACCGTCCCGGTGCCGGCGAGGTCGAGGACGTCGCGGCCGAAGCGCTCGACCAGGACCGGCCCGTACCCGCCGGGCAGCGCGACCCGGTTGCCCCCGATCCCGGCGTTCGCGACCGCCGTCCCGGGCATTCGCGCAGCGAGCCGGTCGGTCCAGCGGGCGTGCTGGTCCGGCGGCAGCGGCGGGTCGGTCAGCGAGTCCCCGACGGCGACCACCCCGGGCGGGGCGTCGTCGGCCGCGTCCACCTCGAGCGCGTCGACCACGAGGGCGCCGCGCCCGGCGGGGAGCAGCCCCGCGCTGCCGGTCTGCTGCGACAGGTCGCCGGTGCCGTCCGCGCTGCACCACCCCGAGCTGGCCCCCACCCCGTGCTCGGCGGGCCGGGCGGTCCCGCGCAGCGCGAGGCTCACGGCCAGGTCCTCCCCCGCCCGGACGTCGTAGGCGACCGGGTCGGTGGTGACGGTGCCCGACGCGGGCAGGGAGAAGGAGGAGCGGCCCCCGACGCTGACCGTCCGCACGGACCCGGCCTCGACGGCGGCGCCCGCACCGGACCGCCCGACGGTCACCGCGGCGAGGTCGAGCGCCGGCGCCCCGACGGCGGACAGCCGCAGCCGCAGCCGGGTGCCCCCGACGGTCGGGCGCAGCAGGCCGCGGCAGGTGGCGTCGCGGCGCGGCGCGGCCATCCGGCTCATCGCCTGGGCGTCGGCGGTCCGCCACGAGTCGGCGTCGACCGGGCCGCGCGACGGGGGACCGCACGCGGTCGCCAGCAGGACGAGCGCGACCGCCCGGGCCCTCACGGGACCAGGAAGCCCTGCTCGACGAGGCGCCGCACCACGGGCAGGACCTGCTCGGCCGCCTCCCCGTCGGACAGCCCCGTGCTGCTCGCCAGCACCGCGAGCAGCGCCCCGAGCGGACGCGTGCCGTCGCAGCCCGCCAGCAGGGTCGCGCCGTAGGTGTCGACGCCGCCGCTCCACCGCAGGCCGGCCTCCTGCTGCAGGAGCTGGCTGTCGGCGTACCAGCCGTCGTCGGCCCGGCGGGCGACGCTGTGCAGCCGGACGTCGTCGCGCAGCCTGAGCCTGGCCCCCAGCAGGTCGCCCCGGAGGGCGTCGTGCCGGGTGAAGTGCGCGCGCACCTCCTCGCCCCAGGTGGCGGCGGTCGGCTGCGGGACGTCGTCGAGCGTGACCGTCCGCTGCCTGTCGCCGTTCCGCAGGGCGACGATCCCGAAGGCCACCGCTTCCACCCGTCGCTCGGCGAACCAGTCCAGCCAGGCGTCGTAGCCGGCGAAGCTGTCATCGGTGTCGCGCAGCCACGCCGTGACGTAGTCCTCGGGCGCGGCCAGCTCGCGCTGCACCACCCAGCCGTCGCAGCCGGTGCCGTCGAACCACGAGAGCACGCGCGCGTCGCCGTCCTCGCCCTCGACGTGCAGCCAGTTGGCCAGCAGCACGGCGACACCGTCGGGGGCGAGCACCGACGGCAGGCCCTGCACGAGGCGGCGGCAGACGTCGTCGGCGTCGAGGCCGGCGTCGCGGTAGGTGTACTGCGAGCCCGGGCTGATGACGAACGGCGGGTTGCTGACCACCAGGTCGAAGCCCTCGCCCTTCACCGGCTGCAGGAGGTCGCCCTCGCGGGCGTCGAGCGTCACGCCGCCGAGCGCCGCGGCGAGGCGGGTGAAGGCGACGGCGCGCGGGTTGCGGTCGGTGGCGACGACGTCGCGGGCGTGGTCCTCGGCGAGCAGCGCCTGCACCCCCGCGCCGGTCCCCACGTCGAGCACCCGGCCGACGGTGTCGCGCGGCGTCGCGGCGGCGAGGGTCAGCGACGCCGCCCCGACGCCGAGGACCTGCTCGCGCTCGACGGTGCTCGCGGCGCTGCCCGGGTCGTGCGGGACGACGACCTCGACGCCCCCGTGACGCACCTGCTGCAGGCGGACCGGGCAGGTGACGTCGTAGCCGCTGGGCTGCAGCCAGGTCTCGGGCACCCCGGCCCGGGTCGCCTCGTCGAGGTCGACGGCGTCCCCGACGACGAGCAGCCGGGCCAGCACCGACAGCGGTCCGCCGTCCCGGGTGCGGCGCAGCACGGGGGCGAGCTCGTCGCGGTCGAGGTGGGTGCGGTAGGTCGCGCCGAGGAGGTCGTCCAGGGCGTCCGCGGACCAGCCGGCGGCGTCGAGGGCGTCGCGCACGCGGGGAGCGTCGGCGAGCAGGGCGGCGGGGTCGATCACCGTCGGGACGCTACCGACGGCCCGCCCCGGTGCTCCCGGGGGCGGGCCGTCGGTCGCGCGGGCCTACGCGGTGCGGCGGCGGAGCCAGGACGCCGCGCCCAGGACGAGCACCCCGGCCAGCGGCACCCCCGTGGTCAGGCCGGTGCGCGGCAGCTGGTCGGGGGCCGCGTCCCCCGTCGGGCAGCCGGTGACCGGGCAGCCGGCCGGCTTGCCGGGCGACGGGACCGACGTCGGCGTGACCGTCGGGCCCGGGGTCGCGGGCCTGGCGGTCGGCCCCTCCTCGGTCGCGACGACCGCGGTGTTCGGCAGGCGCCCGCTCGTGGCCGTGGTCCGGACGACGACCTTCAGGGTCGTGCTGGCGCCGGGAGCGAGGGTGCCGACCCGCCAGGTGACGTCCTGGCCGCTGTGCGTGCAGCCGTCGGAGCACGACACGAAGGCGACGCCGGCGACCAGGCGGTCGGTGACGACGACCCCGGTGCAGGGCGACCCGCCCGTGTTGCTGAGGTTGACGTAGTACGCGAACTGCTCGCCGGTCGTGACCTGGGTGTTGCTCGCGTACTTGGTGGAGCGGCTGACGTCGCAGTCGCCGGTCGGGGGAGCGATCACGGTCGGGCCGGGGACGGAGACGGTCCTGGTGACCGGCCGTCCCTGGTAGGTGCCGCTGATGGTCGCGTCGTTGCGGTAGCGCGTCCCCGGCTCCGCGTCGCGCGGGACCCGGAACACGAGGCCGATGTCCACGAAGGAGCCGGCCGGGATCGAGGGGAAGGTGTAGGTGAGCGTGTTCCCCGACCGCGACGCAGGTGCGGGCGTCGAGGAGACGAACTGCAGGCCGGCGGCGTAGGTGTCCTTGACCGTCACGTCGGTGATCGGGGCGGTGCCGCGGTTCGGGAAGCGGACCGTGTACTCGAACGTCTGGCCGGGGCTGACGCTCAGGGCCGAGACGTCCTTGCGCGACTCGTCCAGCGGGTCGCTGCCGTCGGACACAGCGCAGTCGATGCCGCCGGCGGGCACGGTCGACAGCGCCTCCAGGTGGCCGTAGCGGACGTCCGCGACGCCGAGGCCGGCACCGGCGAGGCCGGCCTGCAGCGCGCTGAGCACGGGGTCGAGCCCGGCCACGACCGGCTGCAGGACGGGGTTGAGGAGCGGCGCCAGCGGGCTGTCGGTGGCGACGGGGGTCGTCGACCCCGTCTTCACCCGGCCGGGCACGGTGATCCGGACGAGGTCCGCGGCGCGGGCGGCGGTGGTGCCGTCGGCGGCGGCGAGCGGCTTGCTCGTGGGGTCGTCGTCCAGGGCGTGCGCCGGTGCGCCGATGAAGACGTCGGCCAGGCCCAGGCTCAGCTGCACGCCGTCGCCGCCGAGGACCTGCTCGCTCGTGAGGCTGGTGCCGTTGATCGACAGGACCGGCTCGCTGTCCGGGACGGCCTTGCCGGTGGCGTCGACGAAGCCGTAGAAGCCCTTCGCGGTGCCGGCCGCGCCGCCGGTGCTGGCGGACAGCTGCAGCTGGTGCAGCACCTGGATGGTGGTCTCCGCACCCGGGATGCCCTTGAACAGGGTGAGCGGGGCGAGCGACTGCGTGGTGACGCTGGTGAGGCCCTTGCCGGTGGCCCCACCGGCCGGTGCCTGCAGCAGCAGGGCCGACAGCGAGGACACGGCGCCGTCGACGGTCGCGACGGACTGGCCGGCGCCGGGGCTGAGCAGCTGGGCGTCGCTGGCCTGCCCGAGGCCGGAGCTGACGCGCCCGGTGCTCCCGGTGACGCAGATGCTCCCGACCGACGTCGTCAGCGACTCCGCCCGACTGGGCAGCAGCTGTGCCGTGGCGAGCGGGGCGGCGGGGAGCGTGAGCAGCTCGTCGGTCGTGGCGCTGCTGACCGGCGGCGACTGCGCCTCCGACGTCGTCAGGGCGATCTGCGGCGGCGCGGTCTGCCCCTGCAGGAGGCCGACGTTGGCGGCGGCGCCGTGGCCGTAGGCGTTCTTGCCGACGGCGGGGGCGGTCAGGATCGACGACTCGAGCAGGTCCGAGGTCACCAGGGGCTCCGAGACCGCCGCGCCGGCCGCGCTCTGGGCGAGGCTGACCTTCGCGACGTCGGGGTCGCCGCCCGCGTTGAGCGCGTTCGCGTAGACGACGCTGCCGGTGCTGTACCCGCCGTAGCCGGCGGTGGACGTCAGGGACGCGGAGGGCGTGACGGCGGCCGCGGGCAGCGCCAGGCCGAGGGCGCTCAAGCCGAGCACCCCCGTCAGCGCGGCCAGGCGGACGCCGAGGCGGGGCGTAGAGGGCACGGTTCGGTTCTCCGAGCTCCCGGCCGAGGGCCGGGCTGGGGCACGAAGGGTCAGGGCGCCGGGGGGTCAGGGGTGGTCACTCAGTCCCCGTCGTACCCCTCATCAACCCTCCGTGTCGAGAACATGACCCTCTGCAACGGACAGAACGGTCAGAACCGGACGGACTACCCGACCTGTGTCGCCCGTGCCGGCAACGACCAGGACATCCGGACGGACGTCCCGTCCGGGCCGGGCTGCACCTCGACGTCGTCGACCAGGCCGGTCACCACGGCCAGGGCGACGTCGGGGTCGACGGTGTCGTCCTCGGCGCCCTCGAGGAGGTCCTCGGCGACGTCGTCCGGGACCGGCCCGGCGGCCGGGCCGCAGTCCACGACCGTGACGGTCAGCCGGCCTGGGTCGTCCTGGACCAGCACCCGGACCGGGCTCTCGGGCGCGTGCACCGCGTGCAGGCCGACGGCCCGCCCGCAGGCCTCGCCCAGGGCCAGGCGCAGCTCGTCCACGCGCTCGTCGTCGAGACCGGCCCGGCGGGCGGCGGCCACGACGACGAGCCGCGCGGTGCGGACGTGCGACGGGAGCGGGGACAGGGAGAGCTCGACGACGGCCATCGCGTCGTCCTCGTCGCCGGTTCCTAGTCCGTCGCGGCCACGGCCTCCTCGACCGAGCCGTGGATCGGGAAGACCTTGGTCAGGCCGGTGATGCGGAAGATCTTCAGGATGCGCTCCTGCGTGCAGACCAGGCGCAGCGAGCCCTCGTGCGCGCGGACGCGCTTGAGGCCGCCCACCAGGACGCCGAGGCCGGTGGAGTCGAGGAACTCGACGCCCTCCATGTCGACGACGAGGTGGTACTGGCCGCTGCTCACCAGGTCGATCAGCTGCTCGCGGAGCTTCGGCGCCGTGTAGACGTCGATCTCGCCACCCACGACGACGACGGTGCGGTCACCCTCGGTACGGGTCGACAGGGACAGGTCCACGACGTTCTCCTTCAGAGCAGGCGACAGGCCCCCTCTCCCGAGGGGGTCCCCGGCGCCGTACCCGGCACCCCGCGCATCCAACCGCACCCCCTGCGCCTGCCACACTGGAGGCCAGTGATGCCGCACAAGCCCTCCTCCCTGCTCGACCGGCTGCTGCTGGACCCCAGCCGTGCGGCCCGGGTCACCCACGTCGAGCACGTGCCGGCCCGGGCCGGCCGGACGGCGCCCTGGCCCTCGTGGGTCCCGCCGCTGCTGGTCGACCGGCTCGCCCTCGCCGGCGTCCCCGCCCCGTGGGAGCACCAGGCGCAGGCGGCCGAGCTGGCCTGGGGCGGGCAGTCCGTCGTCGTGTCCACCGGCACGGCCAGCGGCAAGTCGCTCGCCTACCTGCTGCCCGTGCTGTCGTCGATGCTCACCGACGAGCGCGCCACGACGCTCTACCTCGCCCCCACCAAGGCGCTCGCCACCGACCAGCTCCGCGCCGTCCGCGCGCTGAACCTCATGGCCGTCCGGGCCGCGACGTACGACGGCGACACCCCCCGCGAGGAGCGGGACTGGGTCCGCCGCCACGGCCGGCTCGTCCTCACCAACCCCGACATGATCAGCCGCGGGGTCCTGCCGCGGCACGCCGACTTCGCGTCCTTCCTGCGCGGCCTGCGCTACGTCGTCGTGGACGAGTGCCACACCTACCGCGGGGTCTTCGGCAGCCACGTCGCCCAGGTCCTGCGACGGCTGCGCCGGGTCTGCGCCCGCTACGGCGCCTCCCCCGTCTTCCTGCTCGCCTCGGCCACGTCCAGCGACCCGGCTGCCTCCGCGTCCCGCCTGGTCGGGCTGCCGGTCGAGGCGGTCAGCGAGGACGCCTCGCCCCGGGGCACGACGGAGTTCGCGCTCTGGGAGCCGCCGCTCATGCCGGACTTCGGCGGCTCGGGGGAGAACGGCGCCCCCGTCCGCCGCAGTGCGACCGCCGAGACCGGGGACCTGCTGGCCGACCTCGTCGTCGAGGGCGCCCGCACGATCGCCTTCGTCCGCTCCCGCCGCGGCGCGGAGTCCGTCGCCCTGACCGCCCGGCGTGCCCTCGGGGAGGTCTCCTCCGAGCTGACGGACCGCGTGGCCGCCTACCGGGCGGGCTACCTGCCCGAGGAGCGCCGCGACCTGGAGCGGCGGCTGCAGAGCGGCGACCTGCTCGGCGTGGCCGCCACGAACGCCCTCGAGCTCGGGGTCGACGTCGCCGGGCTCGACGCCGTCGTCCTCACCGGCTGGCCGGGGACCGTCGCGTCGGTCTGGCAGCAGGCGGGGCGGGCCGGCCGCGCGGGGCAGGGGGCGCTGGCGGTGTTCGTCGCCCGGGACGACCCGCTGGACACCTACCTCGTCCACCACCCGGCCGCGCTGTTCGGCCGGCCCGTCGAGGCGACCGTGCTCGACCCCTCGAACCCGTACGTCCTCGGGCCGCACCTGTGCTGCGCCGCCTCCGAGCTGCCGCTGACCGCGCAGGACCTCCCGCTGTTCGGCGAGCCCGACGACGTCCGCCTCGTCCTCGGCGACCTCGTCCGCCGCGGGCTCCTGAGGTCGCGGGCCCAGGGGTGGTTCTGGACCTCCCGCGACCGCCCCGAGGCCGACCTGCGGGGCGGCGGCGGACCTCCCGTGCGCCTCGTCGAGGCCGGCACCGGACGGCTGCTCGGGACCGTCGACCACGACTCCTCGCACAGCCAGGCCCACACCGGCGCGGTCTACCTGCACCAGGGCGAGTCCTACGTCGTCGACGGGCTCGACCTCGCCGAGTCGGTCGCCCTCGTCCACCGCGACGACCCCGACCACACGACGTCGGCCCGCGACGTCACCGACATCCGGGTCGTCGAGGAGCTGCGGGCGCGCCAGCTCGACGGCGTCCGGCTGTCGTTCTGCACCGTCGACGTCACCCACCAGGTCGTGTCGTTCCTGCGCAAGAGGGTCGGGTCGGGGGAGGTCCTCGGTGAGGAGCCGCTCGACCTGCCCGCCCGCGAGCTGCGGACCCGGGCCGTCGTCTACACCGTCTCGGCCGAGCTGCTCTCGCGCGCACAGCTGGAGTGGAGCGACGTGCCCGGCGCCGCGCACGCGGCCGAGCACGCCGCCATCGGCCTGCTCCCGCTGTTCGCCACCTGCGACCGCTGGGACATCGGCGGTGTCTCCACCGCCCTGCACGAGGACACCGGCGCCTGCACCGTCTTCGTCTACGACGGCCACCCGGGCGGCGCGGGGTTCGCCGAGCGGGGCTACGAGCGGGGCGCCCCGTGGCTGCAGGCCACCCGCGACGCCATCTCCTCCTGCGAGTGCGTCTCGGGCTGCCCGTCCTGCGTGCAGTCGCCCAAGTGCGGCAACGGCAACGAGCCGCTCGACAAGGCGGGCGCCGTCCGGCTCCTCGACGTCGTGCTCGCCAGCGGTCTGGGCGACCTGGCCGCGGGGTAGGGCTCCGGTCCCCTGACTCTGGAGTCCCTGATGGTCGCGCTCGGTCTGGTCCTGCTCGTCCTCGCGGCGCTGCTGACCCTCGGCATCGCCCTGTCCAACACCGACCCCGCCAACGCGGCCGCCTTCGGGGTGACGCTCTCGAACGTGTCGCTCGGCGGGCTGTTCGTCGTCGGCGTCGTCACCGGTGCGGTCGCCATGCTCGGGCTGACGCTGTTCCTCGGCGGCAGCCTGCGACGCCGGCACAAGAAGGTCGCGCTCAAGCGCGAGGTGAAGTCGGTCCGCGGCGAGACCGAGACGCTGGCCGAGGAGAACGCCCGGCTCACGTCCGAGCTCGCCCAGAGCGGCAGCCACGAGCCGTACCCGGCCGACGAGCCCGCCCGCCGGCCGCTGCGCGAGGAACGCCGCTAGAGGTCGGGCGCGTCCTGGGCGAGGAAGCGCCGGACGTGCGCCCCGGCCATCAGCAGCACCAGCGCGCCCGCGACGCTGCGGACCAGCCGGTCGGTGTCGACCACCGACGCGACCGCGCTGCTGACCCGGCCGACCGGTCCGCTGGCTGACGCCGGGACCCGCTCCGTGACCTCCTTCGACCCGAACGGCAGGTTCGGGTCGAAGGAGCCGTCGGGCAGCGCCGTCGCGACGTCGGGCAGGGCCACCCCGCTGGCCGGCAGGGGCGGGAGCTTGGGGAGCCCGAGCTTCGGGCCGAACGTGCTGAAGCCGAGGGCGAAGGCCTTGGCGGACTCGGCGGGCGTCGCGTCGGTGCGGCCCGTGCCGGGACCGCCGCCCGGGGCTTGACCGCTGCCGGGGGTCTGCCCGCTGCCGCTGCCCGTCCCCCCGGTACCGCCCGCGGGCGCCCCGCCACTGCCCGTCGTCCCGCCGGTACCGGTGCCCGTGCCGCTCCCGCTCGTGCCCGTGCCGCTCGTGCCCGAGCCGCCGCCGCTCGTCGAGCCGGCCGTGCCGCTGCCGCCGGTGGACCCGGGGGTGCTGGAGCCGGTGCCGCCGGCGGGCTCGCCACCACCCGTGCTGCCGCCCTGTGTCGCGGGCTCCGAGGCGGGGGGCGCCGGGCGGTCGACCCGGACCGGGGCCGACGTCGTCGTCAGCGGGCCGCCGCAGTCCGGGCAGGCCCGGGCGACCTTCACCGCCAGCGTCTCGGTGCGGGGCCCGTCCTCGTCGTAGGTCACCGTGGCGCGGCAGGTGTCGCCGGAGCAGGCGTCGTCCGCGTCGGC
Organism: uncultured Actinomycetota bacterium; assembly: GCA_963761655.1. Taxonomy (GTDB): domain Bacteria; phylum Actinomycetota; class Actinomycetes; order Mycobacteriales; family SCTD01; genus RYN-122. The sequence goes on from CAVXHI010000003.1 coordinate 453,893, forward strand.
GACCTTCGTGCCGCTGCCGTCGACGACCGTGTAGCCGAGCAGGTCGCTCTCGTCGCCGCGGGGCCAGGTCAGCACGACCGTGCGCGGGCCGGTGGCGGTGCCGCTCACGGCCGGCGCCCGAGCGGGGAGGCGCAGGGAGAAGGTGCGGCTGTCGGTGGCCCCTCCGGCGAGCCGCACCGTCCAGGTGCCGTTGACGGCCGGGCGGCTCGAGCAGGACAGGCCCGGGTAGGTCGGGCAGGAGGGGTCGAAGGTGTAGGCCAGGGTCTGCGCAGCGCCGCTGCGGCCCACGCTGCCGACGGTGTGCGCCGCCCCGCCCGGCTCGACCACCTGCATCGAGGTGGTGCCGCTGTTGGCCTCCACCCGTGCCTCGAGACGGACCGAGGACTCGGGGTCGTCGTAGGGCGTGCCGTCGCCGGGGGTGGTGATGGCGCCGGCGGCGTAGGCCGGCGAGGCCAGGGCGAGGGCCGGCACGAGGGTGAGCCCGCTGCCGAGCAGCAGCGCCGGGAGCCGAGCCGCGCGCATCAGCCGGTCCGCTCGACCTGGCGCTGAGAGGTCAGCTCGAAGCGCATGACCAGACGGCGCTTCGCGCTGCCCTTGGGGTGGCAGGTCGTGAGCGTGAGCATGCGCTTGCCGGCCGTCTGCGCGACGACGTCGGTCTGCGTCGGCAGGACCACCCACGGGTTGCCGTGCCCGGAGAAGCCGTCGACGGCCTTGTACGTGTAGACCGCGAGCGGCGTCTCGAGCTCCAGCGTGTCGCCGGGCTCGAGCTCGTCGAGCCGGTTGAACGGCCGCCCGAAGGTCGTGCGGTGCCCGGCGATCCCCACGTTGCCCACCTCTCCGGGGAGCGGCGTCGCCGGGTAGTGGCCTGCTCCTGCACGCAGCGCCGCCGGCGTCGTCCCCTCCACCACCACGGTGTCGACACCGATCTCCGGGATCTTGATGCGCGTGAGGCCCTCGCCCACCTTGACCCGACGCTCGGTGTAGGCCTTGACCACCTCCGGGGAGGCGAACTGGTCGTCGACCTCGCCCTGGCGGTAGGTGCCGTAGAGGTCCGTGCCGAGCGGGTAGGCGAAGATCCCCAGCCCGGCGAGCGCCAGGACGAGCGACAGCACCGACAGGGCCCGCCGGCCGCCGGGACGCCGGAGGGAGTCGCCCAGCAGCGTCCCGACCGGCCGGGCCCGCTCGGGGACCGGCGGGACGACGAAGGACGGCTGCACGGGCGGGCTCCTGCTGTCGTGGTGGGGCGGCACGCGACGTCCCACGGGGACAACGACGCTCCGCGGCACGAGGTTACGCAGCGCGTCCCCTGTTCCTCGACGTCCCGCACGACCCGCCGGTTCCCCTCAGCGACCGGTGAGGCCGCCGGCAGCCGGGCCGGCGCGGGCCTGCCCCGTCGCCGGGCCCAGGGCCGCGAGCCGCCCCGGCGGCAGCACCTCGACGCGGACCACGGCGTCCTGCCCGTCCAGACGGCACGACACGAGCCGGCCGGAGCCTCCGGTCGCGGTCCGGGCCGCCGCCGCACAGGCGGCCGCGCTCCCCTCTGCCGCCCGGCCGGCCGCCGCCAGGGCCGCGAGGTCGGCCGCGGCGTCGGCCCGGTGCCGCGTGACGACGAGCAGGCCGGTGCTGATGAGCACCCCCGCGACCGTGGTGAGGACGGTCGCGAGCGCCAGAACCAGGACGGTCGCCGAGCCGCGGTCGTCCCTCACGGCGGGCCGCCCGGTTCCTGCACCGCCGTGGACCGTCCCTGGACCTCGACCGCCGTCAGGCCGGACAGGGCCGGACCGAAGGCACGGACCTGCAGGGTCACGACGACGACGACCTGCTCGCCCTGCCGGGACACCTGGACGCGTGCCCCGCGCGGGCCCTCCGTCCGGGACCAGGCGAGCACCTGGGCCGGGCTGTCCCCCCGCGCGGCCAGCCGGGCGGCCTCCCGCGCGGCGTCGACACAGCGCAGCTGCGCCGAGACACAGGCCAGGGCCCAGACGGCGAAGGCCAGAACGAGCACCAGGACCGGGAGCACCACCGCGGTCTCGGCCGTGACCATGCCCTCGTCCCTCGACTGCCTGTCCACCGGACCTCCTCCGGTCGGTCCCGGGCCGGCGCACGCACCGGCCCGGGACGACGGAGGGGTCAGAAGTGCCAGGCCTTGAGGGCGTTCGTGAACATGTTCTTGATCAGGGTCTGGACGCTGGGGTCCTTGATCACCTCGACCAGGACACCGCCGAACCCGCAGGCCGCCACCGTGCCGACGGCGTACTCGGCGGTGGTCATGCCGGCGTCCCCGGACCCTGCGTTCTGCAGGCGGACGGCGAGCCGGACGGGGGCGGTGCGGACGATCTCGAGAGCGCGCATGGGAGTTCCTCCTGGCTGGACCGGCGTGCCGGTCGTCGGCGCCGACCTGCTGGCCGGACAGGGACGACGGTGCCGTCGGGCGGGCCAGGACGGGAGGGCGACGGAGCAGGTTGTGGACGACGGACGCGGGGCTTGACAAGGGGCGGACGGCGCGGCACGAGCCGACCGGCCCGTGCAGGCCAGCCCGCAGCCGGTGTCGACCCGGTGCGGGACGTCAGCGAGCAGCGACGCCCGGCACGCCGACGGGCAGCCCGGGCCCGACCGCAGGGGGTGGACGCCGCGTTCGGCTCTGCGCCGCCGCCCGCCGGAGGCGGCGGGCCACAGCAGACGGCTGCGCGAGGACCCGGCCGCGAGCGGGCTGTCCGGGTCCCGTGGAGGTCCTGGCCCACCTCCACCCCGAGCCAGCCGGCTGACGAGGCCTCCCGACGACCAACAGGACGCCAAGTCCCCCGCGGAGCCACGCACCGGCCCGGGGGCCGCGCTCCGGCGAGGAGCAGCGGGCGGAGGCGGCAGCAGACGGCGGGGCGGTGTCGCGGCGGCCCGAGCTCGGCGGGACGCGCCCAGCCCGAGCGGGAACCCGGCGGCAGAAGCCCTGGGGGTGCCCGCGGAGCGGAGGAGCCCGAGACGGGCCCGCTGCGCCAGGACACGCACCTGAGGGGACAGCTCCCCGGCCCCGCCCAGAGTCGCCCGCAGGACGCGGACGAGCAGCGGCGTCGCGGGCCACTTCTGGCCCACGACCCGCTGCCCGTGCCCGCAGGGGCGCCCGGCTACAGGGACGACAGCAGGGGCCCCGCCAGCCCGACGACCACCGGTACGACACCGACCAGCACGAACGCCGGCAGGAAGCACAGCCCCAACGGCGCCACCGCCAGCACGCCGGCCCGCCGGGCCCGCTGTTCCGCCTGTGCCCGGGCCTCGGCCCGGGCGTCACCGGCCAACCGCGCCACTGCTGCCGCCACCGGGGCTCCGCCCTCTCCTGCCCGGACGAGGGCCCGGACCGCAGCGCCCGCGACCGGGTCGTCCCCCTCGGCCAACGCCACCCAGGCCTCGGCAGGCGGGCTCCCGACGGCGAGCGCCGACTCCACCCGGGCCAGCCGCACCCCGCACGGCCCCGGCACGGCGGCCGCCACGGCCCGCACCGCCGCGGGCAGCGGGGCCCCTCCCGCGAGGCAGGCCGCCAGGAGGTCGAGCGCGAGGGGGAGGTCGCGGGCGAGCTGCTCGCGCGAGGCACGGTCGCCCGCGCTCTCGAGGGTGGCGAGCAAGCGAGGGCCGCCCAGCAGCACGGCCGCTCCCAGGAGGACGCCGAGGACGCCCCCGACCAGCAGGGCGACCGCGAGCCCGGCGACCCCGCAGGCGAGCAGCGGCGAGCGGGACGAACCTCCGGGGGCCGACGCGGCCGGTACCGGCAGGGCCCGGGCCACGACCCGGTCGAGGCGGGCGCTCCGCGGCGGGCTGGCGAGCAGCAGGCCCGCCGCGAGGGCGGCGAGCAGGGCGGGCAGCAGCACGTCAGACCCTCGAGGCCGAGGCGGCGAGCCGGCGCGTCCAGGCGAGGCCGGCGAGGTCGAGGGCGACACCGGCGACGAGGCAGACCGCCCCGACCGTCGTCTCGAGCAGGACGTGCAGCGGCCGGGCGCCGAGGGTCGCAGCCAGGGCGATGCCGCCGAGCGGCAGGAGGGCGAGCATGCCGGCCGTCGCCCGCGGCCCGGCCAGCTCTGCCTCGACGGCGCGGCGTGCTGCGGCCTCGTGGCGCAGACCCTCCTCGAGCCGGTCGACCGCGGCAGCGAGGCCGCTGCCGGTGCCCGAGCAGACCTGCCAGCACGCCGCCAGCCCGGCCACCACCTGCGGCACCGCCGTCGGGCGGCCCGTCAGCAGGGCGGTCGCCGGGTCGCCCCCGAAGCCCGTCGCCGCGGAGGCGGCGGCCAGCCGCTCCTGCAGCGGACCGGCTGCCACCTCGGCCGCTCCCTGCAGGGCCGCGCCCGGGGTGCGTCCCGAACGCAGCTCGGAGGCCAGGACAGCGCACGCCTCCAGGGCGCCGGCGCGCTCGGCCGTGACCGCGGCCGCGGCGGTGCGAGCCGCCACCACGCGGACGACCAGGACGGCGCCCACCGCCCCGACGGCGCCCAGGGCCGGTCCCGAGAGCAGCAGCCCTCCGAGGCCGCCCAGCGCGGCGAGGACCGCCGGCGGGACCTCGGGCAGGCGTGGGACCCGCACGCGCGGGACGGTCGTGCCGGCCCGGCCCAGCGCGTCGAGCAGCCGGGGATCGGGGGTGCGGGCGAGCAGCACGGCCACGGCGAGCCCGGCCAGGACCGCGGGCAGCAGGGTCACGACGGCACCGCGGGCGCGACGGGCCAGTCCGCCCGGGACGGACGCCCGGTCACGCCGCCTCCGCCAGCAGGGCGCGGAGCCCGGAAGCGGACGGACCCGGGCTGCCCGCCGGCGCCTGCCCGTCCCAGGACCAGGCCGGCACCGACCCCACCAGGCCGTCCGCCCCGCGCTCGAGCAGGCAGACCTGGGCCAGCCGGCGGGCCCCTCCACCGCGGGCCCGCACCAGGTGGACGGCGACCCGCAGCCCGCTGGCGAGCTGGCTGTGCAGCGCCTCCCGGCCGAGGCCGGCGACGGACGCGAGCGCCTCGAGGCGGGCCGGCACGTCGGCGGCGGAGTTGGCGTGGACCGTCCCGCAGCCGCCCTCGTGCCCGGTGTTCAGGGCGGCCAGCAGGTCCACGACCTCCGCCCCACGGACCTCCCCCACGACGACGCGGTCCGGGCGCATCCGGAGGGCCTGCCGGACGAGGTCGCGCAGGGTGACCTCGCCGGCGCCCTCGAGGTTGGCCGGTCGCGCCTCGAGCCGCACGACGTGGGGGTGGTCGGGGGCGAGCTCGGCGGCGTCCTCGACGAGCAGCAGGCGGTCGCCGTCGTCGGCCAGGGACAGCAGGGCGGACAGCAGGGTGGTCTTGCCGGTGCCGGTGCCGCCGCTGACGAGGAACGCGACCCGGGCCTGCACGAGGTCGAGCAGCAGCTGGGCGCCGTCGGGCGGGACGGTGCCGGACGCGACGAGGTCGTCGAGGGCGAAGACCTGCCGGCGGGGGACGCGCAGCGACAGGCAGGTGCCGCCGGAGGCGACCGGCGGCAGGACGGCGTGCAGGCGGACGCCGTCGGGCAGGCGGGCGTCGACCCAGGGCTGGGCGTCGTCGAGGCGGCGGCCGGTGGGGGCGGTCAGGCGCTGGGCGAGCCGGCGGACGGCGAGGTCGTCGGGGAAGCGGACGGCGGTCCGCTCGAGCCCGGAGCCGCGGTCGACCCAGACCTCGTCGTGCCGGTTGACCAGGACGTCGGTGACCCGCGGGTCGGCGAGCAGCGGGGCGAGCGGCCCGGCCCCGACGATCTCGCTCTGCAGCGCCCGCAGGACGTCGAGCAGCTCCTGGTCGCCCCGCAGCGCCCCGCCCTCCTCGCGCAGCGCCTCGGCGACCCGGGCCGGGCTGGGCGGTCCGCCGTCGGCGGCCAGCCGGGAGCGGACACGGGTGAGCAGCCCGGCGTCGAGGCTCATGCCGCGGCCCGGAGCGCGGGCGGCGAGAGCGCGTCGAGCAGCTGGCCGGCGACGTCGGCCAGGGGTCCCTTGCCGCGCGAGCCGGGAGCCTCGCCGCGCTCGAGCGCCCGGTCGAGCCCGGCCTCGCTGCGCAGCTCGGCGGCGAGCGGCAGGCCGAGGGCCCGGGCGACGTCCCCCGCCGGCAGGCCCGCCGGGCCGGGGCCGCGGACCACGACGCGGAGGTCGCGGCAGAGCAGCCCGACCGACGACGCGACCCGGGAGGCGGCCGCTGCCGCGCGCACCTCGGCGGGGACGAGGAGCAGGACGCTGGTCGCGGCGTCGAGCACGACCCGGGCGGTGTCGTCGACGGTGCGCGGCAGGTCGACGACCACGAGGTCGTGGGCCCGGCGGCCGGCCGACAGCACGGCGCGGACAGCCTCGGCGGGGACCGCGTGGGCGTCGCCCCGGTCCCAGGACAGGACCGACAGGTCCTGCACGCGGGGCAGCGCGTCGGCGAGCGCGGCCGCGGACAGCCGACCCCGCGTGCTGCTCAGCCCCGGCCAGCGCAGCCCGACGTCGGTCTCGCGGCCGAAGCAGAGGTCGATGCCGCCGCCGAGGGGGTCGCCGTCGACGAGCAGCGTGCGCGTGCCGCGGCGGGCGGCCGTGACGGCGAGGGCGCAGGCCAGCGAGGTCGCGCCGGCGCCGCCCCTGCCGCCGACGACCGCGACGAGCTGCCCCTCCTGCCCGCTGCCCTCGGCGGCGTCGGCGAAGCGGTCGGCGAGCCAGCCCTCGGCGTCGGGGAGGAAGACGACGTGCTCGGCGCCCACGTGGACGGCGGTCTCCCAGACGGAGCCGTCGTCGAGGTCGTCCCCGAGCAGGGCCACGCCCGGGCGGCGTCGCAGGCCGGCCGCCGCGCACCCGAGCGCGGCGTCGGCGGCGACCACCACGAAGGGGGCGGTCTCCCAGGCGCGGCGGGCCGCGGCGGCGTCGGGCGCGACCGTCAGCTCGACGCCGGCGGTCGCGGCCAGGCGGAGCAGGTCGTCGAGCACGTCGGGGTCGGCGGTGACCGCGAGCGGACGGCCGGACAGAGGTCGGACAGGGTGCAGGTCCACGGGGACTCCTCCAGAGGTGAGGAGGCCACCTTCGGGAGCCGGGTCGCGCGTGGCACCGGCCGGGAGCGGATCTGTGGACAAGACGCGGACGACCCCCGCCGGGGGGGGTGGCGGGGGTCGTCGCTCGGGGGCCGGCTCCGGGGGGGGTCGAGCCGGTCCCGTCCGGGGGACAGCACTGCTGTCACCGGAGTAGGTGTCCACAGGGTCGACGAGGAAACGGACGGACGGGTGACAGCGGCCTATCCTCCCGACCGATGACGCCCTCCCGCGCAGCCGCCTTCTTCGACCTCGACAAGACGGTGATCGCCAAGAGCAGCACGCTGGCCTTCAGCCGGCCGTTCTACCGGGGCGGCCTCGTCAACCGCCGGGCGGTCCTCAAGAGCTCCTTCGCGCAGTTCGTCTACCTGCTGCAGGGCGCCGACGAGGACTCGATGGACCGGATGCGCGACTACCTCAAGGCGCTGTGCGCCGGGTGGCCGGTCGAGACGGTGAACGCGATCGTCGCCGAGACCCTGCACGAGCTCATCGACCCGATGGTCTACGCCGAGGCCGTCGCCCTGTTCGACAGGCACCACGCGGACGGCCTCGACGTCGTCCTGGTCAGCAGCAGCGGCGAGGAGGTGGTCGGGCCGATCGGGGCGATGCTCGGGGTCGACCACGTGATCGCCACCCGGATGGTCGTCGAGGACGGGAAGTACACCGGCGACATCGCCTTCTACGCGTACGGCGAGGGCAAGGCGGTGGCGGTCCGGGAGATCGCCGAACAGCGGGGCTACGACCTCGAGCGCTGCTGGGCGTACTCCGACTCCGACACCGACCGGCCGATGCTCGCTCTGGTCGGCAACCCGGTGGCGGTCAACCCGGACAAGGCCCTGCGCCGGTACGCCGCGGAGCAGGGCTGGCGGCTGCGGGAGTTCCAGCGGCCGGTCCGCGCCCGCACGCGCCGGCTGCCCCAGGTCCCGACGCCGTCCGGGCCGAGCCAGTACGCCGGGGTCGCGGCGGTGGCCGGCGTGGCCGGGCTCGCCTGGTGGGCCGCGAAGAAGAAGTGACTCAGGTCACAGGAAGGTCTTGACAGGCGGCCCGAGGAGGAGCACCGTCGTCGGCACGGACAGCCGCCGCGGGCGGACTGGTTCCCTCCGACGGCGGTCCGTGCGCAAGAGCCAGGCACCCACGTGCGACCAGCCGCGACAGGCACGTCCGAGGGGCTCCTCGAGAGCCTCCCGGTCGAGGTGATGCACGCTTGGTAACCCGGTCTCGACCGCATGGCGACGGCGTCCTCCCGCAGGGAGGGCGCCGTCCCGTCGTTCAGCCCGGGGAGGCCGGCGCCTCGCGCAGGATGGCCTCGCAGACCGCCGTCCCCTCGCGGGCGCCCAGCGAGACCGCCGTCGCGCAGTGCTGGATCCACCGCACGAGGCCGGCCCGACCACCGGTGATGTAGTCGCGGGCGGCGTCCTCGTACTCGTGGTGCAGCTCGACGTGGCCGACCTCGGGGGCCGACACCGCCTTGGGGTCGAGCCCCCGGTCGACCAGCACGAGGCGGGCGGCGGCCCGGGCGACCAGCCCGTCGGCCGACCCGAACGACCGCAGCGCCAGCAGCTCCCCGTGCACGACGGCGGACACGACGACGGCGGGCGCCCTGGTGGCCAGCACGACCCGCGACAGGCCGTCGAGCCGGGCGGACACCTCGAGCGGGTCGGGGGCGGCGCCGAGCTCCAGCGGGTCGTCGACGTCCTGGCCGACGGCGCGGGGGCGGCCGAGCAGGTCGGCGTCCAGGCCCAGGTCGCCGGCGACGACGACGTGCATGCGGGCGAGCGCCTGCGCCGGGCTGCGCCGCCAGGCGGGGAGGACCTGCCCGAGGTCGGCGTGCAGGCGCACCGCGCCCTCGACCAGCCGGGCGCCGCGCTCCTCCTTGTTCGCCAGCGTGACGGTGCCTCCGGCGAGCAGCTGCCCGCGCAGCCGCTCCAGCTCCATGCCGGCGCCCTCGAGCTGGGCCGAGGCCCGCGCCCCGCGCAGGGCCGACTCGGCGGTCACCTCGGCGCTGCGACGGCGCAGGACCCGGTGGCCGAGGAGCTTGTCGACCGCCGCCCGGGCCTCGGCCACCGCCTCGGGGACGCCGGGCAGGGCGAGCAGCGGAGCGAGCGGATCACCGGCAGGGACGGTCACCGGCACACGCTAGCCACCGGGCCCCGAGGCGGTGCCACGCCGGCCCGCGTCAGCAGCACCGCGCAGGACGTGAGCCGGGTCTACCGTGACGGTCGTCACAGCGTCCGGTCAGCGAGGAGCAGCGATGAGCACCACCGACAGCCGCCACCCCACGGACGCGGGAGGGGGTGAGACGTTCCAGCAGGTGCAGGACAGCGAGGAGTTCCAGGGCCTCAAGCGCACCCTGCGGAGGTTCGTCTTCCCGGCCACCGCGCTGTTCCTCGCCTGGTACCTGCTGTACGTCCTGCTCACCGCCTACGCCCGCGGCTTCATGGCGCAGAAGGTGCTCGGAGAGATCAACGTGGCCTACGTCTTCGGCCTGCTGCAGTTCGTGTCGACGTTCGTCATCGCCTACGTCTACTCGCGGTACGCCGAGAAGAACTTCGACCCGACCGCGGACCGCATCCGCGCCCGGCTCGAGGGCACCCCGACGCCGTACCCGGCCGACACCACCACCACGACGACGGAGGCCCGCGCGTGAACGTCCTCGCGCAGGCGGCCGACACGGTCGAGGGCGGGCAGCGGGTCCTGACGATCGGCCTGTTCGTGGCCTTCGTCGTGCTGACCCTGGTGATCACGCTCAAGGCCAGCCGCAACAACGCGACGGCGGCCGACTTCTACTCGGGCGGTCGCAGCCTCACCGGTCCGCAGAACGGCGTCGCCATCGGTGGCGACTACATGAGCGCGGCGAGCTTCCTCGGCATCGCCGGGATCATCGCGCTGTCGGGCTACGACGGGTTCCTCTACTCGATCGGGTTCCTCGTCGCCTGGCTGGTCGCGCTGCTCCTCGTCGCAGAGCTGCTGCGCAACAGCGGCAAGTACACGATGGCCGACGTCCTGGCGTTCCGGATGAAGCAGCGGCCGGTCCGGGTCGCGGCCGGCATCTCGACCATCACCGTGTCGATCTTCTACCTGCTCGCCCAGATGGTCGGTGCGGGCGCCCTGGTGACCCTGCTGCTCGGCGTCACCAGCGACACCGCCAAGAACATCACCATCGTGGCGGTCGGCCTGCTGATGATCTTCTACGTCACGGTCGGCGGGATGAAGGGCACGACCTGGGTGCAGATCATCAAGGCCGTCATGCTGATGACCGGCACGACGCTGATCACGATCCTCGTCATGGTCAAGTTCCACGGCAACGTGAGCGACCTGCTCGGGCAGGCCCGCGAGCAGAGCGGCAACCCGAGGTTCCTCGAGCCCGGTCTCAAGTACGGCACGGACGCGGCCGGCCTCAACGGCAAGCTGGACCTCATCAGCCTGGGCATCGCCCTGGTGCTCGGCACGGCCGGGCTGCCGCACATCCTCACGCGCTTCTACACGGTGCCGGACGCCAAGGCCGCCCGGAAGTCGGTGCTCTGGGCGATCGGCATCATCGGGTCCTTCTACCTGATGACGATCTGCCTGGGCTTCGGCGCCGCCGCCCTCGTCGGGCCCGCGAAGATCAAGGCGCAGAACCCGGCCGGCAACACCGCCGCCCCGCAGCTGGCCGAGGCGATCGGTCAGGACTTCTTCGGCGACACCGGCGGGACGATCCTGCTGGCCGTCATCGCCGCGGTCGCGTTCGCCACGATCCTCGCCGTCGTCGCCGGGCTGACCCTCGCGTCGTCGACGTCGTTCGCGCACGACATCTACGCCTCGGTGATCAAGCGCGGCACGGCCACCGAGAAGGAGGAGGTCCGGGTCGCCCGTGTCTCGGCCTTCGCCATCGGCGCGGTGTCCATCGTGCTGTCCATCTACGCCCAGAAGCTGAACGTCGCCTTCCTCGTCGCGCTGGCGTTCGCCGTGGCGGCGTCGGGCAACCTCCCGGCGATCCTCTACAGCCTGTTCTGGCGGCGCTTCAACACGACCGGTGCGGTCAGCGCCATCTACGGCGGCCTGCTGTCCAGCGTCGTGCTGGTCTTCTTCTCGCCGGTCGTCTCCGGCAAGGTGACCCCCGGCGTCGACGGGGCGCCCGACGTCAGCGCCTCGCTGTTCGGCCTCGGCACCGACTTCTCCTGGTTCCCGCTGGAGAACCCGGGCATCGTCTCGATCCCGTTCGGCTTCCTCTGCGGCTACCTGGGGACGGTCCTGTCCAAGGAGCACGACGCCGACAAGCACGCCGAGATGGAGGTCCGCTCCCTGACCGGGGCCGGCTCCGAGAAGGCGTCCGTCCACTAGCCCCCGCCCCCGCGCAGCGCCCGGCCCGGACCGCTCGGGTCGGGCGCTCGTGCGAGGGTCGCCCGTACGAGCCCCCCGAAGGAGCAGCACATGACGACGACGTCCGGCATCGAGGCGTTCGGCAGCGAGGCCCGCCGGTTCGACCCGCCCGCGGAGCTCGCGGCGTCGGCGAACGTGACGGCGGAGGCGTACGAGCTCGCGAGCGCCGACCGGCTGGCGTTCTGGGAGGAGCAGGCCCGGCGGCTGCAGTGGGAGACGCCGTGGACCGAGGCGCTCGACTGGCAGCCGCCGTTCGCGAAGTGGTTCGTCGGCGGGACGCTCAACGTCGCGGTGAACTGCGTGGACCGGCACGTCGAGGCCGGCAACGGCGACCGCGTGGCGCTGTACTGGCAGGGCGAGCCCGCGGACGACACGCGCCGCATCACCTACGCCGAGCTGCAGCACCTGGTCTGCCAGGCGGCGAACGGGCTCGAGGCGCTGGGCGTGCAGGCCGGCGACCGCGTCTGCATCTACCTGCCGATGGTCCCCGAGGCCGTCGTGTCGATGCTCGCCTGCGCCCGGATCGGCGCCGTCCACTCCGTCATCTTCGGCGGCTTCTCCGCCCAGGCCCTCGTCGACCGGATCACCGACGCGGAGGCCAAGGTCGTCATCACCGCCGACGGCGGCTACCGGCGCGGGACGGCGTCGGCGCTCAAGCCCGCCGTCGACGAGGCGGTCGAGCGGTGCCCGAGCGTCACGGACGTCGTCGTCGTCCGGCGGACCAAGCAGGACGTCGCGTGGACGGACAGGGACCGGTGGTGGCACGACGCGATGGAGAGCGAGGCCCAGAGCAAGGAGCACCAGGCGCAGGCGTTCGACGCCGAGCAGCCGCTGTTCCTGCTCTACACGAGCGGCACCACCGGCAAGCCCAAGGGGATCCTGCACACCTCCGGCGGCTACCTCACCCAGACCGCCTACACGCACTGGGCGGTCTTCGACCTCAAGCCCGAGACGGACGTCTACTGGTGCACCGCCGACGTCGGCTGGGTGACCGGGCACAGCTACCTCGTCTACGGCCCGCTCGCCAACGGCGCCACCCAGGTCATGTACGAGGGCACCCCCGACGCCGGCGGCCGTGACCGCTTCTGGTCGATCGTCGAGGAGTACGAGGTGTCGATCCTGTACACCGCGCCGACGGCGATCCGGACGTTCATGAAGTGGGGCGAGGACCTGCCCGGCGCGCACGACCTCACCAGCCTGCGGGTGCTGGGCAGCGTCGGGGAGCCGATCAACCCGGAGGCCTGGATGTGGTACCGCCGGGTCATCGGCGGCGACCGCTGCCCGGTCGTCGACACCTGGTGGCAGACCGAGACGGGCGCCATGATGATCGCCCCGCTGCCGGGCGTGACCTCCTGCAAGCCCGGGTCCGCGATGGGGCCGCTGCCGGGCATCAGCGTCGACGTCGTCGACGGCGAGGGCGTCTCCGTCGGCGAGACCGGGGGCGGGTTCCTCACCCTGTCCGAGCCGTGGCCGTCGATGCTGCGCGGCATCTGGGGCGACGAGCAGCGCTACAAGGACACCTACTGGCGCCGCTTCGAGGGCCAGTACTTCGCGGGCGACGGCGCCAAGTGGGACGACGAGCACGTGCTCTGGCTGCTCGGCCGGGTCGACGACGTCATGAACGTCAGCGGTCACCGCATCTCCACCACCGAGGTCGAGAGCGCGCTCGTGTCGCACCCGAAGGTGGCCGAGGCCGCCGTCGTCGGTGCGCAGGACCCGACCACCGGCCAGGCGATCGTCGCCTTCGTGACCGTCAAGGGCACGACCACCGACAGCGACGACGCGTTCCTGCAGGAGCTGCGCGACCACGTGGCCCGGGAGATCGGGCCGATCGCGAAGCCCAAGCAGATCGTGCTCTCGCCGGAGCTGCCGAAGACCCGCAGCGGCAAGATCATGCGGCGGCTGCTGGTCGACATCGCCGAGGGTCGCGAGCTCGGCGACGTCACGACCCTCGCCGACCCGACCGTGGTGCAGGCGATCGCGGAGCAGGCCAGGGCCGGCGCGAAGGCCTAGGGGAGGCGGGGGCAGGGCACACTGGGGCCACGGGAGCACGCAGCCCTGGTGTGCCGGGAAGCCTGGTCGGCGAGCCGCTGCCCCCTGCCTCCAGGAGATCGACCGTGCCCCGCCCCGTCACCCACAAGGCCGCCGACGCCGCCGGCAAGCCGGTCGAGGACACCGCGTTCCTCGACTACCTGCGGGTCGAGCAGGTCGGGGGCGTGGTCCTGCTGGCCGCCGCCGTCGCCGCGCTGGTCGTCGCGAACACGCCCCTGCACGACGCCTACGAGCACCTGCGCGAGCTGACCTTCGGGCCGTCGTCGCTGGGGGCACGGCTGTCCGTCGAGGCCTGGGCCGCGGACGGGCTGCTGGCCGTCTTCTTCTACGTCGCGGGCCTCGAGGTCAAGCGCGAGCTCGTCGTCGGGGAGCTCGCCGACCGCAAGGCGGCGACCCTGCCGGTGGTCGCCGCGATCGGCGGCATGGCCGTCCCGGCGCTGGTGTACCTCGCCGTCGCGCACGGGGAGCCCGGTGCCGGACGCGGCTGGGCGGTCCCGACCGCCACCGACATCGCCTTCGCGCTCGGCGTCCTGTCGCTGGTCGGCAGCCGCGCGCCGGTGAGCCTGCGGGTCTTCCTGCTGTCGCTCGCCGTGGTGGACGACCTCGGGGCGATCGCGCTCATCGCCCTGCTGTTCACCTCCGGCCTCGGCCTGCTGCCGCTCCTCGGGGCCGTCGTGCTCTGCACCGCGTTCTGGCTGCTGCAGCGGGCCCGGGTCACCTCGGCGCTGCTGTACGTCCCGCTCGCCGTGGGGGTGTGGCTGTGCGTCCACGGCAGCGGCATCCACGCCACCGTGGCCGGCGTCGTGCTCGCCCTGCTCACCCGCGTCCGCCCCGACCTCGACGAGGACCACTCCCCCGCCGACCGGCTGGAGCACCTGCTGCAGCCCTGGACCGCCGGACTGGTCGTGCCGGTCTTCGCGTTCCTCGCCAGCGGCGTCGCCGTGTCGGCCGTGGTCCTGCAGGACGCCGTCGGGGACCCGGCCGCGGTCGGCGTCGCCCTCGGGCTCGTCGTCGGCAAGACCGTCGGCGTCCTCGGCTCGGCCTGGCTGGCGGTCCGCACGGGGATCGCCAGGCTGCCGGAGGAGCTCGGCTGGGCCGACGTCGCGGGGGTCGCCGTGCTGGCCGGGACCGGCTTCACGGTCAGCCTGCTGCTGGCCCGGCTGTCCTTCGACCCCGAACGCGCCGACCGCGTCGTGCTCGCCGTCCTGACGGCCAGCGTCGTCGCGTCCACCCTCGGGGCGCTCGCCATCCGTGCCCGACGCTCGGCCCACATCGCGGAGCAGCAGGTCTGACGGCGGCGCTCCCGGGTAGGAGGCCGCGAGAAGCCCTGTCCCGCCTTCCCGAGGAGCCCGCCGTGACCACGTCCGACCAGAGCCTGGGCGAGCTCGTCGCCCACGCCACCGCGGACCTCTCGCAGCTGCTCCGCCAGGAGGTCCAGCTGGCGAAGGTCGAGATCAAGCAGGAGGTCGCCCACGCCGGCAAGGGCGCGGGCATGCTCGGCGGGGCAGGGTTCGCGGGCGTCTTCGCCCTGGTCTTCCTGTCGATCGCCGCCGCCTACGGCATCTCCTGGCTCGGCATCGGCCTCGGCTGGGGGTTCCTCATCGTCGGGCTGCTCTACCTGGGAGCCGCGGCCGTCCTCGCGCTCGGTGGCAAGAAGAACCTGTCGAAGATCGGCGCTCCCGAGCGGACGATCGCGACCGTCAAGGACGACGTCGCCTGGGCCAAGCACCCGACGCAGGCGCCCGCCAAGCACTGAGCCCGTCTGGCACGCTGCGCAGCGTGCCCGTCGAGCCAGGCGTCGTCCTCGTCGACGGTCCGTGGACCCACCGCGAGGTGACCGCCGGCGGACTGCGCACGCACGTGGCCGAGGCCGGCCCGCCCGACGGCCCGCTCGTGCTGCTGCTGCACGGCTTCCCCGAGTTCTGGTGGGCCTGGCGGTCGCAGCTCGTCGCCCTGGGACAGGCCGGCATGCGGGCCGTCGCGGTCGACCTGCGCGGGGTCGGCGGCACCGACAAGCCGCCCCGCGGCTACGACGCCCCCACCCTCGCGGCCGACGTGTCCGGGCTGGTGCGGGCGCTCGGCGCCCGGGACGCCGCCCTCGTCGGGACCGGCCTCGGAGGCGCGCTCGCCTGGACCGTCGCGACGCTGCACCCGCGCGAGGTGCGCCGGGTCGCCGTCGTCGGGGCGGCCCACCCCCTGCAGCGGACGTTCGCGCCCCACCTGCTGTGGTCGCAGGTCCCGCAGGTGGCCGAGGCCCGGCTGCTCCGCGACGACGCCGCCGTCGTCGGGGCCCTGCTGCGACGGTGGGGCGGGCCGGGCTTCCCCGACGCCGAGACCGAGGCCCGGTGCCGCGAGGCGGTGCAGGTGCCCGGCGCGGCGCACTGCGTCCTCGAGCACTTCCGCTGGCAGGTCCGGTCCCTGTCACGGCCCAGCGGGCTGGCGCACCGGCGCAGGCTGCGCGCCGGGGTCGCCCAGCCGGTGCTGCAGCTGCACGGCGCCCTCGACACCTGCCAGCCGCCCGCCGCCGCCCGGGGGTCGGCGCGCTGGGCCCGGGGGTCGTACCGCTTCGAGCTGCTCGACGGCGTCGGCCACTTCCCGCACGAGGAGGCCCCCGCCCTGGTGAACCGCGCGCTGCTGGACTTCCTGTCGTGAGGCGCGGCCGCGACCGGTTCGGCCGGCCCGTCCCCCTGGACAGCCCCGACGCCCTGTCCGACGTGCCGGAGCAGGCCCTTCCCGACGACGACGCCCTGGCCCTCGCCCAGGCCCTGCTGGACGAGGACCGCGCGTTCGCGGCGCACGAGGTGCTCGAGGCGTCGTGGAAGGCGGCGGCGCCCGAGCGGCGCGAGGTCTGGCAGGGCCTCGCGCAGGTGTGCGTCGGGGTCACGCACCTGCAGCGCGGCAACGTCGTCGGGGCGGTCCGGCTGCTGCAGCGCGGCGCCGGACGGCTGGACGAGGTGCCCCGCCTGCGGGACTGGGCGCTGCAGCTTGCCGCGGAGGTCGAGGCCGGGCTCCGCGACCCCTGGGCAGGGGCCGGCGGGCGCCTGCGGCTCTCACTGCGCTGAGCGCAGCCGTCCCACCTCGCGCCGCAGGGCGTCGACCTCCTCGCGCAGCGCGGTGACCTCCTTGCACAGCTCCCACACGGGCGAGCGGAGGATCTCCAGCTGGCCGAGGAAGGGCAGCCCGTCCCGGCCCAGCCGGGCGAGGAAGTCCGTCCGGAGCTCGCCGGGCTGCGGCTGGAACCTCTTCACGCTGAACATGTCGCGCCAGCCCATGGGCGCAGCGTAGGACCGCTACAGCAGCCGGCGCCGCACCGCTCGGCGTCCCACCCGCAGCACCGCGACGGCGAGGCCGAGCACGAGCAGCACGAGCAGGGCCGGGCCGGACAGCCGCACCAGCGTCTCGACCCCGTGGACGAACCCGTCCCGCGCGTCGCGGAGCGCCTTGCTCATCCCGGAGTCCGGGCGCACGACCTTCGCCAGGGAGGGGTCGTCGCGCTCGGTCACCGTGACCTCGAGGGTGGCGGTGTCGCTCTGCGCCGCCAGCACCCGGCGCTGGCCCTCGAGCCGGTCGATCTTGCCGGTGACGTCGTCGACCCGCTGCTGCACCGACAGCACGTCCCCGATGCTGTTGGCCCGCTCCAGGATCGTGAGGAAGCGTGCCCGGGCGGCCTTGAGGGTCCCCAGCTGCGCCTCGAGGTCGGCGTACTGCGCGGTGACGTCCTGCCCGCTCGTCGTCGAGGTCGAGACCTCGGGCGCCGCGGCGCGGACCTTCTGCACGAGCTCCTCGAAGGAGCCGGTCGGCACCCGCAGCGTCACCGAGCCCGACGGCGTGTCCCCGGCCTCCTGCGAGACCTGCTTGGCGATGACGCCGTCCAGCGCCGTCGCGAAGCCCTCGACCCTGGTGAGGGTCGGCGTGACCTGGTCGTCCTCCACGAGCAGGCCGATGCTCCCCTTCTTGACCACCCGCGCGTCGTCGACGGCAGCCGCGGCCGGAGCAGGAGCGGTGCCCTTGGCCAGCGCGGTGCTCTGGTCGGCGAGGGCGCCCGGAGCGGCAGCGGCCGGCACAGGTGCTTGGTACTTGCCGTAGGTCAGGGGGATGCGGCCGGACTCGACCTGGAACTCGACCGCGGACGGCGCCGCCGCCGCCATGGGCGTCGTCGTCCCCCCGCTGTCCCGGCCCTGCAGCACCACCCCGCCGACCACGGCGAGCACCACCACCGCCGCCGCGGACGACAGCAGGAGGAGCCTCCGGGGGGCAGGGGCCGCCGGCTCGACCGCCAGGACCCGGGCGGGCCCGTCGGACGGCACCTCGTAGGCGGTCGCCGCCTCGCCGAGCAGCTGGCGCAGGTCGTCGTCGGTGAGCATCCCCATCACACGGTCTCCAGCTCGTCGTCGCGGACCCAGGCCGACAGGCGCGGGTCGAGGGCGAGCCGCTGCCTCGCGTCGTGCAGGCGGCTCTTGACGGTCCCGGGCCGGCGGTCGATCGCGACGGCGATCTCCTTCTCCGACAGCCCGGCCCAGAAGCGCAGGACCAGCGGCACCCGCAGGTGCTCGGGCAGGTCGGCGAGGGCCGCGACGACGTCGTCGGCCAGGTGGGTCTGCTCGGCCCGACGGTCCGGTGGGACGGCGGCGTCGGGCAGGGCCTCGAGCGGGGCGTCCCCGACGTCGCGGCCGGTGCGCGAGGTCTCGGCGCGGACGCGGCTGACGCAGGCGTTGACGACGACCCGGTACAGCCAGGCCCGGCGCCCGTCGCCCTCGGGGACGGCGTCGCGGAACCGGAACACCCGCAGGAAGGCCTCCTGCACCGCGTCCTGGGCCTCGTGCGGGTCGCGCAGGACCAGGCAGGCGGTCCGGTAGGCGACCGCGTAGTCCTGCCTGAGCCACGCCTCGAGATCCCCGTCGTCCATGCCCCTCAGACGCAGCGGGCGGCGGATCGGTTCGCGGGACGACTACGCGGCGTCGCTGCGCTCCTCGGCGGCGAGGCGGAGGTTCTCCAGGAACGCCTCGGCCTGGGCCTGCAGCTCGGCCGCGTCGATCTCGGTGTCGGACAGGTCGACGGTCAGGTCCAGCTCCGCGAGCGTGGCGTGGGCCTCACCGCCGAACAGGTGGCTGAGCCGCAGCTCGCCGGACGCGCCGGGGAGCTCCGGGCCGGACCAGGTGAAGCGGGTGACGTACGCCGTCGGGGTGCGCCGGGGCGGGAGCGCCCGCACGGTCGCGGCCGTCCGGCGGGACGACGGGAGGTCGGTCTCGACGAGCGCCAGGCCGCCGGCCTCCCCGACCCGGCGGACGCCGGGCCACAGCTCCAGGGCCGCGGGGCCGGTCAGGAGCAGCGCTGTGCTGGTGGGGTCGGCGGCGATGCGCCGACTCGTGCGGGTGCGCACGGGGGCGGGGTCGGGGCTCACGGGGCGGCACCTCCTCGATGCTCGGCTGCACAGGGGCGTTCCCCCTGCTTGCAGATGTAAGCACCCTAGCAAGCACTCAGTCACACCCGCGCGTGGAGACCTCCGCCTCAGCCGTGCTGCCCGCGGCCGCGTCCGAGGCGACCTCACGGGCCGTCAGGGCGTACCCGACGTCGGACCGGTCGGCCGCGGCGGCGAACACGACGCCGAGCACCGCGCCGTCCCGCGTGATGAGCGGCCCGCCGGAGTTGCCCGGCTTGACCCGGCCGCGCAGCGCGTAGATCTGCCGCACGACCTCCTTCTCCCCGTAGATGTCCAGGCCGCGGGCCCGCTGGGTCCCGCTGATCCGGGCGGCGTCGGGGCGGAAGGGACCGTCCTCCGGGTAGCCGAGGGTGAGGGCGTCGTCGCCGGGCTTCGCGGGCGGGGCGAAGCGCAGCGGCGTGCGGCCGAGACCCGGGACGCGCAGCACCGCGATGTCCCGGCCGGGGTCGTAGAGGACGACGGTGGCGGCGAAGGCCTTCCCCTCCGACGTCGTGACCCGCGGCCGGCGTACTCCGGCCACGACGTGGGCGTTGGTCATCACGCGGTCGCGGGCGAACACGAAGCCGGTGCCCTCGATCTGCCGGCTGCAGGACTTGGCGATCCCGGTGACCTTGAGGACCTCGCCCTTCACCCGCTGCACGACCGGGTCGGCCGTGAGGGCGGGGTCGGGCGGGTCGACCTGCCGGACCTGGGTCGGGCCGAGCCCGCCGAACACGTCGGGGAACCCGCGCTGGTCGACCAGGCCGCGGAAGCCGGCGAAGAACTGCCGGGCGCCGTGGGGGACGACGCCGTCGACGGCCCCCAGCACCACCGAGCGGTTGACCTGCGACGCCACGACCGGGAACTGCGAGGACTTGAGCGCCGTCCCGACCAGCCAGGACACCAGCAGGACGGACACGACCGACACGACGGCGCCGGCCAGGGCGTCGACGGCGCGGGCGGAGCGCCAGGTCAGGCGGTCGCGCAGGCTGGCGCCGACCACGGTGGCCAGCAGCTGCCCGATCGTCGCGGCCAGGAACACCAGGGCGATGCCGACCGCCGCCTCGGGCAGGTCCTGCAGAGGTCCGCTGCGGGCCAGACCGGGGGCGAACCGCGCCCCGAGCACGCCGCCGCCGAGGAAGCCGACGAACGACAGCGCCCCGACGACGAAGCCCTGCCGGTACCCCGAGAGCGCGAACAGCGCGGCGGCGACGAGCAGGACGACGTCGAGCAGGTCACCGCGCACGAGCGGACCCTAGTGCTCGGCGGT
This sequence comes from uncultured Actinomycetota bacterium, assembly GCA_963761655.1. Lineage (GTDB taxonomy): Bacteria > Actinomycetota > Actinomycetes > Mycobacteriales > SCTD01 > RYN-122. The sequence continues at coordinate 474,016 of CAVXHI010000003.1, forward strand.
CAGGACGCCGCGACGACGACCTCGCCCGCCATGTCCTCGTGCAGCGTGCAGACGAACGAGTACGTGCCGGCCTTGCCGAACACGTAGGTGCCGGTCTGGGCGTCCGTGATGGTCGGGATGTCCTTGCCGACGCTCTGGTCGTCGAACACCAGGTTGTGCGGCACCCCGCCCTCGATCTTCAGCGTCAGCTTCAGCGTGCCGGGCGCCGCCGTGACCCGCTCCGGCGCGAACTTCAGCCGGCCGTTCCCGACGACGGTCGCGGTCTGCGCGTCCGCCGGGCCGACGGCCGCGACGGCGGGGCCGCTGCTGGCGGCGTCGTCGCTGCTGCTGCCGCCGCAGCCGGGGAGCAGGAGGAGCGGGACGACGAGCAGGAGCGAGCGCTTCACGAGGGTCCTCGGGGGTCGGGGTCAGGGGCGGAGAAGGCGGGCGAGCTGCGGGCCGCGAGGGCGAGCCGTTCGGCGTCGAGCTCGCGGCGGCGGGTGCGGTCCCAGGGCAGCTCCCAGCCGCCGAAGTGCAGCAGCCGGTCGACGACGCCCGCGGTGAACCCCCAGACCAGGAGGTCCTCGACCTCGAAGGCCGGGCCGATCCAGCCGCTGGGGTGAGTGATGAGGAGGCGGTTCGCGGGGTCGACGAGGTCGGCCAGCCGGACCCGGTGCACGGAGGCGACCTCGGCGGGGTCGACCACCCGGACCTCGTGCGGCCGCTCCCACAGCGCCACGACGGGCGTGACGACGAAGCCGCTGGGCGGGAGCCACAGGTCGGGCAGCTCGCCGAGCACGCGCACCGACGACGGGTCGAGCCCGACCTCCTCCTCCGCCTCGCGGAGGGCCGCCGCGACCGGGCCGTCGTCCTCGGGGTCGAGCGCCCCGCCGGGGAACGCGGCCTGCCCGGCGTGCGAGCGCATGGTGGCGGCCCGCTCGATCAGCAGCAGCTCCGGGCCGCGCGCGTCCTCGCCGAACAGGGCGAGGACGGCACTGCGCCGTCCGCCGTCGTCGGGCGGGAGGAAGCGGGTGAGCTGGTCGCCGCGGATGCCGGGCAGCGCGTCGACCAGGGTCTGGAGCCAGGCGGGGACGGTCACAGCCGCACGCCGAGGTGCTCCCGGACGAGACCGTCGAGCTCGGCCTGGCTGGTCAGCACGCCCACCTTGGTGTGCACGACCCGGCCGTCCGCCGTGACGAACAGGGTGATCGGCGGGCCGGGGCCGAAGGCGCGCATCACCACGCCGTCGTCGTCCAGCACGCTGGCGTAGGTCATGTCGAAGCCCAGCGAGGCGTCGTCGGCGAACTGCAGCGCGTGCTCCGCCGTGTCCTGGGTCAGCACCCCGACGACGTCGACGGCGTCGCTGCGCTCGTGGACCGACTGCAGCAGCGGCACCTCCCTCACGCACGGGCCGCACCAGGTCGCCCAGACGTTGACGAGGGTCGGCCGACCGGGCGCCGTCCGGGTGCGGACCTCCCCGGGGGCGCCGACGCACGGCAGCGTCAGGGCGGGCAGCGCGGGCGACAGGCCCTGCGGGCACGGGGCGAGGGCGGCCGCGGAGCGCAGGGCCGCGAGGCCGGACGCTGCGGGCGCCTCGTCCGGCTGCGACGAGCCTCGACTGCCGACGAGCAGGGCCGCCACCAGCAGGACGAGCACACCTGCCCCGGCGAGCAGCCGGCCGCGGTTCAGGGGGACACCGCGACGTCGGCGGGCGTCTTGACGAGCTTCCCGGCGACCTCGGGGTCGGTCGGGCCGAGGCCGTACGAGGGGCACAGGGGCGCGATCGCGCAGGCGCCGCAGGCCGGCTTGCGGGCGTGGCAGACGCGCCGGCCGTGGAAGATCAGCCGGTGGCTGGCCAGCGTCCAGTCCTTCTTCGGCAGCAGGGCCCCGACCTCGTGCTCGACCTTGACCGGGTCCTCGTGGGCGGTCCAGCCGAACCGGCGGGCCAGCCGCCCGAAGTGGGTGTCGACGGTGATGCCCGGGACGCCGAACGCGTCGCCGAGCACCACGTTGGCGGTCTTGCGCCCGATGCCGGGCAGCGCGACGAGGTCGGCCAGGCGGCCCGGGACCTCACCACCGTGCTTGGCCACCAGTGCCGCCCCGAGGCCCTGCAGGGAGGCGGCCTTGTTCCGGTAGAAGCCGGTGGTGCGGACCATCTCCTCGAGCTCGACCCGGTCGGACTCCGCGTAGTCGGCCGCGGTCCGGTACCGCGCGAACAGCGCCGGCGTCACCTGGTTGACCCGCTTGTCGGTGCACTGGGCCGACAGGACGGTCGCCACGGCCAGCTCGAGCGGCGTCGTGAAGTCGAGCTCGCAGTGCGCGTCGGGGTGCAGGACGCCGAGCTCGCGGACCGTGCGGCGGGCCCGGCGGACCAGGCCGAGGCGGGTCTCGTCGGAACGCTCGGTCACGGTGCCGACCCTACGTGCGGACGCTCACCGCTGCCTGCGCGAGCGACGCCCGGTCGGGCGCCTCAAGGACCTCGCCGATCGTGACGACACCAGGTCGGACAGCACACCGCACGACGACGTGAGGACGACGATGGAGCCGCGCACCGCGACCGACGGGCCTGCAGGCCTGGTGCCCGGGCCGCCCAGCCCCCGGGTCGGCGGCCGCCCCGCACCGCGTGCCCCGAAGGCGCCCCGCCCCGTCCCCGTCCGGGACGACGCCTACGGCCACCTCGACCTCGACGCCCTGCGCGACTACCGCAGCGCGCTGCAGGCCGAGGAGAGCAAGGTGTCGTACTGGCGCCGCATCCTGCAGGCCCGGCTCGACGTCGTGCGCCAGGGCACCGGCGCCGTCGCCGACGACGCCCACCTGCGCCCCGTGCTCGCCGACGCCCGCGTGAGCTCCGGCCGCAACGCCCTCGTCGAGGTCCTCCAGGTCGACGACATCCCGCCGCTGCCCTCCCTCGCCGAGCTGTGGGACCGCCGCGTCAACCCCGACGACGCCGAGGCCACCGCGCGCTTCGAGGCCGACCTCGACGACGCCGAGAAGCAGCTGTCGGCCTACCGGTCGGCACTGCACAAGCGCCTGGCCGACGCCACCGGGGAGCTCATCGCCCGCTACCGCGAGACGCCGACCCTGTGCCTGACCGCCCTCCCGCTGCCGCCCGTCAAGGCGGCCGTCGGCCACTGACCGGCCGTAGGGGAGGATGAGCACGTGTCGCTCCTGCTGGTCGCGCTGCTGCTCCCACTGCTGCTGCTCGCCCTCATGCTGGCGATGGAGCGGGTGGAGCGGCCGCTGCGCCGCGACTCCGTGAGCGAGCAGCTCGAGACGTTCCTCGACTCCGCGCGCCCCGAGGAGGTCGAGGCCTTCATCGCCGAGGGCTTCGCCCAGCCGCTCGACGACTACTGGAAGCGCCGGCGCCTGGCGCGCCTGCTCCCCGGTCGGACCCGGTGACGTGGAACACTGATCGCCAGCCCCGCTAGGCGCGGGACAGACGAGGCAGGGGTGGGTGGCGTGGACGACGTCCTGGCCAAGGCGGGGCTCTTCCAGGGGGTCGCGACGGAGGCCTCCGAGGCGCTCGCGTCCTCGCTCGAGTACTCCGACTACAGCCGTGGCGAGCACGTCTTCACCGAGGGCGAGCAGGGCGACACGCTGTTCATCGTCATCACCGGCAAGGTCAAGATCGGGCGCCGGGCCGCGGACGGACGCGAGAACATGCTGTCGGTCATGGGGCCGTCGGACATGTTCGGCGAGCTGTCGCTGTTCGACCCCGGCCCCCGCACCGCGACGGCGACCGTCGTCACCGAGGCCCGCCTCGCGCACCTCGCCCACACCTCGCTGCGCCCGTGGATCAGCGACCGGCCCGAGATCGCCGAGCAGCTGCTCCGCGTCCTCGCCCGCCGGTTGCGCCGCACCAACGACGCCCTCGCCGACCTCATCTTCACCGACGTCCCCGGGCGCGTGGCCAAGGCGCTGCTCGGGCTGTCGGAGCGGTTCGGCACCGAGGAGCCCGAGGGCGTCCGCGTCCGCCACGACCTCACGCAGGAGGAGCTGGCCCAGCTGGTCGGCGCGTCCCGCGAGACGGTGAACAAGGCGCTCGCCGACTTCGCCTCCCGCGGCTGGCTGCGCGTCGACTCCCGCGCCGTCACGATCCTCGACGCCGACCGCCTGGCCCGCCGCGCCCGCTAGGAGACTCCTGAACAACTGCGTGTCGTCCCGGTCCCGCGGAGCGGGGCCGGGACGATGGGTTGGTGCAGGGACGTGCGAAAGATCAGCGGGATCTGCTGGACGCCGAGTCGGTGGTCGGGCACCTGGTGAAGCCCGGGAGCGTGTTCACGTTCCTGGCTGAGCATCGCAAGGAGTTGTTCCCGGACGAGATGTTCGCGGACCTGTTCCCCTCGCCGCGGGGCCGCCCGTCGGTGCCGGCGGACACGATCGCCGCGGTGCTCGTGCTCCAGACGTTGAACGGTCTGTCGGACTCGGAGACGACGGACGCGTTGACGTTCGACCTGCGGTGGAAGGCCGCGGTCGGGTGGCCGTTGACGCAGCCGGCGTTTCACGACACGACGCTGACGGTCTGGCGCAAGAGGCTGCTGGCGAGCGCCGACCCAAACCGCATCTTCACCGCGGTCGGTGCGCTGGTCGAGCAGACCGGCGCGCTCAAGGGCAAGACCCGGCGGGCGTTGGACTCGACGGTGCTGGACGACGCGGTCGCGACTCAGGACACCGTGACGCAGCTGATCGCGGCGGTCCGCCGGGTCCGCCGGCTCGTCCCCGCGGCCGCGCAGGTCATCGCGAGGGTGACGTCGGCGCACGACTACGACGACCCGGGCAAGCCCAAGATCGCCTGGGACGATCAGGGCGCCCGCGACGCACTCGTCGACGCGCTGGTCCGTGACGCCCTCGCCGTCCTCGGGGCGTTGCCCGTGCAGCCCGACGGCCCGGCCGCCGACGCCGTCGGGCTCCTCGCGCTGATCGCCGGGCAGGACGTCGAGCTCGTCGAGCCCGACCGCGAGGACGGCGAGGACGGCGGGCAGGGTGGCGGGCCGCCGCGGTGGCGGATCGCCCGCAAGGTCGCGCCCGACCGGGTCATCAGCGTCGTCGACCCCGACGCCCGGCACGCCCACAAGACTGTCTCGCGCCGTCAGGACGGCTTCAAGGCGCACCTGGCGATCGAGCCCGACACCGGGTTGGTCACGGCCTGCGCGCTGTCGAAGGCGTCGGGCGCGAGCAGCTCCGACGCGACCGTCGGGATCGACCTGCTGACCGCAGAGACCGACCAGCTCGTGGTGCTCGGCGACGGGGCCTATGGCAGCGGCGAGGCCCGCGCGACGTTGGCCGAGGCCGGGCACACCGCGCTGATCAAGCCGATGCCGTTGCGACCGCCGGTCCCGGGCGGGTTCACCGCCGACGACTTCACCGTCGACCATGACGCCCGGACCGCCACCTGCCCCCGCGGCCTGACCCGCCCGATCAGTCCGAGCGGCGCAGCGACGTTCGGCGCGGCCTGCCGCGACTGCCCGCTCCGGGCCCGGTGCACCACCGCCCGCGACGGCCGGACCCTGAAGCTCCACGAACACGAGGCGCTGCTGCGCGCGGCCCGACAGCACGCCCGGACCCCGGAGTTCACCGAGCCCTACCGGCAGCACCGTCCGATGGTCGAACGGTCCATCGCCTGGCTGGTCCGGGGCGGGAACCGCAAGGTCCGCTACCGCGGGGTCGCCAAGAACGACCAATGGCTCCACCACCGCCTCGCCGGCCTGAACCTGCGCCGACTGCTCAACCTCGGCCTCGGCCAGCAGCACGGAGCCTGGGTCCTGGCCTGACAGCCCCACGGCGATACCTCAAGGACCCCCGCGACTAGCACTCACGACCCTCTTGACCCAGCCGAGCCGCATCTCGCAGGATCGACAGCGGCGGGGCGACCTCTGGTCGACCACGGTCAGACCGCTCGCAGCACGACTGCCACGAGGCGCCCCGCCCCCACAATCCCGTAGTTCAGGAGTCTCCTAGGGGTCCTGTGCCCTACGGCGTGACCAGTCCGAAGACGGCGCCCTGCGGGTCACGCACGATGCTGCACGAGCCGCCCGGGAAGCTCGTGTGCGGCAGCACGACCGACGCCCCCAGCTCCACCGCGCGCACGGTCTTCTCCGCGGGGTCGACGGCCCCGAAGTACGGCAGCCAGCCGCTGGTGCCCTGCGCCGTGTCGGCGATCCCGGCGACCGCCTCACCGCCGACCAGCAGCTCCACGTACGCCTCGGACGTCCGGACCTCCGCACCGGTCACCTGCGCGTAGAAGCCGGTGATCGACCGGGGCTCGGCCGTGGCCAGCTCGGTCCAGGTCGGCGCTCCGGGTTCCCGGACCCGACCGCTCCCCGCGTGCTCGCCGGGCTGCCAGACGCCGAACACGCCACCGGCAGGGTCGTGGAAGACGGCCATCGTCCCCAGGGCGTCGACGGGCATCGGCGGCACCAGGACCGCACCTCCGGCCTCGGTCACCCGGGCCGCGCTCGCCTCCGCGTCGTCGGTGCACAGATAGACGGTCCACGTGGTCGGCTGCTCGGGCGACATCGTGGGCAGGAGCCCGCCCACCCGGACGCCGTCGATCTGCACGTTCGTGTACCCGCCGTGCTGCTCGCTCGCCGGCTCCGCTGTCCAGCCCAGCAGCGCCCCGTAGAACGCGGCGCTCGCCTGGACGTCGGGCGTGCTGAGGTCGAACCAGACCGGCTCACCGGGTGCGTAGGTCGCCTTGCTCGGCATGGTGCCTCCTCTGGGACGGGTCGTCGTCCTCGGCAGACGACGGGCACGGGCCGCAGTCATCGGTCCGCTCGGGTGCGTCCGGGGTGGGCCGCCGCGAACGCAGCGGTCGGCTTCCCGCCCTGAATCCTTTCCGTCCGCCGCCAGGGCTGACGGCCGCGAGCGGCACCTACCGCAGGTGCTTCACGAAGTGCACGTCGGCATGTCCGGCCACCGGCAGAGCCTCGGTGCGTCCGACTTCCACGTAGCCGTGCTTCGCGTAGAAGGCGGGGGCTTGGAAGGTGAAGGAGGAGACGTTGATGCGCTCGCAGCCTCGATCTCGGGCCACCTCCTCGGCTGCGGCAAGCAGTCGCGCACCCTGCCCGCTCCGGCGCTGGTCCTCCCGCACCCAGACCATGGCGATGCCCGCCGAGGTGCCCCAGGTCCAGCCGCTAAGTCCCGCCACGAGCGACCCGTCCGCGTCCTGGACCTTGACGGTGAACTCACACTGCTCTCCGGCGGCGGCGGCAGGGACGTTGTAGGCGTCCAACTCGTCGCTCAGGCGCTGGTCGAGGGCGGAGTCTCCGTCGCTGGTGCTCAGGCGGAAGTCGTCTCCAGTGCTCACCAACGCGACGGTAGTGCCGGCTACGGCGCACCGGGTAGGGGTAGCAGCGTCGTGCCGGGCGGGACGGGTGGTGGGACGGTGCGGACGGGTCGTCGTCGGTAGACGCCGCCGCCGGGGCTGCTCCACCTGACGGTGCCGTCGTCGCTGACCCGGGAGGTCCAGCCGGTGTGCTTGGCGCGGTGCCAGTGCCGGCTGAGGCTCTGCAGGTTGCCCGGCTCGGTCTGGCCCAGCGGCCAGGGGAGGCGGTGGTCGCGGTCGGTGCGTCGGGCGGGGGTGCTGTCGCCGGGGAACACGCTGGTGACGTCGCGCAGGTCGACCAGCCGGCCGAGGGCTGCGGACGGGACGTAGCCGGGCTCGGTGAGGTCGGGCAGGGTGCTGGCGGTCGTGGCCATGTCGACCAGGGCCCGCCGGAGCGCCCAGGCCCGGTCCGGGTCGCCCTTGGCCCAGGTGGCCCGCCGGAGGGGCGGCTCGGCGGTGAGGACCTCGCCGGTGCGGCTGTCGACGCACGCCTTGACCAGATCGGCCTGAGGCAGCAGCGCCCGGGCCTGGTCCGCGCCGATCGGCCCGTACCCGGCCAGTACCGCCGGGCAGTCCGACAGCCCCAGCGCGACGGCGGCGGGCATCGCCAGGCCGACGGTCCAGACCGGGGCTGCGGCCAGGGCGTGCAGGTCGACGGCCTGCTCGACGGGGCACTCGATCACCGCCTGGACGCCCACCCGCTCGCACCCCAGGGCGTGCAACAGCGCGGCGATCTGCTTCTGCCCCTCGGTGAGCTCCTCGGTGAACGTCATCGCCGACGCTCGGCCCCGCAGCGCTGCCAGCACGTTCGCTCCCTGCACCGCGGTGCACCCCAGGACGAGGTCGGCCATCCCGTCGGGCTGCGGCCGCAACCGTGCCCCGGCCGTCCGGCGGGCGGCCTCGTGCCGGCGCCGGGCCGCAGCAGGGTCGACCGTGATCGCGGCCCGCCGGGCGGCGGCCCGCAGCTGCGACGGCGTGCCCTCGAGCAGCCCGTCGTCGTCGACCGGACCGTCCAGGACCTCCGCCAGGACCGCCGCGGCCTGGGGAGCCGACAGCGGCTCGACCTCCGCCAGCAGCGCCAGGGCGTGCGGCACCGCCAGCAGCCCGACCTCCAGGGCCGCGAGCCGCGGGAACGACACCAGCCGCAGCGCCTGCCCCAGCCGGTCCGCGCCCGTGACAGGCGACACGTGGAGCAGGCACGCGACCTCACCGGAGACGAACTCCCGGTGCTCCGGCAAGGACACCTGCCACAGCTCGACCAGCGCCCGCTGCTCCGCCACGAACGCCACGGCGCAGGCCCGAGCAGCCGCGCGGACCGCGGCGCACTCGCTCCGCGTCGACCCGAACAACGTCCCTGACATGCCCCGAACCTACGACCCGGGTCCGACAGTTTCCGGACCAGAAACAGCAGGTCAGAGCAGGTGCTCGGTCTGCTCACAGCGAACTCGCTGGGCAGGTGACGAGCAGTCGACGGAGCGGCTGGCGGAGGCGTCGTCGCAGGCTCGTCGCAGGTAGAGGGGCCGATCGGCGTCGACCAGCCGCGCCGCGGAGGACTGGCACCGAGGCGCGACCCTCATCGGCGGTGGACGGCGGCGCCGACCCGGAGGAGGCTCGCGTCGTGGCCGAGCAGACCGAGGTGCAGCGCCTGTCCCGCCGGCTGCAGGCGCGCTCCACCCTCCCCCGGCGACCGGCGGAGGAGCGGACGTCGGTCTGGGACGTCCCTCGCCCGAGGATCACCCTGGGGGTCGGTCTCGCCATGCTCGCCTCGGGCGCGTTCCAGGTCCTGACGGGCGACTCCCACGGCTGGTCCGGGGAGCTGTTCGGGGTCTGCGGGCTGGCCCAGGTGGTGCTGGCGACCACGAGCCTCGTGCGGCACCGACCGAGGCCCGCGAGCACCGCGGAGGACGCCCGGGGCTAGGCCGGGCGGGGCAGCCGCACCGTCACGGTGAGGCCGCCGCCGGGGGTGTCGGTGAGCGCGACCGTCCCGCTCAGGGCCTCGACGGTGCGGGCCACGGTGGCCAGGCCGATGCCCGTGCCGCCGACCTCTCCGGCGTTCGGCGCCCGGGTGAACAGCTCGAAGACCTGCTCCTTGGCGACGTCGGGGATGCCCCGGCCGTTGTCCTCGACCACGAGGACGAGGGCTCCGGGGTCGTCGACGCGGCGCAGGGACACGTGGCAGGCCCGGTCGGGGGAGCGGTACTTCACCGCGTTGCCGAGCAGGTTCTGCAGCACCTGACCGAGCAGCAGGGGGTCGCTGCGGAAGCGGCCCAGCGGCCCGACCTCCAGGACCGCACCGGCCTGCTCGACGTGGTGCAGGACGTCGGCGTGCACCTGCAGCGCGAGCCGGTCGAGGTCGACGTCGACGGGCGGGGCCGGGACGCCGGAGGTGGCGAAGCGGAGCAGGCCGTCGAGCATCCCCTGCAGGCGGACCGCGGCGACGTCGGCCTGGGCGAGGCACTCGGCGACGAGCGGCGGCAGGTCGCCGCCCCGGCGTCGGGCGAGCTGCAGGAAGCCGAGCACGCCGGTCAGCGGGTTCTTGAGGTCGTGCGCGACCCGGCCGGCGAAGGCGGACAGCTCGGCGTTGCTGCGGTCGAGGTCGTGCAGGCGGCGCTGCAGGGCGAGGGCGTCGCGGCGCTGCTTGAGCAGCCGGGCGGCCTGGGCGGCGAGGTCGGCGAGGCCGTCCTTCTGCTGGGCCGACAGCTCGCGGGGCCGGCTGTCGAAGGCGCACAGGGTGCCGACCACCTGGCCGCCCTCGTCGCGCAGCTGGTGGCTGGCGTAGAACCGGACGTCGGCGAGCGCCCCGGTGACCCACACGTTGTCGGCGAAGCGCGGGTCGGCGGACGCGTCCCGCACGAAGACCGGCTCGTCGAGCTTGGCCGTGACGTCGCACATGGACTCCTGGCGCGGCGTCGTCCCGCCCTGGAAGCCGTGCACGGCGACCTGGTGCTGGTGGTCGTCGTCGAGCAGGTTGACGGTGGCGGTCGGCACGCCGCAGACGGCAGCGGCCAGCCGGGCGGTCTGCGCGAGCTCGAGGTCCTGGCCGCCCTCGTCCAGCCCGTAGCGGTCGAGGAGGGCGTCCGCGCTCATGCGGGTCCCTGCAGCGGGTCGAGCTGCTCCTCGCCGGGCTGCAGCAGGCCGGCGATCTCGCGCAGCCCGAGCCACGACGGGTCCTCGAGGACCTGCACCTGCCAGTCGTGGTCGGCCATCCCGGCCGGCGGCTCGTGCTGCCAGGGCACGAGGACGTCGGTGCTGCGGAGGTACGCGACGTACTCGCGGACGCCGTCGGTGGTCAGGTGCGCCACCAGCCGGCCCTCGACGCCGAGCGCCTGCACCAGCCCGGCCTCGAACGCCTTGAGCCGGGCCTTCTCCTCGGGGGTGGGCAGGCCGCCGGCGTCGGGCTCGAGCAGGGTCACGCCGATGCCGACCTGCAGCCCGAAGCCCAGGAAGGGCGCGCCCAGGGCGACGGCCTCGTCGAGCAGCGTGAGGGCGCGGAGCACGCGGTCGCCGTCGGTGTACTCGCCGGACAGGCTGACCCAGCGCGGCACCACGGAGAGCAGGCCGTCGTCGTCGGGGGCGGTCATGAGGGCGATCCTGCCGCAGCCAGCAGGCGCTCGGTGGTGGCGGCCTCCTGACGCATGCCCGCGGCCCGGGCGAGGGCCAGGGCCTCGCGCAGGGCGGCGACGGCCTGGTCCGGCTGGTCGCAGGCCCGCAGCGCCGAGCCGTAGGCCCGCAGCGCGAGGACGGCCGAGCGGGCGTCCTCGCTCTGCAGCGCGACCGCCTCCCGGGCTGCGGCCAGCGCCTCGTCGGCCCGCCCGAGGTCGAGCAGCGTGCCGGCCCGGTGGGCCAGGGCCTGCCGCCGGGGGAACAGCAGGGCGGGCCCGGTGGTGGTGGCCAGGGCGGCGTCGAGCTCGGCGAGGGCCTCCTGCAGCTGTCCGCGCCGGCGCAGCACCTGGGCCAGCAGCACCTTCGCCCCGAGCACGGCGGACGGTTCGAGGTCGAGCCCGCCGAGCACGGCCTGCGCCCGCCAGACGGCGCCCTCGGCGCCCTCGAGGTCGGCGCGGTCGAGGTGGGCGTAGCCCAGCGCCACCAGGGCCAGGCTGGTGATCAGGGGGTGGCGGGCCTGCTCGGACAGGTCCGCGGCCTGCTGCAGCAGGTCGGCGGCGCGGTCGGGGTCGCTGCCGCGGCGCGCCGTGATGCCCAGGGCGACCAGCGCCAGGGCCTGCCCCCAGGCGTCGCCCAGCTCGGCGAAGCGCACCCGGGCCCGCTCCCCCTCGTCCAGGGCGACGTCGGTCTCGCCGAGCTCGGCGGCCGCGAGGGCGTCGATGGTCAGCAGGGCGGCCACCCCCCACCGCTCGCCCATGGCCTGCCCGAGCGGCAGCACCGACCCCGCGAGCTCGCGCGCCTCGGCCAGCCGGCCCTCCAGCAGCCGCACGAACCCCTCGGTCCCGGCGACCCAGGACAGTCCGCCGGTGTCCTCCAGCTCGGCGAAGACCTCGGCCGCGTCCTCGAGCGCCTGCTCGGCGACCGCGTAGTCGCCCCGGGTGGTCGCGCTCCAGGCCAGGTGCTGCAGCGCCCAGCCGGCCCCGCGGGCGTCGTCGACCTGCAGCGCCAGCGCGTGGGCCTGCCCGAAGTGCTCCTCGGCGGCACGCAGCCGACCGTCGAAGTAGTCGAGCAGCCCGAGCTGGCGCAGCGCCTCCCCGGTCAGCCGGTCGACGCCGGCGGTCCCGGCCGCCGCGAGGGCGGACACGAAGGCCTGCCGGGCGCCCGGCGTGTCCCCGCGCTTGCGCCGGACGTCGCCGAGCACCACCAGGGCCCCCGCCCGGACGCCGTCCTCGAGCGCGTCCAGCGCCGGCAGGAGCTCCGCCTCGGCCTCCTCCAGCCGGTGCAGGGCGGCCAGGGCGGAGGCGTGCGCCAGCCGCGCCGGCACGACGTCCGCCTCGGGCAGCGGGTCGCCGTAGACCGGGTGGCCGAGCGCGAGGGCCCGGGCGAGGACCTGCTCGGCGCCGGAGTTGTCGTCGCGGGCGAGCGCCCGCTCGCCGAGCCGCACCAGGGCCGCGAAGGCGGTGCCGCGGGCCCCCCACGCGGGGTCCTGCGGCGGCAGGCTCATCTCGGCGGCCAGCCGGACGGCCCGCTCGCCCTGCGCGGACGCCCGCAGGTCGGCCTCGGCGGGACGACCGCGCGGGTCGGCGACGGCGTGGGCGGCGGCCGCCGCGTGGCGCCTCGCCCGCTCGGCCTTGGCCAGGCCGGCGTAGGCGACGTCGCGCACGAGGGTGTGGGCGAACCGGTGCGCGTCGTCCTCGGGGCCGTCGGCGGTGGCCTCCAGCAGCCGCCGCTCCACGAGGGTCGCCAGCGCCGCGCGGACCACCTCCGGGTCGCCGTGCCCGGAGGCCCGGCCGACCGCCTCCAGCCCGGGGACGTCGACCGCCAGCCCGAGCACGCTCGCGTCGCGCAGCACCCCCTTGGCCGCCCCGTCCAGCCCGTCGATGCGGGCGGCGAGCACGGCCTGGACGCCGGCGGGCAGGAGCTCGTCGGGCAGGTCCCCGGACAGCCGCCAGTGGTCGCCGTCGCGCTGCAGGACGCCGCGGTCGACGAGCAGGTGCAGCAGCTCGGCGAGGAAGAACGGGTTGCCCTGCGCCCGGGACAGCAGGACCCGGCTGACGACGGGGTCCAGGCCGCCCGCCGGCGTCCCGAGGTAGGCCCGCAGCAGCCGCTCGGACGCCGTCTGCTCCAGCGGCGGCAGGTGCATCCGCTCGACCGACGGCAGGACCTGCCACCAGGGCCGGGTGTCCGCGCCGCTGCCGTGCAGCTCGAGCACCTCCGGCCGCCCGACGGCGAGCAGCAGCGTCTGCCCCCGCACCTGCCGCCCGACGTCGAGGACGCCGTCGATCATCACCGGGGTCGCCCAGTGCAGGTCGTCCAGGACGAGCACCAGGGGCGTGTCGGCCGCGAGGGCGCTGAACAGGGCGGCGACCGCCTCCCGCACCTGGTCCCCGCCGACCGCGGCACCGGGCAGGGCGCCGTCGCGGGGAGCGCCCGCGTCGCCGGCCTCGAGCCCCAGCAGCGCGATCAGCCGGTCGCCCACGGCCGCGGGGACCGGTCCGGCGTAGGCGGGGTGCTCGAGCCGGCCGACCGTGCGGCGGACCCGGTCGCGGGCGGTCTGCACGTCGTCGCCGTCGCCGATGCCGCAGGCTGTGCGCACCATCTCGGCGACGGCGGCCAGGTCGCGCCCCTCGCCGTAGGGAGCGCAGCGGCCCCACAGCACGCGGGCGCCGGGCAGCTCGCCGGCGAAGCGGCCCAGCTCCTGCGCCAGGCGGGTCTTGCCGACGCCGGCGTCGCCGGTGACGACGACCGCCCGGGGGACGCCGGTGTCGGCGACGTCGAGCAGCCGGCCGACGAGCGACCCGAACTCGCCGTCGCGGCCGAGGAACGGCGCCTCGTCGCCCAGCCCGAGCCGGGACGCCCCCGCCGGCCGGAGCCCGACCAGCTCGTACGCCGGCACCGGGTCGCGCTTGCCCTTGAGCCGCAGCGGCGCGAGCGCCCGCCAGGACGCCGTCGACAGCGTGGTCAGCGCGGTGTCGCGCCCGGCGAAGACCGCTCCCACGCCCGCGGCGTCGGACAGCCGCGCGGCGGTGTTCACGGCGTCGCCGATGACGGTGTAGCTCAGGTGCGCCTGGACGCCGGCCAGCACCTCGCCGGTGTTGAGCCCGACCCGCAGTCCGAGCCGCTGACCGCCGCCGCTCTCCTGCTCGACCAGCCGGCGGACGACGGTCTGCATGCGCGCGGCTGCCCGGACCGCCCGCTCGGCGTCGTCCTCGTGCGCGAGCGGGGCGCCGAAGACGGCCATGATCCCGTCGCCGGTGAGCTTGTCGACGTGCCCGCCGAACTCCCCGACGATGCCGGCGAGCGAGGCCATGACCCGGTCGGTGACCACGCCGACCCGCTCGGGGTCGAGGTCCTCCGACCAGCTGGTGAAGTCGGACAGGTCGCCGAACAGGACGGTGACCACGCGTCTCTCGGTCTGCTCGTCGCCCGCCACGGTGCCGACGAGGGCAGCGCCGCAGGAGAAGCAGAACCGGGCGCCCGCGACCGTCGGGGTGCCGCAGACCGGGCAGGTCACAGCCGGCCCAGGTAGGTCAGCTGGGCGCGGACGGAGAGCTCGGCGGCCGGCCAGAGCGCCCGGTCGACGTCGGCGTAGACGGTCTCGACGACCTGCTGCGGCGACGTCGCCCCGTCCGCCACGGCGGCCCGCACCTGGGTCAGCCGGGCCTCGCGGTGCTCGAGGTACTGGGCGGCGGCGCGTCCGGCCGACGGCAGCTCGGGTCCGTGGCCGGGCAGGACGGTGGCGTCCCCGAGCTCCTGCAGCCGGCGCAGCGAGGTGAGGTAGTCGGCCAGGACGCCGTCGGGGTGGGCGACGACCGTGGTGCCGCGGCCGAGGACCGTGTCGCCGGTGAGGACGGCCCCGGCTCCCTCGTCGGGGACGAGCAGCGAGACCGAGTCGCTGGTGTGGCCCGGCGTGGTCAGCACCTCGATCCGCAGGCCGGCGAGGTCCAGGACGTCGCCGTCGCGCAGCGCCTCCCGCTGCGACAGCCCGGGGTCGAGCGCGACGACGTCGGCCCCGGTCAGCGCGGCGAACCGGGACGCCCCCTCGCTGTGGTCGAGGTGCCCGTGGGTGAGCACGACGAGGGCGACCGGTCCGCACGACGCCGCCGCCTGCAGGTGCTCCTCGTGCAGCGGACCCGGGTCGACGACGACGCAGTCGGTGCTGCCGGGGGCCCGCAGCACCCAGGTGTTGGTGCCCTCGAGGGTCATCGGCCCCGGGTTGGGGGCGAGCAGGACCCCGGCGCTCGCCGTCACCTGCCGCAGGGTCACGGCAGCCGGAGGACGACCTGGTCGTCCTCGCCCAGGACGAACCGCGGCATCACCGGGCTGATCTCGCGGGGAGCGGCCAGCGCGGCGGCGACGTCGGCCGCGGAGGCGACGCCCTCGAGCGACACCCGCGTCGGCGGCATCATCGGCAGCTCCTGCGCGAGGGCGTCCCCGGGGCGGACCCAGACCCGCTGGTCGGCCTCGCCCCCGACGTCGCGGCAGACCTGCCCCTGCGGCAGCGCGGCGAGGAAGAACCGGGTGTCGAACCGCTTGGGCTCGGCCTCGGGGGTGATCCAGTGCGCGAACGGCCGGAGCAGGTCGGCCCGCAGCACCAGTCCGCGCCGGGCGAGCAGCTCCGACAGCGACTGCTCCCGGCCGTCGAGCGCGGCCCGCTCGGCCTCCCACTCGTCGGTGCTGACGTCCGCCAGGACGGTGTCGGCGTCGGGACCGGCCAGCAGGACGCCGGACTCCTCGAAGGTCTCGCGGACGGCGGCGCAGACCAGCGCCCGGGCCAGCCCCTCGTCGCAGGCGAACTGCTCCCCCCACCACGACGGCGGCGGGCCCGACCAGGCGACGTCGGCCCCGGCGTCGGCGGGGTCCACGCTGCCGCCCGGGAAGACGTGCATGCCCGCGGCGAAGGCCATCGCCCTCACCCGGCGCAGCAGGTAGGCCTCGGGTCCCTGCGCGCGCGTCGCGCAGCAGCACGACGGTCGCGGCGTGTCGCGGGACGGCGACCTCGGCGGTGCCGTCGCGCAGCGCCTTGAGCCGGTCGACGAGGCTGTCGGGGTTCATCTAGGCGACCTCGACGACCAGCTCGACCTCGACGGGGGCGTCCAGCGGCAGGGACGCGACGCCGACGGCGCTGCGTGCGTGCTGCCCGGCCTCCCCGAACACCTCGCCGAACAGCTCGCTGGCACCGTTGACGACACCGGGCTGGCCCACGAAGTCCGGGGCGGAGGCGACGAAGCCCACCACCTTGACCACCCGGACGACGGCGTCGAGGCCGACGAGGGCGTCGACGGCGGCCAGGGCGTTCAGCGCGCAGACCCGGGCGAGCTCCTTGGCCCGCTCCGGCGTGACCTGGGCGCCGACCTTGCCGACCTCGCCCAGCTCCCCCCCGGCGAGCGGCAGCTGCCCGCTGGTGAACACCAGGCTGCCGGTCCGCACGGCCGGGACGTAGGACGCCAGCGGCGGCACGACGGCGGGCAGCTCGAGTCCGAGCTCGGCCAGCCGCGCCCGGTGGCTCACGGCTTGGGCCTCTTGAAGTACGCCACGAGCTGGTCGCCGCCACCCGGACCCGGGACGACCTGGACGAGCTCCCAGCCGTCCTCGCCCCAGTTGTCGAGGATCGCCTTGGTCGCGTGGATCAGCAAGGGCGCGGTCGCGTACTCCCACTTCTGCATGCGCCCGACCCTAGAGCCCTACGCCGTCTGCGGCTGCTGCTCCGCGGCCCGCTTGCGGAGCAGCCGGCGTCGCTCGAGCTCGTTCAGGCCGCCCCAGATGCCGTGCGGCTCGCCGGTCTGGAGCGAGTGCTGGAGGCACTCGCGCAGCACCGGACAGGTGCGGCACAGCGTCCGGGCCGCCCCCTCGCGGAGGTCCTTCTCCGGCTTGCGCTCGAAGTGGGTGGGCGGGAAGAAGTGCACCGCGTGCTCGCCGCGGCACTGCGCACCGGCACGCCACTCGAGCTCGTCCTGCAACGGGGTCTGGTCCACGGTCCTGCTCCCTCCGTGACCGCGGCATGTGCGCCGGGTCACAAGGGAGTTCGACGTCCCTGCCCCGACTCCTGCCCGGACCCTCGAACTCGTGTGAGGACGCCCACCGGACGCCACGGCGGCAGGGCGTGCCCCCCGCCCCTACGCTCGGGACGTGTCCGACTTCCCCGACGTGCGCCTGCACGTCGTCTCCGGCAAGGGCGGGACCGGCAAGACCACCGTGGCCGCCGCCCTCGCGCTCGCCCTCGCCTCCGGCGGCAAGAAGGTGCTGCTCTGCGAGGTGGAGGACCGGCAGGGCATCGCCCAGCTGTTCGACACCCCGCCGCTGCCCTACGAGGAGCGCAAGGTGGCCGTGGCGCCGGGCGGTGGTGACGTCTACGCGCTGGCCATCGACCCCGAGGCCGCGATGCTCGACTACCTCCACATGTTCTACAAGATCTCCCCCACGGGCGTGGCGGCGCGCGCCCTGCGCAAGGCCGGGGCCATCGACTTCGCCACCACGGTCGGCCCGGGCCTGCGGGACGTCCTGCTGACCGGCAAGGTCAAGGAGGCCGTCGTCCGGACGGGCAAGGACGGGCGGCCCGCCTACGACGCCGTCGTCCTGGACGCCCCGCCCACCGGCCGCATCACCCGCTTCCTCAACATCGCGGACGAGTCGGCGCGGCTGGCCAAGGTCGGCCCGATCAAGACCCAGTCCGAGGGCGTGATGGCGGTCTTCCGCTCCGCCCAGACCACGGTCCACCTGGTGACCCTGCTCGAGGAGATGCCCGTGCAGGAGACCCTCGACGCCGTCGCCGAGCTGCAGGGCGTCGGCCTGCCGGTCGGGTCCGTCGTCGTCAACCTGGTGCGCACGCCCCTGCTGCCCGCCGGCGTCGCGGTCGACGCCGCGGAGGTCTCGGCCGGCTTCGCGAAGGCCGGGCTCGACGTCGACGCCGCCACGACCGCCCTGCTGCTCGGCGAGGCCGCCGACCACGAGGCCCGCGTCCAGCTGGAGGAGCGGGGGCGCGACGCCCTCGCCGGCCTGGACCGGCCGTCCTACGAGCTGCCGCAGCTGGGCGACGGCGTCGACCTCGGCGGGCTCTACGCCCTGGCCGAGTCCATGAGAGCGCAGGGCCTCGCGTGACCCCCCGCCTCGACGTCGACGCCACGCTGGACACCGCGACGATCCTCGTCTGCACCGGGTCGGGCGGCGTCGGCAAGACGACGACGGCCGCGGCCCTGGCGCTGCGGGCGGCCGAGCGCGGTCGCAAGACGGTGGTGCTGACCATCGACCCGGCCCGGCGCCTCGCCCAGTCGATGGGCCTCACCGAGCTCGACAACACCCCCCGCCGCGTGCAGGGGACGACCGGCGAGCTCGACGCCATGATGCTGGACATGAAGCGGACGTTCGACGACATCGTCGTCGCGCACGCCGAGCCCGGCAAGGCCGAGGCGATCCTGTCCAACCCCTTCTACCAGGCGCTGTCGTCCTCGTTCGCGGGGACGCAGGAGTACATGGCCATGGAGAAGCTCGGCCAGCTCAAGGCCGAGGGCACCTGGGACCTCATCGTCGTGGACACCCCCCCGACCCGGTCGGCGCTCGACTTCCTCGACGCCCCCGACCGGCTGACGACCTTCCTCGACGGCCGCATGGTGCGCATCCTGCTCGCCCCGGCCAAGGCCGGGGGCAAGGCCTACCTCAAGGTCGTCACCGCGGGCTTCAGCATCTTCACCAACGCCATCACCAAGATCGTCGGCGGCGAGACCCTGCGCGACGTCAGCCAGTTCGTGGCGGCGCTCGAGACCATGTTCGGCGGCTTCCGCGAGCGCGCGCAGGGCACCTACGACCTCCTGAAGGCGCCCGGCACGGCGTTCGTCGTCGTCGCGGCGCCCGAGCGGGACGCGCTGCGCGAGGCGGCGTACTTCGTCGAGCGGCTGGCCGAGGAGCGCATGCCGCTGGCCGGCCTGGTCGTCAACCGCGTGCACCGGACGGGCGCGGGCGAGCTCACCGCGGACCGCGCGCTGGCCGCGGCCGAGCGGCTCGAGGCCGAGGGCGGGAACGCCGTCACCGCCGGGGTCCTGCGCGTGCACGCCGAGCGGGCGGCGCTGGCCGTGCGCGAGGCCCGCCTGCAGACCCGCTTCACCGCGGCCCACCCGGACGTGCCGGTCGTGCAGGTGGCGGCCCAGGCCGGCGACGTGCACGACCTGGAGGGCCTGCGGAGCGTGGGCGCCGACCTCGCGGGCGAGGCCGCGGCGGCCCTGCCCTCCGTCTGACTAGGAGACCGCGCGGCCCAGCGCCTCCGCGCGGGCGGTCCCGAGCAGGTCCTTCCAGGACGCGACGTCGGGGCGGCGGCGCAGCAGGGCGCGGCGCTCGCGCTCGGTCATCCCGCCCCAGACGCCGAACTCCACCCGGTTGTCCAGGGCGTCCGAGAGGCACTCGGTGCGCACCGGGCAGCCCATGCAGACGGCCTTCGCGCGGTTCTGGGCGGCACCGGTGACGAACAGCTCGTCCGGGTCGGTGTCCTTGCAGGCGGAGAGGGCGCTCCAGTCCTGCGTGCTGTCGAGGGGGGCGGGCGACGAGGGCATGGAGTCCGTCCGGGTCAGAGGGGGGCCGGTGGTGCCCGTCGACCGTAGGGAGGTCTCGCGCGGAGAGGCAGGACCGGTTCGGCTCAAAGCTCCCTAGTCACAAGGGACCATCCCCGGACCATCGGGGTCTTCCGGACGAGTCGGACACGTGCGGACAGGCCCGGGAGGGGTGGCCCGTCGTACCCTGGGTCGTGCGCTCCCAGACCCTGCCCCGGGTCGGTACGGCCCTCCTCGTCAGCGTGCTGGCCGGACTGCTCGTCGCCGGCCTCGCCTTCCCGGTGGTCGGCGGCGTCGCCCTGGCCGCCAAGGCCGGCTCCGACGACTTCCTCGAGCTGCCGGCGGGCTTCACCGACGAGCAGCCGCCCGACGCGGACGCGGATCCTCGACGAGGACAACGGCCTGATCGCCACGCTCTTCGTCGAGAACCGGGTCAACGTCACCCTGGCGCAGATCCCGGAGCACGTGCAGAAGGCGCTCATCGCCATCGAGGACGCGCGGTTCTACGAGCACAACGGCATCGACACCAAGGGCACCCTGCGCGCGGCGCTGCGCAACACCTCCAGCGGCGGCGTGCAGCAGGGCGGGTCGACCCTCACGCAGCAGTACGTGAAGAACGCGCTGCTGAACTCGGCGAGCACGAAGGAGGGCAAGGCGGCCGCCACCGAGCAGTCGGTGCAGCGCAAGCTCCGCGAGGCCCGCTACGCCCTGGCGATCGAGAAGAAGCTGACCAAGGACGAGATCCTGGTCCGCTACTTCAACATCGCCTACTTCGGCAACGGCGCCTACGGGATCGCCGCCGCGTCCCAGTTCTACTTCGGCAAGCCGGTCCAGCACGCTCACGATCGCCCAGGGCGCGATGCTCGCCGGGATGGTGCAGAACCCCAGCCGGTTCGACCCCACGGACACCGAGAAGGCGCCCGACGTCAAGGTCCGCCGCAACCTCGTCCTGCGCCGGATGGCCGACCAGGGGTTCATCGACGAGAAGACCCGGGCCGCCGGCTCCGCCCTGGCGCTCGGCATCTCCGTGCACAAGGTCGGCACCGGCTGCGACAGCCCGCCGACCGCCGTCACGCTGCGGGCCGGCTTCTTCTGCGACTACGTCCGCCGCGAGCTCGAGACCACCGACGTCGGCAAGGCCCTCGGGGACTCGCTCGCCGAGCGCCAGCGTGCGCTGTTCTCCGGCCTCACCATCAGGACCACGCTCGACCGCACGGCCCTCGCCGCCGCCCAGGAGGCCCTCGCGCAGCGCGTGCCCGACGACGACCGCGCGTTCAGCGCCGTCGACGTCGTCGAGCCCGGGACCGGCCACATCAAGGCGATGGCGGTCAACAAGGTCTACGGCTCGCAGGAGGGCCAGACCAAGGTCAACTACGCCGTCGGCGGCAACTACGGCTTCCAGGGCGGCTCGACGTTCAAGGCGTTCGTGCTGGCCGACGCCATCCGCCAGGGCATCCCGCTCAGCACGACCTTCTACTCGCCGCAGAAGTACACGTCGTCCAAGTTCCCGAACTACGTCAACAACAGGCGTGAGGACTACAGCATCCAGAACGCCGGGGACTCCGAGTCCGGCACGTTCGACCTGCGCGAGGCGACGCACGAGTCGGTCAACACCTACTACCTGCAGCTGCTCGAGAAGACCGGCGTCGACGGCCCCGCCGGGCTCGCCGACCGCATGGGCGTCAAGCGGGTCAAGGACGACAAGGGCCGCAGCAACGTCAAGCTCGACCGGGGCGGCAACTTCGTCCTCGGCGGCAGCGAGGTCAGCCCGCTGGCCATGGCCGGCGCCTACGCCGCCTTCGCCGCCCACGGCATGTTCTGCCGGCCCCAGGCCGTGCTGTCGATCACCGACAACGCCGGCAAGGCGGTCGCGGTGCCCGAGCCCGACTGCACCCGCGTGCTCGAGCCCGAGGTCGCCGACACCGTGAACGCCGTCCTCCGCGGCGTCGTCCAGGGCCCCGGACCGCGCACCGGGGGCGACGCCGCGATCGGCCGCGACGTCGCGGGCAAGACCGGCACGACCAACGGCTCGCGGGCCGCCTGGTTCGTGGGCTACACCCCGCAGCTCGCCACCGCCGTCTGGGTCGGGCGTCCGGACGAGAAGGGCGTGCCGCAGCCGATGAAGTACGTCCGCATCGGCGGCCGCTACTACAACCAGGTCTACGGCGGCACCGTCCCGGCGGCGGTCTTCCGCGTCACGATGAAGCAGGCCCTGCAGGACGTCCCCGAGGTCCGCTTCGACGCGCCCGGCGAGGTCAAGGCCCCCGCCGGCGGCGAGAACGGCACCGTCCCGGACCTGCGCGGCTTCAGCGTCTCCGAGGCCCGGGCGGCCCTCGAGGGGGCCGGCTTCCAGGCCGCCGAGGGAGGGCGCGCCGACGCCGACTACGTCCCGCGCGGCACCGTCGCCTACTCGGTGCCCGGACGCGGCGACCGCGCCGACAAGGGCCAGACCGTGACGCTCTACACGGCCAACGGCCGCAGCCGCTAAGCCGGCAGGGCGGCCTTCACGGCAGCGGCGAGACGGCCGCCCTCGACCCGGCCCGCCGTCTTCGGGCGGACCACCTTCATGACGTCGCCCATCTGCCGCGGCCCCGTCGCACCGGTCTCGGCGACGGCGGCGGCCACGAGGGCGGTGAGCTCGGCGTCGTCCATCTGCGCCGGCAGGTAGGCGGTCAGGACGCCCTCCTCCGCCAGCTCGCGCTCGGCGCGGTCGGTGGCGCCGCCGGACCGGAAGGCCTCAGCGGCCTCGCGCCGCTTCTTGGCCTCACGGGTCACGACCGCGAGCTCCTCGTCGTCCGACAGCGCCCGGGCTGCCTTGCCGGCGACCTCCTCGTTGCCGATCGCGGTGAGGGCCATCCGCAGCGTGGCGCGGACCAGCTCGTCCTGCGCCTTCATCGCCGCCGTGAGGTCCTCGTGCAGCTTGTCCTTCAGCGCGCCCATGGGGCTCAGACTACGGTCGCCCGATGAGGAGAGCGCTCGTCGGTGCGGCGCTCCTGTGGCCGTTCGTCGAGCCGCAGCTGCCCGTCCTGCGGCGGGTGTCCGTGCCGGTGCTGCCGCCCGGACGCCGCCCCCTGACGGTGCTGCACCTGTCCGACCTGCACCTGCTGCCGCGCCACCGGCGTCGGGCCGCCTGGGTCCGGCGCCTGGCCCGGCTCGCCCCTGACCTGGTCGTCTCCACGGGCGACCACCTGTCGTCGCTGGCCGCACTGCCGCTGCTCACCCAGATCGCCCGGTCCTTCGACTGCCCCGGGGTCTTCGTCCCGGGCAACAACGACTACTACCTGCCCGCGGTCCCTCACCCGCTCGGCTACCTGCGCCCGCCAGTCCCCCGGCGCCGGCTGCCCGACCTCCCGTGGCAGGACGTCGCGGCCGCCCTGGGCGGGGCCGGCTGGACCGACCTGACCCACCGCCGGGTCCACCTCGAGGACCTCGACCTGACGCTCACCGGCACCGACGACGCCCACCTGCGCCGCGACCGGTACGGCACCGTGCGCGGCCCGGTCGAGGGGCCGGCCCTCGGCGTGACGCACACCCCGCAGTCGCGCCTGCTCGACGCGTTCGCCGACGACGGCCACGCCCTGGTGCTCGCCGGGCACACCCACGGCGGGCAGCTGAGGCTCCCGCTGGCGGGTCCCCTGCTGACCAACTGCGACCTCCCGCGCTCGCGGGCCCGCGGCCTCACCCGCGACCGGCGCGGCTGGCTGCACGTGAGCGCCGGGCTGGGCACCTCGCCGTACGTCCCGGTCCGGGTCTGCTGCCGTCCCGAGGCGACCCTGCTGACGCTCTCCCCGCGCTAGTCCCCGCGCTCTCCGGTACTGTCTCCGACGTACGACCGGGGTGTGGCGCAGCTTGGTAGCGCGCTGCGTTCGGGACGCAGAGGTCGCAGGTTCAAATCCTGTCACCCCGACCAGCAGTCCTCCCGACGAGACGGGCCGCCCGCGAGGGCGGCCCTTCCTCGTTCCCGGGCCAGGCCTGGCCGTCCTACGCTCCCGCCGTGCCCCTGCCCCTCGCACTCGCCCTCGGCGCCGCCCTGGCCCTGGGCGCGGCTGCCCTGCTGGCCCGGCGCGCACCCGCCCTCCTGCCCGGCGTCGGGCTGGTGCTGCTCCTCGTGGCGGCGCTCCGCCCCCTCGGTGACGCCGGGAGCCTGCTCGGCACGGGCACCGTCGCGACCGACGGGCTCGTCGTCGAGGCCCCGTTCGTCGCCGCTCTCGTGCTCCTGGGGCTGCTGGTCGGTGGTGCGGCCTGGCTGGCGCTGCGACGTCGGGAGGCCGTGGCGGGACCGCTGGGGGCGCTGGCCGTGGTCGTCGCCCAGGCGCCACTGCTGACCGGACTGACCACCGCCACCTACGACACGCCCTTCTTCGGCGTCGCGCCCGCTGCTCCGGCCGTCGTGCCCACGCTGCTGCTGGCCGGCCTGCTCGCCGGCGGAGCGGTCGCCGCGGTCCGCCCGGGTCTGGTCGCGGGCGCCCTGTCCGTGCCGCTGCTCGCCGGAGCCCTGGTCCTCGCCGAGCACGTCGACCCGCTGCTGCTGCGTGCGCCCTGCGCCGGGCTCGCCCTCGGCGTCCTCGTGCCCCTGCTGCTCGAGCGCTGTCGCGCCGCAGCCCCGGAGCGGCTCGCCGCAGGGGCGCTGGTCGGCGTCGTCCTGGTGCTGGTCGCGGCCGCGGTGCCCGCCCTGCTCGACGGGGGCGCAGACGGACTGCCGAGGCGCTACGCGGACTACACCAGCCTCGAGCCCGCGGAGCCGGGCATGTCCTCCGCCTACGCGTCGACGCTCGACATCACCCTCGACGTCGTCCCTCCGCTGGTCCCGGGGCTGTCGCTGCTGACCCCCTTCGACCGGCTCGGCACCACGACCGTCAGGATCGCCGGATGACGACCCCCGACCTCCCGCTCTGGGAGCAGCGCTTCCGCGCGCCCCGCGTCTCGCTGCCCGACTGGGCCGAGGACGCCCCCGACCGCTGCCTCTACGCGAGCAACGTCACCGGGACCTGGGAGCTCTACGCCTGGGACCGCGGCACGGGCAGCACCCGCCGGGTCACCGAGCGGGACGCCGGCACCAGCGACGGCGCCCTCCCGCCGAGCGGCGCCGAGGTCTGGTGGTTCGACGACAGCGAGGGCGACGAGTTCGGCACCTGGAAGAAGCAGCCGTGGGAGGGCGGGCCCGACGTCGACGCCACCCCCGGCGTCCCCGCCGCCTACCCCGCGGGCCTCGAGATCGGCCGGACGCTGACCCTCGTCGGGTGCGCCACCGACGACGGCGTGCAGGTCTGGGTCGTCGACGCCGACGGCGCCCGGGTCCTGTACGAGAGCGAGGAGGACGCCGACGTCGCGGGGCTGTCCCGCGACGAGGGCCTCTGGGTGCTCGAGCACAGCGAGCACGGCGACAGCCACCACAAGGCCCTGCGGGTGCTCACGCCGTCGGGCGAGGTCGTCGCCGACCTCTGGGACGGCGAGGGCAGGGGCCTCTCGGTCCTGGGCTTCTCCCCCGTCCCGGGCGACGACCGCCTGCTCGCCGTCCACGAGCGCACCGGCCGGCCCCGGCCGTTCCTGTGGGACCCGCGCACGGGCGCCGAGACCGAGCTCCCCGTCGACGACCTGCCCGGCGACCTCGCGGCCGACTGGTACGAGGACGCCTCGGCGCTGCTCGTGCTGTCCGAGCACGCCGCCCGCGCGACCCTGCACCGCCTCGACCTCGCCGACGGGTCGCTCACCACGCTGCCGACCCCGCCCGGGACGGTCACCGGCGCGACCACCCGCCCGGACGGCAGCGTCGAGTACAGCTGGAGCAGCGCCGCCGAGCCGTCGGTCGTCCGCTCCACCACCGGCGACGTCGTCCTGGCCCCGCCCGGGGACCCGGCGCCCCGGTCGGTGCCGGTCGAGGACCTCCGGGTCGAGGGTCCGGGCGGCACGGTCCACGCCCTGCTGGCCCGGCCCTCCGGCGACGGCCCGTACCCGACCGTCTTCGTCGTCCACGGCGGGCCGACCCACCACGACACCGACTCCTTCGCCGGGGACCGCGCCGCGTACGTCGACCTCGGGTGCGCCGTCGTCGAGGTGAACTACCGCGGGTCGACCGGGTACGGCGCCGCCTGGCGGGACGCCATCATCGGCCGGCCGGGGCTGACCGAGCTGGAGGACCTCGCAGCCGTCCGGCAGGCCCTGGTCGACCGCGGGACGGCGGACCCGGCGCGGATCGCCCTGACCGGCGGGTCGTGGGGCGGCTACCTCACCCTGCTCGGCCTCGGGGTGCAGCCCGACCTGTGGACCGTCGGGGTGGCCGCCGTCCCGGTCGCCGACTACCTGGCCGCGTACGAGGACGAGATGGAGCCGCTGCGGGCCTTCGACCGGGCGCTGTTCGGCGGCTCGCCCGCCGAGGTCCCGGACCGGTACGCCGCCAGCTCGCCGCTGACCCACGTCGACGCCGTCCGCGCGCCGGTGCTCGTCCTGGCCGGGGCGAACGACCCCCGGTGCCCTCTGCGGCAGATCGAGAACTGGCTGGCGGCAGCGCACGAGCGGGGCAAGCAGGTCGAGGAGTACCGGTTCGACGCCGGTCACGGGTCGCTCGTGGTGGACGAGCGGGTCCGGCAGATGCGGGCCGAGCTGGAGTTCGTGGCGCGGGCGTTCGGCCTGGACGGGCCTGCCTAGAGCCCCGCCTAGCCCCGCCTAGCCCCGCCTAGCCCCGCCTAGCCCCGCCTAGCCCCGCCTAGTCCTTCCCGTCCTTGGCGTCCTTGGCGTCCTTGCCGCCCTTGCCCTCCTCGGCGCCGTCGCCCTTGCCCTTCCCGTCGTCCCCGCCCTCGTCCGCGCGGGCTGCCGCGGCGCGGGCGGCGGCCTCCCGGGCGGCCTTCTCGGCGGCGGCCTTCACGGCGGCGGCCTTGACCGCGGCCGCCTTGCGGGCTGCCTCGACGCGCGCCTTCTCGGCGGCCGCCCGGGCCGCGGCCCGCGCGGCCGGGTCGACGTCGTCGGCCTGCGTGCGCAGGGACGCGGCCAGGGCGAGCAGGCGGCGGGCCTGGTCGTCGCTGAGCTCGTCCGCGTCGCGCTGCTCCGTCACCGTCTCGGTGAGGTCGGCGATCGCCGCCCGGAACGCGTCCTCGTCCCCGTCGTTCGCCGCCCGCGTGACGGCGTCGGCCCGGTCGGCGAGGGTCTCGGCCGGGCTGGCGCCCCCGCAGCCGGACAGCAGGAGCACGGCCGTGGCGGCCGCGGCCGCACGCCTCATGCCGGCGCGACCTCCGGCGACGGGCTGCTGCCGGCCCGCGCTCCAGCAGGGGACGCAGCCGGCGACGACGCCGCGACCGGAGCGGCGCTCGGGGACGGGCCGCTGAAGGACGCCCGGGTCGGCGACGCGGACGGGGACGGGGACCCGAGCGGCGGCACCAGGACGGGGTCCGGGGACGGGCTCGGCGAGGGCGAGGGGCTCGGCGACGGGGTCGGGGACGGCTCCGGCTCCTGGGTCGGGGTCGGGCTCGGCTCCGGCTCCCGGGTCGGCTCCGGGGCCTCGGAGGTCTCGACCGGCACGGGCTCCACCGACGGCGCGGGGACGGGCTGCGCCAGCGCCCCCGCCTTGCCCTTGAGCGCGACCGCGAGGGCCACGATCCGGTCCGTCCGCGTCTTGCCGATCTCGCCGCGCTGCTGCTCGGCCAGGGTCTGCACCCGGTCGGAGAGCGAGCGGGTGAGGGCGACGTCGTGCGCGTTCACGGCGTCGGTGAGGTCGGCGACGGCGTCGTCGAGGTCCGCCTGCGGGCTCGCGCAGCCGGCCAGGGCCAGCACCAGTCCCGCCGCGACCAGGGCGCGCCTCACCGCTCCTCCCCGGCCTGCTCGACCTCGCGCTGCAGGTCGGACAGCGTCTTGCGGATCGGGTCGGGGACGTCCTGCGAGATCGTCGCGGGCTGCCGGCCGGAGCCCTTGTCGAACAGTCCGGCCAGCGCCGCGCCGGCCACGAGCACGGCGATGACGGCGACCAGGGCGAGCGCCCACTTCCAGCCGTCGTCGCTCGCCTGCGCCGGGACGACCTCGCGCTGGACCCGCGGCACGGCCGGCGCCACGACGGGCGGCAGGACCGGGGCGACCCGGGTCTGCTGCAGCACCGAGGTGCGGTCGGGGACGGGCTGCGCCTGGGTGGGCGAGGTCAGGACGGTCGTCGCCGTCCCGCCGGCGGCGATGCGGGCGAGCTCCTCCGCTGCCTCGTGCGCCGTCGGCCGGGCGTCGGGCTCGCGGGCGGTCATCGCGGCGAGCAGCTGCGGCCAGCCGGCCGGCAGGGTGGCGGGGACGTCGGGCTGGCGGTTGAGCCGGGCGAGCGCGACCTCGACGGTGCTCCCGGCGTACTCGCGCCGCCCGGTCAGGCACTCCAGCAGCACCAGCCCGAGGGCGTAGACGTCGGCCATGGGGGTCACGCGCTCGCCCATGACCTGCTCCGGGGCGAGGTAGCTGGCGGTGCCGACCGTCATGCCGGTGGCGGTGACCTTGGCGGCGTCGACCAGGCGGGCGATGCCGAAGTCGGTCAGGCGGACCCGGCCGTCCTGGCCCATGAGCACGTTGCCGGGCTTCACGTCGCGGTGCACGAGGCCCTGGCCGTGGACGTAGGCGAGCGCCTCCGCGACGGCCTGCCCCACGACGGCGCCGCGGACGGGGTCGAGCGGGCCGCGGCGGATCGTGTCGCCGAGGGTCTCGCCGGAGACCAGCTCCATGACGACCCAGGGCCGGTCGTCCTCGTCGGTGCCGGCGTCGTACACGGGGACCAGCGACGGGTGGGACAGCCCGGCCAGCAGCCGCGCCTCCTCGCCCGCCCGCTGCGCGCCCTCGTCGGTGGGGACGGTCACGAGCTTGACCGCGACGGTGCGCCCGAGGGCGTCGTCCTCGGCCCGCCACACCTCGGCGGTGCCGCCGCGGCCGATGACGTCGAGCAGCCGGTACCGCCCGCCGATCACGCGCTGCTCGGGCAGCGGCATGGCCGAGGTGGGCTCCGGAGGAAGGTCGCTCACAGGTCTGCCCTACCCCGGCTCACGAGGACGACGCCGATCGCGCGGCGACCAGCTCGGCGATCTGGACCGCGTTGAGGGCGGCGCCCTTGCGGAGGTTGTCGTTGCTGACGAACAGCGCCAGACCGTCCTCGCCGTCCTGGCGGAGCCGGCCCACGAAGGACGGGTCGGCGCCGGCCGCCTGCAGCGGCGTCGGGACGTCGGACAGCTCGACGCCGGGCGCGCGCGCCAGCAGCTCGAGCGCGCGGGCCACCGAGAGCGGGCGGGCGAACGTGACGTTCAGCGACAGCGAGTGGCCGGTGAAGACCGGGACCCGCACGCAGGTGCCGCTCACGCGGAGGTCCGGGATCCCGAGGATCTTGCGGCTCTCGTTGCGGAGCTTCTGCTCCTCGTCGGTCTCGAACGAGCCGTCGTCCACGACCGACCCGGCCATCGGCAGCACGTTGAAGGCGATCGGGCCGACGTACTTCTTCGCCGGCGGGAAGTCGACCGCGCCGCCGTCGAAGGCGAGGGCCTCGGCCGTGCCCGCGACGGCCTGCACCTGGGTGGAGAGCTCCTCGACGCCGGCGACACCGCTGCCCGAGACCGCCTGGTAGGTGCTGGCGACGACGCGGACCAGCCCGGCCTCGTCGTGCAGCGGCTTGAGCACCGGCATCGCGGCCATGGTGGTGCAGTTGGGGTTCGCGACGATGCCCTTGCGGGTCTCGTCCAGCGCCTCCGGGTTGACCTCGGCGACGACGAGCGGGACGTCGGGGTCCATCCGCCAGGCGCTCGAGTTGTCGATGACGAGGGCGCCCGCGGCGGCGAACCGGGGGGCGAGCTCCCTGCTGGTGCTGCCGCCCGCACTGAAGATGGCGATGTCGAGGCCGGTCGGGTCCGCGGTCGAGGCGTCCTCGACGGTGACCTCGCCGTCCTGCCACGGGAGGTTCGTGCCCGCGCTGCGCGCGCTCGCGAAGAAGCGGACGCTCGTCGCGGGGAAGCCGCGCTCGGCCAGGAGCCTCCGGACGACGACGCCGACCTGCCCGGTGGCGCCGACGACGCCGATCGCGAGGCTCATCGTCCCGTCCCGCCGTACACGGTGGCCTCGCCGTCGGGGCCGCCCAGCTCGAAGGCGGCGTGCACGGCCTTGACCGCAGCGGGGACGTCGGTGTCGCGGCAGACCACCGAGATGCGGATCTCCGAGGTCGAGATGGCCTCGGCGTTGATCCCGGCCTGGGCGAGGGCCTCGAAGAAGGTCGCCGTGACCCCGGGGTGCGAGCGCATGCCCGCGCCGACGAGGCTGACCTTCCCGACGTGCTCGTCCGACAGGACCCGCTCGAACTGCACGGAGCTCTGCAGGGCGGTGAGCGCCTTGACCGCCGTCGAGAGGTCGGTCTTCGGGAGGGTGAACGAGATGTCGGTGCGGGCCGCGGCCCCCGACACGTTCTGCACGATCATGTCGATGTTGACCTCGGCGTCGGCCACGGCCCGGAAGATCGCGGCGGCCTCGCCCGGCTTGTCCGGGACACCGACGACGGTCACCCGCGCCTCGGACAGGTCGTGGGCGACCCCGCTGATGATGGCCTGCTCCACGGGGAGGTCTCCTGTGATGAGGGTGCCGGGCTTTCCGGAGAACGACGAGCGGACGACCAGCGGGACGTCGTAGCGGCGGGCGTACTCGACGCACCGCAGGTGCAGGATCTTCGCCCCGGCCGCGGCCAGCTCGAGCATCTCCTCGTAGGAGACGGTCGGCAGCTGCTTGGCGTCCGGGACGATCCGCGGGTCCGCCGAGAACACGCCGTCGACGTCGGTGTAGATCTCGCAGCGGTCGGCGTGCAGGGCGGCGGCCAGCGCGACGGCGGTGGTGTCGGAGCCGCCGCGGCCGAGCGTGGTGATGTCCTTGGTGTCCTGGCTGACGCCCTGGAACCCGGCGACGATCGCGATGTGGCCCTTGCCGATCGCCTCGGTGATGCGTCCCGGGGTGACGTCGATGATCCGGGCCTTGCCGTGCACCGAGTCGGTGATGACGCCGGCCTGGCTGCCCGTGAACGACCGCGCCGACATGCCGAGGCTCTGGATCGCCATGGCCAGCAGCGCCATCGAGATGCGCTCACCGGCGGTCAGGAGCATGTCCAGCTCGCGGCCCGGCGGCAGCGGCGACACCTGCTCGGCGAGGTCGAGCAGCTCGTCGGTGGTGTCGCCCATCGCGGAGACCACGACGCAGACGTCGTCGCCGGCCTTCTTCGTGGCGACGATCCGCTCGGCCACCCGCTTGATGCGCTCGGCGTCACCGACCGAGGAGCCGCCGTACTTCTGCACGACGAGTCCCATGGGGCGGATCCTACCGGGGGTGATCTACCCGCCCGCAGCGACGACGAGGGGGAGGCGGGCGCCGTCGGCGGCCAGCTCGACGGCGCCGGGACGCAGCCCGGCGGGCAGGGTCACGTGCCAGCGCACGACGGCAGCGGCGTCCGCGTCGGCGGTGCCGAGCCGCTGCCGCTGCCCGTCCACGACGAGGTCGAGCGGGACGGCGTCCCGGGGCACGCGACGGGCCGGGGACGGGCCGTCGTCGCACCCGCCGTCGTCGCTGCCGTCGCGGGTGTCGTCGCAGCCGCCGCCGACGAAGCCCTCCCCGACGACGTCGAGGGGACGGCCGGCGACCACGGGCACCGGCACGGCGCGCCCGGCCCGGCGCGTGGGCGACACGCCCTCCAGGGACAGCCCGGGTCCGGCGCAGCTCGCCCGCGCCGCGGGCAGCGGCAGGCCGAGCAGCGCGGCCACCGCGGCGAGGGCGAGCAGGCGTCTCATCCCGCTGTGACGCGGACAGGTCCTGCGCGGTTCCGCTAGACCTGCTCGGGCAGCGCCTCGCGGCCGGCGTCGAGGCGGGCGTGCGCCGTGATGCTCTGCAGGGCCCGTAGCGCGGCGGAGACGGACGTGCCCCAGGAGTTCAGGCAGGTGTACTGCCACCACCAGAGCGCCTCGCGGCTGCGGCCGGCGTCGTAGTGCGCCAGGCCGACGAGCAGGTCGACGGCGACGTCGGTGAGGTCGTCGGACAGCCGGCGCTGCTCGGGCTCGTCGGGCTCGTACGGGTCGAACACCTCGACGTAGGCGTCGAGGTCGCCGAGCTCGCGGGCCAGCCCCTCGCGCAGGGCGTCGGCGTCGAACAGCTCGCCGCCCCCGGGCTCGACGCTCTCGTCGAGGACGACGTCGGTGCGGGCGGACAGGTGCGCGGCGTTCAGGCAGACCTGCGCGACGTCGAGCAGCAGCAGGGCGACGGCCTGGCTGTCGGCCGCGCCGGCGGCGCAGGCGTGGAGCGTGGCGACGTAGCGCTGGACGTCGCGGGCGACGTCGGCGGCGAGGCGGAGGTCGTCACTGCGGCGGTCGGCGGGGGTCGTCACGGTGAGCACCCTCCCACGCGGTCAGCTGAC
Source organism: uncultured Actinomycetota bacterium (assembly GCA_963761655.1). Classification (GTDB taxonomy): domain Bacteria; phylum Actinomycetota; class Actinomycetes; order Mycobacteriales; family SCTD01; genus RYN-122. The sequence goes on from CAVXHI010000003.1 coordinate 505,838, forward strand.
GGTGCGCCGGCCCTCGAAGGCGCGGCCGAGGGTGACCTCGTCGGCGTACTCGAGGTCCCCGCCGACCGGCAGCCCGCTGGCCAGCCGGGTGACCTTGAGGCCCATCGGAGCGACCAGGCGGGCGAGGTAGGTGGCGGTGGCCTCGCCCTCGAGGTTGGGGTCGGTGGCGAGGATCAGCTCGGTGACGGTGCCGTCCTGCAGGCGCACCAGCAGCTCGCGGATGCGCAGGGCGTCCGGGCCGACACCGTCGATCGGGGAGATCGCGCCGCCGAGCACGTGGTACCTGCCGCGGAACTCCCGGGTGCGCTCGATGGCCACGACGTCCTTGGGCTCCTCGACCACGCAGACGACGGTCAGGTCGCGGCGCGGGTCGCGGCAGACCCGGCACTCGTCCTGCTCGCTGACGTTCCCGCAGACCTTGCAGAAGCGGACCTTCTCCTTGACCTCGGTGAGGGCGGAGACCAGGCGGCGGACGTCGACGGGGTCGGCGGCCAGCAGGTGGAAGGCGATCCGCTGCGCGCTCTTCGGCCCGACGCCCGGCAGCCGGCCGAGCTCGTCGATGAGGTCCTGGACCGCGCCCTCGTACACCTGCCTAGAACCCCGGCAGGCCGAGGCCGCTCGTCAGCGGGCCCATCGTGCTCTCCTGCAGGGCGGCGGCGGCCGCCGCGCCGTCGCGGATCGCGGCGAGCACGAGGTCCTCGAGGGTCTCGACGTCGTCGGGGTCGACCGCGGCCGCAGCGATCTTCAGGCCGACGACCTCGCCGGCGCCGCTCAGGGTCGCGGTGACCAGGCCGCCTCCGGCGGTGCCCGTGACCTGCTGCTGAGCGAGGTCCGCCTGGGCCTGCGCCATCTGCGCCTGCATCTTCTGCGCCTGCTTCATGAGCTGCTGCATGTTGGGCTGGGCGGGCACGGGCTGCTCCTCGTCCGGGGTGGGCCGCCAGCGTACGGACTGCCCGGGGCGCTCCGGGGCAGGCCGGTGCGGGCTAGTCGCTGCTGGACACGACCCGGCCGCCGAGCTCCGACTGCACGAGCGCCAGGGCCGCGTCCTCCCCGGAGACCTGCGGGGGCGGGGCCGGGGCGTCCGGGTCCTCCGGCTCGGCCTCGTCGCCGGGCGCGAAGCCGTCGTGCCGCGCTGCCGGGCGGGGGTCGCGCGACGGCGCCGGCTCGTGGGTGCCCGACGGGACGTCGCCCGCCCCGACGACGCACGCCACCTCGAGGTCGACGCCGAGGGTCTCGCGCACCGCCTCCTTGAGGACGTCGACGCCGGTGCTGCTGACGAACGCCCGCATGATCGGCGCGTGCGTGAAGGACAGCGTCACGGTCCGGCCCTGCACCCCCAGCACCTGCGCGGTGGTCAGCTGCGCGTGGGCGGTCTTCTTCCGGTCCTTGACCGCCACGAGGACGGCGTCCCAGGCGCGGCGCAGCGAGGCGGCGTCCAGGCTCCCGGCGACCGGGGCGGCGTCCGGCGCGGGAGCCGCGACGGGTGCCGGCTCCCCGAGGGCGGCCGCCGTGGGCCAGGACGGGGCCACGGGCTCGGGGGCCTTCGGCACGGGGACCGGGGCCGGGCGCGCGCGGCGGCGGCGGGAGCGTGGTGCGCCGGGTGGTCGGTCGGCGGGTGCTCCACGTGGACCGGGCCGGGCACGTGGGGCGGCACGACGGGCGGCGCCCCTCCCCCGATGTCCATGCGCCGCTCCAGCCGCTCGAGGCGCACGAGGACGCTGTGCAGGTCGGTGGACGCGGCCGGCAGCAGGACCCGGGCGCAGACCAGCTCGAGCAGCAGGCGCGGCGCCGTCGTCCCCTTCATCTCGGCGAGGCCCTCGTGGAACAGGTCGGCCGCGCGGGACAGCCCGGCGCTGCCCGTCTGGGCGGCCTGCCGGGTCATCCGCTCGAGCGACTCGGGCGGGCAGTCCAGGACGCCGCGCTCCACGGCGTCGGGGACGGCGTCGAGGATGACGAGGTCGCGCAGGCGCTCGAGGACGTCGCCGGCGAACCTCCGGGGGTCGTGGCCGCCCTCCATGACGTGGTCGACGGCGGTGAAGACCGCGGCGGCGTCGCGGGCGGCGAACGCCTCGACGACGTCGTCGAGCAGGGTGTCGGGCGTGACCCCCAGCAGGGAGGCCGCGCCCTCGCGCGTGACGCCCTCGGGGCCGGCGCTGGCGAGGACCTGGTCGAGGATGGACAGCCCGTCCCGGGCCGAGCCGGCGGCGGCGCGGACGACGAGGGGCAGCACGGTCGGGTCGACCGGCACGCCCTCCTTCTCGGTGATCTCCTTGAGCAGGGCGGTCAGGTCGCCGCGGGGCATCAGGCGGAACGGGTAGTGGTGGGTGCGCGACCGGATGGTCGTGAGCACCTTCTCCGGCTCGGTCGTCGCGAAGACGAAGCGCAGGAACTCCGGCGGCTCCTCGACCAGCTTGAGCAGCGCGTTGAAGGCGTCCGTCGTGATCTGGTGCGCCTCGTCGATGATGTAGATCTTGTAGCGGCTGGAGACCGGGGCGTAGAAGGCCCGCTCGCGCAGGGCGCGGGCGTCGTCGATGCCGCGGTTGGACGCCGCGTCGATCTCGATGACGTCGAGCGAGCCGGCGCCGTTGGGGGCCAGCGCCACGCAGCTGTCGCAGACGCCGCAGGGCTCCGGCGTCGGGCCCTGCTCGCAGTTGAGCGACCGGGCCAGGATCCGCGCGCTGGACGTCTTGCCGCAGCCGCGCGGACCGCTGAACAGGTACGCGTGGTGGACCTTGCCGTTGCGGATCGCCTGCGAGAGCGGGCCGGTGACGTGCTCCTGGCCCTTCACCTCCGCGAAGCTCGCGGGCCGGTACTTGCGGTAGAGCGCGAGGCTCACGCGGATCCTCCCCAGGACGTCAGCGACCCCCCGCACACCCGCACAGAGCCTGCCTGCCCTTGCTGCCTTCCGGCCCTGGGGGAGTTCAGCGGGATGCGCGCCGCACGAGGGGTCGCCGGTGAGTCTAGGACCCCGGTCAGCGGACCGTGAGGGCCACCCGCTGGCTGGTCCACGTCCGGCGGTCGTCCACCCGCAGCTCGCTCGTGCCGGTGTAGCGGCCGGGGGGCAGCGCCGGGCCCGGGGAGTCCTCGAAGGCCCCCGGCGCGGAGCGTGCTGCAGTTCGTGGCGCCGAGGCGGACCGGGACGCGCTGCTCCTGTCCCGGCTGCAGCGTCGACGTCGAGGGCCCCTGCCCGGAGTCGGTGGTGCCCTCGCGGCCCAGGACCTGCTGCGTGCCCGACCGCAGCACCCGGTAGGGCTCCTCGCGCGAGAAGCCCCGGCCGTACGCGTAGCTGACCGGGTGGTCGGTCGGGTTCGCGAGGACCCGCTCGCCGTACCAGGCGCCCCCGACGGCGGTCTCCGTGGCGAAGACGACCAGGCGGTGCGTGAGCCCCTCGGCGAGCGGTCCCTCGTCGGTGCCGCCGGTGCCGCAGGTGACCGGCCGGGACGCCGGGGACGCCGGCAGCCCCGAGCGCCCGGGCTCGTTGCTCAGGGTCTCGCCGATGCCGGCGGTGACCTGCACCGGGCTGCCGCAGCGCACCGCCTGGACGGTCCGGTAGGTGCCGTCCGCGGCGACGACGGCGCTCGCGGAGCGCCCGCCGAGGTCCAGCCGCACCCGGCTCTGCGGCTTGGCCGGCGTCGTCCGCCCGGTCACCTCCACGCGGCAGGCGGACAGCGCGCGGGCCGCCACCGACACCCGGGTCCCGACCCCGACGACCACCGGGCCGGACTCGGTCGGCGCCGAGCCCTCGACCCCGACGAAGTGGGCCCGGAGGACGACCGTCCGCGGGGGCGTCACCCGGAACTGCACCCGGCCCTCGGCGTCGGTGACGCCGCTGCGCACGATCCGCAGCACGGTGCTGTTCTTCTCCCGGGCGAGCAGCTGCACGGTCGCGCCCGGCAGCACGCAGTCCCGTCCCGCCCCGTCCCGCCGCGCAGCAGGTACCCGACGACGGCGTCCTGCCCGGCGACCCGCGGGGCGTCCTGGGCGTCCACCGGCCCGCCGGTGGCCAGCTCGACGGGGCCGGGGGCGCAGACCGCGGCCGGCGCGGCACCGGCCGGCGGCGCGAGGGCGAGCAGCACGGGGACGGTGCACAGCAGGGGCAGGACACGCTTCACAGGGGTCTCCTCGGTGTTCCCCGTGGGACGCCGTCCGCTGCCCCCGGGTTCCCGCTAGGATCGCCGACGGAGGATTCGCCTAGTTGGCCTATGGCGCACGCTTGGAATGCGTGTTGGGGGCAACCCCTCGCGAGTTCGAATCTCGCATCCTCCGCCAGGAACGCCAGGAGCCGCGCCCCCACCGGGGACGCGGCTCCTGCGCTGTGCGGACTAGCGACGGGCGTCGCGGGCCTTGCCGGCCGTGCGGGCGAGGTCCGACGGGTACGGCTCGAGGGCCGTCCCGCGGACGGCGCTGAGCGGCAGCGCGATGTCCTCGAGCGACTTGCCCTCGGCGTCGACGCCGAGCACCGCCGCGACGATGCCGCCGATCGCCATGACCGCGGCACCGAGCAGGTAGCCGGCGAACAGGCGGTTCGGGTCCTCGCCCTCACCGATGAGCGCGCCGTAGATCACCGGGCCGAGGGCGCCGAAGCACTGGGCGATGGCGAAGAACACCGCGATCGCCTTGGCCCGGACCTCGATCGGGAAGATCTCGCTGACGGTCAGGTACGCGGCGCTGGCGCCGGCCGAGGCGAAGAAGAAGATCAGCGACCAGGCGATCGTCTGGGTCAGGGCCGTGAGGACGTCGGCCTTGAACAGGAAGGCCGTGATCGCCAGCAGGGTCCCGGAGAGCAGGTAGGTGCCGGAGATCATCCGCCGGCGGCCGACGGTGTCGAACAGGTGCCCGAGCACCAGCGGCCCGGCCAGGTTGCCGGCCGCGAAGGCGATGAAGTAGAGCGGGACCCGGCCGTCCGAGACGCCGTAGAACTTCGACAGCACGAGAGCGTAAGTGAAGAAGATGGCGTTGTAGAGGAACGACTGCGTGATCATCAGCGTGGCACCGAGCACCGAGCGGGCCGGCATCGCCTTGAACAGCACCTTCACCAGGGCGCCGTAGCCCATGTCGGTGCCGGGCTTGATCTCGATGGCCTTGCTCTCGTCGACCTCGGGCAGCGAGTCGAGGTGGTCGCCCTCCTTGACCCACCGCTCCATCTTGGCGATCTCGGCCTCGGCCTCCTCCTCGCGGCCCTGCATGATCAGCCAGCGCGGGCTCTCGGGCAGGTGGCGCCGGATGACCAGGACGACGAGGCCGAGCACCGGGCCGAGGGCGAACCCGAGGCGCCAGCCGTAGGACTCCGGCAGGTTGTTGAGGAACACCAGCTGCGCGACGGTGGCGATCAGGGCGCCTGCCCAGTAGGTGCCGTTCACGGCGATGTCGACCCGGCCGCGGAACCGTGCCGGCATCATCTCGTCGATGGCCGAGTTGATGGCCGCGTACTCGCCGCCGATGCCGACTCCGGCGATGAAGCGGGTCGCGTAGAGGAACAGCACCCAGCCGAGGCTGCTGCCGAACGTCAGCGCGGTGAGTCCGCTGCCGAACAGGTAGATCCCGAGCGTGAGCATGAAGAGCTTCTTGCGGCCGAGCCGGTCGGACAGGCGGCCGAAGAAGAGCGCTCCGACCACCTCGCCGAGCAGGTACACCGTCGCGATGAGGCCGACCTCGCCGGAGGACAGCCCCAGCACGTCCTTGTCGGTGAACGTGCTGGCGACGGTGGCGGCGATGGTGATCTCGAGGCCGTCGAGGATCCACGCGACGCCGAGGGCGGTGACCATCCGGGTGAAGAAGGGTGACCACGGCAGCCGGTCGATGCGCGCAGGGATCGTGCTGCGGATCGGGCCGGGCGTGGCGACTGTCGACGCTGACATGTCGGGCCTCTCGTGCTGTAGGTGGCCGGCCACTACCCGTGCCCGGCGCGGATCGAACCCGTGCTCAGATCCCCGGCGCCTCGGTCGGCGCGGGCGCCTGCCCGGTCGGCTGCGTCTGCTGGGCGGGGGCCCGGGTGGGGGCGGGCGTCGGGGCGGTCGTGGACGACGTCGTGGACGCGGTCTGCTCCGCCTCCGGTGTCGGGGCCGTGCCCTCCGGGCTCGCCTGCCCGGTGGCGGTGGCGTCCGGGGACGCGCTGGGCCCGGCGGTCCCGCTGCTCGGGGACGCCGTGGCTCCCGGCGAGGGCGAGCCGGTGGTCCCGGGACTGGCGCTCGGGGTGGCGGTCAGCGTCTCGACGTCCTCGGCGTCGACCAGGCCGGCGCGGACCAGCACGTCGACGACCGACCGCTGGACCTCCTGCACCTGCGCGTACAGCTGCCCGACGTCGAGGTCGCTGTCCTCGAGGCCCTGGATCCGGCCGAACGCCTGCTCGACCTGTCGACGCACGTCCGCGGTGGGGGTGGCCTTGAGCGTGGCGACCAGCTGGACGGCGAGCGCGCGCGTGACGCACTCGGCGCACCCGGCGTTGGCCGCGACCGCCGTGTTGACCGGGACCTGGACGTCGCTCTGCCCGACGACGAGCACCACCTGGAAGGCGACGGCCACGGTCGTGCACTGCCTGCAGCTGGCGAGGGCGTAGGCCTCGTTGCGGCTGGTCACGGGCGCGCCGTCCTCGACCCAGACGAGGGCGTACGCGACGTCGTACTCGGTGGCGCCGTCCTGCGTGCCGGTGGCGAGCGCCTGGTTGTCGCCGTCCCCGGGGGCGTCGGGCAGGGCGAACGGCAGCACGCGGCCTGCCGTCTGCTCCCCCTGGCCGCCGGCCAGCACGGCCTGCGTCGCGCCGTCCGGGCCGCGGGTCAGCAGCAGGGCGGGCGCACTGCTGCCGCGCTTCGGCACCAGGGCGACGGCGAGCCGCGGGGTGCCGGTGCGGCCGCGCGGCGCCGCGACGACGCTCGGGCGGGCCGTGGACAGCTGCGTGAGGGTGCCGCGCTCCCCCGCCTGCACGGGCACGTAGCGGCCGCTGCCCGGAGACCACGACCACGCGGCGACGCCGAGGAGCACGGCCGTCGCGGCGAGCAGGGCGGTCCGCGCGTACGGCCGGTCCTCGGTCGCGGACCAGGCGGAACCGCCTACGCGGCGCACGAGCCGCACGACGAGGTAGCCGACGGCCAGCACCGGGACGAGCAGTGCGGCGATCGACAGCAGCCGGGCCAGGGCGGTGACGACGTCGCCGTCGCCCAGGGCCGTGCCGAGCCGGTCGGCCTGCAGCTGTCCGCTGTCCCATGCCGTCGCGACCAGCCGGGGGAACATGAGCACGCCGGTCAGGGTGGACGCGAGCAGGACCGGGACGACGACGAGCACCCACGCGGTGACGACGACGCGGGCCCGGGTCGTGAGCGGCGAGGGGGCGCTCTTGCGCCACGGCACCATCACGCGGACGGTCGGGCCGAGGTGCGCGAACAGGTCCGGGACGCCCGTGAGGTCGGCCAGGATGTGGTAGCCGTCGGCGCGGATCACGGGGGCGAGCTGGCGGAGCATCTGCAGCAGCTGCGTCGCGATGCCCAGCAGCAGCGCGTCCTCGCGCGTGACGACCCAGGCGACGGTCACCCCCACCGCGACGAGCGCGTTGAAGTACAGCCCGCCGAGGTCGACCCGCAGCCGGCCCCACCGGGAGAGCCGGTAGGAGTCGTCGACGTTCGTGTAGAACGCCGGCCAGACGAGGTACAGCCCGGCGCCCATCGCCCCCGGGGTCGCCCCGCCGTAGCGGCAGGCGGCGGCGTGCCCGAACTCGTGGAAGCCGGCCGACAGGACGGTCAGGCCGAAGACGAACAGCAGGAGCTTCGGGTCGTAGAAGGCCGAGCGGGTCGCCCCGGCGAGGCCCTTCTCGACGAGCACCCACCACGACGTCGCCGCGAAGGCGAGCAGCACGGGGACGACCACCCAGGTGCGGAACAGCCAGGTGAACGGGGCGGTGAGCCGCCGGGTGGCCGCGGGGTCGGAGACGACGACCTTGAGCTTCAGGGCCAGCAGCGGGTTCGCCTTCGGGGCCGCGGCCGGCTGCGCGCCGTCGTCGCCGCACAGCAGACCGAGCTGCTGGAGCTTGCCCACCAGCGTCCGGACGGCGTCGGCGTCGGCGTGCTTCTCGATCCGGTCGCTGAGCGCGGCGGCGAGGGCGTCGGCGTCGCGGGAGCCGTCGACGAGGTCGAGCAGGGCGGCCAGCAGCGGGGTGAGCTGCAGCGTCTGGCCGTCGCCGCGACGGACCAGCGAGGGCGTGTCGCGGTACCCCGAGCCGGACAGGTCGCCGAGCAGCTCGACGCCGTCGGCCCGGACCGGGACGCCGGCGAGCGCAGGTGCGGTCATGCCGGTGCCCCGGTCCTCCTCCGTCCCGCTACTGCTTGATCGTGCTGTCCTGGGCGGCCGTGGCGTCGGCCGTCACGTCGTCGAGGTCCTGGTTGATGATCGCCGTCTGGCTGGACACCGCCGTCGCCTCGCTGTCGATCGACCCGATGTTGGCGGCGACGCTGGCGTCGATGGGCGCGGCGGCGTTCGCGTTGGCCGCGACCGCGCCGTTGATCGGGGCGGCGGCGTCGACGTCGGCGGCGAGGTTGACGTCGACGTTCAGCAGCTGGCCCGAGGACAGGTCGCCGGACGCGAGGTCGCCCGCCTGGACACCTGCGGACGTCGGCTGCGCGGCGGGCGCGGGCGCCTGGACCGGGTCGGCCGTCGCGGCACCGCCGTCGCCGGACTGGTCGAGCGCGGAGGTCTGCGGCGCGTTCGCCGTCGCCTCGCCGGAGATGCCCTGGTCGATCAGCGTCTGCTGCTGCGCGACGCTCGTGGCCTCGCTGCCGACCGACAGGATGTTGCCGCCGACGGCGGCCTGGATCGGCGCCGCGATGTTCAGGTTCGCGGCCGCAGCCAGGTCGACCGGCGCGGCGAGGTCCAGCGCGAGGTCGAGGTCGGCGTTGAGGTCGAGCAGGCTCGTGACCTCCTTGGCCGGCAGGGCGGTGGCGCCCTCGGCCTCGAGGTCCTGGGCAGACAGGCTCGGCATCGCGTCCACGACGTCCTCCGTCAGTAGCAGTGGGTGGGTCGCGCTGCCGACTACCCACCCACCGGGCGCTTCACGCAGGAGGGTCCGACCGGTCACCCGGTCGGACCCCTCGGCGCGGTCGGCTAGTAGCGGAAGGTGCCGACCAGCCCGTCGAGCTCGGCGCTCATCTGCGCCAGCTCCGACGCCGCCCGCTGGCTGTCCACCACGCCCTGGCTCGTCGTCTCCGCCGCCTGCGCCACCCCGATGATGTTCGCCGCGATCTCCGTGCTGCCGGTCGCGGCCTCCGCCACGCTGCGCGACATCTCGTTCGTCGTCGCCGTCTGCTCCTCGACCGCACTCGCGATCGTGGTCTGGTAGTCGTTGATCTGCCCGATCACCGCACTGATCTGCGCGATCGCGTCCACCGCACCCGCCGTGTCGCCCTGGATCGTCTCGATCATCCGCGAGATGTTCTCCGTCGCCTTCGCCGTCTCCTGCGCCAGCTCCTTCACCTCGTTCGCCACCACCGCGAAGCCCTTGCCCGCCTCACCCGCTCGGGCCGCCTCGATCGTGGCGTTCAGCGCCAGCAGGTTCGTCTGCTCCGCGATGCTCGTGATGACCTTCACGACCTCACCGATCTCCCGGCTGCTCACCCCGAGCTTGGAGACCGTCTCGTTCGTCCGGTGCGCCACCTCCACCGCCGTGCCCGCGACCCGCGCCGCCTCGTTCGCGTTCTGCGCGATCTCCCGGATCGACGCACCCATCTCCTCCGCCCCCGTCGCGACCGTCTGCACGTTGCGCGACACCTGCTCCGCCGCCGCCGACACCACGTTCGCCTGCGCCGACGCCTGCTCCGCGCTCGCCGCGATCGTCGTGCTCACGCTCGACAGCTCCTCCGACGACCCGCCCAGCGCCTGGCTGCTGCGCGACATCGCCTGCACCGCAGTCCGGACCGAGTCCATCGCCGCGCGCAGGTCCCCCGCCATCTGACCGACCTCGTCCTTGCTGTCGACGTCGACCGTCTGCGTCAGGTCACCCTGCGCCATGGCCTTCAGGACCTCCGACACCTTCCGCAGCGGCCCCGTGACGAGCCCGCTGACGAACAGCGCCGCCCCCACGCCGAGCAGCAGCCCGACCAGCAGGGCGGCGAGCACCAGCGTGCGGGCGGAGGTGAACGTGCTGTGGGCGGTGGCGGCGGTCGCCTTCGCGCGCGCCGTCTCCTTGTCGAACATGCCCGAGAGCAGCTCGGTGGCCTTGTCGGTCAGCGGCTTGCCCTCGGTGTCGCGGACCTTGGAGAAGCTCTCGACGTCGTGCACGGCCGCCGCCGGGAGCAGGCCCTCGTCGCGGACCTTCTGGTAGGCGGTCCAGGTGCTCTTGAACTCCTCGAGCGCAGCGGGGTCCACCGCGCCCTCCTCGTAGGAGGCGACCGCTGCGCCGAGGTCCTCGTCGTCCTTGGCCACCGCCGCCCTGCTCTTCTGGAAGCCGGCGGCCGTCTGCGAGATGACCGCGTTGGCGGTGTCGAGACGCGTGAGCACGGTCGCCCGGCGCAGCACCGCGAGGTCGGCGACGGGCAGCAGCGAGTCCTCGTAGATGGAGCCCGCGGCCCGGTCGACGCTGCCCAGCCGGGCGATCGACAGCGCACCGACGCCGCAGGCCACCAGCGCCGTCGAGCTCACGGCGAGGAGGATCTTGGTGCCGACCCTGCGGTCGGCGAAGAAGCGGGTGGCGGGGTTGCCGGGGCGGTCCTGCGACATGTCGTGCCTTCCAGGGGTCAGCGAGTCCTGAGCAGATCGCTCGACTCGGCGGTGTCGCCCCTGCCATCGGTCCCCGGGGGCTCACGTCCAGCTCCGGCCGCCGATACCCCTCCCGGCCGGTGAGGACGGGCCATCGCGCCCCACCCGGCCGAACCAGTCGCCACCGGCCCCCTCCGCCCACGACGAAGGGCCCCTCCCGCAGGAGAGGCCCTTCGGACGAGCTGGCGGTGGCGGTGGGATTTGAACCCACGGACGGCTTGCACCGTCACACGCTTTCGAGGCGTGCTCCTTCGGCCGCTCGGACACGCCACCGTCGGCGAGCCTAGCCGAACCGGTGCCCCTCGAAGAACCGCTGCAGGAGCTCGCCGCACTCCTCGGCGAGCACGCCCCGGACCACCTCGGGGCGGTGGTTCAGCCGCCGGTCCCGGACGACGTCCCAGAGCGAGCCCGCCGCTCCGGCCTTCTCGTCGTCGGCGCCGTAGACGACCCGGGCGACGCGGGCGAGGACCAGGGCGCCGGCGCACATGGTGCAGGGCTCGAGCGTCACGACCAGCGTGCAGCCCTCCAGCCGCCAGGTCCCCAGGGCCCGGGCGGCGTCGCGCAGGGCGAGCACCTCGGCGTGCGCCGTCGGGTCGCCGTCGGCCTCGCGGGCGTTCCATCCCGTCCCGACGACCGCACCCTCCGGGTCGAGGACGACGGCCCCGACCGGCACGTCGCCGGACGCCGTCGTCCGCTCAGCCGCCGCGAGGGCGAGCCGGACGGCGCCCTCCCAGCTCACCCGTCGCGCAGGCTCTCGAGGACGTCGAGGCAGCCCGCCCGCTCGCACAGCGCGGTGTGGACGTCGGCCGGGAGCAGGCCCTCCTCGGCGCAGAGCGCCACGAGGGCGTCGGGGGAGGTGCCGAGGTCGGCCAGGACCGAGGTGTCGCCGACCGGCTCGGCCACCGGCCGGTTGCTCTCGTCGTCGTCGTCGTCGGCGTCGTCGGCGTCCTCCCAGAGCATGGCGGCGACCCCGCTGGCCTGGACCGCCCGCCGGTCGGACAGGAACACCCGCGCCTCCGCCAGGCCGGTGCCCTCGACCCGGACCACCGCGACGTACTCGTCGTCCTCCTCGAGCAGCAGCAGCGCCGGGCCCGGGCCGTCCTCGACGAGGTCGCGGAGGCGGTCGGCCAGGACCTCGAGGTCCTCGACGTCGTCGAGGTCGACCTCCTCGCCCACCCAGCCGGGACCGGTGCGGGCGAGGGCGGCGGCGAAGTACGGCACGAGGAGGGCTCCGGGAGGTCGGCGTGCGGGGGCGACGTGAGCTAGCGGCCGCTGAGCGCGTCGACTACCCGCTCGTACGGCTCGGCGAACCCCAGACGGCGGGTCACCGCCGAGAGCATCTCGCTGGCGTACGCGTCCAGGTCGGACAGGATGACGCCGAGCTCCATGGCGTCGAGCCCGAGGTCGTCGAACACGTCGAGGTCGCCGGCCGGCCAGACCTCGTCGAGCTCCTCGCCCTCCGGGACGTCGATGTCGAGGTGGTCCATCACCTGCTCGGCGAGGTCCCACTCGGCCGACGCCGTGACGTCGGACAGCAGCAGGCGCACCCGCCCCTGCTGCACCCGCACGACGACGAAGAACTCGTCGGCGACGTCGACCAGGGCGACGGCGCCGGACGCGCCCGGCTGCTGGCGCACCGCGGCGATCAGGCCGACGAGGTCGCCCGCCAGGACCTCCGGGAGGGGCTCGACCTGCCAGCGGCCCTCGTCACGGCAGGCCAGGACGGCGCAGGCCTCCGGCGCGTCGTCGGCCACGTGTCGCCCCCTCGCTGTCCCCGAGGACTGTGGCAGACGCCCGACCTCGAGGGGAGCGCCGGGGGTTCGACTTCCGCAGGGCAGGGGTAGCGGTCCTGCAGACACCGCTCCCCGCACACCTCGTAGGAGATCTCCCCATGGCTCAGCGCAACACCGTCGCCCACTTCCTGCACGACGCCGGCCTCGCGGCCTGGTTCGGCGGCTCCCTCATGGGTGCCGTCGGTGTCAACGGCGCCGCGAAGGACGTCGACGACCCGCGTCAGCGCGCCCGCGTCGCCAACGCCGGCTGGGGCCGCTGGACGCCGGTCAACCTGGTCGCCATCGGTGCGCACCTCGTCGGCGGCTACCAGATCCTCAAGGCCAACAAGGGCCGCGTCGCCACGCAGTCCGGCGTCCTGGCGAACACGAACACGAAGCTCGTCCTGACGGCCGGCGCCCTCGGTGCCACCGCCTACGCCCGCGTGCTCGGCCAGAAGATGATGAACGCTGGCGACGTCCCGGTCGGCGGCGGTGCCGACCCGATCGCGTCGACCCCGCCCGAGGTCGCCAAGGCGCAGAAGCAGCTCCACGCCCTGCAGTGGGTCATCCCGGCCCTCACCGGCGGGATCCTCGCCAGCAGCTCCCTGCACGAGGAGCAGCAGACCCCCACCGAGCAGATCCGCAACACCGTGCGGGGCCTCCCCTCCACCGTGAGCACCGCCGCGACCGGCGCGGCCGCCGCGCTCAGCGCCGCCGTCAAGTAGCCCCACCCGCACGCCCCGGCGCCCCGGTCCTGCTCGTCAGGGCCGGGGCGCCGTGCTGCGCGGACGCCTGGTCGGTACCGCCGACGCCGGGTCCTGCGGCCACGCGTGCTTCGGGTACCGGCCGCGCAGGTCGGCCCGGACGCCTGGATAGCCGGTCGTCCAGAACGAGGCGAGGTCGCTCGTGACGGCCACCACGCGGGAGGCCGGCGACAGCAGGTGCAGCCGCAGCGGCCGCCCGGCCACCTGCGGGGCGCTCCGCCAGCCGAACACCTCCTGCACCCGGACCGGCAGCACTGGGCCGTCCGGGTCGGCGTAGTCGACCCGGACCATCGACCCGCTCGGCACCTCCACCCGCTCGGGAGCCACCTCGTCGAGCCGGCCGGACACCTGCCACGGCACCAGGGCCCGGAGCGCGGCGGTCAGGTCGAGGCGGCGCAGGTCGTCCCGGCTGCGGGCGCCGGACAGGTCGAGGGCGGCCAGCAGGGCGTCGTCCGCGACGTCCGGCCAGGGGTCGCCGAGCCCGGAGCGGCAGGCGGCGAGACGCTGCCGGAGGGCGACCGCCCCCGGGGTCCACCGGAGCAGGCCGAGCCCCTCGCGGCGCAGCCCCTCCTGCAGGGCCTCCCGCAGCAGGCCGGGCGCCGGACGGGCCAGCGGCCGCTCCGCCAGGACGACCGCCCCGAGCCGTTCCACCTCGCGGGCCCGGACGTCGCCGTCCTCCCAGACGACCTCCTCGACCGTGGTCACCGGTCCGACGTCCCGCGCGGTCTCCTCGTCGAGCAGGGCGCCCAGGCGGACCCGGGCGTCCCGCCGTCCGGCTGCCCGGTCGGCCACCGCGACCGCGACCCACGGGGCGCCGCGCAAGGCCGACGAGGGGTCGAGCTCGGCCGCCGTCCCGCCGGACATGAGGTACGTGCCGCCCCCGGACGTGCGCAGCCGGGCGAGCCGCTCCGGGAAGGCCAGGGCGACGACCACGCCGTCGGGCAGCCCGGTGGGCGGGGCGTCCTGGACCGCTCGACGCAGCCGCCGCACCTCGTCGTCCCAGCGCGCCGACGCCGCCCGGTCCCGGCCCGCACGCAGGCCGCGCAGGACGTCGGCGAGGTCGTCGCCGGGGCCACCCGGATGCGTCGCCGGAGAGCACCGCGACGACCTCCGCGGCGCGTTGCGCGCCGACCCGTGGTGCGCCGTCGAGCAGCGCCCGGGCGAGCCGCGGGTGCACCCCGACGCCGGCGAGGGCACGACCCCGAGCCGTCACCGTCCCGTCGGCGTCGACGGCGCCCAGCCCGCGCAGCACCTCCTGCGCCACGGCGGAGGCGCCGGCCGGCAGCGGGTCGAGCAGGGCCAGTCCCCGACCGCCCGGGGCGCCCCAGCAGGCGAGCTCGAGGGCGAAGCTCGTCAGGTCCGCGGACGCCACCTCGGGCTCGCCGTGGGCCGGCAGCCTCGCGTGGTCCGCCTCCGACCAGCAGCGGTAGACCCGGCCCGGCGCCTCCCGCCCCGCCCGGCCCGCCCGCTGCTCGGCCGAGGCGCGCGACACGGGCACGGTGGCCAGCGACCCGAGGCCCCGGGCCAGGTCCACCCGCGGCACCCGGGCGAGCCCCGCGTCGACCACCGCGCGCACGCCCGGGACGGTCAGGCTGCTCTCCGCCACCGCGTGGACACCACGACCCGCCGCCCTGCTCCCGGCTGCAGGGCCGCGTCCTGCTGCCCAGGCGGCAGCCGACCGTGCAGCGGCACGACCTCGAGGCCGCGCAACCGCCCGGCGACACCGGCGACCTCCCCGGCTCCGGGGACGAACACCAGCAGGTCGCCCGTCGTCTCCTCCCACGCGCGGCGGACCACGGCCGCGACGTGGTCGAGCAGCCGCGGGTCCACACGCAGCCCGAAGGCCGGGGTCACCGGAGGGACCGGCGGGCACCAGACGGCCTCGACCGGGTGCAGCGACCCCGTCGCCTCCACCACGGGCGCCCCGCCGAGCGCGGCCGCGATCCGGTCGGCCTGCGCGGTCGCGGACATGGCGAGCAGCAGCAGGTCGGGGCGCAGCACGGCCCGGACGTCGGCGGCGAAGGCCAGGGCGAGGTCGGTGTCGAGGTGCCGCTCGTGGCACTCGTCCAGGACCACGGCCCCCACCCCGGCGAGCTCCGGGTCGCGCTGCAGCCGGCGCACGAGCACGCCCGTCGTCACGACCTCGACCCGGGTGCGCCGGCCCACGGTGCTCTCGCCGCGGACGGTGTGGCCGACCCGCTCGCCGGGCCGCTCGCCGAGCAGGGCCGACATGCGGCGGGCGGCCGCCCGCGTCGCGACCCGCCGGGGCTCGGCCACCACGACCCGCCCCTCGACGAGTCCGGCCAGCGCGAGCGGCACCAGGGACGTCTTGCCGGTGCCGGGAGGTGCCACCAGGACCGCGGCCCCCGCCCCCTGCAGCGCGGCGGTCAGCGCGTCGAGCACGCCCCGGACCGGCAGGTCGGTGCCGGGGGTCCCGACGGGAGGCAGCACCGGACCAGTCTCTACCGTCACAGCGTGGGAGCCGACTACGCCTTCGAGACCGTCTGGCACGTGCCGGGCACGCCCCTGGAGGTGGCGACCGTGCTCGCGGACGCGACGTCGCTGCCCCGCTGGTGGCCGTCGGTCTACCTGTCGGTCGACGTGCTGGCGACGCCCGACACCGAGACCGGCGAGGGCGCCGTCGCCCGGCTGCACACCCGGGGGCGGCTGCCCTACACGCTCACCTGGACCCTGACGATCACGTCCCCGATCACCGCCGACGGCTTCACCCTGAGCGCAGTCGGCGACCTCGAGGGCACCGGCGTCTGGACCTTCCGCCCAGACGGGCCCGACACCGTCATCACCTACGACTGGCGGGTCCGCGCCGGCAAGCCGCTGCTGCGCCGACTCTCCTGGCTGCTGCGCCCTGCGTTCGAGGCGAACCACCACTGGGCGATGCGCCGGGGCGAGGAGAGCCTGACCCGGGAGCTGCGGCGCAGGCGCGAGGAGCCGTAGCCCAGCGCGGGCGTCAGCCGCGCCTCGACACCAGCGCGGGCGTCAGCCGCGCCCCGACACCAGCGCGGGCGTCAACCGCGCCCCGACACCAGCGCGGGCGTCAGCCACCCTTGCCCGGCGTCGTCGGGTCGGGCGCGGGCGAGGGCGACGTCGGGGCGCCCTGCCGGCCGAAGAACGACTGCGCCGCACCGACTCCCGCCACCGCACCGCTGGCCGCCGCGCACGTGACGAGCTGAAGCCCGGGTGTGAGGTCGCCGGCCGCGTACACGCCCTCCGCCGTCGTCCGCCCCTCGCCGTCGACGATGACGTAGCCCTCGTCGTCGATCCGGCAGCCGAGCGACGCTGCCAGGCCGGTGCGGGGGTGGTGCGCGATCGAGAAGAAGACCAGCGACGTCGGGACGACCCGGCCGTCGCCCAGCTCGATCCCCTCCAGCGCCCCCCGCTCGCCGAGGAACCGCACCGCGTCCTGCTCGACCAGCTCGGTGCCGTTGTCGGCGAGCACCGTGCGGCAGCTCTCGTCGCCCTGGAACTCGACCCCGTTCGTGACGACCGTGACGCTCTTCGCCCAGTTGAGCAGCGTGGCGGAGAAGCCGACCAGGTGCGGGTCCCAGCCGAGGGCGACCACGTCCTTGTCGCGTGCCTCGTACCCGTCGCAGGCCGGGCAGTGGAAGACCGAGGCGCCGTAGTGCACGTCCATGCCCTCGACCTCGGGGAGGTCGTCGCGGACCCCGCAGGCGAGCACGAGCCGGTGCGCCAGCAGGTCCTGCCCGACCTCGAACAGGCCGGCCTCGGTGCGGCGGACCTCCTCGACCCGCACGCCCTGACGGATCTGCACGGTCGGGTAGGCGAGGACCTCCTCGCGCCCGCGCTCGATCAGCTCCTTCGGCTTCTGCGGGTCGCGCCCGAGGTAGCCGTGCGAGCGCTCGACCATCCCGGACCGGTACTCGCCGGAGTCGAGGACGACGACCGAGCGCCGGTAGCGCCCCAGCCACGACGCCGCGGACAGGCCGGCCGGTCCGCCGCCGACCACGACGGCGTCGACCTCGAGGCGCGTCATGCGATCGCCAGGAGACCGCGCTCCACCACGGTGTCGAGGAGCAGCGTCTTGTAGCCGACCTCGTCGAACAGGACCACGATGCGGTCGCCCTCGTAGCGCATCACGATGCCGCTGCCCCACGCCTTGTGCACCACCCGCGACTGCAGCTCGAACAGCGAGTCGATCGCGTCGGGCTGCTCCTCGGCCGTGCCGTCGTCGCAGGTGTCGCAGTTGCCGCAGGCCTCGTCGAGCTGCTCCCCGAAGTAGGAGAGCAGGTACTGCCGCCGGCACCCCTGCGTCTCGGCGTAGCCCTGCATCATCGTGAGCCGGCTCTTCTCGACCTTCTTGTGCGACTCCGCCACCTCTGCCGCCGCCTTGGCCGCCTGCTTGGGCGCGAGGTCGTCGTCGGTCGCGTCGAGGCGGCCCTCGGCGTCCACCTCGAGGGCCCCCGCCTGCTCGAGCAGGTTCACCAGGCCCGACAGCCGGGTGTTCGTCAGGCCGGTCTCCTCCGCGAGGTCCTTCGGCGCGACCGGGCCGTCGGCGTGGTGCACGAGGGTCGCGACCTTCCGCAGCGCGGTCTCGTCCGGGCTGCCGGAGGCGAAGAACTTGCGCAGACCGAGGTCCTCCTGGCGGTAGAAGAGCACCGTCTGCGCAGGCTGTCCGTCGCGGCCGGCACGGCCGACCTCCTGGTAGTAGCTGTCCAGGCTGTCGGCGACCTCGGCGTGCAGCACGAAGCGCACGTCCGCCTTGTCGATGCCCATGCCGAACGCCGTCGTCGCGACGACGACGTCGACCTCGCCGTCCATGAAGCGCTGCTGCACGTCGGTGCGGTCGGCCGCTCGCATGCCTGCGTGGTAGGCCGCCGTCGTCATGCCGTACTCGGCCATCGCCTCGGCGTAGGCCTCTGCGCTCTTGCGCGTCGCCGTGTAGACGATCCCGGGCTTGGCCTCGCCCATGGCGCGCAGGACGACGGCCTCCTTCTTCTGGTCGTCGTCGCGGTAGGACTCCACGGACAGGTGCAGGTTCGGGCGGTCGAAGCCCTTGATGACCTGCACGGCGTCCTGCAGGTGCAGCCTCTCGACGATCTCCTCGCGCACGGGCGGCGACGCCGTGGCGGTCAGCGCCAGCACCGTCGGGTGGCCGAGCCGCTCCACGACCTGTCCGAGCTTCAGGTAGTCGGGGCGGAAGTCGTGCCCCCAGCTGCTCAGGCAGTGGGCCTCGTCGACGACGAACAGCGACGGCTTCGCAGCCGCCACGGCGTCGAGCACCTCGGGCTTGCTCAGCTGCTCGGGCGCCAGGAAGAAGAACTCGACGTCGCCGTGCTGCAGGCGGTCGAACGCCTCCTCGCGGTCGGCCTTGGACAGCGTGCTGTTCGCCGCGACCGCACCCCCGGCGCCGTCGTTGGCGGCGAGGGTCGCGACCTGGTCGCGCTGCAGGGCGATCAGCGGGCTGACGACGACGGTCGGGCCGTCGAGCAGCAGGGCCGGCACCTGGTAGCAGGCGCTCTTGCCCGAGCCGGTCGGCATGACGACGAGGGTGTCGGAGCCGGCCATGACCGCCTCCATCGCCTCGAGCTGCGCGGGACGCAGCTCCTCCCAGCCGAAGGTGTCGCGGGCGGTCTTCTGCAGGCGTGTTCGGACGGACGACAGGGGGTGCTCCAGGCTCGTGCGGGTGGTGCCGTCCGCCTACCCCGTCTGCGCCACGACGACCTCCGCCACTCCCGGAACGTCGCGGTCGTCACGTCCTGCGGCCAGGACCTGCTCCCACAGGTCGACGGCGAGCTCCCGGACCTCCTCCACCCCGACGTCGGCCAGGGCGCTGGCCCGGCAGGGGCACGACCCCCCGAGCACCTTCGTGCCGCAGACCGCGCACGCGCTCTCCCACGAGACGGTCATCCGGTGCCAGGTGCGCGAGAGCGGGGCGACGTCGGCGAGGTTGGCGCTGGTGAACACGGCGACCGTCGGGGTTCCGACCGCCGCGGCGAGGTGCCGGGGTCCGCTGTCGTTGCCGAGCAGCAGCGAGCACCGGCGCAGGGTCCCGACCAGGCCACCCATCGAGGTGCCGCCCACCACCGTCTCGACGTCGGTGCCGACGCCGTGCACGACGCGGTCGACGCGGTCCTGCTCGCCGGCACCACCGAGGACGACGACGCGTGCGCCGCGGTCGGCCAGCGTCCGGGCCACCTGCCCGAGCCGCTCCTCGGGCCAGCAGCGCCGGGGGTCGGTGGCACCGGGGTGGACGCCGACGAGCGGCCGGCCGTCGGCGGGCAGCACGGACCGCGACTCGGCGAGGTCGGCAGCCGTGACCGCGACGTGCGGCTCGAGCCGGAGGGCGGGCGCACCCACCGTCGCGACGACCTCGAGCCAGCGCAGGGTGTCGTGCTGGTACGCGGTGTACGGGGTCCACCGGTCGGGCTTCGGGGCATCGGGGGTGGCCGTGCCGGCGGTGTGCCGGGCCCCGAGCCGCAGCAGCAGGGCGTTGCTGTTGCGGCCCCCGCCGTGCAGCTGGACGGCGAGGTCGTAGCCGTGCGCCCGCTGCTCGGCGCACCACGCCTCGAGCACCTCCGGCGCGGCGTTCGGCGCGTCCCCGACCCGGACACCCGTCGTCAGCGGGACCTGCACGTACCGGTCGCACGGACCGGGTCGGTCCTCGACCAGCGGCCGGGTGTGGGACGCCCCGAGCAGGGTGATCTCGGCGTCGGGGTACGCCGCACGCAGCGCCGCGAGGGCGGGCTCGGCGACGACGTAGTCCCCGACGCCGTTCGCCCGCAGGACGGCGATCCGGCGGACGCCGGGCAGCCGGTCGGGCAGCGGGTCGGCGGGCAGGTCGAGGGCAGGGACCGTCACGGACAGCCCCTGCCCCTGCGTCCTCGGCCTACGCCCGCACGATCTTGTGGAAGCGGCTCTCGCCACCGTCCTTCGTGTACTCCTGGTACAGGAAGTCGACGTCGCTCTCGTCGAACGTCGAGAAGAACGCGTCCCAGCCGACGTCCTCGAGCCGGTCGGCGTCGTCGCGGAACTCGATCCGCAGCACGCCGGGCGAGCTGTCGTCGTCCCCGGTGCCGCGGACGTCCGCGGGCACCCCGCCGCGGCTCTCCGCCCAGCGCCGGACGATGTCGTGGTCGCGCGTGGTGAAGGACGCCGCGAGGGTCGGGCGCTTCGTCGACCGGGTGACGGCGTCGGCCTTGCCGAGCTCCTCGGCGATCCAGCCGGACGCGTGCACCGTCGGGTTCGCCGGGCCGGTGCGCGCCGCCGCCGGGGTGGAGCGGGCGGGGCGGGTGGAGCCGCTGCGGGTCTTCGGCCCGGTCCCCGCGCGGCTGCCGGCGGTCCGCTCCTTCGCCTTGGCCTTCTCGGCGGCCTTCTCCTTGTCCTTGCGCTCCTGCTCCTTGCCTTGCCTTCTCCTTGGCGGCCTTCTCCTTGTCCTTGCGCTCCTGCTCCTTCGCCTTCGCCTTCTCCTTGGCGGCCTTCTCCTTGTCCTTGCGCTCCTGCTCCTTCGCCTTCGCCTTCTCCTTGGCCGCCTTCTCCTTGTCCTTGCGCTCCTGCTCCTTCGCCTTCGCCTTCTCCTTGGCGGCCTTGTCCTTGGCCTTGCGCTCCTGCTCCTTCGCCTTCGCCTTCGCCTTGGCCGCCTTCTCCTTGTCCTTGCGCTCCTGCTCCTTCGCCTTCGCCTTCGCGGCCTTGTCCTTGTCCTTGTCCTTGCTGTTCCGGTCGTCCTCGGTGCTGGCCATGCGGGGTCCTCCTGGTCGCGGGGTGCTCAGCCCGCAGGTGCCCGCCCCTGTCCTCCCGGTAACCGTTTCTCGCGCAGGTGCGCGGGTAGCGCACCGCTGTCCCTGCCACCCCTGCCCCGGAAGGCGGTCCGTTGTCCGCTGCTCCCGTCGACTGGCGCACGCTGCGTCGGGTCCTCGCCGTGCGGCTCGACAACCTCGGCGACGTCGTCATGGTCACGCCCGCCCTGCGCGCCCTCCGCGCGTCGCTCGGGCCCGGGGCGACCCTCGACCTGCTCGCCAGCCCCGCCGGCGCCGCGCTCGCCCCGCTGCTGCCCGACGTCGACGACGTCCGCGTGCTCCGCGCTGTGTGGCAGGACGCCAGCGGCACGCTGCCGCAGGACCCCGCCCGTGAGCTCGCCCTCGTCGAGGACCTCCGCGGCTACGACGCCGTCGTGGTGTTCACCTCCTTCGCGCAGTCGCCGCACGCCATGGCCTACGCCGCGTACCTCGCGGGCGTGCCCGTCCGGGTCGGGGTGAGCAAGGAGTTCGGCGGCAGCGTCCTGTCGCACTGGCTCCGGGCCCCCGCCGACGAGCAGCACCAGAGCGACCGCGCCCTGGCCCTGCTCGCGTCCGTCGGCGTCCCGTCGCAGGGCACCCACCTGCACCTGGACGTCCCCGACACCGCCCGCGACCAGGCCGCTTCCCTGCGCGCCGAGGTCGGGCTCCCCGCCGACTACGCCGTCCTGGCGCCCGGAGCGTCCTGCCCGTCGCGCCGCTGGTCCTCGGGCAGGTGGGCCGAGGTGGCGCGGAGCCTCGACCTCCCCGTCGCGGTCGTCGGCACGGAGAAGGAGCGCGACCTCGTCCGCGCGGTCGGTGGCGTGGACCTGTCCGGACGCCTCGACGTGCCCGGCCTCGTCGCGATGGTCGCCGGCGCCCGGGTCGCCCTCACGGGCAACTCCGGCGGGATGCACCTCGCCGACGCCGTCGGCACGCCCGTGGTGTCGCTGTTCGCCGGCACCGAGGACGAGTCCCAGTTCGCCCCGCGCAGCGTCCCCGTCCGGCTGCTGCGGGTCCCGACGCCGTGCACGCCCTGCCGGCTGTTCGCCTGCCCCTACGAGGCCGACGGCGTGCAGCCATGCCTCGACGTGACACCGTCCGCGGTCGTCCGGTCCGCGAAGGAGCTGGCGGCGTGAAGGCCCTCACCTGGCACGTGCACGGCAGCTACCTCTACTACCTGTCCCAGGTCCCGGTCACCTGGTACCTGCCGGTCACCCCGGACCGCGGCGAGGGCTACGGCGGCCGGACGTCGTCGTTCGCCTGGCCGGACAACGTCGTCGAGGTCGCGGCGGAGGACGTCGCGGACCTCGAGCTCGACGTCGTCGTCACCCAGCACCGGGCGAACTGGGAGAAGGACCGGCACGACCTGCTCGGCGGTCGCGTGGACGAGGTCGCCCGCGTCCACATCGAGCACGACCCGCCGACCGGCTGGCCCAACGACGCCCTGCACCCCGTGCAGGACGAGGCGACGACCCTGGTGCACGTCACCCCGTTCAACGAGCTGATGTGGGACAACGGCGTCACCCCGACCCGCGTGGTCGACCACGGCGTCGTCGTGCCCGACGACGTCGCCTGGACCGGGGAGAACGCGGCGGCGATCACGGTCGTGAACAACCTCTACCGGCGCGGCCGGCGGCTCGGCCCCGACGTGTTCGACGACGTGGCCGCGCAGGTGCCGGTCGACCTCGCCGGCATGAACGGCGACGCCTACGGGCGGTGGCTGGGCGACGTCCGACTCGCCGAGCTGCACCGCCGGCTGCCCACCTACCGGTGCTTCTTCAACCCGATCCGCTACACGAGCATGGGTCTGGCGGTGTGCGAGGCCATGAGCCTGGGGCTCCCCGTCGTCGGGCTCGCCACCACGGAGATGTCGACGGCCGTGCAGAACGGCGTGAACGGCTACGTCGAGACCGACCGGCGCAAGCTCGCCGCGCACGTCCAGCGGCTGCTGGACGACCCCGCGGAGGCCGCCGAGCTCTCGGCCGGAGCCCGGCGCCTGGCCCGCGACCGGTTCGGCATCGAGCGGTTCGTCGCGGACTGGACGCGCGTCCTCGAGGAGGCCGTCGCATGAGCGTCCTGCTGGCCCTGCTCAAGGCCGCGCCGTCCGTCGAGGTGCTGGTCATCGGCGACGCCGTCCTGGACGGCTGGCTGTCCGGCCCGACGACGCGGCTGTCGCGCGAGGCGCCCGTCCCCGTCGTCGACGTCCGCAGCGAGGAGTACGCCGCGGGCGGCGCCGCGAACACGGCCGTCAACCTCGCCAGCCTCGGTGCACGCGTGCGCTTCCTGTCCGTCGTCGGCGACGACGAGGACGGCGTCCTGCTCCGGAGGGTGCTGCGCGGCGCCGGGGTCAGCGTCGAGGACGTCCTCGTCGAGCCGGGACGGCGCACCTGCGCCAAGCGACGGATCAGCGCCGCCGGGCAGATGATCACCCGCTACGACACCGGCGACACCGGCGCCCTGTCCCCCGCGACCCTGACCCGGCTGAGCACCCGGCTGCACCGGCTGGCCGGCGACGCGGACGCGGTCGTGGTCAGCGACTACGGGCTGGGTGTCCTGCCGGACTCCGCGGTCGGGCAGGTCGCGTCGCTGCGCCACCCGTGCGTCGTCGTGGACGCCCGGTCCCCCCTGCGCTGGGCCCCGGTGCGGCCGCGTGCGGTCAAGCCGAACTACGACGAGGTCGCGCCCCTGCTGTCCCCGGGAGCGGACCGGGCCGAGCGCGTCGTGGCGGCCGCGACCCGCGTGCTGGACGCGCTCGGCGCGGAGTGCGCCTGCGTCACCCTCGACACCGACGGCGCCGTCGTCCTGTCCCGCGACGAGGACGCTGTGCGGCTGCACGCCCGGCCCCAGCCGCACGACCACGCGGCCGGCGCGGGCGACTCCTTCACGGCGGCCCTCGCCGTCGGGCTCGCGGCCGGTGGACGCTCCGTCCTCGCGGCCGGTCTGGCCCAGGCGGCCGCGCAGGTCGTGGTCCAGCGCCGGGGCACCACGCCCGTCACCGCCGCCGAGCTGCGCGACGCCCTCGGTCAGGACGACGACCGCGTGCTCGACCTCGGGCGCCTGCGCGACCGGATGGCCGCGCACCGCGCCGCCGGGCGCACGGTCGCCTTCACCAACGGCTGCTTCGACGTCCTGCACGCCGGCCACGTCGCCCACCTGCAGGAGGCCGGGACGCTCGCCGACGTGCTCGTGGTCGGGCTCAACAGCGACGACAGCGTGCGGCGGCTCAAGGGCCCGGACCGCCCCGTCAACGGCGTCGCCGACCGCGCGGCCGTGCTGAGCGCCCTGGGTGCGGTCGACCACCTCGTCGTCTTCGACGGCGACACCCCCGCGGACCTGCTCGAGGCGGTGCGCCCCGACGTCTACGTCAAGGGCGGCGACTACACCCCCGAGATGCTCCCCGAGGCCCCGCTGGTCGAGCGCCTCGGCGGCCGGGTCGTCGTCCTCGGGTACGTCGAGGACCGCAGCACGACGGGCCTGCTGCAGCGCATCCGCACCGGAGCATGAGCCTCGACCTCGACGTCCTGGTCCCCTGCTGCGGGCGGCCCGCGTCCCTGGCCGCCGTGCTGGCCGGGCTGACCGCGCAGTCCGTCCACGGCTTCCGGCTGCTGCTGTCCGACCAGACCGACGGCGAGCCCGCCTACGCCGACCCGGCCGTCCGTGGCGTCCTGCGGGTGCTCGAGCACCGCGGCGACGTCGTGGAGGCCTCGCAGCACCTGCCCCGGCGCGGCATCGCCGAGCACCGCCAGCACCTGCTGGACCGCAGCAGCGCCTCGCGCGTGCTGTACCTCGACGACGACGTCCTGCTGGACCCGACCGCCCTGCAGGTGCTGCTCGAGGCGCTGGAGCAGACCGGAGCGGGCTTCGTCGGGATGGCGATGCAGGGCCTGTCCTACGCCGGCGACGAGCGGCCGCACGAGCAGGCCGCCTACGAGGAGTGGGACGGGCCGGTGCAGCCCGAGCGCGTCCGCAAGGACACCCCGGCCTGGGAGCGGTGGCGGCTGCACAACGCCGCGAACCTCGTCCACCTGGACCGCCGGCTCGGCCCCCACCCGCGTGGCTGGCGGGCCTACAAGGTGGCGTGGCTCGCGGGCTGCGTCCTGTTCGAGCGGCAGGCCCTGGTCGACGCCGGCGGCTTCTCCTTCTGGGAGCAGCTGCCCCCGGAGTCCGCCGGGGAGGACGTCGTCGCGCAGCTGCACGTGCTCGAGCGCCGCGGCGGGGCGGGGGTCCTGCCCAGCGGGGCCTGGCACCTCGAGCTCCCGACGACCATCCGGGACCGCCGGGTGGACGCCTACGCCGAGGTCATCGGCAACCCGGTCGAGCCCTAGACGCGACGGAGGCCGGTCCAGGAGTCCCGGACCGGCCTGCGTCGTGCTGGGTTCAGCTCGCTACCACTTGTGGACGCGAGTCGTGCGGCTCACCATCGGACGGTCCTGCTCATGGGGTCTCCTGCGGAAGTAGTAGGTGCCTGCAGGTAGTCCTTCGACCCCGGAGTGACCAGACTCGCTAGCCCGTTCGGAGCAACTTCCCGGGCGTTCAGCTCCGGGCGAGCACCCGCTGCTCGGACTGGTCGTACGCCGCGAGCCAGTCCAGCAGCGCCGACGCCGGCATCGGCCTCGACAGGTAGTAGCCCTGCACGACGTCGCAGCCGAGCGCCTTGAGCATCGTCCAGGTGCCCGGGTCCTCGACGCCCTCGGCCACCAGGCGCAGCCCCAGGTTGTGGCCCAGCTCGATGGTCGAGCGGACGATGACGGCGTCGTTGGAGTTGGTCGCCATGCCCGTGACGAAGCTCTTGTCGATCTTGAGCTCGTGGGCCTGCAGGCGCTTGAGGTAGGCCAGCGAGCTGTAGCCGGTGCCGAAGTCGTCGATCGACAGCACCACGCCGATGTCCCGCAGCAGGCCGAGGACCTGCATGGTCCGGACCGGGTCGACCATGATCGTCGACTCGGTCACCTCGAGCGTCAGGGCGTCCGCGGGGACGCCGAAGCGGCCGAGCAGGCCGGCGACCTGGCGGGGCAGGTCGAGGTCGGTCAGCACCCGGACCGACAGGTTCACGGCGACACCGAGGGCGTGGCCGGCGTCGCGCAGCAGGCGGGCCTGGCGCAGCGCCTGCTCCAGGACCTCGAGGGTGAGGGCGCCGATCAGGCCGGTGTTCTCGGCGACCGGGATGAACTCGTCGGGGGGCACGAGGCCGCGCACCGGGTGCTCCCAGCGCACGAGGGCCTCGAGACCGACGAGCACGCCGGTCTTCGCGTCGCACTTGGGCTGGTAGTGCACCCGCAGCTGTCCGCTCGGGATGCCCTCGCGCAGCTCGCCGAGCAGGGCGAGCTTCTCGGGGCTGTGCAGGTCGCCCTCGGGCTCGTAGAGGCTCGCCCGCCCGCGCTCCTCCTTGGCGGCGTAGAGGGCGACGTCGGCGCGCTGCAGCAGGGTCTGCGCGTCGCTGCCGTGGTCCGGGCTGATCGCGATGCCGATGCTGGCCTGCACGTCGAGGCGCGCGCCGTCGATGGTCATGGGCTCGGCCAGCGCTTCCAGCAGGCGGGTGGCGACCTGGATGGCGTCGTCCGGGCCGGACAGCCGGGTGGTCAGCACGGCGAACTCGTCGCCGCCGAGCCGGGCCACCGTGTCGCCCTCGCGCAGCACCGAGCGGAGCCGCTCGCCCACCTCGCGGATCAGCTGGTCGCCGACGTAGTGGCCGAGGGTGTCGTTGATCTCCTTGAAGTGGTCCAGGTCGATCAGCAGGATGCCGGTGACCCCGCCGGTGCGCTCCGCCTCGCCCAGCAGGCGGGTGGTGCGCTCGTGCAGGAACACCCGGTTCGGCAGACCGGTCAGGCCGTCGTGCAGCGCCTGCCGCTCACGCTCGGCGGCCAGGCCGGCGCTGCGGTGCACGGCGAAGATGGGCAGCAGCATCAGCGGCATGAGCAGCAGCGAGAAGTCGCTGGCGACCACGATGACCGGCGCGAACGACAGCAGCACGCCCGACGTCGACAGCTGCAGCCGGGCGTCCTCGCGCAGGTGCGGCAGGATCGGCTGGTCCATCGCGATGGCCACCACGGTGCCCGTGAGGCCGTTGTTGACGATGAAGAAGACCGCGCCCGCGCCGAGCGCGGCGAAGACGTCCCGCAGCGTGGTGGGGGCGGGGTCGGCGAGGTAGTCGCGGCCGGACAGCAGGCAGAACGCGGCCCGGGTCGCGACGGCGGTGAGGACGAGCTGCGCGCAGTTGAAGACCAGCTTGCGCATCTCCTTGCGGCGCCGGACGTCGTCGACGGTCGCGGCCAGGATCGGCGCGGGCAGGAGCAGCCACACCGGTCCGACCATGGCCAGGCCGAGGATGAAGGTCGCCGAGATCGTGACCTCGTCGACGTCGTCCTCGCCCCGGCTGATGACGATCGGGTACGCCTCGCCCACCAGGACCAGGGCGGCGAGCGCCCAGGCGGTGTGCGTCGGCATGGCCAGCTCCACGCCGCGCAGGCCGAGCAGGACGTGCGCGACGGAGGCCAGGGCGAGCACGCACAGGACGCCGATGTACGTGTCGAGGCGACCGGGCCACCGTCCTCGCATGTCCTGCCTCTCTCCGACCGAGCCCCCCGCGCCGTACGGGGTGACGACGCACCATCGGCGCGAACCGTCCGTTCCCTGAGGGTCTGCGGCTGTCCGGTCTGCGCCCGGTGTCTCCCGGGTCCGTCTCCTTCACCTGCCGCCCCTTCCTGCCGAAGCACTCGCGACGACGTCAGGGAGGAGGGCTGCGCATGGCTGGGGACAACGGCATCACGCTCGTGCTGCGCTCTCCCGGTGTGCTGCGCACCGCAGGTCCCTACGCCCTGGCGCGCATCGGCATCGGCATGGAGCTGCTGGCCCTGCTGCTGTTCGTGCACGACCGCACGGGCACCTTCGTGCAGGCCGGCCTCGTCAACGCCGCCTTCGCCGTCGGGGCGGCGCTCGCCGCTCCGGTCCTCGGCCGCGCGGTCGACCGCCGCGGTCAGCACGGCGTCCTCACCCTCAGCGCCGTCGTGCACCTGCTCGCCGTCGCCGGCGTCGTGGCCGGGGCCGGCCGGCTGCCGGGCCTGTCGGTCGCCGCCGCCGCCCTCGCCGGGGCCTCGCTGCCTCCGCTGTCGTCCTGCATGCGCGTGCTGTGGCCGACCCTCGTGCCGGAGTCCCTGCGCGGCGCGGCCTACTCGATCGAGTCGCTGCTCGTCGAGGGGGCGGAGCTGCTGGGGCCGGCCCTGGTCGGCGCGGTCGTGTTCACCTCCGGTCCGGCGACCGCCCTGCTGCTCGCCGCCGTCCTGGTCGGGATCGGGACCCTGGCCTTCGCGACCTCCCCGGTCTCGAGCGACTGGCGGACCCAGCGGCTGGCGCCGCGTCCCCGCGGGCTGCTCCTGTCGGCCGGTCCGCTGCGCGTGCGGTCTGTCCGCCTGCTCGTCGCGGTCGTCTTCGTCACCACGGCCGGGCTCGCCGCCCTCGAGGTGGCACTGGCCCGGTTCGCCTCCGGCAACGGGTCGACGGCGCTCACCGGTCCGCTCCTCGGCGCCATGATCACCGGCAGCCTGCTGGGTGCGTGGGTCTACGGGCGGCGTCCCCGCCAGAGCCCGGCGCCGGACCAGGTCGTCCTCCTGCTCGGCGCCAGCGCCGTCCTCAGCCTGGCGCCGCTGCTCGCCGTCGGCCTGTGGAGCATGGCGGCGCTGCTGCTGCTCACCGGCGCGCTCCTGGCCCCGACGACGTCGGCCCTGTTCCTGCTCATGACCGACGTCGCCCCCGAGGACAGCCGCACCGAGTCGTTCACCTGGGCCAGCACGGCGAGCTTCCTCGGGGTCGCCGTCGGCACCGGTATCGCCGGGACGGTCGTCAGCCACGGGGGCAGCACCGGGGGCGTCCTGCTGTCCACCGGGTTCGCCGTCCTGGGGCTGGTCCTCGGCCTGCGCCTGCGCGCCGTCGTGCGCCCCGCTGCCGTCCTGCCGCGGACGGTGCACCCCGAGGACCACGACGAGGTCGTCCGCGAGCGCGACGAGGCCCTCGCCGCCCTGCGTGCCTACGGGGTGCGCTGCGACGAGATGGCCCGCGAGCTCGCCGTCCTCAAGCAGGAGCGGCGCGACGCCGCCCTCGCCGCGGTCGGCCCCCAGACCCGCCCCCGTCTGCGCTCCGTCGAGACCGACGCCGACGACGTCCCGCGCCGTACCCTGGGGGCATGACCGAGCTCGACACCCGCCCCGTCGTCGACCCCGAGCTGGACCACGGCGACGGCGAGCCGAAGTACTCGCACTACGTCAAGAAGGACTCCATCATGCGGAGCGCCGTCGAGGGCACGCCGTCGGAGGCGCTCTGCGGCAAGAAGTGGATCCCGAGTCGGGACCCGAAGAAGTACCCGGTCTGCCCCGCCTGCGTCGAGATGATGGAGATGCTCAAGGCGATGGAGTAGGCGCGCTCCACCCGAAGTGGTCCAGGGGGCCGTGCCCCGCGCCGAGCCGCCAGGTCGCGCCGCCGGCCAGCGCCCGCACCACGTGGTCCTTGGCCCCGCTCACGGCCTCG
Source organism: uncultured Actinomycetota bacterium (assembly GCA_963761655.1). Taxonomy (GTDB): domain Bacteria; phylum Actinomycetota; class Actinomycetes; order Mycobacteriales; family SCTD01; genus RYN-122. The sequence goes on from CAVXHI010000003.1 coordinate 535,379, forward strand.
GGCGCGGACAGCCCGCGGGCGAGCAGCGCCGCCGTCGCGGCCGCGAAGGTGCAGCCGGTCCCGTGGTCGTTGCGGGTGGCGACCCGGGGCGCCGACAGCGCGCTGAGCTCCCGCCCGTCCCAGACGACGTCGACGGCCTCGCCCTCCGTGCCGCGCACCGCGTGACCGCCCTTGACGACGACGACCCGCGGACCGAGCGCCCCGAGCGCCCGGGCCGCCTCCTGCTGCTCGGCCAGGGTGGTGATCTCCGCCCCGAGCAGCACCTGGGCCTCGAGCAGGTTCGGGGTGAGGACCTCCGCCTGCGGCAGCAGCAGCTCGACGTACGCGCGCTCGGCGTCCTGCTCGAGCAGCCGCGCCCCGCTGCTGGCGACCATGACGGGGTCGACGACCAGGTGCGGCAGCCGCGGGGCCATCAGCGCGACGGCCTCCACGACCTCCCGGGTGGCCAGCATCCCGGTCTTCACCGCGGCGACGGCGAAGTCGGCGAGGACGGCCTCGACCTGGAGCAGCACGAAGGCGGCCGGCACGGGGTGGACGCCGGTGACGCCGGTCGTGTTCTGCGCGGTCAGTGCGGTCGACTGCCGTCGTGCCGAAGACCCGGTGCGCCGCGAAGGCCTTGAGGTCGGCCTGGACGCCGGCCCCTCCGCCGCTGTCGGACCCGGCGATCGTCAGGGCGACGGGCGGGGTCATGCGCTCTCCAGGTACCGGGCGACGAGCAGGTCCGGGCGCTCGGCCCGCATGACGGCGCCCATGACCGCCACGCCGACGGCGCCCGCCTCGAGGCACCCCGCGACGTCGTCCGGCGCGAGGCCGCCCAGGGCGTAGACGGGCGGGCCGCCGGTGCAGGCCTCGAGCCCGGCGAGACCGAGGGCCGGGCCGTAGCCGGGCTTGCTCTGCGTCTCGCGGACCGGCGAGACGGTCACCCAGTCGCAGCCGGCCGCCCGGGAGACCTCAGCCGGCCCGTGGCAGGACCGCCCCAGCAGCAGCGGGCGCGGCTCGGGGACGTCGTCGGTCGCGGCCAGGTGGACGGCGTCGCCCCCCAGCCGGCAGCCGGCCAGGACGAGGACCTCCACCAGGGGCCGCAGCTGCTCGGCCAGCCGGCGCCGGTCGTCGTCGGGGAGGTCCTTCTCGCGCAGGACCACCGCCCGAGCGCCGCCGTCGACCGCCGCCCGCACGACGTCGACCAGCGGCCGGGTGCACTGCGTCCGGTCGGTGAGGACGAGGAGAGGTCCGAGGCTCACAGGGACGGCATCCCGGACCACGACGTCGACGCCTGCGCGTGCCACCGTCGCGGGATGCGCCCGGCACCGTGCGCCAGCCGTCCGGCCTCCACCGCGTGCCGCATGGCCAGGGCCATCCGCTCCGGGTCCTGCGCCCGGGTGACGGCGGTCGCCAGCAGGACGGCGTCGCAGCCGAGCTCCATCGCGAGGGCCGCGTCGGAGGCGGTGCCGATGCCGGCGTCGAGCACGACGGGCACGGTCAGCGCCTCGCGGATGAGTGCGATGTTGTGCGGGTTGCGGATGCCCAGGCCGCTCCCGATCGGCGAGCCCAGCGGCATGACGGCGGCGCACCCGACGTCGGCCAGCCGGCGGGCCGTGATCGGGTCGTCGTTCGTGTAGGCGAAGACCGAGAAGCCCCTCTGCACCAGCTGCTCCGCGGCGTCGAGCAGCTCGACGGGGTCGGGCAGCAGGGTGTCGTCGTCGCCGATGACCTCGAGCTTCACCCAGTCGGTGCCGAACGCCTCGCGGGCGAGCTCCGCCGTCGTGACGGCCTCCCGGGCGGTCCGGCAGCCCGCGGTGTTCGGCAGCAGGCGCACCCCCGCCGCCTCGACGACGTCGAGCAGGGCGCCGCCCGCCGCTGCGTCGACCCGGCGCAGGGCGACCGTGACGATCTGGCTGCCCGACGCCGTCAGCGCCCGCTCGAGCACCTCCATGCTCGGGACGCCGCCGGTGCCCAGCAGCAGGCGGCTCGTGAAGTCCTCCCCCGCGACCGTGAACGTGTCAGCCACCTGCGGTCGCCACCAGGACCTCCACGACGTCTCCCTCCTGCAGGACCACCTCGGTCCACGTGCTCCGCGGCACGACGTCCCCGTGCCGGGCGACCGCGACCCGCCTCTGCCCCTCGGCGCGGGCCGCGACCAGGTCGGCCACGGTCGTGCCGCCCGGCAGCTCGACGGGGTCGCCGTTGACGGTCAGGCGCACGCGAGGCTCCCGAAGCGGTCGGCCGGGAACGGCACCTCGGCGCCGGTGGCCAGGTGCGCGGCGACCAGGTCGGCGGTGACCGGGGTGAGCAGCACGCCGTTGCGGTGGTGACCGGTGGCGAGCACGAGCCCCGGCAGCGACGACGGCCCGAGCAGCGGCGCGTTGTCGGGCGTGCCCGGGCGCCAGGACGCGAACGTCTCGACCAGCTCCAGCTCGCTGATCGCCGGCACGACCTCGTAGGCGTCCCGGAGCAGCTCGAAGACCGCGCCGGCCGTGACGCGCCGGTCGAACCCGAGCTCCTCGACGGTCGCGCCGATCGTCAGGCCGGCGTCGCCGTCGGGCACGAGGTAGACCCCGCGGCCGCGGACCAGGGCGCGGACCGTCCCGGTGAGGAGCTGCTCGCCGCGCAGCCGCAGCACCTGCCCCTTGACCGGCCGCACCGGCAGCCCGGGCGCGCCCGGCAGGCTCCCGCTCCAGGAGCCGAGGGCGAGGACGACGGCGTCGGCACGCAGCGACTCCCCCGCCACGACCCCGGTGCACCGGCCGTCCTCGACGAGCAGCTCGTCCACGCGGGCCGTCACGAACGAGACCCCGACGGCCGTGCAGGCGGCCAGCAGGGCGGCGTGCAGCGCTCGCGGCTCGACCGACAGGTCCGCCCCGGCCAGGAGCGCCCCGCGGAGCCGGGGGGTCAGCGAGGGCTCCCGGCGTCGGGCCTGCGACGGGGTCAGCCGCTCGACCTCCAGGCCGAGGGAGGCCTGGAACACCGCGAGGTCGGCCAGCACCCGGACGTCGTCCTCGTCGAAGCCGACCAGGAGGGTGCCCGCCGTCCGGAGCGGGACGTCCAGCCCGGTGGCCGCGACCAGCTCCTCGACGAAGGCCGGGTACCGGGCGACGGAGTCCAGGGCCAGCGCGGTCAGGGCCTCCTCGCCGTAGGAGGCCTCCGTGACGGGCGCGAGCATGCCGGCCGCGGCCCGCGAGGCGCCGCTGCCGGGGGCGGGGTCGACGACGGTGACGTCCAGCCCCGCCTGGGCGCACCGCCAGGCCACCCCCAGCCCGACCAGGCCGGCACCGGCGACGACCACCCTCATCCGAGCGCCCGCAGGAAGGCCCGCACCGCAGCAGCGGGGTCGGCCGCGTCCGAGACCGCCCCGACGACGGCGACGCCGTGCGCCCCCGCCGCGAGCAGCTCGGGCACGCGGTCCACCGTCACGGCGCCGATGGCGATGACCGGGACGTCGACGGCCGACGCGACCGCGGCGAGCCCCGCCGGACCGAGCGGGTCGGGCAGGCCGTCCTTCGTCGTCGTCGCGTAGCAGGGACCGACGCCGAGGTAGTCGGCGTCGACGAGCAGGCGGGCGTCCGCAGGGGTGCGGGTCGTGCCGCCGAGCAGGTGGCCCGGACCGACCACCCGGCGGGCGGCGTCCAGCGGCAGGTCACCCGCGCCGAGGTGCGTCCCGGCGGCCCCGACAGCGAGGGCGACGTCGGGACGGTCGTTGACGAGGCACTGCGCCGAGGAGCCGCACAGCGCGACCACCCGGGCGGCGAACGCGTAGTACTCGCGGTCGGTGACGCCCTTGGCCCGCACCTGGACGACGGGGGCCCCGGCCGACACCGCCGCCTGCACGACCTCCAGCGGCCGGCGCCCCTGGCGGGCGTCGGTGAGGACGTGCAGCCGTCCGATCACCGGCGGCGCTGGAGCAGCACGATGCCGAGCGTCAGCAGGGACGCCACCGTGAGGCTGACGATCGAGGCGGACAGCCCGCTCGTGGCGCTGATGCCGAGGTCGGCCTGGCGGTCGGCCCACCACGCGGTCCAGCCGGCGCCCGGGCCGGAGAAGAAGGTGGGGACGGTCAGCTGGTAGGACACGAACCCGAGCGCCCAGGGCAGCAGCAGCCACGGTCGGGCCGGGGCCTGCTCCGAGACGTCCCAGGTGCCGCGCGGCGCGAGGGCGTAGGCGACGAGGAACACCCCGGCCAGCGGCACGAAGACCGCGCCGAGCAGGAACAGGAACGGCTCGTAGGACTGCACGTCGAGCACCAGGGCGAGGCTGGTGGCGACGGCCCCGACCGCGACGGCGAGCACGCGGCGGTCCAGCCGCGGCGCGACGTTCTGCACCGAGACGGCCGCGGAGTAGGTGTTCGCGAAGGCCTCGTCCACCTCGACCGACACGAGCACGAGGACGGCCACCACGCCGAGCGGGACCGACAGCAGGGCGTCCAGCACGTCGACCGAGGCGCCGTACGCCGAGAGCGCCAGCACCCCGAGCGAGAACATGAGGAAGGTCGAGAGCCCGTAGCCGGCGGCGGTGCCGACGAGGGCCGTGCGCTCGTCGCGGGCGTGCCGGGTGTAGTCCGCGGCGAGCGGGAACCAGCTGACGGGCAGGGCGATCACGATGTCGACGGCGGACCAGAACGAGCCGGCCCCGCCCTCGGTCACCCGGGGCAGCGGCTCGCGGAGCACCCGCACGAACAGGTACGCGACGCAGGCGAGCGCGGCCCAGTAGGCGTACCGGGCCAGCACCCTGACGACGCCGAGCGGCCGCAGGGCCATGAGGGTGGCGACGGCGCCGCCCAGCAGCACGTACGGCCAGCGCGGACCGCCGAGCGCGCGGGACGCCGCCTCCGCGATGACCACCGTCTCGAAGGTGGCCCAGCCCAGGCACTGGACCACGTTGAACGCCGTCGGGAGCCAGCTGGTCCGGCGTCCGAGCAGTCCGCGGAGCAGCACCATGGCGGGCACCCGCTCCCGGGCGGCCGGCGCGGCGGTGGCCCCGAGGAGCAGCCCGCCGAGCAGCGCCCCGACGGCGACCGCGGCCAGCGTGACCCCGAGCGGCCGCCCCGCGAGGACGACGAACGCGGCCGCCACGGGGAGCAGCAGGCTGATGCCCAGGTTCGCCCACAGGCCGAAGGTGTCGCGCAGGCCCTGGCTGACCGGGGGCGGCTCCGACAGGACGACAGGGGCTTCGAGCAGGCTCACAGGTGTCTCCCTACGCCGGCATGACCCGGACAGGTTCCAGCGGTCGACGGCCGGTCAGCCGTCCTCTCAGCCCCCTCGCGAGGGCTCCCGCACACGTGACGCCGACGGTACGTCACTAGGGTCGCGCCGTGCTGGACCTGCCTCCCGACCTGTACGCCGCGGCCACCCGAGCACCGTTCCTGGACGCCGTCCGCCACGGCACCCTGCCGCCGGAGGCCCTGGACGCCTGGCTGGCCCAGGACGCCCTGTTCGTCGCCGACCTGCTGACCTTCCAGTCCCGGCTCGTCGCCCGGGCACCCAGGACGGCCCAGGGGGTGCTCGCCGGCGGGGTGGTCGCCCTGGTCGAGGAGCTCGCCTGGTTCGACGACCTCGCCGCCCGGCGGGGGCTCGTCCTCGACGTCGCGCCGTCTCCGCCGACCGCCGCGTACGCCGACCTCCTGCAGCGCCTCGACGCCGCCCCGTACCCCGACGCCGTCGCCGCGCTCTGGCTGCTGGAGCGGGTCTACCTCGACGCCTGGACCGGTGCCGCGCCCGGCGCGGAGCCCCACCGGGAGCTGGTCGAGCACTGGACGACGCCGGGCTTCGCCTCCTACGTCGCCGACCTCGAGGCCCTGACGGCGACGGCGGACCCGGGCCTGCTGCGCGAGGTCCTCGTCCTCGAGGCCGCCTTCTGGCCGGTGCCGTGACCCTGTCGCGCCGGCTCTGGGAGCAGAACGCCGACCTCGCGGCAGCCGCCCTCGCCGACCCGTTCGTGCAGGGGCTCGGCGACGGGTCCCTGCCCCTGTCGGCCTTCCAGGGCTACGTCGCCCAGGACGCGTTCTTCCTGGAGTGCTTCGCCCGGGCGTACGCGCTCGCCCTCGCCCGCAGCCCCGACCGCCCGAGCCTGGAGGCGTTCGCCGACCTGCTGGGCGGCGTCCGGGAGGAGCTGCGGCTGCACGCCGGCTACGCCGAGCGGTGGGGCGTGGACCTCGACGGGGTGCAGCCCGGCCCGGCCACCTCGGCGTACACCGACTTCCTGCTCGGGACGGCGGCCACCGGGGGGCTCGGGCAGGTCTGCGCGGCGATGACCCCGTGCATGCGGCTGTACGCCCACCTGGGGCAGTCGCTCCCGGAGCAGGGTCCGTACGCCGAGTGGGTCCGCACCTACGCCGACCCCGGCTTCGAGGCCCTGGCGGCGTCGCTGGAGGCCCTGCTCGACCGCCACGGCGTGGACGACGACGCCCCGACCTACCGACGAGCGATGGAGCTCGAGCTCGCCTTCTTCGAGGCCGCTCGCTAGAGCGGACCGCCGAGCATCACGGGCTCCGGGACGAGCTCCACCCCGAAGGCCTCCTGCACGCCGTCGCGCACCTGCCGGGCCGCGCGGCGCAGGTCGGCCGACGTCGCGCCGCCCCGGTTGACGAGGGCCAGCGTGTGCTTGCTCGACAGCCCGACCAGGCCCTCGCCCCACCCCTTGGGGAACCCGGCGTTCTCGATCAGCCAGGCCGCCGACACCTTCACCCGGCCGTCCGGCTCGACGTGCTCGGTGATCCGCAGCCCCCGGGCGGCGACCCGTGCCCGCAGGTCCTCGGCGGCGTCGGGCGCGAGGAGGGGGTTGGTGAAGAACGAGCCGGCGCTGCGGCTGTCGGGGTCGGCGGCGTCGACGACCATCCCCTTGCCGCGCCGCAGCGCGAGGACCGCGGTGCGGACGGCGGCCAGCGGTGCCCGCTCCCCGACCTCGACGCCGAGGGCGCGGGCCAGCTCGGCGTACCGGACCGGGGCCGACAGCTCCCCGACGGTCAGCCGGAACTCGACCGCGAGCACGACCCGGCGGTCGGAGCCCTTGAAGGCGCTGTGCCGGTAGGCGAACCCGCAGTCGGCGGCGTCCAGCCAGGTGGTCGCGGAGGTGTCCCGGTCGTGGACCCGGACCCGCGACACCGTCTGCGACACGTCCGACCCGTAGGCACCGACGTTCTGCACCGGCGTCCCGCCGACGAGCCCGGGGATGCCCGACAGGCACTCGACGCCGACCAGGCGGTCCGCGACGCAGAGGGCGACGAAGGCGTCCCAGTCCTCCCCGGCCGAGGCCTCGAGCAGGACGTCGTCGCTCGACGGGAGACGCGTGGACCGCAGGCCGTGCGAGAGGACCCGCACGACCGTGCCGTCGAAGTGCTCGTCCGGCAGCACCAGGTTGCTGCCGCCGCCGAGGACCAGCACGCGGTCCCCCGCGGCGTCGGCCGTGCGGAGCGCCTCGACGACGTCGTCCTCGGTGTGGCAGGTGACGAGGCTCCGGGCGGTGCCGCCGATGCCCAGGGTCGTCAGCGGACCCAGGGGGGCGTCGGAGCGGACCAGCACGGGGTCAGGCTAGGACGCCCCGGCGGAAGGCCCAGGCCACCGCGGCCGCCCGGTCGTGCACGCCCGTCTTCACGAAGAGCTTCTTCGCGTGGACCTTCACGGTGTCCTCCGACACCCAGAGGGTCCGCCCGATCTCGGCGTTGGAGCGGCCGGCCGCCATGCCCTCGAGGACCTGCAGCTCGCGGGGCGAGAGCGCGGGGCCGCAGGCCACCGGCTCGGACGCCTGGACGGCGCGGCGCTGCGCCTTCGTGAGCAGGTCCTCGCCGGCCAGCACGCGGGCCACGGCCTGGCACAGCCCGGCCGCGTCGACGTCCTTGGGCAGGAAGCCGACGGCCCCGGCCTTGAGGCCGCGGACACGGTCCTCCTCCCGGGCCTCGCCCGACAGCAGGAGCACCCGCGCGTCGGGGTGCTCGGCCCGGAGCCGCAGGACGACCTCGACGCCGTCGAGGCCGGGCATGCGGACGTCGAGCAGGACGCCGTCCGGCCGGAGCGTCGGGTACAGCGCGAGGACCTCCTCGCCGGAGCCCGCCTGGTGGACGGCGGTGAGGCCGTCGACCCGGGCGAGCACGCCGGCGAGAGCCTCGCGGACGACCCGGTGGTCGTCGCAGAGCAGCAGTGTGGACACAGGTGACCCCTTCCATGGGCTGTGCAGAGCCGTGCGAGACGGACCGTCCGTGGTCCGCGTCCTGCTCCATCGGCGCCTACCCGGGCAGGTGATCACCCGCCCGGGTGAGGTCAGACCGGCTCGGGCACCGGCGTCCGCCGGGCATGGGTGACGGCGTCGGTGGTGAACACCAGCAGCCCGACCCAGACGAGGCCGAAGCCGACCGCCCGCAGCAGCCCCATCGGCTCGTGCTCGACCAGGACCCCGATGGCGAGCTGCATGGTCGGCGCGAGGTACTGCAGGAGGCCGAGCTGGGTCAGCGGCACGCGGCCGGCCGCCCCGCCGAACAGCAGCAGCGGCACCGCCGTCACGACGCCCGAGCCCATGAGCATCAGCAGGTGGCCGGGCCCCTCCGACAGCGCCGTCCCGCCGCTGCCCAGCACCAGCAGGTACACCGCGGCGAACGGCGCGAGCACCGCGGTCTCGACGGCGAGACCCTCGACCGCGCCCGCCCCGGCCTGCTTCTTGAGCAGCCCGTAGGTCCCGAACGAGAACGCCAGCACCAGGGCGATCCACGGCGGGCTGCCGTTCTGGACGGTGAGCACCAGCACGGCCACCAGCGCGATCGCGAGCGCCGCCCACTGCACCTTCCGCAGCCGCTCCCCCAGCACGACGACGCCGAGCAGGACGGTCACGAGCGGGTTCACGAAGTAGCCGAGCGACGCCTCGACGACCTGCCCGCTGTTGACGCCGTAGATGTAGGTGCCCCAGTTGACGCACAGCACGACGGCGGCGGCGGACAGCCGCAGGAGCTGCCGTCGGTCGGCGACGACGGCGCGCAGGTGCGACCACCGGCGGGTCGCCCGGACGACGACGGCCATGACGAGCAGCGACCAGACGATCCGGTGGGCGAGCACCTCCAGCGGCGACGCCGGCTCCAGCAGGGGGAAGTACAGGGGGAACACGCCCCACAGCACGTAGGCCGAGGCGCCGTACAGCTGGCCGCGCCTCAGCTCCGTCACGTGTCCCAACGTAGGCGCCGGGGAACCCGCTCCCCATGGACCTCGGCTTCACGCTCATGGGCGAGCAGCGCGCCCCGAAGGACCTCGTCCGCGACGCCGTGCTGGCGGAGCAGGCGGGCTTCGACTTCCTGGTCGCGAGCGACCACTTCCACCCGTGGCTCGAGGACCAGGGCCACGCCCCGGGCACCTGGCCGGTGCTCGGCGCCGTCGCGCAGGCCACCGAGCGGATCCCGTTCATGACCTACGTGACCTGCCCGGTCCTGCGCTACCACCCGGCCGTCATCGCGCAGCAGGCCGCGACCGTGGCGCTGCTGTCGGACGGCCGCTTCAGCCTCGGCGTCGGGGCGGGGGAGAACCTCAACGAGCACGTGGTCGGCCGGGGCTGGCCGCCCGCGGACGTCCGGCACCAGATGCTCCGCGAGGCGCTGGAGATCGTCCGGGCCCTGTGGGAGGGCGGCTGGACGAACTACCGCGGGCAGCACTTCACCGTCGAGAGCGCCAAGGTCTACGACCTGCCCGAGACGCCCGTGCGGATCGGCGTCGCGGCCAGCGGGAAGCAGTCGTGCACCGTCGCGGCCGACCTCGGCGACTTCCTGATCGGCACGGAGGCGAAGCCGTCGCTGCAGGAGCACTACCGCGGGGCGGGCGGGCAGGGCGAGCTGGTCGGGCAGTTCCCCGTGGTGTTCGGGCCGGACACCGCGGCGGCGGGCACGCTCCTGCGCGACCAGTTCCGCTGGGGCGCCCTCGGCTGGAAGGTCCAGGCCGAGCTCCCGGGCCCGGCCGCCTTCGACGCCGCGTCGCAGTTCGTCCGCGACGAGGACATGGGCGCCGTCGGCGTCTGGGGCCCGGACGTCGAGCCGTACCTGGACAGGCTGCAGGAGTTCGCCGACGCCGGCTACACCCGGGTGGCCCTCGTGCAGGTCGGCGACGAGCAGGAGGCGTTCTGCGACTGGGCCGCCTCCACCCTGCTGCCCGCCGTGCGGGAGCGCTTCAGCGCGCGCTGAGGGGGGCGGACCGCAGCCCGGCGACCTCGGTCGCGGGCACGACCTGCCGCGGCCGGCCGGTGTACCCGTACGCCGCCACCTGCCGGCTGTCGTGGAGCTGGCGGAAGGTCCCGCCGCTGACCACGCCGACCCGGCCGCCCGCGACGAGCAGGCTGCCGTCCCGGAAGCCGAGGGCGCTGTCCTGCCGCGGCCTGCTCGTGCGGGACAGCAGGCCGGTCGGGAGGGTGAGCACGTCGGGGGTCGTCCAGCCGTGGCTGCCGGCGACGGCGGGCGTCACCGGGTGCAGCCGGCCGTCGTCGCCGACGAGCTGCAGCGTGCCGTCGACGCGCAGGAGCGCACCGGGGTAGGCCGGCGTCGTCGGGAGGTCCTCGGTCTCGGGCAGGGCGGCGAGGTCGGCGTCGGCGACGGGCCAGACGCGCGGCGCGGTCAGCCCGAGGGCGGCGAGGCCGTCGAGGGGAGCCTTGACCCGGCGGCCTCCGGTGACGAGCCAGGTGGTGCCTGCCGGGTCGCGGACGACGGCGCCGTCGCGCGGCGGCAGGGCGGGGCCGGTGCGGTAGCCGAGCGACTCCGCCAGGCCCATGGGGACGGCGGACGCGACGGCCCGGCCGCCGGCGGCCAGCACGGCGGGCGTGACCGGGCGCTTGACGTCGCCCTCGAGCAGGAACAGGGCGCCGGTCGGGTGCTTGAGGAGCGTGCCGGAGGGGTGCGGCCCGCTGGCCGTGGGGACGGAGACGCGGCGGGCGGCCCGCAGGGACGGGTAGGCGTTGCGGACGACGCCCCGCCAGGCGCCACCGCCGGGCTGGCCCTGCCGGAGCTCGAAGTGCAGGTGCGGGCCCGTGCCCTCGGCGTTGCCGGAGTCTCCGCGCCAGCCGACCAGCTGGCCGGCGAGGACGCGCGCCCCGACCTCGATGCCGGCCGGGAAGGCGAAGGCGTCGGTGCCCCTGCCGTCGTCGGTGCCAGGCGTGTCGTTGTTGACGTGGATGTAGATGGCGGACCAGCCGGCGGTCGGGCCGCGGTCCCCCGTGACGGCGACGTAGTTGCCGGAGCTCCCGCGCGAGAGCGAGGTCACGGTGCCGTCGAAGGCGGCGACGAGCGGCGACATCTTGGGGCCCATGAGGTCCTGCCCCATGTGCATCCGGGCGCAGCCGGAGCGGCAGGCCAGCCAGTTGTCGCTGTACGACGTCGGGCCGAGGACGGGGAAGACGATCGGCACGGTGACGGGCGTGGAGTCGTACTCGTAGCCCGTCCCGGGGTCGACGGCGTCGACGGCGGCGGCCGCCGGACCGGCCAGCGGGGCCAGCAGGAGGGCGGCGAGCAGGGCGGTCACGGGAGCAGTCAGGGAGCGGCGCACCCTGTCCCATCGGCAGCCCGTCTGGGGTGGTTGACCGTTCCGCCACGCTCACGAGGGCGTGGACAGCGCGCCGATGGGCCATGCTGAGCAGGTGCAGCGGCTGGGAGACAGCTCCGGCCGGCAGCGCGTCGTGCTGCTGGCCGGCTTCGTGCTGCCCCTGGTCGCCCTCGCCGGGCTCCTGCTGCGTCCCGGGGTCGACGTCCTGCGCAGCGTCGACCTGCCCCCGGTGGTGGCCGCTCCGGCCGCTGCCGCGACCCCCGTCCTCGCCGCCCAGCCGGACGGGCAGACGGTCCGGCTGCAGAGCAGCGGGCTCGACCGGGCGGTCCTCGTGCAGGACCCGCTCGCCGGCCTCAAGGCCCGGGGTGTCGTCATGGTGCTCGGCCCGCACAGCCTCACCGCGGCCCGCACGGCCCAGGACCTCCGCTTCGACGAGCTGCGCTCGCGGGGGTACGCGGTCGCCTACCCGTCCACGCGGGACGGTGACTGGAACGCCGGCCGGTGCTGCGGCAGCAGCCAGCGCACCGGCGTCGACGACGTCCGCTTCCTGCAGGACGTCCGCGGGATGCTGCTGCAGCGGTACGCGCTCAAGCCCTCGACCTTCGGCCTGGTCGGCTACAGCACGGGCGGGCAGATGGCCTACCGGACGGTCTGCCAGCACCCGACGTTCGCGCACGCCCTCGTCGTCGTCGCCGGCTCGCTCGAGACGACGTGCACCCCGACCCGCGCCCTGCCCCCGACCCTGATCGTCCACGGCCTGGAGGACTCGACCGTCCCCTGGGCGGTGTCGCTGCGCCGCACCCAGCTGCTCGACTACGCGCCCACCCCCGCCCTCACCACCATCAGCGAGTACGCCCGGGCGGCGGGCTGCGGGCAGCGGGTCCTCGACCGGGCCGACGGCCGCTGGCTCATGGGCTGGCCCTCCTGCCGCCACATCCCGCTGCTCAGCGCCGTCGGCATGCCGGGCACCGGCCACGGCTGGACACCCCTCGGCGGGTCGGTGTACGCCGCCCGCTTCCTCCCCCAGCACCTGGAGCGCACGTGATCACCCGCCAGCTCGGATCCCTGCAGGTCGGCGCGGTCGGCCTCGGGTGCATGGGGATGTCGTGGGCCTACGGCGCGGAGCAGCGCGACGACGACCTCTCGGTGCAGGTCGTCCGGCGCGCGCTCGACCTCGGGGTCACCCTGATCGACACCGCCGACGTCTACGGGCCGTTCACCAACGAGTCCCTCGTCGGCCGGGCCCTGCAGGGGCGGCGCGACGAGGCCGTCCTCGCGACGAAGGTCGGGCTGGTCGCCGGCGAGGGCGGCATCACCCGCGACGGCAGCCCCGCGCACGTGCGCGCCGGCATCGACGCCTCCCTGCAGCGGCTCGGCGTCGACCACGTCGACCTCTGGCAGCTGCACCGGGTCGACGAGCAGGTCCCGGTCGAGGAGACCTGGGGCGCGATGGCGGAGGCGGTGCAGGCCGGCAAGGTGCGCTTCCTCGGGATGAGCGAGGTGGGGGTCGCCGAGCTGGACCGGGCCCACGCGGTCCACCCGGTCACGACCGTGCAGTCGGAGCTGTCGCTGTGGACCCGCGACCCGCTGGCCGAGGTCCTGCCCTGGTGCGCGGCGCACGGGGCCGGCTTCCTGCCGTTCTCCCCCCTCGGCCGCGGCTTCCTCACCGGCACGGTCACGCCGGGGACCTTCGGCGACGACGACTTCCGCGCCCGGAACCCCCGCTTCACCCAGGACGCCATGACGGCGAACACGGCCCTGGTCGACGCCGTCCGCGAGGTGGCCGACCGCCTCGGGGCGACGCCCGCGCAGGTCGCCCTCGCCTGGGTGCTCGCCCAGGGCGAGGCCGTGGTGCCCATCCCCGGCACCAAGAAGGTGCACTACCTCGAGGAGAACGCCGCCTCCGCCGACGTCGTCCTGTCGGCGCAGGACCTCGCCGACCTCGACGCGCTGCCCGCCCCCGTCGGGGCGCGCTACTGACCGTGCGCGCGGCCGTCGTCGCCAACCCGACCAAGAGCGGCGACCCGTACTGGGACCGCCGCGTGCTCGGGGTGCTGGAGCGGGCCGGCCTGCCCGGTGCGGTCTGGCTGCCGACCACCGCCGACGACCCCGGCCCCGGCCAGGCCCGCGCGGCGCTCGAGGCGGGCGCCGAGGTCGTGGTCGTGGCCGGGGGCGACGGCACGGTCCGCTCGGTCGCGACGGTGCTGACCGGGACGGGCGTCCCGCTCGCCCTGCTCCCCTCCGGCACCGGCAACCTGCTGGCCCGCAACCTGGGCATCCCGCTCGAGGTCGCCGCCGCCGCCTCCGTGGCCGCGACCGGCCGCACGCTGGCCCTCGACGTCGGGCGGCTGTCCGACGGCGAGTGCTTCGCGGTCATGGCCGGCACGGGGTTCGACGCCGCGATGCTCCGGGACGCGCCCCACGCCGCCAAGGCCTGGCTCGGCTGGTCGGCGTACGTGCTGTCCGGCCTCAAGCAGCTGCGCGGGGCAGGCGTGGACGTCGAGGTGGAGGTCGACGGGGTCGTCCTCGCCCGGACCGTCCGCGGGGTGCTGCTGGCCAACGTCGGCGAGCTCCAGGGCGGCATCCGGCTGCTCCCCCGCGCCGACCCGACCGACGGGCTGCTCGACGTCGCCCTGCTGGCCCCCGTGGGCCTGCGCGACTGGCTCCACCTCGGCCGCCGGGTGTGGAGCGGTCGTGAGCCGGCCGGGGAGGTGCTGGAGGTCCTGCAGGGCCGCCGGGTCACCGTGCGGACGGCGTCGCCCCAGCCGGTGCAGTACGACGGCGACCTCGTGCGCGGGGCGCCGTCGCTGTCGGCGGAGGTCGTGCCCGGCGGGCTGCTCGTGCGGGTGCCCCGCTAGCCTTCCTCCTTCGACAGAGGAGCAGCCCTGAAGGACCAGACCCTCGCCGCGGAGATCGCCCGCGAGCAGGAGCAGGTGACGCGTGCCCACGCCCGGCTCGAGGAGCTGCGGGCTGCCGCCCTCGGGCGCGAGCGCGAGACGCAGCAGGCCGACCAGGGCGAGACCCCGCAGTCGCTCTACGAGCGTGACGTCACCGCGCTCGCGGCCGCGGCCCGGCGCTCCGACCTCGACCTCGCCGGCGAGGGCCTCGTGTTCGGGCGCCTCGACAACGCCGACGGCCAGGTCCTGCACCTCGGGCGGCTCGGCCTGCGCACCGAGGACCAGGAGCCGATCGTCGTCGACTGGCGTGCCCCGGCGGCCGCCGCCTTCTACCGGGCCACCGCCGCCGCCCCCCTGGGCGTCGTCCGCCGCCGGACGATCAGCAGCCGGGGCACCACGGTGGTCGGGCTGGACGACGAGCTGCTCGACCCGGCCGGCGTCGAGGACCTCCCCGGGGCGGTCGTCGTCGGCGACGGCGCGTTCCTGGCCGCGCTCAGCCGCGAGCGCAGCGGGCACATGCGCGACATCGTCGCCACCATCCAGGGCGAGCAGGACGCCGCGGTCCGCGCCCCCGACGACGGCGCCCTGGTCGTCACCGGCGGCCCCGGCACGGGCAAGACGGCGGTGGCCCTGCACCGGGTCGCCTACCTCATGTACGCCCGCCGCGAGTGGTACGGCCGGCGGGGCGTGCTCGTCGTCGGGCCGTCCTCGGTGTTCGTCGACTACATCAGCGCCGTGCTGCCGGCCCTCGGGGAGACGAGCGTCCGGCTGGCGTCGCTGGCCGACCTCCCCAACCTGCCCTCCGGGGTCCGCGCCACCGCCTGGGAGCCGCCCGCCGCGACCGCCGTGAAGGGGTCGGTCCGCATGGTCGAGGTGCTCAAGCGCTGCGTCCGTGCCCTGGCCGACCCCGGCCGGCTCCGGGACGTCGAGGTCACCCGCTGGGGCTTCGTCCTCACCCTGGCCGGCGGCGAGCTGGCCAAGCGCCGGTCCCAGGTGCGTCGCGGCGCCCGCAGCCACAACGGTGGCCGGGCCGCCTTCGTCGGGACCGTCGCCGACGCCGCCTGGCGGGCCTGGCAGCGCCGCCCGAACGCCCCGAAGGAGGAGCAGGGCGACCGCGAGGACTTCATCGCGTGGGTCCGCTCCGAGCCGGGCTTCGTCCGCGCCGTCGACGCCGCCTGGCCGGTGCTCGCCCCCGCCGACGTCCTCGCCTCCCTGCGCGAGGGCCGGGTCGACCTGCGCAGCGCCTGCCGCGGGGTGCTGTCCGACGCCGAGACCGACGCCCTCGTGCGGTCCTGGAGCCGTGGCGGCCCCTGGTCGCCGTCCGACGCCGCCGTCTTCGACGAGCTGGTCGAGATGCTCGGCGCTCCTCCGGAGCCCGAGCCGGAGGACGACGACTGGAGCGAGCTCGACGACCTCGACGAGCGTGTCGGGGAGGTCACGACCTTCGCCGACCGCAACGTCCGCAGCAGCCGCAAGGTCGCCGACGACCTCGAGCACCGGACCTACGCGCACGTCGTCGTCGACGAGGCCCAGGACGTGACGCCGATGCAGTGGCGGATGCTCGGCCGCCGGGCCCGGGGCGCCTCCTGGACGGTCGTCGGCGACTGGGCGCAGTCGGCCTGGCCGGACGTGCAGGAGGTGCGCGACGCCCTGCAGACCGCCCTCGGGCGGGCTCGCCTGCGCGAGGCCACCCTCGGCACGAACTACCGCACGAGCACCGAGATCGCGTCCCTGGCAGCGACCGTCCTCGCCGTCATCGACCCGTCGGCGACGGCGCCCGCGGCCGTCCGGAGCACGGGGGTGGAGCCGGTCCTGCGCATCGGGCCGGACGTGCTGGCCGGCGTCGTCGCGTCGGTGGAGGAGCTGCTCGGGCAGGTGACCGGGACGGTCGGCGTGGTCGCGCCGCACGCGCTCATCGAGCAGGTGCAGGGCCGGCTGCCGGACTCCGAGCGCGTGACCGTCCTGGACAGCTGGGCCGTCAAGGGGCTCGAGTTCGACGGCTGCATCGTCCTGCAGCCCGCCGACCTCGTGGCCGAGTCGCTCAACCGGCTGGCCGGGCTGCGGACGCTCTACGTCGCCCTGACCCGGGCCACCCAGCAGCTGCAGGTCGTGAGCGACGTGCCGCTCGAGGACGTCCTGCGGGAGCCCGAGCCGGAGACGCTCTTCTAGAGCTTCTGCGCCAGCGAGACGATCGCGCCGCCCGGGCCCCGCACGTAGCAGAGGCGGTAGAAGGCCTCGTAGTCGGCGACCTCGCCGACGAGCGTCCCGCCGTGCGCGGCGAGGGTGGTCAGGGTCGCGGCGAGGTCGTCCACCTCGAACATGACCGACCGCAGGCCCAGCACGTTCGCCGGCTCCGGCCCGGGGTCGATGACCTGCGGCGCGCGGTACTGCGAGACCTCGAGCTTCCCCGAGCCGTCCGGCGTCCGCATCATCACGAGGTCGACCTGCACGCCGTCGAGGCCGTTCACGGCGTCCGCCCAGGGCCCCTCGACGGAGGCCTCCCCCTCGCGCTCCAGCCCGAGGGCGGTGAAGAACGCGACGGCGGCCGGCAGGTCCTCGACGACGACCACCACGTGGTCCATGCGCAGCACGGGCTCAGTGCTCCGTCTGGGAGCGCCAGAGGTCGATGCCCCCCTCGACGGCGTGCTCGTCGATCTCGGCCAGCTCCTCGGGCGTGAAGGCGAGGTTGTCCAGGGCCGCCACGTTCTGCTCGAGCTGGTGCACCGAGCTCGCGCCGATGACCAGCGACGTCATGCGCTCGTCGCGCAGCGCCCAGGCCAGCGCCATCTGCGCGAGCGACTGGCCGCGGCGCCGGGCGATGTCGTTCAGACCGCGGAGCCGGCGGACGTTGTCCTCGGTCAGCTGCTCCTCGCCCAGTGACCCGTACTTGGCCATCCGGCTGTCGGCAGGCACGCCGTCCAGGTACTTGTCGGTGAGCAGGCCCTGGGCGAGGGCGGTGAAGGCGATGCCGCCGACCCCCTCCTGCGCGAGGACGTCGCAGCAGCCCGTCCTCGACCCAGCGGTTGAGCATCGAGTAGGACGGCTGGTGGATGAGCAGCGGGGTCCCGATCTCCCGAAGCAGTGCGGCCATCTTCGCGGTGCGCTCCGGCCCGTACGAGCTGATCCCGACGTACAGCGCCTTGCCCGACACGACGGCCTGGTGCAGGGCGCCGGCGGTCTCCTCGAGCGGGGTGTCGGGATCGGGGCGGTGGCTGTAGAAGATGTCCACGTAGTCGAGGCCGAGGCGCTGCAGCGACTGGTCGAGGGAGGCACGCAGGTACTTGCGCGAGCCCTTGTCGCCGTAGGGACCGGGCCACATGTCCCAGCCGGCCTTGGTGCTGATGACGAGCTCGTCGCGCAGCCCACGGAAGTCCTCGCGCAGGATCCGCCCGAGGTTGGTCTCGCTCGAGCCGTACGGCGGGCCGTAGTTGTTCGCCTGGTCGAAGTGCGTGATGCCGAGGTCGAACGCCCGGCGGACGACGGCCCGCTGCGTCTCGAGCGGGCGGTCGTCACCGAAGTTCCACCAGAACCCGAGCGACAGCAGCGGCAGGTCGAGCCCGCTGCGACCGCACCGGCGGTAGGTCATGCGCTCGTAGCGGTCGGGGGCAGGGACGTACTGGTCGGCCATGCCCCCGACCCTAGACAGCCCGGAGGGCCGCCCCCGCAGGAGACGGCCCTCCGACGTGCGCGGGCGCTAGGCCCGGAAGGCCTTCCAGACGGCGTCCATGCGGGCCGCCTGGCCCTGGGTGAACGCGTACATGCAGTCGTCGTAGCTGTAGTCCATGAAGTTCGTGATCGGGTCGACGCCGGGGTCGGCGGTGCAGGTGTCCTGCCCGACGGGGCAGCCGAAGGCGGGCGCCGCCTCGGCCGGGGTGTCGCTCACGCGGTCGTTCGCGGTGGAGCAACCGCCCTGGAACGTGTGGTAGAGGCCGAGCCAGTGGCCGACCTCGTGCGGGCAGCGTGTCGCCCTCGTCGTAGTTCGTCGCGCTGCCGCCGGGGATCGAGTCGTTGAGGACGACGACGCCGTCCTGCCACGGCTTGCTGCTCCCGCCCTGCTGCGGGAAGTAGGCGTAGCCCAGCAGCCCGCCGCCGAGGCCGCTCAGGTAGACGTTCAGCGTGCGGTCGTCGCCCTTGCGCAGCGCGGTCTTGGCCTGCTGCTCGGCGGTCGAGCCGGGGAGCATCTCGTACCAGGCCGGGTTGTCCGTGCGGTCGATGCCGGCGAGGGAGAACCGGAACGGCGTGTTCGCGGCGCTCTTGGCCCCCGCGCCCTTGCCGGAGAAGGCGGCGTTGAGGACGGCGATCTGGCTCTTGACCTGGGCGTCGGTCAGGGCGCCGGCCCTGCCGCTGGTGATGACGTGGACGTACGTCGGGACGGTGGTGCTGCCGGCCGGGCTGACCGAGGTCGGCTCCCGGCCCTGCAGCAGGTCCGGCGCGCCCTGGGCGGCGTCGGGCTCGACCGCCTTGGCACCGGGCTTGGCACGGACCTCGAGGGCGCCGGCGACGGCGGTGGGGGCCGTGGTGGTGCAGGCGACGGCGGCGGTCGAGCCGGTGGCCGGCAGCAGCGCGCCGACGGCGAGCGCGGAGAGCAGGAGCGGACGAAGACGACGCAAGGGGACCTCCTGGTGGGGACGTGGGCGCACCCTCACACGTCGGGCGCGCCCACGCCAGCGCCTACAGGCCCAGACCCCGGGCGATGAGCATCAGCTGCACCTCGGTGGTGCCCTCGCCGATCTCGAGGATCTTGCTGTCGCGGTAGTGCCGCGAGACGACGTACTCGTTCATGAAGCCGTAGCCGCCGTGGACCTGGGTGGCGTCGCGGGCGTTGTCCATCGCGGCCTCGCCGCAGACGAGCTTCGCGATCGACGCCTCCTTCTTGAACGGGAGCCCGGCGAGCATCTTCGCGGCGGCGTCGTAGTAGGCGGTGCGGGCGGCGTGGGCGCGCGCCTCCATGCGGGCGATCTTGAACGCGATCGCCTGGTTCTTGCCGATCGCCGACCCGAACGCCTCGCGCTCCTTGGCGTACTTGACGCTCTCGTCGACGCACCCCTGGGCGACCCCCGTCGCGACGGCGGCGATGGCGATGCGGCCCTCGTCGAGGATCGACAGGAAGTTGGCGTAGCCGCGGCCCCGCGCACCGAGCAGGTTCTCCTCGGGCACGCGGACGTCGTCGAAGGTCAGCGGGTGGGTGTCGGAGGCGTTCCAGCCGACCTTGTCGTACGCCGGCTCGGCGGTGAAGCCCTTCGTCGGGACGGGCACGAGGATCGAGGAGATCTCCTTCTTGCCCGACGACATCGTGCCCGTGACGGCGGTCGCGGTGACGAGCGAGGTGATGCTCGTGCCGGAGTTCGTGATGAACGCCTTCGTGCCGTTGAGGACCCACTCGCCGCCGTCGAGCACCGCGGTGGTGCGGGTGCCGCCGGCGTCGCTGCCGGCGCCCGGCTCGGTGAGGCCGAAGGCACCGAGGGCCGTCCCGGCGACGAGGTCGGGCAGGAAGCGCTCCTTCTGCTCCTGCGTGCCGAAGCGGTAGACCGGCATGGCGCCGAGCGAGACGCCGGCCTCCAGGGTCATGGCCACCGACTGGTCGACCTTCGCCAGCTCCTCGAGCGCGAGGCACAGGGCGAAGTAGTCGCCGCCCATGCCGCCGACCTCCTCGGAGAACGGCAGGCCGAACAGGCCCATCTCGCCCATCTGCGCGACGACCTCGTAGGGGAACGTCTTGTCCTTGTCGTGCTGGTAGGAGACCGGCGCGACGACCTCGCGCGTGAACTCCTCGACCGTCTTCTTGAGGCTGGCCTGCTCCTCGGTGAGCCGGGTGTCGAGCATCAGTCCTCCAGGGACGGGGTGAGAGCGGTGACGGTGCGGGACGACGACGGGCGGCCGAGCTGCGCGGCCATCCAGACGCTGGTGCGGACGAGCGAGGGCAGGTCGACGCCGGTCTCGATGCCGAGGCCGTGCAGCTGGAACACGAGGTCCTCGGTCGAGAGGTTGCCGGTGGCGCTGCCGGCGTAGGGGCAGCCGCCGAGGCCGCCGGCGCTGGCGTCGACGGTGGTGACGCCGGACTGCAGGGCGACCAGGGTGTTGGCGAGCGCCTGGCCGTAGGTGTCGTGGAAGTGCACGGCGACGTCCTCGACGGGCAGGCCGCGCGAGCCCAGCAGACCGAGCAGGGCGACGACCTGGCCGGGGGTGCCGACGCCGATGGTGTCGCCGAGGCTGACCTCGGTGCAGCCCATGTCCTTGAGCGCGCCGGCGACGTCGGCGACCTTCTCCAGCGGCACCTCGCCCTCCCACGGGTCGCCGAAGCACATGGAGACGTACCCGCGGACCGGCAGGCCGGCGGCGCGGGCGCCCTCGACCACGGGGCGGAACATCTCGAGCGACTCGGCGACCGTGCGGTTGAGGTTGCGCTTCGCGAAGGCCTCGGTGGCCGCGGCGAACACCGC
Source organism: uncultured Actinomycetota bacterium (assembly GCA_963761655.1). Lineage (GTDB taxonomy): Bacteria > Actinomycetota > Actinomycetes > Mycobacteriales > SCTD01 > RYN-122. The sequence goes on from CAVXHI010000003.1 coordinate 556,205, forward strand.
GACCTCCTTCGCGCCGGTGGCGAGCGCGCGGTCCAGCCCCTTCGCGTTCGGCACCAGGACGGGTGCCCGCGGCGGCTGGTCCTCCCCGAGCAGGGCCATCAGCTCCTCGGCGTCGCCGAGCTGGGGGATCCACGCCTTCGGCACGAAGCTGGTCAGCTCGACGGTGCGCAGGCCGCTCGCGACCAGGCGCCGCACGAACTCGGCCTTGACCTCGACCGGGACGATCGACGCCTCGTTCTGCAGGCCGTCGCGCGGGCCGACCTCGTAGACCTCCACACGCGCGGGCAGGCCCGGGAGCAGGGTGCTCACGAGGGGGTCACCACCGCGAGCTCCTGGTCGACGACCACCTGGTCGCCGGCCCGGACCTTCAGCTCGACGGTGCCGGCCGAGGGCGCCTTGAGGGTGTGCTCCATCTTCATCGCCTCCACGACGAGCAGGGGGGTGCCGGCCTCGACGACGGCGCCGTCGGCGACGTGGACCGCGATGACGGCTCCGGGCATGGGGCTGCGGACGGTCGCGTCCGCGCTGCCGGCCGCACTGCCGCGACGCAGCGGCGGCAGGGGGGTGAGGGCGTGCGTGCCGCCGTCGACGTGCACCCAGGTCGTGTCGCCGTCCTGCCGGACCAGCGCCGTCGAGGTGACGCCGTCGACGGTGACCTCGCGCGCCGGCGAGCCGGACGTCGACCTCGGTGCCGTCCCAGGTGAGGACGTCGCCGGAGAGCGTGAGGACCTGCCGCTCGAAGAGCTCCCAGCGCAGGGGCGCGGGACGGCCGGGACGCCAGCCGGTGGCCTGCACCCAGGGGTCGTCCCCGGTGAGCAGAGCCTCGCGCCGGGACAGGGCGAAGGCCGCCAGGGCGGTCAGCGGGACCTCGCCCGCGGTCAGCCCGTCCAGCTCCCGCTCGACCAGCCCGGTGTCGAGGCGTCCCGCCCGGACGTCCTCGTGGCGGAGCAGACGCCGCAGGAACGCCGTGTTGGTGCCGACGCCGAGGACGACGGTGTCGGCGAGCGCGCGGTCGAGGCGGGCCAGCGCCGTGGTGCGGTCCGGCCCCCAGGCGATGACCTTGGAGAGCATGGGGTCGTACGTCGTGCCGACGGGCGCGCCCTCCACGAGGCTGCTGTCGACCCGGACGCCGTCGCCGGACGGCTCGCGCAGGAGCAGCGACGTGCCGCCGGTCGGCAGGAAGCCCCGGGCCGGGTCCTCGGCGTAGACGCGCACCTCGACAGCGTGACCGGTGAGGGCGACGTCCGCCTGTCCGAACGCGAGGCGCTCGCCGGCCGCCACGCGCAGCTGCTGCTCGACGAGGTCCAGGCCGGTCACCAGCTCGGTGACCGGGTGCTCGACCTGCAGGCGGGTGTTCATCTCCATGAAGAACGGCTCGTCGGGCGCGTCGGCCGAGACGATGAACTCGACCGTGCCGGCGCCGGTGTAGCCGACCGAGCGCGCGGCCTCGACCGCGATCGCGCCGTACCGGTCGCGGCCCGCCTGGTCGAGCAGGGCCGACGGCGCCTCCTCCACGACCTTCTGGTGGCGGCGCTGCAAGGAGCACTCGCGCTCGCCCAGGTGCAGCACCGTGCCGTGCGTGTCGGCGAGCACCTGCACCTCGATGTGGCGGGGGCGGTTCACCCAGCGCTCGAGGAACAGGGTGTCGTCGCCGAAGCTCGACGCCGCCTCGCGCCGGGCGGACACCAGCGCCTCCGCCAGGTCCGCCGGCTGGTGCACCAGGCGCATGCCCTTGCCGCCGCCGCCCGCGCTCGGCTTCACCAGGACGGGGTAGCCGACCTCGTCGGCGGCGGCCACGAGGTCAGCGTCGGTCATGCCGAGGTCGGTGCGCCCGGGCACGACGGGGACGCCGGCCGCGCTCACCGTCTGCTTGGCCCGGATCTTGTCGCCCATGACCTCGACGGCGTGCGCGGGCGGCCCGACGAACACCAGGCCGGCGTCGGCGCAGGCCTGCGCGAAGGCGGTGTTCTCGGCGAGGAACCCGTAGCCGGGGTGGACCGCCTGGGCGCCGGTGCGCGCAGCGGCGTCGAGCAGGCGCTCCACCGACAGGTAGCTCTCCCGCGCAGGCGCCGGACCGAGCCGGACCGCGACGTCGGCCTCGCGGACGTGGCGCGCCCCGGCGTCGGCGTCGCTGTAGACGCAGACGCTGCGGACGCCGAGACGGCGCAGGGTGCGCACGATCCGGACGGCGATCTCGCCGCGGTTGGCGATGAGGACGGTCTCGAACACCTGGCTCACATCCGGAAGACGCCGTAGGAGACCGGCTCGAGGGGCGCGTTCGCGCACGCGCCCAGAGCCAGGCCGAGGACCGTGCGGGTGTCCTTCGGGTCGATGACGCCGTCGTCCCACAGGCGCGCCGTCGAGTAGTACGGGTTGCCCTGGTCCTCGTACTGCTGGCGCACCTGCGCCTGCAGCGCCTCGACGTCGGTGCCCTCCTTGGCGACGGTCGCGAGGACGGACGCGGCCTGGTCACCGCCCATGACGCTGATCCGCGAGCCGGGCCACATGAACAGGAACCGCGGCGAGTACGCCCGGCCGCACATGGAGTAGTTGCCCGCGCCGAACGAGCCGCCGATGACGACGGTCAGCTTCGGCACCCGGGCGCACGCGACGGCGGTGACCATCTTCGCGCCGTGCTTCGCGATGCCCCCGGCCTCGTACTGCCGGCCGACCATGAAGCCCGTGATGTTCTGCAGGAACACCAGCGGGATGCTGCGCTGGTCGCACAGCTCGATGAAGTGCGCGCCCTTCATGGCGGACTCCGCGAACAGGACGCCGTTGTTCGCGACGATGCCGACGGGGTGCCCGTGCACGTGGGCGAACCCGGTGACGAGCGTGCTGCCGTACTCCGCCTTGAACTCGCGGAAGCGGCTGCCGTCGACGATCCGGGCGATGACCTCGCGGACGTCGTAGGGGGTGCGGGCGTCGGCGGGGACGACGCCGTAGAGCTCCTCCGGGTCGACGACCGGCTCCTCGGCGGGCGCCCTGTCCCAGGGCGTCGGGGTCCGCGGGCCGAGACCGGCGACGATGCTGCGCAGGACCTCGAGCGCGGACGTGTCGTCGTCGGCGAGGTGGTCGGTGACGCCGGAGGTGCGGCTGTGCAGGAGCCCGCCGCCGAGGTCCTCGGCGGTGACGACCTCGCCGGTCGCGGCCTTCACCAGGGGAGGGCCGCCGAGGAAGATCGTGCCCTGGTCGCGGACGATGACGGCCTCGTCGGCCATGGCCGGCACGTAGGCGCCGCCGGCCGTGCAGGAGCCCAGGACAGCGGCCAGCTGCGGGATGCCCCGGGCGCTCATGGTCGCCTGGTTGAAGAAGATGCGGCCGAAGTGCTCGCGGTCGGGGAAGACCTCGTCCTGCCGCGGCAGGAAGGCACCGCCGCTGTCGACGAGGTAGAGGCACGGCAGCCGGTTGTGCAGGGCCACCTCCTGCGCGCGCAGGTGCTTCTTGACGGTCATCGGGTAGTAGGTCCCGCCCTTGACCGTGGCGTCGTTGGCGACGACGACGCACTCGCGGCCGCTCACCCGGCCGACCCCCGTGATGACCCCCGCGCCCGGCGCGTCCCCGTCGTACATCCCGTCGGCCGCGAGCGGCGACAGCTCGAGGAAGGGGCTGCCCGGGTCGAGCAGGGTGTCGACGCGGTCGCGCGGGAGGAGCTTGCCGCGCTCGACGTGGCGCGTGCGCGAGCCCTCCGGTCCTCCCAGGGAGACCTGGTCGAGCTTGAGGCGCAGCTGGTCGACGAGGGCCTGCTGGGCCGCCGCGTTGCGGGCGAAGTCCTCGCTGCGCGGGTCGCAGGTGGTGCCGAGGCGGGGGGCGCTCACGCTGCTCCTGGAGGTTATCGGGTGCTAACCTGACCGGAGGTTAGCGGTCCCTCACCACTGTGTCCAGGAGCTGCCGATGTCCCGGCGCGACCAGCTGCTCACCGAGGCGGCCCGGCTGTTCGCCGCGCGCGGCTTCCACGGGGTCAGCACCGAGGACCTCGGGGCCTCCGTGGGCATCAGCGGACCGGCCGTCTACAAGCACTTCCCGAGCAAGGACGCCGTCCTCGCCTGCCTCCTGGTGGGCATCAGCGAGCGGCTGCTGGCGGGCGCGCAGGAGCAGGTCGCACGGGCCGCCGACGACGCCGACGCCCTGGTCCGCCTGGTGGCGGCGCAGTCCCGGTTCGCCGTCTCCGAGCCGGAGCTCATCCGCGTGCAGGACCGCGACCTCGCGAACCTCTCGCCCGAGCAGGCGCGGACGGTGCGCCGGCTGCAGCGCGCCTACGTCGAGGTGTGGGTCGGCGTCCTCACCCGGCTGCGCCCGGACCTCCCCCTCCCGGACGCGAGGACGGCCGCCCACGCCGCCTTCGGCCTGCTGAACTCCACGCCGTACAGCGCGTCCCCCCGCGTCGAGGTGCTGCAGGAGATGGCCCTCGCGGCCCTACGCGCGGTGGTCCAGCCCTAGCCGCGCCACGGCGTCGTCGCGCATGCGGAACTTCTGCACCTTGCCGGTCACGGTCATGGGGAACTCGTCGGTGACGAGCAGGTAGCGCGGGACCTTGTAGTGCGCGAGCCTGCCCGTGCAGTACGCCCGCAGCTCGTCGTCCGTCAGCGACGCCCCGTCCTTGAGCCGCACCCAGGCGCAGAGCTCCTCGCCGTAGCGCGGGTCCGGGACGCCGACCACCTGCACGTCCTCGACGGCGGGGTGGCCGTAGAGGAACTCCTCGACCTCGCGCGGGTACACGTTCTCTCCGCCCCGGATGACCATGTCCTTGCTGCGCCCGACGACGTTCAGGTAGCCGGCGTCGTCCATGACCGCGAGGTCGCCGGTGTGCATCCAGCCGTCGGCGTCGACCGCCTCCGCCGTCCGCGCCGGCTGGTCCCAGTACCCGAGCATCACCGAGTAGCCGCGGGTGCACAGCTCCCCGGTCTCGCCGCGCGGCACGACCTCGCCCGTCTCGGGGTGGACCACCTGCACCTCCACGTGCGGGTGCACCTGCCCGACCGTCGAGACCCTCCGGTCGAGCTCGTCGTCGACCTGGCTCTGCGTGCTGACCGGTGACGTCTCGGTCATGCCGTAGCAGATCGTGACCTGCTCCATGTGCATCTCGTCGAGCACGCGCTTCATGACCTCGACCGGGCACGGCGACCCCGCCATGATCCCGGTGCGCAGCGACGACAGGTCGTAGGAGCCGCGCCAGGGGGAGGGCGGCGATGAACATCGTCGGGACGCCGTAGAGCGACGTGCACCGCTCGTCCTGCACCGCCTGCAGGGTCACCGCCGGGTCGAACGCGGGCGCCGGGACGACCATCGTGGCGCCGCTCGTGACGGCCGCGAGGTTGCCCATCACCATGCCGAAGCAGTGGTAGAAGGGCACCGGGATGCAGATGCGGTCCGCCGGCGTGTAGCGGCAGGTCCGCCCCACGAAGTACCCGTTGTTCAGGATGTTCCGGTGCGACAGCGTCGCGCCCTTGGGGAACCCGGTCGTGCCGCTCGTGTACTGGATGTTCACCGGGTCGCCCGGTGACAGGTCCAGGTCCAGCGAGGCCGTCCCGCCGGCGACCAGTGCCGCCCAGTCGTCGTCGCCGAGGAACACGACCCGCTCCAGCGCCGGGCAGTCGTCCCGGACCTCGGCGACCATCGCGCGGTAGTCCGACGTCTTGAACGACGGCGCCGCCACCAGCCACCGGCACCCCGACTGCTGCAGCACGAACGCCAGCTCGCTCGTCCGGTACGCCGGATTGACCGTCACCAGGACGACGCCGATGCGGGCCGTGGCGAACTGCGTCAGCGTCCACTCCGCCGAGTTCGGCGCCCAGATCCCCACCCGGTCGCCGGTCACGAGCCCCGCGTCGAGGAGCGCCCGGGCGAGGTCGTCGACGGCGGCGTCCAGCTGCGCCCACGACCACCGGCGCGACGACGCGACGTCGACCAGCGCCTCCCCGTCCGCGTGCTCGCCCGCGGTCCGGCGCAGCGCCTGGCCGATCGTCTCCTCGAGCAGCGGGACGTCCGTCGGGCCAGCCGCGTACGAGAGCTCCGTCATGGGCGGATGATGCACCCGGACGGTGCCGGAGGGCAGACCCTCCCCGCTCCTGTCCCGGGCTCGGCGCACGACGTCCGGCAGGACTAGCCTCGGAACCGCTCGAGCCGGAGTGCCTGCCTGCCGACAGAGCAGGCACCCCGAGGAGGAACCGTGGACCGTCCCGAGCTCGACCTGCAGGTGCACGTGGCCGACGGCCAGCTGCGCGTGGCCCTGTCCGGAAGCCTGGTCCACGGCACCACCGACCGGCTCCGGACGTGGATGCACCGGCACGTGCCGCGCACCGCCGACCGCCTCGTGCTCGACCTGCAGGGCCTGACCGAGGTGGACGCCGTCGGCCTGGGCGCCCTGCTCGCCGCGCCCCGGCGGCTGGGCGAGGGTGCCGAGGTCCTGCTCGACGGCGCCGCCGGCCCGGTCGCCCAGGTGCTGCGCCGCTCCGGGCTGGAGCAGGCGCTCATCCCTCAGCAGCAGTCGCGGACCGCCCCCACCACGGCCGAGGTCACCGTCGCCACGTCCTGAGGGCTGCTGACGAAGGGCGGCATCGTGTAGACGAGCCGGCCGAAGGGGCGCACCCAGGCGCCGCGCTCCACCAGCGCCGGCTGCAGGACGGCCAGGTCGGCCGGCTCGTGCAGCTCGACGACGCCGATCGCCCCGAGCACCCGGACGTCGCGCACCTGCGGCAGCTCCCGCGCCGGGGCGAGCCCCTGCTCGAGCTGCCCGGACAGGGCGGCCACCTCGCCGCGCCAGTCGCGCGAGAGCAGCAGCCGCGTGCTGGCGATCCCCATCGCGCAGGCCAGGGGGTTCGCCATGAAGGTCGGCCCGTGCATGAGGGCGCCGCACGCGCTGACCGCCGCCGCGACCTCGTCGGTGCACAGGACGGCCGCCAGGGACAGGTACCCGCCGGTGAGCGCCTTCCCGAGGCACACGATGTCGGCGACGACGCCGGCGTGGTCGGCGCCGAACAGCTCCCCCGTCCGGCCGAACCCGGTGGCGATCTCGTCGAGGACGAGCAGGACGTCGTGCGCGTCGCACAGGGCCCGCAGCCGGCGCAGGTACTCCGGGGCGTAGAACCGCATCCCGCCCGCGCCCTGCACGACCGGCTCGACGATCACGCAGGCGACCTCGCCCGGGTGCTCCTCGAGCAGCCGGGCGACGTCGGCGAGGTCCTCGTCGGTGACCTCCTCGTCGAAGCGGGGCCGCGGCGGCGGTGCGAACAGCTGCTGCGGCACGTAGTCGGCGAACAGGCTGTGCATGCCGCCGACCGGGTCGGTCACGGACATGCAGCCCAGGGTGTCGCCGTGGTAGCCGCCCCGGACCGTCAGCACCCGCGTGCGCGTGGTCTGCCCGAGGCCGCGCCAGTGCTGCAGCGCCATCTTGAGGGCGACCTCGACGGCGACCGAGCCGGAGTCGGCGAAGAACACCCGGGTCAGGGGCGCGGGCGTCAGCTCGACCAGCAGGGTGGCCAGCTCGACGGCCGGCTCGTGGGTCAGGCCGCCGAACATGACGTGACCGAGACGGTCGACCTGGGCGTGCAGGGCGGCGTCGAGCACCGGGTGGGCGTAGCCGTGGACCGCGGCCCACCAGGACGACATCCCGTCGACCAGCTCCCGGCCGTCGGCCAGCACGAGACGGGTCCCGCGGGCCGCGACGACCGGCAGGACGGGCAGCGGGGCGGTGGCCGAGGCGTAGGGGTGCCAGACGTGGGCACGGTCCGCCTCGAGCAGGGCAGGGCCGGACAGGAGCGCGGTCACGCCCCCAGTCTCCCAGGCGGCCCCCAGGCCGGGGCTGCACACTGGACCTCCCCTCTGAGACGCGGAGCCGACGTGCGCCTGAGCAAGACCCTCCCCCCCGTCCTGCTCCTGCTGCCGCTGGCCTGGGCCCCGTCGGCCGCCTCGGCGGCTCCCGGCCCGACGCTGGTCCCCGGCGTCCCGGTCGTCCTGCACGGGTCCGACGTCAGCCGCCCCTCGATCGTCGAGGCGCCGGCCCGCTCCTCGCTGCGCGCCTCGGGGTCGCGCGCCGCGTCGACGACCTTCACCGTCACCTACACCGGCTTCTCCCCGGCGCAGCGCGACGCCTTCCAGGCCGCTGTCGACACCTGGGCGCGGCTGCTCGACAGCCCGGTCCCGATCCGCATCGAGGCCCGCCTGTCGCCCCTGCCGGACGGCGTCCTCGGCGCGGCCGGCCCCACCGAGTTCGTCGTGGACGACGCGGACGGCCGCTACGACGCCTCCGACACCGCGCTCCCGATCGCCCTCGGCAACGCCCAGGCCGGGCGCGACCTCGACCCGTCGAGCCCGGACATCTCGGCCGAGTTCAGCAACGACACCACCCTGTTCTCCTACGGCAGCGACCCGGTGGCCTCGAAGTACGACTTCACGACGGTCGTCCTGCACGAGATCGGCCACGGCCTGGGCTTCTCCGGGGCGATGGACGTCCAGCGGGACGCTGCAGGCACCGAGCGCGGCTACTGGGACCCTCAGCCGGAGGGCGGCCGCGCCTACCCGTTCCCGTTCGACCGGCGCACCGTCACCCCGCGCGCCGACGGCACGACCACCCCCCTGCTGAGCCTGCAGCGCGGCAGCACCGCGCTGGCCGCCGCGCTGACCGACGGGCAGTCGCAGTGGGACGGCCCGGCCGGGACGGCCGCGAACGGCGGCGTCCGGCCCGAGCTCTACACGCCGGCCACGTGGGAGGAGGGCTCGAGCTACAGCCACCTCGACGAGCGCACCTACCCGACGGGCGACCCCGACTCCCTGATGACCCCGCAGATCGACCTCGGCGAGGTGGTCCGCGACCCCGGCTCGATCACGCTCGGGATGCTGCGCGACATCGGCTGGGGCACCGAGAGCCGCGGGCTGCGGCTGTCCGGGCCGTCCACCGCCCGGACCGGCACCACGGTCGCCGTCACCGGCGCCACCTCCACCACCGGCACGGTGCAGATCTACTTCAAGCGCCGCGGCTCCACGACGACGACGCCGGGCGCGCAGCCCGGGTTCACCCTGCAGCGCGAGCTCGTGGTCGGCGCGGAGCGCACCTTCGCCACGACGTTCGTCGTGAACGACGACTACCGGTACTACGCGCAGTTCGGCGAGCAGGTGTCCACGGGCGTGCTGACCCAGGCCCGGCCGACGTTCGGCGGCGCTGCCACCCGGGTGGTGCGCAAGGGCTCGGGCGTGACCCTGACCGGGCGCGGCCTGCCCGGCACGCGCCTGACCCTCAGCTTCGCCCGGGGCGGCCGCACGGTCGCCGTCCGCACCGTGACGGTCGCCGCGGACGGCACGTGGAGGCGGGCGCAGGTGCTCACCGAGGACCTGCGGGTCAGCGCCAGGGGCAGCAACGGCCAGACCAGCGAGACGACGGTCCTGCTCCAGGCGCGCTGACCGGCGCCCGGAGCAGGACGGGCTACCGAGAGGAGACCGGGACGTACGCCCGCTCGGTCGGACCCGTGTAGACCTGCCGCGGCCGGCCGATCTTCGTGGACGGGTCGTTGATCATCTCGCGCCACTGGGCGATCCAGCCGGGGAGCCGGCCGAGGGCGAACAGCACCGTGAACATCTCGGTGGGGAAGCCCAGCGCCTTGTAGATCACGCCCGTGTAGAAGTCGACGTTCGGGTAGAGCTTGCGCGACGACGAAGTACTCGTCGTTGAGCGCGACCTCCTCGAGCTGCACGGCGAGGTCGAGCAGCGGGTCGACGACCTCGAGCGAGTCCAGGACGTCCTTGGCGACCTTCTTGACGATGGCCGCCCGCGGGTCCCAGTTCTTGTAGACCCGGTGGCCGAAGCCCATGAGCTTGACGCCCGGCTCCTTGGCCTTCACCCGGGCGACGAACCGCGCGACGTCGCCGCCGTCGGCCTGGATCGCCTCGAGCATCTCGAGCACCGACTGGTTGGCGCCGCCGTGCAGCGGGCCGAACAGGGCGCTGACGCCGGCGCTGATGCTGACGAAGAGGTTCGCGTTGCTGGACCCGACCATCCGGACGGTCGACGTCGAGCAGTTCTGCTCGTGGTCCGCGTGCAGCAGGAACAGCAGGTTCAGGGCCTTGGACGCCACCGGGTTGACCACGTACTCCTCGGCGGGGACGCCGAAGGTCATGCGCAGGAAGTTGTCGACGTACCCGAGGTCGTTGTTCGGGTAGAGGAACGGCTGGCCGACGGACTTCTTGTGCGCGTACGCCGCGATGGTCGGCATCTTGGCCAGCAGCCGGATGGTGGAGCTCTCGACGTGCTCGGGGTCGAACGGGTCCAGGCTGTCCTGGTAGAAGGTCGACAGCGCGCTCACCGCGGACGACAGGACCGCCATCGGGTGGGCGTCGCGGGGGAAGCCGCCGAAGAACTCGCGGAAGTCCTCGTGGAGCATCGTGTGGCGGCGGATCTTGGACTTGAAGTCGGCCAGCTCACCCTCGGTCGGGAGCTCTCCGTAGATCAGCAGCCAGGCCACCTCGAGGAAGCTGGCCTGCTCGGCGAGCTGCTCGATGGGGTAGCCGCGGTAGCGCAGGATCCCGGCGTCGCCGTCGATGAACGTGATCGCGCTCTGGCACGAGGCGGTGTTGACGAAGCCGGGGTCGAGGGTGACCTGCCCGGTGGTGGCGAGCAGCTTGCTGATGTCGAGCCCGGCGGGGGCCTCGCTGCCCTCCACGACCGGGAGGGGGAGCGAGCCGCTGGGGCCGGTGAGCTCTGTCTGTGCCGTCACGCGATGTCCTCCTGCGACCTGTCGGCGGGTCTCGCCGGACGCACCATCCTGTCAGCCGCCGACTGCAGGGTGACCTCCGCCTCCCCGGCGCCGGTGTTTGCGCGGCGTACGACGTGGCACGATCTACCACCCTCCCCCGGCGCCGGGCGGGGGTCGACGACGTGCCCGAGAGGAGGTCTGCCGTGCCGGTCTCGCGCACCCTCGACCTCGACGGCCCGGTCCACCACGTCGACCACGGCGGCCCCTCCGGCGGGCTCCCCGTCGTCTGCGTCCACGGCCTCGGCGGCTCGCACGCCAACTGGCACGACCTCGCGCCGCTGCTCGCCCGGCACACCCGCGTCCACGCCCTCGACCTCGCCGGCCACGGCCGCACCCCGCGGGCCGGCCGGTCGGCGTCGGTGCGGGCGAACACGGCGCTGCTCGGCGCGTTCCTCGACGAGGTCGTCGACGGCCCGGTCGTGCTGCTGGGCAACTCGATGGGCGCGGCCATCAGCATCCTCGCGGCCGCGGCCGACCCCGACCGGGTCGCGGGCCTCGTCCTCATCGGCCCCGCCCTGCCGCGCAGCCGCCACGACGTCCCCGACCGCGCGCTCGCCCGCAGGGCCGCCCTCTACGCCGTCCCGGGGCTGGCCGGCCGGAGCCTGTCGCGCCGCCGCGAGCGGCTCGGCCCCGAGGGCATGGTCCAGGAGACCCTCGAGCTGACGACGGTCGACGCCAGCCGCGTGTCCCCGTCGATGCGTGCCCTCGCCGTCGAGCTGCTCGCCACCCGCGCCTCCGGTCCGGACGCCGAGGCCGCCTTCCTGGAGGCGGCCCGTTCCCTGGGGGTGCTGCTGGCCCGGCCGGCCGCCTACCGGCAGGCCATCGCGTCGGTCCGCGCCCCCGCCCTCGTCCTGCAGGGCGCCCTCGACCGCCTGGCCCCGGCCTCCGGCGTCCGGCAGCTCGCCGCCCTCCAGCCCGGCTGGCAGGTGGAGCTGCTCGACGGCGTCGGCCACGTCCCCCAGATCGAGGTTCCCGCACGGACGGCGGCTCTCGTGGAACGCTTCCTGCGGGCTCTCCCGTCCGAGCTGCCGCTGGGCACTGCTCCCGACTCCCTGGCAGGTGCCTCGTGACCGCTCCCCCGCTCGACCGTCCCGTGACGCCGGTACCTGTCGTGAACCTCCCCAACGCCCTGACCCTCGGGCGGCTGCTCGTCGTCCCGGTCTTCGCGCTGCTGCTGCTCACCGTCGAGCTCGGGACCGGCGTCCGCCTGCTCCTGTGGGGCCTGTTCACCGCGGCCTGCCTGACCGACGTCGTCGACGGGCGGATCGCCCGGGCCCGCGGGCAGGTCACCGACTTCGGCATCTTCGCCGACCCCATCGCCGACAAGGCGCTCGTCGGCAGCGCCCTGGTCGGGCTGTCCCTGCTCGGGCACGTCCCGTGGTGGGCGACCGCCGTCGTGCTCGGCCGGGAGGTCGGCGTCACGCTGCTGCGCACCTGGGCGGCCCGCCGGGCGGCGACCGTCATGCCGGCCGGCCGCGGCGGCAAGGCCAAGGCGCTGACGCAGAACATCGCCGTCGCGGCGTACCTGCTGCCCCTGTCGGGGCTGCTGGCCGACCTCCGGCTGCCCGTGCTGCTGGTCGCCGTCGTCGCGACCGTCTGGACCGGCGTCGACTACGCCCTGCAGGCCGCGCGGCTGCCCCGCCTCTAGGCGAGCCGGTCGAGCTTCGTCAGCCCGGCCGCGATCTGGCGCTGCAGGCCCAGCTTCACCACGGGCGCCAGCAGCGGCACGGCGGCGTCGAAGTCGATGGTCCAGCGGACCCGGCTGCCGGAGCCGCGCTGCGACACCTCGATCCGGCCGCGGTGGCCCCTGAGCGGGCTGCCCCTGGTGATCCGGTAGTCGATCGACCGGCCCGGCTCGACCGCCGTCACGGTCTCCTCGAACGCCGGCAGCGGGCCGACCTTGATCTGCCGCACCGACCCGACGCCGGTGGGGCCGTCCGGTCCCGGGCGGAGCGTCGTCACCGAGGCCCCGAGCAGCGGCCCGAGGTTCTCGTGGACCGCCAGGAAGGCGAGGACGCGCTCGGGGGTGACGGGGCTGTCGTGGACGACGTCGACGTGCTGCGGCATGCCGCGCAGACTGTCAGACCTGCTCGCGCGCCGTGCGCCCCGCCTCGAGCAGGGCGAACCCGACCGCGATGCCGACCATGGCCAGCACGCCCTTGCCCGGGAACACGTGGTGGACGTAGAACGGGTAGCAGGACGCCGCGACGACGACGCCGCCGAGCAGCGCCAGCAGGTTGCGGCTGCGCTGGAAGACGACCGCTGCCGTGACCAGACCGGCCGCAGCGAGGGCCCAGACCCCGGCGTGGCCGATCGGGTCCCCGATGTCGAACAGGTCGTTGATCGGCGGCAGCGGCTCGCGGCGCTCGACCGTGCCGAGCACCTGGTGCGGGGCGCCGATGCCGGCGATCGAGTCGAGCGCGCCGTACAGGACGGCGTAGGCGGCGGCGAGCAGGCGGGCCAGGTCCGCGACCCGGGTCCGCACGCCGCGCAGCACGGCCCACAGCGACACCGCCAGCAGCGGGAAGCCGGGCAGCAGCAGCAGGTGCGACGTCTGCCACGCCCGGGCCGTCCCGGGCGTGAGGAACAGCGGGTGCTGGGTGCCGACGGCGCCGACCGCCAGCGGGGGGAGCGCGACGAGCAGCACGCACGCCCAGCGGGGCAGGGCGACCCTGCGGGCGGGGGCCTCGGTGCGGGTCAGGGTCACCGGCCCGACGCTACGGCGGTCTTCCCCGCGCGGCGACCCGTCCTTGACAGGACGAGGATCGGTGTCAACCTCTGTGCCGTGGGTCACACTCGGGAGGCGCTGCTCGACGCGGCGCGGCACGCCGTCCTCGGCACGGGCTGGGCGACGGCCCGGATGGCCGACGTCGCCGCCGCCGCCGGGGTCTCGCGCCAGACCCTGTACGCGGAGTTCGGCAGCAAGGACCGGCTCGCCCAGGCCCTCGCCGTGCGCGAGGTCGAGCGCTTCGTCGCGGGCGCAGAGCGGGCTCGCGACGGCCACGAGCAGACGCCGGCGTCCGCCGTCGCCGCCTCCGCCGAGTGGACCCTGCGCACCGCTGCCGACGACCCGCTCGTCAAGGCCGTCCTCACCGACGACGGGCTGCTCCCGTACCTGACCACCCGCTCCGACGCCCTGCTGGACGTCGTCCGCGACCGTGACCGCGCCTTCCTGCTCGCGCGCTGGCCGCACCTCGACCCCGCCGACGTCGCCCTCGCGGTCGACGTGGTCTTCCGCCTCCTCGTCAGCCACCTCGTCAGCCCTGCCGCCCCGCCCGACGTCGCCGCCCGGGACCTCGCCCGCGTCGTCGACCTGATCCTGCCTGGAGCCCCTGCGTGAGCACCTCGGACAAGTACGCGATCCCCACGACGACGGACGCCACCTGGGACGTCCCGGTGACCGGCGACGCCCGGTTCACCTGGGAGTACGACGGCGGCCGCGACCGGCTGCTGTCGCTCTACCAGAAGGGCAAGGACAAGCAGTGGGACCAGACGTCCCGGATCGACTGGTCGATCGAGGTCGACCCGTTCGACAGTCTGGGCCTGCCCGAGCAGACGTCCGCGATCTACGGCACCCCGATCTGGGACAAGATGAACGACCGGGAGCGCAAGGACCTCAACAGGCACCACGCGGCCTGGCAGTTCAGCCAGTTCCTCCACGGCGAGCAGGGCGCCATGATCTGCAGCGCACGCATCGTCGAGTCGGTCCCGGACCTCGACAGCAAGTTCTACGCGGCCACCCAGACCATGGACGAGGCCCGCCACGCGGAGACGTACGCGCGGTTCCTGCAGGAGAAGATCGGGATGGTCTACCCGATCAACGACAACCTCTCGAAGCTCCTCGAGGAGACCCTGCGCGACAGCCGCTGGGACATGCCCTACCTCGGCATGCAGGTGCTCATCGAGGGTCTCGCGCTCGCCGCCTTCGGCATCCTGCGCGACATCACGACCAAGCCGCTGCCCAAGCAGATCCTGGCCTACGTCATGCAGGACGAGGCCCGCCACGTCGCCTTCGGGCGGCTCGCCCTCAAGGACGCCTACAAGGAGCTCACCACCGCCGAGCGCACCGAGCGCGAGGAGTTCGTCGTCGAGGCCTGCTACCTCATGCGCGACCGGATCCGGGGCCGCGAGGTGTGGGAGACCGTCGGCCTGGACGCCAAGGCCTGCGACGCCCACGTCGACGAGTCCGAGTTCATGAAGCTGTTCCGCAACCACCTCTTCACCCGGATCGTGCCGATCGTCAAGGACATCGGCCTCTGGGGCCCGAAGGTCCAGGCGGCGTACCAGGACATGGGCGTGTTCGAGATGGGGAGCGCGAACCTCGACGCGCTGATGAGGAACGACGAGGACGTCGCCGAGCAGATCGACCGCGAGAAGGCCGAGGCCCGCGAGGTCGAGGTCCGGATCGCCGAGATCGAGCAGACGATCGCCGTCGGGGAGGACCTCGTCAGCCCGGTCGACTGAGCCCGCGCCCCCGTAGCCTCCCGTCCGTGACCGACCGGGGGGCTGCCGCGCGGGCACGGGCTGCGGCGCAGGCGCTGCGCGGCGTGGACACCCGGCCGGGCGCCGTCGAGGTGGTCCGCCGGCTGCGCCGCGCCCTGCCCGGCGACCCCGGCTACGGCGACCCCCTGAGCACGGCCGGTCGCGACAGCGGCGCGGTGGTCGCGCGGGTCGCCGGGCGGCTGTTCGACGACGAGGCGCGGGTCTCCCGCGAGGCGGGGCTCGGTGCGCTGCAGGTCTGGCAGGCCTTCCTCGAGCGCACCGGCCGCGGGCGGGGCGAGCGCGAGGTCACGCTGCTGTTCACCGACCTCGTCGGCTTCTCCTCCTGGGCGCTGGCCGTGGGCGACGAGACCGCCCTGCAGCTGCTCCGGGAGGTCGCCAGCGCCGTCGAGCCGGCCCTCACGGCCTCCCGCGGGCAGGTGGTCAAGCGCCTCGGCGACGGCCTGATGGCGGTCTTCCCCGGTCCGCAGCCGGCCTTCGACGGGCTGCAGGAGGCGCGTGCCCGGCTGGCCCTCGTCGAGGTCGCGGGGCACCGGCCGCGGCTGCGGGCGGGCCTGCACACCGGGCGCCCCCGGGCCGTCGGCGGCGACTGGCTGGGGGTCGACGTCAACGTGGCGGCCAGGCTGGTCGAGATCGCCGGCGCCGACGAGGTCCTGGTGTCCGCCACGGCCGCCGCCGGGCTCGACCCCGCGCGGGTCGCGCTGCGCCGACGGCGGAGCCTGCGACCGCCCAAGGGCGTCCCGCCCGAGCTCGCCCTGCACGTGGCGACGCCCCGCTAGGAGCGCAGCCGGAACAGCGCGGTGTGCGCGACCTGCAGCACGGGGGTGCCGCCGCTGAGGACGAGCGCGTCGTACCGCACCTCGTCGTTGCCGTTGCGCACCGACGTCGCCCGGACCACCGACCGCACCTCCAGCGGGAGGTCGACCGGGGCGGGCGCCCGGACGACGGCGTCGCTCGCGGTGTGGATCCACGGGCCGAGGTCGAGGTTGCGCATCAGCGCCAGGTTGACGACGCGCAGCAGCACGCCGGGGTGCAGGACGTCCGGCGTCGACCAGGCGTCGTCGCCGACCAGGGCGACGTAGGCGTCGTTGCGCTCGCGGCCTCCCGGCTCGTGGACCGTGCCGAGCGGCCCGACCGGCAGCGACGCCGGCTCGGCCGGCGGCAGGACGTCTGGCAGCGGCCGCACCGGCCAGTCGTCGCGGGGCTCCGGACCGCCCGGCGCGCAGGTGCCGACCGACCGCGCCTCGCCGTCCGGACCGCGCAGCACCACGCCGCCGTCCTCGGCCACCTCGACCTGCACGGTCTCGCCGTCGTAGACCGGACGCCGGAAGCGCAGCGCCAGCCGCGGTGTCCGGAGCAGCGACGCCGTCCGGCCCCACAGCTCGACGCCGGGCACGAGGGCGCCCGCGAAGCCGAAGCTCCGGGCGACGTCGTCGTCGTGGATGGCGTTCGCGGCGGACGGGTCGATGTTGCGGGCGACGAACCTCACGCGTCGCCGCGCAGGAACGCCCCGACCTCGGCGCGGGCCTGCGCCGACCGGTCGATGACGGCGTCGGTGCGGAAGAAGCCGTGCACCTGGCCGTCGTAGCTGCTCCGCGTCACGGGCACGCCGGCCGTCTCGAGGGCGTCGGCGAGGGCGAGGCCCTCGTCGCGCAGCGGGTCGAAGCCGGCGGTGAGGACGAGGGTCCGCGGCAGCCCGGCGAGGTCGAGCTGCAGGAGGTCGACGGGGATCCCGGTCGGCTGCGGCGGCAGGTACTGCGACCAGTACCACCGCATGCCCTCGGTCTCGAGGGCGTACCCGGTGGCGTTCTCGACGGCGCTGGGCAGGTCGAGCGCGGGCGACACCACGGGGTAGACGAGGGCGAGCGCGGTCAGCGGGACCCCGGCGGTCACCGCCGCCAGCACCGCCAGGTGGGCGCCCGCGCTGTCGCCGGCCAGGGCCACCGGGCCCGGCAGCGTCCGCAGCACGGCGGCGGCCTGCGCGACCTGGCCGGGGTGCCGCACCTCGGGGGCGAGGTCGTAGTCGACCGACACGACCGTCGTGCCCGACGCGACGGCGAGGTCGCGGCAGACGCCGTCGTAGGTGTCGAGGGTGCCGACGACCCAGCCGCCCCCGTGCAGGTAGACGGTCGTGGTCGGGCCGCCCGGGTAGACGCGCACCGGCGTCCCGGCGACGACGTCGTCGTGCACGCCGTCGAGCGGCGCGCCCGGGCCGCTCACCGTCGGCGAGCCGGCGACGTGGGCGGCGCGGACCTGCTCGACCGTCAGGCTGCCCGAGCGGCGGGGCGCCGGCCAGGCGCTCGAGGAAGGCGGCGGCGTCAGGGTCCAGCGTGGTCATGCCGCGGAAAGTACCGTCGAGGGATGCCGTCCCAGCTGCTGTCCCGCCGCGACCTCGACTTCCTGCTGTACGAGTGGCTGGACGTTCGGCTGCTGTGCACGCGGGAGCGGTTCAAGGAGCACTCCCGCGAGACCTTCGACGCCGTCCTGGACCTCGCCGAGCAGGTCGCGATCGAGCACTTCGCGCCGCACAACAAGAAGAACGACGCGAACGAGCCGCACGTCGTCGACGGCAAGGTCGTCCTCGTCCCCGAGGTGAAGAGGGCGCTCGAGGTCTTCGCCGAGACCGGCCTGATCGCCAGTGCGATGGACGAGAGCGTCGGCGGGATGCAGCTGCCCGGCGTGCTCACCGGCGCGCTGTTCGCCTTCTTCCAGGCGGCCAACGTCGGCACGAGCAGCTACCCGTTCCTGTCGATCGGCAACGCCAACCTGCTGCTCGAGCACGGCACGCCGGAGCAGGTCGACACCTACGTGCGGCCGATGGTCGAGGGCCGCTTCTTCGGCACGATGTGCCTGTCCGAGCCGCAGGCCGGGTCCTCGCTCGCCGACGTCACCACGCGGGCGGAGCCGCAGCCCGACGGCAGCTACCGGCTGTTCGGCAACAAGATGTGGATCAGCGCGGGCGAGCACGAGCTCAGCGAGAACATCGTCCACCTCGTGCTGGCCAAGGTCCCCGGCTCGGCCCCGGGCGTGAAGGGCATCAGCCTGTTCATCGTGCCGAAGGTCGTCGTCGAGACGGGCGAGCGCAACGACGTCGTGCTGGCCGGCCTCAACCACAAGATGGGCTACCGCGGGACGACGAACACGCTGCTCAACTTCGGCGAGGGCGTCCACACCCCGGGCGGACAGCCGGGCGCGGTCGGGTTCCTCGTGGGCCAGGAGGGCCGCGGCCTCCCGTACATGTTCCACATGATGAACGAGGCCCGGATCGGCGTCGGGTCGGGCGCCATGGCGCTCGGGTACACCGGCTACCTCAAGTCGCTGCAGTACGCCAAGGAGCGCCCGCAGGGCCGCCCCGTCACGGCCAAGGACCCGACGACGCCGCAGGTGCCGATCGTCCGGCACCCCGACGTCCGCCGGATGCTGCTCGCGCAGAAGTCCTACGTCGAGGGCGCGCTCGCGCTGGTCCTCTACTGCGGCCGCCTGCTGGACGACGAGCGCACCGCCGAGACCCCCGAGGCCCGCGAGCAGGCGCACCTGCTGCTCGACACCCTGACCCCGATCGCCAAGAGCTGGCCCTCGCAGTGGTGCCTCGAGGCCAACAGCCTCGCCATCCAGGTGCTCGGCGGGTACGGCTACACCCGCGAGTACGACGTCGAGCAGCACTACCGCGACAACCGCCTCAACCCGATCCACGAGGGCACCCACGGCATCCAGGGTCTGGACCTGCTCGGCCGCAAGGTCGTGATCCAGGGCGGCGCCGGCCTGCAGCTGCTCCACACCACGATCAGCGCGACGGCGGCCCGGGCGACCGGTGAGCTGGCCGAGTTCGGGGCGCAGCTGCAGGCGAGCATCGACCGGGTCGCCGAGGTGACCGCGCAGGTCTGGGCCACCGGCGACGTCGAGGGCGTCCTCGCCCACGCGAGCGCCTACCTCGAGGCCGTCGGGCACGTCGTCGTCGCGTGGCTGTGGCTCGAGCAGCTGCTCACCGCCGAGGGCCGCACCGGCGACTTCTACGACGGCAAGCGGGCCGCCGGCCGGTACTTCTTCCGCTACGAGCTGCCCAAGACGGCCCAGCAGCTGGACCTGCTGGCGTCGATGGACCGCACGACCCTCGACGTCCAGGAGTCCTGGCTCTAGCAGTGGTGCGTGCCCTCGCCCTCGCGGCCGACAGCGAGCACAACCGGACGCGCGTGGCCTCGGCCTGCGACCGGGCCGGCCTCGAGGTGCTCGACCTGTCCCGGGCGACCGTCGACCTGCTGTCCCGCGACGACGTCGCCCTGCGGCTGCCGATCGGCCTGGCGACCTGGTTCTCGCTGCAGGGCGTCGACGTGCGCCTGGCGGCCGTGCCCGCTGCCTGGCTGTGCGACCTGCCGCGCGAGGTCACCGGTCGGGACGTCCGTGCCGTGACCGTCGGCGAGCTCGGGAACGTCGACCTCGCGCCCGTGCGGATGGTGAAGCTGGCGGGCGCCAAGCACCGGGAGTTCGCGGCGACCCGGGTGCGCGACCTGGACGAGGCCCGGCACGTGGTCGCGGAGGCCGGTCTCCCGCCGGACACGGTGCTGCTGCTGGCCGACGGCTACCTGGACTGCGACAGCGAGTACCGCACGTTCACGGTCGGGCGGGAGGTCGTCGCCTGCTCGCCGTACCTCGTCGAGGGCGAGTCCTGGAGCCGTGACCTCCCGCTGCACCGCGCGAGCTTCCACGACGACGCCGCCGCCTTCGTCGCGGACCTGCTCGCCGGCCTGCCCGACGACGACGTCCCGCCGGCCTGCGTGCTCGACGTCGTGCGGACGCCGTCGGGGGCGCTGCACCTGCTGGAGGCGAACACGGCCTGGGGCGCCGGGCTGTACGGCTGCGACCCCGACGGCGTCCTGCAGGCGGTCCTCGCGGCGAACGGCGTCAGCGACGGGCCCTGGCACTGGCGGCCGGACCCGGGCTTCGCGACCCTGGTCGCGCAGACCTAGGAGCGGGACCTCCCCTCAGCGGCCCGCCGTCGCGTGCATCTCCCAGACCAGGACCTCGGCGGCGGTGACCGCCGTGAGGCGCTGCCCGCCGGTGGCGGTGAAGCGGACGGCGTCGCCCTCGGCGAGCACCCCGGCGCCCTCGAGCTCCACCGAGCCGACCGGCAGGAACAGGTGCAGGAACGGGGCGTCCGGCAGGGCGACGCTCTGCCCGGGCTGCAGGCGGGCGGCGTGCAGGGCGGCGTGCCGGTTGCTGATCCGGACGGCGCTGTCGTGCCCGTCCCTCCCGGAGGCGACCGGCACGAGCCGTCCGGCCAGCAGCTCGTCGGCGAGCTCGAGCTGCTCGTAGCCCGGGGTCACCCCGGCGGCGTCGGGCAGCACCCACATCTGCACGAAGCGCACGTCGGTCCTCGGGTAGCCGGCGGCGTCGTTCTTCTCGCTGTGCAGGATCCCGGTGCCCGCGCTCATCCGCTGCGCCAGGCCGGGGTAGACGACGCCGGTGTGCCCGGTCGAGTCCTGGTGCACGAGGGAGCCCTGCAGCACCCAGGTGACGATCTCCATGTCCTGGTGCGGGTGCGTCTCGAAGCCGCTGCCGGCCCGGACGACGTCGTCGTTGTTCACCAGCAGCAGGCCGTGCCCGGTGTTGGACGGGTCGTAGTGGCGGCCGAACGAGAACGAGTGCTTCGAGTCGAGCCAGCTGATCGTCGTGGCGAGGCGGTCGGCGGCGCGGCGGACGTCGACGGCGGGCTCGAGGGTGCGCGTCATGCCGCCGGAACACCCGTGGCCGTGGACGTCTTCCACTGCCGTGTAGGATAGTTGCAAGCGCAACCAACTCGAGGAGCACCCATGAGCGACGTCAAGGTCTCGATCGTCTACTACAGCGCCACCGGCAGCGTGCACACGCTCGCCAAGGCCGCGGCGGAGGCTGCGGAGAAGGCGGGCGCCGAGGTGCGCCTGCGCAAGGTCCACGAGCTCGCCCCGCAGGAGGCCATCCAGTCCAACGAGGGCTGGGCCAAGCACGCCCTCGAGACGCAGGACGTCCCGGAGGCCAGCAACGACGACCTCGAGTGGGCCGACGTCATCCTGCTCGGCTCGCCGACCCGCTTCGGCCTGCCCACCGCTCAGCTCAAGCAGTTCATCGACCAGACCGGTCCCCTCTGGGGCGCCGGCAAGCTCGTGAACAAGGTGACGTCGAGCTTCACCTCCGCCGGCACCGCGCACGGCGGCCAGGAGACGACGATCGTCGCCCTCAACAACACCTTCTACCACTGGGGCGCGATCATCGTGCCGCCCGGCTACGCCGACGCGATCCAGTTCCAGGCCGGCAACCCCTACGGCACCAGCCACGTCAGCAACAACGGTGCGAACCCGCCCGGCGAGACCGAGCTCGCCGCGATCGCCTTCCAGGCCACCCGCGCCACGCAGATCGGCGCCGCCCTCAAGAAGGGCCTGGCCGCCAGCTAGCCCCTACGCCAGGGCGCTGCTCAGCGCCGCCGCCCCCGCGGCCGCCTCCAGGGCGAGCCGCGGGGCGGTGGACGCCGTGATCCGCCCGCCGGTCAGGGTGTCCAGCTGCGCCAGCAGGTCGTCGTCGTCCGACGCCACGACCACACCCACCCGGACGGCGACGGCCAGCGGCCCGCCGTCCGGCGCCGTGTCGTGGTGCTGCGCGATCGCGGTGCACAGGGCGTCCGGCACGCCGCTGGCCCGGAGCACCTGCGCCGCGAGGTCGGCGTGGCTCAGGCCGCACCAGGCCCGCTCGGCCTCGCAGAGGTCGCCGTCGGCCGCGAGCACGCCGGCGTAGGCCACCGGCGCGGCGCGGGACAGCAGTGCCTGCCCGAGGTCGCACAGCAGCCCGGCGCAGAGCGCGTCCCCCGGCGAGGCGCCGAGGTCGCGGGCGGCCAGCTGCGCCGTCGCGGCGACCAGACCGGCCTGCGCCCAGAAGCCGTCGGGCAGCCGGCCGTGCTCGCCCGACAGCCCGAGGGCCATCGCCAGCGCCGTCGTGCGCAGCGTGGTCCGCCCGACCACGCCGAGGGCCGGGACCAGGGAGGTCACCGTGCCGGCGCGTCCGTAGTAGGCGGAGTTCGCCAGGCGCAGCAGCCGGGCCGTGAAGGCGGGGTCGGCGGCGCAGAGCTCCGCGAGGTCCCGGGTGCTGCTGTCGGGGTCGTCGACGAGCTGGGCGACCCGGAGCAGGACGGGCTGCCGGCCGGGCAGCCGGTCGACGTCGTGGAGCAGCCGCTCGACGACGCCGACACCCCCGACGACGGGGACGGCAGCGCCGGCGGCAGGAGCGGTGACGGTCATGCCCCCTGCATCGGCGCCGGGACGCACCGGTTCAGCCACCCGTACGGGCGACCCCCCAGTCGGACAGCACGGCGTCGGTGTCGGCCCCGGCGACCCCGGGCGGCGTCGGGGCGGCGGCCGGCGTCCGGGAGAAGCGCGGCGCCGGCGCGGCCTGCTGCACACCGCCGACCTCGACGTAGGTGCCGCGCGCGGCCAGGTGCGGCTCGGTCAAGCGTCTCCCCCAGCTCGACGACGGGGGTGCAGCAGGCGTCGGTGCCGGCGAACACGACCGTCCACTCGTCGCGGGTCCGGGTCAGCAGCGCCGCGCCGATGCGCTCGCGCCAGCCGGGCCAGCCGGACGGGTCGAAGTGCGACGGCAGGCCCTCGCCGTCGATGCCGAGGCCGGCCAGCAGCGCGGCGAAGAACTGCGGCTCGATCGCCCCGACCGCGACGTACCGACCGTCCCGGCACGGGTAGGTGTCGTAGAAGGGGGCTCCGCCGTCGAGGGCGTTCGTCCCGCGCTCGTCCGCCCACAGGCCCTGCGCCCGGAAGCTCCAGAGCATCTGCGACAGGACGGCCACGCCGTCGACCATCGCGGCGTCGACCACCTGACCGCGCCCCGACGTCGTCCGCTCCTGCAGCGCCGCGAGCACGCCGACGACGAGCAGCATCGAGCCGCCGCCGAAGTCGGCCACCAGGTTGAGCGGCGGGACCGGGCTCTCGCCCTGCCGGCCGATCGCGGACAGGGCGCCGGTGAGGCCGAGGTAGTTGAGGTCGTGGCCCGCCCGCGGCGCCAGCGGCCCGTCCTGGCCCCACCCGGTGATCCGGCCGACCACGAGCCGGGCGTTGCGCCCGTGCAGCACCTCCGGGCCGAGCCCGAGCCGCTCGAGCACGCCCGGGCGGAAGCCCTCCAGCAGGACGTCGGCCTTCTCGGCCAGGCCCAGGACCAGGGCGACGCCGTCGGGGCTCTTGAGGTCGGCGACCACGGAGCGGCGGCCGCGCAGCAGGACGTCGCTCTCGGGGGCGGACAGGTCGAAGCGGCCGGAGGGGCGGTCGACCCGGACGACGTCGGCCCCGAGGTCGGCCAGCACCATCGCGGCGTGGGGACACGGCCCGAGACCGGCCAGCTCCACGACGCGCAGGCCAGCGAGCGGTCCGGGCACGGTTCCTCCTGTGAACGACGGTTCACGCAGGATAGGGCCGACCCCCCTGGCGGTCCGGCCGGCGCCTTCCTTAGGCTCGCGGTGTGCAGTTCCTGGAGGTCTCCTACGAGGGCCTGGCGAGCAGCGTGCCGCAGGCCCGGCACGACGTGGAGGCGGCGCTCGAGGCCTGGGGCCGGGGCGAGCTCGCCTGGACCGCCGCCCTGCTCGTGAGCGAGCTGGCCGCGAACGTCACGCTCCACGCCCGCACCCCCTTCACCGTCCGCATGGAGCCCCTGCCCGACGGCGGCACCCGGCTCGCGGTCTCGGACGGCTCGGCCCGCGTCCCCCGCCAGCGGCGCTTCGGCGAGGAGGCCACGACCGGCCGCGGCCTGCACCTGGTCGAGGACCTCTCGCGCTCCTGGGGCGTCGAGCCGCACGCCGTCGGCAAGACGATCTGGGTGGAGCTGGCTCCCGCGCCCTCCCCCCTGTCCGACACCGACGACGACGACGTCGACCTCGACGGCCTGCTCCTGGCCTTCCCCGACCTCGAGGGCGAGGCCCCCGCCGGACCGCAGGCCCGGGCGGCATGACCGGTCTCGTCGAGGTCCACCTGCTCGAGCTGCCCGTGGGCCTGTGGGAGCGGGGGCAGGAGCAGCACGAGGCTCTGCAGCGGGAGTTCGCCCTGGCTGCCGCGGACCCCGAGGACGTCCCGGCCCGGCTGCTCGACCTCATGGCCGCCCTGCAGCAGCGGTTCGGCGACACGACGTCGGAGCAGGAGGAGCAGCTCATGGCGGCCGCCGAGGCCGGCGTCCCGACGCTGGCCGACCTCGTCTACCGGGTGCCGGCGGAGGCGGCCGAGGCGGCGCAGCAGCTCGGCCGGATGCTCGACGAGGCGGACGACCACTGCCGCCGCGGCGACCACCTGCTGACCCTCGCGGCCGACCCCGAGCTGGTCCGGTTCCGCTGGTGGTTCCTCGACGCGATGACCGACCAGTGCGAGGGCCGGCCGCCCGTGCCCTGGCCCGCGTACGCGGGGCACGCCGACCGCGCCTGACAGGCTCCTCACAGGTCCACGGCAGGTCCGTGCCAGGCCGGCTCCCGATGCTGAGGGCGTCCCGGAGAGGCCGGGCGCCTCCTGGAAGGACCCTCCGTTGCGCAAGCAGCTCGTCATCCTCGCCCTCGCCGGCACCGTCGGGATCGCCGGCGGCACCCTGCTCTCCCCCGGCCTCGCCAGCGCCGAGACGACCGCCTCGCCGGTCGCCTCCCGACTGACCGCCCTCAAGGACGCCCTCAAGGGCCTCGTCTCCGACGACACGATCACGCAGGCCCAGGCCGACAAGGTCGCCGCCACCCTGGCGGAGAAGCTCCCCGTCCGCGGCCCGGGCGGCCGGCACGGCGGCGGTGCGCACCTGTCCCCCGAGGCCACGGCCGAGGCGGCCGGCGTGACGGTCGCGGAGCTCCGGGCGGGCCGCCAGGCCGGCAAGAGCCTGACCCAGATCGCCGCCGCGAAGGGCGTGAGCAAGCAGACGCTCGTCGACCGGCTGGTCGCGGCGAAGAAGACCGAGCTGGCCGCGGCCGTCGCGGCCGGACGCCTGACCCAGGCGCAGTCCGACGCCGTCAGCGAGGACCTCGTCGCGCGGACCACCGTGCAGGTCGACCGCACCGGCGGCCCCGGCGACGGTCCCCGCGGGCACGGTGGCGGCCCCGACGGCGACCACGACGGTGACGGCCCGGACGACGCCCCCTCCACGACGACGCCGGCGCCGCAGGCCAGCTAGTCCGTCAGCCGCGACCCCGCCCACGCACGCCGGGCGGGGTCGCCGCGCGTCCGGGCCAGGCAGGATGCCCCCGTGACCTTCGAGGTGCTGCTCGTCCTGCTCGCCGCGGTGACGGCCCTGTCCGGGCTGGCCCGGAAGGTCGGCGTCCCCACGCCGTTCGTCCTCGTCGGCGCCGGCCTGCTCGCCAGCGCGGTGCCCGGCGTGCCCACGGTCGAGCTCGACCCCCACCTCGTCCTCGTCCTCGTGCTGCCGCCCCTGCTGTACGCCGCCGCCCTGTCGACGTCGTTCGCCGACTTCGGCGACAACCTGCGGCCGATCGGTCTGCTGTCGGTCGGGCTCGTGCTCGTCACGACGGTCGTCGTCGGCCTGGTGGCCGCGCTGGTGGTGCCGTCGCTGCCGCTGGCGGCCGCCTTCGCGCTCGGCGCGATCGTCGCCCCGCCCGACGCCGTCGCCGCGACCGCCGTCGCCCGGAGGATGGCTCTGCCGCGCCGCGTGCTGACGATCCTCGAGGGCGAGAGCCTGCTCAACGACGCCACCGCACTGGTCAGCTACCGGATCGCCGTGACAGCCGCCCTCGCCGGCGGCGCGACCGTGGGGGGCGCCCTCGGGGACTTCGCCGTCGCCGCCGTCGGGGGCGTGGCGGTGGGGCTCGCGCTGGGGGTCGGGCTCGCGTTCCTGCGGCGCCGCCTGCACGACCCGCTGCTGGAGAACGCCCTCTCGCTCCTGACGCCGTTCGCGGCCTACCTGCCCGCCGAGGCCCTGGGCGCCAGCGGCGTGCTCGCCGTCGTCGTCGTCGGGCTGTACCTGGGTCGCCGCGCGCCGGTGCTGCTGTCGTCCGGGGCGCGGCTGCAGGGGCAGGCGCTCTGGTCGATGGTCACCTTCCTGCTCGAGGGCTTCGTCTTCGCGCTGATCGGGCTGCAGCTGCCCGAGGTCGTCGACGCGCTCGGCGACGACGCGACCGAGCCGCTGCTGGCCGCGCTCGCCGTGACGGTCGCGGTCGTGCTGACCCGCTTCGCCTGGCTGTTCCCCGCCACCTACCTGCCGAGGGTGCTCAGCCGACGGGTCCGCGAGCGCGACCCGGCGCCGTCGTGGCGGGCGGTCGTGCTGATCGGCTGGGCGGGGATGCGCGGGGTGGTGTCGCTCGCGGCCGCGTTCGCCCTGCCGACCGACATGCCGGGCCGGCCGCTGATCCTGTTCGTCGTCTTCTGCGTCATCCTGGCGACCCTGCTGGTGCAGGGCCTCACGCTCCCGTGGGTGGTCCGTCGGCTCGACCTCGACGACGACGGCGCGGCCGAGCGCACCGACCGCGAGGTCGCCACCGCCGACCACCACGTCGCGCGGGTGGCCCTGCAGGAGCTGGAGCGGCTGTCCGACGAGCTCCCCCCGAGCGTCGCCGACGAGCTGCGCCACCACCTCGAGGAGCGCGTGCGGCACGCCCACGCCGTCCTCGGCGGCTGTCCCGGCGAGGACGAGTACGACGACGGCGCCCGCCCCGACGACACCGACGCCCTGCAGGAGGCGGTCAGCACGGCGCAGGTGCGGCGCGGGCTGATCGAGGCCGAGCGGGCCGAGCTGCTGCGGCTCTACCGGGAGCGCGACATCGGCGACGACGTCCTGCGGGCCCTGCAGCAGCAGCTCGACGTCGAGGAGGTCACGCTCGGCTGAGCTCCCCCGGCCGGGCAGCTACATGCAGGAGCCGCCTGGCTGTGCGGTACCCGCGGCGAGCCGGCCCAGCAGGTCGCGCAGGACCTCGCGCTCGGTGTCGGAGAAGCCCGCGGTGGCCGCCTCCTCAGCGTGGTCGCGCCCCTGGGCGACCTGCTCCTGGACCTCCCGGCCGCGGTCGGTGACCTCCGGCAGCCGGGCCCGGCGGTCCTGCGGGTCCTGCCTGCGGACCAGCAGCCCGTCGCGCTCGAGCCGGTCGAGCAGGGCGGTCATCGTGGTCTTGTCGAGCCCGAGCTCCTGGGCCAGCGCCAGCTGGGTCCGGCCCGGCGTCTCGGTGACCGCGGTCAGCACGATCCAGTCGCGACCGCCCGCGAGCCCCTGGCACCGGGCGGCGCCGTCGAGCCCGGCCCGCAGCCGCTGGCCCGCGCGGTGGACCAGCCAGGTCAGGTCGGCCCGGTCACCCCCGCACGTCGTCACGCACCCAGCCTACGCCGTACGACGTCGGATCGTCTTGACTCGGAACGTCTGCTCTCGTACGGTCTGCGCTCCGCCTACCCGAAGGACTCCTCATGACCCTGCTCCGCCTCGACGCCAGCATCCGTACCGAGGGCTCGGCCAGCCGCGAGATCGCCGACGTCGTCGAGCAGGAGTGGCTCGCCGCCCACCCCGGCGCGACCGTCGTCCGCCGCCACCTCGGGGTCGACCCGCTCCCGGCCTCCGCCTGGGCCGCCAGCGTCTCCGCCTCCTGGACCCCCGAGGCCGACCGCACGCCCGAGCAGCGGGCCGGGCAGGAGCTCGCCGCCGCCCTGGTCGACGAGCTGCAGGCCGCCGACGCCGTCCTGCTCGCCGTCCCGCTCTACAACTTCGGCATCCCCGCACCGCTCAAGACCTGGATCGACCTCGTCATCAGCGACCCCCGCGCGGGCGCCGGCTCGGCCCCCGTCCTCACGGGCAAGCCCGTCGTCCTCGCCACGGTCCGCGGCGGCTCCTACGCCGCGGGCACCCCGCGCGAGGGCTGGGACCACTCGACGCCGTACCTGCGCCGGATCCTCGGTGACGTGTGGGGCGCCGACCTCACCGTCGTCGAGCGGGAGTTCACCCTGGTCGGCGTCAACCCGGCGCTGGACGCGTTCACGGACCAGGCCGCCGACATGCAGCAGAAGGCCCTGTCCGCGGCCCGCGAGGCCGGCCAGGCGCTCGGCCTGCACCAGGCCGCCGCCTAGCGGTGGGTCCCGCTCAGAAGAGGCGGTAGGCGGCGCGGGAGACCGTGAAGCCGTGGCGGCCCCGGACCGTCCGGCACGTCGTCCCGGTGCGGGCGCTCGTGCACGACACGACGCCGTTGGTGAGGGTGTCGCCGTACGCGAGCGTCGAGCTCGGCTCGCCCGAGAAGGTGTCGCTGACGCAGCCGAACTCCGCGACGCCGGCGCCGGGGACGACGCTGAGCTCGCCGCCCCAGTCGAACTCGCAGTCGGCCGGCTTCGGCGGGGGCGTGAAGGTGCGGTCGGCGATCTCGCAGGCCGCGGCCCGGTCCGACAGCGCGCAGACGATGTTGCCGGTGGGCGACCGCACGAAGACCTCCGTGCTCGCCGGGACGGTCCGGGTCCGGCCCGCGGGCGTCGGCGTCACGGGGGCGGCACTGCGGGGTCCGGCACTGCTGGGTCCGGCACTGCTGGGTCCGGCACTGGTGGGTCCGGCGCTGCTCGGTGCCGGGCCCGTCTGCACCGGGGGGAGCTCGGACGGCAGCGCCCTCGGCGGGCCGTCCCCGGAGCAGCCGGCCAGGCCGACGAGCAGGGGCAGCAGCACGAGGCGGAGCGCGACCCGGCTCATGGTCAGCGGCCCTGGAAGTCGGGCGTGCGCTTCTCCTTGAACGCGGCCTGCGCCTCGCGGTAGTCGTCGGTCGACTGCACGACGGCCATGTGCGAGCTGATGAGGTCGAGGCTGGTGCGCAGGTCGATCGAGGCCGACTGCTGCACGGTCCGCTTGATCACCCCGACGGCGACCGGCGACATCCCGCAGAGCTGCCGGGCGAAGGTGCGGGTCTGCTCGTGCAGCTCGGTGTGGTCGTAGACCCGGTTGGCCATGCCGATGCGGACGGCCTCCTCGCCGTCGATGAAGTCGCCGGTCAGCAGCAGCTCGAGCGCCTTCGCGGGACCGACCAGCCGCGGCAGGAACCACGCGCCGCCGTCACCGGGGACGAGCCCCACCTTGATGTAGCCCTCGGACAGCCGGGCCCGCCGGGACACGAAGCGCATGTCGCACATGAGGGCCATGTCCAGGCCGGCCCCGACCGCCACGCCGTCGACCGCGGCGATCAGCGGCTTGTCCAGCCGCTCGACGGCGCGGGCGACCTTGTGCACGCCGTGCGTGAGCATCCGCTTGCGGGCCAGCGGCACGTCCTCGACCTGCTGCAGGACGGACAGGTCGATGCCCGAGCAGAACGCGTCCCCGGCCCCGGTGGTGATGACGACCCGGACGCCGTCGTCCTCGGTGGCCTGGACGAGGGCGTCAGCCCACGCGTCGATCATCTCGAGCGTGAAGGCGTTCTTGCGGGTCGGGTTGTCGAGCGTGATCGTGGCGATCTGCTCGGACACCTCGTAGCGCAGCATCGGGTCCGTGGTCATGGGCGGACCCTACGGCCGGGGCTCGTGGTCGAGGCGGTCAGCCCTCGAGGACGGTCGCCAGAGCCTCCGCGGCGCCCAGCTCGGCCCTGAACTCCAGGTAGTCGGCGTACTGGTCGTTGGTGATCGGCGTCGTCGGCACGTAGACCGTGTGCTTCTCGTAGCCGCCGGCCCGGACCGAGATGCCGACGACCACGACGTCGTCGGCGTCCTCGCGGATCACCCGCACCGGGACGTCGAACGCCCGGGCCCCGAGCCCTCCCGCTGCCTGCAGGGCCGCCGAGCAGGACAGGTCGTTGACCGTCGCCTGCTTGAGGCGCACCGGCTCGATCGCGGTGACCTGGCGCTTGACCCGGTCGCGGACGCTCAGCACGGTCGCCATGACCGGAGACTAGGGGCTCAGACCGAGCGCCGGTACTGGCCGCCCACCTCGAAGAAGGCGTCGCTGATCTGGCCGAGGGACGCGACCCGGACGGCGTCCATGAGGGCGGCGAACACGTTGCCCCCGCCCATCGCGGCCTCCTGCAGGGCGCGCAGCGCGGCCGGCGCCTCGGACTCGTGCCGGCGGTGGAAGTCGGCGAGCCGGTCGAGCTGGCTCTTCTTCTCCGCCTCGGTGGCGCGGGCCAGCTCCACCGTCGGCTGCTCCTCGTCGGCGTGCGGGTTGCGGAAGGTGTTCACGCCGATGATCGGCAGCGAGCCGTCGTGCTTCCTGTGCTCGTAGAGCATCGACTCGTCCTGGATGCGCCCGCGCTGGTACCCGGTCTCCATCGCGCCGAGGACACCGCCGCGCTCGGCGATCCGGTCGAACTCCTCGAGCACCGCGGCCTCGACGAGGTCGGTCAGCTCGTCGAGGACGTAGGACCCCTGCAGCGGGTTCTCGTTCATCGACAGGCCCCACTCCTGGTCGATGATCATCTGGATCGCCAGGGCCCGGCGCACCGACTCCTCGGTCGGGGTCGTGACGGCCTCGTCGTAGGCGTTGGTGTGCAGGGAGTTGGCGTTGTCGTAGAGCGCGCACAGGGCCTGCAGCGTCGTGCGGATGTCGTTGAAGTCCATCTCCTGCGCGTGCAGGGACCGCCCGGACGTCTGCACGTGGTACTTCAGCTTCTGCGAGCGCTCGGACGCGCCGTACTTCTCCTTCATCGCGACGGCCCAGATGCGGCGGGCCACCCGGCCGAGCACGGTGTACTCGGCGTCCATGCCGTTGGAGAAGAAGAAGGACAGGTTCGGGGCGAAGTCGTCGATGGCCATGCCGCGCTCGAGGTAGGCCTCGACGTAGGTGAAGCCGTTCGAGAGCGTGAAGGCCAGCTGGCTGATCGGGTTCGCCCCGGCCTCGGCGATGTGGTAGCCGGAGATGCTCACGGAGTAGAAGTTCTGCACCTTCTTCTCGACGAACCACTGCTGGATGTCGGCCATGGCGCGCAGCGCGAACTCGGTCGAGAAGATGCAGGTGTTCTGGCCCTGGTCCTCCTTGAGGATGTCGGCCTGCACCGTGCCGCGGACGTTCTGCAGCACCCACTCGCGGACGACGGCAGGGTCGTCGTCGGGGTGCGCCTCGAGCCGCTGGTCGATCGCGGTGTTGAGGAACATCGCCAGGATCGCCGGGGCGGGACCGTTGATGGTCATGGACACCGACGTCGACGGCGAGCACAGGTCGAACCCGCCGTAGAGCACCTTCATGTCGTCGAGCGTGGCGATGGAGACGCCGGACGTGCCGACCTTGCCGTAGATGTCGGGGCGGAGGTCGGGGTCGCGGCCGTAGAGGGTCACGGAGTCGAACGCCGTGGACAGCCGGGTGGCGGGCGAGCCGGAGGACAGCACCTGGAAGCGCCTGTTGGTGCGGAAGGCGTCGCCCTCGCCGGCGAACATGCGGGCCGGCGCCTCGCCCACGCGCTTGAACGGGAAGACCCCTGCGGTGAACGGGAAGTACCCCGGCACGTTCTCGCGGCGCAGGAAGGAGACGAGCTCCCCGGAGTCCTGCGTGCGGGGCAGGGACACCCGGCGGACCTTGTTGCCGGACAGGGTCTCGCGGGTGAGCGGCGTGTGGATCTCCTTGCCGCGGACGGTGTAGACGAGCTCGTCGCCGGAGTACTCCTCGACCCGGGCCGGCCAGCTGTCGAGCAGCGCCTGGACGTCGGGGGCCAGCTGCGTGCTCTCCAGCAGGGCGTCGATCTCGGCGGGGGTCTGCACCAGCTCGCGCGTCGTCTGCAGGGCCTGCCGCTGACGGGCCAGGGCGGCCTGGGCCTCGGTCTGCTCGTGGTAGCCCCGGACCGTCGCGGCGATCTCCGACAGGTAGCGCTCGCGGGCGGGCGGGAGCACCGACGTCAGGCCGGTGGACACGCGCCCCTCGACGGCGGGCAGCACGCCGGGCGACAGGCCCAGCAGGCCGCGCAGGTGCTGGTAGAGCGCGGTGACGCCGTCGTCGTTGAAGCGGGCGGCGGACGTGCCGAAGACCGGCTGGTCCTCCCACGAGCCGGAGAAGCCGGACCGGTTGCGGGCGACGGTGCGGGCGACGTCGCGCCGGGCGTCCTCGGCCCCGCGACGCTCGAACTTGTTGATGGCGACGACGTCGGCGTGGTCGAGCATGTCGATCTTCTCGAGCTGGCTGCTCGCGCCGTACTCCGGCGTCATGACGTAGAGGGAGACGTCGCAGTGGTCGGTGATGCTCGCGTCGCCCTGCCCGACGCCGGGGGTCTCGACGACGACGAGGTCGAAGCCGGCCGCCCGGCAGGCGGTGATGACGTCGTCGAGGTGCTCGGGGACGGCGGCGTTGCCGCGGCTGGCCAGGCTGCGGAAGAACGTGCGGTCGGGGGCGAGGCTGTTCATGCGGATCCGGTCGCCGAGCAGCGCGCCGCCGCCCTTGCGCCGGGTCGGGTCGATGGCGATGACCGCGACCTGCAGCTTGTCCTCCTGGTCGAGGCGCAGCCGGCGCAGCAGCTCGTCGGTGAGCGAGCTCTTGCCGGAGCCGCCGGTGCCGGTGATGCCGAGGACCGGGACGTCCCGGGCCCTGCTCTGCAGCGCCTCGCGCAGCTGCGGGTCCCGCCCGCTCTCCAGCACCGTGATCGCCCGCGCCAGGGCGGCGGCGTCCCCCGACACGACGTCGTCGACGGAGACGGTGCTGGCCGCGAGGTCGACGTCGCAGGCCTTGACGAGCTCGTTGATCATCCCGGCGAGGCCGAGGCGCTGGCCGTCCTCGGGGGCGAAGA
Organism: uncultured Actinomycetota bacterium; assembly: GCA_963761655.1. Classification (GTDB taxonomy): domain Bacteria; phylum Actinomycetota; class Actinomycetes; order Mycobacteriales; family SCTD01; genus RYN-122. The sequence goes on from CAVXHI010000003.1 coordinate 589,097, forward strand.
TCTTGACCCCGCGGCTCTTCAGCAGGGCGATCTCCTCGGGGACGATCACGCCGCCGCCGCCGCCGAAGACCTGCACGTGGCCGGCGCCGAGCTCGGTCAGGCGCTCCTTGAGGTAGGTGAAGTACTCGACGTGGCCGCCCTGGTAGGAGCTGATCGCGACGCCCTGGACGTCCTCCTGCAGGCACGCCGTGACGACGGCCTCCACCGAGCGGTCGTGGCCGAGGTGGATGACCTCGACGCCCTGCGCCTGCAGGACCCTGCGCATGATGTTGATCGCGGCGTCGTGGCCGTCGAACAGCGAGGCCGCCGAGACGAAGCGCACGGGGTTCACGGGGACGTGCAGCACGACGGGCTCCGTCACGGAGGACTCCTGGAACTAGTAGGACGTCCTAGGAACGTACGCGCCCTCGTGCTAGAAGTCACCCGCCTGCTTGCGCAGCGCCCGGAGCACCCCCACCAGGGTCGGGACCCGGCGGACGGGCACCCCCGGGTCGGCGAACACGCCCGCGTTCAGCACCTCGGTGGCCTGCCGCGCGGTGCGCGCCCCCTCCTCGGTCAGCTCCACCAGCAGGGCGCGGCCGTCGTCGGGGTGCGGCCGGCGCCGGACGAGGGCGGCGGCCTCGAGCCGGTCGATCGCGTTGGTCACGCTGGTCGGGTGCACCTGCAGGCGGCCGGCGAGGGTCTTCATGGGCAGGACCCCGGCACGGCTGAACAGCAGCAGCATGAGGACCTCGTAGCGGGCGAACGACAGCCCGTGCGGCTTGAGCGCCTCCTCCGTGCGGGCCAGCAGGATCTGCTGGGCGCGCATCACCGAGGTCACCGCGGCCATGCCGTCGGCCGCGCCCTCCCAGCCGTGGCGCACCCACTGCCGGCGGGCCTCCTCGACCGGGTCGAGGGGGAGCCGGCCGGTCGTCACCCCGTCACCGTAGGGTGGTAGTGCCATGTCCGACTCCTCCGCACCCGTGACCGTCCGGGTCCCGGAGGCACGCGTCGCCCTGGCCACGCCGAGCGTCTACCCGCAGTCGACCGCGGACGCCTTCGAGATCGCCGCCCGCCTCGGCTACGACGGCGTCGAGGTCATGATCTGGACCGACCCGGTCAGCCAGGACGTCGACGCGCTGCGCCGGCTGTCGGACTACCACGAGATCCCGATCCTGTCGGTCCACGCCCCCTGCCTCGTCATCAGCCAGCGGGTCTGGGGGACCGACCCGTGGGCGAAGCTCGTCCGGTCCAAGGACGCCGCCGAGACGCTCGGTGCGGAGACCGTCGTCGTGCACCCGCCGTTCCGGTGGCAGCGCGACTACGCCCGGCAGTTCCTCGGCGGGATCCAGCAGATGGCCGGCGAGACCGACGTGAAGTTCGCGGTGGAGAACATGTTCCCGCTGCGGGCCCGCGGCCGGGAGGTGACGCCGTACTCCCCCGACTGGGACCCCACCGAGGAGGACTACCGGCACTTCACCCTCGACCTCTCCCACACGAGCGTGAGCCAGTCCGACGCCCTCGCCATGGGCGCGAAGATGGGCGACCGGCTCGCCCACGTCCACATGGCCGACGGCGGCGGGAGCGCCCGCGACGAGCACCTCGTCCCCGGGCGCGGCACGCAGCCGTGCGCCGAGCTGCTCGAGGGCCTGGCCGTGCAGGGCTTCGACGGCCTCGTCGTCGTCGAGGTCAGCACCCGCAGGGCCGAGGACCGGGCCGAGCGGGAGGCCGACCTCGCCGAGGCGCTGGCCTTCACGCGCCTCAACCTGGCGGCGCCCGCACAGGACGTCAGCGGCGGGCTCCGGGCCCGCTGACAGCGGACTCCCAGGCCGGGCTGGGAGACTCGCGCACGTGACGAGCAGCGGCCTGGCGGAGCGGGTGCCGCTGCGCACCCTCGTGCTGTCCCTGCTGCTCGCGACCGTCGCGCTGGTCGTCCTGCTGACGTCGGTCGCCGGCGTCGTCGCGCTGCGCGGCTACCTGCTCGACCGGGTCGACGACCAGCTGGTCGAGACGGTGCAGCGGGCGGTCGGCCCGCGCGACCGCCCCCGGGGAGGCGGCCGGTTCGCCCCGCCCGGCACGTCGTTCACCGCGCTGGTCGACCCCAGCGGCGCCGTGCTCCCCCAGGGCGTGGACGACGACGACGCCGCCGACGGCCCGCAGCTCCCCGCCCTGGACGCCGACGCGGTCCGCCGCCTCGAGGGGCCGTTCACCGTGCGGGGCGCCCGCGGCGGGTCGGACTGGCGGGTGGGCGTGCAGCCGCTGCCGTCCGGGTCCGCCGTCGTCGTCGCGCTGCCGCTGGAGGGCGTCGACGCGACCGTGCACCGGCTGCTCCTCATCGACCTGCTCGTCGGCCTCGGCGCGCTGCTGGCCGCCGGCGCCCTGGGGGCCGCCGGCGTGCGGCGCTCGCTCCGGCCGCTGACCGTCGTCGAGTCGACCGCGGAGGCCATCGCCGCCGGCGACCTGTCCGTGCGGGTGCCCGTCGCCGGTCCGACCACCGAGGTCGGGAGCCTCGCGACGTCGTTCAACAGCATGGTCGACCGCTTCGAGACGGCGTACGGGGCGCAGCAGACGTCGGAGGCCGAGGCCCGCGCGTCCGAGGAGCGGATGCGCCGGTTCGTCGGGGACGCCAGCCACGAGCTGCGGACGCCGCTGACCTCCATCCGCGGCTTCGCCGAGCTCTACCGCCAGGGCGCCGTCCCGCCCGAGACGCTCCCCCGCGTCGTGCGCCGGATCGAGGACGAGGCGTCGCGCATGGGTCTGCTCGTCGACGACCTGCTGCTGCTCGCCCGGCTCGACCAGCAGCGCCCCCTCGAGCGCTCCCGGGTCGACCTCCTGACCGTCGCGGCCGACGTCGTGCACGACGCCGCCGCGGTCACCGACCACGAGGTCCGCCTCGTGCCGCCCGACCGGACCGCCGGCCGTCGTCCTCGGCGACGACGCGCGGCTGCGGCAGGTGCTCGGCAACCTGGTGGCCAACGCCACGACGCACACACCGGCCGGGACGACGGTGGAGCTGGCGCTCGCGGGGGACGACACCACCGTGGTGGTCGAGGTGCGCGACGACGGTCCGGGGATGGAGCCCGACGTCGCCGCCCGGGTGTTCGAGCGCTTCTACCGGGCGGACACCAGCCGCACCCGCGGGGCGCGGAGCACGACCGGCAGCGGTCTCGGGCTCTCGATCGTCGCCGCCCTGGTCGCGGCCCACGACGGCACGGTCGACGTCGACAGCACGCCCGGCCGCGGGACGACGGTGCGCGTCCGGCTGCCGCGGGCCTCGTGACCCCCGCCCTGCGGCTGGTGCTGTCCGCGGTCGCGGCCGTCGTGCTGCCCGCGGCCGGGGTGACGTCCTACGTCCTGAGCGACGCCCACGCCGGGCACGACCCGCTGCACTCCCTGCAGCAGCTCGACCTGCTCTACCTGGACGAGCCCGCACCGGGCGTCGACGCCCCCACCGACGGCCGGCCGGTGCTGGTCCTGCTGTGCGACGGCTGCCGGGTCCCGGACGTCGCGCGGGCCTCGGTCCTGGTGCGGCCCGAGCTGGCGCAGGACTACGGCGTCGTCGAGGGACGCACGGGCTACGCGCTGGTCGACCGGCGCGGGCACGTCCGGTACCGGACCGTCGACCCTGCACCGGCTGCGCACGCCCGGGAGATCCAGACCCTGCTGGACGGCCTGTGAACGTGCTCCCCGGGCCCGCCGTGCGGCACCGGGCGACCGCCGTCGGGCTGGCCGCGATCGAGGTCTGGTTCTGGTACCGCTACCACCAGAGCGGCGCCGACTTCCACTTCTGGCTGCACGCCCTGCTGGGCGGTGCGCTCGCCCTCGGGCTGCTCACCGGCGTCCGCCTCGCCCGGCCGCGCGACCCCGAGGTCCGGCAGTGGCGGGCCCACGAGGCCACCCTCGTCGGGCACCTCTACAGCGCCGTGCCGGACGTCCTGTTCCTCACCACCGGCGCCCTGCACGTGGCGTGGATGGACGTGTTCGCCGTCCACATCACGGCGCACTTCCTGTGGCCCGGGGCGCTGCTCGCCGGTGTCGTGCTGTGGTCGCTCGCCGTCGCCGCGTGGACGGCCCTGCGGCTCGGCGCCCGGCGGACGTCGGCCGGCGCCCTGCTCGCCCTGGTGGCCTTCCTCGGCGTCTCCGTCGCCCTGCGGTCGCCGCAACCGATGACTCTGGAGCAGCTGGTGCGTCAGGAACAGGGGAGCGGGACGGCCTGGAGCTGGGTCTGCCGCGTCCCGACCTGACACCGCACGTTCACCTGCTGCCCCTACGGTGGCCCGCTCGACCTCTGGGGGACCCCGTGGAACCGCTCGCCCGCTTCGTGCTCCGGCACCGTCGCCTCGTCGGCCTGTTCTGGCTGGTCGCCTTCCTCGCCGGCGGCGTCGCGGCCGGGCAGCTGTCCAGCCGCCTGACCTTCGACTTCTCGCTGCCCGGACAGCCGGGCTACGAGACCGAGGTGGAGCTGAACCGGGTCTACGGCACGAGCTCGTTCGACACGCTGGTGCCGACCGTGACCGTGCCCGAGGGGCAGACCGTCGCGTCGCGCCAGGCCGACGTCGCCGCCGCCTTCGACGCCGTGCGCAAGCTGCCCGGACTGCAGGTCGTCGACGGCGCGTCCACCGGCGACGCGCGGTTCACCACCGACGACGGCCGGACCGCCTTCGCGCTGGTGACCGGTCCGCTGCCCGAGGGCTTCGGCCCCGGCAACGAGACCCGGGTCGTGCCGGCCCTGGAGGGGGTCGCGGGGAGCAAGGGCCTGACCACCGGCATCACGTCGTACAACCTGCTGTCGGCCGGTGGCGGGGAGAACGAGGGGCCGTCGGTCCTGGCCGAGACGCTGGCCGGCGCGGTCGGTGCGCTCGCCGTCCTGGCCTTCGTCTTCGCCAGCTTCCTGGCGTTCCTGCCGCTGCTCATCGCGGCCGTCTCCATCCTCACGACCTTCCTGCTGGTCCTCGGCCTGAGCTACCTCACCGACGTCAGCTTCGTCGTGCAGTTCCTCATCAGCCTCATCGGTCTCGGCGTCGCCATCGACTACTCGCTGCTCGTGGTCAGCCGCTGGCGCGAGGAGCGGGCCAAGGGCGCCGACAACGAGACGGCGATCATCACTGCGGTCCGCACCGCCGGCCACGCCGTCCTCGCCTCCGGCGTCACGGTCGCGATCAGCCTGGTCTCGCTGCTCGTCGTCCCCGTGCCGTTCCTGCGCAGCATGGGCCTGGGCGGGATGCTCATCCCGCTGGTCAGCGTCGCCGTGGTGCTCACCCTGCTGCCCGCCCTGCTCGGGGGCATCGGCCCGCGGATCGACTGGCCGCGGATCCGCAAGGAGGGCGTCGCCGCCAAGGGCTGGTCGGCCTGGGCGCGCACCATCGTCGAGCGCCGCTGGATCGCCACCCTGGTCGCCGTCGTCGCCCTCGGCGCGCTGATCGTCCCGGTGCTCGACCTGCGCATCGGGCAGTCCGGCAGCGACTCCCTGGCGCGGGGCGGACCGGCCTACGAGAGCCTGCAGCTCCTGCGCGACGGCGGCGTCGGCACCGGCGTGCTCACGCCCATCACGGTCCTCGTGGACGACGCCGACGCCGACGCCGCCGTGCAGGCCGCGAAGGGCGTGCCCGACGTGCTGACCGCCGTCGTGGGTGCCCGCAAGGACGGCACCGCCCTGGTCGACGTCCTGCCGCGCGAGGAGACCGTCGACAGCGACGGCACCGCGGTGGTCGACCGGGTGCGCCGGGCGATCCGCGCGGACGTCGACGGCAAGGTCCGCGTGACCGGCACCGGCGCCACCGTCGAGGACTACGGCAGCGCCGTCTACGACAACTTCCCCTACGTCCTGGCGCTCATCTCGCTGGTGACCTTCGTGCTGCTGGTCCGGACCTTCCGGAGCATCCTGCTGCCGGTCAAGGCCGTGCTGCTCAACCTGGTGAGCCTGGCCGCGGTCTTCGGCACGGTGGTGCTGTTCTGGCAGCAGGGCCACGGCTCCGACGCCGTGTTCGGGGTGTCGCCCACGGGGGCCATCACGTTCTGGCTCCCGGTGCTGATCTTCGCGTTCCTGTTCGGCCTGTCGATGGACTACGAGGTGTTCATCCTGGCCCGGATGCGCGAGGAGTACGACGAGACCGGGTCGACGTCGACGGCGGTCATCACCGGGCTCGGTCGCACCGGACGGCTCGTCACCAGTGCCGCCCTGATCCTGTTCTTCGCCTTCGCCGCCCTGGCGTCCGCGCCGGGGACCGACATCAAGGTGCTCGGGACCGCCCTCGGCGTCGGGATCCTCATCGACGCCACCCTCGTGCGGGCCCTGCTCGTGCCGGCCCTCGTGAGCCTGTTCGGCCGCTGGAACTGGTGGCTGCCCGGCAGCGTCGCGACGGTGCTCCGGGTGGAGCCCTCGCCGCTGGCCCCCGTCGAGGTGCCGCGCCAGCGGTCGCAGGAGCCGGCCGCCACGGTGGACTAGGGCGGCCCCCGGGGGCGTTGTGCGGGGGTGCAGGAAGCCTTCTCGTTCGACGCCCCTCCCGCCCCGTCCCCCGAGCTGTCGCGCCTGCTCGACGTCCGCCGCATCTACGTCGAGCCGGCCGCCGCCGCGCTCCCCCGCGGGCAGGAGGTCCTCGCCCGCTGGCCGGACGCGGAGCGGATCGAGGTCGCCAGCCACCTCGCCGTCCCGTACGGGCCCGAGGACGTCGACCGGTGGGTCCGGATCAAGACCGAGGACCTCGTCCTGGGCGTCAAGAAGTCCCTGTCCGCGCGGCCCAACGGCAGGTCCGCGGACTTCATCGCCCCCTCGACGGCCAGCGGGTGCGCGATGGCCTGCGCCTACTGCTACGTCCCGCGGCGCAAGGGCTACGCGAACCCGATCACCGTCTTCGCCAACGGCCCGCAGATCTGCCGCTACCTGCGCGGACACGTCGGCCGCCAGGGCGAGAAGCAGGTGCCGGACCAGGTCGACCCGCGCGCCTGGGTCTACGACATCGGCGAGAACAGCGACTGCTCGGTCGACGCCCGGCTGTCCGACAACGTCAAGGACCTGGTGGCGACGTTCCGCGACCTGCCCACCGCCAAGGCCTCGTTCGCGACCAAGCACGTCAACCGCGAGCTGCTGACCTACGACCCCCGGGGTCGCACGCGCGTCCGGTTCAGCCTCATGCCGCCGTCGGACGCGAAGCTGCTCGACCTGCGCACGAGCAGCATCGGCGAGCGGCTCGCCGTGATCGACGACTTCGTGGCTGCCGGGTACGAGGTGCACGTGAACCTGTCGCCCGTCGTCGTGCGGGAGGGGTGGCTGCAGGACTGGGCGCAGCTGCTCGACGACCTCGCCGACGCCACCGGTCCGGCGTTCCGGGCGCAGGCCGCCGCCGAGGTCGTCTTCCTGACGCACAACGCGCAGCTGCACGAGGTGAACCTCGGCTGGCACCCCCGCGCCGAGGAGGTCCTCTGGCGGCCGGAGGTGCAGGAGGCCAAGCGGTCGCAGACCGGCGGGGAGAACGTCCGCTACCGGTCCGGCTTCAAGGGCCAGCAGGTGCGGGCACTCACCGACCTGATCGCCGAGCGCACGCCCTGGCTGCGGGTCCGCTACGCCTTCTGACCCGGGGCGGGGGCGAGCAGCTCCAGGACGAGGGCGACGAGGTCGTCGGCGTCGGCGGCGGCGAGCTCGGGGAACGTGCCGCTGCGCCGGGCGAGCAGTACGCCGGTGACCGCTGCGGCCGCGACCTCGGCCCGCAGCACCGGCCGGTCCCGGCCCTCCTCGACGTTGCGGGCGGCGAGCGGGTCGACGAGACGGCGCCGGAGGGTGCCGGCCGCAGCCTGCTGCACCTGCGGGTCGGCGTGCGGCTGGACGACGGCGCCGAAGACGGGTCCGGCGGCGCCCCGGCCGTCGACGCGGTCGAGCAGGGCCCGCAGGCGCTCGGGCCGGCGGAGGTCCGGCGGAGCGGCATCGCCGGTCTCGGCCTGCAGCGCGGCCAGGTAGAGCCCGTCCTTGCTCCCGAAGTGCCGCTTGATGAGGGCGGCGTCGACGCCGGCCCGCTCGGCGACGTCGCGGGTGGTGGTGCGGTCGTAGCCGCGCTCGGCGAACAGGGCGAGCGCCGCCTCGAGCAGGAGCTCGCGGGCCTGTCCGCGTCTGGGCATCAGACGCCGACGGTCTCGCGGACCCGGAGCGGTGCGGCCACGGGGCGGGGCAGCAGGACGGTCGTCAGCGCGGCTGCGAGCACCAGCAGCACGCACCCGACGAGGGCCGCCGTCGTGTAGCCGGCGTCGACGGGGAAGCGGGCCCCCGCGGGCGTGCGGGCGTCGAGGACGGTGGCGGACAGGGCGCTCCCGGCGGAGCAGCCGATGTAGCGCAGCACCTGGTTGACGCTCAGCGCGCTGCCGGTCTGGTCGGCGGGCACGGCCTGGACGATGAGCGCGGGCAGGGCGGCGAACGTGCCCCCGACGCCGAGCCCGGCGATCGCCATGACGACGAACACCTCCCAGAGCGAGCCCGCGGGCGACGGCGAACACCGCCTCGGCGGACGCGAAGACGAGGCATCCCAGGGGCAGCAGCACGCGGGGTCCGACCCGCCGTCCGAGGAGCGGGAGCAGCCGGCTGGCGACCACCGACATGGCCGACATCGGCAGGAGCAGCAGCCCGGCGACGACGACGGACGACCCGAAGCCGTAGCCGGTCGCGGCCGGGGTCTGCACGTAGCGGATGACCATCGACATGAGCACGTACATGCCGAGGCCGGCGACGAGCCCGATCGTGTGCGCGGTGAGCACGGACCGGTCGCGGGCCAGCCGCAGGGCGACCAGCGGGTGCTCGACGTGCAGCTGCCGGACGACGAAGGCGGCCACCAGGCCGGAGGAGGACCCCGGCGACCAGGACGAGCCGCAGCAGCGGCCAGGACGTCGCCTCCGACAGCGCGAGCAGCAGCCCGGCGACGCCGGCCCCGAGCAGGACCGCCCCGACGACGTCGAGCGGCGCGTGCGGCCGGTCCCGGGTCGAGGGGACCACGAGGAAGGCCGCGAGCAGGGCGAGGGCGCTGACGACGGCGCCGGCCCAGAACGCCAGCCGGAACGACGACACCTCCGCCAGCACGCCGGTCAGCGGGTAGCCGAGGCCGATGCCCGCCACCGTGGTCACGGACAGGACCGCGACCGTCGAGCGGGAGCGCTCGCCCTGCAGCGCGTCGCGGGCGGTGCCCATGGCCAGCGGGGTCAGCCCGAGGCCGACCCCCATGAGGCCGCGGCCGACGAGCAGCCAGCCGAAGCTCAGCGGCAGGGCGGCCAGCGCGCAGCCGGCGGTGACGACCGCGAGGGCGACCAGGACGACCTCGCGGCGTCGGGGGCCGTCACCGAGGCGCCCCATGGCGGGGGTCGCGACGGCGCCGACCAGGAGGCTGAGCGTCAGGGACCACTGCGCGGTCGAGACCGACACCCCGGTCTCGGCCGCGATGGTCGGGACCAGCGGGGCTCCCAGGCTGCTGACCACGGACACCACCAGGCCGAGGTAGACCAGGACGGGGACCAGCGCGCGGTCCCTCGTTGTCATCACGTGATGACAGTACGCCTCCTGCCGTCGCTCGGCGCTCCCGCGTAGGCCTGCGCGACGCCGGTCCAGGCCTGCGCGACCGGCCCGGTCACCTGCAGGGCGAGGTCGTCGAGGTGCCGCCGCTGGACGACCAGCAGGCAGAAGTCCAGGGCCGGGCCGGTGACCAGGTCCGCGGCATCCTCGGGGCCCCAGGTCCAGAGGTCGCCGCCCGGGGCCTGCAGCTCGACCCGGACGGGCGCCTCGGGCACGGGCAGGCCGCGCAGCGCGAAGGCGAAGCCGAGGGTCCGGACCCCGAGGTCGGCCACGCTGCGCAGCCGGGCCGTCGGGGCGCGGTCCACCCCGAGGGCGTCGGCGACGTCCTGGCCGTGCGCCCAGGTCTCCATGAGCCGGGCGGTCGCGGCGGACGCGACGCCCATGTCGGGGCCGTACCAGGGCATCCGGTGACCGGCCGGCGCCGCCCGCAGAGCGGTCAGCAGGGCGGTCCGGGACCGGCGCAGCCAGGCCAGGCACTCCTCGCGCGGACGGTCCCGGTGCTGCGCCGCGATGACGTCGGGGAAGCCCGCGCCGAGCGCGAACACCTCCTCCCGCTGCACCAGGAACCCGTCCGGGTCGGTCAGCGCGAGGGTGGTGGCGTCGTCGAAGAAGGCCAGGTGGGTGACCTGGTCGTGGACGCTCCAGCCTTCGGCCGGGGTGGGGACGGTCCAGTCGCCGAGGCGTGCGAGCAGGGGCAGCAGGCGAAGCGGTCTCGGCCTCGAGGTCGTCGGCGAGCCGCTCGACGAGGCTCACGTGCCCGTCCACTGCGGACGCCGCTTGTCGCGGAAGGCCGCCGGGCCCTCCTTCGCGTCGTTGCTCGTGTAGACGGGCTCCCAGACGGCCTCGGCCCGGGCGAAGGCCTCCTCCGAGAGCTGCGCGGTCAGCTGCACCGTCTTCTTCGCGGCCAGCACCGACAGCGGCGCGTTGGCGGCGATCCGCTCGGCCAGGGCCTGCACGTGGCTGCGGAGGTCGGCGTCGGGCACGACCTCGTTGACGAGCCCCATCTGCTGCGCCTTCGCCGCGGGGAAGGCGTCCCCGGTCAGCAGGACCTCCATCGCGGCCCGGGCGCCGATGAGCAGCGGCAGCGGAGCCGCCCACGGGGCACCGCGACCGACCTTGAGCTCGGTCACCCCGAACCGGGCGCTCTCGCCGGCCACGCACAGGTCGCACATCTGCGCGAGCAGGAACCCGCCCGCGAACGCCACCCCGTTGACGGCCGCGATCGTCGGCTTCTCGACCTGGATGTTGCGCCCGTACTGCGGCAGGAAGTCCGGCGGCGGGACCTCCATCTGCTCCTCGGCCATCTCCTTGAGGTCGGCGCCCGCGCAGAACGCCTTGCCGCCGGCGCCGGTCAGGACGAGCACCTTGGCGGAGGCGTCGTCGTTGAAGCGCCGGGTGCCCTCCCACAGCCCGGTGCGGACCGCGCGGGAGAGCGCGTTGCGGGCCTCCGGCCGCTGGATGGTCAGCCACGCGACCCCCTCGACCACCTCGTACGTGACGACCTCGGTCATCGCTGCTCCTCCAGGGTCCGGTAGCCGCTGCGCCAGTAGACGAGCGGGGCGAGCGTCGAGTCGGTCTGCAGGGCGTGCACCCGGCAGACGACGATGTGGTGGTCGCCGCCGTCGACCACGTCCTCGACGGCGACCTCCAGGTGCGCGGCGACGCCGTCCAGGGCGGGGGCGCCGGCCGGTGTCGGGGTCCAGGACACCCCCGCGAACTTGTCCGCGCCGCTGCGGGCGAACTGCGCCGACACGTCCTGCTGCACGCTGCTCAGCACGTTGATGCACAGCCGCGGCGCCGTCCGCAGCACCGGCCACGACGCCGAGGACCTCGCCGGGCAGAACAGCACCAGCGGCGGGTCGAGCGACAGCGAGCTGAACGACTGGCAGGTCATGCCCAGCGGACGGCCGTCGACGACGCCGGTCACGACGACGATGCCGCTCGCGAAGTGCGACAGGGCCTCGCGGAAGGCGGCCGGGTCGAGCGCGGTGGAGGGGTCCGGGAGCACGCAGGCAGTATGTCTGCGTGACCCGGACAGCCGACCCCTGGGCGTGGCTGTCCGCCGCCCGCGAGGACGTCGCCGCCCGTGGCCTGCGCCGGCGCCTGGACCCCGGCGAGCCCGGCCTGCTCGACCTCGCCTCCAACGACTACCTCGGGCTGTCCCGCCACCCCGACGTCGTCGCCGCCGCCGTCGACGCTGCCCGGCGCTTCGGCGCGGGGAGCACCGGCTCGCGGCTCGTCGACGGGGACGACGTCCCTGCACCTGCTGCTCGAGGCGGAGCTGGCCCGCCGGACGCAGGCCGAGGCGGCCCTCGTCTTCTCCTCCGGGTACCTGGCGAACCTCGGCGCCCTGACGGTGCTGGGCGGCCCCGGGACCCTCGTGGTGTCCGACGCCGACAACCACGCCTCCCTCGTGGACGGCTGCCGGCTCTCGCGGTCGGAGGTGCGGGTGGTCCCGCACGGCGACGTCGCCGCGGTCGAGGCCGCCGTCGCCGCGCACCCCGGCCGCGCCGTCGTCGTGACCGACGCCGTGTTCTCCGTCGACGGGACGCTCGCCCCCCTGCCCGCCCTGCACGACGTCGCCCGCCGGCACGGCGCCCTCCTGCTGGTGGACGAGGCCCACGCGCTCGGCGTCCTGGGCCCGGGTGGTGCCGGGGCCTGCGCCGCGGCCGGGATCGCGGACCAGCCCGACGTCGTCCGGACGGTGACGCTCTCGAAGTCGCTCGGCAGCCAGGGCGGGGCGGTCCTCGGCAGCGCCGCCCTGTGCGCCCACCTCGTCGACACCGCCCGGGCCTTCGTCTTCGACACCGGTCTCGCGCCGTCGTCGGCCGGAGCCGCCCTGGCGGCGCTCGGACTGGTCGACGACGCCCGGCTCTCCGCCCTGGCCGCCGTCGGGGCCGCGCTGGCCGAGGCGCTGCACGTCCCCGCCACCCCGGGCGCCGTCCTGCAGGTGACCGTCGGGGACGCCGCCCGGGCGGTCGCCGCGCAGCAGGCCTGTCGGGCCGAGGGCGTCCGGGTCGGGTGCTTCCGGCCACCGTCCGTGCCCGAGGGCGGCTCGTGCCTGCGGGTCACCGCCCGGGCCGACCTCACCCCCGACGACGTCGCCCGGGCCGCCGCCGCGGTGCACCGGTCACTGGGATCACCGGCGTGAGTGCGGCCGCCGACTGACAGCCGGCTCCCAGGCAGTCCCGAGGGAGCGTCCAGACAGCGGGAGCAGAACAGACGCATGACCGCTCCCGCGCACCCCGCCTACCGCTTCGACGACGCCCCCCTGCTCCCGCCGCCGGTCCCCCGACGTCGCCGTCCGGCCGCCCTGGTCCTCGCCGCCGTCCTGCTGTGCGGCGGCTCGGGCGCCACGGGCGCGCTGCTCGTGGACCGGAGCACCCCGACGCCCGCGGCTGTCCTGCAGAGCACCGCCGTCCTGCCCGCCGCCCTGAGCAGCGGCGGCAGCCCGCAGTCGGCCGCCGCGACCATCTCCCCGAGCGTCGTCACCCTCGCCGTCACGACCCCCACCGGCTCGGGCACGGGGTCCGGCGTCGTCCTGCGCACCGACGGGACGATCCTCACCAACGACCACGTCGTGGCGGACGCCCAGACCGTCCGGATCACCCTGGCGGACGGCCGCACCGCCGCCGCCCGGGTCCTCGGCACCGACCCGACGAGCGACCTCGCCGTCGTCCGGGCCACCGGGTTGACCGGCCTCACCGCCGCGACCTTCGCCGACAGCGACGCGCTCCGGGTCGGGCAGGCGGTGCTGGCCGTCGGGGCCCCGCTCGGCCTGTCCAACACCGTCACCGAGGGCATCGTCTCGACGCTGCACCGCCCGGTCCGGACCGGCTCCGACACCTCCTCCGAGCAGTCGGTGATCGACGCCGTCCAGACCGACGCCGCGATCAACCCCGGCAACAGCGGCGGCGCCCTCGTCGACCTCGCCGGCCGCGTGGTCGGCATCAACAGCGCCATCGCGACCGCGGGCAGCGGCAGCAGCGGGAACATCGGCGTCGGCTTCGCCATCCCCGGCAACGCCGCGCTGAGGGTCGCCGAGGACCTGCTCGACGACGGCGTCGCGTCGCACCCGCAGCTCGGCGTGAGCGTCGGGGACACCCCGGACGGCACCGGCGCGCTGCTCCGCGCCGTCACTCCCGGCGGTGCGGCGGCCACCGCGGGGCTGCAGGCCGGCGACGTCGTCACCGCGGTCGGCGACCGCAGGACCCCCGGCGCGGACGCCCTCGTCGTCGCGGTCCGGGCGCACGCCCCCGGCGACACCGTGACCGTCACCTGGGTCCGCGGCGGCGCCGTCCGGACCGCGGAGGCCCGGCTCGCGACCGCCCCCTGACCCTCGCTACGGTGCGGGCCTGATGCGCCAGCTGCACCCCTCCTGCGACGACGCCCCGGACCTCGACGCCCTCTACCTGCAGGCACCCGGCGTCCGGCTCGGCCTGGTGACGAGCGTCGACGGAGCCGCTGTCCTCGACGGCGGCTCCGCCGGGCTGTCCGGCGACGCCGACAAGCAGGTCTTCCGGGCGCTGCGGCGGCACGCCGACGTCGTCCTGGTGGGGGCCGGGACCGCCCGGGCCGAGCGCTACCGGCCGGTCGTCGTCCCGGAGGAGCACCGGGCGCGGCGGCTCTCGCGAGGGCAGGCACCGGTGCCGCGCGTCGCGGTCGTGACGCGCGGGCGAGGCCTGCCGGAGGACTCCCCGCTGCTGCTGCCCGACAGCGGTCTCCTCCTGCTGACGCCGGACCAGCGGGCTCGCGGGAGTGCTGGACGAGCTCCGGGCACAGGGGCTGACCCGGGTCCTGTGCGAGGGCGGGCCGTCCCTCGCGGGCGCCCTGCTGGCCGAGGGCCTGGTCGACGAGGTCTGCACGACGACGAGCCCGCTGCTCGTCGGCGGGGACGGGCCGCGGCTCGTGTCCGGCGCTCCGGAGGCCGCCCGGCCGCTGGAGCTGGTGTCCCTGCTGCAGGACGGCGACGTCCTGATGGCCCGCTGGAAGGTGCTGCCCGCATGAGTCTCGACCCCCGCACCCCTGTGCTCGTCGGCGTCGGGCAGCACGCCGAGAAGGTCGGCACCGACTCCTACCGGGCGCTGTCCGCCGTCGACCTCGCCGCCGAGGCCGCCCGCGACCGCCCTCGCGGACGCCGGGGTGCCGGCGTCGGAGATCGACACCGTCCTGGCCGTCCGGCAGTTCGAGAGCTCGACCCCGCAGGCCACCGCCCCGCTCGGGAAGTCCGACAACGTGCCCCGCTCGATCGCGCAGCGGATCGGGGCCGACCCTCGCCGCGCCGTGCTCGACGTCGTCGGGGGGCAGACGCCGCAGACGCTGGTGAGCGAGGCGGGGCAGGCGGTCGCCGACGGCACGTCCGACGTCGTGCTGGTCGTCGGCGCGGAGGCCATCTCGACGGCCCGCGCCCTGGCCGGGACCGAGGGGGCGCCGGACTTCTCCGAGCACGTCGAGGGCTCGCTGGAGGACCGCGGCCTCGGCCTCGAGGGGCTGGTCAGCCGGTACGGGATCGAGCACGCGCTGTGGCACCTGCCCGGCACGTACGCCCTGTACGAGAACGCCCGCCGGACCCGGCTCGGCCAGGACCGGGCCACCTACGACCGCGGCATGGGCGAGCTGTTCGCCCCGTTCACCGAGGTCGCGGCGCAGGACCCGTACGCCGCCGCGCCGGTCGTCCGGACGGCCGAGGAGCTGCTGACCGTCACGGAGGCGAACCGCCTCATCGCCACGCCGTACCCGCGCTACCTCGTCGCCCGCGACCAGGTGAACCAGGGCGCCGCCGTGCTCGTCATGTCGGTGGAGGCAGCCCAGCGGCTGGGCGTGCCCGAGGACCGGTGGGTGTTCCTGCACGGGCACGCCGCCGTCCAGGAGCGCGACCTGCTCGAGCGGCAGGACCTCGGCGCCTACCCGGCCGCGGTCCTCGCGGTGCGGGCCGCGCTGGAGCAGGCCGGTCTCACGCTCGACGACGTCGGGGTGCTCGACCTCTACAGCTGCTTCCCCGTCGCGGTGTCGGCCGTGCTGGACGGACTCGGGCTCGCCCCCGCCGACCCGCGCGGCCTGACCGTCACCGGCGGCCTCCCCTTCTTCGGCGGCCCCGGCAACGACTACTCCCTGCACGCGATCGCCACCGTGGTCGAGCGGCTCCGGGCCGAGCCCGGCACCGTCGGCCTGGTCGGGGCGAACGGCGGGGTGCTGTCGAAGTACGCGGTGGGCGTCTACTCCACGACGCCGGCCCCGTGGCGCCCCGGCCCGGACCTGCAGCCCGAGGTGGACTCCTGGCCGGCCGTGCCGTGGAGCAAGCGCGTGAACGGGCGCGCCACGGTCGAGACCTGGACCGTGCTGTTCGGCAAGGACGGCAGCCGCACGGGCGTCGTCGTCGGGCGGCAGGACGGCCGGCGCTTCCTCGCCCTCGCCGACGGCGACGACCTGCTCGACCTGCTGGAGTCCGGCGAGCCCGCCGGCACCGAGGTGCACGTCCGGTCCAGCGGGCGGGGCAACCGGGTGGCGCTCTCGCCCTTCCCGCCCCGGCCCCGCCCCGCCCTGCGGGCGTCCTACGCCTTCCTCCAGGTACGCCGCGACGGGCACGTGCTCGAGGTCGTGATGGACCGGCCCGAGGCCCGCAACGCCCTGCACCCGCCGGCCAACGAGGAGCTCGACGAGGTCTTCGACGCCTTCTTCGCCGACCCCGACCTCTGGGTCGCCGTCCTGACCGGGGCCGGCGGCAAGGCCTTCAGCGCCGGCAACGACCTCCTGTGGACCGCCAGCGGCAAGGACACCTGGATCCCGGAGAACGGCTTCGCGGGGCTCACCGCCCGGCCCGGCATGACCAAGCCGGTCATCGCCGCGGTCGACGGCTACGCCCTGGGCGGCGGCTTCGAGATCGCCCTCGCCTGCCACCTCGTGGTCGCGTCGGAGGGCGCGCAGTTCGGCCTGACCGAGGCCCGGGTCGGGCTCATCGCCGCCGCCGGCGGCCTGGTCCGCCTGCCGCGGATGCTCCCCCCGAAGCTCGCCTCCGAGGTCGTCCTCACCGGCCGCCGGCTGTCCGCGCAGGAGGCGCTGGCGCACGGGCTGGTCAACCGGGTCGTGCCCGCCGGGACCGCGCTCGAGGGCGCCCGGGCGCTGGCTCAGGAGGTCCTCGGGTCGTCCCCGACGTCGGTGCGGCTGTCGCTGCAGGTCCTCGAGCAGGCGGCCCGCGAGCCCGACGTCGTCGCGGCGCAGGCCCTCACCGACCCCGCCGTCGACGTGCTGCTCGGCAGCCAGGACCTGATGATCGGGCTGACCGCGTTCGCCCTCAAGCAGACGCCGGAGTGGACCGGACGGTAGTGCGCCTCATCACTCTGCGTCACCGACGTTACCGGTGAGTAGTTAGGGCGGGAGAAGACTCCCGCCGCCGGCGACCCCGGCCCTCCCGCTCGGACGACCATGACCCCGTCCCGCGCGTCGCTGACCCGCGCCGCCGTCCTGTCCGCCCTCCTGGCCGCCTGCTCCGTGGCCCTGGCCCTGGCGCTGCCTGCCGCCCCCTCCCCGTCGTCGCTGCCCCGCGCCGACGCCGGGTCCGGGACCACCACGCAGAAGACCGCCGACGACCGCGGTGCCCGCGCCCTGGCCGCTCTGCACTACCCGTGGCGCGACCTCGGCTACGCCGTGCAGTTCCGGCCGTACCAGGGCTCGCAGCTCGGGGTGACCGACCGCCGGGCCCGCCGGATCACGGTGTACGTCAAGAGCGGGCAGTCCGACCAGTCGCTGCGGATGACCCTCGGCCACGAGCTCGGCCACGCCCTCGACTTCGGCCACGGCGACGCCGACCGGCACGCCCGGTACCGGCGCCTGCGCGGACTGCCGCAGAGCGGCGACTGGTACCCGGGCACCGGCTCGACCGACTACCGCAGCGACGCCGGCGACTGGGCCGAGGTCTTCGGCTACTGGCTGGCCGGCGCCGGGGACTTCCGCAGCGAACGGGGCCCCGCCCCGACGGCGGCGCAGCTCAGGAGGCTCGAGCCGCTGTTCCGCGTGCCGGCACCCGAGCCGGCCCCGACCGCCTCGCCGACGCCGACGCCCTCGCCCTCGGCATCGCCCTCGGCGTCGTCAGGCCTGCCGCTGCTCGCCTGACCCCTGCTCGTGCGCGGTGCGCACGTTGCGGGCGAGGTCGCGGCCGAAGGTCACGTCGAGCCGTTCGCTGACCGCCTGCTCGACGACGGCGAGGAGCACCTCGCCGGCCAGGGTCCGGAGCTCGCCGACGGTCTCGTGCAGCCGGGGCCACTGGTCGTCCGGGCGGCCGGAGGCGTCGAAGGGCTTCCAGACCTCGTCGAGGAACAGGTCGACGTACAGGCGGGCGATGCCCTCGGCGTGCCGGCGCAGCTGCTGGGCGACCTCGAGCGACCTGTCCAGCGGGATGCCGAGGCCCACCAGCTTCTCGCCGGCCCGGGTCACCCGCGGGGCGACCTCCTCGAACTGGCCCTCGGCGACCTCGCGGAGCAGGCCCATCCGCTGGGCCTTCTTGAGCAGACCGGCGTCGGCGCTGGCGAACCGCTCGGACAGCTCCTCGGCGCTGACGATGACGCTCTCGTGCTCCCCGAACACCTCGCGCAGGGAGCGGATGAAGCCGAGCACCTGGTCGGTCGAGCCACCGGTGGTCTCGAAGAGCTTCTTGATGACCTCGAGCTTCACCCCCTCGCCCTGGAGCTCCTTGATGAGCTCGAGCCGGGCCCGGTGCTCGCGGCCGTAGTAGCCGGTGCGGGCCCGTACCTGGGGCGGCGGGAGCAGGCCGCGCGACTGGTAGGCGCGCAGGTTGCGGACGGTGACGCCGGTCGCCCGGGCGAGCTCGTCGACGGTCATGTCCTCCATGTGACAGATCCTAGGAGCGCTACATGTCACACCGTCCCTCCTCTTGCCATGTGACATCGGATCGTGTGCACTCGATGTCATGAACGCACTCGCGCGGCTGGCCCTGGCCGTCAGCACCCCGCTGCTCCCGGCCGACTACCTCGGCCTGGTCGACCCCCTCCACGGCTCGGTCGACCTCCGGGCCCGCGTCGTCGACGTGCGGCGCGAGGCCGCCGGCGCCGCCACGCTCGTGCTGCAGCCCGGCCGCGGCTGGGCCGGGCACCGCGCCGGCCAGTGGGTCCGGGTCGGCGTCAGCATCGACGGCGTCTGGCACCGCCGCTCGTACTCCCTCACCCGTCCGCCCCGGGCCGACGGCACGGTCTGGATCACCGTGAAGCCGGTCGCGGACGGCGTCGTCTCGCACCACCTCGCCCGGTCGGTCCGCCCCGGCGACGTCCTGCGGCTCGACCAGGCCGCGGGCGACTTCGTGCTGCCCGACCCCCTGCCCGCGCAGATGCTCATGGTGACCGCCGGCAGCGGCCTCACGCCCGTCATGGGGATGCTCCGCGAGCTGGCCGAGCGCGGGCCGCTGCCCGACGTCGTCCTGCTGCACAGCGCGCTCACCCGCGACGACGTCCTGTTCGGCGCGGAGCTGCGCGGCATGCCCGGGCTGACCCTCCTCGAGCGGCACACCGACACCGACGGCCTGCTGCGGACCGCCGAGCTCGACGACCTCGTCCCGGACTGGCGCTCCCGGGCCGCGTGGGCGTGCGGGCCCGCCGGCCTGCTGGACGCCCTCGAGCAGCACTGGCGCTCGGCCGGACTGCCGCTGGCCACCGAGCGCTTCGCCCCTCGGGTCGTGGCGACGGGCACCGGCGGAGCCGTCACCTACGCCCGCGGCGACCGCACCGTCGACGCCGTCTCCACCTCCCTGCTCGACGCCGGCGAGGCCGCGGGCGTCCTGCTCCCGTCCGGCTGCCGCATGGGCATCTGCTTCGGCTGCGTCGTCCCGCTGCTGTCCGGCTCGGTCCGCGACCTGCGCACGGGTGACCGTCCACGGCGAGCCCGGCGACCTCATCCAGACCTGCGTCTCGGCACCTGCCGGCGACGTCACCCTCGACGCGTAGGAGTCCCCCGTGACCTCCCAGCTCTCCACGACCGTCCTGCTCCCCGTCCCCTCCACCCCGACCACCCCCATGACCGAGGAGCAGGTCGAGGCGCTCGGCCGCGAGCTCGACGCCCTCCGCGACGAGGTCCTCGCCAGCCGCGGCGAGTCCGACGCCGCCTACATCCGCTCGGTCATCAAGGCGCACCGCACCCTCGAGGTCGCCGGGCGCGGGCTCCTGTTCGCCGGGGTGCTGCCGCCGGCCTGGCTGCTCGGGACGGCCTGCCTGTCGGCCGCCAAGATCATCGAGAACATGGAGCTCGGCCACAACATCCTGCACGGCCAGTGGGACTGGATGCGCGACCCGGAGATCCACTCCAGCACCTGGGAGTGGGACACGATGAGCCCCTCGGACTCCTGGAAGCGCACCCACAACTACGAGCACCACACGTTCACGAACGTCGTCGGCAAGGACCGCGACGTCGGCTACGGCATCCTGCGGATGTCGGAGGAGCAGCGCTGGACCCCCTACTACCTGGGGAACCCGGTCTACAACGTGCTGCTGTCCCTGTTCTTCCAGTGGGGCGTCGCGCTGCACGACGTCGAGGTCGAGAAGGTCCTGTCCGGCGAGAAGTCCAAGGCCGAGGCGTGGCACACCCTCAAGGCGATCGGGCGCAAGGTCCGCAAGCAGTTCACCAAGGACTACCTGGTCTTCCCCGCGCTCGCCGGCCCGTTCTTCGCGCCGGTGCTGCTGGGCAACCTGACGTCGAACCTCGTGCGCAACGTCTGGTCGCACGCGATCATCTTCTGCGGGCACTTCCCCGACGGCGCCGTCCAGTTCGAGGAGGAGCAGCTCGAGGGCGAGACCCGCGGGCAGTGGTACGTCCGGCAGATGATGGGCTCGGCGAACCTCGAGGGCGGCCCGCTGTTCCACCTGATGAGCGGCAACCTGAGCTTCCAGATCGAGCACCACCTGTTCCCCGACCTCCCGAGCAACCGCTACGCCGAGCTGTCGCCCAAGGTGCGCGCGCTCTGCGAGCAGTACGGCATCGAGTACACGTCCGGGCCGCTCGGCACGCAGTACCTGCAGGTGCTCAGGAAGATCAACCGGCTGGCGCTGCCCTAGCGTCGACGCCGTGCAGCTGCATCCGGGCGAGGTGGTGGTCGACGAGCCCCTCGCCCGGGCGCTGCTGGCCGGCCGGTGGGCGGACCTGCCCCTGCGCCGCGTCCCGGGCGGCACCGACCACGTGCTCTACCGGCTGGGCGAGGACCTCTCCCTGCGGCTCCCGCGGATCGGCTGGGCCGACGGGCAGGGCGAGCGCGAGCAGCGCTGGCTGCCCGTCCTCGCCCCCCACGTCGACGTCGCCCTGCCCGTGCCGCTGCTCCTCGGCGACCCCGGCCACGGCTACCCGTTCCGCTGGTACGTCGCCCCCTGGCTGCCCGGCTCGTGTCCCTCCTCCGACGTCGCTGCCGACCTGGCCGTGTTCCTGCGGCAGCTGTGGGCGGTCCCGACCGACGGCGCCCCCGTCGTGCCCGAGGGGTCCCGCGGCGGTCCGCTCGCCGCCGTCGACGACGACGTCCGGGCGGCCGCCGAGGACCTGCGCGGCGAGACCGACGTCGACCACCTGCTCGACGTCTGGCGGGCCGGCGTCGAGGCGCCGCCGTACGACGGTCCGCCGCGCTGGCTGCACGGCGACCTCACCGAGGGGAACCTGCTCGTCTCCGGCGGGCGCCTGTCGGCCGTCCTCGACTGGAACGGGTGCGCGGTCGGTGATCCGGCGTGCGACCTGATCAGCACGTGGTCGCTGCCGCACGACCTCCCCCGCCACCTGCCCGACGTCGACGACGCCACCTGGGCCCGGGCACGCGCCTGGGCGGTGTGCGCCGCGGTCCTGGCGCTGCCGTACTACCGCGACACCGAGCCGGTCATCGTCGCCCGGTCCTGGCGGATCGTCCGCGCGCTCGCATGACGGCCCAGGACGGCTACCGGACCCTGCTCCACGACCGGGTCTCGCCGGCCCTGCGCGGGCTGGGGCTGCGCGGGAGCACCGGGCGCTACGCGCTGCCGCACCCCGACGACTGGGCGCTGCTCGCGTTCCAGAAGCACCGGTCCGGGAGCCGGGACGAGGTGCTGTTCACGGTCAACCTGCTCGTCGTGCCGCGCGACGCCTGGACGGCGCACCGGGCGGCGACGCCCGGACTCCCCGGGACGCCGCAGGCGGGGCTGCAGACGGGCGGCCCGGAGTGGCAGGAGCGGATCGGCTTCCTGCTGCCCGCGCGGCTGGACCACTGGTGGACGCTCCGCACCGGCGAGGACGCGGGGCCCGTGGGCGACGCCGTCGTCGCGGCGCTGACGGACTACGCGGTGCCGGCCCTGAGGGACCGGCTGAGCGGGTCCTGCCGGTAGAACCGCTGCAGCACGTCGTACAGCGCCGGCTCCCAGGCCGCCAGCTCGCGCGGCTGCTCGAAGAAGACCTCGGTCGCGACGGCGAAGAACTCGCCGGGGTTCGTCGCCCCGTACCAGCGCATCGGCGGCCGGGGCTGCCCGGCGACGAGGTCGTCGTAGACGTCGGTGCAGACGCGCACCCAGTCCTCCCGCAACGCCTTCGGCAGGACGGGCGTCCCGTCGACGACGCCGTCGAGCATGTCCAGCTTGTGCGCGAACTCGTGCAGCACGACGTTGTAGCCGGGCTGCGTCCCGTGCGCCCCGGCGAGCACCATGTCCCACGCCAGCACCACCGGACCGCGACCGCCCTGCGCCAGCCCGACGACGGCCATCCGGTCCGCCGCGACCGTCCCCGCCGACGGCCCGGGCTGCTCCCCGGGCGCGAACAGGGTCGTGGGGTGGACGACGACGGCGCTGACCCCGCGGAAGTGGTCGAGGCTCAGCCCGAGCACCAGCAGGGCGGCCTGCGCGGCGATGACGACCTCGACGGTGTCGTCGGTCTGGAACCCCTGCGCGGCCTCCCAGCGCTTGCCGGACAGCAGCTGGTCGGTGTCGCGGAGCAGCCGCTGCTGCTCGTCGGCCGTCAGCGTCGGCCAGACCGCCAGGTGCTCGCGCACGATCTGCTCGCCGTGCTCGGGCAGGCCCGGTCTCCCGGACGGCCAGCGGAACCTCACCGCCTCAGGTCTACCTCAGCCGTACGGTCGGCCGGTGACCTCCACCGACGCCGTCCGGGTCGAGCGCGACGGGCCGGTGACGACCGTGCTGCTGCACCGGCCGGAACGGCGCAACGCGGTCGACGGCCCCACGGCGACCGCCCTCGCCGCCGCCTTCCGCGCCTTCGACGCCGACGACGCCGCCTCCGTCGCCGTCCTGCACGGCGTCGGCGGCACGTTCTGCGCGGGCGCCGACCTGACCGCTCTCGGCACCGACCGCAGCAACGCGCTCTCCGTCGACGGCGACGCCCCCATGGGCCCGTCCCGGATGCGCCTGTCCAAGCCGGTGGTCGCCGCCGTCGAGGGGCACGCCGTCGCGGGCGGGCTGGAGCTGGCGCTCTGGTGCGACCTGCGGGTGGCCTCCGAGACCGCGGTGTTCGGCGTCTTCTGCCGCCGCTGGGGCGTGCCCCTCATCGACGGCGGCACCGTCCGGCTGCCCCGGCTGATCGGCGCGTCCCGGGCGATGGACCTCGTGCTGACCGGCCGCCCCGTCGACGCCCCCGAGGCGCTCGCGATCGGGCTGGCGAACCGGGTCGTCCCCGCCGGCGGGGCGCTCGCGGCCGCGCAGGAGCTCGCCCGGCAGCTGGCCGCCTTCCCGCAGACCTGCCTGCGCAGCGACCGGCAGTCGCTGCTCGACGCCGAGGGGCTGAGCGAGGCCGACGCCCTGGCCCAGGAGTTCGCCCACGGGCAGGCCGCGGTGTCGCAGGAGGCCCTCGAGGGGGCGGCCCGGTTCAGCGCGGGCGCCGGCCGGCACGGGACGTCCTCGGACCCGTCGTCCCCGTCGGCGCGCTGAGCTGCGGAGAACGTCTCGGGCAGGAGCGGCACGAGAGCGGTCGAGACAGGCGAAGATGCACCGTCCGCGCGTACACGCGGCCCCCACTCCCCTGGAGCCCCCGTGCCCCGTCCCCGCTCCCGCACCCTGCCCGGTCTCGCCGCAGCCGCCGGCCTCGTCCTGCTCTCGTCCCTGGCGGTCCCCGCCGTGTTCGCCTCCACCCCGGCCGACTCCGGCGTCCTGGTGCCCAGCCCCACGCCCGGCGTCGTCACCGCGTCGTGGTCGGGCAGCGTCGGCGGCGCGAACGCGGACGGCGACTGCACGCAGAGCCTCGACGACTCGCTGAACGACCACCACCCGTTCTCCATCGCGGTCCCGGACGGCTTCCCGTTCGACCTGGAGCTGAGCGTGACGGAGTCGGCCACCGCCGCCGACTCGATCCTCACGGTCACCAGGGGCGGGACGTCGCTGGGCTCCTCCGACGACGGCGCCGTGGGCGGGGTCGAGTCGTACTCCTCGAAGACCGTCACGTCCGGCGACTACGACGCGATCACCTGCGCCTTCGCCGGCGCGAGCCCGTACACCGCGACGCTGACCCTGCGGACGGTGTCGCGGAACGCCACGGGGCCGACCGGCGGCACGAGCACGACGGCCACGCCCTCCACCTACGCCAACTACTCGCTCGCGAGCGTGGCCGGCACGGACCAGTCGGGCGAGCCGAGCGTCGGCGTCGACTGGAAGACCGGCAACGTCTACTTCCAGGCGAACCTGAACACGGTCAAGGCGGTCTTCCCGGCCACGCCCACCGCGACCTCCGCACCGCCCGTGCTGACCGACGTCAGCTGCCTCGCGACGACGGTGCAGTCGCTGGACCCGATCCTGTTCACCGACAGCACCACCGGGCGCACCGGCGTGAGCCAGCTCGTCGCGAACCCGGCCGCGTTCAACAGCATCACGACCTTCTTCGACGGCAACCCGACGACGGTGCAGCCCACCTGCATGCCGAGCGAGGGCAGCGGCCCTGCCGCCGGGCCTGACCACCAGACCCTCGGCGGCGGTGCCTACCCCAAGCCTCTGCCGACCGGCGTCGTCCCGCTGAGCAGCTACCCGCGGGCCTTCTACTACTGCTCGCAGGCGATCGTGGCGGCCCTCTGCGCCCGCAGCGACGACGGCGGCGCGACGTTCACCAACGGCACGCCCCCGTACACCACGGCCGACGGCTGCGGCGGGCTGCACGGCCACGTCCGCGTCGGGCCGGAGGGCAACGTGTACCTGCCCAACAAGGCCTGCAACGGCCACCAGTCGCTCTCGGTCAGCCGCGACGCCGGCACGACCTGGACGCAGGAGGCCGTGCCCGGCTCGACGGCGGGCGCGACCGACCCGTCGGTCGCCGCGGACCGCGCCGGCAACGCCTACTTCGGCCGCATCGACGGCGACGGCAGCCCCGTCGCCTCCGTCTACGACCCGGTGGCCAAGACCTGGTCCGACCCGGTCCGCGTCGGCGAGGCCATCGGGATCAAGAACTCGGTCTGGTCCGAGATGATCGCCGGTGACGACGGCCGGGCGGCCTTCGCCTTCGTCGGCACCACCACCCCGGGCGACCGCAACGTCGAGGGCTTCGGGGTCGACCCCGCGGACGCCACGACCTACGCCAGCGGCACCTTCGACATGTACCTCGCCACGACCGTCGACCGGGGCCGGACCTGGAACACCGTCGACATCACCCCGAGCGACCCGGTCCAGCGCGGCCAGATCTGCACCAACGGCACGACCTGCACCGCCGGTCGCAACCTGCTCGACTTCAACGACATCACGGTCGACAAGGCCGGGCGCGTGATCCTGGCGTACGCCGACGGGTGCACCGCGGCCTGCGTCACGAGCCGGAAGGTGGCCGACAACAAGCAGACCGCCCAGGGCTACCTGGCGCACCAGACGAGCGGGCCGCTGCTGTTCGTCGGCTCCGAGAGCCCGAGCACCGGCGCCAGCCCGACGCCGTCGAGCCCCGCGCCGTCGAGCCCCGCCCCGTCCAGCCCCGCACCGTCCAGCCCGGCACCGTCCAGCCCGGCCCCGGTCGACCCGCTGCCGTCCAGCCCGGCGCCGTCCAGCCCCGCACCGTCCAGCCCCGCACCGTCCAGCCCGGCCCCGGTCGACCCGCTGCCGTCCAGCCCGGCACCGTCCAGCCCGGCACCCACCGGTCCCGCCCCGACCGGCCCGGCACCCACCGGTCCCGCGCCGACCACTCCTGCACCGACCAGCGCCGTCCCGGTCGACCGGTCCGGGCAGTACCACGCGATCACCCCCCAGCGGCTCCTCGACACCAGGACCGACCGCACACCGGTGAGCAGCGTCGTCGACCGCGGGCTCGTCGTCCGCGGTGTCGGCGGGGTCCCGGCTGTCGGCGTCAGCGCCGTCGTCCTGTCGGTCACGGTGCCGCAGACCAAGCAGGCCGGCGACCTCGAGGTCTTCCCGCTCGGCCGCAAGCCGCAGGTCCGCACCAGCAACCTCAACTGGCCGCGCCGGTCGACCGTCTCCAACCTCGTCACCGTCGCGGTCGGCGACGCCGACAAGGTCGCCCTGTCGGTCAACAGCGGCACCGTCGACGCCGTCGTCGACGTCCTCGGGTGGTACGGCGACCAGACCGACACCTCCGGCGCGCGCTTCACCTCCGTGGTGCCGCGTCGGGTGCTCGACACCGGGGGCGCCGCGGGCCGGCTCGCTGTCGGCGACGACCGCCGGGTCGTCCTGCGCGGTGTCGGAGGCGTCCCGGACCGCACTGACGTCAGCAGCGTGGTCGTGAACCTGACCGCCGAGGGCGTCCAGCAGTCGGCCGACCTCCAGGTCTTCCCGACCGGCGCCCGCCCCGCGCGGCGCACCAGCAACCTCGGCCTGCTCAAGGGCCGCACCTCGGCCGCGCTCGTCAACGCGACGCTCGGGCAGGACGGCAGCATCGGCCTGTCGCTCTCGCGCAGCAGCGCACGGGTCGTGCTCGACGTCGTCGGCTACTACAGCGCGAGCGGCGGCCGGTTCGTGCCGATGACCCCGGTCCGGATCCTGGACCGCGGCTCCGTCACGGCCGGTCAGGACCGGCCCGAGCAGGTCGGCGGACGCAACGGCATCCCGGCCGACGCGGCCAGCGTGGTCACGAACGTGACCGCCGTGGGCGCGACCCGCTCCCTGGACCTGCAGGTCTACCCGACCGGCGCCAGGCCGGCCGTGCGCACGTCGGTGCTCAACCTGCGGCCGGGCCAGGCCGTGCCGAACCTCGACGTCGCGGGCCTCACGGGCGGCTCCCTGTCGCTGTCGGCGAGCACCGGCCAGGTGCAGGTCATCCTCGACGCCGTGGGGTACTTCACCGCCAGCTGATCGGGCACCGCGCGGCCGCCGTCCCTGCAGGGCGGCGGCCGCCGGGCTGTCCGGCCGACACCTCGAGGGAGGGCGACCACGCTGCTCGACCCGCCTGCCGCCCGTGGCCGGGTCAGGGGGAGC
Organism: uncultured Actinomycetota bacterium; assembly: GCA_963761655.1. Taxonomy (GTDB): domain Bacteria; phylum Actinomycetota; class Actinomycetes; order Mycobacteriales; family SCTD01; genus RYN-122. The sequence goes on from CAVXHI010000003.1 coordinate 615,965, forward strand.
CGGGGAGCTGCGCGGGAGCGCCGTCCGCCGTGCCGGACCCGTCCGAGTCCGCGTCCGGAAGCGGGACGCCGCCCGACCTCCCCGCTCCTAGGGTGCGCACCATGGACCTGGACGAGCTCCGCTGGCGCACGGTCGTGGCACGGGAGCGTCCGCAGGCGGGGCAGAGGCCCGCGTTCCTCTACGGCGTGACGACGACCGGTGTGTTCTGCACTCCCGGGTGCCCGTCGCCCCGGCCGGACCGCGCGAACGTCCGCTTCTTCGACACCGCCCAGCAGGCGGTCGAGGCCGGTCTGCGGGCCTGCCTGAGGTGCCGGCCCGAGCCGGGAGGCACCCCGCGGAAGGACGCCGTGGCCGTCGAGCGGGTCGGCCGTGCCTGCGCCGCCATGCTCGAGGCGGGCGGACCGGTGACGGCACCCGACCTCGCGCGGCTGCTGGACGTCAGCTCCCGCCAGCTCGGCCGCGACTTCCAGGAGCAGCTGGCGCTCAGCCCCCGGGCCTTCGGGCAGGCCGTCCGGAACGGGCACGCGCGCAGGCTGCTGCAGACGCACGAGCGGGTCGTCGACGCCGTCTTCGCCGCCGGGTTCGGGTCGACCCGGGGCTTCTACGAGACCACTGCGCCGACGCTGGGCATGAGCCCGGCGGACTACGCCGCAGGTGGTGCCGGGCAGGTGCTGCGGTGGACCAGCACGCGCACGCCCGTCGGCACCGTCCTGGTCGTCGCCGGGGACCTCGGCCTGTGCCAGGTCCACGTCGGTGAGCAGGAGACGGTGCTGCTCGCCCAGGTCCAGGCCGAGCTGCCCGGCGCGCGGTTCGTCCGGGCCGACCTCGAGCTGGCCGAGACGGCAGCCGCCCTGACCGCCCTCGCGAGCGGGGCCCCCGCCGACGCGCGGCTGCCGCTGGCCGTCACCGGCACCGCCTTCCAGGCGCGCGTGTGGTCGGCGCTGCAGCGCATCCCGGCCGGCCAGACCCGCTCCTACGCGGCCGTCGCCGCCGACGTCGGAGCACCGGGCTCGGCGCGCGCGGTCGCCCGGGCCTGCGCCACCAACCGGCTCGCCCTGGTGATCCCCTGTCACCGCGTCGTGCGCTCAGACGGGAGCCTGAGCGGCTACCGCTGGGGCCTCGCCGTCAAGCAGCAGCTGCTCGACCTGGAGACCGCGCACGTCCCCGCCTGAGCACCGCGGCCCTGGCGCCACCGGCGTCCGTCGCCTCGACCCGCGGTGTCCGCCGGCGACCGACGGGGTCCTCGACGGCGCAACCCGCTGGACACCGCTGAGACGCTCACCCCGGACCACGTGGTCCTCGTCCCCCGGGAGTCCTCGTGCGTCCGTACAGCTCACTCGACGGCCCGGACGTCGTGTCCCTCGTCGTCGCCGCCGGGATGTTCACCGAGGACGAGGCCGCCTTCCTCGCCGAGGGGGCGCTCGAGGACACCGACGACGGAGCGGCCTGCTTCGTGGACGACGCCGAGGACGGCCAGGGCCTGGCCTCGGTCGTCTTCTACCGGCCCGAGGAGGCAGCCGACCGGGCGTACGACCTGACGATGATCGCGGTCCGCCCCGACCTGCAGGGCGGCGGCCGTGGCGCAGCCCTGATGCGCCACGCCGAGGCCGACCTCCGGCAGCGGGGCCAACGCCTGCTGGTCGTCCGCACCTCCGGCACCGGGCAGTACGAACGGACGCGTGCCTTCTACCGCCGCCTCGGCTACGCGGAACAGGCGCGGGTCCCGGACTACTGGACCGACGGTGACGACCTCGTCCTGTTCCTCAAGCGCCTGGACACCTGAGACACACCCGGCGCAGCTCACGGGTCCCAGGAGAGTGCTCCGGGGTCCTCGGCGGGGCGCCGGCCGAGGGTCTGAGCCGCACCGCCGTCCGCCCCGAAGCGCGCCTGCGGGTCAGTCGAGCGCGCCGTCCGGCACCGGTCGGGCGCCCTCGACGGCGGCGGCCAGCCGGTCGTCGCCCTCGGCCTGCAGCCCCGCGACGACACCGTCGACGTCGGCGTCGCTGCGGTTCTGGCTGAGCTTGGCCTTGGCGTCGATCCCGGTGATGACCAGCTCGACGCCGACGATCGCCCGCAGCTGTCCGGCGTGGAAGCGGGCGGGCGCGTCGTCGACCGACCACGGCTCCGGCCGGCCGTCCTCGAAGGCCGCGGTCAGCCGTCGGACGACGTCGTCGACCCAGGCGGGGTCGTCGTGCACCACCAGGCGACCGCGCACGTGGGCGACGAGGTAGTCCCAGGTCGGGACCACCCTTCCGTGCTCGCGCTTGCTCGCGTACCAGGACGGCGACACGTAGCCCTGCGGGCCGCGCAGGATCACGAGCGCCTCGCCCACCACCGGCTCCTGCCACTGCGGGTTGTTGCGGGCGAGGTGCCCGACCAGCGAGCCGGGCCCGTCCTGCGCCGGGACGTGCAGCCACGGCAACGGCGTGGACAGCAGCCCGACCGCCGTGGAGGTGACGAGGTCGGCCAGGCCCGGGCGCAGCAGGTCGGCCAGCTGCGCGTCGTCGGCGGCGAAGTGGGCGGGCACGTACACGCGACGACGGTGCCACACCTCGGCTCAGACGACGCCGCGCGCGACCTCGGTCAGGGCGGTCAGGGCCGCCGCCACCCCGGGCACCCGCCGGGAGTCCGGCCGCAGCAGGACCTCGACGACCAGGCCGTCGACCTCCGGCACCTCGAGGGCCTGCACGCCGGTGCTGCTGGCCAGCCCGACCGCCCAGCGGGGCAGCAGCGCGACGCCGAGCCCGCGGGCGACCAGGCGCTGGACGAGCACGTGGTCGTCGGTGGCGTGCCGGACGTCGGGCACGAAGCCGGCTGCCGCGGCGCAGCGCAGGAGGTGGACGCGGCAGCGCGGGCAGCCACCGACCCAGGCGGCGCCGGACAGCTCGGCCAGGGACCGCACGGCGGGTGCGCCCCTCGGGACCACGACGACGACCGGGTGCGTCAGCAGGGGCAGGCGCAGCAGGTCGCCCGGCACGTCCTCGCGGTCCCGCTCGTGCCGGAACACGACGGCGAGGTCGACGTCGGCTCCGCGCACCGCGGCCTCGGCCTCCGGCGGCTGGAGCTCCTCGAAGCGCACCTGCAGGCCGGGCGCCCGCTCGCGCAGCGCGACCAGCGCGTCGGGCAGCAGCACCGCCGCAGCGGTCGGGAACGCGGCCAGCCGGACCGTCCCGCCGGCCAGCCCGGACAGCGCGCCCAGCTCCTGCTCGGCCGCAGCCAGCCGGTCGGCGACGGCGTCCGCGTGGCCGACGAGCACCCGGCCGGCCTCGGTCAGGGCGACGCCGCGGCCCGCCCGGACCACCAGGGCCGTCCCTGCCTCGGCCTCCAGGGCTCGGACCTGCTGCGCCACCGCGGGCTGGGTCAGGCCGAGACCGCGGGCGGCCGCGGACAGCGACCCCGCACGCGCGACGTCGCGGAGCAGGAGCAGCCGCCGGGGGTCCACCACCACATGCAAGCAGGGCTTGGGTCTGCTGTCGCTCCTGCTGCTCTGGACGGGGAGCTCCGTGCCTGCGACGGTCCTTCGCATGAGGACCATCGGGATGCTGGGCGGCATGAGCTGGGAGTCGACGGCGCTGTACTACCGGCTCGCGAACGAGGGCGTCCGCGAGCGGCTCGGCGGGCTGTCCAGCGCGTCGCTGCTCGTGCGCTCGCTCGACTTCGCGGAGGTGCGCGAGCTCCAGCTGCAGGACCGGTGGGAGGACGCCGAGGCCCTGCTCCTCGCCGAGGGCAAGGCGCTCGTCGGGGCCGGAGCCGACCTGGTCGTGCTGTGCACCAACTACATGCACAAGGCCGCCGGCTCGCTCGAGACCGACCTCGGTGTGCCCTTCCTGCACCTGGCCGACGTCGTCGCCGCGGCGAGCCCGGGTCCGGTCGTCGGCCTGCTCGGCGCCGGCGGCACGATGCGCGAACCCTTCTACGCCGACCGCCTGCGGTCTCACGGGCTGACGGTGCTCGTCCCCGACGACGCCGGTGCGGACCGGGTCGACCGCGCGGTGTTCGACGAGCTCTGCCGAGGGGTGTTCTCGGACGAGACGCGGGCCGACCTCGTCGCCGTGGTGGAGGGACTGGCCGCGCGGGGCGCCGACGCCGTCGCCCTGTGCTGCACCGAGCTCGAACTGCTGCTGCGCCCGCAGGACTGCTCCGTGCCGCTGCTGCCGTCGGCCGCCCTGCACGTCGACGCGGCGCTCGCCGCGGCACTCGCGTGACCGGCCTCCTGACCGCGACCCAGCGCGTCGACCTGCACGCCCGCACCCTGCGCGTGCTGGTCGCCAGCCAGGTCCTCGGCGGGCTCGGCCCGGCCGCGGGGATCACGGTCGGCGCGTCGCTGGCCGAGGACGTCCTGGGCTCGGCCAGCCTGGCCGGCCTGCCCGCCGCCCGTCGCTGCATGGTGGGACGCTCGCGCTCGTCGTCCTGCTCGCCGCACTGCGCCCGCCGCTCCTCTCAGCAGCGCGTCTGCGCCGCACGGCACCTGAGTGGTGCTCCAGCAGCCGGGCGCTGCCAGCGACCGTGACGTCGAACGGTCACGCAGGTCACCGTGCTCTGCTCATGCCAGCGACGCCGCCTCGCGGGCAGCCCAGTCCTGGAACGTCGTGGCCGGGCGGCCGAGCGCACGCTGGACGCCGTCGGACAGGTGCGCGTCGTGCCCGTCGCGGACGAGGGTGAACAGGAAGGCGAGCATGCCGGCGTACGCGGGCGGCAGGCCGCTGCCGACAGCCGCGGCGGTCCAGTCCTGCACGGGCAGGTCGACGTGCTGGACGGTCCGGCCGGCGTAGGGGGACAGGACCTCGGCGGCGTCGGCGAAGCTCAGGGCCTCGGGTCCGGACAGGTCGTAGGCACCGAGGGGAGCAGCCCCGGTGAGCAGGGCGGCTGCCACCGCGGCGATGTCGGCGGTGTCGATGAACGGGTTCGCTCCGTCGCCGGTCGGGGTGGCGATCACACCGTCGCTGCGGATGGCGGGGGCGAAGAAGGACTCCGTGAAGTTCTGCGCGAACCACGACGGCCGCACGACGGCGGTGGGCAGGCCGGTGGCGGCCAGGGCCTGCTCGGACCGGAACATCCCGCTGTCGGGCGCCTGGTCGACGCCGCGGGCCGACAGGAGCACCGCGTGGCGGACACCGGCGGCGAGTGCCGTGCTCCCCGAGCCCGGCGATCTGCTCCGCGTGCTCGAGCTGCAGGGCCGGTGGGACGACGTACACCGCCTCGACGCCCTCGAGGGCGGGGCCGTGGGTCGAGGGGTCGGACCAGTCGAAGCGCACCGGCTCGATGCCCGTGGAGGCGGCGCCGGGCGTGCGCGCGGCGGCGCGAGCGGTGTGACCGCCGGCGACGAGGAGGTCGAGGACGCGACGGCCGGTCTTGCCGGTGCCGCCGAGGACAAGGTAGAGGCTCATGGCCGCCACTCAAGCCCCCGGACCGGTACGACCGCCATGCTCCTGACGCTCGAGCTCTTGCACGATCGTCTAGGTTCGGGGCATGGATCCGCTGACCGACCTGCTCGGCCGCGCCCGGGCTGCCGGGGCCCTCTTCGCCGAGACGACCCTGCACGGCGCCGGTGGTCTGGACCTCGGGGTCGAGCCCTCGCCCCTGGCGGTGCACGTCGTGCGGCAGGGGCCGCTGTGGCTGCAGGCCGAGGGACGGACCACGGCGCTCGGGGCCGGCGACGTCGTCCTCGTGCGCGGAGGCACTCCGGTGAGCTTTGTCGCGGCACCCGACGCCGACACGGCGCCGCTGTCGGTGCTGCTGGCCGGACGCGAGGTCGCGTCGGGCGTGAACCGGCTCGACCTCCCCGGGCCGGGACCCGCTGCGGTGCTCCTGTGCGGGGCGTACGCCCTGGAGGGCTCGCTGTGCGACCGGCTCCTGGACGCGCTGCCCCGTGTCGCCCACGTACCGGCCACACCCGGCGCTCTGGCCGGCGTCGTGCAGGTGCTCTGTGCCGAGCTCGACGGGGCCGCGCCCGGCCAGCAGACCGCTCTGGACCGCCTCCTGGACCTGCTGCTCGTGCACGTGCTGCGCGCCAGCTTCTCCTCGGACGCCGGCGCCCCCGCGTGGTACTCCGCCCTGGCCGACCCTGCCGTCGGACAGGCCCTGCGAGCGCTGCACGCGGAGCCGTCCGCAGGCTGGACCGTCGCGGCACTGGCCCGCACGGTCGGTCTGTCCCGTGCCTCGTTCGCACGCCGCTTCACCGACGCCGTCGGCGAACCCCCCTTGACCTACCTCACCGGGTGGCGGATCGCCCTGGCCAAGGAGGCCCTGCAGCGCGACGGGAGCACCCTGGCGTCCGTCGCCCGGGAGGTCGGCTACGCGAGCGAGTTCGCCCTGTCCGCCGCCTTCCGCCGCACGGTGGGGGAGGCCCCGGGGCGCTGGCGGGAACGGGTCCGCACCGGCTGAGGTCCCGGGGACTCAGGAGGGCCCGACCGAGGACGCCGAGACGTCGTCGTGCTCTCGGGCGCCTCCCGACCTCAGGGGCGCGGGCGGAGTCGGAAAGATCTTGAGAGCAGGTCCGTCCTGGCTGTCGATCTGACGGCAGAGTGCTCGTCGACGCTGATGACGAGCCGGACAGACCGGCCCGCGACCCGGTGCAGGGAGCAGTTCCATGGCCAAGTACGCGATCCTCATCTACGACGACCCGACCGGCTACCAGGGCATGTCGCCCGAAGCGTGGCAGGCGACGATCGACGCGCACGGCAAGTTCGTCGAGCAGGTCTTCGCGCTCGGGGGCTCCCTGGCCGGCGGCGAGGCGCTCGCGAACACGGGGACGGCCACCTCCATCAGGGGAGGAAGCACGGTGACGGACGGCCCGTTCCTCGAGACCAAGGAGGCCCTCGGCGGCTTCTACGTCGTCGAGGCACGCGACCTCGACCACGCCCTCGAGATGGCCAAGCAGTGCCCGGCCCCCTTCGGCGGCGTCGAGGTCCGCCCGGTCGTGGACCCGAACGAGGCCAATCCGTTCTGACCGCTCCCCGCGACGAGCAGCCGACCGCGTCTCCTGCACCCGATCGACGGGTGCAGGCGGACGCGGTCGCTGCCGCGTTGGCGCAGGCCCACCGCTCGGAGTGGGCCTTCGTGCTGTCCGCCACGGTGCGCGTCGCGGGCGACCTGGACCTCGCGGAGGAGTGCGCACAGGAGGCCTACGTCAGCGCGCTGCAGGCCTGGACCCGGGACGGCGTCCCGGACCGGCCCGGCGCGTGGCTGACCACGGCGGCACGGAACAAGGCGCTGGACCGGTTGCGCCGCGAGGTCACCCTGCGGCGCAAGCTCCCGCTGCTCGTCGAGTCCGGCGAGCGTCGACCCGCACGACCAGGACGACGACCGCGACGGGCCCGACGCCGTGCCGGACGACCGGCTCCGGCTGGTGTTCACCTGCTGCCACCCCACCCTGGCCCCCGAGGCCCGCATCGCCCTCACCCTGCGCCTGGTCTGCGGCGTCCCCACTCCCGACGTCGCCCGGGCCTTCCTGGTGTCCGAGCCGACGATGGCCGCCCGGATCACCCGTGCGAAGAAGAAGATCTCCGCAGCGCGGATCCCCTACCGCGTCCCGAGCCGGGCGGAGCTGCCCGAGCGCCTGGACAGCGTCCTCACGGCCGTCCACCTGCTGTTCAGCGCCGGCCACACGGCCGGGGGGGCGACGCGCTCGTCCACGCGGAGCTCTGCGACCGGGCCCTGCACCTGGCACGCACCCTCGCGGCGCTGCTCCCCGAGCAGGCCGAGACCCGTGGCCTGCTGGGCCTGCTGCTCCTCACCGACGCACGCCGCGCCGCCCGCACGGCCGAGCCGGGCCAGCTGCTCCTGCTCGCCGACCAGGACCGGACGCTCTGGGACCAGCGCGCGATCCTCGAGGGGCTCACGGTGACGGCCGGGGCGCTGGCGTCCGGACCTCCAGGCCGGTTCACCCTGCAGGCGGCGATCGCCGGCGTGCACGCCATGGCGCCATCGATGGAGCAGACCGACTGGCCGCGCGTCGTCCACCTCTACGACCTGCTGCTCGCGGTGTGGGACACCCCGGTGGTCGCGCTCAACCGGGCTGCAGCCGTGGCGTTCGCCGACGGTCCGGAAGCCGCCCTGCCGCTCCTCGACGAGCTGGCCGACGACCCCCGGCTCGCCGACCACCCCTACCTGCCCGCCACCCGCGCCGACCTGCTGCGCCAACTCGGCGACCCCGCCGGTGCGGCTATGTCGTACCGGCAGGCGTGGGAGCTCACGACGAACGGCGCCGAGCGTGCCTTCCTGGAGCAGCGCCTGCGCGAGGTCAGCGAGGCCGCCGGCTGACGGAGGTCGAGCGCGGCGGTCCGTCCGCCCTGGCCCTCGGGGGACGCTCGCGCAACACCACCGGAGCAGTTGCCGAGGAGCAGGGAGGAGCACCGCGAACGCCTGCGGGTCCGGCGCGACGTGGGGCACCCTGTGCCGCATGACACCCCGCACCGTCGCAGGTCTCGCCGCAGTGACCCTCGCCCTGGCTCCCGTGACCGCCGCTCATGCCGCGATGCCGGACCTGTACAAGAACTGCACCAACTACAACAAGAAGTTCACGCACGGCGTCGGCCTCCCCGCGGCGAAGGACAAGGTCCCTGCTGGGAGCAGGCCGGTGACGACGTTCAGGAAGAGCAAGGCGGACTTCGACAAGGCCATGAGCTTCAACAAGGGCCTCGACAGGGACAAGGACAAGATCGCCTGCGAGAAGCGGTAGCGATCTCTGGTCTCACTGCGGCCGGGTGCGGGGTCAGTTCGCGCTGGCCGCCGCGGGACCAAACGACGTCGGACGGCTGGTCGCCGTGATCAAGAGGGCGCCGTAGCGCCGCAGGGGCTGCAGCGACCAGGTGCAGCCGGCTCCTCACCTGAGGGCGTTCCGGTCCGGCCGCTCTGCGGAGGCTCATGCGCCCGAGGCTGGGTCGTCCCTCTGGCTGTCTCTGTGGCTGTGCTGGCGAGCGGTGGCCGTCACGAGCGCGGAGGACATGGCCCCCGACCTGCCTTTGTGGGTGCACCCGAAGGGATGCGAACCCCTGACCTCTTGTTCCGTAGGCGGGCGACAGCGGTCCTGGAGCGTGCCGGTGTGTCCGTCGCGTGCTGTCCCGTGCCGCTCCGAGCGCTCAGATCCAGCCCGCTGGTCCTGCTGGTGCCGGTTGCTGCTGCCGGCTCCGTCACCCCCGCCGTCACCCCCGCTGGGCAACGACGGCGGATGGCAGGAGAACCGGGGTGCCCCTACCGGGCGGCGGACGGTGTCGTTGCTGGGGAACCTCCAGAGCGGCCAGCGCCGGTCTTCTGGGCCGTACACGCAAGGCGGAGGCGGCTGGCGTGAACAGGTTGCTTGCTCGCACTGGGGCGGGTGCGCGCACCCAGAGTCGGCACTGTGGCGCGCCGTCCTCACGACCATGGTCAGTTCCCGCACCAGCAGGCGGGCACAGCTGGGGAGCCGCTGGCTCGCCCTGTCAGCTGGTGGTCGCGAGACTGCGGATGAGGTCGGCGAGTTGCTGGGGCTGATCGAGCGGGAGTTGGTGTGTTGCGTCGAGGAGGCGGACCTCGACCGCCGCGGCGGGCGGGAGCGCCAGGACGTCCTGGGCGTGCACGGTCTCGTCCCGGTCGCCGAGCACGACGACGGTGGGCAGGCGGGGCCTGCGGAGCGCGTCAGGCAGTGGGTTGTTCCGCAACAGCGACAGCAGCCCGGCTCGGTAGGCGGGGTAGGAGTGCTGCAGCCCTCCGCGGGCGACGTCCGCGGGCATGTCGTGGACAGCCCGCGGGGCGAGCCTGGACAGCAGCGGCCGGATGAGGCACATCGCTCCGCAGACGACGCTGGCGCTCGGGGCGCCTGCAACGGTGCGGCGGGCGAGCCAGGACCTGCGCGAGAGCCGTTCGGCGGTCCGGGCCGGGTCGGTGAACGCCGGCGGGCAGACCAGGACCAGGCGCCCGACCTTGCTGTCGGTGGCCGCGACCGCGCAGGCGACGGCGGTCCCGTAGGAGTGCCCGACGAGCACGACGTCGGTCCGCCCGTGCTGCTCCAGGAGTCGGCTGACGGCGGCGGCCTGGTCGGTGAGGGTGAAGGAGGTCCCGGTGCCGCGGCTCGCGCCGTGGCCGAGCAGGTCCGGGACGACGACCGTGGTGTCCGGCGCGGTCCGGGCGAGGGCGGCGGTCACCCGAGCCCAGCTGCTGCCGGTTCCGCCAAGGCCGTGGAGCAGGACGACCGTGCGGCTGGGACCGGCTGGGCCCTGGTGGGTGTGGGCGAGCTCGGTCGTGGTCGGGTCGGCCTGTGGCGTCCAGACGGCCCGGCCGCCGATGCCGACGCCGGGCGTCATGCCGTGGTCGGCCTCGACGGTCCGGGCCGCGACCCACCGCGACAGCAGCAGCGCGTAGGCGAGGACGGCGGCGGCGGCCAGCGCGACCCAGGTGCGGTCGCCGCCGGGCACGTAGTGGACGCGGACGTGCGCGAGGAAGGCGTCTGACCAGTGGCCGTGCGGGACCCCGCGCCGGTAGACCAGGTCGGGGAACATCGCGTACAGGTGGAACGGCAGGACCATCAGGACCTGCCCGCGGGCGGGCCGGGCGGTGATGAGCAGGACTGTCGCGAGCCAGGCGACGGCGGCGATCAGGCCGACGAGGAAGTGCGCGGCCCAGTGGAACGAGCTGTCGTAGGAGCCGTACACCCGCAGAAGCAGCGCCTCGGCGACGGCCAGGACGCCGAGCTCGGCGAGCAGCCGTCCGGGGCGCAGCGGCCCGTACGGGCCGGACCAGGACGGCCGTTGCCGCTGCCGCGGCACGGCCGGCGCGCTCATGCGCTGGCCTTGACGATGGTGGCGGCCTCGAAGCCGTTGGTCGGCCACGACGGGTCCAGCGTCGAGTACTGCACGACCCGGTCGGCGTCGACGACGGCGTAGCCGACGCTGGGACCGCCGTCGTTCGGCTGGGGCAGCTGCACCGCCCGAGCCAGCGCTCCGGCGGCGTCGCGCACCACCGTGCCCGGCAGCCCCTCGGGCGCCGCGGTCGAGCCGTCGTAGGGCTCCTGGACTACCACGTCGAGCCGCACCGCAGCCGGGAGGGCCGCGGCGTACGTCTCGACGTCCGCGCGGTCGGGCGGGCGGCGGACGAACAGCAGCACGACCGGTGCCCCACCGAACCGCACGCCGGCTACCTCGGCGGGCAGCACGGGCCCGCCCCGGAGCAAGCCGTTGCGCTGGTCGGCAAGCGTCGCCTCGTCCAGCGGGCCGGGCAGGTGCACGACGCTCAGGACGACCGCGACGAGCAGTGCCGTGAGCAGTGCCGCTGACAGCAGCACCGCGCGCGCTGACAACGGGGGCGGGCCGGTCGCCTCTTCAGGCGCCCCTCGGGAACGGGTGCGCAACACGGAGTGCCAACTACCCCAGGGGGGTAGGCCTCATGCAGGAGGTCGACATGGCGAAGCAGGACATGGCTGTCAGTGCGATCGAGAGCGCACCGGCTGAGGTGCGTGGGTACAGCGCGACCAAGGCCGACCACCTCAAGCGGCTGGCCAAGATCGAGGGCCAGGTCCGCGGGATCTCCAGGATGATCGACAGCGACACGTACTGCATCGACGTCCTCACCCAGGTGTCGGCCGCCACGAAGGCGCTGCAGGCTGTCGCGCTCGGCCTGCTCGACGAGCACATGGCGCACTGCCTGGTGAACGCCGTCCAGGCCGGCGGTGACGAGCGCGACGCCAAGCTCGCCGAGGCGTCCGCCGCGATCGCCCGGCTGGTGAGGTCATGACCCGCCCGCCCGCGGCCTGCACCGTCCAGCGGGGCCTGCCGGGCTGCGACACCGGTCCCGCCGGCCGACTCGGCTTCGTGCTGCGCGAGGCCCGCGCCGCCTGGCGCAGCCACCGCGCTCGCACCACTACGAGCAAGCGCACGACCGTCCGTACCAGCACCGACGACCGCCACGGCGCGCCCCTGGGCGCGGACGGCCGCCCCGACCCGCAACTCGGAGGCACCCGATGAGCTTGTTCACCACGATCGCCATGAGCCTGCAAGAAGGCTTCTTCATGTTCTGGGAGACGCTCTGGGCCCTGGTCCTGGGCTTCACCCTGTCCGGCGCGGTCCAGTCCTTCGTCTCCCGCGCGGAGATGCAGAAGGCGATGGGCGACCACAAGCCCCGCACCATCGTCCGGACCAGCCTTCTCGGCGCAGCGTCGTCGTCGTGCTCCTACGCCGCGAGCGCCCTGAGCAAGTCGCTGTTCCAGCGCGGCGCGGACTTCACCGCCTCGATGGTGTTCATGTTCGCCAGCACCAACCTCGTGCTGGAGCTCGGGATCATCCTGTGGCTGCTCATGGGCTGGCAGTTCGCGCTCGCCGAGTTCGTCGGCGGAACCATCATGATCACCCTGTTCGTGCTGCTCGCGCCGCGGATCTTCCCCGCGAAGGAGCTGGAGGCCGCCCGGAGCCGCCTCAACGCCAGCCGCGACGGCGGGACCAGCGCCCACGAGGGCCACGGCGACATGGGCACCGACGCCGCGAAGGACGAGCTCCCGTTCCGGCAGCGGCTGCGCAGCAAGGCCGGGCTGGGCCGACGCCGCCGGCTACACCGTCAGCGACCTCACGATGCTGCGCCGCGAGCTCGTCATCGGGTACGTCGTCGCCGGGCTGATCGCCGTCGCCGTCCCCGCCTCGGTGTTCTCCACCGTGTTCATCTCCGGCCACGGGGTGCTGACCGACCTGGAGAACGTGGTCGTCGGACCGTTCATCGCCTTCATCAGCTTCGTGTGCTCGATCGGCAACGTCCCGCTCGCCGCCGCGCTCTACGAGGGCGGCATCAGCTTCGGCGGCACGGTCGCGTTCATCTTCGCCGACCTCATCGCGCTGCCGCTGGTCGTCATCTACGGCAAGTTCTACGGCCGCACGCTCGCTGTGCGCCTGTTCCTGTCCTTCTGGCTCGTCATGAGCACCGCCGGGCTCGTCACCGACCTGCTGTTCCGCGCCGTCGGGATCGCCTTCCCGCAGCGTCGGGCGGAGATCGCGATGACCCGGTTCGAGTGGAACTACACCACGTTCCTCAACATCGTGTTCCTCGGGGTCGCCGCCGTCGTCTACTGGGCGTACCGCAACCGCGAGCGGCTCGGCGGTGGTGGCGGCTACGCCAAGGACCCGGTCTGCGGCATGCAGGTCGAGACCGCCAACCCCGGCGCCACCAGCACCCATGACGGACACACCGTCTACTTCTGCTCCGACCGCTGCAAGGCCAAGTACGACAAGGACCCCGACAAGTTCGACACCGGAGCCGTCGAGCCGATGAGCGACCACGCGGACACCGGGCACGACACGGCAGCCGAGGTCACCGACCCGGTCTGCGGGATGACCGTCGACCCGGCGACCTCGGCAGGCCACGCGACCTACGCCGGCCAGGAGTTCTCGTTCTGCTCGACCGGCTGCCGCGACACCTTCGTCGCCGACCCGCTCGCGCACCTGACCGAGGCCCGCGATCCTGTGTGCGGGATGACCGTCGAGGTCGCGAGCCCCGGCGCCACCGCCCAGACACACGGACGCAGGTACGTGTTCTGCAGCCAGGGCTGCGCCGACGCGTTCACCGCAGACCCCGTGGGCTACCTGCCCGAGGCAGAGCTGGACGCCCCCGCCACCGCACGCTGACCGACCCGCCGGCCCTACCCAGCAGCCCGCAACAGCCCGAGCGCCCGGGAGGAGCACCGTGACCGTCAGCGCCGCACCGAGACGCCTGTGGCTCGTCCTGCTCGTGCTCGCCGGACTGATCGGGATGCACGGCCTCGCCAGCGACCACACCGCCATGGCCGCCCCCGGCACCGTTGCGAGCCCGTCGGTGGGTACGTCAGGGGCGACGCACGGCGCGATGACGCACCACTCCGCCGGGCTGCTGCCCGACGGCACGCAGACGATCGAGCACATGCCCGGCGTGGACCGGTCCACGGCCCGTGCAGCACGTGGGCTGGCAGACCTCGTCGCCACGCCCGCCCCGCAAGGCGGCCACGGCGTCATGGCCATGACGGGCCTGTGCCTCGCCGTCCTGGCCGGCGTCGGCCTGCTCGTCGCGCTCGGCCGTCGCACACCTTCGGGTCGGGGCCCTCGCCCGCCGACCCTGGCGGCGCAGCTGCTCGCAGCGCTCCGAGCGCTGCCGCCACCACGACCACCCGATGTCGTCGCCGGACTGTGCGTCAGCCGGACGTGACCGGTCGCTGCCAGCAGCGACCCAGGCCCGCCCGCAGCACACCCGCGCCGAGCGCACCCACGCCGGCACCCCGACTGGAGACACCGTGAACACCAACCTGACCCGCAAGCCCGCCCTCGTCCTCGTCAGCGCCGTCGCCGCGGTGACGCTCGCAGCGTGCGGCGGCAGCAGTGGCGACACCACGGCCGCTGGCGCCCGGAACAGCAGCGCCGCGGCGGCACCGTCCGTCTCGTACGGCCCGCCCGCGACCGGCCCGCACAACGCCCAGGACGTCACGTTCGTCAAGGACATGCTCCCGCACCACAGCCAGGCCGTGGAGATGGCCGACATGGCCCTGACCCGCGACACCACCCCCGAGGTCAAGGCCCTCGCGCAGCAGATCAAGGACGCGCAGGCACCGGAGATCTCCGCGATGGGCGGCTGGCTCACCGGCTGGGGCGAGCAGGTCCCGGCCGCCGACGCGATGGGCCACAGCGGCATGAGCGGCGGGATGAGCATGGGCGGCACCGGGATGATGAGCGCCGGCGAGATGACCGCGCTCGACAAGGCCACCGGCACCGAGTTCGCCAAGCGGTGGCTCACCGACATGACCGAGCACCACACCGGCGCCGTCCAGATGGCCCAGACCGAGACGACCAGCGGACAGAACGCCGACGCCAAGAAGCTCGCCGCCAGCATCATCAGCTCGCAGACCGCCGAGATCGCCACGATGAAGCAGCTGCTCAGCACGCTCGCCTGACAGCCCACCTTCGAGCGCCGCTCGGCGGCGCCCTGAACAGGGCCCGACGGGGCCGGGCAGACGCCCGGCCCCGTCGAAGGCCCCACAGCAAGGAGAACCGCCGACGGAGCACACCGACCGGGCAGTCAGGGAGGGCGCGAACATCGCCCGGCACCTCATCCAGAGCTACCCCGACACAGTCCTGTTCCTCGTCCGGCACGCAGGCGGCCGTCCACACGCCACCGCCGCCGAACTGCACACCGTCGACGACGACTCCCTGTTGATGTGGATCACCGATCCCGGCGCCAGCACAACCGCCGCCGACCAGGCGTGCAGCCCGCTGCCCACAGGACCCAGCGCCGACGTAGACCTCCGCGCCCGGGTGCGCGAACTGCTCCGGCTCACCCGACTGTGCGCGCCCGACGAGCCCTTGACGTCGCTGGAACACCGGGCGGGCGGCGGCCACACCGCCGGGCAGCACGGACGCGGAAGAACGAGGCGTCGAGCCTGGCCTCGTACGCCGGGACGGCGGCTCGGACGTTGTCCTCGGCGACGGTCCAGACCGCTGGAGGTCGTCCCACGGCGGAACGTCAGCGCAGGGCCGCTCAGCGAGCGTCCCTGACGACCTTGCCCGCCTTGAGCACCAGCAGGGCCTGCTCGCGCTGCGTGAAGACGGTGGCGTCCTCGACCGGGCTAGTCCGCCAGACGACGAGGTCGGCAGCCTTCCCGACCTCGAGGGTGCCGATGTCGTCCGCGATCCGGAGGACCTCCGCGTTGGTCCGCGTGGCCGCCACGAGCGCGGCCATCGGGGACTCAATCTGGGCGCGGAGGACGAGCTCCTCGGCTCGGCCCGTCTGGTCCGGACCGATGAGGTCCGAGCCGAGGCCCACCCGCACACCGGCGGCGCGGCTGACGAGCACCGCTTCCTTCTGGCTGTCGCGCACGAGGGCCGCCCGCGACGCGATCTCGGGAGGCAGGCCGCTCGCCGCGGCATCGCGGAGCAGCGCCTCGACGACGGCGAGGGTCGGCACGTGCGCGACACCCGCCGACGCCATCAGCGCCGCCGTCTCCTCGTCCACGGCGCTCCCGTGCTCGACGCACCGGGCCCCGGCGCGCACGGCGTTGCGGATGCCGTCGTTGTTGTGCGCGCGCACGGTCACGTAGGTCCCGCGAGCGGTTGCCTCCTGCACAGCGACGGCGATCTCCTCGGTCGTCAGCTGCGTGTCGGTGATCGCGTCGTGCGTCGACACGACGCCGCCCGTGACGCACAGCTTGATGAAGTCGGCCCCGCGGCGGAAGGTCTCGCGGACGTTGGCGCGCATGGAGTCGGGCCCGTCCGACAGCAGGGACAGACCCATGAGCCCGGTCACGTGATGGGTCTCCCACAGCCGGGTCGGCTCCCACTCCGCACCGAGGTGCCCGTGGCCACCGGTCTGGCACTGGATGGGCCCGCACTGCAGCACGCGGGGGCCGCGCACCTTGCCCGCCGCGATGGCGGCCGACAGCCCGCGGTCGATCCCGCCGACGTCCCGCACCGTGGTGAAACCGGCGTCGAGCGTCTGAGCCGTGTTCGCGAACATGTCAGCCGCGATCTCGGCGACCGACAGCCGGTGCCCGAACAGGTCGAGCATGGGGCTCGCGACGCCCAGGTGCACATGGGCGTCGATGAGCCCGGGAGTGATCGTGCAGCCCTGCACGTCGAGGCCCTCGGCTGCTGCGGGGGCCGCGCCGATCGCGCTGACCCGCCCGTCCTCGAGGCAGAGGTCGGCCTCGTACGGGTCACGGCCCGTGCCGTCGACGACCTGTCCGCCCACCAGCCAGACGGCGCTCATGCGGGCGACCAGGCGCGTGGCGGCTCTTCGCCGTGCAGACTCCGCACGACGTGGTCCCAGAAGGTCATCAGCGCGTACGGGCCGATCCGGTAGTGGTCCACGCCCGGCCACAGCTTCAGGTCGAACCGCTTGCCCGCTGCCGTCAGCGCCTGCGCGAGAGCCAGCGTGTGGTCGACGGTGGCGTTCTCGTCGATCTCCCCGCAGACGAGGAGCAGGTCGCCCTCGAGCGCCGGCGCGAGGTGCAGGTTGCCGAGCTCGAGGTACTCGACCGACGCCCGATCGGGGTCGCCGCCGGTGTGCCAGTCCCACATCCCGTGCCGCAGCTTGCGCGGGTCGTGCACCCCGGCGCTGCTCACGGCCGCCCGGTAGTCGTCGGGGAACTGCAGCAGCAGGCGGGCCGCGTTGTAGCCGCCGTAGGAGTGCCCCACGACGCCGACGCGGCCGAGGTCGAGCTGCGGGTGCAGGGCGGCCAGCGCGCGCAGCGCCGCGACATGGTCCTCCAGCCCGCGGCGCGTGTGGCCCTGCTGGAAGGTGTGCTGCCGGAAGGACCGCGCCCGCCCGGGCGTCCCCCGGCCGTCGAGCATCACGGCGGCGAAGCCGAGGGCGTTCCAGGAGGGCAGGTTGACCTGCCGGCTCGCCATGCCGAGGGCGCCCAGGAACGCCGAGGGCGCGTGGCTGATCTGGAAGCCTGCGTACACGTCCTCCACGACCGGCACGCGCGCCGGGTCGACGGGGTCCGACGGCAGGGCGAGCACTCCCCACAGGTCGGTGACGCCGTCGTCGGCCTTGACGCAGAAGGCCTGCGGCGCGACGTACCCGGCGGCCAGCAACCGGCTCACGTCGGTCCGCTCGAGCTCCAAGACGGTCCGGCCACCCTGGTCGGCGTCACGCAGGACGACCACCGGCGGCTCGCTGACGGTGGACATGTGGTCGACCAGGAACCGGCCGCTGGGGCTCGTGCAGCGGACCGGCGGTCGGCCCTGGCCGAAGACGATCCGGAAGAACTGCGGCTCCGGCGCCGCCAGCTCGTGGTCGCAAGGCTCGGGCGTCAGCAGGCGCTGCGTCCCGCCGTCGAACCCTGCCCGGTAGACACGTCGCCAGAGCGGGTTGCCGCCGTCCTGGGCGGTGCCCGCCAGGAAGGTGACCTCGCGCCGTCCCACGTCGACGTGCAGCAGGTCGCGGACGACCAGCTCGCCGTCGCTGACGCGGTTGAGGCACGTGCCGGTGGCGAGGTCGTAGCGGTAGAGGTGCCCCCAGCCGTCGCGCTGCGAGAACAGCAGCGCCTCCCCGCTCTCCGGCAGCACGTGGACCAGGGGCAGCGAGTAGAGGTACTGGTTCGGCTCGTACAGCGGCCCCTCGTCGAGCACGACCGCGTCGCGTCGCTGCCCGGTGCGCACGTCCACCTCGACCAGCGCGGCCTGCGGCCGCCCCGTGCGGTGCCGGAACAGGTAGAGCCGGGTCTCGTCGCGCGACCACGTCACCTCGCTGCTGCCGTTCTGGACCAGCTGGGCGACCAGCCCGTCAGCGACGTCCACGTCCACCGACGTGCCGGTGTCCAGGTCCAGGACGCGGCAGCCCGGCGGCGGGGGCTCTGGCTCGTCCTCGAGGTGCACCCGCCACTCGTGGCACTCCGGCCTCGCGCGGTCCACAGGGACGTTCTCGACCATGTGCTTGACGGGGGCACCCCGCTCGTCGACGCGCATGGTCAGCGCGTAGCGACCTGACGGCGAGTGGACTGTCCCGACCGGCGGCAGGCGCAGGCCGGCGCGCCGCGACGGCACCACGATGTTGCTGTCGGAGGGCAGGACCCCCCAGGCGAAGCCGGGCTCACCGTCCTGCGTGAGCCGCGTCTCGGCGTCGCCGTCGACGAGCCACAGGTCGTCGTCCCGCACGACGAGCCAGCGTCCGTCCGGCCCGTGCAAGACGCCCGGTGTGACGTCTGTCTGCTTGTCGACAAGGCCGAGGGCCTCGAGGTCCTCCCCGGTGCGCCGCGTGCCCGCGGCCGGGTCGACGAGCACGACCTCGGTCTGGTCGTCGTCCGTCTGGCGGTGGTACCAGAACACGTCGCCCTCGCCGGTCCAGACCGGCTCGACCCGTCGGTTGCGCATGAGGCCGGGCAGGGCGGCGGGCCCGAGAGCCGCGGCTCGGTCGTAGCGCTCGCTCATCGTCGTCATCGTGCGGCTAGCGAGGGCCGGTGCCTGACGAGCACCACAGGCATATTCCGAAGCGACGGAAGGTCGGCAAGGAGCCCCGTCGCGGGACGATTCCGCAAGGACGTCCCTGCCCACCTGCTCGACCCGTCCGACCACTCGAGCGCCCCGATCGAACAACCTGCGCTGTCCATGCTCAGCCCCTGGTGTCGTCGAGCAGGGCGACCAGCGTGCCGACGCCGAAGCCGGTACCGCCGTGCGGCACCTGGGCGTACGGCTTGCCGGGGTTGTAGGCCGGCCCGGCGATGTCCAGGTGCGCGTAGGGAAGGCCGTCCGGTGCAAACCGGCTGAGGAAGGTGCCGGCGACCAACGACTGCGCCTTCGCATCACCCATGTTGTTGAGGTCAGCGATCTGCGACTCGATCGACTCCGCGAAGTGCGGCCTGAGCGGCATCCGCCACAGGTCCTCGCCGCTTCGCTCCGCTGCTGTCAGGAGATCCGCCGCGAGGTCGTCGTCCTGCGTCATCAACGCGGCCGTACGCATGCCGAGGGCCACCATCGCGTTGCCGGTGAGCGTCGCGATGGTGATCAGCGCCTGAGGCGACTCCTCAACGGCGAGGCTCATGGCGTCGGCCAGGGTGAGGCGCCCCTCGGCGTCGGTGTTCGCGATCTCGACGGTGAGACCGGAACGCATCCGCAGGACGTCGCCCCCCCGGTAGGCGTCGCCGGACACGGCGTTCTCGCACAGGCCGATCCACACGACCAGGCCCCGCCTCCGTGGGAAGCGCGCGGCATGCAGCACTGCGCCGACGGCGGCCGCCGCCCCGCCGACGTCCAACTTCATCATCTCGAGCATCTGCAGCTTGATGTTCAGGCCGCCGGCGTCGTAGGTCACACCCTTCCCGACCACCGCGACCGTGCCGTCGGCCGTCCCCGCCGCCTCCAGCCGCAGCAGCACCGGCCGGTGCACGGACGCCCTCGCGACCGCCAGCAGCCCGTGCATCCCCAGATCACGGAGCTCGTCCTCGTCGTACCTCCGGCACGTCGCTCCGGCCTCCGCCGCCGCTGCGCTGACCCGCTCGGCGAGCAGGGCGGGCGTCTTGTCGGCGGCCGGCAGCGTCGTGACGTCGCGGGCGAAGCAGGTGGCATCGACCAGGTCGTCGAGGCGGGCCACCTCTGCCGGCTCGAGCCCGAGCAGCAGCACCTCGTCGACCTCAGGGCCCGCGGCGGCCTTGTACGTGTTGAAGCGGTACGTCGCCAGCAGCGCAGCCTGGTACGTCGCTGCGGAGTCCCCGACCTGCGTGTCGACCAGCACCCTGCGTGCCCCGGTGCTGGCCCGCACACCGGACGCCACCGCGGCCGCGACGTCCTGCGCCGTGGCGCCCTCGCGCACGCCGACGACGGTGGCGACACCGACCGGCAGCGGCACGCGCACACAGCTGCCCGGCGACCCGCGGAAGCCCAGCGAGGCCAGGACCCCTGGGGCCGGTGGCACGGTCTGGGAGGGCAGCAGGTGCGGAACGCCGTCCCGCTCGACAGCGAGGAGCACGAGCGCATCGCCCTGCTGCACGACAGCGCTCGGGGAGAAGCGGCCCCGTGCACGTCGGCTCAGGGCGGGGAGGCTGGACGGCACGGGGCACCTCTTGCTCGTGGTGTCGGAGCGGATGAGCGCGACCTTCTCGTGCCGCGGTGCCTGCAGGCGCTGGTCCGCAGGTGCACTCGGGTCGGCTGCTGTTGTCCTTGCGGACAAACGCTCCTGCTGTGCTGCCCAACAGCCGCGCGCCTCCCGACTGTCCCACCGGACAGCACCCTCCAGGCACTCGTCTGTGCCAAGGTCCGGCGTGACCACTGCAGCTCAGTTGGCCGCGCACCTGGGGCCCACCCTGCTCCTCGGTACTGCCGGTGACCTCGACGCCACCGTCGACGCCGTCGTCGTCACGGATCCGGTGCACCCCGCACCACTGCCACGTCACGCACTCGTCGTCGCGATCGGCTTCGGCGAGGACCGGCTCCCGGCCCTGCTCGCGGAGGCACGGGCTGCCGAGGCAGGTGGGGTCCTCGTCAAGGGCACCCCACGGCTGGAGGGTGTGCCGCCGGTCGGCCTGCTCATGATCGACCCGGCCGCCGACTGGTCACACGTCACCTCGCTGGCGCGCACGGCGCTGTCGACCGGCTCGGCGCTCGGGTCCGTGGCGGACGACTCCCTGTTCTCGCTCGCCGACGCGCTAGCAGCGCTGTGCGGCGGCCCTGTCGTGGTGCACGACGCTGCCTGGCAGCTGCTCGCCTACTCCGGCGGGCAGGCCGCGGACCCAGCGCGAGCACAGACTCTGCTCGGGCGCCGCGCGCCCGCGGAGTCGTTGGCCGACCTGCGTGCCGGCGGCCACCTCGACCGGTTGCACGCGGGCGAGCTCGTGCACCTGCAGGGAGGGAGCGTGCAGGGCCTGGAGGCCGAGCGCTACGCCGCGGCCGTCGTCGTCGGGGGCGAGCTGCTGGCCAGCATCTGGGTGACGCCGGCCGAAGGCCTGCCCGAGCAGGAGGCACTGACCGGCCTGAGGCGTGCGGTCGAGGTGGCGACGCTGGCGCTGCTGCGGCACGCCGCGGTCGCGCCCGTGCGCCGCGACGAGCGTGACGCCGCGCTGGAGGCTCTGCTCTCCGGCGGCCGGACCGAGAGGATCGTCGCGCAGCGGCTGCACGCCCGCGAGGGCGAGAGCTTCGTCCTGGCCGGGCAGCGCCCCCTGGCGGACGACCCCACCGAGCGACTGGCAACGGCACGGCGCCTGGTCGGCCTTGCACGCAGCTATGCCGACGCCTACCGCGTACGTGTCGGCGTGGCCGCCCACGAGGACACGGTCTTCCTGCTGTTCCCCTGCGCCGACCGCGCAGCCCGCGCCGATGCAGCGCGCGTCGTCGCGGACATGCACGCACGACTGCAGTCCACCGCCCCCAACCGCTCCGTCCTCAGCGGCGGCTACGACGCGCTGACAGAGACAGCGGGCGTGCGGGCCGCCGTGGAGGAGCTGCTGGACCTGGCCGAGCGCCGCGGCTGGTCCGGGCTGACCGACGCTGAGCACGTGCAGGCCAGCTGGCGGCTCGAGCAGTTCCGCGAGGTCGCGCTCGCCCATCCCGCGCTGCTGCAGGGCCCCGTCCTCCGCCTCGTCGAACACGACCGGGTGTCGGGCGGCGAGCTCGTCAACACCCTGCGCACCTGGTTCGAGAACGTGGGCGACACACGGGAGACCGCCCAGCACATGGGTCTTCACCACAACACGATCCGCTACCGCCTGCGCAGGGCCGAGACCGTCGCGGGGCTCGACCTCACCGACCCCGACCAGCGGCTGCTCGCCGAGCTGCAGATACGCCTGCTCGCCGACTGAGCCGGCTCAGGCAGGAAGCGACGCCCGGCGCACGACCAGTCCGAGGGCAGCAGCCAGCAGCTCGGTGGTGCGGGTCGGGCCGAGCAGGTGGCCCTCGCCGGGCCAGACGTGGAGGCGGCAGTCGGGCAGCCGCGCCGCGAGCCGCTGCGCCGCTGCCATGGGGACGACGTCGTCGGCGCAGCCGTGCCCCCACACCACCGGCACGTGCACGTCCTCGACCGCGAAGCCCCAGTCCAGAGCCCAGACCGCCCGGTAGTCGTCGACCCACCCGCCGACGCCGGGCGCCAGGGCGTCGGCCAGCACCTCGGCGGTCCGGACGGCGGCCGCGTGCAGGCGCTCGCGATCCATCGCCTCGAGGTCGGGCACGAGCGACTCCAGCCCCTGGCTCAGCAGCGTCTCGCGGAGCACGGCGAGGTGACGAGCCAGGGCGTCCCGGTCGTGCACGAGTGCCAGCACGCCCCGGTTCAGGTCGGGTTGCGCGGCGATCTCCTCGGGGAGCAGCGGCGACGCGCCGACCGCGACCGCCACCGACGCGACCCGCTGCGGCTCGACCGCGGCCAGAGCCAGCGCGTGCGGCCCGCCGCCCGAGCCGCCGAAGACGATCGCGCGCTCCACGTGCTCGGCGTCGAGCACCGCGACCAGGTCACCGACGACGTCGACGACACGGCGGTCCTGCAAGGGGCTGGTGCCTCCGTAGCCCGGCCGTGACGGGACGAGCAGCCGCAGTCCGAGCCGGTCATAGAGATCCTCGTCCTCGGCCCGGGTCAGTCGTCCGCCCGGGGTGCCGTGGAGGAAGAGCACCGGCACGCCGTCGGCCGGCCCGTACGCGCAGTAGCCGACGGTCCGCCCGCCCGCCACCGGCGCCTCCAGCAGCTGCGGGCCGGTCAGCACGGTCGCAGCCGGACGAGGTCGCGGTCGAGCTGGTCGGTGGCGGTGACGCCGAGCAGCTGCAGCGTGCGGGCGTAGTCCGACCGGTAGAGCTCGAGCAGGTGGTCCACCCCGCGCTCCCCAGCACCCATCAGGGCGTACAGGTAAGGCCTGCCGACCATCGCCGCCCGGGCACCCAGCGCCACGGCGGCGGCGACGTCGGCACCGCACCGGACCCCGCCGTCGAGCAGGACCTCGGCCTCGCCGTCGACGGCGTCGACGACGTCGGCCAGCAGCTCCAGCGGGGTGGCCGCACGGTCCAGCTGACGTCCACCGTGGTTGGACACGACCAGCGCGTCCGCGCCTGCGGCCACGGCGGCCTTGGCGTCGTCCACCCGCTGAAGACCCTTGACCACGACGTGCCCGTCCCACTCGCCGCGCAGCCATGCGACGTCGTCGACGGTCACGCTGGGATCGAAGACGCTGTTGATGAGGCTCATCAGGTCCTCGGCGGGACCAAGGGACTCGAACGCCAGTGGCTCGGTGGTCAGGGCGTCAAACAGCCATCGCGGGTGCCGCGCCATGTCACCCATTGTGCGGACCGACAACGTCGGCGGCATGGTTAGGCCGTTGGCGACGTCGCGAAGCCGCGCGCCCGCCACCGGCACGTCGACGGTGAGGACCAGCGTCGTGAAGCCCGCGGCCCGCGCCCGCTGCAGCAGGGCCCGGCTGCGGCCCCGGTCCTTCCACAGGTACAGCTGGAACCACCGGTCGGTCGACGGCGCCGCGTCGGCGAGGCGTTCGACCGAGGTCGTGCCCATGGTCGAGAGCGTGTAGGGGACTCTGGCTCGACCCGCGGCTCGTGCCACGGCGGGCTCACCCGCCGCGTGCATCATCCGCGTGAAGCCCGTGGGACCCAGCACGAGCGGAAAGGCCAGCGGCCGACCCAGCAGCGTCGTCGTGGTGTCGACGGCCGAGACGTCGCGCAGCACGTGCGGCCGGAACTCCACGCGCGCGAACGCCTCGTCGGCCCGTGCCACCGACGTCTCGCGCTCGGCCGCGCCCTCGACGTAGTCGAACACGGACGCCGGTGTCCGCTTGCGGGCCAGTCGGGCGAAGTCGGCCGTGGTCCGGACCCGCGCGAGGCCGGCGCCCGGGCTGCGGCGCAGGGACGGCTCGACGAAGCGCGCGATCTCCCCCCAGCGCGGCAGGCGACGGGCGAGCGGCGCGGGGCGGGGCTCGTCGGGCGGCGTGCTGGCCATGCGGGACTCCTGCGAAGAGAGACGGAGGTGCGACGGGACGGGACGATCACGGCACGCGCTGCACGGCCCCGGCGTACTGGAAGCAGTCGCACGACGCGGAGAAGCGCAGGTCGCGGTAGCCGTCGGCGGGAGCCCGGCCCCGGGAGAAGTCGACGGTGGGCGTCATTACGGGCTGGTGGCTGCGGCCGAGCGCGGTGAGGCCCCGCAGCAGGCCGGCGCTGGAGAGATCGCCCTGCTTGCCGGCTGCCGCCAGCAGGAGGGCGCCGTCGCAGGTGGTGAGCGCGAACGCCCTGGTGCCGGAGCTCTGCATGTCCTCGCCCGCCCCCTGCATCGCGGCCAGGCATGCCTTGACGTTGGCGTTCGGCGCCGGCTGTGCGCGCAACGGCACGTCGTAGAGCGGGGCGAAGCCGATGCCGCTGGCGCCCTCCAGCTGCCGAGCACTGAAGACGGTGCGCAGCAGGGCGGGCAGCTCGAGCGAGCTGAGGCCGTAACGCGGGAAGTAGCTCTGGTTCTGTGCCGCGAGTCCGAAGTACGTGAGGGCCTGGCCGCTCTTGTCCACCACGAGGACCCGGTTGATGTTCGCAGCGCGAAAGCGCAGGACCGCGTTCGAGCCCGCGGAACTGGCCGCTCCCACGTCGGAGGTGTCCTGCACGACCGGCATCTCCTGCGCCAGTGCCAAGCTCAGGCCTGCGCTCCGCAGTGACGCCGTGGCCGCGGCAGGCACGCCCTTGAAGTCCTTGGAGTCGGCGTAGAGCAGGCCGATCTTCACCTGCTCGGCGGCCTCGGCCGGTCGGAACCAGCCCTGCCGCACCAGGCTCCCTATCTGCACCGCCACTACCTTCTCCAGCGGCAGCTGCGAGGGGACGACCGTGCGCGGGAAGCTGTCCAGCACAACCCGGGCCGGAGCCCGGTTCGTGCTGGCGATGAACACAGCGCCGCGCTGCTCAGCGCACCGGCTCAGCACGTCCTCCTGCAGGATCGAGACCACGGCCAGGGCCTTGTTGTCCTCGAAGAAGCGGCTGCAGGCGGCCTGGAGCTGGGTCTGGGCGTTGCCGCTCACGTCGAACTCGTAGACCACCCCCCGCACCGGGCGCCCCGCGATCCCGCCGGCGCTGTTGACCAGCTTCACCGCCGCCTCGGCCTGTCTACGGCCGTTGCCGCTCGCCAGGCCGTCGACGCCGAGTGCCTTGGTGGCGGGACCGAGGTCCTTGGCCACGAAGAAGCCGACGGTGACCGGTCCGGTGCCGGTCGTCGCAGGTGTGACACCGCCACCACGGCCCGATACCGACGCCGCTCCTGGCGTGCTGTCGGTCGTCGTGGCGTCGGAGCGGCCCTGCGCCCGAGGCCCGGGCGCACCCGCCGAGGAGGTGTCGGGGACCCCAGCAGGACCGCCTGCCGGCCCGGCCACGTCCGGACCCCCGGTCCCGGGCACCACGGTGTCGCCCGGGGTCGTCGTCGGGCCGTCGAGCCCGGTCGCGGTCTGCGGGCCAGCGCCCAGCGCCACCTGGTCACTCTGCTGCACAGTGCTACCGCAGGCGGACAAGACCAGCGTCGCGAGCAGCGCCGCGACGCCCTGCCGGCTAGGCACCGGCCAGCCCCTTGCGGGCGCCGCTCGTCGCGAAGGCCTCCGACACGACAGACACCACCAGCGCGTTCACGCCGTGCGGGTCGCGCAGGTGCTCGGCGTGGACGGCGCCCTCAGGCGCCACCACTCGGGCTCCGATGCGCCCGGCCAGCCGCTCGTGCGAGGCCCGCATCTGGTCGCCGGCCTTGCGCTCGGCGGTGATCAGGACGCCTGGTCCCTCGAGCTCTTTCAGCAAGGGGAGCGCGAGCGCCGCGTCGGCGGAGAAGCTCCCCAGCGCCCTGGCCGTCGCCGCGAAGGTGGCCGAGGACGACATGACGATCCAGGCGTCGTCGGTGTCGGGGTGGCGCTCTACACGACCGCTCATCGCGCTCCAGACCAGCCGCTCGAGCCGGGGCCCCACGACCGGCAGGCGGCCCGGCAGCCCGAGGACGCCGAAGACCGCCCGTGTAGGCCCGATGAGCTTCGGCAGGTCCAGGGGCGTGGGGTCCACCAGGACGAGGCCGGCGACCCGCTCCGGGTGGAGTGCCGCGAGGACTGCTGCCTGCGCTCCGCCGAGGCTCTGCCCCACGACGACTGCCGGGCCGGCGCCGAGGTCATCGAGCAGTTCAGCGATCGCCGTCGCGCCGGCTGCGAGCGTCGGCGCGCCACCGAGGGCGGCGGCGCGTCCGGTGCCCGGCCGGTCCATCTCCACGACCTGGTGGCCCCCGAGGACGTCGAGGAGGCCGGGGAAGAAGCCGTGGCTGCTGGCGGCGCCGCCGGCCAGCAGGACGACGGGCGGACCTACCGTGCCTGTCACTCGAGCGGTCCAGGTCGGACGAGAGACGGTGCGCTGCGGCGAGGCCATGACACAGCGTCTCTCCGCCGCTACCGGCGGAGAGTCGGACAGCGCCACAACTTGCAGGTCGAAGTCCTGGCCCAACGTCCAACTTGTCGCCGAAGATCTCGCAGCAGGCGGTGGCGTCGCTGCAGTGTCACGGGACGCTTCGCGCCGACGAGCCCTTAGCGGGGTTGGACGAGCGACCTACGTGCCGCAGTACCGGCCAGCAGCCGCTGCAGCCGGTCGTCCAGGCTGCTAACGAGCGATGATGCGGTCCGTTGCCCAGGCAGCCGCAGCGGGAGGGGCTAACGAGTCAGCGTTATCCCCGAGGCCGGTCCGTTGCCCTGGCTAACCATCGACACCCCTCTTGAGCAGGGCTTTCACGTGCACCCGAAGGGATTCGAACCCCTAACCTCTTGATCCGTAGTCAAGTGCTCTATCCGTTGAGCTACGGGTGCCCGTCCACCCTGAGGCGGACCCGGGAGAGCATAGCGGGTCGGCGTCCCGCGCTCAGGCGACCGTGAAGGTGCCCACCATGCCGCGCTGCTCGTGGTCGTCGATGCCGCACACGTAGCGGTACGTGCCGGGGGCGCTCAGCGTGAGGACGACCTCGCCGTCCTCGCCCGGCGCGGTGGGGCCGACCTCGCCGAGCACCGAGCCGTCCGGAGCGAAGATCTCGAGCTCGTGCTCCATCGAGGCGCTCTGGTTCTCCAGCTTGAACTCGATCTTCTCGCCGACCTTTCCGGTGAAGCCCTCGAGCCCGGTGAAGGCGAAGTCCTTCGCGACGACCTCGACCTCGCGGTCGTACGCGGCCTCGGCGCTGCTGCCGGTGCTCGTCCCGCCGACGGTGATCGGCGTCCGGATGCCGTCGCCCTTGGAGCCGGGCTTGCAGGCGACCTCGTAGGCACCGCTCCCCAGGTCGACGCTGAACTCGCGGTCGAGCCCCGGGGCGACGTCCTCGACCTCGCCGACGACCTTGTCGAACCCGCCGTCGCTGCCCTTGCCGTAGACGTAGACCTCGGTCGTCGTGCTGCCCGTGTTGCTCACGGCGAACGTGACGTCGCGCGGGGCGTCGAAGCTCGTCTGGGCGACGGAGCAGGTGCTGTCGCCGGCCTCGACCGCGACCGCGCCGGCCGTCGAGGACGAGCCGCTGTCGCCGCCGCCACACCCGGACAGGGCGAGGGTGGCGCAGAGGGCGGCGAGCGGCAGGACGGGACGCGCGGGCATGACGAGGCTCCTCGAAGTAAGGTGAGGTGAACCAGACTAGCGGAGCCTGGTCAGCAGCCGACGAGCGAGATCGTGCTCCCCCGGCGGTCCTTGTGGACCCGCAGCTGCGCCGGGATGCGCTGGCGGAGCTCCGCCACGTGGCTGACCAGCCCGACGACCCGACCGCCCTCGCGCAGACCGTCGAGCACGTCCATCACCTCGTCGAGGGTCTGCTCGTCCAGCGTCCCGAAGCCCTCGTCCACGAACAGGGCCTCGATCCGGGCGCCCCCGGCCTCGGCGGTGACGACGTCGGCGAGCCCCAGCGCGAGGGCGAGACTGGCCAGGAACGTCTCGCCGCCGGACAGCGTGGCGGTGTCGCGGTCGCGCCCGGTCCAGGTGTCGCGGGCGAGCAGTCCGAGGCCCGACCGACCGCCGCCGCGGACGTCGTCGGTGTGGACCAGCGAGTACCGGCCCTGGGACATCCGCAGCAGCCGGGCGCTCGCGGCCTCGGCGACCTCCTCGAGCCGGGCCGCCAGCACGTAGGACGACAAGGTCATCTTGAACGCGTTCGCCCCGCCGCCGGCCACGAGGTCGGCGAGGTGCCGGACCTGGTCGGCCCGCGCCTGCAGCGGCGCCCGGGCCGCGACCGCGCGGTCCAGGGCGGGGACGAGCACGGCCAGCTCGGCCGCCCGCTCGGCCGCGGAGGTGCGGACCGCGACGGCGAGGTCCACCGAGGCGTCCGCCTCCGAGAGCTGCCTGAGAGCCCCGGCGACGTCGGCGGGCGGGTCCAGGGGGACGGCCAGGGCGGGGTCGGCGAGCAGGGCGGCCACCGCGGCCCGCTCGTCGTCGGCCTCCCGCAGCGCGGCCTGCACGGCGGCCACCCGGGCGGGGGCACGGACCCCGGCGACGGCGTCCTCGAGGTCGTCGAACCCGGCCGCGGCGGCGGCGTCGCGGAGCGCCTGCGCGGCGGCGTCCTGCTCCAGGACGGCCCGCTCGAGGGCCTCGAGGGCGAGCCGGGCGGCCTCCAGGTCGGCCGCCTCGGCCGCGGCCGCGGCGAGGGCGGAGCCGAGGTCGGGGGCGCCGGCGAGCTCGACCTCGAGCTGCGCCCGGGTCCGCTCCGCCCGCTGCTCGGCCTCCTGCGCCCGGCGGTCGGCCGCCTGCCGGGCCGCGACCAGGGCGGCCCGCTCGGTCTCGGCCTCGGCCTGCTCCTCGTCGACCCGCTCGAGGGCGTCGGCGAGCAGGCCGGCCCGGGCGGCGTCCGCCTCGAGCCCGGCCTCGCGCTCCCCGCTCGCCACCAGCTCGGCGCGGAGCTCCTCGACCGACCGGGCGGCCTGCTCACCCAGCCGCTCGCGCAGCTGCCCCGCGGTGGCCTCTGCCGCAGCCAGCCGCCCGGTGAGCTCCTCGACCTCGCGGCGAGCGTCGTCGGCGAGGCGGGCCGCAGCCTCCTCGTCCTCGCGGGTGGCGCGCTCGCCGGGGACCTCGCTGGGGGCGGGATGGTCGAAGGAGCCGCAGACCGGGCACTCGTCGCCGTCGACGAGCGTGGACGCCAGCTCGTAGATCATCGCGTTGACGCGGTCCTCGCGGACCTGGAGCGCCCGCTCGCGCAGGGTCAGCGAGGTCTCGCGGGCCGGCCCGAGCTCCGCCACGAGGCCGGCCGCCTGGGCGTCGGCGGTGCGCAGCGCGGTGGCGTCGGCGACGACGGTGCGCAGCAGGGCGGTCTCGGCGCGGACCGCGGGGAGCCGGACCTCGGCGGCCCGCGCGACCGCCAGGGCAGCAGAGGCCGCGGCCCGGCGCTCGGGCAGGCCGGCGAGGAGCTCGGCCAGCTCGGCCGTCCGTCTGCCGGCGGACGCCGACTCCGCCCGCGCCTCGGCGACCGTCGCGAGCTCGGCCTCCCGGGCGTCGGCGACCTCGCGCAGCTGCTCCAGCCGGCCCTGTCGGCGGTTCACCTGCTCGGCCCGCGCCGAGAGCTCCTGCGCCGAGAGCTCCTGCGCCAAGGGTTCCTGCGCCGTCCGCTCCTGCGCCCAGAGTTCCTGCACCGTCCGCTCCTGCGCCCAGGTCTCCCGGGAGCCGAGCGCGTCCAGGGCGGCCTCGACGGCCTTCCGGGCGGCGGCCTGCTGCTCGTCGCGCAGCTGCGCCTGGGCCAGCACCGGCCGGACCGGTGCCGCGCGGGTGGCGGCCTCCAGCTCGGCCCTCGCGCGGGCCAGGTCGGGCTCCTGCTCGGCGACCCGGGCCTGCCGGACCAGGGCGGCCGCGCGGCGCTGCTGCGCCTCCGCGAGCGAGCGGGCTTCCTGCAGGACTGCGCGGACGGCGTCGCGCTGCTGCTCGGCCGCGGTGGCGGCAGCGGTGGCGGCCGAGGCGGCGGACGCCGCGGCGGCGGTCAGGCCCGGGGGGTCGAGCAGGTCGTCGCCGTCGAGGGGGAGCCCGGCGGCCTGGCGGACCAGGGCCTCGGCCTGCCGGACGGCCTCCCCGGCCGCCGCCGCCTCGGCCGCGGCCGCGCGGCGTCGCTCGGCCAGCCAGGACTCGACCTGGGAGAAGCGCTGGGTCCCGAACAGCGCCTGCAGCAGCTCGCCCTTGTCCTTGGCCTCGGAGCGCAGGAACTTCGCGAACTCCCCCTGCGGCAGCAGCACCACCTGGAAGAACTGCGACGCCGACATCCCCAGCAGGTCGAGCAGCTCCGCGTCGGCCTCCCCCACGCGGCTCGAGACCGGGTGCCAGTCCCCGGCGACCTGCTCCTCGAGCAGCACGGACGCCTGCTCCTTCGTGAAGCCGTCGCCGCGCTTCTTCGGGCGCTCCTGCTCCGGCGACCGGGTGACCCGCAGCCGCCGGCCGGCGAGCGTCACCTCGAGCTGCACCGCGGTGCGGACGTCCGGAGCGGCGACGTCGCTGCGCAGCCGGCCGGCCTTGTTGCGGGCGCCGGGGACGCTGCCGTAGAGGGCGAAGCCGAGGGCGTCGAGCAGGGTGGTCTTGCCGGCCCCGGTCTCGCCCTGCAGCAGGAACAGCCCGCTGGCGGCCAGCGCGTCGAGGTCGACCTCGACGGTGTCGGCGAACGGGCCGAAGGCGGTGACCCTGAGCCGGTGCGGCCTCACCGGGACGCCCCCGCGAGCCGTCCGGCCTCGAGCGCGGCCGCCAGCAGGTCGTCCTCGTCGGAGGACGGGGCGGTGCCGCGGACGTGCTCGACGAACCCGGTGGCGACCTCGAGGTCGGTGCGGCCGGTGACGCGGGCGCCGTAGGTGCGGTCGTCGCGGACGACGCCCTCGGGCTCGTGCACCAGGACGAGGACGTGCGGGAACCGGACGGACAGCCGGGCCATGGCGTCGTCGGGGCGGGCGGGGTCGGTGAGGACGACGGACAGGAAGTCGTCCTGCACGGCGTCGTGCTCGCGGGAGGACAGCAGCTCCGGCAGGGTTCCGCGCAGGGACGACAGACGGCGGGGGACCGGGACGGGGACGGCCTCGACCCGGGACAGCCCGGACGCGTCCAGCTCGACCAGCCACGACCTCTTGCTGTGCCCGGCCTCGGAGAAGGAGTAGGCCAGCGGGGAGCCGCTGTAGCGGAGGCCGTCGGACAGCGTCTGCGGCCCGTGCAGGTGCCCGAGGGCGGCGTAGTCGAAGGGGTCGAAGAAGGAGGCCGGCACGTGCCCGACGCCCCCGACGACGGTGTCGCGCTCGCTCGTCGACGCCTCCCCGCCGGTGACCCAGGCGTGGGCCAGCACGACGGAGCGGCCGCCCCGGGCGGCGAGGTCGGTGGCGCAGCAGCGCAGGGCGTGCCCGAGGACGGCGCCCTGGCCGCGGCCGAGCTCCGTGGTGTCCCCCGGGAGCTCGCCGCGCACGATCTCCGGCTCGAGGTAGGGCACGGCGTAGACGTTCACGGGCCCGTGCGCGTCCTCGAGCACGACCGGCTCCGCGCAGTCGGCGACGCGGGTGCGCAGGTGCACCCCGGAGGCGTCGACCAGCCGGCTGCCGAAGCCCAGCCGGGTCGCGGAGTCGTGGTTGCCGCTGATGACGACGACCCGGGCGCCGGCGGCGCGGAGGCGCTGCAGGCCCTGCTCGGCCAGCTGGACGGCGTCGAGCGGGGGGACGGCGCGGTCGTAGACGTCACCGGACACGAGCACGGTGTCGACCTTCTCGGAGCGCACGGTGTCGACCAGCGCGTCCAGGAACTCCGCCTGCGCCGAGCGGAGGTCGGCGCGGTGCAGCGACCGGCCGAGGTGCCAGTCGGAGGTGTGCAGCAGACGCATGGACCGACCGTAGGCGCGACCTCCGACAGGAAGCGGCAGGGACGGTCAGACGAGCCGGCCGCTCCACAGCAGGGAGGCGAGGCCGGCCAGCGCGAGCAGTCCCGCAGCGCCGCCCGCGAACCGCCCCGCGAGGTCGCGGCGGGCGGTCTCGCGGGAGACGCGGCTGCCGATGTCGTCGTAGACGGCGGCGAGCTGACCGGCGTCGGCCGCCCGGTAGGCCTGGCCGCTCGTCCCGTCGGCGAGCTGGGTGAGCAGCACGGTGTCGACGGGCACCGGGAAGCGGGTGCCGTCCTGCACGACGACACCGCTGTCGGTGCCGTACGCGATCGTCGAGACGGGGACGCCGTAGGAGACCGCCTGCTGCACGGCCACCCCGACGTCGGTGCCCGTGGTGGACCCGCCGTCGGACAGCACGACGATCCGGGCGGCCGGGGGCTCGCCGTCGGCCGAGCGGCGGAACTCCGGCGGGAGCGCCCGCAGACCGGTGAGGACGGCGTCGCCGAGGGCCGTCCCGCCCGACAGCCCGGGGTCG
The DNA here is from genome assembly GCA_963761655.1 of uncultured Actinomycetota bacterium. Lineage (GTDB taxonomy): Bacteria > Actinomycetota > Actinomycetes > Mycobacteriales > SCTD01 > RYN-122. The sequence goes on from CAVXHI010000003.1 coordinate 648,678, forward strand.
TCGAGGGCGCGGGCGACCTTCTCGTGGTCCGGCGTCGGGGCGGCCACCAGGCGGACGTTGGCGTTGTAGAAGACCAGCCCGACGTCGACCTGCGCCGGCAGCCCGCGGACGAAGGACTGGGCCGCCCGGGTCGCCGCGAGGATCCGGCTGGGCTGGACGTCGTCGGCGAGCATCGACGTCGAGGTGTCGAGCGTGACGAGCACGATCGAGCGCTCGCGGGCCTGCTCGGCGAGGACCTGCGGGCGGGCCCAGGCGACGGTCGCCAGGGCGAGCCCGACGAGCAGGGCGGCCAGCGGGAGGGCCCGCCGGAACACCCGCGTGGCCGGCAGCACGGAGGCCTGCAGGGCCGGGGAGGCGAAGGCGGCGCGGTCGCGGCGGGCGAGGACCAGGCCGGCGACGGCAGCGACCGCCAGGCACGCGACGGCGACCAGCCCCCAGAGGCGCGGCTGCTCGGCGAACATCACGCGCCCAGTAGACCTGGCGGCCCGTGAGGCCGCCGTGTGGTCATCCGCCGATCTGCTCCGCGCTCACGTTGGCCAGCCGGACCTCGCCCTGCGCGACGAGCTTGTCGGCCTCGTCGGTGATCCGGACCTGCCACAGCTGCTGGGTCCGGCCGCGGTGGACCGGGGTCGCGCGCACCTCGAGGACGCCCTCGCGGACGGCGCGCAGGAAGTTGGTGTGGTTGCTGGTGCCGACGACGTTGCCGCGGTCGCCGAACCAGAGGGCGCCACCGACGCTGGCCGTCGTCTCGACGACCGAGCAGTAGACGCCGCCGTGGACGATCCCGTACGGCTGGTGCAGGTGCGGGGCGACCGGCAGCCGGCCGACCACCAGATCGCCGGACACCTCGACCAGCTCGAGGCCGAGCGTGCTGTCGAAGCCGGACGCCGTCATGTCAGTCATGGCCCCATCTTCACCCGACGTCCACCTGGACACCCCCTGCCGGTACCACCCGCCGGGGACGGTCGTCCCGTGCTCCTCCTCGCCCACCGCGGGCTCACCTCCGCCGGCAACCCCGAGAACACCGCCGAGGCCGTCGCCGCAGCGCGTCGGGCCGGCGCCGACGGCTGCGAGGTCGACCTCCGCCTCACGGCCGACGGCGTCCTGCTCACCAGCCACGACGACGACCTCCTGCGCACCGCCGGCCGCCCCGACACCGTCAGCGGCTCGACGTCGGCCGTGCTGCGCGGGGTGTCGCTGCCCGGCGGCACCCGGCTGGCCCGGCTGCCCGAGGTCGTGGAGGCCGTCGACGGCGGGAGGCTCGTCCTCGAGCTGAAGCGCCCGCCGTCCGGTCCCCCGATGCGGACCGCCCTGGCGCTGGCCGGGGAGCTCCGGTCGCTGCGCCGGGCCGGCCGCTCGCTCGACGTCACGGTGTCGTCGTTCGCGCCGCAGCTGGTCGGGGCCGTCCGCGCCCTCGGCCTGCCCGTCCGCACCGCGCTGCTCGGGGACCGGGGGGTCGACCCGGTGCGGCTGGCCGCGCAGGCCCGCGCGGCCGGGCACGACGAGGTCCACCCGCACGTCGACAGCCTGGTCGCGCCGGTCCCCGGCCTGACCGTCGTCCCCTGGACCGTCAACCGGCCCGACGACGCCGACCGGCTCGCGGACCTCGGCGTCGAGGCCGTCATCACCGACGTCCCGCTGCTGCTGCGCTCCGGCCGTCCCGCCTATGCTCGGGTCTGAAGGGGAGTAGCTCTCCGCCGCGTCGTCGACATGCTGGTCCGCCCTGCGGACCCGGCCCGCGGGTCCTGGTCCCCAGGATGAGCGAGACCTTCGGCCCCTCCGCGCGGGCCGGAGCCCCCGAGGACCCGTCCCGCGCCCTCACCCTCCGAGGACGACGCCGTGACACCGACGCTGCAGCCCGTGCCGCCGCCCGCGCCCGACGTCGTCCGCCGCTGGCAGCGCCGCCTCGCCGACGAGCGGCTCGAGGCCAAGGTCTACCGGGAGCTGGCCGCCAAGCGCGACGGCGAGGAGCGGGCGATCCTGCTCGCCCTGGCCGACGCCGAGGCCCGGCACGCGGCGCACTGGGAGGCCCTGCTCGCCCAGCACGGGCACCCCGAGCGGGGCCGGGCCGGGCTGCGCGCCGTCGTCCTCGTCGCCCTCGCCCGGCGGTTCGGGTCGGTCTTCGTGCTGGCGCTGGCGCAGCGGGCGGAGGGCCGCTCCCCCTACCGGGGCGACACCGACGCGACCCGGGCGATGGCGGCCGACGAGCAGATCCACGAGGAGGTCGTCCGGGGGCTCGCCGCGCGTGGCCGGGCCCGGGTCTCCGGGACCTTCCGGGCCGCGGTCTTCGGGGCCAACGACGGCCTGGTCAGCAACCTCGCCCTCGTCCTCGGGGTCGCGGCAGGCGGGGCGACGTCCGCGTCCGTGCTGCTGACCGGGCTGGCGGGGCTGCTCGCCGGAGCGCTGTCGATGGGCGCCGGCGAGTTCGTGTCGGTGCGCAGCCAGCGCGAGCTGCTCGAGGCCTCCACGCCCGGCCGGGGCACCCGCGACGTCGTCCCGCACCTCGACGTCGACGCCAACGAGCTGGCGCTGGTCTACCGGGCCCGCGGGCTCCCGCCGGAGCAGGCCGCGGCCCGGGCCGCCACCCAGCTGGCCGCCTGGGAGGACGAGGACACCGACGTCGACCTCGACGACGTCGGCACCGGGTGGGCGGCCGCCGTCTCGAGCTTCTGCTTCTTCGCCTCCGGCGCGGCCGTGCCCGTGCTGCCCTTCGCCTGCGGCCTGACCGGTGCGGCCGCCCTCGCCGTCGCGTGCGTCCTCGTCGGGCTCGCCCTGCTGGCCACGGGGGCGACCGTCGGGATGCTCTCCGGCGGCCCGCCCCTGCGCCGCGCGCTGCGCCAGCTGGCCGTCGGGGCCGGGGCGGCGCTCGTGACGTACCTGCTCGGGCTGGCGTTCGGCGCGACGCTGGGCTGACGAGGAAGGGCCCCTCCACAGGAGGGGCCCTTCGGTGCAGCGGAGACGGGGAGATTTGAACTCCCGATGGGTTGCCCCAAACCTCATTAGCAGTGAGGCGCCATAGACCGGACTAGGCGACGTCTCCTCGTGCGGGGAGGAGCCTACAGCCACCGGTTGCGGCGGAACGCCCGGTAGAGCAGCGTCGAGATGCCGCCCATGAGGGCCAGGGCGAAGGGGTAGCCGAGCCGCCAGTGCAGCTCCGGCATGTGGTCGAAGTTCATGCCGTAGACCCCGGCGATCGTCGTGCAGACCGTGAGGATCGCGGCGTACGCGCTGATCTTGCGCATGTCCTCGTTCTGCTGGAGCGTCACCTGGGCCACGTTGGCGTCGAGGCTGTTCTGCAGCAGGTTGTCGAGCACCGTGACCCGCTCCCGCGCGCGCAGGACGTGGTCGTGGACGTCGCGGAACAGCTCCTGCGTGCCCGGCGCCTGCAGCGGGACGTCGCCCTTGGCCAGCCGCTCGGTGACCTCCGCCAGCGGGTGCACCGCCCGGGCGAACTCCATCGTCTCGCGCTTGAGCGTGTAGATGCGCCGGGTGGGGTTGTCGCGGCCGCCGCTGAAGACCTGCTCCTCGACCTCGTCGACGTCGGCCTCGAGACCGTCGAGGGCCGGCGCGTAGGCGTCCACGACGGCGTCCGCGACCGCCCACAGGACCGCGCTCGGGCCGAGCCGCAGCACCTCCGGCCGGTCCTCCAGGTCCTGCCGCACCGGCGCGAGCTCGGCCGCGATCCCGTGCCGGACCGTGACGACGAAGTCCTTGCCGACGAAGACCATCAGCTCGCCGGTCTCGACCACCTCCTCGTCGTCGACGTACCGGACGGTCTTGAGGACGGCGAACAGGTGGTCGTCGTAGACGTCGAGCTTCGGCCGCTGGTGCGCGACGACGGCGTCCTCGACGGCGAGCGCGTGCAGGCCGAACTCCTCGGCGACCTCCTGGAAGGCGGCGGCGTCGGGCTGGTGCAGCCCCAGCCACACGAAGGCGTCCTGCTCGCTGCGGGCCTTCTCGGCCGCCTGCTCCAGCGGCAGGTGCCCCGCCGCCCGGCGGCCGCCGCAGTAGAGCGCGCAGTCGACGAGGGCCCGCTCGAGCGCGGTGCCCTGGTGCCGGCGGACCCGGCGGGGGTGCTCGAGGTCGACCCTGGTCATGGCAGGAGTGTGCACCGCTCCAGTCGCCGGGCCGTGCTGCCGAGGACTGACCTGTGCGTCCGCGTCCCCGTGCCCTGCTGCCCCTTGCGGCACTGCTGGCCGGGCTCGCCGTCCCCGCGGTGGCCCCCGCGCACGCCGACTCGGGCAGCCTGAAGGCCCGGATCGCCGCCCTGCAGGCCGAGGTCGACGCCGCGGGCTCCCGGCTCGAGGCCGGTGCCCGGGCCTACGAGCAGGGCGAGCAGCGCCTGGCGGCCCTCACGCAGCAGCAGTTCGGCGTCGCCGCGGACCTCGAGCGCCAGCAGAGCGCCAGCACCGCCACCCGCACCGAGGTCGACGCGCTCGTCCGCTCCGCCTACAAGGGCGGGGGCCTGCCGCCCACCGTCGTCGCCCTGCTGTCCGGCGACCCCCGGGCCCTCGGCGACCTCGACCGCGTCCGGCAGTCGGTCAGCCGCGCCGACGTCTCCGGCCGCGCCGCCCTGCACGACCTGACGACGTCGAACGTCCGCAGCCAGGCCCTGCTCACCGACCGCACGGCGCTGCGGCGGCAGGCCCTGGCCGCCCAGCAGGCGCTCGACCTCCGGCAGCAGCAGGTGACCGCCGAGGCCACCGCCCTGGCCGCCCGGCTCACGGCCGCGTCCCAGGAGCTCCAGCAGGCCCTGGCCGCCGAGGCCGAGGCGGCCCGCCAGGTCGAGGCCCGTCGCCTCGCCGCAGAGGCGCAGGCCGCCGCCCAGCGGGCGTCCGCCGTCACGGGGTACTCCGCCGTCGTCCCCGACTACGTGCCCGGCGCCGTCACCTCCGGCGGCGGGGGCGGCTGCGCGCCGCCCTCGGCACACGGCTACGCCAACGGCTTCCTGCCCGACGACGTCCTGTGCCCGCTCCCCGGACGCCCGGGCGAGCGGCTGCGCACCGACGCCGCCCAGGCCTTCGTCGCCATGGACGCCGCCCGCACGGCCGCGGGCCTGCCGCGGCTGTGCGTCACCGACTCCTACCGCGACTACGCCGGCCAGGTCAGCGTCTTCGTCCGCAAGCCGGGCCTGGCCGCCGTCCCCGGGCGCAGCCAGCACGGCTGGGGCCTCGCCCTGGACATGTGCGGCGGCGTCGAGCGCTTCGACGGCGAGGCGCACCAGTGGATGCTCGCGAACGCGCCGCGCTTCGGCTGGGTGCACCCGGCCTGGGCCGAGCCGGGCGGCAGCAAGCCCGAGCCGTGGCACTGGGAGTTCCTGCAGGGACAGCAGGCGACGCTGCCCTCGTCGTAGCGTCGCGGCATGACGACGCCCCGGCTGCGCCCCCTGCTGTCCCGGATGCCCGGGTACAAGCCCGGACGCCGCCCCGCCCCCGGCTCCGACCCGGCCCGGCTGGCCAGCAACGAGACGCCGTACCCGCCGCTGCCGTCGGTCGTGACCGCCGTCGCGGAGGCGCTCGGGCAGGGGCACCGCTACCCGGACCCGACCTGCGCGCAGCTCACCGCCGCGCTCGCCGACCGGTTCGGCGTGACCCCGGAGCAGGTCGCCGTCGGGTGCGGCTCGGTGGCCCTGGTGCAGTCGCTGGTGCAGATCACCACCGACCCCGGCGAGGAGGTCCTGTTCGCCTGGCGCTCGTTCGAGGCCTACCCGGGGTTCGTCGAGGTCGCGGGTGCCGTGCCCGTGAAGGTCCCGCTCAGGGGCGCCGAGCACGACCTCGACGCCATGGCCGCCGCCGTCACCGACCGGACCCGGCTGATCGTGCTCTGCAGCCCGAACAACCCCACCGGGCCGGCCCTGCGGGAGGCCGACGTCGTCGCGTTCCTCGCGCGGGTGCCCCGCGAGGTCCTCGTCGTGCTGGACGAGGCCTACGCCGAGTTCGTCACCGACCCCGACGCCGTCGACGGCACCCGGCTGCTCGCCGACCACCCGAACCTCGCCGTCCTGCGCACCTTCTCCAAGGCCTACGGCCTGGCCGGCCTGCGGGTCGGGTTCTGCCTGACGGCGTCTCCCGAGGTCGGGGCCGCCCTGCGCACGGTGCAGGTGCCGTTCGCCGTCTCGATGCCCGCCCAGACCGCCGCCCTGGCCTCCCTGGCGGCCGCCGACGAGCTCGCCGCCCGGGTCGCCCTCGTCGTCGCGGAGCGCGAGCCGCTGCGCCAGGCCCTGCTCGAGCGCGGGTACGACGTCCCGCCGGCGCAGGGCAACTTCGTCTGGATCGCGGCGGGCGAGGGCAGCGACGCCCTGGCCGCCCGGTTCGAGGAGGCCGGGGTGCTGGTGCGCTGCTTCTCCGGCGAGGGCGTCCGGGTGACGGTGACGACCGCCGAGGACAGCGCGAAGGTGCTGGCCGCGCTCGCTAGCTGAGGCGGACGGTCGTCCCGCGGACCATCGGCCCGAACAGCAGCACGGCGATGTCCGGGACCTCGTCGGCGGGCTTGTCCAGGACGGTCCCCACGACGGCCTTGGTCATCGCGTCGCCGCCGGCGAGGTCGCCCCCGCGCAGACCGGCCGGGGCGGTGGAGGACGCCGCGGAGCCGCCGGGGCCGAAGACGCCGGTCTTCGGGTCGACGGGCTGGCCGTCGCGGTAGCCGTCCGTGCCGTTCCGGTAGACCGGGAAGGGGATCTCCTTCTTGTTCGGCGGCAGGCCGCGGCAGGTCGGGCCGCCGTCGTCGCCGTTCTTCGGCTCGTCGCCCTTGCGGTAGCCGTCGAGGTCGGTGGTCTGCTCCAGCGTGATGTGCAGGCCGGGCTGCCGGCCGCCGAAGGTCGCGGAGACCTCCTTGTTCGCCTCGACCAGGCCGGCCGCGAGGCACGGGTACTCGGGGGCGTACCGGGCGTAGACGCCGAGCGAGCCGCGGCTGTCGGCCGCGAGGCGGACCAGGCGCTGCTCGTTGGTGCGCAGGAAGCGGTCGACCTCGGCGGTGGAGCCGACGCTCGCCTGCAGGAACGTCGACAGCTGCTGCTGCTCGTCCTGCAGGTTGCGGCTCAGGGCGGAGAAGTTGTCGAGCAGCGCCAGGACGTCGGGGGCGGCCTCGTCGTAGTTCTCGGCGAGGTCGGCCAGGCCGCGGATGTTGTCCTGGATCCCGGGGACCTCGGGGTTGATCTTCGACAGGTACTCGTCGAGCGCGACGAGGTTCGCGCCGGTGCGGTCGCCCCGGCCGCGCAGGGCACCGGCGACGGCGTTGAGGGTCTGGGACAGCTGCTGGGGGCGCAGGGCCTGCAGCAGCGGCAGGAGGTCGGAGAGGACCTTCTCGGCCTCGAGCGCCGTCTTGCTGCGGTCCTGCGGGATGACGTCGCCGTCGCGGAGGCGGCGGCTGCCGGAGCCCGCCGGCTCGACCAGCGCCACGAACTTCTCGCCGAACAGCGTCTTGGGCAGCAGCTGCGCCCGGACGTCGGCCGGCACGAGCCGCGTCTTGTCCGGCTGCATGGCGAGCACGAGGGTGGCGCCCGTCCCGCTGGTCCTGACCTCCTCGACCCGCCCCACGATCAGGCCGCGCAGCTTGACGTCGGCGCCCGGCGTGAGCTGGTTGCCGATGCGGTCGGCCTTGAGCAGCACGGTGTCGCGGGGGGTGAACCGCTTCTGGTAGAGCGCCACGGTCAGCGCCACCAGCAGGGAGATCACGACGAGGAAGACCAGCCCGAGGACACGCTGGCGGGCGAGCGCACGGCCCTTGAGGATCGGGGCTGCCACGGGTTCCTCCAGGCACGGCTCAGTCAGGCGCGGGACGGGTGCGCCGCAGCGCTCCCAGCACGGTACGTGCATGCAGTGTGAACGACGTCACCGAGAAGCGCCCGGGTTCGTCCAGGAGCAGCCGGGCGGCCGCCTCGGCCAGGGCCACCACGGAGCGGGCGAACAGCTCGGCGTCCAGGTCCGGTCCACCGCGGCGGGGCAGGCCCCAGGCCGACAGCGCCTGCAGCTGCGCGAGCACCAGGGCGCGCTGGGCCCCCACCCGCTCGGCCATCTCCGGCGGCGCGCCCTCGGGCGGGAGCAGCACGACGCGCCACGTCCGGGGGTCGTCCACGACGGCCTGCAGGTAGGCCTCGAGCCCGGCCACCAGGAGGTCGTCCGGGTCGACGTCGTCCGCGGGCAGGGCCGGGAGGACGGTGGCCAGCCGGGCCAGGGCTCGCTCCTCGGCCCGGTCCAGGAGGCCGGTCAGCAGGGCGCCGCGGTCGGCGAACAGGCCGTAGACGACCGGCCGGGTCACACCGCAGGCCCGGGCGACGCCGTCGACGCTGACCGCGTGGAAGCCGCGCGCGAGGGCGAGGTCGAGGGCGGCGTCGAGGAGCTGCTCGCGCCGCTCGGCAGCGGGCAGGCGGGGTGCGTACGGCCTTGCGCTGCTCACGCGATGAATGCTACACACCTGTTGCTGCACCACTGAAGCATTCGGGAGGCACCGTGCTCGCAGGTCAGGTCATCGCCGTCACCGGCGCCGCGCGGGGCCTCGGGGCCGAGCTCGCCCGGCAGCTCACCGCCCGCGGCGCCCGGGTCGCCCTGCTCGGGCTGGAGCCCGCCGAGCTCGCGGCCGTGGCCGCCTCGTGCCCCGGCAGCCGGGCCTGGACGGTCGACGTCACCGACGGGCCCGCCCTCGAGCGGGTCGCCGGGGAGGTGGTGGAGCACTTCGGACGGGTCGACGCCGTCGTGGCCAACGCCGGCCTCGGCGCCGGCGGGACGCTGCTGTCGGCCGACGCCGCCTCCTACGACCGCGTCCTCGAGGTCAACCTCATGGGCTCGATCCGCACCGTGCGGGCCTTCCTGCCGCACCTCGTGCAGAGCGGCGGCTACGTCCTGCAGGTCGCCTCGCTCGCCGCCCTCCTGCCGGTCCCCCTGATGAGCGCCTACTGCGCCAGCAAGTCCGCCGTCGAGGCCTTCGCGCACGCGCTCCGGGCCGAGGTCGCCCACCACGGGGTGCGGGTCGGGGTGGCCTACCTGTCCTGGACCGACACCGACATGGTGCGCGGCGCCGACGCCGTCCCCGGCCTCGGCGAGTTCCGCGCCAAGCTGCCCGGCGTCTTCGGCAAGACCTACCCGATGGTCCCCGCGGTGGCCCGCCTGGTCGACGGCATCGACGGGCGCAAGGCCCACGTGTACGCGCAGGCCTGGCTGCGGTTCGTCCGCCCGGCGTCGGGCCTCATGCCGGGAATCATCGCGCTCGGCGCGCGCCGCGACGTGCCCCGCGCCGAGGCCGCCCTGGCCGCCGCCGGGGCGGACGCGTCGAAGCCCGTCGGGGCCGGCGGTGTGGCCGACAGCACACGTGAGGCAGGCTGACCGCATGGGACTCATGCCGGTCAACGACTCGATGTTCATGGTCTCGGAGTCGCGCGAGCAGCCGATGCACGTCGGCAGCCTGCAGCTGTTCGACCTGCCGGCCGGCGCGGGCAAGGACTTCCTGCGCGAGATGTACCAGGAGTCGATCGGCGTGACCGACGTCGCGGCCGTCTACCGCAAGCGGCCGCACCGCGGACCCCTCACCGGTGGGCAGTGGGCCTGGAAGGACGACGAGGCCATCGACCTCGAGCACCACGTCCGCCACTCCGCGCTCCCCGCCCCCGGACGCGTCCGTGAGCTGCTGGCTCTCGTCGGCCGCCTGCACGGCACGCTCCTCGACCGGCACCGGCCGCTCTGGGAGGCGCACCTCATCGAGGGCCTCGAGGGCGACCGCTTCGCCGTCTACACCAAGCAGCACCACGCGGTCATGGACGGCGTCAGCGGCCTCAAGCTGCTGCAGCGCAGCCTCTCGCCCGACCCCGACGCCCGCGAGGTGCCGGTCCCCTGGGCCTCCCGCCCCGGCCGTCCGCGCCGGCCCCGTCCGGACAGCGGTCTGCTGGCCCTGCCGAAGGCCGCGCTGGGCCTGGCCTCGGACGCCGTCGGACTCACCCCCCGGGTGCTGTCGCTGGCCGCCGACGCCGTCCGCGAGCAGGCCACGACGCTGCCCGGCCAGGCGCCGTCGAGCATGTTCAACGTCAGCATCACGGGCAGCCGCCGGTACGCCGCCGAGTCGTGGTCGATCGACCGGATCAAGGCGGTCGGGAAGGCGTCCGGCTGCACCGTCAACGACGTCGTCCTGGCCATGTGCGGCGGAGCGCTGCGCGAGTACCTGATCGAGCAGGACGCCCTGCCCTCGACGTCGCTGGTCGCCATGACGCCGGTCTCGCTGCGCAGCGGCGCCCCCGACGACGACGAGCCCACCAACGCCGTCGGCACGATCCTGGCCCGCCTCGGCACCGACCTCGCCGACGCCGGGCAGCGCCTGACCGCCGTCAAGGCGTCGATGGACGCCGGCAAGGCCGCCCTCCAGGGGCTCTCGCAGACGCAGGTCACCGCGCTGTCGGCCGTCGTCATGGCGCCGCTGCTGTTCAACGAGCTCGTCTCGCTGCACCGCTTCGCGCCGCCGCCGTTCAACCTCGTGATCAGCAACGTGCCCGGGCCGCAGGAGCCGCTCTACTGGAACGGCGCCCGGCTGCGCGGCCTCTACCCGCTGTCCATCCCCACCCACGGCCAGGCCCTGAACATCACGCTGACGTCCTACGACGGCGAGGTCCAGTTCGGGCTGGTCGGCTGCCGCCGGAGCGTCCCCCGCCTGCAGCGTCTGCTGGTGCACCTCGAGGACAGCCTGGCCGCGCTGGAGAAGGCCGTCCTCTAGGCGGAACCTTCCTGCGCGCCCCGGGGTCGGAGGGTCGTGAGGGCAGAGCGGGAGACCGACTTCGACGCCTACGTGCAGGCGCGCTACGTCGGGCTGCTGCGCACCGCCCTGGTCCTGTGCCGGGACCGGCACAGCGCCGAGGACCTGGTCCAGGCGACGCTTTTGCGGGCGCACGCCTCGTGGCGCCGGGTGCAGGCGGCCGACGACCGGGACGCCTACGTGCACCGCATCCTCGTCAACGCGTCCCGCTCCTGGTGGCGCCGCAGCTGGCACGCCGGACCTCTGCCCGAGCAGCACGCCGCCGGCCCGGACGCCCAGGACCGCACCGGCCTGCGCGACGCCCTGGTCCGCGCCCTGGCCGCCCTGCCGCAGGGTCAGCGCGAGGCGCTGGCGCTGCGCTACCTGACCGACCTGACGGAGGCCGAGACCGCCCGCGTCCTGGGCTGCTCGGTCGGCACCGTGAAGAGCCGCTGCTCGCGCGGCCTCGCCGCCCTGCGGACCGGCGGCCTGCTCACCGACGCCGAGGAGGCACAGCTGTGACCAGCGACCCGCGCGAGCTGCTGCTGCTGCTCGACGACGCGCCCGCGACAGCCGCCCCCGTCCGCGTCGTGCGCGGCCGGCTGCAGCGCCGGCACCGGACGCAGGTCCTCGGCGCCGTCGTCGGGGTGGCCGTGCTGGCGGGGGCGACGGTCCTCGTCGAGGCGCCGTCGACCGAGTCCGCGCCGGTCGCGGACCGCGCGGTCACGGAGGAGCGCGGCGTCCGGCTGACGCTGGTGCTCGACGATCCCGACGTGCGCCTCGGGCAGACGCTGCACGCCACGGTCACCGTGGAGAACCTCTCGGGCGCCGACGCCGCTTATGCCAGCGACAGCTGCCGCGCCCTCGCCGACGTCGCCCTCGTCACCGACGAGACGCCGGCGCCGGGCCGGACGTGGGAAGGGCCGGCAGCGGCCTTCAAGCAGCAGGCGCTCCGCGACCGGCGGCCCCAGCAGACCGGGTTCGGGGACCGCCCCGTCGCACCGGAAGGGCCGCCGAGCCTCTGCGCCAGCGTCGGCCTGACCAACCCGCTGCCCGCCGGCGAGGTCCAGACGCGCGAGCTGTACGGGCAGGCGTCGCTGCCGGAGGGCGGATCTCCGGCCGGCCCCGGCCGCGTGACCGCGGTCTTCCACCTGCTCCGCGACCCGGCGTCGTTCTCGGGCGAGGTGCCCGTCGAGGTCGCACTGCCGGTGCGGGTCGAGGGCGAGGGCTCGCTGAGCCGGGCCGAGGTCGTCGACGCGGCCCTCGGTGACGACCGGTTCCGTGCCTGGCTGCTCGCCCAGCCGCGGGCCGTCTGGTCGAACGCCTTCGCCTTCCGCGACCCGGAGGACCGCGGGGCCTGGCGCGTGGGCCTGTTCCGGGAGGGCCCGGGCGTCCGCGGCTCGGGCACCGTGTCCGTGGACGCCGCCAGCGGCGAGGTCCGGTCGCGCGACCTGCCCTAGGCGGGGCTCTCGACCCGGTCGGCCCGGCTGACCGTCAGCCAGCCCACGACCGCCACGATCGCGGCCAGGAACACCAGGCTGGTGACCAGGGTGCCGACCCCGGCGCCGCCGTCGGCCTTCGCGCCCGACAGGTAGTCGCCGGTCGACCCGCCGAGCGGGCGGGTGAGCACGTAGGCGACCCAGAACGACGCCGTCAGACCGGCACCGGCCCGCCACGCGAGCACGACCACGGCGATCGCGGCCGCGAACACGCCGATCGCCCCGGCGAGGCTGAGGCCCATCCGGTCGGTGAGCAGGTCGCCGGCGGCGGTGCCCAGGGCGAAGGTCACGAGCACGACCGTCCAGTACCAGGCCTCGCGCCGGGTCGTGACGATCGAGTGGATCGACAGCGTGCCCTCGCTGCGGTACCAGGCCGCGAACAGCCCGGCCAGCAGTGCGGCGAACACCGCGGTGGACAGCTCCAGCGGTACGCCGAGCCCGTCGGTGAGGTTGTCCGTGACGAGCGTCCCGACGACGCTGATCAGCACGACCGCCGTCCAGTAGACGGCCGGCACGTAGTCGCGCAGGCGGAACTGGGCGACCAGGGCGACGACGAGCAGCGCCGTCATGAGCAGGGTGGTCCTCCCGAGCCCGAACCCGAGGGTCTCGTTCACGTAGTCCGCGGCGCTCTCCCCGACCGAGGTGCAGAGCACCTTGATCACCCAGAAGAAGACCGTGATCTCGGGGACCTTGCTGAGCATCGTGCGCGGGGCGGCCGCCGTCGTCGTCATGCCCCCAGGGTGCGAGCCGTTCCCTGCACGCTGCCTGAGCGCGTCAGACCGGCAGCGGCACCCAGACGCAGACGCCCTCGAAGGCGCTCGGGTCGTTGCTGCCCCCGACGCAGAGGACGTGCACCCGTCGCAGCGGCACCGAGCCGGGCGTCGTCGGGTCGGCCGCCGCGGCCCCGGCGAACGGGAGCAGGGCGACGACGGCGAGCAGCAGGACGGCGACGGGGCGGGTCATCGGGAGGCTCCAGAGCGGCAGGCGAGCGCGGGGACGGCGGGGAACTGCGCACAGTCGTAGTCGTTGGTCTGCACGCCGACCTGGCGGACGCTGACGGGGCCGGCGTCGACGGGGACGGCCAGGTAGACGTAGGCCGTCCGGGCGGGTGCGGCGCAGTCGCTGGTCCCCGCTCCGGTGTCGCCCGTGCCGGCACACGCGCGGCCGAGGGCACGCAGCGGCGTGTGGCGCGTGCGGACGGCCGGCGTCGGCCGTGACGCGACGACGGCGCGGGCCACCGGGCGCGGCGCCTCCGCCGGGGCGGCAGCGGGGACGGCCGGGCGGGCCCGCACGGGGACGACCCCCACGGGCTCCACCTGGGCCTGCGGCCGGGCGGCCGCCACGGCAGGGGCCGCGGCCGCGGCTCCGTGGTGCCCGGGGACGAGCAGCAGGCCGCCGAGCACGGACGCGCCCAGGCCCAGGGCCAGCGGCGCGACGACGCGGGTGGCGCCCCCGACGGCGACCCGGTGCAGCGCGGCCAGCCCGCGGACGCCCGCCCAGGGCGCCAGCAGGCTCAGGCCGGCGTGCGGGAGCGTGCCGCCGCGGGTCGCGTACTCCTGGCGGAGCGCCTTGCGGGCCCGGGTGAGCAGCGAGCGCACGGCCGGCTCGGTCATGCCGAAGCGGCGGCACAGCTCGACGTAGCCGGCGCCCTCCACCTCGCGGGCCCACAGCACGGCCGCCTGCCGCGGGGCGATCGCGTCGAGGGCGTCGAGCGCCGTGCGGGCCTCGTCGCGGGCCACGACGACCTCGGCGGTGTCGCGGTTCCGTCGGGTGCCTTCGGGGACGTCGGCCATCGGGACCGAGCGGCCGGCCACCCGGAGGCGGTCCAGGACGAGCCGGCTCGTCACGACGTGGCACCAGGCGGCCAGCTCGTCCTCGCTGCCCAGCTGCTGGTCGCACGCGCGCAGCAGCGCCTCCTGCACCAGCTCCTCGGCGTCGTGCAGGTCGCCGAGCCGCCGCGCCGCGAACCGGTGCAGGCGGGGGCGCAGCCGGGCGACGGCCGCGTCGAAGTCGAAGGCGGCGTCCGGGACGAGGTGCAGGGCAGACACGTCGGGCTCCGAGGGGTCGAGGACAGGAGGGTGCCACGGGGGGCCCGTCCTGCGCGAGGGAGGTACGGGCCCTCCTGTCCGGTGCGGGGGCTACACCGGGGCCGTGAGGGCGGAGACCGCGAGCAGCTCCTCCAGAGGTTCCTCCGGGGTGCGGGGCGGCCTGGGTGCCGCCTCTGCCCTCCTCAACGCAGCAGGGGGCAGGACCTCGCGCACCCGTCTACGCCGGGGGCAGGGTCAGCCGCAGCCGGGCGCCGCCTCGGGCTCCCTGCGGCGGACCGTCGAGCACGAGGTCCCCGCCTCCGGCCCGGGCGAGCCGGCGGGCCAGGGTCAGCCCGAGACCGGCCCCGCCGTGACCGTCGTCGCTGCGCACCCCCGGCTCGAACAGGGTCGTGCGGAGGTGCTCGGGCACGCCGGGACCGTCGTCGGACACCACCACCTCCGGCCCCTCCCGCACCTCGACCGTGACCCCGGTGGCGCAGTGCCGCAGGGCGTTCTCGACCAGGGGCGCCAGGGCCCGCTCCAGCAGGGCGGCGTCCACCCCGGCCACGACCCGGACGGCCGGCAGGACCACGCGGACCGGCGGCTCGACCAGGGCGGTCACCACGGCGCCGACGTCGCAGCGGCCGGGGGCGTCGGTGGTGCTCGCCCGGGCGGCGGTCAGCAGGCTCTCGAGCACCCGGCTCATCCGGGCGGCGGCGCTGAGGACGGCGGCATGGCCGGCCGCGAGCTCGGCGGGCTGCCGCGGCCGGCTGCCGAGCAGCTCGACCTCGGCGACGACGGCGGCCAGCGGCGTGCGCAGCTCGTGGGACAGCTCCGCCGACAGCTGCTGCTCGTGGCGCAGCACCGCCGACAGCCGGTCGAGGACGCCGTCGAGGGTGCCGGCCAGCTGCTGCAGCTCGGCCGGGCGCGGACCGTCGCCGAACCGGCGGTCGACGTCGTCGCTGCTCCAGCGCGCGGCCTGCGCCGTCATCTGCGCCACGGGGGTCAGCGCCCTCGCGACCATGACCCGGCTCAGCAGGTACGCACCGCCGAGCACGAGCAGCGCGAAGCCGGCCGAGGCGGCCAGCGCCAGCTCCTCGGCCCGCTCGTAGGGGTCGAGGGCGACGCTGCTGACGACGGTCCCGACCTGCCGCGGCCCGAGCGACAGCGGCTGGGCGAAGAAGCGCACGGCCTCGGGCTCCGGGGTCTGCCCGAACCGCTCCCCCCGGCCGGCCAGCGAGGCGGCCTCCCGCTGCTCGTCGCCGTCACCCGCACCCCGGACCAGGGCGGTGCTGCCCTGGAACACCCACGTGCCGGAGCGGCCCTCGCCGTCCGCCCGCCCCCGCAGGGCGCCGTCCGGGAGGACGTCGTACGTCGCGGCCGTGGCGGCGGCCCGGCTGCGCAGCAGGGCGTCCGCACCGCTGCGGAGCTGCTGGGACAGCAGCAGGTTGAAGCCGAGGGTCAGGACGGCCAGACCGGCGGCGGCGACCAGGAGCGCGCCCAGCGACAGCCGCTGCTGCAGCGACCTCATCCGTACCGGTAGCCGACGCCGCGCGCGGTGCTGAGGGTCTGCGGCGCGTCCACCTCCGCCAGCTTGCGGCGCAACCGCGCGACGTACTGGTCGAGCGTGTTGTCGTGGACCCGCGCGCCGTCCGGCCACCCGGCCCGGACCAGCTCCCCGCGGCGCAGCACCCGGCCCGGCTCGGCCAGCAGCGCGGCGAGCAGCCGGAACTCGGTGGGGGTCAGCGGCCGGGTCGCGGTGCGGGTGCGCAGGCTGTGGCTCGCCGGGTCGAGGACGACGTCGGGCTCGCCGGTCGCGCCGGACGGCGGACGCCGGACGAGGGCGCGGACCCGGGCGACGAGCTCGGCGAAGTGGAACGGCTTGACGAGGTAGTCGTCCCCGCCGGCGGCGAACCCCGAGAGCCGGTCGGTGAGGCTGTCGCGGGCGGTGAGGAACAGGACGGGGGCGTCGACGCCACGGGCGCGCAGCGCCTGGCACAGGTCACGACCGTCGGTGTCCGGCAGCCCGACGTCGAGCACCAGGGCGGCGAGCGGACCGGTCGCGAGGCGCACCGCGGTCGCGCCGTCGCGGGCGCCGTCGACCTCGAAGCCCGCCTCGCGCAGGCCACGGACGAGGACGTCGCGCAGGGCGAGGTCGTCCTCGACGACGAGCACACGGTCAGCCGGCACGGACGCAGTCTCCCTCGCGCACGGCGGCCTGGCCGAGCGCCCGGGCCGCGAGCAGCACGACGGCGCACCCGGCCACCTGTCCGGCCCGGGCCGGGAGCCCTGCGGCGAGGTGCTCGCCGAACAGCCGCGACCCGAGCACGACCGCCACCGCCGGCTCGGCCGCGGCGAGAGCCGGCAGCGAGGACGCGAGAGGCCCGGCGGCGTAGGCCTCGTTGACCAGCACCAGTCCGACGACGCCGGCCACGACGAACCCGGCGAGGGCGGCCAGGCGCGGACCCGGACCGGTCGCCTGCTCGAGCAGGACACCCGCGAGGCCGTTCGCCACCCCGCCGGCCGCACCGAGCAGGGCGGCCCGGTGCAGGGGGACGGTCTCGGCCAGCACCCGCAGGGCGGCGCAGCCGAGGGAGGCGAGCAGGGCGCCGACGAGCAGCGGCGTCGGGGCGGAGGTGCCCGTGCCGGCGTCGGGCGAGGCCGACAGCAGCGCGACGGCGAGCCCGGCCGCGAGGGCGGCGCCGGCGGCCCACTCCCCGCGGGTCGGCGACCGGTGCTCGACGAGCAGGCCCAGCGGCAGCGCGACGACGACGCCGGTCAGCAGCAGCGGCTGCACGACGACGACGCCCCCGGTGCGCAGGGCCAGGGCGTGGGCCAGGACGCCGGCGCCACCGAGCAGCAGCCCGAGGAGCCAGCCGGGCGTCGCGAGGGAGCGGAGCGCACCGGCGTCGGTGGCGGCCCGGTGCTGGAGGACGGTGGCCGCGGCGAAGCAGGTCGCTGCGAGCAGGGCCAGGACGACAGCGGTCACGCCACGAGGTGGCGCGAGAGCGTCCGGACCTCGAGGCCGCGGCCGTCGAGCTCCTCGGCGAGCAGGGGGAGGCAGGCCGCCGTGGCCCGCCAGGACCCGGGCTGGCTCGTGCAGTCGCTGTCGTGCAGCAGCAGGGTGCCGCCGTCGGCGAGGCCGCGCGTCATCGTCCGGACCACCTGCTCCGGGGGGCGCACCAGCCAGTCGCGTCCCCACGCCGTCCAGAGCACGGTCCGCAGCCCGAGGGCGCGGGCAGCCAGGGCGGTGCCACCGGACAGGACGCCGTACGGCGGGCGGAACAGCGAGACGGGCACGCCCGCCGCCTGCTCGACCTGGGCCCGGCCTCGCACGAGGTCGGCCCGGACCCGACCCGGCGACAGGCGCAGGTGGTTCGGGTGCCCGCTCCCGTGCAGGGCGACCTCGTGCCCGCGGGCCACGACCTCCCGGGCCACGCCGGGGTGCCGGACCGCCTGACCCCCGAGCAGGAAGAAGGTGGCGGACCAGTCGAGGGCGTCGAGGGCGTCGAGCACGGCAGGGGTGCCGTACGGGTCGGGGCCGTCGTCGAACGTCAGGGCGACGCCGCCGGGACGCCCCTGACCGGACAGGCCGGGGAGGAGCCGGCGTCGCAGGGGCGCGACCGCGGTGAGCGCGGGCGAGGCGTGGGCCGCCAGGAGCAGCCCCCCGACGGCGAGCGCGGCCCTCACGCCGAGCGGAGGACGTCGGCCGGGCGAGCGAGCGCCGGGAGCAGCCGGGCGAGGGCGTCGACGGGGTCGGGGCGCAGCGGCGGCGCGGTCCGCGGGCGGGCGGCGGCCTCCCGCACGAGCGTCACCAGCGACTCCTCGTCGACGGCGAGCGCGGCCATCCCGGACCGGTCCAGGACGGCGGCGTTGGCCTCGCCGTGGCCGGGGATGCACCGGAAGCTGACCGCCGGGAGACCCGCCTCGAGCGACTCCGTGAAGCTCAGCCCCCCGGCGTTGTGCACGAGCACGTCGGCGAGCTGCATGAGCACGTGGACGTCGTCGCGCCAGCCGAGGGCGACCACACCGGGCACCTCCCCGAGGGCGCGCCGCAGCGAGGCGGACCGGCCGCACAGCACGAGCGGGACGACTCCGGCGCCGGCGAGGGCGCGCGCGGTCGGGACGACGTCGCCGAGGCCGAGGCTGCCGGTCGACAGCAGGGCGACCGGCTGTCCGGCGGCGAGCCCGAGCTCCCGGCGCAGTGTCGCCAGCGTGCGGCGTCCGACCGGACGGCGGAAGCGCCCGGGGACGAGCGGACCGGCGGGGACGAGCGCGACGCCGTGGTCCGCCCCCTGCTCGGCGGTCGCCTCGGTGACGCACAGGTGCAGGTCGACGTCGTCGTGCACCCAGCTGCGGTGCACGGCCGGGTCGGTGACGTAGGTGACGACGGGGACGGTCAGGTCGCCACTGGCGCGCAGCCCACCGAGGCACTGGCTGGCGAACGGGTAGGTGGACACGACGAGGTCGTAGCCGCCGGTGCGCAACCAGTCGCGGACGGTGCGGCGGCCCGTGCGGCAGCTCGCCCGCATGACGGCCTGCGCGGACGGCCGGTCCTCGATGCGGTCGAACAGCCAGGCGAACAGGCCCGGCGCACGCTGCACCGTCCACGTGTAGCCGTCGCGCAGGGTGAGGGCCCAGGCACGAGGGACGGCGTCGAGGAAGTCCCGCACGTCGACGTCGGCGCCACGGGAGCGCAGCCGGTCCGCGAGCTCGGCGGCGGCCCCGTCGTGGCCGGCCCCGACGCTGCCGGTGACGACGAGGACCCGAGGCGGGGCGCTGCGTGCGGGGGAGGGGCGGGGCGGGCGGCGACGTGTCACGACGTGGTCCTGACGGGAGGCGGTAGGGCCGTCAGGGTGCGGAGCGAGGCCTGATCGCCGCCTGTACGGGCGGCGCACCTCGGCGTCTCCTCCGGCCTGCTGCTCCTCGCCGCGATCGCCGTCCCGCTGGTCGCGTGGAGACTCGGCCCGAACGAGGTGCCGCAGCCGGTCTAGCTCAGGTCCTCCAGGACCTGCTGCGCGGCCGCCTCCTGCGGCAGGCGGTCCTGCTCGGCCGCCTCGACGTAGGCGCCGACGTCCTCCTGCTCGCCGGACAGTCCCTCGGCGCCCTCGTGCACCTCGTGGAAGGCGAGCCAGGCAAGACCGAGCTCCTCGCGCTGCTCCTGCCCGATCCGCTCCTTGAACGGCCCGAGCAGGTCACGCTCCTCCTCGGCCATGTGGTCGCCGTTGACCTCCTGCGTGGTGCGCACGGCCTCCCACCACGCCTCCGTCCCGACCTCCTGCTCGGCGACCGACGCGGCGGCTCCCCGGATGCCGTTGTGGTCGTGCAGGGCGTGCTCGGTGTCGTCGCCGCCGTCGGGCAGCTCGCGCACGACGTGCGGGTAGAACACGGCCTCCTCGCCGGCGGCGTGGACCTCCAGGGCGTCGGCCAGCCGGGTCCAGGCCTGCGCGAGGGCGTCGCCCTCCAGGCCCTCGAGGGCGGCGAAGTCGCGCCGGAACGCCTCGTGCTCGGACAGGATCAGGGTGGCGACGTCCTGGTCGGACACGGGGCTCCTCCTACCGGCGCCGGGCGGTCCAGCGGCCGTCCTCGCGCCCTACCCTCAGCGGCAGGCCGAACGCCTCCGACAGCAGGCGCGGCGTCAGGACGCCCTCGACCGGTCCGCCCGCCACGACGCGGCCACCGCGCAGGAGCAGCGCGTGGGTGGTGCTGGCGGGGAGCTCCTCGAGGTGGTGCGTGACGAGGACGCTGGCCCGCTGCGGGTGCTCGGCGGCCAGGAGGTCGAGCGCCTCGACGAGCTGCTCGCGGGCCGGCAGGTCGAGGCCGGCCGCGGGCTCGTCCAGCAGCAGCAGGGGCGGGTCCGGGACGAGCGCCCGGGCGACCAGGGTGCGTCGCTGCTCGCCGTTGCTGAGGGTGTCCCAGGTCCGGTCCGCGAGGGCGGTGAGCCCGACGAGGCCGAGCAGCGGCGCGACGTCGACGTCGGGCGCGCCCCGCAGCGGCAGCGCCGTCGTGCCGGTCGCGCCGGTCAGCACGACCTGCCGCACGGTCAGCCGGCCGGACGGCCGGAAGCGCCCGAGGACGTGGCCGACGTGCGGCCACAGGTCGCGGACGTCGACGGTGCCGAGGGCCTTCCCCAGCACCTCGACCCGGCCCGACGTCGGGTGCCGGGTGGCGGCCGCGAGCGACAGCAGGGTCGTCTTGCCGGCGCCGTTCGGGCCGAGCAGCGCCCACCGCTCACCCGCCCGCACCTCGAGGTCGACGTCGTCGAGCAGCACCGCGCCGTCGCGCACCAGGCGGACGCCGTCGACCCGGAGCAGCGCCGTCATCCCAGCGCCCGGGCGTAGGCCCGCCGACCGACGACGGCGGCCGTGCCGAAGACGACCGCGAACACGACGCCGGTCCCGAACAGCGGCGTCCAGCGGGCGGCACCCGCCAGCGGCGCGAGGACCGCGGTGGCCGCGCCGCTGCCGACGAACAGGCAGCCGGCGAACAGCGACACGGTGGCCGCCCTGGCCCCGGGCACCGCCTCCGTCGCCCAGTTCTGCATCGTCGAGTGCATGGACGCCCAGGCCGCCCCCAGCACCAGGGCGGCCAGCCCGACGACGACGGACGCCCGGGTGAGGGAGACCAGCCCGTAGGCGACCCCGAGGCCGACCGCGCCCACCCCGAGGAACACCGGCGCGCTGGTGCGACCGGCCCGGCGCTTGACCACCCGCGAGGCCAGCAGCAGCCCCACGCCGTACAGGGCGACGACCGCCCCTGCCCGGGCCGCGGACACGCCCTCGCTCTCGAGTGCCGGCGCCAGGTAGGTGAGCAGCCCGAGCAGGACGGCGCCCTCGACCAGGGCGAGCAGCAGCACGAGCACCCCCCAGCGCGACCGCACCACGGTCAGGACCCCCGCCGCCCTCGTCTGCGCGGGCGGCGGCTCGGGCAGCCGGGGGAGCAGGACCACGAGCACCGCTGCGGCTCCCGCGGGGACCAGGAACCCGACCCGCCAGGACACCGTCGCGGCCAGCACCCCGCCGAGACCGGTCGCTGCCGTGATGCCGACCGCGGTGGCGGCGTTGAGGTCGGTGAGGGTGCGGTGGCGGAGCTCCCGCGGGACGGCGTCGCCGACGTAGACGAGCCCGGTGGGGACGACGGCCGCCATGCAGGCACCGGTCAGGGCGCGCACGACGGTGAGGACCGTGAGGTCGGTGACGCAGGCGCTCAGCGCCCCGAAGGAGGCGGCGCCGGCGAGGGTCACGCGCAGGGTCGTGACCCGGCCGAGGCGGTCGCTGAAGACGCCCCAGAACGGCTGGGCCAGGCCGTAGCAGAGGAAGTACGCGCTGGCGACGGCCGCAGCGACGTCGAGGCGGACCCGGAAGTCGGCGGCGATCGTGACGAGGAGCGGACCGACGACGAAGCGGTCGAAGGAGCTCGTCAGCGAGGCGGCCTGCAGCAGCCGGACGTCGGGGGCCGTCGTCCCGGGAACTGGCACGGCCCAGTCTGTCAGCCGGCCCCGCTAGGGTCGGTCGCGAGGGTCGAGCCGTTCCACCGAGAGGCCGACCCGTGCCCGTGTTCCGCGTCCGCTACCGCCCCTCCCCCGAGGACGCCGCGGCCCCGCCCGACTGCCTCGTCGAGGCCGACTCCGTGCAGGTCGAGGCCGACGTCTGGCTCGTCTTCCGGCGGACCGTCTTCGTCATCGGCGCCCCCCGCGACGTCGTCGTGCGCAGGCTCCCGGCCGCGCCGGTGGCCGACGTCGCCGAGGTGCTGTGAGTCCTCACAGCGGACGCACAGGGAGCGCCCAGGGGATGCTCAGCGGACACCCGGACTCTGGAGCTCCACCCCGACAGACGGAGACCGCATGACCACCGCCGAGGCCCGCCTGCTCGTGGTCGACGACGAGCCCAACATCCTCGAGCTGCTGTCGGTCAGCCTGCGCTTCGCCGGCTTCGAGGTGGCGACCGCCACCAACGGCGCCGACGCCCTGAACCGGGCCCGGGAGTTCTCCCCCGACATGCTCGTGCTCGACGTGATGATGCCGGGGCTCGACGGCTTCGACGTCGTCAGCCAGCTGCGCAGCCGGGGCGACCGCGTGCCGGTGCTGTTCCTCACCGCCAAGGACGCCACCGAGGACCGCGTGCAGGGCCTGACCCTCGGCGGGGACGACTACGTGACGAAGCCGTTCAGCCTCGAGGAGGTCGTCGCGCGCATCCGCGCGGTGCTCCGCCGGACCAGTGCCGCGACCCCGGCGGACGTGGCCCCGAGCGCCCGCCTGACGTTCGCCGACATCGTGCTCGACGACGACACCCACGAGGTCTGGAAGGGCGACACCGCGGTCGAGCTGTCGCCCACGGAGTTCAACCTGCTGCGCTACCTGCTGCAGAACCCGGGGCGCGTGCTGTCCAAGCGGCAGATCCTCGAGCACGTCTGGAACTACGACTTCGGGGGCGACGGCAACGTCGTCGAGAGCTACGTGTCGTACCTGCGCAAGAAGGTCGACATGACCGAGCCGCGGCTGCTCCACACCGTCCGGGGCGTCGGCTACGTCCTGCGCCAGCCGCGGGCCGCACCCCAGGGGCAGGCGTCCACGTCCGTGGAGGCCTAGGACACCCAGGAGGTCACGACGAGGACGCCGAAGACCCCCGCGCTGATCAGACCGACGACGACCAGCAGGCCGAGGACCAGGAGCAGCAGGACGCAGCCCGCGTCCGCGATCCGTGCGCCGAGGGTCTGCGCCGGCTCCGGGCGCTGCGGCCGGGCCCACTCGACGGGCACGCCGCACTGCGCCTCCGCGCGGGAGCGGAGAGCCCGGAGACGTGCACGCGCCGTCTCCGTGCCGGCGTCGTCCTCGTCGCCGCGCCAGCCCAGGGCCTTCATCAGCTGCACGGGGTCGTCCCCGTACGCCTTCTCGAAGGCGGCCAGCTCGGCCGGGTCGCGGTCAGCGGCGAGGTAGGACCAGCGGCCGGCCTGCGCGAGGTCACCCTCCGCCCGGTAGACGGCGGCCAGCCGCTCCCGGTGGTCGAGGCGCGCCGGGACCGAGCCGACCAGGCCGCGCAGCCGCTGGCGGGCCAGCGCCGTCCGGCCCGCCTCCAGGTCCTCCGCGACCCGCCGCAGGGTCACGTCCTCGCCCACGGCTCAGGCTCTCACGCCTCGACGACGTCCGCGGGCGCCTCCTCGGGCACGGGCAGGACGGGGCGGCGACCGCCGCGCTGCGCCCCGGCACCCGCGACGACCACGAGCACGATGCCGACCAGCTGGACCGGCCCGGGTGCTGGGCCAGGACCACCAGCCCGAGCAGCAGCCCGACGGCCGGCTCCAGGGCCAGCAGCGTCCCGAACGCCGTCGGCGTCATGTGGCGCAGGGCGAGCATGTCGAGGGCGTACTGCAGGACCGGGAACAGCAGGGCCAGCCCGGCGGCCACCACGACGACCCGGACGCCGAGGTGGCCGGCCGCCTGGGGCACCCCGAGCACCGCGGCCGTCAGGGCGGCGACGGGCACGGTGAGGGACAGCGCGGTGATGCCGGTGAAACGGTCGCCGACGTGCTGGGTGAGCACGAGGAAGAACGCGTAGCCGACCGCCCCGAGGGCGCTGTACCCGAGGCCGACGAGGTCGACGTCGCCCTGCCACGGCTCGGTCAGGGCCAGGACGCCGAGCAGGGCGAGCCCGGGCCAGACCAGGGCCCGGGTGCTGTGGCTCTGCACGGCGGCGACGACGAGGGGGCCGAGGAACTCGACCGCGACGGCGGTGCCCAGGGGGAGCCGCTCGATCGCGGCGAGGAAGCAGACGGTGACCAGGCCGCTCGTGACGCCGAGCGCGAGCAGGGCCGGCACGTCCTGCCGCCGCACGGACCGCAGGGGCGGGCGGGCCACCAGCAGGAAGAACAGCCCGCCGAACGACAGCCGCAGCCAGGCCGCCCCGGCAGCGCCGACCTCCTCGATGAGCGGCACCGACAGCGCGGAACCTAGCTGCACCGCGAGGATCGCCCCGACCGCGAGCGACCACGGCGGGACGCCGACGTCGACGGGGTCACGCACGGGGACGCCCGACGTCGGGCTCGAACACGGACAGGGAGAACCGGGCCGCGGCCGTGCCCGGGTTGACGTAGGCGTGGGGCGCGTCGCCGGAGAAGGACACCGCGTCGCCCACCCCGAGCGCGTGCTGCTGCCCGTCGACCTCCACCACGACGTCGCCCTCGAGGACGTGGAGCAGCTCCCGGGTGCCCGCGACGTGGGCCTCGCTGGCGTAGCTGTCAGCGGGCCCGAGCGTCCAGTCCCAGAGCTCGACGACATCGGGGGGCGTCGTGCTGGCGACGAGCACGGCCCGCCCGCCCTCGGCGCTGGACCACAGCACGGGGCCCGTCCCCGTCGGCGTGACGGTGACCGAGACCGTCCGGGGCTGCTCGACGAGCGCGGCGAGGGCGACCCCGAGAGCGTCGCTGAGCTTGAGCAGCGTGCCGATGCTGGGGTTGGCGGTGCCCTGCTCGACGGTCACGAGCATGCGGCGGCTCACGCCGGACGCCTCGCACAGCTGCTCCTGCGTCCACCGGCGGGCCCGCCGCTCGTGGCGAACTCGCCTGCCGATCACGTCGTTCAGGTCAGGCGTCTCCACAGGTGCAGCATAGTGCGCACTGGTGTGCAGTCACGAGGCTGCGTTGCCGACTTCCAGCTCCGTCAGCAGCGCCCGCACGCGGTCGTCGATCTCGTCGACGATGCGACGCACCGTCTCGAGGTCCTTGCCCTTGGGGTCCTCGAGCTCCCAGTCGACGACGCGCGTCCCGGGCACGGCCGGGCAGGCCTCGCCGCAGCCCATGGTGATGACGACGTCGGCAGCCCCGACCCGGTCCCGGGTCAGCAGCGAGGGCGGTGGTCGCCGACGTCGATCCCGCGCTCGGCCAGCACCTGCGCGACCACCGGGTTCACGCCGTCGCCGGGCTCGCTGCCGGCGCTGGGGACGACGACGCGGTCGCCCGCGTGGTGCGCGGTCAGCCGTGCGCCCGCCACCGAGCGGCCGCAGTTGTGGACGCAGGCGAACAGGACGACGGGGACGGTCACGAGGTGCTCCGGTCGAGGTGGGTCAGGTCGTCGGCCAGCTGGGAGGCGCCGCGGGTAGAGCACGAGCGACGGCACCGAGGCCGAGCGCTCCGCCGAGCAGCTGCATGAGGACGAACACGGGTGCGGAGCTCGGGGCGATGCCCGCGAACGTGTCCGACAGCGTCCGCCCCACCGTGATGGCGGGGTTCGCGAAGCTGGTGCTGCTGGTGAACCAGTAGGCGGCCGTGATGTAGCCGCCGACGGCGTAGGCCACCGACGACGCCCGACCGGACCGCACCACCCCGAAGACGACCACGAGCAGGCCGAACGTGGCGACGACCTCGCCCAGCCACAGCGCCCCGGTCGCCCGCTCCCTGCCCGACGACGTCGACGGCGTCGAGCGAGAACATCAGGTTGGCGACGACGACCCCGAGGCAGCACCCGACCGTCTGCGCCGTGATGAACAGGGCGGCCTGCACGGTGGTGACCGCGCCGAGCGCGCGCTCCGCGAGGGTCACCACCGGGTTGAAGGCCGCCGAGACGGGGCCGAGCGCGAGGATCAGCGCGACGAGGACGGCACCGGTGATGACGGCGTTCTCGAGCAGCTGCAGGCCGACGTCGTCGGGGCTCAGGGTCTGGGCCGCGATGCCCGAGCCGACGACCGTAGCGGCCAGCAGCGCGCTGCCGATGAGCTCGGCCGCGACCTTGCGGCTGGTGTCGCTGAGGGCGCGCACGTCAGCAGCAGTCCGGGTCGAGGACCTTGACCAGCGCCTCGAGGGCGGAGGACCGGGGCCGGTACCAGGTGTTGGTGCCCTTCTTGGTCCCCTCGACCAGGCCGGCCTCCCGCAGCACGCGGAGGTGGTGGCTGACGGTGGGCTCGGACAGCCCGACCGCCGGGGCGAGGTCGCAGGTGCAGACGCCGTCGGCGGACTGCGCCAGGAGCATCGACATCAGCTGGACGCGGACCGGGTCGGCCAGCGCCTTGAGCCGCAGCGCGACGGCGAGGGCGTCGTCCGCGCCCATGACGCCGGAAGCCATCGGCGGGCAGCAGACCGGACCGGTCGTGTCGAGGACGGGGAGCGCCTTGGGCATGCCCGCAGCCTGCCACACGCTTCGACAAACGTCAGGCCTTGACGTACGTCGATGGATGGGTTCGGATCTGCGCCCCGCCCTCGTGAAGGAGTCCCGATGCCCGACCTCGACCCGACCCCCGCCCCGACCCCCGACACCGGCCGCGTGCAGCTCGCCCTGGACGTCGACGACCTCGACACGGCCATCGCCTTCTACAGCCGGCTGTTCGGCACCCCGCCCGCCAAGGTCCGGCCCGGCTACGCGAACTTCGCGCTCGCCCGGCCGCCGCTGAAGCTCGTCCTGCTGGAGAACCCCGGCAGGGGCGGCAGGCTCAACCACCTCGGCGTCGAGGTCCCCGACACCGCCACGGTGCACAGCGAGATCGCCCGGCTGTCCGGCGAGGGACTGTTCACCGACGAGGAGATCGGCACGACCTGCTGCTTCGCGACGCAGGACAAGGTCTGGGTCACCGGCCCCGCGGGCGAACGCTGGGAGGTCTACACCGTCCTGGCCGACAGCCCCGTCTTCGGCACGAGCCCCGTGCCGTCGCCCTGCTGCTCGTGACCCACGGTCGCCCTCGCGCCGTCCTGCGCGTGCTCTCGGTCCAGCGGGGCGAGCCGGTCGCTCTGCGCCCGGGGGACGCTCTGCACTCGAAGTACGCAGGAGCGAACGGCAAGCTAAATATGCACGCTCATGGCTCCCCTCTGTGTCAAGAGGCGGCTGGAAGGGCGGTCCTAGGCTCGGCCATGGCGGGTCCGGGAAGTGGCTTGTTCGAAGAGCCGGTGTCGGGATGTGAGCGGGTCGCGCTGGACTTTATTGTCGCTCCCGGGTGTCCTCCCGGGCCCGTCACGCGGGCCGCGGCGTCGTTGACCATGGTCCGGTAGACGACGTCGGAGAGCCGGCGCTTCAGACACCGCATGGCCTCCATCGAGGTCTTGCCTGCCGCCTTCTTGCGGTCGTAGTAGTCGCGGCCCTCGCTCGGGTTCCGGAGCTGGACGGTCGCCATGATGTGCAGGGTCCGGTTGAGCTGGCGGTTGCCGGCGCGGGACAGGCGGTGGCGGACACGGTCCTCGGAGGAGGCGTCGAGCGGGGCCGTGCCGTTCCAGGACGCGAAGTGGCCCTTGGTCGGGAAGCGGGTGATGTCGCCGACGTCGATGAGCAGTCGTGCAGCACCGGACGGGCCGATGCCATTGAGCGTCATCAAGGAGGTGCCGGTCTCGTTGATCAGGTCGCGCAGCTCCTTGTCCGCGGCCTTCTTGCGCGCGTACATCCGCTCGAGGTCGGCGATCAGCTCCGCCGCGACCCGCCGCCGCGTCTTGCCGGCAAGGTCCCGCGGCCGGACCTTCGCCAGCAGCGCCTTGGCCTGCGCCGCGGACAGGTCCTTCTTCGCGCCGCCGGGGATGAGCTCGAGCAGCAGGTGGTGCAGCTGGGAGACCATCCGGGTGTGGTCCTCGCCGAGCACTCGGCGGCGGTCGGCGAGCACGCGCAGGACCGCGAGCTGCTGGTCGTCGACGACGGGCCGCAGCCCGGCCATGCGGGTGCCGACCAGCGCGATGGAGTGAGCGTCGGTGGCGTCAGTCTTGCGGCCCTGCCCAGTGGAGAAGACCCGGGCGCTGGCGGACAACTTCGGCGGGACGTCCACGACCGGTTCGCCGTCCGCGACCAGGCGGACGGCGACATGGCGCCCGATGCCGCTGCA